>NZ_JAANIJ010000001.1 GCF_011174705.1 Tessaracoccus coleopterorum
TCCTCACCCACTCGAGCTGTGAGCCAGGTCGACGCTTCCACAGCTGACCCGATTATCCCGCGGGTGCCTCGGCAGCGCCGTTAGGGTTGGGCCATGGAACACCGCTTCGTAGGATCCTCCGAACTCCGGGTCAGTGTCGTCGGGATGGGCTGCAACAACTTCTCGCGCCGGGGCACACACACCGAGACCCTCGAGGCAGCACGGAGGTGATCCGGGCCGCGGTCGACGCAGGTATCACGTTCTTCGACGGTGCCGACATCTACGGCTCGGCTCCGGGCGGAGCGAGGAATTCCTCGGGCAGGCCCTCGGCCCGGTGCGCGACGAGGTGGTGATCGCCACCAAGTTCGGCCACGAGGACTTCGACATGCCCGGCACGGAGGGCTGGGGCCCGAAGGGCGGGGAGCGCTATGTCCGGGGTGCGGTCGAGGCCTCGCTGCGACGCCTCCGGACCGACCGGATCGACCTTCTCCAGATGCACACACCCGACCCGGAGACCCCATCGAGGAGACCCTCGGGCCCTGACCGAGCTGGTGGGCGAGGGAAAGGTGCTCTACATCGGGCACTCGAACTTCACGGCTGACCAGGCAACCGAGGCGGCGGAGGTGGCGACCCGGGACGGCTACGAGTCGTTCATCTCGACGCAGAATGAATACTCCCTCGTGGCGCGCGACTTCGAAGCCACCATGGCGCCGGTGGCGGCCGCGTACGGTCTCGGGATCTTCCCCTACTTTCCGCTGGGAAACGGCCTGCTGACCGGCAAGTACACCCGCGAAGGAGGGGAGAGGGGCGGCTCACCCGGCTGAAGCCAGCGCTGCTCGAGGCGGCGGACTGGGACACGCTGGAGACCTACCAACAGATCTGTGACCACGCCGGCCACAGCATGCTCGACGTCACGTTCGCCTGGATGCTGTCCCGGCCGGGCATCGCCTCGGTCATCGCCGGGGCGACCCGGATCTCGCAGGCTTCGCAGAACGCCGCGGCTGGCAGGGCCCATGTCTCACCCGAGGTGGTCGAGGCCGTCGACAGGCTCTTCAAGCCATGAGCGGCCGGCCCGCGGCGGGGCAGCTGCGGGCGATCCTCGAACTTGGAGGCAGGCGGGCCGAGAGCGAGCTGCGAAGCCTCCGTGACGCCGCCATCGGCACGGCGAGGGACGAACTCTCCACCCAGGTGGCCCGCGCCCTCGGCCTGCAGGGCCGCTACGAGGAGGCGGACGCCGAGTTGGACGCGATCATGTCGTCCGCGCCGGTGGTGCTGCAGCGCATCGAGTTGGAGCGGGGAGACTGCTGAACAGCTCGGGGCGCGCGGAGGAGGCGATCGCCCATTTCGTCGAGGCCCGGCGCATCGACGCCGATCTCTACCTCAGTGTCGACGCGCTGCACATGCTCGCGATCGTCGATCCCGCCAACTCCGAGGACTGGACCCGACGCGGCCTCCACCGGGCCTTGACGAGCAGTGATGCCGAGGTGGAGGCGTGGCAGGGGAGCCTGCTCAACAACCACGGCTGGAACCTGGCCGACGCGGGCCGTGAGGTCGAGGCGCTGCACTTCCTCCGGCGTGCCGAGGTGTGGTTCAGCGACCACGGCACCGAGCGTCAGCGGGTGCTGGCGCTCTGGTCGGTGGCGCATCTGCAACGCAGGACGGGTGACAACCAGGGTGCGCAGAGGACCCTGGAGGCGCTGCTCGACGAGCACCCGGGCGAGCAGTTGGCGTTGGACGAGTTGAAGCTGCTCAGATAGTCGTGAACAACGCGTCGCCCGTTGCGACGTCCTGGCCGAGCACCTCGGAGGCGATCGTGTCCGGTTTCTGGTCCATCAGGACCACCAGCACGGTGCGTTCCATGTCGGGATCCGTCACCGAGGCCGGGTCCCACGCGACGACGGGGTCGCCGGCCTTGACGCTCTGGCCCTGTTCGGCCAGTAGTTCGAACAGGCTGCCCTGCAACCGGACGGTGTTGATGCCGACGTGCACGAGGATGCCGATTCCGTCGTCGACCAGCAGGATGAAGGCGTGCGGGTCGAGCTTCAGCAGCCTGCCGTCCGCCGGGGCGACGACGATCTGACGGCCGTCGGCCGGTTCGATGCCGACGCCCGGGCCGACAAGCTGACCCGAGAACGTCGGGTCGTTGACCTCGGTGATGGCGACGACGCGGCCGTCGCACGGTGAGAGCACCTGCATGGTGGGAGTCCCTTCGTTCGTTGGTGTGAGCCTAACGAACGCACGGTGCCGTTTCTGCATCAGGTGTGTTGAGGATCGCCCGATGGACGCGGTTCCTGCTCAGCCGTATGGCCGATAAGCGACATTATGTCATTTTCCAGGCGTAGGTGGGCTGCCGGCTGAAATCTGGGTCCTCCCCACGCTGGTTCCAACGGCCAAAGGTCACAGGGCTGCGAGGCACCTCTGGCAGGTCACGTCGCTGATGGCTTCAGATCCCCGCCGCCGCTGTCGAAGTCCCCACAAGCGGCGATTGGTTCTTCATCGTCGTCTACGCCTACCACGAAGTGGCATAGGGTTCGGAAGTACTCCTCGGCATCACGTTGCTGCTCGTATCCGGTGTCGAAGTGACCGTGCGGATCGTGCTCGTCGACGTCGGCTTCTTCTCCGCAAATGGGGCATGACTCACTGGCCATGAGGGTCTCCTTCTCGCTGCAGTCGAGCCTATTGCCACCTAGCTAGCTAGAAGAGCTTGATCAGGATTGGGTGTAGGTCGCCAACCACTCGTGCAACTTCGCCGCAGCGGCCCGGCCTGGACGACAACCACTTGATCAGGGACTCGATGCCGTGGCGGTATTCCGAGTCGGTCCGCATTCGATCACGGTGCAGGCCTACTTGCCCCTTTGTCCACATAGCCAGTCTCGTCGTGGCGTCCACCCGTCGGCCCCTCTGCTCGTCTACTACAGGCCACCTGTTGTAACCTGATGTACCTAGGTTGCCACTGAAACGCCGAATGCGCAAGGCTCCGACAGGTACTGGTCGTAGTCCTGTTGGCAATTGAGTATGCTGGTTGGCATGGGTGATGGCGACGAGGTCTGGTTGATTGCCGGTGGGCGGCCGGGGCCGTGCGATTTGGGCAGCTCATGCAGAGCCTTCGCAGGCAGCAGGGGCTTTCGGTCGAGAAGGTTGCAGCTGAGACTGAGTTGTCGGTGGGCAGTGTTCGTGCGATCGAGCAGGGAAGGCGTGCACCATCGGAGGCATCGGGTGTCAGGCTGCTTCGGGCGCTGCTTCCCGAGACGAAGGTTTCCAAGGAGGAGCCGGATGGGGAGGTCTTCCCGCCCTTGCCGACTTACTCCTTCATCGAGCCCAACTCTGGGGCACTTGTGCGTCTTCTGTTTCAGGCCAGGACCGCAGGTGACAATGCTAGCTGGGCCCAGCAACGAGCCACCCGGTCCAAGCTCGAAGCCTTAGCCACCGAGCTCTTTAAGGACCCTGCCCGCCGTGAGGCGCTTGCGGCGGCAGGGGAACAGCTTGCAGGGAACTTTGCCATGGTGCTTGAGCTCGCAGAACGACCCGCACGTGACGCTGAATTGGGTGCCATCGTGAGGCGCCTAGCCACGGTGCCCGCTCGTCGCATCTGGACCCTCGAAACCCTACTGGAGCTGTGGGTCCGAGTGGATGGAGGTACCGCGTCGGAGTACGAGCGCGACAAGGAAGCGCAGCTGAACGGCTTCTTCAACGAGTTCCAGATCACGTACCGCCGACCGGACGAGTCCTGGGATTAGCCGACTCGGTCGTGCGTTCCGGGCAGCTCGGAGTAGTCCCGCCATGCCAGCGTTTACATACCCGTCAGGTCGATGGGATGGTGCGACTAGCGGACGTCCCTCCCCGACGGCCTGTCCCGCCTGATCACCCAAGCCGGCCTCGACGCCACAGGCTTCTCGGTAGCCGCTCCGACCCGATGCGCAGCTTCGCAACGCACACCTCAGCGATGGATCCCAGCGCGGCGTCAGCTTCATGATGCGAGGTGGCTCAGGGTTCGCGGGTCACTTTGATGACGAGTCTCCCGTCGGCGCTCGAAGAGCGGATATGCAGCAGTCTCAAGAACCTCCCGCCCACGACGATGGTGCAGCCAGCACCTGTGCTGCCTCAGTAGAGATCACGTCAGCATTTCGCTCTGATCTGGGTCGGTCGCAGCTGCCCGCGCGTTCGGTGGCGTAGGGGCGACTGACCCAAGCTCGAATGTGGCCGAAACGCCTCCCGTATTACATCGGATTATCCAGAGAATCCGATGTAATAACCGGTAGGATCCCGGCATGGCCACCCGACGCCGACAGCAACTCGTCACCCGCGACGACGTGCCGCTGCCCCCGTACGAGTGGAGCCACGACCGCTCCGGTCCGAAGTCCGCGTGGGGTGTGAACCTGCCGATCTCGGAGCGCCATGATCTGCAGCTGATGGCCCAGCGCGGCACCGCCGGCCGCTGGACCTGGACGCTCACCATCTACCGCACCGGCAGCACCGACCAGGTGACCCGCATCGCCCGCGGCGTCCAGCCCACCCTGACAGCCGCCAAACCGGCGGCCGAGGCCGCCACCCGTACCTGGCTCGCCGAGCAGCTTGAGCTCCCCGACGAGTGCCATGTTTGAGGGCACCCAGTAGCCCTGGACAGTGCGGCTGGTGGTCTGGTCGCCGCTGATCATCAGGCTGGGATGTTGCTGCCGGAGGACTTGTCGCTGGATGCGGCCGAGGCTGCGTTCGCCTCGGCGTCGCGGGCCTCCTCGACGCTGCGCGGGTACCGCTCCGACTGGACCGAGTTCATCACCTGGTGCCGTGACAACAATCACACCGCGCTGCCCGCCACCGACATCGCGATCTCCCGCTACATCTCTGCCTTGGCCACCGCCGGCGCGAAGGTCGGCACGATCAGCCGTCGCCTCTCCACGATTCGGTTCGCCCACAAGGTCCGTAACCATCCCGACCCCACCCAGACCGCACGCGTGATCGCCGTCTGGGAAGGGATCCGCCGCCAACTCGGCGCTCCCCCGGATCAGGCCCGCCCCCTCATGCCCCGATCCTCCTCGACGTGGTCGACGCCTGCCCCGAGATGACGAAATGGAAGACCCGCGATGATGAACCCTCGCTCAGCGGGATCCGGGACCGGGCACTCCTGATGGTCGGGTTTGTCTCCGCGCTACGCGCCTCCGAACTCGCCGCCCTCGAGGTCGATCAGATCAAACCCCACGAGCGCGGCCTGGTGATCGAGCTCACCCACTCCAAGACCAACCAGACCGGAGACCTCGAGCTCGTGGTCCTCCCTGGGGCGCCCGCCCGGCTTACTGCCCCGTCACGGCATTGCGCCACTGGCTCACCACGGGCGGGATCACCGAAGGCCTGGTCTTCCGTTCCATTTCCAAAGGCAACCGGGTCAGCAGCCGTGGCCTCACCCCCGACGGCCTGTCCCGCCTGATCACCCAAGCCGTCACCCGGGCCGGTCTCGACGCCACCGGGTTCTCGGCCCACTCGCTGCGCGCGGGTTTTGTCACCTACGCCGCCAAACGCGGCGCCACCTCCCTGCAGATCGCCCGGCAGACCCGCCATAAGGACCTGGCCTCCATCGGCATCTACACCCGCATCGAAGACGCCTGGGAAGAGAACGCAGCCACCCAACTCCCCTGTGAAGAGGTCGGCGGGCTTGGCCTCGAATCGTCCCGGGGCCCGGCCGGAGGCCTCCCTGGCCACCCCGCTTCACTCTCATGCCGAGAGTCGGACGTTGTCGCTGTAGGCAGAAACCGCATCGCCGAGGCCACTGGAAGAACAGCTATGGTCTCGTCATGCCGTCGTTTTCAGATGAAGTCATCAAGTCCCACGGGTCGTACTTCGCCCTCTGACCGAGGCGGATGTGCCGGCGATCGCGATCGCCTGCTCCGACCCGCAGACCCAGAAGTGGCTTCCCTGCCCCAGCCCTATACCGAGGAATCCGCACGGTTCTTCGCGCTGGAGATCGCGCCTCAGGAGTTGGCCAGCGGCACAGCCTTGGAACGAGCTATCGAGGTCGACGGGCAGTTCGTCGGCGTGATCGGACTCAAGAACACCGACTGGGACGTGGCCAAGACTGAGGCCGGCTACTGGCTCGGGCCTTGGGCCGAGGCCGCGGCATCACCGCGCGAGCACTCGCCGCCATCACCGACTGGGCGCTCGACTCCCAAGGCATTGGCCGCGTGGAGGTCCTCGTCGCCACCGGCAACGCCGCCTCGCTGGCCACGGCCCGCAAGGCGAGGTTCATCCAAGAAGGTACGCTCCGTCGCGCCGGCTATGTCCATGACGGCAAGGCCGATCTCGTCATCTTCAGCCGGCTTGACGACGATCCCCGACCCCAGTTCTGACGCGCACCATTGCCGCCGACCGCGCGCTACTGGGAGTCGGGGCGGAGAAGGCGCCAAGTGCGGGTCGGGCGGCCGTACACGCTCGACGTGTTCGGATCAGGGACGAAGCCACAGAGCCGGTGGAGCCGCACGGCATCGAGTCGACCATCCTCGAATTCATTGATGGCCACTGCTGCCTCGGTGTCCTGCCAGACCCGTTCGAGCAGGAGATGCATGAACCTCATGCCAAGCCCACTTCCCGCCGAGCAGGTATCACGTTGAGCCCAATGTGAGCCGTGCCGTCGGTGTGGAGTTCGTAGTGGACATGGCCCAAGAACTCACTGGTCTCGTATTCTTGAACGAAGTACTAACCCTGCTGTGACGCCGGTTGCGCGAGTCGCGCCTCAAATGCCAGCCAGGCATCCTCCGGCCAGTCGATACAGCCTGTGGCGGGGTCGTACCCAGCAGAGGAGATCTGCCAGCCAGCGTTGTATGCCATCATTTCTGGATCGAGCAGCCATGCCTGACGGATCGAGAACTCGTCTCGGGAGGGAACATGAAGCCGAAGCACGTCTTCAGGCTACTGACCCTGGCTCATCCCGCGATCCCAACATCCTGTATTGCCTCGAACCTGGCGGTCTCAGGTGGTGGGTGTGTCCGGGGCTACTTTGCTTGCGTGCTGAGGATGGTCAGCCGCGCGGCGAGCCGCCGCATCGTGGGGATCCCGCGGCAGGTGACCGGGACGCCGATCAACCGGCTCAATACGGGCCCGGCGGAGATACCTGCGCCGGTGACACTCGTGACCGCGTGGCCGGAGGTGAGTTCGTGCACTACGAGCTCGCCGGTAGGAGCGCGTTCGACGTGAGGCAGGACGAGCTCGGGGAGTCGGTCGGCGTTGAAGAGGGCAACTTCTCCGGTGGGTAGGTCGGGGTCAATGTGTCCGACTGTGTCGATGAGCCAAGCTGTGGAGCGGACCACGACGAGGTGGGTGTAGGCCGTGGCTGCTGTGAGGCGGGTCACGACGGACTCCGCGAGTGCTGCTGGTTCGTCGCCGGAGAAGATCACGGTGCCGTTGGTCTGGAAGTTCACTGCGCTGGTCGCGCCGGCGGCTGCGAAGGCATCCAGCAGCTCGGGACTGCGCGGCGATCGGCTCCGCGCCTGGCCGAGGTTCATGTTCCGGAAGAACGCCACCTCGATGCTCACGTGCCGATCGTCCCATGCCGCCCCGGTCGAACATCCGCAATTGCCGCATATTGGTAGAGCTTTCCCCTTCCAGAGGTAATCCTGTGGCACTTGTTACCTGGGATGGGAGTTGCGGCGTAGAACAGATATAGAAGCGCTCGCAGTCGAAGGGACAGTGCATGGCGGCGGTGGAGGAGTTCGAGGCATGGCCAGGAGGGCCGTGCCGACGCTCTACTCGCGGGCCTGCCTGCTCGTCGGCGAGCCGCATCTGGCCGAGGATCTGGTTCAGGAGACCTTGACGAAGGTCTTGTTGCGTGGTCGAGGGTTGATCTAGCAGTCAATGTCGACGGGTACGCGATGAGAACTCTCTACCGCCAGTTCGCGTCCCACTGGCGACGACGCAGTTCGAGGGAGGTAGTGAGTCACTCCCTTCCTGAGCGTCTGCTGCCTGAGGCTGATCCGGCTGCGTGGGTCGATCTTGCCGATGCTATGTCAGAGCTTCAACCAGCCGAGCGGGCGGTCATCGTCAGTCGCTACGTCGACGACCTGTCCATCGCTCGGACTGCCGAGTTGCTGGGCCGCAGCGAGGGATGGGTCAAGGTCACCGCGGCACGGACGCTGGCGAAGCTTCGCCTGATGCCACAACTGTCTGAAAGTCACCGATGAAGGAGCCAGCTATGGATACCCATCTCCCACCGGAACGGGTGGACCGGCTGATCACAACTGCGGTGCGTCGGGGTCGACGTCGGCTGAACCTTCGACGCGCCGCCAGTGGAGCAGCAGCGCTGGCCGTAGTCGCCGTGATCGTTGTCGGGGCTGGCACGTTCCTCGAAAGGGCTGGCTCGGGACCCGCCCAGACTGCAGCAACGCCGGCCGCGACCGCCGGAACACGGTCGCAGTCGGAAGCACCGTCATCACCGGCTTCGTCACCCGAGACGACCGCGTCAAGAGAGCTTCCATCCGACCCTAACGCCACTGGAGACTTCTCCACCTACTCGCCCGCGGAACAGGAGCTCGTCCTCCAACACGTATCTTCCCTCCTCGAAGGGCGGGATCCCAGAGATTTCACAGCGGTCGTGTCTCGCACGACCTGGGTGGACGGTCTTGCGGCGCTCTCCCCGACGTCGAGGTGACGGAAGCAGACGATAGTCCCGCGCTCGCTGTGCGGATATGGGGCCTCTCGGGGAAGCCACGCGCAGGGGACCGCTTGGCGGTGGGAAGACCAGGCCGCCGAAGTGGTCGGTGCGTTCACACTCTTCGGGATCGATGGTCAGGGCTACACGAGCGCCCGCCTCTACCGCGCACCTGACGGCCAGGCCACGACCATGCCGCCCATCGATCTGCGCTACGAGCACAAAGCGGCCGTTATCGACCTCGAGCAGGTTGACTTGCCTCCGCTAGCCACAGCACCTTCCGGACTCTCTGATGACGAGCAAGCAACGGCCAGCCAGCTCGTGAGCCTCGTGGAGGGCTTCCTCCCGGCCGGGGTCGAGCTGGCAAACGTGTTGAGCTCTAGTCCCGACGGCGCGGTGTTCACCCTCACCGGTGCCCGTGGCAACGCCCGCGGCATGCTCGCCCTGTGGCACCTGACCCCCGGCGCCGAGCCCTGCCTCCACAGTCCTGACTGCAACCCAGTGCCGGTCGATGACGGGACGGTCTACATCGACAGCACTTTCGATTCGCCGGAAGCGCCGGCGCGCGAGTACACCTACCGGCGCGGCGACGATACGGCGATCTACTTCACGCTGACCATCCCCCTGGAAGAGATTGAAGCCGCCACGCAAGCGCTGTACCTGCCGCTCAACGACGAACAAGTCGTCTCGCTACTCACCGACCCGGCATGGGCCCCACACTTGGATCGCAAGAAGGCCGAACCACCCCAGTAGCGCTGTCACCGGCGGTCGCAATGTGGGGCTACAACCCGTTCTGACCAACATCCGCACATGCCGCTGGCTGGCTGGCGGGTGGCGGTGTCAGTCGACGCGACAGTGTGTCGGCTCCAGCGAGGGTGGACCTCGTTGGGACCTGCCGGCGCTATGCTACTCGCTCACCTCCCTCATTCATGAGGCGGCTTGAGAGCTGTCAGCTGGGCTGTCGCCCGACCCGATCTGAGGGCGGGTCGGGTGAGGACGTGGTTGTTGGCCGGCTGACGAAATGCCGGACGGCGGTTCGCCAGGTTTCCTCGAGTAGTGGCGGGCTGGGGGTCAGCCCGGTAGTGGGATCGCGGCGATCCGGGCGAACGCGGCCACGAGGTTCTCGACCCAGGGCCAGGTTTTGGTATACGCAGCCTTCGCCGTCGTCCGCCGTGGACGAGCCGGGCCCTGGCCAGGCAGAGACCTGTCACCCTCGAAATATGCGGAGGAGCTCCGGACTCGGCACAACCGGAATCTTGAACTCGCCAGCTGTGCGTTGCACCGCTTGATCATCCGTAACGATCGTCCACTCTTGCGGGATGAGTCGATCGCACTCGTCTTGAATCAGGGCTAGCTAGCCGACGCCCTCGTCCTTGAATGAAGAGTGACGCCT
This sequence comes from Tessaracoccus coleopterorum, assembly GCF_011174705.1. Taxonomy (GTDB): domain Bacteria; phylum Actinomycetota; class Actinomycetes; order Propionibacteriales; family Propionibacteriaceae; genus Arachnia; species Arachnia coleopterorum. The sequence goes on from NZ_JAANIJ010000001.1 coordinate 10,005, forward strand.
GTGATGACCTGGGATATGGTGGCTGCGGTCCCGTTCAGCCACTCCCCCGCAAGCGTGCACCAAGGATGTCCATCTGTCTCCACCCAAAGCCGCATTCCCCACCTCCTCGACCCGGGGGTCTGTCCATAGCCTAGGTGCTCGTTGAGTTGTTCGTCGAGGGCTGCTTCGACGACCTGAGCCGTCAATGCTCTCAGCAACCCGTCGGGCCGGTCAGGGCGATACCCGCATCGCGGGCCTGGCGCACCATCTGCGCGATCGCTTCACGCTGGGCCTTGTCGAGCTCGGTCGGCTCCTCCGGGATAGTGATAAATGGGTCACAGCTTCCAGTCTGGCCGACTCTACGGCCGACGAGCTGCTGCTGGTGGTTGTCTCGGTCATCATGACTCCTCCTGCCCTGACGGGCGATGGAGCCACTTACACCGTTTCTCTGACAGACCCTGGGGAACGAGCCCGGAACAAACACCACACTGGGCTAGGGTTGTGCGGATGGGTGGCGAATGCCGTGGTCAAAGTTGATTGCTATGGAGGTGTGTCGGGTGAAGCGGTTGTTGACGGGTGTTGTGGCGCTGCTGGTGGTCGGTTTCGCGGTGGCCGCTGGGTGGTGGGCGGCTCGGGCGACGTTGTCGTCATCGGCGCCGGTGGAGGTTGCCTCGGCTGAGCCGGTGTGGGTGAGGCTGCCGAGGCCACTGTTGGACGCTCGCTGGGGTATGCGACGACGTTGCGGCAGCCAGCGGTAGTGGCCGCGTCGAACGCTTTGGCGGGGTGGTCACGTCGGTTCATCCGGGCGAGGTCAATGTTGGCGATGTGCTGTACACGGTGGGCAACACGCCGGTGCGGGCGGTGCAGTCGGAGCGGCCGATGTGGCGTGACTTGGCGCGCCGCCAGTCTGGCGAAGATGTCGCGGCGCTGCAGCAGATGTTGGCTGGGTTGGGGCATTTCTCCGGCGAGGCCAACGGCACGTTCGGGCGGGACACGCAGCGCGCGGTGATTGCGTGGCAGAAGGCCGAGGGGCGTTCGCAGACCGGCACGGTCGCTCGCGGGAACTCGTTGCGCTGCCGCGCTTTCCGATCACGGTCTCGTTGGGTGAGGACATCGCACTGGGAAGGTGCTTGCCGGGGCGAGGATGCAGTGTTGGCACCGACCGGGGCCAGAGAGTTCGTGCTGGTGTTGACCGATGATCAGGCACGGCTCGTGCCGGCCGAGGCGACGATCGAGGTGACGTTCGAGGACAAGGTGTGGCCGGCGGTGATCGCGGGATCGACACCGGATCAGGGCGGCACGGTGTCGTTCGAGTTGGTCGCGCCTGATGGGGCGAGGTGTGCGGTGGCGATTGCGGCTCGTTGCCGCTCGATCCGCAGGTGACGCTGCGTTCGCAGGTGGTCGTGGTGCCCAGGGTCAGCGGTGTTGGGGTGCCGGCAGCAGCCGTGCGCTCCACCCCTGACGGTGCGACGTTCGTCATCACCGAATCCGGCCAATCGCCCGTGACCGTGCTCGGCTCTGGTCAAGGAATGGTGATCGTCGAGGGCATCGAGGTGGGCACCAAGGTCCAGATCTCCGACGGTTCCGCCGCCCCAGCGGCCGGGGAACCGTCAGCTGAACCGACCGAGGAGGGCTAGCCCGTGTTGGCGGTGGAGGGATTGTCGTTTGCCTACCGGCGCGGCGCCGAGGAGCTGTTCGACGGGCTCACCCACTCGTTCACCCCCGGCGTGATGACCGCGGTGACCGGTCCGTCGGGGCGTGGCAAGTCGACCCTGCTCTACGTGCTCGGCCTGATGTTGACCCCCACGAAGGGCCAAGTGCTGCTCGGCGGGGAACCGGTGTCAACCTGGTCGGATTGGCGCCGCTCTCAGGTTCGCGCCACGAAGATCGGGTTCGTGTTCCAGGATGCAGCCCTCGACCCGGCCCGCAAGGTGGTCGATTCAGTCATCGAGCCCGCCCTCTACGGCGGCGCCACCCCGCGCCAAGCCCGAGGCACAGCGCTGCAGCTGATGGAGCGGATGGGAGTGGCAGCCCGCGCCGATCACCGCCCCGGAGAAGTTTCTGGCGGCCAAGCCCAACGCCTCGCGGTCTGCCGCGCCTTGGTCACCGACCCCGCCGTCGTGCTCGCCGACGAACCCACCGGCAACCTCGACCGCGCCAACGCCGCCGAAGTCCTCGCCGCGCTCTCGGCAGCCGCCGACGGGAAGCGCACCGTCGTCATCGCCACGCACGACCCTTCGTGCTCGACCACGCCGACGAGGTACTGGCGCTATGAAAACCTGGGTCACGCTCCGCGAAGGGCTCGCCACCACCTGGGCCAACAAGGTGCCCACCGCCCTGGTCGCGTTCCTCGTGGCCGTCATGGTTGCCGGCACGCTGGCCACCGTCGGCCGTACCGCCGCCGCTGAGGGCAACTCGAGCAACGCATCGACGCAGCCGGCTCCCGCCAACTCGTCGTCATCGACGCCCGCAACCGTAGCCACCTCAACTCCACTATCGTCACGCAAACCGCCGGTCTCAGCACCGTTGAACGTGCCGTCGGGCTCCTGTCTGCCATCGACACCGTCTCCGGCCCGTGGGCCAAGGCGGTGACCGGGTCGCCACCTGGGGCGTCATCGGCGACATCCAAGCCCTCGCCACCCTCACCGAAGGCCGCTGGCCCGCACCCGGCGAAGCCCTCGTCTCCGAGGCCGCCATGACCACCCTCGGCTTCACCCATCCCTTCGGTTGGGTCACCGAAGCCGCCACGCCCTCGACTCGCGAGTTCAGCGTCGTCGGATCCTTCACCCCGCGCGAGCCCTTCGGCGACTACGGCTCCGGCATCATCTACAACGCTGGCGACGCGACCGCCTCCAGCCTGTCTGTGATCCTCAACCACGCCAGCCACGCCGCCCACACCCAACAAGCAGTCCTCGGCCTCATCGCCGCCACCGACCCCAGCGATCTCAATGTCCAATCGCCCATCGGACTGGCAGAACTCCGCGATCAGGTGCTTGGCGACTTCACCGCCTTCGGCCGCACTCTCCTCCTCGGCGTGCTGGCAGCGGGATCGGTGCTGATCGCGATCGTGGTCTTGGCCGACGTCCTCGTCCGACGCGCCGACCTCGGCCGCCGTCGAGCCCTCGGCGCCACCAGAGGCACCATCATCGCGATCGTCACCACCCGCACCATCGCCCCCGCGATCATCGGCGCAGCCCTCGGCATCGCCGCAGGTCTCCTCATCGCCGAACGCAGCGGCGCCACCCGCCCGCAGCCTTCACCGCGGGCGTGACCATCCTCGCCATCCTCGCCGCGGCCGCCAGCGCCATCCCCCAGCACTCTTCGCAGCCACCAGAGACCCCGTCTCCGTCCTCCGCACACCGTAAGCACTCCCCGACACGCACTTTCACGGTTCCCCACACTCCCCGCAAAGGATCATGGCTCATCACAGATGAGGGTGTAGGGGGCTGTTCGGCGCGTCGGGCCGGGTAGGGGTCGAGGTCTCCCGATGATGGAAGTTCTCACACTGCCCATCTGGAAGACCTCGACGTGTCTGATGCTACCCCTGTGGCGGGTTCGCCTGCCCTGACCTGACCTCGTTCTGTCGGCTCGACGAGCTCGGCTTGGAGGTCACCGGCCAACTGCTGGAGCCTGGCCGCGCGGTCCTCGCCTGCCGGGTGGTGGAGCCGGATCAGTGGTGCCGACGTTGCGGCTGCGAGGGCCTCGCGCGTGACACCGTGACGCGGCCGTTGGCCCACGAGCCGTTCGGCTGGCGGCCGACGACGTTGCTGGTCACGATCCGCCGCTACCGCTGCACCGGCTGCGGGCATGTGTGGCGACAAGACACCAGCCTCGCCGCGGAGCCGCGGGCGAAGCTGTCACGCCGCGGGCTGCGGTGGGCGTTGGAGGGCCTGGTAGTTCAGCACCTCACCGTCGCCCGCGTCGCCGAGGGGCTGGGGTGTCGTGGAACACCGCCAACACGGCGGTCCTGGCTGAAGGCAAGCGGGTCCTGATCGATGACCCGACCAGGTTCGACGGCGTGAAGGCCATCGGCGTGGATGAGCATGTGTGGCGCCACACCCGCCGCGGTAACAAGTACGTCACCGTGATCATCGACCTGACCGGCATCCGCGACCGGACAGGGCCTGCCAGGCTGCTCGACATGGTCGAAGGGCGCTCCAAGCAGGCGTTCAAGCAGTGGCTGTCCGAACGCGACCAGGCATGGCGCGACAGAGTTGAGGTCGTCGCGATGGACGGGTTCACCGGGTTCAAGACCGCCACCACCGAAGAGTTGCCCGACGCGACCGCCGTCATGGATCCCTTCCACGTCGTCCGCCTCGCCGGCGACGCCCTCGACCGATGCCGGAGACGCGTCCAACAGGCCATCCACGGACATCGAGGACGCACCAGTGACCCGCTCTACTCGGCGCGCCGCACCCTGCACACCGGCGCCGACCTCCTCACCGACCGGCAGAAGGACCGGCTCACTGCCCTGTTCGCGGGCGATGATCATGTCGAGGTCGAAGCCACCTGGGTATCTACCAACGGATGATCGCCGCCTACCGTGAACCCGACCGGACCAGAGGCCGGGCCCTGATGACCAGCCTGATCGCCTCGGTCAGCCACGGCGTCCCCGCCGCGTTGAGCGAGGTGATCACACTCGGCCGAACACTGAAGAAGCGAGCAGACGATGTGCTGGCCTACTTCGACCGGCCCGGCACCTCGAACGGTCCGACCGAGGCCCTCAACGGCCGCCTCGAACACCTCCGCGGATCGGCACTCGGCTTCCGGAACCTCACCAACTACATCGCCAGATCACTGCTCGAGACCGGCGGATTCAGACCCCGACTACACCCTGGATTGTGATGAGCCAGGATCATCTAGGCTGCGCACAGGGGTTCGGCACCCCATTGTATGTATTCGAAGGAGAGTCCCATGAAGAAGCGAAATAGGTCAGTACTGTCGGTAGTGATGTTGGCAGCAGTGGCGACCGCTGTGACAGCGCCAGAGGCATCGGCCGACGCATGGGCGCGACAGCTCTCCTGCCCCTTGGGGTACAGCCACTATCAGCAGCAACTCCTCCGTCAACAAGCGTGTCGAACACTACTACGACGGCGTCCTCCGTGGAAGCAAGAACACGGGCGGTTCGTTCACCACGTCCAAGCCGAACGTGTCCGGCTACGTGATGGCTTCGATCACGGCATATGACAAGTTGTTTTCACAATCAGCCAACTGCTACTGCCCTCCCGGGCCAACTGCGGAGGTTGACTCGGGCCTGCCTTCAAGAGGTCCCTAGTTCAAACGTCTTCCCCGGCGTATGTTTGGGCGTTCCGGCATGCCTAGGCCCCAAACAGGGTTGTCTTCGACCGCTTGAACAACCAGCATCACCAAGGCCAGCTAGCGCATGCGGTTGAAGACTTGACTGAGGGCTCCTGCGAACTCCATCCTCGATCTACTTCCACGGAGGCTCCAACAATGAACTCTCCCCGTCCAACGCTGTCGCTGGTCATCTCGGCACTGGTCACCTCACTGGGACTGGTGGGGTGTGCCGGACAGCCCCGGCCAGCAGCGAGTCAGCGAGCAGCATCCCCGCTTCGCAGCCACCTGCAGCCCAAGCGCTGCCCGACACGTGGGACCAGGCTCTCCAAGGCAGGTCCATAGACCAGCTCATTGAGGAGACCCGTCAGCATGAAATGACCCTGGCCCGCGAAGGGGCAGGATTTCTCCAGACCGTAAGTTGGACGTACCTCTGGTGAGAATCGTGGAGCCTCACGAGCATCCGTCTGTCATGGTTGATTGCATGAATGAGCAGGGATTCCACGCTGAGGCTCTAGCGGATGGCTCCCTTCAATTTGGGGATGTTCCTGCTCAGCAGGGAGAATCACTGAACTACGCCTTCTACACGTGTGTGATGTCCTACCCGATCAACCCATACTTTGGGTTGCCGTACCCGAAACAGGCAGCCGAAGAACTGTGGACCTACTGGACCGGTGAAGCGAGCGAATGCGTGAGAGAACATGGATTCGACCCCGGCCAGCCCCGAGCAAAGAGGCTTGGATGGAGGGCATGGCTCAACAACGCGAACTATGGTCGCCATTTACCAACGCTGACACCGACATCGCGAACCCGCCCGCGATGCACTGTTTACCAACTGCCCGAGACACCCTGCCAATTTCTTCCCGCACATCCCACAGCGATGACGCTGACGCAACATCCTGACTCTATAACTCTCTATACCCCTATATGTCCATATGTGGCATATATGGGTATAGCCTCGATATTTCATGACGGCCCTGTGTGGGCTGGTCGGCGCCGGTGGCGTCGAAGTTGAGCTGATTCTTGCAGGTGGGTGCGACAAGACCCGCGTGACGTCTGCGGTGCGGGTTTCCAGGCCGGGAGCTGCCAGATTCAGAGGGACATGTGGAGGAACATAGGGTCAGGTGGCTGGTGCCGGGAGGTTTCGGAGTCGGCTGATGCTGTCGATGATCAGCTCGGCCCAGCGGGATCGGTCGCTGAAGTGGACGACGGTGCGGCGGGCTCTTCTGGCGAGGGTCGCGGGATGGTGTAGAGCCGGTAGCGGAGCCGTTTCGGTTCCCAGCGGCGGGCTTCATGACCGGCCAGCGCCAGCATCGCGCTCCAGGCCTGCAACTCGGAGGCCAGGGCGACGATCTGGCACCAGATCCGATTCTGGTCGAACCCGTGCAACGGGAGGTTGGCCAGGCCTGTGTCTTTCGCGATCCGGATCCGGTCTTCGCAGCGGGCGCGGCGACGATGCCTGAGCTCCAGCTGCTGGAGGGTGCCGAGGGTGGTGTTGGTGGCGAAGGCGGTGAGTCGGTAGCCGTCGACGTCGTCGAACCGCAGCTGAGCGCCGGGGTGAGGGCGTTCGCGGCGGACGATCACCCGCATCCCGGCAGGCCAACCGTCGAGGTTCAGCAGTCCGGTGAAGTCAGCAAGATCGGCCCCTCGCGAGCCTCGCCATCGCTGTTGAGGGCCGGCACCCAAACCGGCTCAGGACCAGGTGGTAGAGGTCGGGGTGTCCATGGGGAGGGTGAAACCGACCGAGTACGCCACCCTGCGCCCGGTCAGCCACTTGGTGAACTCCTTCGTGCCGCCGGCCCCGTCCGCGCGGATCAGCACGCAGCCTCCGGGCCGCGGGTTCCGGTCGGGAGCTGCGCGAGAGCTTGTTTGGTGACGGTGATGTGATCGGCGGCGGTGTTCGAACCGGCGTTCCCAGGGCGTGGGTGGACCTCCAGTGCTTCACCGGTGCCCTCGGGCCCGTGGTCGGCGAACGCCATCAACGGGCGGAACCCGAAGCCTCGTTTGCGTCGCAGCCGCGCTGCTTCTCCGAGTGGGCGGTGATCAGCGACGCGTCGAGATCGATCACCACCGGATCCTCGGCAGTCGACTCGTGGTCGGGGCATGCTCACCGGCCAGCGACCAGACCCTGGCGCGGGCCTGCTGCCTGGCTCCGGCGATCGCCTTGATGGCCTTGTCTGCGTCCTCGGCCAGGGCCGCGATGAGCCGCGACACGGTCGGATCCGACGCCACCGGGCCATAGACCCCTGGTTCAGCGCGCAGGGTAGCGAGGTCACTCAACGCTTCACCGCCGAGCACCAGCGACACCGCCAGATCACAGATGATCTTGCCTGGGTCGTGGACCGCCAACGGTTTCCGCCACCGGGACAGCGCCTCCGACAGGGCCCGGTCCAGGCCGGCCGCGCGGATGGTTTCGGTCAGCAGGATCCCGCCAGCCTGCCCGACCGCGGTCACCTTCGCGGTATCGACATGAACCCTGGGATACGAGCCGGTACTCTTCACCTCGAAGGTGCTCCTCGCTTGTTGAATGATTGTGCTTCGCAAAACACATCATCCTAAGTCAGGGGCACTTTCGCCATCTCAGGCCACTACAGTCCACCCACCGTCATGAAAGCACGAGGCTAGGGCGCAGGCGATGATGGATGGATCAGCGCCACCCTTGTTGCGGTACAGATCCACTAGGCTGCGATCCCCGGGCGCCAGGGTGTCCATAACCTTTACCAGTTGCCTCAGCGTGGCGGGGGTGTTGTGCACCACAAGGTCCTCGAGCCCAGCTTCGATGTAGCCTCGAGTCTCATACATGACGTCCTCGGGATACGGCAATGGAGTGCGAACAGCCTGCTCGTACGCTCCTGGCTGGTGAGCTTCGACAGAGCGTTGCTGTCAACGAGGTACAGGGTGTCGATCATCTGATCGCCCTCCTGAAGTCAGGGATGTCATCGACGCGGATGCGGTTTCCGCAAACGTCGCGGCAGAAGTCTCTGGGGCTCATATGGGCGTCGTCGAGGGCCCGGAGCATGCGCCGAGAGAACTCTCGCCCGTTGTATTTCCGCACTGCGTTGACGGGTAGGGGCTCCTCATCGGCCTGCTCGGGCTGCTCGCGAAGCCCTTCGCCAGTTCCAGCAAATGATCGTTGGCTTCGCCCCAGGAGAGCTGTTTGAGGTGCGCGGCTCGGACCACCACGGCGCTGGGCGTGACTTTGAACTCGTCGGCCACAGTTTGGATGGCAGCCAAGCTGCACATGTCACGAGCACGCATGAGGCTGCTCGGCATGAGCATCTCCGAGACGATTCCGTACTCCCGAGGCGGCGTAGCAGTCAGTTGCGAGGTGCCGACGACGACTGGGGCAAATTGCTTGCGTGCCACGAGCGCAGCCATTAAACCGATGGTGAAGATCTGCCGTCCGAAAGGCTCACCCTTCTCCTCTTCGGACCCGCTTGCGACGAAGATGTAGGGCACCTTGTTGTCCTTGACTGTCAGCCCACTGAACTTCACCTTGCGGAGGCTCTGAGGCATGTACCGGTCCACGCTCAGGGCTACCAGGATCTGGTTGGCCTCCAAGCGCGCAATCAACAAATCCCGAGCGCTCTCCTTGTCACGGCAGGCATGGATGTCGGCTGTGGTCAGGCCCAGCAGGTCGAGCAGTACCTGTGCATCTTCAGCATCGGTTCGTCGGCTCCTGCTCAGCTTGCCCAATATCGGGTTCCTCGGTAGGTTCCGATCGAACTTCTTGACCAGCCCCTGCTTGCGCAGAAGATCTTTGACAATCAGCTCGACGTCGGCCAAGTCGATTGTGTCACGGGAGTTGACCGCGAACGTCCCCTTGGGAACGCCCTGCATGAGGGCTGCGGTTTTTGCTCGAAGCTGCGCCTCAACCACGGGCTCCGGAGCGAAAAACAGTGGGTACGGGATCTCGGCATCGCGTGCCAACTCCAGCAGCATGGTGAAGTGGATGGTGCCGTCGTCCAACGCAGCGTGGTAGCTCGCATACATGCGCTTGACCGAGTTACCCAATAGTCGTTCGAACACACTGCGACGGATGGGGATCCTTTCGTCAGTCAGCAGGATCTCGATCGTCACATAGACCTCACACGGGACGCGGCTAGGTGGTCTCAGAGTACCGTGTGATGTCTCGCGCGCTCCTCTCGCGCCGCGGAGGCGTGGCTTCTCGGTGTTCATATGAGCGCCGACGACTGCTCCGATCTGCTCCTCCCGGAGGCACGCCGATCCACCTGACTAACCGGAGGTAGGCCATGGCTCAGCAGCTAGCCGAAGAAGGAGATCCCGATCTCTACAACGATCCGTCCAAGCACCCAACAACTGCCACCTACCAGGAGCAGCGCCGCGATCCTGGAGATGACGAACCAGGGCGACCTGTCAGCGGGTGGTCCCACCCAATCAGACCCTTGGCCATGTGCCAAACCAGCCGAGCGAAGATCAGGATCAGGTAGGGCAGTACCAGCGGGAATGCGACAAGAGCGAAACGCTCCGCCACCGAGAGGGACCAGAACTCGATTTGTGCCCGGGCAACCTCATCGGAAGAAAAGAAGTTGGTCCCGATGCTAGACACCAGAAGACTCACCAGAACGGTGACTGCCGTGTTGATCGCAACGGTTCTTCCAGACATCTGAACCCCTCCCCAAAGCGGTGTCCCTGACAGCCGTGTCGCATCGAATCCAGCATGACAGGCGTCACCGACAATCCCACCACGACCCGCGTCGCCCAATGCCCGATCTCGGACGCGGCCGCTTGGACACCTTGTGGGTGGGCCTCACCCATATCGCCGGGTAGGGGTAACTTACCGGATCTGCCGCGGGGAGGGGCATTGAAGCTGGTGCGGTTCATCTTGGCGGAAGCAGTGGCCCCGACCTGTACCTCAACCAGCGGCCCGCTTAGCGAGCTTGATCCACGCCACGTTCGATGCTGCCGGACACCTCACGTACTGCCTTCACAAGGTCTTTGATTGAGCCACGAACGTGGTGCAGGGAACCATCGGGCGCATCCCGAGCCTCCCGCCACTGGGAGATGTCTATCTCCGTGGCATGTGCGGGTAGAGGGCCGTGGGGACCGTCGCCTTCGACTAGAACTGTGCACAGCTGGGGAGCTTCGCTGGCGAGAAGTTCGTGGCCCGCTCCAAGAGACCACCGGATTACTCGGTGCGGGGCGAGGGACTTCAGACCGGCGGCCAAAGTGAGCTCAACTTTTCGGATTGGCTCGACATGCTGCGGTCCAACAGGCAGGGAGGGTCGAAGGTCACTCTGACGTTGCGCGCCATGGTAGGGCCGCTATTGCCGACAACGACCTGCAGCATGGAGCCTTGTTGGGTGTCGGGTTGGATGTCGGCCCAAGCATAGGGCTGGGATGCCGCCTCGGCCAATTCGCGCTGGAGGATGGTCTGTTCCCGGGCAGCATTAACCTGTTCACGTTGAATCTCGGTCTGAGCTCGTGCAGCGTCGGCCTGCTTTGCGGTGGCGTATGCGGCCCAAACCGTGAATGGCAATGCGAGCGATGAAACGACGAGAGCGATGATGGAGATGTCGAGCATGGTTTGACTTTCTCACGTCGCACCGACAATCACTTGGCCCGATCGCCACTGAGCATCCGTCGAGACTTGCTCCGATGCAGATGCAGCTCTCTGCGTGGAACACCTACACGCCGCCGGACCATGTGGTTGGCCCCGCAAGAACATCCGATCATGCCGCCGTCGTGATGTCCGCGGCGGATCGACAAAAGCGTCAGTTGAACACCTGACGCGCGATACTGTCACGGTCATGATCACGTGGTTCGCCTACGAGTACTGCACCGACATTGCTGCTACCCGCGACTTCTACCACGACCTCGTGGGACTGGAGCTGATTTGGGATGAGCCCGATGACATCGCGTTCGTCCATGGCTGCGTGCAAATTTCCTTCCAGAGGGCCATCTCGCTCGAGCGCCCGAATGGTTGGGCTTTCCAACCCGGCTGGAGTCAGGGCCAACTCCCGGGCGCACCCGAGACAGAACAGGTGAGATCCATCTCCGTCGCGCTGCCGCCCATCGACTTCCAGAAAGCCGTGGACCGGCTCAAGAAAGCCGGAGTCGAGACGCTGCGAACTGAGCCCTTTTGGGTGGGCTACTGGTCCTTCGTCATCCTTGACCCGGACGGGCGAACAGTGGAACTGACCGACCCGAAATCACCGAGGACGTGATCGGGTCTTCCGTTCGGGGTTCCAAACGCACTCTCTTGCCGCGCCGCGGACAATAGCCGTCGGCTGATCGCCGCCACATCATCTGTCACGGCCAGGGTAGGCGCGCCGAGAAGCGTGAGATCGAGAGCTGGCTCGGCATCAGGTGGCTCGCGCGTGCGGCCGAACTGCCACTATTGCGGAATGACACAAAATGCGACATCGGCGGCCCAGGTCTGCATCTTCTGCGCCATTGCGGGAGGTCAGCACGAGGCCAGCGTGGTGTACGAGGACGAGAGCGTCGTGGCCTTCATGGACCGCTACCCCGTCACACGAGGCCACCTTCTCGTCGTGCCCCGCCTGCACGTGGTGGGCCTCGACGATCTCGACGCAGTCACGAGTGCTCACACCTGGTCGGTCGGCCATGAGATCGCCCGAGCTCTGCGACGCTCAAGCCTGGCCTGCGAAGGGATCAATGTCCTCGTCTGTGACGGCGAAGCCGCCTTCCAATCGGTCTTCCACTTCCACCTTCACATCATCCCCGGTACACGGGCGACGGCTGGACCATCAATCCCGAGACGCAGGAACGCGAGCGGCCACTCCTCGACAACGACGCGCAAGAAATCAAGCACGCCATGACGTCCATAAACCACTGGTGATTCGCGCTCATGCCGCACGTTGTGTGTCTGGAGCAGGCTCCGATACAATGACGTGTATGTCGGACGACGCCATTGACAACGCCATCGCTTCGGTGCTCAGGGTGTCTCCCGACTGGAGCGCTGACCCGGTCTGGGACCCCACAGGAATGGTGGATCTCGACGGTCTGCCGATCACCGAGGCGCTCCGCTCGGACCTGCGCGGGTGGGCCATGACGTGGGAGCAGCTTAGTGGCTGGTCCCCGGTTGAGAGCCCGGTCGCTGACGACGGACCGGCCTGGCAGAAGTGGCGCCGCCACGGGCAGCACCTAGCGAACTGGCTGCAGCGCGAGTTGGGCGAGGGGACCCGCGTCGAATACTGGCTCTGATGTTGTGCGCATTGGCGCATCTCGGTCATGCCGCGACCGACTGGATGGCTTCCGGCACGGCGTCCCCTCTGCCGCGGCGTGCGAAGGCATCTTGCCGGCTCGGTTCCACCCGAGCAGGACGTCCTCCTCTGCCGCGGTGGGTGGAGTTCCCTCGGTCAATCAAGGAGCTCGTCGGCGTGCCCACCATCGTCCAGACGCGAGCAGGACCGCCGCGGTCGCCAACAGCCACCACAGTTCGTCCATCCCTGGTGGATCGGCCCACGGGCCGAAGTAGAACATCGTGACCATGATGGCCGCCGTGACGATCGCCGCCAGGGCGACGCCGACGATCAGCTCGACGATGAATCGCATCACCCTGGGACTCCTTCACCTGCCGGCCGCGCGCACCACGCTGCCGTCGCGACTGCCCTTTCGCGATCACTGACGACGACGTAGCCCCAGTTGAAAACCGGCAACTCCGCTCACGACGAGCGAGCCGGCGAAGACCAGGGCTAAGCCCCAGACTTGTCCGGGCTGCAGCACCATTGTGGTGGACCACGGTTGGTCCGCTAGAGGGCGTAGGCGAACCACCCGAAGGAGCCCGGTCCCGGTGCCGTCATTGCGAAGGTGATGACGCCTGACGCAGTGAGAGCGGCGCCGAAGCCGCCTAGGGCCAACTGCGCTACGGCTCGTGTGTTCGCCATACATAGCAGTGTGGCATGCGTCGAGCGCACCACTTTGGCAGCAACTGCAAAGGCACTCATCTGCCGCCGTGTGCGAGGGTAGCCTTCGGCTTCGGTGTCCCCGAGCACGACCGCCCTCAATTGCCGCGAGTCGCACCTGTAGGGCGACAGCGCCGTGGAACTCCTGGCCGAGAATCTTCGTTATGTCACTACGTACGAACGTCCCCGCTCCTGTCACCTGGCCCACTGTTCCCCAACAGCGCCGGGTGATCAAGGATCAGACGCTGAGCGCGGCCCTGATATCGGCGCGGTGGAGCATGTCCACGCACCAGGCGAAATGTCCCTCGGACAGGTCCCGGCCGAAGACGGCGTGTGTGATCACCGCGTAGGCGCCCCGGTAGAGCGCGTAGGTGTGCTCATCGTGGGAGAACCGATCGACGAAGTACCCGGAGAGTCGATCCTCGGACTGCCGGGCATTGGTGCCGTACATGTCGTAGATGCTCGCCGCGATCGCCGCGTCGAACTGTGGATCTCCCAGCATGGTGAGGAACCCGAAGTCGAGCACTCCGGAGACCGTGTCGTCGGAGACCAGGATGTTCCCCGGTATCAGGTCACCATGGATCAGCGACCGGGTGGGCCCGTCAGGCAGTGCGCTCAGCGCGCCGGTGAGCCTGGCCATGACCCGGTCGATGTCGCGAACGCAGACGCGCAGGCTGTCCGCCGACGCCTCGAAGCGTCGCTCAGCGAGCCGTGCGAGTGCCTGCCCGAATGTCGCTCCGGTCTCGAGTGGTGGCTCCCCCGGCAGGGCCGGCAGGACACCGAGCCTCGGATCCGTCGCCAGCTTCAGCCCGTCGAGTACGTCGCCGATGATCCGAGCCTCCCGTGCCCCAGCGGGCTCCGCGGCGGGTCGCGGGCCCGGAGACAACCGGACCCCGCGCACCTTGCGCTCGATCGTGACGAGTCGGCCATCCAGGTCCAGCAGTTCAACCGCTCCCGCGGTGGCGAACGGGATCGGTGCGGCTCCGAGACCGAGCCCGAACGTCAACAGGGCCGTCAGGTCCTCACGGGAGCGTCCGTGCCAGACCTTCGCCACCAGTGCATCACCGAGGTCGACGACCGTACCCTCCATCCCGGCGCCGAGCACGTCGCCCGGGTGAAGCCCCGGCCAGCAGGGCGGTGAGCACGCGTTCATCCACGCGCTCAGGATATGCGGGCGGGGCCCCGGCGAACTGCCTGGCGGACGCCGACGGCATGGCGTCGGCCATCAGCTCTCCGACGCGTGACCGATGTCCGGAGCAGGTGACATGCTGGGCACATGGCAGAGGCAGTCACCGTTCCCACCGAGGCCGACGTCGAGGCGTTTCTCGAAGGCGTCCCCGAGCGTCGACGTGACGAGGCCGACGTCCTGATCGACCTCATGCGCGGGATCAGTGGCGAGGAGCCCGTCATGTGGGGCCCGAGCATCATCGGGTTCGGCTCGCAGCATTACCGCTACGAGACCGGCCGCGAGGGCGACATGCCGATCCTCGGGTTCAGTCCCCGCAAGGCTCGGCTCACGCTCTACTTCGACGGCTGGGACCGGTACTCGGACCAGTTGGCACGACTCGGCAGGCACAGGCTCGGTGTCTCCTGCCTGTACGTCAACAAGCTCGCCGACGTGGACCTCGACGTGCTCAGGGAGATGCTCGAGGCGTGCCACGCCCGAGGCGTCGCCGCCGACTCCCCGTGGCCGGCGACGATGTCGACCCCGTCGTCGCATACCTGGCAACCGTGCCACCGCAGGCACGGGAAAAGCTGGAGGAACTCCGCTCGCTCGCGGCGGAGGCGATCCCCGACGGGGTCGAGACCATCAGTTACCGGATCATCGGCTACCGGGTCGGCGGCCGGGTGAAGGCGTTCGTCTCGGGCTGGAGGGATCATGTCGCCGTGTACCCCGTTCCCGGTGGGGCCCTGCGAGAAGAGCTCCAGCCGTACGTGCACGGGAAGGGCACCCTCTGGTTCGCTCTGGATACCCCTCTCCCCGCGACCTCATCCTGCGCACACTGACCGCGCTCGCCACTGACTGACCAAGGAGACCACCATGACCGAACAGGGCCAGCCGCCCACGCTGGAGCAACTCCCCGACGACACCTTCGGCCGCGTCCTGTGCGTCGTGGCCCACCCGACGACGTGGAGTACGGGCTCTCCGGATGCGTCAACAGGTGGGTCTCCAATGGTGCAGAGGTCGCCTACCTGCTCCTGACAAGCGGCGAAGCCGGCATGCAGCGGCCCCGGCGGAGGTAGGCCCCTGCGCGCCGAGGAGCAGCGGCGGGCATGCGAGGTGGTCGGGGTGAGCGACCTGACCATCCTCGACCACCCCGACGGCATGCTCGTCCACGGCCCGGAACTGCGCAGGGATGTGGCCCGTCGCATCCGGCAGTTCCGCCCGGACGTCGTGGTGACCGGCACCTGGGAGGTCGAGGCCGGTTGGGGCTGAACCAGGCCGACCACAGGGCGGCCGGGCTCGCCGCCCTCGACGGCTGCCGCGATGCCGACAACACCTGGGTCCATCCCGAGCTGGCCGCGGAAGGTCTCACGAAGTGGGGCGTCACCTGGTTCCTCGTCCACGGCGACGCACGGCCGACGCACTTCGTCGCGCTCAGTGAGGACGACGTGGCGGCAGGTATCCGGTCCCTGGAACAGCACCGCGAGTATCTGGCCGACCTGGGCCGGACTACCCGGGCCCCGGACGAGTTCATCGGTGGGATGCTGCGCCCCGCCGGGGAGGCCGTGGGAGCCGCCGGGGCAGTCTTCCTCCGGGCCCACAGGCTGGCCTGAAGAGGTTGACACGAACTTCACCGGTTTCCGCCTCCCGCTACGGGTGCGACCGGTAGCGTTGCCGCCACGGCACGCGCCGCACGACACCGTCTCTCAGGAGTCACACATGACAGACATCTCGGAGCTGCTCAGCCAGCTGCCCATCGACCAGCTGGCCCAGCAGGTCGGGGCCTCACCCGACGAGGTGCGCGAAGCCGCAGCCAATGCCATCCCGGCCCTGGTGCTCGGCATGGACGCAAACGCCCAGGACCCTGCGGGCGCCGCGTCCCTGCAGGAGGCTCTGGGCCAGCACTCGGGTGATCTCTTCGGCAGCCTGCTGGGAGGGCTTTTCAACCCCGAGTCCGTCGACACCGGTGATGGTGAGAAGATCACCGCGAACATCTTCGGCTCCAACGAGGACGCAGTGATCAGCCAGCTCGGCGGTGCCGGCGGCTCGAGCCTCATCCGTAAGCTCATGCCCATCCTCGCCCCGCTCGTGATGTCGTGGCTGGCCGGGAAGCTGATGAATGTGGACAAGGCACAGGGGCAGCCCCAGCAGTCCTCGGGTGGAGGCATCCTCGGCGACATCCTCGGCCAGGTGCTGGGCGGCGGCGCCCAGCAACCCCAGGTCCAGCAGCAGCCCCAGGTGGTGCAGCAGCCGCAGTTCAAGCAGCAGACCGGCTCGGGCGACATGCCTACCATGCAGATCCCCGACCCCACTCCCCAGTACCAGGAGCAGACCGGAGGCGGCCTCGGTGGGGCATCCTCGGAGACCTGCTCGGCGGGCTCCTCGGCGGAGGACGCCGCTAGAGGACCTGACAACGTCCTAGACTCAGGGTCCGCGCGTCACCTCCGGGTGCGCGCGGACCCTTTGCTGATCCACGACGACACACCCGAGGTTTCATGAGCGGAACAGACGACCTACTTGCGCAGGAGCAGTGGCTGCGGGGAAACGGCCTGCCGCTCGTGGTGCCTGCGTCGAGGAGGTTCCGCGGGTGGTCCCGCGAACCGTTCCGCTGCTCGTCGCGTTCGCGTTCATAGCCACCGGCCTGCTGCTGCTCGACGCGGTCGTCTCGACCGATGAGCCGATCGCTCTGCTCGACCTTCTCGGTCGGCCCGGTACCATCATCGGCTTCCTGATCGCCGGAGTGGTCACCCTCGGGGCATTCCGCTGGCCGTCGCGTACGCCGGACTCCAACGGCGGCTCCAACCCCGCACCCGGTTGGCGTTCGGGCTGGTCATCATGATCTTCTGGATCGTGGGGCTCAGCCTGATCGCGATGGCCACGGGCGTCCACACCGGCATCCATCTCTCGATCGGGATCCGCGCGCTGCTGCTGTTGGGTGCCGCGCTGATCGGCTTCTACGGGCTGGGCAACATGCTGCGCTGGGCCGCCCGACGAGGAGCGCGCGAGCTGGCGGCCGCAGTCCCCGCGATAGCCCGGATCCTGCCGCTGCTGCTTCTCACTGTGCTGCTCGTCTTCTTCACCAACGAGCTGTGGCAACTCGCCGCGACGATCAGCCGCACGCGGATGTGGCTCCTCTCGGGGTTCCTCATCCTCATGACGGTGCTGATCGTGTTGCCCCCGACGCTGGACATGATCGACGATGAGGGCGACCACGACGAGGATCCGCTCCTGGAATCGACCCCGTTCGCGGGTCTGGAGGCGCGCCGCACCCGCCTGTCCCTCGGTGAGAGGTTCAACCTGCTCGCCGTCTCGCTGCTCGTGCAGTTTGTTCAGATCTCCGTCTTCGTCGTCGCCACCTTCGCGGTCTTCGCGGTGTTCGGTCAGATATCCCTGACCGATGAACTGATCTCGACCTGGACGGGCGCGGCCGCCCGACCGCTCGTCATCTGGGGTATCGCCCTCCCGCTCGAAGCCCACATCTTCCGAGTCTGCCTGGTGCTCGCCCTCTTCAGCGGTGTCTCGTTCGCCGCCTCTACGCTGCAGGACAGGTTGTACCGGACCCTCTTCCTCGACCGTGTAGCCGAGGACGTGCGGCGCAACCTCGCCGCGCGGCACCGCTACCGCGCCACCCTCGTCCAGCACGGACGGGCTCCGCAACGATGGCTGGCCGTAGCGGAGGAGTGAGGGGCCGCTGCTCGAACCCGGCTGCAGGCACGGGCCAGCCGCAGGCTACTCGAAGGGGCTCGGGTCTCCAGCGCCCACCCGCTCGACCACAGGCTCGTCGCCACTGAGGTCGACCACCGTTGTCAGACGGTTGCCCGCGTCACCCGAGTCGAGGACAGCATCGATCTGGTGGTCCAGTTCCTCCTTGATGGTCCAGCCGTCGGTCATCGCATCATCCGCGCCGGGCAGGATGAGCGTGGTGGACATCAGCGGGGCCCGACCGTCTCGAGGAGGGCGAGCGTCGTGCGGTGATCCGGGATCCGCACCCCGATGGTGCGCTTCTTCGGATGCTGCATCACCTTCGGGACCTCCCGGGTGGCCTTCAGGATGAACGTGTAGGGCCCCGGGGTCGCCGCCTTGACGGCGCGGAAGATCCAGTTGTCCATCTCCACGAACTGACCGAGCTTCGCGAACTCGTCGACGACGAGGGTGAAGTGGTGCTTGTCGCTCAACTGACGGATGCGGCGGATCCGTTCGAGCCCTCGCCGTTGCCGAGTGCGCAACCCAACGCGAAACCGGAGTCTGTCGGATATGCGACCAGACCGCCGTCCTCGAGGATCCGGGCGACCTGGGCGAGCGAACGCGGCTGGGGGTTCTGGGGTGGACGTCAAAGTACTGGGCCATCTCCCAAGCCTAGCCAGCCTCGGGCTCCCCCACCGGGCCTGCGGCCTAACGGCCCCACCGGGCCTGCGGCCTAACGGCCCCACCGGGCCTGCGGCCTAACGGCCCCACCGGGCCTGCGGCCTAACGGCCCCACCGGGCCTGCGGCCTAACGGCCCGCAGCGGATCGACCGGTGACCGGCGGTCCGCGTCGACGGTGAGCGAACCGGGCATGAACGGCAGCGTCACGTCCGAGAGGTCGACGACACAGGTGACCGAGACCCGCACGCTTCCCCGTTGCCCGGGTGCAAGGGAAATCGCGGCCGCGTCGATCTCGACCTCGTGGTCGGCGCAGGTGAGGCCGTGTTGCGCCAGGCTTGCCGCGACCGCCTCACGGGCCGCGTTGCCGGCGTGGGCCTGCGAGCGCTCGAGCGAGGCGGCCCGGGCCCCTGCGGCCGCGACGGCCCCCACGCTCTGCTCGGCCAGCGCGATGCGGGCGAGGGTGAGCAGCAGCCCGATGAACAGCACAAGCACGGGCAGCACCACCGCCGCCTCGACGGAGACGGCAAGGCCCCGCTGGTTCCGCCCGCTCATGAACCCGTGAGTCGTTCGGTGGGGACGACGACGGTGCTGCGCACGGAACGGGCCCACAGGATCGACCTGGCCCGGCCGGCCACCGTGACGGTGGTGCGGGTGGGGCCCCTGTCGACGGAAACGGAGACCGCGCTGAGCGACCCGTTGCCGGCGACTTCCCGGGCGGCGGCTCCTCCCTGTGCCTCCGTGGCGTCGAGGCGCGCCGTGACGGCGGCCCCTGCTGGGCGGCCGCCAACACCGTCGTGTCCGCCCACGACACGAGCGACCACTGCAGCAACAGCAGGAAGATCCCGAGCGCGACGGGCAGCAGCACGGTGACCTGCACCGATCCGCTCAGCCCCGCTCGTTCCGCATTGGGCCATACTTCCAAACCGACTGCCCGCGCGCTCCCGTTTCCCGATCCCTGTGGACGGCAGCGCCGGCAACGACCCAGCGACGACTCCGCCGGCGGGGTGCAATAAGCTGGGGTCGGCGCGT
Organism: Tessaracoccus coleopterorum; assembly: GCF_011174705.1. Classification (GTDB taxonomy): domain Bacteria; phylum Actinomycetota; class Actinomycetes; order Propionibacteriales; family Propionibacteriaceae; genus Arachnia; species Arachnia coleopterorum. The sequence continues at coordinate 29,727 of NZ_JAANIJ010000001.1, forward strand.
CCGGCGCCTTGAGAACTCATGAAAGGACCCTCATGGTCAAGAAGGTAGCCATCCTCACGGCCGGTGGCTTCGCCCCCTGCCTCTCCGCCGCGATCGGTGGGCTCATCGAGCGCTACACCGCGATCGCCCCGGAGGTCGAGATCATTGCCTACCGCCACGGGTACCAGGGCTGCTGAAGGGCGACTTCCTCGTCGTCGACGATGCGGTGCGCGCCAACGCCGGTCTGCTGGACAAGTTCGGTGGCTCCCCATCGGCAACTCCCGCGTCAAGCTCACCAACGCGAAGGACCTCGTCAAGCGCGGCCTCGTGGCCGAGGGCGACAACCCCTCAAGGTCGCGGCCGACCGCCTGGTCGCCGACGGCGTCGACGTCCTGCACACCATCGGCGGCGATGACACCAACACGACCGCTGCCGATCTGGCCGCCTACCTCGCCGAGCACGACTACGGCCTGACCGTCGTCGGCCTGCCGAAGACCATCGACAACGACGTGATCCCCATCCGTCAGTCGCTGGGTGCCTGGACCGCCGCCGAGCAGGGGCCATCTTCGCGCAGAACATCGTTGCCGAGCACAACTCCGGCTCCCGCATGCTGATCGTGCACGAGGTCATGGGCGCCACTGCGGCTGGCTGACCGCAGCCACCGCCGCCGAGTACCGCACGTGGGTGGAGGCCCAGCAGTGGCTTCCCGAGATCGGGCTCTCCAAGGAGGCCTGGGACATCCACGGCGTCTACGTGCCCGAGGGCCTCATCGACATCGATGCCGAGGCTGAGCGCCTCAACAAGATCATGGACGAGGTCGGCAACGTCACCATCTTCCTGTCCGAGGGCGCCGGGCTCGACTCGATCGTCGCGCAGCTCGAGGCCGCGGGCGAAGAGGTCCCCGAGACCCCTTCGGCCACGTCAAGCTCGACAAGGTCAACCCCGGCGCCTGGTTCGGCTCGAAGTTCGCCGAGAAGCTGAACGCCGAGAAGGTCATGATCCAGAAGTCCGGCTACTTCTCCCGCTCTGCGGCCGCGAACGACGCCGATCTGGCGCTCATCCGGCAGTGCACCGACCTCGCCGTCGATTCCGCGCTGCGGGTGAGCCTGGTGTCATCGGTCAGGACGAGGAGAACGGCGACGTGCTCAGTGCCATCGCCTTCGACCGCATCAAGGGCGGCAAGCCGTTCGACATCCAGCAGGCCTGGTACAAGGACATGCTGGCCGCGATCGGGCAGGACTTCCCCGCCCCCGCCGAGGCACACTGAGTCTGTTGACCCCGACGCCGGCCGCTCCTCCGGGGCGGCCGGCGTTTCGCACCTACGGCCGACGTTGCCTGGTGAGCCTCCGGGCCGCAGAAACGATGAGGGCGCCCAGCCCGAGGCCGGTGGCGGCGCCGATGCCGTACCCGAGCCCGAGGTTGAAGCGCATCCCGCGGGCGGCGACGCTCTGCCTGACGTAGCCCCGGCGCCCAGGTGTCGGCAGGGCGGTGTCCGCGTCGCGCAGCTCGTCGAGCGAGAGCCGCGCCGCGAGCCTGTCGTCGAGGGCACAGCCTCCGGCTCAGGTTGCGGTGCGGGCACGATGGGGCCACCGGCTCCCTCTCCCGGTGGGCCTTCTCCTCGCGGTCGTCGATCCGGCGCTGACGCGCCGCGCGCCACTCGGTCGACGACCCACCCAGGCTGCCGCGAGCATGATCGTCGTGGCGAGGATGTAGAGCATGATCATCAGCACGATCACGGGGCCGAACACCGAGGCCGCGCTGTTGAATCCGAGAAGGCCCATCAGCAGGCCGGCCAGCTGCTGCAGGACCGTCAGCGCAACGGCTCCCAGCAGGGTCCCGACGAGCCACGGCCAGGGACGGGCCGGTTGGTTCGGCAGGGCGACGAAAAGGAAGGCCATCAGGATCCAGCTCGCGAGCAGCGTCAGGGCGATGCTCAGCAGGAGGAAGAGCGTGTCGATCCCGGGGATGTGCGTCCAGCCGAGGAACTCGAGGGCGGTGCGGGAGAAGGCCGTGCCGATGGTCGCGACGCCGATGCTGAACACCACTGACGCCACCAGACCGAGGAAGATCACCAGGTTGAGAGCCAGCTCCACGAAGAAGTGCTTCCGCTCGGCCGCGTCCTCGAACTCGCGCGACCACATCACGCGCACCGCACGCTTCAGGTTGCCTGCCCACCGTGAGCCCGCGTAGGACCCCGTGATGATGCCCACGCCGAGGGTGGAGGCCCATTGCCGCATCGCGCCCGTGATCAGGTCGCTGATCGACTTGGAGAGATTGACATCGGAGATCAGGGCCTCGATCTGGTCCTGGACGACGTCCATCAGATCAGGGCGGATGATCGTCAGCGTCATCCCGAGCGCGGCGAAGCAGAGCATCAGGATCGGCACCATCGAGAGGATGGAGTAGTAGGCGATCCCGGCGGCGAACTGTGGGCCGAGGCGGGACGAGTACCGCTCGTAGGCGGACAGGGCATGCGCAACGGCGGGCCTGTCCATCAACCGCTCGATCCAGTGCTTCACTCCTGTGACCCTACCGAACGGTCGGGCCGTGGAGGCTACACCGCGCGGGCGCGGCGACGCGCAGCGAGCTCGTCGTCTGGGTGCTCCTCCACCGCGGCCGCTGCGGTCCGCTCGCCGGGGAGCGAGGACAAGGTGCCCTCCAACTCACGCCAGACGCTGCTGACCGAGATCATGAACATGCCCTGGCCACCGCGGGTCAGATCGAACAGCTCGTTGGCCGAGGTGACCTCGTAGACGCTGAACCCGTCGCTGACCAGTGTCAGCTCCGTGAGGTCGTCGACACCCCGGGCGTTCAGGTGTTCGATGGCGACACGGATCTGCTGCAGGGAGATGCCCACGTCCAGGAACCGCTTGACGACCCTCAGCAGGAGGATGTCGCGGAACGAGTACAGCCGCTGAGTGCCGGAGCCCTCCGCGTTGCGGATCGACGGAACGACAAGACCGGTGCGGGCCCAGTAATCGAGCTGACGGTAGGTGATGCCTGCCACGCGGTGCGCGATGGGCCACGGTAACCCGTGTCGCTCGGAACGGGTGCGAAGTCACCGTCAAAGAGCACCTCTTGCAGCGCTGGCTTCTCGGACACCTGAGCCTCACTTCGTCTCGTCGCCGACGGTTCCTCGGCACCCCATGAAACTAATCCCCGTCGAGCGTCGGGGTCAACGACACGCCCAAGCCAAACCCGAAACGGTGGTCACCATTTTTCGGCTACCCTTCGACCTGCCGGGCGGCCTGAGCGGTCAATCCTCATCTGACGAGGGGTTTTCATCCTCGAAGTCGTCCGCGTTGACGCTGTCCAGGAACGCCCGGAACGCCTCGACCTCGTCGGAGGCGACCGCCTCAACCTCAACCCCGACTTGATCCATCAGGGAACGTGGGCACTGGATGGGCCATCCGAGGCGGAGCGCGACGGCGACACAGTCGCTGGGCCGCGCGTCGATGATGTGACCGCCCACGTGCAGTTCGGCCTCGTAGACGCCGTCGTTCATCGCCGTGATCACGACCACCCGTCGACGGGGTCGATCAGGGTGAGGACCGCGGCGAGGAGGTCGTGCGTCATGGGACGCGGCGGCACCTCGTCCTCGAGCGCGGACGCGATGCTGGCGGCCTCCTGGGCGCCGATCCAGATCGGCAGCGAACGGGTGCCGCCCTCCTCACGGAGCAGCAGCACGGGGGATCCTCAGGGGTCAGCAGCCGGATGCCGATGACTTCGAGCACGATCATGGGCTCAACGGTAGCTCAGTGGATCTGCCCGTGCAGGAGCGCCGCGTGGGCCTGCATCACGATCCGGTAGAGATCAGCCGTCACCTCGGGCGGCGGGCCTGAGCGTCGGCGGTACTGCTCGAGGATCTGCTCGACGAGGGCCGCCTCCATGGTGGCCGCCTGCTGCAGTACCCGCAGCTGCCTCAGATCCACCCGTAACTGACCAGCTTCTTCGCCGACTGGGCCAGCGCGACGGCCTCCCTGCCGTAGAGCTGCGAGCCGCGCCTGGGCAGGATGATCCGGAGCCGCTCGAGTTGGATGAACGATGCCTCCCGAGCCCGGACTCATCGAGCACCTGGCGGCGGGTCATCAGCCCGCCCTGCGTGGTGGCACGCGGGGCCTGCCGTGGTTCCGGGGCCTCCTCCTCGACGGGAGCGGCGAGGCTCGCGGGCTGCTCTCCCCTGTCGAGGGCCTCAAGCTCCTCGCGGATCACCTTCAGCGGCAGATACCTGTCGCGTTGGGCGCGGAGAACGTACAGGAGCCGGTCGACGTCGTCCTGGCTGAAGCGCCGGTATCCGGACGGCTGCTGGCGATCAGGGGCGATCAGGCCCTCGGTCTCGAGATATCTCAGCTTCGATACGGAGATGTCGGGAAACTCCGGTCGGATCATCTCCAGTACGCGGCCGATGGTGCGCGCCGCGCCCGGCATCAGCTATGTCCGGGCTCGCTCAGCGAGATCGTGGCACGGTACTTGCCGATCTGGATCTCGTCGCCCTCCCGCAGCACCGTGCGGCCATCCAGGAGGGTGCGGTTCACGTAGGTGCCGTTGAGGCTGCCCAGGTCCTCCAGGTACAGCTTGCCGCCGCTGCGCACGAACTTCGCGTGATGCCTGCTGACGGTGATGTCATCCAGGAAGATGTCCGACTCGGGGTGGCGGCCCACGTTGGTGATGTCGGCGTCGATCAGGAAGCGGTTGGTGTCGCCGGGGCCCCGGTTCACGATGAGAAGCGCATTGCCCGGCGCGAGCTCCTTGACCGCCGCGAGCTCCTGATCGGTCAGCTCGACCGACTCACGCTCGTTGGCGCCGACGGCAATCATGGTTGTCGTGTCGACGGTGGGGTCGGTCAGCGCGGTGCCGCAGACGCTGCAGAAGCGTGCCTCGGCCGAACTTTCAGATCCACACTTGGGGCACTTCATATCTGCTCTTCCTTATCGGCATGGGCTGGGCAACGCATCCACCGCTTCCCGTGGACGCTACCTGAAAACTTAGCATCAGGGCACAACCGCGTTAACGCGGCCGGGCGAACTCATTGACGGGAGTGGCGACGACCGTCGCGATCTCCACGTCGGGCGTCTGCTCGATGGTCACCTTCCCCCGACCCTGTCGCCCTCGATCTCGCTGACGAGCCCGCCCCGGAACCGGGCCCGGCCTCGAGGGTGGCTGGATCGCCGATGGCATCGATGGTGAAGGGAGCCTCGAGGACGGTGCCATCCGCGACGATCCGGCCCTGTTCATCCATCACGAAGGAGGAGCGCATCACCAGGCGGACGGAGTCGTTGAGTTCGATCACCTCGGCGCCGGCATCGCGAAGCTCCTCCACGGCGTCGAGCAGCAACTCGGCCGTCACGCGTGCCTCCGGGTCGCTCACCCGGATCCGCACCCCGGGCCCGACCGCCGGGACCGTACCCGCAAGGATCTGCGCATTACCCAGTCGACGGGCGGCCTCCTCGCGTGCGGCCTGGTCGCGGTCCGCGCCGCTGAGCAGCTCGGTGCGGGCCGTCTCCAGTTCGCTGACCTGATCCTCGAGGCGGCGGGTCTCCGAGGTGACGTCGTCGAGCAGCTGGATCAGGTCGGCCTGGCGGACATTGGCGAACTCCGGCTGGTTGGCCTGCGACCGCAGGGTCATGACCACGATGAAGGCGGTGAGGAACAGCGCCACGCCGATGGCGAGCTGTCCCCGACTGGGTGTGAAGAACGCCCGCAGGAGGCTGGGCGCCCCGGGTCGGCCCGCCGAGGCTCCGCCTCCTCCCGGTCAGGCATGCAGCAGCGCCCTGCGGATCGCGGCGGCGTTGGTGAAGATCCGGATACCGAGTACGACGACCACGCCGGTGGACAGCTGCGAGCCCACGCCGATCTGGTCGCCCACGAACACGATGACTCCGGCTATGACCACATTCGACAGGAATGACACCAGGAACACCCGGTCGGAGAAGACACCCTCGAGGAAGGCCCGCGTGCCACCGAGGATCGCGTCGAACGCCGCGACGATCGCGATGGGCAGGTAGGGGCCAGCACCGGTGGCAACGTGGGCTGCAGGACGATGCCGAGCACGACGCCGAGGACGAGGCCGAGCACTGCGAACACCAGTTCCTCCTATCCCGGCTGCGCGTAGCGCAGCGTCATGCCCGTGTCGGCGGAGAGCGACAATTCGCTGTCAGCCTGCGTGATGGCCATCGTGACACCGTAGTTCTGGGTCAGGAAGTGCCACCAGACGGCCCCGGGGTCTCGTTGAACCGTGCCTGAAGGTTACTAGGGTCCCCAATCACGTCGAGCCGGTAGGGCGGCGTCAGGGACACGTAGTCGACCGTGATCGCCGCGCCCGCGGAACGGATGGGGTCAATGTGGTGAGCCGACGGCCGTTGATGCTGACGGCCTCGGCGCCGGCCAGCCACAGGCCGTTGACGAGCCGCGTGACGTCGCTCGCCAGGATGATGCCCTTGGTCCCCTCGGCGTCGGTGGCGTCATCGACGACCACGACGATGCCGGGCCCGGTGACCGCGCCCGCCCCGCTCGCCAGTTCGAGCCGCTCCAACTCGGCCCGCTGCGCCGGGTCGCCCAGTGCCTCCTGCCCGAGCGCACGCACCTCGGCGTCGAGAGAAGCAGCCGCGTCCGTCAGGTCGCTCTGCCGTTGCCGGGCCGTCCCGATCCGGTCGAGCAGCTCGGCCCTCTGCTCCGCGGCCGCCCCGCTGCCCTGCGTCGTCTGCAGGAAGGCCAGCGTCACGAGCACCGCCACAAGGAGCAGGGCGAGCAGGGCCACAGAAGGGCTGCGACGCCGGTGCGTCGTGGTGCGGTACTCGGGTTCGAGGGCGCCGTCCTGCACATCCGTCAGGAGCGACATGCTCGCGTCAGGACGCGTCGTCGCCACGCCCCAGCCTCACAGCTTCACGCACGTAGATGAACCCTGCCGCCCAGTAGAAGACGGCACCTACGCCACCGAGGATCCAGCCTGCCCAGTGCGCCCACACCCAGGCGAGCGACGTGGGAGCCCCACCAGGATCAACGGAAGCGCAAAAAGAATGAGGAAGGTGCCGATCTTCCCGATCCAGTTCACAGGGAAGGCCACCATGTCGTGGCGCCGTAGGCGTGGCAGCAGCAGCGCGAGCATCACGTCCCTGGCGAGGAGCACGACGACGAACCAGACCGGCACGATGCCGCGCACGAGCAGGGAGATCACCGCGGCGATGATGTAGAGACGGTCGGCCACCGGATCGAGGCGGGCTCCCAGTTCGGTGCGCTGTTTGAGGCGGCGCGCGAGGAAACCGTCGATCCAGTCGGTGGCGCCGAAGGCCGCGAGCAGCACGACGGCCGCCACGTCCTGGCCGAGGATGATCAGGGCACAGAAGACGGGGATGGACAGCAGCCGCACGAACGACACCACGTTGGGGATCGTGAGCACGGCGTCGGTGTCATACTCTTGCGGGGTACGAGCTGGGCGTGCACGTCCCCAGCCTAGGACATCGGCCCAATCCCCGTCGGATGTCACGGGCGCGGAGGTATGCATCCTCCACCGTCGGGCCCACGGCGTCCCAGCCGAAGCGTTGCACACCGGCCCATGCGGCGGTCGGGTCGACCGGGCTTGCGAGACGCTCAGCGATCATCCGCGCGGCGGCGGACGCGTCCCCGACCGGGAAGAACGACGAGGCCGGCCCCTCGGCGACGGCGCGGAAGGCGGGCAGGTCGCTCGCCACCAGAGCGGCGCCGTGCGCGAGCCCTCGACCAGCACCATTCCGAACGACTCCCCGAACAGATTGGGAGCGACCAGGACCGAGGCGGTGCCCAGCACCTCCTCCAAGTCGGCGCGCCCCAGCCTGCCGAGTTCCAGGACGCCTGCGGCGCCCCTCCCACCCGGCCCGACGGCCACGAAGTCGGCGCCGGGCACCTTGGCCGACGCCTCGACGAAGACCCCGTAGCCCTTGCGTGGCTCGTCCAGCCGACCCACGAACACCACGACCGGGCGACCGGGCGGTCGCGGTGACGGAGCAGGGGCAGCCGGACGGCGTTGGGGCAATGGTGGCCGCCACCCCGAGCGTCCCGGTCAGCTCGGCGGCGGCGGTCGAGACGGCCAGGCTCACGCGGTCGGGCAGGCGCGCTGCGCGGGCACGCAGCAGCCGGGCCACCGGTCGCGAAGGCGTGAACGCGGCATGGTGGGTGACGACCAGCGGCGCATGGGTCTGCGCGGCGACCGCGAACGCCACACCTGGCGTGAGTGGCTCGTGGACGTGCACGACATCCGCGCCCACGGTGGCGTCGAGGGCAGCCCTCGCCTGGCCGGGCGAAGGGCCAGCCGGGCCACCGAGCCGTTGAACCTCAGCCCGACGGCGGGTCCGAGCAGCGTGACGGGAACATCGGCATCGGCGGGGCGCTGCCCGGGCGATCAGTCGCGCGTCGTGGCCGCGCCCGTGCAGCCAGCCGGCGAGGCCGAGCGCGTGGGTGGCCACACCCCTGGAACGTCGAGCGAGTAGGGCACGACGAGCGCGATCCTCACCGGAACAGGCTCCGCAGCATCAACCAGTTCGACGGGGATTCGTCGACCGCCGCGGCGAAATGCTGGACCGCGCCCTGCATCATCTCCCCACCGTGCCCGGCTCGATCCGCTCGGACACCAGGATGCGGAGCCGACCGTCCTCGAACCGGGTGGTGGCGACACGCAGATCGGCCCGGGTCCGGCGTGCCAGGAGGGCCGGGCCGGCGGGCACCGACACGGTCCCCGCGCCGGGCCACTCGACGGGAACGCCGTTGCCGGAGAGGTCGCGGTCGCTGAGCAGGCAGATCAACCGACCCGCCCGCACGTCGTCGGCGAGGCGGCGCATCAGGTCGGGCTCGTCGACCGGGTAGATGTCCATCCCCATACCGGCGCGCGCGTCGCGGAACCGTTCGTACAGGCCCGCGGAAGGCGTTCGGCCACCGAGACCACCTTGATGCCGATGCGCGCGCACCAGGCCCCGGCGAAGTCCCAGGAGCCCATGTGTGGCAGGGCGAGGACGAGGCCCGGCCCGGCGAGCGAGGAACGCAGCTTCTCCACGTCGTCGTCGGAGACGGCCACCATGCGGAGGATCTCGTCGTCGCTCCACCGCGCGAGGCTGAACGACCAGGAGGTGTTGCGCAGCCACACCCGGACCAGGTTGCTCCGGTCGCGCCGGGTCATCGGTCGCCCGGTGGCGCGGCCTGCGGTCTGCTCCCAGGCCGCCACTGCCGGCAGCGGGAGCAACGAGATCAGTGGCGCGAGCACCGCCGCAGCCGCATCGCCCACCCGTCGGGGATGCGGCCGCCGACGGCCCACGCGAGGCCGGTCAGCGACACGTCAGTCCTGCCAGGCCTCGGCCAGCAGCGCACGGGCCTCGCCGAGGAGTTGCGGCAGGGCCCGCGTCTGCCCGATGACCGGCATGAAGTTCATGTCTCCGGCCCACCTGGGCACGATGTGCTGGTGGAGGTGCATCGAGATGCCCGCCCCGGCCACCGATCCCTGGTTCATGCCCAGGTTGAAGCCGTGCGGCCCGGAGACGCGCCGCAGCACGCGCATGGCCCGCTGCGTCAGCTCGGCCACCTCTCGTGTCTCGTCGGCCGTCAGGTCGGTGTAGTCGGCCACGTGCCGGTACGGGCACACCAACAGGTGGCCCGGCGAGTACGGGAACAGGTTCATCACCACGTAGGCGTGTTCGCCCCGCGCCACGACCAGGCCGTCCTCGTCGGTGCGCCCGGGTGCGGTGCAGAACGGGCAGTCGTGATCGCCGGTCGGCTTGCCCTCACCGTTGATGTAGACCATCCGGTGGGCGTCCACAGCCGTTGGAAGGCGTCCGGGACGCCCGCGAGGGTGTCGCTCGACTCGATCTCAGGCATCGGCGCTGGGCGACGCGTTGGAGCGCGACGCGATGAAGGCCGCGATCTCCTCGACCGCCTGGTCGACGGGCACGCCGTTGCGCTGCGACCCGTCCCGGAACCGGAACGACACCGCACCCGCGTCGCGGTCGTCACCGCCGGCGATGAGCACGAAGGGGCCTTCTCCTTCGAGGCGTTGCGGATCTTCTTGGCGAACCGGTCATCGGAGAGATCGAGATCGACGCGGACGCCACGGGCCTTCAGCTTGTCGGCGACGGACCCGAGGTACGCGTCGAACTCGGCGGCGACCGGGATCGCGGTGACCTGCACCGGTGACAGCCAGGCGGGGAAGGCGCCCGCGTAGTGCTCGATCAGCACACCCATGAAGCGCTCGATGGAACCGAACTTCGCGGAGTGGATCATCACGGGCTGCTGGCGGGAGCCGTCGGGGGCCGTGTACTCGAGGCCGAAGCGCTCGGGCTGGTTGAAGTCGTACTGGATGGTCGACATCTGCCAGACGCGGCCGATGGCGTCCTTCGCCTGGATGGAGATCTTCGGGCCGTAGTAGGCGGCGCCACCCGGATCGGGGACGACGATGAGACCCGACTCGTCCGCGATCTGCTGCAGGACGGCCGTGGCCTCCTCCCACTGCGCGTCGGAGCCGATGAACTTGTCCTTCTTCTTCCCGTCCTCGTCGCGGGTCGACACCTCGAGCGCGATGTCCGTCATGCCGAAGTCGGTCAGCAGCGACAGGATGAAGCGCAACAGGTGGCGCACCTCATCGGGGCCTGCTCCTTCATGACGTAGCTGTGCGAGTCGTCCTGCGTGATGGAGCGCACCCGGGTGAGGCCCTGCACCACGCCCGACTTCTCGTCGCGGTACACGGTGCCGAACTCGAAGAAGCGCAGCGGAAGCTCACGGTAGGAGCGGCCCCGCGAGGAGAAGATCAGGTTGTGCATGGGGCAGTTCATGGCCTTCAGGCGGTAGGCCTGGCCGCCCTTGACGACGTTGCCCTGCTCGTCGCGCTCCGCGTCCTCCAGGAGGGCGGGAACATCCCGTCGGCGTAGTAGGGCAGGTGGCCGGAGGTGTAGAACAGTTCCTCCTTGGCAATGTGGGGGGTGCCGACGTAGTCGAAGCCCTCCTCGATGTGGCGGGCTCGGACGTAGTCCTCCATGACGCGCTTGATCACACCACCCTTGGGGTGGAACAGGGGCAGGCCGGAGCCGACCAGTTCGTTGAAGCTGAACAGGTCGAGCTCGGTTCCCAGCTTGCGGTGGTCGCGCTTGGCGGCCTCCTCCAGGCGGGTCTTGTAGGCCTGCAGCTCATCCTTGGTGGGCCATGCGGTGCCGTAGACACGCTGCAGGTCCGCCTTGGACTGGTCGCCTCGCCAGTAGGCGGCCGACGTGCGGGTCAGGGCCCAACCGTTGCCGAGGTAGCCGGTGTTGGGCACGTGCGGGCCGCGGCAGAGGTCCTTCCAGGCGACGGAACCATCGCGCCGGACGTTGTCGTAGATGGTGAGGTCGCCTGCGCCGACCTCGACCGATGAACCGTCGTCGGCGGAGGCGCTGCCCTTGTCCGCGATGAGCTCGAGCTTGAAGGGTTCCGACGCCAGTTCGGTGCGTGCCTCATCGTCGGTGACGACTCGGCGCACGAAGCGCTGCTTCTCCTTGACGATCTGGCCCATCCGCTTCTCGATGGCCTTCATGTCCTCGGGCTGCAGGGGCGCGGTCTGGAAGTCGTAGTAGAAGCCGTCGGTGATGGGCGGGCCGATGCCGAGCTTCGCGTCCACGAACAGGTTCTGGAGCGCCTGGGCGGTGACGTGCGCCGCGGAGTGACGCACGATGCTCAGGCCCTCGGGTGAATCGACGAGGATCGGCTCCACCTCGACGCCCGGGGAGAGCTCCCGCTGCAGATCGTGTGCCTCGCCGTCGACGCGCATCGCCACGACGGTGCGGTCGTCGCCGAACAGATCGAGGCCCGTGGTCGTGGCAGTCAGCTCCACCGTTTCCACGTTGTCGTGTCGACGGACTGTGATGACTCCACTCATCGGATGCTCCTCGTTCCTCGGCGCGGCGCGTCTCGCCACCCGCCCCATTCTGCCGCTTCCGGCGGCGGGGGCCACACGGGGCCACTCCCGCCCGCCGAAGACCACGCGCCACCCGTCTGCGGTCAGTAGGCTTGCCCCGGGGAACATCTGTTCAAGGGAGAACACATGACCAGTCAGGCCGATCCGGTGCTGTTCCACGCGGAGGCCGGCATCGGCTTCATCACGCTCAACCGCCCGGAGCGACTCAACGCGTTCAATGCGGACATGGCCGCCGCCTGGGCGGAGGCCGCAGGGCGGCGGTTGCCGATCCCGGCGTGCGGGCCATCATCATCCAGGCTGAGGGTCGGGCCTTCTGCGCTGGGGCGACGTGTTCGCCATGGTGCAGGGAGGCGAGGCTGTCGGAGGTGGCGTCGAGGAACTCGCCGGGGTCATCAACAACGGCATCACGGCGCTGGTCGCCTCCAGCGTCCCTGTGGTCGCGGCGGTCCAGGGCACCGCGGTGGGCGGCGGCCTCGGGATCCTGCTCAGCTCCGACTACGCCGTCGGCGCAGTCGACGCGCGGATCGGCAGCCTCTACGCGGACATGGGTCTCACCCCTGACCTGTCCGTGACTGCGCACCTCTCCCGGGCCGTCGGTGAGCGCAGGGCACTGCAGCTGACGCTCACGTCGCGACTGCTCAGCGCCGACGAGGCGCTCGACTGGGGCTTCTCGCCGAGGTCAGCAACGCGGAGCAGGTGCGAGCCAGGGCGCTCGCCGTCGCCCGCGGCATCGTCGAGGGCGCGGCCTGGGCCTACGGGCAGGCCAAGCGGCTGATCCGCTCGAACCCGACGCGCTCCCTCGCCGAGCAGTTGGCCGAGGAGGCCCGCACCATCGCCCGTGCCGTCGGCACCCCGGATGCGGCCGCCAGAATGTCGGCCTTCGCGGCGAAGGCGGGCTCGTGAGCGGGCTGGAGGGCGCACCATCCTGATGTCCGGCGGCAGCCGGGGCATCGGGCTCGCGATCGCGCTGCGGGCCGCGGCCGACGGGGCCAACGTCACCCTGCTGGCCAAGACGGACACCCGCATCCGACGCTGGAGGGCACCATCCACACCGCGGCCGAGCAGATCCGGGCGGCGGAGGACGGGCCCTCGCCGTCGTCGGCGACGTCCGCAGCGACGAGGACGTGGCCAGGGCTGTCGAGGCGACGCTCGAGGAGTTCGGCGGGATCGACATCGTCGTCAACAACGCCTCGGTGATCGACCTGTCGGGGTCGCTCGACCTGACGGCCAAGAAGTACGACCTGATGCAGGACGTCAACGTGCGTGGCACCTTCATGCTGTCCCGGGCCGCGGTGCCTGCCCTCAGGGAGTCGGAGAACCCGCACATCCTGTCGCTGTCTCCGCCGGTGAACCTCGCCCGCGGTGGCTGGGCGCGCACACCGGCTACACCCTGGCCAAGTACGGCATGACGATGGCGACGCTCGGAATGGCTGCCGAGTTCCACGGGACGGGATCGCGGCCAACACGCTCTGGCCCGAGACGACCATCGCGACGGCCGCCGTCCGCAACGTGCTCGGCGGTGAGCGCCTGATGGCGGTGTCACGGACACCGACCATCTACGCCGATGCGGCCTACCAGGTGGTGACCACCCCGGCGGACCGGCTCACGGGCCACTCCCTGATCGTCGAGGACGTGCTCCGCGCCCGCGGGTCACCGACTTCTCCGGCTACGCGGCCGTGCCGGGCACACCGGACGATGCCCTCTTCCCGGACATCTTCCTGAGTTGAGGTACCTCAGGCCACCAGATCCGCGAACTCCTGATGCCTGTCGATGAAGCCGCGCACGAAGGAGCAGGTCGGGACCACCTTGAGGCCCGAGTCGCGGACGTCCGTGAGCGCAAACCCGGCGAGGCGGGAGGCGAGACCGCGGCCGCCGAACTCCGGCTCGGTCACGGTGTGGTACATCTCGACGGCGCCGTCGTGGTCGCGGTAGTCGAGGTATCCCGCCAGCTCGTCGCCGACAAAGATCTCGTAGCGCCGTCGGGACTTGTGGTGCGAGGTGGTGATGTCGTCTGCCATGCCCCGAGACTAGTGCGCCGCGATTGCCGCCACGCCGGCTTCGGTGATCCTCACGAGATCGGCCGGAGCGAGCTCGATGTCGAGGCCGCGGCGTCCGCCCGACACCAGGATGGTGTCGAAACCGAGCGCGGACGCGTCGAGCACCGTCGGTAGCGCCCGCTTCTGGCCGATCGGGCTGATGCCGCCCACCACCATGCCCGTGACCCGCTCCGCGACGGCGGGGTCGGCCATCGAGAGCCGCTTGTGCCCGGTTGCGGCGGCGAGCGACTTGAGGTCGAGCCTGCCGTCCACCGGGACGATGCCGACCACGAGCGCCTTGTCGTCGGCGGCGAGCAGCGTCTTGAAGACCCGCTCCGGCGGGTAGCCGAGTGCCTCGGCCGCCTCCATCCCGAAGCTGGTCGCGCGGGGTCATGGCCGTATTCGTGGACCGTGTGGCGGATGCCCGCGTCGGTGAGCACGCGAAGTGCCGCGGTGCCGGTGGGTCGCTTAGCCATCGGTGGTGCTCCTTTTCCCCGCGCGGACGGCCCCGATGGACGCCACGATGACGCAGGCCATGGCCACCAACTCCACCGGCCCAAGCCATTCCCCAGCACCAGCCACGCGAAGATGGCCGCAGCCGCGGGTTCGAGGCTCATCAGGATGCCGAACGTCGAGCTCCTGATCGTGCGCCGGGCGTGCAGCTCGAGGGCGTAGGGCACCACGCTGCTGAGCAGCGCGACCGCGGCCATCGTCCCCCACACCCTGCCTTGGACAGGGACTCCCCGCGAGGGCCAGCGCCGGGCCGGCCAACAGCAGCGCCCCGAAGGCGCTGCCCACCGTCAGGCCGCCGATGCCCTCCCACCGTCGGCCGACAGGCCCGCGAGGACGATGTAGCCGGCCCAGAGGGCGCCTGCCAGCAGGGCGAGGCCGGCCCGATCGGGTCGATCCCCGACGGTAGCGCCCCAGCAGCACCACCCCGCGGCCGCCAACCCCACCCAGAGCAGGTCGATCAGGCGCCGGGAACCGATCACGGCGAGCGCGAGTGGGCCGAGGAACTCCAGGGTCACCGCCACCCGATCGGGATGCGGGCGAAGCTCAGGTAGATGGCGGCGTTCATCCCGGTGAGGCATGCCCCGTAGGCGAGGACGACGAGCCAGTCGCGCCCGGATCGCCCCGTCAGGCGCGGGCGGGAGATCGCCGCCAGCACCAGGGTGGCGATGGCGACCCGCAGGTACGCGAGCGTGACGGGCGATGCGTCGTCGAAGATCCCCTTCGCGAGCGCGGCCCGAACTGGACCGACGCGATGGAGATCAGCACGAGCACGACCGGGTTGACGCGGCCCACCGCACCCCTCCGTCCCGTTGCACGACGATTCCGACCGCCGACGATGCTACCCGCCAGAACGGGCCGGCCCATTCTCCTTCCGGCCCGCACCCGGGCCGCCCCTTGGCTGCTAGGTTCCGCGCATGAACAAGCGCAGTCCGGTGCCGGAGATGGTGCTGTGGCTCTTCCCCGTCGCGGTCCTCGCGCTGATCGTGGGGCTCGTGGTCGGGCTCTTCGCCCTCGGGCGCTCCCTCGACTCCGGGACGCTCGGCTACCGCCTCGTCGTCTTCATCGCCGTCCCGCTGGTCATCGCGGTGGTTGCGGGGTGCGGGAGGCGCTGCGGCTGAGGCCGGAGCCGGCCGAGGGCATCGAGGTGGAGCGCGGCGACCACCCGGCACTCTGGGCCAGGTGACGGAACTTGCCGCGCTGGCCGAGACGGCGCCCCCGGATCGCATCGTGATCGTTGCCGAGGTGAACGCGTCCGTCGCCGAGGTGGCCGGGCGCCGGGAGCTGGAGATCGGGCTGCCGCTGCTCGCCGCGATGACGCGTGGTGAACTCCGCGCCGTCATCGCGCACGAGCTGGGCCACTTCGCCGGCGGCGACACCGCCTACTCGTCGCGCATCCGCGGACGGCTCGCGCTCATCTACTCCGTGCGGGAAAGGGTAGGCCCTGTGTGGCGGTGGTTCTTCACCCTGTACGGCGGCCTCTTCTCGCTCGTCTCCGGGGCCGACTCGCGACGGGCCGAACTGCGCGCCGACGAACTGGCGCTCGAGGCGGCGGGGCCGGACGATGCGGCCGGGTCGTTCAGGTCGCTCTACCGGGCGGCGGCCGCGTGGGAGGTCGTCGACGAGCACTACGCGGAGCTGTTCGAGGCCGCCGGTTACCGCGCGTGTCTCAGCGAGGCCGTCGCAATGGTCGCGCGCGCGAACAGGGAGGACATCGACAAGGCCGTGGAGGAGGACATCGCGACCGAGAAGGCGTCCGCGTTCGACACCCATCCCCCGGTCAGGGAACGGATCGCCCGGTTCGAGGCGGCGCGCGGCACCGGACCAAGGCGCACCGACGATGCCCCGGCGCTCGACCTCGTCGGCGGGCGTGGCTGGCCTCCGCCGAGGGTGACCTCCTCGTCCGCAAGCAGCCGCTCGCGGGATGGGACCGGGTGATTCCCGACGGAGTCCGCGGCACCGTCGACCACCAGACGGAGCAGCTGGGCGCCTTCCTCCGCCGCTCGGAGGGCGGCGCCGGTGACCTCGCGCAGATGCTTGCGCTCCTCGACCATGCGGACGGCGCCGTCGCGCATGTCACCGGCGAGTCGGGGACCTGGCCCGCGAGGACACCGTGGACACCCTGCTGGCGCCAGTGCTGTCCGCGTTGCTGGCCGCGGATGTGGCACGGGTCGAGGTGTCCTGGGACAGCCCCTACGCCGTGGTCGCTCCCGACGGCAGCCCACTGGCAGTGCGGGAGGCGGTGGAGGCCGCCGTCGACGCCTCCTCGAGCGCCGGTCTGGTGGCCTGGCTGACGGAGTGCGGGGTCGACGTCACGACGGCGACGCTGGCGCAACCCAGGCAGGCGACGTGGCTGGCCGCGGCCAGCCAGATGACGGGCCGTGGGAGGGACGCCGCGACGTGCACATCTGGAGCACCGGCGTCCTGGCCGGCCCGGAGCTCGACCGGGGTCTCGTGAAGGAGGCCAAGGAGCAGTACAACGAGGAGCACCAGCACCCCGGCTGTACGGGAGGCTGCGCGGGGCCTCGACGCGGGACGCGCGAGGCCGGGGGCTCTCTGGTGGGACGCCGGATCCATCGAGGAGGGCGACGTCGCCTCCCGCCTGACCAAGCTGCGGCTGCGCTTCTCCCTGAGGGAGGGAACCTCACATGAGTTGGTCTCCACCCTCGAGACGGCGATCGTCGACTCCCCCGAGGCGCTGGGTGAGGCATGGAGCTATCTGACCTCACCCAAGGCATGAGTCCCTGGGGTGCCCGGCAGACCGGCGCCCAGGGCGGACCGCCGTCCAACGAAGGAAGGCCGCTCAGGACCTGAGGGACCTTCTCGGTGGGCGATGCCACGGTTGAACCGGCGCTGGTCCGGGTCGGGGAAGCGGCATGTGTCTCTCAGCGTCACTGAGGATCTCGGGAAATCGCGCCGGACAACGGGCGATGACTCACACACCCCGCGGCGATGCAATGGAGTCGGATGGAGCCGTCTCGACTGTCGCATCGGAAACCGTGAAACGCGGCGGCGTGAGGCTACTCAGCCTCGTAGACGCAGTCGGACAGGACGCGCAACGGCGGACGCAGCAGCGACTGCGAAGTAGGGAGCAATCCCCCGTGCAGACGCGCAACCGCGGTCTCCGTGCGGTCGCCAACCCCCAGGTCGTCTCCCCGACGCTACCCGAGGCTGTCAGGGCGTCTGTGTCCGCTTGTCATTTCCAAGCCAACCGACCGAAAAACTCCCGAGAGAAATGATCCACAGGGACCCGGAATACACCGACCACCCGACAAACCACCCGAAGTCCGAGACCCACTCCGACGGATACGGGTAACCACAGTGAACCGATACACCAAGCGCAAGGCAGACCCCCGCTCGAACGGGCCGTGTTCGGCCCGAAGTCAGCAGGCGTGCAATCAACACGGCACCCACCGTGGCCAGGACGGACAGAAGAGGAGGATCCGCTGGTGAGTATCCAAAGAGCCACCCCAGCAAGTTGGGTACCCATGCCAACAGGGGCACCATGGCCACCAAAGGCACTATCCAAGCCAGTTTCGAAACGAGTGGGTTCCGCTCACGAATGGCAAGCCCGAACTGCGGTAGCCCATCATTGCTTCTCCACATTTGTGCATGTGGTTGCGATGCCGATGCTGGTACCTTACCTGGCGCCGCCCTCCCGGCCGGCGATGCCGGTGGCGTTGGCTAGTTCAGCTTGGGTGAAGTGGTCAGCGAGGATGTGTGAGCATTCATGTAGGAGAACTTCGGCTCCGAATCGGACTCCTTCTGCGGCGATGTTGTCGATGTTGAGGTAGAGCCGTCCGTGCCGGTCGACCGCTGCGTACGGTGTCGTGGTGGTGGTGACGGGCCGGAGGGTGTACAGCATTGGCGCCATGTACGGCATCAGGTTCAGCGCGGTGGCGCACCAGGCAGCGAAGTGGCGGTTCTGGTCGTTGGTGAGGGGACGCACACGCGGACTTGTCATGTCGTTCACTGTGTGCGGCGCGGCACTACGGCATGAGCACGAGGGCCCCGAGGGTCGGGCGAGGCGCAAGGCGACCGCAGAGGGCTAGAGCCAGGACCGAGTTGGCCCAACACCTTTGTCAGATGAGCAGTTACTCCCTTCGCCTATCGCGGTCTGAACGTGCGTAAGCGCTTACCGCCCTCCAAGCGTGAAAAATGTGCACGAAAGTAACTCTTGACACATGGTGAAAGAGTCTTAGACTCGCCGTATGTTGCAAACGCATGTGCGATCGTGTATAGCGCGGCCGAGGCTGATTCCCTCCATGATTGCCGTCGCGTCCCTACTCATGATGCCGTCCGCCTCGGATGGGCTGCCCCACTGAGCCCAGACGAAATCGCTGACAGCCCAACTTCTAAGACGGTCAGTCAGATCGTGCGAGGTACGGTCCGCAACAGCGACGGATCACTGGCCGCGGGGCGTCTGTCCTTCTCGTTGAATGGCCCACGCAATCCGAGACTGAACCTCTTCCTCCGATCGGCTCAGAACTCCAGCCTACGGTCCTAGTCAGGGACACAGTAGGCATGTTTGGCGACTTCGTCCTCGACGGAAGACTCCTGCGAGGCAGCACAGATCGACCAGTTGAGCTGGTAGTTGCCAATGGCACCCATGCGCTCACACATTCATTCTCTGTCACAGTCGACAATGTCATAACCGCTGCGCCAGTCGTCAAGGTCAGCTCGTCCGGTTCAGGATCCCCAGGTCTGGCCGTCAGCCTAACCGACGGCGACACGAGCGAAAAGGCTGCGCTAATCGTCGACGCGACCTTCCCAGCCCTGACCTCGAACAACCCGGCGCCGCCCCAGAGTCGCCCGACGCCGCCGTTTCCGAAACTGCCGCTATCACGGCAGGAGACCCCAACTGTAAACTCCTCTCCTACCACTACCCCTGGGCGGTGTTGAACAAGACCTACTCAACCGTCCAGGGCGGTCACACGCGGCAGTTCTACTTCGAAAAGGGCGCGACTACGTCCCTTCAAGCTGCAACATCCGTCACGACTTCCCAGGGCTACTCCTCTAGCGGCTACACGACTGTCAAGAGGAACTCAGTGGTTGCCAGTTGGCCAGTAGCGTCAAACAAGGGCGTCGCGGAACACAAGACGCAGTTTACCTACGGTAAGTATCGATGCACAGTCCCTCCCACATACGCCCAAACGTATTACTCCATGAGGCCCCTTGCTTTCCTTGGGTCAACTGTCAACACACTGAAGACGGATGCAGCCCCTACGGCCACGGTATGCGCGACCCTAAATTCGGGCGGAACGCTAACGAAGATCAAGGGGCGCGGAACAAGCATCGCGAATTCCATTGGTCTCTCGGGAACTATCGGCATAAACCTCGCCTCCAAGACCGATTACTCTACCAGCCACTCGGTCGCCATCAAGTCCACGTCAAGCAGGAAGCTCTGTATCAATGATCCGATTGGCCCGGCCGAAGGAGGAGGGTTCCTCGTTGTCAAGTAAGCGATGGACGATCTCACTCGTTGCGGCGAGCGTGTTGTTGACACTTTTCGCCGCTTCGGGAAGACCCGCGGGCGCAGGCGGGCTGGTTCAGTTTGGGGAGTCATACATCTCGCTCTGTTCACCTACAAACAAGGCCGGCGAGGGACGGCTAATGGGGAGCGCGGTCAAGAACAGCTCGAATCAGTCTATCTTCTTAACGGGAATTCGACTTGACAACGCACGCAATCTAACCTTAGTCAGATCCGCGTTCACGCCGTTCGAGAATGACCAGTCCCTAGTCTCGGCGTACGACGGGACGATGCAGGGGGCTGAAACTCTGACACTGGCGCCGGACCAGTGGGTTCAACTGGAAGTTGTCCTCAAGAACAACGACGTGTCAGAGCCCGGAACTGCTGCAAGCCTCATCGTTGAGGGACGCGACAAGAGGGGAAGAGCTATCGAGGTGAGCGTATGCGCTGGCCACGTCATTCCTCCCGCGGCGGCGCTTGCGGTGACGAATCAGCAGGCCCGGAGACAGACCCTGGCTACCTCATGAGCCTCTGTTGAAGATAGCGCTACCTTGCGTTAAGGATCCTCAGCGAAGGCAATAGCGCTACCTTGCGTTAAGGATCCTCAGCGAAGGCAGAGACTGCTGTCGACTCACCCCAGGTAACAGCAGCGGCTCGCAGGACGGCGTCAAGGATTCCGGACGCCGGTACGTTGCGCCCGACGCCAACGCGGAGGGCTTGTCCGTTGATTGGCGCTCGTGTCGGATACGGTCGCCACAGTGACACTTCGTGCTTGCGTGCAACTGACGGACGTCACGCGGCGCCGCTGCGGCCGTGGTGTAAATCTGGGTTCGTGTACGGCAGTTTGAGAGCAGTACCGATGATGCGGGGCAGGTCTGCCCAGCCGTCCATCCGCACGGGTGCTGGCGGACGTACCGGTTAAAGTCTCGACCGACGAGGACGTGGCGCCAGTCACGGTTCCCGGTGCCGCAGATTTCCGGTTTGTCGTCGAACAGGACGTCTCCCCGGATGACGGTCTTGTCGGTGGTCAGGATCAGCCGCTTGAGCCGGCCTGGGCCGTAGTCGCGGGTCAGGTCCGCCACTTTTCCGGCCACGCAGCCAGGGTTCAGCAGTGCCGGTGTGCTGACGTGGAACACGGGGCAGCCTGCGTCGAGGAATGCCTCGGTTGACTCGATCGCGCCGGGCACTCGGGGCATGTTGTGGTAGAAGTCTGGCCGGTTGAGGGCTCGGTGCAGCGTTGACCGGTCGTAGTCGTCAGTGGCTGCGAAGTGGTTGTAGTTGAGTCGCTGCCCTTCCGGCACGACGGGGAATGTCGGGTCAAGGTCGAGGAGGATTTCGTTGAGGCGTCCGCTCCAGTCGTAGTCGGTGTTGTCCATGTCTTTGAGGATGACCGGTTTGCGTCCGTGGAGTGTTTCGAACTCGTCGACGGCAGCTTGCACTGCTGCGTGTCCGATGTCGTGGCGGGTTGTGGTGTCGTTGTTCTGGTTACTCATGGTGGTCCTGTCCGGTGTTGTGCGGGCGGGTGTCAAGGGCGGCGCGGCAGCGGTGTCTGGTGTTCCATATGCGCAGCCGTACCGGTCACCCTGTGACGTTGTTCTGGGCTCTTTGATGGCGACCTTCGACAGCGGGGCGGCGGATCTGATGGGGCTGAATCCTGCGTCGATGATCTGGCTGCGGACGTTGACGATTTCCTGGAACAGGTCTGCTTCGACGGCTGGGTTCTGCGTGTGGGACAGCTGCTGCAGGAGGGTGGAGTATCTGCGGCGGAGGCCCTGGATGGTGAGGCTGGGGTGTGGCTCGACGATGAGGGTCACCTGGTTGGGGTCGAGGATTTCGATACGGGCGGACCGCAGTTCGGCTTCGTGTCGGGCATGTTCCTGGGCGGTGATGTCGCTGGCGGCGGTGCGGAGTTCGAGACCTTTCGCGACTGCCTTGTCTTGTTCGTCGGCGCGGAACACGTGCTCGTAGAAGTTGCGGATTGGTGGGACGCCGAGCAGGGCACCTAGGTGGTCCCCGGAGTTGTCGAGCCAGTACAGAGGCTCGCCGCATTCGACGTACACGTCACCGTCGACGATGAGGTAGCTACCGAAATGGGAGGTCACGTCTTCTGCTGTCGGGTGGGCACTGGCCGACGGTCAGTCCCTTGGTGCCTGCTTGAAGGAGGAGGTCTTCGGCGTCGTTCTCAACTTCGGTCAGCTTGCGGGCGGCGACTTCGCGGGTGCGGCCAACGACATGCTTTCTGACTCGTCGGCCGGTGACGGGGTGGACGCCGAGGGATGCGTATCCGTGCCAGCGTCCATCTGCTCCGAGGCTGACTCCGGGCGTCCGTTCGGCTGGCGAGGTTTTGTGTTTCTGGGTGGTTCGTTGCCTGTCGCCGGAGTGGAGGCGGCGATGAGCTTTCCAGGTTTCATGGTTCGGTCCTTTGCGTGCCCCTGTGGTCGCCGGTCAGGCCGCCTTGTTCCGGACGGTGGTTCCGACTCGGATTTCGCCGCGGAGGACCGCGTCAACCCAGAAGGCGGGGATCAGGTAGGTGCTGTTGAACGCGTTGAGGGGACGACCGGGTCGCCGTTGTCGTCGACGGTGTTGATCATCCGGTAGATGGACTGGCGGGAGACGCCGAACTTCTTGGCGGTCTCGCTGACGGTGAGCATGCCTTCGTTGGTGGGTTGCCGTTCCGTCGTGGCGATGGTGGTCAGCGTGTCTCGGAGGGTCGCGAGCGCGGTGGCGAGTTCGTCGATCCGTGCGATCGCTGCGTCCAGGGTGGCGGGGTTTCGTCGTTCAGCATGTTCAGCCTGTGTGCGGCAATCGGCTGCGCCCGGACAATTTTGTCTCTGGCTGTCACTCAGACGCCGATTATGTGACGTGAGAGTTGGCACACAATCTGGCACACAGTTGTGGGTGCGAACCTCGCTGTCCGCATCCAACTGGCCTTTCACAAGGCCCTTCTTGGTGGGCGATGCCGGGTTTGAACCGGCGACCTCTTCCGTGTCAGGGAAGCGCGCTACCACTGCGCCAACCGCCCGAGGTGGAGACGGGATTTGAACCCGTGTACACGGATTTGCAGTCCGTTGCCTCGCCTCTCGGCCACTCCACCGCTTGGAGGGGTGTCCTCCACACATGGGTTTGGGAGAGACTTTCTCCGAGCGGACGACGAGATTCGAACTCGCGACCCTCACCTTGGCAAGGTGATGCTCTACCAACTGAGCCACGTCCGCATTGCGCTTCCCGCTTCCGGCCTGTTGCCGTGGCGTTCGGTGCGTTGAGAACTCTAGCGCACGTTTTCAGCCCATGCCAAATCGAGGCCGCGATCCACCACGACGGGCGGCATAATCCCTTTTCAATCGCGTGTTGATGGGCTGACTGCCGGGTGGGGCGCCGTCCGGAGGACTGCGGGTGCGCCCGTGACGGGGCCCGGTTCA
Source organism: Tessaracoccus coleopterorum (assembly GCF_011174705.1). Lineage (GTDB taxonomy): Bacteria > Actinomycetota > Actinomycetes > Propionibacteriales > Propionibacteriaceae > Arachnia > Arachnia coleopterorum. Next base: position 53,043 of record NZ_JAANIJ010000001.1, read on the forward strand.
CGCGTGGGGAGGGCCCGCCTCCGTGGGCCGGTGCGGTGCGGGGCCGGGGTGTCCGGTGTGTCATTCCGGGCAGGGTCGCCCGTGCGTGCTGCCCTGCGCCGGTGGGGCGGATGTACCGGGGCGGCAGCCACCTGGTGCCGGAAGGGCTCCGCTCGGCCCCTGTCCGACTCGCGGGAAGCGTGCCCCGGAGCCCCGGTTCGCAATCCCGCCGGAGTTCCACTAAACTTCGTCAACGCCGGGGCGATTGGCGCAGTGGTAGCGCGCTTCGTTCACACCGAAGAGGTCGGCGGTTCGAAACCGCCATCGCCCACAAGTAGAGGGAGCACCGGCACCCGGACGAAAGTCCGGAGCCGCTCGACCCTCGCACTTGTCAGAGTCACCATCAGATCCCTGCGGGGAAACCCTCCCGAATCCGTCGCAGGAGCGGCGAACAGGAAGGACGGAGATGGCAGCACCGGCAATCATCCTCGTGGCCGATGGGCCGAGAACAAGGACGTCGCCGACACGCTCTTCTCCATCGCCCGAGGCCTCCAGTCCTTCAGGCGCGACCTGCAGGTCCACCTCGGTCGCGTCGGTGGTGGCCGCCCGCGCTCGAGCAGGTCGTCGCCTCTCTCGTGGAGGAGGAGATTGCCGAAGCGGTGCTCGTGCCGCTCGATCTCGTCTCGGCGGCAGAGCATTCCGATGCCCTCGACGACTTCGACCACTCCCCGATATCCACCTTGCTGTGAGCCGGCCCATCGGCCCGGCGAGCGAGGTCCTCAACATCCTCGACGAGCGCGTCCGTGAGGCCCTCCATCGCGGTGGCGCCCTGGAGATCGACGGCCTCATCCTCGCGGCCCCGCAGGCGCCGACGTCCGGGGCAACTCACTCCTCGCACGGCGGGCGCGTCAGTGGTCGGCGCACCACAGGCTTCCGGTCCAACTGGCGGTGGACGAGGGCGAAGGTCGCGTGACCGCGGCCGCGGTCGCCTCGCTGCGGGCCCAGGGCAGGCGGCACATCGCCGTCGGCAGCCTCTTTCTGACCCCGACGCCCGCCTACCAGGCACACGCCCAGGCGGCGCTGCGGGCCGGCGCGATCGCCGTCACCGCCCCGCTCGGGACAGCGAACACCTCCGCCAGTTGATCCTCGCCAGGTACGCCTTCGGTGCCATGGAGCTGCTGGACGGCACCCCACCCAGCTTTCTGTCGAGGACCTGGACGGCGACGAGTCCTGATCACGGTGCTTGCCCGGCGATCTAGGATCGGGGCATGACCGAACAGTACGAGCCGTCGCTCACCAAGCCGGATGCCCAGTGGCGTGAGCAGCTGAGTGATCTTGAGTACCGCGTGCTGCGTCAGAGCGGCACCGAGGCGCCGTTCACCGGCGAGTACACCGACACCGAAACCGAGGGCGTCTACGAGTGCCGCGGATGCGGCGCTGAACTGTTCCGCAGCAACCAGAAGTTCCACTCGCACTGCGGATGGCCGAGCTTCTTCGCGCCGCTCGCCGAGGACCGGGTCCGCTACATCGAGGACCGGTCGCTGCCCGGCCGGCCCCGCGTCGAGGTCCGCTGCGCCAAGTGCGACGGGCACCTGGGCCACGTCTTCGAGGGTGAGGGCTATGACACGCCCACCGATCTGAGGTACTGCATCAACTCGGTGAGCCTGCGCCTGCGCACCCTGAGCTGATGCCGCCTCCGGCGAGTCACTCCGCGGATTCAGGGTCCCGGCGCTCTAGGCTGACCACGTGCCAGCAAACGTCACCAGCTTCACCCCGGAGGCATTCGTCCGCGCCCTCCGCGAGTTGGACGCCATGGAGTGGCGTGAGGGTCTCACCGTCGAGGAGATCGGTTCCCCGCAGCGGATCGCCCCGCATGCGGTCGCGGTGACGGCCGAACTGGAAGGCGATGGCGAGGATGCCGTCGCCACGGCACGCCTCATCCTCCTCCACGACCCTGCAGGCAACCCGCCTGGGGCGGCACATTCAGGATGGTCAGCTACGTGCGCGCGGAGGTTGAACTCGAGATGGTCACCGACCCCTCCTCCCCGACGTGGCCTGGTCGTGGCTGACCGACGCGCTCGCCACCCACGGCTGCGTCGCGGGAGAACTCGCAGGCACCGTCACAGCCTCGTTCAGCAAGGGGTTCGGCGAGATGACCGATTCAGATCGTGCCGAGGTCGAGGTCCGCTCGTCGTGGACGCCGACGCTTGATACCGCCCACCGGCTCACCCCCACCTCGGGGCGTGGCAGGACCTCATCGGGCTCGTCGCGGGCCAGCCACAGCTTCCTCCCGGCCTGGTGAAGCTGCCCGGCGGGTACCGCTGATGACATACGTGGAGAGCAGCCGCGAACCGTTGCGCCCGATCGTCGACACGCCCGCGGCCCTCGACCTCGTGCTCGGGTCCCTCGCATCGGGCAACGGCGACGTCGCCTTCGACACCGAAAGGGCGCACGGGCACCGCTACTGGCCCAAGGCGTACCTGCTGCAGATCCGGCGCCCCGGCGCTGGCACCTGGCTGATCGATCCGGTTCCGTTCGAGGGTGGCTCACAGCTGTCGCGCCTGGTCGAGGTGACCGGCGATGCACCCTGGATCATCCATGCAGCCAGCCAGGATCTACCGTGCATGCAGGAGCTTGGCATCGTCCCAACCGTATCTTCGACACGGAGATGGCCGCGCGGCTGCTCGGGAAGCCCGCCGCCAGCCTCGGGTCGCTCCTGGAGCGCGAGATCGGGATCAAGCTCCGGAAGGCGCACTCCGCCGACAACTGGTCGAAGCGTCCGCTCCCCGAGAGCTGGCTGACCTACGCCGCACTCGACGTCGACTACCTCGTTGAGCTCGCAGACGTCCTCCGTGCAGACCTCGTGGCTGCGGGACGAGCCGAATGGTCGGCCCAGGAGGATGCCGAGACCCTCACGAGATTCTCCGCCCGACCACCCCACGCGTGGACCCGTGGCGCAGGCTCAGCGGCCTCACGACTCTGCGGACCCAGCTCCAGTACGCGATCGCCCGCGAGCTCTGGATGGAGCGCGATGCCATCGCGCAGCGCCGCGACCGGCCGCCCACCTGGATCCTCCCGACGCGGCGATCCTCAGCGTCGCCGCCCTCAATCGGGACGCCGTTCCGACCCGGGACGAGGCCGAGCAACTGCGTGGGCTCCGGTCATCGCCCGGTCAGCGGTTCCTGACCAACTGGTTGGCTGCGCTCGACCGGGTCCGGGAACTGCCCGAGAGCGCCCTGCCACCCAAGCGGGCCCGCACACCGGGCTCGCCCAGCCGCGGTACTGGGACCGGATCAACCCGAGGCCGCTGAGCGGTGGAAGGTCATCCGCCCCGCTGTCGACGGGCTTGCCTGCGAGCTGGGGGCCTCCAACCCTCGATCGTCGCCCGCCACACCCATCCAGCAGGCCGTGTTCAACCATGTGCTCCCCACCCGCGCCCAACTGCTCGAGCTGGGGGTGCGTCCATGGCAGGCCGACTTCCTCGAACCCCTGATCTCGGAGGCGCTCGGCTTCACCACGGGAGAGTAGGCCAGCCGATGGGACGCGGTGCCCGGATTGTCGGGCACCGCAGCGGACGTGGCAGGATTTCAACCATGCGCATCCTCTCGATCCAGTCCTGCGTCTCCTACGGCCACGTCGGCAACTCGGCGGCCGTCTTTCCGCTGCAGCGCCTCGGCCATGAGGTGATGCCCGTCAACACCGTCGTCTTCTCGAACCACACCGGGTACGGCGGGTGGGGTGGCCAGTTGATCACCGGCGACGTGGTGCGCGACATCGTCCGCGGGATCGACGACCGAGGCGGACTCGCCGACGTGGACCTCGTGCTCAGCGGGTACCAGGGCGGCAACGACATCGGCGACGCCATCCTCGACGCCGTCGCGCTCGTCAAGGAACGCAACCCGGGCCGTCTACGCATGCGACCCGTGCTCGGCAGCGCCAAGTCGGGCTGCTTCGTTGCCCCTGAGGTGCAGAGCCTGATCCGTGACCGGGTCGTTCCCCGCGCCGACCTGATCTCCCCAACCAGTTCGAGCTGGGCTTCATCACGGGAACCGATCCCCACACGCTCGAGGAGACGCTGGCGGCGGTCGACATGGTGCGCGCCGTCGGGCCGCAGACGGTGCTCGTGACGAGCGTCTTCCGTCCCGATCGCCCGAGGACACCATCGAGATGCTTGCCGTCACAGGTGAGGGTGCCTGGGTCGTGCAGACGCCGCAGCTGCCGTTCAAGCGCAACGGCTCGGGAGATGTGGCCTCGGCCCTGTTCGCATCGCACTTCCGTGCCACGGGCGATGCCGCGGATGCGCTCGGGCGGACCACAGCCAGCGTCTACGAACTGTTGACGAAGACGTTCGAGGCGGAGGCCACCGAACTGCTGCTCATCGAGTCACAGGATGCCTATGTCGCTCCGGAGCGCGCCTTCGACGTGCACCGGGTCCGCTGAGCCCCGCGGCCTGGTAGCCGCCTCAGGCCCGCGCTCCCGGGAATGCTCCGCGGCCGGTTCGGTGAGGATCACGCCGAGCGCCTCGAGCGCGATCTTCGGGGCGGTCAACCCGACCCGGTCGAGCACCTCGTCGCGTGCGGCATGCTTCAGGAACTGCTGCGGGATGCCGAATGTGAGGACCCTCGAGGTCGAGCCGGCCTCCGCGAGGCGTGAGCGCAGCCGCTGGCCGACGCCCCCTCCACGAGGTTGTCCTCGAGGGTGAGCACAAGATCGAATCCGTCCGCCGCAGCGACGAGGTCGGGGCTGATGGGGAGGGCCCACAGCGGATCCACCACGACCGCGGCCACACCCTGGTCGCGGAGGCGGTCGGCCACCGAGAGCGCCATGCCGACGAACTGTCCGTAACCGACGATCAGCACCTTGGCGGAAGGTTCGTGGCGGAGCACGTCGAGCCCGTTGAAGCCCTGCCCGCGTGCGAGACCGCGCGGATCTCGTCGGGCAGGCGTTCCTTCGAGTAGCGGATCACGGTCACGCCGTCGTCGACGTCGACGGCCTGGTCGAGCGCGGCCACCAGTCGGGCCTGATCCCTCGGGGCCGCGAGCCGGAGCCCGGGCACGATGCCCATCAACGTCATGTCCCACATGCCGTTGTGACTCGGGCCGTCGCTGCCGGTCACGCCGGCGCGGTCAAGCAGAATGGTGATCCCGGCCCGGTGCAGCGCCGCGTCCATCAGGACCTGGTCGAAGGCCCGGTTGAGGAAGGTGGCATACAGGGCCACGACCGGGTGGAGCCCCGCCTTGGAGAGGCCCGCCGCAGACACGATGGCGTGCTGCTCGGCGATGCCGACGTCGAAGATCCGGTCCGGGAATGCGGCCGCGAACCGGCCGAGGCCGACAGGGTTCAGCATCGCCGCGGTGATGGCCACCACGTCGGTGCGCCGCTGCCCCAACTGCACCATGGCCTCGGCCACCGCGTCCGTCCAGGTGGCCTGGACCGACGCCGATAGCGGTTCCCCGGTGAACTCGTTGATCCTGCCGATGGCGTGGAAGCGGTCCTCCTCGTTCTCCTCGGCCGCCTGGAAGCCCTGCCCTTGCGGGTGACGCAGTGCACGATGACGGGCCCACCGAACTCCCGTGCCTGCTCGAGATGGTTGGTCAGCGCCGCTATGTCGTGTCCGTCGATCGGCCCGGTGTACTTGATGCCGAGATCGGAGAACATCGACTGCGGGGCGAGGACGTCCTTCACGCCGGTCTTGAATCCGTGCAGGAGGTCGTAGAAAGGGCGTCCGACCACGGGCAGCCGGGTCACGCCACGCTTGATGAAGGAGAGGGTCTTCTCGTAGCGATGGTCGGTGCGCAGACCGGCGAGGTGATTGGCGAGGCCCCGACGGTAGGCGTGTAGGAGCGGCCGTTGTCATTGACGATCACGACCAGGCGCAGGTCGTCATTGTCCGCGATGTTGTTGAGGGCCTCCCAGGCCATGCCGCCGGTCAGGGCACCGTCACCGATCACCGCGACCACCGTGCGGTCGTCGCCGGTCAGGCGGAATCCCTTCGCGAGCCCTCGGCCCACGAGAGTGAGGTCGAGGCGTGCGAGTTGCTGACCCAGTCGTGCTCGGATTCCGAGGGCTCCGGGTAGCCCGACAACCCTCCGCTCTGCCGCAGCGAATCGAAGCCTGCCATCCGACCCGTCAGCATCTTGTGGACGTAGCTCTGGTGCCCGTGTCGAAGATGACCGGGTCGTTCGGGGAGTCGAACACCTTGTGGATCGCGAGCGTCAACTCGACCACCCCGAGGTTGGGGCCGAGGTGGCCGCCGGTGCGGCTGACCTTCGTCACCAGGAAGGATCGGATCTCCGCCGCCAGCTGGTCGAGCTGTCTGCGTGACAGCGCACGCAGGTCGCGCGGGCTGGAGATCGAATCCAACAAAGACATGACCCCATAGTACGGCCAATCTCGTGGGCGCCAGGGACATCGCGCGGCCCGCCGTCGTCCCCGGGACGCCGACCCGGTCTGCCAGGCGGGAGCGCCCGATCCGGCCGGAAGCCCGCCTACAACTTCGGGGTGAAGCGTGCATCGCGCAGCGCCTGGTCGATCAGGTCGACCCCCGGGCCACCCGGGTGAGCCGTGCCTCCTCCTGCTGCAGCACGCCCGCGGCCTGATCGACCGTCGCTGTGTCCACCACGCCCGCGAGCGACCTGCGCACGCCGGAGAGGCCGCTACGGGTGGCCACCAGTTGGGATGCCACGAACTCGCGCGCCAGGCCGGCCAGCACGACCGGGTGCCTGCGCAGCACCTGGTAGCCCCGGTACTCGGACGGACACACGTCCAGCAGGTACGCCTCCGCCGTCGCCAGCCAGCCCGTCGAGCCCGGTGGTCGGACCGAACCCGGCCAACCCGGAGGGACGTAGACCCGGATCACCTCATCTGCATCGAACATACGTACCATTGCAGCGCACGTGTCGGACATTTCCAAACCCCTCCCCCGCCCGGCCTCCGACACACCGCCCCTGGCAGGTGGGGGCCGGGAACCGACGGACGGCCGCACCCCGGCAGGGTGCGGCCGTCCGTGGCTGATGGATCAGGCCTTGGCCAGGTTCCTCAGCACGTACTGCATGATGCCGCCGTTGACGTAGTAGCCACGTTCCCCGGGGTGTCGATGCGGACCACGGCGTCAAACGAGGTCGTGGTGCCGTCCGGGGCCACCGCGGTGACCCTCATCGTCTTCGGGGTGACGCCGTCGTTGAGTGCCGTGACACCCTCGACGGAGAAGGTCTCCTCGCCGGTCAGCCCGAGCGAGGCGGCCGTCTGACCCTCGGGGAACTGCAGCGGGAGCACGCCCATGCCGATGAGGTTGGAGCGGTGGATGCGCTCGTAGCTCTCGGCGATGACGACGCGGACGCCGAGCAGCGCGGTGCCCTTGGCCGCCCAGTCGCGCGACGAGCCGGAGCCGTACTCCTTACCCGCGAGCACGACCAGGGGACGCCACCGTCGGCGTACGCGACAGAGGCGTCGTAGACGGTGGTGACGGGCGCGTCGGCCTTCGTGAAGTCGCGCGTGAAGCCACCCTCGGTACCGGGGCGATCTGGTTACGCAGGCGGATGTTGGCGAAGGTGCCGCGGATCATGACCTCGTGGTTGCCTCGGCGCGAGCCGTAGGAGTTGAAGTCGCGACGCTCGATGCCGTGGCCCGCCAGGTAGAGGCCGGCCGGGGAATCGGCCTTGATGTTGCCTGCCGGTGAGATGTGGTCGGTGGTCACCGAGTCGCCGAGCTTCAGCAGCACGCGGGCACCCGAGATGTCGTTGACCGGGTCGGGCTCGGCGGGCATGCCATCGAAGTACGGGCCCTTGCGCACATAGGTGGAGGCGTCGTCCCACTCGAAGGTGTTGCCCTCAGGAGTGGGCAGCGAACGCCAGCGCTCGTCGCCGGTGAACACGTCCGCGTAGCGCTCCGAGAACATCTCGGAGGAGATCGACGAACCGACGACCTCTTCGATCTCGGCCTGCGTCGGCCAGATGTCCTTGAGGTAGACGTCCTCGCCCTTGTCGTTGGCGGCGATCGGGTCGTTGAGGATGTCGATGTCCATGGTGCCGCGAGCGCGTAGGCGATCACGAGCATCGGGAGGCGAGGTAGTTCATCTTCACGTCGGGGCTGATGCGGCCCTCGAAGTTGCGGTTGCCCGACAGCACGGCCGTGACGGCCATGTCCTCGTCGTTGACCGCCTTGGAGATCTCGGGATCAGCGGGCCGGTGTTGCCGATGCAGGTGACGCAGCCGTAGCCGACGAGGTTGAACCCGATGGCGTCCAGGTACTGCGTGAGCCCCGCCTTATCGTAGTAGTCGGTGACGACCTGCGACCCGGGGCCAGCGACGTCTTGACCCACGGCTTGCGGTTGAGGCCCTTCTCGACGGCCTTCTTCGCCAGCAGCGCGGCGCCGATCATGACGCTCGGGTTCGACGTGTTGGTGCACGACGTGATGGAGGCGACCGTGACCGCGCCGTTGGTCAGGTCGAATGACGTGCCGTCGGCCAGCGTCACGGGGACGACCTTGCCCGGGTCGGCCGTGTAGCTCGGGACGTGCTCCTCGAAGCTCTCCTTGGCCTCGCTCAGCTTGATCCGGTCCTGCGGGCGCTTCGGGCCGGCGATCGACGGCACGACCGTCGACAGGTCGAGCTCGATGTACTCGGAGTACACGGGCTCGTGCGCGGAGTCGTGCCAGAGGCCCTGGGCCTTGGCGTAGGCCTCGACGAGAGCGATCTGCTGCTCGTCACGGCCGGTGAGGCGCATGTAGTCGGTGGTCTTGTCGTCGATCGGGAAGATCGCGATGGTCGAGCCGTACTCCGGGCTCATGTTGCCGATGGTCGCGCGGTTGGCGAGCGGCACCTGGGCCACTCCCTCACCGTAGAACTCGACGAACTTGCCGACCACCTTGTGCTGGCGCAGCATCTCGGTGATGGTCAGCACGAGGTCGGTGGCGGTGGTGCCCTCGTTCAGCTTCCCCTTGAGCTTGAAGCCGACGACCCGCGGGATGAGCATGGAGACGGGCTGGCCCAGCATGGCAGCCTCGGCCTCGATGCCGCCGACGCCCCAACCGACTACGCCCAGCCCGTTGACCATGGTGGTGTGCGAGTCGGTACCGACACAGGTGTCGGGGTACGCCTGCAGCACGCCGTCGACGGTGCGCGGGAAGATGACGCGGGCCAGGTGCTCGATGTTGACCTGGTGGACGATGCCGGTGCCCGGGGCACGACCTTGAAGTTGTCGAAGGCGGTCTGGCCCCAGCGGAGGAACTGGTAGCGCTCGCGGTTGCGCTGGTACTCGATGTCGGTGTTCTGCTGGAACGCCAGCGGCGTGCCGAACACCTCTGCGATGACGGAGTGGTCGATGACCATCTCGGCCGGCGAGAGCGGGTTCACCTTGTCGGGGTCGCCGCCGAGGCTGACGACGGCCTCACGCATGGTGGCGAGGTCGACGACGCAGGGCACGCCCGTGAAGTCCTGCATGATCACGCGGGCAGGGGTGAACTGGATCTCGTGGTCGGGCTCTGCGGTCGGGTCCCAGTTGCCGAGGAACTCGATATCCTCGCGGGTGATGTTGGCGCCGTCCTCGGTGCGCAGCAGGTTCTCGAGGAGGACCTTGAGGCTGAAGGGCAGCTTCTCGGCGCCCGGCACCGCATCGACGCGGAAGATCTCGTAGCCGGTGCCGTTGACGTCGAGGCTGGACTTGGCCTCGAAACTGTTGACGCTCATCATTCTCCTTCTCAGTGACGACCCGCAAACTCTCTTGACATCAAGATACCACGCTGGGGCATGGCCAGCGGCATCGCCGGACAGGTTCATCCTAGTGTCGTCGCCGCTCCCCGCGCCGCCGGTTGGGGGTTCGATCTCCAACCCGCAGCACACCCGATCAGCGTGCCGGACGCAGGATCGCGACGCATTCGACGTGATGCGTCATCGGGAACAGGTCGAAGCCCCGGATCGAGGTGGCCCGGTAGCCGTGCTCCGCGAAATAGGCGAGGTCACGGGCGAGCGCGGCCGGGTCGCATGCGACGTAGGCGACGGCACGCGGTCCGGTGGCGGCGACGGCCCTGACGACGTCCGCGCCGGCCCCTTGCGGGCGGGTCGAGCACGACGATGTCGGTGCGGTCGGGCAGGCGGCGCAGCGCCCGCTCGAGCGGTGAGGCGATGAACTCGGCCTCGGGAACGTTACGGCGCGCGCGCTCGATGGCCTCCCGGTTCGCCTCGACGCCGAGCACCCTGCACCCCGCATCCGCGAGCGCGCCCGCGAACAGCCCGACCCCGCAGTAGAGATCGAGCGCCCGCTCCCCTGCGGCCGGAGCCAGAGCGTCGAGCACGGCTCGGGTGAGGACCCGGGCGCCTCGCGGTGGACCTGCCAGAAACCGTCGGCCGCGACACTGAACGATCTCTCCCCGACACGCTGGCGCACGGGATCGGGACCGATCCTGGAGCCGTCCCGAGGTAGGTCGTCGCATCGGACCCGACGGCCACGATCACCTCGTCCCCGGGCGGGCAAGCGAGGTCGCCGTGCCGTAGTCGAGCCGGTCGGCGATGAGGCAGCCGCGTTCGGGCAACGCCACGACCCCGTGTGAGCGGCGACCGCGAAGGCCCAGCCAGCCCTCATCGTCGACAGAGAAGCGCATCCTGGTGCGCCAACCCGTGAGTCCTCCCGGAACGGCCTCGACCCGGCCCTCCCAGTCGATCCCCGCGAGCCTGCGCAGCTGCTCGGCCACCACGGCCGTCTTCAGGTCGAGCTGGGTCTCCACGTCGGCGAACTGCCAGTCGCAGCCGCCGCACTCTCCGGCGATCGGGCAGGGTGGCGTCACCCGGCCGGGGGCGGCCTCGAGCACCTGCACGACCCGGGCGCGGTCGAACCGCTTCCCCCGCTCGACGACCTCGACCGCGACGCGCTCCCCTGGCAGCCCGCCGGTGACGAACAGCACCTTGCCGTCCGCGCGACCGACCACGTGCCCGCCGTGTGCCACGGCACCCAGGGTCAATTCGACCGTCATCGCCTGAACCTCTTCTCGGCCGCGGCCCGGGCACGGTCGCGTCGCGCATCGGAGCTGGCCAGCTGGTACGGGACCGACGTCACCATGACGCCCTGCATGAAGTGCAGCCTGGTGCGGATCACGAGGGCGGTCTGGTTGTGCAGCAGCTGTTCCCACCAGTGGCCGACGACAAACTCGGGAATGTAGACGCTCACGATGTCGCGGGGGTTCTCCGTGCGGAGTTTCGCGACGTACTTGAGGAACGGGTTGGTCACCTCGCGGTACGGGGAGGAGATCACCTTGAGTGGCATGCCGAAGTCCTCCGCCTCCCACTGGTCGAGGATGAGTTCGGTCTGGTCGTCGTCGATGGACACCGTGACGCCGATCAGTGACGTGGGGCGGGTGGCCCGCGCGAACGCGATGGCCTTCATGGTGGGGAGGTTCACCTGCTGCACGAGCACGACGCCGCGCACCCGGCTCGGGAGCGCCCTGTCCGACTCCGCGGTCAGGGCGACCTCACGCTCGACGGCCCGGTAGTGGTTCGAGATCGCGAGCATCAGGGCGAAGATGAGGCCCATGGCCACGAGTGCGAGGTAGGCGCCATGGGTGAACTTGGAGACCAGCACGATCACCAGCACGACACCGGTGAGGCTCGCACCGATGATGTTGATGACGCGCGAGCGGATCATCCTCCTGCGGATCGCGGGATCGTGCTCGATCTGCAGTTCCCTCGTCCAGTGCCGCACCATGCCGATCTGGCCGAGGGTGAATGAGATGAACACTCCGACCACGTAGAGCTGGATCAGCGCGGTCACGGAGGCGTCGAAGACGAGCACGAGCGCGACGGCCGCGGCCGCCAGCATCACGATCCCGTTGGAATAGGCGAGCCGGTCGCCGCGCGAGTGGAGCTGACGGGCAGGTAGCCGTCCCGCGCGAGGATCGAGGCGAGCGACGGGAACCCGTTGAATGCGGTGTTGGCGGCCAGGAACAGGATCAGCATCGTCGCGGTGACCACGACGTAGAAGCCGGGGAGAACCAGTCCATGAATACGACGCGGGCGAGTTGGCCCGTGACGGTGGTGGCCGCCGAGTGGATCGTGTTGCCCAGTTCGTCGATGTAGTGCGTGCCCGTGAGTTCGTCGATCAGGTGCACCTTGGTGAGGTTGGCGAGCGCGATGATGCCGAGCAGCATGGAGATGGCGAGCAGGCCGAGCATCCCGAGGACGGCCGATGCGTTGCGGCTCTTGGGCGGCTTGAACGCGGGTACCCCGTTGCTGATGGCCTCGACGCCGGTGAGCGCGGCGCAGCCCGAGGAGAAGGCGCGGGCGAGGATCGCCACGAGCGCCCAGCCATGAGGTCGTCGCCGCCGCCCTCCCGGATGACGGTGAGGTCGGCCGTCTCGCTCATGAGTTCCTGGCCGAGGATGAAGATACGGAAGAGCCCGATCAGCACCATGGTGATCATCGAGACCATGAACACGTAGGTGGGGATGGCGAACGCCGCCCGGACTCACGGACGCCGCGCAGGTTGACGATGGTCAGCACGACGATGACCACAACCGCGGTCCATGCCTCCCTGCCCTCGACGAACGGCAGCATCGCCTTGGCGTTGATCACGCCCGCGGACACGGAGACCGCGACCGTCAGGATGTAGTCGACCAGCAGGGACGAGGCAACCGTCAGCCCCGCGTAGCGACCCAGGTTGATCTTGGCCACCTCGTAGTCACCACCGCCGCTCGGATAGGCGTAGACGGTCTGCCGGTAGGACATGACGACCACCGCGACGACGACGCCGACGGCGAGCCCGATCTGCCACGAGAACGCGAACCCCGCCATGCCCGCAAGGGACAAGGTGATGAGGATCTCGTCCGGGCATACGCGACGGAGCTGAGTGCGTCCGAGGCGAAGACGGGCAACGCGATGCGCTTCGGCAGCAGGGTCTCCCCATCTGCGCGTTCGCAAGACGGCGCCCGAAGAGGAGGCGCTTCATCCCGAGAAGATTTTCACCCGCTCACGGTAGACCCTACTGACGCCAAAGTCATGGCTGTCGTGGTGCTATGTTCACCGTGAGTGAAGGAGGTCCCGGTGCACATCGTCATCATGGGCTGTGGGCGCGTGGGCGCCATGCTCGCGACCGGCCTCGAGAAGCGAGGCCACAGCGTCGCGGTGATCGACGTCAACGTCGACGCTTTCCGCAGGCTGGGCCGTGACTTCAACGGCACGACGGTCAAGGGCGTCGGCTTCGACAGGCAGGTGCTGGAGGAGGCGGGCATCCGCAAGGCGGACGCCTTCGCGGCCGTCTCGTCAGGGACAACTCGAACATTCTCGCGGCGCGGGTCGTGCGCGAGATCTACCACGTGGACAGCGTGGTGGCCCGCATCTACGACCAGGGACGCGCCGCCGTATACGAGCGGCTCGGGATCCCGACCGTCGCGACGGTGAAGTGGACCGTGACGCAGGTGCTGCGCCGGCTGCTGCCCGAGGGCAGCGAGCCCGTCTGGCGCGATCCCACGGGGACGCCCGGCTGCTGCAGGTGCACGTCCACAGCGGTTGGGTGGGCAGGCGCATCCATGAGCTGTCACGCGCGGCTGACGCGCCCATCCCGTTCGTCCTGAGGGTCGGGAGGGGCTCGTGCCCGACCGGGACACGATCTACCAGGACGGTGATCTCATCTATGTCGCCTGCATGACGGAGCGCACCGATGAGATCGAATCGTTGTTCGCCGCCGCGCCGGTGAAGCAGTAGGAGGAGCGGGAATGCGGGTGTGCATCGCGGGAGCTGGCAATGTCGGTCGCTCCATCGCACGGGAACTGATCGCCAATGGGCACCAGGCGCTGCTGATCGACCGTGACCGTGCCGCCATCAAGCCCGACTCGGTGCCCGGCGCCGAGTGGGTCGAGGCGGACGCCTGCGAGTTGCAGAGCCTCGAGGATGCGGAGCTGGAGACCTATGACGTCTCGATCGCCGCGACCGGTGACGACAAGGTCAACCTCGTCTACTCGCTGCTGGCGAAGACCGAGTTCGGCGTTCCGCGCACCGTGGCGCGCGTCAACCACCCTGGCAACGAATGGATGTTCGACGCCCAGTGGGGGTCGACGTGTCCGTGTCGACACCGCGGTTGATGTCTGCGCTCGTTGAGGAGGCCGTCTCAACCGGCGACCTCGTGCGACTCCTGACGTTCAAGCGTTCGACGGCGCATCTCTCGGAGGTGACGCTGCCCGATGAGGGATGGATGGTCGGACGCCGCGTCCGGGACCTTGCCTTCCCGTGGATGCGGTTCTGGTCGCGATCATCCGTGACGGAATCCCGCTCACCCCGGAACGGGACCGCGCGTTCGAGGCAGGCGACGAGTTGCTGTTCGTGGTCACCCAGGAGGCGGAGCCGGAGCTCGCGGAGATGCTGACGCAGGGCGACGACGAGGACAGCCAGTAGCCGACTCCCGCCGCGGGCGGCAGCGGTGGTTCAGAGCAGTTCGAAGTCGGGGTTGTAGATCACCGGCATACCGCCCTCGCTGGCGAGGCGGCCCGCGACGCGGACGTGACGGCCGGGCAGCAGGCACTGGATGTGGTCGCGCCCATCCAGACGAGCCGTACGGTTCCGGTGCCATCGGTGACCTCGGCCTCCAGCCAGCCGTTGCGGGCGTCGGAGGTGATCGACGTGATCGTGCCGCGCAGGGTTACCCGGGAGCGGGGCTGAGCGGTCGCGAGCGTCACGGCCCCGCTGATCACCGACTGCTGACGCAGGTCCTCGGCTTCAAGCTCCTCATGGGAGGCGAAGAACCGACGGAGCTTGCCGGCAAACGAGCCACCGGACATGGATCAGCCCTCCGCCTGAGGCACCTTCATGGGCAGCAGGCTGCCCGGTGCGGCGGGCTGGGATCCGCGACGGACGATGAGGTTGCTGAAGAACTCGAACAGCGCCACCTGCGCATCGGCGTTCTCGGGCTCGAAGGTGGCCTTGCCGAGCAGCACGCCGCGCAGCAGCCAGCCGGGCCGGAGACCATCCAGGTGCGGGAGACGTGCATGGCGGGATTGCCGTTGGGGTCGGTGACCGGCATGGCGCGACGCAGTTCGGTACCGAACGGGCCGTTCACGATCGCGATCTGGCCCTTCTGCTGCTGGGTGGCCTTGATGATCTCCTCGCGGATCTCGGGCGCCATGGACGACTTGGCCGGGCGGCGAACACGGCCACCTCGAGCCCGGAGGCACCGTCGCCCACCAGGATCGACTGCACCTGCTCGTTGTCCCGGTTGACCTGGAGCTGCATGGTCATCCCCTCGAAGGGGGTGACGACCAGGCTACCGAGGTCGATGCGGTTCACCTCGTCCTCATCGGCCTCGAGGTCGACCTCCGCGATGTCGAAGGGGCCCTCCTCGCGGTCGAACGCCTCGTCCCACTCGCGGGCCCTGGCCTCGACCTCGTTCTCCTCCACGGCGGTCTCCTCGACCTCCGCGGCAGACTCCTCGACCGTTGCGTCAGCCGTTTCGACGGCCTCTTCCTTGGCGTTTCGCTTCTTACGTCCGAAAATCACTGCGTTTCCTCCACGACTGGGCGGGTGAAACCGCCGGTAGAACCATAGCCACCCGCACCGCGCACCGTCGCATCGAGGCTGTCCACGGGCAGGAAGGTTGCGGTGACGAACGGCATGATGAGCAGCTGGGCGATGCGGTCGCCCTCGGCGAGGACGATCGGCTCGTCCCGATCGAGGTTGATGAGGCAGACCTTGATCTCTCCGCGGTAGCCGGCGTCGATCACCCCGGGGCGTTGACGATGCTCAGGCCGGTGCGGGCGGCCAGCCCGGAGCGTGGGGTGATGAGGCCGACGTACCCCTCGGGGATGGCCACGGCAACGCCGGTACCCACGAGGTGGCGCTCCCCGGCGCCAGCGTGCAGGACTGCGTCGACGTCAGGTCTGCGCCCGCGTCTCCCGGGTGCGCGTACCGCGGGAGGTGGGCCGCCGCAGCGACCGTCTCGATGTTCACGCGCGGACCTCCGCGATGGCGGCCGCGAGACGCTGCGGGTGCCTGGTGCTCACGAGCCAGTAGGGATGGGGTCGGCCGGATCATCGAGATCGACCCGCACCAACTGCCCGATGAACGGGCGGGTGAAGAGGAATGCACGGTGGTCGGACTCCGGGCCGAGCGCCATCCGGGCCGCATCGCCCTCGAGCGCGGTTGCGCCGCAATGTAGCCGGCCTCGAGATGGTGCCCACCCACGGTGAGCCCGGTGGCGTCCACCGAGAGCCGCGTGCGGCCGTAGGCGACCATCCCCAGGCCGACCGCGATCATGAGCAGGACGGTGAAGGTGATCCCGACCGCTGGCCGCACGTACGCCAGAACGGCGACCGAGAGACTCACGGCGAACAGCAGTCCGAGGAGGGTCCACCACCACGGGGTGGTCAGGCGTTCCGAGTAGGTCACGACCCCGACTCTATCGCTTTGGGCATAATGGCCAGCAAGGACAGGTACGGGTGAAGGGAAATGGCAGATGGCAGCCACCGAGAAGCTGATGTGGAAGCTCTATGCAGGCGCCATCGGCGCCGCGACCACGATCGTGGCGCAGAAGGTCGTCACGAAGATTTGGGAGGCCTCCACGGGGGACACGCCGCCGGACCCGAACGATCCTGAGACCCCGATGATCCAGGCGGTGATCTGGGCCGCGGCGAGCGGGCTGGGGTCGGCATGGCCCAGCTCATGATGAACCGCTACGTGCAGCACCGCTGGGTGCGCAACTTCGAGCACACCGCGCCCGGGAAGCTCCGCAACAAGCTGGACTTCTGACCGGCTGCGGGAGGAGAAGTGGAGCCGGTGGGGAAAATCCCCACCGGCTCTCACACTTTTGCTCATCGCGTCACGGGCTGTGTCGCCCGCTACCGGGCCGACGTGTCGTCAGACGCAGTCGACGCAGTACTGTTCCTTGCCGCGCGTCTCAGCCAACTGGCTCATCGACTTCACCAGGAAGCACGATGCGCAGGTGAACTCATTCGACTGCCGCGGGAGCACCCGCACCGTGAGTTCCTCATGCGAGAGATCGGCGCCGGGCAGCTCGAATGATTCGGCCGCCTCCACCTCATCCTCGTCCACCTTGCCGGAGTTCTTGTCGTTCCGGCGGGACTTGAGTTCCTCGAGGGAATCCTCGCTCATCTCCTCGTCGGTCTTGCGGGAGCATCGTAGTCAGTTGCCATCCGGATCGTCCTTTCTTCGCCTCGACCGGCATATGTGTACCACACCTGGGTGGGAACGGCACCGCGCCACCGATCGACACGGCCATTGTGCACCGCTGTTCAAGCGAAGTACGCGCCACTTCATGCGGTTGGGTGGGCACAGGGCCCGCGCATGGGGCACGCGTGCCGCGCACGCTGGTAGGTTGTGCCCAACCAGCAGACACACACGGACGAGGAACCATGGACAACGCTATGACCCGCGGGAGATTCAGGCCCGGATCCGTTCCGGCGCCTCCGTGGCTGACGTCGCCGCCGAGTCGGGCATGGATCCTGAGCGGATCGAGGCATTCGCCGGCCCGGTGCTCGCCGAGCGGGAACACATCGCGGGCGCAGCCCAGGCGACCACCATCCGCCGCCGCGGTGAGGCCGGCAGCCATCGCAGGCTGGGCGACCTGATCGCAACGCGGCTGCGTTCCCGCGGGATCGACTCGGATCGCGTGGTCTGGGACGCGTGGCGCCAGTCGGACCTCAAATGGCGCGTGGTCGCCAAGCTCGGGAGGACACCGAGACCCGCTCGGCCGAGTTCGTGTTCGACCCGAAGGCCAGGTTCTCCGTCGCCGACAACGCCGATGCACGGTGGATGATCGGTGAGGAGCTTCCGGGCGCGAGGCCCGAGGAGGAGAACACCGTCGACCTGGATGACGAGCTCGCGCTTGTGCGTGCGGTCAGCACCCCCGGCCCGGAGAACCCTGGTGACGACGTCCCCGCCTCCGAGCTCATGCACGACGCCAACGAGGACACCTCTCAGCTCGACCGTCTCTACGACATGCTCAGCGGTATCAGCGAGGATTCGGTGCGCATCTACACCGGGATCCTCGACCCGGTCCTGTACGAGGACCGCAGCGAGCCGACCGAGACGGTGGAGACGCCTGAGGGGGTCGGCGAACACACGCCCGATGATGAGGCGGACGAACCGACCCGCCGCGTCCACCTCGATGATCCGACCCCTGCTGTGGAGGCCCGGGAACCTGAGCCGGCCGTCCCTGCCGTGGAGGACGAGCCCACCCAGGAGGTGCTCGTGGAGGCTGAGGAGGAGCCCAAGCGCCCCCGAAGCCACGCAAGCGTCGCGCAAAGGTGCCGTCATGGGATGAGATCATGTTCGGCGGCCCCACCCCTGACCGTCGACGTCGGCCCGGATCTCCCAGGGATGGCCGGCCCGGTTGCGCCGAATCTGCGGGCGGGTTCCGTCTCAGAAGGCGTCAGGATCGAACGGGAGCGGTTCCGGTGAAAGCGTCGCCCTGGCCCTGGTGGCCGTCATCCTGCGGCGGTGGTGGGCACGACACAGCACCTCATAACGAACGTCACCGCCGGGCTCGGTGTCGCCGACGACAACCTGCGTTCCCTCGGTGACCATGATCCCGTCGAGGGTGCGCGCATTGTGGGTTCCCCGTGACCCGCACCAACAGAGCGGCCCCAGAGGCAGGCTCTCCACCCGGTCGGCCAGCTCGATGAGCCGCTGCGAGCCCGGGAAGAGGCGCGTGCGGAAGTCCGAGAGGATGCCGAATGCGTACACGTCGAGCTGCAACTCGTCGACGATGCGGGCCAACTGGTCGATGTGCTCAGGCGTGTAGAACTGGGCCTCGTCGCACACGATGTAGTCCACCCGCTTCCCCGTGGTGAGCTGCGCGATGATGTAGCGCCACAGGTCGAACTCCTCGCCGACCTCGATGGCCTCAGCGGTGAGCCCGAGACGCGACGTGATGCGGCCCTGGCCTGAACGGTCCTTCGAGGTGAACACCCGCCCGATCCGGCCGTGCGTCGACTGTGTGTAGTCGAACTGCAGGGCCAGGGTCGACTTGCCGCAGTCCATCGGTCCGGTGTGGAAGACCAGCTCAGCCACGCGTCATCCTATTCTTCAAGAGGTCGTTGTATGCCTTCACGTAGCGTTCGGCGGTGCGTTGCGGGCTCAGGTCCTGCAGCAACCCGGCCGAGGCCCCGCTCATCCGACGTCGCCGCTGCGGGTCCATCAGTTCGGCGAACCCTGCAGCCATCGACCGCACATCCGGGCCCGTGAGCAGCGAGCTCCCGGTGGACGTGCCGACGGTCAGCCTGTCGTCGCAGTACATGACGGGGAGCCCGGCCGCGACCGCCTCGGTGATGACGAGCGCCTGGGAGTCGAACCGGTATGAGCTGAGCACGAGCGCGTCGGCGTTGACGAGTTCGTAGGCGATGGCGGGCAACGATGAGAGGTGCCAGCGGAAGTCAATGTTGTCCGCGCCCGCGGCGAGAGCCTTCAGCCGGTCGCGCTGATCACCGTCGCCGACGATGACGAGCTCCGAGTCGGGAAGATCTGCGGCCCGGAACGCCTTGATCAGGACGTCGAGGCGCTTCTCCTTGGCGAGGCGTCCGATCGACAGGAAACGCACCCGGTGATCGGTTCGCTCCCGTCTGGTGTCGCGGATCGCATCCAGCATTCCGCGGTTGTACCCTGTCGGCACCACGTGGCTGGCGAGCGGCCCGGCGGCGGCCTCATCGATGAGGTCCCGCATGAACGGCGAAGGGACGGTGTAGGCGTCGACCCGCTGGGCGATCTGGGCGAAGGACTTCCAATCCGTCCGCGCCGCGAATCCTCCCGTCTCGTGGGAGCGGGCAGGCAGCCTCGTCGGCGCCGTCTTCTGGTCGGTGGCGGCCCGCAGCGCCGGTAGCACCAACGCCCGGTAGCTGAGCGTGCCGAAGATGGCCCGCGGACCGTCTGGTGGGTCCCGGCGATGTTGGCGTGGAAGGTGTGCAGGTGCGGGATCGACTGGAGCCGCGCGATCCTGGCGCCGAGCACCAGCGCACCCCGTTCGGTCTGGCTGTGCACGATGTCGAAGCGACCCACCGAGGAGATGAGTCGGGCCCGCCGGTCCGTGCAGTGCAGGACGCTCAGGTGCGCGGGCAGCCCCTCGAGATAGATGGTGGGGCATTCGATGATCCGGCCCAGCCGCGGCTTCTGCAGGTGCCGGTCCGGGGCGACGAGGGTCACCTCGTGCCCCATCTTCGTCAACTCCTCGAGCTGCGTCTGCACCGAGCGGCCGATCCCTCCGGAGGCGGGGAAGAAGTCATCGATGAGGATCGCGATCCGCAGGCTCACCTCTGACCGCCGAACGTGAGCAGCGGGATCTCCATCTCCGCCGCCGTGAGCGACCCGTGCATGCCGATCAGCCGGAACTCGCCGGGGTGCCGGTGCTCATGGCCGCATGGTCGGCGGTCATCGCCGCCACGACGTCACCGATGCGTGACAGGCTCATGCCCGTCGGCCGGGGCCCGAACCATCCGGCCTCGACGGCCTCCTCGCGGCGCAGCACCTGTCCGCGCTCCCCCAGCACCGACTCCCAGGCCCAGGCCAGCGCGCGTGGATCCTCGCCGTAGATGTGCCGGAACCGGGGCTCACCTCCGATGGCGGTGTGGCCGGTGAGGCGGGACTCCTCCTCGATCACGAGGCGACTGGAGACGGGCACGTTGACCATGCCGTGGTCGCCGGTGACGATCAGGCACACGTCGGAGGGAGCGTCGAAATGAGGTGGGCGATGCTGTCGTCGACCGCGCCGAGCCGATCGAGCCACTGCCAGGACCCGACGCCGAAGCCGTGGCCGTCATGGTCGAGCATCCGCTCGTAGCAGTAGACGACATCGGCACCCGTGAGCGCCTCCGCGACCAGGTCGGCGAAGTGCCCGGGGTCGCCCTCGGCGGAGACCGGGAAGTGGGTGGTGCCTGCGAACGCGAGCCGCGTCAGGGCGCTGTCCGCGAAGCGGTCGAGGGTCACGGCTCCGCTGTCGCGGCCTCCGGATGCGAGCCGCTGGAACACCGTGGGCACCTGCGCGAAACCGCGCACATCGGTTGGCCCGCCATCCAGGTGAGGGCGTTGATCACGCGGTCGACGCTCGGTTCGAAGAAGGTGTAGCCGACGATGCCGTGGTGACCCGTCGGGACGCCGGTGCCGAGCGAGGTCAGCGACGTCGCGGTGGTGGAAGGAACGGAGCAGGTGATCCGCCTGCCGGTGTCCATCGCGGCGGCCATCGTCTCCGCGTGCTCGGCATGTTCGCGGAGTTGGTGCCAGCCGAGGCCGTCCACCAGCAGCACGACATAGCGGGAGGCGCGGGCAGGTCGAGCACCGGATCGGTCCCCTCCAACCTGGCCACGACGCTGGGCAGAAGATTGACGAGGGCCAGGTCCTCGTAGCGTGGCTCGACGAACTGATCCCGCATCAGCCGACCGCGCCCTGGAGGCGGAGGCCGAAGGCGAGCAGGCGCCGGGCGTTCTCGCCGTCGGCCTGACGCGACATCCGCACGGTGATGTCGTCGGGCTGCACGACTCCCGTGTAGCCGTGGTCAGCCTCGCAGGTCGGATCCTCGCAGGAGGCGGGGCCGAGATCGATGCGGCGTGCTGCGCCCCACACGATCGAGAGCCACGCCTCGCTCAACGACTGGAGGTCCTGCGGGTCGGTCATCGATCGCGTCACCACCACCGATCCGATGGTGCGCAGCGGGACGCACTCGACCGTCGACAGCGCCTCCGGCCGGTCGCCCTCCCCTCATCCACGTGGCAGATCACCAGGTGGCGTTCCGTGCGCAGCAGCACGGTGATGTGGCGGTGCAGTTCGTGACCCGCGAACGTCGCCTCATGCTGCACCAGGTAGTCGAGCGTCTCCTGACCGCCGATGCCGAGCTCCGCCGTCTCGGTCACGAGACCCGGGTAGAAGCCGCATTCGTCGATCTCGGCGATCAGCTCCGGGGAAGGGTCGAGTTGAGGTTGGCGGACTGGCTCACCCGCACATCATGGCATGACTGCGTTAGGTTTAGACGCATGCCGTCGCGCCCCTTCATCGCTGCCCGCATCGAGGACCGACTCAACAGCGTCGCCAACAGGATCCTGTTCAGACGCGGCTGGCAGGAGTCCATCATCGCCTTCACCGGCTACGGCACGCCCGAGCAGCTGCGGATCCTCGCGCGGGTGGTGCTGAAGCCATCCGAGGACCTGGGATCGTGCAGGCGGCGCAGGCCGTGATGTACCGGCGCGGGTGGCGCAACTTCATGAACGCCACCGAGGTCGATGCCACCGTCAACGTCGTCATCGGCGACACGCGCATCCCGGTGCAGGCCGACCGGGGCGGCTACATCGACGTGCGGGTCCGCAATCCCGGGCTCGCTCCCGGATGGCACAGCGTCCGGCTCGAGGGGGTCCGCGGGGCGTCCACGATGGCCGATGTCCAGGTGATCGGCCACGACGTGTCCTTCGGCATCGTCAGCGACATCGACGACACGATCATCACCACCCTTCTGCCCCGTCCGCTCCTCGCCGCCTGGAACTCGTTCGTCCTCACCGAGCAGGCGCGCCAGGCCGTCCCGGCATGGCCCGTCTCTACCAGCAGCTCCTCCGCGCCAACCCGGGGCGCCCATCATCTACGTGTCGACCGGGTCCTGGAACACCTACCCGATGATCCAGCGCTTCATGGCACGCCACGGCATCCCGCGGGCGCCATCCTCTTCACCGACTGGGGCCCCACCCAGACCGGTTGGTTCCGCAGCGGCCCCGATCACAAGCGCAGGTGTCTGCGCGAGTTGGCCCGCGACCTCCCCGGAATCAGGTGGCTGCTGGTCGGAGATGACGGCCAGCACGACCCCGACCTGTACGCGGAGTTCGCCTCCCTCCAGCCGGAACACGTCCGCGCGCGGGCGATCCGCCAACTGACCCCCGGCGAGCACACCCTGGCCCACGGGCTCCCCATGGAGGTTGCACCCGAGGCCCGGTGGGAGCCCGACATAGCACCCGAGGTCCGCGCGCCGGACGGTGACGGCCTCGCCGACGGGCTCTCGGAGCTGCTCGGTTGACCGACACTCCATCCCACGGATGCGGGCAGGGCACGCCGCGCGCGATAGGCTCCCAGATTGCGAGCTGCCCAGGGCGAACAAGGAGATGATCCATGGCGAAGCCGACCGTCGACGACGATCTGACGGAGGAGGAGCACATCCTCGACGTCGACGTCACCCAGGAGATGGAGTCGAGCTTCCTCGAGTACGCCTACTCGGTCATCTACTCCCGCGCACTCCCCGACGCCCGCGACGGCCTCAAGCCGGTTCAGCGGCGCATCCTGTTCTCGATGGACGAGATGGGCATCCGCCCGACCGCAGCCACGTCAAGTGTGCCCGCGTCGTCGGGCAGGTGATGGGCGTGCTGCACCCGCACGGGGACACCGCCATCTACGATGCGCTGGTCCGCATGGGCAGTCGTGGTCGGTCCGGCTCCCGCTCATCGACGGGCACGGCAACTTCGGCTCCCTCGACGCCGGCCCGCCGCCATGCGCTACACCGAGTGCCGGATGGCCTCGCCCGCCGTCGCCATGACGCGGGGGCTCGACCTCGACACGGTCGACTTCAAGCCCAACTACGACGGTAAGGAGTCCGAGCCGGTCGTGCTCCCGGCGGCGCTGCCGAACCTGCTCGTCAACGGCGCCACCGGCATCGCCGTCGGCATGGCCACCAACATCGCGCCCCACAACCTCATCGAGGTGGTGGCCGCGCTGCAGCAGCTCCTGCGCAACCCCGGCATCGGGCTCGACGAGCTGATGCGCCACATTCCCGGCCCCGACTTCCCCACCGGCGGAAAGATCATCGGCCTCGACGGAGTCAGGGACGCCTACGCCACGGGGCGCGGCACCTTCAAGATCCGGGCCACCACCCGTATCGAGAAGGTGACCCCCAGGAAGATGGGCATCGTCGTCACCGAGCTGCCCTACATGATCGGGCCCGAGAAGATCATCGAGCAGATCAAGAAGGGCGTCAACGACAAGAAGCTCTCCGGAATCTCCGATGTCAAGGACCTGACCGACCTCGCAAACGGCACCAGGCTGGTCATCGAGGTGAAGAACGGGATCAACCCCGAGGCGCTGCTCGAACAGCTGTTCAAGGTGACCAAGCTCGAAGACACGTTCGCGATCAATGCGGTCGCGCTGGTGGACGGCCAACCCCGGACGCTTACCCTGAAGGAGATGCTCGAGGTCTTCCTCGGTCACCGCCTGGAGGTCACGCTCAGGCGCTCCAACTTCCTGCTCGCCAAGGCCGAGGACCGGCTCCACCTGGTCCGCGGCCTCATCACGGCCATCGCCGACATCGATGACGTGATCGCCATCATCCGGTCGTCCGACGACGCCTCCCAGGCCCGTGAGCGCCTGATGGGCGCGTTCGACCTCACCGAGGTGCAGGCCACCTACATCCTCGACATGCAGTTGCGCAGGCTGACGCGCTACTCCACCATCGAACTGGAGAAGGAGGCCTCCGAGCTGGCCGACGAGATCGCCCGGCTGCGCGACATCATCGACAACGACGCGGTGCTGCGCCGGCTCGTCGGTGAGGAGCTCGCCCAGGTGGCCAGGGAGTTCGGCACCCCGCGCCGCACAGTGCTGCTCGCGGCCTCTGGTGCGACCACTGTGGCAAAGACCCCGCTCGAGGTGCCCGACGACCCGTGCTGGGTGCTGTTGAGTGGCAGCGGCCTGGTGGCGCGCACCGACACCGACCACCCGATCCCGGTCGAGGGCCGTTCGGCCCACGACGTCATCGTCGCCAGGCTAGCCAGCACCGCGCAGGGCGAGTTCGGGGTGGTCACCAACCTCGGACGGCTGATCCGCTGCCGGGCCATCGATCTCCCCACCGTCCCGCTGACGGCGTCGGCGCCGAACCTGCAGGGCGGGAGCCTGGCCCACGAACTGTGGCCGTTGGAGTCGGGTGAACGCCCGGTCGGGCTCACCTCGCTCGATCCCGGGTCGCTCGGGCTCGCGGTCGGCACGGAGCAGGGCGTCGTCAAGCGGGTCAACCCGAGCTCCTGAGCAAGGACGCCTGGGACGTGATCCGGCTCGAGGACGGCGACCGCATCGTGGGCGCCCTCGAACTCACCGATGCCGGGTGCGACTTCGCGTTCATCACCAGCGATGCACAGCTGCTGCACTTCCCGGCCTCCGCGGTTCGCCCCAGGGGCGTTCCGGCGGCGGCGTGGCGGGCGTCAAGCTGTCCCGGGGGCTCGGGTGATCTGGTTCGGCGCCGTCGATCCTGACAACGATCACGTGGTGACGGTGTCCGGAAACTCCACGTCACTGCCCGGCACGGAGACGGGCATGGCGAAGGTGACCCGCTGTCCGAGTACCCCGCCAAGGGCCGTGCCACGGGCGGCGTGCGCGCCCACCGCTTCCTGAAGGGTGAGGACACGCTTCTCATCGCGGCCATCGGGCCCGCCCGGTGGTGGCAGCGGCGGCCAGCGGCTCCCCGGTGGAGCTGCCCACCTCCCGGGGCGTCGGGA
The DNA here is from genome assembly GCF_011174705.1 of Tessaracoccus coleopterorum. Taxonomy (GTDB): domain Bacteria; phylum Actinomycetota; class Actinomycetes; order Propionibacteriales; family Propionibacteriaceae; genus Arachnia; species Arachnia coleopterorum. The sequence continues at coordinate 78,454 of NZ_JAANIJ010000001.1, forward strand.
CGGGTCGGGAACGCCGATGTCGCAGCCGGTCGCGATGCTCGCGGGTCGTTCTGGGCAGCCATCCCCGGGGACCGACACGGGAGTAGAGTCCCTCTTCGACTAGGAAGCGGTGATATGAGTTTTGACGACCTGCTGGCCCGCAACGCGCAATACGCGGCCACCTTTACCGATGCGAACTTCGACGGTGTGGCCCGGGCCGGCGTGTGCATCGTCACCTGCATGGACTCGCGGATCGAGCCGCTCGGCATGCTCGGCCTCCATCTCGGCGATGCGAAGATCCTGCGCTCGCCCGGCGGACGCGTGACCACCTCCGTCATGAACGGCTGTGTGCTCGGCGTCCAACTCCTCCAGGTCGACCGGATCATGATCATCCCGCACACGCGCTGCGCCATGGCAACCGGGACCGACGAGGACGTCCGCAGGAAGATCCGCGACACCAACGGGGTCAACGCATCCTGGATGACCTTCGGGTCGTCACCGGATCAGATGACCCGCGTCCACGAGGACGTCGAAATGGTGCGCTCGCACCCGCTCATCACGGGGCACGCCGAGGTCGGCGGCTTCATGTACGACGTCGACACGGGTCGGCTCGAACAGATCATCTGACAGGTCGCGCCTCAGGGCAGCAGTGCCCGGTGCGCCTGCCTGATGTGGGCCTCGACGCGTTCGGCGGCGAGCCTGCCGTCCCGTTGCCGCAGGGCGTCGAAGATGGCCTCGTGCTCCACGTTCAGCTGGGCGCGCACCACCTCCCAGTCGGGAAGCGCGTTCTCGGCGACGAGGATGGGCTTGGCCACCGCCTCCCGGATCGCCACCGTGACGTCGCGGATCAGCCGGTTCGCACCGAGTCCGGCGATGGCCACATGGAAGCCCGTGTCGAGGGAGTTGAAGGTGACCGAGTCCTTCGTCTCCTTCATCTGGATGACCATCGCCTCCAGTGCGTCGATCGCCGCGTCGTCGAGCCGTTCCACCGCCGCGTAGGCGGCGGCGCGCTCGAGCACCACGCGCGTCTCGGTGACCTCAGAGAACGAGATGGCGTCCAGCGCGACGTGTAGCTTCAACATCCTGCCCAGCGCCGCCCCTGGCTCGCCGCGACCCGTGTGCCACCACCGGGGCCGGTGTGGGAGGTGACGACCCCTGGGTCTGCAGCACCTTGATCGCCTCACGGACGGCGCTGCGGCTCGCCCCAACTGGGAGGCGAGGTCACGCTCGTTCGGCAGCCTGTCCCCCGGAACGACACGCCCATCGAGGATCTCGGTCGTCAGGTGATCAAGAACAGCCTCAAAGCCGCCTGTGCTAGCAGTGTTCATGAGCCAATTGTCACTCATCCGGCAAGGGCTTGCAGCCCAAAGTGGGGTTGGTCTGACCTGTTCCAGGATGACGTGTTAACGTTTGGTCTGACCAGCTTGCCGCTGGTCAGACACACGGACAATGGAGTTCCACACATGTTCACACCTCAACTTGAGCCGCTGGGGAGTCTGACGCTCTCCGCCCTCGTTGCGCTCCTCCCCTCCTGGTGATGTTCTTCACCCTCGGCGTCCTCAAGTGGAAGGCCCACTGGGCCGGCCTCACGTCGCTCGCCACCGCGATTCTGGTCGCAGTCTTCGCGTTCAAGATGCCGGTCGGGCTCGCACTCCTGGCGGGCACCCAGGGTGCGGTATTCGGACTCTTCCCCATCACCTGGATCGTGCTCACGGCCATCTGGCTCTACCAGGTCACCGTCGTGAGCGGACGGTTCGAGGACCTCCGGGCCACCTTCAGCCTGATCTCCGACGACCCGCGCATCCTGGCCATCCTCATCGCGTTCTGCTTCGGCGGCCTGATGGAGGCCCTCGCCGGCTTCGGCGCCCCCGTCGCCATCACCGGCGTGATGCTGATGTCGATCGGTTTCTCCGCCTTCCGTGCGGCCATGGTCGTGCTGCTCGCCAACACCGCACCGGTCGCGTTCGGCGCCGTCGCCATCCCGATCATCACCGCTGGCAACCTGACCGGCATCGACTACCGTGAGATCGGCGCCTACGTCGGCCACCAGTCCCCGTGCTTGCGCTGTTCGTCCCCATGCTTCTCGTGCTCCTGGCCGACGGCAGGAAGGGCCTCAAGCAGGTCTGGCCCGCAGCCCTCGTGATCGGTGGATCGTTCGCCGTCGCGCAGTGGATCTCCGCCACCTACCTGTCGGTCGAGCTCACCGACGTGATCGCGTCGCTGTTCGCCCTCGCGGTCGGCGTCGTGTTCCTCCGCTTCTGGAAGCCCCAGGGTGGAGAAGAGGCCCTCGAGCGGCTGGCCGCCGAGCGCAGCCTCGAGAAGCTCGACGACGTCTCCGAGACCCACGCCCAGCCCGCGCACGCCCTGACCGGCGGCAGGATCTTCATGGCGCTGTTCCCCTACCTGCTGGTCATCGCCATCTTCTCCGCTGCGAAGCTGATCCCGGCCGTCGTGTCGTTCCTCGCCAGCACCGACCTGAAGATCAAGTGGCCCGGGCTGTACGGCAACCTGCTCACCACCGCGGGCGAGGCGTCCCCGTCGGCGATCTACAACTTCCAGTGGCTCTCAAGCCCCGGCACGCTGCTCGTGATCACCGCGATCATCGTCGGCATCGTCTACCGCGTCTCCTTCAAGGACATGGTGGGCGAGCTCTGGCCACCATCCACAAGATGCGCTGGTCGGCACTGACCATCGCGTCGGTGCTCTCGCTGGCCTACGTCATGAACTTCTCCGGCCAGACCATCACCATCGGCTCCTGGATCGCGGGCGTCGGCGTCGCATTCGCCTTCCTGTCGCCGATCCTCGGCTGGATCGGCACCGCGGTCACCGGCTCCGACACCTCCGCCAACGCCCTGTTCGCCACGCTGCAGCAGACCACGGCCAACAAGGTGGGTCTCGACCCGACGCTCCTCGTGGCCGCCAACACCACAGGTGGTGTGGTCGGCAAGATGATCAGCCCGCAGAACCTCGCCATCGCATGCTCGGCCGTCGGCCTGCTCGGTGCCGAGTCGCAGCTGTTCCGCAAGGTCATCTGGTGGAGCCTCGGCATGCTCGCCGTGCTCTGCGTCCTCATCGGCCTCCAGTCCACCCCGGTCCTCAGCTGGATGCTGCCGACCTTCAACTGACGTCAACACCCACGGAAGGTCAGACATGCCAGACGCAGGCATCCGCGTGGCGCTCTTCGCCACGTGCATCAATGACACGATGAAGCCGTCGATCCCGATCGCCACGGTGAAGCTGCTCGAGAGGTTGGGTTGCACGGTCGTCTACCCGAGAAGCAGACCTGCTGCGGGCAGATCATGACCAACACGGGCTACTACAAGGAAGCGATGCCGACGGTGCGCAACTACGTCGATTCGTTCGGCGGGTACGACTACATCGTCGGCCCTCCGGGTCGTGTGTCGGTTCGGTTCGCGAGCAGCACGCCATGCTCGCGAACTGGGCCGGCGACCCGGGTTGGAGAGGGACGCCACCGCGGTGGCGTCGCGCACCTACGAACTCACGGAGTTCCTCATGGATGTGCTCGGCGTCACCGACGTCGGCGCCTACTTCCCCACCGTGTCACCTACCACCCGACGTGTCACTCGATGCGCATCGCGAAGGTCGGTGACCGGCCGCTGCAGCTGCTGCGCGCCGTGCGAGGCATCGATCTGGTCGAGCTGCCGATGGCGGAGCAGTGCTGCGGCTTCGGCGGCACCTTCTCGGTGAAGAATCCGGATGTGTCCATCGCCATGGCGTCGGACAAGGCGCGCCACGTCCGGTCCACGGACGCCGAGTACCTCGTTGCGGGGATCAGGCCTGCCTGATGAACATCGGTGGTGTCCTGCACCGCCAGCGCTCGGGGATCAGGACCATCCACATCGCGGAGATCCTCGCAAGCACCGAAAAGGAGGCTGTGGCATGACCACCACGCATCAGCGCCTCACGCCCGAACCCCGTCCTGGCTGGGCATCCCGCCCTTCCCGGAGGCGGCGAAGGCTGAACTGGCGAAGGCCGAGCAGCGCAAGAACCTGCGCCACGCCACCGGCACCATCCGCGCCAAGCGCATCCTGCGCGCGGCCGAGGTGCCGAACTGGGAGGATCTGCGCACCGCAGGGCCGAGATCAAGGACCGCGTGGGACGCCACCTCGACCACTACCTGATCCAGGCGGAGAAGGCGATGACCGAGGCCGGGTCACCGTGCACTGGGCCCGTGACGGGAAGGAGGCGAACCAGATCGTCGCCCAGATCGCCAAGGCGAAGGGCGTCGACGAGGTCGTCAAGATCAAGTCGATGGTGACGCAGGAGATCGACCTGAACGAGGCGCTCGAAGCCGAGGGCATCGCGGCCTGGGAGACAGACCTGGCGGAGCTGATCGTGCAGCTCGGTCACGACCTGCCGAGCCACATCCTCGTCCCGGCCATCCACCGCAACCGCTCCGAGGTGCGCGAGATCTTCACCACCGAGATGGGCACCTACGGCACGCCCGCGCCGGCCGACGTGTCGGACAACCCGGGCGAGCTGACGGCCGCGGCACGCGCCCACCTGCGGGAGAAGTTCCTGCGTTCCAGGATGGGCGTCTCCGGCGGCAACTTCATCGTGGCGGAGACGGGCACGCTCGTCATCGTCGAATCCGAGGGCAACGGGCGCATGTGCCTCACCCTCCCGGAGACGCTGGTGTCCGTGGTCGGCATCGAGAAGATCGTGCCGACGGTCGAGGACCTCGAGGTGTTCCTGAAGCTGCTGCCCAGGTCGTCGACCGCCGAGCGGATGAACCCGTACACCTCGCTCTGGACGGGTGTCACACCCGGCGACGGCCGCAGGACCTGCACGTCATCCTCCTCGACAACGGGCGCACCGACGTACTGGCCGACCCGGTCGGGAGGGCGGCGCTGCGCTGCATCCGGTGCTCCGCCTGCCTGAACGTCTGCCCGTCTACGAGCGGGTCGGCGGCCACGCCTACGGCTCCATGTATCCGGGGCCGATCGGCGCGATCCTGGCCCGCAGCTGCGGGACTGGAGAACGAGAACGACCGTGCGCTCCCTTCGCATCCAGCCTCTGCGGCGCGTGCAATGAGGTGTGCCCGGTGCGGATCCCGTTCACCGACATCCTCGTGCACCTGCGGCACAAGGTGGCCGACTACAAGACGTCCAAGCACCCACGATCGAACAGACGATCATGAAGGGCGCGGCCTGGGTGATGTCCGATGGCAAGCACCTGGCCGCCGTCCAGAAGGGTTCCCGGATGGCGGGCGCATCTACAAGGACAAGTGGATCGGGCCCATGCCCGTGCCGCTTGCGGGCCGCTGGCTCCAGGCCCGCGACGTCGAGCCGCCACCGACGGAGACCTTCCGTCAGTGGTGGAAGAAGAACCGAGAGGGAGGCGCACGATGAGCGCGCGTGAGGAGATCCTGCGACGCATCCGCAGGGCGACCACCGACGTGGCCCAGAGTGACCCGGCCGTGGACGTGCCCGTGCACTGGTCCTACGGTCAGGCACTTTCCACCGTCGACGTGCTCGCCGACTTCGTGGAGAAGGTCGAGGACTACAAGGCGCGCGTTGTGCGCGTCGACGACGCCGGTGTGGGCCGCGCGATCGTCGAAGCCCTCGAAGGACTCGGCGCGACCAGCGCCGTGCTGCCCGACGGCCTTCCGGCCGAATGGGTGGAGGCCGTCGCCGCGAGCGACGTCGAGGTCCATCGCGACGACCCGGAGTTGAGCTACGCCGAGTTGAACGTGATCGGCGCCGTCGTCACCACGGCAGCGGTCGGGATGGCCGACTCCGGCACCATCGCCCTCGACCACGGCTCCGGCCAGGGTCGCCGCGTCCTGTCCCTGCTGCCCGACTGCCACGTGTGCGTGGTGCGGGCGGAGCAGGTGGTCAGCGACGTTCCGGAGGGCATCGCGAGGCTGGCACCGGCGCTCCGCGCACGGCGTCCGGTGACCTGGTTGAGCGGCGGTTCCGCGACCAGCGACATCGAGCTGAGCCGCGTCGAGGGTGTGCACGGGCCGCGTCATCTGTGGGTGATTCTCGTCGACTGACGGCTCCCCGCCGAGGGTCCGTTCCGCTTCTGCGGGACGGACCCTTCCGCATGTCCGGTGAAGGACGTCGGCCCGCTCAGGCGTCGATGCGGTCGGCCTCGAGCGCGTAGGCGCCCTCGATGATGAACTCCTTGCGGGAGCGACGTCGTTGCCCATCAGCATCTCGAACACCCGCTCGGCGTTGGCGGCGTCGTCGACGGTGAGCCTGCGCAGCGTGCGGTGCCTCGGGCTCATCGTGGTGTCGGCCAACTGGTCGGCGTCCATCTCGCCGAGGCCCTTGTAACGCTGCGGTTCCTTGAACTTCTGGCCCGCTTGGTGAGCTCGGCGAGCTTGCGCTGGTACTCGGCATCCGAATACGTGTAGATGTACTTCTCGAGGCCGCGCTTCGGCTGGATCAGCTCGAAGCGGTGCAGCGGCGGCACGGCCGAGTAGACGCGTCCTGCCTCCACGAGGGGCGCATGTAGCGGAAGAAGAGCGTCGCGAGCAGGCACCGGATGTGTGCGCCGTCGGAGTCGGCGTCGGCCATGAAGATCACCTTGCCGTAGCGGGCGTTCTCCGGGTCGAAGGTGCGGCCCGAACCGGCGCCCACCACCTGGATGATCGAGGCACACTCGGCGTTCTTCAGCATGTCGCCCACCGAGGCCTTCTGCACGTTGAGGATCTTGCCCTGATCGGCAGGAGAGCCTGGAACTCGGAGTTGCGGGCGACATTGGCGGTGCCGAGCGCCGAGTCTCCCTCCACGATGAACAGTTCGGTGAGGTCGACGTTGTTGGAGCGGCAGTCCTTCAGCTTCGGGGAAGGGTCGAGGACTCGAGTGCATTCTTGCGCCGCTGGTTCTCCTTGTGGGCACGGGCCTGGACCCGGGTGCGGGAGGCGGCGACCACCTTCTCCTGCAGCTGACGCGCCACCTGGCGGGTCTTCGGGCTGAGAGGAACGCGCCCAGCTCGCTCTCGACGATGCGGGCGACGAGGCGCTGCACCGGGGCGTGCCGAGCACCTCCTTCGTCTGGCCCTCGAACTGCGGCTCGGCGAGCCGGACGGTCACGACCGCCGTCAGACCCTCGACGCAGTCGTCCTTGACGATCTCCTCACCGGCCTTGAGCAGGCCGCGGGTGCCCTCGAACGACTTCACGAAGGCGCGCGTGAGGCCGCGGTCGAAGCCGCTCACATGGGTGCCGCCCTTGGGAGTGGCGATGATGTTCACGAACGACTTCACGGTGGAGTCGTAACCGGTGCCCAGCGCACGGCGATGTCGACGTCCAGGTCGCGCTCGACGTCGGTGGCGGTCATGGCGCCCGCGTCGTCCAGCATCGGGACGGTCTCGACGAACGAGTCGGTCCCTTCAGCCGGATCACCTCGGTGAGCGGGCATCGGCGGCGAGGAAGTCGGCGAACTCGGTGATGCCGCCCGCGTGGACGAACGACTCGGGCTCGGACGCACCGTCGCGCGCATCGGTCACATCGAGCCGCAGCCCGGGGACGAGGAACGAGGTCTGGCGGCCCGGTCGTGGAGCTGGGTGATGGAGAGGCCGGCGTCGGCGAGGAAGATCTGCCGGTCGGGCCAGTAGCGTACGCGCGTGCCGGTCTTGGCCTTGGCCACGCGGCCGACCTTGCGGAGCCCGCTCTGCGGCGTGAAGGGCGCATCGGGGCCATCGCCGTCGAACACCCCGGGACGCCCCGTCTGAAGCTCATCTCCCAGGTCGCCGAATTGCGGTCCACCTGGACGTCCATCCGGGAGCTCAGCGCGTTGACGACGGAGGCACCGACGCCGTGGAGGCCGCCGGTGGCGTTGTACGAGGAGTTGCCGAACTTGCCGCCGGCGTGGAGCTTCGTGAAGACCACCTCGACGCCGGACAGGCCGGTGCGGGCTCGGTGTCGACGGGGATCCCGCGTGCGTGGTCGTGGACCTCGATGGAGCCGTCGCCGCCGAGCACGATGTCGATCTGGTCACCGAAGCCCGCGAGGGCCTCGTCGACGGAGTTGTCGATGATCTCCCAGAGGCAGTGCATGAGGCCGCGGGTGTCGGTGGAGCCGATGTACATGGCGGGCCGCTTCCGCACGGCCTCGAGCCCTTCCAGGACGAGAAGGTTCTTCGCCTCGTAGTCTCGCGAATGTTGCTGCTTGCCCGTCGTCTGCACCGGTACAGGCTACCCGGCCCCGGCGGTTAGCAGGCCAACGAAACGCGCCGGTGGTGGGTGGGAACATTGAACGGCCCCGGTACGTTGGACAATGGAGAGACGAGATACACGAGACCCGGGAGGACATGATGACTGAACTCGCTATCGACCCGACCCTTACCGCCACCGATCGTTGTGACCGCTGCGGGGCCCAGGCCTACCTGCGGGTCTTCCTCCGCTCCGGAGGCGAACTCATGTTCTGCGCACACCATGCTGCGGCCCACCGCGAGAAGCTGAATGAGGTCGCGGCAAAGATCCAGGACGAGACGAGCAGGCTCAGGGCCAACTGAGCCCAGGCTGAGGTGAGGGGCTCCTACGCCCCGGTGGAACAGGTTCATAACCATGATGACGGCGGCGGGATCGCGGTGGCAACGGCCACCGGCTGACGATCCCGCCGCCGTCTCGCCCCGTCCTCCCGTCCTCCGTCCTCGTCCGGGTCCCCGTCCGGGAGAGGCCTGGCAAAATCGGCCAGTAGCCGATTCTGATCGGTCAGGGTGAAAGTTCCGGCCACTGACCCGCGACCACCCTGACGAGGCGGCCCGCAAAATCGGCCAGTAGCCGATTCGGATCGGTCAGGGTGAAAGTTCCGGCCACTGACCCGCGACCACCCAGACGAGGCGGCCCGCAAAATCGGCCAGTAGCCGTCTCTGTCCGGAAGACTCCAAGCAGGATGGACCCGAGCCCCGAGGGAGGTCGGGGTCAGTGGCCACCATTTCCAGACAGACCGACCAGAATCGGTCAGTGGCCGATTTTTCCGGGTGGTCCAGACGGGAGCTCGTGACGCGTGAACCCGGACCGGGCGCGTCGATCAGAGCCGGCCGAGCCAGCGGTCGATCAGCTGTCGTGCGATGGAGGCCCCTCCAGGCAGGATCAGCCCACCGGATTCGACGGCCTCCGTGAGCTCGGGCCGTGAGTAGTAGGCGGCCCGTAGGATCTCATCGCCGTCAACCATGATGCGATCGTCGACGGCGCGCGCCTCGAAACCCAGCATGAGCGACCTCGGCATCGGCCACGGCTGGCTGCTCACGTAGCCGAGCGACCCGAGCGTGACCCGACCTCCTCGGCCACCTCCCGGTACACCGCCTGCTCGACGGACTCCCCCGCCTCGATGAACCCGGCGATGATCGACACCCGCTGTTCCGGCCAGGCGACGTTGCGGGCCAGCAGCAGCCGGTCGTCGGGATCGGTGATGGCGACGATGACGCACGGGTCGATCCGCGCGAACGACAGCGCGCCGCACCGGGAGCACACCCTACGCACGCCGCCCTGGTCGGGATCGGTGCGGGCACCGCACCGTTCGCAGGCGGGGCCTGCGCGTTCCAGCGGGCCAGGAACACCGCAGCCGCCAGCGGGTCGTAGGCCTGGGGTGGCGCCTCACGCCACGAGATGGACTCGCCGTCGAGCCGGGCGACGGGCCGGGCGAACCACGGTCGGTCACCGAAGACACCGAGATAGATGTCCTGCGGCCCTCGGACGCCTGCCGCAGGGGTCGCCTTCGGCCGTCCACCGTCGGAGGCGACCCTCCCGTCTCCGTCGATGCGGAGCACAAGGGCCGAGCGCCAGGCCTTGTCCAGTTCGCCGGCTTCGCGTGCCCCCGGGACCCGGTCCAGAGACGAGGGCCCCGACCAGTGGCTCACCATCCGCCTCCACTCCTCAGCGCCGCGTCGATCAGGGAGGCCGGCGCGGCGACCACCCGGAGCTGGTCCGCCATGACGTGGTAGAACGCTGCGCCCACCCGTTCCGGATCGACCCCGCGTGCCTCGGCCCACGCCTGACGGTACACCGCCAACTGGAGCGCATCCGCCCTGTGGTCGGACGTCTTCCAGTCGACCACCAGGTAGTCGAGCCCGTCGCGGTTCCAGGCATAGACGGCGTCGATGCGGCCACGCAGCACGTGTCCGCCGCGGCGCATCAGGAACGGCACCTCGACGCCGATCGGCGACAGGTCGGCAAACCGTCCCGCCTCGAAGGCGGCGATCAGCTGCGCCAGTTCGTCGGTCGGTGCCGATGGCCGGCCACCAGCTCGTCGAGGCCGGCCGGAAGCTCGAAGCGTTCCTGTAGCCAGGCGTGGAAGCGGGTCCCGATGCGCGCCTCCATCGACGGACGGCGCGGCATCCGACGCAGCAGGCTCGCGGCGAACTTGTCCGGATCGTTGCGCAGCGCCATCAGGGCGGTCGCGGACAACCCATCGGGCAGCCCGACCGCCCGGTCACGACGGCGCGCGAGCAGGTCGGTGAGGTGCCGGGCGCTCTCGTCCCACGCCGCGACCTGGGCGGCCTCCGTCTCGTTGGTGGTGCCCGACTGCCAGGCCACGCATCGCTGTCGGCGACGGGCACCGCCGCTGCCTCGCGAACCATGGCGACCGCCTCGGCCTCAGCGCCAGCACCTCGGGCGAGAGGCCCGTCGGCCAGGCGAGCCGGATCGGCTCGCTCGGCACCGGGTTGCTGTCGAGCCCACCGGTGGTGGCGTCGAGGAACGTGCGGGCCTCCTCTGCGGCACCGCGCATCACAGTGAAATAGGGCGACTCGGCGCGCGGCCGGATGTTGCCCGGCGTCCAGACGTGGGACGAGGCCACCAGCAGCTGCTTGGCCTGGTGGCGGCCACGTAGGCCAGCCGGTCCTCGGACAGCCGGTGATCCGCCTTCAGCGCGTCGCGGTACCGACCGAGCCCGTCCTTCGTGTGTGCTCCGAGTTGTGGGACGGCGGAGGCATCGCCCCGCAGCGGGGCCGGCATCGACTGCGCCTTCGACGGCCACACTCCGGTGCGGGCATCCGACGGGAACACCTTGTCGACGAGGCTCGGCAGGTAGACCGTGTCCCACTCGAGGCCCTTTGCGCGATGCACCGTCATCAACTTCACCGAATCGTCCTCGCTCGGCACCGCCTGCATCAGGCCTTCGCCGAAGTCCTCCTCGGCATCCAGGTAGGCGAGCAGGCCGGTGAGGGTGCCGTCACCGTCGACGTCGGTGTAGCTCGCCACCTCCGCCACGAACCGGGCGACCTGGCCCGTGTCCCGGTTGCCCGCGATCAACTCAGCCTCGAGGCCCAGGGTGGAGATGACCTCGTCACAAGGTCGGCGACCGGTTCCGCGGCGTGCCTGCGCAGCTCGGTGACCTCACGGTGGAAGCGGGCGAGCCTGCGTCGCGCCTCATCGGTGAGTGGAACCTCCCCGGATCAGCGACGGCGTCCAGGAGGCACAGCGTCTCCCCGGGATCGGCCTGCGTGACGGCGACCAGCAGCGGATCGGCCCCGCTGCCCTCAGCCGACGTACCCCACCGGCAAGTTCCCTCGCCCGCGCGCCGAGAGCCTCGAGATCGGACAGGCCCAGGGCCCACCGCGGCCCGCTCAGAAGCGCGGCCACATCCGGGTTGGCGGCCACGTCGTCCAGTACCCGCAGGGTCGACACGATGGGCGCGATCTCCGGCAGTCCGAGCAGGCCTCCCAGGCCCACGATCTCGACGGGCACGTCACGGTCGCGCAGCGCCTCGAACAGGGGGCGAGCAGGGCGTTGCGCCGCACGAGAACCGCCTGATCTGCCCATCCGACCCCGCCGCGTGCCGGTCGACGATGAACTCGACGAGCCAGTCGACCTCGTCGCGGAAGGTGTCGAACGCGGCGGCCGCCAGGGACCCGGGCCGTGCCCGGGCGGCGCCACCAGGGAGACCCCTTCTCCCCGGGGCCGCCTGGAGCCCGCGGCCAACTGGTTACCGACGTCGAGGATCCGCTGCCCGCTGCGCCGGTTGATGCTGAGGGTCTGCCGCTCGGCGGGTGCGCCGTCGCTTCGTCGGAAGTGGTAGGGGAACTCGAGGATGTTCGCGGCTGCTGCCCCGCGCCACCCGTAGATGGCCTGGTACGGGTCGCCGACCGCGGTGACGGGAAAACCCATCGCATCGGAAGCCGGGGCCCGGTGAACAACTCCCGCAGCAGCCGCGCCTGGGCGGCGGAGGTGTCCTGGTACTCGTCGAGCAGCACCACAGAGAACCGTTGCCGCAGCTCGACGCCGACGGCAGGAACCTCGGTGACCAGACGCACGGCCTCCCGCAGCTGATCGGCGAACTCGACCACCCCAGCTTCTGCTTGAGCTCCTGGTATCTGCCCACCAGATCGAGCAACTCGAGCCGCTCATCGCCCGCGGCGAGGGCGCCGCGGACGTCGGCCATCACCTGTCCGCGGTAAAGGGGCGCCTCCCGGAACGCGTCTGCGGCGCGCAGGGTGGCCTCCACCACCTGGTGCGGTTCGACGAGGTGTGACTGCATCTCGGCGTCGAGGGCCAGGATCCGTTCGGGGATCGAGTGGTGGCTCAGCCGGCTGATCTTGTGGAACGGGCCCGGGGCGTCGGCCACCACCCGGGTCGCGAGCCGGAACCGGGCTGCACCGGTGACCATCACCGGATCACGCTCAATGCCGATCCGGAGCCCGAACTCGCTCACGAGGCGGGCAGCGAACGAGTCGTAGGTCATCACGAGCTCGGCCCGTCGCCGTCGGCCCCGTGAGGACCCCGGCACGCTCGAGCGCCGTGGCGACCCGCTCCGCGAGCTCGGCTGCGGCCTTGCGCGTGAAGGTCAGCCCGAGCACCTGTTCGGGGCTCACCTGTCGGGTACCGACCAGCCAGACGACGCGGGCCGCCATGACGGTGGTCTTACCGCTGCCCGCGCCGGCGATGATGACTGCGGGCTCAAGCGGGCCGTGATGGCCTCGAGCTGCTCGTCGGAGAAGGGATCTGAAGGGCGTCGACAAGCTGGCCGGGGTCTCCAGCATGCGCCGTCGGATGGGATGCAGCGTCATCGGGCCGCCCTCCTTCCGGTCTGGTTGCTCACCGGGCAGGAGGTGGCGAACTGGCAGAACCGGCACGAGTTGCACTCGGCCGCGTCGTAGCGGCCCGACCGGATGATGTCGACGGCCGACGCGATCCGGTCATGCACCCACGTCGGTCCGACGGCCAGCGCCTCGCCCTTCAGCTGCGGGGAGTCGTCGATCGACGGCTGGGACACCACCGTGGGCAGCGCCGTCCCGCCACGTACGAAGGCAAGGGCGGGGGAGCGACCCGCCTCTCCCCGGCGCGACCTCCTCGAATGCGCCGAGGCTCGCGGCCAGCTGGTAGATGCCGAGCTGCGCGTTGTCCACGACATCGGGTTCCCTGAGGATCCTCCTGCCCGTCTTCAGGTCGACCACGCGCAGCCTCCCGTCGCCGTCGCGCTCGAGCCGGTCGACGGTGCCGACGAGCACCACCTCGCGGTCCTCGATCCGCAGGGGGACGGTGAACTCGCGTTCGACGGCGACCACGTCGGCGGTGCCGTGGTACGCCGCGAACCGGTCCAGCGCCTCGTCGATCTCGGCCCGCTCCGTCACTGACAGCCACTCCGCCTCGAACGGGATCTGCTCCCACACCATGTCGAGGCGGGAACGCATCTCGTCGGCGCCGAGGCCCTCCTCGGCCGCCTGCCTGGCGATCACGTGGACGATGTCGCCGACGGAGGCGCGTGACTGTCTCCCACCCTCGGCCTCGCCTTCCTCGAGAGGAACCAGCGGCGGGGACACTCGAGCAGGGCCTCCAGCGAGCTGCCGGTGATGGCGATCGGCCCGGCCGGGGTCGCACTCCCGAGCTGGGCTCGGCGGTGCCCCACCACCCTGCCGGGTCGGCGCCCGGGAAGCCCGCAGATCCGTCCGGGGCCCGCACCCCGGACAGCCGGGCCAACCGCAGGGCAGCGGCGCGCCGCAGCCCGGGAGAGGCGGACTCGTCCTCGATGGTGCGGCGCAGCTCGCCGACCAAGGCCGCGGTCGAGAGCAGCTTCTGGGGCCTGCCGTGGACCCGCTCGACCGGCACCCCCAGTTCGCCGAGGAAGCGGGAAGCGCGGCCACCCTCGCCGTCGACGCCCTGGACCGCGCTGACGGACAGCACCGAACGGGCCCGGGAGCAGGCCACGTAGAACAGTTGGCGCTCCGGCACGAGCTGCGACCCCAGGCCGGGTGGGGCCAGATGGTCGCCCTCGATCCGCTCGGCGTCGAGCAGCAGGCCCGCCCGGGTCAGCCGCGGCCACAGGCCCTCCTGCACCCCGATGACAAAGACGCGCTCGAACTCCAGCCCTTGGTGCGGTGCGCCGTCATGACGCGCACCCCGCGGCCCTCCGCGGTCAGCTCGCGGCCGGTGTCGGCCGGGATCTCCTGACCCGCGACCTCCGTCAGGAAGGTGCGTGCTCCGGCCGAACCGCGCAGCTCGTCGCCCCGTTCTGCCAGATCGAACATCTCGACGATGGCGTCCAGGTCTGCGTTGGCACGTCGCGAGCCGTGCAGTGCCTGCACACGGAGCTGTTCAGGCCAGCCGGTGGCGTCCCACAGCTCCCACAACGCGACCTGTACCTCCGCTCCGCCCTCCAACATCGCGGCGACCCGCCGCAGCAGCGCGGCGAGGGCGGCTGCCCGCTCCGCCTCGGGTAGCTCGATCCCCTCCAGGAGCACCGGCTCGGCGAGGCACCGCCCGAGGAGCAGCGTCGAGCTGCCGAGGGCCTGGTGCCTGCCGAGAAGTGCCCGTGCCAACTTCCGCTGCGCTACACCGTCGAGCCCGCACAGCGGCGAAGACAGCAGAAGACGTGCCTGGTCCGCCTCGGGCCGGGCGCCGTCGGCGGCGACCTGGAGAGCCAGCAGCAGGGTGCCGACCGCCGGCTGTTCGGCGATCGCTATCTCGTCGCCGGACACCTCCACGGGCACGCCGAGCCGGACGAGCTCCTTCGCGACGAGGCTCAGTTGGGTACGTCCCGCGCGGGTCACGACCACGAGATCGGACCAGGTGCACCCGTCGTGCGTGACGGCGTGCCTGAGGTCGGCCGCCAGGTGCGCGAGCTCCGCGGACGTGTCGTCGAAGATCCTGGCCCGCACAACGCCCTCGACGCCCGTCGGCGCCGGGGAGGCAGCCGCACCCCGTCGGTCGAGCCGGGAGTCGAGGTCGGCCAACGCGGCCGCGACAGCCCGGCTGTTACGGAACCCCGTCGTCAGGGTGACCACGCGGGCCCCGGCAGCTCGGCGATGTCCGCGAGCGCGCTCGGGCTGGCACCGCGGTAACCGCCGATCCGCTGGTGCGGATCACCCACTGCCAGCACCGGCAGCCCGGCGCGGGCCAGATCGCCGATGAGGCCGACCTGGGCGGAGTCGGACTCGTGCGCGTCATCGACGATCACCGCGTCGAAGGCTGCACGCACCCCGTCGGCCACCCCCGCTCCGTCAGCAGGAGCCTGGTCCGGTACACCAGCTCGGAGTAGTCGAGGGTGCCGGAGAAGTCGCCGACGGTGAGGTAGCCCTCCATGAACGCGGCCACCGAGGCGAACAGTGGATCCCCGGCGTCACCGGCCAGGGCGGCGAGGCCCTCGGAGTCCAGCGAGAACTGGCGCGCGCGTGCCAGCACCTCACGCAACTGCCGTGCGAACGCGCGGGTACCGAGGGCCAGCCGCACCTCCTCGGGCCAGGCATCCACGGGGACACCCTCGAGCAGCTCACGGATCCTGGACTCCTGCTCGGGGCGCGCAGCAGGCGCCAGGGACTGTCCTCGTGCGGCCGGTAGCGGCTGAGCAGCCCGAGCGACAGTCCGTGCACCGTGGTGACCTGCGCGGAGGTCTGGGCCCGCGGCAGCCGCCTCATGATGTCGCGGCGCAACTGTTGGGCGGCGGTGCGGGAGTGCGCGAGCACGATGACCCGTTCCAGGGAGCTGCCGGCGAGGACCCTTGCTGCCGCGGCCTCGGTGACCACCAGCGTCTTCCCGGTGCCCGGCCCGCCGAGGACCACCGTCACCCCGGTCGTGGATCGGTGGCCGCCGCCTGCTCGTCCGTCAGGCCCGGAAGGGGCGACGGCGGGCGGGGGCGATCCGGAAGCTCATGGCGTCCATGCAACCACCATCAACCGACATTTTCATCCGCGCCCGTGGCATGCTTGCCGCACCGCGACGTGACCCGATCGTCCGCGCGGATGCACGCCGCAGCTGGACGCGTGAGGAGCCGCACATGTCCGAGAGGATCGCCACCGAGGTCGATGGCGTCGCCCTGACGCTCAGCAACCTCGACAAGCCCCTGTTCCCCAACGGGTTCACCAAGGGCGAGCTCATCTCGTACTACGTCGAGGTCGCCGACGCGATGCTCCCCACCTCCGCGACCGCGCCATCACCCGCGTCCGCTTCCCGAACGGAACCGGCAACCAGTCCTTCTTCGAGAAGAACGCCCGGCCGGCACCCCGACTGGGTGTCGACGATGGACGTGGCGACATCAGCCGGGACCGTCAGCTACGTGGTCGCCGACGACCGTGCGACCCTGGCCTGGCTGGCGAACCTCGCCGCCGTCGAGCTGCACACTCCACAGTGGAGGGGCTCCGACGCCTCCGTCGGCGGGCAGGGTGTCATCCTTGACGGCGATCACGAGCCACGTGCGACGACGCTGATGATCGACCTCGACGCAGGGCCCGGGATCACCCTGCCGACTCCGCGCGCGGCGCGATCATCACCGCTACCGTGCTCGCCGAGGTGGGTCTCGAGGCGTTCCCGAAGACGTCGGGCAACAAGGGGATGCAGCTGAGCGTCCCGATCGCTCCGACGCCCGCTTCCCAGGTCTATGCGTTCGCGCTGTCGCTCGCGCGGTACCTGAGCGCGGCCAACCCGAAGCTGTTCATCGCCACCATGAGCCGCGAGGCGCGCAGCGGGCTGATCTTCGTCGACTTCGCCCAGAACCTGGCCGCGCGCAACACGGTGACCGCGTACTCGGTTCGGGGCCTCGAGGCGCCTTCGGTCGCCACTCCCCTGACCTGGGAGGAGGTGGCCGCGCTGCGCCCCGACACGGTGCTGCGGACCTCCCCTCCGAGGCCCTCGCCAGGATCGCCAGGTACGGTGACCTGTGGGCGGCGCAACAGCCCACCACTGAGAGCCCACCGCTGCCCGACCCGCTGACCTGACAAGATGACCCACGATCCACCGAGACGGGAGTGACCCAGCCGATGCGAGCCGACCGCTCTGATCGTTCGCACTACGTGCGCGTGCCCGCCGCCTGGGTGGCGGGCTGCAGCGACACGGGGCTGCGCCACCACACCAACCAGGACGCGATGTGCCTCGCCGTGCGCGACGCGTCGGGCCACACGGCGATACTTGCCGTTGCGGACGGCGTGACCACGGCCCAGGGTTCCGAGGTCGCCTCGCTGGTGGCCGCGGAGACGGTCGTCGAGCAGCTGATCGGCGCCCGCCTGCGCGGACAGGCCACCAACCTGGCGTTCGTGCACGCCTTCGAGGCCGCCAACCGGGCCGTGCTCGACGCCCGCGACGAGCCCTCCGCCTGCACCCTGATCGCGGCCAGCATCGACGGCGGCACCATAGCCGTCGGCAACGTCGGCGACTCGCGTGCCTACTGGCTCGGCGATGACGGCTCCTGCCACCTGCTCTCCACCGACGACTCCATGGCGCAGGCCCGCATCATGCTCGGCATGTCCCGGGACGACGCGGAGAAGTCCAGCCAGGCCCACGCCATCACGAAGTGGCTCGGCCGCAGCGCGACGAACGTCACCCCGTCCGTCATCACGCACCTCCCCCGCTCCAACGGGTGGCTGCTGCTCTGCACCGACGGACTCTGGAACTACGCCAGCTCGCCCGAAGAGATGTCCGCGCTGTTCACACGTACCGTCGCCACCCAGGTGGCACCTGCCGCGGTGGCGGAGGCGCTGGTCGGATGGGCCAACGGGCAGGGCGGGCGGGACAACATCACCGTCGTGGTGGTGCGGATCGAACTCTGAGTGGCTTTGCCGAGTCGCTAGAGTTGCGGACATGGAAGTCAAGTTCGGCATCACAGACACCCCGCGCGAAGTCGCCATCGAAACCACCGCCACGCCCGACCAGGTCGTGGACCAGGTCCGCCAGGCCCTCTCGGAGTCCGGACTCGTCGACCTGACCGATGAAAAGGGCCGGCGGATCCTGATCCCCGCCGCGAAGATCGGCTACGTCGACCTCGGTGCCCCGGCGGCCCGCGCCGTCGGGTTCGGTACGGTCTGAGCCACCGGAGGGGACGCCTGCGTTAGACTGGGGTCGTTCGGGCACCAAACGCCCGTCTCCGACCGCGCCTACGCGCGTCGTGAGTTCCTTTGACTGAAGGTTTGACCCTGAGCGACAACGAGATTGCGGTCGACGATACTTTCGCCGACCTTGGCGTCCACGAATCCATCACGTCGGCGCTGGCTGAGGCCGGCATCGTCCACCCGTTCCCGATCCAGGCGCTGGCCATTCCGCTGGCCCTGGGCGGGAGCGACCTGATCGGCCAGGCCCGTACCGGCACCGGTAAGACCCTGGCCTTCGGCGTCAGCCTGCTGCACCGCATGGTCACCATCTCCGAGGGCGTCAAGCCCTCGCACGGCAAGCCGCGCGCGCTTGTCGTGTGCCCCACCCGTGAGCTGGCGCTCCAGGTCGGCCGCGACATGGATGTGGCCGGGAAGCACCTGAAGATGCGGGTGCTGACCATCTACGGCGGCACCGGCTACGACGATCAGTTGAACACCCTCGAATCCGGCATCGACATCGCGGTCGGCACCCCGGCCGCCTGCTCGATCTCGCCGACCGCGGAGCGCTCGACCTGAGCAGCGTGCAGGTGCTCGTGCTCGACGAGGCCGACGAGATGCTCGACCTGGGCTTTCTGCCCGACATCGAACGCATCCTGCGGAAGACGCCGTCCGACCGGCAGACCATGCTGTTCTCGGCGACCATGCCCGCGCCGATCCTGACGCTTGCCCGCGCCACGCTGAACAAGCCCATCAACATCCGCGCGGAGGGCCACGATGCCCAGATGACCGTGCCGGACATCGAGCAGTTCGTCTACCAGGCGCACGACCTCGACAAGCCGGAGATCATCGCGCGGCTTCTGCAGGGCAGACAGACCACCAAGGTGATGGTGTTCACCCGCACCAAGCGGGCCGCCCAGCGGCTCATGGACGACCTGGTCGACCGTGGCTTCGCCGCCGGGCGCTGCACGGTGACCTGAATCAGCAGGCCCGCGAGCGCGCGCTCAAGAAGTTCCGTGCCGGCACCATCAGCGTGCTGGTGGCCACCGACGTCGCCGCCCGTGGCATCGACATCACCGGGTGAGCCACGTGGTCAACTACGAGTGCCCTGACACCGACGCGACCTACGTGCACCGGATCGGTCGCACCGGCCGCGCCGGGAACTCCGGCGTCGCCGTCACCCTCGTCGACTGGTCGGATCTGCACCGCTGGAAGCTGATCGACCAGGCTCTGGAGCTTCACAAGGGTGAGCCGAAGGAGATGTACTCGACCTCTGCGGACCTGTTCACCGACCTCGACATCCCCGAGGGCACCAGGGCAGGCTCCCCGGTGCGGTCGCGAAGGAGCGTGCCGAGCGCCCGTCGCGTTCCGCGTCCGGTGCCCAGGCCGGCTCCGAGGGCGGTGGCCGTCGGCGCCGCTCGCACCGGACCACCCAGTCCTCCGGTGACCACTCCGCGGCCAAGGTCGCGACCGATGCCCCGGCCAAGCCTCGCCGTCGCCGTCGCCGCATGGTCAACGGTGTCGAGGTGAAGTCCGAGGACGCCAGCTGAGCGGCCCGTGAGAGCCGGAAGCGGCCGCACCCTCCACGGGTGCGGCCGCTTCTTCGTCCTTGGGACTTCAGTAGACCATCTGCATCGCCGCGCGGACCTCGGAGAGGGTCTGCTCGGCGATCGCGTTCGCCCGGGCGTTGCCGTCGGCAAGCACCTGCTCCAGGTAGCCAGGATCGGCCTCGAGCTCGGCCCGGCGTGCCCGCATCGGGGCGAAGTACTCGTTGAGCGACTCGGTGACCATCTTCTTCAGGCCTCCGCCGCCGGCGTCGCCGAGTTCCGCGGCCACATCCGCGGGCGTGCGGTCCTGGGTGAGGGCGGCGAGGTTGACCAGGTTGGAGACCTCGGGGCGGTTGGCCGGGTCGTAGGTGATGTGCCGGTCGGAATCGGTGACGGCGCGCTTGATCAGCTTTGCCGTCTCGTCCGCCGTCATCCGCAGTTCGATGGTGTTGCCCTTCGACTTGCTCATCTTCTGGCCGTCAAGGCCGAGCACGGTGCCGGAGGCGCTGAGGAGGGCGTCGGGTTCGGGGAACACCGGGCCTCAGGAGTGGCGCGGCCGTAGCGCTCATCGAAGCGGCGGGCGATGACGCGCGCCTGCTCGAGGTGCGGCAGCTGGTCCTTGCCGACCGGGACGAGGTTGGCCTTGCAGAACAGGATGTCGGCAGCCTGATGGACCGGGTAGGTGAGCATGAGACCCGACATGGGGCGGCCACCTGTGTCGTCCAGCTCGGACTTGACCGTCGGGTTGCGGCGGAGCTCCGCATCGGTGACCACCGACAGGAACGGCAGCATCAGCTGGTTCAGGGCAGGGATCGAGGAGTGGGTGAAGAAGTTCACCTTCTGTGGATCGAGCCCGACCGCGAGGTAGTCGGTCAGCAGGGAGTAGACGCGCTCGCGGATGGGGCCGACGCCGTCGCGGTCGGTGATCACCTGGTAGTCGGCGATCAGGATCATCGTGTCGATTCCCATGCCCGCGAGCCGGACGCGGTTCTGCAGCGAACCGAAGTAGTGCCCGATGTGCAGATGACCGGTGGGCCGATCGCCCGTCAGGATGCGGAACCTGGTGGGATCCTTGGCGATCTCCGCCTCGATCTCGCGGCTGCGCTCAGTGGAGCGGGCCAGCGAGGCCTCGGCGTCTTGCAAGCCCTGGTCGAGCGACATCGAGTGAACCTTGTCTCTGGGGGTGTTTTTGTGCGTCCCCTACCCTAGCCGACTCCCACCGGGAGCCCGCTCAGACGACGCCCCGCGATGCCGGATCCGACCGATCAGATCGCGGTAGGCGGAGGGCCGCGTCAGGTTCGCCCCAAGCGGGTGGTTCTTCTTCCCGAGGCCGTGGTAGTCGCTGGAACCCGTGCGGACGAGGCCGAGGCGGGCGCCCATCTCGAACAGCAGCGACCGGGTGTCCTCGTCGTGGTCGGGATGGTCAACCTCGATCCCCTCGAGATCATGGGAACGGATCAGTTCCTCCAGATACGGTGCGGGCAACACATCACGGTTGCCCCTGCCCCAGGGGTGGGCGATCACGGCGACGCCCTTCGCGGCGTGCACCAGGTCGATTCCACGCTCCAGCGCGACAGCGTAGCGGTGCACGTAGCCCGGCATACCCTCGGCGAGCCAGGTGCGGAACGCCTCGTCCCGGTCGGCGACGTATCCCTTCGCGACCATCGCGTCGGCGACATGTGGGCGCCCGACGGCCGGGGCACCGCCCGCGGCCTCCATCACGTCCTCGATCGTGATGGGCACGCCCGCGGCGCTGAGCTGCTCGATCATGGCGGGCAGGCGGTCGGTGCGGCCGAACCGGATCCGGCCGAGCTCCTCGTTCAGGGCCCGGTCGAACGGGTCGCAGCCGTAGCCGAGCAGGTGGACGGAGTGCCCGTTGTGCTCGGTCGAGAGCTCGATGCCGCAGAGCACCTTCACCCCCGTGCGCTTGCCCGCCTCCATGGCCTCCGTGATGCCCCGAAGGAGTCATGGTCGGTGAGGGCCACGACGTCGAGCCCGGCCTCCTGTGCCTTCAGCACAAGGCTCGTCGGCGTGTCCGTGCCGTCCGACACGCGCGAGTGTGTGTGCAGGTCGATCCTCATGCGCACATCCTAGTGGGGACCACGCCGACGCATGCGGCGGTTGTGTGGAACGGACCCGGGCCCCGGGTGGTCCAACGACGGCGGATCAGTGGTGACGGCCTCCCCGCCTTCCCTTCGGAGCGGGCCGCTGCCTGCCGGCCGGGCCTTCGGGCCGGGCCGCTGTTTCCCGGCTCCCGTCTCCGGGCCCGGGCCCCGGGGCGTTGCGCCTGTGTCCGGGAGCTGTTGACGGTGCGGCCCCGCACGACGCCGATGAACTCCTCCAGCAGTGGGTTCTCGTCATCGCGTAGCCACGCGAGCACGACGGAGGTGGGTTCGGCGTCGGTGACGAGGCGGTAGACCATGTCGCGGCGCGACCCGTTCCTGGCCACCGACATGGGCACCCGCAGCACGGCGGCGGAGTAGCTGGCCAGGTCGATGCTTGCCTGGTCGGAGGCGTACAGCACGTTCTCGTCGGCGAGGTCGGCCGTCGAGAGTTCGTCCAGCTCGGCCAGCACATGGTCCTTCGACAACCAGGCGACGGGGAGCTCGTCGTAGAGAGGGATGGCGTGCAGGCCCTCCCTGTCGAGGGGCAGCCGGCTGAAACACATGTCGACGCTGCCCGAGACAAGGGCATGGCGCTGGCCGGCCTCGTCGACGTCGACCACCTGCATGGGCACGCCTGGGAACCGCTCGCCCCAGATCCGCTCCCACTTGGTGAGCGTCACGCCTGGCACCTTCCCGATGCGGAGATTCGTCACACCGGTGAGGCTACCCGTAGGCTGCGACCATGAGCCAGAAGCTGAAGCCGATGACCGCCGCGGCGAAGCTGGGCATCTTCCTGCCCGCCGCCCCAGCCGAGTTCCGGGAGTCCCCGCACACCCGTGAGGAGCTCGACGAACTGCGCGACAACCCGCCCGCGTGGCTGGTGGACCTGCGCCGCAACGGGCCGTTCCCGCGCGACGTGGTGGCGCAGAAGCTCGGCGTGTCCCGTTCCGGTCTCGCCCGGCGGGCGTGACCGATGCCCTCACCGCCGACGAGATCGGTGAACTGCTGGCGGCCCGCCGGAGTGGCTGGTGCGCGAGCGTGAGACGCACCGTTCGGTGCTGAGCGAGAAGGCGGCCGAGGGGAAGCGCTGAGCCGGGTTGTTCAACCCCCACGGCTACCCTCCGGGTTGTTCACCCCTCACCGCTACCCTTGGGTGCCATGAAGCTTGACTACGCCCACACCTATGACGCGGACCCGCAGCGGGTCGTCGCCCTGATGCGAACAAAGGACTTCCTCGAGGACGTCGCCAACCATGCCGGCGCCGTGTCCCATGACGTGGAGGTGACCGACGACCACGCGACGCTGGGCATGAAGCTCCCGGTCCCGTCCAGCCTCCGCAAGTTCGTGGGTGAGGCCATCCAGATCAACATGATCTTCCGCTTCGCCGAGGCCCGCCAGGACGGCGTTGTACCCGGCTCGGTGGAGGTGGACGTGCCCGGGATGCCGGTGGAGGTCAACGCCACCGCCGAGCTCCACCCCTCCGGCACCCAGACCAAGGGCACTACGCCGGCGACCTGAGGGTCCGCATCCCGCTCGTCGGCAAGAAGGTGGAGACCCAGGTGGAGCCCTTCATCACCGACGCCTTCGCGGCCTTGAGCGCAGGGCCACCGACTGGTTGGCCCGCTGACCGCTAGGACACCACGAACCCGTCGCCCGCAACAAGCTTGCGGGCGACGTCGGGTGAAGCGTCGGTGAGGAGGAGGAACACCACCTCCTCGTCATCGTCCTCCCCAGGAAGCGTTCGCGCTCCGCCTCGACCCGGTGCCCGGCGGCCTCGAGTGCCGCGCGGGTCTGGTCGGCCTCGTCCTCTTCGTGGAACGAGATCGTGGTGGGGCGCATCAGCCGGCCTTTGCGGCGGCAGCAGCCTCACGACGCTGCTTCGCGGCCTCGACGGATGCCTTGAGCGCGGCCATCAGGTCGACCACGTCCCCGACCGGTGCCGAGGTGTCGGCCGACTCGGGCATGGCGGCACCTGCCAGCTTCGCCTCGACGACCTGCAGCAGAGCCTCCCGGTAGGAGTCGCTGTAGGCGTCGGGATCGAACGTACCCTCCAACTGCCCGATCAGCAGCTTTGCCATCTCGATCTCGGCCTCGGAGACGGAGATCTCCGCCGGGGTGCGGCGAAGCCCCCATCGCGCAACTCGTCCGGCCAGTACATGGTGTGCATCAGGAGCAGGTCGTCCCGTGCCCGGATCAGGGCGAGCGATTCCCGGCTGCGGAGCGCCACCTTCACCACCGCGACCTTGTTCTCCCGGGCGAGCGCGTCGCGCAGCAGCACGTACGGCTTCTGGCCCAGGGTCTCGGCCTCCAGGAAGTAGGTCTTCTGGAAGAAGGTGGGATCGATCTCGACCTCGTCGACGAACTGGACCACGTCGACCGTCTTCAGCGTCGAGAGCGGCAGGTTAGCGAAGTCCTCGTCCTCGAGCACCGCCATCCTGCCGTCCGAGGCCTCGAAGCCCTTCGCGATGTCGGCGAACTGCACGACCTCGCCGCACACCTCGCACACCCTCTGGTACCGGATCCGGCCACCGTCGGACGAGTGCACCTGTCGGAAGCTGACGTCCTTGTCTTCGCTGGCGCCGTAGAGCCTCACGGGATGGAGACGAGCCCGAAGGATATCGTCCCCTTCCAGATGGATCGGGGCATGATGGTGCCTCCCTTACTGCCGCCGGTACTCGACGACGTCGTTCCAGAGCAGGTCGTGGTTGTTGAGCAACTCCTGCACCTGATCGGTCTCCCACACCTGGTCGATGGTCAGGCCCTTGCTGATGGCCGCCGCGTCTGCGGTGTCGGTGCCCGGCTCGTCCGCAAACCAGGCCGTGATGGAGCGGGTCGGGAGCTCGGCCAGCAGCACCTGCCCGTTGCCGGGTCGTCTCCGGCAGAGATGAGCGTGTCGTCGACCTCCGCGACAACCACCAGTCGGATGCCGTGGACAGCCAACCCGGCGACCGAGGCGAGCACGAGCGCAGCGTACTCGGCGTCCTCGGACGCGGCCCCGTCGTAGCCGAGCTCCTCGAGCAGTTCCGGGTCACCGTGTAGGCGGGGCGTGGCATCGCGAGCGGGGCGCCTCCGAGTACCGCTGACTCTTCCTCGGCGATGGGAACGAAAACCAGTTGACGATTCACGCGACCCAGCCTAGTGGCCCGCACCGACCAAAGCTCCCGCGAGGCACATGCGGGACGGGAGGTGTTGTCCGCGGTGTGGAGGGTGTTGTCCGCGACGCCCACGTGTTGTCAGGTGGGGCCCGGGCCGTTCACCGGCCGCGACCCGCTGCCTAGCGTCGGCCCATGACACAACTCACCATTCCCCGCAGGTCCAGATCCGCCGCACCGCCATCCCTGACGCTCCTGCGGAACCGCCTCCCCCGCAGGCCCTGGTGCTGATCTCCGCGGTCGTCGAGGCCATGATGGGGCGGCGGCCGCTGCACCAGCTCCGCCCGCACCTGGAGGTGCCGGCGTTCCACCAACTCGTCCACTACGTCGACGGTGGGGCTTCCGCCACACCCGGATCGCCGGGCTCCGCACCCAGATGCCCACGCTGCGGGCGGTGGAGGCGAGCGTCCGCCTTGCGGAGGCGTCGAGATGGCTCACCTGCGTGATCCGGCTGGACGCCGCGGAGAGCTTCTGGCGTTGCACCGACCTCTACGTGCTGCTCCCGAACCGGCGATGAGGCGGGCCGGGAGTCAGAAGGGGCGGCACCCGGCCACAGCCGGGCACCGCCCCACAATCGCGCCTCAGGCAGCCGACCCGGGCGACCGTGGCAGAGCTTGTATTTCTTGCCCGATCCGCAGGGGCACGGCTGGTTGCGCCCGACCTTCTCGA
Source organism: Tessaracoccus coleopterorum (assembly GCF_011174705.1). Classification (GTDB taxonomy): domain Bacteria; phylum Actinomycetota; class Actinomycetes; order Propionibacteriales; family Propionibacteriaceae; genus Arachnia; species Arachnia coleopterorum. The sequence continues at coordinate 104,107 of NZ_JAANIJ010000001.1, forward strand.
CCGACGAGGCCGTCTGGCCGCCGCTACGAACCGCCTCGCCGCTCTCATCGGGGGCCGAGTAGCTCAGCCGCTGCTCCCCTTGCGCTCGAGGCCCTTGGCCAGGACCGTCGGCGTGGCCTCCTCAGGTTCCTCGTCCGTGGTCTCCACGGCTCCGGTCATGCCCGCCACATCGAGGGCGTGCCCTCGTCGTCGGTGACAAGGCCGACCTTGAGCTCGGGCTCGGCCGGGCGGGGCTTGACCTCCAGGTTGAACAGGTAGCCGATGACCTCCTCCATGAAGGCGTCCATCATGGCGTTGAACATGTCACCGCCCTCGCGCTGGTACTCGACCAGCGGGTCGCGCTGCGCCATGGCACGAAGCCCGATGCCCTCGCGGAGATAGTCCATCTCGTAGAGGTGCTCGCGCCACTTGCGGTCGAGGACGGTCAACAGCACCTGGCGCTCGAGCTCGCGCATGGTGTCGCTGCCCAGCTGCTCCTCGCGGGCGTCGTAGGCCGCCGCGGCGTCGGCCAGGAACATCTCCACGAGTTCCTCCTGCTGGGGCAGGTCGTCCTCGATGTCCTCCAGCTTGATCGACACCGGGTACAGCGTCTTCAACTCGGTGAACATGGTTTCCAGGTCCCAGTCCTCGTGGATGCTCTGGGTATGGGTTCGGACAACCTCGCCGACAACCCGGTCACAGGCCGCACGGAGCTGCTCCGACACGTCGACGCCGTCGATCACCTTGCGGCGGTCACCGTAGATGGTGTGACGCTGACGGTTCATCACGTCGTCGTACTTGAGGACGTTCTTGCGCATCTCGAAGTTCTGCGACTCGACCTGCTTCTGGGCACCCTCGATCGACTTGGAGACCGACTTCATGTCGATCGGGACGTCGTCGGGCACCTTCATCATGAGCAGGGCGCGCTCCAGCAGTTCGGGGCGGAACAGGCGCATCAGGTCATCGCTGAGCGACAGGTAGAACCGGGACTCACCCGGATCCCCTGACGGCCGGAACGGCCACGCAGCTGGTTGTCGATGCGACGCGACTCGTGGCGCTCCGAGCCGATCACGTACAGGCCGCCGGTCTCGACGACCTCATCGTGCTCGGCCCTGGTCTGTTCCTCGAGGGCGTGCAGGGCCGCGCCCCACGCCGCCTCGTACTCGTCCGGCGTCTCGGCCGGGTCGAGGCCCGACTTGCGCAGCTGCAGATCGGCGAGGAACTCGGGGTTGCCGCCGAGCATGATGTCGGTGCCACGGCCGGCCATGTTGGTCGACACGGTGACGGCGCCCTTCCGGCCCGCCTCCGCGACGATCCCCGCCTCCGACTCGTGGTGCTTGGCGTTCAGCACCTGGTGGGGACGTTGGCCTTCTTGAGCATCCCGGACAGCAGTTCCGACTTCTCGACCGAGGCGGTGCCGATCAGGATCGGCTGGCCCTTGGCGTGCCGGTCGGCGACGTCTTCGACGATCGCGTCGTACTTCGCCTCCTGCGTGCGGTAGATGAGGTCGGCCTGATCGACGCGCACCATGGGACGGTTGGTCGGGATCGGGATGACGCCGAGGCCGTAGATCTTCTGGAACTCCGCCTCCTCGGTCTTCGCCGTGCCGGTCATGCCGCGAGCTTGTCGTACATGCGGAAGTAGTTCTGCAGCGTGATGGTGGCCAGGGTCTGGTACTCGTCCTTGATCTGGACCCCTTCCTTGGCCTCGAGGGCCTGGTGCAGGCCCTCGTTGTAGCGGCGTCCGGCCAGGGTGCGGCCTGTGTGCTCGTCGACGATGAGAACCTCACCGGAGGCGAGGACATAGTCCTTGTCCCGCTTGAACAGTTCCTTCGCCTTGATGGCGTTGTTCAGGTAGGAGATCAGGGGCGTGTTGGCCGACTCGTAGAGGTTGTCGATGCCGAGGCGGTCCTCAACCTTCTCGATGCCGGGGCGAGCACCGCGATGGTGCGCTTCTTCTCGTCGACCTCGTAGTCGCGGTCGCGGCTGAGGGTCCGGACGATGCGCGCGAACACCGGGTACCACTCGTGGTTGTCCTCGGCGGGCCGGAAATGATCAGCGGGTGCGGGCCTCATCCACGAGGATCGAGTCGACCTCATCGACGATCGCGTAGTGGTGGCCGCGCTGCACCATGTCGTCCTTGCGGAGCGCCATGTTGTCGCGGAGGTAGTCGAAGCCGAACTCGTTGTTCGTGCCGTAGATGATGTCGCAGGCGTAGGCGACGCGGCGCTGGTCGGGGTCATCTCGGCGAGGATCGCACCGACCTCGAGCCCGAGGAAGTGGTGGATGCGGCCCATCTGCTCCGACTGGTACTTCGCCAGGTAGTCGTTGGTGGTGACGACGTGCACGCCCTTGCCGCTCAGCGCGTTCAGGTAGGCGGGCAGCGTTCCGACGAGGGTCTTTCCCTCACCGGTCTTCATCTCGGCGATGTTGCCCCAGTGCAGGGCAGCCCCACCCATCATCTGCACGTCGAAGTGCCGCTTCCCGAGGACACGCACCGATGCCTCGCGGACGGTGGCGAAGGCCTCCGGCATGATCAGGTCGAGCGACTCGCCGTCCTCGATGCGCTTTCGGAAGTTGTCCGTCTCGGCGCGGAGCTCGGCGTCGGTCATCGCCTGGAACTCCTCCTCGATGGAGTTGACCTGATCGGCCACCTTCTGGAGCTTGCGGAGCTGGGCTCCGGAGCCGAGGCCGCTCAGAAAATCCATGAATCCCACGAGGTTGTCCTTCTGTCCTGCGCCGCTCACACGGCGACGTACCGCCAGCCATCCTAACGCCCACCACCAAGCCACGCAGCACGGCGCCCGCCCCGTGCGGGGCGGGCGCCGTCCTGGCCGGTTCGTCAGGAGACGTTGAGATGGATCACACCGTAGTTGTAGGCCTTGCGACGGTAGACCACCGACGGCCGACCGGAGTCGGCGTCCTTGTAGAGGAAGAAGTCGTGACCGACCAGTTCCATCTCGTCGAGCGCCTGGGCCAGTGTCAGCGGCTCCGCCTCGAACTCCTTCTCACGCACGACCAGCGGCCCGTCGCCCGTGACCACGAGGCCGGCGACGGTGTGGGACTCGACCGAGTCCTCGTTGGCGGCGGGCTCGGCGACCTGCTGTGCCTCTGCGACGGTGGCAGCGCGGAGACCGCGGTGCGTCTTGCGGCGGTCGGCGGCCTTGCGGAGCTGCGCCTTGAGCCGGTCGAGCGCAAGCTCGAACGCCGCCATCTTGTCACTTGCCTTCGCCTCGGCGCGGACGACAGGCCCACGGCTCCGGAGCGTCAACTGCACGGTGATGGCATCTGCCGGGTCCTTCGTGTTGTCCGATGCGCTGAATTCGACCTCGACGCGGATGACGCGGTCGCGCAATCGCTCGACGCTGGTCACGCGCTCGGTGACGAGTTCCTTGAGTTCGGGGCTGATCGTGATTCGACGACCGGTGACGACGATGTCCATGCTTCCTCCGTCTGTCATGGGGCCCGTGGGCCCTACTGCCCGCCGCAGGTCTCTCCCGCTGGCGGATGGAACAACGCCGCAGGCAACCCTTGTCCCGGGTCCACCTGCGGCGCTTCCATGACGTAACGCTACCGTTACCGCGGATCAGTGTCAGCACTTTGTAGCTATCACGCACGAATGTCGACGCGTGCCACGACGGCGGCACCGATCACCGTGACTCCGGCCTCGGTGAGGGCCCTGTGCGCCTCCCGGAGCGTGGCGCCGGTGGTGACGATGTCGTCGACGATCAGGACGGGTGAGGCGGTGTATCCAGCCCGCATCGAGGCGCCGACGTTGCCCTGTCGTGCGGCGCGACCCAGCCCCATCTGGTCGCTCCCGCGCCCAGCCCGACGCGCCAGGGCCGCATGTGCAGTCCGGTGAGCCGGGCCGCACGGCGTGCCAGGCGCGCTGCATGGTCGAAGCCGCGGGCCCGTACCGCCCTCGGCAGCGAGGGAACCGGAACCAGGATCGAGTCCGCCGGCACCCCGGCAGCACCGACCGAGCGGGCGAGCAGTCGGGCCAGGAGGCGTTCGAGTTGGAGCGCACCGTCGTCCTTGTAGCGTGGGATGACGTGCTCCAGCACCGGCCGGTAGGCGCAGGCGGCCACGGCCTCGAACCCACTCGCAAGCGGGACGCGGACCGGCTCACCTTCGAGCTGCAGGGCGCACCCGGTGCAGAGGTTCCACCCGGGTTTGTGGCACCCGGGGCAGACGGAACCCAGCAGGAGGTCCGCGGCCGCGTCGAGGAATGAACTCATGTCCGGATCATCCGGAACGACGGGCGGGCGTGCACCGCCTGTCCACAGGTCAGCCGCTGTAGCCGATGGCGTCCATGTCGTCGCCGATCCGGCTCCACCTGGTGCGCGCGTCGTACCGCCAGACGGTGCCGCCGTCTGTGAGCACGGCGATGGGTCCGCCACCCTGCCTGGCGAGTGCCGTGATGCTCGCCGGCTCCTCCGAGGGCGGCGAGAGGTCCTGGATCCCGGAGCCGTCGACCTTGGTGGTGAAGACGGAGAGGTCGGCATCCGCGGTGCCTATCAGGGCGAGGGACATCTCGTCGGCCCAGGCGACCGAGGTGACGTCGGTGACGGGGCTCTTTCCTCCGCTCAACAGTGCCAGTTCCCGCCACGCCACGACCCGGGCGGGCGTCGTCGACATGACGGTGGCGACGCCCAGCTTCCGACCGCCGGGGCCGGCCAGGATCAGGGCGATGCGAGAGCCTGTGGGTGACACAGCGAAGCCCTCGATCCGCTCCCCCGGCTCATCGTCGAGGATGACCTGTTCCGTCGTCGTGTCCCGCAGGACGCGTAGCAGCACGGGCCGTCCGGTCGCGTCGTCTCCGAGCACCCACGCGACGCCGAGCACGAACTGCGGTCGGCGCAGGTTGGTCAACCCCGTCTCCACGGCGGTCAGCAGCCCGTTGCGTGGCCCGGTGAAGAGTTGGGTGCGGGTCTCGTCGACCAGAGCGATCGTGCCGCCATCGAAGGAACTCGCAAGGTCGGCATAGGCGATCCCGCCATGGGACAGCGGGTCGAACGCATCGGTCAGGATGCCGGGCACGCCTTCGCGGATGGCGAAGAGCTCGGAACTGGGCACCGCCCGCGACAGCACCTGGTAGCCCTGCTGCGTCGACAACTCGAGGACACCCTCGGCGTTTGCCTCCGGAAGAGGAAGTTCATCGCCGCGCTGGTCACGACGAGGCCGGTGACCCGGGCAGTGACGAGAGCGACCAGATCAGTTGGGCACCCATGCGACGCCGCGCCGCGTCGCCCAGCAGCGCGCTGAGACCCACCATGTCGACCGTGACCACCCCTTGGGCGTCGATGACCGCGCCCTCATCTCCGAGGGTCACGCCCGATGGCATGGCGTTGGTGACGGCACGCGCGAGCGGAAGCGACGGCCCGGCGAGGAGCGCCTCCACGATGCTCGTGGGGTGAGCTGGGTCTCCGGCATGTGGATCAGGTCGGGGACGACGTGGGAACCCGCGGTGCTCATGTAGTACACCGGCACCCGCGCGTAGTACCGCTCGAAGAGGTACCGGGAGAGCAGCAGCCCATCGGGGGCAGCCCGATGCGCCACTGGTCGCCCTGGCGCGTCAGCCCGAAGTCGTGCCCCAACTTCTCCGCGACGGCCGTGTAGTGCCCCGTCGGGTCGAGAAGTCCGACGGCGGTGCCGTCGAGGACCCCGCTCCCGGCGTCCCCCGTCACGGTGCCCTCGTAGACGACGGCGCCGTGCGGGTCCCAGGTCCGGTTCGCCTCATCCGTCAGGTACTGCCGCGCCACGGCGTAGTCGCCCTCGGGGTCGGCCATCGCCTGGAGGAAGCCCTCCACGAGTCGCGTCGGGGTGACGCCTGCCTGCGGAGGCTCGGGTGCCACATCGATGCCGGGTGGCTGCGCGGAGAAGGGGACCTCCTCGACCGGGCCGGTCGTGTCAATGGTGGCGCATCCCGTCACCGCGAGGAGCACCAGCGCTGCCACCGCCGCAACTACGCGTCTCATCGGCTCGGCCTCGCGGCATCGTCTGCGGGGATCACGGCCAGTGGTGACCCGGACAGCTCGTGCTCCGGCAGGCGGGCAGCGTCAGCCGGAACTGGGCTCCCCGGCCCGGTCTCCCCCACGCCGTCAACCAACCGCGGTGGAGTCGCGCGTCCTCCATCGAGATGGACAGGCCGAGCCCGGAGCCTCCGATGAGGCGGGTCCGGCTGGGGTCTGCCCGCCAGAACCGGTCGAACACGTGTGCCGCGTCCTCCGCCTCGAATCCCACCCCGTAGTCGCGCACGGTGACCGCGACGGCGACGTCATCGGAGGCGACCGTGATGCGCACCGGGCGCCCCTCCGCGTGCTCGAGGGCGTTGGTGAGCAGGTTGCGCACGATGCGCCGGATGCGACGCGAGTCGACCTGGGCGCTGTTGTCGGTGGTGCGAACATCGGCGGTCAGTTCGACCCCCAGCCGATCGGCAAAGCCCCGGTTGACCTCAACCTCGGCGAGTACCAAGGTGGCGACGTCGGTCTCGTCGAGCGCCAGGACGGCCGCTCCCGCGTCGAACCGGGAGATCTCGAGCAGGTCCGCGAGCATCAGGTCGAAGCGGTCGATCTCGGAGCTCATCAGCTCGACGGAGCGGCGTTCCATTGGTTCGAACGACTCCTTCGACTCGTAGAGCACGTCGGAGGCCATCTTGATGGTGGTCATCGGAGTCCTCAACTCGTGGCTGACGTCGCTGACGAACCGTTGCTGCAGGGTCGAGAGCGTCTCGAGCTCCCGGATGCGCTGCTGCAACTGGGCCGCCATCCGGTTCATCGACTTGGCCAGCGACGCCAGGTCGTCGGTGCCACGCACCTTGAGGCGCAGGTCGAGCTCACCGGAGGCCAGCTTCAGGGCGGCCTGGCTCGCCTTCCGCACGGGCCTGACGACCTGGGCGGTGACGAGGTATGCGAGCATCGACAGGGCACCGGTCATCGCCGCACCCGTCAGGAGGACCGCCGTCTGGAGCGACCTGAGAGTCCGCACCTCCGCGGTCATCGGAAAGATGTAGTAGACGGGTACCTCTCGCCCGTAGGGCCGATCAGCGACGTGCCGACCGCCCAACCCGGCTCGGATGCGGCGTCGGGATCAGTGAACACGACGCGGGTAGGACTGACGAACATCCCCTCACGCTGCTCCACCTCGGCGCGGAGGTCGGCGGGGACCGACTCGTCCCTGATGCCGACGGACACGAGGCTGGAACTCGGCCCCTGGATCACCACCCGGTACTGGGCCGCCTGCGCGTCGGCGAGGTCGGCAAGGCGGTTCAATGTCTCGTGGATGGCCACACCGCGCACGCTGGGATCCCGCAGCTGTGCCTGCATGAACCCATAGACGCCGGCCGCCTCGTTGAGGGAGGTCTCCTTCTTCGTCTGCACCACGCCCGCGGTGGCCTGGTTCATGAGAAGCACCCCGCCACGAGCAGGAGGAGGATCGACAGGGAGAGCGTGCTGAACAGGACCCTCAGCGGCAGGGAGCTCCACCACAGTTGGGCCCATCCCCGCGAGCTGTTACGCGACCTTCTCACCGGCGCGATATCCGATCCCTCGGACCGTGATCACGATCTCAGGCTTCTCGGGTCACGTTCCACCTTCGCCCTGAGGCGCTGAACGTGGACGTTGACGAGGCGGGTGTCCGCCGCGTTGCGGTAGCCCCACACCTCGTCGAGGAGGGCCTCGCGGGTGAAGACGTGGGAGGGCCGCTTCGCGAGGGCGAGGAGGAGGTCGAACTCGAGCGGGGTGAGGAGAAGCTGCTGGGTGCCGCGACGCACGACGTGTGAGGAGACGGAGATGCTCAGGTCGCCGATGAACAAGGTGTCGGTGCCGCTCTCACCGGAGTCACGCCGCAGGCGGGTGCGGATCCTGGCGATCAGCTCCTTGGCCTTGAAGGGTTTGGCGACGTAGTCGTCGGCGCCGGCCTCGAGGCCTGAGACGACATCGGCGGTGTCCGACTTGGCGGTCAGCATGATGATGGGCACGCCGGACTCGGCGCGGATCTCCTTGCACACCTCGACGCCGTCCCGGCCTGGCAGGTTGAGGTCGAGCAGCACGAGGTCGGGACGCGACGTCCGGAACTCTGTCACCGCCACGTCGCCGGTCGCACAGCGCACCGTGTCGAAGCCCTCCTGTCGAAGGACGATCTGCAGCATCTCGGACAGCGCGGCGTCATCATCGACGACGAGAATCCGGGCCCTGCCCTTTGCATCGCTCACTGGTGCCCCTCCCTAAAGCTCCTGAGTCACCATCGTAGCCAGACAGCCAAGGGAAGGGCCGCTGCGTGCGGCTACTTCCTGAGTGCTCCGCTCAGAACATGGGCATGGCCGCGAACCTGGTGAGCCTGAGCCTCGTCACGAGATCGGAGAGCTGGGCCCCGTTCTCGGTGAAGATGTCCGCCAACCCGTCGGCCTGGCCACTCCACCCGCGCCCCCGCGGACGGCCTCATACTCGGAGGCGGCGCGCTCCAGGCGGAGGCGGTGGACCTGACCCGCGCGTTGAGCGCGAAGATCCCGTCCAGACCGACGGGTTGCGGCGGGCGGAACCCCGCGCGCTGGTGAGTTCCTGATCGAGCGTCAGCCGGAGGTCCTGGAAGACGGCCTTCATCACGGTGCGGGTCTTGGCGCAGCCGTGGCGCAGTGCGCCCGTGATCTCGACGAGTTGTTCCTGCGAGGCGAGCTGCCTGGCGGCGCGTCCGCTCTGCTCCTCGGCGCCCCTCCGGTCCACTCGCGCGACTGCGAGACCACGCCACGCATGGCGTCACGGGCGTTGACGGCGCCCTTGTTCGCCGTGGCCCACGCCTCCACTCCGCGCTGGAGTGCGTCGAGCGACTCCTCGGACTGGCTGAACCACTGGTGACAGGACCTGAGCCTCGAGGTGGCGTCCTGGGTGCGGGCCCACGCCTGCTGGGCGTCGTTCCTGGCGTAGCCGGCGTAGATCTCGACGCCGGGAAGCTTCGCGGCGCGCGCAGCCTGGATCACGAGGTACGACTCGATCGCGTCGAGGTTGCGGGCCTCGTGACGAAGCGCATCCAGCTTGGAGAGGGTCCCCGTCAGGCTCGTGTAGCTGATGGCGCTCACTTGTTGATCCCTTCTGCGATCTGGACTGCGAGTTCCTCCTGCTGGTCGAAGTTCGCGGCGGTCTCGGCGAGCCGTTCGGCGATCTCCTCCTGATGGTCGCTGGACTGCTCGACGAACGTGCGCGAGTTGTCGAAGGCCACCTTGTAGGCCGGAACCGGGGCCCGCATGTGGCCGAACATGACGGCGGGGCGGGTGCGTCGAGCATCGCGTCGACGATCGGTGCCGAGAGATCGGCGACCTCGGCCCACTGCTGCGAGTCGCGGCGCAGGTCAGACGAGGCGACCGTGTAGCCCGCTCCAGGGCCGCCGTTGTAGGTCGGGGTCCCTTGGGTGAAGGTGGGCCGGAGCCCACCGTGGAGGTGTCGTCCCAGCCGGACGGCGACGGGCCATTGGTGGTGGGGTCCACCCACCGGTGTCGCTCCCGTTGGATCCGTTCGAGCCGGTGCTGCCGTTCGACCCGGAGGAGCCCGTGCTGCCCGACGTGCCGGTGCTCCCGCTCGTGCTCGGCCCGGTGCCGCCGTTCGAGCCGGTCGCGCCGGTGCTCCCGCTCGTGCTCGGGCCACCGCCGCCACCGGTCGAGCCGCCGGGGCTCCCACCGGGTCCCGTCACGCCCGGATGGCTCCCGCCGGGGCCGGTCGAGCCGCCCGGGGCGCTCCCCACGGGGAGGCCGGGAACGGCACCGCCCGTGGCGGTCGACCTGGAGTCTTGGGCGCGCCGCGGGTCGCCCTCTTCCCCGACGGACTCCCCGGCCGCCGAGGTGGGTCCGCCTCGTCCACTCCGAACCCGTTCTGGTGCAGGGCCTGTCGCACGAGCTCGGGATCGTAGGCGCCGGGCGCAGCGCTCGCCGCCTGCAGGCCGCCCGAGAGCGGTGGCGCGAAGGCCGGGCCCGCAGCGACGCGGCCCGAGCTCTGGGCGTTGCTGATCAGGGTCACGGGCATGGAGCCGGCGGCGCTCTGGACTGCACCCGCGGACTGCAGCGCCGACGCGGGGCACCCGGCAGCATGCCACCTGGGGCCATCGCGCCGGGCGCTCCGGCCGCGGCGGGCGATCCGACGCCCCGACGGAGGCCGCGGGCGCCATCATGGGCGCGGGTCCTCCCGCAGCACCGCTGCCTCCGCTCCCCCGCGGGTTCCGGAGCCACGCACCGCGGCGCCCTGCCTGGCGCGTCGCTTCCTCTCCTCCTCGGAGTCGTCGGCGCGCGTGACGGCGCCGGGCACGAGGTCGGCATCGTCACCAAGGCCCCACGGGTCATCCTCGGCGCAGCGGAGACCGACGCGTGGAGGTCCTGCTCCATGAACACGACCGCCGCGGTGCCGGCACCTGCGCTGGCCATCTGCACCCCGTCGACCGGCAGGAACGGCCTGCCGACGCTCTTCGGGTGCTTCTTCTCCGCCTCGGCGACCCGCTTGTAGTGCAGCACCGCCTCGTCGGTCAGACCGTCGTCGACGGCGTCATCCCTCTCGTCTGCCACGTCAGATTCCCTTCGACATGATCGAGCGGAGCGCGCCCCGCGCCTCCGCCAGTTCCCTGGCCAGTTCCTCATGTTCACCGGGCACGAAGACGGGCGGCCGGTATCTCGCGTATGCCTTCTCGTGGGCGCTGAGCACGGCCTCGGCGATCTCGCCCATGCGGGCGTGCTTCAGCCAGGCCTTGTCGAGCTTCAGTGTGTCGGTCAGGCCCGCCAGTGAGAGTGTGACGGTGGCATGGCCGTGGGCGCTGGTGGCGGTGACCGTCTCCCCGCGGAAGTCGGCCCAACGGACCTCCTCCGCAGGTCGGTCGGCCAGCTCGGCGGAGCGGTCCAGCAGCTCCTCGATCCTGGCGCTGATCCTCGGGTGGTCGTCCCAGGTGAGCGTCGGATCCCCTCGGGGACTTCGATGGTCGGGGCCGCGAGATCGTCGATCCCACCGACCCTCGCATTGGCAAGGAAGAACGCCTCCGCGAACGCATCCTCCAGGCGTGCAGTGCCGAGCCGCTCGCGCCACCGGGTGGACAGCCGGACCCTCCGGAGCCGCCTGGTGTCCTCATCGACCCAGATCCGCACTGCGCGGCGCGTGTCCGGGAACCCGTGCGCCGGCTGCCAGTCGCCGGCGAACTCGTCGGCGTCATCGTCCTCGGCGCCTGTCGCGACACCCTTCGGTGCCAACAGGTCGTCATCCTCGATCGCGTCGTACTGCACTGCACCCTCCCTCATACCAGGGCAAGTCTTTCAGAGACGGAGGTCAAACCGATGGGCGTTCGACGCGTCGGGTTGAGCCAGGAATCAGTTGAGGACGGGCTGCTCGGCCCAGGTCGACCACCGTCCGGTCGTTCCCCCATGCGCCGGAGCACCCGCCGCCACAGACCCTCGGGATCACCGAACACATCTTCGGGGCGCACCGTTGTGCGGAACCATGATCCGCGGATGAGTTCGCCCTCCAACTGGCCGGGCGACCATGCGGACAGCCCACGAAGATCCTGAGTTGCGTGAAGGACGATGCGAGCAGCTCGCTCGGGTAGTTGACGTCGACCACCCCGATGTCGCCGGTGATGGGCTCCCAGCCCGGAGGGTGGACTCCGATGCGGGCTCACCCAGGGCAACCACCACGTCCTGATTGACGGGCCTCCCTCGAAGACCCGGGCAGGCGGGCTCATCAACTCGGTGAAGTCGGCGAGCACGTTGTGGACGGGGATCTCGGAGACGACGTTGAGGCAGACTCCCACGGTCGCCTCGCTCTGATGCTCGATCAGGAGGACGACGGCGCGGTCGAAGTAGCCGCCGCGCCCGGGCTGGGTGGCGACGAGCAACTGGCCGACGGCCAAGGCTCCGGTGTGGTCCACAAGGCTCACTCTACAAGCCGGAGCAGGCTTTCCCGGGGAACATCTCGCTCCCACCCGGCGGCGCCGGACGGTGCGGGCCGGGGCCCGATCGGCGTGTCCGGTGCCGTGCTGACGTTGACCGCCACTGGCCCGACCCGGTGCTGCCCGCCTGCGCACACGGGCACGTGGAGGTTGTGCACCGCCCGGCAGCTTCTGCCCCATGAGTCAACTCTGACTTGGGGCTTTATCCTCACAAGGCGAGTAGATTGGCCTCATGACCGGATTTACCCAACTTTCCAGTTCTTCCGTGATGCGCGCCACCGGCGCAGCCTTCGTGATCGTCGGCGGGATGATCGCAGCCGCCACCGGACCTTTGAAGTGGCCCTGGGGAGCTGGGCGGCCGCCTTCACCGTGCTGGTGCTGGGCGTCGCCCAGGTCGTGACGGGCTCCGCGCGGGCCTACTGGCAGGGTCGCGACGCCCAGCCCGGAGGCTGGTGGGAGTTCCTCGTGTGGAACCTCGGTGGCCTCACCGTGATCGCGGGCACCCTTCTCGGCTCCGTCGCGACCGTGGCCATCGGATCCGCGCTGCTGGTGGCCGGCCTGGTGTTGGCCCTGCTCGCCACACTCCACCCGACAAGCGGAGTTCGCGGAGGCTCCTGGTCGCGTACCGCATCCTGCTGGCTCTGTTGGCCGTCAGCGCATGCATCGGCATCGCGATCTCGGTGGTGAGCAACTCCTGACCCACCGCCAGCTCGCGGGTCGGATGCGTTCCCAGATCCGGCCTCGAGCGGCACTCTCACAAGAGGCCGCGCAGGCCGGTGTGCTCCCGGAGCGCACGGATGACGTGGAGGATGACGGCCCATCGGAGCGCCCTTCAGCGTCATCTTCAACCCGGACATGAAACGACTCGTCCTCCGCCCAGGGGCAGAGGACGAGTCGGGTGCTGACAGCTCGTCCGTCGTCGGTCGGACGACGAACCAGGGGTGGAGGTGATCGGCGCTTCGCGCCTCAAACCTCAGCCTCGGCAGAGCGAGCTCGCTCTGCTCTCGGCTTTCGTGGAGGTGGCGGGAATTGAACCCGCGTCCTCAAGAGATGAACCAGGGCTTCTCCGGGCGCAGCCGACCAGGCGTTTTACTCGGTCCTTGCACTCACGTCGGCATGTCGCAAACGGACCCAGTATCAGTTAAGTCCCGAACCGCCCCTGACACACAGGCGGCTCAGCAAGCCTTCTAGATGAGGCCAGGAATCAGAGGGAAGGCACCCCTGAGCTGACCCTTCGATCGCTGATCAGGCAGCGAGAGCGAAGTTAGTGCGGTTGTTGTTGGCACTTATTGGTTTCCACGCAGCGTTTACGAGATAAACGTGGATCCTCGGCCCGCTTCTCCTGGGACTACCGTCCCGAGTCGAAACCAGTCACCCCTGTTGAGTTGTCGCCACCCAGTCTAGCGGGTGATGGAGGGCGGCTGCACCGGCAGATGCGGCCGCGCCAGCAGGAAGGGCTCCGCGACCCCCGTCGAGGGCTTGCCGTTGAAGGCACGAACCGACGCCCAGATGGTCGCGCCGAACCAGGCTGCCCAGGCGAGGAACGCCAACTGCCCGATCCCGGTGATCCAGCCCACGACCGTGAGCGCGACCCCGATGGCCAGGAAGGTGAGCTGCAGGCTCATGGCCCGCCCGGCCTCCCACCAGAGCCGGCTGCCGGGCTTGCTGGCCGTCTTGACGATGGCGGGCCGACGAAGGACGTCATGAGCCCCGACAGGTTCACCAGCCCCGCACCCACGTTCTCGGCCGGAGAGGGCTGGCCGGGTGCGCGGGGCGTGAGCATCACCGGCGCCATCCGGGCCAACCCCTGCAGGGAACGACTCAACTCGACCCGGTCCCGTGCCCCGAGCACCTTGTCGAGCCGGCGATCGAGCTCCGACTCGTTGATCAGGTTCCTCGCGTAGAGATCGTTGAGGTGGGCGATGGCACGGTCGCGCATCTCCTCGGTGAAGCCTGCGAATGGGGACTGGCCTGGAACGCTCATGCATCCATTGTGCTCGGCCCACGGGCCGGGCCAACGGGGCAGTCCCTGATTCGTCCCCGACGCCGGGTCAGCGGCGGTTGTACCGGTTGCGCACGGCGAGGGCACGCTCGGCCTCGCGTTTGGCGTCGCGTTCGGCGAGGTCGCGGCGCTTGTCCCAGTCCTTCTTGCCGGTCGCGACGCCGATCTCGACCTTCGCGTAGCCGTCCTTGAAGTACAGCGACAGCGGGATCAGGGTGCGCCCGGAGTTCTCGAGGGCCCGTGTCAGCTTCGCGATCTCCTGCCGGTGCAGCAACAGCTTGCGGGTCCGACGCGCGGAGTGGTTGCGCCAGGTGCCGAACTCGTACTCAGGGATGTTGGCGTTGATCAGCCAGGCCTCACCGCTGTCGTCGATCGACGCGTAGGCGTCCCCGATCGTCGCGCGACCCAGCCTCAGGGTCTTGACCTCGGTTCCGGTCAGGACGAGCCCGGCCTCGTACGTGTCACCGATCTGGTAATCGTGCCGGGCCTTCTTGTTCTGAGCGACGAGCTTTCGTCCGATCTCCCTGGGCATCGCCCAGTATGGCACCTGCCGACTCAGCCGAACCACTTCGCCATCGGGTTGACCAGCCTGCCGTTCTCCCACACCATCAGGTGCAGGTGGCACCCGGTCGAGTATCCGGTGGACCCGACGTAGCCGATCAGCTGGCCCTTCTTGACCTTCTGGCCGACGCTGACGACGTACCGGTTCGCATGGTTGTACCCGGTCGTGACGTACGAGCCGTTGACGTAGCCGTGGTCGATCATGAGGCGGTTGCCGTAGCCACCGTTGTAGTAGCGCTCCTCCACCACACCGTCGGCCGCGGCCTTGATGGGGCGTTGCAGCCGGCCCCGAAGTCCGTGCCGTCATGGAGCTTCCAGTACCCGAGGACCGGGTGGAGACGCATCCCGTACCTCGACGTGATCCGACCCGAGACCGGGTAGACGAAGCCGGAACTGCTCGAGCTGGAGCCCCACCGCTTGAACCGCCGCTCGAGCCGCCGGTGGAGCCGGACGGCTTTTCGGGCTTCTTCGCTGCCGCGGCAGCGGCCGCGTCACGGGCGGCCTTGTCTGCGGCGGCCTTCTTCGCGGCCTCGATCCGCGCCTGGATGCGCTGCTCGACGCTCTGGTTCTCCGCCTCGAGTTCCCGCTGACGGTTCTCCTCGTCGGCCACCTCGGTGGCCGCGGCGCGTTGGGCGGCCTCGGCCGCGGCCGCCAGCCTTGTCACATCGGCCTCGAGATCCTCGGCCCGCTGGGTCGCGTTCTGGGATGCGGCGAGCTGTTCGGCCGCCGCCTGGCGGGCCTCGGTGGCGGCATCCTCGGCCGCATCGGCCTCCGCCTCGGCGTCCTCGAGGGCCAGCCGGCGGGTCTCCAGCTCGTCGAGTTCCTTTGCCGACGAGTCGAACAGCGTCTGGGCGAGCTGGGCACGCTGACTGAGGTTGGTCGCGTCGACGTCGGTGAAGATCAGCGCGAGGTTCATGAGTCCGCTGCTCTGCTGTGTGGTGACGAGGATCTCCTCGTTCAGGCGTCGGTCGACCGATGCGAGTGCAGCCCTGGCCGCGGCCACGTCTGCCTCTGCCTGCTTGAGCTTGTACTCGGCCGCCGCGAGCTCCGCGGCACGCTGCTCGTCGAGGTCCTCTGCGACCCGCTGGGCCGACTGTGCCTTGGCCAGTGCGGCCTGGGCGTCGGCAAGCTTCGTGCGAGCCTCGGCGGCGGCGGCGACGGCGCCGTCCATCTTGGCGTGGGCCTCGTCGACGACCTCGGCCTGCGCCGCGATCTGGCGTTCGAGGTCCTTCTTTCGGGCATCCAGATCGTCGGCCTGGGCCGGTGCCCAGGTTCCGCAGACCATCGTGACGGCGCACGCGGCGGCGACGATGCCGCGCACGATGCGGTTGGTCAGTCTGCGACGAACGGGCGCCGGGGAAGATCCCTGTCCACGCTGAAACTCCAATCGGTCCTAGATGCGAAGGTACTTGCGGGTAGCGAGCAGTGTGGGTACGACGGCGAGCGCGACGCCCACGGCCGCAATGACAACAATGGCAGTTGCGAGATCGCCCAGCCAATCCATGGTAAAGCGGTGATCGAGGTTTGAGCGTTCTGAACCACGACGAAGTAGTAGCCCGCGGCGAGCGATCCCGCTGCGATGACGACCCCGATCAGGCCGGCCACGAGCGACTCGAGGAGGAACGGCAACAGGATGTAGATGTTCGAGGCACCCACCAACCGCATGATCCCGATCTCGCGGCGCCGCGTGAACGCGGCCATCCGGATCGTGTTGGCGATCTGCAGGGCACCCGCGAGCAGCAGAAGAGCGCTCATGGTGATGGTGGCCCATTGGAGCGCGCCCAACCATTTGAACATGGGTTCGAGGACGGTATGGAGGTCCTGGACGGCCTGCACCCCTTGGAGCCCTTCGCCTCGGACACGACACCCGCATAGTTCTCGGGGTTCAGCAGACGCACGCGGAACGAGTCCTGCATGTCGTCGACGGTGCGCGAGTTGAGCACCGGCGAGTCGGCGAAGACGCGCTGGAACTCCTCGAAGGCGACCTCCTTCGAGTCGTAGATCACCTCACTGACCTCCGGGTTCGCCTCCAAGGTCTGCTGGATCTGGGCCCGTTGGGCCTCGGTGGTCCCTTGTCCGGGGTGCACCGTCCGCCCTTCGTGTTCTCGGTGCAGAGGAACACGGAGATCTCGATCTTGCCGTAGAGGCTCGACTTCGCGAGATTCACCTCCAGGGCGGTGAGGACCCCGGCGCCGAGTAGCGAGAGGGACACCGCCATCGTGACGATGACGGCGATGGTCATGGCGAGGTTGCGCCTCAGCCCGGACCAGGTTTCGCGGAGTGTGTGTCGCATGCTTGGTTTCTGTCTCCTGGTCCTACGCCGTGCCGTAGACGCCCTCGGCCTGGTCCCGCACGAGCTGGCCGGAGCGCAGCTCGAGGACCCGGCGACGCATCTGGTCGACGATGGACGAGTCGTGGGTGGCCATGATGACCGTCGTGTCAGCCTTGTTGATCCGGTCGAGCAGCTTCATGATGCCGATCGAGGTCTCGGGGTCGAGGTTGCCCGTCGGCTCGTCGGCGATCAGGATCTTCGGACGGTTCACGAAGGCCCGCGCGATCGCGACGCGCTGCTGCTCACCGCCCGAGAGTTCGTCGGAGGGGCGGTCGCCCTTGCCCTCGAGCCCGACCAGTTCGAGAGTTTCCGGGACGATCCTGCGGATCTCCCTGGCAGGGCGTCCGATCACCTGCAGCGCGAACGCGACGTTCTCGTAGACGGTCTTGCCCGGAAGGAGGCGGAAGTCCTGGAAGACGGTGCCGATCTGGCGGCGCAGCGCCGGTACCTTCCACTGGTTGAGCGTGCCGAGGTCCTTCCCAGCCACGTACAGCGTGCCGCTGGTGGCGCGGTACTCGCGCAGGATCAACCGCAGGAATGTCGACTTGCCGGACCCCGACTGGCCGACGAGGAAGACGAACTCCCCTTGCCGATCTCAAGGTTGATGTTGCGCAGGGCTGCGCGCTCCTGCCCTGGGTAGAACTTGGTGACGTCCTCGAACGTGATCACTCGGTGCACTCCGACAAGCTTGGGGAAGACATCTGAGAAACTCTCAGACGCATGAAGAGTCTAGGTGCTCCCCTGACGGGCCACCTAACGCGACACGCGCCGCGCCGGATTCCTCAGGCGTGGGTCTCCGCCGTCTTGCGCCACCGGATGCCCGCGTCGATGAAGCCGTCGATGTCGCCGTCGAAGACGGCGTCAGGGTTGCCCACCTCGTGCTCGGTGCGGAGATCCTTGACCATCTGGTACGGGTTCATCACGTAGGACCGCATCTGCGCACCCACGAGTTGCCCCGTCGCCCTTGAGGGCGTTCATCTCCTGCTCACGCTCCTGGCGGACACGCTCGAGCAGGCGGGACTGGAGGACGCGGAGCGCAGCGGCCTTGTTCTGCAGCTGCGACTTCTCGTTCTGACAGCTCACCACGATGCCCGTGGGCAGGTGGGTGATGCGCACGGCGGAGTCGGTGGTGTTGACCGACTGCCCCCGGGACCGGACGAGCGGAACACGTCGATGCGCAGGTCGCCTTCGGGATGTCGATGTGGTCGGTGTCCTCGGTGACCGGGAGCACCTCGACACCGGCGAACGACGTCTGCCGTCGCCCTGGTTGTCGAACGGCGAGATCCGCACGAGCCGGTGGGTGCCCTGCTCGACCGAGAGGGTGCCGTAGGCGAAAGGAGCCTTGACTGCGAACGTCACCGACTTCAGACCCGCCTCCTCGGCGTATGAGGTGTCGTAGATCTCGGTGGCATAGCCGTGACGGTCGGCCCAACGCATGTACATCCGCATCAGCATCTCGGCAAAGTCGGCGGCATCCACGCCGCCGGCCTCGGCCCTGATCGTGATCAGCGCGTCGCGCGGGTCGTACTCACCAGAGAGGAGGGTACGGACCTCGAGGGCCTCGATGTCGGAGCCGAGCTTCTCCAGGTCGTGGGCCACCTCAGCCCGGGCGTCGGCGTCGCCCTCCTCGTCTGCGAGTTCGAGCATCACCGTCGCGTCCTCGAGGCGTGAGCGCAACCCGACGATGCGGTCGACCTCGCTCTGCTTCGCAGAAAGCTGTGAGGTGACGCGTTGTGCGTTGTCCTGGTCGTCCCACAGATCGGGGCGGCCACCTGCTCCTCCAGCAGGGCAATCTCGGAGCGGAGCTTTCCGAGGTCGGCGACGGCCTCTATCGACTCGAGGGAGTGATCGAGTTCGGAGATGCGAGCGGTCAGGTCATCGTTAGCCACAATCCACGATCTTAGCGCCGCAGGTCCGATCCCCACCCTCGCGCGGAGGGGTGCCAGAATGGACACCTAGAGAAGGGACCCCATGGGCTCAAGCAAGGACCGTCTGAAGAAGGATCTGGCAGCGGCGATGCGCGCGAAGGATGAGGCGGCGAAGTCGACCATCCGCATGGTGTTGGGCGCGATCGGGGTCGAGGAGGTCGCCGGCGCCACGCCCCGCATACTGAGCGACGCCGAGGAACTGGACGTGATCCACAAGGAGCTTCGCAAGCGCCGTGACTCGGCCGAGACCTATGCGGCCGCGGGACGCCGGGAGCTGGCCGACAAGGAGACCGCGGAGGCGGAACTGATCTCCGGGTACCTCCCTGCACCGCTGACCGCAGACGAACTCGCGGCGCTGGTCGAGGAGGCCTTCTCCGAGTTGGACGAGGCCCCGACGATGAAGCAGATGGGCGCCATCATCCGCACTGTCACAGCGAAGGCCGACGGGCGCGCCGAGGGCAAGGAGATCGCGGCTCTGGTCCGGCAGCGTCTCTCCTGAACCGCACGGGAACCTCAACCCCTCCTTCAGGGCGCACTTCCGCTCCGGGAGGGGTTGATTAGCCTCAGGGACACCCGATCCCTAGGAGTGTCGACGTGATCCGTCGCTGGTTGGCCCTGACCACCGCAGCCCTGCTCGGCGCTGTCGGCGCACTGACCGCGGTTCCTGCGAGTGCCGACTTCGACGTGTACACGACGCCCGGCACCCACACCGTCAACGGCAGGCAGTGGAAGACCGACTGCTCCATGTACTCCTCGAACGTCGAGCGGTGCACCACCGACATCTGGGCCACGACCATCCGCTTCGACGGTCGCGCATATGTGCAGTCCAACGGCTGGGTGTTCAACAACCTGACCTACAAGGAGAGCAACCGCACCACCTGGCAGGAATGGAACCCGCTGGTCACCCGGGCACCCACATCATCGACGGGCGCACCTGGAAGACGGAGTGCGACACATCCTGGACCGGCGGCAACGGATGCCGTTCACAGATCATGGCGACGGTGATCGAGAAGACCCCACCGGTACAGGACCGTCAACAAGTTCGTGTTCAACAACATCGTGCGCATCACCCCGGTGGCGTGTCCCGTCAGCCAGGCCCAGGTCCGCACGGCGACCGGCCAGGCGGAACCGTCGTCCAGTCGTGCGAACGCTCAAAGCAGAACAACACCTGGACCGCGACCGACTTCGTGGTGACGCACCCCTCCGGCGAGCAGTTCTACTCGACGGCGTTCTTCAGGCTGTCAGGCGGCAAGTGGACCTACGCGGCACATGCCGGGGCCAGCACCTCCACGATCTGCGACTGGGTCAGCCGGGCCAACGTGCCGTCCGACCTGCGCGACCACGTCCCTACTGCGCGGCCTAGGGACTGGCCGTCGGGCCTCACCTCCGGCTAACCTTGGTTCGCCCGCGGGCGCATAGCTCAGTTGGTTAGAGCGCTTCCCTTACAAGGAAGATGTCGGGGGTTCGAGTCCCTCTGCGCCCACCGCGACCGCAACCCCTTGTCAGCATTGTTTTGACAAGGGGCTTTGCTATCCCAGGCTTGCGCCTGGAACCGGGTCCGGTCCGGCCCGCGTAATCTCGCGTGGTCCTGAAGAGTGGGGGTCTTGTTTGGGAGTTCTGGGGGATTCCCGCGTGCTCGGATGTCCGGTGCCCGCGGCAGACGCGGGTCTGCTCTCCCCTCCCCGCCAAGCGATCCGACACTTCGACCTCCCGATTGACGTTCGCTCGCCCGGTCGGGACGAGCGACCTGGACGGCCGAAGGCCGCCGAACACGTCGCACACCAAGACTCATCAGCGGCGACGCGCCACCAACCCAAACGCTCACTCCAGACGCACCGGGCGTGACGGGTACGAACGGTCCTGCACGCTAGCTGGCGGTGAGGGCGAGGGTTCGGTGATCTCCTTCTGCGGCGATCGTGTCGATGTTGAGGTAGAGCCGTTCGTGCCGGTCGACCGCTGCGTACGGTGTCGTGGTGGTGGTGACGGGCCGCAGGTTCAGCGCGGTGGCGCTCCATGTCGGCGACCGCCGACCACTCCCGCTACAACGGCCTGGGCGGCATCGCTGATCCGGCTGCGGATGCCGCGCCGGCCGTGGGCCCCGCAGGTGCACTCCACGGGTGGTCCCGGCCGGGCGCGCCTTCCGACCGGTCGCGACCGCACACTGGCCACAGGTGAGTGGTCGGCCACCCGGGAGCTGGCGCTCTTCGCAGGTAGCGTCTGTCCGGTCCCCCGAAACCAGTGTGCGGCCGTGCCGCCGAGGAGAACCCATGACCATGCCGCCGCAGTACCACGGACCCGCCCTGTCCCCGCAACGCCGAGGCGCGCCTCCGTGCTCCCCTGGGTTCTTGTGGTGGTGGTCGCGGTGCTCGTCTTCGGCGGGCTGGCTGCACTGTTCGCGTCCCGCGGCCCCGGCGGCGAGGCCCCGGCACGACCGAACCACCGGTGCAGCGCCCCTCGGCCGCAGTCCCGTCGGCAGTCGATCCGAGCACGTACAACACGGAATGGCCGCCCAGGAGAAGTACCCGACGGAGGTGCTCGGCTGGACCATGTCGTGGAGCGACGGTCTCGCCGACTACATCTCCCGGACGGGACCAAGGTGATGCTCGTGCTGCCCTGGGGCCGCTCGAGCTTCCCCTCGAGAAGGAGGTCGAGCTGATGACCGATGGGCCGATCGCGGAACCCCAGCCCGACATCTTCTGCTACGACGTGCCCGACGCGCACGGCGATCCCTACCGGATCTGCCTGGGGCCACCAGGTCCGGCGAGTTGGTCAGCGCCGGCGCGCCCTATCTCGACTTCACCGACGCCGAGCTGGCGGCCTGGACGCGGGCGCTGCTGGACAGCGTCGACTTCTGACGCGACCGCCCACCGCCACTTTTCGGCATCGGCGCCCGGCGACTCCCGACGCCGACCCTCCATCGACCCCGCCCCGGCAAGCACCGATCCGGGTGTATCACCGGGCCTCCTCCCGCTCCTGAAGGGTGTCATCCGGGTCGGCGCCGCGCCGATCCACCGAGAAGGGAGCGGTGATGAACAACGAGTTACTGGCTGCCGCCATCCGGCCGGTCAAGGCCCGCGTGGAGGACGAGCTGATCGCCATCGACGGCGTCAACATGGTCGACATCGCGGAGAAGGTCTCGAAGGGTCGGCCCACGGGCGAGATGGCGATCGTCGTCTTCGTCGACAAGAAGCTGCCGCTCGGCAAGCTGTCCGACGCCGAGAAGATCCCGGCGGAGATCAACGGGATCAAGACCGACGTCCAGGAGCTGACCATCGAGCTGCAGCCGAACTGGGTGCCGCTGGACGACGCCGCGCTGGTCGACCCTGCCGCCTACCCGACATTCGTCGGCGGCATCTCGATGGGCCCCACCCGCACGTTCTTCCTGTCACCTCCCGAGGTGCCCGCACCGGGCAACTACACGATGGTCGGCACCTTCGGGCCCTCGTGAAGGACAACGCCACGGGAGCGACCATGGCGTTGTCGAACTTCCACGTCGCGGCGGTCAACACCTCGTGGTCGGCCACGGACCGTCAGGTGCAGCCGGGCGTCCCGACGGCGGCAACCCGTCGACGCAGGAGTTCGGCACCCTGACCCGGGCAGTCCTCTCCGAGAACGTCGACGGCACCGTCACCACCCTCGACGCGGGCAAGGCCTGGAGCGCCGAGATCCAGGGCATCGGAAACGTGAAGGGCACCGCCCTCGCAGTGGCAGGCATGGCGGTCCGCAAGCGCGGCCGCACCACGGAGCTCACCTACGGCAACGTCGTCTCGGTCGACGCCACCGTGCAGCTCAACTACGGGCACGACATCGGCCTCCGGACGCTCAAGAACCAGGTCCGCATCGCCACCGACACCGCGCAGAACCCGCGCTTCTCCAACGGGGGCGACTCGGGTTCGGTCGTCGTCAACGCCAACAACGAGGTTGTCGGCCTCCTGTTCGCCGGCTCGACCGACGGCTCGACGACGTTCGCCAACCCGATCGCGGCTGCCCTCGCGGAACTGGACGTGACGCTGCTCATCAAGCCGGTGATCAAGCCGTCGATCGTCTGTGCCCGTCACGGCCGGTCGCAACCTGCCTCGACGTCCCGACGCTCAAGTCGCGGCTGATCTGTCCGTCCGTCCACTACATCTGCATCACGAAGTCCGTGGTGTGCAGGTCGCGCCTCATCTGTCCCACCGTGCACCACCTCATCTGCGAGGGCTGGCAGGAATGGCCCGGCCAGATCGGCCCCGGGAGGACCGAGGACTACGGCTACGGGGCGGCCGCCGACGAGGACGAGGGCCGGTCCGCCGCCTACCAGTCCGGCTACGCCGACGGGGTTGCCTCCGTGCGTGAGGAGGCGGGCGACACCACTCAGGCGCAGATCAACTACCCGCCGAGCATCTTCACGTGCCCGTCGGCGACCGTCGTGTGCCCGTCCACCCGGTTCGACTGCCCCACCAGGTTGTTCTGCCCTCCAGGTTCGACTGCCCCACCAGGTTCGGGTGCCCGACCCGGTACGGCTGCCCGAGCATCGGCCTGTGCCCGAGTTACGCGTTCTGCCCGAGCCTGGCGGGCTGCCCCAGCCTGGCCGGCTGCCCGAGCTTCGCGGGCTGCCCCAGCCTGGTGTGCGGAGGGCTGCCGATCGAGGACGTGACCAACCCCGGCTTCCAGGGTGAGGTCGCTCCCGACCAGGCCTTCTGGGCGGGCTACCTCGCCGCCCTCGAACAGCAGGGCGAACAGGAGCAGTGAGACCCATGCCCGGCGACCCACCGTCGCCGGGCAGCGGTTCGCGGGTTCCGGGCCGCTGAGCGACCCGGAAGGCGACAATCGACATCGGGAAGAACAGGAGCCGACAATGGCTATCTCCGAGAAGGACAGGGCAAGGATCCGTGAGGTCAAGGCCCGCGTCGAGGACGACCTGCTGAAGATCCCGGGGTGACGGGCGTCGACATCGACGAGAAACTCACAGGCGGCTCCCCACCGGAATCGCCGCCCTCGTGGTCTTCGTGACCCGGAAGCTCGCCCGGACGAGGTGCCTGTAGGCGGGCTCATCCCTCCGCAGATCGACGGCGTGCCCACCGACGTGCGGGAGCTGACCGTCGTTCCGCAGGGCGGTGCCGGGTGACGCAGGCCGCCGCCGTCCTCGCGCGGGCCGTGTCGGCGGGCCTGGTCGACGCGACGGCGGCCCTTCAGGGGCGCGTGTCGATCCACTCCATCGGGGCCTCCAACCTGGTGCACCGGGTCGATCGCGACGGTGTCCCGGTCGCCTTCGCCAAGAGCACCGGGCAGGCCGCGGCGATGGACGGGGATGACAGTGTCGCCCGGGAGTCGGTGGTGCTCGGCCTGATCAACGGGCTGTGCCCTGCCCGGAGGTGCTGCCGTTCGGCGACGGCGATGACCTGTGGCTCGCCCCTGTGCCAGGCACCGGGCTGGCCGAGCTGACGGCCTCCGGGGACGTCGGCAGGATGTCCGACGCGTTCTCGGCGCTCGGGAAGGCGCTCGCAGCCCTGCACAGGATCCCGGTGGTTCCCGCGGCTCCCGTGCTCCGGCTCCCTGGCCCTGCTCGACGCGTTGCCGGGGCACATGGAGACGGCCCGCTTCCATGAGGTCCCGACCCGGGTGATCGAGACGGCCGCGCTCTGGCCGACGTCACCTCCGCGGCGCGGGAGCAGTGGCAGGGGCGGCGCTGGACCCACGGGACGTGAGCCTGATGAACGCCTTCCTGGGCGGTGACGGGTGGTGCGCCTGATCGACTGGGAGGGCGCGGGCATCGGTGAGGCCGCCTGGGACCTGGCCGGGGCGAACCTGATGGTCCGCTCGGTGGCGCCCGGCTGGCATCCGATCGCCTGGGCCCGCCTCCTCGACTCCTACCGGGCTGCGGGTGGCCCGGCCGACCCGCCGGGCACCGCGCTGCTCTGCGTCCGGACCCTCGTGGCGGCCTACCAGCAGGCGGTCGGCGCCTTCGCGGTCGGCTCGACGCCCGACGCCGACGGCATGGTCACCCTTCTCCTCGGTCAGGTGCACACCCTCGTCGAGCGATTCCGTGCGGAGGCCGCGCATGTTCCGCCTGAGGACGCCGCCGCGATCGGGGCGGCCCACGCCGCCTGGCTGGGGATCGATCCGGACGGCCGCGACGCGGACGCCCTCTACGGCCGCTGGTGGGCCGCCCGCGCGACGTCGTCGTGCCGGACGAACCCCCGGCACCCCGCCGCTCGCCGGTCGCCTTCGGGCCGCCCATGCGGGAACCCGGGCGTGGGTGGCCGGCTGCCGGGTGGAGGCGCTCGGCGCGGCGGGCACCGTCGTCGTGTCCACACCCGCGGGCACGCGTCGCGCCCTTTCCCGGGGCGACCACTGGTCACCGACCCGGCCGGGGTTACCTCCCGGGTCAGCGACGACGTCGTCGCCGTCGACCGCTCCGGGGATACGAGTCCGACGGCTGGTGGCGGGCGTGGGGAGGAGGCTGGGACCTGACCCGGACCATGCCAGGCGTCACCAGGATCTACCTGGCCGTCGACCCGGCCCGGATCCTCGACGTCGCCCGCCTGCTTCCCCCGCCCTTGACGGTGCCCGGATCGCCTGGACCCTGAAGACCCCGCGGCCGCCCCTGCGCTCACGAGGCCCGACGCGGCCGTCTGCTACGTCCGCGACACCGACCGAGGGTCGCGGTGCCCTTGGTGACGGCAGCCATGTCGGGCTGCCTCAGCCCGGGTGGAAGGGTGCCGTTCACCGCGACCCTGGTGCCTGGGATCTCCTGGTCCGAGGACCCTGGCGGAGAGGACAGCTTCGGGCAGACCCGCTGCCGCCTGCTCGCCGACGCATTCACGCGCGGCGGTCCACCGGTGGCCGCAGCGGAGGCGGCATTCGTCAGCGCCGGCCTCGATCCCGCCCGCCCGCATCTGAGGGCGCGCGGTGAGCGGCGGGCCGGAGCGCTCTCCGACGCCGCAGGGCGCTGCGCCGGCGTCCTCGCCGCCAGCGCGGTCACCGACGGCGCCAGGGTCGGCTGGGGCACGTGGGAGTTGGACTCCGACGCGGAGCCGGTGAGCCTGAACGCGGCCGCGGATCGCTCTACGACGGCAACACCGGCATCGCCTGGGCGCTGCGGCTGCTCGGCGACGACCCCGGCCAGGCGGTCGAGGGCGACGCGGGCCCGGGTTGCTCGGTGGCGCAGCGGGCGCCGCGCTGGCCACCGGGCGTCACCTCCCGTCGACGAGGACGACCGCGGCAATGACCTGGGTGACGGGTTGGCCGGCGACCTGCTCGCTCTCATACGCACCCGCAGCGACGACGTCGAGCGCGTCCGTCGGCTCGTCGACAGCCTCGCCCGGTCCGCCACCCGCCTCGACGATCTGGTGTGGTGGGCCGATCCGCGGCTTCCCGGTGAGCGACCCCTGTGTGGGCTCGCCCACGGCGCCTCCGGGGTCGCCCTGGCCCTCGCCGAGGCCGCGGTCGCGCATCCGGGCGTGGCCGACGTCGCTGCTCCACTGATCGCGGGTGCGCTGCGCTGGGAGTCGGCCTGGCACGATCCGGGCCTCGGCTGGCCCGATCTCCGCGGCGACGATGGCGGCCATCCCGTGCTGTGGTGTCATGGCGCGGCCGGCATCGGCGCCGTCAGGCTCCGACTCCTCGAGTTGGTGGGCGCCGGGCTGGTGCTCGACTACCCACCGACGCCATCGCGGCCGAGGCGTCCGCGTCGGTCATGGCCTGCGGCAGGGTCCTCACCCAGGCGGTCGGCCTCGCCCGGCAGGCCGGGCTGGGCGGAGTCCCGCAGGGGCTGACCCTCTGCCACGGCTTGGGAGGGCCGCTCGACGTGCTGGTGCAGGCGACCGAGGTCTGGGGTGAGCCGGCCCATCTGGAGGCCGCCCGCAGGATCACCGTCGACCTGCTTGCCACCGCGCCGGCGGACCCCCTCGACTGGCCGTCCGGCCTGAAGGCGCCGGGCTGTCTCGGGCTGTTCGTGGGGCTGGCAGGCACCGCGCTCGTGCTGGCGCGGCTCGCCGACCCGGGCCGGATCGGGCCGCTCAGCATCCTCGACCCGACCCGGGCGGCCGTCGTCTGAGCGACCCGGGTATTCGGTGGCTTGAGCCCTCCCCGATTGTGGCAAGCTTGGTCCGGTTGCCGAGTACTGGGGAGGTGCACGCGATGGCAGAGGGCGTCGGCCGCCGCGGGGTGCCCTCGGGCGACTCCCCGGCCAGTCGGGCGGACTCCCTTCCGGGATCACGACCCGGGGCTCCCAACGCCGGGTCGCCGTGCCACGACAGAGAGCCCGCTCCGGGCATGTCCACCGACGACCCGCGGACGGACACACCGACCCCGGCGCCCACGGGCGAGGCGCGCTGGACCGCCGTCGAGCCGCGCGGCCGCTTCGCCGCGACCGATGTTCGCGACGTCGCGGATCCGCCGCCCACCCCGGGCCACGCTGTCCCCGAGCCTGCCACCGACCCCGTTCCCCGCACCCGGGCATGGGACGGCGCGGGTCGGCCGACCCGGCACGGACGGTTCACTCCCGTCCGCGAGCCGCCGGGCATCCCCTCGGGTTCCGACACCCCCGTCGCTCCACCGTGGGCGGGCCGGCGTGCCCTGAGCGACACACCCGGGTCGCTCCCGTCCGCCGGCCGCCGCGGCGCCCCGGCCTCCGCCGACGATCTGGTGGCCTCGTTTCCCTCGGCCAGCAGGCGCGGCATCGTCGGACACGATGACTCCTGGTCCCCCGCCCGGCCCGCCGCTCGGCGGAGCAGCCGATGCTCACCGGTTTCTCCGGGGAGACACCCGGGTCGTCCGCCACCCCGGTGCGCTCCCCCAGCCCACCCCCACATTCCCCGAGGCCCAGGATCCACTCGACTTCGGCATCTCCCGGCCCCATCGCCAGCGGAGGTGCCCTGGACGCCCGACCCCGATCCGGTCCGCCCGGAGCGCGACACCGACGGCCCGACCGGGAACGACCGGGAGCCCGGACGCCGACGCTGGTACCTGCTGGGGCACTCGGCATGGTCGTGGCCCTGGCCGTCTTCGTCGCGTTCATGGCCGGCTCGGGTGACGGCGGAACCGCCGCCCCCGCACCGACGCAGTCGGTGACGACACCCGACGGGGCGCGACGAGCCCCGCCACGATCCCCCGACACCCGACGGGTCGGCCACCGCCTCCCCTCACCCACGCCGTCGGTGACCACCGACCTGAACGTGCTCGACCTCGGTGATGCGAAGATCGAACTTCTCCCCGGGTGGCAGCTCTACGCCGACGAGGTGGTGCAGGACGATCGCCGCCTGGTGCGCATCAAACAGGTGGCGACCGACACCCGGATCCAGGTCGTCACCCTCACCTCCGTGACCGGCCCCCTTGCGTCGGCCTGCGAGGATCTCATCGCCGACCACCGCCCCAGTACTCGAACGTGGTCGAGTCGGCGACCGTGGCCGTCGCCGTCAACGAGGGTGCCGAGGGGTCGGCCTGCAGCTTCACGGGCACCAGGGTCAGCGACAACGTCGCCTCCAAGGTCGACTTCACCGTGCTGCGCCGCACGGCCGACGGCGTCGCGCTGGTGTTCCGCGACATCCTCCCGCAGGCCGTACCTGCGGATTCACCCGCGCGGGCGGAGCTGGCCACCATCGAGTGCGGCGCCGCCCTGTCCTTCGGGGTGACCATCGGCCAGTGCGCTACTCCTGGCCAGGGCGACGGCTGAGCTGCTCGAACACGGGCGGAGCTTCATCCACCACTGTTCGCGGGGGCGCTGGTTGTCCCAGTCCATGCCCGCCGTGACCTGGCGCAGCGGTGCCAGCAGCCCGGGTGAGCCGCTGGAGGCCGCGACGTACTCGGAGCGACCCTCCGTCAGCTGGGCGTCCAGGTTGGTGATGGCCATGTAGGCGAGCCGCGTGGCGTTGATCCGGTCGAACGGTGAGGGACACCACCCTGCTGGACGTGGCCGATCACGGCATCACGCACCGAGTACAGGCCTCGGCCCTCGGCCTCGAACAATTTGGAGATGACGTCGCCGGTGTAGAACTCGCTCGCCTCCTCACCCATCACGGCCAGGTAGAAGGAGCGACCCGATTCGAATGCGTCCACCAGGGCGGCGACATCCGTGGTCAACTGCTCGAGCGAGATGCCCGTCTCCGGCAGGTACGCCTTCTCCGCACCGCCGGCGAGCGCCCCAGGAGGGGCAGGAAGCCACAGGTGCGGCCCATCGTCTCCACCACGAACGCGCGCTTGGACGCGGACGCGGACATGCGCACCATGTCGATCGAGCTCACGATCGTGTTCAGCGCCGTGTCCGAACCCACGGCCATCGGCCAGTCGGGAAGGTTGTTGTCGATACTGGCGGGCAGCAGGGCGATCGGGATGTTGAACGCGGGATACCTGCGGCGTTCCGCCTCCATCATCTCGACGGTCGCGTAGGCGTGGAAGCCTCCCATCACCAGCAGCGCGTCGATCCGGTTCTCCTCGAGGGTGCGCGCCATCTTGTAGAGGTCGGCGTCGACGGGGACGTAGCGACGGGTGCCGAAGTTGGCGCCACCGGTGTGCGCCATGCCCTCGACGTCCGACCAGGCCACCTCACGCAGGTCACCATCGATCAGTCCCGGGACGCCACCCTGGATGGCGAACAGGTCGTAGCCGCGGTCGAGTCCGGTGCGCACGGCAACGCGGGCCAACTGGTTCATGCCGGGAGCCAGCGCGCCGGCGTGCATGACGGCGATGCGCTTCGCGTCGGCGCTGGGCGCAACCGAGGGCCTCGCCTCGGAGAGCATCCGGTAGATGTCGACCATCGTGGTGAACCCGTGGCCGCGGGCCGAGATGGCCGAAGCGTAATCGCCGTCGGCCACGTAGTCGGCGATCTTGTGGGTCGCCTCGACGGCCTCCAGCAGAGGGGTCGCGTATACCTCGTCTCGACGCACGCCGACCAGCATCGGCTCGGAGAGTTCCCGGCCTGCAGCACCTGGCGGACGGCCTCGACGCCGCAGACCGTGGCCATCCATCGGTCGTAGGCGGACGGGGTGCCGCCACGCTGGACGTGCCCCAGGATCGTGATGCGTGCCTCCTCACCGGTCTTGTCGCGCAGCACGTCCTGGATGCGCTCGGCGGTGATCCGCTCGCCGTCCCGGTCGGCCGCACCCTCGGCGACGAGGATGATCGAGTCACGACGGCCGGCGTCGCGGCCCCGCCGCAGCACCTCCACCATCCGGTCCTCCCAGCCGGGCCGCGGGGGGACTCGGGCAGGAAGGTGTAGTCGGCGCCGCCGGCGATCGCGGTCATGAGCGCTAGGTATCCGCAGTGGCGGCCCATCACCTCGACGATGAAGGTCCGCCGATGCGACTCGGCGGTCGATGAGATGGCGTCGATGGCCTCGGTGATGCGGTGCATGGCCGAGTCGGTGCCGATCGTCATGTCGGTGCCGACCATGTCGTTGTCGATCGAGCCGACCAGGCCCGCGATGTTCAGGTGCGGGTGGGCGGCCGCCTGCTCCGGAGTAATCCGGCCGGCCTCCGCCAGTTCGGCGACGTAGCCCGGCCAGCCGAGGCACAGGGCACGGCTGCCGTCAGGGATCCGTCGCCGCCGATCACGATGAGCCGGTCGATGCCCGCCCTGACGAGGTTCTCGACGGCGAGCAGCTGCCCCTCACGGGTGCGGAATCCGGTGGAGCGGGCGGTGCCGATCACCGTTCCACCCTTGTTGAGGATGCCGGATACGTCACTCCAACCGAGGTGCGCGATGTGTTCACCGCCCTCGATGGCGCCCTGCCAGCCCTCCCTGATCGCGAAGACCTGGGCGCCCTGATGGATGCCTGCGCGCACGATGGCCCGCACAGCGGCATTCATTCCCTGAGCATCCCCGCCCGACGTCATGACGCCGATGCGGGCCGTCATCGACGAGAGCCCTTGGGCGCAGCACCTTGGTCGCCTGCCAGTCGGCGGCGACGCCTGCGGTCGTGGTGAGGGTGAGCCCGGCGACCGTCACCCCCTCGGCGAGGGAGGCGGCGGTGATGAAGCCGGGGCGGCCGACCTTGGGGTCATCAACCAGATGCAGCCGGTGCTGGAGAGATCGGTCATGCTGTCCACGAGCCCGTCGGCGACGTCACCGTCCTCGTCGCGCCACCAGAGAACCACCACGTCCACCGCCTCGAGCGGGTCGTCGACCATCTCCGCGTCGATGCTGTCCATGATGTCGTCACGGAGGTCAGCATCCACATCCTCATCCCACCCGAGCTCCTGGACGACCAGTCCGGGGTGAGGCCCAACAGGTCTGCGCCCGTCAGTGGTTCGTTGGTCGACTTGCTATCTGCCATGTCCACGACCCCAAGCCTGCCAGATGTGGCGGCCGATTTCACGGCCGACCCCCGTAAACGGGCAGACGGGGCCGGTCCCTGAGGACCGACCCCGCCTGCTGGAGCTCACTGTCAGGCGTCGCCACCGGCGTTGCCGGAGGATCCCGCCGTCACGTCATCGAGTTTGTACCTGGCCGCGGCCTCGGTTGCCCACTCGCGGGTACCTCACCGTTGGCGGCAAGGCTCTGCAGCACCGCCACCGCAATCGACGGTCCGTCGATGTTGAAGTAGCGTCGGGCGGCCGCACGCGTGTCGGAGAAGCCGAAGCCGTCCGCGCCGAGTGTGGTGTAGTCGCCCGGCACCCACTGCCGGATCTGGTCGGGGACGGCCCGCATGTAGTCGGACACGGCCACGACCGGGCCGGGGGCGCCCTCGAGCTTCTGCTCGATCCACGTCTTGGGGTGCTCGCCGAACGGGTCGTGGAACTTCGCCTCGTCGAGGGCGAGACCCTCGCGGCGCAGTTCACCCCAGGAGGTGACGCTCCACACGTCCGCGACGATCCCGTAGTCGGCCTTGAGGAGCTCCTGGGCCTCGATGGCCCAGGCGAGGCCGACGCCGGACGCGAGGATCTGCGCCCGCCGCGCGTCCTCACCGACGCCCTCGGAGGAGCCTGGCCTGACCAGATACATGCCCGCGTGATGCCCTCGATCTCGATGCCCTCGGGCTCGGCCGGCTGGACGATCGGCTCGTTGTAGACCGTCATGTAGTAGATGACGTTCTCGGGGTTCTCGCCGTACATGCGGTTGAGGCCGTCGCGGACGATGTGTGCGATCTCGTAGCCGTAGGCCGGGTCGTACTGGACCATGGCGGTGTTGGTCGAGGCGAGGATCGGCGAGTGGCCGTCCATGTGCTGCGTTCCTTCACCGGTCAGGGTGGTACGGCCGGCCGTGGCGCCGATCATGAAGCCCCGGGCCAACTGGTCGGCCGCGGCCCACATGGCGTCGCCGGTGCGCTGGAACCCGAACATGGAATAGAACACGTAGATGGGCACCATCGGCTCGCCGTGCGTGGCGTACGAGGAGCCTGCGGCCGTGAACGAGGCCACGGATCCGGCCTCGTTGATGCCCGTGTGGATGATCTGGCCCGACTTCGACTCGCGGTAGCTGAGGAACAGTTCGTTGTCGACCGGGGTGTAGTTCTGGCCGTGCGGGTTGTAGATCTTGATGGTCGGGAAGAACGCGTCCATGCCGAATGTGCGCGCCTCGTCGGGGATGATCGGGACGACGCGCGGCGCGAACTGCTTGTCGCGCATGAGGTCCTTCAGGAGGCGGACGAAGGCCATCGTCGTGGCGACCTGCTGGTTGCCCGAACCCTTCCTGGACGACTCGTAGGCCTTGTCGCCTGGCAGCGAGATGAACTTCCGGTCTCCGCGGCGCTCAGGGAGGTAGCCGCCCAGCTCGCGCCTGCGCTCCTGCAGGTACTGGATGCGGGGGTCGTCCTGGCCGGGTGGATGTACGGCGGCTGGTACGGGTTGGCCTCGAGCTGCTCGTCGGTGACGGGCACGTCGACGCGGTCACGGAAGCCCTTGAGGTCGTCGAGGGCGAGCTTCTTCATCTGGTGGGTCGCGTTGCGGCCGGCGAAGTGCTGGCCCAGGAAGTAGCCCTTGATGGTGTGGGCGAGGATGACGGTGGGAGCGCCCGTGAACTCGGTTGCGGCCTTGTAGGCCGAGTAGACCTTGGAGAAGTCGTGGCCGCCGCGGGTGAGGCGCCAGATGTCGTCGTCGCTCCAGTCGGTGACCATGGCCGCGGTGCGCGGATCGCGCTCGAAGAAGTACTTGCGCACGTACGCGCCGTCATTGGCCTTGAACGTCTGGAAGTCGCCGTCCGTGGTCGAGTTCATCAGGTTGACGAGCGCACCCTCGGAGTCGTTGGCGAGCAGCGGATCCCAGCCACGGCCCCAGACGAGCTTGATGACGTTCCAGCCCGCGCCACGGAAGAAGGCCTCGAGCTCCTGCACGATCTTGCCGTTGCCGCGGACGGGGCCGTCAAGGCGCTGCAGGTTGCAGTTGACGACGAAGGTGAGGTTGTCCAGTTCCTCGTTGGCCGCGAGCTGCAGGGCACCGCGCGACTCGACCTCGTCCATCTCGCCGTCGCCGAGGAAGGCCCAGACATGCTGCTGCGAGGTGTCCTTGATGCCGCGGTTGTGCAGGTAACGGTTGAACTGGGCCTGCCAGATCGCGTTGATGGGGCCGAGGCCCATCGAGACGGTCGGGAACTCCCAGAAGTTGTCCATCTGGCGCGGGTGCGGGTAGCTGGGCAGCGCCCGGATCTTCCCGTCGACGTAGTGCGAGTGCTCCTGCCGGAAGCCGTCGAGGTCGTCCTCGGCCAGACGGCCCTCGAGGAAGGCACGCGCGTACATGCCGGGCGAGGCGTGACCCTGGAAGTAGATCTGGTCTCCGCCGCCGGGGTGATCCTTGCCGCGGAAGAAGTGGTTGAAGCCCACCTCGTAGAGGGTGGCCGATGAGGCGTAGGAGGCGATGTGGCCGCCGACACCGACGCCGGGGCGCTGCGCCCGGTGCACCATGATGGCAGCGTTCCACCGGAGCAGGCGGCGGATGCCGCGCTCGAGGGTCTCGTCCCGGGGAAGGCGGGCTCCCTGCCCGCGGGATGGTGTTGACGTAGTCGGTGCCCGTCAACGACGGCACGCCGATGTGGCGCTCGCGGGCGCGTTCGAGGAGCTTGAGCATCACGTAGCGGGCCCGGTTGCGCCCGCCTGCGTCGATGACCCCGTCCAGGGATTCAAGCCATTCCTCGGTCTCCGCCGGATCGATGTCGGGGAGATTGGTCGGCAGACCGTTGAGGATCGGTCCCACCTCGTTCTGACTCACGAAGAATTCCTCTCGCTGTCGGGCAACTGGAACATTCGGCCATGGCCGATATCAGATGCCACCCTACCGCGCTTCACCGGAGCCCGATAACCCGTACCGGGGCCCGAATCACCCCTGAGGAAGGCCGGATGGGCGTCGAGACCCGCCGGGCTAGGCCCGATGAGGTGACACGGAGCCGTAGCCTGCGCCCGGAGACGCTCCAGGATTGCCCCAAATACTTTGTGCAAACACTGGAGAAGGCGCGGTCCCGGGGTCCCGCCCGCCGGGAATCGCGGCTACGGAGTCGCCTGGCACCCGAGGGGAGATCGAGATGGTCCACGTCCCCGGCCGACCGGACGGCGCGGGGCACCCTCAGCGGTGGCGGCCCGCATGACCGAGGAGCCGTTCGAGGGGCCAGGTGGTGATGATCCTCTCCGGGGCGATGCCCGCCTCGACGGCGCGGGCCGCGCCGTAGGTGAGGAAGTCGAGCTGGCCGGGCGCGTGGGCATCCGAGTCGATGCTGAAGAGACAGTCGGCCTCCCTCGCCACCAGCAGCAGGTCGAGGGGCGGGTCGCGACGTTCGGGCCGCGAGTTGATCTCGACGGCGACTCCGAACATCGCGCACGCGGCGAACACCAGCTCGGCGTCGAACCGCGACTGGTCGCGCCACGTCCCGTCGGGTCTGAGTCTCCTGCCGGTCGGGTGTCCCAGCACCGTGGTGTGCCGGTTGGAGACCGCCCCGACCATCCGGCGCGTCATGGTGTCGCGGTCGGCGTCCAGATCGGAGTGGACGGAGGCGGTGACGATGTCGAGCCGGTCGAGCAGGTCGTCGGCCTGGTCGAGGGCACCATCGGCGAGGATGTCCACCTCGATCCCCTTGAGGATGCGGATCTCCCGATCCTCCTGGACGGCGGCGATCTCCTCCCATTGGGCGATGAGCCGTTCACGGGTGAGCCCACGGGCCACCT
This sequence comes from Tessaracoccus coleopterorum, assembly GCF_011174705.1. Lineage (GTDB taxonomy): Bacteria > Actinomycetota > Actinomycetes > Propionibacteriales > Propionibacteriaceae > Arachnia > Arachnia coleopterorum. The sequence continues at coordinate 138,884 of NZ_JAANIJ010000001.1, forward strand.
TCAGGCGGGGCGAGTGGTCGGTGATGGCCATGTACTCGTGCCCGAGGGCCTCCCCACTGCCGTCATCTCCCACAGCGGGGAGCCTCCGTCGGACCAGGTGGTGTGGGTGTGGAGGTCCCCCGGAGCTGGGCGCGGAGTTCGTCCCGGCCGGGTCCAGGGACACGGCCCCTTCGACGCGGCGCCGGGCGAGGGCCTCGGGGAGCCGTCCGGCCGCGGCCTCAGCTGCGATGGCGGCGGTCTTGGGGCCGAAGCCGCGCAGTGATCGCCACGCCGCCTCGCCCGTGGGCGTCTCCTCGAGGCCCTCAGCGATGGCGGCCGCCTCACGGAATGCGCGGACCCGGTAGGTGTCCGCCAGTTCCCGTTCCAGCCAGAACGCGTACTCGCGCAGGGCCTCGGAGGGGCTGAGGCCGGTCACGTCAGTTCCAGGCCCGCAACGGCCCCGATCACGCACACCGCGGGAGGCGAGATGGCGGCGTCCTCCGCCACGGAGGCGATCGATGCGACGCCTGCGCGGACGACCCGCATGGTGGGAAGACCGGCGTCGGCGATGACCGCGGCCGGTGTGTCCGCCGCGAGGCCGGCGGCGACCAGTGTCTCGGTGATGGCGGGTAGGTTCTTCACTCCCATCAGGATGACGATCGTGGTTCCGGTGGTCGCGATGCCGGCCCAGTCGACGTCGTTGCGTTCATCGTGCGGCCCGACATGCCCGGACACGACGGTGAAACCGGTGGAGACCCCCTGTGGGTGACGGGGATGCCTGCGAGCTCGGCGGCGGCGATCGACGAGGAGATGCCGGGGATGACGGAGACCGGAATACCGGCCGCCCGGCAGGCGAGCCACTCTTCTCCCCGCGACCGAAGACGAAGGAGTCGCCGCCCTTGAAGCGGACGACGTCGCGGCCCTCGAGCGCCTTGCGGATGAGGATCTCGTTGATCCTCTCCTGGGGAGTGAAGGCCCCCCTCGGCACCTTGCCGACCTCGATCAGTTCGGCGTCGCCCCGGGCCTCCTCCAGGAGTGCGAGCGGCACGAGCCGGTCGTAGACGATGACATCGGCGCGCCGGAGGGCCTTCAGGCCCGCAACGGTGATCAGGTCGGGGTCGCCGGGGCCACCCCCGAGGAGGGTGACGCGGCCGGTCGCCGCGCCACCCCGCTGGGATTCAGTCATGCGCGAAGACTAGGCGTCGACGGTCTCTCCGGCCATGAAGTCCTCGATCTGTCCACGCTTTGCGCGCAGCTTCGGGTCGTTCCTCAGATAGTGGGCCGTCTCGCGGGCGATGAGTCCGGAGAGCACCAGCAGGCCGATCAGGTTCGGAAGCGCCATCAGGCCGTTCATGATGTCGGCGAAGGACCACACGATGCCGAGCGGGATGGTGGCACCGACGTAGACCACGATCGTGAAGGCGATGCGGTACCAGAGGGTGGCGCCGGCCCCGAAGAGCCGCTCGACGCAGCGGTCGCCGTAGTAGGACCAGCCGAGGATCGTCGAGAATGCGAACAGGACCACGCCGATCGCGACGATGTAGCCGCCCCATTCGCCGGGCAGGCCGTGGCTGAAGGCCATCGACGTCAGAACCGCCGGGCTCTCGCCCGAGTTCCACACGCCGGTGGTGACCAGCACGAGGCCCGTGCACGACACCACGATGATGGTGTCGATGAACGTCTGGGTCATCGAGACGAGGCCCTGCCGCACGGGATGGGTGGTCTTGGCCGCGGCCGCCGCGATGGCGGCCGAGCCCATGCCCGACTCATTGGAGAAGATGCCGCGCGCGACGCCCATCTGCAGCGCGATCAGGAAGCCACCCATCGCGCCACCGACGGCCGCCTGCCCGGTGAAGGCCTGGGAGAAGATGAGTGCGAAGGCCGCGGGCACGTCCACGATGTTGACAGCGAGGATGTAGACGGCCCCGAGCACGTAGAACACGATCATGAAGGGCACCAGTGCCGAGGTGACGGTCCCGATCGCCTTGATGCCGCCGAGGATCACAAGGCCCACGAACACGACCATGACGATGGCGGTGATGCTCTGCGGCACGCCGAACGAGTCGTGCACGTTCTCCGCGACCGCGTTGGCCTGGGTCATGTTGCCGATGCCGAAGCTGGCGAGCACGGCGAAGATCGCGAACATGACGCTGAGCGCGACACCCCATTGGCCGGGCAGCGCCTTCTTGAGGTAGTACTGCGGCCCACCGGAGACCTTGCCCTTCGCGTCGACGGTGCGGAAGCGGACGGCGAGGAACGCCTCGGAGTACTTCGATGCCATGCCGAGCAGGCCGGTGACCCACATCCAGAACAGCGCGCCGGGGCCGCCGACGGAGATGGCGGTGGCGACACCCACGATGTTGCCGACGCCGACCGTGGCGGCCAGCGCGGTGGTGAGGGCCTGGAACTGTGAGATGTCGCCGCCCTCGGCGTCGTCATCCTTGCGCTCCCAGAGCGCCAGCCGGAGGGCGGCCCCGAGGGTGCGGAACTGGATGCCGCGCAGCTTGATGGTCAGCCACAGGCCCGTCAGGAGCAGCAGCGGGATCAGGAGCCAGGGGCCCCACACGAATGAGGAGATGGTGTCGAGTAGCTTCTGAAGGTTCTCCATGGGTTGCGCACCTGTCGTCGGTTGTCTGGTGGCGACAAGTTAGCAACGTCGGATCCACCGCGCAGGAGATCTCACGAGAGTTACGCGGCCGTAACGCGGGCTCGGGGAACGGATCAGGACGTCGGACGCAGGAGATATGTCTCCTGGATCCAGCCGTGGTGCCCGATCAGACGCGCGCGCAGGTCGAGCAGGTCGGCGGTGACGGTGCCGAGTGGCCCGTTGGCCAGGACCTGCTCCGGGTGCCGAGGTATGCACCCCAGTACAGCTCCACGTCCGGGAACTCCTCGACCAGCCCACGGCACGCGAAGTCGTGGTCGTTGAGCACGACCACGTCGCCGAGGCCACGGTTGTATTCCTCGAGCAGGCGCCGACCCGTGGTGAGGTGGACGCTCCTGCCTCCGCTGTTCAGCGTGATCTCGTGGGCCGCGGCGAGAAGTTGCGGTGCCGAGACACCGGGGATGACGGTCAGGTCCATGGTGATGGTGACCCGGAGGGCCTCGATCACCTGCAGGATCGAGTCGTACAGGGCCGGATCCCCCACACGAGGAAGCCGACGACCTCACCGTCGGGAAGCCCGCTGAGGATCTGCTGGTAGGTGGCCAACTGGGCACCGTCGGGTTGGGTCTCGTCCTGATGGCTGTGCACCGGATCAAGGACCGTGATGACGCGGTGGGCCCGCTTGACGTTGCGTCGGATCAGTTCGCTGCGCCGCCACACCTGGTCGGGCTGGTCCTCGTTCGAGTCGGCCACCAGGAAGACGTCGACGGAGTTCATGGCCTCCACGGCATCGAGAGTGAGCTGTCCGAAGCCTCCGGGCCGAGCCCGATCACCAATACCCTGCGCGCCATGCCGACAGCCTAGCCAGGGTGGTGGCAACCCAAGGCGCGGCCCGCACCCGCGGCACCACCCGTCCCGGATCACCCGGTAGAATCGGCCAGTGGCCCATTCCGGTCGGTCCGCCTCCAACTATCGGCCACAGACCGGCCCGGGAACAGCCGACGGCCCCTGCACCGTGGCGCATCCCCACGTGGCCGACGCCGAGGGCGGTCTCCGCGCCGACCCCGCCCCGGATCTCGCTAGGCTTGCGGGATGGAACCACGCCCCGGCACAGCGCCCGCCCTCATCGCGTCGGCCCGGGTCCGCACTGCGCTGGTGAAGCGGCTGACGGCGGCCTCGTCGGAGATGAACACCGCCACGCTGGCCGCCATGACGGAGCGCCACGACTGGTTCACCCAGCTCGATCCCGAGTCCCGCTCCTGGATCGGTGTGCTCGCCCGCTCCGGCATCGACGGCTTCGTCACCTGGTTCTCCGGCGAGGAGTTCGAGCCGGAGTCGATCTTCGATGCAGCGCCCCGCGCGATGGCCCGTCGCATCACGCTGAGGCAGACGGTCGACCTGGTGCGCACCACGACCGACGTGGTCGAGGAGCAGATCCAGCACCTGCTCCCCCGCGGAGACCGGCAGCCCCTGCAGCTCGGCATCGTGCACTACTCCAGGGAGGTGGCCTTCGCGGCCGCCGCCATCTACGCCCGCGCCGCGGAGGCCCGCGGGCGTGGGACTCGCGCATCGAGGCGACCGTGGTGGATGCCGTGGTGCGGGCCGAGACGGACGAGTCCGTCATCTCACGCGCCTCGACGTTGGGCTGGAACACCGAGTCGAAGGTCGTCGTCGCCATCGGCGGGGCCCCGGAGGCCTCACCCGATGGGAGCATCCTCGACGGGCTGCGCCGTGCTGCGGCGAAGCTGAAGCTCGACATCCTGGCCGCCCCCAGGGCGATCGCCTCGTGTGCATCGTCGGCGGCACGGGGGTGACCGAGCCGGTCGAGACCTGCGAACGGATCGCGCGGCTGCGGGAACACTTCGCGCCGGGGCCCGTCGTGATCGGCCCGACCGTCGACGGGCTCGCGGGCGCACCGCGGTCTGCCAGGGCGGCAGCCTCGGGCTACCGCGCGGCCAAGGCATGGCCCGAGGGCCCACCGACGCTGCTCGCCGTCGACCTGCTGCCCGAGCGTGCGCTCGCCGGAGACGGCCACGCGCGCCGGATCCTCGCGGGCGAGATCTACCCGGCGCTCGCCGCGAACAAGGAACTGCTCGACACCTGCGTCGGGTTCCTCGATGCCGGTTCCTCGATGGAGGCGACCGCCCGCGCCCTGTTCGTGCATCCCAACACTGTGCGTTACCGCCTCAAGCGGATCCAGGATGTCACCGGCTACAACCCGGCCGATGCGCGCGAGTCGTATGTGCTGCGCATGGCCATCACCCTCGGACGTCTCCAGGACTGAAATCACAGCCGTGTCATTGACCGCACCTCACAACCCTGGAGGCGGGGTTCGGGGCTCACGGCCGTCGTTGTTGTTGGTTTCCCACAACAGCGCGGCGGCCATTTTCGTGTGATCCGGTTGCGCCCCACTTCGTGGCAGCGGGCAAGGTTGGATTGTGCTTGCAATCGTCGCGCCCGGTCAGGGCGCCCAGACTCCCGGCTTCCTCGCCCCGTGGCTCGAGGACGCCTCACTGGCCGCCCACCTGGCGGCCCTGTCCACGGTCAGCGAGCTCGACCTGGCCCACTTCGGCACCGACGCGGACGCGGACACCATCCGTGACACCGCGATCGCCCAGCCGCTTCTGGTCGCCTCGGCCCTGCTGACGGCCCGCGCCCTGTTCGGCGTCGACACCAGCGCCGTGGGCGTCGTCGCGGGCACTCCGTCGGAGAGTTGGCCGCAATGGCCATCGCGGGCGTCATCACGGACGAGGAGGCACTCGTGCTCGTCCGCGAGCGCGGCCGCGCCATGGCGGAGGCCTCGGCCATCCGACCCACCTCGATGACCGCCGTCGTGTCCGGTGATCGCGACGAGGTGCTCGCCGCGATCGAGGCGGCCGGCCTCACCCCGCGAACAACAACGGCACAGGCCAGATCGTCGCCGCCGGCACCGTGGAGGAGCTCGCCGTGCTTGCGGCGAACCCGCCCCACCGCGCCAGGCTGGTGCCGCTCAGCGTCGCCGGCGCATTCCACACGATCCACATGCAGCCCGCCGTCGCCCACCTGCACCGCATCGCCGCAGATGTCACCCCCGCTGCGCCGCTCGTGCCGCTGATCAGCAACGCCGACGGCACCGTCGTCACCTCCGGGCCGAGGCGCTGGAGCGGATGGTCAACCAGGTCGCCAACCCCGTCCGCTGGGACCTGTGCATGGACACCATGCGCGACATGGGCGTGACGGGCCTGCTCGAGCTCGCACCCGCAGGCACGCTCACCAAGATCGCCCAGCGCAACCTGAAGGGCATCGAACTGTTCAACCTCAATGCCCCGACCAGCTCGACGAGGCCCGAGCCTTCGTCGCCATCCACGCTGCCAGGCAGCCCGAATCCGAGTGAGAAGACAAGTGGCACTGAAGACCTCAGCAGGCGCACAGTTCGCGCGCATCATGGCCGTCGGCGGCGCCCGCGGCAGCCGCGTCGTGAGCAACGAAGAGATGTGCACGATGATCGACTCCACCCCTGAGTGGATCCAGCAGCGGACCGGCATCACGGAGCGGCGCTGGGCAGCGGAGGGTGAGGACGCCGAGTCGCTCGGGCTCGCCGCCGCCGCCACGGCGATCGAGCGGGCCGGGCTGCAGGCCTCCGACATTGACGCGATCCTCGTCTCGACCGTGTCGCACTACCAGCAGACCCCGTCGCTCGCCTGCATCATGGCCGAGCACCTCGGCCTCGAGGCCCGGCCGCCTTCGACATCTCCGCCGCCTGCGCAGGCTTCTGCTACGGCGTCAGCCTTGCGGAGTCCATGGTGCGCAGCGGCTCCGCGCGACACGTGCTCGTGCTCGGCGTCGAGGTGCTGTCGCGTTACACCGACTTCACCGATCGCTCCACCGCGTTCCTCTTCTCCGACGGCGCGGGTGCCGTCGTGGTCGGTCCGTCCGACGAGCCGGCCATCGGCCCGACCGTGTGGGGTTCGAAGCCCGAGGCGTCCCGCGTCATCGAGATCGACGACTGGCGCACGGTCGACCCCGCCGTCGAGGGCCCGCACATCCACATGGAGGGCCGCGAGGTCTTCAAGTGGGCCACCACCGCCATCGTAGAGAAGGCGGTCGAGGCCCTCACCGTGTCGGGTCTGACCCCCGACGAGCTCGACTGCTTCATCCCCACCAGGCCAACAACCGGATCACCGATTCGATGTTGCGCCACCTCAAGCTGCCCGAAAGCGTCGTCGTCAGCCGCGACATCATGCAGATGGGCAATTCGTCGGCGGCCTCGATCCCGCTGGCGATGGAGGCACTGCTCGAAAACGGGCAGGCCAGGAGCGGCGACAGTGCACTGATCATCGGTTTCGGCGCGGGCCTCGTGTTCGCCGGCCAGACCGTTATCCTGCCCTGATCTCCACCGTCCACCACATAACAAGTCAAGGAGCCACCATGGCAAGCACCGAAGAGATCCGCACCGACCTGTCCGAGATCGTCAACGACATCGCCGGTGTCGCCGCCGAGGACGTCCAGCTCGACAAGTCGTTCGTCGATGACCTGGGCGTCGACTCGCTGTCGATGGTCGAGATCATCTACGCCTGCGAGGACAAGTTCGGCGTCAGCATCCCCGACGAGGACGCCAAGAACCTCAAGACCGTCGGCGACGCCGTCGCCTACATCGAGCGCGCCCAGAACTGATGCGGCGGGCGGCCCCGCACGGGCCGCCCGCTCACCCCTTCCCCTCCACCTTTCTGACGTTTCAGGAGCCCGCATGTCCCGCACCGTCGTCATCACTGGTTTCGGCGCCTTCACGCCGCTCGGCAACGATGCCCCAGCACCTGGGAGGCGATGCTTGCAGGTCGCTCCGGTGTGCACACCCTGACGCAGGACTGGGCGGCCGATCTGCCCGTGACCTTCGCTGCAGAGACCTCCGATCCGCTCGAGCACCTCGACCGTCTGGTGGCCCGCCGCCTCGACCGCTCGTCGCAGCTCGCGATGATCGCGGGCCTTGAGGCGTGGGCCGACGCCGGCTTCGGCCTCGGCGAGGCCAACCCCACCGACCCTGACCGCACCATGGTGTCGGTCGGCACCGGCATCGGCGGCCTCCACTCGCTGCTCGGGCAGTGGGATGTGCAGAAGGACAAGGGCCTGCGGCGCGTCTCACCGCTGACCATCCCGATGCTGATGGCCAACGCGCCCGCCGCGAACCTCGGCCTGACCATCGGAGCCGCGGCCGCCGTGCACGCCCCGGTCAGCGCCTGCGCCTCGTCGAATGAGGCGATCTCGCTCGCGTACGACCAGCTCCAGCTCGACCGGTGCGACATCGCGCTGGTCGGCGGCACCGAGGGCGTCGTGCACCCGCTCCCGCTCAATGCGTTCGCGCAGATGCAGGCTCTCAGCCGCCGCAACGACGATCCGGAGCATGCCTCGCGCCCCTGGGACACCGGCCGTGACGGTTTCGTGCTCGGTGAGGGTGCCGCCCTGATGGTCCTCGAAACCCTCGAGTCGGCGTTGGCGCGCGGCGCGAAGATCTACGGCACTCTGGCAGGCGCCGGAATCAGCAACGACAACCACGACATCGTCCAGCCCGAGCCCACGGGCCGCGGGCAGTCGCAGGCGATGATCAAGGCGCTGCGCAACGCCGGGCTGGTGCCCCGCGACATCGTCCACGTCAACGCCCACGGCACGTCGACCCCACAGGGCGACATCACCGAGGCCAACTCGATCGCGACCGCGCTCGGCACGGCTGTCGACGGTGTCGTCGTCACGTCGACCAAGTCGATGACCGGGCACCTGCTGGGCGGCGCAGGCGCGCTCGAGACGTTCGCGACCATGATGGCGCTGCGCGACCGGGTCGTTCCCCCGACCATCAACATCGAGAACCTCGAGCCGGGCCTCCCGATCGACGTCGCCGTGAACGCGACGCGTCCACTCGGCGGGGGCGACCTCGCGGCCGTCAACAACTCGTTCGGCTTCGGAGGGTCCAACGTGGCGGTCGTCGTCACGAACCAGCACGCCACCAGTTGACCCCGCGCAACGTGAAACCGCCGCCGATCTCTCCGATCGGCGGCGGTTTCACGTTGTTGCTGCGGGAGCGACCCGGTCAGCCGACCTGGTGCAGCCAGCGGACGGGTGCGTCCTCGGAGGCGTACCGGAACACGTCGAGTTCGTCGTCCCAGGGAACTCCGAGCAGCCGCTCGAGGGACTTCAGGATGGGTTCCCCGCCGAGCGCGTCGGTGGCAACGGCGTGCTTGAGACTGTCCTCCGGGATCAGCACGTCACCGTGCACGCCGACCACCGAGGCAAACGAGCCGAGGGTCGGGGTGAAGCAGTAGCGCTGACCGTCGGAGGCCGCCGTCGGTTCCTCGGTCACCTCGAACCGGATCTGGGCGAGCCTGGTGAGGGCGGAGGCGAGCTCCGCTCCGCGGCCGGGGATCCCGGTCCAGGAGTACTCGGCGCGCTGGCTGCCGGGCTGCGCGGGCTGGCGGGTCCATTCCAGGTCGGTACGGGAACCCAGCACGGTGCCCACCGCCCACTCGATGTGCGGGCACAGCGCTGCCGACGCCGAGTGGATGAAGATCATCCCACGCGTCAGGTGACTCGAGTCGGGTCGAGCAGACATCGGTTGTACCTCCTGGTTGGGCCCATTGCCTTCCCCTGCGATGAGGCACTACCAGGTCGCTCCCCATTGAAGCATCAGACCCGGTGCGGCGCAATCGTCAGCAGCCGTAGTAGTGGTCGGCCAGAGCCTCCCTCGCCCGGACGGTGACGATCGGGTCGCTCGGGAGCATCGTGTCGGGGTTGTCGTCCCAGGCCTTGTAGAAAAGCAGTTCCCTGGCTCCCTCGCGCAACGATGCGGCGAGGAACGGCCCGCCCTCGCCGTTGCGGGTCACCATGGTGATGCGTCCGGGGAAGGCATCCTTCAGCTGGGCGAGCGTCATCCCGACGCGGAACTTCGACTCGCCGAGGCTGCTGCCGATCTTCGTCGTCGGGCTCGAGGTCCAGAGGTTGCCGACGGTGCCATCGAGGTAGTTCATCAGGTCGACACCCCGGGCCCGGACCGCGCTGGAGGCGCGGAAGTCGCTGCAGAGATTCCCCGGGCGAGGTAGGCGCCGTGCATGACCGACAGCGGGGTGCCGAGCTGCAGCGGGCCGAACCCGGTCGGCGTGAGCACCGCGCGGTCGAGGATGTTGGCCGGGATGGCTGTGACCGGCCTGATGCTGGCGCTCGAGAACAGCACCAGGTTGTTGAACACCCAGCGCATCTCGGTGCGGTAGCCGCCGCCGGAGGCGACGACGACGCTGGCCTTGACGTAGGTGCGGCACCCACCCATCCCGGTGGTGGGGGTGTCGCACTCGGTGCGCCACATGCGCCCGATGCATCGGTCCACGCGGCCGTCCGGCCGAGGTTGTTGGAGGCCCACGCCGCGCGCGGGCTCGGCAGGTAGCTGAGGTTGTTGAAGGCCCAGCCGTTCACCTTCTTGTAGGTGGCTCCGACCCTGACCACCTGGGTGGCCCAGATCTCGGTGCGGCACCGCACCACGCTGGAGGAGTACATCGCACAATCGGTGCTCCAGGCCCGGTTGCCGACGAACTGGACACCGGGGTGTTGTAGACCGTGACCAGGGGCACGGGCGGGGCGTAGACGGGAGCGGCATGCGCGCTCGGAGCGACGGATGCCAGCAGCGCGGCCGCGAACAGCGCGGCGGCGAAGGGACGCGGGAATCTCATGATTTCTCCTCAGCTCAGGGCCGCGTGGGCGGCCGATCCGGCCATGATTCATCCTGCGCCGCCCCGGCCGTCGGCGCAGCCTGTTGCCGGATCCGGTCCAATCGGATATACAGCGTGGATGCGCACCCCCATGCCGATCGATGACGTTCTCAACTACCCCGATGCCGTCTCCCAGGTCCGCGCGACCGGTGAGGCGGTCTTCTGGCTCGCCACCATCGCGGCCGAGGACGGCCGCACCACGGTGCGCCGGCTCCGCGACGGCGAGGTCGTCGACCTGACCCCCGACGCGGCCGTGCGCTCCCGCGCGATGGAGTACGGCGGCGGCGCCTATGCAGTCGACGGGCAGAGCATCGTCTACTGCGACGACCGCACCCGCCGCGTATGGCTGTTGCACGACGGCACCGCGCGGCCGATCACTCCGGAGGGTGGCTCCTTCGTGTACGGAGGGCTCGCCCTCAGCCTGGCCGACGGCATCGCGCTTGCCGTGCGTGAGGACCACTCGGCCAGCCCGAGCCCCGCACGGAGATCGTCGCTCTGACGCTGGAGGGCGGCAACGCCGACGGCGGCAGGGTGGTGGCCACCGGTGCCGACTTCTACGCATCCATCGCGCTCGGGCACGGGCGATTCGCCTGGCAGCAGTGGAACCACCCCGACATGTCGTGGGACACCTGCGCGGTCTGGAGCGCGTCGCTGGCAGACCCCTCCGCCGCCGCTCCTGTGTGTTCCCGGGACGGCCTCGCCGCCGGCTACCCCGTCTGGCTGCCGTCGGGACGCCTCGCGTACGTCTCCGATGAGTCCGGCTTCTGGAACTGGCGGATCGAGGACGGCGGGTCCTGGGCGGTCGAACGCGACTGCTCGCGTCCCCTGTGGGTGCTGAACCCGGCCGCAGCGGCGGTTCTCTCCGATGACCGGATCGCAAGCCTGTGCTTCGAGGACGGGGCCGGGACACTCAGTGTCTGGTCGCCCTCGAGCGGCGAAGTGGCCAGGCCTCTGCCCGGCACCACCGACATCGAGTCGCTCGCCGCCGTGGGTGACTTCCTGTATGTCGTGGCCGAGTGGCCGGACCGGCCCTCGTCCCTTGTGGAGATCGCCCCTGACGGCGGGTGCCGGACCATCGCGGGCGGGGTGGAGCCCGCGCCCGACGTCGCCGTGGCCGAGTCCATCTGGTGTGACGGCGAGGCGGGCCCGGTCCAGGCATGGCTCTACCGCCCGGAGGCGGGACTCCCCCGCTGCTGGTCATGACCCACGGCGGACCCACCAGCATGGCCACCTCCGGGCTCGACACGACGATCCAGTTCTGGGTGTCGCGCGGCTTCGCGGTGCTCGACGTGAACTACTCGGGATCGACCGGGTTCGGCCGCGCCTACAGGGACCGGCTCCGTGGGAACTGGGGCCTGCTCGACGTGAGCGACACAGTTGCCGCGGTCGAGGCGGTGACGCGGCGCGGGCTCGCCGATCCGTCGCGGGTCGCCATCACCGGCGGCAGCGCGGGCGGTTACACGACGTTGAGATCGCTGACCACCACGGGCCGCTACGCGGCCGGAATCAGCCGCTACGGCATCGGCGACCTCACGACGCTCGTCACCGACACCCACAAGGCCGAATCGCGGTACCCGGAGGGGCTGATCGCTCCGTGGCCCACCGGCCGCGCCGTCTACGAGGACCGTTCCCCGTCAACCACCTCGACCGGTTGTCGACGCCGATGCTGATTCTGCAGGGCACCGAGGACAAGGTCGTGCCGCCGAGCCAGGCCGTGCAGATGGCCGACGCGGTCCGTGCCACCGGTCGGCCGGTCGCGCTCGTGATGCTGGAGGGTGAGGGCCACGGGTTCCGTGCCATGGCGACCCGTCGGCTGGCGCTCGAGGCTCAGGTGTCGTTCCTCGAGCAGGTGTTCGGCATGCCTCCGAGCCCGGACGTTCCTGTGCTGGAGATCGAGAACCTGTAGCCGCCATGGAGCAGCGGTGGTTCTCCACTGGTGAGGCGGCGGCCGCCCTCGGCGTGCTGCCCGCCACCCTGATCAACATCGACCCGCTGCTTCGATCCTGTCAGGATCGTGGGCATCATCCACCGCGCATCCATCGCCGAGCGGTACCGCTCCTTCGCCCTCCAGCAGGCGGCAGGCTCGTCACCCTCAGTTGGGGGCCTCCGCCGGCCTCTGCCTGATCCCCGACAGGTACAGCTACCGGTACGGCGCCTGGCCGGGGCTCGATCCCGACGACGGGCCCAGGGCGATCCGAGGGACCTCGCCTGGCTCCGGGCGCTCGTGTGGCCCGAGCATGCCGACCGCAGGCTCCGCCTCGACGCAGCCGCAGCCCTGGCCGCACGGGAGCGGGTGAACGTGCTCAGGCGGATCTGCTCGACGGATTGGAGCGGTTCATCGACGACGTACCCGTGGGAGCGACACTGGTCGTCACGCACGCGGCAACGTTGGCCTACCTCGATGAACGGGATCGGCGTCGGGTGGCCGAAATCATCGCGGCCACCGGAGCCCACCGGATCAGTATTGAGGGCCGGGGCGTCGACCCGCAGGTGTCGCCGGTCTCCGGGCCCGAACGGTCGGGACGATCTTTGTCTCTGCCCTCGACGGGCTGGCCTACGCGTTGAGCGACGCACACTGCACCCGGATCACGTGCGTCGACGCACCGTGACCGGAGTCCCGGATCAGGCGACGGCTGGTCGGCCACCGAAGACGGCGGTGCCGATACGCACACAGGTGGAGCCCTCGCGGATGGCGATCCGGAAGTCACCGGACATGCCCATGCTCAGCTCGTCCCAACCCTCACCGAACTCGTCACGGATCCGTGCCTGCGCCCGCACCAGGCGCCGGAAGCAGGCGGCCACGTCGTCGTCGATGGGGCTGTTGACGGCCATCGTCATCAGCCCGCGCGGTTCGAGTGCGTCGAACGCCGCCAGGCCCTTGGCGTAGCTGACGGCGTCGGCGGGGTGATGCCCGACTTGGCGGCCTCCCCCGACGTGTTCACCTGCACCAGTACCGGCAGTCGGCGGCCGAGGACGTCACAGCGCCGTTGCAGCGCCTCCGCGAGCTTGAGGGAGTCGAGCGAGTGCAACTCGGCGGCGTGTTCGGCGATCAACCGCGCCTTGTTGGTCTGGACCTGCCCGATGGCCGCGAAGCCGATGCCCTCACCGCCCAACTCACCCGCCTTCATGGCCAGTTCCTGCGGCCTGTTCTCACCGAACAGGTCGTATCCGGCCGCGTGGGCCTCGCGGATCGCATCGATGCCCTGGTACTTGCTCACCGGCAGCAGCCGCACCGAACCCGGGTCGCGCCCGGCCACCCGGCACGCATCGTCGATCTCCCGCCGGATGCTCTCCAGATTCGCGGTGACGGTCACGGCCACCGCGCCCCGAGTGAGATGACGCCCAGCGCAGCCAGGACCGCGAAGATGATCGCGAGGCCCGCATAGCGGTCGGTGATCTCCATCGGCACCTTCTCGGTGCCGACCGACTCGCGAATGGCGTCGTAGACCTCGCGGAGTTGCCCGCTGGACTCAGCGGAGTACTTCTTGCCCCGGAAACCCGGGCTATCTCGCTCAACTCGTAGTGGTCGACGGCTACCCGCTGCCGCTGCCCATCCTGGACGACAAACCCGTTGTCGGTACCGTAGGCGATCGTGTACACCGGCACGTGCTGGTCGGCGGCGGCCTGTGCGGCACCCGCCGAGCCGCGCCCGATGTTGGTGGCACCGTCGGAGAGGAGCACGATCGCGGCGGGAGCGACCTCGTCCGGGTTCTCCGGATCGGGGGGACCAGCTTGAGTGCGGCGAGGCTCTTGTAGATCCCCTCACCGACCGCGGTCGACGGCGCGAGCTCGAGGGCGTCGATCGCGCGACTCACCGCACCCCTGTCGACTGTGGGTGGCACGACGGTGTCTGCGGTGCCTGCGAACGTGACGAGGGCGACGTTGAACCGCTCCGGGAGGGACTCGACGAACGTCTTTGCCGACGCCTGCGCGGCCTCGAGCCGGCTGGGGTTCACGTCCTGTGCCTCCATCGACCAGGACACGTCTATGGCCACCACGATGGTGGCACGGTCGCGTGGCTTGTCGGCGTAGGCCTTCGGGATCGACCATGCGACGATCAGGGAGGCGAGGCTCAGCAGGGCGAGCAGCACGGCGCCATGGCGCTTCCAGGCCGCATCCTTGGGACGACGAGTTGAAGCCTCGAGCTCATGGGGCGCTTGTGGTGGCCTCCCCTGCTGACCAGCAGCACATACAGCAGCGCGATCACCGGGATGATCGCAAGGGCCCACAGGCGCTGAGGGGCGAGGAACTCCATGGCGAGAAGTGTCATCGCGGCCACCGCGCGGCCATGAACACCGCACCGAGCGCGGCGACGATGGCGAACCCGAGCGCGACCGCGGCGTAGGTGGCGGTGATCGGCTTCTTCACGTCCTCGTAGCCGATGACCGATCCGATCTGCTTGTAGGCACCCTCCAGCTGGCCCGCGCTCTCGGCGTCGACGGCCTCACCTCCCGACGCATCGGCGATCGCCTTCAGGGTGGCCGTGTCCGGGGCGACGTTCTCGCGCTGCCCATCCACGTCGACGAACCCGTTCTGGGTGCCGTAGGCGATGGTGAAGATCGGGATCTCCCGCGACTTCGCCTCGCGTGCCGCGTCACCGGGCGGGTCACCCTCGGTGTTGGTGCCGTCGGAGAGCATCACGATCATCGCCGGGCCGCCTCCTCCTCGTCGCCCTGCGGTGCCTGGTCGACCGCCTTGAGGGCGCTCGTGATGGAGCCTCCGATGGCGGTGCCGTCAGCCAGTTCGAGCGCGGCGATGGCCCGTTCGGTCGCTCCGCGGTCGGTGGTGGGCGGGATGGCGATGGAGGGTCGACCCGACATGGCCACGACAGCGACGTTGTACGTGTCGGGCAGCGAGTACATGAACTCGGTGGCCGCCTGCTTGGCCGCGTCGAGCCGGTTGGGCTCGACATCCTCAGCCGACATCGACAAAGAGGTGTCGACGATCATCACGACGGTGGCCCGCTCCCTCGGCACCTTCTCGGTGCCGAGCGGGTTGGCGTACGCGAGGCCGAGCGCGACCAGCGAGGCGAGCGACATGGCCACGAACAGGTGCCGCGTCCAGCGCCGCTGCGAGCCGACCACGCGGCCGAGCACACCGGTGTTGGTGAACCGCAGTGCGCGTCGGCCCTGAGTCGCAGGATGATCAGGTAGGCGATGATCAGGACGGGCAGCAGCGCGAGGGTCCACAGCCGCTCCGGGTTCTGGAACTCGGGCACCCAGCTCACCTGCTCACCCCTGCGGGGGTTGATGCAGCACGGACGCCGTCCGGCGGTAGTTCAGCACGAAGCGGGCTATGTCGGCGACCCAGTCGCGGTCGGTGCGCAGCTGGATGTGGCCGGCGCCCGCGCGGCGCAGCGCCACCTTGATGCGTTCACGCTGCGCGGTGGTGGCTGCGTCCATCCGCCTACGCGCGGCCTCGTCGGAGGTGTTGATGTAGCGGGAGAAATCGGTTTCCGGGTCGCGGATCAGCATCTCGCCGACATCGGGGAACTCGATCTCGTGCCGGTCGACGACCTCGACGGCCAGCACCTGGTTGCGCACTGCGAGGCGCCGGATGGCGCGCTCCCACTCGGGTGCCACGTTCGGGTCGAGCTCGGAGTCTCCGGGGTGAGGAAGTCGGAGACGACGACCCTCATGCCGCGGCGCCGCTCGGCGCGGGTCATCTGCTCGATCCCGTCACTGAGTTCGTTGGTGCCTATCGCATGGTCGGGCACGATGGGTTCCGTCAGGAGCTTGCGGAGCAGCCCGTAGAGCGCCGTGCGACCCGACCTGGCCTGGAAGCGTTTCACCTTGTCAGGGAGCATCACCATGCCCCGAACCGGTCGCCCATCTTCTGGCTGAGGAAGCCGATGGTGGCGATGGCCGCGATGCCGAGGTCGCGCTTGGTGATGCCGTCCGTCCCCCAGTTCATGGACGGCGTCGCGTCGAGCAGCGCCCACACCTCGAGCTCCCGGTCGGCCATGGTGTCGCGGACGTGCGGGACGGTGGTGCGTGCCGTGACGGCCCAGTCCATCTTGCGGACGTCGTCCTGGCCTGGTTGGTAGACGCGGGCGTCGTTGGTGTCGGAGCCTGGCCCGGGCAGCAACCCGAGGTGGTCACCGTGCAGGAACCCCTCGAGCCTGCGCACGATCGTCAACTCGAGCCGACGCAGCGCCGCCTCGGGAGCCAGCTTGTTGAGCGGGATCGTCGGCCCCGAGGGGGACGCAGCACGGACATGGCCGCACCGCGACGATCGTCGGGCGCAAGCATGGGCGGCCCTGCGGGGGCCGTGGAGGGTGAAGTCCGGCTGCTGGGGCACGGGTTCCTACGCGCGTCCGGGCTGGTGCGCGTGCTGGTCGTGGCTGGCCTTGCGCTGCTCCTGGTTCCAGACCGGGGTGGGCGCCGGCACCATGGCCAGGATGCGCTCGACGACGTCGATCGGGTTGATGTTGTCGGCGATCGCGTCGAAGCCCAGCACGATGCGGTGGGCCATCACGTCCTTCGCGACGACCTGGACATCCGTGGGCAGCACGTAGTCGCGACCGTTGATGAGCGCGAGAGCACGCGAGGCGGCCACGAGGCCCAGCGTCGCACGCGGCGAACAGCCGATCTGGATGACGTTTTCGAGATCGGGCATGTTGAAGTCCTTCGGAGCCCGGCTCGCGAGCACGAGGCGCACGATGTACTCGGCCACCAGGTTGTGCACGAACACGTTCGACGCCATGTCCTGCAGGTGAAGCACGAGGTCGGAGTCGAGCACCCGCTCGGCCTCCGGCGGCCGCACGCTCATCCGGCGGAGGATCTCGAGTTCCTCGTTACCGTGTGGGTAGGGCACGTCGACCTTCATGAGGAACCGGTCGCGCTGTGCCTCGGGCAGCGGGTAGACGCCCTCAGACTCGACGGGGTTCTGCGTGGCGATCACGATGAACGGCTTCGGCGCCGGGTAGGTCTTGCCGCCGATGGAAACCTGCTTTTCGGCCATCAACTCGAGCATCGCCGACTGCACCTTGGCGGGCGCGCGGTTGATCTCGTCGGCGAGGACGAAGTTGACGAACACCGGGCCGAGTTCAATCTCGAAGGTCTCGGAGGACGCCGAGTAGATGCGGGTACCGACGATGTCGGAGGGCACCAGGTCGGGGGTGAACTGGATGCGCGCGAAGTCGCCGCCGACCACGGTGGCGAACGAACGGACGGCCAGGGTCTTCGCGACGCCGGGGACGCCCTCGAGGAGGCAGTGTCCCTTCGCGAGCAGCGACACCATCAACTGCTGGACCATGTGTTCCTGGCCCACGATGACTCGCTGGACCTGGCTGACGGCCTTGCCGAGAACCTCGGCCGCCTCAGCCACGGTGCGGGGCATCGCTGCGTTATCGGTCGACGCTTTGCTCACGCGACGCTCCTTACTCGATCGGTACCGCGTCAACGATAGCGCCCAACGCTGTGCAGCCAACCGGGACGACGCGGGGCAGGAACGGGACAGCCTGCTTGGCCCGATGTGGTTCGATAGGTGGCGATGAGCACTGACGATCGGCCCGGAGAGGGCGCGCACGAGGCCGATGAGGCCAGGCGCGCCCTGCCCTATGAGACCTTCGACGAGGTGGTCGAGCCCGATGGACCGGCTCTTCTGGATACTCCGGAAGGCCGGTTCGGTGCCCCTGCGGAGTACGCGGCGATGCACCCCTGGATGAGAAGGACCCCGTCCGGGTCGGCGACTTCTGGCTCGATGCGCGTCTTGTGGCGACCCCTGCCGGCACGGCGTTCGTGGCGCATGAGGACGGCGGAGACTCCGTCATGGTGCTCCTCCTGTCCGCAGGTGCCGCGACCGACGCGGCGGCCCGCGCCCGCTTCTCGGGCGAGGTGAACGCCATGCACATCGACACGGTTGTGGCCCGCGGCGGACAGGGCCAGGCCGACGGCCGGATGGCCGTCCGGTTCCGCGGCGAGGAGGACGACCCGCAGCTGCCCTCGAAGGCGCCCCTGGCCCCCTGGGCCGCTCTCGCATTCGACGGCTCGAAGACGGCGGTGGATGAGGCAGCGCGCATCCTGCTGGCAGTTGACCTCACGACCGCGCCCCCACTCAGCGAGCCGTCCGGCCCCGGCTTCCGGCTGCACTGGATCGACCGGACCCAGCACGGAGCGACGCGCGTGTGGCCCTCCCGTGGCCGGGCCGCACCGACCGCGCGGGCTGGATCACGATGCTTGTCAGCTTCCTGCTGATGGCGCTGATCTCCGCGTTGGCTCTGCTGCTGGCCATCCTTCTGTTTCAGAACCAGCCGCTGGTGGACGCCCCCAGCCGATCCCGTCGCCCGCGTCGGGGAGCGGCTCCGGATCGCCCATGTCACCGAACCCGAGCCAGAGCGGCGGCCAGGGCTCCGTCTCCCCACGCCCGGCGATGGCGGCGGCCCGTACAGCGAGACGCCGTCGATGAGCCGTCCCGACGGAAACGAGTCCGGGCCCGGTAAGCCCTCCCCGAACCCGAAGCTCTAGCTCCCGCTATGCTGTCGGACTGTGCTGGGGGCGTTAGCTCAGCCGGTTAGAGCAGCGGACTCATAATCCGCCCGTCGCGGGTTCGAGCCCCGCACGCCCCACCCCGAGGCGCAATTGCGCCGTGACCCCGCCGGCAGGAGGGTGTCCTACCGCCCGGTGAGGCTGAACCGGGTCAGGACGGCCTTGTGGTCGGTCGGCCACGGGCCCTCGGCGTCAGGATCTCGTCGGAACTGTCGTCTTCCACGCGTTCGCTCCGGACGATGGAGGACTGCGGCCCGACCACCGTTGACGAATCGATCGTGAGCCGCTCATCCGGCAGGGCGAAGATGTAGTCGATGCGGTCGCGCTCGTCCGCCTCGGGTGCCCACGTGAGCTTGTCGATCGCGAAACCCTCGTTGTCCGACGGCCAGGTGAAGCCGGGGTTGGCCACCGGATCCGGATGAACCTGCCGGTAGGTGTCCACCAGGCCCGCGTCCAGCAGCCTCTGGGTGGTCTGCCACCTGATGATCACGCCGTTGTGGTCGAAGAGGTCGGCCGCCTCGGCCGTCCAGTCCTCTGCCGACGGCTCATTGAAGTCACCACCGAGGATGACGATCCGGCCGGCAGTGCGCTCGACGTCGATGTCCGCGAGCACCTCCTCTGCCGCTGCCGGGCGCCCGGACGCCTCGTTGGCGGCGAGCACCTGCCCGACATCGGTCACCGGGGCGTCCAGCCGGTCCCAGCCGCCCCAGCCGTCCGGCCAGTCTCCCTTGATCTTCCCGCCGTAGCCACGTGGCAGGTAGGTCGTGTACCAGCGGTACTCGAGGTGCCCGCCGTAGACGGCGACCTCGGTGCCGTTGACGTTGATGACCGCCTTCGACCACCACGGCCCCACCTCCGCCGTGGAGATGATCGGGTAACGCGAGACGATGCCCACGTCGGTGCCGATGAAGTGGTCGTAGCCGAGCAGCCGGCCCACTTTGGCCGGCGCACGCCCAACCTCGGGCATGAACGTCACATCGGCATCGGTCTCGCGGATGATGTCGGCGATCGCCTGTGCGCCGTCCCGGATCTGCGAGCCACCGTGCCACAGGTTGAAGGTGAGAACGTTGAGGCCACTCACGCCGTCGACCACCGGCCTCGGGGCGCGGGTTCCGCAGCAGGCAGACGCAGTTCGTCATACACGCGCCAGGCCCCCATCCCGGTGAGCACCACGAGCACGGCGGCGACCCCGAGAAGCAGCCATCGGACCACTCGTGGCGCGGTGCGGAGCATCCTTCACCAGCCCTTTTGATCAGGTGCCCGGAGGCTATCACCCCGCAGCGATGGCAGAGGTGTGGTGCGGCGAGGTCGATCCGGCCTCGGCAGGCAAGGAGGGCGCCGGTGACTTCTCGTCCTGTTCGGGGTGCCAGGGGTTCGGTTCGTCTTTGGCGGGAGTCGTGTGGGGGGTGGTGGGAGCAGAGTTCTCCGGTTGAGGGCGGGGCCGCCGCTTGGGGTCACATCACCAGCGGACGGTTGCTTCTGCTTCGACCCGGCCGGCGTCGTGGTTGGTAGGGGTGGGAGGGTCTTGCCTGGCCTCTGGTGTTTCTTGTGCCGTGTCGGTTTGCGTTCCGGGTCGATCGTGACCGGTGGATACAGCACGGGGAGCCCGTCTTCGGGTCGATGATCACCAACCACTGATACTCCGGTGCCTTGTTCGGGTCGGGTTCGACCACGCGGTGGTGGTGGGGGCACAGGAGGACGCCGTTGGTGAGTCTGGATCGGCCGCCTGCCCACCAGGGCACGATGTGGTGGGCGTCGCAGCTGGCCCAGGAGATGGTGCAGCCGGGGAACGCGCAGCCCTGGTCACGGCGGTTCAGGGCGATGCGGATGTGTTTGGGGAATGTGCGGCTTTCGCGGCCCACGTCCAATGGTTGTGATGCGGTCCCGAGGACGGCGGGGATGATCCCTGCGTCGCAGGCGATGCTTCTGGCTCTTGCGGGGTGATGTCCTCGCCTGTGCCGGTGAGTGTGGCGTGCCCGATCCCTTCGAGGAGGGTGTCGTAGCTGAGCGTGATGATCACGCGGGGCCGGTCGCCGCCGTTGTCGGGAGGTTCCCGGTCGCTGCGGCGATCCCGAGGAGTCGTTCCAGCGCGTCGGCGCGGCGGGCAGCTCTTGCGGGGCCGGGCCTGCGTCTTTGTAGGTGGCGGCGGAGGGCATCAACGCATCCAGCTGTGTCAGTAGCGTGGCGCCGACCACGGGGTGACTTTCCCTGCGATCCGCATCGATCCGTGATGATCGGGCTCCACGGTGAGGAACCGTTCCTGCTGCGCGAGCCGCTCCTCCCGCTGGAGGCGTTCGGCCTCCCGCTCCTCGGCGGCGTCCGGGTCGAGGAGTTCGGTGATCCGGCGGGCCATCTCGGCCAGGTCGATGGGGTCGAACCTGTCGGCGTGGTCGACCAGCAGCTCCTGTGCCCGGGTCATGTCGTCGACTCCCAGCGGGGAGTGTCTCAGCACGCGTACCACGGCCTGGACCTGGGACAACGACATGGTCCCGGCCCGTAATGCGGCGCCGATGCGCGGGTAGCGGTCGGCCAACTCGGCCGCGAGTTTGTACTGCGCGGTGGCTTCGCGGCGGGTGACTGTGTTCGTCTCGTGGAGGTGGTCGACGGCGTTGAACACGGCTGGTGGGGTGTCGAGGGACAGGTGGTGCAGTTCGTCGAGGTAGATCCCGCAGAGTTGGTCGGCGACCCGCTTCAGGTGGGTCAGTGCGGTGGCGCGGTGTTCGATGGGCATGTTGGACAGTCGCGCGGCCACGTCGGCGGGGAGGTGGTCGAGATCCTCCAGGCCATCGGTGACCACCGTGTCTTCCATGGACCTATTCTATCGGTATTGGAACGCGGATTGAAGACCTTGCCGCCTACTATCTTTACTATTTTTGATTTCGGTCTATTCGGTGTCTGCGCCCGTCATCGGTCTGTGTGGCTGGGTGTCGGGCGGATGATCCGGTTCTGATCCATGGTTTGTACGATTCGATGTTTCTGGTCGGGTATTCGATCACGGGCCGGGTGCTTGGGGTCGGTTTGTCTGGGTAAGTCGGCCCGTCGGTCGGCGTCAGGACCGTCGAGGTCCCGTTCCGCCGAGCGGGGCGCTATACGCGTCGCTACATCAGCGCCCCCTGGCCGCTCCGGGCAGTAGCGCGGTAGCGCCGGGGTGTCGTGCCGGTCTCGGCCCTGAACTGACGGTTGAAGTTCGACAGGTTTCCGAACCCGACCAGGTAGCAGATCTCTGAGATCGGCATCGAGGTCGAGGCCAGCAGGTGGCAGGCTCTGATGATCCGCAACCGTCGGACCATCTGGACGAACCCCGCCCTGCGGCCTCGGTGAAGAAGCGGGAGAACGCGGACGGCGACATTCCGACGATGGCGGCGACCTCCGGAGGCGGAGCTCCTCATCCAGATGTGCGGTGATGTGATCCAGTGCCGTGTTGATGCGCAGCTGCACCGTGGGATCGGAGGTGGCCACCGCCGACGTGCTCGACAACTCGCGCCGCTCATCCGAGGGGCAGCGGGACATCACGGTGAACAGGTGAAACAGGTGGTGCAGGCGCTCGATCCCGGCGGTCCTTCCGACCAGCTCAAGGATGCGCGCCCCGGTCGCCGCCGTTGCCCCGAAGTACTCCACTCCCCGATCGGCGGACTCGACCAGTCGGACCGCCTCCATGGCCTCCGGTGCCACCTCGGACAGGCCACGCAGACTGTCGGGATGGATCTGGAGCACGACGTCACGCCCGGGTAGCGACTCCCCGGCGACAGGTCGCTTATCCAGTTGTGCGGGAGATGCGAGCCGACCAGCGCAAGGTGCCCCGCCTCGAACCTCCCAACGTGGTCCCCGACGAATGCCAGCCCGGTGCCCGCCCGGATCAGGTGGATCTCCACCTCGGGGTGCGTGTGCCAGCGCGCAAGCGGATGCGGGTAGGCATGCTCGTGCCAGCGCACCATGCTGTCGATGTCGGGAACGACGACCTCTCGGCTCGGTGGGCGCAGCCCCGGCAGGGACGCCCCACCGGGTTGCGGGTCCGTTGTGCCCACGCCCTCCCCCTTCTCCCCGCGCGGGCCGAATGCCACCCGCGATGACAAAAACGTATCAGTTGATGGGCATCGGCGACGCTAGAAGCGGCGGCCGGACGGATCGAGATGGTGGCGATCCACTTCCATCGCGGCCATTGCAGGTCGCGGACCAATCCAGAGGTGATGCAATGTCGCTCGGCCTACCCCGCCCCCTCATCGTCGGCTACCTCGCCGTCGCCCTGTTCATGACAGGCGACGGCTTCGAGCTCACGTTCCTGTCCAAGTACCTCGTCGACCTCGGCCACTCCCAGGTCGATGCGGCCCTCGTGTTCAGCGTGTACGGCCTTCGGGTTGTCGGAGTGGATGCGGATCTGGGGCCTGATGTTCGCGGTGACCATCTTCACCAACATCGCCTGGGGCCGCATCGGCGACCGCTTCGGATGGATGCGCCAGATGCGCTGGTACGGCTGCCTCAGCTGCGCGGTCGCAACCCTCGCCTTCTACTACATCCCGCTCTGGTTCGGCCACAACATGGCGCTGATGAATGCGGCAGCCATCCTACTCGGTGTCGGGGTCTCGGCGTTTGTGCCGATGGGCGCGGTGTTCGCGGCGCTCGCCCCGGCGCATCCAGGGGCTGCGATCTCTGCGCACAACCTGGCGGCGGGTGTCTCGACCTTCCTCGGCCCGGCCATCGCCACGGTTCTGCTGCCCTCCGTCGGCGCGGCCGGCGTGTGCTGGACGTACGCCGTCTTGTACATCGTTGCCTCGGTGGTCACCTGCTTCATCCACCCACCGCAGCCGGGCATCACCGCAGGCCGTGCCCCGCGCACTGTGTCCGCCTCCTCACCGCGCGCCGGGCTCAACCTCGCCCCGGCCGCCTCCACCGTCCACCAGAACTGATCGGAACCCACCCATGACCGTCACCGCCACCCCGTCCCCAGCATCGCCTCCCATCAGCTCCACCATGCGCCGTGCGCTCGCCGAACCGCTGACCGGTGTCAGGATCGAGGAACATCGCATCCCCACCCCGCATCGGGCGAGGCGCTGATCGCCACGCGGCTGGTCGGAATCTGTGGCTCGGACACCCACGCCATCGCCGGGCATCATCCCTTCCTGACGAGCCCCTACGTGCCTGGGCATGAGGCCGTCGGGTCGTGGTGGGGCTCGGGAGGCCACCACCGGTCCCGAGGTCGGTCAGCGGGTGCTGCTCAAGCCGAATGTGGCCTGCGGCACGTGCGTCAACTGCATTGCCGGACGCAGCAACGCCTGCGAGACCCTGGCCTGGATCGGCTGCGATCCCTCCCGCAGGCTCTCGGGGCAATGGCCGACTACTTCGTCGCCCCGTCGGCAAACCTGTTCCCCATCCCGGAGGACGTGGACGACACCACCGCGGCGCTCATCGAATGCCTCTCCACCCCCGTGCATGCCGTGCGGATCGCGGGCGACCTGACGGGAGCACGCGTCGTGGTGCTCGGGGCCGGAACCATCGGGATCCTGACGCTGGTGGCGGCACGCCGGGCTGGTGCCTCAGTCGTGGCCGTCACGGACACGGATGCGGGCAAGCTCGCGAGGGCCCTCCGGGTCGGCGCCGACGCAGCCGTCGATGCGACCGCCGATGATGTGGACAGTCGGCTCATCGCCGCGCTCGGCGGCCCCGCCGATGTGGTGCTCGACTGCGTTGCTTCGGAGCGATCCATGAACCAGGGCATCTGCCTGTTGCGCCGCGCCGGGACCCTGCTGGTGGTCGGCGTGCCGCCCCGCTCAGCCGCACTGCCGATGCCGATCGTCCAGGACTGGGAGATCCGGATCCAGGGCTGCGCCGCATACACCGAGGAGGATGTCGACACCTCGATCGGCATCGCGCTGGCCGGCGGACTTCCGGTGGATGAGCTCGTTTCCGCAACGTACCCTCTCGACGACATCGGTCAGGCATTCCGCGCCGCCGCCTCCGACTGTTCGGGCAAGGTCCTCGTCGCACCGTGATGGCCGCTCCACCGCCTACCCGACGGGATCGGTCCCCTGCATCGCGGTGACGGGTTGGCGCAGCACCGTGCGCAGACGTTCGGGGCCGCCCTGCGGGCGTCGCTCAGGTAGATCTCGTGGTGCAGGCCCGCCATCCGCAGGCCGTGCTCCGGGATGAACCCGTGGTGCATGCGCTCGAGCACCGGGCCCTCGGCGTCGAACGGGCCGACATGCAGCGTCTGGACGCACAGCCCCTCCGAGAGGGTTTCGAGGCGGATGTCGTCAAGGCGCCTGGGCCTGTCCTTCGCCCCGGCCTGCCCGATGGCGGTCGGAAACGAGCCATCGTCGATCCAGCCGGGCACCATCAGCATCAGCGTCCAGTTCCAGCGTGACTTGTCACGCGCCACGGTGAACGTGTCCATGTCGTCGGCCCACCACAGGCCCTCGAGCGGTGGGACGACGTAGTCGCGCCCCAGTTCGCGCTTGCTGATGAACTTCAGCTTGTAGGCCACCGGATACAGCGCGCCGATGGCGTCCCGGTAGGCGGGAGAGGTGTTGGGGTCGCCGTGGCCGTCGACCATCAGATACCGCAGGTCGGGCACCTCGACGATGCGGAAGCCACCCGGGGAGCCTGATAGCTGTCGAGGGACTTCTTGAAGTCGATTTTGTCGATCACGTGGGCACCCGCTCCCTGGGTTCGGCTATCCCAACCCTAATGACCGCCGGGGCGCCCGGCGTTCCCGTCACCCGAGTTCCGGGCCGTGTTGCCTGAACACCGCGTCCCTGACCCGCTCGGCGGGTTCCCAGAGACCCCACCGGCTCCGCGTCTGGACGGGTTCGGCGAGCGCCACCGG
This sequence comes from Tessaracoccus coleopterorum, assembly GCF_011174705.1. Lineage (GTDB taxonomy): Bacteria > Actinomycetota > Actinomycetes > Propionibacteriales > Propionibacteriaceae > Arachnia > Arachnia coleopterorum. Next base: position 164,501 of record NZ_JAANIJ010000001.1, read on the forward strand.
GTCGGTGAGCACGAAGTGCTGGTGGGAGCGGCGTGCCCAGGGCGAGCACATCTGGATCGCGCGGCCGAACTGGTCCTCTCCGCACCACGAGGCGTCGTGACAGTCGACGAGGCGTGCCACCCGATGATCGCGCCGAGCTCGAAATGGCGCGGTGCGTCCACCCACGCCGGAGCGACCCGCGGGAGTTGCCGGAGCGCCGACACATCCGGCGAGTACGGCGCGAAGATCGCCACCATGCCCCGGTACGCGGTCGGGAGCAGCCGGTTCTCGACGTCCTTGTCCTCGTGGAGAATCTGCCATGCCCAGGGCTGCCGGACACTCAGCACGCGCAGCGGAACGCTCTGCTGCATCGGGCCGGTGGGCGTGGTCGCGGAGCTGGTCACTTCAGCCTGCCTTCCGACGCGGGCCGGAGACTTCCGGACATGCCGAGGGACGGCCCTTGATCAGTGTGGTTACAGTGCGAGGCCGGACCGGCCAAGACAGGCCGGTCCGGCCCGGACGACGTTGTCCTGCACATGCCCGTAGTCTAGGAAGCCCCTCGCGCCTGTCAGCCCGGGGTCGCCGAATGTCACCAAATCGTGACCTTGCACCCGCCGCCGTCCCTCTCAGGCCAGGGACGCCAGCCAGGCGGCGATGCCGTCGGGCCGTCGGCGAGGATGTCGGCCGAATCGTCCATGGCCGCCTGCTCCGGCGAGGCGCTCACCACCCGACACGTCACGAGGCCCTCAGCGCGCAGCGAGACGAGTTCCTCGAAGGCGGGCAGGTCGCCCAGGTCGTCTCCACACATGGCCACGACCCGGGCGCCGGTCTCTTCCACCAGAGCGCGGATGGCGTCACCCTTTGTCACGTTCGAGGAGCGCAGTTCGATGACGCTGCGCCCTGGCTCGACGGTGAGCCCATGCGCAGCTGCGATCTCACGGAGCCGGGGCAGGAGCGCCGCGTAGGCGCCCTCCGGGTCGTCGCTGCGCCGCGTGTGCACGCCCAGCGCACGCCCCTTGTCTTCCAGCACCACGCCCTGGATCCCGCACGAGGCGATGGCCTGCTCGACCAGGGGAAGAGCCTCCTCGACGGCGGCCGGACGCGCCGGCGCCTCGACCTGCCCGTGCCCACCACCCAGGTCTCGGCGCCGTAGCCGCCGACCACCAGCAGACCGTCGAGCTCCGGTCGCTCGTCAAGGCGTGCGAGGCGGCGCACCGTCTCCACGTTGCGCCCGGTGATGACTGCCATCTGCCCGACGCGTCCGATCAGACTTCCCAGCGCGGCGGCGGAGCCATCGTGCAGCCGGGAGTCCTCGGGGTCCGGGACGATCGCCGCGAGGGTGCCATCGAAGTCGAACGCCAGCAGCGTGTCCCCAGGTCGCTCCCGCAGCGCATCTGTGAAGATCCGACCCGCATCCGTGACAACAGTCCACTTCTCCATGGCTCCACCTTGCCAGGAACCTGGGAACCGGGTCATCGGTAGGCTGGAGGTGTTCCTAGGAGGATCCCCATGTCAAGTCGCTCGCACTTTGTCGTGATCGCCAACCGGCTGCCGGTCGACCGTGTCACGGACGCGGACGGAGGTACCGACTGGCGCACCTCCCCAGGCGGGCTCGTCACGGCACTCGAGCCCGTCATGCGCAAGCAGGGAGGCGCGTGGGTCGGGTGGCACGGCGCGCCGGACGAGACAGTCGCCGCGTTCGATCATGACGGGTACAGGGTCGTTCCCGTGCCGCTGAGCTCGGAGGAGTACGAGGAGTACTACGAGGGTTTCTCGAACGCGACGCTCTGGCCGCTGTACCACGACACCGTCGCGTTTCCCGAGTTCCACCGCGAATGGTGGGACGCATACGTCGTCGTCAACAGGAGGTTCGCCGAAGCGGCCGCCGCGGCGGCGGACGATGGCGCCACCGTCTGGGTACAGGACTACCAGCTCCAACTGGTGCCGAGGATGCTGCGGGAGTTGCGCCCGACCTGCGGATCGGCTTCTTCCTGCACATCCCGTTCCCCCGGTCGAACTGTTCGCCCAGCTGCCGTGGCGCACCAAGATCATCGAGGGGCTGCTGGGCGCCGACCTCGTCGGCTTCCAGGTGCCCGGGGCGGCCGCCAACTTCCTGCGGCTGGTGCGCGGACGCACCGACCATCCTGTGGAGCGCGACCGGGTGAGCCTCGGCGACCATGTGTGCCGGGCGCGGGCCTACCCCATCTCGATCGACACGCAGGGGTTCGCCGAGCTCGCGGCCTCCCCGAGGTGGTCGCCGAGTCGGAGGAACTCCTCGACGACCTCGGCCACCCCGAGCTGATCCTGCTCGGCGTCGACCGGCTGGACTACACGAAGGGCCTGAGGCAGCGGATGCGGGCCATCGGGGAACTGTTCGAGGAGGGGAGGCTCGATCCCGCGAAGGCGATCTTCCTGCAGGTGGCCACCCCTCCCGCGAACGGGTCGAGGAGTACCGCAGGCTGCGCGACGACATCGACCTGCTCGTCGGCCGCATCAACTCCGAGTTCGCCGGGCTGCGGCGCTCCCCGATCGTGTACCGGCACGCCAGCTACCCACGGCACACGATGGCGGCCATGTACCGGATCGCCGACGTCGCCGTCGTGACCCCGCTCCGCGACGGGATGAACCTCGTTGCGAAGGAGTACGTGGCCTGCCGACCCGGCGACACAGGTGCCCTGGTGCTGAGCGAGTTCGCGGGAGCCGCCCATGAGTTGAAGAGGGCATACCAGGTCAACCCGTACGATCTCAACGGGATGAAGGACGTCATCATGCAGGCCGTGACGGAGCCCGCCGTGGAGCAGCGCCGTCGGATGAGGTCACTCAAGCGACAGGTGCACCGTCACACGATCGACCACTGGGCGGACGCGTTCCTTGGCGACCTTGAGACGGTCACCCGCTGACGCAGCCCGAGGGCCCGCGCCGACGGGGTCCAGACTCCCGGCCACCCCTCCCTGCCTCCGCGGCACAGTCGCACACGGTTGTGGCCCGGACGAGTCGATCCGTCCGGGCCACAACCTTCTTTCATGCTGCTCAGCTGAGCGGTAGCACCCACACGTCGGCGACGGATGGGTCATGGTCCCCGTCCACATCCTGGAAGCGGAGCCGGACCCGGCCGTCGGCGGCGACCTCCGGCTCGTCGACCACGAACTGGTAGGTCATCGTGCCCTGCCCACCAGCCGTGCGCCGGAGGCTCTGCGACAGCACAGTGACGCCGTCGGCCGACACGTCGTAGGTCTTGAGCGTCGCCCCGTCGAAGGTCTCCACGACTCGGACCGCGAACGGACCGTCCGTGGGCACCACGACATCGAACTCGAACCAGCCACCGGGGTACATGCTGTGCGTGTAGCGACGGGTCACCCCGGCCTCGAAGGAGGTGCCGGAATGCTGCGACGCTGCAAGAGCGTGCGCAGCCTCGGAGGCGCCGTCACCGAGATCGACATGGTCGATGGCCCCCGTCGGAGGCGTCGGAAGCTGCACGTTCAGGCTCGCCTCGGCCTGTACCGCAGCGGCGTCGGGGCGGGCCGTGAGCCGGACCGGCCCCTGCACCACCGTGTCGGGAACGACCAGCTGGCCGGCCACCTCCGTCGTGGCCCCGGCGCCCGCCTCAACCGAGTAGGGAACCTGCACCTCAGCCCAGCCCGAGGGACCCCGAACGTCAGGACGCCGCCACGGGCCGCCTCAGTCCCGTTGCGCAGCACGGCCCTCACCTGCACCGTCTGGCCTGGCTGTGCCTGCTCAGGGGTGACGCTCAGCGAGTCGACCGTCACCGGCGATGTCACAGTGAGCGTCGCGGTGAGTGGGAGCGACACGGTGGTTCCGTTGTAGCGGTAGCTGGCGGTCCCACCGAGGTCGTAGCGGCCGGGCACGACGTCGTCCGGAATCGACACGTCGAACGGGAAGCCCGCCTCGGTGCCCGGTTGCTGGGCCCCGCCGGACGCGCAACGGGTGTGACGACCCAGCCCTCCGCCGATGTGAGGGTGGCGGCGACCTGGCTCAGCGGCCAGGTGCCGTTGACGGCGAGCGTCACGTCGACCCGCGCGGTCGTGCCCGGGAACGCGAGATCGGGCACCCCTACCTTCACGTCCCCTCCGACCAGGCTCGCGCCGGCCGCGGAGAGGGCGTCGGACGCCGCGGCGGCGAGGGCGCGCACGTCGGCGCTCTGCGCGTCGTCCAGCTCGCCCCTGGCGACCTCGGAATCGAGGTAGGCGATGAGCGTCTGGAGGTCGCTCAGGCCCTGGTGCACCGAGACCGCGGAACGGACGGCCGCGGAGGGTCCGGTCACGCCCACGTAGACGTCCCACGCCCTGGTTGCGGTGCGGTCGAACTTATCGACCAGCCGGCCCAGGGTCCTTGCCTGCCCTTGGACAGGGCACCGGCGTCGTCGAGCGCCTTCACCGCGGCGCGGATGGGGTCGACACTCGCGGCGCCGTCGCCAATCTGCCCGAGGGTCGGATCGACCGTGAATGCGTAGCTGCCCGAACCGATCGAGAGGCGGACGTGCCCGGCCTCGTAGCCGAGGAACTCGACCGAGCCCACGTCACGCACGGGGGTTCCACCCTCCCGAACCGCCCACGGCGACCGGGCGGGACCCGGACCTCGGCGGTCGTGTTCGGGGCACCACGACGTTCAGCGTCATGGTGCCTGCGGCATCGGTGCTCCAGGAGGAGCCGATGGTGCCGTAGGAGCTGTCGAACCGGTAATCGACCTCGTCGATGCCGGCTCCGGCGACAGGGGCGATCAGGATGCGGCTATATCCCGGCTCGAGCGCGGAGACGCCGGCCATGGTGCGGTACATCCACTCACCGACCGCGCCGTAGGCGTAGTGGTTGAAGGAATTCATGCCGACCGGGCCGAACGAGCCGTCGGGCATGATCGAGTTCCACCGCTCCCAGATCGTGGTGGCCCCTTGCCGATCTCGTAGCCCCACGAGGGTAGTCCTCGTTCTGGAGCAGCCGGTAGGCGATGTCGCTGCGGCCCACCTTGGTGAGGGCGGGAAGCAGGCCGTCGACGCCGAGGAAGCCGGTCGACAGGTGGAAGTCGCGGCGCTCCAGCGCCTCCACGAACTGGGCGGTCACCTTGTCGGACATCCCGTCGGGGATCAGGTCGTTGGTGATGGTGAGGATGTAGGCGGTCTGCGAGTCACCGCGCACCGTGCCGTCCGCCGAGATGAACGTCGCGGCGAAGGCCGCCTTGATGTCCTCGTAGAGGGAGGCGTAGCGGGCGGCATCCTCGTCGCGGCCGATGGCGGCGGCCATGATGGAGAACTCGCGGGTGCTCTTCGCGACGAACGCGGTGTCCACCACCGGCACCGGGGTGTCGTCGTCGAGGTTGAGCCAGTCGTTGTAGCCGCCCACGTTGCGGATGTGGTTGGTGGAGGTGGCGGCCAGGTAGTCGACGTAGCGACGCATCGCGTCGTAGTTCTCCTCGATGACGGCGGTGTCACCGTAGGCCTGCCAGAGCGAGTACGGCACGTGCACGCCCGCATCCGCCCAGCCCGCGCTCCCGTAACCCCCATCGAAGCGCCCCGGAATGACGGGGGCCACGCCCGGGAAGGCGCCGTTGGCGCTCTGGGTGTCGCGCAGGTCCTGCAACCACTTCGTCAGGAACTGCTGCGAGTCCATGTTGTAGTTCGCGGTGTTGGCGAACACGTTGATGTCGCCGGTCCACCCATCCGCTCGTCGCGGGCCGGTGTGTCGGTCGGGACGGAGAGGAAGTTGCCGCGCTGGCCCCAGATGATGTTGCTCTGCAACTGGTTGACAAGGGGCGACGATGTCTCGAGGTGGCCGGTCAGCTCGTTGTCCGTACCCACCACGACGCCCACCACTTCCCGGCGGCCGGGGCCTGGGTGAGCCCGGTCAGCTCGACGTAGCGGAAGCCGTGGAAGGTGAAGCGCGGCTCCCAGGTGGCCGTGCCGTCCGGCCCGAAGGTGAAGTAGTCGGTGGCCTTTGCGGAGCGGAAGTTGTCGGTGTAGAGCGTGCCGTCGGGGTTGAGCACCTCGGCGACGCGGATCCGCACGGTCGTTCCCGGCTCACCCTGCATCGTGACGCGGGTCCGGCCGACCATGTTCTGGCCGAGGTCGTAGATGAAGGCGCCCGCCACCGGATCGGGCATCCTGGTGCCTGTGATCTCCTCGGTGACCCGGACCGGCGGATCGATCTGGGGCTCCAGCACGTCGGAGCGTTCGTCCCGGACATCGGCCGCCGCCCACTGCGCGTCGTCGTAGCCCGGGCTGTCCCAGGCGCCGAGCTCTGCAGCGCGGCCTGCGTCGAATGCCTCACCGTCGAGGATGTCGGCGGAGATGGTGGCCGAGGGCGCCGTCCGCCACGTCTCGTCCGTGGCGATGGTCTCCTCGGTGCCGTCGGTGTAGGTGACCCGCAGCTGCGCGATGAGCGAGGTGTCCGTGCCGTAGACGCTGTCACCGAACGAGGCGACGCGGCCCGAGTACCAGCCGTCGGCGAGCTCGGCCGAGAAGGCGTTGCCGCCGGCAGCCAGCTGGTCGGTGACGTCGTAGCTCTGGTAGGCGATGCGCTTGCGGTAGTCGGTCCAACCGGGTGCGAGCTCCTGGTCACCGACCTTCTCGCCGTTGAGCCGCAGCTCGTAGACGCCACGGGCGCTCGCGTAGACGCGGGCGCTGGCCACGGGCTTGTCGAGATCGAACTCGGTGCGCAGGATCGGCACCTCCGTCCCCTTCGCGAGCCAGGCCTCGACGTTGCCCGCGAGGCGGAGGGTCCCGCCGCTGACGGTTCCGCCCGTGAAGGTGCGGTCGCCGGCCGCGAAGGTCGTGTCGAGCAGAACCTCCCGTTGGAGGACGTGACGGACATGTCCCGGATGACTCCCGCTCGTCGCCGTTGGTGCGGAAGCCGACGATGCCGGGGCCGGAGTAGGCCGTCGACGTCCGGACGTCGAACACCTGATCGTCGACCAGCGTCGTGATCGTGTTTCCGGAGACCTTGATCGTGTACCTGTGCAACGAGTTGAAGTTGAACCCGGCGGGGAACGGCGTCGGCTGCAGCACCGTGAACCCGCCGTTGGACTTGATGTGTGGCCGCAGCGCCCTCTCCGACTGGTTGATCTGCCACATGTAGGCGTTGTTGCCGTCGAGGCCGCGGAAGTAGAGGCCGAGTGCCCCGCGATGCCCGAGGCCCGGAACGTGATGGTGGTGTCACGCCAGGCCTCGGACAGGCTCTTGCCGGAGCCGATCCACTCGGCATCGGCCCACTCGCCCGAGCCCCGAGTGCGGTCTCGAAGGTTGCCGGTGTACTCCAGTCCGACGCCACACCGGCCTGATCCCACACCCGCACCTGCCAGACGTACCGCGTCGTCGGGTCGAGAGCAGGACCCCGTAGGCGACGCCTACCGAGTCGTCGGTGGTGGTGCGACCGCTGTCCCAGACGTCGGGTCGCTCCAGTTGCTGCTCACTGGAGGCGACCCGGATCTGATACGCGCTCTGCATCGTGCCGCGGGCCGATGAGGTGAGTCGCCAGCTCAGTTGAGGGTGGTCAGGGGATGCCGAGCGGGTCGGTGGCCGCGTTCGTCTGGAGGGAGGCCACCCCCGTCCGGGTCGGGTCGGCCGTGGCCGACGGGGCTGCGAGCCCCACCGAACCGATGATCAGGGCGGTGGTGAGGGCGCACACCAGAGGGGTGTGTCTGCGTCTGGACAAATCGTTTCTCCTCTTTGTGAAACGTCTCAATCGGGACCAGACGGACGATACACAGGCAACTGCCCGGCCACAGCGGGATTGCGAAATCACTTTGTGGCTCACCCTGCACGGTCGCCGTCGAGCGACGTGCCCGGGCGCTCCGGAGAGGCCAGCCGGATCGGACACATGACGCCGACCTTGTCAGTGACCCGCGGGGCCCGGAACGAGACACACACCGCGGGGTCCGGGGGCCCGGGGCCGGGAGAAACTCATTCTGCGCGGAGGTGCCCGTCCACCCCCGCCACACGCCTGTGCTCCCCGGGCCCACCCGAGCCAACCGGGCGACGACGAGACGTCCGCCTGTGGCTCAGGCGGCCGTCTCGTCGTCGACGGCGATGCGCATCATCAGCTCGCAGGCCATCGAATTGGACCAGCTGAACCAGGGACGCGTGAACAGGGTCGGGTCGTCCTTGTGGAAGCCCTCATGGGTCCATCCGGTGCCACCGTCGGTGGCCAGAATCGTGGCCAGGCAGGCCCTGGCCTCCTCGAGGTCGCCGGTGAGGCCCTGCACGGCGAGCGCGATGTGCCAGATGTATTCCTCGGGTGTGTGCGGGCTGCCGATGCCTTCGGCGGCGCTGCCCGAGTAGAAGTACGGGTTCTCCGGGCTCAGGACCCACGCCCGGGTCGCCTGGTAGAGCGGATCGGCCTGGTCGACGTCCGAGGTGAGCGGGAGCGACAGGAGCGACGGCATGTTGGCGTCGTCCATCAGGAGCGTCCCGCCCAGGCCGTCCACCTCGTACGCATAACGCCCGTCCACCACGCCGTGACGCTCGAGGCCGCCGCGGATCTCGCCGGCGAGTGCGGCCGCGTCGTCTCGGAGGTTGGCGTCACCCCAGTGCCCGGCAAGCTCCCCGATCTGCCGGAGGGCCGCAGGGCCATCAGCTGGGCCGGGATGTTGTACCCGAAGGTGCAGGCGTCGTCGGAGGGCGGAACCCGCTCCACGTCATCCCCGTGTACGCCACCGGGTGCCCCTGCCGTCCTCACCCAGCGTGTCCCACGGCTCGGATTCCCGGACATGGCCGTAGCTGGACGACTCGCCGTGATTCTGCTCGACCCGCCATTGCCCGACGATCGTGCGGCAGCCGGCGTGGACCACCTCGGTCAGGTGGCTGTCGTCGCCGGTCTCCGCCCAGACCCGGAACGCCAGATCGACGGGGAAACCAAGCGAGTCGATCTCGTACTTGCGCTCCCAGACCCGGGATCCATGGCGAGGTCGCCCTCGTCGAAGTGGGCTCCCGTCGGGCCGTCGTTGAAGGCGTTGGCATAGGGATCGAGAGCGATGGAGGCCCACTGCCGTGCGATGATCCCCGCACCACCCGGGCAACCTCCGCGACGTCGAGCAGCCGCATGAAGGGAAGCACCTGCGCCGAGGAGTCGCGCAGCCACATGGCGGGGATGTCGCCGGTCACCACGAACACGCCGTCGGGGCGGAGGGTCATGGTGGTGCACCAGGTGTCGAGCATCATGGCCCGGAAGCGCTCCGCGGCGATCTCCCCGAGGACCGCTCGATGCGCTCGGCCCAGGCGTCGATCCGGAGATCAGCTCGGGCCCGGCCGGGTTGGCGATGTGACGCATGTCAGTCTTCCGTCCTTGTCGTTGCGGTGCCCTCGGTGCGGCACCAGTTCAGTTCCATCGCCGTCAGCCTGTCGAGGTGGGAAGCCAGTCCGGCCAGGGTGTCCGCCTCGCTGACCTCACCCGCCACAGCTGCTGGGCCAGGGCGCTGCCGCGGGGCCAGAGCTGGTACTCGGCGCGGCCCCAGGTGTGGACGTACTCCGACCAGAGCTGGAACTGGCCGCCCAGGAGCCTCGGTCGGAGCCCGGGCTCGAGGCGCAGCTCCTTCGCGAGCCCCGCCGTGTGGGCGAGCGTGGTCATGCCCCCATCGTCAGGGGCCGGAGGGATCGTCGTGTTGGGCGTAGTCGAGGTAGGTGGAGTCGACCGGGGCCGCGATGACCTCGAAGCCCTTGGCCGCCGCCGCTGCGATGGATGCCCTGTCGCGCCACACCATGACGGTGACGCCCTCGGGGCACCCATCTCGAGGACCTCGTCCCACGCGACCACTCTGCGGCCGGCGGCGAGCACATGGTCACAGACCTGCCGCTCGAACCAGGCCTGGGCCTCTGCCCCCGTGGTGATGCCGTGCTCAGCCATGGTGGCGAGCGAGACCGGGTCCTGGAACCACTCCTCCGAGGGGCACTCATCGCCGCCGATGTGGATCGGCGACCCGGGGAAGAGCTCCATCGCGGCATCGAGAACGTCGCGGCAGAACCGGACGGCCTCGTCCGAGAGCCGCAGCACGTGGTGGGACACGCCGAAGCAGGTGCGGGGGTGGCTGACATGATCGCAGGCGCCCAGCTCCGGATAGGCGGCGAGGACCGACTCCATGTGCCCGGGCATGTCGATCTCCGGCATGACGGTGATGCCGAGTTCGCCGGCGCGGGCCACGAGCCTGCGGATCTCCTCGACGGTGTAGGAACCGCCGTGGGGACGCCCGTCATGCTGGGGGAAGTCGTCGCGGTCGTTCTCATCGGGCGGGGGCTGATGACCCGGCAGGGTCCCGGGCGCCGGGCGCCCTCGGCCGTCAGTTTCGGGTATGCCGGCACGGGTAGCCGCCAGCCCTGATCCTCGGTCAGATGGAGGTGGAGCACGTTGAGTTTGTGCGCCGACATCACCTCGAGGTGCTTCAGCAGGCCGTCCATCGGCAGGAAGTGACGACCCACATCGATGAGACACCCGCGCCACGCGTTGGCGGGTGCATCCTCGATCCGGGCGCACGGGAGGACGAGGGACGACTGCTCCATGGGCCCGGGCCCCTGGATCTGGGCCGGCAGCAGCTGCAGCAGCGTCTGCACCGCCCAGACCGCCCCCGTCTCCCGCCCGCACGGACGGAGACACCATCGGGGCGATGTCGATCCGGTAGGCCTCCTCGGCGAGCGAGGGGTCCGCGATGAACTCGACGCCGGGGCCCACGGCTGCCACCGTCCGGGCACCGGCGGCCAGCAGAAGGCGCTCGGCGAGGAGGCGGGCACCCACACCTCCCCGCGCACGGGCAGCGGATCGGTGAGGGAGAAGGTCCCTTCCAACCATTCGACGTGTGTGGGGGTGGGCAGGAGCTTCACGAGATCGCCTCCGGGGTCCAGGTGATGATGCGGGGATCGGTCAGGTCGGGGACGTTGAGGTCGCCCAGATGTGCGGCGTCGGGACCGACTGTCACGACGAAGGCACCGGAGGCGCGGGCCGCGGTGGCGCCCATCGGCGAGTCCTCGAAGACGACGCACTCGGTGATGTCGGCACCGCAGCGCTGCGCGGCGAGCAGATAGAGGTCGGGCGCGGGCTTGGGGTGGACGACGTCCTCGGTGCCGAGCGCCGCCGTGAAGTGGTGGTCCCAGCCCAGCGTTGCGACGACCCTCGCCACGATGTCGGAGGGGGAGTTCGACGCGATCGTGATCGGGAGCGACGGGCTCAACCGCTCGATCAGCTGGGCTGCCCCAGGGGTGGGGTGAACCCCGTCCCGCAGGTTTTCGCCGAGGAGTTCGAGCATGCGGGCCCCAGCGCCTCCGGGTCGGCTCCGGGATGGACGCCAATGATCTCGTCGACCACATCCTGGACGGTCCCACCGAGGATTCCCTGTCCGGCCGAGTCCTCGCCCAGTTCCCGCCAGAGTTCGCGCGTGGCCGCGAACCACGCATGTTCCGAGGCGACCAGCGTGTTGTCCATGTCGAAGAGCACGGCGGCCACGCGAGCGGGTGGTGAGGCCGTTGCAAGGGGTGGGGCGTCATTGAGTCTCCAGGGTCGGGGCCGCGCACCACGATAGCTCGGAATGCGCGTTCTTGACCATTTCGATTGAATTTGAGCGAGTTGCGCCGCTAGGTTGATCATCATGTCTGTGCCCTCACCGTCGACGTGCTCACCGTCGGTCTCACCTACCGCGACCTGATCTTCACCGGGGTGGAGGCGATGCCTTTGCCGGGCGAGGAGCGCTACGCGTCCTCGTTGCACGAGATGTGGGGCGGCATTGCCACCATGGCCCGCGTGTCCGCCGCCCTCGGTAGCCACACCGCCCTCGCCACCGCCGTCGGATCCGACCCGGCCAGCAGGCGGCTCCTCGACGACATGGCCGCGATCGGCGTCGACACGAGCCTGACCGCCCACCACGAGGGCTGGAGCCTCCCCGTCACCGTGGCCATGTCACTCCCCACGACCGGGCCATGCTCACCGTCGAGACCCCACCGCCCGCGGATCTGGCCACCCACCTGGCGGAGGCCCGGTTCACGGCCACCTCCCTGATCGTGGACCTCCGCGATCCGCCGCCCCTGGCTGCAGAGCGCACGGGCGGGCGGGGCGACCGTCTTCGCGTCCCGGGGTTTCGACCCGACGGAGCAGTGGGGCGATGAGGCCCTCCACGGACTGGACGGGACCGACGTCTGGATGCTCAACGACCTGGAGGCCCGGGCCTTCACGGGGCTCGAGGATCCGGCCGCTGCGGCCCGCCTCCTCGCGGAGCGGGTTCCGCTCGTGATCGTGACGCGCGGCGCGGACGGGATGGTCGCCGCCGACGGGAGCACCGGCGCCGAGGCGGTGGTCCCCGCATTCGCAGTGACGCCCCTCAACACCACGGGCGCGGGCGACTCGACCCTTGCCGCCTTCGCCTTCGCGCACCGCATCCCCGGTGCCTCCCTGGAGGACCGGCTCAACCTCTCCGCCTTCATCGCCAGCGCAGTGCTGGCCTCCCCGCCGGGGCGGGGACTCCCCGTCCCTCGAAGAGCTCCACCGCAACGCCACCCGCGGCACCGACCCACGTCATGCGCGGATCGCCGAACTCCTGGAAGGAAATCGATGAAACCGTTCTCGATCCTCGTCATCGGCGACACCCAGTACCTCTTCGACGGGGCACGGAAACGGCCCGGGTTCCTGCTCGACACCTTCAGGCATGCCTCGGCGCTTGCCGGAACCGGGGCCGTCGCCCCCATCCGCCACGTGATCCATGTCGGCGATGTCACCGAGCACGGATGGGCGGACGAGGCGGAGGCCGCGGAGTCGGTGCTGCAGGCCGGGGCGGCCCTGCTCCGGGGCACCGGCATGACGATCGCCACCGGCAACCACGATATTGCCCAGTACTCGGACGACACCCGCGGCGAGACGGACTTCTCGCGCGTCTTCGGGCCCGCCTCCCGCTGCTCGGGGAAATGGCGTGCGTGCCCTCCGGCACGGGCCAGGCGGGTACTCCTCCTGGCGGGAGGTCGAGATGGGCGACGGCGCATCCATCGGCGTCCTCGCCCTTGACTGGCGCCCCTCGGCGGCGGGCTGGCGATGGGCGGACGACATCCTCTCGGCCCATCCCGACCTGCCCACGATCATCGTCAGCCACGAGACCGCCTTCCAGGGCGAGCTGACTCCGCACGGCGACCTCGTGAAGGACCTGATGGCACCCCACCCGCAGGCTTTCCTGGCCCTCGGGGGCACGAGTGGCCCAGCACCAGGGTCAGCCAGGACGGACGGGAGTACCACGCCGTCAACTACCAGGAACTGCCGTTCGGTGGCGCGGGCGCCGGCCGCATCTACGAGTTCGATCCCGGCCGCGGAACCTGCCAGGTCATCTCCTTCTGCCCGGCGGCCGACCGGCCGGAGGTGCTCCGTTCGGTCGAGGCCCGGCGCAGGTTGGCTCTCGCCCGACCCGAGGATCAGTTCGCGTTCGACCTGCCCGCCTCCCTCGGCGGGAGGTCGACCCCCTGGCAGGCCGAGGGCCTCGCCCTCATCGCCGACACCGCGCCGAACGGCGAGACCGAGATCACTCTCAGACTCGACGGTGCCTTCGTCCTCGAGATCGAGGCGGAGCTGCCGCCCGCGATCCCGGACAGCTGGCAGGTCCTGCTGACGCGGCTGGGGACCGCGCCGGACGGCTCCCCGGAGCCCCTCGCGGCACTCAGCCTGTCGACCGAGAACTTCATCGGATGGATGGCGTACACGCAGGGCGGGGAGACCTGGACCAACTCACACGAGTATCAGCCCTCGCAGATCGTGAGCATCGTCATCGCCCAAGGCGCGACCCACGGCGCCTGGATCGACGGTGATCCGGTGGGACGGGTGGACGGGGGACTCGCCCACACCCTCCTCGACGGGCCCTGGCGCTGGCGCCTCGGGTCGGGCGAGTACGGCGGCGAGCCGGCGGACCCGTTCGGGGGAACCGTCCGCCGGCTCAGGGCCTGGGCCTGAGGACCCCTCAGGCGCCCTGCCCGACCACCGAACCGGTCACCACTCGAAGCTCAGGTTTCGGGTGGGGCCGAGGGGCTCGATGTCCCGGAGCTCGCCGACCCCGGGGCCTCCCAGGAGCCGCTCCGCACACCGAGGGCGTCGAGCAGCAGGCCCATCACATCCTGGCTGCGCAGCGTGGCCGCCCCCTGAGTGTCTCCGGCAGCCGGCCACCCACCCGGTGGGTGATGAGGAAGCTGCGCCGCACCTCGACCTCGTCCTCGCCGTGGCCGCCGGCCGGCTTGTGACCGTGATCGGTGGTCACGGCGATGAGCCAGTCCTCGCCCAGCTGCTCGTGCCGTTCGTAGACGGCCTTCACCAGATGCCTGGTGAGCTCATCCACCCTCGAGATGGCCTGCCGGTACTGCTCTGAGTCGGCGCCGAACTCGTGGCCGGAGGCGTCGGCACCCTCGAAGTACACGACGGCCCCGTCCGGGCCCTCGTGCAGGAGCCTCCAGCATGCCCAGGCGGCCACCTCCGCATCGGCCGCGGGGATGCCGTCGGCCGACGCGGGGTGGAACACCTGGTGCTGGCCGGTTCGCTGCTGGTCGGTGCGCTGTTGGAGGATCGGGCCGGGCGCCGTGACGAACGCGTCCCAGGTGGCGGCCAGCATGGTCCTGGCGGTCGGGTTCGCGTGGAAGATGCGCGACAGGATGTCGGGCCGACGGGCCAGGTCATGGCCGACGAACTCGTTCCACCAGACGTTGCACTGCTCGTGCGTCGACCCCGTCAGGATCGAGGCCCAACCGGGAGCAGAGTCGGTGGGCGGGGTCATCCACATCGGGACGACCCGCCCCTCGGAGTGCTCGCCACCCCGCACGAGCCGGGCGAGCGTTGGAGCGATCACCCCGAGTTCCGCAACGCCGGGCCCGGTCAGTGTCGCGTCGCCTCCCCGGCGGTGAACCGCTCGTCGGACGGATGGTCCGGGGCGTCGAAGCCGCGGTCGGCGGCCACGGAGTCGGGCAACGCGAGATCGGCGCGGACGCCGTCGAGGCACACCAGGAGCAGCTTCACGTCACCGCCGCCTGATCCGCAGCGTGAGGATCTGGAACGGGCGGAGCCGGAGATCCAGCACCCCCTCCGCGGCGCCCACCAACGACTGGGTCGGCTCGTCCACTGGCGCCTCGAGGAGATCGACCTCCAGCACCTCCGCGTGATCCTGCAGCACCCGGAGCCGCACCCGGCTGCGGGCACCGGCGGCCTCGTGGAGACGCACCACCAGATCGCCCGACCCGTCGAAAGCGAGCTTGACGGCGTCGATGACCGCGAACGAGGCGCCGTCAAGGGGCTCAACGGAGACGGGGCCGCCACTTCGACGGCGCCCGGTACGACGCGGAGTGGCTGGTTGAGCCGCGCCCCTGCCGCGTGCGACGCGGCCACATCCGTGCCGACCGTGATGGCGTAGGAGAGCGTGTGCTCCCCGAGGTCCGCGGCCGGGTCGGGCGAGTTGGGTGCCCGCAGGAGGCTCAGTCGTGCGTCGACGCCACCTGTGGCCCTCGCCTCCGATCCCCCGCCGGAGTGACGTTGTGGCCGTACCCGGAGTTGGTGCTCAGCGTGACGCCGTAACCGGGTTCGCGCAGCCAGAGCCAGCGGTGCGCCATGGTCTCGAACCGGGCGTGGTCCCACGACGTGTTCGAGTGGATCGGGCGCTCGATGTGGCCGAACTGGACCTCTGCCGCCGAATGGGTGGCGCGCACGTCGAGCGGGAAGGAGACCTTCATGATCTTCTCGCGCTCGCGCCAGTCAACCCTCGCGCCGAAGTCCACGGTTGCGCTGCCGGCATCGAGCGAGACGCTCTGGACCACGGCCGACGTGCCAAACCTCCTGGTGACGTCCACCCGTGCCCGCAGGCGGTCCTCCACCGCGATCTCGAGCGACTCGACGGAGGTGAGGTCCTCGCCCGTCCGCAGGTACTGGTCCTCGAGTTCCCAGGCGTCGAAGCAGCTCGGGTGGTCGGGGTGGAGGCGCAGCACGTTGGCCCGGCGCCCCGGCAGGAGCACCTCACGGTCGACGCGCAGGTCGATCAGCGACCCGACGGTGCCGTCGGCCTCGACGACGACGCGGACCAGCGAGTTGTCCAGGATGATCCGGTCGCCGTCACGCGAGATCGTCACGGGTGCGGCCGGAGCATCGCCCTGGCCGGTCAGCCGGCTCGACGACAGCGGCGGGAGCGACACGAACCGGAGCCGCCCGTCGTGCTCGATGACCTCGGTGCGCTCCACATCGGAGGCGTTCACCACCGTGGCGCCGACGCCACCGGCAGCGGTGAGCGCGGCAGCGGCGGAGGCGAACATCGTCTCCAGTTCATCGAGGATCTCCCGGTACTCGGCGATGGCCTCCCGGTTGACCCACGACGTGCTGCTTCCCGGCAGGATGTCGTGGAACTGGAGCACGAGCACCCGGCGCCAGAGGGTCTCCAGCTCGTCCTGCGGGTAGGGGTGGCCGACCCGGGCGGCATGCGAGCAGATCCACTCGACGGCCTGCAGTGCGGCCTCGCTGCGGCGGTTGCCCTGCTTGAGCTCGACAAGGGAGGTGAAGATGCCCCGGTGGAACTCGAGGTAGAGCTCCCCCGCCCACACGGGCGGGTCGTACTCGGCCCGGGCCGCCTGCTCGAACTCGGCGGGCGTTCCGTGGGAGACGACCGGTGCCCCCTCGAGATCGGCGAAGCGGCGCACCCGCTCGACCATCTCACTGACGGGGCCACCCCCACCGTCGCCGTAGCCGTAGGGCAGCAGCGAGCGGGTCGCGCGGCCCTTCTCCTTGAAGTTGCGCTCCGCACCCAGCACCTCCTCGGCGCTGACGATCGAGTCGTAGGAGTCGACGGGTGGGAAGTGGGTCCAGATGCGGGTGCCGTCGATGCCCTCCCACCAGAAGGTGTGGTGCGGCAGCTTGTTGACCCGGTTCCACGAGAGCTTCTGCGTGAAGAACCAGCGCATCCCGGCGAGCCGGGCGATCTGCGGCAGCTGGCCGCTGTACCCGAAGGAGTCGGGCAGCCACAGACAGTCGGTGTCGACACCCAGCTCATCGCGCGTGAAACGGACTCCGGAGGTTAGCTGCCGGACGAGCGACTCTCCGCTCGGCATGGTGGCGTCGGGCTCGATCCACATTCCACCCACAACGCTCCACTGGCCACGGTCCATGGCTCCACGTACCCGCCGGTAGACCTCGGGCGAGTCCTCCTTGAGCCAGGCGTGGTGCTGTGGCGCGGAGTTGGCATAGCGGAAGTCGGGGTACTGGTCGGCCAGCGCCACGACGTTGCTGAACGTGCGCACGATCTTGCGGCGCGTCTCACGCAACGGCCAGAGCCATGCCGTGTCGATGTGGGCGTGGCCGACGGCGGTCATCTTCTGCGCCGAACGCGCAGCACCGCTCTCAAGCAGCGGACGCAGAACCGCGCGGGCCGCCTCCGCGCCCTCGATGATGCCCTCGGCATCGAGGACATCGGCGGCATCCTCCATGCCACGCAACAGGCAGGCGCGCCAGGTGGAGTCCACCGGAAGCTGCCGCATCAGTCCGTCCAGCACATCCAGGTCCATGTGAAGGCCCCAGACATGCTCGCGGCGAACGACGAGCTCGGCACCGCCGAAGCGCCAGACGGGCGCGTCCGAACGGGTGAGGATGTCACCCTCGAGCGTCACCTTGCCCAGCTTCTGCGTCATGTCGGGGTTGGCGGCGGCCTCCACAAACAGCGTGACCGTCCCGTCCGGATCGACGATGCTGCGCTGGGCCGCCAAGGAACCGAAGGTCAACGGCACCGTACGGTTCATGGGGTTGACGGCCTTGAGCGGCCAACCGTCGGCGGTGTAGACCATGCCCTCGGACTGGTTGCCCGCCCAGTCGCCGACGAACCCGAGGTCCACCCGCAGCTCCAGTCGCTCCGCGGCCGCCTCCTCAGGCACGTTTCCCGCGACCCTCAACCACCACGTCGACCAGGCAGGGCCCAGAGGGTGTCGACGGGGAAAGCACTGTACTCGGCCTCCAACGCCTCGCTGAAGCTCACCGGCTCCCCGGCACCTTCCAGGCGCTGACATCGAGTGGCGCGACGACGTGGAAGACCGACCCTTCGACCCGCTCGCGGAGCTTCTCGATTCGCTCCTCCACCAACTCTCGGTTGTCGTGCATCAGGGCTTCTCCTTGAGGTAGGCGAGGTCGTCGAAGTTGGCGATGAGGTCGTCCAGCAGTTCCCCGCCACCCGGTACGAGTCGACGAGCGGGTGATGGCTGAGCGCCAGCAGCGCATCCTCGCGGGAGCCGTTCACGGCCGCGTGGATCGTGCATCGCTCCACATACTTGGCGTTGACCACGATCCCCTCGCATGTTCGGGGAGGACGACCCCGGGCAGCGGCGTGACCCCGCTCCCGTCGACGTGGCAGGGATCTCGACGACGGCGGAGTCGTCCAGGTCGGGCAGCAGGCCGTTGTTGGCGACGTTGAGTATGAGCTCCGCGGGGACGTCGTTCGCAATGGCGTGCATGATGGCGAGGGCAACCTTGTCGTAGCCGCCCGTCTCCAGGTCGGCATCGTCGCGTTCGAAGCTGCCTGCGGCCTCACGGTTTGTCGCCATGTAGGTCGCCTCACGCTCGAGCCGGGTGCGCTCCCACCGTTCGTAGGCGCCGGCGGCTGCGCCGTCGAACGAGTCGTAGAAGGCGCGCTGCTGCTGGGCGAGGAACCGGCCGCGGGTCTGATCGGTGGCGCTGTCGATCGCCAGATCCTCGCGGGCGTAGTAGTAGTAGTGCAGGTACTCGTTGGGGACCGCCCGAAGCGACTGCACGAGGTCGGCCCCGAAGAGGCGCCCTTCCTCGAAACGCTCGATCAGATCAGGCCGGTCCAGGAGCAGCGGAAGCACGTCGACGCCGTCTACCGACAGGCCGGTAAGCCATCCGAGATGGTTGAGCCCCGCGTAGTGGATCCGGACGCGGTCGCTCCCGGCAGAGACGCCAGGGACATCGGCGGCCACCAGGCCCTCTGCCTTGAGCACGTCGATGATGCGCCGGGCGAGGCCTACAGGCGAGTCGCAGATTCCGATCACGCGGTCACCGAGATGACGCTGCATGAACTCGGTGATGACCCCGCAGGGTTCGTGAAGTTGATCACCCAGGCATCCGGCGCATACTCCTTGACCGCGTCCACGATCCGCGTGACAGCAGGGATGCCGCGCAGCGCGTAGGAGATTCCCCCTGCTCCAACTGTCTCCTGGCCGATGACGCCGTGCCTCAGCGAGATCTGTTCGTCGAGCGCCCGACCAGTGGTGCCACCCACCCGGATGGCGGAGAAGATGAAGTCGGTATCGGTGAGGGCCACCCTGAGATCCGTCGTTGCAATGAGTTCGGGTGCACACTCGACACCGGTTGCGAGTTCACGGAGCACGCTCGTGATGGCGGCCAGCCGACGCTCATCGGTGTCGTAGAGCCGCAACTGTGTGACACGTTCGACGTTGTTGTCGGCGAGCAGCGCCTTGTACACGAGCGGCACGCGGAATCCGCCGCCGCCGAGAATGGTCAACTTCATACTGTCCTGATTTCGGTGTGGTGATTGAAGCAGCGCTCCACGAGCGAGGGTGCGAGAGCCCGGGCATCTGTGATGATGCCGTCGAGCAGGTCGACATCGAAGGGCGAGGTGCTCCCCTTACCTGGGAACTTGTCCTCATCCGCGAGGAGATACGTGGTGGTGGAGGCCGCCCTGATGGCTCGCTTGACGTCGCTCTGGGCGAACGAGTTGTCCCTGATGCGTCCGGTGTCCGAGACGCCGGAACAACCGAGAAAGGCGATGTCAGCCTGCTGGCGGGCCAACGCAGCGGAGACCTGCGGACCGGTCAGACACTGGTACTGCTCAGACCACTGCCCGCCGAGGAGGACAAGTTCTGCCTGGCGCGTCGACCGGAGGTGCTCGAAGGTGGGAAGCGACGCGGTCAGCACGGTGACATCCTTGGCCGTGAGCGCCAGGGCGACGAAGTGCGCGGTGGTGCCGATATCGAGGATCACCGTCGCACCGTCCGGAATCAGCGCTGCGGCAGCGGCGCCGATGCGCTGCTTGCCTGCGCCACCGCGCGCAAGTGCCTCCTGGAACGGGTCGTCCACCTCACGCGCGAGCTGGACCCGCCCCAGGTACGCTCGACGAGCCCCGCCTCCTCCATCTCTGCGATGTCGCGGCGGACCGTCGCCGGGCTGGCCTGGAACTGCTCGGCCACCTCGGCAACCGAGACCGGCCCCGGGCATGCAGGAGGGCTAGCAGGGCATCATGTCTGGCGGTCTTGAGCACAGGACCACGCTAGCCGAAAATTCTCTAACTCGCTCGCACTCGCTCAACTCGATCAGAGTTCTTCACTTGGCACGGAATTGTTGCTAGATTGGCTGCCGTAACGACGGACTTGACGATCAGTTTCATCATCAACCCACGTCACAGCGTCTTGGCGCCAAAGCGGCCACCGGGACATCCTCCTCGACAGACAGAGTCCGGGGGCCACTGAGGGACTTCTTCCGTGCGGCAGTCTGAGACAACGGGTGCAGATTCTTGATCGATCTGTCCGATCATGGCTGAATCCTCAGCCTCCGACGCACGAACAAGGAGAGTTCGATAATGAACGTATCTCGACGATCGCTCATGCAGGGTGGAGCCGCCGGGCTCGGTTTCCTGGCACTGGGTGGGCTCACTGCATGCTCCACCGCTGCGCCGGGCTCCGGCAATGCAAGCGCTGGCGCCACGGGCGGGGTCACCAACCTCGTGCTCTGGACGTGGCCTGAGGGCTTCGGCAAGAAGGCCCTGGAGGCGGTCGCGACAAAGTTCCCGCAGTACAAGCTCCGACAGGATGTGATCGGCGGCGAGTTCAAGCAGAAGCTGACGACGACCTTCACCGCGGGCAGCGGCCTGCCTGACATCACCGGCGTCAAGGGCGAGGACATCTCGTTCTTCCTGTCCCAGCCGAAGTACTTCACCGACCTGAACACACTCGGTGCCGAGGACATCAAGGGCGACTACCTCGAGTACAAGTGGGCGCAGGCGACGACCAAGGACGGCCAGCAGCTCGGCATCCCGATCGACATCGGCCCCACCGCGCTGTTCTACCGGTTCGACATCTTCGAGGAGGCGGGTCTGCCGTCCGATCCTGAGGAGCTGGCCGCGGCCATCCGCACCTGGGAAGAGTTCATCGAACTGGGTAAGAAGCTCAAGGCCGCCAAGCCGGAGACGTATCTCGTCCGCAATGCGGGCGGCATGTTCGACACGATCTGGAAGCAGTCGGGCAAGGGCTTCATCGACGAGTCCGGCACGTTCATCGGCGACCAGGACCACATCCGGTCGGCTTGGGATACGTCGATCTCCGCCTTCCAGGCGGGCATCGTCGCAACCCTCGACAACAACACCGCCGATACGGCAGCGGCGGTCAACGAGGGCCGCCTCCCCGCCGACTTCGGCGCCTCGTGGCACCTTGCCGATCTCATCGTCGATGCTCCGCAGACCGCGGGCAAGTGGCACGTCTGCGAACACCCGGGCACCGCAACCAACAACGGGGCTCGTTCCTGACCATTCCTGCGGGAGTCGCGGATCCGGCCGCCTCGTTCGAGGTCATCAGGTTCCTGCTCAATGCGGAGAACCAGGCGCTGGAGTACGAGGACAAGGGTAACTTCCCCGCTGTCCCGGCCTCCTGGGATCTGCCCGAGCTCACCGGCCCGGTCGAGTTCCTCGGTGGTCAGGTCGCCTCCGAGGTGTTCGGTCACGCGGCCGAGACTGTGCGCCCGATCTTCTCGGACCCGAACGAGAACACGATCAACGCCCCGTACTTCGCAGAGATGGAGCTCGTGGAGACTGCGGGCAAGGATCCCGAGAAGGCATGGAGTGATGCCGTCACCGCTGCCAAGCGCCTTGCGCAGCAGGTCGGCCTGACGGTGAAATGAGTCGACACACAGCACGGCGGGGAGGCGTAGAGGCCTCCCGCCGGTCGGCGATCACCGGACGTTGTCGACCTGGCAGAGGATGAGGAAGTCGCTCCCCAGTACGGTGCGCTCTCCCCTACTTCTTCCTCTTCCTCCTGTTCGGCGCCATGCCGATGGTGTTCACCATGGCGCTCGCGTTCACGAACTGGTCGGGCCTCGGCGACATCAACTTCATCGGCCTCGAGAACTTCAGGTATCTCCTGACCGACCCACTGTTCTTCAAGTCGCTCGGCAACACCATCATCCTGTGGATCATGGCGACGGTACCGACCTTGACGCTCGCCACCATCGTGGCGCTCATGCTGAACTCGACGCTGAGGTTCTCCACCACCTACCGGGTCATCTACCTCATCCCCAACGTCACCTCGCTGGTGGCCATGGGCATCCTCTTCAGTTCGCTCTTCTCCAGCCAGTTCGGCCTCGCCAACGCGATCATCAACCTCTTCGGGTTCGACAACATCGCCTGGCTGCAGAGCGAGTGGGGCATCAAGATCGCCATCTCCGCACTGAGCATCTGGTCGTTCGTCGGCTACAACGCGCTCCTGATCCTCGCGGGCCTCCAGGCGATCGACAAGACGCAGTACGAATCCGCCGCCATCGACGGTGCCAACGGCTGGCGGACGTTCTTCCACATCACGCTTCCGCAGTTGCGCTCCATCGTGCTCTTCATCACCCTCATGTCGACGATCGGCTCACTGCAGAGCTTCACCGAGGCCCGGGTCCTCACCTCGTCCATGTCGGGCGGCGCGGCATCCGCCGGAGGTGTCGGCAACTCAGGTCTGACGATGGTCCTCTATTTCTACTCGGTGGCATTCCAGGAGAATCGCTTCGGCTACGGCGCCACGATTGCCTGGGGCGTCTTCGTCGTCGTGATGTTCTTCTCCGCGATCAACTGGATCGTGACGAGGGAACGTAAGGAAAGGGGCGTCTGATGAGCTCCATGAACGCCCGCGCAGTACCCGCCGCCCTGGCGGGCCCCGCCATCAGCGGTGGGGGCCCCGTCGACGCAGAGCCGCGCCGAGACGCGGAGTGATTGCCCGTCACGCAGCGCTCATTGTCGGCGCCCTCGCCTCCCTGTTCCCGTTCTACTGGATGTTCGTGCTCTCCACGCACGAGTCCGAGGTGATCTACCAGTATCCGCCGGTCATGGTTCCGGGCGGCAAGCTGGCGACCAACTACGGATCGATCATGGAACGGATCAACATCTGGGGTGCCATGTCAAACACCCTCGTCGTGGCTCTCAGCGTGACGGTGCTCGTTCTGCTGATCTCCTCGTTGGCCGCATTCTCGTTCGCGAAGTTCGAGTTCCCAGGCAAGAACGTACTCTTCGCGATCGTGATGGCGACCTTTCTCCTGCCATCGCAGCTCGCGACGATTCCGCAGTTCCTCTTCATGAGCAAGCTCGGTTGGGTGGGCGACCTCAAGGCGCTGATCTTCCCCTCCCTCGCGAGCGCATTCGGGGTCTTCTGGTTGCGTCAGTACACGACGAATGCACTCCCGAAGGAGCTGCTGGAGGCCTCCACGCTCGATGGCTGTGGCTTCCTGCGGCAGTACTGGCACGTGTGCCTACCGACGGTCCGTCCCGCCTTGGCGTTCCTGGGTATGTTCACCTTCATCGGGTCCTGGAACGACTTCATGTGGCCGTTGATCGTGCTGAACGATCCCACAAAGCAGACGCTCCAGGTTGCGCTGAGCCAGCTGAAGACGGCCCACGGGAACGACTACGGCATGTTGATGGCGTCTTCGCTGATCGCCGTCGTACCGCTGCTGCTGATCTTCGCGATCGGCGCGAAACAGTTCATGGCCGGCATCACGGAGGGTGCGGTCAAGGGCTGACCTCTCCGACGGCCCGGGCGCCGGTGGCGCGGACGAACCTTCCGGTTCCCGCGACACCGGCGTCACCATTTCGGAGCCCTCGACCAGGTGGTCAGCCGTCTCGCCGGGCCTCCTCAGGCCAGGCCAACGAACGCGCGGAACGCGTCGGCACCCTGGTAGTTGACCCGTTCGTCGGGACGGTTGAGGCGTGCAGGCGTGAGCCGGAACCGTACCTCGTCGGTGGCCTCGCCCAACCGGTCAACCGGGGCACGGTCGAACCGCTCGTAGCCGACCTTCTCGCTGACCCGCTGGCTGGCCGGGTTGTCGGCATAGGCCTCGGTGCGGCACTGGACCGCTCCGAGTTGATCGAAGGCGAAGGCACAGATCATGGCGCGCATCCGGGTGCCGATCCCCGCCCGTGGAAGGCCCGACCGAGCCACGATCCGGTATGCACCACCCTTGCCACCGGAAAGTTGCGGGCGCGGAGATCCTGCGCGCCGACCAGTTCACCGTCGCGCCGGGCGACCATGAGCAGCTCCCAGCTCTCCACGGTGCTGGCGGCCCAGGTGTTGAAGTAGAACCGGGCCGAGTTGGTTCGCAGTTGCCCGGGTGGCAGCAGGGCCCAGTCACTCAGGAACGGATACCCGGAACCCTCAGGCACGATCCCGGCGACGGCGAGGTCGAGCACCTCCGGCACATCATCGGGGGTCATGGCGCAGAGCACCAGGTCCCGCAGGTGATGCGCACGCCGAACGGCGGATAGATCTCTGCCCACTCAGTCATGACCGCAGGCTATCGGGTGCCGATGCCGTGACGGCGGGGCGGCAGGGCCCTCACCTGCCCGGATAGCATCGCTCCACCGATCCGGTGCCGCAATCCACCTGACAAGAAAAGAACCGCTCCGACTAGGTATTTACCCTAGTCAGAGCGGCTTTCGTGTGGCTCCCCGGACTGGACTCGAACCAGTAACCCTTCGATTAACAGTCGAATGCTCTGCCAATTGAGCTACCAGGGATCAGCGCTCCCGCGCGAGAAGAAACACTAGCAGAGTCCTTCAGGGGTACGCCAATCGGCCGCTGCCGCGAGAGGTGCCCTGGCTGTCACAGCGAGAAGTACTCGGACTTCAGCCGATCCGTCTCGGCCACCACAGCGGCGCTGGTCGCGGGGTCGCTGAGGTCTGCCCCGCCCGACGCGACCGCATACCACGACATGGTCATGTGCCTGCCGAGGCTGCGGCGCCCGACGATCTGTACCTCGCCTCGCACCGGGGCGTCGATGAGGACCTGGACGACCGTCGAGGCCTCGACGCGTTCCCGGAAGAGCTGCGGAAGATGCTGCGGGTCGCTCAGCGCCACCTCGTGCTGGACGCCGTCCACGGTCTTCCAGCGGAACCGTCCCTGCTCCGCCTTCCACGAGCCCCCGCCGACCCGCTCCCAGGGCCACACCTCCCATGAGCCGTGCGTGCCCACTGCGAACGCCTCACGGGTTCCCGCAACCACCACGCCGTCCTCGCCGGTCGCGTGCGCGAGCACGTCCGCCCTGCCACCGAGTTCCTCGTCGAGCCCGGCGAACAGGACGGGATCGGTGCGCTTGAAGAGTGCCATGCCCCCATTGTGCCCGCTGTGGAAAAGAAGTGTTGTCCGTCGTCACACCGTCCACAACCCACCCCCGCCCATTCCGGCAGCCTCCCGCACGGCGCACCCTTGGCGCATGAAAGACATCGACATCCCACTGATCATGCTCGCCCCCGGCGAAGACGTGGCGCTCGCCCGCGCCGTCGAGGCGGGCGTCTACGCACGCCACCTGCTGCGCGGCCGCGGCCCCGACCGGTGGCTCGAACGCGTCGTCGAGCACGGACGCCTCGCCGAGGAGACCCTCTGGTGGGTAGGCCTGCGGATCGCCCGCAAGCAGGCACGGCGGTTGGAGCAGTTCTCGGGCCTCCCCGGCGACGACCTCTTCCAGGAGTCCAGCATCGCGGTCGCCCACGCCATCCGCTCCTACGACCACACCCGGGGGTGCGCTACACCACCTTCGTGTGGCACCTGGTGCGACAGGGGTTGCACGACGCCGTCGGCGTGCGGATCACCGGTGGAAACGTCAGCCGCGGCGACCGGAGGGCGCGACTGCTCGTCGACCACATCCGCGCCGAGCGACCCGGCCTCGGCCTCGACGCCGCCACAACGCTCGTCAGGGCGAGCCGCCCGGCGGCGCTGCGCGCCCGGATGGCCCAGATCCCCTTCGACGAGTCGCTCCACAGCGTGGATCGGGGCGACGTGTGGGAGGGGGCCACCCCACCGGGCTGGGGTTCCTGGAGCTCCTGGACCCGCTGCACCGCGCTGTGCTCACCGCCCACTACCTCGCGCCAGGCACCTCGCTCGCCGCCGTCGGAGCGCAGATGGGTGTCTCGGGCACCACCGTGATGCGGTGGGAGCGGGAGGCGTGCAGGGCGGCGCGGCGGCTGCTCAGCGCCGAACGCACCGAGCTGCCGAGCATCAGCCGAGCCCGACCGCCTGGAGCCTCTTCCTGCGCATCTCAAGCTCGGTCAGTTGCGCGAACTGGGCGCGGTGCCCGGTCGGATCCTTGACCGGGTCGGTGCGCTGCAGCCGGGACTTCACATCCGCGATCTCGCGCGACACGCGCGCCAACTGCAGCCGCGATGTGTGGGTCAGCGAGTAGGTCTCATCGGCCTCCCGCAGGAGCGGCTCGACCAGCAGCGCCACCAGCAGCTGCTCGACCAGCTCGTTGGGGGCCGCTGACCGCAGCCGATCCGTCCAGTTCCCACCGAACCCGACCGAGCCGACGAGCCGGAACACTGCCGCGTAGCCGGGGTGCGTGAAGTCGCGCTCCTCGACACCGTTCCAGCCCGCGTCGAAGGTCAACGGGTACTGCAGCATGAGCTTCAGGGAGTCGCGCTCGAGCCGTAGCCCCGGGTCGTCGGGATTGGGCCATGCCGGGTCCGGCTCCGTGGGCTCCTCCAGGTCGATCACCTCGGGCGCCTGCTGGCGCCGCTTGACGTGGAGCGCCTCGCGTCGCACCTCGTCGAGGTCCATGCCGAGCACCCCTGCCAACTCGCGCAGGTACTGGCTGACCAGCGACTGGTCGCGGATCGAGCCGACCAGTTCGGCACCCTCGCGGGCGGCCGCGAGCCGCCCGTCGGCGCGATCCAGGTCGTAGCTCTTGGCGATGTTGGCCATCACGAAGCGGTACAGCGGGATCCGGCGCGCCACCAGTTCACGCACCGCCGCGTCGCCCTGTTGCATGCGGAGGTCGCACGGGTCGAGGCCTGTAGGTTCGACCGCGACGTAGGTCTGGGCGATGAAGTTCTGGTCGCCCTTGAACACCTTCAGCGCGGCGGCCTGGCCGGCCGCGTCACCGTCGAAGGTGAAGATGACCTCGCCGTGCAGCCCGTCATGGGTGCCCATCAGGCGCTGCAGCAGCCTGCCGTGGTCCTCGCCGAACGCAGTCCCGCAAGAGGCGACCGCCGTCGGGACCCCGCTGAGATGGGCGGCCATCACATCCGTGTAGCCCTCGACGACCACCGCCTGCGACTTCTTGCCTATCTCACGGCGCGCCAGGTCGAGGCCGTAGAGCACCTGCGACTTCTTGTAGACGGGCGACTCGGGGTGTTGATGTACTTGGCGGGGAGCCGGTCATCGTCGTAGATGCGCCGGGCACCGAACCCCAGCACCGCCTGCGCGGAATCGCGGATGGGCCAGAGCACCCGACCCGTGAAGAAGTCGCGGCCGGAGTCCCGGACGAGCCCGGCGGCCTTCAGGACGTCATCGGCGAACCCTTGGCCTTGAGTGTCTGCCGGAGCGCCGACCCGTGCCGCGGGGCGTAGCCGATCATGAAGTGCTGCGCGACCTCACGGTCGAAACCGCGGCCGTGCAGGAACTGTCTCCCGGCGATCGCCTCCGGCGAGTCGAGCTGGTCGGCGTAGAACTCCTGGGCCGCCTCGTTCGCCTCCAGGATCCGCTTGCGCATGCCGGGGGCTGACCGGGTCCGCTGCCGTCATCCTCGATCCGCAGCACGAGACCGGCGCGGTCGGCCAGCACCTGGATGGCCTCGACGAACGACAGGTTCTGCTGCCGCTGGAGGAAGGTGATCACGTCGCCGCCCTCGCCGCAGCCGAAGCAGTAGTAGAAGCCGCGCGACGGGGTCACCTGGAAGCTCGGGGTCTTCTCGTCGTGGAAGGGCACAACCCCTTCAGGGAGCCGCCGCCTGCGTTGCGTAGCGCCACATAGCCGCCGATCACGTCCTCGATGCGGCTGCGCTCACGGACGGCCGCAATATCCTCGTCGTTGATGCGGCCTGCCATGGGGACGAGTCTAGTCGCACTACTCTTGCGGTCGTGACAGTGGAGATCGGATGGCAGTTCGCCCTCGCCCTGGCCCTGCTCGTCGTGGTCGGGACCGCGGTGGCGCTGTGGGGACGGCTCCCGGTCGCAAGGACGATCCCGTGGGCGGCCCTGCGTGCCGGGGTGCAACTGCTCGCGGTGTCGCTGATCATCGGTGTCGCACTGCGGGAGACCTGGTCGGCGCTGCTGTTCGTGTCGGCGATGTTCCTGGTGGGCGTCTACACCACCTCCCGTCGGTCGGGCCTGCGCTCACCCGCCGCCTTCGCGTCGGCGGCCCTCGCGATGATCGCAGGCGCCCTACCCGTGCTGCTGATCGTCTTCGGCACCGGAGCGGCGCCCTTCACCGGCGCCTCCATCGTGCCGATCGTGGGGATCGTGGTGGGCAACATGATGAGCGTCCACACCCTCGTCGCCCGGCGGGCATTCTCCGACCTGCGCTCCGGGGTTGCGCAGTACGAGGCGTGGCTCGCGGTCGGTTTCCCCGCGCCACCGCGATCGGGGAGGTGATCTCGCCCACGCTGCACGAGTCGCTGTACCCCGCGCTCGACCAGACCCGCACCGTCGGCCTGGTGACCCTCCGGGCGCCTACATCGGTGTGCTGCTTGGCGGCGGCAGCCCTCTCGACGCGGCAGCTGCCCAGGTGCTGGTGCTCGTGGGCATCAACACCGGCCAGGCCTGCACCGCCGTGGCCGCACGGTGGCTCATCGCCCGCGGCCTGCTGCTTCCCCGGATCTCGCGGGCGGCTGCGTCCGTAAGCGTCTCAGGCCCGCGCCCGATCCCCTCGGCAGCTTCTTCGGGTTCCAGCCGAGCAGCGTCGACGCCTGCTCGAAGGCGAACCGGTCGGTCATGCCACCCACATAGGTGACGGCGCCCCGGACCGCGTCCTCGCTCCGGTACTCCGACGGCAGTGCCCCGGGTCGGCCAGGTAGTAGTCCACCAGGTCTGTGAGCACCCGCACGACGGTGTGCGACTGCGCGACGGACTCCGGCCGGGTGTAGATCCGTTCGTAGTTGAACCGACGCAGCTCTGCCAGGGCCTCCGCGGTGACGGCGTCCATCCCGACGATCCCTGTCAGCGCCGTGGTCTCGATGACGGCGTTGATGAACGTGGCCAGCTGGCTGCGCCGCGAGGTCCCCGCCACCCCGACGACGATGTCCGGCAGGTCGTCGATGGTGACGATGCCGGCATGGACGGCGTCCTCCAGGTCGTGCGCGCAGTACGCGATCCGGTCGGCCCAACTGACCAGCTCCCCCTCCAGGGTCGCGGGCGCGGGCCGCGACCACGAATGGTTGCGGATGCCGTCGAGGGTCTGCGCCGTCAGGTTGAGGTCGGCCAGCACGACGTCGGCACCCCAGGGTCCGTGGTCGTAGCCGCCGACGATGAACTGGTCGAACGCGTCCTCGGAGGCGTGCCCGCCGGGGCCGTGCCCGCAGTCGTGGCCGAGCGCGATCGCATCGGCAAGCGTCACGTTGACCCCGATGCCGCGCGCCATGGCGGTGGCCGCCTGCGCCACCTCGAGGGCGTGCGTGAGACGGGTGCGCTGGTGGTCGGTCGGGTAGACCACCACCTGCGTCTTGCCCGCGAGCCTGCGGAAGGCCGCGGAGTGCACGATGCGGTCGCGATCGCGCTCGAAGCAGGTGCGGAACGGGTCGGGGTCTTCCTCGACGGCGCGCTGGCCCGCACCGTCGGCGAAGGTCGCCTCTCCGACGTACTGCAACCGTTCGAGGGCCTCCCGTTCGACCCGCCTCCGTGCGCCGCGTGGGGTGATGCGGGCGCGGGAGGTGGCGTGTGCGGAGATGACGTCGTCCCCGTGGCCGTGCATGGTCTCGGCCCACTGCCGGGCGCGGGGTAGGAGTGAGTCGTTCATAGCGCCCCCAACCTACCCTGGGTCGTCGTCAGCGCTCTTCGCGGGGAACCCACTGCCTCCTGGTCTCACCGACGTACACCTGGCGCGGCCGGTAGATCCGCTGGCCGGGATTGTCGGCGACCTCCTTCCAGTGCGCGATCCAGCCCGGGGTGCGGCCGATCGCGAACATCACGGTGAACATGTCCACCGGGATGCCGATGGCCCGCAGGATGATGCCGGAGTAGAAGTCGACGTTCGGGTAGAGGCGACGCGTTGCGAAGTAGTCGTCGGCAAGCGCGGCCGCCTCCACCTCGCGGGCGATGTCGAGGAGCGGATCGGTGATGTGCATGGCGTCGAGCATCGCGTCCGCGGCCTCCTTGAGGATCCGGGCGCGCGGGTCGAAGTTGCGGTAGACGCGGTGCCCGAAGCCCATCAGCTTCGCGCCCGACTTCCGGTCCTTCACGCGGTTGATGTATTGCTGCGGCGTCCAGGCCCCGTCGCGGATCTGCTCGAGCATGTCGATGACGCCCATGTTCGCCCCACCGTGCAGCGGGCCCCAGAGGGCGTTGACGCCTGAGGAGATCGACGCGTAGAGGTTGGCGCCGGACGAGGCGACCATCCGCACCGTCGACGTGGAGCAGTTCTGCTCGTGGTCGGCGTGGAGCACGAGGAACATGTTGAGGGCGTGGGCCACCTCGGGTGTCGTCTCGTAGTCGCGGTACGGCACGGAGAACATCATGTGCAGGAAGTTCTCGGCGTAGGGCAGGTCGTAGCGGGGGTACATGATCGGCTGGCCGATGTGTGCCTTGTACGACGCGGCCGCGATGGTGCGTGTCTTGGCGATCAGGCTGGCGGCCGCCGCGCGGAACCCGTTCTCGTCGGTGAACCGGTGCTCGGGCAGGTCGTGGCTCTGCAGCGCGCTGATCATCGCCGAGAGGATGCTCATCGGGTGCGCGTTCTTCGGGAACGCGTCGAAGTGGTTGCGCATGTCACGGTGGAGCCACGAGTTCTCGGTGAGAAGGTGGCGGAACTCCGCCCGCTCCCGGTCGTCGGGGAGCTCACCGAAAATGAGGAGCTCCGCCGTCTCGATGAAGCTGGACCGTACGGCGAGTTCCTCGATCGGCACACCGCGGTAGCGGAGGATCCCCTCCTCACCCTCGATGAAGGTGATGGCCGAGGTGCACGACCCCGTGTTGGCGTATCCGTCGTCGAGCGTGATCAGCCCGGTCGCGGACCGCAGCCGCGAGATGTCGATGGCCCGCTCGCCCTCGGTTCCGGTGGTGATGGGGAGCTCGTAACTCCTGCCGTCGATGATGACGGTTGCAGTTTCGGACATGGTGGTTTCCTCCGCTCCGGGGTGACAATGACCCCGATTCAACCTAGCGAATACATATGCCACCGGTTGGGCGGGGTCCCCGAAGCGGGCTTCTCAGCCTCCCGAGACGCCGATCTCGGCGTCCGCCAGGTCGAGGTCACAGCCCGAGGTGTCGTCGTACCAGCCGTAGGGCAGCACGACCTTGCCCTCGGGATCCCTGCCTTCCGCGCGGCGTGCCGAGCTCGGTGACGGGGAACCCGGCGTCGGCGTCGAGCTCAGCGACAAGCCCCTCGAGCTCCGCCATGCTCGAGACCATGGCGAACCGGCGGCGCAGCTCACCTACCGGGTAGCCCTTGAAGTACCAGGCCATGTGCTTGCGCAGGTCGGTCAGGCCGTGCCGCTCATCGGACAGGCCCGCCAGGAGTTCCGCGTGGCGCAGGATCATCCGTCCGACCTCACCCAGCGTGGGGCGCAGCCTCAGCTCCTCGCCCCGGAAGGCGGCGGCGAGGTCACCGAAGAGCCATGGGCGGCCAAGGCAGCCGCGGCCGATGACGACGCCCGCGCATCCGGTCTGGTCCATCATCTTCAGGGCGTCCTCGGCCTCCCAGATGTCGCCGTTGCCGAGCACCGGGATGTCGACGGCCTCGACCAGCTCGTGGATGCGCTGCCAGTCAGCCTCTCCCGAGTACGCCTGCTGGACGGTGCGGCCGTGCAGCGCGATGGCCGCGGCCCCTCCTCCTGGGCGATGCGGCCGGCGTCGAGGAACGTCTCGTGGTCCCTGTCGATGCCGATGCGGGTCTTGATGGTCACGGGCACGCCCGACTCGTCTGCCGCCCGCACCGTCTCACGGACGATGGCGCGCAGCCGGTCACGCTTGTAAGGCAGCACTCCCCGCCACCCTTGCGGGTGACCTTCGGCACCGGGCAGCCGAAGTTGAGGTCGATGTGATCGACGGAGAAGTCGCGGATGAGGATGCGGGCGGCGTCGGCCATCACGTCGGGATCGACCCCGTACAGCTGCACCGAGCGGGTGGTCTCGCCCGGGTCGAACTGCAGCATGGCGTGCGTCTTGTGATCTCCAACCACGAGCCCGCGCGAGGTGATCATCTCGCACACGTAGAGGCCCGCACCCTGCTCGCGGCAGAGCTGCCGGTAGGCCGCGTTCGTGACCCCGGCCATGGGAGCGAGCACCACGGGCAGGTCGACGACGACGGCGTCGCGTCGGCTCGGCGCGTGCAGGCGCAGCGGGGCTACGGAAGGCATGACTCTCCTGGGATGGGCCGACCCGGGAAGTTTACGCCGCCC
Organism: Tessaracoccus coleopterorum; assembly: GCF_011174705.1. GTDB lineage: Bacteria > Actinomycetota > Actinomycetes > Propionibacteriales > Propionibacteriaceae > Arachnia > Arachnia coleopterorum. The sequence continues at coordinate 196,989 of NZ_JAANIJ010000001.1, forward strand.
GGCCCGGAGGCCGGCAATCGAAGCCGCTCAGATGCGCTCCAGCTCGAACAGCACCGCCGTCTCCGGCAGCAGCTGTGGGCGCGGATCCCCACCGTGGACAGCACCGAGCCGGTCAGCTCGAGCGGGGCTGCCTCCCACCGTGGCGGGCCTCCGGCGGCACCGGCTGCCGGTCGATGGCAGTGACGCGGTAGCGCGCCGCCGGATCGAGGCCGGGGAACCGGAGCATGCCGAGGTTGCCCAGCGGCGAGGCCGCCAGCTGCGACAGCGAGAAGATGGCCTTGCGGGAGGCGACGACGCCCTTGAAGTAGACGGAGGGATCGGGCAGGTCGACGCGGATCATGTCGCCGCCGAGCAGCACCGCCCGGTTGGCCTTGTACCAGTCGATCCACCAGCCGAGCTCGGCGAGTTCCTCCTCGTCGGCCTGGGCGAGGTCCCATTCGATCCCGAAATGACCGAACACCGCGGTGGCGGCCCGGAACGAAAGGTCGTGCCAGCGGCCGGTGGTGTGGGAGCGACCCGATGCGACGTGACTGCCCTGGAACTCCGTCGGGATCAGCTGGCTTGTCCACCACAGCATCCGCTGCCGCTCCGCCGGGTCGATGATGTCGGACACCCAGACGCGCTCCGCGCGCTTGAGCACCTCCAGGTCGACGCGGCTTCCACCGGAGCTGCACGACTCGAACTCGACCTCCGGGTGCCGGGCGCGCAGGGCGTCGAGGAGCCGGTAGAAGGCCTCGGTCTGGGCGTGCACCGCCGCCCGCCCGCCCGGGCGGTGCCTGCGTCGAGGAGGTCGCGGTTGTGGTCCCACTTGACGTAGCCGATGCGGTACCCACTCAGCACCGCGTCGACCTGTGAGAAGACGTGCTGCCAGGCCGCGTCGATGCTGAGGTTGAGGATCTGCTGGTTGCGCGCCCGCAGCGGCAGCCTGCCCTTGGGCGCCATGATCCACTCGGGGTGGGCGCGGGCGACGTCGGAGTCCTCGTTGACGGCCTCCGGCTCGAACCAGAGCCCGAACTCCATGCCGAGGTCGACCACGCGGTCGACGAGCGGGTGCAGGCCGTCGGGCCAGACGTCGGCGGACACCACCCAGTCGCCGAGCCCCGACCGGTCGTTGCGGCGCGACCCGAACCAGCCGTCATCGAGCACGAAGCGCTCGACTCCGAGCCGGGCTGCGCGCTCCGCCAGGTCGGTGAGGCGGGCGGCGTCGTGATCGAAGTAGACGGCCTCCACACATTGAGCGTGACGGGTCGGTCGACGCCGGGGCGTGCGGCAGGGCCCGGAGGAAGTCGTGGTAGCGACGGGCGACGGCGTCCAGCCCGTCGCCGTAGGAGAAGTAGAGCCACGGGCCGCGGTAACTCGCGCCCCGTGCCAGGCGGCCCTCGCCCGCCAGCAGCAGTTCGCCACCGGAGAGCACCTGGACGCCGTTGAGGTCGCGTTCGGCCTGGTGGATGTGGTTGCCGCTCCAGGCAGTGTGAACGGCCCACGTCTCACCGGAGCCGTGCCCGAAGCCGGGCACCCCAGGTGCAGCACGTAGGCGGCGTCGGGGCCGGTGCGGCCGTGGCGGCCCTCCCGACGGTGCTGTCCAACCGTCATGGGCACCCGTTGCGGGAAGCGCTCGACGCCCCAGCGGCCGGAGAAGTCGAGGACCTCGTCCGCCCGCCCGGGCACGGGAGGGAGAGGGTCAGTTCGTCGACCTGGAAGACGCCCTCTGCGAGGTTGGTCACCGTGGCGCGCGCGGCGACGAGTCCCTGCGGGGTGAGTTCCACCTCGAGGAGCAGCCCGAGGCCGGCGTCGGCGGCGGTGGCTTCGAACGACACGGTCGCGGCACCCGCGCTCACGTGTCCGCCGACCTCGAGGCCGTCCAGGAGCACCCGGTCGACCCGCCAGTCCGGCGTCCAATCGGCCCCGTCACGCGATCCGATCAGCCCTGGGCGCAGGACGATGCCGTCGCGGCCCTCCAGCAACAGCCCATACCGCAGCGGGGAATCGGGCTGGCTCGCCATCACCGGCAGTTCCTCGGCCACGAGGAGCGCGTCGATGTCTGCGGGACCAACTTCACCGGGTCGCTCCCCAGTGCAGGACGCGTGGGAGGCGGCCCTCCTCGACGGTGAGGATGATGCCGACGTCGGAGGCCCTGAGCGCGATGGTTGTGAACATGTTGGTCGGTCTCCTCAGTTGATCCGCGGCAGGTTGGAGCCGACCTCGTCGGGCGGCAGATAGGCGCTCGGCTCATCGATGGCCATCGACAGCAGCGGCGTCAGGAGCATCTTCGCCTCATAGCCGTTGAAGGACCGCCGGTAGGCGCCGACGCTCTCCCAATGCCCGACGATCGCCCACAGGTCGGGGTCGTCGAGATTGCGCACGACGTCGATCCCGAGACACCCGGGTCGCTCCGACCACCATTCGACGGCCGGGCCGCCAGTTCCCCGAAGCGCGGATCGGAGGTCCTGAATCGACTGAAGGCGAGCATGCGCCGACCCTACCCAATGGAGCGGGGCCGGGTTGACACCCCAACCCCTCCTTATTGATAATGGTTTTCATCATGAAGATCCGCAACGCACTGCTCGTCCCCGCGGCGGCCCTCCTGCTCACGTCCTGCGCGAACGTGGCACCCGAGGGACCGCACCCCACGTGATCGCAGCCTTCTACCCTCTGGAATGGGCCGGTTCGCAGGTGCTCGGCGGCCGCGGCACGATCACGACGCTCACCGCACCCGGCGCCGAGGCCCACGACCTCGAACTCACGCCGCGTCAGATCGCCTCGCTCGCGGAGGCCGACCTCGTCATCTACCTCAAGGGCTTCCAACCCGCGGTCGACAACGCCGTGGAGCAGTCCGGGGCCGAGCACATCCTCGACGTCGGCAGCGTGGTCGACCTGATGCCCGTCGAGGAGGAACACGTGCACGGCCATGAGGACAGCCCGGGCGACGGTGCACACACGGCCGACGACGGCCACGATCACGGCCCGCTCGATCCACACTTCTGGCAGGACCCCGAGCGGATGCAGGCCCTCGTGACGGCACTCGGCGCGACGCTGGGCGACACCGACCCGGACGGCGCGACGACCTATTCCACGAACGCCGCGACCACCGTCACCGGCCTCGGCACCCTCGACCGGGAGTTCGCCTCCGGGCTCGCGGACTGTCGGCGGTCGGCCTTCATCACCACGCACGCGTCGTTCGGCTACCTCGCCGAGCGTTACGATCTCACCGAGATCGGCATCTCCGGCATCAACCCGGACGAGGAGCCCTCCCCGCCCGCATCGCGGCCGTCCAGTCGGAGGCGAAGGAGCACGGGCTCACCACCATCTTCTTCGAGACCCTGACCTCCGACGCCGTCGCCCGGGCCATCGCGGGCGACCTGGGCCTCGGGACCGCCGTCCTCGACCCGCTGGAGGGCATCTCGAGTCGCTCGCCGGGCACGGACTACCCTTCGATCATGCGGGCCAATCTCCAGGCCCTGAGGAGCGCAAATGGCTGCAACTGACCTCGTCTCGGCGGAGCACCTCTACGTGTCGATCGGCGGCATGCCGATCCTGCGCGACGTGTCCGTGCGGGTGCGCCAGCACGAGGCCGTCGCGCTGCTCGGCGGCAACGGCTCCGGCAAGTCGACGCTGGTGCGCACCCTGCTCGGATCCTCCCCCACCAGGAGGGCACCATCTCGCTCTTCGGCGACGAGGTGCCGGGGTTCGGCGACTGGTGGAAGGTCGGCTACGTGCCTCAGCACAGCGCGATCTCGGTGCCGAACGCCACCGTCCGCGAGATCGCGTCGGCAGGCAGGCTCGCACACCGTAGACCATTCCAGTGGCTGCGCCGCTCCGACCGCGAGATCGTCACGCGCAGCCTCGAACAGGTCGACCTCGCGGCCCGGGCAGACTGGCCGTTCAAGTCGCTCTCCGGCGGCCAGAAACAGCGGGTGCTGATCGCCCGTGCACTCGCCTCCAACCCCGAGCTCCTGATCATGGACGAGCCCTTCGCCGGCGTCGACCTGCACAGCCAGGCCGGGCTCGCCGAACTCCTGGGCCGACTGCGGGACGAGGGCCTCGGCATGCTGGTCGTGCTGCACGAACGGGGACCCATGACGGGCATCCTCAACCGGGCCGTCACCCTGTGCGACGGCCGCATCGTCGACCACGAGCCGCCCTCTGGCGGCGCCTGCATCGACGACACCGATGCCATGCCCGACCCCTCGGCCTCACCGACCCCATCGCAGGGAGCCTCCAGTGATAGATCTGCTCAGCCTCCCCTTCATGCAGCGGGCCCTGATCGCCGCCATCCTGAGCGGGCTGATCGCCCCGCCATCGGCACGTTCATCGTGCAGCGGCGGATGTCGCTGCTCGGCGACGGCCTCGGCCACGTCGCCATCATGGGCGTCGGGCTCGCGATGTGGACGGGCTGGGCCCGCTCCCGGTCGCGGCCGTTGTGTGCGTCACGGGCGCGGTCATCGTCGAACTGCTCCGGCAGAACGGCAAGGCCTCCGGCGATCTCGGCCTGGCGATCCTGTTCTACGGTGGGCTCGCCTCCGGCGTGCTGATGGCAGGCATGGCCGGACAGGGCACCGGCGGGCTCTCGTCCTACCTGTTCGGGTCGCTCACCACGGTCAGCTCCACCGACGTCCTGGTGATCGTGGGCCTGGCAGTGGTGATCCTCGCCGTGACGGTCGGGCTCGCGCCGCGCCTGTTCTCCGTCTCGGTGGACGAGGCGTACTCGCAGGTGCTCGGCATCCGCGTGCGCTGGCTGAACCTCCTGATCGTGGTGCTCGCCGCTGTCACCGTCACGGTGTCCATGCGCACAGTCGGCCTACTGCTGGTCAGCGCGCTGATGGTGATCCCGGTCTCGACCGCGCAGCAGGCCTTCGTCGGCTTCTACGCCTCCTTCTTCGGCGCGATGGGATCGGCGTGCTCGCGGCCATCGGTGGGACGGTGGGGTCGTTCTACCTGGACACCGCCACCGGCGCCACCATCGTCGTGACGGCGATCCTGCTGCTCGGCCTGTCCTGGCTGGTCGGGAAGAGGCTGCGCAGGGAGGACCGGTTCATCCCGTTCATCGAGGACCACGGGCAGCACGCCCACGAGCCGGCGGAGGCCGACCCGGTGACCGCGCACCAGCACGCCCACGAACGCACCATCCAGCACGGCGACCATCTCGACTACGTGCATGACGGACACAGGCACGCGCTGCACGGAGACCACTATGACGAGCACTAGGCCCACCAGGCAGACCTGGCAGAAGGCTGCGGTCCGCGACCTCCTCGAGGGGGTGAGGAGTTCCGCACCGCCCAGCAGATCCACGACCAGCTGCGCGGGACAGGCGCGAAGGTGGGCCTCGCGACCGTATACCGGGCACTGCAGGCGATGGCCGAGGCCGACGAGGTCGACGTGCTGCGCACCCCTGAGGGCGAGGCCGCCTACCGGGCCTGCTCGTCGGGCCACCACCATCACCTCGTGTGCCGCTCGTGCGGCTACTCCATCGAGATCGCCGCCCACGTGGTGGAGGATTGGGCCGCGTCGGTGGCCATCGCCCACGGGTTCACCGACACCGGCCACGAGCTGGAGATCTTCGGGCTCTGCGGGAACTGCTCTCAGCGCTCGAAATAGGGAAGCGACCTGAGCGCGCGGTCCAGATGCCACGTCGCGTAGGCGACAACCATGCCGTCGACGCGCGTCGCGACGTTGCGGGCGTGGCGACGGCGTGCTCCCAGTTCCCGGAGAGCAGGGCGCCGAGGTGGGCGCAGTCCTCCGACTCCAGCGTTGCGGAGCCGGGGGTGCGGCAAGACGTGCACACCGCGCCTCCCCCTGCGGCGAGAACCAGCGCACGTCGTGGGAGCTGCACCCGGCGCAGTCGGTCGTCGCGAGGCCGTAGCCGGCGATCGCGAGGGCCCGCAGGAGGAACGAGTCGACGATCAGCGGCGCGGGCAGGTCGCCGCGTTCCAGCGCCAGAAGCGCGCCCAACAACAGCAGGTACTGCTGCAGCGACGGCGTGCGTTCCTCGGACACCAGCCGGTCGGCCGTCTCCACCAGCACCTGCGCCGCAGTGAACCGGGAGTAGTCGGCCGCGAGCCTGCTTGCGTGCAGCGCCTCCACCTGGGTGATCACCTCGAGTGAGCCGCGGCCCTCCGCGAACTGGATGTCCACGTGGCTGAACGGCTCGAGCCTGCCGCCGAACCTGCTTGAGGTGCGTCGCACCCCTTCGCGACGGCGCGCACCTTCCCGTGGGTGCGCGTCAACAGCGTGATGATGCGGTCGGCCTCACCGAGCAGGTGGGTCCGCAGCACCACGGCTTCGTCACGGTAGGTGGGCACGGGCCGAGTCTAGGCGGCTACCCTGAGGGTGTGCCTCAGCCTCGCCGTCGTCCCACGCCCCACCCCAGCGGTGCCGTGGCGCCGATCATCCCGCGAGGGCGCTCCCGCGGCACGTGGCGATCGTGATGGACGGCAACGGGCGCTGGGCGAAGGAACGCGGGCTGAAGCGCACCGAGGGCACGCGATGGGCGAGGCGTCGCTGCTGGACGTGATCCACGGCGCCATCGAGCTCGGCATCCCCTACCTGTCCGCCTACGCGTTCTCGACCGAGAACTGGAAGCGGTCGCCGGACGAGGTGCGGTGGCTGATGGGCTTCAACCGCGACGTGATCCACCGTCGCCGCGACGAGCTGAACGAGCTCGGGGTGAGGATCCGCTGGGCGGGTCGCAGGCCGCGCCTGTGGGGCTCGGTGATCCGCGAACTCGAGGTCGCCGAGGAGATGAGCAGCGGGAACGACACCCTGACCCTGCAGTTCTGCGTCAACTACGGCGGACGGGCCGAGATCGTCGACGCGGCCCGTGAGATCGCCCGCCTCGCCGCCGCGGGGAGACTGGACCCGGAACGGCTGACGGAGGCCCGCTTCGCGAAGTTCCTCGACGAGCCGGAGATCCCGGACGTCGACCTGTTCCTGCGGTCGTCGGGTGAGCAGCGCACGTCGAACTTCCTGCTGTGGCAGTCGGCCTACGCCGAGTTCATCTTCCTCGACCGGCTGTGGCCGGACTTCGACCGTCGTGACCTGTGGGGCGCGGTCGAGCAGTACGTGACGCGGGAGCGGCGGTTCGGCACCGCCTAGCCGCGTCAGTCGAGTCGCTCGAACGCGGTGGCCCGCACGATCGCGGCTCCGGCCGCGTCGCTGGCGGGCAGGTCGACGTCGGCGATGATCCGCCAGTCGTGGTTGCCCGCCGGGTCGTCGATGATCTGGGTGACCCGCCAGTGCTCCCTGCCCTTGTCGATCCCGAACATCTGCGGGCCGCGGGCGGCGCCACCGGTGCCGATGTCGTCGTGCTCGTCCCAGTACCCGGCGAGAGCGTCGTCCCAGGCCGCGGCGTCCATCGCCACCTCGAGCGGAGGGTCGGCCAGGTGCGCGGCGGCCGCCTCGAGGGCGCCGAGTTCCTCCCACCGGTCGAGCGCGGCCAGTTCGACGCGTCGGAACATGGCGGTGCGGATCATCGCGGTGAAGGCGCGCTCGTTACCGGTGACCGGTCGCGGCGGGGCGGCGGGGCCCCTGCGCCGCGAGCTCGGCGGCCGCGGCCACCTTGTCCGGGTCGGTCAGCGCCTCCCACTCGTCGAGCAGGGACGAGTCGGTCTGACGCACCGTCTCCCCAGCCACTCGACGAGGTCGTCGAAGCTCTCGTTGCGGAAGTGCTCGGGCACGGTGTGACGGAGCACGCGGTAGGCGTCTGACAGATACCTGAGCACGGTGCCCTCGCTGCGCTGCAGCTTGTAGAACGAGATGAACTGCGTGAAGTTCATGGCGCGCTCCCACATGTCGCGCACCACCGCCTTGGGCGACAACGCCGAGGCATCCACCCACGGATGCGACTGGGAGTAGATGCCGATGGCGTGTTCGAGCAGCTCGGCGTGCGGCTTCGGCCAGGTGACGTTCTCGAGAAGTTCCATCCGCTCCTCGTACTCGACGCCGTCGGCCTTCATCTGTGCGACGGCCTCGCCGCGCGCCTGGAACTGCTGGCCGAGCAGCACCTGGAACGGATCTTCGAGCACCGCCTCCATGATGGACACGACGTCGAGGTGGTAGGTCGGCGAGTCACTGTCGAGCAGTTCGAGCGACGCGACGGCGAACGGCGCGAGCGGCTGATTGAGGGCGAAGTCGTCTCCGATGGCATCGGACATCACGCACCAGCCGCCGTGGGGTCCGGTTCGTGCAGCTTCACCAGCACGCCCGAGTTCAGGAGGCCACGGGTCAGCGCGAGGGCATGCCGATTGAGGGCTCGGCGCCGATCGGGCGACTCATGGCTGGTGTCGATGAGGTGGCGCATCGCCTCGTAGCTGTTGCCCGGGCGCTGCGCGATGTTGAGGATCATCGAGTGGGTGACCTGCATCCGGCTGGTCAGGTTCTCCGGCTCGGCCACGATGATCTTCTCGTAGCCCTCCTCCGTCCAGCCGACGAAGCCCTCCGGCGGCTTGCGCCGCACCACCTTCCTGCGCTTCTTCGGGTCATCGCCCGCCTTGGCGAGGGCGCGCTCGTTCTCGATGACATGTTCCGGGGCCTGCACGGCGACGAAGCCGACCGTGTCGAAGCCGGCCCTCCCGGCCCGCCCGGCGATCTGGTGGAACTCTCGGGAGCGGAGCTTGCGCACGCGGGTGCCGTCGTACTTCGCGAGACCGGTGAACAACACGGTGCGGATGGGCACGTTGATGCCGACGCCGAGGGTGTCGGTGCCGCAGATCACCTTCAGCAGCCCCGTCTGCGCGAGCTGCTCCACGAGGCGTCGGTACTTCGGCAGCATGCCCGCGTGGTGTACCCCGATGCCGCGGCGCACCAGCCCCGACAGGATCTTCCCGAAGCCGGGCCCGAAGCGGAAGGCGCCGATCTCGTCGGCGATGCGGTCCGCGTCATGGCGCGTGATGAGGTTGACGCTCAGCATCCCCTGGGCCCGCTCCAGCGCCTCGGCCTGCGTGAAGTGGACGATGTAGACCGGAGCCTTCATCTCCTGGACGAGGTCGACGACCTTCTCCTGGATCGGGTCATCGACCACTCGAACACGAGCGGTACGGGACGCTCTGCGTCGTCGATCAGGCTGGTCGACCGGCCGGTGCGTTCGCTGAGCTGCCGCGACATCTCCTCCACGTCCCCGAGCGTGGCGCTCATCAGGAGAAACTGGGCCTGCGGAAGTTCGAGCAACGGCACCTGCCACGCCCAGCCGCGGTCAGGCTCCGAGTAGAAGTGGAATTCGTCGGCGATGACCATGCCGACGTCGGCCCCTCGCCCTCGCGCAGGGCGATGTTGGCGAGCACCTCCGCGGTGCAGCAGATGATGGGCGCGTCGGCGTTGACGGAGGCGTCGCCCGTTACCATTCCGACGTTCTCGGCGCCGAAGACCTGGCACAGGGAGAAGAACTTCTCACTGACGAGCGCCTTGATGGGCGCGGTGTAGAAGCTGACCCGGTCGGTGGCGAGCGCCGCGAAGTGCGCGGCCAGCGCCACCATCGACTTGCCCGACCCGGTGGGGTCGCGAGGATCAGGTTGTTGCCCGAGAACAGCTCGATGGAGGCCTCGTCCTGGTGCGGGTAGAGAGAGATTCCCTGCTCCACGGCCCACGCAGAGAAATGTTCGTACAGGGTGTCGGCGTCACCGGAGACGCGGTCGGTGAGCTTGGGCATGGGCACCACCCTACCGGCGGCGCCGGGGAACGCCGTCCGGTGGAGGGCTCAGGAATCGGGGCCGATGCTGTGCAGCGTCACCTGGGACTGGTTGAACAACCGGAGCGGTGGGCCGGTGACGCCGACCCGGAGTCGATGTAGAGGGTCGCGTCGCCGTCGGTGTAGGCACCCTTGCTGACCCGCGGGAACCACTGCCCACCGGGTTGGTAGATGGCACCGACCAGCGGGAGCCGGATCTGGCCGCCGTGGGTGTGGCCACACATCGCGTAGTCGATACCGTGCCTGTCCAGGCTCGGGAGGATCTCGGGCGAATGGGTGACCACCAGGCGGAAGCCCTCCTCCGGTGCCCCGTCCACGGCGGCCGCAAGGTCTCCGTTGCCGGTGTAGTAGTCATCCACGCCGATGAGCGTCAGGTCGCCGAACGCGCCGGTCACGGGATGGACGCGTCGTCGAGGATCGTCACGCCGTAGCGCTCGAGGAGTTCGTGGACGCGGGCATGGTCGGCCGACCAATGGTCGTGGTTGCCGTCGACGAAGTAGCTCGGCACCCCGATGCCCGCGAGGCCCTCCAGCAGCCGGCGGGCGGGGTCCAGGGTGCGGTTGGTGGTGTTGACGAGGTCGCCCGTGATGGCAATCAGGTCGGGCTCGGCCCACGCACCAGCTCGACGATGTCACGCACCTGGGCGGGTCGGGCAATGTTGTGGAAGTCGGTCACCTGCACGACGCGCAACTCGGAGACCAGCTCGTCGGTCACGAACCGGGCCTCGTTGAGGCGGGTGTTGCGCACCTCCCACGTGCCTCGCACCAGCGCACCGCCGCCCAGCAGCGCCAGCACCGTCAGGACCGCGAGGACCCGCGGCCAGCGGCGTCGACGCCGTCCTTCTGCGCCACGGCGGCTCGTGCGGGTGGCGGTGCGTCGGCTCTGCATGGGCGCCACCCTAGCGGCCCCACCCGACGGGCACCGCCGGTCGGGACGGGTCGCCCTGGGGTGGAACCGGAGGTGGCCCTGACCGGTCCGGTCGGGGCCACCTCGTGCCCGGCTCAGCGGGCCGCGCGGTTCAGGGCGCTCAGGATCGCCTTCATGGAGGCGCTGGTGATGCTCGGGTCGATCCCGACACCCCACATCACCTGGGCGTCGTCGCCGGAACCGACCTCGCACTCGACGTAGGCCGCGGCCGTGGCGTCGCCGCCGGCCTCCAGGGCATGCTCGGCATAGTCGAGCACCCGGACCTGCGCGCCCTCACGGCTCAGCGCGTCCACGAACGCGGAGACGGGGCCGTTGCCCTCGCCGTCGATCCGGACACCCTTGCGCATCGGGCCGTCGATGGTGGCGTCGACCCGGAAGTGCCCGTTGCTGGACGTCGAACCGGCCGCCTCGAGCACCCACGGGCCCTCGCCCAGGTACTCGCCCTCGAAGATGCGGTAGATCTCCTTCGGGGTGACCTCGCCGCCTGCGGTGTCGCTGTGCTGCTGGACCACCCGGCTGAACTCGATCTGCAGGCGACGCGGCAGATCCATCTTGAACTCGTTCTTCATCAGGTAGGCCATGCCGCCCTTACCCGACTGGGAGTTGACGCGGATGACTGCCTCGTAGGTGCGGCCGACGTCATGGGGATCGATGGGCAGGTAGGGAGCCTCCCACGGCATCTCCGCGACGGTGCGGCCCGCCTCCTCGGCGACCCGCTCCAGGTGCTCCAGACCCTTCTTGATGGCGTCCTGGTGCGAGCCGGAGAACGCGGTGTAGACCAGGTCGCCGGCGTAGGGGTGGCGCGGGTGGACGGGCAGGCCGGTGCAGTACTCGACGGTGCGCCGCACGTGGTCGATGTCAGACAGGTCGATGTGCGGGTCGACGCCCTGCGTGTACAGGTTCAGCGCCAGGGTCACCAGGTCGACGTTGCCGGTGCGTTCACCGTGCCCGAACAGGCAGCCCTCGACGCGGTCGGCGCCTGCCATCTGCCCCAGCTCGGCCGCGGCGACCGCGGTGCCGCGGTCGTTGTGCGGATGTAGCGACACCGCGACGTGGGAACGGTTCTTCACGTGTCGCGAGAAGTACTCGATCTGGTCGGCGTAGGTGTTGGGCGTCGACCGTTCGACGGTGGCCGGCAGGTTGAAGATGATCTCGCGGCCCTCACCGGGCTGCCACACGTCGGAGACCGCGTTGCACACCTCGACGGCGAACTCGGTGGGGGTCTGGGTGAAGATCTCCGGCGAGTACTCGTAGCCGAACTCGACCTCGGGGAGGTACTTGTCCGCATAGCGCATCACGGTCTCGGTGCCGCGGGTGGCCAGCGCGATGCACTCCTCCGGAGAGATCCGGAAGACCACCCGACGGAACAGCTCGGCGGTCGCGTTGTACATGTGGATCGTCCCGCGCCGTGCGCCGACCAGCGACTCCGCCGTCCGTGCGATCAGGTCCTCACGGGCCTGGGTCAGCACGGAGATGGTCACGTCGTCGGGGATCCGGTCGCCCTCGATCAGCTGGCGGACGAAGTCGAAGTCGGTCTGCGACGCCGACGGGAAGCCGACCTCGATCTCCTTGTAGCCCATCGATACGAGCAGTTCGAACATCCGCAGCTTGCGGGCGGGCGTCATCGGATCGATCAGGGCCTGGTTGCCGTCGCGCAGGTCGGTCGAAAGCCAGCGGGGCGCCTTGTCGATGCGCTTCGTGGGCCAGGTTCGGTCGGGCACATCGACGGGACGAACGGGGTGTAGCGGTGCACCGGCATCGGCGTCGGCTGCTGCACTGGAACCATCTGGCGGCGGGTGTTGAACTGGGTCATCTTGATACTCCTCGACTGGGATCTGCCTTGCGCCAGACACGGGAAAGCACCGCAACGAGGGTTCTGGCTTGATGATTATCGAGCCCCGTTGCGGCGACCAAGGAGGAGGTTGCGCCATGCCACGAGCGTGAGACTATCTCGTCACGCGGGCCGGGACAAGGGCTTTCCGCATGGTGGACCATGCGGATGGTTCAGAACCGGAGCCGTCCGGATCGTCTGGTGGGCCCACGTCGCGACGAGAGGGTGGGTGGCCGATAGTTCCGGCCGGACCGACCAGAATCGGCTACTGGCCGATTTTCCCCGGACGCCCCGCCGGGGACGACCACCCGTCAGTGGCCGATAGTTCCGCCCGGACCGACCAGAATCGGCTACTGGCCGATTTTTCCACGGACGCCCGCCGGGGACGACCACCCCGTCAGTGGCCGATAGTTCCGACCGGACCGACCAGAATCGGCTACTGGCCGATTTTTCCGGCACCGCGGCGGACGGTGGGGCGGCCGGAGGTTCATGGAACCTCGGGCCGCCCCACCGCCGGGTGCTGACTACTTGCCTGCGCCGGCGGTCAGGCCGCCGATCAGGCGTCTCTCGATGATGCCGAACAGGATGATCACCGGGACGATGGCGATCAGCGCGACGGCGAACAGGTACTGCCAGTCCTGGATGTAGAGGCCCAGGAAGCGCGGCATTGACACCGTCAGCGGCTGCAGATCGGGCGTCTGGACCAGGATCAGGGCCGCCGCATACTCGTTCCACGAGTTGACGAACACGAACACGATCGCTGTCACGATCCCGGGCCACACGAGCGGCAGCGAGATCCTGAACATGGTCTGCAGGCGGCCGAGGCCGTCGATGAGCGCCGCCTCGTCGATCTCCTTCGGCACCGACGCGAAGAACGCCTGCATGATCCAGATGGCGAAGCTCAGGTTGAACGCGCCATTGATGAGGATCAGCGCGCCCCACACCGCATACCCCTGCCAGCCGCGGAACTCCTGGTAGAGGCCGACGGCGAGCACGGTGGGCTGCAGCATCTGCGTGATGAGCACGAGCAGCAGGAAGACGAGGCGTCCCGGGAACCGGAACCGCGCCACGTAGTACGCGGCGGGCGTCGCGACGAGCAGCACGAGCAGCGTCGCGCCGCCGGCGATGACGACGGTCGACAGCAGCGACGAGGCGGGGTTGACCTCAGAGCTCCACACCGAGATGTAGTTGCTCCACTGCGGCTGGGCGGGGAAGTACACCGGCGGGATGTCGGTGACCTCGAGCCTCGTCTTCAACGAGGTGATGAACATCAGCGCGTACGGGAAACCGAAGAAGGCCACGATCGCGATCGAGCCGAGCGCGACGAGCCACGGGTTGGGGCGTCTGTGGATGCCCTGCTGGTGCTTCGCCATGTCAGTCCACCTCCTTGGTCGGGCGGACCGCTGCGAGGTAGATTGCGATGATCACCAGGCAGAACAGGAAGTTCAGCACGGACAGCGCCGATGACACACCCGGGCCCAGCGAGCGCTGGTACTCGTACATGAGCGTCGTGGTGATGTGGCCGGTGTGGTATCCGGGAGTCTCCTGGAGCAGCCGCAGGATGGGCAGTGAGTTGAAGACGTTGATGATGTTGATCAGCGCGGCGGTCGCGATGGCGGGCCTCAGCAGCGGAAGAACGATCTGCAGGTAGCGCTGCGCGGGATTGGCACCGTCCACATGGGCGGCCTCCAGCACCTCGTCCGGGACCGACTGCAGGCCGGCGAGGATCGTGTAGGTGGTGAACGGGAGCGACACGTAGATCGCCACGAACACCGCGATCCAGAACGCACTTGTGGGGTCCTTCGTCCAGGCGCGCCCCACCTCGAGGATGCCGGTGTCGACCAGCAGCCGGTTGAACAGGCCCACGTTCTCCTGGAGGCCGTACCGGAAGACGGTGGCGGTCATGACGACCGAGCAGGCCCACGGCAGGATGATGAACAGGCGCAGCAGCTTGCGCCCGCGGAAGGGCTTGTTGAGGAACTGTGCGAGCAGCAGCGAGAGCAGCACCGTCACGATGACGACGACCACGACCCACACGACGGTGTTCAGCAGGATCCTTCCGACCGGCACGCCAGGGAAGGTGAGCGCACCGGCAGGGCCGATGTAGTTGTCGAGGCCGATCGGGGCGTCGCCCTTACGGATGCCCTGCTTCGTGTACTTGAAGAACGAGGTGTAGACCATCAGGCCTGCGGGGTACAGCACCACGCCTGCGATCAGGATCATGGTGGGCAGCAGCCATGGGAGGGCCGCCACGGTCTCACCGATCCGGGACTTCCTTCTGGAGGCCACCGCTTCGGCGTTGGCGTTGATGGACAAGGGGTTGGACCTTTCTGGGGGTTGACGGCCGTGGACGGGAGGTGCACGCCGGGGCGTGCACCTCCCGTCACCTCAACCGGTCAGCGGATCAGCTCTGAGCGTCGACCTGGGCCTGGATCTGCCCCAGCAGCTCCGCCGGGTCCTCGGTGCCGACCTTGTAGGCGTTGCCCTGGAGGGCGGTCTGCAGCGCATCCCACTGCGAGTTGCCGACCGGGAGGAACTTCACGATGGAGAGCGCCTCGAGGAAGCCCTTCTCGTTGTCGGTCGTCGCCTCGGCCTTGGCCTTCTCGATCATCGAGGTGGTCACGGGGAGCAACTTGGTTCCCTTGTACCAGCCCTCGTACATCGCATCGGAGTACATGAGATCGAGGAACGCGCCGGTCGCGGTCTTGCGGTCGGCGTCGTCGTTGTTGAAGGCGATGATGAAGTCGGTCACGCCGGTGGCGACACCGTCGCCGCCGTCCTTGTCCGGCACGGGGCCAGCGCGACCTTGACGCCCTTGGCCTCGGCGTCCAGGACGATCTGCGAGTGACCGACGATCATGCCGAGCTTGCCGGCGTGCATGACGTTGGCGACATCTTGTCGGTTGTCCTCGAGCTTGGGCTGGGTGAGCCCCTCGGAGTGGAACTTCTTCATCTGGGCGAAGGCCTCGACGGCCTCCGGGGTGTCGGCGACGAGCTTCTCGCCGTCGACCCAGGTGCCACCGGCGCCCACAGCCACAGGGACGACTCGACCTGGGCCTCCTCCTTGCCGAGCGGCATGCCGTAGCCGACGACCCCGTCACCGAGCGCGACGAGCTTCCTGGCCGCGTCCTCCATCTCGGCCCACGTCTTCGGCGGCGCGGTGATGCCTGCCTTCGTGAAGAGGTCGGTGTTGTAGATGAGCATGCGGGCACTTGCGATGTCAGGGGCCGCCCACTGGGTGCCGTCGGCGCCGACGCCGTTGGCGAGCAGCGAGGGTTCGATGGCGCTGATGGTGTCGGCGCTCATCACCTCGGTGATGTCGTAGAGCAGGTCCGCGTCGGCCGAGCCGGCGAAGGCGTTGTCGTTGAGGATGTCGGGGTAGTCACCGGCCTGGATGCGGGCGGACACCTTCTCGGAGAAACCGTCCCAGCCCTCGATCTGCAGCTTCACCTCGACCTTCGGGTAGGTCTTCTTGAACTCGTCGATGAGTTTCTGCCAGTCAGCCTCCGAGCTGTCCGAGTAGGACGGGGCGAGGATGCTGATGGTGGTCTCGAGGTTCGCCGGATCCGTCGAATCGCCGCCACCGGTGGTGGCGCCGCTCGAGGGGTACCGGAGCCTCCGCCACAGGCGGTGAGCGCAAACACACTGGCGACGGCCAGCGCGCCGAACTTGAGGACACGCTTGTTCACGTGTGGTTCCTTCCTAGCGGGTAGGACAGCCGTTGTGGCTGATGCCCGGAATACTAGGAACGACACCTATTGCTTGGGAAGATCCGACAGATCTCGTAACCGAATAGTTACTGAGTTGGCCGTTCCACTCATCAACTCTGCGCGTTTGAGCGGGTCAGAAGCCCAACCGGTTGAGGTACTTGGGGTCCTTCTGCCACTCCTTCAGCACCTTGACATGCAGGTTCAGGTGGACGCGTGTCCCGAGAAGGCGGTTGATCTGTTCGCGCGATGTGGTGCCGATTTCGCGCAGTCTCGCGCCCTTGTGGCCGATGATGATGCCCTTCTGGGACTCGCGTTCCACCACGATGGAGGCGTACACATCGGACAGGGGCTTGTCCTCGGGCCGGTCGGGACGGGGGATGATCTCGTCGATCACCACGGCGATGGAGTGGGGCAGCTCGTCGCGGACCCCCTCGAGCGCCGCTTCCCTGATGAGCTCGGCGATCAGGGCCTCCTCCGGCTCGTCCGTCACGTCGCCGTCGGGTAGTACATGGGTCCCTCGGGCAGGAGCGACACCAGTTCCTCGCGCACCGTCTCGACATTCTCGCCCGCGGTCGCGGAGCACGGCACCACAGCGGCCCACTCGATGCCCATCTCCCCTGCAACCTCGGAGATGTCAACCAGATGCGACAGCTGCCGCTCCTTCGAGACGAGGTCGGTCTTGGTGGCGAGCGCCACCAGGAGGGCTTGCGGCTGAGTTTCGCGATCTCGCCGATGATGAACTTGTCGCCGGGCCCGATCCGCTGGTCGCACGGGAGGCAGACACCGACCACGTCGACCTCTCCCCATGTCTCGAACACCAGGGCGTTCAGCCGTTGGCCGAGCAACGTCCGTGGGCGGTGCAGCCCGGGGTGTCGATCAGGATGAGCTGACCGTCCTCGCGGGTGATGATGCCGCGCACCACATGCCGCGTCGTCTGGGGTTTGCTCGAGGCGATGGCGATCTTCTGCCCCACCAGCGCGTTGGTCAGCGTCGACTTGCCCGCGTTGGGCCTGCCGACGAAGCATGCGAATCCGGAACGGAATCCAGCCTCAGTCATCGTCGTCCTCACCTTCATGGTCGGCCTCATGGGCCAGTTCGTGCTCTGAGAGCTGCCGCACCAGGACGGTCCCGATCTGGTGGCGTCGTCCGATCGCACGGTCGGCGATCAGCTCGATGTTACCGACGACGGTGCGCGAGCCGGGGATCGGCACCAGGTTCAGCTGCTTGGCCATCAGGCCCCGACCGTCTCGACGTCGTCATCGTCGAGGTCGAGATGGAACAGGGCACCGAGCTCATCGAGCGGGAGCCGGAGGATACGCGGTAGCGTCCTCACCCAGCTCCGCGATGGCCGGCGCGTCGTGGTCGTACTCGTCGACGATCTCGCCGACGATCTCCTCGAGGATGTCCTCGATGGTGGCCAGGCCCGCCGTGCCGCCGAACTCGTCGACCACCATCACGAGGTGTGTGTGGCTCACCTGCATATCGTGCAGCAGCTCGCTGACGGGCTTGGAGTCGGGCAGAACGCGGCGGGCCGCATCAACTCCCCGACCGTCTCGCGGCGCTCGGCGTCCGGATTGTCGTAGATCCGCT
Organism: Tessaracoccus coleopterorum; assembly: GCF_011174705.1. GTDB lineage: Bacteria > Actinomycetota > Actinomycetes > Propionibacteriales > Propionibacteriaceae > Arachnia > Arachnia coleopterorum. The sequence goes on from NZ_JAANIJ010000001.1 coordinate 214,725, forward strand.
TGGTGACGTCCTTCAGGTAGACGATGCCGAGCACGTCGTCGAGATTCTCCCCCACCACCGGGATGCGGGAGAACCCGGAGCGCAGAGCGAGCGAAAGGAGCTGCCGCAGCGTCCTCGTCCGCGGGATGTAGACCATGTCGGTGCGCGGGACCATCACCTCCTTGACGATGGTGTCGCTCAGGTCGAAGACCGAGTGGATCATCTTCGACTCGCCGGCCTCGATGAGCTCGTTGGCCTCCGCCATGTCGACGAGGTCACGCAGCTCGGCCTCGGTGGCGAACGGCCCGTCGGTGTAGCCGCGGCCGGGGTGAGCGCGTTGCCGAGCAGGATCATCAGCTGGGCGACGGGCCCGAGGACGGTGGTGAGCGCACCGATCATCGGCGCGAAGAGCCTCAGGGTTCCCTCGGGACTCTGCCGTCCGAGCGTGCGGGGGCGACACCCCACATGATGAACGAGACCGCGAGCATGATGCCGATCGTCACGAGCGCACGCGTCCAGTCGACGTCGAAGCGGGTGAACAGGACGATGGACGTCACCACGATTGCGGCGGTCTCGAGCGCCATCCGCAGGAACATGACGGCGTTGATGCTCGGTGCCGGATCCTGGGCTATCAGCTGCACACGCTCCGCGCCACGCTCCCCTGCTCGACCATCCGCTCGGCGCGGGACTTCGTGATGACGCTGAGGCCGTCTCGACGGCCACGAGGAGCGACGCGCCGATGGCGCACACCAGCGCGATGCCGACCTCAATCCATTGGGTCTGGGACACGGGGCTCGTTCAACTCGCTCTGCTCGACGACAAGTGCTGCGGGAATTCTAGCCGAGGCGACGCGCGCCGATCGCCCGCCAGAGCACGCCGACCGCGAGCAGGACGAGGCCGCCGACGACCGCGGTCCAGGGAAGGGTCACCACGAGGGTGACACACAGCACGGCGCCGAGCACCTGCAGCACCCTCGGGTACCTGCGGCGCGTCTGGGTGAATGCCGCGACGTTGGCGACGAGGTAGTAGAGCAGCACCGCGAAGGAGGAGAAGCCGATGGCGCCGCGCAGGTCCGCGACCAGCAGGATGCCCGTCAGCACCAACCCGAGGGCGATCTCGGCGCGGTGCGGGACCAGGGTGCGGGGATGGGTGGCGGCGAACCAGCGGGGCAGGTCGCCCCGCGGGCCATGGCGAGCCAGGTGCGGCCGACGCCCGTCATCAGGGCGAGCAGGGCGCCCCCGGTGGCGGCCGCCGCCGCGACGGCGACCACAACCAAGGCCGCGGGTCGGTCGGCGGCCAGCAGCGCAAGCGGAGCGGGCGAGGCCGCCAGCGCCGCCGGCCCCAGCAGCAGGAGCAGGCTGACCCCACCACCGCGTACAGCGCGAGCACCGAGCCCAGCGCGAGGAGGATGGCGCGGGGGATGCTGCGGGCCGGGTCGCGGACCTCCTCCCCCATCGTCGCGATGCGCGCGTACCCGGCGAACGCGAAGAACAGCAGCCCCGCCGCCTGCAGGACGCCGTACGGGGTGCCCGCGGCGTCGCCGAGCCAACCGAACGACGCCCCGGCCCGGAGGACCACCCGACACCGAGGGCAACGACGATGCCCGCCAGCGCCGTCGCCGCGAGGATCTTCGCGAGGAGCGCCGTCCGGGTGACCCCGAGGCAGTTGATGCCCACCAGCGCCCACACCGTCACGATCGCCGTCGGCCGCTGCCACGCCTCCGGCACCGTGTACGCCGCGAACGCCATGGCCATCGCGGCACAGGAGGCTGTCTTTCCGATCAGGAAGCTCCAGCCGGCCAGGAAGCCGGGCCAGGCGCCGAGTCGCTCCCGCCCGTAGACGTAGGTTCCGCCGGCGGCCGGATACTCGGCCGCGAGTTGCGCCGAACTGGTGGCGTTGCACAGCGCGACAAACGCCGCCAGCCCGAGCGACAGGAGGAGCCAGCCTCCGGAGGCCGTCACTGCGGGCCCCCAGACGACGAAGACGCCGGCCCCGAGCATCGAGGCGATGCCGATCGCCGTCGCGTCCGCGGTGCCGAGCGTCCTGCGCAGGTCCGAGCCGGTCACCTCAGAGTCGGGCGGTGCGGGTGAGGTCCCAGCTGGCGATGATCCGGTCGTTCAGGGCGAACATCACTGCCTTCTCCTCGGGTTCGGCGTGGTCGTGGCCGAGGAGGTGCAGGAGCCCGTGGATCAGCAGATACTCGATCTCCGCGTGCGGCTCGCGACCGTTCCCGGCCGCCTGTTCCGAGGTGATCTGCGGGCAGATGACGACGTGGCCGAGGTCGCCGAGCTGCGGTTCCTCGTCGTCGCCCGGGCGCGCAGCTCACCGAGGGGAAGCTCATCACGTCGGTCGGGCCCGGCAGGTCCATGAGGTCCTCGTGGTAGCGGGTCATGGTGTCCTCGTCCACCAGCATGATCGCCAGCTCGGCGAGAGGATGGATCCGCAGCTGTTCGAGGCGTAGCGGGCGAGCTCGATGAGGCCGAGCTCGTCGACCTCCATGCCCGACTCGTTGTTGATGTCGATCACCTGGCGTCCCTCCGAGACTGGTTGAGGCTCTCGTACTGGTCGTAGGCGGCCACGATGCGTCCGACGAGCCTGTGCCGGACGACATCGCGTGCGGTCAGAGTGCAGAAGGCGATGTCGTCGATGCCGTCGAGCACCTGCTGCACTCCCCGGAGGCCGCTCTTGACGCCCCCGGGCAGGTCGATCTGGGTGACGTCGCCGGTCACAACCACCTTCGAGCCGAAGCCGAGGCGGGTGAGGAACATCTTCATCTGCTCCATGGACGTGTTCTGGGCCTCGTCGAGGATGATGAATGCGTCGTTGAGGGTGCGGCCACGCATGTAGGCGAGCGGCGCGACCTCGACGGTGCCCGAGGTGAGGAGCTTCGGAACCGAGTCGGCGTCGACCATGTCATGCAGCGCGTCGTAGAGGGGCGCAGATACGGGTCGATCTTGTCGTTGAGGGTGCCCGGCAGGAACCCGAGTCGCTCCCCGCCTCGATGGCGGGCCTGGTCAGGATGATGCGGCTGACCTCCTTGGCCTGCAGCGCCTGCACCGCCTTCGCCATCGCGAGGTACGTCTTGCCGGTGCCCGCGGGGCCGATGCCGAACACCACGGTGTGTCTGTCGATCGCGTCGACGTAGCGCTTCTGGTTGAGCGTCTTCGGGCGGACGGTGCGGCCACGGGAGCTGACGATGTTCTGGGTCAGGATCTCCGATGCCTGGGCCGACGGATCCTCGCTCATCTGGATCACGCGTTCCACCGTCTCGCCGGTCAGGCCCTGACCGGTGCGCAGGATGGTGATCAGTTCGGTGAGCACCTCCGCGGCCTTCGCGACGGAGGGGCGTCCCGGAGAGGGTGATCTGCCCGCCGCGGACATGGAGATCTGCATCGAGGTGCTCCTCGAGGATCCTCAGGAAGTCGTCACGGGGCCGAGCAGGTTGATCATGTCGATCGAGGTCGGCACCGCGACGGTGCGGCTGGCGTCCCTGGTCGGGAACGCGGTGTTTGCCTTGCTGGTTTCCAACGGCTGACTGGTCAGGACTTCATCCTCAGGTGACTTGGGGCCGCGCGGCTGCGGCCGGGAACCCGCCCAGTCTACTGCGGGTGCGGGAGGTCAGTCGTCGAGGAAGTCGTCGTCCTCCTCGTCGTCCGAGATGATGTGCATGGCGGCCTCTTCGGCGCTGGCGGCCCCGCCGCTGATGCCGACGTCTACCCCGAGGGTGTCCTCGCGGCCGCTGCCCTGGACGGACATCAGCCGGCCGGCACGCTCCCTTCCGACCTGTCTCGCCTCGCGCTGGGGTTCCACTCGGCCGCGGAGTCCCGTGCCTCGGGTTCCTCCTGCTTGACCCGCATCTCGATCGTCTCGCCCTGCCGCATCTCTGCGGCAGTGTTGCCGAAGCCCTGGGCCACGGACCAGCCGTCCGGGCGATGACTCCCTCATCGAGGACATCCGTGACGCCCCTGTTGATGAGCGAGTCGCCCGGCTGCAACTGATCCAGCTGCTCCGACTCCTCTGGTATTGCCTCAATCTCCAGTTCGTCCATGACCAAATCTTGCCACCGTGCGGGGTGGGAGCGAGGGACAACGCGCAACGTGGCCGAAGATGCACCGCCCTCGTAGACTGCCCCGGTGCCTTCCCCATCCACTGCGGACCGGTCCGCCAGGTTCGCGACCCGACCGCCCGGCGTCTACGACGTGGTGGTGGCGCTGTTCTGCGCCCTGCTGCTGATCTCGAACGTGGCGGCGGTCAAGCTGATCCAGTTCGGCCCCGACATCGAGGTGCTCGGCTTCCCCGTGCTGCCGATCATCACCGACGGCGGCGCGCTGCTGTTCCCCCTGACCTACGTCCTCGGCGACGTGCTCGCCGAGGTGTACGGCTGGAGGGGTGCGCGGCGGGCAATCGTGATCGGGTTCGCCGTGTCGGTCCTCGCCTCCGCGACCTTCCTGCTCGTCGGCGCGGCTCCGCCTGCCGACGACTGGGGAACCAGGATGCGTTCACGGCCATCCTGGGGTTCGTGCCGCGGATCGTGGTTGCGTCGCTGGCCGGCTACGCCGTCGGGCAGCTGCTGAATGCCTGGGTGCTCGTGCGCCTCAAGAACCGGACCCAGGAAGGCTCGCTCTGGGCGCGCCTCCTCGGATCGACCCTGGTGGGAGAGGCCGCCGACACCACGATCTTCTGCATCGTGGCGTTCGCGGGCGTCATCACGGGTGGGACGCTCGTCAACTACATCCTCGTCGGCTACCTGTACAAGGTGGGCGTCGAGGCGCTGTTCCTGCCGGTCACCTACCGGGTGATCGCGGCCGTGAAGCGCCGCGAGCCCAGCTACGCGGAGTAGAACCGGCCGAGGAACTCATCGCGGTACGCGTGGAACCGGCCCGCCTTGAGCGCCGCCCGGATGTTGTCGACCAGTCGCACGGTGAATCGCTCGTTGTGGATCGTGGCCAGCGTGGAGGCCAGCATCTCCTTGGCCTTGAACAGATGGTGGAGGTAGGCCCGGGTGTAGTGCCGGCACGTGTAGCAGTCACACCCCTCCTCGAGCGGGAGGAGCGAGCGCCGGTGCGCCGCGGTGTTGACGTTGTAGCGGCCGTCGGCGGTGTAGATGGCCGCGTTGCGGGCCACGCGTGAAGGGTTGACGCAGTCGAATGTGTCGGCGCCCATCTCGATGGCGGCGAAGAAGTCGTCCGGCTCGGAGATGCCGAGCAGGTGGCGGGCTTGTCGTCCGGAAGCTCCTCGACCATCCAGCCGATGATCGTGCCGAGGTTCTCCTTCTCCAGCGCTCCCCGAGCCCGTAGCCGTCGAACGTCTGGCCGTCGACGTCCAGTTCCGCGAGGCCCCGCGCCGCCCTGCGCCGCAGATCCTCGTACTGGGCGCCCTGGATGACACCGAACAGCGCCTGGTACGGCTTGTCCGTCCGCTGCCGGGTGAGCCGGGCGTGTTCGGCGAGGCAACGCTCGGCCCAGCGGTGCGTGCGCTCGACCGATGCCTCCTGGTAGCCGCGGGTGTTCATCAGCGTGGTCAACTCGTCGAACGCGAACATGATGTCTGCGCCGAGTTCGTGCTGGATCCGCATGGACACCTCTGGCGTGAACCGGTGCCGGGCGCCGTCGAGATGTGACTTGAAGGTGACCCCGTCCTCGTCGACGTGCGCCATCCGGGTTCGGCCCTCGGCGATCACGTCGTCGTTCTGGAGGCCTGCGGTGTCCATGGCCAGCACCTTGCGGAACCCGGCCCGAGGCTCATCACCTGGAAGCCGCCTGAGTCGGTGAACGTCGGCCCGGGCCAGTTCATGAACCTGCCGAGCCCGCCCGCCTCGTCGATCAGGTCGGAGCCGGGCTGCAGGTACAGGTGGTAGGCGTTGGCAAGCACCGCCTGCGCGCCGAGCTCGCTGACCGTCTCCGGAAGGACGGCCTTCACGGTCGCCTTCGTGCCGACCACGACGAACGCCGGGGTCTCGATGTCGCCGTGCGGGGTGTGGATCACCCCGGCCCGGCCCGGCGCGTCGGCGATCCGGTCGGTCACCTCGAAGGAGAAGCTCACGCGCGCCTCGCCAGCACGTCGAGCTGGCCGAGCGCGACCGCGCCCGCGGTGGAGGTGCGCAGCACTCCGTCGCTGATGCTGACGGCCTGCGCCCTGCCTCGAGGAACCGGTCGAGCTCGTCCGGGCGATGCCGCCTTCCGGGCCGACGATCAACAGGCCCTCCCCGTCGTCGGGCAGTTGGGTCGCGGCGATGTGGCCATGCGCGGCCTCGTGGAGCACGAGCGCGATCGGTGCCCTGCCGATGGCCCGCACGACGTCGTCGGTGGTGGCGAAGTCGACCGGGGCACCCGGAAGCGCCGGGCCTGCTTGGCGGCCTCACGGCCGGTGGAACGCCACTTCTCGAGGGCTTTGGCACCCCGCTCGCCCTGCCACCGCACGATGGAACGGGAGGCCTGCCAGGCGAGGATTCGCCGGGCACCCAGTTCCGTGGCCGTCTGGACGGCGATGTCGCTCCGGTCGCCCTTTGCGAGCGCCTGCACCACGCACCAGGTGAGCCGCGGCTCCTGGGGGAGAAGACCTCCTCAACTTCCACGCTCAGGTCGCGCCTGCCGGTCGAGGTGACCCGCCCGCTCACCGCGAGTCCGCGGCCGTTACTGAGAAGCACGGCCTCGCCCACCTCGATGCGCTTTACTGCCACCGCGTGGTGCGCCTCGTCTCCCGTCAGCGTGATGACCTGCCCCGGCACCGCCTCCTCGAAGTCGGTGATGAAGAGGGACTCGTCACGAGAACCACTCGGAGATCTTGCCGAAGACGCCTTTTCCGCCCTTGGCTGTGATCGCCTCCGGGCGGGACTCGTCGCGCTCCTCGGCCAGTTGGTGGAGCAGTTCGCGTTGCCGCTCGTCGAGCTTCGTCGGGGTCTGCACCAGGAGGGTGACGCCCAGGTCGCCCCGGCCGCCGCCGCGCAGCCTCGGCACGCCGCGACCCTTAAGGATGATCCGGGTACCGGACTGGGTTCCTGCAGGCACCTCGACGGCGACCTTGCGGTCCTCCTCCGCCGAATCCGGCCACTCGGCCTCGAGGGTCGTGACGTCGACCGTGGTGCCGAGCGCAGCGGCCGTCATGGGGAGCTTCACCACCATCTCGAGGTTGTCGCCCTCGCGCCGGAAGGTGTCGTGCTCATCGACGTGCAGCTCGACGTAGAGGTCGCCTGCGGGCCGCCGCCCGGGCCGACCTCGCCCTGGGCCTCGAGATGGATCCGGATGCCGGTGGAGACGCCCGCGGGCACCTTGACCTGGAGGGTCCGGGTGGTGCGGACGCGGCCCTCGCCGGAACATTCACCGCATGGGTTGGGGATGATCGTGCCGTAGCCGCGGCAGGTCGGGCAGGCCTGGGACGTGCGCACATCACCGAAGAAGCTGCGCTGGATCTGGGACACCTCGCCGGAGCCGTCACACGTGCCACACGTCACGGGCTCCGAGCCGGGCTCTCCACCGTTGCCGCCGCACTTCGGGCACACGACGGCCGTCTGCACCTTCACCGGCTTGGTGGCGCCGAAGACGGCCTCGAACAGCTCGAGCCGGAGCCGGACGAGCGCGTCCTGACCCTGCCGGACACGTGATCGGGCCCGCGGCTCGACGCCGTGCCGAACATGGCATCGACGAGGTTGCTGAAGTCGAACCCGCCGGGGAATCCGCCGCCGAAGCCCGAGAACCCGGCACCGCCCATGCCGCCGCCCATGGGATCGCCCCGCGGTCGAACACGGCACGCTTGTTGGGGTCGCTCAGGACCTCGTACGCCTCGCTCAGTGCCTTGAACTTCTCGGCCGCATCCGCGTCGTCGGGCGCGACGTCGGGGTGCACCTTCATGGCGCGGCGACGGTAGGCCTTCTTGATCGCCTCAGGGGTCGCGTCGCGCTCCACGCCGAGGATGTCGTAGTAGTCCTTGCTCATATCTCTGGGTTTTCAGCCTTCGTTGAGGAATCTGCTCACGTAACGCGCCACGGCTCGCACCGCGGCGATGGTTGAGGGGTAGTCCATCCTGGTGGGTCCGACCACCCCGAGGCTCGCCTGGAGGTCTGAGCCGTACCCGGTGGCCACCAGGCTGGTGCCGTGGAAGCCGAGGGTGGTGTTCTCCTGGCCGATCCGGACGGTGATGTCGTCACCGGCGGCCTCCCCAGCAGCCGCATCAGGACGACCTGCTCCTCGAGTGCCTCGAGGAGCGGGCGGAGGTTCTGCTCGAACTCGGCGCCTGCCAGGTTCGGTACGCCCGCCACCAGCACATGGGCCGCAGGCTTGGCGGCGATGGTTTCCAGGAGCGCCGCGACAACGGGGGCCGCGACGGCCCGCTCGGACGGAGGCACCGTGTCGAGGTAACCACCCAGCGCGTTGGCCGCGTCGGCGACCTGGCGCCCGACCATGGCCGCAGCGAGCCGGGCCCGGAGAACCGCGAGGTGCTGGTCGGCGAGCACGGGCCCGTCAACCATCGTCTGGTCGACCCGGCCGGTCGACGACACCACGATCACCAGCAGCCGATCGCTGCTCAGCGGCACGAGGTCGATGTGGCGGACCTCGTCGCGCTGCACCACCGGGTACTGCACGATGGCCACCTGCCGGGTGAGCTGCGCAAGCAGCCGCACCGTGCGGCCGACGAGGTCGTCGATGTCGGCGGTGCCGTTCATGAAGCTCGTGATGGCGACGCGCTCGGCCTGCGAGAGGGGCTTGATCTGGGCCAGCCGGTCGACGAACAGCCGGTAGCCCTTGTCCGTGGGGATGCGGCCCGCGCTGGTGTGGGGCTGCGTGATGTAGCCCTCCTCCTCCAGCGCGGCCATGTCGTTGCGGACGGTCGCCGCGGAGACCTTCAGCCGGTGACGCTCCACCAGCGCCTTCGAGCCGACCGGCTCACGACTGGAGACGTAGTCGGTGACGATGGCCTTCAACACCTCGAGCTTGCGGTCGTCGAGCATGGTCACCTCCTCATCCCTGCTGCTGGCACTCACAACTGCCGAGTGCCAGTGTAGTCCCATCTAGGATGGAGTCCATGACGCCCGAATGGACCCCTGTCACCCCGTCGATCTTCGTCACCACCGTCGAGCCGCACGGAGTCAACGTCGGCCTCGTGGTCGGGAGCGAGGCCGCGCTGCTCGTCGACTCGGGCAACACTCCGGAACAGGGACGCGAGCTGCTCGCCTCGGCCAGGGCGCTGCTGAACGTCCCGTGACCCACGTCGTCGTCACCCACGACCATGACGACCACAGCGGAGGCGTCCCGGGCATGGAGGGCGTGGTCAGCATCGCGCACGAGAACCTCACCGCGTTCGCGCCGACCCGGCCCTTCTCGATGGCCCTGGCCATCGACCTGGGGGGCAGCGGGTGGAGTTCGTCAACTTCGGCGACGCACACACCCGGAGCGACCTGATCGTCTTCGTGCCCGGCGAACGGGTCGTCTTCGCGGGCGACCTGCTCGAGGAGGGGGCGACCCACAGGTCGATGGGACGAGCTCGCTCAGCAACTGGCCGACCGTGCTCGACGGGGTGCTGGGCGCCTCGACCGGCTCGACCCTGTTCGTGCCGGGCCACGGCAGGGTGGTGGACCGTGACTTCGCGTTCGTGCAGCGGGCGGAGATCGCCATGATCTACAGCCAGACCGAGATGCTGATCCAGCAGGGCACCCGCCTCGAGGACGCCGCCGCCGCCACCGAGTGGCCGTTCACCGCCGAGACCCTCGCCGTCGCGCTCCCCAAGGCGTACGCGGAGTTGAAGGCGAAGGGCATCGAGCCGAAGACGCAGCTGCCGATTCTCTCCCTCTGACACCCGGAGGCGACCCGTCACCAGGGAGACGGACGAACCCCGGCCGTGGCCGGGGTTCGGTCTCATTCAGCGGGTCAGCGGAGGCCGTCGGTGAACTTGTGGACGACAGCGTTGTAGCGCAGTTCGTTCATGAAGCCGCGCGTCGTGGTGTCGTTGTCGATCACCGCGAGCTCGATGTCGACGAGGTCGGCGAAGTCCCGGAACTCCTCCAGCCCCGCACCGGTCGACATGACGGTGTGGTGGGCGGCACCGGCCGCGATCCAGCATTCGGCTGAGGTCGGCAGGTTCGGCTGCGGCGTCCAGACGGCGCGGGCCACGGGCAGGTTCGGCAGCGGCTGGTCGGGCTCGACGATGTCGACCAGGTTGGCCGTCATGCGGAAGCGGTCGCGCAGGTCCGACAGGGCCACCACGATGCCGGGGCCGGAGTCGGTGTTGAACACCAGCCGCACCGGGTCCTCCCGGTCGCCGATGCCGAGCGGGTGGATCTCGAGCGTGGGCTTCGCCGTGGTGAGGGAGGGGCAGACCTCGAGCATGTGGGCGCCGAGGATCTTCTCGCTGCCGGGGTCAACTCGTAGGTGTAGTCCTCCATCAGCGACGCGCCGCCGGAGAGGCCGAAGCCCATCACCTTGGCGAGGCGCACGAGGACGGCCGTCTTCCAGTCGCCCTCCGCGCCGAAGCCGTAGCCGTCGGCCATCAGGCGCTGTACGGCGAGGCCGGGGAGCTGACGCAGCCCGCCGAGGTCCTCGAACGTCGTCGTGAAGGCCTTCGCGCCCACCTGGTCGAGGAAGGCGCGCAGCGCGAGCTCCTGGCGCGCGCCGTAGCGCAGCGACTCGTGGCGCTCCCCGCCGATCCGCAGCTCGGCCGCGACGTCGTAGAGCTCCTCGTACTGCGCGACGAGGGCGTCGATGTCGGCGTCCCGGACGGCCTCGACGGCGGCCACGAGCTCGTTGACGCCCCAGGTGTTCACGGAGACACCCAGCTTGTGCTCGGCCTCGGTCTTGTCGCCCTCGGTGACGGCGACATTGCGCATGTTGTCACCGAATCGGGTGAGCTTCAGCGTGCGGAGCTCGGCGTAGCCGGTGGTGGCGCGCGCCCAGACGGCGACCTTGTGGCGCACGTCGGCGTTGGTGGCGTGGCCGACCACGATCTTGCGCTGCTTGCCGAGGCGGCTGACGATGTAGCCGAACTCACGGTCGCCGTGGGCGGCCTGGTTCAGGTTCATGAAGTCCATGTCGATGGTGTCCCACGGCAGGGCCTGGTTGGCCTGCGTGTGGAGGTGCAGCATCGGCTTGGTGAGGGCGTCGAGCCCGAGGATCCACATCTTCGCGGGCGAGAAGGTGTGCATCCAGGTGATCACGCCGATCACGGAGGCATCGGCGTTGGCCTCGAGCATCGCGCGTTCGATGGAGGCGCGGTCCTTGAGGATGGGCGCCACTCGATCTCGACCGGGATCTCGGAAGCGGCGGACAGGTCGGCGACGACCTGCTTCGACTGCTCCTCGACCTGGGCGAGCACCTCGGGCCGTAGAGGTCCTGGGATCCGGTGAGGAACCAGATCCTGCGGTTGGCGAACGGGGATTCCATGATGGCTGAGTCCTTACTTCCTGGGCTGTCCGTAGACGTTCTGGTATCGGTCGAAGAGGGAGTCGACCAGCTCCTGTGCGATCGGGAGCGGTTCGCCGAGCTGGCGGAGATGTGCACCGTGCGGGCGACCTCCTCACACATGACGGCGGCCTTGACGGCGTCGCGGCCGTCCGTTCCGATGGTGAACGGGCCGTGGTTGCGCATCAGGACGGCGCGGCTGCGCGAGTCCTTCAGCGTGTCGACGATGCCGCGGCCGATGGAGTCGTCACCGATCAGCGCGAAGGGGCCGACCGGGATCGCGCCGCCGAACTCATCGGCCATCATCGTCAGGACGCAGGGGATCTCCTCGGCGCGGGCGGCCCATGCGGTCGCGTAGGTGGAGTGCGTGTGCACCACACCGCCGACGTGGTCCATGTGGCTGTAGACGTAGGCGTGGGCGGCGGTGTCGCTCGAGGGCTGCAACCGGTCGGGGGTGCCGTCGACGATCTTCCTGCCGTCGAGGGTGCACACGACCATCTGGGTGGGCCGAGCTGGTCGTAGGAGACCCCGAGGGCTTGATGACGAAGAGGTCCTCACCGATGACGTCGGCGCAGCGGATGCGCTGCGAGACGTTCCCTGCGGTCCAGACCACCAGTTCCCAGCGCGGCAGGTCGGCGTGCAGGTCGGCGACGATCCGGCGGGTCTTGGCCACTTCGTCCTGAATGTCGGCGGGCAGCTCGGTAAGCGTCAGCGTCATCGCATCCTCCATGGTTCGGGGCGCCGGGTTGCGCACCCCAATGTGACCGGTCACACAAGATTATGCCCGATGGGCACCGGTGTCAACGGCTCGGGCTCCCGATGCGCCCGGCGGACTCCCTCCAGATGAACTCCGGCAGCACCCCCTCTCGCCTGGCTTCCCGCCCTCGACGAGGTCGAACAACAACCCGATGGCCGCCGATCCGACGGCGGTGAAGGGCTGCCTCACCGAGGCGAGCGGCACGGCCAGGTACGGGGCGAACTCGGTGTCGTCGTACCCGACGAGGGCGACTTCGTCGGGTACCGCGACGCCCAACTCCCCAGCCTCCGCAGCGCCCCCATGGCGACCGCATCGTTTGCGGCGACGACGGCGTCGATGCCGGGATCCAGCTCGAGCAGCGGGTCGATCCCCCGGTATCCGCCGGGGGCGTCCCAACCGACGGTGACGACCGGCCCGCGGGCATCCCCGGCGGCAGCCTCCCACCCTGCCGTCGCACGCGGGCCTCCAGCCAGTCGTCCGGGCCCGCCAGGTGCGCGATCCTGCGTCTCCCCGACGTCAGAAGCGCCTCGACGGCCTGCCGTACTCCCCCTGCGTTGTCGCCGTGGGCCCGCGCGAGGCCGTCCGGCACGGGGCCCTCGGCCACCACCGCCGTCGGCAGTTCGGAGGCGAACTCGCGCGCGAGCCCCAATGAGGGCTCCGACCATGCGATGACGACCGCGCCGTCGACACCGAGGCCGAGCAGATGTTCCCGGGCCGCGTCGAGGGTGGCCTGCCGGTCGTCACGGACGGTCACCGTCGCGGTCGTGTACCCGCGGCTGACGGCCCCTCGTCGATGGCGAGCGAGGTCAGGTGCGGGCCGACCAGTGCCGCATGCACCCGGACGACGCCGATCATCATGGAGTCGTTGCGGGCCAACGATCTGGCGGCCCGGCTGGGTCGGTAGCCCAGTTCATCGATGGCGGCCAGTACGCGTCGGGCGGTCTCCGCCCGCACGAGCGACGGCTCGTTCAGGACGCGCGAAACGGTCTGGTAGGAGACGCCGGCCGCGGCCGCCACGTCCCGGATCGAGGGTCTGGCGTGTGCCCTCGGCATGTCAGGACACGGGCCAGGTCTGCTGGGCGGTCATCCAACTCATCGTGTCGCGCGCCACCAGCAGCCCGCGCGACCTCGACAGGAGCGTGTACCCGACGCCGTCGAGTGTCCGCGCGACGCCGCCGTTCTCGGTGACCATGAGCGATCCCGCCAGGTGGTCCCAGGGACGCACGTGGTTGTAGTAGATGAAGTCGAACTCGCCCTCCAGCACGGACGGGTAGTCGAAGGCGCAGCAGAAGTGGCTCTTCACGACGGGGCTCAGGCGCCCACCCGCGTCGAACCCGGTCAGCTTCGAGCGCGACGTCGCGCCGAGCGGCGGCCGGTCCACCCTCACCCTTCGGATGGGTTCTCCGTTGCAACGCACGCCCGCGCCGCGCTCCGCGACGTATCCGCGGCCCGTCATGGGCTGCCAGATCCATCCACGGGTGGTGACGCCGCCGCGCACCTCTGCAAGCATCACGCCGTGTTCATCCTTGCCGGAAACGAAGTTCCTGGTGCCGTCGATGGGATCGATGATGAAGGCGTGGTCGGCGTTGGCGACGCCCTTGAGCAGCGAAGGATCGGCGAACACACCCTCCTCACCGATGACAAGCGCGGAGGGGTGGGCAGCCTTGAGCAGCCGGGTGAGGAACGCCTCCGCCTCCCGGTCGGCCACGGTGACCAGATCACCCGGGCCCTTCTCCTCGATGTCACCACCGGACAACTGCCGGAACCTCGGCGTGATCACCTCGGCGGCGGTGAGCTGCAACAGGCCCAGGATGTCGTCGGTGTCCATGGCATCCACCTTAGTGGCGAACGTCGCGGAGCTCAGTCGTCGGGCAGGTGGTCCTGGGTGACGAAGTCGATCAGGGTCTCAACCTTGGTGTTGAGCTGCGGCTCCAGGTCGCGCCAGGAGGTCACCCGGGCCAGGATGGACTGCCAGCCGCGGGCGATGTCGGCCTGGTCGGCGTGCGGAAGCCCCAGCGCCTGCAGCGTGCCGAGCTTGAAGTCGACGTCACGCGGCACCGACGGCCACGCCTTCCTGCCGACGCGCTGGGGCGGACGGCCTGCCAGATGTCGATGAACTCGTGCCCCTCGATGAGTACCGTGTCGCGGTAGCCGGCCTGATAGACCTGCCTGGCGATGCGCGACTCCTTGCTGCCGGGAACGAGGTGGTCGACGAGCACACCGAGCCGGCGACCCGGCCCGGGAGCGAATTCCGCGACGATCGCGGGGAGGTCGTCGATGCCGCCGAGGAACTCGACGACAACCCCGACGTGGCGCAGGTCGTCACCCAGACCTTCTCGATCAGTTCGGCGTCGTGGCGGCCCTCGACGTAGATGCGGCTGGGAAGCGCCACCTTCGCCTTCACCGGCTGCTCGGACACCCGCGACCCGGAGGCTGTGTACCGCGGCTTGGCCGCACCGCCCGGAGCGGGGGCCGCAGCGCGACGGGCTCCCCTCCAGGAGGAAGCCGGCGCCGAGCGGCGCCCCCTGCGCTTCCCCTACGGTCCTCGAGGAGGACGATGCCGTTCTCCCAGCCGACGACCGCGCCGCAGAAGTCGTCGAACTCGACGACGAGGTCGAGTTCGACCGGCACGTCACGGGTCTGCTTGAGATGGGCCTTCTGCCAGCCGGCCGCCAGCACGTCCTTTGCGTATCGATCCACGGTCAGCGAACCTATCAGCGCAACTCGAGCTTCCGGCTGTACGACACCTGCGCCCAGCACATACCGGCGATCGCGACCGCGAACAGGGCCACGAACACGGCCAACGGCAGCACCGCGGCGTCGTTACCCATCGTGAAGATCGCGCCTAAGCCCCAGGTGAGGCTCACATCGGGGAACCGGCTGAGGTCGGCCATCGGCGGGATGAACAGAGCGATGACACCGATCACCTGCGTGGCGCCGTAGTACAGGAACCAGGTGAGCACCACACCCCGACGCCGGCCCGGTTGATCCAACTCTGGGAGCCGACGGTCGCGGCGAAGTAGAAGGGCGCGATCATCGAGAGCGGGTAGAGCAGGAGGGTGGCGACGATGAGCACGAGCAGCCAGGGGGCAGGGAGCCCAGAGCACGCAGGGCCTCCCCAGGGCGGCCATGGTCTCGGCCGGGGATGCGCCGCTGGTGGCGCCGGTGGCGATGTTGCCGGGGATCAGCAGCAGGAGCCCGAGCAGGACCCCAGCAGCGAGACCAGGTAGCTGTAGGTGGCCTTGACCCGGAAGATCGTGGCCGCCTTGACCGGCAGCGACGCCGTGAAGTATCCCGTGCGGGAGTAGCAGGAACGGTAGAAGTCGAGCGAGGTCAGCAGCGGCACGGCGAACATGAAGATCATCGCGGCCAGCACCGCCAGGACGGCCAGCACCATGTCGGTCGGCGCGGGCAGCAGCAGCGAGGCGCCGGTGAACGTGCCGACCAGCAGGGCGGCCCCAGCGTGAGCACGGCAGCCCAGCGCCAGGTGCGGAGCCATTCGTGCTTGAGGAGCATGGTGATCATCGGTAGACCTCCCGGAAGAGTGCGTCAATGGACAGGCCGTGCTCCGCGCGCAGGTCGTCGACCTCGCCGCTGAGCTGGATGCGGCCGTAGCGCATGAAGGCAACGCCGTCGAGGATGGGCTCCAGGTCGTGGATCAGGTGCGTGGAGATCACGACGAGGGCCTCGGGGTCGAGGTCGCGGATGATGGCCTGCAGCAGCACCTCGCGGGCCGCGGGGTCGACGCCCGAGATGGGCTCGTCGAGCAGGTACACCTTGGCGCGGCGCGACATGGCGAGCGCGATCTGCCCTTCTCCCGCATCCCCTTCGAGAGGGTCGAGAGCTTGCGCGCGGGATCGAGCCCGAAGAAGCCGATCAGGTCGCGGGCCTTGTCCTCCGAGAAGTCGGAGAAGAAGTCGCGGTACATGCCGATGCAGGCGTCGAGGCTGGCGCCGTCGGGGAGGAAACTGGCGTCGGCAGGAACGACACCTGCGCCTTCGTCTCCGGCCCAGGGGTCGACCCGTTGACTAGGACCGATCCCTGGTACCGGGTCAGCGCGCCGGCGATGACCTTGAGCAGGGTCGTCTTCCCGCAGCCGTTCTCGCCGAGCAGGCCGACGATCTGGCCGCCGCCGAGCTCAAGGTCGAGTCCGTTGAGGGCCCTGAACTTCCCGTAATCCTTCACGAGCCCGCTGATCGCGATCGCGCTCATGCGATTCCTCCTTCCGTGGCGGTGTGCCACTGCGTGCCAAGAAGTTCCCTGGCTGCGCCGAGGCTCATACCGAGCCCCTGTGCGCGACGTGCGTACTGGGTGGCGACCTCTGCCGCGAGGCTCGCCCGTGCCTCGTCGATGACGTCGGCCTCGTCTGTGACGAACCGCCCGGTGGTGCGTTCGGACCGGCTGAGGCCCATGCGGTCGAGTTCGGCGAGTGCCCGTTGGACCGTGTTGGGGTTGACCCTCAGGTCGAGGGCGAGGTCGCGGACGCCCGGGATGCGGACCCCGGGGGCCCAGTCCCCACGACGATGCGGCGCGTGAACTCGTCGACGAGCTGCAGCCAGATCGGACTGCTCGGATCGAACTCCATCCCACCGCCTCCTGTGTCGTTGTATTAGGTGCTTAATACATTAGGACAATAGGGGAGGCCGTCAAGGAGTCGGGAGCGACGGCGGAGGAGGGACCGCTCAGTCGAGCAGGTCGCGGATGACGCCGTCGGCGAGCAGCCTCGCGCCGGGGGTCACCCGGAGCCGGTCGCCGGCACGTTCGAGCATGCCCTCTGCGATGAGGCCGGGGACGCGACCGGCCTCCGACGCGGTGAGCACGTCCGCGGGCATCCCTCGCGTAGGCGCAACTCGAGCAGCACGCGCTCCACCCGCCGCTGATCGAGGTCCAGGACCTCGCGCGCCAGCGCGGGCGAGTGCCCCTCGGCCAGGGCGGCCGCATAGCTGCGGGGATGCTTGCGGTTCCAGAACCGCACCCCGCCGATGTGCGAGTGCGCTCCGGGCCGATCCCCCACCAGTCGGCTCCCCGCCAGTAGGCGAGGTTGTGCCTGCACTCCCCACCCGGGCGGGCCCAGTTGCTCACCTCATAGTTGTCGAACCCAGGGAGGCGAGCACCCTCTCCGCCATCAGGTACTTGTCGGCCAGGTCGTCGTCATCGGGCATCGGCACCTCACCTCGACGCACCTGCATGGCGAGCCGTGTGCCCTCCTCGACGATCAGGGAGTAGGCGCTGACATGGTCGACCGGGGTGCCGGTGACCGCGTCGAGGCTTGTGGCCCAGTCGTCGAGGCTCTCCCCGGTGTTCCGTAGATGAGATCGAGGCTGACGTGTTCGAAGCCCGCGTCGCGGGCCCAACCGGCGGCCGCCAGGCCGCGTTCGGGCTGTGTCCGCGTTCGAGGACCTGCAGCACGCGCGGCACCACCGATTGGAGGCCGAGCGAGATCCTGGTGAAGCCATGCTCACGCAGGGCAGTGAGGTAGGCGGGGTGACCGTCTCGGGGTTGGCCTCCGTGGTCACCTCCGCGCCGGGGGCCAACTCGAAGCGCTCGGAGATGGCGGCGAGGATGCCCGCGAGGTCGGGTTCGGGCAGCCACGTCGGGGTGCCTCCACCGAAGAACACGGTCTCGACAGGCCTCGAGCCGAGCTGCGCCGCGGCGAGGTCGAGCTCGGAGCGGACGGCCTGCAGGTATGAGGAGGAGGCCCCGTCTCCTGCCTCCCCGGGGTGTAGGTGTTGAAGTCGCAGTAGCCGCAACGGATGCGGCAGAACGGCACATGCACATAGAGGGACAACGGTGCCTCCGACACGAGCGCCTCCCGGGGAGGGCTCCGTCGAGGGGGCGGGTTCGCCGTCTGGAAGTTGGGCCACCCCGCAAGCTTACGGGGGCACCGGGGAAGGCGCCCCTCGCGTCGGGAGCCGGATCGTGCGAAGGTAAGGTCCATGAACGTATCGCGGCGCACGCTGCTGTGCACCGGCGGCGGCCTCGCTGCGGCGGCGACACTGGCCGCCTGCGGTACCGCGGGCCCGTCCCGGGTGCCGCGCCACTCGTGACGCCTTCGCCCGGCGTCGAGGTCGCGGCCGGGCAGGCCGCGGTGGGCAAGCTGGCCGCGTCGGCGCCGCTTCAGAGCTGGTACCACGAGTACGGCGAGGTGGGTGTCCGGGCCGCCGTCGAGCGCTACGCCGCCACCTACCCCGGTTGTGATGTGTCGGTGCGCTGGACCCGGGCGACTACGACTCGGTCCTCGCGGCCCAACTGCTCACAAACGAGGCGCCCGACGTGTTCGAGGTGGAGCAGGGCGGCACGCTCGACATGATCCGCTCCGGGCAACTGGCCGACCTGACCGAACTGATCGGCGACCGCGTCTCGGAGTTCAATCCGTCGGTGATGCAGCGGTTCACCTTCGAGGGCAGGATCTACGGGATCCCCCAGACGATCGACACCCAACTGCTCTACTACCGGCCTTCGCTGCTCGAGGCCGCCGGGGTTGCGCCCCCGTAACCTTCGAGCAGTTGGTGACGGCGGCGACCGCCGTGACCAGGTCGACCGGGGTGGGCGGTTTCTTCGCCGGGAACGACGGCGGTGTCGGCGCGCTCGGCCCGCTGCTCATCTGGGCCTCCGGGAGCGATCAGCTCACGGCCGACCGGAGCGCCGTCGCGTTCCTCGGCGACCCTTCTACGCGGCGCTGACGGCGTACCGCGACTTCCTCCAGTCGGGTGCGATGGTCCGCACCGCGTCGGGTGACTGGCACGAGGGCACCGCGTTTGCGGGCGGTGAGGCGGCCATGCAGTGGGGCGGCCTCTGGTCGCTTCCCGACATGCAGACCGCATGGGGAGACGACGTCGCGGTGCTGCCCTTCCCCGCGATCGGCCGCCACGGTAGGCCGGCCGTTCCGTTCGGCGCGTTCGGCGCATGCGTCGCAGCGAGCGGTACCAACCTCGAGGCGGCGAAGGACTACGTCCGCTGGCTCTGGATGGACCGCGAGGACTACCAACTCGACTTCTCCGATTCCTACGGCACCCACATTCCAGCCAAGCCCTCATTGGAGGCCGATGCGACGAAGCTCGCGGCGGGCCCGGGCAGGGCAGCGGCCCGATTCGTCTCCGATCACGGTTTCGCGAGCAACATCATGTGGTCGGGCGCGCTCGGCGACGCCTACGCGACTGCGGTGGGCGCCGTGCTCCTGGACGGCGCGGAGCCGGTGGCCGCGTTCGCCGAGTTCGAGGCGGCGGCCGGGATCGAGCTGGCACTCCTCAAGGGTTGACCCGCCCACGGGCGCCTCACGCTCCGATCGACGACGATGGCGACCGCCGCAGCGGTAGAGATTCATGGCCCGCGGAAGGCCGTCCCCGAAGAGCAGAAGACGCCTGACGCTGGGTCCTGTCATGTGCAGGGACATCGCTGACAGTTCTGGGGGTCTCGGTCCTGACGCTCGGGCTCGATCCTCTGGGTCGGGGTGATCGTCGGGAGGGCCACCTTCGGGCGCGTGCGGCAGACTTGGGTCGTGCCAGAACTCGGAGAGCTCGTCGCGGACGGCTGCGGCCTCCCCTTCGCCGCGGCGACCGGCGCGCTCCGGGAGGCTCTGCTCACGCGGGGCGTGGCCGTGGTCGAGGCGCCCCCGGAACGGGAAAGACCACCCTCGCCCCGCCGTTGGTGGCCGCCACCCTTCCCGGGCGTGTGATCGTCACCCAGCCGCGGCGGGTCGCCGCACGGGCCGCCGCCCGGCGGCTCGCGACCCTCACCCGGACCCGGCTCGGGGACGTGGTCGGGTTCACCGTGCGCGGCGAGCGGGTGCTGGGGCCCGACGCCCGGATCGAAATGGTGACCCCAGGCGTGCTGCTGCGTCGCCTCCTGCGCGACCCTGCCCTCGACGGCGTCGGCGCCGTCATCCTCGACGAGGTGCACGAACGCGGGCTGGACACCGATCTGCTGGTGGGGCTCCTGGGAGAGGTGCGGGAGCTCCGCGATGACCTGGCCGTCGTCGCGATGTCGGCCACCGCTGACGCGCAGCGTTTCGCCGCGCTGCTCGGCACCGCCGACGATCCGGCCCCGTGGTCGGGGTGCCGGCCGTGGCGCATCCGCTTGAGGAACGATTCTCCCCGGCCCGTTCCCCCTCGATGCCGGCGGCGTCACGCGACCCTTCCTCAGCCACGTCGCCGAGGTGGCCGCCGGGCCTTCGAGGAGCGGCCGGGCGACGGCGACGTGCTGGTGTTCCTGCCGGGCGTGCACGAGGTGCGCGTCGTGGCCGAGCGGCTCCGCGGGTCGGTGCCGGCCGAGGTACTCGAACTGCACGGTCAGGTTGGACCACGTGAGCAGGACCGCGCCATCGCGGGCCGCGGTGCGGGAGAGCGGCCACGGATTGTGGTGTCGACCAACCTGGCCGAATCGTCCGTCACCGTCGACGGGGTGCGGGTGGTCGTCGACTCGGGGCTGTCCAGGGAACCCGCCGCGATGCGGCACGCTCGATGACCGGCCTCGTGACGGTGCGGTGTGCCCGGTCCTCCGCCGACCAGCGGGCCGGTCGCGCCGCCCGCCAGAGCGCCGGAGTGGTGTGGCGCTGCTACGACGATCAGACCTACGCCGGGCTGCGCCCGCAGGTGACCCGGAGTTGCAGGCCGCCGACCTGACGGGGGCGCTGCTGACCCTTGCGGCATGGGGGCTCCGCGTGGAGAGGGCCTCGCTCTGCCCTCTCCACTGCCTGCGGCGGCGGTCCGGGACGACGAGGATGTGCTGCGCGCGCTCGGGGCCGTCGACGCGACTGGCCGGGTGACCGCCGCGGGCCGCCGGCTGGCCGACATCCCTGCCGCCCCGCGGTGGGCGAGGGCGCTGTTGGACGCCGCGCCCCTCGTCGGTGGTCGCGCCGCGGCCGAGGCTGTGGCGGCCGTCGAGCTGGGCATCCGGGGCGACCTGGCGCGCGAGCTCTCCACGCTCCGCCGGGGCGGCACGCCGGAAGCCCGACGCTGGCGTCGGGAGGCGGACCGGCTCGGGCGGCTCACCCCACCGGGCGGGGCCGCTCGGCCCCATCGGCGCGGTCGTCGTGCTCGCGCTTCCCGAGCGGGTCGCGAGGAGGGTCGGCAACGCGTACCTGTTGGCCTCGGGCACCCGCGCGGCCGCTCCGGCTGAGCTTGCCGACAGCGAATGGCTCGCGGTGGCGGAGGTGGGCAGGGCGTCCGGGAACTTGGCGGCCGGGACCGGCGCAGTGATCCGTTCGGGCGCCCCGATCGACGAGGCGACCGCGAGGCTCGCGTCCCACCTCCTCATCGATGAGGTGAGAGGCGAACTCGTCGACGGCAGGCTCCGCGCCCGTCGCGTCACCGCGCTCGGTGCCATCGAGTTGACCTCGACGCCCGTGCCCGCGCGGGAACTGGGCCCCGGCGCCGTGCGCGCGGTCGTCGACGAGCAGGGCCTCGGGGTGATCGGCTGGTCAACCGCCGCGGACGCCCTGCGCCGCAGGATGGCCCTGCTACACCGGGTGCTGGGAGTGCGCTGGCCCGACGTGTCCGACGGTGCCCTGCTGGCCCGCCTCGACGAGTGGCTCGGGCCCGAACTGGCGGCGGCAGCACTGAGCGGCCGGTTGGCTGGCATCGAGCTCACCACGCCGCTGCGCAGGCTGCTGCCCTGGCCGGAGGCGGGCCGCCTCGACGAGCTGGCACCCGAACGGCTCACCGTGCCGAGCGGCTCGCGGATCCGGCTCGACTACCCGCACCATGACGGGGACGGGCCGGTGGTCGTGGCGGTGAAGCTGCAGGAGTGCTTCGGGCTCGCGGCCTCGCCCGGCTGGCCGACGGAGCGGCCGAGGTGGTGTTCCACCTGCTCTCGCCCGCGGGCGGCCGTTGGCGATCACCGCAGACCTGGCGTCGTTCTGGTCGGGGCCGTACGCCCAGGTGCGCTCCGAGATGCGCGGACGCTACCCGAAGCACCCATGGCCGGAGGATCCGTGGACGGCACCCGCCACGGCGCGGACCAGGCCGCGCCGCTAGCACTACTTCTTGGGCGGCTCGTTGGTGGACAGCGCCGCGACGAAGGCCTCCTGCGGCACCTCGACCCGTCCGACCATCTTCATCCGCTTCTTGCCTTCCTTCTGCTTCTCGAGCAGCTTGCGCTTGCGGGAGATGTCGCCGCCGTAACACTTGGCGAGCACGTCCTTGCGGATGGCGCGGATGGTCTCGCGCGCGATGACGCGGGAGCCGATGGCGGCCTGGATGGGCACCTCGAAGTGCTGGCGCGGGATCAGTTCCTTGAGCTTGGCCGCCATCGACAGGCCGTAGGAGTAGGCCTTGTCCTTGTGCACGATGGCGGAGAACGCATCGACCGGCTCGCCGTGCAGAAGGATGTCGACCTTGACGAGGTCCCCGCCTCCTGGCCGTCTGCCTCGTAGTCGAGCGACGCGTAGCCCTTGGTGCGGGACTTGAGGGCATCGAAGAAGTCGAAGACGATCTCGGCCAGGGCAGCGTGTAGCGGATCTCGACCCGGTCCTCACTCAGGTAGTCGAGGCCGCGCTGGACGCCGCGGCGCGTCTGGCAGAGCTCGAGGATCGTGCCGATGTACTCGGCAGGCGCAAGGATCGTCGCCCGCACGACCGGCTCGCGCACCTCGGCGATCTTCCCTCCGGGTACTCGGACGGGTTGGTGACGTGGTGCTCCGACCCGTCCTCCATCAGGACGTCGTAGACGACGTTGGGCGCCGTCGAGATCAGGTCGAGGTTGAACTCGCGCTCGAGCCGCTCGCGGACGATCTCCATGTGGAGCAGGCCGAGGAACCCGATGCGGAAGCCGAAGCCCAGCGCGCTGGAGCTCTCCGGCTCGTAGGTGAGCGCCGCGTCGTTGAGCTGGAGCTTCTCGAGCGCCTCGCGCAGGTCGTTGAACTGGTCACCGTCGATCGGGTAGAGGCCGGCGTAGACCATCGGGTTGGGGTGCTGGTAGCCACCGAGGTCCTGCTCGGCGGGGCGGCTCTCGAGCGTGACGGTGTCGCCGACGCGGGACTGGCGCACGTCCTTCACGCCCGTGATGAGGTAGCCGACCTCGCCGACGCCGATCGCGGTCGACTTGACCGGCTCCGGCGAGATGACGCCGATCTCGAGCAGCTCGTGGGTGGCCTTGGTCGACATCATGCGGATGCGTTCGCGGTGGTTCAGTTCACCGTCGACGACGCGCACGTAGGTGACGACGCCACGGTAGGTGTCGTAGACCGAGTCGAAGATGAGCGCCCTGGCAGGGGCGTCCGGGTCGCCGACCGGAGCCGGGATCTGGTCGACGACGGCATCGAGCAGCTCGGACACGCCGACGCCGGTCTTGCCCGACACCCGCAGCACGTCGTCGGGGTCGCAGCCGATGATGCCCGCCAGTTCCTCGGCGTACTTCTCGGGGTTCGCCCGGGCAGGTCGATCTTGTTGAGCACCGGGATGATGTGGAGGTCGGCCGCCAGCGCGAGGTACAGGTTCGCCAGCGTCTGGGCCTCGATGCCCTGCGCCGCGTCGACGAGCAGCACCGCGCCCTCACAGGCCTGCAGCGAACGGGAGACCTCGTAGGTGAAGTCGACGTGCCCGGGGTGTCGATCATGTTGAGGACGTGGATGACCCCGTCCCTGGTCCAGGGCATCCGCACAGCCTGGGACTTGATGGTGATGCCGCGCTCACGCTCGATGTCCATCCGGTCGAGGTACTGGGCGCGCATCTGACGCGCGTCGACGACCTCGGTGAGTTGGAGCATGCGGTCGGCAAGGGTCGACTTGCCGTGATCGATGTGGGCGATGATGCAGAAGTTGCGGATGATCGCCGGATCGGTCTTACCTGGGCGGGGAGTGGGCATCGTGTCCTCGGGGCTGGCGCTGTCGACCCCAAGTCTCTCACGGATTTCAGGGCCGGGCTAACCCGTGGATTTGGACGCACCGGCCCGAACAGGTAAGGTTGATCGTCGCGTGCAAACGCATGACCGAGTCAACCAACTTTAGACAAAAGAGGCTTGCCCAGTGGCGAACATCAAGTCCCAGAAGAAGCGCAACAAGACCAACGAGATCGCGCGTCAGCGTAACAAGGCCGTGAAGTCTGGCCTTCGCACCCACGTCCGCGCCGTCCGCGTGGCCGTCTCCGCCGGCGACAACGCCAAGGCCGTCGAGGCTGCCCAGGTTGCCAATCGCGCTCTGGACAAGGCCGTGAGCAAGGGTGTCATCCACAAGAACCAGGCCGCGAACCGCAAGTCGGCCATCTCCGCCGCCGTCGCCGCTCTCTGAGCCGGTTGACGCAGCAGCTCCCACGCTTCAGGAAGCGGTAGCTTCCACGCTTCACGAGAACAGCGCCTTGGCCCTCGGTCGTCAAGGCGCTGTTTTCTGTGCCCTCGACCGGGATCACGCGCACCCACAGCTGGCCGGCTACGACGCCGTCAGCGGCGGGCCAGAGCCAGCACCCCAACACCATCCGCTCCAGCGCGAACGCCGGATCGGTCGCCGCACCCTTGACCTCGGCGTCACCGACGGCGATCAGCTGGATCGCCCCGGCGATCGACGCGGGCCCCCAATACCGCGACGTGCGGGCGTATTCCTTCATCTTCCACGGCGGAAGGCCGATCTGGCGGGCCAGATCGTTGCCGCTCATCCTGCTGCCCTGCGCGTCGACGTAGCGGCCCATCCCCGGAAGGCGCCGGCCATGGCGCTGGTGACGAGCACCGGGGCGGCCCCGTGCCGAGCGCCCACCGCAGCCGCTCCATCGCGAGGGTCGCATTGGCGGCCAGCACCGCGTCGGCGACTGCAAAGGACGTCACCTCGGCACGGCCCGCGAAGTAGCGGCGGATGAGATCCGCGTCGATCTGCCCCTGATCGGAGTCGGCCGCCAACTGTGCGACCGCCGCGGCCAGCGCACGCAGGTCATTCCCGACGGCCGCGACCAGTTCGCCTGCGGCATCCGCAGACATGCGGATCTTCAGCCGCCTCGCCTCCTCCGCCACGAACCTTGGCAGTTCCCACGGCTTGAGGCCGGCGACGGTCTCCGTGCGTACCTTCGCCTTCTTCAGCTTGTCGATCAGGCCCTTGCCCTTGTTGCCGCCCTGATGGACCAGAACGAGACAGAGGTCCGTCGGCGGGTTCTTCGCGACCTCGACGAGTTGGTCGACCACCCCAGCGGGGCAGGCGCCGACGTCTTCGATGACGGCGATGATGTCGGTGGAGAACAGCGAACCGCCCACCACCTCGGAGAGCATGGTGTCCTCCAACTCCCCGGCGGTGATCTCGTTGAAGTCGGCCTCCGGGCGCTCGGCGCGGGCCTCCGCGACGGTGGCCGTCACGATGCGCCGCGCGAGCAGGGTCTCGGGCCCGGTGATCAGGAGCGATGATCCGAAGGCAGGCATGGGGTCAAGCTTGCCAGCCATGGGGGACGGTGTGGTAGTCGGGAATATCCGCGCCCGATATTGGTTGAATGTTGCATCACCGAGGCCCGGGCAACGGGCCGGCCAAGGAAAGGAGCCGCAGGTGACCACCCTTCTGACCTACAACCTGGGAGTCCGGGCGTTCGAGGAGCGCGACTACCGCACGGCCGTCGAGCGCTTCGCCGAGGTGCTCGAGGAGCAGCCCGGCAACAGGTCGGTGCGCGAATACCTTGCGCGGGCACACTTCCACCGTGCCTCGTTGGGGCCGGCCGAGGAGCAGTGCCGCAGGATCCTCGATCAGGACCCGACCGACGAGTACGCCACCCTGCTGCTCGCGCGCACCCTCGAACGGCAGAACAAGATCGATGAGGCGGCCGGCGTGCGGCGCAGGCTGGCGGCCCTGACCGGCGACCCGGCGCACCTGCGCTCCGGGAGCCTGACCTGAATGCCACCTCCTGACCGGATTCGACCCCTGGGGCCCGGCGCCCCGGGGTCGCTCCGTTCCTCGGCGGGGATCGCGTCTGTAACCTTCTGCACACCTGGAAGGAGTTACAGGAGTAGGACATACGGGAAGGCGGCGCAGCCGTGGAGGCAGAGGGCATACCCACAGAGGGCGAGGACGTCCCGGTGGAGTCTCTGCTGCCCGGCGACACCCATTCGGTGGTCGAACGCTACGAGTCGATGGTCTACGGCATCGCCGTGACGCATACGCGGTGCCGCGGCGACGCAGACGACGTCTACCAGGAGGTCTTCCTCACGTACCACCGGCGTCAGCCGGAGGTCAACGATGAGCAGCACCGCAGGGCCTGGCTGATCACCACGGCGCTCACCTGCGCCCGACGGGTCCGGCTCAGCTCGTGGCGCACCCGCGTGGTGCCGCTCGACCCGGGCGACACCGCGGCCGCCCCGGAGGAATTCACTCTCGCCTCGGACGAGCAGAACGTGTTGTTCAGGGCGCTCCGCTCGCTCAGCGAGACCTACCGCACCGTGCTGTACCTGTTCTACTTCGAGGACCTGTCCATCGCGCAGATCGCCGACCTGCTCGACCTGGGTCCAGGCACCGTGAGGGTGCGGCTTTCCCGCGGCCGCGCCCAGATGCGAGAAAAGCTCCTGGGAGGGCTGTTTGATGAATGACAACGACATCTTCCGTGAGATCGCCGCCCAGTTGCGGCCCTCCCCGAGGTCAGGGCCGCGCTGGCGACCCGGATCGACGCGCAGCCGACCGCCTCGACCCCGAACCGGCTCCGGAGCCGCCGGTTCGGCGTCACCGTCGCCTGCCGGCCTGGGGTGCCGCCGTCGCGGCCGTGGCGCTCGCGGTGGCCGCCGCGTCCATGCCGGGTCTCCTCGGCCGGGAGGTGGGCAGCAGCGACCGGTCCCCCGGCCTGAGCGTCGCGTCCCCGCATGGGAGCCGGTACGTCGGTGGCTCGGGCGACTATGCCCGGTGTGCGGGCCGTGACCGCCGCCCCGCTGCAGAACCCGTGGGAGATCTCCTACCCGTTGAGCTTCGCGGCCGGACAGGGCAGGCTGACATCGCCGTCGGGATGCAGAGCGACAGTTGGGACACCAACGTGCAGGTCGAGGGAATCGACGAGGGCGACCTGGTCAAGAGCGACGGTCGCACGATCTTCATCGCCTCAGGCTCGACGGTCCGGCTCGTCTCGGCTGACGGCGCGGGCTCCCGGGAACTGTCGAGGATCGAGACCTCCGAACTGGCCGTGGCTAACACCGACGGCACCGTCCAGGGAGCAGTGTCCGACCTCATGCTCCACGGCACCACGCTGGTGGCACTCGTGACCGACTTCACCCCACGGCTGGAGGCCGGGACGCCGAACCATCGACCCTTCGGGTTCACGCCCTACCTCGCCAGGGAGACGAAGGCCCTGGTGTACGACGTCTCCGACCCTGCCGCGCCCCGCTTCCTGACCTGGCTCGGGCAGAGCGGGGCCCCGTCTCCTCGCGACTGAGCGGCGACATCGTCTACCTGGTGACCAGTTACATGGTCGACGACGCCGACGCCGTCCGGGCAGACGATCCGTCCACGTTCGTGCCGCTGGTGAGCGACGCGCTCGGGACCGCACCACTGAACGCTGCCGACATCATGCTGATGCCGGAGCCGCAGGCGGCCGCCTTCACGGTGATCAGCAGCATCGATCTCACCGACCGGCAGCGCATCGACGCCCAGACCGTGTTCGGAGGCGCGCAGGACGTCTACCTCACCCGGGACAGCCTCTTCCTGACCTCGCCGTCCCACGTCACCAGCCCGATCACCGACTTCCCCGACACGCGAACCCCCTTCACGAGCGTGGCGGCCACCACGGACCTGACGCGCATCGCGCTGGATGACGGCCAGCTCACCGCGGCGGCGCAGGCACGCATCCCGGCACCGTCCTGAACCAGTTCGCTCTCGACGAGTTCGGCTCACACCTGCGGGTCGCCGTCACCATGACCGGCCCCACTGCTTCCGGTTGGCTCACCAGCCCGGCGCTGCTCGTGCTCGACCAGACCCTGGAGACGGTGGGGATGCTGCCCCAGTTGGCGGTCAACGAGTCGATCCAGTCGGTGCGGTTCTCCGGCCCGACTGCCTACGTGGTGAGCTTCCGGCAGGTCGACCCACTGTTCGCGATCGACCTGAGCGACCCGACTGCCCCGGCCATCATGAGCGAGCTCAAAATCCCGGGCTTCAGCACCTACCTCCACCCGTGGTCCGACGGGCTCCTGCTCGGCCTGGGCATCGACGGCACCGAAACCGGCCCGACGTCCGACCTGAAGCTCACCATGTTCGACACCTCCGACCCCTTCGATGTCACGGAGACGGCCACCCTCAAGGTGTCACTGAACCAGGCTGAGGCCCTCCGCAACCACAAGGCGGTGCTGATCGATGAGAAGTCGGGACTCATCGGGTTCGCCGCTTCCTCGTACGATGCCGACGCCACGGGGTGCACTACCTGGTCTACCGCTGGGACGACGGCGCCTTCAGCCTCGTGGAGGACCTGTCCGTGGACAGGGTGACCAGGGACCAGATGACCGGCCAGGTGCAGGGCGTCCGGGGCCTCACCGTCGGCAACCACCTGTACGTGGCCTCCGGCTCCGGGGTCGACGTGTACGCCGCGGACTCCGCCCCGGCGGTGGCCTGGTGCGGGTGGCGGTCGAGCGGTTCGACGGGAGGTAGGGCCTCCGGGCCCGCGGGCCCCCGGCCCGGACGGGAACACTAGACTCTCCGAGGAGACGTACTCGAAGGAGAGCAATGACCACCCCAGTCCGCTTCGGCATCCTCGGAGCAGCAGGCATCACCCCCTCGTCACTGATCAGGCCCGCCGCCGCGAACCCGGAGGTCGAGTTGGTCGCGGTGGCCGCCAGGAGCCGTTCGCGGGCCGAGGCGTTCGCTAAGGCCCACCACATCGGCCGGGTGGAGGACAACTACGAGGCTCTCCTCGCCGCCGATGACATCGACGCCATCTACATTCCGCTGCCGAACTCGGAGCACGCCAGGTGGACGGTGGCCGCGTTGGACGCCGGCAAGCATGTCCTCGTCGAGAAGCCGTTCGCATCGAACGCCGAGGAGGCCATGCGGGTAGCCGCCCGGGCCGCGCTGTCCGACAAGGTGGTGATGGAGGCCTTCCACTACCGCCATCACCCGCTCATGGCCGAGGTGCTCGGGCTCATCTCCGATGGCGCGATCGGCGACCTCGTCGACGTCAGCGCGACATTCGACATCCAGCTGCCCGACCGAACCAACATCCGCTACATCCATGACCTCGCAGGCGGTGCAACCATGGACCTCGGCTGCTACTGCCTGCACTTCGTGCGCAGCATCGTCGGAGAGGAGCCCGAGGTCGTCTCCGGCAGTTTCCGACCCTCACCAGAGGATGACCGGATCGATGAGCGGCTCACCGCGGAGCTCCGCTTCCCGGGCGGGGTGACGGGCACCATCTCGAGCTCGCTGCTCGAGGAGGTGGAGCGCCAGTCGGCCACCATCACCGGCACCCTGGGCAGGATCAGGGTTGAGGGCTTCGTGAAGCCGCACGAGGGCAACAGCGTCACGCTGTTCACGGACGGCGACGCCACGGAGATCGAGGTGCCCCTGCACCCACGAGCTACGAATGCCAGCTCGGGGTGTTCGTCGAAGCCATCCGGGAGGGGTTGCCGGTGATCTCCGATCCTGCCGATTCGGTGCGCACCATGACCGCGATCGACGCCATGTACCGTGCGGCCGGGTTGTCGCCGCGGGTCTGACCGGCGAGTTCACCTCCTCTCGGTCGTCACCGTCAGCCCGTCATCGGTACGGGCGACGGCGACGGCCCCCTGCCGGTCGGTGCGCGCCACCGCCATGCCCAACCCGGTGGCCAGGTCGAGGGCCGCCTGCGCCGGATGGCCGTACCCGTTGTCCTGCCCCGCACTCGCGACCGCGAGGGAGGCTCCGCAGGCCCGGAAGAACCGCTCCTCCTGACGGGCCGAACCGTGATGGGGCAGCTTCAGCACCGCCACCGACAGGTCGAGCCCGAGGCGTCGGGCGGACCGCAGTGCGCGCGCCTGGCCCGACGGCTCCGCGTCCCCGGCCAGCATCACGCGCACCCCGCCGACCTCCGCGATCCCCACGACCGAGGCGTCGTTCTCGGGTGAGCCCTCCGCGTCCGTCAGCTCAGTGGCCCGGTTCTGTGGTTGCGGGGCCGACACCGTGACCCACCGTGCCTCGCCCGCCGCGACCTCCTCTCCCTCCACGGCAGAACGCAGTTCGCCTCCCACCCGCCTCACGGCATCGGCCAGCCAACGCGGCGGGTCACCGCCACGCACCAGTACCAGAGATGGGGAGAACCTGTCGATCAGCGCCGGCGCGCCACCCGTGTGGTCGGCGTGGTAGTGCGTCAGCACGAACATCGGCACCTCCCGGACGCCGAGGTCGGACAGGCAGCCAAGCAGATCCACGGCATCAGGCCCGGAGTCGACCACCACCGCGGCCCCGGCCCTGCCCGGATCACCGTCGCGTCGCCCTGCCCCACGTCGCAGAAGACCACCTCCCACGGGCCCGGCCAGCCGAGCGACACCGGCCGCACCAGCGCCGACGCCACCATCACCACCACGAACGCGACCCCACCGAGTGGGGTTCGCAGGAGCCACACCAGCCCGAACCCGAGCAGCACCACCGCCACCGTCAGCACCGTGACACCAACCGCTCCCGTGGGCCACCCCGGGTCGCAGAAGGCACCGCGGCCCCGGCCCGCGCCACCCACAGGATCGGCTGCGCACACCAGCCCGCCACCCACCCCGGCACGACCGCGACCACCGGCAGCCCACTCAGGACGGCGGCGCTCAGCCCGACCACCGTGGTCGGCCCCACGAACGGCGCCGCGACGACGTTGGCCGCGACCCCACGACCGAGACCTCCTCGCTGATGGCCGTCACGATCGGCTGCGTCGCGAGCTGGGCCGCCAACGTCACCGACAGGGCGTCCGCCACCCACCGCGGGCACCACCGGAGCAGGGCCGCGCGGAAGACGGGGCCGATCAGCACGATCCCCGCGCAGGCACACACCGACAGGGCGAAGCCGACCGATCGCGAGAGCCACGGATCGCACCACACCAGCAACGTCACCGCGAGGCACAGCGATCCCGTGCTCCTGCTCCCCGAGCCGATCCCGGTCGCCGCCAGCGCCACCAGCCCATCGCGGTGGCCCGCAACACCGAAGGCTCCTGGCCGCACACCAGCACGAACAGCCCCACACCACCGACCGCGGCCACCCTCACCCACCAACCCCGCACCCCCACCGCCCGCACGAACGCGAGCAGCACGCCGAGCATCAGCGTCAGATTCGCGCCGCTGACCGCCATCAGGTGGGTCAGGCCGGTGGCCCGGAAGTCGGCCTTCATGTCGTCGTCGACGCGGCTGGTGTCGCCGACAACGAGGGACGGCACCAGCGCGGCCTGATCGGGCGGCGAGTGGCTGACGGCATCGCGGAGCCCCGCCCGCATCGAGTTGGCCAGGGCACGGAGCGGGCCCGGGCCCCCGTGCGGCGGGCCACGGCCCGCAGTGACAACACGGCGGCCTCCGGATCCGCCGGGTCGGGCGTGCCGAGCCTGGCCCGCCCTCGTATCGGGATCCCGGTTCGAGGGCCGCCAACTGTCCGCCCAGGCTGCCGCTTGCCAGCACCACCACCGGCACCGCGGCCCGGACCTGGATCCCCGTGACTCCACCCGCAGCAGCCGCGCCGGCGCCACCACGACGCGGGCGCCGGGTACCGGCTCCGCGAGCACCTCGAACTCCACCGTCGCCACCGCTCCCGCGGCAGCGAGCCCCGCCACCGGAGACGTGTGGAGCTGCCAGGAGCGGGTTCCGGCGGCGAGCAGGGTGACGGCCAGGACGGCGAGCACCATGGCGACCCAGATCCGCCCGGCCCGCCAGGCGATGACGGCCAGCAGCGCGACCCCGACCAGGCCCGCCATCCAACCGGCCCGTTCCGGCGCCCAGCCGGAGGTTCCGATCCACGCGGCCGCCCACGCGGCGGCCGCGATGGGACGAGGCGGAGGTCGTGGCGTCTCATGTCGTCACCAGCGGGGCGAGCTTCTCGAGGGTCCTCGGGCCGATACCGGCGATCTCCTGCAACTCGTCGACCGCGGTGAACGGGCCGTTCTCCTCCCGCCAGGCGAGGATCGCCGCAGCGGTCACCGGCCCGATCCCAGGCAGCGCCTCGAGCTGCCCCTGGGTGGCGGTGTTGAGGTTCAGGGGCCGCCCGACCCCTCACCGGTCGCGCCCCCGACGGGCGTCGAGATTGTTCCCTCCGGCGCGTCCCCGACCCGATGAGGATCTGCATGCCGTCGCCGACCGGGCCGCCAGGTTCAGCTGGGCGGGGTCGGCGTCCGCCGCGAGCCCCCGGCTGCCGCGATCGCGTCGCGGACGATCGACCCGGCCGGAAGCACGACCACCCGGGGGACACGACCGACCCCGCCACGTGGACCCGCACCGTGGGCGCCGGCGTCGGGGACTCCGGGCGTGGTGGGGCCGACGTCACCGCCACGGGCGCGATGGGCACCTGGGTGGCGGAGCTCTGGCTGAGGGCGAACACCGTCACGGCGGCCGCCGCCACCAGCAGCACGGCCACGACGAGGGCGTGTTTCAGGGTGATCGCGTGGGCGGCACGGAGACCACGCGCGAGCGGCGGCTCCGCGGTGTCGGCCGGTGCCCCGGGAACGGTCGCGGCCGGGGCCCCTGCGCGGCGCCACCCTCCTCCCGGCGCGCCTCGGACGCCCGTCGCGGCGCACCCAGAGGGGCCGCCCGGCGCTGATGAACGCGAGCCGCGCCCTCGCCACTTCCTCGGACTCCTGCATGCCCGACACTTTCCGGCGGCGCGACGGGAAAGCTGCACGGAACCTCGACGCTGTGGAGAACCTCGACGCTGTGGAGAACCGCGGACAGGGGACGGGGCCCCGGACCGTCAGGTCCGGGGCCCCGTCGGCCCGGCTACTTCCCGGGCACCAGACTCAGCATCTTCGGCAGCCGGGCGATCACCTTGACCACCTCGCGGCCGGCGAGCGAGCGTTGCACGCCGTCGTCGGCAAGGGCGAGGGCCAGGGCCGCCTCCTCGTCGACGTCGGCGGGCACCTCGATCTTGGCGCGGATCTTGCCCTGGATCTGGACCACCATCGTCGCGGTGTCGTCAACGGTCAGAGAGGCGTCCCCCACCGGCCAGGCGCTGTTGGCCACCGACGGCGGGAGCCCGAGGGCCTCCCACATCTCCTCCGCCACGTACGGGGCGACCAGGCTCAGCGATTGCGCGACGAACATGACGGCCTCCCGCACCGCCGGGTCGGCGCCGCCCGCGGCACCGTCGATCGCCTTGCGCGTGGCGTTGACCAGCTCCATGGTGCGCGCCACGGCGACGTTGAAGCGACCCGAGTCGAGCAGCTGGCCCACCTCGATGATGGCCTTGTGGGTGGACTTCCGCAGGTCTGTATCGCCGGCCGCGAAGTCGGCGTCCGGGCCGGAGGTCACATCGGTGGCCAGCCGGTAGGCGCGCTGCAGGAACTTCAGGCTCGAGGCGGGCGACAGGTCGGCCCAGTCGATGTCGTCCTCAGGCGGGCCGGCGAAGATCATCGTCAGGCGGACGGCGTCCACCCCGAACTCGTCGATCTGCCTACCCAGATCGACGCCGTTGCCGAGCGACTTGCTCATGGCCTTGCCGCCGTTGATCACCTGGCCCTGGTTGAGCAGGCGCAGCATCGGCTCGTCGAAGTCGACCATGCCCATGTCGCGCAGCACCTTCGTGAAGAAGCGCATGTACAGCAGGTGCAGGATCGCATGTTCGACGCCGCCGACGTACTGGTCGACAGGCATCCAGCGGGCGACGTCGTCCAGGTTGAACGGGCCGTCCTGGTAGTCGGGCGAGCAGTAACGGAAGAAGTACCACGACGAGTCGACGAACGTGTCCATCGTGTCGGTGTCGCGCTTGGCGGGGCCGCCGCAGGTGGGCAGGTCGTGGCGACCCAGTCGGTCACGGACGCCAACGGTGAGGTGCCCTTGGGCGCCAGCTCCTGGCCGCGCAACTCGGGCAGCCGCACGGGCAGCTGCTCGTCGGGCACCGCCACCTCGCCGTGCACCTCACAGTGCACGATCGGGATGGGGCAGCCCCAGAAGCGCTGCCTGGACAGCAACCAGTCGCGCAGGCGGAACTGGATGGTCCCGGTGCCGAGGCCGTCAGCCTCCAGCTGCCCGGTGATCCTGGCCACACCGGATGCCTTGTCGGTCAGCCCGTCCAGTGCGCCGGAGTTGATGTAGGCGCCGTCGCCGCTGGTCGCGACGCCGGTCTCCGCCGGATCGGTGCCGTCGACGTCGAGGACGGTGCGCACCGGCAGATCGTAGGTGCGGGCGAAGTCGAGGTCACGCTGATCGTGCGCCGGCACGGCCATGATCGCACCGGTGCCGTAGTCGGCCAGCACGTAGTCGGCGGCCCAGACGGGCACACGCTCACCGTTGACCGGGTTGACGGCGTGACGCCCCAGCCAGACGCCCGTCTTCGCGTGCTCGGTCGACTGGCGCTCGATCTCGGTGGTCTTCTTGACCTCGGTCAGGTACGCGTCGAAGGCCTCGCGCTGCCCGTCGCTGACCAGTTCCTGGGCCAGGTCGGAGTCGGGGCCACCACCATGAAGGTGGCGCCGAACAGAGTGTCGGGGCGGGTGGTGAAGACCGTAACCGGCTCGTCACGGCCCTCGACGGCGAACTTCACGTTGGCGCCCTCGGAGCGGCCGATCCAGTTGCGCTGCATCGCCAGCACGTGATCGGGCCAACCACCCTCGAGCTGTGACATGTCGTCCAGCAGTTCCTGGGCGTAGTCGGTGATCTTGAAGTACCACTGGTTCAGCTTGCGCTTGGTGACCTCGCTCTTGCAGCGCTCACACAGGCCCCCGACGACCTGCTCGTTGGCCAGCACGGTCTGGTCCTTCGGACACCAGTTGACGTAGGAGTCCTTGCGGTAGGCCAGACCGCGCTCGAAGAAGCGCAGGAACAGCCACTGGGTCCAGCGGTAGTAGTCCTCGTCCGAGGTGTGCAGGCGTCGGCTCCAGTCGAGGCTCAGACCGTAGCGCTTGAAGGAGCGCACCTGCGTCTCGATGTTGGCGTAGGTCCAGTCGGACGGGTGACTGTCGGCCTTGATGGCCGCATTCTCGGCGGGCAGGCCGAACGAGTCCCAGCCGATGGGATGCATGACGTCGAAGCCCCGCAGGCGCCAGTAGCGCGACACGACATCGCCCATGGCGTAGGCCTCCGCGTGGCCCATGTGCAGGTCGCCCGACGGGTACGGGAACATGTCGAGGACGAAGCGGCGCTCGCGTGATCCGTCGTCGAGTGGCTTGAAGGTCTGGTCCTTCTCCCAGAAGGCCTGCCACTTCTCCTGGCCTGCACCTTGTCGTAGTGACCCGGCTCTTGGCTCACGCTCATTGAACTCCGCTTTCGATCCTTCCGTGCGCGACCGCGCACGGAAGGCCAAATATACCGCCCGCTGCAGTGGGGCCGCTCAGCCCCGAAGGCGTCCAGCTCGGCCCGCGTCGGCGGCTTCGCGCCCTTGCCGGTCACCACGACGGCTGCGGCAGCCGCGCCGCGCGCGAGCGCGGCTCGGAGGTCGGACGGATCGGCGGTGTAGGCGGAGAGGAAGCCCGCCATGAACGTGTCGCCCGCGCCGACGGTGTCCACCACGTCGACCTTGTGGCCCGCGACCTGCACCACGCTGCCGTCGCGGCGCACGGCCGCGACGCCGTCGGCCCCGAGCGTCACGATGAACAGCGACAGGTCGTACTCCTCGGCCCAGGTGGCCGCGTAGCCGAGGACGTTGTGCTCGTCGTCCACCAGCCACGCGATGTCCTCGTCGCTGGCCTTGACGACGCCACCGTTGCGGCCGACGGCCCGCATCAGGTCAGAGACGAGGGCGAAGTACTCGGCGCGGTCGGGCAGGCAGGATGGGCGCACGTTGATGTCGAAGCTCGTGACGGCCTCGGTGCGGTTGACGAAGTCCAGCACCTGCCGGGCTCCGGGGCCGATGACCGACCCGATCGACCCGAAGTGCAGCCAGTCGTCATCCTCGAGGGTGGGGAATTCGTCGGCGGCCCAGTTGAAGTTCGACGTCGAGTCGAAGTGGAACGTGTAGCTGGCCTTTCCCTCCTCATCCAGCGACACGACCGCGACCGAGGTGGGGTCGTCGGTGGTCACCGCCAGATCGAGGTCGACCCCGGCCGCCGCCAGATGGCTGCGGAGCTGGCGCCCGAACGAATCGGTGCTCAGCCGGCCGAGGAAGTGGGTGTCCTCGCCGAGCTTTGCCAGCGCGACGGCGGTGTTCATGGGTCCACCACCCGAACGGGCGATCCAACGGCTCTCCTCGGGGAGATCTCCTCTTCCGGCATCAGGTCGATCAGGGCCTCGCCGCACACAACAAAACGCATGACCGACACCCTAGGGCACGCCGGGCAGGAGGTTGCGCGCGGCCGTGCCTCAATCGTCCCACCGGCTGGGCGGAATGCCGAAGCTGTGGATGCGTTGGAGGAGCCCGACGACGGGGTGCTCCGGTGCGAGGGCCGTCAGCTGCTCGAGGCAGGCCGTCTGGGCCGCCCTCTCCCGCTCAGCCAGGACGCGACCGCGAGCAACGCCAGCACGTTGGGTTCGGCGTCGGCCGGGCAGATGGCACGGACCCTCACCAACCGTGACCAGTACCGCTCGGCGCTGGTGGTCCGCAACCGGGTCAGCACCTCGACGAAGCGTTCCTCGTCCTGCAACAGCACGGCCAGCAGCACGGCGTCGGCATCGGTGAGGGCGTCCGACCCGGCCAACTGCCCGGTGCGGCGCATGGCCGCGGAAGCCGTCATGCGGCCCGCCCGCCTCCGCTCGCGGACCACCGCCGCCCCGTCCGGCCGGGTGACCACCGTGACGGGGCTACAGCGGTCGCCCGGTCGGGGCTGACGTTGAGCCCCTGGTAGACGGCCTGTGCGGCGACGGCGCTCGTGTCGAAGCGGTAACCGACCGGGTCATCGGGCCTGAGGACGCTCCAGAACCGGTTGCCGTCGGAGACCAGGGCCTCGACGACGGAGGCCTCACCGAAGCCGGCGACCAGTGCGGCCACCGCACGCCGGGTGTCCTCCTCTTCCCGTACCCGACGAGCACGAACTCCCGGGCACCCGCGTTGAAGGCGGCGCGACGGATCATCGCGACGATCCGGTCGAGCTCGGTGGCAACCGCGGGGGTGTCGATGCGGATGCAGAAGCGGACGGTCCTGCCGTCCAGGGCGAGGGCGACGCACGAGTCGGTGGGGTGGAACCCCAGCATGATGGCGGGCAGCGCCAGCAGGTCGGCACGGGTTGTCCCGCGGATCAGTGGTGTCTTCATGCCCCATTCATCCGGCGGCCGGCCCCCGATGTTGCAGCCCCGCGGTGCCCTGTGGACAACCCGGTGGACCGGGCCCGGTGACGGCTCAGCCGGCCGGCACCCTCCGGTGTGCTCCGGAACCTCGGGCGGGACGCCGGTCGCTTCGCGCGTGACACTACGCTGGGACGCATCATGAGCAATCCGCAGTGGCCGCAGAACAACTCGCCGTGGGCCTCCCAGGACCCGAACTGGCATCCCACCCAGTTCCATGACGCCCAGGGCAGGAACCCGAACACGCCCTTCGGCCAGCAACCGCAGACCCCGCCGTCCTACCGGGATCTGGAGCCGCCGAAGCGCCCGAACCCGACGCTGTGGATCGTCGTGGGTGTCGTGGCGCTGGTTGCCGCCGTGATGCTCGGCATGATCTTCCTGGGCGGGAGCCCCGCCGAACCCGGCGCCACGTCGAGTCCCGGCGCGGTCGTCTCCGCCGAGCCGAGCCCCGAGCGGACAGGTAACTTCATCCCGTTCGAGGGCAACGGTGACGGGATCTTCGAGATCGTCAGCTACACGTGGTCGGGCGACACGCTGACCGCGCGGATCCGGGTCGAGGTGGAGGAGGGCGAGTACGGGTTCGCGGTGTTCGCGTTCGCGAACGAGACGCGCGCCGCCTACGATCCGGTCGATCCCTACGGCTTCACCGTGCGTGGGGCAAGCCGTACGAGGGCGATGTCGTGTTCCACATGCCCAACGCCGACTCCACGATCGTGCTGGCGACCCCGTCGGGCGCACCGCGCTCAACGCGCTGCCCGTGAAGGCGGGTTAGGCCTCCTCGGTCTCGGCCGCCCGTGCGGCCTCGGCCGCGGCCTTCTCGCGTTCCTCCACCGCGTCCGGGTGGTCCTTCGACAGGAGCACTACCCCGTAGACGGCGATGGCGCCGGTCACGGCCATGCCGAGCATGGGCAGGATGCCCATGTCGCCGCCCTCCCGAGGACGATCAGGCCGAACAGCACGGCGACGAACGGGTCGACGGTCGTCATCGTGCCGACCGTGATCTCTGCCGGGCCCGAGGCGTAGCCCTGCTGGATCATCCAGACACCCAGGCCGTAGCAGGCGAGCATCATGACGACCGAGGCCAGGAACGTGAAGTCGAGCAGGCCGGAGTCGTGCTTCTGCACGAGGTCCATGGCGTGCTTCATGAGCCCGGAGGCGAGGCCGTAGAACGTGGCTCCCACCGCCGACCACAGCGTGGCCTTGGCCCAGGGGCCGCCCGGTTCGCGAAGAACGACAGGATGGCACAGATGCCGCACACCACCACGAACGAGATGAGCACGGGCGTGAAGGTCACGAGGCGGTCGCCCTTGGCGAACAGGGACGAGAACACCGTGAAGCCGACCACGCCGGACACCGTGATCGCGACGGCCGTCCACACGTTGCGGGTGATGTGATGCTTATGGATCCGTGCCGCGAGCAGCACCGACCACGGCACCGCGAGGATGCCGACCGGCTGTACGACCGAGACAGGCGCGAAAGACAGCGCCGTCAGGTGGATGGCCGCCCGAAGAACACAAACAGGAGGCCGAGCAGCCACTTGCGGATCCGGAAGAGGCTGAGGAGCCCCTTGATCGTGAGCTGGTTCGACGAAGCGACCCCGCTGGGATCGAACGTCGACTTCACGCCGAGGCTCTGCAGGATCGCGCCACTGGCGAACAGGAACGACCCGACCACCTGCATGGCGATGGCGAGCGCGATTTCGAACGTCACGTGGATCCCTTCCGGAGCATCTTCGGGATGGAGCCTAACCTAGTCGCGGCGCGGGCCGCCTGCGACCCGGGTCGCTCCCTGGTCGGCCCCGGGTCAGGGTGTCCCCCGACCCGGGTGGCGACCCGTGTCATGTCATCCGGCGTAGACGACCACCTTGTCTCCCTCGCTGACGGCGTCGAACAGGCGGCGACCGCCTTCTTGTTCCGGACGTTGACGCAGCCGTGGGACGAGCCGTTGTAGCCCCGCGCCGCGAAGTCCGCCGAGTAGTGGACCGCCTGCCCGCCGCTGAAGAACAGCGCATAGGGCATCGGGGTGTTGTACAGCTTCGAGACGTGGTTGCGCGACTTCCAGTACACGGAGAAGACGCCGTTGCGGGTCGGGGTCAGCTCCGAGCCGAAGCGCACATCCATGGTCGACACGATCGTGCCGTCGACTACCAGAGCGAGCTTGCGCTGCGCCTTCGAGATGCAGATCACCCTGCCCTGCAGGCACCGGTCGTCGAGCGTCATCGTCGACGTCGCGGGCTTGGGCACCACGTTGTTCAGCTCATCGGTGGTCGGCTTGCGGGTCATCGACCGCAACCGGTCGAGGGTCCGCTGGTCGACCTCTCCGGTGACGGGGATCTGACGCTTGCCCTGGAAGCCCTTGACCGCCTCGACGGTCTTGGCGCCATAGAGGCCGTCGATCAGCGGTGAATACCAGTCGAGCTGCTTGAGGCGGGCCTGCAGGTCCTTGACCTCGGCGCCCTTGGCCCCTCGGCGAGCAGTGCCGGCCCGGGCACCATGATGTTGTGCATCTCGTCGGAGGTCGGCTGCCTTGTCATGTCCACCAGCCGGTCCCAGGTCGCCTGGTCCACCTCGCCGGTGGCGGGAGGCCGCGCTTGGCCTGGAAGCCCTCCACCGCGAGCCGCGTCGCGTCGTCGTAGTCGCTGTGGATCTTCCCCTCGAACCACTGCAGTTGCAGGAGTCGGTGCTGCAACTCCCGCACCCTCTCACTGTCGTCGCCCTGTTTCAGCAGGGCGGGCGGTCGGTTCGGGTTCGGGAACCTCCGTCTCGATGGGCCCAGCCGGAACCGAGGGTGCCTCGGACGGCTCGGGCAACGGCTCAGCCGAGGGCTCGGGTTCCGGGGTCGGTGGGAGCGACACGATCGGCGTCGCGGTCGGCCGCTCCGCGGTGGGCCGACGGCAAGGGACTCGGGTGCGCAGGCCCGAGTCCGAGGGTCGCGACGGCGAGCAGCGCGACGAGCGCGCGTCCGGCCTGGCTCATGGGCACGGGTGACCTCACAGGGGAAGGAGCGGTCTCGGTTCGCTTCCACCTTACGGCGGGGTGGAGCCGTGGGGTCTGGCGGTGCGGGGTGTCGCCTCATTGGGCCTCCTCTGGTCTCCTGTTCTACGCGCGGGAGGGCACTCCGGTTGCGCCGGAGACCGGGTGGGGCTTCCCGGCTCCGGCCGGCCTGTCACCGCCCCCCCTCACACAACCGTCGTTCCTTGTCACCCGACGTGGCAGACGGGTCACGTCGGTCGGGGCGGGAGTCGACGGCTACCGGCCCGGTTGACGCTCGAGCGCGTCGATGACGGCGATGAGCCCGGCGCGAAGAGGGGCGGCGCGCTCGGCGAAACCGCGCTGGTGCGCTGCGTACTCGGCGCGGCCGGTCGGCGTCTCGACCCGGATGGGCTCAAGGCCCCAGTCGGTCAGGTCGTAGGCGCTCGCCGCCATGTCGACCTCGCGGATCCGCCGTGCGAGCAGGAATGTGTCGAAGAGCAGGTCGGAGGGCACCGCCGGCGACAGCTTGCCCGCCCATCGGTAGAGGTCCATGTTCACGTGGAGACACCCGGGCTGGTCGAGTTCCACCTGCCGCTCCCTGGTCGGCTCGAGGAGGTTGAGCGGCCGTGCGGGTTCGGTGAAGAAGCGGAAGGCATCGAAGTGGGTGCAGCGGCAGCCGACGTCCAGGACGATGGCGGCCAGCTCGTCGGGAGGGAACCTCAGCCGCAGGTACGGGTGCCGGGTCTCGCCCTCCCTGAGCCGGTAGACCATGGCCCACTCATGCATCCCGAAGCAGCCGAACCTCGGGGCCGCCGCAGCGGCCGCCCGCAGAAGCGTGCCCGCGGTCCGCACCGTCGTGGCCCGCTTCGCCATGAAGGCCTGCGGGTCGAACCCGACCCGGCCTCCGTCGCGGCGTAGAACTGCAGGCTCCCGTATTCCGATGCGTCCTGCAGCTGCACCCCGATGCCGGGGTGCCACCTGGCGAGCCGACCGGGGCGGAGGTTGTAGTAGTGGAACAGGAAGTCGTCGATGGGGTGTCGGGCCCGCGAGCGCGCCGCCGCACGACGTCGGCGAGTTCCGCCTCGACCCGCCCGGTGTACGCCTCCGCCACCGGGGTCCAGACCTCACGGCCCAGCGTCGTCATGCCGCGCCCCGCAGTGCGGCCTTCCGGCTGCGCCAGTCGGGCAGGTGGGCATCCATCCGCGCAGTGAACGCCGGGCCGTGTCCCCGCTCCCAGAGGTGCACGAGTTCGTGCACGACCACGTACTCCAGCATTTCCGGCCGGTACTCGGCCAGCGCCACGTTCAGGGTGATCGCACCGGTGCGCGTGTTGCAGGTGCCCCAGCGCGTCGTCATCCGGCGGAGCCTCACCAGGGATGCCTCCCTGCCGATCCTGCCCTGCCACACGCCGAAGAGCCCTGGGATTGCGGCGTCGAGTTCGCGCCGCTTGAGCGCCTCGAGCGCCCCGCGCGGGAGGCGTCGTCACGGCCCCGAGGACGATGGTGTCGCCCTCCAGGCGCGCGGACGCCCTTGCCCCGTCCACCACCCGGAGTTCATGCCAGCGGCCCAGAGGCGTGTGCGGCCGCCGTCGACGATCGGCTCGACGACCGGCTGGGCCATCCGGACCTTCTGCTGCGTGGTGAGGATCCAGCCGGACTGGATCTCGATGAAGTCCCTGACGTGTCTCTCATCGACGCGCAACGGCACCGTCGCCGCGACCCGGCCCTCCGGCGCGAGCACCCGCAGACGCAGGTGTTTGACGTCCTTGTACGTCACCTCGACGGGGATCCCGACATGGGTGATCTCGTACCTGAGCGCTCTTCCTGCCACCCGATACATCGTAGACGCGACCACAGACAGGATCGCTGCCGTCCTTGTCAGAGTGATTCGGTGAGGTTTCCTCGGCGTTTGGTCGACCCCGATGATGCGTTTTCTGCCGGTTCAGAGCAGACTAGAGGGTGCCCCCGAACTGGTCGTGCTCTGTCTCGTCGTCGTCACCGCTCTGGCTTTCGACTTCACCAATGGTTTCCATGACACCGGCAATGCGATGGCTACGTCCATCGCCACCGGTGCGCTGAAACCCCGAACCGCGGTAACGCTGTCCGCCGTACTCAATCTCGTCGGTGCGTTCCTGTCGGTGGAGGTCGCGTTGACCGTGACCAACGCCGTGGTGAAGATCCAGGACGCCAATGGCGCCCCCGCCCCGAACTCGTCGCAGACGGCGGCTCCGCCCTACTGCTGATCATCCTGGCGGGCCTTGTCGGCGCCATCGTGTGGAACCTGCTGACCTGGCTTCTCGGGTTGCCGTCCAGTTCCTCGCATGCGCTGTTCGGTGGCCTGATCGGCGCCACCATGGCCGGTCTCGGCCCGTCCGGCGTGAAGTGGGTCGGTGACGGCACCAAGCTCGACGGCGTCGTGGGCAAGGTGATCCTCCCGCCCTGCTGTCGCCCGGCATCGCGATCGCCGTGGCGGCCGTCGGTACCTGGATCATCTACAAGATCACGCAGAACGTCGCCGCCAAGTACCGCGACTCCGGCTTCCGTTGGGGCCAGATCGGTTCCGCCTCGCTCGTCTCCCTGGCGCACGGCACCAACGACGCGCAGAAGACGATGGGGTCATCACCCTCGCACTCATCGCGACCGGCTCATGGACGAACCTGCACCAGGTGCCGTTCTGGGTGAAGCTCGCCTGCGCCCTCGCCATCGCGCTGGGCACCTACATCGGCGGCTGGCGCATCATCCGCACCCTCGGTAAGGGGCTCGTCGAGATCAGCTC
The DNA here is from genome assembly GCF_011174705.1 of Tessaracoccus coleopterorum. GTDB lineage: Bacteria > Actinomycetota > Actinomycetes > Propionibacteriales > Propionibacteriaceae > Arachnia > Arachnia coleopterorum. Next base: position 257,830 of record NZ_JAANIJ010000001.1, read on the forward strand.
GCCCCAGGGCATGGCCGCCGAGTCATCCTCCGCCGCGGTCATCCTGGCCTCCAGCCACCTCGGCTTCGCCCTGTCGACGACGCACGTCGCGACCGGGTCGATCCTCGGTTCCGGCATCGGCAAGCGCGGCGCGAAGGTCAACTGGGGCGTCGCCGGTCGGATGGTGCTCGCCTGGGGCATCACGCTTCCCGCGGCAGGCGCCGTCGGCGCCGCGACGTGGTGGCTCGCCCACACCATCGGAGGACTGGCAGGCGCGATCGTGATCTTCGTGATCCTGCTCGTGGCCTCCGGCGCGATGTACCTGCACTCGCGCAAGCAGCCGATCGACCACAACAACGTCAACGACGAATGGGTCGAGGGTGTCACCAACCGCACCCTCCCCCAGCCCGAGATGGCCGGCGCCTCGAAGGGTGAGAAGCGATGAACAACCTCTGGCTCGCCCTCGAGGGCGCCTGGCAGGTGCTGCTCGTCGGCCTCGTTCTCGGCGCAGGGCTCCCGACGATCTTCGCCCTCGGCATCCGGGCCCTGTCCTACGGGGTCGGCGCGGACGTCGACGCCACCGACCATGAGCCGCATCCGTTTGCGAAACTCGTGGCCTACTTCTGCTTCGCCCTGGTGATCCTGGCCATCGCGATCGGCATCGGCACCATCGTGGCCAGCGGCATGGGGATGCGCGTCGAGTTCAACGGGATCATCCCCACCTTCGTTCCGAAGTAGCGCTCAGGTTCGGGCCGCCGCAAGCAGCGCGGCCGCTGCGGCCGTTGGACGCCTGCCGCGCCACACGGCCCTCAGCTCTCGGTCCAGCGTGAGACCGGTGACCGGCACCACAACCAGTTCGCCCCGCATCACCGACGACGCCACCGCCAGTTCGCTGAGCACGGCTGGTTCACCCCCCACGCGCGCCCCGGCCATGACTGCGGCGTTGCTGCCCAGCTCGAGCGCGGGCGAGACCGGGTCCCAGGCGCGGAGGGCATCGTCGAGCGTCAGCCGCGTCCCTGACCCCGTTTCGCGGACGATCAGCGGTGTCGACGCGAGCGTGCCCGGGCTGATCGCCCCGCCCCGGCCCACGGATGGTGTGGGCCCACCACCGCGACCAGCCGGTCCAACGCGACGATCCGGGAGTGCAGCCCCTGCGGATCTGAGGCGTCTCGACGAACCCGACGGCGCAGCGCCCGCTGGCCACCTCGTCGAACACCTCCTCGCTGTTGCACACCCGGACCCGGATCTCGAGGGCCGGATGTTCCCTGCGCGCGGTCGCGAGCCACGCAGGCAGGAGGTGTTCGGCGATCGTGAGCGAGGCGGCGACGTCGAGGTGGGAGCGGAGCGCGGCGCCGGCCGCGTCCGCCTCCGCGGCGAGGGCCTCCGCGGCCAGCAACACCTGCCGTGCACGTTCGACGATCGCCTCGGCCCGATCGGTCAACTGAGCTCCCCGCGGGTGCCTGATCAGGAGCACGACGCCGAGTTCCGACTCGAGCGCGGCGAGGGCCCTGCTCGCGTTCGGCTGCGCCATCCCGACGGCGCGGGCGCCGGCCCCGATGCCGCCGTGATCGGCGACGGCCACCAGGAGTTCCAGGGTCGACAGCTCCGGCCATGCCTTACTCATACCGGAATGATATGCCCCAATGGGGAACCCGCCTCTACCCGACCGACCGGGATGAGGGTTCACTTGGTTCCGTGTTCGTCCCCTCCGCAGATCCCCGCCGTCTCACTCGTCCCTGGCGTCGCCGTCACGGCCGTGGCCGTCTTGATCTCACTGGCCCTCAGCCGCTTCGGCGTCAGCGCGCTGCTGATCGCCATAGTCCTCGGCCTCGTCGCCGGCAACGTCAAACCCCTGCCCGCATCGCTGACCCCGGCCTCGGCTTCGCATCCAAGAGACTGCTCCGCGCCGGCATCGTCCTGCTCGGGCTCCAGTTGACCCTCGGGACATCTGGGCGCTCGGCCCCGGCATGATCGCCGTGGTGGTCGCCGTCGTGACCATCAGCCTCCTGGCCACCCTGTGGATGGGCCGCCTTCTCGGCATCGCGCCCGACCAGCGCCTGTTGATCGCATGCGGCTTCTCGATCTGCGGGGCGGCCGCCGTCGCGGCGACCGATGGCGTGATCGACGCCGACGAGGAGGACGTGGTGACCGCGATCGCACTCGTGGTGGCGTTCGGCACGGCCATGATGGCCGTGGTACCCGCCATCGGTGCGCTGCTCGGCCTGTCTCCCGAGGTCACAGGCCTCTTCGCGGGGCGGCGACCCACGAGGTGGCCCAGGTGGTGGCCATCGGTGGGTCGCTCGGGGCAGCTGCCCTCAGTGGCGCCGTCGTGGTCAAGCTGGCCCGGGTGCTGCTCCTCGCGCCGGTCATGGCGGTCATCTCGCTGCGGCAGCGCCGTCTCGGTACCGGAACGGGCAAGCGCCCCCCGGTCGTACCCCTGTTCGTCGCGGGGTTCATCGCGATGGTGGTCCTGCGGTCCACGGGCGTGGTGCCTGCGGTCGTCGTGTCCGCGGCCTCCACCGCACAGACCGCACTCCTCGCTGCCGCCATGTTCGCCCTCGGCACCGGGGCCCGGCTCAGCGCCTTCCGGAAGCTCGGGCCCCGCCCGCTCGTGCTGGCCGCGGCCTCGACCGCGGTGGTCACCACGGTTGCGCTCACCGGCACGCTGCTGGCCTCCTGACGCCGGAGATCAGTGCGTCGCACCTTCGTGCCCTGCCGCGGACATGTCGAGGAGATGCTGCACCCTCCTGATGGTCGATGACCGGTGGACCCCCAGCGCACGGGCATCCAGCAGCCGGGCCTGGCCCACGTCGGAGACCATCCGCCGGAGCTCGATGCGCTGGTGCAGCTTCCCCGAGGCCTCGTCCCAGTCACGCCCCGCGGTCGCGATGCCCGGCAGCGACGTGTCGCGCACCCACGCCACGACGTCCTCGTCGAAGGCGGTGCCGTCGTCCCGGCGGAGCTCGCCCCTGTCGAGCCGCACCTTCACGTCCGCGGTGATCTCCCCAGGAGCGCCGCGACCTCGCGGGCGGACTCCTCCTCGGAGCCCCCACGCACGCCGAGCCGGCCGATCAGCACAGGCAGGGTGCTCCCCTGGCCGACGAGGGTCAGGATCGCGACGGTGAATGCGATGAGCATCAGCCCCGGCCGGTATGCGACGTCAGCGGGCAGCGACTGCGCGGCCGCGATGGTGACGGCGCCGCGCATGCCCGACCACGCGAGGACGGCGCCGCCCCGCCAACCGAGCCCCTCATTGGCGTGGAAGGAGGCATCGGCATGCCTGCGGCCGAGCATCCGTCGCGCGACGCGGCGGCTCCGCTCGTCCCGGAACTCGTGGTCTTCGATCTTCTCGAGCGCCCCTTCGATCGTCTGTACCCGCTCCGCGCCGCGTCGCTGCGCCCGCCTCAGCGACAGCACGAGCGGCACCACGAAGGCCACCCGCACGAGGATCAGCAGGGCCGTGACGAGCGCCCCGATCCCGACCGCGAGCCACACATCGAGACCGTCATCGAGCGCGTCCTGCACCAGGGCATGGATCTGGTAACCCATGAGGAGGAAGACGCCCGACTCGAGGAGGTGCGAAAGCGTGCGCCAGTTCGTCCGGTCGGTCACCCGGTCGTGCGGGCCGAGCCTCCTCGCGCCCCACGTGCCCGTGATGATCCCGCCACCACCACCGCGAGCACACCGGAGGCCCGAGTTCCTCCGCGGGAAAGTAGGCCAGGAAGGGCACCACGAAGGAGACCGACGTCGTCAGCACCGGGTCGTCGAGCCTGCCACGCACCCACACGCCGGCGACCCCGATGCCGACACCGACGGCCGCCCCACGGTGACGGCGAACGCGAAGTCACCCACCAAGCCCCACAGGGAGACGGCGCCGGCCGTGGCGCCGATAGCGGAGCGCAGGAGCACCAACGCGGTGGCGTCGTTGACGAGGCCCTCCCCTCCAGGATCGTCACCAACCTCTCGGGAGGCCGAGCCTGCGCCCGATCGAGGTGGCTGCGACGGCGTCGGGCGGGCTGACGACGGCCCCGATGGCGATGGAGGCTGCCAGCCCGACCTGGGGACGAGCAGGTGGATGAGGAGACCGCTGGCGAAGGTGGAAACCAGCACCAGCCCGACGGAGAGGGCGCCGATGGTCTTGAAGTCGCGTCGGAAGTCCGTGGCAGGCATGTTCACGGCCGCGGCGTACAGCAGAGGCGGCAGCACGATCGTGAGGAACCACTCGGGTTCGAGCTCGAGCTCAGGCATTCCAGGCAGGTAACTGGCCGCCAACCCGACCACCACCAGCAGCACGGGGCTCGCCACCCCCACCTTCGGGCGAGCGCCGACACCGCAACGACCACCAGGATCGCGGCAACGGCCAACAACATGGCGCTCTCATCCATGGGCACCTCCTCCGGCACCGACCATTGTGCACCGGCGGCGGATGCGGGAATGCCGCACTTCCACGGTGAACCTCCGCCGGAGGAGATTCCGGAGTCCGGCCGTGGACAACCGTTGGGGTGTGGGTCGGCCTCCGGATTGTCGGGGCATGAACACAGTCAACGGCGACCACGACGCCACCGATGCACTCCTCGCCTACGCGAACCTGAACCGCACGGTCGACGCCTCCATCCTCATGGTGGTACACGATCTGCACGCCCACCTCGGCACCGATCCAGACGACCTGATCGCTCTGATGTGCGGGTCACGGCCCCCGCAGCACCTCACCGGTCTGCCTCCCCGCGAGGCCGACCGGTTGCGCGGCATCCTGGTGGGCAGACACGCAGGGGCGCTGAAGCGTGACTACGCGTCCAGGTACCGGCGGTGCCGGGCAACCCGCACTCCCGATCGCGTGGCCCGCGTACGGGCGATTGAAGGATCGCAATGACTTGACGATAGGATGAAATCCTTATATCGGAGGTTTGGTGGAAGAGTACCTGGGTGCGCAACGGCCGCTCTATGAAGTGAAGGCGAATCTTTTCAAGGGGCTGTCACATCCCTGCGGGTGCGGATCCTGGAGGTGCTGGCCGACGGGGCGAGGTGCCGGTCGGTGACCTGATCACCGACACCGGCCTTGAGCCCTCCCATCTCTCGGGCCACCTCGCCGTGCTGCGGAGGCACGGGCTCGTGCGATCGGAGCGCCGCGGCAGCCAGGTGTTCTACCGGCTCGCCTACCCGGAGATCACCGAGTTGCTGCGCGTCGCACGCACCCTGCTCGGGAGGTGCTGCGGGACACCCGTGAGCAGCTCGACGCGAGCGCCGGCCTCAGGCCGATCGGGGGCGCGGACCGGTGAGCTCCGTCGTCGCACGGATCAGGGCTCTGCTGCCCACCCATCGTGACTACAGGGAGGTCCCACGCACGTGGCGCGGGGATCTCCTTGCCGGCGTGACGGTCGGCATCGTCGCGCTGCCCCTCGCGCTCGCATTCGGCGTCAGCTCGGGGGCGGGCGCGGAGGCGGGACTCATCACGGCGATCGTCGCCGGTATCGTGGCGGCCGTGTTCGGCGGCTCGAACGTCCAGGTGTCCGGCCCACCGGAGCGATGGTCGTGGTGCTCGCCCCGATCGTCGCCCACCACGGGTGGCGGCGCTCGCGGTGGTCAGCATCATCGCGGGGGTGATCGTCATCGCGGCGGGTGCGCTGCGACTGGGGCAGGCGGTGGCCCTCATCCCGTGGCCGGTGATCGAGGGGTTCACTCTCGGGATCGCCGTCATCATCTTCCTGCAGCAGGTGCCTGCCGCGGTGGGTGTCGCCGCCGGGGCTCGGACAATGCCCTGGTCGCCGCGGTGCTCGCGCTCGGCAGGATCGACCCCGCGACCGCTGCCCTGACCGTCGGCATCGTCGGCGTGGTCGCCGCAGTCATGGTGCTGCTCCCGCGACTCCACCCGTCACTACCGGGTTCGATCATCGCCATCGTGCTCGTGACGGTGGTCGCAGTGGTGCTGCGCCTCCCCGTTGAGGCCATCGGTTCCCTCCCGCACGCGCTTCCCACGCCGAGCCTCCCCGAGGCATCGCCCGAGGTCTGGCTGTCGCTGCTGGGCCCGGCATTCACGGTCGCCGCACTTGCCGCGATCGAGTCGCTCCTGTCGGCGCGGGTGGCGTCCGCCGTCTCGGACACCGGCTCCTACGACGCCGACCGGGAGTTGGTCGGGCAGGGACTCGCATCGATCGCGGCGGGATTCTTCGGCGGCATGCCCGCCACCGGCGCCATCGCACGCACCGCCGTCAACATCCGTTCCGGTGCCCGCACCCGGCTGGCCGCCATCGTGCACGCGGTGTTGCTGATCGGGTCATCTACCTGGCAAGCTCGGCGGTGTCGACGATCCCGCTGGCAGCCCTGTCCGGTGTGCTGATGGTGACAGCCGTCAAGATGGTCCCCTGCGCACCGTGGGCATCATTCTGCGTTCCAATCGCTCGACGGCCGCGATCTTCGTGTTGACCGCGCTCGTGACGATCAGCGTCGACCTGATCTACGCCGTGCTGATCGGCGTCGTGGCCACGGCCTTCTTCGCCCTGCGGGTGATGGCGCGCACCAGTGGCGTACACAGGCAGGCGCTCCCCTCCCCGCGACGCCCGGAGACGAGCGCATCGCGCTGCTCAGGCTCGATGGCGCCCTCTTCTTCGGGCGGCGGAGCGCGTGATGAGCCGGGTGGAGGCCGTCGACGGCGTGAGCGTCGTGATCCTGCGGATGTCGCAGGTGCAGTACCTCGACGCAACGGGCGCCCAGGCGCTCAGCGAGTTGGTCACCACGCTGGAGCGCCGCGGCATCACGGTCCTGATCAAGGGCATCCGGGCCACCCAGCTCCGGCTTGCGGACAGGGTCGGGGTGGTCGATTCCCTGCGCACCAGCGAGCATCTGTTCGAGACCCTGCCCGACGCCGTCGAGCACGCCCGCAGTCACATCCTGCGGGAAGAGGCTCTCAGCGCCTGAGCATGCGGCGAGCGGCCGCCCCTGGGGCGGCCGCTCGCCGACGCGGGCGTGGGTCAGCGCCCGAGGAGGCGCGAGAACAGCCCACCGGTGGCGCCGCTCTTCTCATGGCCGTCGCACCACTGGCCGGCGGGACGGTGCGCTTCACGTCGGCGACGTGCTGGCCGCACCCAGCCCAGGTTGTCTTGCCGCACTGCTTGCAGTTGACCGGTCGACACATGCTTGATTCTCCTTGGATTGTTGGTGAGGTGGTTTCGCCGTCAGGGATCAGGCGAGGCTGAGGAAGAGCTTCTCGAGCTCGTCGGTGGTGATGTCTCCGGAGCGGCCATCGGGATCGATGACACAGTCCTTCATGGCGGTGGCGATGATCGCGAAACCCGCCTTGTCGAGCGCCGATGTGACGGCAGCCAGCTGGGTGACGACGTCGCGGCAGCTTCCGCCGTTCTCGACCGCGTCGATCACGCCGTTCAGCTGGCCGCGGGCCCGCTTCAGGCGGTTGAGGATCCGGCGCTGGGCGTCGGGTCAGGGGTGGCCATGACGGGGCTCCTTGTCAGTCGGTGACGAGAACGTCTGCTGCGCGGTCGCCGAGTACGGCCCGCATGGTGAGCATGCCGCCTGAGAGCGACGCGGAGTCGAAACCCTCCTGGGTCAGCACGCGGTGGGCGATCGCGGAGCGGACGCCGGACTGGCACAGCACGCGTACCGGACGGTCGGCTGCCGCCTCGCGCACCTCGAAGAGGCGCTCGCGCAGTTCGGTGTGCGGGATGTTGAGCGCCCCCGGGAGTCGTCCGGTGGCGAACTCGGCGCGGCTGCGGGTGTCGAGAATCAGCGCCTGCCCGGCGACGGCGTCGAACTCGGTTGCGTCCCAGATCCGCAGGACGCCGTCGATGACATTCGAGGCGACCATTCCGGCGAGGTTGACCGGGTCCTTCGCGGAGCCGTAGGGCGGAGCGTAGGCGAGGTCGAGGTCGATCAGCTCGGGTCCTGTGAAGCCCGCCCGGATCGCGGTTGCCAGCACGTCGATCCGCTTGTCGACACCGTCGGGTCCGACCGCCTGGGCGCCGAGGATGAGCCCGTCACCCTCGCGGATGTGGATGATGAGGTGGATCTGGCTCGCACCCGGGAAGTAGCCTGCGTGCTGGTTGGGGTGCAGGTGGATGGAGCGGTAGCCGATGCCCGCCGAGTCGAGCGCGGCGCGGTTCGCACCGGTCAGGGCGGCGGTCAGCTCGCCGAAACGGACGATCGCGGTGCCCAGCGGCGCCGGGATGGGGCGGGCGGAATCCGGGCGCACGATGTGGTCGGCCACCTGACGTCCCGCCCGGTTGGCGGGGCCGGCGAGCGCGACGGGACGGCGGATCCCGGTGACGGCATCGGTCGAGACGACCGCGTCACCCACGGCCCAGACACCCGGCACGGACGTGCGGCCGTGTTCGTCGACGACGATGGCCCCACGCTCACAGGCGATTCCCGCGGCCTCAAAGGGCTCGGTGTCCGGCCGGACACCGACCGACAGCACGATGAGGTCGGCGGGCACGCTGGTCCCGTCCGCGAGCACCACGGTGTCGGAGTCGGCCGCGTGTTCGATCCTCGTGGCGGCGACGCCGTCACGCACGGTGATGCCGAGCCGACGGAGCTCGAGCGTGACGAGATGGGCCATCTCCGGCTCGAGCGGGGGCAGGACGTGCGGCGCCAGTTCGACGACGGTGACGTCGAGGCCGCGCATCGCAAGTGCCTCGGCGGCCTCGAGTCCGATGAAGCCCGCGCCGAGGACGACGGCGCGCCCGGCACCCTCGTCGACTCCGGCCTTCATGGCGATCGCATCGTCGACGGTGCGGAGGGTCGTGACCCGCGGCGAGTCGATCCCATCGACGGCGGGCCGGATGGCCTTCGCCCCGGGAGAGAGCACCAGCGCGTCGTAGCCGATCGCCTTCTCGCCCTCAGCGGTGCGGACCCTCACGGTGCGGGCCGCAGGGTCGAGACCGATCACGTCGTGGCCGGTACGCACATCCAGGTTGAGGGCCGCCTTGAGGAGGCCGGGGTCTGCACGAGCAGCTTCTCCTCCTCGACGATCTCCCCGCCGACGTGGTAGGGAAGGCCACAGTTGGCGAACGAGACGTGCTCGCCGCGCTCGAGGACGATGATCTCGGCGGACTCGTCCAACCTACGGGCGCGTGCCGCGCAGCTCATTCCTCCGGCGACACCGCCGACGACCACGATGCGCATCAGGCGTTCTCCGCATTCTGCTTGGCGATCTCGGCGTGCACCTCGGCCATGTCGAGGGACCTGACCGCGTCGATCAGTTCCTCGAAGTCGGGCCACGCAACGCGCCGGGCTGGGAGAACACGATGACGTTGTCGCGGAAGGCCATCAGGGTGGGGATCGACTGGATCTCGAAGGCGGCGGCGAGCTCGCGCTGCGCCTCGGTGTCGACCTTGCCGAACACGATGTCGGTGTGCTTCTCCGAGGCCTTCTCGAACACCGGCGCGAACGCGCGGCACGGGGGCACCAGTCGGCCCAGAAGTCGACGAAGACGATGTCGTTGTCGGACACGGTGTCGTTGAACGTGTCCTTGGTGATCTCGATGGTTGCCATACCCCCTAGGGTATATACCCCGGGGTATATGCAAACCGGCATCCGGCGCCGCGCCTGCCGGGTCCCACACGTGCCGGGTCGCTCAGGCCGAATCGCCGTCATCGCGGACAGGACGACGCTCGAGGCGAGGGTGCTTCCCCTGGCCCCGCAGTAGCGTGCAAGCCCGACAACGGTAGAGGAGCGGGCCATGCGCTACCCATGGATCGACACTTTGCACCGCCTGCACGCCTGCGGCAGCTCCGTGATCCACAACCCCTGCTGACCGCGCGTTCGGAGGGCTTCGTGTGGGGCTCGACGACATCGACGAGACCATCCGGCGGCTGCGTGCCTACGCCGGCGCCGACGCGGACTGCCTCTATGCGCCGAGGATCACCCGCACCGGGCGCATCACGATGAACGTGGAGGCGGTCGCCCCGACACCGGTCAACCCGCTCATCACCTCCCCTTCATCACCCTAGACGGCGCTGCTGCGCTCAGCGTCCGCCGAATCAGCGTGGGCGGAACCCTCGCCCGCACCGCCTGGGGTCGTTGGCCACCTGCCGCCACCGAGAACGCCGAACACGGCACCTTCCGGCACGTCGACGGCCTGCCCAGACGTGGACGGGCTCATCCCGAAGTGACGGCGCACGGCGGGTCCATTCACCCCTGAAAATACGAAAACCCCCCGAACAAGTTCGGGGGTTTTCAAAAGAAGTCCGGCGGCGTCCTAGTCTCCCACAGCGTCCCCGCTGCAGTACCATCGGCGCTGAGAGGCTTAACTTCCGGGTTCGGGATGGGACCGGGTGTTTCCCTCTCGCTATGGCCACCGAAACACTATAGAGATAGCGTCAGGGCACAAACTTCAATCATTCTTCAATTATGAAGCGTGCTCCCGACCGTACCTCGGGAACTTCACAGTGGACGCGTAGCATCTTTGTAGTAAAAAACAAGCCCTCGGCCTATTAGTATCGGTCAGCTCCATGCATTACTGCACTTCCACATCCGACCTATCAACCCTGTGGTCTACAGGGGCCTTACCAGATTATTCTGTGGGAGCCCTCATCTTGAAGCGTGCTTCCCGCTTAGATGCTTTCAGCGGTTATCACTTCCCAACGTAGCCAACCAGCCGTGCTTTTGGTAAACAACTGGCACACCAGAGGTTAGTCCGTCCCGGTCCTCTCGTACTAAGGACAGCTCTTCTCAAGACTCCTACGCGCGCAGCGGATAGGGACCGAACTGTCTCACGACGTTCTAAACCCAGCTCGCGTGCCGCTTTAATGGCGAACAGCCCAACCCTTGGGACCGACTCCAGCCCCAGGATGCGACGAGCCGACATCGAGGTGCCAAACCATGCCGTCGCTATGGACGCTCGGGCAAGATCAGCCTGTTATCCCCGGGTACCTTTTATCCGTTGAGTCCTGGCGCTTCCATGTGCCACCAGAAGATCACTAGTCCCGACTTTCGTCCCTGCTCGAGATGTCTCTCTCGCAGTCAAGCTCCCTTGTGCACTTACACTCAAAACCTGATTGCCAACCAGGCTGAGGGAACCTTTGGGCGCCTCCGTTACCTTTTAGGAGGCGACCGCCCCAGTCAAACTACCCATCAGGCACTGTCCCTGATCCAGATAATGGACCTAGGTTAGATAACCAGAGTGACCAGAGTGGTATTTCAACGATGACTCCACCTGAACTGGCGTCCAAGCTTCAAAGTCTCCCACCTATCCTACACAAGTCACACCGATCACCAATACCAAACTATAGTAAAGGTCCCGGGGTCTTTCCGTCCTGCTGCGCGTAACGAGCATCTTTACTCGTAATGCAATTTCGCCGAGTTCGTGGTGGAGACAGCGCCCAAATCGTTACTCCATTCGTGCAGGTCGGAACTTACCCGACAAGGAATTTCGCTACCTTAGGATGGTTATAGTTACCACCGCCGTTTACTGGGGCTTAAGTTCAAGGCTTCGCCGAAGCTAACCCTTCCCTTAACCTTCCAGCACCGGGCAGGAGTCAGTCCGTATACATCGTCTTTCGACTTAGCACGGACCTGTGTTTTTAGTAAACAGTCGCTTGGGCCTGGTCTCTGCGACCCTCAACGCTTTCACAGTAAATGCTATACGTATCAGGTCCCCCTTATCCCGAAGTTACGGGGGTATTTTGCCGAGTTCCTTCACCACGATTCTCTCGATCGCCTTGGTATTCTCTACCTATCCACCTGTGTCGGTTTGGGGTACGGGCGGCTAATATCTCGCTCACGAAGATTTTCTAGGCAGCATAGGATCACTCTAACGACGGTCCGTAGACCGCCGACACGTCATGTCTCAGGCTCAATGAAACGCGGATTTGCCTACGTCTCGCCCTACACACTTGACCCGGTATAACCATAACCGGAAGAGCTACCTTCCTGCGTCCCTCCGCAGCTTGCCTAATACAAGATTGGGTCACAGACTCAGTCAGGATCCATCCGAAGACATCACCAGACCTTGCATGTTTAGCATCACTCGCCTCAGCACGGACGATATTTCGCCGGTACGGGAATATCAACCCGTTGTCCATCGACTACGCCTGTCGGCCTCGCCTTAGGTCCCGACTTACCCAGGGCAGATTAGCTTGACCCTGGAACCCTTGGATATTCGGCGGACGGGTTTCTCACCCGTCTTTCGCTACTCATGCCTGCATTCTCACTCGTGTGCTCTCCACGGCTGGGTCACCCCGCCGCTTCAACGTGCACACGACGCTCCCCTACCCATCCACACGACGTTACCGTCACATGTGTGAATGCCATAGCTTCGGCGGTTAACTTGAGCCCCGCTAAATTGTCGGCGCAGAATCACTTGACCAGTGAGCTATTACGCACTCTTTCAAGGGTGGCTGCTTCCAAGCCAACCTCCTGGTTGTCTCCGCAACTCCACATCCTTTTCCACTTAGTTAACGCTTAGGGCCTTAGCTGATGATCTGGGCTGTTTCCCTCTCGACAATGAAGCTTATCCCCACTGTCTCACTGCCGCGCTCTCACTTACCGGCATTCGGAGTTTGGCTGATTTCGGTAAGCTTGTGGGCCCCCTAGACCATCCAGTGCTCTACCTCCGGTAAGAAACACGCGACGCTGCACCTAAATGCATTTCGGGAGAACCAGCTATCACGGAGTTTGATTGGCCTTTCACCCCTATCCACAGCTCATCTCCTCGGTTTTCAACCCAAGTGAGTTCGGTCCTCCACGACGTCTTACCGTCGCTTCAACCTGGCCATGGATAGATCACTCCGCTTCGGGTCTAGAGCATGCGACTCAAACGCCCTATTAGGACTCGCTTTCGCTACGGCTACCCCACACGGGTTAACCTTGCCACATACCACTAACTCGCAGGCTCATTCTTCAAAAGGCACGCCGTCACCCCCAAAAAGGAAGGCTCCGACGGATTGTATGCGATCGGTTTCAGGTACTATTTCACTCCCTCCCGGGTACTTTTCACCTTTCCCTCACGGTACTTGTCCGCTATCGGTCACCAAGGAGTATTTAGGCTTAGCGGATGGTCCCGCCAGATTCACACGGAATTTCAGGGGTTCCGTGCTACTTGGGGTAACGCCAAAGAGTGATCAACTTACGTCTACAGGAGTATTACCTTCTATGCTGTAGCTTTCCGCATACTTCGACTTCACTGATCATTTTTTACTCTCTGACTGCTCGACAGCGCAGCCCAGGCGGCCCACAACACCCCACTTGCAACGCCTGTCAGCTATCACACAAGTGAGGTTTGGCCTCTTCCGCGTTCGCTCGCCACTACTGACGGAATCACTATTGTTTTCTCTTCCTGTGGGTACTGAGATGTTTCACTTCCCCACGTTCCCTCCAACTGCCCTATATATTCAGGCAGAGGTTGCCGGACATGACTCCGGTATTTCAAGGTTTCCCTATTCGGAAATCCACGGATCAAAGCTCGTTTACCAGCTCCCCGTGGCTTATCGCAGGTTACAACGTCCTTCATCGGCTCTTGGTGCCAAGGCATCCACCGATCGCACTTAGTAGCTTGTTAAAATTACTACAAAGATGCTCGCGTCCACTGTGAAGTTCTCAAGATACGGGCGGGCTCAGACCCAACACAACCCAACCGGGCCACATCAGACACTGATCCGCTAGAGAGCGTCACCCCAAAAGGCAACCGACCCCTCAGGACCCAACAGCGTGCTCAGGCCACACCAGACACCCACCAGACTTTCCACTCCCCCGAAAGAGGCTGTACTAACCGGCAGACACCAGCATGACTTAACATCAATGTTCCACATTTCCGGTGCCGGCCCGACCAGGAACACTCGCCCTGGAACCAGGCCACATGAACAAACACCCCACAAAGGAGGCGCCTGCCAATAGCTCCTTAGAAAGGAGGTGATCCAGCCGCACCTTCCGGTACGGCTACCTTGTTACGACTTAGTCCTAATTACCGGTCCCACCTTCGACGGCTCCCTCCACAAGGGTTAGGCCACCGGCTTCGGGTGTTACCGACTTTCATGACTTGACGGGCGGTGTGTACAAGCCCGGGAACGTATTCACCGCAGCGTTGCTGATCTGCGATTACTAGCGACTCCGACTTCATGGGTCGAGTTGCAGACCCCAATCCGAACTGAGACCGGCTTTTTGAGATTCGCTCACCCTTACAGGTTCGCAGCTCTTTGTACCGGCCATTGTAGCATGCGTGAAGCCCTGGACATAAGGGGCATGATGACTTGACGTCATCCCCACCTTCCTCCGAGTTGACCCCGGCGGTCTCCTATGAGTCCCCGGCATTACCCGCTGGCAACATAGGACGAGGGTTGCGCTCGTTGCGGGACTTAACCCAACATCTCACGACACGAGCTGACGACAGCCATGCACCACCTGTAAACCGACCATAAAGGGCACCTATCTCTAGGTGTTTCCGGCATATGTCAAACCCAGGTAAGGTTCTTCGCGTTGCATCGAATTAATCCGCATGCTCCGCCGCTTGTGCGGGGCCCCGTCAATTCCTTTGAGTTTTAGCCTTGCGGCCGTACTCCCCAGGCGGGGTACTTAATGCGTTAGCTGCGGCACGGAGAACGTGGAATGTCCCCACACCTAGTACCCACCGTTTACGGCGTGGACTACCAGGGTATCTAAGCCTGTTTGCTCCCCACGCTTTCGCTTCTCAGCGTCAGGAAAGGTCCAGAGATCCGCCTTCGCCACTGGTGTTCCTCCTGATATCTACGCATTCCACCGCTTCACCAGGAATTCCAATCTCCCCTACCTTAAGAACTTTAGTTTCCCGGAAATTCGCTGTCAAATCTGCTTTATTCCGATTACCGTTTCGCATTCCTACCGCCGAGGCGATGACCAACTTTAGTTCCCCGGCTCCGGACTGTCAAATCCGTCGTGACCCGGGTGGCCAGGCTGATCGCCTGTCATCCTAGGATGACGCCGCCGAGTTTCAACCAGTCACGCTCGGCGCGCGGACCCCTGTGGCCATGGTCATCCCGCGATCTAATCGTGGATTTCCGGTGGACACGGGGATCAGGAAAAGATCCCTGATTGGTGGAGCTAAGGGGATTCGAACCCCTGGCCTCTTCCATGCCATGGAAGCGCGCTACCAACTGCGCCATAGCCCCGCTGCCGCCCTGCGGCGACTCGGAAAACAATAGCGCATGTTCTGTCGGTTTGAAAAATCGGGCCCGGCGTAATGCCGGACCCGATCTCTGACTAGGGGTTTTGCCACCTCAGCGGCGTTTGCGCTGCTTCACCAGGCTGCGCGCCAGGCCGGCCACCCCGAAGTGGTCCTTCGACATTGCGACGTCGAGGACCGGGACGCCGAGGTCCCCAGCGCCGCCGCGGTGGGCTCGTCCCACGCAAGGACGGAGACGTCGTCCCTGTGGCCGAGCAGGTTGACGTAGGCCGCTGCCAGTGACGGCTGGCTGAGCAGGATCGCGTCCCAGGTGCCGTCGGCCCACTTCTGCTTCAGCTCGGGGTCCACGGTGGGCACATCGGCCATCGTGTAGAGCTCCAGACGTTCGACGGTGTACCCCTTTGCGCGGAGTCCCACCTCCAGCTTGGTGGAGAGCTGATCGGCGCACACGATCACGACGCGCTCCTCGCCCTCCGCCACCGGGAACTCGTCGACCAGCGCGGCTGAGCTCGCGGTTCCTTCGGGCTCAGGTCGACTCCGTGGCCGGACTCCTCGACCACCTGCCTCGTGGTCGAGCCCATCGCGGCCACCTTCTTGGATTCAGGGATGTCCCAGCCCCGCTCCCGCAGGGCCCACATGCTCTGCGCGGCCGGGATCACGATCCAGTCGCCCCACGCCATGATGTTGTCAGCCGGAAGCAGCTTCGCCTCCTGCAGCGTCGCCGGGTCGACCCTGAGCCCGTTCTCGCGCAGCGTCTGTGCGAGTCGTCCCTCCTGCCGGGGAAGGAGGACCCGGATGCGGTCATCGTCCTCGGGCCCCTCGATGAAGATCGACTCGTCGTCGTGTTCCTTCGAGAAATCGATGTTGTCGAGGATCTCCGGTGCGAAGAAGCGGTCTGCCCTGCGCTGCAGCAACGCGTTGGCGACGTTGTGCCCGGTGCGCTGCGCATGGAGTTCCGACGTCGGCAGCCCGATCTCCAGGACGACCCGCTTGGTGCCGTCGAGCGAGTACACCCCGCCTTGAGGCCGAGGACACCCGCCGGGATGCCAGCGCCCCCACCGGAGCGACATAGGTGGTGCGGAGCCCGGTGAGGACGGCACGCTCCGCATCCACGCAGATCCGCGTCTCGATGTCGTCGAACTCCTTGAGCGCTGCCACGAGCTCGGCATCGTCTGCACGGCACTCGAACGCGAGAGCACCCTGACCGGGCGCCGGAAGGATCGGGAGGTACTCGGCGACGCGGTCGTCCAGCCCGAGCGCCTTCAGGGACGCGGCCGACAGCACCACGGCGTCGAGGTCACCCGGATCGAGGCGACGGAGCCTCTCCTCAGCGGTTCCCCCAGGTCGATGAACGTCAGGTCGGGGCGGAGCGCCCGCACCTGGGCGACCCTCCGCAAGCTCGTCACCCCGATGCGCGACTTCCTGGGCAGTGCCGCCAGCGTCACACCCCTGAGGCTCACCAGTGCGTCACGGTGGTCGCCCCGCTTCAGCACCGCGGCAACCGTCAGGCCGTCCGGCTCATCCGTGAGTGGGATGTCCTTGACGGAATGCACCACAAGGTCGCAGGTTCCCTCGCGGAGCGCCTGGCGCAGCTCCTTGGCGAAGGCCACGACGGAGTAGCCCTCAGGCAGATGGCTCGAGTCGGTTACCGATGTCGCAACCCGGAGTACCTCGACCTCGTGGCCGGCGGCGCGCAGCCCCGCCGCGACCTCCTCCGAGCGTGCAAGCGCCAGCGCCGATCCGCGCGTCCCCAACCGAAGCTTCACCTTTGATCCTTCTTCCTGTTCGACGGCCACAGTCTTTCACGGATGGACGACGCTCGCCGCCCCGGGCAGTGCCTCAGCACATTCCCGGCGTCCACGTCGCCGGCCGACCTGGGCGGAGGGTGGGCCGATCCCCTCAGCGCAGCCAACCACAGAGTTCCTCGGCCCAGTAGGTGAGGACTATGTCGGCGCCGGCCCGCACGATGGCGGTGACCGACTCCTCAATGGTGCGCCGCCGGTCGATCCAGCCGTGACCTGCGGCCGCCTCGATCATCGCGTACTCCCCCGACACCTGGTAGGCGGCGACGGGCACCTCGCTGACGGCCGCGACGTCGGCGAGGACATCGAGGTAGTACCCGGCCGGCTTGACCATCACCATGTCGGCACCCTGTGACAGGTCGAGCCGCGCCTCCCGCAGGCCCTCGCGCCGGTTGGCCGGGTCCTGCTGATAGGTCTGTCTGTCCCCCTGCAGCGTGCTCTCGACGGCCTCCCGGAACGGTCCGTAGAAACCGGATGCGTACTTGGCGGCGTAGGCGAGGATCGAGACGTCCTCGTGGCCGGCGGCGTCGAGGGCATCCCGGATCCTGGCGACCTGGCCGTCCATCATCCCGAGGGAGCGACCACGTGGGCCCCGGCGGAGGCCTGGGCCACGGCCATCTCCGCGTAGGCGACCAGCGTCGAGTCGTTGTCGACGCGGCCGTCTTCCATGAGGAAGCCGCAGTGGCCGTGCGTCGTGAACTCGTCCAGGCAGGTGTCGGCCATGATGACGGTGCCGTCGCCCACCTCGTCGCGGACCGCCGCGATGCCACGCTGCAGGATGCCGTCCAGGGCCCAGGCCTGTGAGCCGAACGGGTCCTTGTCGTGGTCGTCGGGGACACCGAACAGCATGACGCCGCCTACCCCGGCTTCGACGGCCCGGCGGGCCGCGGCCCCGACACCCGCCACGTCGTGACGCCTGACACCGGGCATCGACGCGATGTCGCCGGCACGCTCGGCGACGAACATGGGCAGCACCAACTGCGAGCCGCGGACCTCGACCTCCCTCACCAGCCTGCGCATCGCAGGGGTCGTGCGCAGCCTCCTGGGGCGAACCGTGTCCATGTCCTTCTCCTATCCGCGGCCTTCAGCCTATCCGCGTCGCGACCCGACCCGATCGGAGCGGCTCAGGCGATCACCCGGTGGATGCCCGCCATCACGTTGCTGATCCCGTTGCCGTCGAGCCAGGCGCCGACCACGTCGGCTCCGACCCGGGCGGCGAGCCCGACGAGGTAATCGCGGTTGGCGGCCTCGACGCGGGTGGGAAGCGCGTCCCACCCGATCGAGGCCAGCCCCACCAGTTCGGAGTCGCTGATCCTGACCCCGGTGAGGCGTGACACGTCGGAGAGCACCTCGGCTCGCGTCGGGAAAACATGCTCCGGATAGGCGATCCGCATGACCTCGAGCCCCGTCTCAGCGGCCCACGGCCACTTCACGGAGTAGTTTGTCAGTGCCTTGCAGCGGACAGAGTCCTTGGCAGCGACCAGGACGCCCGTGCCGACGGGGTGTTCCTTCAAGGCCGGCGTGGTTGCGGCGGCCACCACCATGCGCAGCTTCCCGACCGCGGGCGCCTGGATCTCCTGACCCAGCCCACCGAGGAGGCGTGCCGCGACCGCCGCCGGGGTCGCGAGTACCAGTTTGTCTGCGGAGAGGTCCTCGCCGTCATGGGTGTGGACCTGCAGCCCGTGGGTCGTCCGGCGGACGGAGGTCACCGAGGCTGCGGCCCGCAGGTCGGCGCCGTCCTCCTCGAGCCGGTACACCAACTCCTCGATCAGGCGGAACATGCCGCCGATGGGCTGCTCGACGGCCGACATCGCGCTCGCGTTCAACTTCGCGACGGCGCGGGTGAGGGATCCCTCGCTGCGCATGGCCTGCAGCAGCCCCGGTGCGACCGCACCGATGGCAGGTGGTCGGGGTGGTGCCGTAGATGCCGGAGGCCACGGGCGCGACGAGCTTGGCCAGCGCCCTGTCCCCCAGCCGCAGCCGCGCGAGTTCGCCGAAGGTGTTGGCGCCCATGCCGACGTCGGGCCCCATGGCGAGGTCCTGGTCGAAGCGGGCCCGCTCCTCGGGGTGAGGACGTCGAGGGCCGGATCGTCGGGGCACCCGGGATGCCCATGATGCCGTCGGCGAGGTGGTGTGCCCCGTCCGACCACCAGATGTACGGATCGGTGACGGGCGCGGCCACCTCGAGCCCGAGTTCGGCGCACAGGTCATGGATGGCACCGCCACGGGTGGTGTAGGCCTCGGCGCCGGAGTCGACGCGCAGCCCTGCCACCTCGACCGGTGCGACCATCCCTCCCCATCGGGGGCGGCCTCGCGGACCGTCACCCGGTACCCCTCCCGCGTGAGCCGGAGGGCGGCGAGCAGTCCGGCGACGCCACCGCCGACGACGACGGCCTTCACAGGGCCACCCGGGATGCGGTGGACGCCTGCGGTCCCTGATCGGTGCCCTGCGGGACGCCGCGGTCGTGACTGATCTTGTGTGATGGTGCCGACATCTTCATTCCCCTCATCTCTCGCCTGCCGCGAGGGTCCCACCGGTTGCGACGTCCCGGAGCGACCCGGGCCGGAGCGGCTATGACGCTACCGCTCCGCCCTCAACGCACGTGGATGTCGGGAAGTCTGTTCCCTTGTCCGCTGTGCGCTGAAAATCATGGCTTCATCATGGACGCAACGGGGAGCACGGGGGCCGATGGTTGAATAGTTTTCACAATGACTGTTCGGATCTTCACCATCTCGCACGACCGGCAGGGGCTCGCCGAGGTCGAGCGGGTCAGCGGCCACCTCCCGGGGCTCACCGCGCGGCTGCGCGCGCAGGCCGGGTCGTGGGGTGCATCGTGCTCGGCACGTGCAACCGCGTGATGGCGATCCTCGACACCGACGACGCGGTCGCCACCACCTCCACGATCCTGGCGACGCTGAACGATTGCACGGACGGCGCGGCCGCGTGGGATGTCTTCCTCGGCAACTCGGCGGTGGCGCACCTGTTCCGGGTCGCGGCGGGGCTGGAGTCGATGGTGGTCGGGGAGCGGGAGATCGCGGGTCAACTCCGCCGGGCGCTGGCTGCGGCACAGGAAGCGGGTATGCGTCGCTCCCGTTGACGATCGCCACCGGGGAAGCCTTGAAGACGTCGCGTCGGGTGGCACACGAGACGACGCTGGAGTCGGCCGGGCGCTCCGTGGTCGCCGCCGGGCTCGACCTGATCGATGCCGACTGGCCCCGCCAGGCGGTGCTGGTCGTCGGCACCGGCGCCTACGCGGGCGCGGTGGTGGCTGGCCTGCGCCATCGCGGCGTCACCCGGATCGCGGTGCACTCGGAGAGCGGACGCGCAGCGGCGTTCGCGGAGACCCACGGTACCGATCATGCACCCGGGCTGGCAGAGGGCCTGGCCGGGGTCGACCTGGTGGTGACCTGCAGCGGTCAGGGCTCCCATCTCGTCCCGGTGACGGACGTCACCGCCCCGGTCACGTTCCTTGACCTCTCGCTCAGGCGGGACGTCGACCCCGCCGTGGCGGGCTGCCCGGCGTCACGCTGGTCGATCTGGCCGCCATCCAGGAGGCCGTCGGGGCGTGATCGCCGAGGACACCATGCGTGCCCGGTCCATCGTCAACGAGGGCATCTCGGAGGCGCTCACCCGGCTCCGCGCCCGCGCCGTCGGCCCCGCCGTGGTGGGGTTGCGCGAGAAGGTGCTCTTCCTGGTCGACGAGGAGGTGGCGCGGCTGCCGCAGCGCACCCTCACATCCGATGACGCCGCCGCGGCGCTGCGCAGGCTCGCGACCCGGCTGCTGCACGTGCCCTCCACCCGGGCCCGCCTTGCGGCCGAACAGGACCGCACCGAGGCGTACCTGGAGGCGATGGCGGAGCTGTTCGGGATCGGGCAGGGCGCGGACCTGCCACTGCCGGAACCGGTGGCAGCCGGGCGGGCCGGCTGACCCGGTTCAGTGGCCGACGTTGTGCGACAGCAGGCGCCAGGCGCCATGATGGAAGCCGAGGCTCGAGAAGTGGGCGTTGCCGAGCCCGCCGAGCACCCGGCCGTGGAGCCCGAGGAGGGCGTGCAGCACCCGGTTCAGGAGCAGCCCGTGCGACACGATGAGCACCTGCGCCCCGGCGTGCCGGGCCGCGATCTCCTCGACCGCCGGCAGCCCACGGGCGACGACGTCGGCCAGGGTCTCCCCGGTCGGTGAACGCCGGAAGTCGACCCCGTTCGCGTACTGCGCCTCGTAGCCCGGCATCTCCTCGACGATCTGGTCCCAGGTCAGGCCTGCCCAGCTGCCGACGTTGATCTCCATGAGCCGGGGATCGACCCGGATGTCGGCCTCGGGGCACACAAGCCTGGCGGTCTGCAGCGCCCGCGCGAGCGGCGACGAGTAGACGGCGTCGAACCGGTGCCCTGAGAGCGCCAGCGCCGCGGCCCGGCCTGCTCGATGCCCCTGGCGTTCAGCGGGATGTCGCTGTGGCCCTGGAACCGGTGTTCCCTGTTCCAGTCGGTCTGGCCGTGCCGCAGCACCACCAGGTCGGTCACGGGGTCCTTCGCCATTGCGGCCCTCAGGCCTCCTCGGCCTCTGCGGGGACGTCGATCGCAAGGGGATCTCGGGCAGTCCTTCCATAGCCGCTCGAGGCTGTAGAGGGTGCGCTCCTCCGTGTGCTGGACGTGGACGACGAAGTCGATGTAGTCGAGGAGCACCCAGCGGTTCTCGCGGTCGCCCTCGCGGCGGACGGGCTTGACCTTGATCTTCAGGAGGGCCTCCTCGACACCGTCGACGATGGCGCCGACCTGGCGTTCGTTGCCCGCTGAGGCGATGAGGAACACATCGGTGATGGACAGATGCTCGGACACGTCGAACGCGACGATGTCCTCCGCCAGCTTGTTCGCGGCGGCCTGGGCGGCCACGCCGACGTGCTGGAGGACGGGAGCGGGAACGGTCATGCAAGAACCTTTGAGTCGTGGTGGGGTAGAGCCCACGTTTCGCGATGTACTGGACGATGCCGTCGGGCACCAGATACCAGATGGGTTGCCGGGCGCGGACGCGCTCACGGCAATTGGTCGACGATATCGCAAGCGCGGGCACTTCGAGCAGCGTGACGCTGCCTTCGGGAGGTGCGCGAGGTCATCCTCGGTCATGGGGACGCCCGGCCGGGTGACCCCCACGAAGTGCGCGAGGTTGAACAGTTCCTCGGCCCCACGCCACGTGAGGATCTGCCGGACGGCGTCGGCACCGGTGATGAAGAACAGGTCGGTGTCCGGGCCGCGTTCCTCCCGCAGGTCACGCAGGGTGTCGACGGTGAAGGTGTCGCCGGGGCGCTCGATGTCGACGCGGGAGACCGAGAACCGGGGTTCGAGGCCGTCGCGATCACCGTCATCAGGTACCGGTCCTCCGCCATCGACACGTCCCGGTCGCGCTTCTGCCACGGTACGCCCGTCGGAACGAAGACGACCTCGTCGAGGCCGAACTTCGCAGCCACCTCGGAGGCGGCGACGAGGTGGCCGTGGTGGATCGGGTCGAAGGTGCCACCCATCACGCCCAGCCGGTAGCGGCCGGGGCGACCCGCCCGCGCCAGCGCTGTGGACGTCACTTGGACTGCGGGCGACCGGACCCCATGCCCACGATCCACAGCAGGGCGAACAGCAGGATCCCCAGCACGATGGCACCCATCACCCAGCTGGGCACGAGGGGCGCGGTCTCCAGAAGAAGGCTCATGGCACGCGATCTTAGCAATCCATCGGCGCCGGTAAGGGCCGTTGCCTCAGGCGCGGACCTGGCCCTCTCCCTCGACGACATACTTGGTGCTCGTCATCTCGGGAAGCCCCATCGGCCCACGGGCGTGCAGCTTCTGCGTCGAGATGCCGATCTCGGCGCCGAATCCGAACTCCCCGCCGTCGACGAACCGGCTGGACGTGTTGACCAGCACAGCGGCGGCGTCGACGCCGGCGACGAAGCGGTCGGCGGTGCCGCGGTTGCCGGTGATGATGGTCTCCGAGTGCCCCGTGGTGTGGCTGCGGATGTGCTCGACGGCCTCCTCGAAGGAGTCGACGACGCGCGCGGCCAGGTCGAGCGACAGATACTCCTCGTCATACTCGGTGGCGGTCGCGGGGACGACCAGGTCGGAGTAGCCGCAGGTGGCCTCGTCGCCGTGGATGGTGACACCGGCCCCCGTGAGCGCCGCGATGGCACGGGCAGGAACCCGTCGGCCACCGCGCGGTGGACGAGCAGGGTCTCGGCGGCGTTGCAGACCGACGGGCGCTGCACCTTCGCGTTGAGCAGGATGCCGAGCGCCCGGTCGAGGTCGGCGTCGGCGTCGACGTAGATGTGGCAGTTGCCGGTGCCGGTCTCGATCACCGGCACGGTGGAGCCTT
The DNA here is from genome assembly GCF_011174705.1 of Tessaracoccus coleopterorum. Classification (GTDB taxonomy): domain Bacteria; phylum Actinomycetota; class Actinomycetes; order Propionibacteriales; family Propionibacteriaceae; genus Arachnia; species Arachnia coleopterorum. The sequence goes on from NZ_JAANIJ010000001.1 coordinate 281,066, forward strand.
CGACGACCGCCCTGATGAGGCCCGCGCCTCCGCGCGGGATCAGCACGTCGACGAGCCCCCGTGCCCGCATCATGTCGCCGGTGACCTCGCGGCCGCCCTCGACGAGGTGCACCGCGTCGGGCGTCACGCCTGCAGCCTCGAGGCCGCGCCGCATGGCCGCAATGGTGACGCGGTTGGTGTTGAGCGCCGACGACGAGCCGCGCAACAGCGCGGCGTTGCCCGACTTCAGGCAGATGCCCGCCGCATCCGCGGTGACGTTGGGTCGGGCCTCGTAGATGATGCCGACCACACCGAACGGGACCCGGATCTGCGTGACGCGCACGCCGTTGCCGACGCGCCAGCCGCGCACCACGTCGCCGACCGGGTCGGGAAGGGCCGCCAGATCGCGCAGGCCCTGCACCATCCCGGCGATGCGCTCCGGGGTGAGGACGAGGCGGTCGACGATCGACTCCTCGGTGCCCGCGGCGCGCGCCGCTGCCACGTCGACGGCGTTTGCCTCGAGAAGCTGCGGCTCTGCCGCGGCGAGGGCGTCGGCCATCGCCGCGAGGGAGGCGTCCTTCGCGTCCCTGGTGAGGGTCGCGAGTTCGATGGATGCGGTGCGGGCGGCGAGGGCCTGGTCGGCGAAGTCCATGGCCGCGAGTCTATCCGGGACGGTGCGGGGCCCCTGCGCCGTCCGTGCCGTGGCCCGCCTCAGACGGCGAGCGCGACCTTGGCCCGGCGCTGCCTCACCAGGCAGGTGACGAGGTTGATGGAGCCGATGGCGAGCATTGCCGCGGCGCAGATGATCAGGGCCCAGTCGTTGAAGGCGATGCCGTAGACGAACCAGAGGCCCTGCCCCAGCAGGAAGATCGCGAGGAACGGCGCCGAGACACCGGCCGGATCGGCCGTGACCAGCAGGGAGCGCAGCTGTGCGATCTGGCCGACCAGTTGCGGGATGACCACGAGCAGGCCGAACGCGACGGGCCCGAGCCACGCGTCGATCCCGACCAGGATCAGCCCCAGGACAACGGTGACCACGGTCACCCACAGGTATCCCTCCTTCCGGTCGCGCAGCACGAAGACGAGGATCACCAGCGACAGCGTCGCGCCGATGATGTTGGGGTACTGCATCTGCAGCGAGCCGACGAGGAATCCGTGCACGGCCCAGGCCGCGGTGGTGGCGAGGTTGATCTGCCACAGCCGCATCGAGATGCCCGCGCTGGTTCCCGAACGCAGTACCCGCCACATCTGTGGGATGGACGCGGAGATGCCGATGGCTGCGGCGATCCACCCGAAAATGTCAGTCACACACCGGAGCCTACGGACAAGCCGGGCGCACGCCGAATCGTGGGGTTCCGGTCAGGAGAGCACCATGTGGTCGCGGTGGATGACGGGACGCAGGGAGCGGTGCCCGGCCTCGGCGCTCGAGTGGCCGAGCTCGCCTGCCAGTTCGGCGCTGGAGTAGCCGACGAAGCCGCGGCCGACGGGCTGGCCGTCGGGGCCGACGATCTCGACGGGCTCCCCTCGGCGAAGGCACCGCGTGCCTCGGTGATGCCCGCGGCCAGGAGGGACGCCTTCCTGCCGAGCAGCGCCGTCCTCGCCCCTCGTCGATGTGCAGCCAGCCGCGCGGCTCCGCGGCGAACTCCAGCCACAGCAGCCGACGCGGGCGACGCTTCCTGCGGGCCGGGAAGAACGTGCCGACGGCGTCACCGCCGAGGGCGCGCCCGAGGTCGTCGGCGTGCCCGAGCACGACGGAGACACCGGCCTGGGTCGCGATGTCCGCCGCGATGAGTTTGGTGCGCATGCCGCCGGTGCCGACCTTCGAACCGACGCGGGAGGTGTCGACTTCGAGCGCGCCGATGTCGTCGACACGGTCGATCCGGTGGGCCCCCGGAGTGTCCGGGTGCGCCGTGTACAGACCGTCGACGTCGCTCATCAGGAGCAGCGCGTCCGCCCGGACGAGGTGCGCGATCAGGGCCGCCAGCCGGTCGTTGTCCCCGAAGCGGATCTCGTGGGTGGCGACCGTGTCGTTCTCGTTGACGATCGGGATGACGCCGAGGCGGAACAGCCGCGAGATGGTGTTGAGCGCGTTGCGGTAGGTCTTCGGACGCAGCACGTCCTCGACGGTGAGCAGCAGTTGGGCCACCAGGACGCCATGTTCTGCGAACGCATCGGAGTAGGCGCGGACGAGGAGACCCTGCCCGACGGCGGCCGCCGCCTGCTGGGTCTCCAGGTCGCGGGGCCTCCTCCGCAGCCCGAGCGGGGCGATGGCGGCCGCGATGGCGCCGGAGGTGACGAGCACGACGCGCACGCCGCGCTCATGGATGCCTGCGAGCAGCTCGGCGAGCTGCGTGATGCGGGCGGGTCGAGACGGCCCTTTGCGTCGGTGAGCGAGGACGACCCGACCTTGACGACGACGCGCCTGGCGCCTTCGATCTCAGGCCTCATCGTCCTCCGGCTCCTTCTCGTACCCGCTGGCCGCGTAGTCGACGGCCTTTGCCGCGTGGTACTCGGCGTCCATCTTCCTCCGGCGCGACACGGCCGGGCGCTCCGTCTCGAGGCGGACGTCCTCGCCGCGACGGCTCAGGATCTCTGCGCCGATCTCGATCTGCGGGGCGAAGTCGAAGACGACCGCGTCCTCGCCGCCGATGGCCACGGCGTCGCCGGGGCGTGCGCCGATCTCGAGGAGCCTGGTCTCCACCCCGAGCCGGTTGAGCCGGTCGGCGAGGTAGCCGACCGCCTCGGCGTTGGTGAAGTCGGTCTGCCTGATCCACCGCTCGGGCTTCTCGCCGCGGACCCGCCATACGAAGCCGCCCTCACCGTCGCCCTTCTTGACGATGGTGAACTCTTCGACGGACGTCCCCTTGCGGGATGCGACGGGAGCCGGGCGGAGCACCTTGCGGGGCTCGGCCGGCGGCAGCGCGGCTCGGCGCGCGGCGACGATGTCCGCCATGGCGAACTTGAGGGCGCCGAGGCCCTCTCCCGTCTTGGTGGAGATGACGAAGATGGGGTAGCCGAACTTCTCCAGTTCGGGCTTGGCGATCTCGGCGAGTTCGTGGGCGTCGGGCAGGTCGACCTTGTTCAGGGCGATCAGCCGGACGCGGTCCTCGAGACCGCCGTGCGCGGTGAGCTCCGCCTCGATCACCTCCAGGTCCTCGACCGGGTCGCGACCCGGCTCGTAGGTGCCCAGGTCGATCACGTGGATGATGGCCTGGCAGCGCTCGATGTGACGCAGGAAGTCGAAGCCGAGGCCGCGGCCCTCGGAGGCTCCCTCGATGAGGCCCGGCACGTCGGCGACCGTGTAGGTGACGTCGCCCGCCACCACGACGCCCAGGTTGGGCACCAGGGTGGTGAAGGGGTAGTCGGCGATCTTCGGTCTGGCCCGGGAGACGGCCGCCACCAGGGACGACTTGCCCGCCGAGGGGAAGCCCACGAGGCCGACATCGGCGACTACCTTGAGCTCCAGCTGGATCAGGCGGGCCTCGCCCTCCTCGCCGAGGAGCGCGAAGCCGGGTGCCTTGCGCGACGCCGTCGCCAGCGCCGCGTTGCCGAGGCCGCCGCGTCCGCCCTTCGCGACGATCAGCTCGTCGCCGGGGTCGGTGAGGTCGGCCATCAGCTGGCCGGTCTCGGCGTCGGTGACGACCGTGCCCGCAGGGACGGGCAGCACGATCGACTCGCCGCGGGCGCCGTGCTGGAAGTCGCCCTTGCCGGGCTGGCCGTTGGTGGCCTTGCGCATCGACTGGCGGTGGTACTCGACGAGCGTCGAGAGCGAGTCATCGACGCGCAGGGTGATGGATCCACCCTCGCCGCCGTTGCCGCCGTCGGGGCCGCCGAGCGGCTTGAACTTCTCGCGGTGGATGGAGGCGCAGCCGTGCCCGCCGTTGCCGGCCTGGACGGTCAGCTTGACGCGGTCTACGAAGGAAGGAATAGCCATAGCGAGCGTCAGTCTACCGGCCACGCCGGAATCACTCCGGCACGAAGCTCAGGCCGTACTCCTCCAGCGCAATCCTGATGTGGTCGGGCAGGGGCCGGCTGGCTCCGCTTCCCTCCTGGACCAGTCGCCCCGGCAGGGTGCCATCCCAGTAGAGCCGGGTGACCGCCCCGTCGGAATCTGTGAGGACGACGAAGTTCGCACTGTTCATCTGTCCCACTCCTCCCCCGCACCCTCTGCGAACAGCCGGCCGATCTCGCCGGCCAGCGCCGGGTCGAGCTCCGGGCCCTTCGCGGGCAGCGCATCGGGGGGCGCGCAGACGATGCCGCTGACGGCCTTGGCCGGGTCGCCCGTCATGGTGGCGGGGTCGTAGCCGCCGCACACGTCCGGCGGCTGATAGAACGGGGTGACCCGCACCTGGGCGAGCACGCCACTCCACTGCGCGGCGACGTCGTCACCGGCCCGCCAGACCTGTACGCCGTCGGGCTGGTTGACGAACGCCTCACCGTCGTTGCCGAGCACATAGGTGACGGGGTCTCCGAAGCCGTTGACGAGCACGACGTAGGCGGGGCGCAGGCTGGAGGGCTCACCCAACGGGTCCGGGGTGTACGGCTCGAGCGTGGCGGTGGCCAGGTCGCGTACCACCGCGTCGGGCAGCGGCACCGTCACGGTCGGTGCGTCGAGATCGGCAGCGTCGGCCGCGACACCGCACACGACGCCGCGGGTCAGTCCACCGCGGCGGTCGTCGAGGAAGCTCCCGAACCCGTAGGAGTAGTTCATGGCCGCGTCGAGGCTGCGGTTGGCGCAGAGGTCGAGCGCACCGACCGGTGCCGGCGCCGTGGCGCGGGCCTCCTCCCAGAACCCTCGAGGTGGGTGAGGAACCGGGCTCCCCCGCCGATCCGTCCCGCCACGAACTCGCAGTTGACCGTCTCCCCGTCCAGCACCACGGGCCCGTCGGCGTACTCGAGGATGACCGCGTAGGTCAGCCCACCGACGTCGTGGCAGGCGACGGATCCATCGGGGTCCACCTCCGGCATGGCGTTGAAGGCGGCCACGATGCGGTCGACCCCGCTGGTCAGTGGCTCGCGCGGGCCCAGCTGACCGGCGAACGGGTAGGGGTCCTGCGGCCCGCACAGCCAGGCCCGGGTGGCGCCGTCGGGCAGGTCGCCGGAGGGCTCCGCCGCCGTCAGGCGACCCTCCCGCAGGTCGGCGCAGGCCTGGGCCTCGACTCCCGTGTATCCCTCGTCGATCCGCACCGGACCCGACTCGGACGGCGCAGGTGAGGCCACCTGGACCGGGCCCCGAGGAGGGACGCGCTCAACCACACCGCCCGGCCACGACCACCACCCCCAGGGCGCCCGCCACGCCGATCCTGCGGGAGCGCCCCTTCTCCGCACCTCGGGCCCCCAGCCCCCGTCACCGGCGGGGCGGCACCAGTGCGCGCAGATCATCGTGCAGGGACTCGTTCATGGCATGCTCCTCAATTCGGCGACCGCGTCGACGCCACGCAGGGCGGCGAGTCCACGGCGGGTGTGGGAGGCGACCGTGCTGTCCGGCATCCCCAGCAGGCGGGCGGTGTCCACCGCGGTGCGGTCCTCGAAGTAGCGCAACACCAACACGGCCCTCTGTGCCCTCGGCAGGGCCAGCAGCGCACGGCCGAGCTCGGGCGTCAGGTTCACGGCGTCGGTGTGGGCGGCACCATCGTCGCGCACCTCACCGGGCACCTCGGAACGCCAGCTGCGCTTCCTCCACCACGAGATGAAGGTGCGGTAGATCGCCTTGCGCACATAGGCCTCGAAGGCACGGTCCGCATCGAACCGGGGATACTTGGGATAGCACTTCAGCAGCGCACTCTGGACGAGATCCTCCGCGTGGTGGGGGTCCCCGGTCAGCAGCCACGCCGCGGCCCACAGCTCCCCGCCGCGGGCCTCGACAAACCGGTCGAACCGGCTGGCCGCATCCTCCATCGTCGCCTCCATACCTCAACAAACGCGGTGGGTGACATGAACCATTGCACACATGGAAATGGCTGAGGCCCGCACCCGTTCGGGTGCGGGCCTCAGCCGCTCTGCAAAAAAGTTGTTCAGCCTCAGGCGGCGGGAACGATGTTGACGACGCGGCGACCGCGCTTCACACCGAACTCGACGTGTCCCTCGACCAGGGCGAACAGCGTGTCGTCGCCGCCACGACCGACGCCGACGCCGGGGTGGAAGTGGGTGCCACGCTGGCGGACGAGGATCTCGCCCGCGCCGACCAGCTGGCCGCCGTAGCGCTTGACGCCCAGACGCTGAGCGTTTGAATCACGACCGTTGCGCGTCGAGGACGCGCCCTTCTTGTGTGCCATGTCTAACTCCTCAGGCCTTGATGTCGGTGACCTTGACCTGGGTGTACCGCTGGCGGTGCCCCTGGCGCTTCTTGTAACCGGTCTTGTTCTTGTACTTCAGGATCCGGATCTTCGGACCCTTGGTCTGGCCCAGGATCTCGGCGGTGACGGACACCTTGCCGAGGCCCTTGGCATCAGAGGTGATCGTGTCGCCGTCGACCAGCAGCAGCGGCTGCAGGGTGACGGTACCGCCGACCTCTTCGGACACCAGATCGATGTCCAGGACGTCGCCGACAGCAACCTTGTGCTGCCGACCACCGTTGCGCACGATCGCGTACACGACTGACCTACCTTCGTTGTTTCAACTCAAAAAAGCTCAGGGCTACCCGTCCCGATACCCGATTGCACGGGGGCAAAGCACCGATGGACTACTTTACGTGCCAGCGGTAAACCGGTCAAACCGGGGCACCGCTCAGGTGGTGACGACCACCGGCACGATCATGGGCGACGACGCAGCGACTTGGCGATCCACTGGCCGAAGGCCCTGCGCGTCACCTGCTGGAGTCGGTACGGATCGTTGACGCCGTCGCGCATCGCATCCAGGAGCGCGTCCGCAACCCGCTTCTTCGCCTCGTTGAAGACGCTGTCGTCCTCGGCGAGGCCACGGGCCTGGACCTCGGGCCCGGAGACGATCCGCCGGTTGTGGATGTCGACCACGGAGATGACGGAGACGAAGCCCTCCTCGCCGAGGATCCTGCGGTCCATGATCGAGTCGGAGATGTCACCGACGAACGAGCCGTCGACGAAGATGTAGCTCGCGTCGACCGAGCCGACCTTGCGCGCCACCCCGCCCTTCAGGTCGATCACATCGCCGTCACCGGCCACGATGACGCGGTCCTTCGGCACACCCGTCTTCTCGGCGAGCCTGCCGTTTGCGATGAGGTGACGGACCTCGCCGTGGACGGGCATCGCGTTCTTCGGCTTGATGATGTTGTAGCAGTAGAGCAACTCCCCGCCGAGGCGTGACCCGAGACATGCACGAGGGCATTGCCCTTGTGCACGACAGTGGCGCCCAGCTTTGCGAGCCCGTTGACGACGCGGTAGACGGAGTTCTCGTTGCCGGGGATGAGCGAGCTGGCCAGCAGCACGGTGTCGCCCGGGCCGACCTCCACCACGGGGTGCTCCTTGTTGGCGATGCGGCTCAGCGCGGCCATCGGCTCTCCCTGCGAGCCGGTCGAGACGATGACCACCTCGTTGTCGGCGTACCTGTCGATCTCCTTGAGCTCGATGAGCGTGCCGGCCGGCACCTTGAGGTAGCCGAGATCGCGCGCCGTCGCCATGTTGCGCACCATGGAGCGGCCGACGTAGACGACCTTCCTGTTGTGCTTGACGGCCATGTTCAGCACCTGCTGGACGCGGTGCACGTGCGAGGCGAAGCAGGCGACGATCAGCTTGCCTCCGGCCGCGTCGAAGACGCGGGCGATGGCCGGCTCGACGTCGACCTCGGGGGTGGTGAAGCCGGGCACCTCGGCGTTGGTGGAGTCGGCCATGAACAGGTCGACGCCCTCCTCACCGAGGCGGGCGAAGCCGCGCAGGTCGGTGATGCGGCCGTCGAGCGGCAGCTGGTCCATCTTGAAGTCGCCCGTGTGCAGGACTGTTCCCGCATCGGTGCGGATCGCGACGGCGAGCGCATCCGGGATGGAGTGGTTGACCGCGAGGAACTCGAACTCGTAGTTGCCGACCTCGAGGATCTCGCCCTCCTCGACGGCGTCGAGCTTGAAGTCACGGATGCGGTGCTCGCGCAGCTTCGCGGCCAGGAAGGCAAGCGTCAGCTTGGAGCCGAAGACGGGGATGTCGCTGCGGCGCTTGAGAAGGTACGGCACTGCGCCGATGTGGTCCTCGTGCCCGTGGGTGAGGACCAGCGCGACGATGTCGTCCATGCGGCCGTCGAGGTAGTCGAGCGCGGGGAGGATCAGGTCGACACCGGGGTGGTTGTCCTCCGGGAACAGGACGCCGCAGTCGACGAGCGCGATCTGCCCGTCGATCTCGAATGCGGTCATGTTGCGCCCGACGTCACCCAGTCCGCCGAGCGGTACGACGCGCAGAGTTCCGGGGGCGAGCTTGGGGGCATGTTGGCGTCGGTCATGGACCCTAGGCTAATGGATACGATGGGCGCCATGTCCGTCACAGACACCGTGCGCCTGGCCCTGCCCTCCGAAGCCGTCGACCTCGCCCGCATTCAGCGGCGCGTGTGGTCGGAGTCGGCCGACCTGGCCGACGCCGTGCAGGCGACCGGGGCCGACGAGGCCTCCCGCGCCTGGCATGACGCGATCGTGCGTCCACCGCTGGCGCACTTCCGGGTGCTGGTCGCGATCGGGGAGGTCGGCGTCGTCGGGTTCGCCGTCACCGGCCCGAGCGGGGATCCGGACGCCGGGGAGCTGACCGGCGCCATCGGTGAGTTCATCATCGACCCCGGGCGAGGCGGCACGGGCACGGCTCGCGCCTGCTCAACGCCGCCGTGGACACGCTGCGCACCGACGGCTACGAGATGGCGACCATGTGGGTGCCCACCACCAACGACGCGATGCGCGGATTCCTCACCGGCAGTGGCTGGGGCCCCGACGGGGCGCACCAGGAGGTCGGGATCGACGAGGAGGGCACACACCTGAAGCTGGTGCGGCTGCACAGCGACATCAGCCACCGCTGACCCCCGCCGCTCGCCGCATCGGAGGAGCCGCCGGGAGGAGATTCAGGTCCGGCCGGCCGCAATCGGTGGCCTCCGTTCCCACACGCCCGGCCCTGGCCACGGACGCTCCTGCGCGCCACCCGCCGCAGGCGACCGGCCTCGAGGGACGGCCGGCATCGACGCCGGAACCGCCGTGGCGCGCCCGAGAGCATCCGATCGACCCTGGCAAATAATCGAATTGCCGGATCCAGGGCTGAATCACACATGTGACGGCGATTGCTCTCGATCCACGCGTGCGCGTCTGAATGTACAACGGGTTGGCATGGGGTGATGCTGCATCGAACAACACCGGAAAATGTGAAGAAATATGGTCTCGGGGTCTTGAATAGCGTTTGATTAGGGCTATGCTTGGGGGATGGAGGACGTGGTGGTCGTCGAGCGGGTGGGGGTCTTTCGGCCCACGCCGCGGACATCGCCGCGTGGGCCGACCACCTCCCCGACCGGGAATGCGCCGAGGCTGCCGACTCGATCGCGCAGATGATGGACCAACTCGCCGGGCTGCGCCTCTCCCTTCTGCATCGCGCCAGCCTGAGTGCCCCGCCCGCCGTGTTCAACGCGGTCACCCATGTCCATGAGACGAACAAGGTCACCCGCCGCGAGGCCCTGGCCCAGTGCAGACTCTCCGGGGAACTCGCGGACCGGTTCCCGTTGATCGGGCTCGCGTTGCGCGACGGGTCATGTCGTTGACGCAGGTGCAGGCCGTGGTGAGGGTGCTGCGACACTCACTGCTGGGGTCGATGATGTGGTCCGGGCGCAGGAGTTGTTGATCGCGCATGCGGACAAGTTCGACCCCGTCGACCTGGCCGAGATGGCCCGCCGGGTCGCCGAACTGCTGGATCCGGAGGCCGCGGAGGAGCGGGAGGCCGAACGCCTCGACCGCGAGGATCGGATCGCCTCGCAGGAACGGTTCCTGAGCGTGGAGCCCGATCATCACGGATCGATGCGGATCGCAGGGAAAGTCACCCCCGTGGTCGGGGCGACCCTGCTGACCCAGCTGGATGCGTTGATGCCCTCTGCCGCCTCCTACAAGGGTGGCCCGGTGCCGTCGAAAGCGGCGCGCCGGGCAGATGCGTTGGAACGGTTGCTGGGGGTCGCTGCCGCCACCGGCGACCTGCCCGATGATGGCGGCGACCGGCCGCGGGTGATCGTCACCATGTCGTATGACACGTTGGTCGATGGGATCGGGCACGCGACCCTGACCGCGACCGGTGAACAGGTCACCCGGCCAATGTGCGGGCCCTGGCCTGTGATGCGGGATCCTGCCTGCGGTGTTGGGGTCGGTGTCGCAGCCCTTGGATGTGGGCGGGAGAACCGGACAATCCCGAAGCCGATGCGGATGGCGTTGAACCTGCGCGACAAGGGATGTGTGTTCCGTGGCTGTGACGTCGGCTACGCCGCCTGCGATGCGCATCACACGGTTCCCTGGTGGGCAGGCGGTGCCACCAAGCTGACCAACCTTGCCCTGTTGTGTTCCTTCCATCACCGGGTGGCCGAACCCGATCCGAACAAGTCACCGGAGTATCAGTGGCTGCTGGTCATCGATCCCGAGGACGGGCTCCCGGTCCTGTATCCACCGGTCACGATCGACCCACAACGCCGACCACTTCGCCACAAACGACACGAAGTACCCGGCAAGGTCCTGCCCCCACTCCACTGCGAAAGGGTGGAACCGAAGGTGCGGGAACTCTCCGCCGTGTGGCGCCTCGAGAGACCCCGCGACCCGAACCCGACGCTCAAGGGACGAGTCTGCCCCGACCAGGAAACGGGAACCGAACCCCTGGCACCCCGAGGAGGCGCTCACAGGGTGATGCCCAGGTACTTGATCTCCAGGTACTCGTCGAGGCCCTCGTGGGAGCCCTCGCGGCCGAGGCCCGACTGCTTCACTCCCCGAACGGTGCCGCCGGGTTCGACACCACGCCGGTGTTGACCGCGACCATGCCGCTCTCGAGAAGCTCCGCCGCCTTCAACACGCGGGAGATGTCCCGGGAGTACACGTAGGCCATCAGGCCGAACTCGGTCTCGTTGGACAACGCGATGGCGTCGTCGTCGGAGTCGACCGTCACGATGGGAGCGACCGGCCCGAAGATCTCCTCCCGCAGGAGGCGGGCGTCACGCGGCACGTCGGCGAGCACCGTCGGCTGGAAGAAGTGGCCGGGCCCGTTGACGGGGCACCGCCGGTGAGCACGCGGGCGCCCTTCGCGACCGCGTCGTCGACCAGTTCCTGTACCTTCGCGACGGCGTCGGCGTCGATCAGCGGCCCGAGGGTGACCCGGCCTCCATCCCGTCACCGACGACCAGCCCCTCGGCGGCCTCGACCAGCTTGGCCGTGAAGCCCTCGACGACGTCCCGGTGGACGTAGAAGCGGTTCGCGGCGGTGCAGGCCTCGCCGTTGTTGCGGAACTTCGCGGGCATCGCGCCAGCCACGGCCTGGTCGACGTCGGCGTCGGCCAACACGGCGAACGGGGCGTTACCGCCCAGTTCCATGGACGTGCGCAGGACCCCGTTCGCTGCCTGCGCGAGGAGCCCTCGGCCGACCTCTGTCGATCCGGTGAACGTGAGCTTCCGGAGCCTCGGATCGGTCAGGATCGGCTCGGAGACCTGGGAGGAGCGCGAAGAGACGACGCAGTTGACCACCCCGTCAGGCACGCCCGCATCCTTCAGCGTCTGCATCAGGTAGAGCATGGTCAGCGGGGTGGCGCTGGCCGGCTTGATCACGACGGTGCAGCCGGCCGCCAGCGCCGGGCCGATCTTCCGGGTGCCCATCGCGAGAGGGAAGTTCCAGGGGGTGATCGCGTACACCGGGCCGACCGGTTGCTTCATGGTGAGCAGGCGGTTGCCGCCGACCGGCGCCGTGGTCCAGCGACCCTCGATGCGGCACGCCTCCTCCGAGAACCAGCGGAAGAACTCGGCCCGTAGCCGACCTCGCCCCGGGCCTCTGCGAGCGGCTTGCCCATCTCGAGCGTCATCAGGGTGGCGTAGTCGTCGCCGCGCTCGACGATGAGCTCGAAGGCGCGTCGGAGGATCTCGCCCCGGACGCGAGGTTCGGTCGCGGCCCACTGTCCGCCCACGTCGCAGGCGGCATTGAGCGCCGCCCTCGCGTGCTCGGGCCACCGTCGCTGACCTCGGCGAGCACCTCTCCGGTCGCCGGGTTGTAGACGGGCAACGTCGCATCGGTGACGACGAAGCTCCCCCGATGAACTGCCCGGTGGGCACCTTCGCCAGTACCTCGTCGACCGTCATGCGTCCTCCTCGTCGAACATGATCACCTGGCGGATCGCCAGACCCTGGGCGAGCTGGTCCATCGCCTCGTTGATCTGGTCGAGCCGGATCCGCGACGAGATCAGCCGCTCCACCGGGAGCTTACCTTCGCGCCAGAGGTCGGCGTACCTGGGGATGTCCCTGGCGGGGACCGCGGAGCCGAGGTACGACCCGATGATGGTGCGCGCCTCCGCCGTGATCGTCAGCGGCGAGATCCCGGCCAGGGCCGTCGGCGCAGGCAGTCCGATGGTGACGGTGCGTCCCCCGACGGCGGTGGCCTTGAACGCCGTCTCGAATGCGCGCGGGTGCCCGGCGCACTCGATCACGTGGTCGGCCCTGATCCCTCGTCGGCCACCTGCTGGGGCGTGTACGCGGCCGCCGCGCCCCATTCCAGGGCAAGCTCGAGCTTCGATTCCAGCGCGTCCACGGCGATCACCTCGAGGTCGAGACTGAGCGCCGTGAGCAGCGCGGCCATGCCCACGCCGCCGAGGCCGACGATCATGACGGACTCCCCGCCTTGGGGCGGCGGCATTGAGTACCGCGCCCCTCCGGTCAGCACGGCACACCCGAGCACCGCCGCGATGTCGGGGGGCACGTCGTTGCCGACCGGCACCGCGGAGGCCCGGTTGACGACCACCCGGGTCGCGAAGCCGGAGACGCCGAGGTGGTGCCTGATCTCCTCCCGGCCGTCCGGTCCGTCCCTGTGGAGCAGGACCCGGCCCCCATCAGGGTGCCTGCGTTGTTGGCGGCCGAGCCCGGCGTGCAGGGCAGGCGACCGTCCTGTCTGCAGTTGTCGCACTCCTCGCACCGGGGAAGGAAGCACATGGCGACCCGGTCGCCGACGGAGACATCGTCGACCCCCTCGCCGAGCTCCTCCACGATGCCGGCCGACTCGTGACCCAGCAGCATGGGCACAGGCCGGACCCGGTTGCCGTCGACGACCGAGAGGTCGGAGTGGCAGATGCCTGCCGCCTCGATCCGCACCAGGATCTCGCCCGGGCCGGGGCCTGCGAGCTCCAGCTCCTGTACCCGGATCGGCACGGAGGCGGCGTAGGGGCGTTCCCGCCCGATCTCCTCCAGCACAGCCCCGCGGATCAGCATGGTTCCTCCTTACCGAAGGCGCTGCGGGCGACGTCGGCGACCAGAGCGTCGCCTGCCCGGAGCGGCCTACCGGCGAAGGCACCCTCGTGGGCGAGGACCGGTCGCCTGTCCCCGCCAGTTCCGGGTACTTCTCCTCGAGCCGCTCACGCCTCGTCATCGCCGTATGCCAACCCTCAACGTCGACGGGTCGCCGCCACCGGTGCCGCGCCAGGTGGTGGGCATGTCGTCGCGGCTCGGACCCGCGCTGGCCGAGTTGCCCATGTTCAGTCGGCTCGGCACCCGTGAGGTGGTCGCGCCGCATTCACAGGGAGGATTGTCGTCGAACATCGACGCCAGGTGTGCCTCGAAGCGGTGGCCCGCACCGCAGGCCAGGTCGTAGATCACCATGGCGGGCTCAGCTGTAGAAGCCGTTGGGCGCGAGGGTGAGGGACTTCCGCTGCTCCGGGTCGTGCCCGAAGATCATCTCGGCCCCGGTGCGCTCCTGGATGCCGCGCAGCTTGTTGACCGACTCCAGCCACTGGACCGAGTCCCACACGATGCCGGCGCCGATGGCCGGCGGGCCCCAGCTCGCGCCGAGGTAGACGGCGTCTGAGGTGAAGATCTTGGTGCCCGCGTCGGGAGGTCGACCTGGAGGCTCATGGTGCCCCACGTGTGTCCGGGCGTGGAGATCACGGAAACCCCGGGACGATCTCCGTGTCGCCGTGCACGGCCTCGAGCGGGAGGCCCGCGAAGTCGGAGACGATGTGCGCGCCCGCACTGTATCCGTCGATGGTCTTCACGCCCTCGATCTCGTCGGCCTGGGCCAGGATGCGGGTCTTGCCGTTGTCGAACATCCTGGCGTTGGCCGCGTGATCGAAGTGGAGGTGGCTGAGCACGAGGACGTCGATGTCATCGGTGGTGAGTTCGAGGTCGGCGAGCGCCGAGTCGAGGTAGCCGGGCCCGGCCGGGTCCTCCTGCACCGGGAAGAAGTTCTGGAAGCCGGTGGGCCCCACCTCGTCTCCCAGTCGCGTGGGACGCCGGTGTCCCACAGGATGCGCCCCTCGGGGGTCTCGATGAGGACGGCGTGCGTGGGACATTCGGCCCAGACGGCCGGCTTGTCCTTGTGGTGGCGGTCGGTGATCGTGTTGCCTGCCTGGAGCAGCAACCACGTGTGGTCGCACTCCATGACGCCGGTGGAGAGGATGTGGAGCTTCATGGGATCGGCCATGATCGGACACCTTTCGACTCTGGAAGGATTGCCGTCACTCTAGGAAGCACACCTCCCCGGCTCAATGTCCCGATCGCACACCATCGGGGCGCCACATGTGAGAATCGGCCATGCCCACCATCTCGCTGGTTGACCTGTTGAGGTTGGTGGAGGGCGGCGCTGACGCCTCCACCATCGTTGCCGCCGCCGGCCCGACCTGCCATCGGAGGCCGTCTCAGCCCTGAAGCGGCTCGCAGAGCGCTGCAGCTCGGAGTCCAGGTCGCGGCTGCTCGTGGCCACCCTGTCCGAGACGGCGGCCGACCTCGCAGGCATCGCCGATCCCGATTCCGTGCTGTCCGCGATCGTGCAGCGCACGCGCGCCGTGACGGGCGCCGACATGGCCTACGTGTCGCTGAACGACCACGCCACCGGGGAGACCTACATCTGCCAGTCGGACGGGGTCCGCACCCGGGAGTACGCCACCATCCGGATGCCGCTCGGCACCGGGGTGCTCGGCAAGGCCGCCACCGGCATGGCGGTGGTGTCCACCTCCGACTACACGGACGACCCGACGATCGTGCACCTCGACAGCATCGACGCCATCGTCCGGTTGGAGGGGGTCCGCTCCATCCTGGGGGTCCCCATGAACGTGCAGGGCCGGATCCAGGGTGCGCTGTTGATCGCCGACCGCCGCCGCGTCGAGTACCCGGCCGAGACGCGCGAGATCGTCGAGGCCATCGCCCGGCAGGCGGCCGTCGCGATCGACCACAGCGCGCGGCTCGCCCACGTGACCGCGGCGCTGGAGGACCTGGGCGCGCGGGAGGACGCGGGACGCGAGAGGGTCCACGCGATGCAGTCGCTGCTGGAGTTCGATCGCCGTCTCGTGGAGTCGGTCGGCTCACGCGACCAGGGGGCATCCTGACCCTGCTCGGAAACGTCTATCACGCCCGTGCCGAGTTCCTCGGTCCGGACGAGCGTCCCGCCGACCCGCGGTTGAGGGCGGCGCTGCCACCGCCCTCTCCTCGGGGTTGCCGTTTCCCGTGGCGACGGGCGAGGGCCATGTGACGATCTGCGCGGCGCGGATGGTCGGGAGACATCTAGGCACGGTGGTGGTGCACCGGGCCATCCCCGTCGGCGAGCGGGAGGCGCTCGAGCATGCCGCACTGCACCTCGGGCTCGCCGCGTTGATAGAGCGGATCGAGGCCGACGCGGAGCAGCGCTCCCAGTTTGAGCTGCTCGACGACTGCATCTCGGGACGGGCGGTGCCCGGGGCTCCGCTGCGGGCCCGGATGGAGCGCCACGGCGTCGATCCGAGGCGCCCCCTCGTGGTGCTCGCGGTCCGGACCGCGTTACGGGTTCCCGATGCGCTCGCGTGCGTCAGGCGCGCGGTGCAGGCCCCGCGCTCGTCGCCGAGCACGGTGACCACGTGTGCGCGCTCGTGCAGACCGACCGCCCATGCGCAGCCCAGGTGCAGGCGGCCCTCGAGGTCGATGATCCCTCCGCGCGGGTCGGCTCTTCGCGGGTGCAGGGTCCGCTGACCGACATCCCCGCGCCCACCGCAGCGCCGGGATCGCACTGTCCACGCTGCTGCTGCTCGGGGCAGGGTGCTGGACGGTGACACCGTCGGAGCGCTCGGTGCCCTGCTCGAGGCGGAGGCCGAGGGGTCGCTCCCACGGGGGTCCGTGCCCCTGCCGCGCCGCTTGTGAGCTACGACGCCGCGCACGGGACCGATCTGGTGCGCACGGCGTGGGCGGTGCTGGAGTTCGGCCCGCAGTTGCCGCCCGTGGCGGCCGCCCTGTTCATCCACCCGAACACCCTGCGGCAACGCATCGGCCGGATCTCCACCCTGCTCGGTGAGGGGTGGGGCGTCGGCGCGGGCCGGCTCGATCTCCACATGGCTCTTCGCGCCCTCATGCTGCAGCGCGGCCCGGACTTCCCGAATGACACCGGGCCGCCGCGCTGACGCTCCGCCGTGTCCCACGCGCAGTTCAGGCGCATCTCGCAGAGGTAAGACCTGCACCGTCCGGAGCTCGTCGGGTTTGCCGGCGAGCCTCGGACGGCGTGAGAGCGTCCCGACCCCAGCCGCGCTCAGGCCAGCCGGAGCACCGCAGGCCCTGGACGATGGGCGTCCATGCTTAGGACCCCGTCGGTCAGATGCCCCCATTCCGGCGTCAGCAACTCACTGACAGGCACGGTGACGGGTTCATCACTGTCGACGAATAGGAGCGTCTGGTCGGCCGCGGACGCGACCCGCACCCAGGCACCCGGAACCTCGACGATGCGATCGGTCGGCCCGATGTCATTGAGAAGCTGACCCGCCGGTTGCATCCATCGCGCAATCTCGGCGACGATCTCCGACTGCCACTCGGGAAGCCGTCCGTCGGCCATCGGGCCGACGCCGAACAGTAGACGCCCCCACGGGAGGCAACATCGATGAGGTGGCGGACCGCCCTGCGACCGGTCAATGCATGCTCCCTGCCTTCCGCCCGGTTGTAGGCGAAGGAGAGCCCCACACCGCGGCAGTTTTCCCATGTAGCGGCGTCCTCGGAGCTCAACAGGTGCTGGTACTCGCTGGTCGTGTAGTCCGAGTGCGGCACGTGCCAGCGATCGTTGACCACGCCATCGGGGTTCGCAGCGTAGTACTCCTCGAAGACGCGCCCGATCCCGCTCTGCCTGAAATCCTTCCCTCATCGGGCCATTCGATGTCGTTCCAGAGCACGTCGGGCCGGTAGCGCAGCACGAGGTCGCGCAGGTGGTCCGCCGCGTACGCGGCATACTCGCGGTCCAGGGCCTGACGCCGTCGAAGCTCCAGGAATCGTCCAGACCGATAGGCGCGAAGGGCCGGACATGCCAGTCAAGGCCGCCGGAGTAATACGCACCGAACCGGACGCCGTGCTCTCGGCAGGCGTCTGCGTAGGCGCCGACGAGATCCCGCTTCGGGCCTCGGGCCACCGTGTTGCGGCCCTCACTTCCCGGAGCGTCCCAGAGGCAGACACCGTCATGATGCTTGGTCGTGAGGACGACGTATCTGCCACCCGCCGCGGCGAGCTCACCCACGAGCGCGGACGGATCGAAGCGCTCGGCGCGCCAGTCATCGATGAAGTCGTCGTAGGGCCTGTCGCCATACACCCGTCGGTGGTGCTCTTGCGCAGGGCTGCCCTCGATCCGGATGGTGTTGTAGTACCACTCCGAGTACGGGTTGTGCGTGTACCACTCCCGCGGAGGAATGGTGCCCAACTCACCCTTCGGCTCCCCCATGCGGGCACCGAATAGGGCCCCAGTGGATGAAGAACCCCAACCTCGCTCGCCTGAACCAGTCAGGCGTCGGACGCCGAAGCGCCTGCCAGCGGAGCTCATCTTGCTCGTCGTCGCCCATGGGCGCGCTGTTATCTACCACCGAATCCTCCAATGTTCATTCCTCGGGAAAGTTGACGCTGCATGAGAATCACGATCGCCATGCTCGCCAGCACTGCAACCGTGCAGGCCGCCATCAGCGGACCCCAATCGGTTCCCCGCTCCCGGAGAACATGCTGAGGCCGAGCTGCAGTGGCGCCTTGGCCGGGTCCGTGATGACGATCAGCGGCCAGAGGAAGGCATTCCAGTAGTCGATGAAGGCGAAGGCCGCCACGATCGCAATCGGCCCGCGCAGCAGGGGACGATCACGTGCCGGAGCAACTGGAACTGGCTCGCACCGTCGATTCGCGCCGCCTCCTCGTAATCCGGCGGCAGCGAGAGCAGGTACTGGCGCAGCAGGAACGTCCCGAAGGCACCGAATGCGAAGGGCAGGATGACCGCGGAGTAGGTGTTGACCATGGCGAGTTCGTTCGTCCCGATGAACAGGGGGATGACGAGCACCTCGACGGGCAGCATCAGGGTTGCGATGAAGACGGCGAAGAGCGCGTTCCTTCCCCTGAACTCGAGCCGCGCGAAGGCATACGCGCTGAGAACTGACACAGTCACGGCGATCAGAGCCCCGAGCCCCGCGATCCAGAACGTGTTGAAAAGGATCCGGCCGAACGGAAGCGTCGTGAAGACGTCGAGGTAGTTACCCCATCTCACCTCGCTACCCAGAGGGCTGGCACCTCCAAGGAGCACCTCGTTACTCGGCTTGAGCGAGGAAAGGAACATCCAGAGGAAGGGAACGAAGAAAAGGAACCCCAACAACACCAGGAGGGCTCTGCTGACAATCCCGGTCCACCTGATTCTCGGGGTTTCCGCCTTGACACGAAGATCAGGCATCGTAGCTCACCCACTTCCGCTGACCCACAAACTGCAGGGCCGTAAACAGCATCACAATGACAAAGAGAACCCACGCCATCGACGACGCAAACCCGAGCCTGTCGTAGGAGAAGCCGGCCCGGTAGAGGTAGAGCACGAGGGTGTTCGTTGAGTCCCCGGCCCGCCTCTGGTGAGCATGTACGGCTGGGTGAAGACCTTGAATCCACCGATGACGGTCATGACGCTGGCGAAGAACATCGACGGCGACAGCATGGGGAAGGTCACCTTCCAGAAGCGCGACCACGCGCTCGTGCCGTCGATCCGGGCGGCTTCGAGGACTGAAGGATTGATGTTGTTGAGCCCGGCTGCAAGCACAACGATGTTGTATCCGATGCCCTGCCAGAGCGACATCGCGATGAGCGACAGCATCGCCCAGTTGGCGTCACCAAGCCAGGATGGACCATCGATCCCGAGCGTGCCGAGCATGGAGTTCACCACTCCGTTGTCCTGCAGCATCAGACGCCAGATGAGCGCGTTGGCCACCATCGGCGTGACAACGGGGATGAAGAAGAGGACACGGAAGGTGGGCGCCCAGCGTGGCAGCGAGTGCAACCACACGGCGATCCCGGTGCAGATGACGAGGTTCGCAACGGTGTACCCGACCGCGAAGACGGCGGTGTTTCGCAGCACCGTATAGAACGCCGGGTCGGCGCCGCTCAGCAACTGGACATAGTTACTGAGCCCCACGAACTCCCGTTCGCCATACAGCGGCCAGTTGTACAAGCTGATCACCAGGGAGGCGATCAGGGGAATCACGATGAAGATCAGGAAGCCACCCATGCCGGGCGCCAGGTGGAGGAATGCCAGCAGCCCTTGGCGCATGCCGGGCCTGCGTGACCTGTTCCCACCGGAGCGCCGTGTTCCGGCTGCGACAGAGCCCACAGCCCGGCTGGTCGTGAGCGTCATCCCACGGCCTGATCGATCGCGCCGAGGATGTCGGCGGCAGACCGGGCGCCTCTCGCACCCTCGGACGAGTACTGACCGAACTGGGTCACCACCTGGTTCCAGGTCGGGGTGGTGATCAGGGGCAGCCCGAGGCGAGCAGCGTCTCGACGACGGCGACGTCTGCCTCAGGCTTCCCCTCTGCCCAACCCTTCAGTGCGGAATCGATCGACGGAACGGTTCCCCGGTGGCTGCCGACGTAGCCGACGACCTCGGGCGTGGTCATCTTCATGATGTTCTGGAAGGCAGCGGCCTTATCGGGGCAGGAGTCCGCGATCCCGAAGCCGGATCCCTGGATCATCCCGATGCTCTCGCCCGAGGTCGACGGAGGCACGGCGATGCCGACCTCGAAGTCCGAGCCCTCCTGGTAGGTCGAGTAGAACCAGGGACCGTCGATGACCATCCCGATACCACCGGCCATGAACGCCTGTCGGGCAACCTCGTCGGTGTCGCCCGGGTTGGGCGCTGCGGCCACCGCCTCGGAGTGCACCAGATCCATGCCCCACTGGATGTCGGACACGAAAGCCTCATCGGTGATGGCCAGCTCTGTGTCGGCAGTAGGGACGTTGCCTTCGGCGAAGGCGAGCGGAAGGTACGGGTATGAGATGTCCGCGCTCACCCCGAAGCCGTACGTGTCGCCATCGGTCAACTCCTGCGCGTCGGACAGGAACTGATCCCTGGTGTACGTGGTTCCCGGAGCCTCAAGGCCCTTCGCCTTGAAGAGGTCGGCGTTGTAGAACAACAGCATCGGTTCAGCGTCATACGGAATTGCCCGGACGGTACCGTCGACAGTGAGGCCCTGCATCATGGCCTCGTTGTACTGAGAGAGGTCCAGCCCGGCATCCGCGGCCAGTTCGTCCAGCGGCGTCAGGAGTTCCGACAGCTCCTGCGCCCGGGCGGCCTGGGTGGTCATGATGCAGGGCGCGTCAGAGGCCGCCATGCGCGTCTTGACAAGGGTCCAGTACTCCTGGAAAGACGGACCCTCCAGCTCGAGCGCGAAATCCTCCTCCCCGAACGCCCGAACGCCGGCGACGAACGTCTCCCACTGCTCCCGGTCGGACTGGTTGGACACCCAGGTGTACATCTGGTCGGCCCGGTCACCCCGGACTCAGTCGCGGAGCCGCCGCAGGCGCTCAACCCCACGGCAAGGCCAGCAGCCAGGACCGCGAGGGAAATTCGATGGATAGACATAGTGTTCTCCTTAATTAGGCATAGGCCTCGTTGGACATCCGCAACGGCGTTACGATGTGTCCTGCCTTCACTTCTAGTCAGCGTTGGCAGTCTGCTTGTGAACATCACGCGATGAATGCATGCCAAGCGTCACGAGATATGGATCGTGAGCATTGGGGGACGCCTTCTGGCGCCTTTCCGGAACCACGCTTGGAACCGGGCAATGTGGATTTGGGCGTGCACCCATCACTGGGTGCAGGCCGCGACAGACCAGGCAAGAGGTCAAGCACGCCTGGCCTTTATGTGAATTTGGGGTCGCGCAGCCACATGGAACATTGGCCAAGGTCCACGTGGATGCGGCTTCTCACAGGAGAGAAGTCACTACTTTGATACTCTGCGCATCACGTCGGGTGCCATCGGTGCGCAGAGCGCGCAGGCCACATCGACGGAGTCTCGAGTTGACGGCGGGAACCAAACCGACGTTGTTCCAACCCGCCCGGTACCGGGCTTCACCATGGACAGAACGCGCCGCAGTGAAGCCGGATCGCGATCTACTATGCCATTCGCTCCTCCCGCTCCTCGCCAGAGGGCGCCCGAAGCACCGTGGTCGGCGTGGATGTGTCGCGCACAATGAGCATAGGCTCGAGGAGAATGGTGCGCGGCGCTGCAGTCGGGTCAGCAATCCGTTCGCGCAGAAGATTGGCTGCACTCTTTCCGATCAGGTCGGTAGGTTGGCGGACGGTGGTGACGGACGGCGCAGCGATCGCCATCCAATCCTCATCGTCGTTGGCGACGAGAGCCACGTCACGGGCCCCTTGCTCCTGCAACGCAAAGTACGCGCCCATGCTGAGCGGACCGCTGGCACAGTAGACGGAGTCGAGGTCCGGTTGGGCGGCCAGCAGTGCCGACATGGCCTCATTGCCGTCGCGGATCGTCAGTTCCACCTCGCGGACGGCTTCACCCCGCAGGACGACGCCCCCATCAGCCAGCGCAGCGGCGAAGCCCTCCGCGCGGATCCTCACGGGCACGCCCGGCTCGCGGCCTGTTATGCAGACGGGACGGGAGCGGCCCAGGTCCAGGAGGTGTTCGCCGGCGAGTTGACCCGCCCTGTGATTGTCGAGCAGGACGGCATCCCAGGTGTCATCGAGGTATCGGTCCACGATCACCACAGGGATGCGTACGTTCTGAAGCAGCTCGGCCGCGATGGGGACCCCGCGATGATGAGCCCCGAGCAGTGCTGGCTGAGTGCGGACTCGATGAGTCGCATCCCCTGGTCGAGGTCATAGTTGGTCACGCCCAGGTAGACGCTCGTTCCAGTCTCGGCAGCCTCCGCCTCCACCGATGCGACCACCTGGGCGAAGAACGCATTCAGCTCGGGGATAAGCACTGACCACGTGTTCGCCGTCTGCTGACGCAACGCTTGCCCCACCCGATTCGGAACATAGCCCAGTCGCTCCGCGGTGGAGCGCACGCGTTCCGAGAGCTCCTGGCTGACGACCCCTTCTCACGGAGCACGCGCGAAACCGTGGCGATGGAGACTCGCGCCTCACGCGCCACATCGTGGACCGTCACACCCATCTCGCCCCTCCTCTCGCTTCTCGACGTCACGGCACCGGAACCAGTGAGCCCATCTCCGACCCGCAGGGCCGATCGATGTCGGGGATCTCAGCGCCGATGCTGCGATGTATACGTTTACACGCACTATGTAAACGTATACATCCGGGAATTGCAAGACCAAGAGCTAGGCCGTTATCAAACCGTTATAAATCAGGCATCGTGACGCACCCCGCCCCGATGGTCGCGGCGGGCGGAGCGACCTGCACTAGATGCCCAGGACCTGCTCCATCTCGAGCGTCAGCCCGGGCCTGTCGACGATGTAGCGGATGCCCGCGATCACGCCCGGCATGAAGGAGACCCGGTCGAACGAGTCGTGGCGGATCGTCAGCGTCTCGCCGGTGTCGCCGAACAGGACCTCCTGGTGCGCGACGAGGCCCTGCAGGCGGACGCCGTGGATGTGGATGCCGTCGACCACCGCGCCGCGGGCGCCGTCGTCGTGCACCGTGGCGTCGGGGACCGGCCCGAGCGCGGCCGCCGCCCGTCCGGCAGAGATCCTGCGGGCGGTGGTGGCGGAGGTCCCCGAGGGGGCGTCGGCCTTGTTCGGGTGGTGCAGTTCGATGATCTCGGCCGACGGGTAGAACCGCGCCGCCTTCTCGGCGAACTGCATCATCAGGACCGCACCGATGGAGAAGTTCGAGGCGATCAGGACTCCGACCTCGGGACGGTCGGCGAGCAGTGCGCGGACCGCGTCGAGGCGCTCGGGGGTGAATCCGGTGGTGCCGATCACCATGGAGATGCCGCGGTCGACGCACCAGGCGATGTTGTCCATCACCGCGTCGGGATGGGTGAAGTCGACGACGACCTTCGCCCGCTCGACCTGCTCGCGGGCTCGCCGAGGTCGCTCCCACCGACCACGGTCATGCCGTCGGCACGACCGACGGCCCGCACGACCTCGCTGCCCATGCGACCGCTGACCCCGAAAACCCCGACCTGAATGTCGCTCATCACTCGCCCTCCCGCACTTCTGATTCCCCACCAGTCAACCAGCCAGGGCGCCAGGGGCAACGGCGCGCGCCGCCGGTCACGGGTTCCGGGATCGGGGCCACTGTTTCCGGGGCCATGGGCTCTCCGCAGATGCCGACGACACCGAGCGGCACGCTTGCCGCTCATCGAGGTGGACAGACACCGGTGCACTGAGGGGTGGTCGGCGGGAGCGGAGGTTGGCTGGATAGGGTGACGGTGTGACGGACGCGGAGGGTGGAAGACGCGGGCAGTTGAGGTCCTCCGGGCTGCGCCCGGGTGGACGACGGGTGCCTGCGCCGCGGCGGCCGCGACCGCCGCCTGGGTGGCGCTGCACACCGGCGAGTTCCCGGACCCGGTGCGGGTCTGCCTCCCGAAGGGGCACGACGTCGCATTCGCGCTGACTCAGGAGGAGCTGGCCGACGGCGTTGCGATGGCCGCGGTGCAGAAGGATGCAGGCGACGACCCCGACGTCACCCACGGAGCCGTGGTCAGGGCGCACGTCCGGCGCGGGGCGTCCGGCGGGGGATCAGGTTCCGGGCGGACCCGGAGTCGGGCGGGTCACACTGCCTGGTCTGCCGCTGGCGGTCGGTGAGCCCGCCATCAACCCCGGCCCGCGCGGGTACATCGCAGACAACCTGGCCCGCGCCTCCGCGCGCCTCGGTGTCGCGACGGATGCCGTTGTCGAGATCTCGGTCGACGGCGGGGAGGAGCTGGCGCGCCGGACGTGGAACCCGCGGATCGGCATCGTGGGCGGCATTTCCATCCTCGGCACCACCGGTGTCGTTGTCCCGTACTCGTGCTCGGCGTGGATCGACTCGATCCGGCGCGGCGTCGACGTCGCCCGCGCCGCGGGCTTACCCACCTGGCGGGTGTACCGGGTCGACGTCGGAACGGGTGGCAACGGAACTGTTCGGACTCCCCGAACTCGCGCTCCTGGACATGGGCGACTTCGTCGGCGCCGTGCTGAAGTATGTCTCGCGTCATCCCGTAGAGCGGCTCACCCTGGTGGGGGCTTCGCGAAGCTGAGCAAGCTCGCCGCTGGCCACCTCGACCTGCACTCGCACCGCACCGCCGTCGACACGACGCACCTGGCCGACCTGGCCTCCTCTGCCGGTGCCTCACCCACCCTCACCGAGGAGGTGCGGGCGTCGAACACGGCGATGCGCGCGCTCCAGCTGTGTCATGCCGCGGGCGTCCCGCTGGGTCACACCATCGCCGCCGCCGCCCGCGCACGGGCCGAGAGGGTGCTCCGCGGCGCGCCGGTGAGTATCGGTGTGGTCTGCATCGACCGCGCGGGATCAGTCGTCGGGTCGGCGTGATTTCCACAGAGACCCAGCCTCCCGACGCTGAACCGGGCCAACCGTGCCTTCCGACACAGAAGGATCGTCACGCGCCATCCCTCGTCCGCCGGGCACACCCCGTCAAGAACTACAGGTGGAAATCACGTGAGTCGGAGGCCCGCGACGTCGCCGATCACCACGATCGCGGGCGGACGCACGCTGCTGGCCTCGGAGATGGCGGCGATGTCGGCGAGCGTGCCGGTCCACGACTGCTGCCTCGCCGTCGAGCCTTCGGCGACGATGGCCGCGGGCGTCAAGGCGGGGAGGCCGCCGTCGATGAGGGCCTCGGTGATCTCCGGCAGGCACTTCACGGCCATGAGAAGGACGAGGGTCGTGCGGGTGGCGGCGAGGGCCTTCCAGTCAAGCTGGCTGCGCGGATCGCCGGGCGGGACGTGTCCCGAGACGACGGTGAAGCCCTGCGACAAGGTGCGGTGGGTCACGGGAATCCCGCGAGGGCGGGCACTGCGACAGCCGAGGTGACGCCGGGGATGACGCGCACGGGCACGCCCGCCTCGGCGCAGGCCTGCCACTCCTCTCCGCCACGGCCGAACACGAAGTTGTCGCCGCCCTTCACACGCACGACGCGCAGCCCCTCCTCGCCCGGTCGATAAGGATGCCGTTGATCTCCTCCTGCGGCGTGAACGCTCCACGCGGGATCTTGCCGACGTTGACGAGCTCCGCGTCGGGGTTCACCTCGCCCAGCGAGCTGACCGGCCCCAGTCGGTCGTGGACGACAACGTCGGCCTGCTGGATGGCACGCAGCCCCGCGACGGTGAGGAGATCGGGATCGCCGGGGCCTCCTCCCACGAGCACGACCTCGCCGGGCTTCAGTTCTTGCTGCATTGGCGTTCCTTGATGTCTGAGAGGGCCGCGACGAGCCCTGCGTGGTGGTCGGGGGTGCGGGCGGCGAGTCGCAGCCACGACGGGCCGAGGCCGGGAACGACTCTCCGCGGCGGACAGCGTAGCCGCGCGCGGCGAGCGGCTCCCGGAGGGATCCGGGAGCGATGCCCGACGTGTTGACGAGGACGAAGGGGCCGCGCCGTCGATGGGTCTCAGGCTCGCGGCGCGGAGGCGGTCGGCCAGGTCCGCGCGGGCGGCGACGCCCTCTGCGGCCAGGCGCGCGGCCTCGCCGCGGCGCTCGGGTGAGAGGCAGGCGAGAGTGGCCGCGATGGCGGGCGTGGACACCGACCACGGCGGCTGTTGGGCGCGCAGCCGGGCGATGAGGATCGGATCGCCGACGACGTACCCCACCCGGATGCCTGCGATCGCCCACGTCTTGGTGAGGGAACGCAGGACGAGTCGGCCCGGCATGGCATCGGCGATGATCGTCTGGGCCCGTGCGGGATCGTGTCGAGGAAGGCCTCGTCGACGACGAGGGTCCGGGCACGCAGGGCGAGCAGGTCCTCGCGCCGGTGCAGCACGGCCGTGGGATTGGTGGGATTCCCGACGATGGCGAGGTCGACCGGGGAACCGAAGCGGGGTCGAGGCGGAAGCCATCGTCTGCGGCGAGGAGGTGGCGTCGTGGGGTGCGTCCGGCGGCGAGGAGGGCCGCCTCGGGCTCGGTGAACTGCGGATGGACGACGACGGCGTCGCCGTGGATCGCACGAGCGATCAGCGTGAATGCCTCGGCCGCCCCGCGACGGGAGGACCATGTCCTCCCCGACCCGTGATGCGCGGCGATCGCGGCTCGCGCCGGCGCAGGATCGGGGTAGGAGGCCCAGTCGGCTTCGCGGAGGATCGCCTCGACGAGCCACCCGGGCGTCCGCGGTTGGCGTACGTTGACCGCGAAGTCGATCAATCCGGGCGCGAGATCCCTGTCCCGTGGTGCGCCAGATCCGCTCCCGGATGTTGTTGACTCGGCTCGACGCGGACGACGGCCGAGGGCAATCGGGCTTGCCTGATCGCCGACGCAGAGGAGGTCGTTTCAGCGCGAAGTGCGACCCCGAGGTCAGCGGTCGCCTCCTGCGGCGCGGTCCGGCTCAGCCAGCGGTGATGGACCGCATCTGTGAAACGCCGGGCCAGCTGCGGGTGGCCGGCCCAGTGGACGTGAAGGTAGGACGCGTGCAGCGTCGGGGACGAGACGCCGTCGCGGCGGCCGTCGAGGACCCAGGCGGCGCGCTCGCCGGGGTCGGCGGTGGTGCGGTGGAACTCGTGCCCGGTGATCGTCTCGCCGACCCGGCCAAGCAGCGAGTCGGCCTCCGCGGTCGCCTCCCGGTAGCCCATGGTCAGCTTGGCGGTCATCGCCGAGGTGCCCGGCAGCGCCCCGACCATCGGCTCGCCGTCGAGCTCCCGGCACAGATACAGCAGCCCCGCGCACTCGGCGACGGTGGGCACGCCGTCTGCGATGGCGTCGCGGATCGCGGCGAGAAGGGGCTTGTTGCCCGCGAGCTCCTTGGCGTGCACCTCGGGGAAGCCTCCGCCGAGCCAGAGCCCCGCCGTTCCCGCGGGAAGCTCGGTGTCCGTCAGCGGGTCGAACACCACCGGTTCACACCCCGCCGCGATCAGGAGCTCGTCGGTTTCGGGGTACCGGAACGTGAACGCGCGTCCGCCCGCGATAGCGACTCTTGGCTGGGCGAGCCCTGCTCGATCTGCTCGTGGCGACACGATCACGGCGCTCCGCTCCGGGGATCGGGTCAACAGGTGGTGGGGATCCCAAGGCTTCGCGTCAAGCGGGCCGGCCGTGCGAGCGATGGCCAGCAACGCGTCGAGGTCGACGTGCCCGGCGACCGCCCTGCCCATGGCGACGATGCCCGCGTCGTCGCGCTCCGCAGCGGGGACCAGGCCGAGGTGCCGCGAGGGGCCTCAATCTCCAGATTCCGCGGCAGCACGCCCAGCACCGGCACGCCGACGCCCTCGACCGCCGCGCGCGCCTCCGCCTCGTGACGCGGGCTGCCGATCTGGTTCAGGACAACGCCGGCGATCCGGACGTCCGGGTCGAATCCGGCCATGCCGAGCGCCACCGCGCCGACACTGCGCGAGGTGTGCCGGGCATCGACGACTAGCACCACGGGGGCGTCGATCAGGCGCGCGACGTGAGCCGTCGAGGCGAAGCCGTCGGTGCCGAGGCGCCCGTCGAACAGGCCCATCACGCCCTCCACGACGGCGACGTCGGCACCCTTCGCGCCGTGCAGCAGCAGCGGGCCATCAGCTCCTCGCCGCAGAGGAACGGGTCGAGGTTGCGGCCCGGCCTGCCTGAGGCGAGTGCGTGATAGCCGGGATCGATGTAGTCGGGGCCGACCTTGAACGGCGCCACCTCGACACCGCGGCCGTGTAGGGCGGCCATGACGCCGGTCGCCACCGTCGTCTTGCCGTGCCCGGAGGCGGGCGCGGCGATCACGAAGCGTGGGATCACCATTCGATGCCCGCCTGCCCCTTCTGCCCCTTGTCGAAGGGTGCTTGACCTTTGTCATCTCGGTGACGAGGTCGGCAAGGTCGAGGATGGGCTGCGGGCAGCGTCGCCCCGTGATGACCACGTGCTGGGTCCCGGGGCGTTCCCGCAGCGTCGCGGCGACCTCGTCGACATCGACCCAGCCCCACGCCATCGGGTAGGTGAACTCGTCAAGCAGCCAGAAGCGGTGCCGCTCCTCCGCGATGCCCTGCCTGACGTGCGCCCAGGCGGCCCTGGCCGCGTCCTCCGCGCTCACCTCGCCGCCGTGGGCCGAGCGCATCCAGGTGCAGCCGGTGCCCATCCGCTCGAAGGTGACGTTGCCGTCGAGCTCGCCGAGCCTCGTCAGCGCCTGGTACTCCCCGTCGTCCAGGACGCGGACTTCACGAACTGGTAGACGCCGACGGGCCAGCCCTGCGCCCATGACCGCAGGGCCGTGCCCACGGCGGCGCTGGTCTTGCCCTTGCCGTCTCCGGTGTAGACCAGCAGCAGCGGACGGCTGCGCCGCTCCTTCGTCGTGAGGCCGTCGCCGGGGTCGACGGTGGTGCGTCCTCTGGTCACGCTTCCTCCAATACGATGCGGGCATGATTGTCGATCGAGACGCGGCCCTGCTCGGGCGCATGCCCGGGCTGCCGGACGAGGTTTTCGCAAGCGATGGCCTCATCACGAAGCGGGTGATCCGCGCGAGCGCCCTGGCACATCTGCGGCCGCTGCCCGGGCAACTGCTGTGGGACGTCGGCACCGGCGCGGGTTCGATCGCCGTCGAATGGTGCCGGGCAGCCGAGGGGCTCGCGCCATCGGCGTCGAACGTCGGTCCGACCGGGCGTCGCGGGCCCTCGGCAACGCCGAGCGTCTCACCCGCGAAGGAGCCTTCCGGCTTGTCGAGGGGACGCCGCCGAGGTGCTGGGCGGTCTGCCCGCCCTGATGCCGTGTTCGTCGGCGGCGGCGGCACCCTGGAGGTGCTGGAGCTGGCCATGGCGGCGCTGCGCGACGGTGGTCGACTCGTCGTCCACGGCATCACCGTCGAGGCCGAGCAGCTGTGCGTGGCCGCTCACGAGCGCTGGGGCGGCCACCTGTCGCGGATCCAGGTCGAAAACGTCGAGCCGCTGGGATCGCTGCTCGGCTGGAAGCCGCTCCGCACCGTCACCCAGTGGGCGGTGGCGAAGGCCTAACACTGGATCGCTCGCGCCACGTCGTCGACGGTGCGGGCAGCGGGCTTGCGGGCAGCCCGAGCCGGTGCAGGAGTTCCAGCTGCCAGGGGCGGCGCAGGCGGGCGGAGGCGAGCAGGCCCTCGTCGCCGAGAATCGAGGGGTCCCCTGCCTGACGCGACGATCTCCGACCACCGCCACCTCGTCGGCCCAGCTCAGCGCAAGGTCGACGTCGTGCGTGGCCAGCATGACCGTGGTCTCGAGGCCGTCCAACGTCGTCATCAGCTCGGCGACACCTGCCGGGTCGAGCCCGGCGGTCGGCTCGTCCAGCAGTAGCACGGAGGGGCGCATCGCGACGGCGCCGGCGATGGCGACGCGCTTGCGCTCGCCGTAGCTCAATTGATGGGTGGGACGCTCGGCGAGGTGCGTGACGGCCAGCAGTTCGAGCGCCTCTTCGACGCGGGCGCGCGCGTCAGCCTCACCGAGGCCGAGGTTGAGCGGGCCGAAGGAGACGTCCTGCGTGACGTCGGCGCAGAACAGCTGGTCGTCCGGGTCCTGCAGCACCAGTTGCACCCGCCGCCGGTGCGCGCGCAACGAGGCCCTGTCGTGCGCCAGCGCCGTGCCCTCCGCGCGGATCGTGCCGCGGATCGGCGGGAGCGCGCCAGCCAGGCAGCGCAGCAGGGTCGTCTTGCCGGATCCGTTCGGGCCGAGCAGCGCCATGCGGACGCCGCGTCGGATCGAGACACCCGCGCCGTCGAGCACCGGTGCGTTCCCGGGGAATCCCGCTGTGAGGTCGACGGCACCGAGGATCTCGGTCATGCCGCCGCCCAGCAGAGGAGCCACACCCCGGACACGCCGGCCGCGGTCATCCCGACGAAGGACCAACTCCGGCGGCGGACGGGCGCCAACGTAACCAGCGAATCCTCGTAGCCACGGCCCTCGAGCCCGCGCTGCAGGCGCGCGGCGCGGTCCCACGTGCGCAGGATGATGCTCCCCGTCGTCGAGGCCACGGTGGCCCAGCGACGTCGGAACGTGGCCTCGTCGCCCAACCGCGCGTGCTGCGCGCCTCGCACCGCGATGGTGGCGGCCAACAGCAGGAACAACAGTCGATAGGTCAGCGACGCGATCTCCAGGAGCGGGTCCGGAAGGTGGAGTCCGCGTAACCAGGTCAGGACGTCGATCATCGGCGTCGTCGTGGCCAACACCATGATGGCGAGCGTGCCCGCGATGCCGTGGACGAAGAGCCCTGCCGCGGTGGTCAGCCCCTCCTGCGTGAGCCGCAACGGGCCGACGCCCCACCCGTCGCCACCGAACTGAAGGACGACGGGAAGGGTGCCGAGCAACAGGAAGGTCAACGGCGCGACGAGCACAGTGGCAAGCAGGGATGGTCGGATGCGGGCCGGGCCGATGATCAGGAAGACGGAGACCAGGGCCACGGCCACGCATCCGGGCCAGGGGGTGTGAGCAGCGCGGTGAGCACGAGCGCAAGACTGAGCAGCACCTTCTCCCCACTCGACGGCGCCGCCACGGGCTGGCCCAGGCGGCGTCGTCGATGGAGTAGGTGGTCACTGTCGTGCCGACTCCGGCTCGCGCCGGGCCGCAGCCCTGCCGCGGAGCTGGCCGAGGGCGAAGCCGAGAACTCCCGCACCGAGCGCCGCCTGGACGGCGAACAAGCCCGACTCGATCTCGCCGCTGCCGGGCTCGAAGATCGGGGAGAACCAGGGCAGGGCGCCGTGCTCATCCTCGAGGATCGCGGTCACGGCCGCGTCGCTGCCCCGAATGCCTCCTCGCCTTCCGCGGGCTTCGGGGCCATGGTCAGCGAGAACGCGAAGATCGCGACGATGACGGCCACGAGGGCCAGCCCGATGAACCAGTCCTTGCGCTCAAACATGAACGACCTCCTTGTCCGACGCGGTGACGCCCAAGCGAGCCAGCTCGGCCGGCGCGACGCGGGTGAAGAACCCGAACAGAAGCACCCGAGGACGCCTTCGGCGATGGACAGCGGGATCTGGGTGACGGCGAAGACGCCGAGGAACTTGGCGACGGCGCCCAGGAAGCCCGTCGTGGCGTCGGGGTAGGCCAGTGCCAGTTGCAGCGACGTGACGCAGTAGGTGAACAGGTTCGCCACGGCCATGGCGAAGAACACGCCCAGCCAGGTGGGGGCCTTCGCCGCCTTGAGCAGGCGCCAGACGCCGTAGCCCGCCCAGGGCCGGCGATCGCCATCGAGAACACGTTCGCGCCCAGCGTCGTCAGGCCGCCGTGCGCAAGCAACAGGGCCTGGAACAGCAGCACGACCGTGCCGAGGAACGCCATGACGGGCGGTTTGAACAGGATGGCCCCGGCTCCGGTGCCGGTGGGATGCGACGAGCTACCGGTCACCGACGGCAGCTTGATGGCCGAGAGGACGAAGGTGAAAGCACCCGCGGCGGCGAGCAGCAGCTTGTTCTCCGGGGATTTCTTCGCCTCGCGGAGGACGGCGCGCGCGCCATGAATCACGAATGGGGTGGCGACGGCGAACCATGCCGCGCATTGGAGGGGTGGGAGAAACCCTTCAGCGATGTGCATCTGCACTCCTTCCGCCGGGATTCAGCGTCCCGGGCGTCGGTCCGCGCAGGCCGAGTTCCTGACTTCCCCTGAAAGGGGCTCACAGTGGCGCGACCGTCCCGGACAACTCCCGGGTTCCTGTGCCTGCACGAAGCGGTTTTCTTGTTGTGAGGCCAGTCTTCCAGAGCCCCTCGCGCCTCCGGGGCCGGGGTCGCGTAAGCGGGTCGAGCGTCATGGAGGCGGCCCGCACCGCGTCGAGGATGACGCCGTGCCCTGTCCCATGGGCAACGGAAGCGAGCGCATCGACGAGCTCGGGCTCGCTCTGGTGCGGCCGAGAGAAGCGTCAGTCCTGGCGCGAGGTGTTGGTCAGCTCGTCGGTGCTGGCGATCGCGTTGACCGCCGCGACCGTCATGGCGCTCCCGCCGCGACGCCCCGGACCACCAGGTAGTCCAGGCCGAACGGGTTGGCGACCAGCGCCTCCTTTGACTCCGCAGCGCCGACGAAGCCGACCGGGATGCCGATCACAGCCGCGGGCCTGACCCCCGTCTCACCCACGATTTCCAGCAGGCGGAACAACGCCGTCGGGGCGTTTCCCACGGCGACGACGGCGCCCTCCAGCCGCGGCAGCCACAGGTCGACGGCGGCCATCGTCTTCGTGATGCCCTTCGCGGTCGCCACCTCGGCGAGCGCGGGGTCCTTGATGTGACAGACCACCTCGTTGTCACGGGGCAGCCGCGAGACGATGACGCCGGTGGCGACCATCGACGAGTCACAGAGGATGGGGGCACCGGCGCGCAGTGCGGCGTTGGCGGCCGCCACCACGTTCGGGGTGAACGCCACGTCGTCGGCGATGTCGGTGGCGCCGGCGGCGTGCACCATCCGCACGACGGCGCGGCTGACATCGGCCGGGAAGCGCGCCAGGTCGGTCTCGGCGCGGATGATCCGGAACGATTCCTCGTAGATCTCCTCGCCGGTCCTGAGATAGCCGGTCATGACGCCTCCCTGGACAGTGCGGAGCGGACGGATGCGAGTAGCGCGTCGCGGACGCCCCGGGAGCGGACGGGGTCGCGGCTGCCGAGCACGCCGACGGTGACGCCGTCGGAGTTCATGGTGATCGCGGTCCAGGCGCTGCCGCCCGTGGCGTCGTCGGCCCGCACACAGAACGTGCGTCCCTCCTCCGCCTCGGCAGCGATGAGGGCGTTGACGCGCGGGTCGTCGGTCTGGGCCAGGACGTACCAGGCGCCTGCGACATCGCCCTGGGCGTAGCCGCGCCGCTCCCAGGCGAGGCGCCCATCCGCGGCAAGCGCCTCCAGCACGGGCGTCACCGTCGGGGAGATCAGCGTGACGTCGGCGCCGGAATCAAGCAGCCGCGGCACCCGGCGGGTCGACACGGCGCCTCCCCCGACGACGACAACCCGGCGGCCCCCAGCCGCAGGCCGCTGAGGTAGGCGGGGCGCCCGCCCCGGGGCGTCCAGCAGCGTCTCCCGGTAACGGTCGGCGACCACGTGGGCCAGCTCGTCACAGGCGCCGATCACCTCGGCGACGCGCACCTGCGCATCCGGGTGGGCGGCGGCCCAGGCGGCCGACTGCTCGTGCGTCCACGTGCGCAGCCGTCCCGGGAACAGCCAGTGCCCCATGACGACGATCCTCCTGCCCCGGCCGCGTAGGTGCGGTCGAGCGCCTCCGGCAGGCTGGGCCGAGTCACCTGGATGAAACCGGGCTCGACCCCTGCCAGCCTCCCGTCTCGAAGTGCAGCCGGGCGAGCCGGACGTGGTCGGCGTTGGCGTCGGGCACCAGCGCGCCACGCCCCACGAGGACGACCGTGGTGTCGGCGGGAACCCAGTCCCCATCACCGCCGCGATCCGGTGGCGGACGGCATCGACGAGGCGCGGATCGGGCCCAAGGTGCGTCGCGTAGTCGATCGTGGAACCGGGCACGGCCTCCAGCGCCTCCGCGATGAACTGGGGGATGTCGACGCGGACGTGGCCGCCGGTGCCGAGCATCAGGGGACGACGACGGCGCGCGGATCCTCCTGGTGGCGGAGCACGTCGACGAGCGCTTCAGGGATCGACGGCGAGCTGAGCTCCACGAAACCGATGGCGACGCGCCTGTCCGGCAGCAGGGCCTGCACCCGGTCGGCGAGTTCCCGGCTGACGGCCTCCCCTGCGCGTCGCGGGTGCCGTGGGCGGCGATCACGAGTGGGGTGGTCATGCGGTGGGCTCCGTCGTCTCGGTGGGCTCCGTCGTCTCGGTGGGCATCCAGGCGTAGTCGCGGGGCGTGACGATCCGGGTCTCCCGCCGCCGGTGGTGACGAACCGCGTCGTGGACGAGCCGACGACCACCAGGGAGTTCATGTCCACCCATTCGGGGTTGAACTCGGCGAGTGTGCTGGTGATGACCTTCTGCCGCTTGCGGCAGGCCTGCTGCACCACGGCGACCGGCGTGTCGGGCGAGCGTCTGGTGCCGAGGATCTCGATGGCCCGCGGCAGGTGCCGCAGCCGGGTGCGGCTGCGGGGGTTGTACAGGGCGACGACGAAGTCGCCGTCCGCAGCGGCGAAGAGCCGCTTCTCGATGTTCTCCCAACTGGTGTGCAGGTCGGAGAGCGAGAGGGTCACGTGATCGTGGCCGAGCGGCGCACCGAGGATCGCCGAGGCGGCGAGGCTGGCGGTGACCCCGGGCACGATGTCGACGTCTATGCCGTCGGTGCCCTGTTCCAGGACGGGGCTGGCCATCGCATAGATGGCGGGGTCGCCGCCGCAGACCAGCGCGACATTCTCGCCGCCGCGGGCGGCTTCGATGGCTGCGGAGGTGCGCATCTCCTCGGTGCCCATCTTGGACGCCAGCACGCGGGTGCCGGGCCGGATCAGGTCGCGGATCTGCTTCACGTAAGGCCCGTAGCCGACGACGAAGGTGGCCTGGCGGAGCCGCTCCACGGCGCGGGGGTGAGCAGGTCGCGGGAGCCGGGGCCCAGGCCGACCACGCTGAGCCTCCCCCGCACGGGATCCGTCCGACGGCGCACGTCGCGTCCGCGTTGCGCTGCTTCGGCACGAGCAGCTCGGCGCCCTTGGCGAGGACGGAGGCCTCCGCCACCGACGGGGTGCCCACGTGCCCCTGCACCAGCGCGCTGGGCGTGGGCACGTCCTGCTCGGTGAGCGTCTCCGGCGTGAAGTCGAGCAGCGGCACCCCGAGTTGCTTCACGAGTTGCAGCAGGCCGATCTCACCGGCCTTGAGGTCGACGGTGGTGATCGCCGTCACGGATTCGAGGGCCAGGTCGTGCGCGGCCAGCGTCTCGGTGAGCAGCGCGCGCAGCGTCTCGAAGGGGGTGCCGCGGTTGCAGCCCATGCCGACCACGAGGCTCTTGGGGTGCAGCACCACCGTCGGTAGCTCCGACTCCGACACGCTCACGTGGTCGGTGACGACGATCCGCGCAGCCGCGTCGGCGGCGTCGACGGACACGTTCGCGGGCAGCGGGGCAGCGGCCAGGGGTGGACCTGCTCGACCCGCACGGGGTGCCGTTGATCAGCGCGCGGGTGACGCCCGCGACGTCGCCCGTGTAGGCCCAGCCGAGGGTGTCGAGCGCCGGGAGGTCGAGCGCGTCGGTGGCGGTGGTGAGGACGGGCGT
This sequence comes from Tessaracoccus coleopterorum, assembly GCF_011174705.1. Taxonomy (GTDB): domain Bacteria; phylum Actinomycetota; class Actinomycetes; order Propionibacteriales; family Propionibacteriaceae; genus Arachnia; species Arachnia coleopterorum. The sequence goes on from NZ_JAANIJ010000001.1 coordinate 316,598, forward strand.
GGCGCCGAGGCCGTCGGCGATGCGCCGCGCCAGGTCGTTGGCTCCGCCCGCGTGGCCGCCGACGAGCGGCACGGCGAACCGGCCCGCCTCGTCGATGACGACGACGCCGGGGTCGGTCTTCTTGTCGCGCAGCAGCGGCGCGATGAGTCGCGTCGTGGCGCCGAGCGCGAGGTGGCTGACGATCAGGTCGCACTCGGCCAGGCCCGGGGAATCAACTCAGAGGCAGGCCCGTCGTAGCGGATCGATGCCACGCCGAGCACGCCGTCGATCTGGTCGGCGTGCCTGCGCGCCGCCTGCGAGTTGGTGAGCTGCCCGACGACAGGCTCGTCGTGCTGCGTCCGCGCCGGGGATGCGCCCGAGATCAGCGCGCGGGTGTCGGGTGTGCCTGCGAGGATCAGGACGACGTTGGGCTCGGCGACGTCGGCGAGGGCCGCGGCCTCGAGAGCGGTCACCACGCGCACGCGCTCGTCCGCCTCGCCGAGCCGCTCGGCGAGTACGAAGGTGCGGCCGAGGTGGCCGACGGCGGCGGCGAGCTCGGCGATGCCCGCCCCTGCGAGGTGAGGACGGCCACCTTGGGGTGCCATTTCGCGGCGGCGGCGGCCTCGTCGATCGATGTGCCGTGCGCGGAAACGACCAGCGCATCGTCCCACGGCAGCGCGACGGCGGCGAAGGTGGCGGCGACGGAACTGACCGCCGGCCGGACCTTTACCTGGTGGCCCGCCAGGCGGATGCGGCGCACGATGCCGTGGAAGCCGGGGTCGCCGCTGGCGACCACCAAGGCGTCCTGATCGGGCCGCAGCGCGCCGAGGCGTTCCAGCGCCGGGGTCAGCGGGCCGAGCACCACCTGGCGCTCGGGGTCCACGCCCAGGTCGGCGAGGTGGCGGCGGCCGCCGACGACGAGTGCGGCGGCGCGGGCGAGGGCACGGGTGTCGTCGGAGAGCTCTCCGAGGTAGCCGTGAACGTGGATCATCGCGTCGTCTCCTGGGTGTGGACCGCGCCGGCCCGTGGGCGCGCAGGTCGCGTTGGGCGCCCGCCTCGGCGGAGCGGTATTCGTGTCGGAATCCGGGGTGATACAGGTGGCTGCGGGTGCCGCTGTGTCCCTCGGCGAGCGCGGGGCCGACCATGACGATGGTGTGCTTCCACAGCTTGTGTTCGCGCATGGTGGCCGACAGTTCGTCGAGGCGGCAGCGCAGCATCATCTCGTCGGGCCAGGTCACGCGGTACCCGACGATGCACGGCGTCTCGGGCGGGTAGCCACCGGCCAGCAGCTCCGCCTGCAGCTGCTTGTTGCGGGCCGCCGACAGGTAGAGCGCCATCGTCGCCCCATGCTGCGCGAAGCCGCGGACGGTCTCGCGCGGCGGCATGGGCGTGCGCCCTCCTCGAGCCTGGTGAGGATGAACGACTGGCAGACCTCGGGGATGGTGATCTCGGCGTTCATGCGGGCGGCGGTTGCCGAGTAGGCCGAGACTCCGGGGATCGTCTCGTAGTCGAGGCCCAGCTGGCGGCACAGCTCGTACTGCTCGCCGGTGGCGCCGTAGATGGACGGGTCGCCGGTGTGCACGCGGGCCACCAGGAGCCCCTCCTCGGCGGCCCGCCGGTAGTGGGCCTCGGTGTCCTCCAACGCTTCGGCCGCGGAGTCGACGATCAGGGCACCGGGCTTGGTGGTGGCCACGATCCCGGGGTGGACCAGCGACGACGCCCAGATGACGATGTCGGCCCCGGCGATCACGCGGGCACCGCGGACCGTGATCAGGTCGTCCGCGCCGGGGCCGGCGCCGACGAACACGACCCTGCCCTTCACAGTCGTCCCCCGGTCGTCTCCCGCGGCGGGCGGGGCAAGGACGGTGCTGAAGTACGGGCGGCCCGGTCGTCGTCGAGGTCGCTCAGCCGGTGCAGTTCCTGGTGGTCGAGGCCGATGTTGACGCCGAGCACGGCGTCACGGCCCTTGCCGCGGATGGTGGCCGCCACCTCGGGGAGGCGTCGTCCCCCTTGTACGCGACGACGGTGTCGACGGCGTCGAGCAGCTCGGCGACCTTCTCCATGCCGGCGGTCACGGGGACGAGCGCGAGCGTCTCGGTCCCCTCGACCAGCGGGGTGCGGCTCTCGGCGGCCAGCGCCTGCATGGCGGTGATGCCCGGCACCACCTTGATCTCGACCTCCGGCAGCAGTTCTGCGACGTGCGCGGCGAGATAGGAGAAGGTGGAGTAGACGCTGGGATCGCCCACCGTCGCGAACGCGACGAGAACCGCGCCGTCGCGGAAGGCACCGACGGCCGCATCGGCAGAGGCCTGCCAGGATGCCTTGCGCTTCTCACTGATACCGCGCTTGCAGGCCATGGAGAACGGGATGCGCACGATCCGCGCGTCCGGGCAGTTGAGGGTCACGATCTGCTCGGCCCTCCCGGGTCCGTCGCCGGATTCCTCCGTTGCCGGTACAAGGACGGCGTCCGCGGCGGACAGCAGCCGCATCGCCTTGAGGGTGATGAGTTCGGGATCGCCGGGGCCTACGCCTACGCCGACGAGAAGGGGATGCGCCACTGGGGCCGCCTTTCTGGGTGTCCTCGCCCGTGGAAACGACTTGCACGAGACGAGTTCCTGACTTCCCCTGGCGGGGTAACAGTGGCGGGACCGTGCCGGACTCTCACCGGCTTCCTCGGATCCTCGTGCGCTGCCCAGTCTTGCAGGCGACGCCTGAGCCACGCGCCCGGGGTCGCCTAACCGGCTACCTGACCTGCAGCAGCCGGTTGCGCGGGCCCCGCGCATCAGTGTGTCCGTTGCCTGTGACCGGCACGCAACCATGCCCGGTGCGACGTCGGTCCTCGGCCCTGCGATCCATCCTCCGAAGCACCACCGCTGATCGACGGACCTCTGACACAGAAACGCTAGCGGGCCAGCCCGAGGAGGGCGTCGGCGTCGATGTGGGTCTCGATGGCGTCGGCCGTCGTCTCGATCATCTGTTCGCGGAGCGCCGCGAAGCCGCGGCCGCTGTCGCGCGGTTGCCAGGGTGATCCCGCCTCGCGGGCGACCTCCCACAGCCAGGCGCGGCGGAAGTCGTCGCACTCCAGGGAACCGTGCCACATGGTGCCCCAGGCGGAGCCCGTGTGCGCGCCGTCGAGGAACGGCTCGGCACCGGGATCAACGGTGGGGCGGCCGTGGTGGATTGTGTAGCCGTCGACGGCGTGCCCGCGCCACTGGCCGGTGGGGCGGCCGAGAACCTTCTCGGCGTGGAAGCGGATGTCGACGGGCAGGAGACCGAGGCCGGGCGCGCCGCCGTCGCCCTCGACGTCGTCGTCGATGGTGCGGGCGAGCATCTGGAAACCGCCGCAGACGCCCAACACCGGACGCCCGGCGGCGGCGCGGCGGACGATGACGTCGGCGATGCCCGTCTCTCGAAGCCAGGCCAGGTCGCTGAGCGTGGACCGCGAGCCGGGGAGGACGACGACGTCGGCCCGCTCGACCTCGCGCGGGTCGACGGTGACAACGACCCTGACCCCGGGTTCCTGCGCCAGAGCGTCGATGTCGGTGGCGTTCGAGATGCGCGGGAGGCGGACGGCGGCGACGGTGAGGTCGTCGGCGGCGTCGGCGGCGACGCCGTCGCCCCTCCATCGCCCCACCTCCAGAGCATCCTCGCCATCGACCCATACCCCGGCCAGGTACGGCAGCACCCGAAGTTGGGCATCCCCGTGCGGCTGGAGATGTCGTCGAGGCCGGGGGCGAGGATGGACCGGTCACCGCGGAACTTGTTGATGACGTAGCCTGCGAGCAGCGCGCGGTCGGCGTCGTCAAGCAGCGCCCAGGTGCCGAAGAGGGAGGCGAGGACCCCACCGCGGTCGATGTCGCCGACGAGCACAGTCGGGAGGTCGAACCTTCTGGCCAGGCCCATGTTGGTGTAGTCGCCGCGGCGCAGGTTGATCTCCGCCGGGGAGCCTGCTCCCTCGCAGATGACGAGGTCGTGCGTGGAGGCGAGCTCCTCATAGGCTGCGTACGCGGCGTCGGCCAGGTGCGTCCGCGAGGTCGCATACTCCCCGCCTCGAGCGTCCCGTGCGGCTGCCCGCGGAGCACCACGAACGACCTCCGGTCTGTGCCGGGCTTCAGCAGCACCGGGTTCAGAAGCGACGACGGCACCACGCCCGCGGCGGTCGCCTGCAGGTACTGCGCGCGCCCGATCTCGGAGCCGTCAACACACACCATCGAGTTGTTGCTCATGTTCTGCGACTTGAACGGCGCGACGTCGATGCCGCGCCTCCGCGCCACCCGGCACAGCCCGGTGACGAACAGGCTCTTGCCTGCATCCGACGACGTCCCCGCGATCAGCAAGCCGGTCATCGCCTTCCCTTCCGTCGATCCTTGCGCGCACAGGTCCCTGCCCCGGTTGAGGACGGCCTGTATCGCCACACGTTCAGGCGTACCACGACATGTACACAGGCGATGGCCGAGGCCGAGGCGAGTGTCACCGCGGTGACCAGCCGTGACGCCTTGCGGAGGGCGCGCGCGGTGGGGCGGGGGCCGTCGCCGAGGAGGCCGCGCTCCTCCACCCGGCTGAAGTAGACGTTGCGGCCGCCGAGTTGGACGCCGAGCGCGCCCGCCCACGCGGCCTCACACCAACCACCGTTCGGGATGGGTGGTCCCGCGCGTCGCGGTGCATGATCCGCCAGGCGTCCCGGGTGCGCCCGCCGACGAGGGGGCGAGGAGACAGGCCAGCGCGCCGGTGACCCGGGCGGGCAGCCAGTCGGCGGCGTCGTCGAGCCTGGCCGCGGCAGTGCCGAAGCGGCGGTAACGGTCGTTCCTGTGCCCGACCATGGCGTCGAGCGTATTGAGGGCCCGGTGCACAACCATGCCGGGGATGCCCGCCGTCGCTCCCCAGAACAGTGAGGCCACGGCAGCGTCGGCGGTGTTCTCGGCCATCGACTCGACCGCGGCGCGGGCCAGCTCCGACTCGTCGAGGCCGGACGGATCGCGCCCGCACAGGTTGCCGAGCCGGGCGCGCGCGCCGTCGAGGTCGCCGTCGTCGAGCCGGTCGGCCATCAGCTCGCCCTCGCGCGCGAGGCTGCGGGCGCCGAGCACGGCCCAGGTGGTCAGCGCCGTCGCCGCCGCGTGGGCTATCGCGTTGCGGCGCGTGGCGCGCTCGAGGACGATCCCGGCCACGGCGACGGGGGCGACGGTGGCCGCGGCATAGGCCGCCCGCGGGACCGGTCGTCGGCGTAGAGCGGCCGTTCGACACGAGAGGCCCAGGTCCCGAACCACGCCACGGGATGGTGCCGGTGTGGGTCGCCGAACAGCTGATCCGCCACCACCCGAGGCCGATCCCGATGGCACGGCTGAGGGTGTGAGACATGAAGGCGAGGGTATCAGTGGCGCTGTCGGCGCCCGTTGGCAGGCTCATCGGTTTCGAAACGCAGACTCCACCGACGCCTCGTGCGGCGGAGCAAGCGGCGCGGGCACGACACCGGCGGAGGCGGCGGCCGTGGTTGGTGGTGCCGGGCTCACCCCACGTCAAGGGCGCGGGTCTCGACGTGACCGTTGGGCCAGGTGCTGTAGGTGACCCAGTCGACGTCGCGATGACCGCCACCATCCAGGATCGCCAACAGGATGCGCAGAGTGTCACCGTGCGAGACGAGCAGGACCTGGTCGGCGTCGGCGAACTCGGCGCGTAGCTCACCGACCAGGACGCGGAGCCTCGCCGCGACGTCGGCCATCGACTCTCCCCCGCCCCACCGCACCTCCGAGACGTGCACGCCCTCGGGTGTGGCCTCCTCCTCCAGCTCGCCGTAGTGCCTGCCCTCCAGCGATCCGAGTCCCTGCTCGCGCAGCAGTTCCGTCTCGCGCACTGGCAGGCCGTGCGCGGCGGCGACGACGTCGGCGGTCTGCCGGGCGCGCACCTGATCGCTGCTGAGGACGGCGACGAGCGGGAGCCCGGCCAGCCGGTTGCGGGCGTCCTCGGCCTGGCGGACGCCGTCGGCAGTCAGGGGCACATGATGCGTCTGGCCCTGCACGCGCTCCTCGACGTTCCACACCGACTGGCCGTGGCGGAGAAGGTGCAGGATCACGACAGCAGCCTACACGTCGGCCCGGCAACCCATCCGCCGGGATAGCCTTGCCCCGTGATCCTGGTACTCGGCGGCACGACGGAGGGGCGCGAGCTGTGCGCCGAACTCGACCGGCGCGGCGTCCCCAACCTGCAGTCGCTGGCGGGACGCACCGCCGACCCGCTGCTGTCGGAGTCCGTCCGGGTCGGCGGGTTCGGCGGGGCGGAGGGCTGCGCCGCTTCCTCACCGAGAGCGGCGTCACCGCCGTGGTCGACGCCACCCACCCCTTCGCCGCCGGGATCACGCGCAACGCGGCGGAGGCGTGCGCCGATCTGGAGGTTCGCCTGATCCGGGTGAACCGCCCCGGGTGGGCCTCGCATCCGCACGCCGATCGGTGGGTCTGGGTCGACGACCATGCGGCGGCCGCGGCGGCGGTCGTTGCGCCGGGGTCGGGAGATGCGGGTCGGGTCACCGGTTTCGACACCGCGGCTCCCTTCGCTCGGCGTCGACGCAACGAGCGGTCATCTCGCGCGGTGCTGCTGACAGTGGGCAGGCAGCACACGCTGGACTACTCCCCGCGCTCGACGACCGCTTCGTGCTCGCCCGCGTCGCCGAGCCGCCGGCGGGCGCCCTGCCGACCGGATGGAGGCTGGAACTGGCCCGCGGGCCGTTCACGCTCGACGGCGAACGGCGCCTGTTCGCAGAGCACGGCATCGACTGCCTCGTCACGAAGGACTCCGGAGGGGAGGCGACGGCGGCGAAGCTCCGGGTGGCGGACGAGGCCTGCGCCCGCGTCGTCATGATCCGACGACCCGCGCCCCCGACGGTGTGGAGCTGGTTCCCGACGCGAAGGCGGCGATGAGGCTGCTGCGCGAGGGCTAGCGTGCCGCGTCGGATACGCGTGGCGCTCTGCGGCCCGGCGCTCTACCCTCTTCCCTGCCCGCGGCATTCGAGCAGGTTCCGGCCCCCGGGCCTCGGTGAGGTGGGCGTCGTGACGACGAGCACCGCCGCAGCACGCGGATCGGGGAACTGCCCGTCGGCACCTGGGCAGGAGCCGTCTCCCCGACCGGCATTTCGGGCTCAACCGCAGGCCGACCAGCGTCGGGACGCAGCAAAGAGGCGCCGGGACCCAATGGGTCCCGGCGCCTCAGCGGATCCGGCACGGGCGTGTGCTCAGCAGGCCCCGTCTCCGCCGGATGCGAGCCAGGTCGTTGCGCGCAGCGCGGCGCCTGTCATCGACATCAACCAGCGGTCACTCGGCCGCGGCCTCGGTCTCCTCGATCACCGGAACCAGCGACAGCTTGCCGCGGTCGTCGATGTCGGAGATCTCGACCTGCAGCTTCTGGCCGACCGACAGCACATCCTCGGCGGCCTCGACGCGCTGGCCACCGGCCAACGGACGCAGCTTCGAGATGTGCAGCAGGCCGTCCTTGCCCGGCATCAGCGACACGAAGGCACCGAAGTTGGTGAGCTTCACGACGGTGCCGAGGAAGCGCTCGCCGCGCTCCGGCATGTGCGGGTTCGCGATCGCGTTGATCTGCGCGACGGCCGCATCGGCCGCCTCGCCGGTCTCGGCACCGACGTACACGGTGCCGTCGTCCTCGATCGCGATGTTCGCGCCGGTCTCGTCCTGGATCTGGTTGATGATCTTGCCCTTCGGGCCGATGACCTCACCGATCTTGTCGACGGGGATGCGCAGCGAGATGATCCGCGGCGCGTAGGGGCTCATCTCATCGGGCACGTCGATGGCCTCGTGCATGACGTCGAGCAGGGTGTGACGCGCGTCACGGGCCTGCAGCAGCGCCTTCTGCAGCTCGACGGCGGGGATGCCGTTGAGCTTGGTGTCGAGCTGGAGGGCGGTGACGAAGTCACGGGTGCCCGCCACCTTGAAGTCCATGTCGCCGAGGGCGTCCTCGGCTCCGAGGATGTCGGTCAGCGCGATGTACTTCGTCTCGCCGTCGACGTCTTCGGACATGAGGCCCATCGCGATGCCCGCGACGGCGGCCTTGAGGGGCACACCGGCGTTGAGCAGCGACAGGGTCGACGCGCAGACCGAGCCCATCGAGGTGGAGCCGTTGGAGCCCAGCGCCTCGGACACCTGACGGATCGCGTAGGGGAACTCGCTGCGGGAAGGAAGCACGGGCACGAGGGCGCGCTCGGCGAGGGCGCCGTGGCCGATCTCACGACGCTTCGGCGACCCGACGCGGCCGGTCTCACCGGTCGAGAAGGGCGGGAAGTTGTAGTTGTGCATGTAGCGCTTGGTCGACTCCGGCGAGAGCGTGTCGATCTTCTGCTCCATGTCGAGCATGTTCAGCGTGGAGACGCCCAGGATCTGGGTCTCGCCGCGCTGGAACAGCGCCGATCCGTGCACGCGCGGGATGACCGCGACCTCGGCCGACAGTTCACGGATGTCGCTCGGGCCGCGGCCGTCGATGCGGATGCCCTCGGTGAGGGTCCGGTGGCGGACGATCTTCTTGGTCAGCGCCTTGACGGCGGCCGACACCTCGTTCAGACGGTCGGCGAACCTGTCGCTCAGCTGCTCGGTGACGTCCTGCCGGATGGCGTGGGTGGCGTCGTCGCGCTCCTGCTTGCCTGCGATGGTCATGGCCTCGGCCACGCGGTCAGAGGCGAGCTCGGAGACGGCCTCGAACACGTCGTCCTGGTAGTCACGGAAGACCGGGAAGTCGTAGGTCTCCTTGGGCAGCTTGGCCGCCAACTCGGACTGCGCGTCGCAGAGAGCCTTGATGAAGGGCTTCGCGGCCTCGAGGCCGTGCCCGACGACCTCTTCGGTCGGGGCGGTCTTGCCCGCGCGGACGTTGTCCCACGTGGCGTCGGTGCCGCCGGCCTCGACCATCATGATCGCGACGTCACCGTCGGCGAGCACGCGGCCCGCGACGACCATCTGGAAGCTGGACGAGGCGACCTGCTCGACGCTCGGGAAGGCGACCCACTGGTCCTCGATGAGGGCGACGCGGACGCCGCCGATCGGGCCGGAGAACGGGAGGCCCGCGATCTGGGTCGACATGGACGCCGCGTTGATCGCCACGACGTCGTACATCACGGTGGGGTTCAGCGCGAGGACGGTCACGACGACCTGGACCTCGTTGCGCAGACCCTTGACGAACGCGGGGCGCAGCGGGCGGTCGATGAGGCGGCACGCGAGGATCGCGCCCTCGCCCGGGCGTCCCTCACGACGGAAGAACGAGCCGGGGATACGGCCCGCGGCGTACATGCGCTCCTCGACATCCACGGTGAGTGGGAAGAAGTCGATCGCGTCGCGCGGGGTCTTCTGGGCGGTGGTCGCCGACAGAAGCATGGTGTCGCCGTCGAGGTAGACGGCGGCGGAGCCGTCGGCCTGCTGGGCGAGGGCACCCGCCTCGAAGCGGACGACGTGCTTGCCGTACTTGCCGTTGTCGATTACGGCCTCGGCGAATTCGATGCCTGGTCCTTCCACGGACAGGCTCCTTTCGGTTGGGCGCAGCCCAACCCGGGGCAGGATCTTGTTACCTGCCGCATCTGCCGGTCTTCGATCGAGACCTGCGGGGCGCACTGGGCACCCGAAGGTCACTACCGAGGACCAGACGGACATCGGGTTGGGCGGCTGGACTGAAGAACACAATCCAAGTCGATATGTGGTTGTGCGGCCACCATCCTACCGGTTCCCACCAATCACCGGCGCCACAGCGTGCGCTGGGCCACGATGGTGTCATGCGGATGAGTTCGCCGGCGGAACATCTCGACGACGCGGTCGCGACCGCGAGGAGGTGGGCCGAGGCCTGCCGCACCCTCCCGGAGCCGCGCGCGGCGACCCTGCTGGCGGACGTGCTGCGTCACGAGGACGGGCTGCGGTTCACGCTCGACTTCGTCGACCTGGTGCTGCGCCCCGAGGATCCGCGGGTGTCGGCCGCGGCCCTGCGCCGTCTGGCCCACACACCCGCACCGTTCCTTCCGGCCCCGCTGCGGCTCGGGCTGCGCGGCGTCGTCGCCCGGGCGCCGCGGCCGCTGCTTCCCGTGGTGCGGCGCGTGTTCGAGGCCCTGGTCGGCGACCTGGTGGTGGACGTGGGCCGCTCGCTCGGCCCGACGCTGGGCCGGCTGCGCTCCTCGGGCGCCGACCTCAACGTCAATCTGCTCGGTGAGGCGGTGCTGGGCGACCGCCACGCCTCCGACCGGCTGGGGCGACCATCGCGTTGCTGGGGCGCGACGACGTCGACTACGTGTCCATCAAGGTCTCCTCCGTGCTGGGGCAGCACGCGGCATGGGGTCATGCGTCGGCGGTCGACGACGCGGTCGCCCGCCTCCGTCCCTCATGCTGCTGGCGGCCCGCACCGACAAGTTCGTCAACCTCGACATGGAGGAGTACCGCGACCTGCACCTGACCCTCGACGTGCTGGAGCGGCTCACGCTCGACCCCGACCTGCTGGGGCTCCGCGCCGGCTTCGCCGTCCAGACGTACCTGCGGGAGTCGCCCCTGGTGCTCGACCGGGTCGACGACCTCGCCGCGCGTCGCGTCGCAGCGGGAGGCGCCCCGCTGAAGGTGCGGCTCGTCAAGGGCGCCAACCTCGCCATGGAGCGGGTTCAGGCCGAGGTGCACGGCTGGGCGCTTCCCGTCCACGGGTCGAAGGAGGCAACCGACGCCTCCTTCCTCGCCGCGCTGGACCGCTGCCTGACCCGGAGCGGGCGCGGCGCGTCCGGGTCGGTGTGGCCAGCCACAATGTCTTCTCGCTTGCCGCAGCCTGGGAACTCGCGAAGGCCCGGGGCGTGACCGACGCCGTCGACCTGGAGATGCTGTCGGGCATGGCCGTGCCGCTGCAGCGGGTCCTGCTGCGGGAGGTGGGCCGCCTGAGGCTGTACGTGCCGGTGGTGCCGCGCGCCGAATACGACTCGGCCGTCTCCTACCTGGTGCGCCGCCTCGAGGAGAACGCTGCGCCCGAGAACTTCATGTCGGGGCCGCGGCACTCGGCACCGACAGCGCGTTCCTCGACCTGGAGGAGCGACGGTTCCGGGCGGCGGCCGCGCACCGCCTCCCGGAACCCACCGGCTGGGTGGAGCAGACCCGACCCGCCGTCGGCCCGGCCTTCGTCAACACCCCCGACTCCGATCCTGCGCTCCCGACGAACCAGGCCTGGGCCGACGCGATCCGCGACCGGCTGCCCGCGGGCGCGCCGGGCACCGATGCGGTGGCCGGGGCCCGGCTGGGTGACGCCGACGGCGTGCGGGCCCTCATCGCCCGCACCGCGGAGGCGGGCCGGGCATGGGCACGGAGGCCCGCCGCGGAAAGGGCCGGGCTGCTGCACCGGCTGGGCGCGGAACTCGAGGCGGCCCGTGGCGACCTCATCACCGTCGCGGCCGACGAGGCGGGCAAGCTGATCGACCAGGCCGACGTGGAGGTCTCCGAGGCCTGCGACTTCGCGCACTACTACGCGACCCTCGCCGGGTCCGGTCCCGAAGGCGCCGTCCACGTGCCCCCGCGGTGACGGTGGTCGCGTCGCCCTGGAACTTCCCCATCGCCATCCCTCTGGGGGCGTGGCCGCCGCCCTCGCCGCCGGGTCGGGCGTCATCCTCAAGCCGGCGCACGCGACCCGGCGCACCGGGGCCCTGCTCGTCGACGCGTGTCACCGGGCCGGGTTTCCGCCCGGCCTCGTCTCGCTGGCGGTGGTCGACGACGGCAGGCTCGGACGCGCCCTGATCACCGACGGGGAGGTGGGCCAGGTGGTGCTGACCGGCGCTGCCGAGACGGCGGAGCTGTTCCGCTCCTGGCGCCCCGACCTGCCGCTGCTCGCCGAGACCTCCGGCAAGAACGCCATCGTGGTGACCCCCTCGGCCGACCTGGACCTCGCGGCCGCCGACCTGGTGGCCTCAGCCTTCGGCCACTCGGGCCAGAAATGCTCCGCAGCGTCGCTGGGGATCCTGGTGGGCCCGGTCGCCCGCTCGCGCCGGTTCCTGGACCAGGTGGTCGACGCAGCGGCCTCCCTCGTCGTCGCGGGTCCCGGAGACCCGGCCGCCCAGCTCGGCCCGCTCACCGAGCCGCCGGGCGACAAGTTGCTGCGGGGGCTCACCCGGCTCGGCCCGGGAGAATCCTGGCTGCTCGCCCCCGCCGGCTCGACGAGCGCCTCTGGACGCCCGGCATCCGCACCGGCGTCCGCCCCGGCAGCGAGTACCACCTGGTCGAGTACTTCGGCCCGTCCTCGGCCTGATGTCCGCCCACTCCCTCGAGGAGGCGATCCGGTGGCAGAACGGCACCGCATTCGGGCTCACCGCGGGGCTGCACTCGCTGGACGCGGCAGAGATCCGGGTTTGGCTCGACGCCGTCGAGGCGGGAAACCTGTATGTCAACCGGACCATCACCGGCGCAATCGTGCGCCGCCAGCCGTTCGGCGGCTGGAAGCGCTCGGCGGTCGGTCCCGGCGCAAAGGCGGGAGGGCCCGGGTACGTCCGCGCGCTCGGTGCGCTCCGTCCCGCGCCGCCGTCTTCGCGGACAGTCACGGTGTCGCTCCCCCGCCTCGCCCGGCTGCTCCGGGACGCGGCGCCGCTGGCAGGCGAAGACTTCGCCGCGGTGGTTGCCGCCGATGAGGCGGCCGTCCGCACCACCGTCGGGGTGCCGCACGACCCCTCTGCCCTGACCTCTGAGCTGAACGTGCTGCGCTACCGCCCCGTCCCGTGACGGTCCGGGTGGAGACCGACGAGGTGGCAGCGGTGCTGCGGGAGCTGTCGGCCGCGGTGGCGACGGGGCCCCGGTGCGGTTCTCGTTCGCGGCCCGACCCGCAGATGACCTCGCCGCCCTCATCGGCTCGGCGGGCGCCACGTGGGAGGTGACAGACGACGCAGCGTTCGACGGCGCCGCCACCGGCCGGATCCGGTACCTGGGCGGCCGCCCACTCACGGCGCTGCTCGGCACGGACATCGACGCCACCGTCCATCCCGGGCCGCCCCTGCCCGGCCTGGCGGGGCTCCTCCCTACGTGCGGGAGCAGTCCGTGTGTGTGACGAATCACCGGTTCGGGCATCCCAGCCCGGCCACGGAGACGCTCGGCCTCAGGGAGACGACATGGTGACACCGGCGCGTTGGCTGACGGGCGTGCGGCATCCGGAGGCCTTCCACGGCCGAGGCGTGCGCGGCGGCTACTTCGAGGGTGGTACTGCAAGCTCATCTCCCCGACCTCAACCAGCGCTGGGCGGTCATCCCCGGGTGTTCCGGGCACCCGGGACCCGGCCGGGGAGGCGTTCGTGCAGGTGCTCGACGGGCTCACGGGCCGCTCCTGGTACCACCGCTTCCCGGCCGCCGACTTCCGCGCCTCCGACCGGGCGTTCGCCGTCGAGGTGGGCCCCAACCGGTTCGACTCCACCGGTGTGCAGCTCGACCTGCCGCAGCTGACGGCCGGATCACCTACCCCGGCGGGATCGACCCGTATCCGGTGACGGCGCGGGTGCCGGGCATCATGGGCTGGTACGGCTACGTGCCGGTCATGGAATGCAGGCACGGCATCGTGTCGTTCGGCCACGATCTCGAAGGCACCCTCATCGTCGAGGGCCGGCCGACGTCCTTCCAGGGCGGCAGGGCTACCTGGAGACCGACTGGGGAAGGTCGTTCCCATCGGGCTACGTGTGGGTCGCCAGCAACCATCTGAGCGACCTGGAGGGCGCACCGGATGACGGCTCGCTGACGGCGTCATGCGCCATCATCCCGGTGTCGGACGCACCTTCCGCGGCTCCATCGTGGCGCTGCGGCGGGCGGGCCGGATCAGCACCTGGGCGACCTGGAACGGGTCGCGCGACACCGTCCTCGAGATCACCGACGACCACGTCACCTGGCGCATGCAGGGTCCCGACGGCGTGCTGGCACTCGGAGCGACCCGGCCCGGGCGGGTTGCTGCACGCCCCGCTGCGCACCGCGATGCACCGTCGCGTCGAGGAGACCCTCGACGCCCGGGTCACGATCCACCACACCGGCCACGACGGCTCCATGCTCTTCGCGGGCACGGGGGCGGCCGCAGGGCTCGAGGTGTTCGGCGACACCGATCGGCTCATCGCGCTCTGACGGCCGACGAAAAGAGGCGGGGCACCCCCGAAGGGATGCCCCGCCTGAAGCGATTCGAGCGAGCTCAGCGACGCAGGCCGAGGCGCGCGATCAGCTCACGGTAGTGCTCGACGTCGTTCTTGGCGACGTAGTTGAGCAGGCGGCGGCGCTGGCCGACCATGAGCATCAGGCCGCGACGGCTGTGGTGATCGCCCTTGTGCTGCTTCAGGTGCTCGGTGAGGTGAGCGATCCGCTTGGTCAGCAGAGCGATCTGCACGTCGGGCGAACCGGTGTCGCCAGGCGTGGTCGCGTACTCTTCGATGATCGTCTTCTTCATTTCAGCGTCCATCTTCGGGACTCCCTTCGTCCGCTGCACGGCGCCCCACTCGCGGATGCTTTCGGGCTCTTACGAGGCCGTGGCCGATCTGACGGCAACCTCTGCACTTTAGCATCGGGGCCGGACGGCGGCCTAATCGGTGGGGCGTGGTTCCGGGTATCCCAAACCTCGCGCTGCCCCGCCGGGGTGCCACAGCCGCTAGGCTGGGACCGACGCTACGTCACGAAGGAGAGACATGGCCATCACGGTACGGCGGGTCACCGCGGATGATCTCGCATTGCTCCGCGCCCGACAGGCACGACCCGACCTGGGCCTCGTCGACAAGCATTTTGCGGCGCAGGAGGCCGGTTCGCTGATCTTCGCGGTCGCGTTCAACGACGGCGAGCCCATCGGCACCGCCCTGCTCGACCTCGAAAGCCAGGAGTACGCGCCCGAACTGCGCAACATGTACGTGTACCCCGGGGCCAGACGCCTCGGTGCCGGTCGCGCGTTGAGTGGGTTCCTCGAGGCTGAGGCCCGCTCGGCCGGCCACACCGCCGTCTATCTCGCCGTCGACCCGAACAATGAGAAGGCCGTGCCGCTGTACGTGTCGCTCGAGTACCACCCCACCGGCGAGCACCTCTTCGTGGAGGATCCCGAGGTGCAGCAGGTGGAGGAGGGCAAGGAGGCGAGCAAGCACTACGCCGTCTACAAGAAGTCGCTGACGGTGCGCTGACCCCAGAAGACTGAGAGCCCCCGGGAGGTCCCGGGGGCTCTGCCATGTCTCAGGCCGTGTCAGAGGCGCCTGGTGATCCCGAGTTCGGCACAGGCCGCCTCGACGTCGTCCTTCATCTGCGAGATGAGCCCGTCTACCCCGTCGAACCTCACCTGGCCGCGCAGCCGGGCCACGAAGTCGACGGCGATCTCCACGCCGTACAGCTCCAGATCGGTGCGGTCGATCACGTAGCTCTCGACCCGGTGGTCGGCGCCGTCGAAGGTCGGGTTCGTGCCCACCGAGATGGCGGCGGCCATCGGTTCGGCGCCGGGTTCGTCCAGGCGCGTCACCCAGCCCGCGTAGACGCCGTCGGCGGGGACGGCCAGGTCCGAGGGCACACTCAGGTTCGCGGTGGGGAAGCCGAGCTCGCGGCCCCGCTGGTCACCCACCACCACCACGCCACGGAACCGGAAGGGGCGATCCAGATGCTTGGCTGCCTCCGCCACATCGCCCGCCGCGAGCAGGTCGCGGATCCCGCTGGAGCAGCTCACCTGCTCGTCGACGGTGGCGAGCGGCATGCCGTGCACCTCGAACCGGCCCGCGCCGAGCTCGGCGAGCACCTTCACGTCGCCGGAGGCGCGGTGGCCGAACCGGAAGTTCTCCCCCACCACGACGCGCACAGGGTGCAGCGGTATCAGGAAACGTTCGACGAACTCCGCGGGTGTGAGCCCTGCGACCTCGGGACCGAACCGGACGACCCGCACCTCGTGGGCGCCCGCCTCCTTGAGCAGTTCGATGCGGGTGCGCAGGTCGGTGAGCAGCTTGGGCGCCAGATCCGGGCGCAGCACCGTGACGGGATGGGGCCAGAAGGTGACGACGACCAGCGGAAGGTGGTCCATCCCCGGGTCGCCTCCTGCAGCACGCTTCGGTGTCCGACATGGACGCCGTCGAAGTTGCCGATCACGACGACCGTTCCGGTGCTTCCGCCCGCCGCAGTTCTGGTGCTTCCCACAGCAGACAAATCTTCCACGCTCACGTCAGGACCGCAACCGGCCGCGAGCCGGTCTCCGTCGGCTCGTACAGAGCCAGCAGCGTGCCGTCGGGGCGATCATGCCCGTGGGACGCGACGGCACCCCGCGGGTGAGGGGGCGGCCGAAGCCGATGTCGGCGGCCTCCTCCCGGGTGACGTCGACGACGGGGAAGCTGAGCCGTGCCGCGTCGGCCATGGTCATGAGGGTGGGCGGCTCGTCGCCGAGGGTGACGGCGTCGTCGAGGCTGTAGTTCCCGATGCGGGTGCGGCGCAGCGCCGTCAGGTGCCCACCGACGCCGAGGGCGGCGCCCAGGTCACGCGCGATGGCACGCACGTACGTGCCGGAACTGCATTCGACGTCGAGATCGACATCGAGAAAGGCCCCTCCGGCCGGACGTCGAGGACGTCGAGCCGGGAGATCGTCACGGGGCGGGCCCTGAGTTCGACGCTCTCCCCGCCCGGGCCAGGGCGTAGGCACGCTTCCCGTCGACCTTGATGGCCGAGACGGTGGTGGGGACCTGGAGGATGTCGCCGCGCTGCGGCTCGAGCGCAGTATCGACGGTGTCACGCGTCAGCGCGGAGGCGTCAGCGACCGGGGTCACTTCCCCGTCGGCGTCGTCGGTGTTCGATGATGCGCCGAGCCGCAGGGTGGCCAGGTAGCGCTTGTCCTGGAGGGCGAGGTGCCCGAGCATCCTCGTGGCGCGGTTGACTCCGAGGATGAGCACGCCGGTCGCCATCGGGTCGAGGGTTCCGGCGTGCCCGATCTTCCGGGTACCGAGAAGGCGGCGGAGTTTACCGACCACCTGGTGGGAGGTGACCGCCGACGGCTTGTCGACGATCACCACCCCGGAAGGTGAACTCACTGGGAGTCGTCCTCGGCTTCCCGCGGCTTCCTGTACGGATCGGCTCCGCCGGCGAAGGTCTTACCCTCGGAGGCGGCCGCGACCGCGGCGTCGGTGGCCTGGACCTGCGCGAGCAGGTCCTCGATCTGGCGCACCGACTCGTTCGTCGCGTCGAGGACGAACTCCAGCGTCGGGGTGAACTTCATCCCAGCTGCTGGCCGACGGTGGAGCGGAGCAGGCCCTTGGCCGACTCCAACGCCGCCGCCGTGCCCACGCGGGCCTCGTCGTCACCGAGCACCGTGTAGAAGGCCGTCGCCTCACGGTTGTCGCCGGTGAGGCGCACCTCCGTGACGGTCATGAACCCCAGCCGGGGTCCTTGATCCTGGTCTGGATCGTCTGAGCCAGGATCACCTGGATCTGATCCGCCAGCTTGGCGTTGCGGGGTCCCACCATCATTCGCGCTCCTTCTCGACCATCTCGAACGTCTCGATGACGTCGCCGATCTTGATGTCGTTGTAGTTGGAGACGGTGATGCCACACTCGAAGCCCTCGCGGACCTCCGTGGCATCGTCCTTCTCGCGACGCAGCGACGCGATGGAGGTCTCCGCGATCACGATGCCGTCGCGCAGCAGGCGGGCCTTGGCGTTGCGACGGATGGTGCCGTCGCTGACCATGCAGCCCGCGATGTTGCCGAACTTCGACGACCGGAAGATCTCGCGGATCTCCGCGTGACCGCGGATCTCCTCGGCGTAGATCGGCTTGAGCATGCCCTTGAGCGCCGCCTCGATCTCGTCGATCGCCGAGTAGATGACCGAGTAGAACCGGATGTCCACGTTCTCCCGGTCGGCCAGCTGGGCGGCGTGCGGGGTCGGGCGGACATTGAAGCCGATGATGACGGCCTTGGATGCGGCGGCCAGCGACACGTTGGTCTCGGTGATGGCACCGACACCACGGTCGATGACGCGCAGCGACACCTCGTCGCCGACCTCGATCTTGCTGAGGGCGTCCTCGAGGGCCTCGACCGAACCTGCGCCGTCGCCCTTGAGGATGAGGAGCAGCTCCTGCGTCTCGCCCTTCTCCAGCTGCTCGAACAGCTGGTCGAGGGTCTTGCGGCGACCGGACTTCGCCTGCTGCGCCGCACGCATGCGGGCCTCACGCTTGTCTGCGATCTGGCGGGCCATGCGGTCGTCGTCGACAACGAGGAAGTTGTCGCCTGCACCCGGCACGGACGTCAGGCCGAGCACCTGGACAGGCATCGACGGCGGGGCCTCGGTGAGCGTCTCACCCTGGTCGTTGATCAGGGCGCGGACCCGGCCGTGGGCGGAGCCCGCGACGATCGAGTCGCCGATGCGGAGCGTGCCGCGGTGCACCAGGACGGTGGCAACGGGACCGCGACCCTTGTCGAGGTGCGCCTCGATGGCCACACCCTGCGCGGGCATGTCCGGGTTGGCCCGGAGATCCAGCGCGGCGTCGGCCGTGAGCACGATCGACTCGAGCAGGGTCGCGAGACCCTCACCTGTGACGGCCGAGACGTCGACAAACTGCGTGTCGCCGCCGTACTCCTCGGGGACGAGGCCGAACTCGGAGAGCTGACCGCGGACCCGCGTCGGGTCGGCAGCTTCCTTGTCGATCTTGTTCACCGCGACCACGACGGGCACGTCGGCCGCCTTGGCGTGGTTGAGCGCCTCGATCGTCTGCGGCATCACGCCGTCATCCGCCGCGACGACCAGCACCGCGATGTCCGTGGACTTCGCGCCACGGGCACGCATGGCGGTGAACGCCTCGTGACCCGGCGTATCGATGAAGGTGATCCTGCGCTCCACGTCGTCGACCTCGGTCTCGACCTGGTAGGCGCCGATGGCCTGCGTGATACCGCCGGCCTCGCGTGCCTGCACGTTCGAGTTGCGCAGCGCGTCGAGCAGCTTCGTCTTGCCGTGGTCGACGTGGCCCATGACGGTGACGACCGGCGGGCGCGACTCGAGGTCGTCCTCGTCGCCGATGTCCTCGCCGAACTCCAGGTCGAAGCTCTCGAGCAGCTCGCGGTCCTCGTCCTCGGGCGAGACGACCTCGATGCGGTAGTCGAGCTCCGCGCCCAGCACCTCGAGGGTGTCGTCGGCAACGGACTGCGTCGCGGTCACCATCTCGCCCAGGTGGAACAACACCTGCACGAGCGACGCCGCCTCCACGCCGATCTTCTCGGCCAGGTCGGTCAGGGACGCGCCGCGACGCAGGCGGACGGTCTGGCCGTCGCCCTTGCGGACGCGCACGCCGCCGATCGCCGGGGCCTCCATCTGATCGAACTCTTGCCTGCGCTGCTTCTTCGACTTGCGTCCACGCTTACCGCCGGCGCCACCGCGACCGAAGGCACCCTGTGTGCCACCACGACCGCGGCCACCGCCGCGACCACCGGCGGGACCGCCGCCCATGGGCGGGCCGCCCGCACCGGGACGGTTGCCACCGCCGCCGCCTGCGCCGCCGCGCCCACGGCCGGGGCCACCGGCTCCGGGACGCGAGGGCGGGTGCCGATGGCGGCGTTGGCCGTCTTCGGCATCATGGCCGGGTTGGGGCGCGGCATGCCGGGAAGGCCGCCGGTGCCACCGGGACGGGGCATCCGATCGGACTGGCCGGGACGCGGTGCGCCCGCGCCCTCACGACGCTGACCGCCGCCCTCGGGGCGGTTGTTCGGGCGACGCTGCTGCGTGCCCATGCCCTGAGCGGGAGCGAACGGGTTGTTGCCGGGGCGGGGCGCTCCCGGCTTGCGCGGGCCGGGGTCGGCGCACCGCCGGGGCGGGGACCCGGGGCACCGGGACGCGGGCCGGGGGTCGCACCGCCGGGGCGGGAACCGGGTGTCGCGGGGCGCGGCGCACCGGGGCGGGCCGCCGGAGCGGGCTTCGCCTCAGGCGTCGGCGCAGGGCGCGGCGCGGGCCGGGGCGCGGCCGGACGGGGAGCCTCGGCCGCCGGCGGCGCCTTCGGCTCGGGGCACCGGGGTTGCCGCGGGGCGGCGGGGCCGCCGGCGCGGTGCGGGGCTCCGGGCTTCGGTGCGCTGCCCGCCGGCTTCGGGCGGCGGGCGCAGCGGGAACCGGTGCGGGGTTGGCCGCCGGCTTCCGGGCAGCGTCGTCTCCCCGCCGAATGCTTCGCGGACGCGACGCACTACGGGTGCTTCAAGGGTTGAGGAGGGACCGCGGACGTATTCGCCCATCTCTCCCAGTTTTGCAAGAAGATCCTTGCTGGTGATCCCGATTTCCTTGGCGATCTCGTGGACTCGAGGCTTAGCCACTACTCTCCTTCGTGGGTCCGACCTGCCAAGGCCGGATTCCCTAGTTGTGCTTGGTCATCGTTGGGTACTCATCGAGTGGTCATGAGCGTTAGGCCCACCTTCTGGTTGCCGCCCCAAAGGGCGTGGAACGATGTGCCCGCGCATGCGCAGGCCGCTGACCATCATATCCCGCCGAGGCCCGAGCTTCCACCTGAGCGCGTCGCGCCGGTGGATGGGCCCCCATGCGGGGCCGACGGGGCGCCCTCGACGCCCGGGCTCACACGCTGAGCGTCGCGCCGGGGCCGAACGTGCGCCGGATCGCCTGGCGCCTCTCCGCGAGTTCGAAGCAGCCGGCGTGCAGGTAGGCGCCCCGACCCCGAGCCGCGGCGCGGTGCCGTCGACGACGACGTCACCGCGCCGCACCAGGCGGACGAGTTCGTTCTGGGGTGCGCGCGCCCGGCACGCGATGCAGGTGCGGAGGGGATCACGGGGCACGATCCTACGGGCATTCCCAGCCCGGCACAGCCCCACCACAGGTGGCGCCCGCATCGTGGGAGGGCCCGGGACACCCCGGGCCCGACGGAAGGAAGTAGGACATGGGCAAGAAGCTCATTCTGGGTATCTCTGCGGCGGCGATGGCTGCGGGGTGGGCCTCGGGCCACCCAGTTGGCCAACGCCGAGACCACCACACCCACCCCGACACCGACCAGGACCGCGTCCCGTCACCGGGAGGCACCACCTCCGACGGGGACACCCGTCATGCGGGACGCGGCGACCACCGGGGAGGTGGCATGGGGATCGACCTGTCGGCGCTGGCCACCAGGCTCGGCGTCGACGAGGACAGGCTCGAGGCGGCCGTCACGACCGTCCGCGACTCGACCCGCGACGGGGAGCGGCCGACCACACCCCCGACCGAGGCCGAACGCACCGCCCGTGGGACGGCCTTCGCCAAGGCCCTCGCGGCAGAGTTGGGCCTCGACGAGAAGGTGGTGACCGACGCATTGGACGGGCTGCGCACCGCGGCCGAGGCCGAGCGCACGGCGGATCAGAAGGAGCGCCTCGACCGGGCGGTCACCGACGGCACCCTGACCCAGGCCGAGGCCGACGCCGTCCAGAAGGCGCTCGACGAGGGCATCGTCTCGATGCGGGGAGGGAGGAACCGCTGACCTGAGCAGACGCGGCAGCAGATGACGGTGGGCCGGGGCTTCCGCTCCGGCCCACCGTCATGCAGGTCACTTCGAGGCGTGGAACGCGTCGTAGCGGTTCCCGGTCTCGACGTACCACTTCAGCGCGATGTCGACCTGCTCGTCGATCCAGGCCTGGTCGGTCTCATCGGCGAGGTCATTGGTCTCGTGCGGATCGACCGACAGGTCGAAGACCTCGTCCCTCCGGTCACCGAAGTGGTGGATCACCTTCATGTCGCCGTTGAGCGTGGCCGTGCAGCGGCCGCGGGCCCAGCATGTCGCAACGAGCGGCCCTGCTCCTCACCCGAGGCCAGGGAGGGGCGGTAGGCCAGATCGCTGATCAGGTCGAAGCCGAGCAGGTCCACCGCGGTGGGCAGCACCGCGAGCTGGTTCGCGGGTCCCTCCACCAGCTGGCCACCACGCTCTGGGTCATGGATCAGGTACGGGATCCGGATGCCCTCCTCGTAGATGGTGTTGTCGTGCTGGTAGATGCGGTGCTCGCCGAACCCTCGCCGTGGTCGCCCGTGACCACGAAGACGGTGTTCTCGTAGAGACCGAGCTCCTTGAACATGTCGATCACATGGCTCACGAACTGGTCCTGGTAGTGGATGCCGTTGAGGTACTCGTTCAGCATCGGGTTGTCGACGAAGTCGATCGGGGTGACGCCGGGGAGCTTGTAGTCGTGGTGGCCGGAGACCGTCAGCATGCCGAGCATGAACGGCCCGTCGCCGTGCTCCTCGAGCCACTCGCGCTCGGGCCGAGCATGATGTCGTCCTCGTAGCCGAAGTAGTTGGCCTTGCTGAACCCGGCCTTGCTCATCTCGTCGACCGGGAAGAAGTCACGGTAGCCGAAGTTGGCCGTGGTACCGCGCCTGCGCTCGAAGTGCTCGGTTGCTGTCTGGAAGTACGCCGTGGCATAGCCCTGCTCGGCCAGCAGTTCGGGGAGACACTTCCCGGGCAGGCTGCCGGGATCGGCCTCGGTGTTCTCGTCGTCGAGCGGCGGGGCCATTCCGCAGGTGACCGCGGTGATGGACTTCGACGTGTGCGGGAGCAGGGAATACCCGCGCTCGGGCCGCAACGATTCCTCGGCCAACGAGTCGAGGAACGGCGTCACCGGCTGCCTCGTCTCCGGCAGCGTCGAGGTTGCCCGCTGGGACTCCAACGTGATGAGCACCAGGTTGCGGGGCGCGCCCCGCGTGGGACGAGGGTGGTGGTCTCCGGTGTCGCGAGGGGCTCCTCGTCCGCGAGCGAGGCTGGGTAGGCCATCGCCTCCCGCACCGGGGTGACGGCGAGTTGTACCGGGGCGGCGAGCGCGAACGCGGCCGACACGGTCGGGGCGCTCCAGACCGAGGAGACGAGGAGCGCCACGAGTACCGCGGCGCCCGCGTACTTCAGCCCGGCCTTCGGGCGGCGCCGGATCAGTCTGGACACCAGCGGTCCGAACAGCGGCGGGAACACGGTGGCGCCCAGCACCACGAACACGAGCAGGAGGATGGTCGAGTTCGTCAACTGTGACTGGAGCAGCGCGTTCAGTTCACCCTGTTGCCGCCACGCGTACGCGATCTGGGCGAGGGTCAACGGCTGCCCGGTGCGCTTGACGTACTCGTGGCTGATGACGGTGAAGATGCCGAGCACCAGAGTCAGGACGTGCGCGACGTAGAAGGCCACGGTGCGCGCGGTCCCCTTCGTGAGCCAGCAGGCCAGCAGCCAGAGGAGCACCCAGGCCCCGCCGAAGGCGACATCCGAGGCGACCTTCACGGCCACCTCGCCGGGGCCGGCGGCAGGGAAGAACTGCCCGATCCGCTGAAGCTTCAGGCTGACGCCCAGCACCCCGACGGGCACGAGCAACACGAGGAGGCGGCCCCAGACATGCCGGGGTCGCGTAGACGATCTGTGAAACAACGGTGAACGGAACTCATCGTCCATAGATGCTACGCGA
Organism: Tessaracoccus coleopterorum; assembly: GCF_011174705.1. Taxonomy (GTDB): domain Bacteria; phylum Actinomycetota; class Actinomycetes; order Propionibacteriales; family Propionibacteriaceae; genus Arachnia; species Arachnia coleopterorum. The sequence goes on from NZ_JAANIJ010000001.1 coordinate 339,917, forward strand.
CCTCCGCAAGACGGCGGAAACCGTCACGGCTCAGCCCTGGGCGGCCACGTCAGGCTGAATGTCGATCCGCCAGCCCGTGAGGCGGGCGGCGAGGCGGGCGTTCTGCCCCTCCCGGCCGATGGCGAGCGACAGCTGGTAGTCGGGCACGATGGCCCGGCAGGCGCGGGCGGACTCGTCGACCACCGTCACGGAGAGCACCTTCGCGGGCGAGAGGGCCGCCGCCACGAACCGGGCCGGGTCGTCGGAGTAGTCGACGATGTCGATCTTCTCCTCGCCCAGTTCGTTGGTTACGGCACGGACCCGCTGCCCCATGGGGCCGATGAAGGCGCCCTTCGCTGAGACGTTCGGGTCGTGCGACTGCACGGCGATCTTGGTGCGGTGGCCTGCCTCGCGGGCCACCTCCTTGATCTCGACGACGCCCTTGTCGATCTCAGGGACCTCGAGGGCGAACAGCTTGCGCACCAGGTTGGGATGCGTGCGCGACACCACGACCGACGGGCCACGCAGTTCGCGGCGGACGCTGACGACGTAGACGCGGAGCCTACGGCCGTGCGAGTAGTCCTCGCCGGGCACCTGCTCGGCAAGCGGCATGATGGCCTCGAGGGTGCCGAGATCGACGCGCACCGCGGTCGAGGCGCGGTCCTGCTGGATCGTGCCGACGAGGATGTCGCCCTCGCTGCCCGCGAAGTGGCCGAACTTCTGGTCGTCCTCGGCCTCACGGATGCGCTGGAAGATCACCTGTCGCGCGGTGGCGGCCGCGATGCGTCCGAAGTCCTCCGGGGTGTCGTCGAAGAAGCCGATCACCTCGTCGTCGTCGTCGAACTCGGGGCGAGCACGGACACCTTTCCGGTGCGGCGGTCGACCTCGACCTTGACGCCGCGCAGCGCGTGCGGGGTCTTGTTGTACGCGTTGAGGAGCGCGTCCTCCAGCGTCTTGAGGAGATAGTCCATGGGATCTCCCGATCCCGCTCGATGGCCCTGAGGGCAGCCAGATCCACATCCATGTCAGTTCTCCTCTTCGCCCTCGAACGAGCGGTTCATCTCGACCTGCACGACGGCCTTCCCGATCGAGGCGACGGCGAAGCTCCGCGCCGCGCCCTCGACATCGAGCGTGACGGTGTCGTCGGACACCTCGACGATGCGCCCCACGACCTGATCGTCCCCGACCCACAGCTTCACGAGCCGGTCGCGGTTGCGCCGGAAGTGCTTCGCCTCGGTCAGTGGCTTCGACACGCCCCTGGTGCTGACCTCGAGCGTGTAGGGGGCCTTCCCGACGGCGGGGTTCTCATCGAGGGCGATGGAGATGGCCGACGAGGCTGACGCGATGTCGTCGAGCAGGGGGCCACGCCCATCGGGCCCGTCACCGTCGACGGTGATCCGGAGCACCGACCGCTTGCCGATCGGGTCACATCGAGTCGGTCCAACTCGAGTCCGTGCTGCTCCAAGATGGGCTCAATCACGCGTGCGATCTGCGATTCCTGCATGCCGAGACCTCCATATCCGGTTGTTCGCCTTGTTGTAGGGACGCAATCATACCGGCCCAGCGAGGGGCGGCCGCCGCGGCGGGCGCGTTAGGCTGTGCCAATGCCTGTCACCCGCCGCGCCGTGCTCGTCGCGCTCACCCTCGGCGTCAGCGGGTGCGCCGCCAGCCCCGTGATCAACGGCTCCCCGCCGTCGCCCGAGCCCGCCGCCACCGACGCAGCACCCGGTGGATGCCGCGGCACAGCTGGCCGTCGCGACGCTGGCGGCCACCCTCCGCGCGGTGGGCGACGTCGAGGGATGGGCCACGGCCGGGTGGACGGCCGCCGCCTCCGCCCAGTGCGACGCGCAGCTCACGGTGCTGTCGCTCCCTGACCCGTTCGTCGCCGACCCGCAGACCCCTTCACCGTCGCGACCCCGCGGCCCGCGACCCCGCCTCCCTCGCGGAGGCCACCTCGGCGGTCGACGCCCAGCTCGCCGCGACGGTGTCCGCCCTCGAGGCCGCGGCCGCGGCCGCCGCGGAGGGGACTCCCGCCTGCTCTACGCCTCGGCCGCCACGTCGACGTCCGCGCTGACCGACCGGGCGCTGGTCCCGGCCACCTCGGACGCCGCACCGGCCCGGCTGCAGGCCACGACGCTGGAGGCATCCGTGCCCATCGCGCTGAGCCACGCCTGGGCGCTCGTGTACGGCCTGGGGTCGGTATCGGGCGGCTCGGCTCCAAGGATCCGCTGCGGGCGCTCGGCACGGCCCGGCTGGCCATCGTGAAGGGGCTGCGCAACGACCTGCGGGCGGTGCTCACGGGTGAGCCACCCGAGCAGCCGGCCGCCTTCGAACTGCCGAACCCGATGACGACACCCGATGAGATCCGCGCCGCCTGGGCACAGTTGGAGACGAACCTGCTCGACGGGTACGCCCGGTTGGTGGCGGCGTCCGACGATCCGCGGTGGCGGACCGCGATGCTCGCCCAGATCGCCCCGGTGCAGGCCCTGGGCGGACGGCTGGGGCCCTGGCCGGGCTGGATCGCCTGACACGGGACCCGATCCCGGCCAAAATGGCACCATGACAAGGGAATGGACCGGACGGGGATGGCAGGTCACCGGGGCGGTACTGCTGAGCCTCGCCGTCGCCTGGATGCTCGCCCCCACCTACCCGATGGAGTGGATGGGCAACCCCGCCACCGGCGTGGGCCACGTGACCTACCACAGCTGGTTCGACCCGATGGCCCCCGGCTACGCGGCCTTCCATGTGCCGGTGCTGCTGCTGTGCGGGCTGGTCGCCGCGGCCGGCGCCTGGTACGGGGTCTGGACCGGGGTCCCGGAGCGCTATCCCGCCTGGTGGGCGCTGGCCGGGATCGCGGCGTTCATGGGGTGGTCACTTGTGATCGGCTTCAGCGCGCTGACGCTCGTTCCGCAGCTGCTCCTCGGGCTGGCGCGGCGGGCCTCCTGCTGGCCACCCGCCGCGCGCGCCCGGCCGTCAGCGCGCCAGCAGGGCGCCGATCGAGCTGACCGCGTCGCCGACGGCGATCTCGGTCTTCTCGCCGGTGCGGCGGTCGCGCAGCTCCACCTTCCCGTCGACCAGCCCGCGGCCGATCACGAGGATCACCGGCATGCCGAGGATCTCGGCGTCGGCGAACTTCACGCCGGGGCTGGCCTTGCGGTCGTCGACGAGGACGTCGACGCCGATCGCGTCGAGTTCGCCCGCGATGCGCGCGGCCTCGTCGAAGACGGCCTGGTCCTTGCCGGTCGCCACGATGTGGACCTGGAAGGGGCAAGTGCGACGGGCCAGCACAGGCCCTTGTCGTCGGCGGTCGCCTCGGCGACGGCCGCCACGGCCCGGGAGACCCCGACGCCGTAGGAGCCCATCGTGACGACCTGCAGCTTGCCGTTCTGGTCAAGCACCTTGAGGTCCAGCGACTCGGCGTACTTCCTCCCGAGCTGGAAGATGTGGCCCATCTCGATGCCGCGGGCAAGGGTGAGCGGGCCGGAGCCGTCGGGGCGGGGTCGCCCTCGCGTACCTCCGCTACGTCCAGGACGCCGTCGGCGACGAAGTCGCGGCCGGCGGTGACGCCGGAGAGGTGCTCATCGACGACGTTTGCGCCGGTCACCCAGTGGGTGCCCTCGACCACGCGGGGTCGGTCAGGTAGGTGATGCCGGTGACGGACTCCTCACCGAGCACCCGGGTGCCGTCGAGGCTGGCCGGGGAAATGAAGCCGACGTGCAGGGCCGGGTAGGCCTCGAAGTCCTCGGCTGTGAAAGGCTCGGCGGTGGCGGGCTCGAGGGCCGCCTCGAGGCGCTTCAGGTCGACCTCGCGATCGCCCGGAAGACCCAGGGCGAGCGGGTGGCGGGTGCCGTCGGGTTCCGTGACCATCACCAGCACGTTCTTGAGCGTGTCCGAGCCGTCCCAGGGCGGTCCTCGCGGGGCAGGTTCGCGTTCAGCAGGGCGACGACGCCGGCGATGGTGCCGACATCGGGCGTCGCGACCCTCGCCATGGCGGGGCGGCGGCCGGGTCGAGCGCGGCGGGCGGCGTGACGCGGACGGCCTCGACGTTGGCCGCATAACCACCGGGCGACCGCACGAAGGTGTCCTCACCGTTGTCGGCCACGGCGAGGAACTCCTCGGAACGCGACCCACCCATGGCGCCCGCCATGGCGGCGACGATGACGAACTCGAGGCCGAGGCGCTCGAAGATGCGGATGTAGGCCGCGCGGTGGCGCTGGTACGCGGCCTCGAGGCCGTCCTGGTCGAGGTCGAAGGAGTAGGAGTCCTTCATCACGAACTCGCGGCCGCGGAGCAGGCCGGCGCGGGGGCGTGCCTCGTCGCGGTATTTCGTCTGGATCTGGAACAGCGTCAGAGGCAGGTCCTTGTACGAGGAGTACAGGTCCTTCACCAGCAGGGTGAACATCTCCTCGTGGGTGGGCCGAGCAGCATGTCGGCCCCCTTCCGGTCGACCACCCGGAACAGGTTGTCGCCGTACTCGGTCCACCGGTTGGTGAGTTCGTAGGGCTCCCGCGGCAGCAGCGCCGGGAAGTGAACCTCCTGGCCGCCGATGGCCTCCATCTCCTCGCGGACGACGGCCTCGACCTTCTGCAGCACCTTCAGGCCCAGCGGGAGCCACGTGTAGATGCCGGGCGCGGCACGGCGGATGTAGCCGGCGCGCACCAGCCACCGGTGGCTCGGCACCTCGGCCGCGGCGGGGTCGTCGCGGAGCGTGCGGACGAACAGGGAGGAAAGGTTGGAGATCACGGGGCTACTTTAGCGCCCAGCTCAGTAGTGGACCGTCGCGAGCGCCCCGACCTCGATGAACCCGAGCCGCTCATAGGCGTGGATGGCCGCGGTGTTGAAGTCGTTGACGTAGAGGCTGATGGCCGGGTAGTCGTTCATGGCGAGGCGCAGCATGCCCGAGAGCGCGGGCACACTGAGGCGCTCACCCCTGCGGTCGGGGCGACCCAGACGCCCTGGAGCTGTGCCTGCGTGCGGTACCTGGGACCGAGGTCGGCCTTGAAGATGACCCGGCCGTCCTCGACGATGCCGAAGGCCTCACCGCGGCGGAGCCGGTCCAGCACGAACCGCTCATAGCCCGGGCCGTACTTGAACGGTGAACTGCCGATCTCGTCGGTGTACATGTGCACGGAGGCGTCGAGGTAGGACTCGTAGTCCTCCTCCGTCAGGAGCCTGACCCTCGGGTCGGGCTCCGGGGCCGGTGGCTCATCGAGCAGCATCAGCGGCTGCCGCCTGCGGACGTTGGAGACGCTCCCCCACGCCCGCGCCACCGCTCCGCGAGGCCGACGAAGACACCGAGCACGGAGATCGCCGGGCCGAGGATCGACGTGCAGCGTCGGACCGGGCCGAGGTGGTTCACGTAGACCGGGAGCGCATCGGGGTCGAAGCCCGCGATGAACAGGGTGCCACCCTCGAGCAGCACGGAACTCAGCCCGTCCTCGCGTTCGAAGCCGAACAGCTTTCCGAGCCTGCGACGGTCGATGCCGTACTGGTCGACCTTTGACGCGAGGAACAGGTTCTCGACCGGGCTACGGGCCAGGAAGTCGAGCACCAGGTCCCGATCCGAAGGGCCCAATGGGCGTAGCCGGGGTTCATGCAGGAAACATTAGGAGACGCTGACCTCGGGCTGGCCGACTTCACCCATCTCGGCGGCGAGCCGGCGAGCCTCGGTGAGCAGCGTCTCGACGATCTGATCCTCCGGAACGGTCTTGATGACCTCACCCTTGACGAAGATCTGGCCCTTTCCGTTGCCTGAGGCGACACCCAGGTCGGCCTCGCGTGCCTCGCCCGGGCCGTTGACGACGCAACCCATGACGGCGACCCTGAGCGGTGCCTCCATGCCCTCGAGGCCCAAGGTGACCTGCTCGGCGAGCGTGTACACGTCCACCTGGGCCCGGCCACAGGACGGGCACGACACGATGTCGAGCTTGCGGGGCCGCAGGTTCAGCGACTCGAGGATCTTGAGGCCGACCTTGACCTCCTCTGCGGGCGGAGCCGACAGCGAGACGCGGATGGTGTCGCCGATGCCCTCAGAGAGCAGCGCTCCGAACGCGACGGAGCTCTTGATGGTGCCCTGGAACGCCGGGCCCGCCTCGGTGACGCCGAGATGCAGCGGGTAGTCGCACTTTTCGCTCAGCAGCTCGTAGGCGCGCACCATGACGATCGGATCGTTGTGCTTCACGGAGATCTTGAAGTCGTAGAAGCCGACGTCCTCGAACAGCGACGCCTCCCAGAGTGCGGACTCGACCAGCGCCTCGGGAGTCGGGGCGCCGTACTTGGCGAGCAGCCGCTTGTCGAGGGAGCCGGCGTTGACGCCGATGCGGAGGCTGACGCCCGCGTCCGCGGCCGCCTTCGCGATCTCGGCGACCTTGTCGTCGAACTGCTTGATGTTGCCCGGGTTGACCCGGACGGCGGCGCAGCCCGCGTCGATGGCCGCGAACACGTACTTCGGCTGGAAGTGGATGTCTGCGATCACCGGGATCTGCGACTTCCCGGCGATGATGGGCAGGGCATCCGCATCGTCCTGGCTCGGCACCGCGACGCGCACGATGTCGCAGCCGGTGGCGGTGAGCTCGGCGATCTGCTGCAGCGTCGCGTTGATGTCGGTGGTCTTCGTCGTGGTCATCGACTGCACGCTGATCGGGGCATCGCCTCCGACGAGCACCTTGCCCACCTTGATCTGTCGCGTCTTGCGTCGCGGAGCGAGGGTGAGGGGGCGGGCGCGGGCATACCGAGGTTCACGGACATGCTTCCAAGGTTAGTACTCTCACCCTGAAACGCTGGAAACGCGCCCCGGTGAGGCGGCCGGAGCGTGGTCGTCCGCGCCCCGCGTGTCACCTGGCCCACCGTCCCGCGGGGCCTCGTCCGCCGTCGGCCTCCGCCGCCCCGGCCTCCCCGGATCGGGCGGATGCGGGGTCAACACCCGCTCCAGCGCGGGGCGCAGCAGCCGGCGGCCGGGCCGCTCGACCCACCTTTCGATGGCCCACGCCACCACGAGGGTGAACGTGAGCGCCACCGCGAGCACGACCCACTTGTTCAGGTGCGGCGCGAGGGTCTGGATGATGGCCCAGCCCCAGTTCTCGTGGATGAGGTAGACGGGGTAGGTGAGGGCACCCGCCACCGACATCCAGCGCCAGCCGAGGTACTTCAGCGGGCTGAGGGTCACGGCAATGACCAGCCCGAACAGCGACAGCACGACGATGGTGGCCACCGACGGTGACAGTTCGAGCCCCGTGACGCGCTGCATCGTGCCCATGACGAACAGGTCGACCGTCTGCTGGGTGGCGATGGCGACGCAGTAGGCCACCAGCAGCCAGCGCAGCAACGAGTGCCCGTACCGGTGGATCAGGAAGATGGCCATGCCGCCGCAGAAGAGGGCGGCGTAGCGGGGGCTGAGCAGATCGACGAGAAGGGTGTTCTCGGCCGTGGCCGCCATCCCGGCCGCGATCGGCCACAGGACGATGAAGGCCATCAGCCGACGCTCGTTCATGCCGATGGCGATGAGGCACGCGCCCATGATGTAGAAGAGCAACTCAACCCAGAGAGTCCAGTAGACACCGTCCACGTGGCCGACGCCGAGCGCCTCCTGCATCATCGTCAGGTTCACCAGGATCTTGGTGGGGCTTGCCGGCTTGAAGACATCGACGGCGACCCAGGTGAGCAGCCCCGTGGCGAGCACAGCGACCCAGTACGCCGGGTAGAGGCGGGCGACGCGGGACGCCACGAACTGGCCGACCGTCCGGCCCTGGGCCGACAGCAGGATCACGAACCCGCTGACGATGAAGAACAATTGGACGCCCAACGCCCCGTAGCCGCTGAACTTCGAGACGAACTGGAACTCCTCGATGGCCGGTCGGCCCCAGCGCCTCCACGAACTGGGCGGTCCAATGCTAGGCGACCACGGCGAGGGCGGCGCACAACCTCAACAGGTCGAGCAGGAAGAACCGGGGTTGCGCGACCGGGGCGGAACCCGAGCGGGCCCGGGTGGAAAACGACACGGCGCACACCCTACGTCACCTGCCCGCTCCACCCGAAAACCGGGGTGTCTCCGCGTCAGAACAGCTGGATGGGGCTGATGATGTCGGCGAGAATCAGCACGAGTCCGCCGATCAGCAGGAACCCTCCCACCACGTAGGTGACGGGCAGCGCGCGCGCCGTGTCCACGGGCCCGGGATCGGGCCTGCCGAGGGCCCTTGCGATCCTGCGCTTGAGCCATTCGTAGATCGCCCCGCGATGTGTCCGCCGTCGAGCGGCAGCAACGGAACGAGGTTCAGAAGTGCGACGAACAGGTTCACCGAGCCGAGCAGGGACATCCACGTGGCGACCTTGTCGCCGGCGCTCATCTCGGTGTTGGTGCCGATCTCGCCCGCCACGCGGGAGGCGCCCACGATGGAGATGGGCGAGTTGGCGTCACGGGGCCGGCCCGTGACGAGGTCGGCCGCGACGTTGTACACGCGCACCGGGAAGCCGGCCAGAGCGACGGCCGACTGCTTCGTCATCGTCCACATCTGGTCGAGGGTGGTGAGCGGGCCGCCGTGGACAAGCTCGGTGGTCGGTGAGACGCCCAGGAAGCCGGCCTCGACGTAACGGGTCGGGTCGAGGCGGTCGGGCACGTAGTTGAGCTCGGTGTTGACGGTGGGGAGCGTGATCCGATCCCCGCCCCGCTCGACGACCACGGTGGCGGGGCCGGCGCCGTTCCTGCGGATCAGGTCGCCCATCTGCACCCAGTCGGTCAGCGCCACACCGTTGAAGCTCACCAGCACGTCACCGACCTTGATGCCCGCCTCGCTGGCGGGGTCGGCGGGTCCCCGGCGGTGCAGGTCTGGTCCTCGCGGTCGGCGCGGATGACGCACTCGGAGACGTCGGCGACGGTCAGCGTGGAGGTCCAGGTGCCGTGGATCATGTTGATGCCGAGGAAGATGGCGAACGCGAGCAGGATGTTCATCATCGGCCCGCCCAGCATGATGACGATCTTCTGCCACGTCTTCTTCTGGTACATCAGGTGGCCGTCGTCGGCCGCGGTGATCTCCTCGTACTCGTAGGCGCGCGCCTGGTCTGCGAGGTTCGTCAGCCAACCCGGCTTCGCGTTCTCCCTTGCCGGAGGGTACATGCCGACGAGCCTGACGTAGCCGCCCAACGGGAAGGCCTTGACGCCGTACTCGGTGCCGCCCTTCCTCTTCGACCAGAGCGTCCTTCCGAACCCGACGAAGTACTGCGTCACCTTGACCCCGAACGCCTTCGCGGGGACGAGGTGTCCGATCTCGTGGAGCGCGATCGACGCCATGATGAGCGCGAAGAAGAGCAGGGCGAGCAGGATCGTCAGGAACACGGTCATGCGGGCACCCCGGTGATTGCCGCGGCGCGGGCCCGGCCCCATGCGTCGGCGGCGAGCACGGCGTCGAGCGTCAGGTCGTCGTCGGTGACGTGCCCGTCGGCCAGGTGCTCGTCGAGGCAGGTGGCGATGGTGTCGGTGATGTCGAGGAAACCGATCCGGCCCGCGCAGAAGGCGTCCACACAGGCCTCGTTGGCCGCGTTGTAGACCGCGGGTGCGGTGCCGGAGGCCCTACCGGCGCGGCGGGCGAGCTCGACGGCGGGAAACACCGCGTCGTCGAGGGGCTCGAACGACCAGTTGGCGGGGCTGCCCCAGTCGCAGGCCGCCGCGGAGCCCTCCAGTCGCTCCGGCCACGTGAGGGCGAGCCCGATGGGCAGCCGCATGTCGGGCGGCGAGGCCTGGGCGATGGTGGAGCCGTCGAAGAACTCGACCATGGAGTGGACGATCGACTGGGGGTGCACGGTGACGGTGATGTCGTCGAGGGCCACGCCGTAGAGGAGCCCGGCCTCGAGCAGCTCGAGGCCCTTGTTGACCAGCGTTGCGGAGTTGATGGTGATGACGCGGCCCATGTCCCACGTGGGGTGCGCCATGGCCTGCTGCGGCGTCACGTCGCGGAGTTCCTGGCGGGTGCGGCCGCGGAACGGTCCGCCGGAGGCGGTGAGGATGAGGCGGCGCACCTCGGAGGCGCGGCCCCCGCGCAGGGCCTGGGCGAACGCGGAGTGCTCCGAGTCGACGGCGACGAGCTGCCCGGGCGCGGCGGCCTGGGTGACCAGGCGGCCGCCGATGACGAGCGACTCCTTGTTGGCCAGCGCCAGGGTGGTGCCTGCGGCCAGCGCGGCAAGGGTCGGGCGCAGCCCGGCCGCCCCCGTGACGGCGTTGACGACGACGTCGCACTCCTCGGCGGCGAGCTGGGTGGCGGCGTCGGGGCCGAGCAGCAGCTTCGGCAGCGTGTACTCCCCGTCGCTCCAGCCGTTGCGGTCGCCCTCCTCGTACAGCAGCCGCATCAGTTCCTGACCGGCCGATGCCTTCGCAAGCGCAACGGTGGCGGGCCGGAACTCGGCGATCTGACGCGCGAGCAGTGGGAGGTTCGAGCCCGAGGCCGCGAGACCGACGACGCGGAACCGGTCGCGCCTCGTGGAGACGACGTCGAGGGTCTGGGTGCCGATGGAGCCGGTGGAGCCGAGCAGGACGATGGTGCGCACCGGGCAAGTCTAGGCGTCCGCCGCGCCTCCCCGCCACCCCACGTGCGAACCGCCCCCCGTCGCACCGGCGCCGGCCCACGGCGGCCGACCGGCCGGGTGGGTCTTCTTGGCCGGGTGTGTCACGATCGGGTCATGGCATTGGCTGGACCTCCCCCTGAAGGCACCCCCGTCCCCGGTCTCATCCTCGACTGGGCCGGCAGGCACGGTCGCACCGTCGCCGAACTCGTGTGGCGCAATGAGCCCGGTGGGCTGACAGCGCGACTCGTGGCCCCCGACGCCAAGGACCTGTTCGCCAAGTGGAGCCCGATCGATCTGCTGCCCGAGGCGGAGCGGATGAGTTGGCTCTCCAGCAGGCACCCCTCCCCCAGGATGTTCGACTTCGAGGAGGGCGACGGCGAGTGGCTGATCGTCAGCGGCGCCCTCCCCGGCACGTCGGCCGTCTCGCCACGCTGGTCCGCCGAGCCTGACCGGGCCGCCGCCGCCATCGGCGAGGGGCTCGCGCTGCTCCACACCCTTGACCCGTCGATCTCGATGTTCGGGTCCGTCGACTGGGTCGGTGACCAGGACGATGTCGACCTGCTGGTCATCGCGCACGGGGACGCCTGCGCGCCCAACACGATCATCGGCGATGACGGCCGGTTCATCGGGCATGTGGACCTCGGGTCGCTCGGGGTCGCCGACCGGTGGGCCGACCTTGCGATCGCGTCGTGGTCCCTGGAGTGGGACTTCGGGCCGGGCCACGAACGGGCCTTCTGGGACGCCTACGGCATCGAGCCCGACACCGACCGGATCGCGCACTACCGGCGGCTGTGGGACGGCCCGGCCGGCTGAGCCGCCCGGGCCGACCGTGGTCGGCGCCCGGACCTGCCCGGCGCTCCTCGCCTGACGCACTCCCCTGGATGTGTGGGGCGCCCCGACCGTTGCACGGTCGGGGCGCCCCTTTTTCAGGCAGGTTCGGATCAGACCAGGCCGAACGCCTGGATCGCCTTGGCCACCTTCTCGAAACCGGCGATGTTCGCGCCGACGACGTAGTCGCCGGGGCACCGTAGCTCTCCGCCGTGGCGGCGCACTGCTCGTGGATGCCCTTCATGATCTCGGTGAGGCGCTCCTCGGTGTGTTCGAAGGTCCACGAGTCACGGCTCGCGTTCTGCTGCATCTCGAGCGCGGAGGTCGCCACGCCACCGGCGTTGGCCGCCTTGCCCGGCGCGAACAGGACGCCCGCCTCCTGGAAGATGTGCAGGCCCTCGGGCGTGGTGGGCATGTTTGCGCCCTCGGCCACGACCTTGACGCCGTTGCGCACCAGGGTGGCCGCCTGCTCACCGTTCAGCTCGTTCTGGGTGGCGCAGGGCAGCGCGACGTCGACGGGAACGTCCCAGATCGACCCGGAGGTGCCGAGTCGCGCGGCAGGTCGACGCTCGACGTAGTCGGAGACGCGACCGCGCTCGACCTCCTTGATCTGCTTCAGCAGGTCGAGATCCACCCCGGCCTCGTCGACGACGTAGCCGGAGGAGTCGGAGAAGCCGACGACGGTGGCGCCGAGCTGGTTGGCCTTCTCCGCCGCGTAGATCGCGACGTTGCCTGAGCCGGACACCATGACGCGCTTGCCGTCGAACGACTCGCCGCGGGTCTTCAGCATCTCGTTGGCGAACACGACAGTGCCGTATCCGGTGGCCTCGGTGCGCACGAGCGAGCCGCCCCAGCCGATGCCCTTGCCGGTCAGCACGCCGGACTCGTAGCGGTTGGTGATGCGCTTGTACTGGCCGAACATGTAGCCGATCTCGCGGCCACCGACGCCGATGTCACCGGCGGGAACGTCGGTGTACTCGCCGAGGTGGCGGTAGAGCTCCGTCATGAACGACTGACAGAACCGCATGACCTCGGAGTCGGACTTGCCGCGCGGGTCGAAGTCGGAGCCGCCCTTGCCGCCGCCGATGGGCAGGCCGGTCAGGGAGTTCTTGAAGATCTGCTCGAAGCCGAGGAACTTGATGACGCCCAGGTAGACGCTGGGGTGGAACCGGAGGCCGCCCTTGTAGGGGCCGAGCGCGGAGTTGAACTCGACACGGAAGCCGCGGTTGATGTGGACCTCGCCCTTGTCGTCGGTCCACGGCACCCGGAAGATGATCTGCCGCTCAGGCTCGCAGATGCGCTCGAGCATCTTCATCTCGAGGTACTCGGGTGGCGCTTGATGACCGGGCCGAGGCTCTCGAGGACCTCGCGGACGGCCTGATGGAACTCGGCCTCCCCGGGGTTCCGGGCAACGACCGCCTCGAAGACGCCCTCCAACTTCGGTTCCATCAGTTCTCCTTCGGTCTCACAGCCAAACGCGCAGAGTCTATCCCTCGCCGGTCGCGGCGCCGTTCCACGACCGTTCCGTGGGCATGTCTCCCGGCGACTTGCGTCAGGCCTGGGTGACGCTCGCGGCCAGCTGACCGCAGGCGCCGTCGATGTCCTGGCCGCGCGTGTCGCGCAGCGTCACGGGGACACCGCGGCGCTCGAGGGTCTGGATGAATGCCACCTCGTCCGCCTTGCGCGACGCCGTCCACCTGGAGCCGGGGGTCGGGTTGAGCGGGATCAGGTTCACATGCACCCAGCCCCAGTCACCGCGGCGCTTCAGCACCCTGGCGAGCAGTTCGGCCCGCTCCACGGAATCGTTGATGTCGCGCATCATCGCGTACTCGATCGACACGCGGCGCTTCGTCTTCTTCGCGTACTCCCAGGCGGCGTCGACAACCTCATCGACCTTCCACCGGTTGTTGATGGGGACGATCTCGTCGCGCAGTTCGTCGTCGGGGGCGTGCAGCGATACCGCGAGCGTCAGCGGGAGCCCCTCATCCGTGAGCCTGTTGATCTGTGGCACCAGGCCGACGGTGGACACGGTGATGTGGCGGGCGCTCATTCCGAAACCGTTGGGGCTCGGCTCGACGAAGGTGCGGATCGAACCCATCACCGCGTTGTAGTTGGCCAGCGGCTCACCCATCCCCATGAAGACGATGTTGTTGAGCCGGCCGGTGGCGCCGGGAACGACGCCTGAGGCGATCTGCTGGTCGGCGGCGAGCACCTGGGCGGTGATCTCGGCCTGGGACAGGTTGCGCTTCAGCCCGCCCTGCCCCGTGGCGCAGAAGGGGCACGCCATGCCGCAGCCCGCCTGTGAGGAGATGCACAAGGTGGTGCGGTTGGGGTAGCGCATCAGCACCGACTCCAGCAGCGACCCGTCGTGCAGCTTCCACAGCGTCTTGACGGTGCTGCCGTCGTCGGTGGCCCGGACGGTCACCTGGTCGAGAAGGTTCGGGAACAGCTGTTCGCCCAGGTCGGCGCGGATGGCGGCGGGGAGATCGGTGAAGTTCGTCGCGTCCACCTCGAGCCGGTCGAAGACGTGGCGTGAGATCTGATCTGCGCGGAACCTCGGCAGCCCGAGCTTCTCGGTGGCCTCGATCCGCTCCGCATGGTCGAGGTCGAGCCAGTGCTTCGGCGGCTTACCCCTGCGGGGCGCTTCGAAGACGAGTGGGAGGGAGGTGGGAGCCACGGGTGGGTACTTTCCGTTTGGCGGCGTCAGCTGCCGATGGTGAGGTGCAGGATGGCCCAACCGACGGGACCGCGACGAGCATCGAATCGAGTCGATCCATCACGCCGCCGTGTCCGGGAAGGAAGTTGGACATGTCCTTCAAGCCTACGTCACGCTTGATCAACGATTCAACCAGATCCCCGATGGTGCCCGCGACGCTCAGCAGCGCGCCGAGCACGAGCCCGATCGCCCAGTGGATCTCAAGCAGGTAGATCGCGCCGAGCACGCCGATGACGGCGGCGAAGACGATTCCGCCCGCGAAACCCTCCCATGTCTTGTTGGGGCTGATCACCGGGGCCATCTTGTGGCGCCCCAGGAGGACGCCGACGGTGAAGGCCCCCGTGTCGGAGGCCACGACGCAGGCGACGATGGTGAGGATCCGCAGCGCACCGTCGGGGGCGCCCATCAGCAGCGGCACGGAGGCGCCGAGCAGCGGGATGTAGCCGATGATGAAGGCGCTCGCGGAGACGTCGCCCACGAAACCGGCGGCGCCGCCGCGGAGCCGCAGCCCGAGCGACACGATCATCGTGAGGCACAGGCAGATCACCACGAACGTGATCGGCTCGAGTGGGATGAGGCCGCGCACGGCGGCGTAGCCACCGAGGCTGCTGACCGCGGTACCGACCGCGACCGGCACGATCTCGGAGGCCTGGCCCTTGCGGAGCAGCGCGCGGTGCACCTCGACGGTGCCCAGCGTGAGGCCGAGGGCCACCAGGATCGCGAAGAACCAGTGCGCCCACAGCAGCCCACCACGAGGGCGGCGAAGAGCCCGACCCCGACGCCGACTGCTGTGGGAAGATCCCGACCAGCCTTCGACTTGCGGGGCTGGCCTCTCCGACTCCGGTCATCACACCTCAGCCAGTTCGGCTTCCTTGTTCTTGAGGACCTCGTCGACGCTCTCCACGAACTTCTTGGTGGTGCCGTCGAGGGCCTTCTCGGCGCGGGAGAGATCGTCCTCGGAGATCTCGCCGTCCTTCTGGAGCTTCTTGAGCTGGTCGATGGCGTGACGGCGGATGTTGCGCACCGCGATGCGGGCGTCCTCAGCCTTGCCCTTGGCCATCTTCACGTATTCCTTGCGGCGCTCCTCGGTCAGCTGCGGCATCACGATGCGCACCGAATTGCCGTCGTTTCCCGGGTTCACACCGAGGTCGGCGTCGCGGATGGCCTTCTCGATGGCGCCGATGGCGCTGCGGTCGAAGGGGGTGATCAGCAGCGACCGCGGGTCGGGCGAGGTGAACTGCGCCAACTGCTGCAGCGGCGTCGGCGCGCCGTAGTAGTCCGCGTTGAGCTTGCTGAACATCGCGGGGTGCGCGCGCCCGGTGCGGATCGTGGCCATGTCCTCGCGGGCGTGGTCCACCGCCTGCTGCATCCTGGTGGAGGATTCCTTCTGGATTTCGGCGATCATGTGTGGTCGACTCCTCAAAGTCCTTGGGGTGGGGTTAGCGGGTGACGAGCGTGCCGATCGTCTCACCCGCGACCGCGCGGGCGATGTTGCCTGGTTCGGAGAGGCTGAAGAACACGAGGTTCAGGTTGTTGTCGCGGGCCAGCGCGATGGCGGTGGCGTCGGCCACCTTCAGGTCCTCCTTGAGGAACTGGTCGTGCGTGAGCTCCGCGAACTTGGTGGCGTCGGGTGGTGCTTGGGATCCTTGTTGTAGACCCCGTCGACACCCTGCTTGCCCATCAACAGCACCTCGGCGCCGATCTCCAGCGCGCGCTGCGCGGCGACGGTGTCGGTGGAGAAGTACGGCATGCCCGAACCCGCACCGAAGATGACGAGGCGACCCTTCTCCATGTGGCGCTCGGCGCGGCGGGGATGTACGGCTCGGCGACCTGGGCCATGTTGATGGCCGACTGGACGCGGGTCTCAATGCCGGCACGCTCGCAGAAGTCCTGCAGCGCGATGGCGTTCATCACCGTGCCGAGCATGCCCATGTAGTCGGCACGGTCGCGTGCCATGCCGCTCTTCGAGAGTTCAGCGCCACGGAAGTAGTTGCCACCTCCCACGACCACTGCGACCTGGGTGCCTCTGCGGACGACATCGGCGACCTGTTCGGCGATACCCGACACGATCACCGGATCGACGCCGAGCTTGCCTCCCCCGAACTCCTCACCGGAAAGCTTCAACAAAACCCGCTGATAGGCCACCAGACCTCCTGGACTGACTGTGGGTGGACATGGCACGTGCGCCGCGACCAGTGGTCGCGGCGCACGTAACTCTACTTCACTTGGCGCGATTGCGCTCAGGCGCCGATCGCGAAGCGCACGAAGCGCACGATCTCGGTGCCGCCGTCCTTGAGGGCGTCACCGACGGACTTCTTGTCCTCCCAGACCGCGGCCTGGTCGACGAGGACGACGTCCTTGTAGTAGCCGCCGACGCGGCCTTCGACGATGCGGGGAAGGGCGGCCTCGGGCTTGCCCTCCTCCTTGGCGGTCGCCTCGGCGATGCGTCGCTCGTTCTCGACGAGATCGGCAGGCACGTCCTCGCGGTTGACCCACTGGGCGACATCGACGCGATCTGCAGCGCGACGTGATGCGCGAGCTGCTCGTCACCCTTGTACTCGACGAGCACACCGACCTGCGGGGGCAGGTCAGCGGCGCGGCGGTGCAGGTACAGGTGGCTGTCGCCCTCGTAGTTGGCGACGGCGGCGACCGAGAGGTTCTCACCGATCTTGGCGCCGAGCTCCTGCACGGCGTCGCTGACCTTCACACCGGAGACGAGGGCTGCCTCGTTGGCCGTGGCGACATCGGTCGCGCCTGCGGTCAGCACCGCGGAGAGGATCTCCTCGGCGAGCGTGACGAACTCGGCGTTCTTGGCGACGAAGTCGGTCTCGGCTGCGAACTGGATCAGGGCGCCGTCGCGACCCGCCACGATGCCATTGGTGGCCTCGCGGTCGGCGCGCTTCGCGGCCTTCGCAAGACCCGAGATGCGCAGCAGCTCAACGGCCTTGTCGAAGTCGCCCTCGGCCTCGACGAGGGCCCTCTTGGCGTCCATCATGCCCGCGCCGGTGGCGTCGCGGAGCTTCTTCACGTCAGCGGCAGTGATTGCCATGGATGCTCGTTTCCTGTTCTTCTCTGGGGTTCTCAGTTGGCTTCGGTGGCCTCGGTGGCCTCGGTGGCCTCGGCTGCCGGGGCGACCTCGGCGACGGGAGCCTCTTCGGCGACCTCGGCCACGGGAGCCTCCTCGGCAACCTCAGCAGCCACGGGAGCCTCTTCGGCAACCTCGGCCACGGGAGCCTCTTCGGCCTGGACCTTCTCGGCGACCTCGGCGGCGGCCGGCTGATCGGCGGCGAGAAGCTCGCGCTCCCAGTCGGGCATGGGCTCGGACTCGGCCTGCTCACCGGAGCGGCCCGACGAGCGGTCGATGAGACCCTCGGCGGCGGCGTCGGCGATGATGCGGGTCAGGAGCGCGACGGAGCGGATGGCGTCGTCGTTGCCCGGCACCGCGAAGTCGACCTCGTCGGGATCGCAGTTGGTGTCGAGGATCGCGACGACGGGGATGTTCAGCTTGCGGGCCTCGTCGACGGCGAGGTGCTCCTTCTTGGTGTCCACGATCCACACGGCCTGGGGGGTCCTGACCATGTCGCGGATACCGCCGAGGGTCTTCTCCAGCTTGTTCTTCTCACGCTCGAGCTGCAGGAGCTCCTTCTTGGTGAGGCCGCTGGCGGCGACGTCGGAGAAGTCCATGCCCTCAAGCTCCTTGAGGCGCTGGATCCGCTTGGTGACGGTGTGGAAGTTGGTCAGCATGCCGCCGAGCCAGCGCTGGTTCACGTAGGGCATGCCCACGCGGGTGGCCTGCTCGGCGATGGCCTCCTGGGCCTGCTTCTTCGTGCCGACGAACAGCACCTGGCCGCCACGGGCGACGGTCGACTTGACGAAGTGGTACGCCTTGTCGATGTAGCGCAGCGAGAGCTGGAGGTCGATGATGTAGATGCCGTTGCGCTCGGTGAAGATGAAGCGCTTCATCTTGGGTTCCAACGACGGGTCTGGTGTCCGAAGTGGACGCCGGCCTCGAGCAGCTGGCGGGTGGTGACGACGGCCATGGCCGTTCCTTTCACGGCGGGCGCTGCCCGCCTGACTTCCGGTGGGCCGGTGGCCCACGTGTGGTTTGATCGGACCCGGGTGGGGCCTTTCCTGATGTGCCCGGCCGCTGCACCCGCCCGGAGGCGGGACCACGCGGCGACCGACGGATGCGAACCCGCCTCGGCACATGCGAAGTCAACCCATGATGGTTGCCCGGCCATGTTACCCCTCTGCGACGATGCGGAACAAACCGGTGGGGCGCGGTTCTCCACAGCACCGGGCGCGGATGTGACACACCCGTGCCCGCCTCCGGATAACGGGTCGTGTGAGATCCCTGACATCGGCGCTGTTCGCGCTCCTCCTGCTCCTCTCTCCCCTGCCCGCCGTCGCGGACGGGTTCGTCCTGACCCGCCCGTGCCCGGGCACACGGTGCGGGCCTTCGACCGGGTGGCCCGCTACGACGCCGGGCACCGTGGCGTCGATCTGGCGGCCACGGCCGGGGTGACGGTGCGGGCCGCGGCCGCCGGTGTGGTGCTGTTCGCGGGCGTTGTGGCGGGCACCCCGGTCGTGAGCGTCGACCACGGCAACGGGTGGCGCACCACATACCAACCCGTGCGCGCCGCCGTCTCCTCCGGCAGCGTGGTTGCAGACGGCGACGT
Organism: Tessaracoccus coleopterorum; assembly: GCF_011174705.1. Taxonomy (GTDB): domain Bacteria; phylum Actinomycetota; class Actinomycetes; order Propionibacteriales; family Propionibacteriaceae; genus Arachnia; species Arachnia coleopterorum. The sequence continues at coordinate 358,670 of NZ_JAANIJ010000001.1, forward strand.
GCTCGGCACCGTGACCGGACGGCACTGCGCCCCGTGGCCTGCCTGCACTGGGGCTGACCGACGGCACCGCCTACGCCGACCCGATGGCCTACCTCTCCGCCCGACGGGTCCGGCTGGTGCCGCAGGGCACCGGGCCGCGGGTGGCTCCCGCAATCGGGGCCGCGCGGGTGTCCATCGGCCGGCTACCGGTGGACGGCGTACGCACCTCCCCGTTCGGGATGCGGCGCCATCCGATCACCGGCGTCTGGAAGCTGCACGACGGCACCGACCTGGCCGCTCCCTGCGGAACGCCCGTCGTCACCCCGACCGGCGGAAGGGTGACCCGTGCATACTTCTCCACCGCCTACGGGTGGCGGGTGTTCGTCGAACACGACGGGGGCTGGTCACCGCCTACAACCACCTTCTCGGCCAGGAGGTGTCGGTCGGCCGGGAGCTTGCGGCCGGGAGCGGGTCGGACGGGTCGGGTCGACCGGCCTGTCGACCGGCTGCCACCTGCACTGGATGGCGTGGCGCGGCTCCCGCCTGATCGACCCGTTGACGCTGGCATGAGTCGTCAGGCGCGGGGATGGGCCTGACGGTAGGCGGAGCGCAGCCGCTCGGACGTGACGTGCGTATAGATCTGGGTGGTGGCCACCGACGCGTGGCCCAGCATCTCCTGGACGCTGCGCAGGTCGGCACCGCCCTCGATGAGGTGCGTCGCCATGGCGTGCCGCAGACCGTGCGGCCCACCTCCACCCCGGCGGCCCGGGTCGCCTCGTGCACCACGCGGCGCGCAACCCGCGGGTCCAGAGCCCCGCCCCTGGCCCCGAGGAAGACGGTGTCGGGGCTCGAGTCGAGGGCCACCTCCGCGCGGCGCGCGAGCCAGGCGTCGACCGCCCGCAGCGCGGGGCACCGATCGGCACGGTGCGTTCCCGACCTCCCTTCCCGAGCACACGCACGGAGCCGCGGCCGCGGTCGAGGTCGGGATCCGCAGGGAACAGAGTTCCGAGACGCGCAACCCGCTCGAGTAGGCCACCTCCAGCAGAGCGAGGTCGCGCACCGCGATGGGGCCCCCTCCTCGGCGACCCGGGTCTCCGCCGACGCGAACGTGACGTCCATGGCGGCCCCGGTCGGCACCTTCGGGAGCCTCCGCCCCCGCTTCGGCGCCCTGAGCCGTACCGCGGGGTCGTCGCCGATCATCCCCTCGGAGGCAGCCCAGGCGAAGAATCCGCGGGCGCTGGCCACGCGGCGCTGGACTGTGGCCTGGGCTGCGCCCGCCTCGGTCATGTCCGCGAGCCACCCCGGAGGGTGGCGAGCGTGACCCTCCCCGGTTCGGCCCCGAACCCGCCGCCAGCTCCCGCAGATCACCGCTGTAGGCGCGCACGGTATGCGCCGACAGCCCCGCTCGGCACCCAGATGCAGGGCGTACTCGGCGATGAGTCTCTCCCATCCCGGGCTCAGTTCCATGCCCCAAGTGTCGCTCACCGGGCCGGGCGAGGCGGCCGGACACACGCGGGTGCGGCATACTTGGCGCGTCTCACCGCAACGATTCTGGAGGTTCACGATGACCGAGGCCGACCTGACCCAGGGTGGCAAGGTCCTGCCCATCACGCGCTGGGGACCCGGTCATGCACGCGGTCACGCGGCCGGTGACCGAGTTCGGTGAGGAGCTGCACACACTGGTGCGCGACATGTTCGCCACGATGCGCGCCGCCGACGGCGTGGGCCTCGCGGCCACCCAGGTCGGGGTCGACCTGGCCGTGTTCATCTACGAGTGCCCCGATGCCGATGACGTGGTGCGCCTCGGTGTGATCTGCAACCCGGTGGTCACCCTGCCGGAGGGCAAGGACCGCAACCTGGAGGCCGCCGAGGAGGGCTGCCTCTCCTACCCCGGCGGCTACCAGAGCCTCGCCCGCCCCGACCGCTCGAGCTGCACCGGCCAGGACGCATTCGGCGCCGAGGTGACAGTGGACGGCACCGGCCTGCTGGCCCGCTGCCTCCAGCACGAGACCGACCATCTCAACGGAATGGTCTTCGGTGACCGGCTGTCGGGCCGCTCGCGCAGGGCCCTGGACAAGAAGGTCGGCGAGCTGGCCTACCGCTACCCCGACGACTGGCCGGTCTCCCCGAAGGTGAAGGCGGCCCCGCTCCCGGTGGCCTGACCCCGTCCGGGCGGTGAGGGTTTGCCGCCCGTTCATCGCAACCACCCACAAAGTTGGCGCGACCTCCCTAGGCTCACGAGTCCGAGCCCCTATGTGGAGGAAGCATGAAACTCAGACGCACCGCCACGATCACCGCCGCTGCAGCCCTCGTGGCCGGCCTGATCGCTCTCCCCATGCCCGCGGTGGGCGCACCGCCGTCGACCCTGATGATCAGCGCCTACATCGAGGGTTCCAGCTCCAACAAGGCCGTCGAGGTCTACAACCCGACCGACGCCGCCATCGACCTCACCGGGTACCGGCTCCTGCAGTTCTCCAACGGTTCCAGCACCGGAACGCTGATCTGGACGCTGAGCGGCAGCCTCGCCTCCGGTGGCCACCTGCGGGTCGCCGACAGCGCGGCCGTCGACACGCTCACGACAGGTGCGGCCCACACCACCAGCGCTCTGTTCAACGGCGACGACGCCATCCAACTCCAGCGCGACGGCGCCGTGGTCGATTCGCTCGGCCAGACGGGAACCGACCCGGGCACGGCATGGACCGGCTCCGGGTCTCCACCACGAACCAGTCCCTGCTGCGCACGTCGTGCGTCACCGACACCGTCGTCGACGACGCATTCGATCCGTCAGCGCAGTGGACCTCACACCCCGTCGACACGTTCGACATCCTCGGGACGTTCACCTGTGACGGCTCCGGCCCCGGGGAACCGACCGATCCGCCCGTCGAGCAGGGCGAGGTCCTGAAGATCGGCACCGTCCAGGGCACCGGGGACACCTCCCCGTACGTCGGCAAGCCGGTGACCGTCGCCGGAGTCGTCACCGGCAACTTCCAGACCGGCGGCTTCAATGGCTACTTCATCCAGGACACGGGCGACGGCCTCGCCGAGACCAGCGACGCACTGTTCATCTACGGCGCCTCCCTGGCGAACGCTCCCGTCGGTACCCGGGTGCGCGTCACCGGCACGGTCAGCGAGTTCAACGGCCAGACGCAACTCGCGCCGAGCAGCGTCCGGACCATCGGATCGGGCGAGGTCACCCCACCGAGCTGACGCTTCCGCTCGGCAATCAGGAGTCCCACGAGTCGATGCTCGTCACGTTCCCCGACGCTCTGACCATCGTCGAGTACTTCAACTTCGACCGCTACGGCGAGATCGTCTACGCCTCGACGCGCCAGAACACCCCACCGCCGTCGCCGAGCCGGGCGACGACGCGAGGGCCGTGCTGGCCGCCAACCAGGCCGACCGCCTCATCGTCGACGATGGGCGCACCGCACAGAACGCGAGCCCGGCCATCCACCCCGACGGCGATCCGGTGTCGCTGAGCAACTACTTCCGCGGCGGTGACACCGTCTCCGACCTCACCGGCATCATGACGTACAACTTCGGGGCATGGAAGCTTCAGCCCACCAGGGCGGCAACTACACTCGGGTCAACGCCCGCCCGGACGTCCCCGAGGTGGGGGCGACGTGCGCGTCGCGTCGATGAACGTGCTGAACTACTTCACCACCCTGAAGAGCCAGGACCCCGATGCCCGCGGGCCGACACCCCGGAGGAGTTCGCCCGCCAGGAGGCCAAGATCGTCGCGGCCATCGGAGAGCTGGACGCCCACGTGGTGGGCCTCATGGAGATCGAGAACAACGGCACCGCCGTCGACGCGCTGGTGGAGGCGCTGAACAAGGACCTCGGGAGCGACACGTACGCGTCGATCTCCACCGGTCGGCTCGGCAGCGACGCCATCGTCCAGGCGTTCATCTACCAACCAGCCGCCGTGACCCGGTCGGCAACTGGGCGGCCTACGACTACAAGGACAACCGCAACCGACCGACGCTCGTCCAGACGTTCGAGGAGAACGCCACAGGCGAGACCTTCAACGTCGCCGTCAACCACCTCAAGTCCAAGGGCTCGGAGTGCTCCGGCGACCCTGACCTCGGTGACGGGCGGGCAACTGCAACCAGACCCGGCTCGCGGCCGTCAGGACGATGACCGGATGGCTGGCCGCCGATCCGACGGGCCGGGCGAGGACCGCACCCTCGTGATCGGCGACATGAACTCCTACGATCACGAGGATCCGATCGACGCGTTCGCCGCGTCCGGCTACACCGACCTGCACCGCAGCTTCGAGGGCCCGGAGGCGTACGGCTACGTGTTCGACGGCATGGTCGGCTACCTCGACTACGCGCTCTCGAACGCGGCCATGACGCCGCGGGTCACCGGCGCCGCCTCGTGGCACATCAACGCCGACGAGGCCGACCTGTTCGACTACGACATGAGCTTCAAGCAGCCGGCCGAGGACGCCCTGTGGGAGGCGAGCCCGTACCGGTCCTCCGACCACGATCCGGTGCTGGTCGGCCTGTCGCTGCGCGACGCCGTGGACCCCACACCCACCCCCACGCCGACCCCGACGCCCACCCCCACGCCGACCCGACGCCGACACCGGTGAACATCTACACGACGCCCGGCTACCACACCTCGTCGGGTCGTCGCTGGTTCACCGAGTGCGAGGCGTACTCCGTGACAGAGCGCTGCTGGACCTCCATCTGGGGATCCCGGATCCAGCAGGTCGACGGGAGGTACGTCAACAGGACGGGCTGGATGTTCAACAGCCTCACCTACGTCGCCTCGCCGCGTTCGGTGTGGAGGGGCAACCCGCTCGCCACGCCCGGCCGCCACATCGTCGACGGCCGCACCTGGGTGACCGAGTGCGACACCCCGCAGACCGGCCGCAACGGCTGCCGGTCCTACATCCTCGCGACCGTGATCGTCCGGGCCGGCGGCCCGGGCCGCTACACGTACGCGTGGCAGAACCAGCTGGTGCTGAACAACATCGTGCTGTTCTCCTGACCCGACCGCGCGGCGGGTCGTCCCTTCCGGGCGGCCCGCCGTCGGCGTACCGGGGTCAACGCAGCGCGTAGGCGAGGATGGAGGCGGCGGTGGCCACGTTGAGCGAGTCGACCGCGCCGGTCATGGGGATCGTCACCACGTCGTCGGCCAGTTCCAGCCACGCGGGGCTCAAACCCGCCCCCTCGGTGCCGAGCAGCAGGGCCACGCGGTCGGGCACCCGGTAGGCGGGCAGCGGCACGGCGTCGGGCGTCAGCGCCGCGGCCACGAGGCGGAACCCCGCCTCCCCGAGCCGCCGCAGGTCCCGGGCTCCGGTCATCCGACGCCAGGGGTGGGCCAGGCTCGCGCCCATGCTCGCCTTGACCGCCCTGCGGTAGAGGGGATCGGCCCCGCCCGGCGAGACGAGGACGCCGTCCCAGCCGAGGCCCGCCGCGAGCCGGATCACGGCCCCGGTGTTGGCGTGGTCGACCAGTTCCTCACACACGATCACGCGGCGGGCGCCCTCGAAGAACTCCCAGGGTGTCTCGGCGGGCCGCTCGAACGACCCGAGGGCGCCACGGTGCACGTGGAACCCGCTGATCTCCTCGATGAGTGCCTCGGATGCGACGTGCACGGGCACGTCGGGCCAGGCCTCGAGGAGCGGGGCGAGGCCGTCGAGCCAGCGCGGCTGCAGCAGAAGCGAGCGCGGGACGCAGCCCGCCGCGAAGGCGCGCTCGATGATCTTCAGGCCCTCGGCGATGAACCGCCCGCCGGAGCGGCGGAGTTGGGCATCGCGCAGGCCGACGAAGTCACCCAGGCGGGCGTCGTTGCGGTCGGTCACCTCGATCAGCACCAGCCAAGGGTAGCCGCCCCGGCGCCGGGGCGGCCCGACCGGCCGCGGCACTAGCCTGTACGCCATGGAACCGTTCGTGGTGCTCGACGATGCACCCTCCGACAGCGTGACGGTCCTGTCAGGGCTCGCGCGGGTCGACCGGATCGACCTGGATCGACTGGATGCTGCGCTCGCCGACGGGTGGGCCGCCGGTCTGCACTGCTTCGCGTGGCTGCCTTACGACCTCGGCGAGGCGGCCATGGGGGTGGCCGACGACGCTCCGGGCGCCCTGTACTGGTTCCGCGACCGCCACCGCACCGACCGGCCCCGCACGTCACCGGTGAGGCCTGGCTCACCGGCATGGCGCCGACAGTGTCCCCGGAGGGCTTCGCGGCCGACCTGGCGCGAATCCTCGCGGCCATCGCCGCCGGATCGACCTATCAGATCAACCACACCTTCCGGATGCTCGGCCGCGCTGTCGGCGATCCCCGCAGCCTCTACGCACGGCTCCGGGAGCGGCAGGCCGTCGCGTTCGGGTGCTGGCCCACCTCCCGCCGCCAGCGGCGCCCTGGACGCTCAGCCTCTCCCCCGAACTCTTCCTGGCCGTCGACGGCGACACGGCCACGACCCGCCCCATGAAGGGCACCGCCCCGGCCGACACGGATCCGGCGGCGCTGCGCTCCGGTGGGAAGGACCGCGCCGAGAACCTGATGATCGTCGATCTGCTCCGCAACGACCTGAGCCGGGTGGCAGTCCCCGGCTCGGTGGCCGTGCCGAGCCTGTTCGACGTGGAGCGCGTCGGGAATCTGTGGCAGATGACAAGCACGGTCACCGCGCGGCTCACCCCCGCGACGACTCCGGCGGGGCTGCTGGCGGCCACCTTCCCGTGCGGCTCGATCACCGGCGCCCCGAAGCTCGCGAGCATGCGCCTGATCCGCGACCTGGAGCCCGACCGCAGGGGCATCTACACGGGCTCGCTCGGCGTCATCGAGCCGGCCGACACGCCCCTTGGATGGCGGATGAGGCTGAGCGTCGCGATCCGCACGCTCGAGATCCACGGCGACGGCGCGGCCCGGCTCGGCATCGGCTGCGGGGTGGTGGCCGACAGCACAGCCGGAGCGGAGTGGCTCGAGTGCCTGGCCAAGGCCGGGTTCGCCACCGGCGTCGGGCCCGGCGTCGAACTGCTGGAGACGATGGCCGTCATCAACGGGGTCTGTGCGCTCGGGCCGCGCCACTCGGAGCGACTCGCACACTCCGCCGCGGCCCTCGGCATCCCGGCCGCACCCGACGCCGTCACGGCCGCGGTCGCGGGCACTCCCCGGGCGCCTGGCGGGTGTCGCTCAGGGTCGGCCCCGACGGCGTCGCCACCGTCTCGCGCGGCCCGCTGCCCGACACGGCCCGACCGGTGCGCGCGGTGCTTGCCGCCGCCCCCTGGCCGCGGCATCCACTTGCGGGGCACAAGACGAGCGACCGCGCCCATCTCGACGCCGCCGTCCGACTTGCCGCGCCGGGCGCGTTCGACGTGATCGGCCACGACGCCGCGTCGCGCGTCCTCGAGGGGCCCGCAGCAACGTCTTCGCCCTCATCGACGGCCGCTGGGTGACGCCCCCGACGAGGCTGGGGCTCCTGCCCGGCACCATGCGGGCCGAGCTGCTGGCCGACCCCGCCCTGATCGGGCCGCTACCATCCACGAGGATGAGTTCACCGTCGCGCAGCTACGCGGGCGGAGCGCGTGGTCCTCACCAACGCGCTCAGAGGAATCATGGAGGCACGCGTGGAGGACGGGACGTGAAGCTGAAGCTCGACCCCAACCTGATGGTGATCCTCGGGGCGCTGGCCCTCGGGTTGCTGCTGCCGGTCAGCGGCGGCTCGGCCGAGGTGCTCGACGTCGCCACGAAGGTCGCCATCTTCGTGCTGTTCTTCGGCTACGGCGCCCGCATGTCGACGGCGGAGGCCCTGGCAGGGCTGCGCAACTGGAAGCTGCACGTCGCGATCCTCGCCACCACGTTCGTCATCTACCCGCTCGTCGCGCTGCCGATGATGTGGCTGCCCGAGTCGGTGGCCTCGGGCCCCATCCGGATGGGCCTGATCTTCCTGTGCCTGGTGCCCTCCACTGTGCAGTCGTCGATCACGTTCACCTCCCTTGCCGGCGGCAATGTCGCCTCCGCGATGGTGTCGGCGACGGCGTCCAACGTGCTGGGCGTGATCTTCACGCCGCTGCTCGTGATCCTGATGATCCCCGACGCGGGTGGAGGCACGGTCGGTTTCGCGCAGGTGTGGGACGTCGTGCTGCAGCTCCTGCTTCCGTTCATCCTCGGTCAGCTCTCCCGGTTCGCGACGGCCGGGTTCATGGCGCGGCACAGGGCGCGCCTGAAGTTCCTCGACCAGGGCATCATCTGCCTGATCGTCTACGGCGCGTTCTCCGACCTGCGCGTCTCCGGCGTGTGGCGACAACTGCAGCTGAGCGACCTGCTGGTCGTCGTCGCGCTCGTCGCCGTGCTGCTGACGTTGATGTTCTGGCTCACCTGGAGTATGGGCGGCTGGTTCGGCTTCCCCCGCGGCGACCGGATCGCGCTGCTGTTCTGCGGCACCAAGAAGTCGCTCGCCACCGGCGTGCCGATGGCGAGCGTGCTGTTCAGCGGGCCCATCGTGTCGGTGCTGGTGATCCCGCTGATGCTGTACCACCAGTCGCAGCTGATCGTCAGCTCGATCCTGGCGGGTCGGCTGCGTGCCTCCGCCCCGGAGCCCCGGGCGGGGAGGCGTGACTCAGGGCGTCCGGTAGCTGTCGGGCGCGCCGGTGCCCGGCTGGCTGCCCAGCTCCACCTCTGCAGGCGTGGCGGGTCCGGCCTGCCCGAGCGCCGGCAGGTCCGGCAACCTGCCGCCTCCGCCCTTCTCCAGCTTGCGGGCGTCGGCGATGGCCTTCTCGACACTCGCCGTCGAACGGGCCTTGTCGCGCTCGGCCTGCGCCCGGATCTCGGCGTGCACGTCGACCTTCTCGGGCGCCAGGAACCTGCCCGCCGCCTTCGAGAGATAGTCACGCACCTCGGGTGCGCCGCTGACCTGGCCGAGGCCCTTGAGTGCGTCGTTGAGCTCGGACGGCACGATCCACACCTTGTTGGCGTCACCCTGGGCGAGCCGCGGGAGCATCTGCATGTACTGGTAGGCCAGCAGCGCCTGGTCGGGTTCGGCTGCGTGGATCGCGGAGAACACCGTCGAGATGGCCTGGGCCTCGCCCTCGGCGCGCAGCATCTGCGCCTGCCGCTCGGCCTGCGCCCGCAGCACCTGGGCCTCCCGCTCACCCTGGGCGCGCAGGATGGCGGATTCGCGGTCGCCGCCGGCCGACAGGATCATGGCCTGCCGCTCGCCCTCGGCGCGCAGGATCTGGGCGCGCTTGTCGCGCTCGGCCCGTGCGCCCTTCTCCATCGCGTCGCGGATGGTGGGCGGCGGCTCGATGGCCCTCAGCTCCACCCGGTTGACCTTGATGCCCCACTTGCCGGTGGCCTCGTCGAGCACCATCCGGAGCCGCTGGTTGATCTCCTCGCGGGAGGTGAGCGCGGCCTCGAGGTCCATGCCGCCGATGATGTTGCGCAGCGTCGTCATGGTGAGCTGCTCGATGGCGGCCCGGTAGTTCTGGGCCTCGTACGCGGCGCGCACCGGGTCGACGATCTGGAAGTAGATGACCGAGTCGATGGAAACCATCAGGTTGTCCTCGGTGATCACCCCTGGGCGGGAACGGCACGACCTGCTCGCGCATGTCGAGGGTGTAGCGGATCCGGTCGAAGAACGGCACCACGAGGTGCGGGCCGGGCTCCAGCGCCTTGCGGTACTTGCCGAGGCGCTCGACGAGCGAGACCTGTTGCTGACGGATGATCTTCAGCGTCGCACCCAGGAGCAGCACGACGACGACGGCGAGTGCGATCAGGATGACGATGGACGGCTCGGGCATGGGATCCTCCTCAGCTGGTGAGCGGTCGCGACAACGGATAGACGATCAGCGTGATGCCCTCGAGGCCGAACACCTCGATCGGCTCACCGGGTTCGATCAAGACGGCGGGATCGAAGGAACGCGCCTCCCAGTCCTGGCCGTCCACCTTGACGGATCCGCCGACGGCGGTCACCGTTCCGGTGGCGATCCCGGTGGACCCGACGAGCGAGTCGAGGGAGGAACGGTAGCCGGGTGCGTTACGGACGCGGGCGAGCAGCGTCGGGCGCAGCAGGAACAGCGTGGCGATGGCGGTGACCACCGCGACGGTGATCTGGAGCCACACCAGTGCGGGGAAGATGAGGGCCACGAGGCCGCCCGCGAGGGCGCCACCGGCCACCATCAGGAGGGTGAGGTCGAGCGTGAGCAGTTCGGCCGCCGCCAGGCCGAGCGCCGCCACACCCCAGGCCGCCCAGAGGTTCGTGCGGATCCACTCGACCAGATCGCTCATCGCCTGCTCCTGGCTCCCCACCTGCCGTCGCGACGCTCCACGACGAGCGGCAGCCCGAAGGTCGCGCTCAAGTTCTCGTCGTTGAGGGTGTCGGAGATCGGGCCGGACGCCACGATCCCGCCGTCCTTCAGCAGCAACGCGTGCGTGATGCCGTCGGGGATCTCCTCGATGTGGTGCGTGACGAGCACCGTCGAGGGTGAATCGGGATCGAGGCACAGCTCCGAGAGCGTGTCGACGAGGGCCTCCCGGCCCGCCAGGTCGAGGCCGCTGGCCGGCTCGTCGAGCAGCAGCAGTTCCGGGTCGGTCATCAGGGCGCGCGCGATCTGGGTGCGCTTGCGCTCGCCCTCGCTCAGCGTCCCGAACGTCCGGTCGGCGAACTGGTCGATGCGAAGCGACGCGAGCAGCCGCTCGGCGCGGCCCAGGTCGTATCCGTCGTAGTCCTCACGCCAGCGTCCGACGATGGCGTAGGCGGCCGACAGCACCACGTCGCGGACCTTCTCGGCCCCGGGGATGCGCTCGGCCAGCGACGAGGAGGACATGCCGATGCGGGGTCGCAACTCGAACACGTCGACGGTGCCGACCACCTCACCCAGCAGGCCGACAACGCCCTCGCTGGGGTACATCTGGGCACCCAGCAACGCGATGAGCGTCGTCTTCCCGGCGCCGTTGGGGCCGATGACCACCCAGCGCTCGCCCTCATCCACGATGAGTTCGATCTCCTTGAGCAGCACCGCGTCTCCACGCCGCACCGTCACACCCGCAAGTTCAGCCACCGCCGCCATGTCGTCAAACCTACCGGAAGCCGCCAACCCGTGGCTCAGGCGCGCCCCATCGGCCGACCGACGGATCCTCCGGGGAGCGCGAGCGCCGTCTTCGAGGCGTCAGGTTCCGGCCTCGCCCAGTGGGAGGCCCTCGCACGGGCACGGCGGCGGGGCCGGGTGGCGTTCGTCGGCGAGCCCACCGTCGACGTCAGCCGGCACATCATCGACAAGCAGCTGACCAACCACGGCTCGTGGGTGACGTCGACGCGGCGGCCGACTGGGGACGACCCGGAAAGTTCGCGATCACCTGGTGAGGCGTCAGGCCCCGGTCGAATGCAGGCCGCCGTCGACGTGGACCATCTCACCCGTGGTGGAGGGGAACCAGTCGCTCAGCAGGGCGACGATCGCCTTCGCCGAGGGACGGCGTCGGACGGATCCCAGCCGAGCGGGGCCCGACCCGCCCAGATGTCGTTGAACGACGAGGCGCCGGGGATCGCCTTCTTGGCGACCGTGTCGACGGGGCCGGCGGCCACCAGGTTGCAGCGGATACCGTCGGGCCCGAGGTAGCGCGCGAGGTAGCGCGACGTCGACTCCAGCGCGGCCTTCGCAACGCCCATCCAGTCGTAGGTGGGCCATGAGACGGTCGCGTCGAACGTGAGGCCGACGACGCTGGAGCCCGGAGGCATCATCGGCTTGGCCGCCATCGTCAGCGACTGCAGCGAGTACGCGGAGATGTGCAGGGCCGTGGAGACGGCGTCCCACTGGGTGGAGAGGAACTTGCCGCCGAGCGCGGATTCGGGGTCGGCATAGGCGATCGAGTGGACGATGCCGTCGAGGCGGTCGCCGAAGTGCTCCGACAGCTTCTCGGGCAGCGCGGCGAGGTGCCCGGGGTCGGTGACGTCGAGCTCGATCAGCGGGGCACCGTGTCGAGCTTGGCGATGGCGCGCTGCGCCGGCGCGACGGCACGGCCGGCGGCCGAGACGACGACGTTGGCGCCCTCACGGGTCGCGATGTCGACCACCGCGTACGCGATGGAGGTGCGCATCGTCACGCCGGTGACGAGGATGTTCTTGCCTTCGAGGATTCCCATGCTGGTTTGCCTTTCTCAGTGACCCATGCCGAGGCCGCCGTCGACAGGCAGCACCGCACCGGAGATGTAGGAGGCGCCGTCTCCGGCGAGGAACAGTGCGGCGGCGGCGACGTCGTCGACCGAGCCGAGCCGGCCCGCGGGGATGCGGGCCTTGTAGCCGGCGATCACGTCGTCGCCGAGCACCGCGGTCATGTCGGTCTCGATGAACCCGGGGGCGATCACGTTGGCGGTGACGTTGCGGGTGCCGAGCTCGCGGGTGAGGCTGCGGGCCATGCCGACGAGCGCCGACTTGCTGGACGAGTAGTTGATCTGGCCGGCCGACCCGAGGAGGGCGACGACCGAGGAGACGAGGATCACCCGGCCGAAGCGGGCGCGCATCATCGCGCGGCTCGCGCGGCGCACGACGCGGAAGGTGCCGGTGAGGTTGGTGTCGATGACGGTGTTCCAGTCGTCGTCGGACATGCGCAGCAGCAGGGTGTCCTTCGTCACGCCCGCATTGGCGACGACGATCTCGACCGGGCCGAGTTCCGCCTCGATCGTGGCGAACGCCTCGTCGACCTGGCCCTGGTCGGTGATGTCGCACACCACCCCGAGGACCCTTCGGGCACGTCTCCCGAACGGTAGGTCGCCGCGACGCGGTAACCGGCGTCGCGGAACTGTTCTGCGATGGTGCGCCCGATGCCTTTGGAGCCACCGGTGACCAGGACTACTCGTGAAATATCTGCCACGGGAGCCAAACTTACCGCAGCGGGTCAGTTGCACCGCGATGCGACGAAACCGGTGATCCCCTTGTCCGGGCGGTCCGTCTCCAGGTTCCAGGACTCCTTGGTGCGGGCCCCATCAGGTGGCAGGCCAACTGGTTGATCGAGGTGGCCGTGTCGAGAACGTCGGTGCGCCTCGGGTGCAGCGCCAGCACCTCCTCCATCATCCTGGGGCAAGGGCGACGGCGCCGACCGGGTCGGCGGGGCCAGATCGCGGGCCAGCCGGGTGGGCGTCACGAGGATCCTGGTGTCCGACTCCCACTGCGCCGACTCCACGAGCCGGGTACCCGCGTCGAACGTGACGGCGGTGGCGCCGTCGGGGACGTCGACGACCAGTGTCGCTCCCCGTCCACGAACGGCGCCCGGGCCAGGTCGCCGTCGGCCAGCGTCGCGATGGGTCGGGTCAGCAGGCCTCCATCGGCGAGCAGCACCCGGCCCGCCACCTCCTGCCGGTCGGCGCCGTCGACACCGACGAGGGCGGCACCGACCGGGAGGGTGACTGTGAGCGACCCGTCGGGGTGAACCGCGATGGTCGCCCCCGCCGGCATCCACAGGTTCGCCCCGCCGAGCGTGATGCCCTCGGTCAGGGCCGGGGTCGACGCCGTCGCAGACGGCGTGGTCGACGGCCACCTCACCGGCGTCGGCACCGGGCTCAGCACCGGCGTGGGCACCGGCACCGGTCCGGGTACGCAGGCCCGAGCGCGAGGGTCGCGGCTACGGAGACGACGACGGCGGAGAGGCGTGCCATCCCGCGAGGATATCGGGCGGCGCCGAGCGGCGCGGGCGGCACTAAGCTGTGCCCATGGCACGCAACAGCGACGCGACGCTGATCACGAACGCGGGTCACAGCCAGTCCCTGGCGCTCGCCGAGCGTCAGAAGCGCTACCTCATCACGATGGGGGTCCGCACCGGCTGTTTCCTCGCGTTCCTGGTGGTGCCCGGATGGTGGAAGCTCGTGGCACTGGGGCGGCGGCGCTGCTGCCCGCATTCGCGGTGCTGTTCGCCAACAACCAGGACCATCGGGCGCCCTCTACGGTGCCCGGGGACCAACCGGCGTCGTCGCTCGCGATCACGTCGGGCGAGGTGGTGCAGGGCACCGTTGAGGAGGAGTCCGACAAGTGAGTCGCCAGGTGAAGCGGTGGATCGCGATGGGCGTGTTCGTCGCTGTCCTCGTCGTGACGTTCATCCAACTGGGCGAGTGGCAGTTGCGACGCCTGGATGAGCGGAGGGCCTCCAACGCGACGGTCCAGACGCACGAGGCGCTGCCCGTGCAGCCGTACCAGGACGTGATGACCGGGGAGATCGGCGACGCCGACCAGTGGTACCGCGTCTCGGCCACCGGTGCCTACACGGGCAGCCAGTTCCAGGTGCGGTACCGCTCCCTGGACGGCGCCTACGGCAGCGAGGTCGTCGCCGTCCTGAAGACGGACCGGGGCGACAACCTGCTGGTCAACCGCGGGTTCCTGACCCGTGAGCCGGGGCACCCCGACGGCGTGATGCCCGACACCACCCCGGGACGGTCACCGTCACCGGGTACGTGCGCCGCAACGACCGTGGCGATGCGGACGCGATGGTGCCGCACGAGGACCAGATCCGGTTGCTCAACTCGGATGCCATCGCCACCGCCGTCGGAGAGCCTGTGGTCAACGGCTACCTGACGCTGATCGCGTCCGACCCGGAGGAGACGGCCGGCCTCCTGACGATCCGCCGCCGAACCTGCTGGATGAGGGGCCGCACCAGAGCTACGCATTCCAGTGGTTCGCGTTCACCGCCATCGCCGTGATCGGGCTCGGGGTGCTGATCCGCGCCGACGTGCGTGACCGGAAGAAGGCCAGGGCGAAGGAGACCGTTGCGGAGGCGGCTGAGGCGGGGCGGCCGAGGACTCCCCTGTCGCCACCCCGGAGGAGGTGCGGTGAGCGGTCTGGGCTGGACCCGCTGCCCGCACTGCCATCTCCCGCTCGAGCCCGTCGGCCGCACGCTGCGCTGCGCCGCCGGCCACAGCTTCGACCTTGCCCGGCAGGGGTACGTGAACCTGCTCGGACGCACGCCGCCCGTCAACGCGGACACCGCGGAGATGCTGGACGCGCGGGCCCGGTTCCTCGGGGCCGGTCACTACGACGCGATCGCCGATGCGGTGGCCTCCGCCGTCGAGGCCGCCGTCGCGGGGCTGCGCTCGCCCCGCCGGTGGAGAAGGGCGGCCCCACACCGACCGACCCCACGACGGTCAGCCGCTCCCCCACCCTGTGCAGAAGGGCGACCCCACGACGGTCAGCCGCTCCCCCACCTGGTGGAGGTGGGGCGGGCACCGGCTTCTACCTCGCCCATGCGCTCGAGCGGTGCCCGGAGGCTGAGGGCCTCGCCAGCGACGTCTCCGTGCCCGCGGCGAAGCGCGCGGCGAGGGCCCACCCGCGGGCGGCGTCGATCGTGGCGGACACCTGGGCCGGGCTGCCGCTCATCGACGGGGTCGCCGACGCGATCATCTGCGTGTTCGCTCCCCGGAACCCAACCGACTTCGCCCGCGTGCTCCGCCCCGGCGGCGGCCTGATCGTCGCCCAGCCGGCGCCTGAGCACCTGGGTCGGCTGCGCTCGACGCACGGGCTGCTCGCAGTCGGTGAGGACAAGGCCGAGCGGTTGGGCGCGGCGTTCCCCGGTTGGGAGACCGCCGGAACGACACGGGTCCGCCGGACCGCATCGCTCACGGCCGACGAGGTGCGTGACCTGATCGCGATGGGTCCCAACGCATTCCACCGCGTGCCCGCCGAGATTGCGGCGACCGAGGTCGAGATCGCGGTCGACGTGGTGCACCTGGTCCGCCCCGTTCCCTGACCCGCCCTCCGTCACCCCACCCCGACCGTCCCTCGCGAGCCGGGCATCCTGGAAAAATGGGCCAGTAGCCGATTCTGATCGGTCTGCCTGGAAGAAGTGACCACTGACCCGCCCCTCCCCCTGCCGAACCCCACGGAAAAATCGGCCAGTAGCCGATTCTGAACGGTCTGCCAGAAAGAAGTGACCACTAGCCGGACGTGCTCGGGATCCTTGGCAGCAACGGGGACGGCGAGGTGCTCGCCAAGTTGCACAGTCGGGCCCGGGTCCGAAGGCACCCTGTTGCGGAGACCACCGTCATCGTCTGTCACCAGCCGTAGAGCACGGGGTGCCTCGTGTTCAGGTTGGTTGTCGCCGGCTCGACTGCTGAGACGGCGTCGTTACGGCTCTTGCCAGGGACGCGGACGGTCAGGCATTTGTCGGGTCGCACTGCCGGGTGCCGGTTGGCCGGGCGTTGAGATTCTTGGCAACAACCCGGACGGCGGAGCCCCCGACCGGTTGCGCTGCCGGCTCCACATCCCGGGCGTCGGGTTAACAGACACCTGCCGTGCCGATGGCAGCGTTGTTCCTTGTCACCTGCGGTAGAGCACAGGCGCCGGGTGTGGGTTGGTATCCGCGGCGACGGGTGGGTGTCGATGACGGGGGTGTCTGTGGGCGGGCCGGGACGAGGGTCAATGGCCACTATTTCCAGCAGGACCGATCAGAATCGGCTACTGGCCGATTTTCCCGACGGGACCGGGGCTGTGCGTCGGGACCCCGGGTGAGCATGACAGGGCAGGCCGGGACGAGGGTCAGTGGCCAGTATTTCCAGCAGGACCGATCAGAATCGGCTACTGGCCGATTTTTCCGGGTCGGCGCGGCTCTCCGGCGGCCCGGGCTCACCGGGCACCAGTTTCGCGCCGGCGTGTCGGCCGTTCGGCGCAACGGCCCCCCGCGACCCGGTGCGCACCCCGGCGCCCCCTACGCTGGGGGTCATGGACATCGACGACGATCTGCGCGACTTTCTCCGCCAGTTCAGCCGCATCGGGGAACTGGCGAACATCGCACAGCAGCTCGACGCCCCGGCGAGACCCTCGACGAGGCCCTGTCCGCGCATCTCGGCCGCCCGGCCGAGGGCATCGCGACGGTGTCGAAGGAGATCGCGGCCTACCGGTTCGCCGACTACGACGTCGCCTTCGAGCTCCTCGGCGGCCCGACGCCACCCTCCTCGGCATCGGCGGCGGCGACATGCGCCACCACAACTCGCTCTCCGACATGATCGGTAACCGCTGGAACCGGCTCCCCGTCGGACAGGTCGACTGGGCCGACGTCGCCGTCGGCCCCACCGAGACCCGCCGCGTGGTCGCCCTGGGCATCCGCCTCTTCCGCTTCCGCGACCAACCCGTCGCGGTGCTCACCCGCCGGAGCTCCCGCATGCACGGCAACGGCACCGGCGTCGTCGAGGTGCTCTGCCCCGACAGCCAGGCCGCGAGCGACCTGATCGCCGAGGCGACCCGGCTCGCCACCGAGCACTCGGTGCTCCGCGGCCACGTCGTCAGCCTCGAGATGATGGGGTACGAGGGCGAGGGCGACGGCTACCGGTTCCACGTGCGACCCGACCTGCCCGCCGAGGCCGTCGTGCTCCCGGAGGGCACCCTCGAGCGGGTCACCGGGCACGTGCTCGGCGTCGCCACCCACGCCGACACCCTCCGCCGCTACGGTCAGCACCTCAAGCGGGGCGTCCTGCTCTACGGCCCACCCGGCACCGGGAAGACCCACACCGTCCGACACCTGCTGTCGGCGGCGCGCGACCACTCGGTGATCCTGCTCTCCGGCCAGACCCTCGCCCTCATCCGGCAGGCCACCTCGATCGCCCGGCACCTGCAGCCCGCCATCGTGGTGCTGGAGGACTGCGACCTCGTCGCCATGGAGCGCGGCTTCGACCCCTCCGGTCAGCCCCTGCTGTTCGAACTCCTCGATGCGCTCGACGGCCTCGACGCCGACACCGACATCGCCTTCGTGCTGACCACCAACCGGGTCGACGTGCTCGAGGAGGCCCTCACGCAGCGGCCGGGGCGGGTCGACCTCGCAGTCGAGATCCCGCCACCCGACGAGGAGGCCCGGCGCAGGCTGCTGGACCTCTACCAGGGAGGCGTCACGTTCTCCGAGTCGGCGCTCGATGAGGTGGCGCGGCGCAGCAGCGCCCGCACAGCGTCGTTCTTCAAGGAGCTGATCCGTCGGGCCGTGCTCTACGCCGCCGAGGACGGCCTCGAGCCCACCGACGTGCACCTCCTGTCGGCGCTCGGAGCGCTGCAGTCAGATCAGGAGACGCTCTCGCGCAACCTCGTCAGCGGCTTCATCGACCCCACCCCGAAGGGTTCTGATGGGAAATCGGCTGGGCTTCGGGCTCGGCACCCTCGGCCGCGATGCGCTCGCGGCGATGGTGTCGATGTTCCTCATGTTCTACCTCACCGACGTGCTCGAGATCTCCGGCGTGCAGTTCGTGGCGGTGAGCGTCGTGATGGTGGTCATGCGCGCCTTCGACGCCATCAACGACCCGTTCATGGGGTCGTCGTCGACAACACCCGCACCCGGTGGGGCAAGTTCAAGCCGTGGATCCTGCTCGGCGCCGTGGCGTGGGCGGCACAAGCCTCCTGATGTTCGCCGACTTCGGCGTGCGCGGCTGGGGCTTCGTGGTGCTGTTCACGATCGTGTATCTCGTCTACGAGATCTCCTACACCATCAACGACATCTCGTTCTGGTCGATGTTGCCTGCGCTGACCGACGATCAGGCCGAGCGTGAGCGGATCGGAGCGCTCGCCCGCGTCTTCGCCAACATCGGCCTCTTCGCGGTCGTGGTGGGCATCCTCCCCGTCACGAACGCGCTGACGGAGGTGCTCGGCTCGGACGAGGCCGCCTGGTTCGCCGTGGTGGTCGTGCTGGCCATCGCCATGCTGGCCTTCCAGTCCCTGACGCTGCTGTTCGCCCGCGAGCAGGTCAACGCCCCCCAGGAGAACACCCGGGTCATCGAGCTGTTCAAGGTGATCGGCCGCAACGACCAGCTGCTCTGGGTGACGCTCGCCATGGTGCTGTTCATGACCGGCTATGGCATCACCACCTCGCTCGGCGTCTACTACTTCAAGTACATCGTCGGCGACGAGGGCGCCTACTCGATCTTCGCCGCCATCCTCGCCGTGGCCCAGATCGGCGCCCTGCTGTGCTTCCCGCTGATCTCGAAGAGGTTGCGACGCGGCCAGATCCACCTGCTCGCCACCTCGCTGATGGTGCTCGGCTACATCATCTTCCTGTTCTCCGCCGGGTCGCTGGTGGTCACCGGCGTCGCCGGTGTGCTGATGTTCTCCGGCCAGGGCATGATCCAGCTGCTCATGGTGATGTTCATCGCCGACAGTGTCGAGTACGGCGAATGGAAGCTCGGCCGCCGCAACGAATCGGTGACGTTCTCGCTGCAGCCGTTCATCTACAAGCTCAGCAACGCCATCGCCGTCGCCGTGGTCAGCGGCACCGTGCTCATGACCGGCATCGACGGCGCGGCCTCGGCCGCCGACATCGACACGCAGGAGGCCTGGCTCTTCCGGCTCTCGATGATGGTCGTGCCCGCCCTGCTGGTCGCGGTCAGCTTCGTGGTGATGCGGCTGAAGTACGTGATCGACGAGGAACGCTACGGCCGGATCCTGGCCGACCTGACCGTGCGGAGGGCCGCCCATGTTGACGAGGAATAGCACCGTCTCCGACGTCTACGCGACGCCGCTCGGGCACGACGCGATCGACAAGATCCTGCTCCAGTCGGCCGCCCCGCGCGCGCTCGTGAAGGCGATCGGACGGCTCCGGCTCTCGACGCTGGACCGCCTGGCCCGCCGCTTCACCGGCCCAGGGTTCGTCGACGCGTTCATCGACCTGGTCAACTCCGAGCCGGAGCGACCTGTGGTCGCGCCGGCCCCCGACCCGGCCCCGTGGTGGATGGAGGCCGTCTTCTACCAGGTCTATCCGCGCTCGTTCGCCGACTCCGACGGCGACGGCATCGGCGACCTGCGGGCATCATCGACCACCTCGACCACCTGGCCGACCTCGGCGTCGACTGCCTCTGGCTCTCCCCATCTTCGACTCCCCCAACCAGGACATGGGCTACGACGTCTCCGACTACCGGGCGGTGATGGCCGAGATGGGAACCCTGGCCGACCTCGACGAGCTGATCGCGGGCTGCCACGAGCGTGGCATGCGGATCATCCTCGACCTGGTGGTCAACCACACCTCCGACCGGCACCGGTGGTTCCAGGAGGCGGTCCGCGACCCCGACGGCCCTACGGCGACTACTACTTCATGGTGCCGGGCACCCGGAGACGCCACCGAACAACTGGACCTCCTTCTTCTCGGCCCCGCCTGGCGGTGGATCCCGGAGGCGCGGCGGTGGGCGCTGCACCTGTTCGCCGACGGCCAGATGGATCTGCGCTGGGACAACCCGGCCGTGCGGCGCGAGGTGGCCGACATCGTCGCCTGGTGCAGGACCGCGGCATCGACGGCTTCCGGCTCGACGTCATCAACTACATCTCCAAGCCTGACGGTCTCCCCGACGGTAACCCGTTCGTGGGCGGCCTGATGGGTTTCGTGGGCGTCGAGCACTACTTCTACGGCCCGCGGCTCGGCGAGTTCCTGCGCGGCCTGCGGCGCGACGGCTTCACCCGACGCGCGGCCCCACCTCGACCCCGCGCGTCAGGCTGGCCGACGGCTCGCTCGGCGATCCCTGCCCCGGATCCGGTGGGCGTCATGGTCGGCGAGACGCCGGGCATCGGCATCCAGCTCGGCCGCATGCTGAGCGGCGGCGGCCGCGACCAGCTCGATCTGATCTTCAACTTCGACATTCTCGACACCCCGGGCCACACGCGCTGGGACGACTACCGCTTCGATCCCGAGTACCTCAAGCGCTTCTACCGCGCCTACACCGGCGAGCTCGGCCCCAACGACTGGATCGCCGTCTTCCTGGACAACCACGACAATCCGAGGATGCTCAGCAAGCTGGCCGACGGCGCCGAGTCGGATCCCGCGGTGCGCACCGCCGTCGGGAAGCTGCTCGCCACGCTCCAGCTCACGATGCGGGGCACCCCGTTCCTGTTCCAGGGCAGGAACTGGCGGCGGTCAACCAGCCCTTCCGGGGCCTGGACGACCTGCGCGACGTGGAGTCGGTCAACCGGTACGCCCAGCTGCTGGGCGAGGCCGTGGGGCCGGCCGCGGCGTGGCGCCAGATCCTGGCCGGGGCCCGCGACCACGCACGGGTGCCGATGCGCTGGACGCCGGAGGGCGGCTTCACCGCCGGCACCCCCTGGCTGCCGGGTCACGATGATGCCCCGGGTTCTCCGCCGCGGAGCAGGCGGCCGACCCCGACTCGGTGTACTCGTGGCACCGCGCCCTCATCGGGCTGCGCCGCCGCCACCGTGCCCTGACCCTGGGCGACCTGGCCTGGGTCAGGCCCGAGGCGAGGGCTACCTCGCCTACACCCGCTCCCTGGGCGACGAGCGGTTCCTCATCGAGTGCAACGTGACGCCCGAGCCGCTGCGCCGCCCCGGCACGGGCTCGACGCCACCCCGCTGCTGGGCGGGAACGCGGACGCGCTGATGGCCCCTGGGAGGCGACCATCAGCGCGATCGGTTGATCCGGGTCAGAGGCCGAGGAAGGCCCTGAACTCCTCACAGCAGCGCTCGGCGCGCTCCCGGTCTGGCATCTCGCAGAAGATGCGCAGCAGCGGCTCGGTGCCGGAGAAGCGGGCGATGATCCAACCCTCCTCGAAGTACACCTTGCAGCCGTCCTCGTAGGACGTGCGCACGACCGGTTCGCTGAAGGTCGGGAGGTCCTTCTCCACCATCAGGGTGTCGAGGATCTCCGCCTTGCGCTCCGGGTCGAACGGGAAGTCGGTCTCGGCCATGTAGTGCGGCGGGAACTGGCCGACGATCTCCTCGTAGATCTGGCTCATGGGCTTGCCGACGACGGCGATCATCTCGACCAGCAGCGCGGCGGCGTAGATGCCGTCCTTGCCGGAGATGTGGCCGCGCACCGTCAGGCCGCCGGAGCTCTCGCCACCGATGACGGCGTCCGTCTCGAGCATCTTCCCCGAGATCCACTTGAAGCCGACCGGCACCTCGTAGGCGTTCTCACCAAACATCGCGGCGACGTCGTCGAGCAGCGACGTGGTGGCCACGTTGCGCACAACGGCGCCCTTCCAGCCCTTGTACTTGAGCAGGTAGTAGTAGAGGATCACCAGCAACTGGTTGGGGTGCAGGAAGTTGCCCTTGTCGTCGATGATGCCGATCCGGTCGGCGTCACCGTCGGTGGCGATCCCGAGGTCGCACCTGTGCTCGACGACGTAGCGGGAGAGGGCCCGCAGCGTGTGCGAGGTGGGTGAGGGCAGCCGGCCGCCGAACAGGGTGTCGTGGCGGTCGTTGATCACCTCGACGTCGGCACGCGCCGTCATGAGGATCGTCTGCAGCGAGGTCTTCGACACGCCGAACATGGGATCGAGCGCGATCTTGAGGCCTGCCTCCCTGATCGCCTCCATGTTGACCTGCGCGATGATCGAGTCGATGTAGCCGTTGAAGGTGTTGATCTCCTCGATCTGGCCGGTGGAGATCCCCTTCGGGTACGCGACCGACGCGATGTCGGCCTCCGCGGCCCCTCGAGGCCCTCCATGCGGCGCTCGACGTCGAGCGTCACGTCCTCGTCGGCGTCCTTGCCGCCGCGTGTGAACACCTTGATGCCGTTGTAGAGCGCGGGTTGTGGGAGGCGGTGATCGCCATGCCGTAGGGCAGGTTCTGGTCCTTGACGGTCCACATGATGAGCGGGGTCGGCGCCTGGGCGACCTTGATCACCTTGGTGGGGATGCCGTAGCCCGCGAACACCTCCGCGGCCCAGCCGGCGGCCACGTCGGACAGGAAGCGCCGGTCGTAACCGATCACGATCCCTCCGCCGCTACGCCCTCGTCCACCATCCGCGTCGCGAGGGCCGCGCTGAGCAGCCTCACGTTCGCCCGGATGAACTCGTCACCGATGATCGCCCGCCATCCGCCGGTCCCAAAACTGATTCGCGCCATGTGCTCAACACTAGACCCGTGCCCACCCTGGGACCCTCACCGGAGCGAGCGAATGCGCAGAGTTGCTGCGCGGCGCGCTCATCCGGTTTGCGCGCATCGGGCACGCACCTGACCGGGCGTCGCCGCCCCGGCCACCCCGCCTGCGGGCGCGGCCACCGGCGGCGTCGGAGGGCTAGGCGAGGTCGACGAGCTCCGCGTAATCCTCCGACCACAGGTCCTCGACGCCGTCGGGCAGCACGAGCACGCGGTCGGGCTGCAGCGCCTCCACGGCACCGGGGTCGTGCGTCACCAGGACGACGGCGCCCGCGTAGGTGCGGATCGCGTTGAGCACCTCGGCCCGCGAGGCGGGGTCGAGGTTGTTGGTCGGCTCGTCGAGCAGCAGCACGTTGGCGGCCGAGACCACCAGCATCGCGAGCGCGAGCCTGGTCTTCTCTCCACCGGAGAGCACCTTGGCGGGCTTCTCGACGTCGTCGCCGGTGAATAGGAACGAGCCCAGCACCTTGCGCACGTCGGTGTCGTTCAGGTTGGGCGACGCGGAGACCATGTTGTCGAGCACCGAGCGGGTGACGTCGAGCGTCTCGTGTTCCTGCGCGTAGTAGCCGAGCCGTGCGCCGTGGCCGAGCTCGACGCGGCCCGAGGTCGGGTCCTCCATGCCGGAGAGGATCCGCAGCATCGTCGTCTTGCCCGCGCCGTTCAGGCCGAGGATGACGACCTTCGAGCCGCGGTCGATCGCGAGGTCGACGGCGGTGAACACCTCGAGCGACCCGTACGACTTGCTGAGGTCGAAGCCACGCAGCGGCGTCTTCCCGGACGGCGACGGATCGGGGAAGCGGATCTTGGCGACCTGGTCCTGGGCGCGCTCCCCTCCACCCCGGCGAGCAGCCTCTCGGCGCGCTTGGCCATGTTCTGGGCGGCGACGGCCTTGGTGGCCTTCGCGCGCATCTTGTCCGCCTGCGCCATCAGCTGGGCGGCCTTGCGCTCGGCGTTGGCCAACTCGCGCCTCCGGCGCTTCTCGTCGGTTTCACGCTGCAGCAGGTAACGCTTCCAGTCCATCGAGTAGAGGTCCATCTCGGCCCGGTTGGCGTCGAGGTGGAACACCTTGTTGACGACGGCGTTCAGCAGTTCCGTGTCGTGGGAGATGATGATCAGCCCGCCGGAGAAGCCCTGCAGGTAGCTGCGCAGCCACACGATGGAGTCCGCGTCTAGGTGGTTGGTGGGCTCATCGAGGAGCAACGTGTCCGCGTCGGAGAACAGGATGCGCGCCAGCTCGATGCGGCGCCGCTGGCCGCCGGAGAGCGTCTTGAGGGGCTGGCCCAGCACACGGTCGGGCAGGCCGAGGTTGGACGCGATGCGCGCCGCCTCCGACTCGGCAGCGTATCCGCCCGCGGCCAGGAACGCGGCCTCGGCGCGGGCGTAGGCCGCCATCGCCTCATCGCGCTCCGCGTCATCGGCCGAGGCCATCGTCTCCTCGGCGCGACGCATCCGGCGCATGGCCTGATCGAGGCCACGGGCGCCGAGAACACGGTCGCGTGCGATCTGCTCCGGATCTCCCGAGCGGGGTCCTGCGGCAGGTAGCCGAGCTGTCCGCTGCGCGTGACGGCGCCGCCTGCGGGCTGCGACTCACCGGCGAGGATCCGGGTAAGGGTCGTCTTGCCCGCGCCGTTCCGGCCAACGAGACCGATCCGGTCGCCGTCGATCACCTGGAAGCTGATGGGAGACAGCAGCAACCGGGCCCCTGCCCGCACCTCGATATCCTTGACCTGTAGCACCGACCCATCTTCGAGGGTCGCGACCGAATAACCAAACCCGGCTCAGCCGCGGCGGCGCCGTCCGAGCAGCACCGCGTCGACGGCGAACGCGGCGATGGCGACCCAGACGAGAGCGAACCCTGCCCACCGGCTGGCCGGCATCGGCTCGTGGAACACCAGCCAGCCGAGCAGGAACTGCCCGACCGGCGCGATGTACTGCAGCATCCCGAGCGTCACCATCGACACCTTGCGGGCCGCGTCGGCGAACAGCAGCAACGGGATCGCGGTGACGATCCCGGTGGTGGCCATCAGGAACCAGTAGCCGCTGAACGGCGCGACGGTCGATTCCCCGGTGGCCCGAGCCAGATCAGGAACCCCAGCGCGATCGGCAGCACCGCGCCCGTCTCGAACGCGAGGCCGGGGGTCGGCTCGACCGACCGGCCCGCGAGCTTCTTCACGAGCGAGTAGGTGCCGAAGCTCAGCGCGAGACCCAACGCGATGAACGGCACCTGGCCGTACCCGACGATCAGCACGACGACGGCGAGCGCCCCGAAACCCATCGCGATCCACTGCCCGGGCGGAGTCGCTCCCGCAGCACGATCACCCCAGCGCGGTCACCGCGAGGGGGTTGATGAAGTAGCCGAGCGCGGCGTCCAGCGTGCGGCCGGTGTTGACGCCGTAGACGTAGAGGCTCCAGTTGGTGGCGATCAGGACGCCCGCCACCGGGAGGGTGAGCCGCATCCTGCGATCGCGCCAGATGCGCAACAGCCCGTCGAGCCTGCGCAGCGCCGCCAACAGCAGCAGGCAGAACACGAACGACCACAGCGCGCGGTAGGCCACCACCTCGAGCGCATCGGAGCGGGCGAACAGCGCGAAGTACAGCGGGAACAATCCCCACAACGCGTACGCCGCGAATCCGCTGCCAAGGCCGTCCCGTCTCACCCGATGAGGCTATCCGGCCGACGCTGCCGACCCCAATCGGCCACGGGCCTCAGCCGAGACGCCCCACGAAGTCGACGATGGCGCCCTCCCACAGGGCGGCGTGTGAGTCGTTGGCCCGTGCGGGCGCCCTCGAGGACGACGAGGTCGGCGTGACGCACCAGCCCGGGCATCCTCGCCCCGGAGGCGCCGATGGGGACGTTCTGGTCGCCGTCGCCGTGCAGCACGAGGCAGGGCACCTCGATGGCCGCCACCTGGGCGCGCAGGTCGGTGGCCCAGATCAGGATGCACGCCGGGCCGGCCACGGGGCTCGACCGGTGTGCGATCTCCAGCGCCCGGGCGCGGACCTCGCCCGGCACCTGCAGCCCGCCCTCGGCGGTCGAGAAGAAGGTGGTGATGAACGAGTCGAGGAACCCGTCCCGGTCGTCGGTGCAGGCCCGCGACATCTCCTCGAACGCGGCCCGCGGCATGGCGCCGTCCGGGTTGTCGTCGGTGATGCACAGCGCGGGGTGATGCCACCGGAGAAGATCACCGCCGCGACCCGCTCGTTGTGCCCGCCCGCGAGGTGGGCCGCCTCACCCGCGCCCATCGAGAAGCCGAGCACGACCGCGTCGTGCAGGTCGAGTTGCTCGAGCACGGACGCGGCGTCGGCCGCCAACGTGCGGTAGTCGTAGCCGGTGGCCGGCTTGTCGGACGCGCCGAAGCCCCTCCGGTCGTAGGTGACGACGCGCAGGCCCGCGGCGGTCAACGCCGGGATGTTGCGGTCGAAGGCCGCACCGGAGAGCGGCCAGCCGTGGATGAGCACCAGCGGCCGACCCTCTCCCCGGTGTCGGTGTAGTGAAGGGAGACGCCGTCGGGCGTTGTCAACTGTGGCATCGCGCTCCTCCTTGAGTACTGGGCCTCAGCCTAGCCCCGACGCGCTGCCCGGGAGGGGTTACAGGTTGTACCCGATGGCGCGCAGCTGCTCGCGGCCGTCCTCCGAGATCATCTCGAGCGTCCACGGCGGCAGCCACACCCAGTTGATGGTCACCGAGTCGGTCAGCGGGTCGAGCACGTACTTGGTGTCGTACTCGATCTTGTCGGTGAGCGGGCAGGTGGGCGAGGTGAGCGTCATGTCGATCGTGACGTCGCCGGCCTCGTCGACCTGCACGCCGTAGACGAGGCCCAGGTCGACCACGTTGACCATCAGCTCGGGATCGACGACGTCCTTCATGGCCTCCAGGATCTCGTCCTCGCTTGCGATCACGCGCTGCGGCGCGGAACCGAGGTCGACGTCGGGCAGGTCGTCCCTGACGAGGTCGCTCGGCCTCTGTTCGTGCGTGTACATCAGTTCTCCTTGGTGGTGGCTTGCAGGGTGGCGTCGCGCATGGCTGACCACCCGAGGAGGGCGCACTTGACGCGCGCCGGGAACTTGGAGACGCCCGCGAACGCGATGGCGTCCTCGAAGACGTCCTCGTCGGGCTCGATGCGGCCCTGGGACTGCATCATCTCCAGGAAACTGTCGTGCAGTTCCAACGCGTGCGCGGTGGAGCCGCCGATCAGCAGGTCGCCCATCACCGAGGTGGAGGCCTGGGAGATGGAACAGCCCTCGGCGTGGTACGAGATGTCGGTGATGGTGTCGCCGTCGATGTGGACCCGGAGCGTCAACTCGTCGCCGCAGGACGGGTTCACGTGGTGCACCTCGGCGTCGAACCCGTCGCGCAGCCCCGCGTGGTGCTTCTCGCGGTAGTGGTCGAGGATGATCGTCTGGTAGAGCTCGTCGATGTTCATGGTTCCTCAGAACTTCGGTGCGAAGTAGTTGCGGGTGAAGACCAGCGCGTCCGCGAGCGCGTCGATCTCCGCCGTTGTCGTGTACAGGTAGCTGGACGCCCTCGTGGAGCTCTGGTGCCCGAGCCGCTTGTGCAGCGGGCGGGCGCAGTGGTGGCCGCCCCGGATCGCGACGCCGCGCGAGTCGAGCACCTGCATCACGTCGTGCGGGTGCACGCCGGCCAGGTTGAACGACAGCGCGCTGCCGCGCTCGACGGTGTCGGTCGGGCCGAGCATGACGAGCCCGTCGATCGCCGTGAGCTTGGCCAGCGCATAGGCGGTCAGCTCCTCGTCGTGGGCCGCGACGGCGTCCATGCCGAGCCCCATGAGGTAGTCGACGGCGGCGCCGAGACCGACGGCCTGCGCGATCGGAGGGGTGCCCGCCTCGAAGCGGTGTGGAGGGCGGCGTAGGTCGAGCGCTCCATCTCGACGACCTCGATCATCTCGCCGCCGCCCAGGAACGGCGGCAGCTCGGCGAGCAGGTCGTAGCGGCCCCAGAGGACGCCGATGCCGGTGGGACCGACCATCTTGTGGCCGGTGAAGGCGACGAGGTCGGCGCCGAGCGCGACCACGTCGGTGGCCTGGTGCGGAACCGCCTGCGACGCGTCGACCACCATCACGGCACCCACGGCGTGGGCCTTCGCCGCGATGTCGGCCACCGGGTTGCGGGTTCCGAGCACGTTGGAGACCCAGGTCAGCGACACCACCCTGGTGCGCTCGTTGATGAGCCCCTCCCGCTCGGCCTTCCCGAGGTCGAGGCGGCCCTCGTCGGTGACGTCGAACCAGCGGAGCGTGGCCCCGCTGCGCTGGCAGGCGAGCTGCCACGGCACGATGTTGGAGTGGTGCTCCATGACGGAGATGACGACCTCGTCGCCGGGCCGAAGCCGCGAGCCGAGCGTGGCGGCCGCCAGGTTCAGGGCCTCGGAGGCGTTCTTGGTGAAGACGATCTCCTCGGCGCGCGGGGCTCCGATGAACGCCGCGACCTTGCCGCGGGCGCCTTCGAACGCCTCGGTCGCCTCGGCGCCCAGTAGGTGCATGGCGCGGGCGACGTTGGCATTGTGCTCGAGGTAGTGCGCCGCCATCGCGTCGACGACCTGGCGGGGCTTCTGCGAGGTGTTGGCCGAGTCGAGGTAGGCGAGGGGTACCGCCCCACCCTGCGCTGCAGGATCGGGAAGTCGTTGCGCACCGTTTCGACGTCGTAGCTCATGGTTCCTTCTCGCTGGTGGGCATCCGGTGCCCGGGGAGGGTCACCGACAGTCCGGTTCAATTATCGTCGACGGGTCCGGCGACGGCACCGCTGTCCTCCGCTGGCGCAACCGCCGCAGTCCTCCGGCGGGAGCCCCGCGGCGAGGCACCCGGCCGGCGGTGCCGGGGGCGCTTCGCCGCGGGATCGGGCACGCGTCAGGCGGAGACGGCCTTGACGTACTCCTCGTAGCCGTTGGCCTCGAGCTTGTCCGCCAGCTCCCTGCCGCCCTCGTCGACGATCCTGCCGTCGACGAACACGTGCACGAAGTCGGGCTTGATGTGGCGCAGGATGCGGGTGTAGTGCGTGATCAGCAGCACGGCGCGCTCACCCTTGGCCGAGTAGCGGTTGACGCCCTCCGCGACGACCTTGAGGGCGTCGATGTCGAGGCCCGAGTCGGTCTCGTCGAGGATCGCGGCCTTGGGGTCGAGCAGCTCGAGCTGGGCGATCTCGTGGCGCTTCTTCTCGCCACCGGAGAAGCCCTCGTTGACGGAGCGGGCCGCGAACGACTTGTCGAGGTCCATGCCGCCGAGCACGCGCTCGACGTCCTTGACCCAGGTGCGGACCTTGGGGGCCTCGCCGTCCAGGGCGGTCTTCGCGGTGCGGAGGAAGTTGGCGACGGAGACGCCGGGCACCTCGACCGGGTACTGCATGGCGAGGAAGAGGCCGGCGCGGGCGCGCTCGTCCACCGTCATGTCGGTGAGCTCGACGCCGTCGAGGGTGACGGAGCCGGAGGTGATGACGTACTTCGGGTGGCCGGCGATGGCGTAGGCCATGGTCGACTTGCCGGAGCCGTTGGGGCCCATGATGGCGTGGATCTCGCCCGGGTTGATGGTCAGGTTGACGCCCTTGAGGATCTCCTTGTTGCCCTCTTCGGTGATGACGTCGGCGTGCAGGTCCTTGATGACGAGCGTGGACATGTCTTCTTGACTCCTAGTTGTTCTCAAAATTCAAGGGGTTGTCGGGATCGACGAGGATGTCGTCTCCCTCGATGCGGACCGGGAACACCCGGACCGGCTGGGTGGCGGGCAGGTTCAGGGCCTTGCCGGTGCGCAGGTCGAAGGTCGAGCCGTGGAGGTAGCACTCGATGGTGCAGTCGACCACGTCGCCCTCCGACAGCGGCACCTTCGCGTGGCTGCACTCGTTCTCGATCGCGTACAGCTCGCCCTTGTGTCGCACGAGCGCGACCTCGAGTTCGCCGTCGTCCTCCCGCCCGGATCCCGTCTCCGGGACCTCACAGGCGAGGGGGACGTCATCGACGAGTTCGTCGATGGTGGCGACGACGACGTAGGTCACGCGTCGACCGCGGTGCGGGTGGTGCCGTGGACCAGCGCCAGCTCGCGCTCGACCTGCTCCAACAGCTTGCGCTCGATGTGCTCGACGCCGACCCGACGGATGATGTCGTTGAAGAAGCCGTGCACGATGAGGCGACGCGACTCCTCCTCGGTGATGCCGCGGCTCATCAGGTAGAACAGCTGGTTGTCGTCGAAGCGGCCCGTGCTGGAGGCGTGGCCCGCGCCGAGGATCTCGCCGGTCTCGATCTCGAGGTTCGGCACGGAGTCGGCCTGGCAGCCCTCGGTGAGCACCAGGTTCTTGTTCGACTCGTAGGTCTCGATGCCGAGCGCCGCCTTGCGGATCAGCACGTCACCGATCCACACCGAGTGCGCGCCCTTGCCCTGCAGCGCGCCACGGTAGTCGACGTTGGACTTGGTGTTGGGCTCGTTGTGGTCGACGAACATGCGGTGCTCGACGTCCTGGCCCGCGTCGGCGAAGTAGAGTCCGAACTGTTCCAGCTGGCCGCCCGGGCCCTTGTAGCGGGCGCGCTCGGCGATGCGGATGGCGCGGCCGCCCATCGAGGCGTGCACGGTGCGGACGCGGGCGTCGCGGCCGACCTCGATGGAGATCTGGCCGCCGTGGATGGTGTCCTCAGCCCAGTCGTTGACGTAGACCAGGTTGACCTGGGCGCCGTCGGCGATGCGGAAGTCGTACTTGCAGGAGTACTGCGCGGTGCCCTCGAAGCGGAGCACGAGGGTGGCCTTGCTGTGCGTGCCGAACTCGGCGACGAACGTCTCGGCGGCCTGCTCACCCTTGCCGGTGGCGACGAACACGATCGGCTCGTCGATCTCGGTGTCGGCGGGAACGCGCAGCAGCGTGGCGCGGCCGGTGCGCTCGGCGGCCAGCGCCGAGATCCGGTCGACCGGCGGCTCGATCGCGAGGAGACGGGCCTCCTCGCGGCTGATGGTGGAGAACTGGACGCCCTCGGGCAGCTCGCCCTTCCAGTCGAGCTCGCCGAGGGTCCCACCCTCGACCAGCAGCGGCTTGAAGGTCCGGACGGGGTGAACCGCCAGATCTCCTCGCGGCCGGTGGGCATGGGGTGCTTCTCGACGTCGTAGCTGGGCTCCGGGTGGAGGTGCGACTCGATCGTCTCGATCGCCCCGGCGACGTTGGGCACGGTTGCGGTAGTCAACTCAACAATCTCTTTTCTGAGGAATATCTCTGGATGGACGGGGCCGGCGTCAGCCGACCGCGCCTTCCATCTGGAGCTCGATCAGGCGGTTCAGCTCGAGGGCGTACTCCATGGGCAGCTCGCGTGCGATCGGCTCGATGAAGCCGCGCACGATCATGGCCATGGCCTCGTCCTCGCCCATCCCACGCTGCATCAGGTAGAACAGCTGGTCCTCGGACACCTTGGACACGGTGGCCTCGTGGGCCATCGACACGTCCTCCTCGCGGACGTCGACGTAGGGGTACGTGTCGGAGCGCGACACGTTGTCGACGAGCAGCGCGTCACACTTCACCGACGAGGCGGAGTGGTTGGCTCCCGGATCGACCTGCACGAGGCCACGGTAGGAGGCGCGGCCGCCGGAGCGGGCCACGGACTTCGAGATGATGGAGCTCGACGTGTGCGGGGCGCAGTGCACCATCTTGGAGCCGGTGTCCTGGTGCTGGTTCTCACCGGCGAACGCGATGGAGAGGGTCTCGCCGCGGGCGTGCTCACCCATCAGGTAGACCGCCGGGTACTTCATGGTGACCTTGGAGCCGATGTTGCCGTCGACCCACTCCATGACGGCGCCCTCCTCGCAGGTGGCGCGCTTGGTGACCAGGTTGTAGACGTTCGTCGACCAGTTCTGGATGGTGGTGTACCGGACGCGGGCGTTCTTCTTGACGATGATCTCGACGACGGCGGAGTGCAGCGAATCCGACTTGTAGATCGGGGCGGTGCAGCCTTCGACGTAGTGCACGTAGGAGCCCTCGTCGGCGATGATCAGGGTGCGCTCGAACTGCCCCATGTTCTCGGTGTTGATCCGGAAGTAGGCCTGCAGCGGGATGGAGACGTGCACGCCCTTGGGGACGTAGATGAACGAGCCGCCCGACCACACGGCCGTGTTCAGCGAGGCGAACTTGTTGTCGCCGACGGGGATCACGGTGCCGAAGTGCTCCCGGAAGACCTCCGGGTGCTCCTTCAGCGCGGTGTCGGTGTCGAGGAAGATGACGCCCTGCCGCTCGAGCTCCTCGTTGATCTTGTGGTAGACCACCTCGGACTCGTACTGCGCGGCGACGCCGGCCACCAGGCGTGCCTTCTCGGCCTCCGGGATGCCGAGCCGGTCGTAGGTGTTCTTGATGTCCTCGGGCAGGTCCTCCCAGGTCTGGGCCTGCTTCTCGGTGGAGCGCACGAAGTACTTGATGTTGTCGAAGTCGATGTCCGAGAGGTCGGCACCCCACTTCGGCATGGGCTTCTTCCCGAAGAGGCGCAGCGCCTTCTGGCGGAGGTCGAGCATCCACTGGGGCTCGTCCTTCATGTGCGAGATGTTGGCCACCACGTCCTCGTTGAGGCCGCGGCGGGCGGTCTCGCCCGCGTGGTCGGCGTCGTGCCACCCCCACTTGTAGCTGGAGAGTGCCTCGATGTGTTCGTCCTGCGTGGCGCCCAGTCCGGGGCCTGCGGAGCGGTCTGAGTCATATCAGGTGCCGTCACTT
This sequence comes from Tessaracoccus coleopterorum, assembly GCF_011174705.1. GTDB lineage: Bacteria > Actinomycetota > Actinomycetes > Propionibacteriales > Propionibacteriaceae > Arachnia > Arachnia coleopterorum. The sequence goes on from NZ_JAANIJ010000001.1 coordinate 391,109, forward strand.
TCTTTTCGGGATGTTGGGCGTGGGAAGCGGGGTGGGGACGTGTGTCGTGCACACCCCGTCGCCGTGGGCGATGGTCGCGAGCCGCTGCACGTGGCTGCCGAGCAGCCGGGAGAAGAGCTGGGTCTCCACCTCGCAGAGCACCGGGAACTCGGCGGCGACGTGCGCCACCGGGCAGTGGTGCTGCAGGAGTTGGTTACCGGAGGTGACGGGACGCACCGACGGGGCGTACCCGTCGACCTCGAGCGCCTCGACGAGGGCCTCGATGGCGGGCTGCTCCGGGTTGGCCTCGCGGGAGGCGACGAAGCGCTGCTCGATGCAGTCGAGCTGCTCGACCGAGAGCTCGCGCACCGCGTGCGGACCCACCTCGGAGGAGAGCCTGCGCAGCGCCGCGATCGCGAGCGTGTCGTAGGCCTGCCTGAACTCGGCGCGGCCCGCGTCGGTGAGGATGAAGACCTTCGAGGGACGACCGCGGCCGCGGGCGCCGTAGACGCGTTCCTCGCGGGAGGCGAGGACCCCGTCGTCGATCAGCCCCGTCAGGTGCCGCCGGATGGCCGCGGGCGTCAGATCGAGTCGCTCCGCGAGGCGACGGGCCGTCTGGGGCCGTCGTGCAGGATGAGGTCGACCACCCGCTGCCTGGTCGGGATCTCGGTGTCCACCGGAACGGTCACTGTTTCACCTCCCACACCTGGGCGCGGTCACCCGCACCATTTACGGGGCACAGGTCGACGCACCCCAATTAACATACGTCAGTCTTGCCAATTCTGGTTCAGACTTCAAGCAAGGGTCGCCTTACCCCTCCGACGTGGACACCCGTGGCGGACGCGCTCGGTTAGGCTGACCGGGTGCCTGCCCTGGAAGCGCGTGACATCACGCTCAGTTTCGGACCCGTCCACGCCCTGACGGGCCTCTCCCTGACGGCGGAGGCCGGTGAGGTGACGGCCCTGCTCGGGCCCAACGGCGCGGGCAAGACAACGTTCATCCGCTGCTGCACGGGCCTCGCGAGGCCCGACTCCGGCGCCCTCACCCTGTTTGACGCCGCGCCGGGCTCGCCCGAGGTGCTTGCCCGGATCGGCCTGATGCCGCAGGCGACCGGCGCGTGGTCGGGGTGCGGGCGGGCGAGCTGCTCCACTACCTGGCCGGCCTGTACGCCACCCGCAGCCGGTGGAGGATCTGATCGACCTGCTCGGCATCCGCGCGTTCGAGCGCACCCCGTACCGGCGCCTGTCCGGCGGGCAGCAGCAGGCGGTCAACCTGGCAGGGGCCATCGTCGGGCGGCCGTCGCTGGTCTTCCTCGACGAGCCGACCGCCGGCCTCGATCCGCGCGCCAGGAGGCTCACCTGGGACATCGTCCACGGCCTCCGCGACGCGGGCGTGGCGGTCCTGCTCACCACCCACGACATGACGGAGGCCGCCGAGCTGGCCGACGCGGTGCACATCGTCGACCGCGGCGCGGTGCGCGCAAGCGGCACCGCCGGGGAGCTCGCCGTCGACGGCTCGCTCGAGGACGCCTACCTGCGCTACACGACGGGAGACCAGCGATGAGCCTCGACTTCACCCCGCGGCCGGCCGCGGCCCGACCCGCGGCCCGCGTGTGGGCGCACGCCCGCATCGAGACCGCGATCATCCTGCGCAACGGGGAACAGGCGCTGCTCGCCGTCGTGATCCCGCTGGCCGTGCTGGTCGGCGCCCGCTTCTTCGGGAGGGGCTTGGCCTCGGGCTGCAGCAGAGCGCGCCGTCGGTCCTCGCGCTCGCGATGTGGAGCACCGGTCTCACCACGCTGGCCATCGCCACGGGCTTCGAGCGCAGGTACAACGTGCTCGAGCGGCTGGCGGCCACCCCGCTCGGCAGGCCGGGCATCCTGGCGGGCAAGGGGCTCGGGATCGCCATGATCGCCGCGGGCCAGGTCGCGGTGCTCGCGCTGGTCGCGCTGGCGCTCGGCTGGCGTCCCGTGTTCTCGGTGCCCGCCCTGCTCGTGGCGCTCGTCGTCGCCGTCCTGGCGATGGGCGCTTTCTGCGGGTTGGCGCTGGCGATCTCCGGGTCGCTCCGACCCGAGGCGACGCTCGCTGTCGCCAACCTCCTGTACCTCGTCGGCATGCCGCTGGGCGTGCTGCTGCCTGCCGACCGGTTCCCCGGGGCGCTCGCCCCGATCGTCCGGGGGCTGCCCACCGGGGCGTTGGGAGAGTCGTTCCGGGCGGCCTCCGAGGGACAGGCCTTAGGCTGGCCGGTAGCGGTGGCGGCGCTCTGGTGCGCCGGCTCGCTCGCACTCGCATGGAAGGTGTTCAGGTGGACGTCGTGAGGAAGCTGTTCGACGGCGGGAGGGCGCTGCGCGCCTGGCTCGTCGCCTCCCTGATCTGCAACATGGGCATCGTCGTCACCGGCGCCGTGGTGCGCCTGACCGCCTCCGGACTCGGCTGCCCCACCTGGCCGAAGTGCACGGATGCGAGCTACGTGCCCCACGAGGCACTCGGTCTCCACGGCGTGATCGAGTTCGGCAACCGCACCCTCACGTTCGTGCTCATCATCGCCGCGCTGGGCGCGTTCATCTCCGCGTGGCGCAACCGGGGCCGCGCTCGAAGCTGTGGTGGATCACGCTCGGCATCGGCATCGGGATCCCGTTCCAGGGTGTGATCGGCGGCTTCACCGTCCTCTCCGGCCTGAACCCGTACGTGGTCGCCCTCCACCTCCTGCTCTCGGTCGCTCTCATCGTGATCTGCGTCTGGTCGCTCCAGGTCGCCTCGCAGGCCCGAAGATCCCGGTCACCCCGGTGCAGCGCACCGCGCTGGTGGCCGTCTTCTCCGCGAGCATGCTCGCCACGTGGGTCGGCACCGTCGTCACCGGATCCGGCCCGCACGCCGGAGACGCCGACGCGGTGCGCACCGGCCTCAACATCGAGTCGATCGCGCGGCTGCACGGGCTGTCGGCCTGGCTGACGGTGGGCCTCACGCTCGTGTGCCTGTACCTGTTCCGCGCCCACCCGCGGCTGCGGCGCATGACGGCGCTGCTGCTGGCCGCCGTCCTCCTGCAGGGAGCCATCGGCTATCTGCAGTACTTCCTCGGCATCCCGGCGGGCATCGTCGCGCTGCATATGGTTGGGTTGACGCTGTTGACCGCGGCCGCCTCCTGGCCGCTGGTGACCACCTCGAGGAGTACCCATGTCGACCAACCCGGTGCTGACGCTTCGGCTGCCGTTCACACTTCCTGACTTCGCCTCGGCCTCGCCGGGAGACTTCCGGGCCGCGATCAGCGAGGCGATGGCCACGCAGTTGGCGGCGCTGGCAGCGCTCCGCGACGACGATTCCCCGCCACCGTCACCAACGTGCTGGGCGCCTGGGAGGACGCTGAGGCCGATCTCCGCCGCGCGCTGAACGCGTTCTTCGCGGTGCGCGCCTCAGACACCAACGACGAGTTGGACGCGATCGACGAGGAGTTCTCGCCCCTGCTCGCCGCGCATGAGGACGAGATCATGCTCGACCGCGCCCTCTACCGCCGCCTCGAGGCGCTGCAGGCCCGGATCGACTCGGGCGAGATCGACGCCGACGAGGAGGACCGCTACGCCCTCTCCGAGCTGCTGCGCGGGTTCCGTCGCGCCGGCGTCGAGCTGGGCGAGGCCCAGCAGACGCGCCTCCGCGAGCTGAACCGGGAGCTCGCCGAGCTGGGCAGCCGCTTCGAGACCCTCAACCGCTCGGCCCGCAACGCCGGGGGATCGACGTCACCGTCGACGAGCTCGACGGTCTCTCCGACGATGAGCGCGCCGCGCTGGCCGTCGAGGGCGGGTACCGCATCGAGCTGGTCAACACCACGCAGCAGCCGCTCGCGGCCAAGCTCACCGACGCGGGCGTCCGCCGTCGCCTGTTCGAGGCCTCGACCCGCCGCGCACTCGAGGGGGATTTCGACACCCGCGACGTCGTGGTGCGCACCGCCCGCGCCCGCGCCGAGCGCGCCACCCTGCTCGGCTACCCCAACCATGCGGCCATCGTCGCCGAGGCCGGCTGCGCGAAGACCACCGACGCCATCTTCGGGATGCTCGTGCCGCTCGCGCAGGCAGGCCTCGCGAAGGCGCGCGGCGAGGCGGCCGACCTCGCGGCCCGCTACGCCGAACTCAACCCCGGCGCGCAGTTCACCGCTGCGGACTGGCAGTTCGTCGAGGCGATCCTGCGCCGCGAGCGGTTCTCGTTCGACGAGGCGGAGCTCACCGACCATCTGCAGGTGGACAAGGTGCTCGCCGCCGTCTATGCGGCCGCCGAGGAGCTGTACGGCCTCACGTTCCACCCGCGCACCGACCTCGTCGGGCACGCCCCGAGACAGAGACCTACGAGGTCCACGACGCCGACGGCACCGTCATCGGCCTGTTCGTGATGGACTTCTGGGCGCGCCCCACCAAGAACGGCGGCGCCTGGATGAGCAACCTGGTCGACCAGTCGACGCGCGACGCCTCGCTTCCTGTGGTGACCAACAACTGCAACTACAAGCGCACCACCACCACGATCTCCTGGGACGGCGTCATCACGATGTTCCACGAGTTCGGCCACGCGCTGCACGGCCTGCTTGCAGACAGCCGCTACGCGTCGCGGTCGGGCACGAACACGCCGCGCGACTTCGTCGAGTTCCCGAGTCAGGTCAACGAGCACTGGGCCTGGACGCCGGGCCGGGTGCTGCCCGCCGAGTGGATCGAGCGGCTGACGCAGGCCGACCGGTTCGGCCAGGGCTACGCCACCGCCGAGACCGAGCTGTCGTCGCTGCTCGACCTGGTGTGGCACACCACACCGCTCGACGAGCTGCCCACCTCCGCCGACGGCGTCGAGGAGTTCGAGCGCGGGGCCCTCGAGCGGTTCGGGCTGGTCGAGCCCTCGTGCCGCCGCGCTACCGGTCGCAGTACTTCGCGCACATCTGGGGCGGCGGCTACGCGGCCAGCTACTACGGCTACGCGTGGGCCAAGGTGATGGACGCCGACGCCGTCGCGTGGTTCGAGGAGCAGGAGGGCCCCGTCGCGGAGGCGGGCGCCCACTTCCGCCGCACGCTGCTCGCCCCCGGCGGCTCCGTCGACCCGATGGAGACCTACCGCCGGTTCCGCGGCCGCGACCCGCAGCTGCAGCCGCTCCTCGACCGCCTCGGCCTGGAGCTCTGACCGGTGGACGGCCTCGGCAAGGACGTCCTGCTGCGTCACCTGCGGAGCCAGCGTGAGGCGCTGCTGTGGAAGGTGGAGGGGCTGGGCGAGCGCGACCTGCGGCTGCCCGCACCCCCACCGGGACGTCGCTGCTCGGGCTGATCAAGCACTGCGCGGGCGTCGAGCACGCCTACGTCGTCGAGTGCTTCGGGCGCACCTCGCCCGCGCAGCCGGTGTCGCCCGACTACGAAGCCGACCCGAACGCGGACCTCTACGCGACCGCCGACGAGTCGGCCGCGTTCCTCATCGCCCGGTACCGGGCGGTGGGCGGGGCCGTCGAGGCGGCGATCGCGGAGATGGACCTCGACTCGGTGGGCCGCGTGCCGTGGTGGGGCGACGCGGGGAGGTCACATTGGGGGTCATCCTGGTGCATCTGATCGCCGAGATCGCCCGGCACGCGGGCCAGGCCGACATCATGCGCGAGTCGATCGACGGCGTCGCCGGGCTGCGGACGGCGAACCCGAACCTGTTCGAGCCGGCCGACGGGTGGGCCGCCCACCACGCCCGGCTCACCGCGATCGCCGAGGGAGCGGAGCGACCCGGGGCCTGATCCGCCCGGGGTGGGCGGGACTCAGAGCAGCCCGCCTCCTTCGCCATCAGCGCGAGCTGGACGCGGTCGGCCGCGCCGACCTTCACCAGCACGGCGGAGAGCTGGTTGCGCACCGTCTTGTCGACCACCGACAGCTGCCGGGCGATCTGCGCATTGCCCGCCCCGAGGCCACCAGCCGCACCAGATGCAGCTCGCGGGGTGTCAACCGGGAGAAGGGCCCGCGATCCTCTGCGGAGGGCACGGCCGGTTCGGCCAGCACCCGGCGGGCGTCGGGCAGGTGCGGGCCGACCACCATTCCGCCGTCACGCACGGTGCGAAGCGCGGCCATCAGCACATCGGGATCGGTCTCCTTGACCAGGAAGCCCGAGCCGCCCGCGGCGAGGACGGCCCGCGCCAGGTCGGGTTCGGCGGTCATGGTCAGCACGAGCACGGTCATCCCGGGGTGCGCCGCCCGCAGCCGCGCCGTCAGTTCCACCCCGTCACCGTCGGGCAGGCCGACGTCGACCACGGCCAGGCGCACCTGGTGCAGGCCCGCCAGCTCCTCGGCGCGGGCGACGGTGTCGGCCTCCAGGACGGTGGCCACCCACGGTTCGGTTCCGAGCAGCGCGACGAGCCCGCGCCGCACCACGGGTGGTCGTCGACCACCAGCACGACGTCGCCGTCCCGCTCCTCCACGTCGTTCCTCCCCGTTCGGACCCATCGCCGGGTTGCGCCGCCCTGGCCCGAAACACTGCCATACTTCGGCGCATCCGCAGCCGGGATCCGCCGAACCCGGCAACCCCCAGGTAGGAGACCCCATGACGCACCGCCTCACCGATGAGGACATCGTGGTGGCCATCGCCACCACCGACGACTGGTTCCAGGCAGGCACCGTCGCCGAGCTGACGGCCCACGGACGCGCCCACCAGGCCGCCGGCCCCGACGCCCACAGCCGCAACCCCGAGCTCGACTTCCTCGATGCCGGGGGCACACCGCTGCGGCCGGTGCTGCTGCTCGACCACCGCGTGGCGGGCTTCGACCGCTCCGGCGACGCCGACCCGGGCGCGATGGAGGCGCGGCTGCGCGCCGTCCTCGAGCTGGGCCGCGCCCACGTCGCCGGAAACCCCGGTCGGTACCCGTCCAGGGCCTTCGACGCCGTCCCGCCGCCCGGCGACCTGGCTGCGCTCGTCACCTGGGTGCGGGCGGCGACCACCGACATCCCGAACGGGCACCAGGCGGGCTGGTTCCACAACGTCATGCACGCGCTACTGGGGTGATCACACCGACCCGGGCTGCGCGGGCCTGGCTGGCGCCCGCCGCGGCGGCCCTCCTTGCGCTGGTCGCGGGCGCCGCGATCGCGGTGCGGCCCGGCCTGCTCGACGGGCCCACCGGCGCCCCGTCGCTGGCCCTCGTCGCGGGCTGCCTGCCGGTGGGCGCCTTCCTCGTGGCGCAGCGACCGGCCAACCGGGTCGGCGCGCTCCTCACCCTCGTCGGCCTGACGGCGCTGCTCGCGCTGGGCACGGCCGCGGCCACCGTCGCGGGGCCGGGCGGTTGGCTCTCCGAGTGGGCGTGGTGGCTGCCGTGGCCGCCTCTGATGGCCGCGATCTGCCTGTACCCGGAGGGGCGTCGGGTGGGCCGGACCCGGCGTCGGCTCACCGCCGCCGTGCTGGTGTCCGGGGCGGTCGCAGCCGCCTGCCTCGCCGTCGCCGTCTTCCTCTCCCCGGGCTGCTGACCGACGCCGTCGCCGCGGTCGGCGCGGCCCGTCCCTGGCTGGTCGGTGGCGTCGCCGCGATGCTCGTCACCGTCGCGTCCGGCGTGTGGGTGGTGGTCGACCTCGTGCTGCGGGCGCGGCGCGCCCAGGGGGCGACCCGGAGTCAACTGGTCGCGCTGCTGCCCGCCGGGGTGCTGGTGCTGGCGGGCATCGTCGTCGAGGCGCTCGGGCCGTCCTACGCGACGGTTCCGGGGCTGGTGGCGGTGCCGGTCGGCATGGGCGTGGCCATCCTGGCGCACCGGCTCGACGACCTCGACCTCGCCGTCAACCGCACGCTCGTGTGGCTCGTCTCCACCCTGACGCTGTTCGCGGCGTTCGCCGTCGCCGTCTCCCTGCTGAGCGCCACCGCGCTCGCCGACCAACCGCTCGTCGTCACGGGGCTGGCGGCCGTCGCGGTGGCGCTCGGGTTCGACCCGCTGCGGCGACGGGTGCAGGCGGGCGTCGACCGGCTCCTGTTCGGCGACCGGAGCCGGCCCCACCAGGTGCTGCTGGACCTCGGCCGACGCATGCAGGGCTCCGCCGACCCAGGTGGCCTGCTCACCGATCTCGTGGGCGCCGTCGAGGCCTCGCTGCGGGTGCCGTACGTGCGGATGGAGGTGCACGACCCCGACGGGGAGGTGCTGACGGTGTTCGACTCGGGACGTCCGCAGGCCGACGCCGATGCCGTCGAGGCGCCGATGCTCGCGCACGGTGAGCGGGTCGGGTCGCTCCGGGTCGCCCCGCGTGGCCGGGGCGAGAGGTTCACCGCCGCCGAGACGCGGCTGCTGACCGACATCGCCGGGCAGGCGGCCATCGCCGCCCGGTCGTACCGGGTGACGCTCGACCTGTTGGAGGCCCGCAGCTTCCTGGTGCGCAGCCGGGAGGCCGAGCGGCTGCGCATCCGCCGCGACCTGCACGACGGGCTCGGGCCCGCGATCGCGGGGGCCCGCATGCAGGTGGCGGCCGCCCGGCAGCCGGGCGCGGCGGATGGGCTGCTCGGCTCGGTGCAGGAGACGCTGACCGAGTGCAGCCAGGAGGTGCGCCGCATCGTCGACGGGCTCCGGCCGGGCGCGCTGGACCGTGGACTGGTGCCCGCGCTGGAGCAGAGGGTGGCGGGCATGGGGCCTGAGCCCTCCGTCCGCGTCGACGCCTCCGGGACCTCACCGGGCTCGACGCGGCCGCGGAGGTGGCCGCCTACCGGATCGCCTGCGAGGCCCTGTCGAACGCGGTGCGCCACTCCGGCGCCCGGCACGTCCGGGTCGCACTGGAGGGGCGGCCGCGGAGCCTGCTGCTCGAGGTGGTCGACGACGGCCACGGCGGCGTCCGGGACAGGGACGGCGGCGTCGGCATGGAGTCGATGCGCCAGCGCGCCGTCGAGTTGGGCGGCCGGTTCGGGGTCGAGAGCGGGGCAGCGGGTACCCGGGTGGTCGTGTCGCTCCCGCTGGCGTGACGTTGTCCCTCCCGGGACGGGTCAATGTCCCTTCCGGGCGGGACGCCGTCGCGGCGAGGCTGAAGGCACCCGGACGGACCGGGCAGCAGCCAGAAGGAGCAATCCCATGCGACCGTTCACCACCTCACTCAAGCGCATCGCCATCGCCCTCGCGTTCGGCGCCGTGGCGGCCAGCCTCGCCGCCCCAGCGCCGGCGCCCTCCCAAGGAGCCTGCGTTCGACCCCGGGCCGCAGCTCGCCTCGGCCTCGACCTGTGCGACACCGGTCGGCACCCCTGGCAGCATCCAGGCCCTGCAGTTCACCAAGCGCAACTGGCCGTTGACCGGCGGCCTCCACATGAACACCAGCGGCCGGATCGACCGCAACAGCGGCATCGTCGACGCGACCGTCCACCTGTACAACAGCTACTGGGGCATGGGGTACACCGGCTCGGTGCTGATGGTGCTCAGGGACAAGTGCGGCGGCACCATCGGCGTCACGACACCGGGCAAGTGGGGCGTCGACGCGAAGAGCTGGTTCTGGAACACCAACGAGCGCCACGTCTACTACTCGGCGCAGGTCTCCCCTGTGATCGCGAACCGCGTCGCCTCCGTCGAGGTGATCCACAACCGGGACACCGGAAACGAGTCGATCAGCCTGTACCGCTCGCTTCGCGATGCGGCCTGCCGTTACCTCATGAAGGAGGTCCCGATCATCACGACGTGCCCCATCCCGAACCTCCGGTGACCACGGTCGGCGGGCGCTGACCCCCTCTCCAGCTAGGGTGGACGCGCCCGCGCACCGCCGGTGCGCCGACAGATCCGGAGAACCCGAGAAACATGATGTTCCACAAGACCGGCACCCTCGCCGTCGCCGCCCTCGCCGCCCTGAGCCTCTCGGCCTGCGGTGGAGAGCAGTCCGTCACCGAGGCGTGCACCATCGCCTCCACGACCGTCAAGGCCGCCGAGAGCGAGATCACCGAGGCGATGTCGGGTGCCACCACCGGCGAGTTCTCGAAGGTCGTGCAGGGCTTCGAGACCCTCGGCACCACGCTGAGCGAGGCCGAGGGCAAGATCACCAACGCCGAGGTCAAGGCCGCGCTGGGCGACTTCAGGACCAGCATCCAGGACTTCTCGAAGCTGTTCGAGGGCGCGACCGACGGCGACCTGACGGCCCTGGCCGACAAGACCGAAGAGCTCCAGACGATCAGCACCAAGATGGGCGATTCGGCCACCAAGCTCGGCGAGCTCTGCCCCGCCGGCTGATCCAGCCGATCCGACGCAGACGGCCCGGCCCCGCACCCGGGGCCGGGCCGAGCTGGTCGGGTCCATGCGGTCGGCGTAGCTGCCCAGGCGCCGTTTGCCCGCTGCTGGAACAGGCCGCGGGAATCAGGGCCGGCGGCGTCGCCGTAGTCGATCACGTTGAGTGAGGATTCACCCATCGCGGTCATGACTCCGATCGTCTGGTCCCGCACTGACAGGGCGAGCGCCTGGCCGGCCTTCATGATGTAGGCGGCGTTGACCAACTGCTCGCGTCGCGCCGCGCTAGAGCAACAGATCAGCGAAGCGATCGGGGTCGCCGAGGTCGACGGCACCCGCGCCTTTGTAGCCGCCACAACGGCGGGCTGGTCCGCCACCGAACTGCGCAAGCTTGGGTTCCCAGAACCTGCCAAGTTGAGCGCTCGCACTCGTCGACGCAAGGCGCCGGCCAAGCCTGCCGGCATGCCGGAAACGACGGCGACCCCTGCCCCCGGTCAGTGAGCTTGGACGTGTGGTCCCCTTCCTCCGGGTAATTGCCCGTGAGACGGTCGACTTTCCCACTCCGAGCACGTGCTCTGTCTGGGCGATGGTGGCACCCTCCTGGCGCATCCTGTGGGCCTGCGCGGTCCGCGTCTGCGTGCGCGTCGCCGTCAGTGCGTGAGGGCCTCGGAGGGCTCGGCCTCGGGCCGCCGCAGGAAGAAGCCGCAGATCAGCGCGGCCGTCCACACCGCCCCGGCCCCCAGGAACGACCAGTGTGACCCGGCGAGCATCGCCTCGGCGTGGCTCCCGTGGTCGACCCGGCGGCCGCGGTCTGCATCGCGAACACCGTCACGAACAGGGCCGTCCCCGCCGCTCCCGCGACCTGCTGGATCGCGCCGATGACGGCGGATCCGTGGGAGTACAGGTCGTTGGGGAGCGACCCCATCGCCACCGTGAACAGCGGCGTGAAGATCGACGCGAAGCTGATGCTCATCACGATGTGGGCCACCATCACGGCCCACCACGGCGTCACGAGGCTGAGCGTCGAGAAGAACGCGAACACCCGAGGACGACGAAGCTGGCCGGGATCACGAGCACCCGCGGACCGAACCGGTCGAACACCCGGCCGACCACCGGCGACAGCAGGCCCATCGCGACGCCACCCGGCAGCAGCATGAGGCCGATCTGCAGCTCCTCGATCCCGTAGGCCCGCTTCAGCAGCAGCGGAAGCATGATGATGGAGCCGAACAGCGCCATCATCGCGATGGCGAGCATCACGAGGGCGACCGTGAAGGACGGGTGGGTGAAGGTCCTCAGATCGAGGAACGCCCTGCCCCTGCCCTGCAGCACCAGTTGGCGGGCCGTGAACGCGACCAGGGCACCCAGCCCGACCCCGATGCTCAGCATCGGCACCCAGAACGCGACGTCGGCGGCCCGATGAGGCTGAGTCCGTAGATCAGCGGGCCGAAGCCGAGGGCCGTCAGGGCGACCGAGATCAGGTCGAGCGGGGTGCGCAGCGGCTCGTTGACCGAGGCGAGGTACCGGGCGCCGAGCACGAGCATCGCGAGCGCGATCGGCAGCACGGTGAGGAAGATGGCCCGCCAGGAGCCGACCGAGAGGATGGCACCCGACAGCGTCGGCCCGATGGCAGGGGCGACGGCGATCACCATGGAGATGTTGCCCATCATGGCGCCCCGCTCGGAGGGCCCGACGAGCTGCATCACGGTGGTCATCAGCAGCGGCATCATGATGGCGGTGCCGGAGGCCTGCACCACGCGGCCGGACAGCAGCAGCGCGAAGGTGGGCGCGATCGCGCACAGGAGGGTCCCGACGCTGAACGTCGCCATCGCGATGACGAAAACGCTCCTGGTGGGCAGGCGGTCGAGCAGCCATCCGGTGATCGGGATGACCACGGCCATCGTCAGCATGAACGCCGTCGTGAGCCACTGGGCGGTGCGTTCGGTGACGGAGAAGTCCTCCATGATGGCGCTGAGCGCGACATTCATGGTGGTCTCGTTGAGGATGACGACGAAGGCCGCCACGATGAGGATCGGGATCACTCCACGGGGACGGGTGGTCTCCATCGGGGTTCCTCTCGGGTGGGTTTCCCCGCTACCCCTGATAGCGCAACGGGTCGGGGCGCAGCCGCGCCTCCTCGGCGATCGCCAGGTCGCCGGGGATCAGCCCGGCCTCACGCAGTTGGAACAGCCGCGGGACGATGCGCCCATGAAGCGTAGCCGGTGCGATCGTATTCAAGTAAATCTTGGTGGCGCCCTCGAAGCCCGCGAGCGTCGAGACCCTCAGTTTCACCATGATGCGCCACGGCATGGCCGTGTCCACACCCACCGGACGGTAGTGCCACTCCTCATTGCACGGCACGTCGGGCCCGATCGCGGCGTGCACGGCATGCAGCACGTCGGAGACGCCGCGCAGTTCCTCGGAGGTGTGGTTCCAGGGCTCGCAGGTGGGCGAGGTGGAGTAGACCTCGACGGTGGATAGCGGTGGCCGAAGCCGGCGAACGCGATGCAGTGCCCGTTGGCGGCGAGGATCAGGCCGTTGGCGATGGCGACGTTGAGCGCGTCGTCGTTGAAGGCGTTCGGGTGCTGCCGCACGCGTCGCAGGGAGGCGTCCTGCTGGGCGCCGAACTCGTCGATGGCGACGACCTGCTTGTGCAGGTGGTCGAACGAGGCGCCCGCCGCCTTGAGCCAGTTCTGCAACACGACCACGTACCTCGCGTGCGGGTTGAGGTCGTGCCCGCTCCGCGCGGCCTCCGCCGTGTAGGCGATGAAGCGGGCGTGCTCGTCCGGCGTCAGGGTGCCGGAGGAGGCCAGCTCGGCGTCGGTGGTGGCGCCGTCGACGAAGTGCCGCCGGGCGATGATCACGTCGTGACCGCCGCCGAAGAAGCCGGAGGCCTGCTCCAGCAGCTCGTCCGGGGTCAGTGTCGCCGGGTCGAGGCCCGCCGCCCGCGCCTTCGCCGCGGCGACCGCCTCGACGTGGGCGCGCCCTTCGGCCGAGGCGAGGTAGACGTCGCGCCTGCGCCGCACCTCCGGCGGGATCAGGTAGCCGTGGTTGAGGTGCCAGTAGTCGTAACCGAGGATTTCGAAGAGGTTGGGGACGCGCCGGAACTCGGCGACGGTGTCGAAGACGGCGTGGGCCTGGGTGGCCTCCAGGAGCCTCCACTCCCCGCCCCACGCACGAGGCGCGACTTCTCCGGCGGCGTCTCGAGGTAGCGCGCGGAGCAGAAGGCGCAGCTGTGGGTGGGGTCGTCGGGCGAAAGCGGGCGCGGGTCGGACCGCTGCTGAGCGAAGGGTCGGTTGCCGCGGCCGGGGACGGTCCAGACCTCGGTGCCGGTGAACGGGTTGCGCTGCTTGACGGTGCCGTCGGGCAGTTCCACGAGGTGTTCGGGCGTCATGGAGCGACCCTATCCGGGCGGGTCGCTCACCCGTCCTCAGTCCCCACCGTCTCCCGACCCGCAGGACCCGGAAAAAATCGGCCAGTAGCCCATTCTGGTCGGTCCCACTGAAAATACCGCCCACTCCCCGACCGGACCCCACGACAGGACCCGGAAAAATCGGCCAGTAGCCCATTCTGGTCGGTCCCACTGAAAAAACCGCCCACTCCCCGACCGGACCCCACGACAGGACCCGCAAGAATCGGCCGGTAGCCCATTCCGGCAGCGCGGGTCCGACGGCGTCAGCCCCGTCCGCGCCATGCCGGGAACCCGGCCGACACCGATACCGCGACTCGAACGCCCGGCACCTGCGCTGGACGGCAGGTGCCGGGCGACCGCGTCGGTATCAGCGGTGGTCGGGTCTGTTCAGGAGAAGCGCACCATGTTGTTGAGGCGCCAGGCGAACTCCCAGCGGTAGGCCCTGTTTCCGCTGGGCGTCAGGTAGCTGGTGACCGCCTCCGACCAGATGTAGCTCCGGCAACCGTTGCGCCCGGTGACGGCGGTGTCGCAGTCCGTCTTCCAGCGGCGTCCCTCGGCGGAGGTCCACTGACCCGTATTGCCAAGCGGGTTGCCGCTCCACTTCGTGGGCGGCATCGCCTTGTACGTCAGGTTGTTTAACACCCACTCGTTGCTGGCGACGAACCGCGAGCCCTGCTGCTTGACCGTCGTGGCGAAGATGTCCGTGCGGCACCGCTCCGTCGCCGAGTACTTCTCGCACGTGGTCTGCCAACGGCGACCGTTGACGTCGTGGTAGCCGGGCGTGATGTAGATGTCGACGGGTGCCGGGCTGACCGGCTTGTCCGACGGGTAGACGGCCTCATAGTTGGCCGGGCCGTGTGCCGCGGCCCGAGTGGCCCGGCCGCCGCGGCGGTGATGATGTTGGAGATCACCTTCTTCGCAAATGCCACCGAACCCGCGGGATAGGTGATGCCGGGGCTGAGGGCGTAGGCGAAGCCCATCGTGCCGAGGTTGAGGACGCCAGCCCGGAGGGGCCACGTAGTAGGTGATGTCGCTGGTGCCCATGCGGGTGGTGCACTGGAACGAGCTGTGCGCCGCGATGTGCACCGACTTCGGCGAGTCGGGTCCAGCCTTGTCGACCTCGTGGCCGACCAGCTTCGGGTAGCGGCTGCCCACCTTGGCTCCGGTGCCCGCGAAGGCCCAGAAGTCGGGGTTGACGATCACGAGATCGGTCTGCGGGTTCGCCCCGTCGCAGTCGTACTGGGAGCCGAGGATCCGGGCCTCCGGGTTCGGGAACGGCTCGGAGCGGAACGTACCGGTCGACTCCTTCGTCTGCACCGGGTCGAGCTTGCTCAACTTGTACGAGGTCACCAGCGAGGTACCGTCCCAGCGCGTCCGGTAGAACATCGTGTTCGAGCCGAGGAAGATCAGGTTCGTGCCCCGGTCGCGCAGCTTCTCCAGGTTGGCGCGCATCGGCACGGTCCAGTACTCGTCGTGGCCCAGCGTCACCATCGCGGGAGACCCGGCGAACCGGTCGGCGCCCGCGTGAAGGTCGGCGTTCGTCGTGTAGGCCAGCGGCACACCGAGCGACTCCAGGTACTGGATGAGCCCGAGTTCATAGCGGAAGATCTTGTCGGCGCCGTTGTTGTGTTCGGGTCGCTCGAGGCTGACGGTGTAGGCGCGCTCGCCGACGTGCATGGGGTTACCGCCGAGGTAGAGCGAGTAGCCGCCGGTGGTGTTGTAGGCCGCGTGCGTGAAGGTGGCCGACATGACGGTGACCTTCCCCGCGAAGCTCGTCGACCGCAGCACGGTCGCGATGTAGCGCTCACGTCCCTTCCCGTCCGTGAGCTTGGAGAAGTACATTCCAGGCTCCCAGCCCCGGTGTCGACGGTGTGCGTCACGGCCCAGTGTGAGCAGTCGACAGTGCGGTCGTCGAGCCGGCAGGCAGGTTGGCGCTTGAGGGGCTGCGACGGCAGTTGTGCGACGAGCCGAGCGCCCGCGCCGTCGTAGTGCCCCATCCGGTAGATGTCGACCTTCACGCTACCGCCGGTGCCGTCTACCTTGAGTTGCAGCTTCTGGCCCGGGTGATCGACTCCCCACGGAGAAACCGGCCAGCTCCTGTGGCGTCGCAGGTTTGCTGATCCTCCAGTCAGGTTCCGACGCCGCGGCCGGGCCCACCGCACCCAGGGTGGCGACCAGGACCGCTGCGAGTATGGATGCGAAGAAACGCATGCTGTAAATCCCCTGTGAAATCAACATTGATGACGGGGACAGGCTATCGGTGGGGCATCGGGGACGACGAGGGGGTGCCCTTACCTCTGGCCAGACCTGAGGCGTGGACAAGGGAACACCCGACCCGACCCCGGGCGGAGACTCGCCACTCTCTTCAGCGTGACCGGCCGGACGCGGCTACTGCCACCGACCCAGCTCGAAGCACCCGGTCAGGGCCTCCCGTGAGGCGGGGAACACCCGCGTCGAAGCAGACCGCGCCCGTTGTCGACCCGCACACAACGGGGTCGACGTGACCCGAGACCCTCTGGTCCGGGACACGATCAAAGGCGGCCGTGGGTATTGCCGCCAGGGCCCGGATCTCAGCGCGTCGGGCAGTGGCCACTATTTCCAGGCAGACCGACCAGAATCGGCTACTGGCCGATTTCCCAGGAGACCCGGCAGGGGACGGACGGGTCAGCGGCCACTATTTCCAGGCAGACCGACCAGAATCGGCTACTGGCCGATTTTCCCAGGAGACCCGGCAGGGGACGGACGGGTCAGCGGCCACTTTTCCCAGGCAGACCGACCAGAATCGGCTACTGGCCGATTCTCCCAGGAGACCCGGCAGGAGGACGGACGGGTCAGTGGCCACTATTTCCAGGCAGACCGACCAGAATCGGCTACTGGCCGATTTTTCCAGGTCGTCCCCACCACCCCAGGGGCGACGTGGGTGCCGGTCAGAAGAACAGCGGGTCGAGCGCGACCGCGAGGAACAGCACCGCCAGGTAGCTGTTCGACCAGTGGAACAGGCGCATGGCCTTCAACTGCGCGCCCTCAAGCCCCTGATGGGCGCGGCGCCACAGCTGGATCGCCTCCCAGATGAACACCCCGCCCAGCACCGCGGCGGCGATCGGGTACAGCGGCCCGGTCGGGCCGAGAGGCCACAGCGTCAGCGACATGAGCACCGTCGCGACGGAGTAGACGAGGATCTGGTTGGCCACCTTCGGGGCCGGCCTCACCACGGGAAGCATCGGCACCCTGGCGGCCGCGTAGTCCTCCTTGTAGCGGAACGCGAGCGCCCACGTGTGCGGCGGCGTCCACAGGAAGACGACCGCGAAGAGGATGAACGGCGCCAGCGCGACGCTCCCGGTGACGGCGGTCCAGCCGATGAGCGGGGGAAGCAGCCCGCGATGCCGCCCCAGATCGTGTTCTGCCACGTGCGGCGCTTCAACCACATCGTGTAGATGAACACGTAGAACGCGTTGGCCGCAAGCGCGAGCCACGCCGAGAGCCAGTTGGCGCCGAACCCGAGGATCAGGGTGGCCGCGACGCCCAGCGCGATGCCGAAGATCAGCGCGGCCCTGGTGCTCACCTGGTGGCGCGGCACGGGGCGGCGACGGGTGCGGCGCATGATCTCGTCGATGTCGGCGTCCCACACGCAGTTGAACGTGTTGGCCGACCCGGCGGCGAGGAACCCGCCGACGAGGGTGACGAGGATCAGCTGCCACGGCGGCAGCCCACCCGCCGCGAGGAACATGGCAGGGATCGTGGTGATCAGCAGCAACTCGATCACCCGCGGCTTGGTCAGGGCCACATAGGCCTTCACCACATCGCCCACGTTCGCCTTTGACGGCGCTGCGACACTCGCGACAGCCACACAAACCCCGATTCCGAGAAAACTCTGAGCAGTCTACCCCGCCCCACCGGGAAGTGCTCAAAACCGATGTGGTATGCCATCCCACCGCCCTTCAGCCACGGCTAGGGTGGTCCGTGATGAACAGCTACGTGAACCCGCTGCGCGATCCCCAGGACCGCAGGCTGCCCAACATTGCGGGCCCGTGTGTCCTCGTGATCTTCGGCGTGACAGGCGACCTCTCCCGCAAGAAGCTCATGCCTGCCGTCTACGATCTGGCCAACCGCGGCCTCCTGCCTCCAGGCTTCGCGCTGGTGGGCTTCGCCCGCCGCGACTGGGCCGACCAGGACTTCGCCCAGGTCGTCCACGACGCGGTGAAGGAGCATTCCCGCACTCCGTTCCGCGAGGAGGTCTGGGAGCAGCTGCTGGAGGGCATCCGGTTCGTGAGCGGAACGTTCGACGACGACGAGTCGTTCCTGCGCCTCAAGTCCACGATCGACGAGCTCGACACCACGCGCGGCACAGGCGGCAACCACGCGTTCTACCTGTCGATCCCGCCGTCGAGCTTCGAGCCCGTCATGTCTCAGCTGGCCCACCACGGCCTGGCCGAGCGCAGCGAGGGCAAGTGGAACCGCGTCGTCATCGAGAAGCCGTTCGGCCACGACCTCGAGTCGGCCCGCGAGTTGAACTCCGTCGTGGAGCGGCTGTTCGAGCCCCACGAGGTGTTCCGGATCGACCACTATCTCGGCAAGGAGACCGTGCAGAACCTTCTGGCGCTGCGCTTCGCCAACCAGATGTTCGAGCCCATCTGGAACAACCACTACGTCAGCCACGTCGAGATCACCATGGCTGAGGACATCGGCATCGGAGGTCGCGCGGGCTACTTCGACGGCATCGGCTCGGCCCGCGACGTGATGCAGAACCACCTCCTGCAGCTCCTGGCCCTCACCGCGATGGAGGAGCCCACCTCGTTCGAGGCATCGCAGCTGCGCGCCGAGAAGACGAAGGTGCTGGACGCGGCGCGCGTCCCGAACCCTTCAACCTGCACACCGCCCGCGGGCAGTACGCAGCCGGCTGGCAGGGCGGTGAGCCCGTGATCGGCTACCTGGAGGAGGACGGCGTCGCCCCGACTCGGGCACCGAGACCTACGCGGCGATCCGCGTCGACATCGACAACCGTCGCTGGGCGGGCGTCCCGTTCTACCTGCGCACCGCGAAGCGGATGCCCCGCCGGGTCACCGAGGTGGCCCTCAGCTTCAAGCGCGCTCCGCATCTGCCCTTCACCGTCACCGACACCGAGGAGCTGGGCACCAACGCCCTCGTGATGCGCATCCAGCCCGACGAGGGTGTCACGCTGCGCTTCGGCGCGAAGGTCCCCGGCACCCAGATGGAGATCCGTGAGGTCTCGATGGACTTCGCCTACGGCGGTTCGTTCACCGAGTCCTCCCCTGAGGCCTACGAGCGACTCATCCTCGACGTGCTGCTCGGCGATCCCCCCTGTTCCCGCGGCAGGAGGAGGTCGAGCTCAGTTGGAAGATCCTCGACCCGGTCCTTGAGCATTGGGCGGCGCAGACCGACCGGCCTGAGCAGTACCCGGCGGGCACCTGGGGCCGGAGTCCGCATTCGAGATGGTTGCCCGCGACGGCAACACGTGGCGTAGGCCCTGAGGAGCAAGTCATGATCGTGGACCTGAAGAACACAACCGCCCGCGCCATCTCCGCCGCGCTGATCGACGCCCACCGGGGCGTCGGCAACGCGACCGGCCTGGTGCTCACCCTCGTGATCGTCACGAGCGAGTCACGCTTCGAGGAGGTGTTGGAGGCCGCGAAGGCGTCGGCCACCGCGCACCCGTCGCGCGTCATCGTCGCGACCTACGCCGCCGGTGACGAGCCGCGCCTCGACGCGACCGTGGAGGTCGGCGAGGGCCTCCCGGCGACCTGATCGTGCTGCGGATGCAGGGCGAGCTGCGCGACCACGGCGACTCCGTGTGCCTGCCCTCCTGCTGCCCGACTCCCCACCATCGTGTGGTGGCCCACGAGGCGCCCGACAACCTCGCCACCGACCCCATCGGGTCGCTGGCCGACCGCCGCATCACCGATGCCGCCGGTTGCGGCGATCCCGTCGCGGCACTCGTGCGCCGCGCCCGGAACCACGCCCCGGTGACACCGACCTCACCTGGACGCGGCTGACGAGGTGGCGGGCACTGCTCGCCGCGGCCCTCGACCAGTCGCAGCAGAGCGTCACCGGGCCGTCGTCTCGGCCGCGCCGGACAACGCCCCGCCATCCTGCTCGCCGCATGGCTCAAGTCCAGGCTCCAGGTGCCGGTCAGCTACGTGAAGGGCGACTACGCGGGCGTCAACGGTGTCGCGCTGAACACCGCGAAGGGCGACATCACAGTGCGCCGCATCGCCGAGGGAGCGCCGTCTACCAGGTGCCGGGCCAGCCGGAACGCACGGTCGCGCTGCGCCGGCGCCCGCTGACCGACCTGCTCACAGAGGAGCTGCGCCGGATGGACGCCGACGACATCTTCGAGCTCGCTGCATCCCAGATCGTCTCCGACGCAGAGGGCAGGTGACGGTTCGTGTACACGCGGATCGTGCGGCTGGAGGACGCCGACGACGTATCGACCGTCGTCGCCTCCCGGCTGCTGGAGCGACTCGTCCTGCTGCAGGAGACCCAGCCGATCGTGCATCTGTGCCTCACGGGCGGCGACACGGCCAACGCGATGTACGAGAAGTTCGCCGACCTCGCCGAAGGCTCCGAGCTCGACGCGTCCAAGCTGCAGCTGTGGTGGGGGACGAGCGGTTCGTGCCAGCCACCGACCCTGCCCGCAACTCTCTCCAGGCCATCAGCCGCTTGGCGCGCACCGTGTCGATCAAGTCTGCGGACACGCACATGATGGCCGCCGCCGATGGCAGGAAGGACCCGCATGAGTCGGCCGACGAGTATGAGGCCGAGCTCGGTTCGACCGTGTTCGACATCACGCTGCTCGGCATCGGCCAGGACGGGCACGTCGCGTCCCTGTTCCCGGCCACCCTCGTCCGAGCCGACGACGCGCGCGGTGATCGGCGTGACCGGGAGCCCGAAGGAACCGGCAGAGCGCATCAGCCTCACCGCCGGCTCGCTCAACCGGTCGCACGAGGTCTGGTACCTCGCCACCGGCGACAGCAAGTCGGCCGCCGTCGCCGCCTCCCTGGACGGCGACCCGCGATGCCCGCCAGCCAGATCAAGGGCGACACGGCCACCATCTGGTTCCTCGACCGGGAGTCGGCGGCCGACCTGCCGCCGCAGTACAGCTGCCCCTTCTGAGAACCTGTGGAAACGTCGATGGACCCCGGCGGAATGCCGGGGTCCATCGATGTCTGTCAGCCGATCAGTAGATGATCTCGCCGCTCGCCCGACGGGCACGGAGCGCGGTGACCGCCTCCTCGAGGATCTGCTGGGCCTCCTCCTCCGTGCGACGCTCCTTCACGTAGGCGAGGTGCGTCTTGTACGGCGTGATCTTCGGAGGGGCGGCGGGTTGTTCTCGTCCATGTTCGCCGGAAGCCCGCAACGCGGGCAGTCCCACGTCTCCGGCGGCTGCGCGTCGGCCGCGAAGGCCGGGCGCGTCACATGCCCGCTCGAGCAGAAGTAGGAAACGTGCAGACGCGGCGCGGTATCCCGCGCTCCGCCTCACCCATTGGTCCTGCGCCGACGCGGGACCCACGAATGGCATTGCCACCAGCCACTTTGATGTGCTCCTAGGAAGAAGGAAAAGGTTTGTGATTGTCGCCGATCGGGGCGATCAGACCTCGAGCCGGTACAGGACCAGCAACCCGATGATGGTCAGCAGCCACAGCAGGCCCAGGACAACCGTGATGCGGTCGAGCCGACGCTCTGCGGTGGACGCGCCGCCATCGAGGTGGACATGCCACCGCCGAACAGATCGGACATGCCGCCACCACGACCCTTGTGGAGGAGCACTGTGGCCGCGAGAAGGACACTGAGGATCGAAACGATGATCGACAGGGTCATGGTCGGCCAGGACATCAGGGGGACAATCACGGGGTACATGTTATCGGACGCCTGCCGTTATTCCACATCCGACGCCCGCGGACAAGCCATCCTCACAAGGCGGACGCCCCACGGCCCTCCGGACCGTGGGGCGTCGCGGTGCGACCCGGAAATCAGGCGGGCAGCTGGTAGAAGCGCACGATGGCCGCGAACTCCTCCGGCTGGAGGCTGGCGCCGCCGACGAGGGCTCCGTCGACGTCGGGCTGGTCCATGATCTGGACGACGTTGCCGGACTTCACGGAACCGCCGTACTGGATGCGCACGGCCTCAGCGGTGGGCTCGTCGTACAGCGAGGCGATCTCCTTGCGGATGGCCCGCAGACCTCCTGCGCGTCGGCCGGGGTGGCGACCTCGCCGGTGCCGATGGCCCAGACGGGCTCGTAGGCGATGACGATGCCTGCGACCTCCTCCGCGGTGACGCCCGCGAGGGCTCCACGGACCTGGGCGAGCGTGTAGTCGACGTGCTCGCCGGCCTTGCGGATCTCGAGGCCCTCACCGACGCAGACGATCGGGGTCATGCCGGCGGCGATCACCTTGGTCGTCTTCGCGTTGACGAGCTCGTCGGTCTCACCGAAGAACTGGCGGCGCTCCGAGTGGCCGATGACGACGTAGCCGACGTTGAGCTTCGACAGCATGGCCGTCGAGATCTCACCGGTGAAGGCGCCGTTGTCGTGCTCCGAGACGTTCTGCGCGCCGAGCCCGAAGGGGATGCGGTCCCGTCGAGGAGGGTGCGGACGGTGCGGATGTCGGTGAAGGGCACGCAGAGCACGCACTCCGAGAGCTTCGGGTCCCAGCCCTTGTCGACGAGGGTGTAGTGGATCTTCTCCACGAGGCCGGTGGCCTCGACGTGGTCGACGTTCATCTTCCAGTTGCCGGCCATGATGGGTGTGCGGGACATCAGTTGTTCTCCTCCAGAATCGAAATGCCGGGCAGTTCCTTGCCCTCAAGGAATTCCAGCGACGCACCGCCGCCGGTCGAGATGTGGCCGAACTCGTCGTCGGCGAAGCCGAGCACGCGGACGGCCGCGGCGGAATCGCCGCCACCGACGACGGACAGGCCGTCGACCTCGGTGAGTGCCTTCGCGACGGCCCTGGTTCCCTCAGCGAACTCCGTGATCTCGAACACGCCCATGGGCCGTTCCAGAACACGGTCTTCGCGCCGCGGATGGCGTCGGCGAACAGCTTCTCCGACTCGGGGCCGATGTCGAGGCCCATCTTGTCGGCGGGTATCGCGTCGGCGGGGACGACCTCGACGGCACCGATCGGGGTGCGACCCTCGAAGTCGGCTCCGTCGGCGACGCGCACGTCGACGGGCAGCAGGATCTGCTTGCCTGCGGCCGCGGCCTCTTCGAGGTAGGTGCGGCAGGTCTCGATGTTGGCCTCGTCGACGAGCGACCTGCCGATGTCCATGCCCTGCGCCTTCAGGAAGGTGAACAGCATGCCACCACCGATGACGAGGGTGTCTGCGACCTTGAGCAGGTTGTCGATCACGGACAACTTGTCCGCGACCTTCGCGCCACCGAGGACGACGGCGTAGGGACGCTCGGGGCTCTCGGTCAGCTGCTTCAGGACGCCGACCTCCTTCGCGACGAGCAGACCGGCGGCGTTCGGCAGCAGCTTGGCCACGTCGTAGACGGAGGCCTGCTTGCGGTGGACGACGCCGAAGCCGTCGGACACGAAGATGTCGCCGAACGCGGCGTACTTCGCGGCGAGCTCTGCGCGGGCGGCCTCGTCCTTGGACTCCTCGCCCGGCTCGTAGCGCACGTTCTCCAGCAGGGCGACCTCGCCGTCCTGCAGGGAGGCGACGGTGGCCCGGGCCGAGGCGCCGACCACGTCGGAGGCGAACTTCACGTCGACGCCGAGCAGCTCACCGAGCCGCGTGGCGACCGGCGCGAGCGAGTATTTGGGGTTGGCCTCGCCCTTCGGGCGTCCCAGGTGGGCCATGATGACGATGCGGGCGCCGGCCTCACGCAGCTGCGTGAGCGTGGGCAGCGCGGCACGGATGCGGCCGTCGTCGGTGATGTTCTTGTCGGCATCCAGCGGGACGTTGAAGTCGTTGCGGATGAGAACGCGCTTACCGGAGAGATCCCCAGGTCTGCGACGGACTTCATAGGTGGGCCTTTCTGTTGCCAGGTGTTGGGATGACGACGGCCCGCAACCCAGAGGGGTCGCGGGGCCGTCGACTGGAGCACAGAGTGTGCGGTCAGATCAGAGCTTCGAGGCGACGAGCTCGGTCAGGTTGACGAGACGGTTGGAGTAGCCCCACTCGTTGTCGTACCAGCCGAGGACCTTGACGGTCGAGCCGATGACCTTGGTCAGCTTGGCGTCGAAGATGCAGGAGGCGGATCGGTCTCGATGTCCTTGGACACGATCTCGTCCTCGGTGTAGACGAGCACCTTGCCGTCGGCCGCGGCCTTGACGATCGCGTTGACCTCTTCGATGGTGGTCTCACGGGAGCCTCGAAGGTCAGGTCGGTGGCGGAGCCGGTCGGGGTGGGAACGCGCATGGCGTAGCCGTCCAGCTTGCCCTTCAGCTCGGGCAGCACCAGGGAGACGGCCTTGGCCGCGCCGGTGGTGGTGGGCACCATGTTGAGAGCGGCGGCGCGGGCGCGACGCAGGTCCTTGTGGGGCGCGTCCTGCAGGTTCTGGTCCTGCGTGTAGGCGTGGATCGTGGTCATGAGGCCACGCTCGATGCCGAGACCATCGTTCAGCGCCTTGGCCATGGGGGCCAGGCAGTTGGTGGTGCAGGAGGCGTTCGAGATGATGTTGTGGATCGCCGAGTCGTACTTGTCGTCGTTGACGCCCATCACGATGGTGATGTCCTCGTTCTTGGCCGGGCCGAGATGAGCACCTTCTTGGCGCCGGCGGCGATGTGCGCCTGCGCCTTGGTGGCGTCGGTGAAGAAGCCGGTCGACTCGATGACGATGTCGACTCCGAGCTCGGCCCAGGGGAGCTGAGCGGGATCCTTCTCAGCGAAGGCCTTGATCTCCTTGCCGTCGACGGTGATCGCGTCGTCGTCGTAGCCGATCTCACCGGGGAAGCGGCCCAGGATCGAGTCGTACTTCAGGAGGTGGGCGAGGGTCTTGTTGTCGGTGAGGTCGTTGACAGCGACGACATCAAGATCGGCCCCGCGGCGATGAGCGCGCGGAAGTAGTTGCGGCCGATGCGGCCAAACCCGTTGATTGCAACCTTAACGGTCATGTGGAATTCGATCCCTTTCGAGCTACCTAGCGCCTTGCGACGCATCCGGACGAGTCCAATCCTAACCGTCCGGGCGCCACTGGCAACCAGGGACCCCGGTAAACCGGAGAACTAGTCCTCGTCGCGCAGTTCCGCGGGCAGTGACGCCTCCGTGTTCGGGATGCCCGCCTCGTCCGCCGCCTTGTCCGCCGTGGCCAGCAGCCGCCGGATCCGACCGGCCACCGCGTCCTTCGTCAGGGCGGCTCGTGCAGCTTGCCCAACTCCTCCAGGCTCGCCTGCCGGTGCGCTAGCCGGAGCTCCCGGCTGCGCGCAGATGCTCGGGCACGTCGTCGCCGAGGATCTCCATCGCGCGCTCGACCCGGGCGCTGGCCGTGACGGCGGCGCGGGCCGAGCGACGCAGGTTGGCATCGTCGAAGTTGGCGAGCCTGTTGACGGAGGCGCGCACCTCGCGGCGGTGCCTGCGCTCCTCCCAGATGAGCCGGGTCTCCCCGCGCCCATCTTCGTGAGCAGGTCGGCGATCGCGTCGCCGTCGCGGATCACGACGCGGTCGACCCCGCGCACCTCGCGCGACTTCACACCGATCCCGAGCCTGCGGGCGGTGCCGACCAGCGCCAGGGCCGCCTCGGAGCCCGGGCAGGTCACCTCGAGCGACATGGAGCGACCCGGTTCGGTGAGCGACCCGCGCGCCAGGAACGCGCCGCGCCACACGGCTATCGCGTCGGCGACCGAGCCTCCGACGACGACGGGGGCAGCCCCGGACCGGACGCCTGTGCTGATCGACCAGACCCGTCATCCGGGCGAGATGCTCGCCCTCCCGCACGACCCGCACCGTGTAGCGCGGGCCTCGGCGCACGCCGGAGCCGTTGATCACGAGCAGCTCGGAGTCGATCGAGTAGAGGTCGGCGATGAACGTGCGCAGCCTGCGGGCCGCGGCGCCGGTGTCGAACTCGGCCTCGATGACGATCCGGCCGCCGACGAGATGCAGTCCCCTGCGAAGCGCAACAATGCCGCCACCTCGGCGCGCCGCACCGTCGGGTGCGGCGCGACAACGGTGGCAAGCTCAGCCTTCACCTTCTGCGTCAGAGCCATGGCGGAAGTCTGCCACACCGGCGCGTCTCCGATCAGGCGTTGACAACCTCGCTGAACACCGCGGCCAACCGGTTGGTGTCATGCAGTGCCGCTCCACCGCGCACCGCGAGGTCTGCGCGCACGAGTCGCCCACCCAGCGAGGCGACGAATCCCTCGAGGTGCCGGTCGGTCTCGGCGAACCGCTGATCGGCGATGACGACGTCGAGCCGCAGAGTCGGGGCGTGCTCGGCGAGCAGTTCGATGTGCCGCGACGCGGTGAACCCGTCGGTCTCGTCGGCCGGCGCGATGTTGAGCACGAGGATGCGGCGCGCCTGCGTGGTGAGGATCGCCTCGGCCAGGTCGGGCACCAGCAGGTGCGGGATCACGCTCGTGAACCAGGAACCGGGCCCGAGCACGACGTTGTCGGCCTCCATGATCGCCGTGACGGCCTCGGGCCGGCGGGGGAGCCTCGGGATGAGGCGGATGCTCTGCACCGTGGCCCGCGACTTGGCGACGGTGGCCTGCCCGCTCAACGTGCACAGCTCATCGGGGGCGAGCGGGTCGAGCCCGAGGACGTCGGCCTCGATCTCGAGCGGCACCGAGCTCATGGGCAGCACCCGGCCGCGGGTCCGCAGGAGGTCGCCGACCATGTCGAGGCCCTCGACGGGGTCGTCGAACTCCTGCCAGAGCCCGCGATGAGCAGGTTGCCGACGGCGTGCCCCGCCAGGGGCCCTCGCCCTTGAACCGCGACTGCAGCACGCTCGCCCAGGTGCGGCCGACGTGGTCGTCGGAGCAGAGCGCGGCCAGCGCCATCCGCAGGTCGCCGGGCGGGAGGATGTGGAACTCGTCACGGAGCCGACCCGACGAGCCGCCGTCGTCGGCGACCGTCACGACGGCGGTGAGCTGGTCGGTCACCCGGCGCAGGGCGCTGAGCGAGGCGGAGAGGCCGTGACCGCCGCCGAGCGCGACGATCTTCGGGAGGCGGTGGAGGGTCATTCCTTCCCCAGATCCCGGTGCAGCACCGTGGTGGGGAACCCCTGTCCCGCAGCCGCGTCGACAACTCCTCACTCATCGAGGTTGAACGGTGCTTCCCGCCGGTGCAGCCGATGGCGACGGTCACCTGCCTCTTGCCCTCGGCGAGGTACCCGGGGGTCACCGTCTCGAGCAGTTCGATCATGTGTTCCTGGAACTTCTGCGCGGCCTCGTGCTTGAGCACATACTGGGCGACGTCACGGCTGAGGCCGGACTTGGGGCGCAGCTCCGGAATCCAGAACGGGTTGGGCAGGAACCGGACGTCGAAGACCATGTCGGCGTCGATCGGCACCCCGTTCTTGAACCCGAACGAGATGATCGAGATCTTCAGCTTGTCCGCCGCCTCGTCACCGAAGTGGTTCGCGATCCGCTGGACGAGTTGACGGGCGGACAGCCGGGTGGTGTCCACGACGATGTCCGCCCCGGCGCGCAGATCGGCCAGCAGCCTCCGCTCACGCTCGATGCCCTCGATCAGCCGATCGCCGCCCTGCAGCGGAAGGGGACGCCGGTTCGACTCCTGGCGCTGGACGATGACGTCGTCGGACGCCTCGAGGAAGACGCTGGTCACCTGGTCGCCCTGCGCCTTCACTGCGGCGAGGGCCTGCGGCAACTGCTCGAACTGCTCGCGGGAGCGCACGTCGACGACGATGGCCAGCCGGTCCACCTGATCCTGTCGCATCGTGGCGGCGAGCGTGGCGATGAGCACGGGGGCAGGTTGTCGACGACGTACCAGCCGAGATCCTCCATCGCGTGCGCGGCGGTGCGACGCCCGGCACCGGAGAGGCCGGTGATCAGTGCGATCTCGAGGGGGCGTCGGTCATGGGGCAACCCTATAGCCTCGCCGGCGACGACCCCCGCGGCACGTGCGCGATTACCACACCCCGTCCGCTCAGCGAACCTGGGGAAGTATAGGGGTTTTGCGCCGGGAAGTGGCAGGATTCAGGCATGAATTCCGACCAGATAACCGTCGAGGCCCGAAAGGGACACCCATCAGGCCTCTGGAACCTGGCAGGCGTGGAGATGTGGGAGCGATTCAGCTTCTACGGCATGCAGGCAATCCTCGCGTTCTACCTCTACTACTCCGTCACCGACGGCGGCCTCGGGCTCACCGAGGCCGCGGCCGTCTCGATCGTCGGCGCCTACGGCGGCCTCGTGTACCTGTCGGCCGTGCTCGGCGCCTGGATCGCCGACCGCCTGCTCGGCTCGGAGCGCACGCTGTTCTACGGCGCCATCCTCATCATGTGCGGCCACATCGCACTCGCCGCCGTGCCGGGCCTCATCGGCGTCGGCATCGGCCTGATCTGCGTGGCCGTCGGCGCGGGCACCCTGAAGGCGACCACGTCCTCGGTGCTCGGCGAGATGTACACCGGCGACGACAACCGCCGCGACGCCGGCTTCTCGATCTACTACATGGGCGTCAACCTCGGCGCCCTGATCGGCCCGCTGCTGACA
The DNA here is from genome assembly GCF_011174705.1 of Tessaracoccus coleopterorum. GTDB lineage: Bacteria > Actinomycetota > Actinomycetes > Propionibacteriales > Propionibacteriaceae > Arachnia > Arachnia coleopterorum. The sequence goes on from NZ_JAANIJ010000001.1 coordinate 419,273, forward strand.
GGCTGGCTGTGGGGCATGAAGGGCTTCCACTGGGGCTTCGCCGCCGCGGCCGTCGGCATGGGGCTCGGCCTCATCCAGTACGTGCTGCTGCGTCGCCGCACCATCGGTGACATCGGCAAGGAGCCGACGAACCCGCTTCCCGCCGAGAAGCGGATGCTCTACATCGTCGGCGCGATCGTCGCCGTGGCCCTCATCGCGCTGCTCGCCGCGTTCGGTCTGCTCCCTGTGGAGCACCTGGCCAACATCGTCACCGTCGTGACGGCGGTCACCGCTGTCGTGCTGTTCGCCGTCATCCTGACGTCGAAGAAGATCACCTCCGACGAGCGCTCCCGGGTGATCTCGTTCATCCCGATGTTCCTGGCGAGCGCCACCTTCTGGAGCCTCTTCCAGCAGCAGTTCACCGTGCTCGCCGTCTACTCCGACAAGCGCCTCGACCGCAACCTGTTCGGCTTCGAGATGAGCCCCGCGTGGGTCAACTCGATCAACCCGGTGTTCATCATCATCTTCGCCGGCGTGTTCGCCGCGATGTGGACGAAGCTGGGCGACCGTCAGCCGAGCACCCCGCTGAAGTTCGCGGCCGGCACGTTCCTGATGGGCGCCGCGTTCCTGCTGTTCATCCCGTTCGCCAACGGGGAGGCCAACTCGACGCCGCTGCTGTGGATCGTGCTCATCCTGTTCTTCTTCACGATGGCCGAGCTGTTCCTGAGCCCGGTGGGCCAGTCCCTTTCGACCAAACTGGCGCCGAAGGCGTTCCACACACAGATGATCGCGCTGTTCTTCCTGTCGGTGGCGCTCGGCTCCTCGATGGCCGGCACCATGGCCGGGTTCTACGACGAGACGAATGAGGTGCCGTACTTCCTGATCATCGGCGGCGCCTCCATCGTCGTCGCGCTGATCATGGTCGTGCTGAACCGCTGGATCCTGAAGATGATGCGCGGCGTACGGTAGGACCATGCAGTCCTGGTTCACCCGCCTGGTCGGATTCGACGAGTCGGTCGGCCCGACCGAGGTGCGCCGGAGGGTGCGCGTCGTGGACGGGGCCCTCGTCTCGGACCATTCCCCGCACCGACCCCGGGTGGGCCGCACGGAACTGGTGAGCCTGGGCGAGTTGCGCTCACGACAACCACATCCGGACGAGGCGTCGTCGACGATGCGCACCACCGTCGGCGACGTCGCCGCTCTCCACCGGGACCCCGCCAACGCGGGCGCGCTGTTCCAGGCCGCGTCGCAGTTCAACCTGCTCGAGATGATCTCCCCGACGTCACACCCGATGACGGCGTCGCCCGCTACGAGGCCGACCACACGCAGGGGCCCGCCTGCGCCGTCGCGGTCGGGCCGCCACCATCTGGCGCAACTATCTGATGCCCGTCGACGGCGGCACCGGCCAGACCCGCGACCGGCAGGTCGACGCGTTGGCCGACCTCGGAGCCGCCCTCTCGGAGGCGACCGGGCTCCCCGTGCCCCGACTGTGGGAGATGCGCAACGGCTACGCCCTCTGCCACCCGGAGGGCCTGTCGGCGATCGCCACCCGGCTGGGCGACCTGGACGACGAGGGCCGCGACGACCTCAGGTCACACCTGCGGATCGGGCTCGTCTCTGACGCGGAGGTGACCGACGCCGGGCACCTCGTCTCGCAGGCCTACTGCTCCGCGCTCCCCGTAGCCTACGGTTCCGACCCCCACCATCCCGGCTGGGAGCCGTTCGCGCGGCTGGTGCTCGAGGCCACCTACGAGGCCACCCTGCTTGCCGCCCGCCTCAACCCCGCCTCCCGCACGGTGTTCCTGACCAGCGTCGGCGGGGCGTGTTCGGGAACGACCGGCGGTGGATCGGCGACGCCGTCAGCCGCACGCTTGCGCTGGTGCCGGGGTTGGACGTGGTGGTCGTGGGGCACGCGTCGGCGCCCGACTGGGCCCGGCCGCTGGAGTCCCGGCCCGCCTGACGGCGCCTCAGTCGTCGGCGGTGACGTCCAGTTCCTCGGGCAGCCCGCGGGCGTGCAGCGCCTCACCGGTGCGCTGCGCGTAGGCGACCGAGCCGACGACGGCGGGGGTGAGCAGGAAGACGGGGTTGCGCTCGGAGCAGCGGGCGCGGGCCGCGTCGCGGGCGTCCTGCAGCGACCCGGCAAGGTACGGGATCGACCGCACCATCAGGGCCACCATCAGCGTCACCGCGTCGGGGTTGACGCGCACGAGCCGCAGGGGCCGCAGCGCCGTCGACAGGGCGTCCATCAGGTCCGGGGTCGACGACGTCAGCGTCAGGATGCGCGCCCCGAGCACCGCGGCCAACACGTTGCCCGGCGAGATGAACGCATCCTCGAACAGTGTCGCGGTGAGCTGGTAGACCGCCATCACGGCGAGCAGGGCCCACAGGTACCAGCCGAGCGAGAAGATGCGCCTCAGCCCGATGCCCGAGGTCGCGAGGCAGCCGACGGCCAGGCTGAGGGCCGCCAGCGTCGCCCACCATTGCCAGATGAACAGCGGCGGCAGCGCGACGGCGAGCATCAGCGCGTACTTCCAGCCGACAGGCACGCGGAACAGCCAGCCGGGCCCCGGCTCGAACGTGCCGAACAGGCTGGTGTGCGCGTTCACCGCGCCATCGCCCCTCGTAGACGGCGATCGCCTCGTCCGGGGTTCCGTCCGCGAGCACGCGGCCGCCGTCGATGACGACGGCCCGGTCGGCGCCGCGGGCGAAGTCGAGGTCGTGGGTGGAGAAGATCACCTGCTGCGGCAGGGCGTCGAACACCTCGCGCAGCATCGTCTTGTTGCGCAGGTCGAGCAGCGTGGTGGGTTCGTCCGCCACGATCACCTCGGGCTGGACGGCGAGGACGCTGGTGAGGGCCACCAGTTGCCGCTCACCGCCGCTGAGGTCGTAGATGCTCTGGTGCGCCACCTTGCCGATGCCGCGCTCGTCGAGCAGCCGCCGGGCGGCGGCCGAGCGCTCCGCCCGGTCGCGGATGCGGGAGCGGAGGCTGAGTTCCACGTCCTCGATGGGGTCGGCATCAGAAGCTGGGCGAGCGGATCGGTGAACACGAAGCCGACCGCGCGCCGGACGGCCTTCGCCTCCCTGACCGTGTCGCGGCCGCCCACCTCGACCCGGCCGGACGTCGGCTCGCGGAGCCCGTTGAACAGCCGCAGCAGGGTCGACTTGCCGGAGCCGTTGGCGCCGATCACCGCGATCCGCCGCTCGGTGAGGTCGAGCGAGACGGAGTCGAGCAGCACGCGGTCGGGGCCGACCCCGCCGATGGCGGGACGCTCACCGAGACGTCGTGCAGCCTGATCATCGTCCGAGCAGCCTCGGGAACGCCTTGTGCACCGCGACGGCGATCAGGCAGGCGATGACGGCCTTGATCACATCTCCGGGCCAGAACACGAGGTCGGCGGCCCACAGCGCTGAGGCGGGCTTGCCGAGGGCGCGGGCCATGCCGAGGACGCCGAGCGGCCAGATCACGACGACGCGCGTCACGAGGCACGCCACCAGCAGCCACACGAAGCGGAGCCTGGAGGTGCTGCGCACGATGCGCTGCGCGGCAAGCCCGATGAGGAACGCGGAGACGATGAAGGCGACGAGGTACCCACCGGTGGGGCCGACGAATGCCGCGATGCCCGCCTTGCCACCCGCGAACACTGGCAGGCCTGCCAGCCCGACGAGCAGGTACAGGGCGACGGCCGCCGCGCCACGCCAGGCGCCGAGGCAGAGGCCTGCGAGCATGACGGCGAGCGTCTGCAGGGTGATCGGGGCCGCGAGCCCGGCCACCGGGATGGCGGGCGTGAGCGACATGGCCGCGATGAGGGCGGCGAAGACGGCGACATATGCCAGGTCCATGGGCGCGACGGCCTGGCCTCGGGTGGCGCTCTGCGTGGTCATGGGTTCTCCTCGGGTCGGACCCGTTCATCTAAGCATCCCGTTTGAACACTGTTCAAATCGGGTGTGTTCAGAGCTCGGTCACCTCGCCGGTGGTGAGGTTGATGGCCTCGCCCCGGTGTCGGCGACCGCGGCCTTCACCGCTGCCGCCAGCGTCGGGCCGAAGCCCGGCACCTCCGCGATCTCCTCCTCGGTGGCGCTGCGGAGCTTGCGCATGGAACCGAAGTACTTCAGAAGCGCCTTCCTGCGCAGCTCCCCCAGGCCGGGCACCCCATCGAGCACCGACTCCACGACGGTCCTGGCCCGCCGCGACCGGTGGTGGGTGATGGCGAACCGGTGGGCCTCGTCACGGAGCCGCTGCAGCAGGTAGAGACCCTCGGAGGCGCGCGGCAGGATCACCGGGTAGTCCTCCCCCGCCAGCCACACCTCCTCGAGCCGCTTCGCGAGCCCGCAGAGAGCGATCTCGGTCTCGAGGCCGAACTCGCGCAGCACCTCGGCCGCGGCGTTGACCTGCGGCTGGCCGCCGTCGACCACGATCAGCGCCGGCGCGTAGGCGAACTTCGCGGCCTCGCCGGTGGTGGCGTCGACCAGCACGTCGGAGGTCCGTTCGTCGACCAGCCTGCGGAGCCGTCGCGTCAGCACCTCCTTGATAGCCGCCACGTCGTTGCTGCCCTCGAAGCCCTTGATGATGAAGCGGCGGTACTCGCTCTTGCGGGGCAGCCCGTCCTCGAACACCACCATGGAGCCCACCACCTCGGTGCCCATGGTGTGCGAGATGTCGTAGCACTCGATCCGCAGCGGCGGCTCGGTCAGGTCGAGGGCGCCGGCCACCTCCTCGAGGGCGGCGTTGCGGGTGGTGAGGTCCGTGGAGCGCTTCAGCTTCGCCTGGCTGAGCGCCAGCTCCGCGTTCCGCACCACGGTGTCGAGCAGCGCCCGCTTCTCGCCGCGCAGCGGTACCTTGATGGTCACGTTGCTGCCGCGTCGCGCCGTCAGGTCGGCCGCGACGGTGTCCTCCGCCTCGACGGAGGCGAAGATGTGCGGGGGATCTCGAGGTCGTCGGTGTAGAGCTGCTCGAGGAACGCCTCCAGGAGCTCGGTGAGGGGCCGGTCGTCGGAACGGTCGGCGATCCAGCCGCGCTCGCCGAGGATGCGGCCGTCGACGACGTGGAAGGCCTGGACGGCGACCTGCTGGCCGTCGTCGGCGAGCCCCACGACGTCGGCGCGGAGCCCGTCGCTCAGCACGACCGAGTTCTTCTCCTGCACGCGCCTGAGCGCGACCAGCGAGTCGCGCAACACGGCGGCCCGCTCGAAGTTCATCTCGGCGGAGGCCTCGTACATGGCCCGCTCGATGCGCCCGATGATGCCGCCGGTGTTGCCCGCCATGAACGAGCAGAAGTCCTCCGCGATGTCGCGGTGCTCCTCTGCGCTCACCCGTCCGACGCAGGGTGCCGAGCACTTGCCGATGTCACCCAGCAGGCAGGCGCGCCCCGACGACCTGGCCCGGTTGAACACGCCCTGCGAGCACGACCGCATCGGGAACACGCGCAGCAGCAGGTCGACCGTCTCGCGGATCGCCCACGCCTGTCCGAACGGGCCGAAGTACCGGGTGCCGCGCTTCTTGGCGCCCCGCCCGACGAAGACGCGGGGTATTCCTCGGCCATCGTGACGGCCAGCCACGGGTACGACTTGTCGTCGCGGTACTTCACGTTGAAGCGCGGGTCGAACTGCTGGATCCAGGTGTACTCCAACTGGAGCGCCTCGAGCTCGGTGGCCACCACCGTCCACTCGACCTTCGCCGCCGTGCGCACCATCGTCTGGGTGCGGAAGTGGAGGCCGGCCGGGTCGGCGAAGTAGGAGTTGAGGCGCTGGCGCAGGCTCTTGGCCTTGCCGACGTAGATCACGTTGCCGAACGCGTCGAAGAACCGGTACACCCCGGGATCGGTGGGGATGCTTCCGGGGCTCGGGCGGTACGTCGCGGGTCGGCCATGTCTCCCGATCATAGGCGGCGGGTGCGACGGGGAAAGCCCTCGCCGCAGGTGCGTGCGGGGCCCGCCACGGTAGCGTTGTCCCATGAACGAGCACGGGATCCTGCACCAGACGGTTCCTGGCGAGCCGCACCCGTCCGAGGGCTACGTCCGGCGTTACCGCGAGGAACTCGCCGTCTTCCGCAGGAGGAAGAGGTGGGCGCTGATGGTGGCCATCGCCTGCCATGTCGTGGCCGTGGGGCTCATCGCGCTGGGTGCGGCACTTGTTCTCGGGTCGCAGAACACGATCGCGGGACACTGGCTCGCGCAGCGGCACCCGCCGGGCGCGTCCGGGTCGATCTCGCTCTCCGCCGACGGCCGCTACGCCATCACACGGACCAACGCCCCCGCCCCGTCTGCACGGTGACGACGTTGGACGGCGTCCAACTGGATCTCGTCCAGGAGACGGTGCCGCGCAGCAACCTGCAGGTGCCCGCCTTCGACGCCGTCAAGGGCAGGTACACCGTGCAGTGTGAGGGCGGCAACGACGGTGTCGTGGTGTTCGCGATGGCCGACATGGATGTCGTGGCCAACGGCTGGTTCTCGATGTTCCTGCGGGCGCTGCCGTTCATCGCCCTCGGGCTGCTCGCCTACCTCGCCGGCCGGTCGCTGCCGAAGCGGATCGCCCCGGAGTCGCTGCGCCCCATGATCCCCAGCTGACGCGTCACGCCTCCCGCGACTGCAGGAGGTCCAGGCCGAGGCTGCGGGCCAGGTGCCGGGCGACCAGTTGGCCGCGCACGCTGTTGCCCGCCGCGTCCAGGGCGGGGCGAACGTCGCGAGGCCTCCCTTTCCCGGGGAGATCGTGACGATGCCGCCGCCGATGCCGCTCTTGCCGGGCAACCCCACCTCGTAGAGCCAGTCGCCGGACGTCTCGTACAGGCCGGCGGTCAGCATCACGGCCAGCACGGGGTGGCACAGGTCCCGATCGATGACCCGCTCCCCGGTGACGGGGTTGACACCGCCGTCGGCCAACGTCGCACCCATGGTCGCCAGGTCGACCGCGGTCACCTGGAGGCAGCTCTGCCGGGTGTAGAGGTCGAGCGCGAGGTCGGGGTCGCAGCCGAGCGCGCCCCTGCTGTGCAGCAGGTTCACGGCGGCCCGGTTGACGTGGTTGGTCGCGCTGGCCGACGCGTAGACCTCCTCGTCGATCGCGAGTTGCCGCCCGGCAAAGGCGGAGAGGGTGGCGCGGATGGCCTCCCATTTCTCCCTACCATCGCCCGGCGCGAGGCTGCTGGTGGCGATGGCCCCGGGGTTGACCATCGGGTTGGTTCGGCCGTCCGCGGCGCGCTCCACCGCGGAGACGGAGTTGAAGGGCAGGCCGGTCGCGTTGACGCCGAGCAGCCGGCGGGCGGTGTCGGCGCCCACCGTTGCGCAGGCGAGCGCGAACACGAACGGCTTGGCGACGCTCATCAGGGTGAACCTGTGGTCGGTGTCGCCGACGCCGAACACCCGGCCGCCGACCGAGACCACACAGATGCCGAACAGATCGGGAGCGACCCGTTCCAGGGCCGGGTAGACCCGCGACGGCTCACCGTCGGCGACCCCGCGGTAGAGCCCGTGGACCTCCGCGAGGATCCGCTCGACCTCGGCCGCCGCAGGGAGCGATCCGGTCGAGACGAAGGCCTCGACGGGTTCGGGGAGAGACGTCATGGCACGCTCGGCGGGTAGCCGGGCCGAGCGGGATGCCGAGCGCGAACCAGGCGATGAACAGCACGACCCAGACCACGAGGATGGCCCCGAGTACGGAAGCATCAGCGCGACGATGGTGCCGATGCCGGCCTTCTTCACGTAGCGCTGGGCGACGGTGACGATGAACGGCAGGTAGACCATCAGCGGCGTCAGCGCGTTGACGGGCGAGTCGGCCACCCGGTAGGCGGCGAGCAGCGTCTGCGGGGCGACCCCGAGGCGCATGAACAGCGGCACGAAGATGGGCGCGAAGATGGCCCACTTCGGGAGCGAGCCCGGCATGATGAAGTCCAGCACGACGATCACGAGGATGAACCCGATGAGCAGCGGGATGGCACCGATGTCGGCCTGCTCGAGCAGCTCCGCGAGCGATCCGGCGATGACGCGGGGCAGGTTGGTCCAGTTGAAGTAGGCGATGAACTGGGCGATCATCAGCAGCATCAGCACCATGCCGCCGAGACCGGCGAAGGTCTTCGTGATGGCCGCGATGACGTCGCCGCTGCCCTTCATCGTCCCCGCACCGATGCCGTAGCAGACGCCGGAGACGAGGAACGCGAGCATGATGATGAACAGCAGCGAGTCCATGAACGGTGTGTTGCCGATGATGTCACCGGTCTCCGGGTCGCGCAGCGGCGCGCCCGGCAGGAAGGTGGCGAGCGCGACGATGGCGAGGATGATCAGGAACCCGATCAGCGCGAACCGGCTGCCGCGCCGGTCGGCGACCTTGTCGATGTCGCCCTCCTCGGCGTGCGCCACGGCGCCCTCGGGCACCCACGGGCCGAGCCGCGGCTCGACGATCTTCTCCGTCACCACTGCCGCCACGAGCGCCATGATGATCGACGAGGCGACCATGAAGAAGTAGTTCGCCACGATCGAGATCGGTTCCCCGCCGGCCAGGGCGAGCGACTCGTTGGCGATCTCGGTGATCATGGCGTCGGTCGGCGTCAGGGAGATGTTGACCATGAAGATGGCCGCGACGCCCGCGAAACCGGACGCGAGGCCCGCGAGCGGATGCCTGCCGACGCTCGCGAACGCGGCCGCCGCGAGCGGGATGAGGATCAGGTAGCCGGCGTCTGACGCCACCGACGAGATCACGCCCACCAGGATCAGGATGAAGGTCAGCGCCCACTTCGGGCGGAGCCGACGAGCTTACGGATCAGGGAGCCGAGCAGCCCCGACTCCTCGGCGACGCCCGCGCCCATCATCGCGACGAACGTGACGGCGACGACCCCGAACCCGGCGAAGTTGCTGACGAACGACGAGAAGATGAACCGGATGCCGTCCGCCGAGAGCAGGCTGTTGATCGCGACCGTCTCCTCCACGATCTCCCAGTCCTCCTCGTAGGGCGGCGTCGCGTTCGGATAGCCCGGCTGCGTGGTGTCCTCGTAGTAGTCGTAGTCGCCCGCCGGAGTCTCGACGGGGACGGCCACCTGCTCGGTGATGCTGACCCCGGCGAGGCTGAGCGCCCACGACAGGACGATGACGAACACGATGAGGTAGCCGAACATCAGGACGGGGTGGGGCACCTTGTTGCCGATCCGTTCCACGGCGCCCAGGAGTCCCTTCGGTTGCTCCGAGACCGCTGCCGCGGAGTCTGCGGATTCTGCGGATTCTGCGCTCACGGTGGCCTCCGGAAGGTCAGGCGCTGAAGTTCAGCGCGAGGTCGATGAGCAGGCGGGCACCGAACCCGGTGGTGCCGTGGTTGCGCCAACCGGCCGCGCTCCACGACTGGGCGGTGCCGGCGATGTCGATGTGGGCCCACGGCCTGCCGTCCACGAACTCCTCGAGGAAGAGGGCCGCGGTGATGGAGCCCGCGTTGGCGCCGCCCATGTTGCGCAGGTCCGCGATCGGCGAGTCGAGCTCACGGCGGTAGCGGTGCGCGAGCGGCAACTCCCAGACCGGCTCGTCGACCCGCTCGGCCGATGCCTTCACCCGGTCGATCAGGGCCGCGTCGTTGCCGAGCACCGCGGCGATCTCGGTGCCAAGGGTGCGCATCGCAGCGCCGGTGAGGGTGGCGACGTCCACGATGGCATCGACGGGCTCCTCCGTCGCCAGCACCAGGGCGTCGCCCATCACCATCCGGCCCTCGGCATCGGTGTTGATGACCTCGACGGTCTTCCCTCCCCGCATCACGACGATGTCGCCGAGCCGCAGCGCCGAACCCGAGGGCATGTTGTCGGTGCACATCAGGAAACCGGTCACCTGGGCGCGGCAACCGAGCTCCCTCAGCACCGTCATGGCGGCGAAGATCGCCCCCGCCCGGACATGTCGTTCTTCATCACGGCGTGCACCTCGTCGCCGGGCTTCAGCGCGAGGCCGCCGGCGTCGTACATGATGCCCTTGCCGACGAGCGCCAGCTTCCCGGTGGGCTCCCCTCGGGTCGGTAGACCAGCTTGATCATCGCCGGGGCTCCACGCTTCCCAGGTTGATGCCGAGCAGCCCACCGCAGCCCAGCTCGACCAGCTCGGCCTCCCCGACCACGGTGACCTCGAGGCCCGCCTTTACGCCCAGGTCGAGGGCGACCTCGCCGAAGCGGGTGGCCGTCAGCATGCCGCCGGGGTGCCGCCGAGGTCGCGGGCCAGCTTGGCGGCCCGGACGGTGGCGAGCCCACGCGGGATCGCGGCGGTGGCGGCTTCGTCGTCGTCGGCGTCGCAGAGCACCTCGAGGGCCGTCAGCCGGGCGTCCAACCCGTCCTCGCCGATGCGGTAGACGTAGCGGGCGAGGGCCGCGCCCTCGATGACGGCGGCGACGGCGTCGGCGACGGGCACGTCCGTGGCGGGCAGCCGCAGGGCGAGTCGCTCCTGCTTCGGGACGGCGCGGGCGAGGTGCGCCGCGATGTCGCGCAGCGCGGTCGTGTCGAGGGCGGCCCGGTCCCCGCCGCCGAGGAGCACCGTGACGGGCCGTCGCCGGCCACCAGCGTCAGGGTCGATCCCACGGTGGTGGCGAAGCCGAGGGCCGCGGCCCGGTCGGCGCCGATCCCCGTCGCATCCGGCGGGGCATCCCCGGCGAAGACGATCAGGCCGACCGCGCCCACGTCGGCGGGTTCCCGGCCCACCGTGACGGCGAGGTCCCTGACGGGGAGCGAGAAGGCGGGATACGGGGCTGCGTGCGACATGGGTTCTCCCCCTTGAACGGCGTGATCCGCTTGTGGGGGCGACGCTACGGCATCGCCGCCCCGCACGGGAGGATTCCGGCGCAGGCGGTTCGGGGTTTGGCGGGTTCCCGGGAAGGGTCGCCCCCGACGTCACAGGAGGTGGCGCAGGAACCGTCCGGTCGCCGACCCCGCGTTGGCGGCGATGTCCTCCGGGGTGCCGGTGGCCACCACGGTGCCGCCGCGGGATCCGCCGTCGGGGCCCATGTCGATCACCCAGTCGGCCGACTTGATCACGTCGAGGTTGTGCTCGATGGTCACGACGGTGTTGCCCGCGTCGACCAGACGCTGCAGCACGGCGAGCAGCCTGCGGATGTCCTCGAAGTGCAGGCCCGTGGTGGGCTCGTCGAGCACGTAGAGGGTGCGGCCGGTGGAACGCTTCTGGAGCTCCGCCGACAGCTTCACCCGCTGCGCCTCACCCCGGAGAGGGTGGTGGCCGGCTGCCCGAGGCGCACGTAGCCGAGGCCGACCTCCGTCAACGTCCGCAGGTAGCGGGCGATCGAAGAGATCGGCGCGAAGAACTCGACGGCCTCCGAGATGGGCATGTCGAGCACCTCGGCGATCGTCTTCCCCTTGTAGTGCACCTCGAGCGTCTCGCGGTTGTAGCGGGCGCCGTGACACACCTCGCAGGGCACGTACACGTCGGGCAGGAAGTTCATCTCGATCTTGATGGTGCCGTCGCCCATGCAGTTCTCGCAGCGGCCGCCCTTGACGTTGAAGGAGAACCGGCCCGGCTGGTAGCCGCGCACCTTCGCCTCCGGCGTCTGCGCGAACAGGTTGCGGATCTTGTCGAAGACGCCTGTGTAGGTGGCCGGGTTGGAGCGTGGGGTGCGGCCGATCGGCGACTGGTCGACCTGGATCACCTTGTCGATGTGCTCGAGGCCCTCCAGCTTCCGGTGCCTGCCCGGCACGGCCTTGGAGTTGTAGATGGCCTTGGCCGCGGCGGTGTACAGGATGGAGTTGACCAGCGACGACTTGCCGGATCCGGAGACGCCGGACACGGCGATGAACTGGCCGAGGTTGAACGTCACGTCGATGCCGCGCAGGTTGTGCTCACGGGCGCCGCGAACCACGATCCTGTTGCCGTTTCCGGGGCGGCGGACCTCCGGCACAGGGATGCTCAGCCGGCCCGACAGGTAGGCGCCGGTCAGGGACTCCTCATGTGCGAGCAACTCCTCGACGGGGCCGGAGACGACCACCTCGCCGCCGCCCTCGCCCGCGCCCGGGCCGATGTCGACGGCCCAGTCGGAGGCGCGGATGGTGTCCTCATCGTGCTCCACGACGATGAGCGTGTTGCCGAGGTCCCGCAGGTGGTGCAGCGTCTCGATGAGGCGCAGGTTGTCGCGCTGGTGCAGGCCGATGCTGGGCTCGTCGAGCACGTAGAGGACGCCGACGAGGCCGGATCCGATCTGGGTGGCGAGACGGATGCGCTGGGCCTCGCCGCCGGAGAGGGTCCCGGCGCCCCGGGAGAGGGTCAGGTAGTCGAGGCCGACGTCGAGCAGGAACTTCAGCCGGGCGTTGATCTCCTTGACCAGCCTCGCCGCGATCGCGGCCTCGCGTTCGGTGAGCTGAAGGGTGTGCAGGAACTCGGCAGCCTCACCGATCGACAGGTCTGAGATCTGCGCGATGTTGCGGCCCGCCACCGTCACGCCGAGCGAGGCCGGCTTGAGGCGCGCTCCCCGCAGGCTGCGCAGTTGATCTCGCGCATGTAGCCGCCCCACCGGTCGCGGGCGGAGTCGGTCTCGGCCTCGTCGTGACGGCGCCGGATGAACGGGATGACGCCCTCGTAGCGCTGTGAGAAGGAGCGGACGCGACCGAAGCGGTTGCGGTAGCTCACCACGACGTTGCCCTTTGCGCCCATCAGCAGCAGCTTGCGCACCGACGCGCTGAGCTCGCGCCAGGGTGTGTAGAGGTCGAACCCGTGCTCCTCGCCGAGCGAGGTGAGGACGTGCTCGTAGTGCGACTTGATCGTGGGCGTGGTCCACGGGGCGATGGCGCCCTCGTCGAGGGTCAGGTCGTCGTCGGGGATGATGAGCTCGGGGTCGGGATCGAGCAGCGTTCCGAGGCCGGAGCACTCGGGGCAGGCGCCCCAGGGGCCGTTGAACGAGAACTGGCGGGGCTCGAGCTCGTCGATGTTGACGTCGTGGTCGTTGGGGCAGCCCATCTTCTCGGAGAAGCGGCGCTCGCGCTCCGGGTCACCGGGCTCGAGGTCGACGAAGTCGGCGATCACCACGCCGCCCGCAAGGTTGAGGGCGGTCTCGATGGACTCGGTGATCCGCTGCTTCGCCGAGGCGCGCACGACGGCGCGGTCGACGACCACCTCGATGTTGTGCTTGCGGTTCTTGTCGAGCGTCGGAAGTTCGGTGAGCGGATGGGTGTCGCCGTCGATGCGGACGCGGCTGTAGCCGTCGCCGAGCAGTTGCCGGAACACCTCGGCGTGCTCGCCCTTGCGGCCGCGGACGAGCGGGGCGAGGATCTGGAAGCGGGTGCCCTCCTCCATGCCCAGCAGTCGGTCGACGATCTGCTGCGGCGTCTGGCGGCCGATGACGGCACCGCACTGCTCGCAGTGGGGCACGCCGATGCGGGCGAAGAGGAGGCGCAGGTAGTCGAAGACCTCGGTGATGGTGCCCACCGTCGAGCGCGGGTTCCGGCTGGTCGACTTCTGGTCGATGCTGACCGCGGGCGAGAGGCCCTCGATGAAGTCGACGTCGGGCTTGTCCATCTGCCCGAGGAACATGCGGGCGTAGGCCGAGAGCGACTCGACGTAGCGCCGCTGCCCTCGGCGAAGATGGTGTCGAACGCAAGCGACGACTTGCCCGATCCACTCAGCCCGGTGAATACGATGAGCGCGTCACGGGGCAGGTCGAGGGAGACGTTCTTGAGGTTGTGCACCCGGGCGCCACGTACTACGAGCCGATCATTCACGAGCGCCATCGTACGTGCGCGGACCGACGGTTCGAAATCCGGCGTTTGTCCGATTGTTCCGGTGGGGTCCCGCCGCGCGGATCCGTCAGGGGCGCCGACCCGGGACTTTCGGACACCGGACACCCTCGCGGGCCGACGCTGCGGCTTCGGATGCCGCCTGACCTGCGCCCCGGACGGCCGTCCACAGGCGCGACCCGCGGCAGGACTTTCGGACACCCCGATAGCATTTCGGACCTGCCGAGCCGGCTACCGGGGCGGTCTTTGGTAGCTTTGAGCCCATGTCGACCAACCGCGCCGAGTTCGCCGAGGTGGTGAACGCGGTACGCGATCACACGTCCCTGCTCCTGGGGACCACCATCGGCTACTCCGACGACGACTGGGCCGAGCCCACCAGCCTCGCGGGGTGGACGCGCAGCCACGTTGCCGCGCACCTCGCCGAGGGGCCCACGGCATGCTGCGGCTGGTGCGGGGCTCGGGGCCGAGGTGCCCACCCGGATGTACGAGTCGGCAGCAGCCAAGCAGAGGGCGATCGAGATCGGCGCCCTGACGAGCGGGCTCGACCTCCAGATCCGCCTCGACACGAGCGCGAGCGAACTGCAGAACGAGTTCGCGGCCCTGGAGGACGACATGCGTCCCGTTACCCTGCGGCTCGGGTATCGCATCCCCGCCTGTCAGATCCCGCTGGCAAGGCTCGGCGAGGTGGTGTTGCACCACATGGATCTCGGAAGCCAGTTCTCGACCGCCGACCTGGCCCCCGACCTCGCCGTCGCGCTCCTCGCCTTCCATGTCGACCGCGTCGGTCGTCGCGACGACTTCCCCCGCTGCGGCTGGTCGCCGACGAGGGCTACGAGGGCAGCGTCGGCCGCTCCGGCGTGCCCACCCAGCTCAACGGCCCGGCAGGCGACCTCGTCGCCTGGCTCGCGCGGGGCACCGAATCGTCGCGGATCTTCCGTTCCACAAAGTCGGAAACCTGAGGCCAGTGAACCAACCGACACCGGCTCCTCACCACCCCGGGCCCGGTTCGGGTGCCGCACCGCAGTTCGTTCCGGGGCCGCAGCGGCCAGGGCCCACCGGCCCACCCGGTCAGCAGCCACCCCCGGGTGGCGCCCCGGCCCGCCGGAGCAGGGACCGTCCCGGCCGTGGACGGCACCGCGTCCGGCGCCTTCGACCCGGAAGTGGATCATCGTCGGGGCGTCGATCTGGCTTGCGGCGACCCTGGTCACCGTGTTGATCCTCGTGGCGACGCTGCGTCCCCTGCTGCACGACCCCTTCGCGACGGCCGCGGTCGGCGACTGCATCACCCTGTACACGTCGGAGGACGCGCCCGGCGAGACCATCGCCTGCGACGACACCGTCAACTACTCCGTGCTGGTCACCGGAATCGAGGCCCCGCAGGGCTGCGGGTACGAGGAGGTCTATTACGAGGTCCGCGACTGGCTCGGCTTCGGGACGACGTGGAACGCGTCACCTGCCTGATCCCCAACTTCATCGAGGACCGGTGCTACGACGTCTACGACGAGGACCTCTTCGACTTCGAGCTCGTCGACTGCACCGGCGCAGACCTGCGGGTCACGACCGCAGCGGTGGCCACCTGGATCGACTGCGCAGGCGACGAGGAACTCTGGGCATTCGCCCGCGCGGAACGCTCCTACTGCCTGGACTGGAGCTGACGCTGCCTCTGGGCGAACGACGGCGGTTTCGTCGGGGCCGCGACTAGGCTGGCATCCATGCGTCCAGTGGAAGAGTTGCAGCGCCAGGTGGCGCCGCTCGAGGTGATCTCCGAGTTCAAGCCCTCCGGCGACCAGCCGCGCGCCATCGAGGAGCTCGAGAAGCGGATCAACGCCGGCGAGAAGGATGTCGTCCTGCTCGGCGCCACCGGAACGGGCAAGACCGCCACCGTCGCCTGGCTCGCCGAGCGCCTGCAGCGTCCCATGCTCGTGATGCAGCCCAACAAGACGCTCGCGGCCCAGTTCGCCAACGAGTTGCGCGACCTGCTGCCCAACAACGCCATCGAGTACTTCGTCTCGTACTACGACTACTACCAGCCCGAGGCATACCTCCCCAGACCGACACCTACATCGAGAAGGACTCCTCGTTGAACGAGGAGGTCGAGCGGATGCGGCACGCGGCCACCAGCTCCCTGCTCACCCGCCGCGACGTCATCGTCGTGGCCACCGTCTCCGCGATCTACGGCCTCGGCACCCCGAGGAGTACCTGCAGCAGCGCGTCACGCTGCGGGTCGGCGATGAGTTCGACCGCGACCAGTTGCTCCGCCACCTCGTCGACATCCAGTACGCCCGCAACGACATCGGCGCGGGCCGCGGCACCTTCCGGGTGAAGGGCGACACCATCGAGATCTACCCGATGTACGAGGAGAACGCGCTGCGCGTCGAGTTCTTCGGCGATGAGATCGAGCGCATCGCCACCATGCACCCCTGACGGGCAATGTCATCCACGAGGAGGACGAGGCCTACGTGTTCCCCGCCACGCACTACTCGGCCGGCTCCGAGCGGATGGACCGGGCCATCGGGGCATCGAGATCGAGCTCGCGGAGCGGCTCGCCCAGTTCGAGGCCGAGGGCAAGCTCCTCGAGGCGCAGCGGCTGCGGATGCGCACGAGCTACGACATCGAGATGATGCGCCAGATCGGCACCTGCTCCGGCATCGAGAACTACTCGCGCCACATCGACGGGCGCACCGCCGGGTCGGCGCCCAGCTGCCTCATCGACTACTTCCCGGAGGACTTCGTCCTGATCGTCGACGAGTCGCACGTCACCATCCCGCAGATCGGCGGCATGTACGAGGGCGACGCCTCCCGCAAGCGGACGCTCGTCGACCACGGCTTCCGGCTGCCGAGCGCCATCGACAACCGGCCCCTGAAGTTCGACGAGTTCGTCCAGCGGATCGGGCAGACGGTATATCTGTCGGCAACCCCGGCCCCTACGAGATGGAACGCAGCGACGGGTTCGTCGAGCAGATCATCCGCCCCACCGGGCTGGTCGACCCCGAGGTGGTCCTCAAGCCCACCAAGGGACAGATCGACGACCTGATGGCCGAGGTGAAGCTCCGGGTCGAGCGGAACGAACGCGTGCTGGTGACGACGCTCACCAAGAAGATGGCCGAGGACCTGACCGATTACCTGATGGACCACGGCATCCGGACGCGGTACCTGCACTCCGACATCGACACGATCCGGCGGATCGAGCTGCTGCGGGAGTTGCGGCTCGGCGAGTACGACGTGCTGGTGGGCATCAACCTGCTGCGTGAGGGCTCGACCTGCCCGAGGTGTCGTTGGTGGCGATCCTCGACGCCGACAAGGAGGGTTTCCTGCGCTCCGAGAGGTCGCTGATCCAGACGATCGGCCGGGCCGCGCGAAACGTCGCCGGCCAGGTGCACATGTACGCGGACAAGATCACCGACTCGATGGCCGCCGCGATCGACGAGACGAACCGTCGGCGTGCGATCCAGGTGGCGTACAACACGGAACGCGGGATCGACCCGCAGCCGTTGCGGAAGCGGATCGCGGACGTGTCGGACATGTTGGCTCGTGAGGACGCCGACACGGATGCGCTGCTGGACTCGGCGAAGCAGACCGGTGGGAAGAGGGGCTGGACACCTCCACCATGGCCACGGAGGACCTCACCCGGCTCATCGCCGACCTCACCGATCAGATGCACCAGGCCGCCGCGGAGTTGCAGTTCGAGGTCGCGGCCAGGCATCGCGATGAGATCTCCGACCTCAAGAAGGAGCTGCGCGGCATGATCGAGGCCAACAAATAGCCCGCGTCGCCCTCTCCCGGGTCCCCTCCGGTGGCCCCGACTGGAAAAATCGGCCAGTAGCCGATTCTGATCGGTCCGGCTGAAACTAACGGCCACTGACCCGCCCGCACCCATGTCCCCTTGCCTCTCCTTCCGTGCCGGGTTGCTCGAGCCGACGGTGACGGGAGGCGGCCTCCGGTGCGTGACGCCGCCTCCCCATTTCCGACCACCAAGGCTGTGCCGACCGGTGACGTCGGAGCGACCCGCATCCGCTAGGCTGTGCGCGTCGACGCGGGAGAACCGACCCCGTGCCGGTGCCGAAGGAGCAACCGCCCGGAAACTCTCAGGCCCCAGGACCGCGCCGACATGGGAACTCTGGAAAGAGGCCTCCGGGCCCGCCGAAGGATACGAAGATCTCAGGCAACCGCGACAGAGGGGCTTAGGGTGTGAACCACACCCGACGGCGCCGCTCGCGGCAGAAGGGGTTCTCCTGTGTCACTGAAGACCACCGCGCTCCACGCGCTCCACACCGAACTCGGCGGCCGTCTCGTCGACTTCGCCGGCTGGGAGCTACCGGTGCAGTACACCGGCGGCATCGCCGAGCATCAGCACACCCGCGCCTCCGCATCCCTGTTCGACGTCTCACACATGGGCCAGGTGGTCGTCCGCGCCCACACCGGCGAACTCGCCGACGCGGCGCGGGCCCTCGAAACCCTCATCCCGGCCAGCGTCGCCGGGCTCGCCGAGGGCAGGCAGCGCTACGGCCTCCTCACCACCCCGGACGGCGGCGTCGTCGACGACCTGATGTTCGCCAACCGGGGCGACCACCTCCTCGTCGTCCTCAACGCGGCCCGCACCGACGTCGACATGGCGCTGCTCACCACCCTCGACGGCGTCACCGTCGAACTGCTCGACGACCGGGCCCTCCTCGCCCTGCAGGGCCCCTCGCCGCGACGGCGCTCGAGCGACTCGTTCCCGGCGCGGCCGCCCTCACCTTCATGGACTCGGTGACGCTCAGCTGGGACGGCGTGCCCGTCTGGGTATCGCGCTCGGGTTACACCGGCGAGGACGGCTTCGAGATCTCGGTGCCGAACGACTCGGCCGACGCCTTCGCCCGCGCGCTCCTCGCGATGGACGAGGTCGCCCCGCCGGGCTCGGCGCCCGCGACTCCCTGCGCCTCGAGGCGGGCATGCCCTCTACGGCCACGAGCTCTCCGAGTCCATCTCGCCCGTCGAGGCCGGCCTCGGCTGGGCGATCCCGAAAGTCCGCCGCCCCGGCGGCTCCCGTGAAGGCGGCTACCCGGGAGCCGACGTCATCGCGGCCCAGCTCGCCGACGGCGCTCCCCGCGAACGGATCGGTCTCAGGATCGAGGGCCGCGCGCCTGTCCGCGAGGGTGCCCCGTGTTCGCCGACGCCGACGCCACCGAGCCGATCGGCGTCGTCACCTCGGGCGGCTTCTCCCCGTCCTCGGCGCCCCCGTCGCCATGGCGCTCGTCGAGGCCGGCTCCGCGGGAGCGACCGTCCACCCGGAGGGGCGCGGCAGGCGCGTCACCGCCACCGTCGTCCCCATGCCCTTCGTCCCCCACAACTACCACCGGTAAAGGAAGCCCCATGCTGAAGTTCACCCCGACCACGAATGGCTCGACGCGTCCGGTGAGGACGTCGCCGTCGGCATCACCGACCACGCCGCGAGCGAACTCGGCGACATCGTCTTCGTCGAGCTGCCCGCCGTCGGCGACTCGGTCAGCAAGGGCGACGAGGTCGTCGCGATCGACTCCACCAAGGCCGCCTCGGGCATCAGCGCCCCCATCGACGGCGTCATCACCGCCATCAACGAGGAACTCGTCGACGCCCCCGAGACGGTCAACACCGACCCGATGGGCACCTGGTTCTTCCGGATCGACCCGACCGACCCGGCTCAGCTCGACGACCTCCTCGACGAGGCCGCCTACCGCGCCCTGATCGGCTGACACCTGTGCCGACCTGGGAGCCCACCGCCTACGACCCCGACGACTTCGCCAACCGGCGCCACATCGGCCCG
Organism: Tessaracoccus coleopterorum; assembly: GCF_011174705.1. Classification (GTDB taxonomy): domain Bacteria; phylum Actinomycetota; class Actinomycetes; order Propionibacteriales; family Propionibacteriaceae; genus Arachnia; species Arachnia coleopterorum. Next base: position 438,713 of record NZ_JAANIJ010000001.1, read on the forward strand.
AGCCCGGCCGAGATCGACCGCATGCTCGACGCACTCGGCGTCGCCTCCGTCGACGAGCTGATCGACCAGGCCGTGCCGACCGGCCTGCGCCAGTCCGAGCCGCTGGGTTGGGCCCCATGACGGAGGGCGCCGTCCTCGGTGAGCTGCGCCGACTCGGCTCGCACAACGCCGTCCTCACCTCGATGATCGGGCAGGGCTACCACCAGACGGTGACCCCGCCTGCGATCCAGCGCAACATCCTCGAGAACCCCGCCTGGTACACGGCCTACACGCCGTACCAGCCGGAGATCGCTCAGGGCCGCCTCGAGGCGCTGCTCAACTTCCAGACGATGGTGATCGACCTCACCGGCCTCGAGGTGGCGGGCGCGTCGCTGCTCGACGAGGCCACCGCCGCCGCCGAGGCGATGGTGATGGCGTTCAACCACGCCAAGGGGAAGCGGTCGCGGTTCTTCGTGGCCGACGATCTCCACCCGCAGGTCCGCGCCGTGCTCGCCACCCGCGCCGTCCCGTACGGCATCGAGATCGTCAGCGGCCCGGCCGACGGCGCCGCCCCGACGCGTCGTGGTTCGGCGCCATCGTCGCCTATCCAGGCACGTTCGGGCACCTGCGCGACCACACCGCCCTCTTCGCGGCCCTGCACGAGGTGGGCGCTCTGGCGATCGCCGACGCCGACCTGCTGTCGCTGTGCCTGGTGCGGGAGCCGGGCGCGATGGGCGCCGACATCGCGGTGGGTTCGGCCCAGCGGTTCGGTGTGCAGCCCGGTTACGGGGCCCGCACGCCGCGTTCCTGGCGTGCCGCGACCAGCTGAAGCGCATCATGCCCGGCCGCCTGGTCGGCGTCTCGAGGGACGCCAACGGCAACCGCGCCTACCGCCTGGCGCTGCAGGCGCGTGAGCAGCACATCCGCCGCGAGAAGGCCACGTCCAACGTCTGCACCGCGCAGGCGCTGCTGGCCGTGATGGCCTCCTTCTACGCTGTCTTCCACGGGCCGGCCGGCCTGCGGGCGATCGCGCAGCGGGTGCACCTGATGGCCGTGACGCTGGCCGACGCGCTGCGCGCCGGTGGCGCCGACGTCGAGACGGAGCACTTCTTCGACACCATCACCGTGAAGGTGGGGGTGGGGCAGGCGGGCATCCTGGCCGCGGCCGAGCAGCGCGGGATCAACCTGCGCAAGGTCGGGCGCGACCGCGTCGGCATCGCATGCGACGAGACCACCACCTTCAAGGTGCTGAGCCGGGTGCTCGACGCGTTCGGCATCGGCCCCGTCACGGAGTTGGCGACGTCGCCGTCGATCCCCGACGACCTGCTGCGCGGCAGTGACTACCTGACGCATCCGGTGTTCCACATGAACCGGGCCGAGTCGGAGATGATGCGCTACATGCGTCGCCTGAGCGACCGCGATCTGGCGCTCGACCGGGCCATGATCCCGCTGGGTTCCTGCACCATGAAGCTGAACGCGGCGGCCGAGATGGCGGCGATCACGTGGCCCGAGTTCGCCTCGCTCCACCCGTACGCCCCGCGCCGTCAGGCGTCGGGCTACCTGCAGATGATCGAGGACCTCTCCGACAAGCTGTGCGAGATCACCGGCTACGACGCGTTCTCGATGCAGCCGAACTCGGGCGCGCAGGGCGAGTATGCGGGCCTCATGACGATCCGCGGCTACCACGCCTCGCGGGCGAGGAGCGCGACGTCTGCCTGATCCCGACGTCGGCGCACGGCACCAACCCGGCGTCCGCGTCGATGGCCGGGCTGAAGGTCGTTCCGGTGCGGTCGGCCGACAACGGCGACATCGACGTGGCCGACTTCGAGGCGAAGGCCGCCGAGGCGGGTTCCCGGCTGGCGGCGGTGATGATCACGTACCCGTCGACGCATGGCGTGTTCGAGGACACGGTGCGGCGCGTGTGCGAGATCACGCACGGGCACGGCGGTCAGGTCTACATCGACGGCGCCAACATGAACGCCATGGTCGGGCTCGTCAGGCCCGGTGACATCGGCGGCGACGTCAGCCACCTGAACCTGCACAAGACGTTCGCGATCCCCACGGCGGCGGTGGCCCCGGCATGGGCCCGATCGGTGTGAAGGAGCACCTGGCGGCGCACCTGCCGTCGGATCCGGGCACCGGCGAGGAGGGTGCCGTGTCTGCGGCGCCGTTCGGCTCGGCGTCGATCCTGCTGATCTCGTGGGCGTACCTCGCGCTGATGGGCGGCTCGGGCGTCACGCAGGCGACGCGCGCGGCGATCCTGAACGCGAACTACCTCGCCACCAGGCTCTCGGAGGCGTACCCGATCCTGTACCGGGGTGAGACGGGACGGGTCGCTCACGAGTGCATCGTCGACCCGCGTGGGTTCGCCGACCACGGCGTCACCGTCGATGACATCGCCAAGCGCCTGGTGGACCACGGGTTCCACGCGCCGACGATGTCGTTCCCGGTGCCGGGCACGCTGATGATCGAGCCGACGGAGTCGGAGCCGCTGGCCGAGCTCGACCGGTTCGTGACGGCGATGCTGGACATCGCGCGGGAGGCCGACGACGTCGTGCAGGGCAGGATCGCGGCGGAGGAGTCGCCGCTGCGCCGCGCCCCGCACACGACGGAGGATCTGGTGGCCGAGTGGGACCGCCCGTACTCGCGGGAGGTGGGCTGCTTCCCGCCCGGGTCGTTCCGGGTGGATAAGTACTGGCCGCCGGTCGGCCGGGTCGACAACGCGTTCGGCGACCGCAACCTGGTGTGCGCCTGCCCGCCGTGGGAGGGCTCGCCGGAGGCATAGGAGTAAGACCTACGCACAAGGGGTCCGGAGGCGGTGGCAGCAGCCACCGCCTCCGACCTGTCTGGGAGACGGGCAGCCCGACCCGGCGCAGGAACCCGAGCCGAGTTGAGCCCACCTGCGTGTGGTTGAGTGCCTGCCCATCGTCGGGAGTGGTTTCGACACGGGCGACGTCTCGTACCTCGCCGCCGGCCCGGCTCAACCGACTGCCACTGGCCGACCCCGACGAATAGCCCGCCCCGGCGCGGAAACCCGACCACAGCAGGGAAGCCGGCCCCAGCAGTCGGTTGAGCCTGCCCCGCGCGAAGCGCCGGCCGTGCGACTCGGGTTGAGCCGGCCCCAGCGCGAAGCGCCGGGCCGTGCCGAAACCAACCACCCCGACACGGTGCAGAGACCCCGACCACAGCCAGAAGCCCGACCACAGAAGTCGGCGCCCCTACGAGCACACCCGGTTCGACCGACAGCCCAGGGACCCTGACGCCCTAATCTCCCCAACGGAGCGTCCTCGAGAGGCGCAGCCGTGACTCTTCACTCAGGACCTTCGGCATGGTTCTTCGTCCCCTCTTCGCCAACTCGTGCAGGTCGTCCCACCGGCCCTCGATCAGCGCGATCCGTTTCTCTCGCGACCACCCCTGGGCCTGCTTCTCGAGCTCGAACGCCTCATCGATCCGCTCAAACTCCCCGCCCACACCAGGATCAGCGGTCGCCTCCTCTTGGTGTACTCGGCGCCCCTCCCGGCACGGTGCTGCGCCAGCCTGCCTGCCAGGCTGCGGGTCGAGCCGATGTAGAAGGAACCATCGGCACACTCGAGAATGTAGGTGAATGCCATGCAGACACAGTCCGGCAGAAGCGTCGGAACGCAACATTGTGCCCATGTCCTGTGGATTGTGCGCGGCCCGAACCGACACCGACGACCCGCCTCGGCGGAACCACCTCAAGCGACATGAGCCCGTGTGATCCGTCAGCCGATCCTTCTGACCCGTTCCCACACGTCCAGCACCCCGTCGCGCGCCGCGTCGGACGCGGCCGCGACGGCGCCCGTGACCACCACATCCGCCCGAGTTCGGAGAGCACCAGTTCAGGCGCCGGCAGGTCCAGGTCGGTCGGAAGCGCGTCGCGGGCCGCGGCCACGACCTCGGCAGCCCCGCCGAGATCGCACCGGAAATCACCACCTGACCCGGGTCGAACATGCTTCCCAGCACGCTCACCACCCTCGCGAGCACGTGGCCGACCCCTCGGCGATCCGCATCGCATCCGGGTCTCCCCCATGCGCCAACTCCAGCACCACCCTGGCGTCGATGGCCTCCGCGGGCAGCGCGGCGAGCGGCCCCGCCGGGTCGAGCTCGCCCCGCTGAAGGGCCTCGACGGCGCGGGTCGCGGCGAGCACGCCGAGCCCGTCGGCCGAGCCGACCCCGACGACGTGGTCGAAGGCCACCATCTCCCCCACCCCGCCGTGCGCGCCGCGCAGCAGGTGGCCGTCCACGACGACCCCGGCGCCGAACCGGCTGCCCGCGAGCAGCGAGATGTAGTCGCGACAGCCGACGGCGGCGCCCACCGCACCCTCGGCGACGGCCGCGAGCGAGGCGTCGTTCTCGACCCGCAGGATCGGGCCCATCCGAACGCGTCGACAAGGCCCGGATTGGTCCGTTCCCAGAAGCCCGAGCGGTGCCGGGGCGACCGCCCCGCAGAGTTCACCGGGCGGGCACCCCGGCACAGAGCGACACGACGTCGGAGCGTGCCCGGCCGGCCACCCCAGCGCCTCGTCGACGACGGCAACGATGCGCCCGGCGCGTTCCACCGCATCGAGCGCCTCGGGCACCAACTCCACCCGGACGGTGGCAAGCGGCCTCGACCGCAGGTCGGTCACGACGACCACCAGATGCGACTCGCCGGCATCGATGCCGACGAGCACGGCGGCCGACGCGTCCAGCACGAACCTCCGCGCCGGCCTGCCCTTCCGGTAGTCGCCGACGGCGCGGGCGTTGGGCAGCTCACTGAGCAGGCCGAGCCCGGTCAGCGTGTCGAGGGCGTCGATGGCGGTGGACCGCGTGAGGCCGGTGGCCGCCATCGCGTCGCTCGCCGTGAACTCGCCGACGTCCCAGGCGTGGGCGAGCAGCGCGTCGAGGCTGGCGGGGCGCTGGGCGCGCTGGGCGATGTTGTCACTGGGTGTTGACCTTTCCTGTCACGCCATGCATACTCTCACACAGACATTGATTTGGTAAGTAAATCTAATGCTCAGCGTATCCCGTGTCGGACAGAGAGAATGGGACGTGACAATGGAGTCAAGCAGCACCAGACGCAGGGTGGTTGCGGCCGCCCTTGCCCTCACCCTCCTGGGTGGCCCCTCGCGGGCTGCTCGCCGGACGGCCGCGAGTCGATCCGGTTCACCTTCAGCAAGCGCGAGGCGATCGGGTTCATGACCGACCTCGTGGCGAAGTACAACGCCTCGCAGGACGACGTTGAGGTGGTGATCGACACCTCGGGCGTCGACGTCGTCTCCGCCAGCTTCGTGCGCGGCAACCCGCCCGACATCATGCTCGGCAACTACAACATGGAGGTGGCCCGCTTCGTGCAGCGCTGCGCCTTGAGCGACCTGGGCGACACCGACGCCGCCGGCCAGATCGAGGACACCTACCAGCCGCTGCTCGACCAGTACGGCAGGTGCGAGGGCCGCACCAGCGCGCTGCCCTACTCGGTGATGGCCGCCTCGGTGATCTACAACAAGGCGATCTTCGCCGAGCACGGCGTCCAGGTGCCCACCACGTGGGCCGAGCTCATCGCCGCCTGCGACAAGCTGTTGGCCGCGGGCGTCACCCCCTTCTACGCGACACTCAAGGATGACTGGACGGTCGGCCAGGGATGGTTCGACTACACCGCGGGCGGCTCCGTCGACGTCATCGACTTCTTCGAGAGGCTCACCGAGGAGGGAACAGACGTCGGCCCCGACTCGGCGACGTCGTTCCAGAAGGACTTCGACGTGCCCATGGAGCGCATGCAGCTCCTTCTCGACAACTACATCAACGACAACGCTGCCAGCCGCGGCTACGGCGACGGCAACCTCGCATTCGCCAACGGCGAGGCCGCCATGTACCTGCAGGGGCCGTGGGCGTTCAGCGAGATCGAGAAGACGGCGCCCGACCTCGAGCTCGGCACGTTCCCGCTGCCCATGACCGACGACCCGGCCGACCTCGGGGTGCGGGTCAACCTCGACCTCGCCGCGATGATCCCCGAGCGCTCCGGCAACCCGGAGGCGGCGCGCGACTTCCTCGAGTACCTGTTCCTCCCGAGAACATCGAGGCCTACAACGCCTCCCAGCTCGGCTTCACGCCCACACAGACCGCGCCCGCCCCGACGACCCCGCATCGCGGGCATGGTCGAGTACGTGGACGCGGGCAGCTTCTACCAGGGGCCGTCGGTGCTGGTGCCCAAGACGATCCCGGTCTTCAACTACGCACAGGCGATGGCGCTCGGCTCCGACCGCTCCCAGATGCTGGCCACCATGGACGCCGACTGGGCCCGCCTGGCCTTCCGCGCCCCCGTCTCGAAGGAGGACGGACGATGAGCGCACAGACCACGTCCAGCACCGGCCAGAAGCTGCGGCACCGCCGCCGGCGCGTCGAGCCGATCTACTACGCCTTCCTCCTGCCTACCCTGCTCCTGTTCACCCTGGCCATCACCCTGCCCGGCGTGATCGGCATCTTCTTCAGCTTCACCGACTCCATCGGCATCGGTGAGTGGAGCTTCAACGGGTTGACGAACTACATCGCCGCCTTCGGAGACCCGGCGATCCTGCAGAGCTACCTGTTCACGTTCGGCTTCTCGCTCGCCACCGTGATCGTGGTCAACGTGGCCGCGTTCCTGCTCGCGGTCGGCCTCACCGCCCGGGTCCGGTTCAAGACGGCGCTCCGCACGATCTTCGTCATCCCCATGGTGATCTCGGGCATCATCATCGCCTACGTCTTCAACTTCCTGTTCTCCAACTCGCTGCCCTCCCTCGGCGCCTCGACGGGCATCGGGTGGTTGAGCTCCAGCCTGCTGGCCAACCCGGATCTGGCCTGGGTCGCGATCGTCATCGTGACCGCGTGGCAGGCCATCCCGGGCACGCTGCTGATCTACATCGCCGGCCTGCTGTCGGTGCCCGGCGACGTGTACGAGGCGGCCAGCATCGACGGCGCCTCCAAGGCCCAGCAGCTGGTGCGGGTCACCCTCCCGCTGGTGGCCGGTTACGTGGTGATCAACGTGATCCTCGGCTTCAAGGGTTTCCTCAACGCCTACGACATCATCGTCGGGCTCACCAACGGCGGCCCAGGCACCGCAACGAGGAGCGTCGCCATGACGATCATCGCCGGCTTCAACGGCGGCGATTACGCCTACCAGATGGCCAACGCGACCATCTTCTTCATCGTCGCCATCCTCATCTCCATCCTGCAGCTCTCGCTGACCCGCGGAAGGAACGCACTGTGATGACCGCCCCCACCACCACCCGCCGGCCGCGGATCCGCATGGAGCGCGTCAACTGGTCTGCCACCATCATCCTGCTCCTGTGCACCGTCACGGTGCTGCTGCCGCTGTATGTCACCATCTCGATGGCCTTCAAGACCACCGGCCAGGCCGTCGACGGCAACGCGTTCTCGCTGCCCGCCCCGTTCAGCATCGACGGCTTCGTCGAGGCGTGGACGCTCACGAAGTTCCCGGTGGGCGCTGGCATCTCGCTGCTGGTGACGGCCTGCACCGTCGTGCTGACGATTCTGCTCGCCGCGTTCGCCTCCTACGCCATCGTCCGCAACTGGGACCGACGGTTGTTCCGCTGGTCGTTCTTCTACCTGCTTGCCGCCATGTTCATCCCGTTCCCGGTGGTGGCGCTCCCCCAGATCCAGCTGACCGGCCGCGTCGGCCTCGACAACCCGTTCGGCGTGATCCTGCTCGCCACCATGTTCCAGCTCAGCTTCAGCGTGCTGCTGTTCACCGCGTTCCTGCGCTCCATCCCCTCGAGCTCGAGGAGAGCGCCCGCATGGACGGCGCGACGACATGGCAGACTTTCTGGAAGCTCATCTTCCCGCTGCTCGCCCCATGAGCGCAACCGTCGGCATCTTCGCCTTCCTGTACGCCTGGAATGACTTCATGATGCCGTCGCTGATCATCTCCGACCCGGCCCTGCAGACCCTCCCTGTGCGGCAGAACCTGTTCCAGAACCAGTTCAGCAACAACTACAACGTCGCCTTCGCCTCCTACCTGATGGCGATGGCACCGGCCATCATCGTCTACCTCTTCACTCAGCGATGGGTGATGGAGGGCGTCACCCAGGGCGCCGTCAAGGGCTGACCCGAACCACCTACCCGAGAAACAAGCGAGGAGTTCCACACACATGTCCAGCACCCTTCCCACCGCGGTCGACGCCGACTGGTGGCGCACCGCCGTCGTCTACCAGGTGTACCCGCGGAGCTTCTCCGACACCAACGGTGACGGGATCGGCGACATCCGCGGCGTCGCCGAGAAGGCCGACTACCTGGCGGGGCTCGGCGTCGACGCCGTCTGGCTCAGCCCGTTCTACCCCTCCGAGCTCGCGGACGGCGGCTACGACGTCGCCGACTACCGCAACGTCGATCCCCGGCTCGGCACCCTGGAGGACTTCGACGCGATGGTCGCGGCGCTGCACGCCCACGACATCCGCGTGATCGTCGATATCGTGCCCAACCACTCCTCCGACCAGCACGTGCTGTTCAAGGCGGCACTCGCCGCGGGCAAGGGGTCGCCGGAGCGCGAGCTGTACATCTTCCGCGACGGGCTCGGCGAGAACAACGAGCTTCCCCTGCCGACTGGAAGTCGGTGTTCGGCGGCCCCGCGTGGGAGCCCGTCGGTGACGGCCAGTGGTACTACCACTTCTTCGCCACCGAGCAGCCCGACTTCAACTGGGACCACCCGGCCGTGCACGCCGAGTTCCTGGAGACCCTCAGGTTCTGGTCCGACCGAGGGGTTGACGGCTACCGCATCGACGTCGCACACGGCCTCAGCAAGGACCTCCCCGAGGTGCTGCCCAGCCAGGCCGAGTTGGACGCGCTTCCCAACGACGACGGCACGCACCCGTTGTGGGACCGCGACGCCGTCCACGACATCTACGCGGAGTGGCGCCAGCTGTTCAACCGGTACGACCCGCCGCGGATCGCCGTCGCGGAGGCGTGGGTGGCCAACGCCGAGCGGCGCGCGAAGTACGCCAGCCAGGAGGGCCTCGGCCAGGCGTTCAACTTCGACCTGCTGGTGGCCGACTTCGACGCGGCCCAGTTCCGCGACATCGTGACGACCAACCTGGAGGAAAGCGAGGCGACCGGGTCGTCGTCGACGTGGGTGCTCTCCAACCACGACGTGGTGCGTCACGCCACCCGCTACGGCCTGGAGCCGCTCAACGGCCGGTTGGTCAAGCAGGGCTCCGCCTGGATCATCGACGGCGCCCCGCCGACCAGCTCGACCGCGAGGGCGGCTCCCGCAAGGCCCGCGCCGCCACGCTGTTCATGCTCGGGCTGCCCGGCAGCTGCTACATCTACCAGGGCGAGGAGCTTGGCCTGCACGAGGTGGGAGACATCGCCGACGCCGACCGCCAGGATCCGGCATTCTTCCGGGGCGCCGATCCCGAGGCGGACGGCCTGGGCCGCGACGGCTGCCGGGTGCCGCTCCCGTGGACCGGTGAGGGCAGCTCGTTCGGGTTCGGCAGCCAGGGCGCACACATCCCGCAGCCGGCCTGGTTCGCGCAGTACGCCGTCGACGTGGAGGAGGCCGACCCTGCCTCGTCGCTGCACCTGTACCGCTCCGCGCTGCACCTGCGCCGCGCGCTGCAGACCGAGGGTCCGCTCGAGTGGGTCGAGACCGGCCGCGACGACGTGCTCCGGTTCCGCCGCGACGGCGGCTGGGAGGTGGTGACCAACTTCGGCACCGGGCCGTTCGCGTTCGGTGAGGGCGAGGTGCTGCTGGCCAGCTCGCCCGTGAAGGACGGGGTGCTCCCGGGCGCCACCACCGTGTGGCTGCGCGTCCAGAACTGATGTGAGGGCGGGCCCCGGATCGCCGATCCGGGGCCCGCCCACATCGCCCGACGACCCGCAGACCAACCGGCCGGCACCCCGCGGGCGACTTTGCCGACCCCATCGCCGGTTGAGCCGGGCCGGCGGCGAGGAACGAGACGCCGCCCGTGTCGAAACCACCCCAACGAGTTGCAGGCACCCGACCATCGCTCCTACCCCAGGCTGTGCCTGGGTACCTGCACCGGGCCGGGAGGGATCGTCGGGGACGACCAGAAGCAGTCGGTTGAGCCGGGCCCGCGGCGAGGAACGAGTCGCCGCCCGTGTCGAAACCACCCCCAACGAGTTGCAGGCACTCAACCACAAGCAGGTCAGCTCTACTCAGGTCTCCGCACCGAGTCGGGAGGCATCGTCGGGGACGACCAGAAGCAGTCGGTTGAGCCGGGCCGGCGGCGAGGTACGAGCCGCCGCCCGTGTCGAAACCACTCCAGACGATGAGCAGGCACCCGACCACAGAAACCTGGGCTCTGCTCGGCCCGGGATCCCGCACCGAGTCGGGAGGCATCGTCGGGACGACCACCAGCAGTCGGTTGAGCCGGGCCGGCGGCGAGGAACGAGACGCCGCCCGTGTCGAAACCACCCCAACGAGTTGCAGGCACTCAACCACAAGCAGGTCAGCTCTACTCAGGTCTCCGCACCAAGTCGGGAGTAGTTTCGACACGGCCCGGCGCTCCGCGCGGGGCCGGCTCAACCGACTGCTGGGGCCGGGCCTCCTACTGTGGTCAGGTCTCCGCACCTAGTCGGGAGTGGTTTCGACACGGCCCGGCGCTCCGCGCGGGGCCGGCTCAACCGACTGCCGGGGCCGGGTTCCTAACTGTGGTCGGAATTCCGCACCGAGCCGGAAGGCATCGTCGGGGACGACCACCAGCAGTCGGTTGAGCCGGGCCCGCGGCGAGGAACGAGACGCCGCCCGTGTCGAAACCACCCCAGACGATGACCAGGCACCCGACCACAGACACCTGGGCTCTGCTCGGCCCGGGATCCCGCACCAAGTCGGGAGTGGTTTCGACACGGCCCGGCGCTCCGCGCGGGGGCCGGCTCAACCGACTACTGGGGCCGGGCCTCCTACTGTGGTCAGGTCTCCGCACCAAGTCGGGAGTGGTTTCGACGCGGCCCGGCCCGCGACCAGCCGCACATCCCCGACGCGGGGCACGGCTCCGCCCCACCCACAATCCGGCGCGCCTGGCCGGTCCCCGCAACCGTCCCGGCGCCGGCCACCTCCCTCACCGCCCGCGGGGTAGCGTGGCGCCATGACAGAAGCGCTGGCTCGTCGCGCCGCCGCGTTCCAGCACACCGGCGCCGAGTACCACCGGCTCCGCCCGCCCTACCCCGATGAGGTCGTCGACTGGGCGCTGGCACCCGACGCCCGCGACGTGCTCGACCTCGGGCCGGCACCGGCCGCCTGACCGACTCGCTGGTGGCCCGCGGGCTCTCCGTGGTCGCCGTCGACCCGTCCGCGTCGATGCTGGCCGTGTTGTCCGCCAACCATCCCGCGCTCACCGTCGTCCGGGCGTCCGCCGAGGACACGGGGCTTCCCGACCGTTCGTTCGACTCGATCTTCGTCGCCCAGGCCTGGCACTGGATCGACCCGGTGGCCGCGTCGGCCGAGGCCGCGCGCCTGCTCCGCCCCGGCGGCTACCTGACCATGATCTGGAACCGGCGCGTGCTCGAGGGGTGGCAGGCCGAGTTCGACGCCCTGCAGGAGGGTGTCCGCGGGATCGACCTGGTCGACGAGCACGACTCGGCCGCCCGGCCACCGTTCGGCAACCGCCGGGAGGTCACCGTCTTCTGGCAGCGGGAGGTACCCGCCGACGACTTCCTGCTCAGCTACACCACCCATTCGCCCTTCCTGCTGGCCGATCCGGCCGAGCAGGCCCGGCGAATGGGAGCGTGGCGCACGCTGCTGGCGGCCAACGCCGGCGACGCCGTCACCGAGCACTACGCGAGCGTCGCGTGGCGCTTCCAACTTCCGGAGGGAGACCGGGATGCGTGACGTTGTCTACTCGCTGTCGCTGTCTGTCGACGGCTACATCTACGGCCCCGACGGCGGCTTCGACTGGTCGGTGCCCGACGAGGGGTGTTCCAGGTCGCCATGGACGAGGTGCTCGGCGTGGACGTCCACCTCCTCGGCACGAGGCTGTACGAGTCGATGGTGTTCTGGGAGACGGCGGAGGCGGAGGCCACGCTCGACCCGCAGGAGATCGAGTTCGCGCGCTTCTGGAAGACGCTGCCGAAGGTGGTCTTCACCCATTCGCTCACCTCCGTCGAGGGCAACACGCGGATCGCGACCGGGTCGCTCGAGGAGGAGATCAACCGGCTCAGGGCCGAGCCCGGAGACGGCGTGATCGCGATCGGCGGGGCCGACCTCGCCGCGCAGGCGGCCGACCTCGGCCTGATCGACGAGTACCGGATGCGCCTCTACCCCGTGCTCGTCGGCGGGGAAGGCCCTACTTCGCCCACCACGGCCGCCGCGAGGATCTCACGCTGGTGGAGAACCGCGTCCTCGACCAGGTGGTGTACCTGCGCTACCGCGTCAGGCGCTGACGGGTCAGGCCCGGCGCAGCGTCACGGCGGCGAGCACCGCGGCGGCCACCATCAGGGCGATGCCGATGCCCGACGTGAGCGTCACGCCGGAGTCGAAGGCGGCCCGCGCCGACTCCAGCAGCTGCTGCGCCAGGTCGGCGGGAAGCTGGGTGGCGACGTCGGTCGCACCGCCGAGCGTCTCCCCGCGCTGAGCTGCTGCTCCGGGGTGAGCCCTGTGGGCAGGACGACGCCGCCGCGGTAGGTGGCGGTGAGCAGGCCGCCCAGCACCGCGGTGCCGAGCACCGACCCCACCTCGTAGGCCGTCTCGGAGATCGCCGAGGCCGCCCCTGCCTTCGTCGCGGGAACGCTGGAGAGGATCAGGTCGTTCGAGATGGTCTCGGCCATCCCGACGCCGGCGCCGAGGATGGCGAACGCGGCAAGCAGGCCGAGGTCGGATCCCGTCTGGCCGCTGGCCGTCACGAGCGCGTAGCCGACCGCGTTGAGCAGCAGGCCTGCGACCACGAGGTGGCCGGCCCGGAACCGCTTCGCGAGCCGGACGACGAGCAGACCGGCGACGATCGTCACGACGAGCCCGGGCAGCAGCACGAGGCCCGCCTCCACAGGGGAGCGGCCCGACACGAGCTGCAGGTGCTGCGACACGAAGAACAGGAACCCGACGAGCGAGAACACGCTCAGCAGGTTGGCGGCCACCGAGCCGCTGAACACCGGGTTGGTGAAGAGCCGCACGTCGAGCATCGGATTGGCGCGGCCGAGCTGACGGCGGACGAACCAGGTGCCTGCGAGCAGGGCGACGGCGACCGCGGCGACCACCGGAAGGCTGAAGCCGTAGATGGCGACCGACTTGATGCTCCACACCAGCGCCGTCATGGCGGTGAGGATGGCGAGGATGCTGAGCGGGTCGATCGGGCCGGGGTTGGGGTCGCGCGACTCGGGCAGCAGCTTCAGCCCGGCCACCAGCAGCGGCAGCAGCAGCGGACGGCGAGCAGGAACACCGAGCCCCACCAGAAGTGCTCGAGCAGGAAGCCGCCGACGATGGGGCCGAGGGCCGCGCCGCCGCTGAACCCCGCGGCCCAGACGGCGATCGCGGTGCGGCGCTCGGTCTGGTCGGTGAAGATGTTGCGGATCAGCGACAGGGTGGCGGGCATCAGCATGGCACCGAAGAACCCCATGGCGGCGCGGGCGGCGATCAGGGCACCGGCCGTCGGGACGAAGGCGGCGACGGCGGAGATGACGGCGAAACCGGTGGCGCCGATCAGCAGCAGGCGACGGCGGCCGAAGCGGTCGCCGAGGCTGCCCATCGGCACCAGGAGGCCCGCCAGCACGAGCGGGTAGATGTCGATGATCCAGAGGAGCTCCTCGCCGGTGGGCTTGAGCGCCTCGGAGATGGCGGGCACGGCGAAGGCGAGGACGGTGTTGTCGATCGCAACCAGGAGCACCGGCAGCATCAGGACGGCCAGCGCGAGCCAGCGCAGCCGCGCCGAGGTCGGGGCCTGGAGTTCGGTGATCGTCATGAGGTGGCTTCGTCTTCCTGGGTTTCGATGTCTGCATGTGGGTGTCTGAGGGGACGTGCCCGCCCCGCTCCCGGGTACCCGTGGGATCGCCCTTGGGCCCATGTCGTGGGCCCGTGCCGTGGGCTCGTGTCGTGGGCTCATGTCGTGGGCCCGTGTCGTGGGCCCGTGTCGTGGGCCCGTGCCGTGGGCCCGTGTCGTGGGCTCATGCCCGACGACCCTTCCGGAAAAATCGGCCAGTAGCCGATTCTGATCGGTCCCGCTGAAAACAACGGCCACCGACCCCTGCTCCCCCTCCCGGAGGCACTCGGAAAAATCGGCCAGTAGCCGATTCTGATCGGTCCCGCTGAAAACAACGGCCACCGACCCCCGCTCCCCCAAGGAGCCGAGCCGCCGTCAGGGAAGCCCGTCCGACCGAATAAGCTTAACCGTCTAGACGGTACAGTTTCAAACGCGGGCCGACGGTGCCGCCACCGTCATCCGCCTCCCGGGGCGTCGATCTCGCCCTGACCCGCTGCGATAGGCTCACCCCATGTCAGCCCGCGACCGCATCCTCGACACGTTCGAGGCCATCCTCACCGCCGAGGGCGAGCGCGGAGCCACGCTTGACGCCGTCGCCGCGAAGGCCGGCGTCTCCAAGGGCGGGCTGTTGTACCACTTCCGCAACCGGGAGGCCCTCGTAGACGGCCTCCTCGACCGGCTGCGCTCCCATGCCGACCGCGACCTGGCCGCCATGGCCGCCGCCCCGAGGGCCGTCGGCCTACTACCTGACCACTTCCGCCGTCACCGGCGGCCCGTTCGACCGGACGATAGTCGCCGCGTCGCGCCTCGGACTCGAGGCGCATCCGCGGGCCCGCGAGACGATCCAGGGCATCCAGAACGACTGGTACGCGCTGCTGCTCGCAGAGGTGGGCGACACAGGGATCGCGCGGGCGATCATGCTGATGGGCGACGGCCTCTACTACAACGCTGCGTTCGCGACGGCGTCGACGAGCGAAGCGACCGACCTCGGCGAACTCATCCGCGTGCTCGACATCCTCAAGAGAAGCGCGACGGCGAAGTAGCGTCAACGCGGCGACGTCGCGACCGTCGTCGGACGGCACCCTCCGACGGGGTAGTGGCCGATACTTCCGACGGGACCGACCAGAAACGGCCACTGGCCCATTTTCCAGAGACCCGCACCGCGCCACCCTCCGACGGGGTAGTGGCCGATACTTCCCACAGGACCGACCAGAAACGGCCACTGGCCCATTTTCCAGAGACCCGCACCGCGTCACCCTCCGACGAGGGTAGTGGCCGATACTTCCCACAGGACCGACCAGAAACGGCCACTGGCCCATTTTCCAGGCGGGCGTGGCGCCTACGAGTCCCCCGAGCGACCCGTCAACTCAGCCCACACCCGGTCGATCTGGGCCCACGTCTGCTCCTTCGGCCCCGAGTTGTCGATCACGTGCGTCGCCACCGCCAGCCGCCGCTCCCGGGTGGCCTGCGCACCGATCCGCGCCAGCGCCTCCTCACCGGTCAACGCGTTGCGCTTCTTCAACCGGGCGACCTGCGTCTCCACCGGAACGTCCGCCACGATGATGGTGTCGAAGCCCTTGTCGAGGCCGGTCTCCACGAGCAGCGGGATCACGGACACCACGACGGCTCCCTCCGGGGCCGCCGCCTCCAACTCCTCGGCCCGCCGTCGCACCAGCGGATGGACGATGGCGTTCAGCGCGGCCCGCGCCCCCGGGTCGGAGAACACCAGGTTCCCCAGCGCCTCCCGATTGAGCGACCCGTCCGTCAGCAGCATCCCGGCACCGAACCGTTCGACGATGGCCGCCAACCCGGCGGTGCCCGGCTCGACGACCTCCCGGGCCAGCAGGTCCGAGTCGACGATGACGGCGCCGAGGCGAGCCAACTCGTCGGCGACGAATGTCTTTCCCGCGGCGATCCCGCCCGTCAGAGCGACCCTCATGCGCAACTCCTGCCCTGCCACACCGGCTCCGCATTCCAGCTGACGGCGTGTCCGCCGGTCAGCGCGATCCTATCGACCCGCCGCGCCGCGCGTCCGCCGCAACGCACCTATTCCGGGGCCCCCGGCTCCGACGGCGTCGGGCCCGACGGCGGGGGTTGCCCATCCGCGGCCTCCGGACGACCCGTGCCTGCCCGACCCGACCGTCGCGGCAGCAGTCGCCGCACCGACAGCGTCGCCAGGCGACGCCCCCATGGCGGGTCGGGCCTTGTGAACGCCCACTCGGGGTCGGTGAGCATCCGCGCGCAGGCCAGGCCCGCCACCATGGCGATCAGCACCAGCACCGTCGAGACGCCGTTTTCCAGGGCGGAGACGACGTCGCGCTGATCGAAGTAGAGCAGCGTCCGCAGCGCCGACGACCCGGGGATCGCCACCAGCACCGTCGGCACCGTCATGACGATCTTCTCCATGTCGAGCAGCCGCCCGACGACGGCGCACGCGAGGCCCATCAGCACGCAGGCGGTGAAGGTGGCCACGTGCACGGGAGCCCCGCCTCCAGCATCAGGAGCCGCGGCACGTTGCCGAGGACGCCGATCAGGCCCGCCGCCACCGCCATCGCCAGCGGGGTGTTGAACATGATGGCCCACCCGAAAACGGCGAAGAAGCTCGCCGCGACCCATGCCGACCACAGCAGCATTCCCGGCCCGGTCAGGTCGGGACGGCGTCGGGCGAGATCCCCGTCGGGACGGCGACGATCCACACGCCGATCGTGATGGCGAGGATCACCGCGGTGGCGTAGCCGAGCCTCGGGATGCCGACGCCGAGGTCGATGCGGGCCACGTCGAGCCCGCCGGTCACGAGCGGGAAGCCCGGGATGAGGAAGATGGCCGCGCAGATGAAGCCGGCCGACAGCCGCGCGCTCGGGTCTCCGGTGATGAGCTCGATGAGGCTGGCCGCCCCGACATAGGTGGCGCAGGCGGTGGCGGCAGACACCAGCACCGTCGCCAGGTGGTTGATGTGCCAGCGCGTGAGCCGGGCCCGGACGGCGAACCCGAGGGCGCCCGCGGGATGACGGCGAGCGCCTCGTGCCACCAGCCGCCGCTGAGCAGGGTGACGGACGCGCAGGCGGCCGCCACCAGGATGACGACGAGCCAGGTGGGGTACTGCGGCGGGGTCGACTCGACGGCGTCGAGCCGCGCCTCCAGCTCGTCGGGCGTGATGGTCGAGCCGTTGAGCTCGCGGGAGAGCTGCTGGAGTTGCGCGATGCGGTGGGAGTTGACGCCGGGGCTGGTGATCTCGGCGACCTGGGTGCGGTAGATCCCACCGATTCCGACGGTGGCGACGATGTTGGTGAAGGTGACCTGCGCGGCGAAGGAGTCGAGGCCGAGCGCGAAGGCGGCGGAGCGCATCAGTTCACGCACCCGCAGCCCGCTGGTGCCCGAGCCGAGCATCTGGATCCCCGCTCGGACGACGAGTTCACTCAGGCGGATCAGCTCGCGCGGCTCGAGGTGCGCCTCGGCCGTCCCTGGGAGCGACTCGGATTCCATGGCTGACAACTTACTTCCTCGTCCCTCGCGACGACCAACCACCCCCGGGGGGGCGGGGAGCCGGAGGGCGGACGATCCCGCGCGCGACCTCCCAAAATCGACCAGTGGCCCATTCTGACCGGTCCGCTTCACAGGATCGACCACACCCCCCCCACCCGACCCCATCAAAATCGACCAGTGGCCCATTCTGACCGACCCGCCCCACCCCGGGACGAAAGCCCCACTCTGGCCCACCCGCCCCACCCCGGGAGGAAACCTCCCACCCATCCGGGACATCCGTCCCGTGACGCCCGGGACACCCACGGCCGACCCTGGAATCACTCGCACTCCCAGGAGCCCCAGCCATGTACAACGCAACCCCCGCCCCAGCGGGCACGTACCCGCCTCCCCGGGCCTCACCCCGGCCCGGCCTCGACCTTGCCCGTCACGACGGCGTGCAGCTCGTCGCGCTCGGCGCGGTCACCCTGGTCGGCGGCGGCTTCCTCGCCGCGATGTTCGCCGTGCAGGCGCAGGGCGGATCCGGCGACCCCTGGGGCCCCTGAACGACCTCACCGGCGCCGTAGGAAACCTCCTCCTCGCGCCGCTGGTCCCACGCCTCAGCCGCGGCGCCGCCCGGACGATCGGCTCCCGCGTCTTCGTGCGCGTCATCCAGGCGGCCACCCTCATCGGCGCCGCAGGCTCCATCCTCCTGGTGGCCCGGCGGCTGTCGTTCGAGGCATCGACGACGATCTCGCTCCTCATCGTCGTGCTGCAGATGGCGTGGATGATCTGGCTCTGCCGTGCCTGGCGCCGCGACCGCACCGTCCCGCCGATCGTCCACCGCTCCGGCACCGGCATCGCCGTCGGGTCGCGATCGACGGCCGCGACCTCAACGGCCCGGGCGACATCGTCGGAGAGTCCGTCCTCTTGACGGCGGGCGGCCGGGCCGACCTCGAGCTGACCATCCCCGACGGCGGCGCCCGCGTCGAGTTCGCCGGGGCGTCGCTCGCCCTCGGCTCCCCCGACGCACCCCGCACCAGGCCGCCGTCGCAACGGATCGACCTGCTCAGCTACGGCGAGCCCCTCCCGATGCCTGCCGACGTCGACCGCCCCGTCCGCACCTTCGAGTACCGCATCGGCCGCCGCTTCGGCCTGCTGGACGGGCGCCCCGGCTCGTGGTGGACCATCAACGGAGGCATCTACCCGGACGTGCCGATGTTCATGGTCCGTGAGGGTGAGCGGGTGCGGTTCGTCATCTCCAACGATTCGGGTGAGGTGCACCCCATGCACCTGCACGGCCACCACCTGCTGGTTGTCTCCCGCAACGGGGTCCGTTCGACGGGCTCACCGTGGGTGGTCGACTCGCTCAACGTCGAGGACGGCGACACGTACGAGGTGTCGCTGCTGGCCGACAACCCGGGCATCTGGATGGACCACTGCCACAACCTGCCGCACGCCGCGCAGGGCCTGGTGACGCACCTGTCCTCCATCGGCTACGAGACGCCGTTCCTGGTCGGCGGGATGCACGGCAACCGGCCGGAGTGAGTCGGAGGGGCTCACCCCAGCCCGGCCTGCCGCGCCTTCTCGATGGCCCCGGCCCGGTCGGCGGCCTGCAGCTTGACGAGGATCGTGGAGACGAGGTTCCGCACCGTCTTGTCGGCGATCCCGAGGTGGGCCGCGATCCTCGGGTTGTCCCAGCCGCGGGCCAGCAGCCCGAGCGCCTCGTGTTCCCGCGCCGTCAGCCCCGCGAACTGACGGCGCGCGTCCGCGCCCGCCACCATGGTCGCGAGGCGGGCCGCGAGGGAGGCGGAGAAGATGATGTCGCCGACGGCCACCGCGCGGATCGCGGCCAGGGTCGCCTCCGGCTCGGCCGTCTTCGTGACGAAGCCCGGGCCCCGGCCAGGACGGCGTCGGCGACGGTGGCGTCGTCCAGCATGGTGAGCATCAGCACCCGCGCGTCCGGGCGCGCCGCGATGATCTGCCGGGTGGCCTCGACGCCGTCGATCCCGGGCAGGTTGACGTCCATCACGACGACGTCGGGCACCAGTTCGGCGGCCAGCCGCACCGCCTCGGGCCCGTCGACGGCCTGCCCGACGACGCCGAGATCGGGGGTGAGGCGCAGCAGCCCGACGAGCCCCTCCCGGTAGAGGGGATGGTCGTCGACGACGAGCACCCGCACGGGCCGCCCGTTCATGACGACGCCCCGATGGGCAGCCGGGCCAGCACCCGCGCCCCGCCCCCCTCCCGTGCCGCGACGGTGCACGTGCCGCCGAGTTCGGTGGCCCGCTCCCGCATGCCCGTGATGCCGATGCCCGCGTGGAAGTCGGCGGCGGGGCCCACCCCGTCGTCGGTCACCTCGATCTCCAGGTGGCCGTCGGTCACCGCGAGCCGCACGAGACAGTGGTCGGCCGACGCGTGGCGGGCGGCGTTGTCGAGGGCGGCGGCGACGATCCGGTAGGCGGCCGCCTCCACCGGCGGGAGAGCGCGCCGCTCGCGACGCAGGCGGGCTCGACGTCGAACCCGACGCTCAGCGGTGCGGTCGTGGCGGCCCGCTCCTCCAGCGCCCGCAGCAGCCCTACCTCGTCGAGCACGGGTGGGCGCAGGTCGTAGGCGAGCCGTCGGACGGTCTCGGCAGCGTGGGTGGCGTCGTGCCCGATCCGGTCGAGCACCTCGGCCACCTCCGGCGCCTGCGTCACGGTGAGCAGCCGCACCGCCTGCACGCGCAGCGGGATGGCGGCCATCGCGGGGCCGACGTCGTCGTGCAGGGTGCGGCGCATCGCCCGGCGTTCCTCCTCCCGCGCCAGCACGAGCCTGGCCCGTGATTCGCGCAGTTCGGCGTCGAGCCGCTCCTGGTGCACGGCGGCGGCCACCTGGTCGCCGACGTTGCGCAGCAGGTCTCGTTCCGCCGGGGAGAACCGCCCGCCGCGGCCGCGGGTGGCGATCAGCAGGTCGCCGACCCTCGCGTCGGCGTGCCGCAGCTCCTGGGTGAGGATCCGCTCGGCGTCCTCGGGAGCGACCCCGCTCTCCGCGGGTGCGACGCCGTCGGCCAGCACCGCGATGTAGCCGACGCGGAAGGCGCTGCGCAGGTCGTCGGCGACGTCGCGCCAGGCGATCTGCCTGGCCGCGAGCAGCCCGGTGAGCCTGGCCAGCGCGGCATATGGATCGTCCCGGTCACCGTAGAGGGCGCGGCTCACCCACCGCTCGAGCATGATCCGGGCGGGAGTGACCAGTATCGCGACGGCGACGGCGCCCGCCACCGTCATCGCGGTGGTGGAGGGCCCGGCGAAGAGGCTGGTGAGGGTGGCGACGGTGAGCAGGTAGACGGTGACGCTGACGGTTACCAGCCCGGCGTACACCATGCTGCGGGCCAGCACGACGTCGAGATCGAACAGGCGGTGCCGGCTCATCGCGACGCCCATGCCGAACGCGAACGCCAGCCCGGGCAGCCCGATCAGTTCCCTCGGCAGGAGCACCTGGCCGGTGAGCACAGACGGGATCATCCACAGCCCCATCGCGAGGGTGAGCGACACCATCCCCGAGCCGCCGAGCCACAACACCTGTTGCCGCTCGACGACGTTGGTGCCCGTGCGCCGGGTGTGGGCCAGCCGGATCACCAGCAGCACTGCGGAGCAGCCCACCAGGATCGCGGTGAACCAGTTCTGCACGAGGACGGCCTGCCCCATCCAGCCGGGCGAGCCGTGCCCCGCACCGGCGACGGCCGCCGTCGCCAGGTATGCCAGCCCGGCCCCCAGGTGAGCAGCGTCCTCGCCGGGGCCCTGCCGAGGGCCGGGAGGAGCGGGGTCGGGGTCTGCAGCGCCCACGTGAGAAGCGCACCCCACCCGAGCGTGTAGACGAGGCCGACATTGAGCTCGAACAGCCAGCGCGCCGCCCCTCCGAAGGCCCACGACGGGGGCAGCCCCACCATCGTCACGACCGTGCTGCCCAACAGCGCGGAGGAGAAGGCGAGGTTGGACGCAACCGACGGGTCGCTGGGGCGGCGGGTCGTCGCGAAGGCGCTCAGCGCGAAGAGGACGGCGACGAACACGATGGTGCCGCCCGCCTCCCACAACTGCGCGGCAAGCAACCCGGCCTGGGGCACCCGTTCCAGCATGGTGACGGCGCCGTCGACGGTGAGCTCCACCCCGCCTCCGACGGTGGCCGCGTCGGTGACGAGCCCCGGTGGCAGGGCGCAGTCGGGGTGGACGGCGGGCACGACACCGTCGTCGCGGAACACCCCGATCGACGGCTGGAGCCAGGCGCATTCGGCGGGCACCGTCAGGCGGAGCCCGAGGTAGGTGACGGCGGCGCTGCCTGCCAGCAGCGTGACGGAGAGCGACTCCCAGTGGAGGGTCGCCCCGGGTGAGGGGCGGCGCTGTCAGCGTCCCGTGAGGAGTACACGGCGTTGCCGCTCGTACTGGCGTCTCCCGTAGTAGCGCCACACCAGCCGCACCGGGCCGGGCAGGTTCTTGCGCACCCACGTGGCGCCGCCGTCGGGTTGTGCGGCGATGATCGCCCCACCATCGGGAACATCTCGCCTCTGGGGTGGCGCCCGTCCGTGCCTGGCCGCGGCCTCCATGTGCTCCTGCTCGAGCACCTCCTCCATGACGGGCACGATGTTGGCCTCCTCGTCGGGCAGGTGCACGGCGAGGGCCTCGTTGATGCCGGCGAGCGCGGCGAGGACGGGGCGGGCGTCGGCCGCGCGTCCGCTGACTCCCCATGCGGGAAGGGAGGCGTCGAGGTCGTTGAGGTGCACGAGCATGGTGGCGTGCTGCTGCTTCATCCGCCCGACGTGCAGGGCGCATCCGGGGGCCCGGCCGGTGAGCTCGTCCCACAGGTTGGCGTCCTCGAACTCGTGGTGCGCATGGAGCGACCTGGAGAGCCCCGCGAGGTGGGTGGCAACGGCCGTGGCGTGCTGCGCATCACCCGCGGCCACACCACCCACCAACGCGGCCCCCTCACCGAACCCCGCCTTGTAGTAGCGATGGATCTCGGCCATTCCGCTGGCGTCACACGGCATCTCGTCCCCTGCTCTGCCGGGCGTCCGCCCGGCAGGGTCAAGGTAAATCAGGCGCGCCCGGATGAAAAGCCCCGGCCCGATCCCGCGGCGCGACGCGTCGTGCGGCGCCCGGTCAATGCTGCCGCAGTGCTGCCCAGCCCGCCTCATCGAGCTCCCGGGTCTGCCCGTCCGCGGTGGTGATGGTGGCGCCGGTGACGTCGTCCTGGTCGTGGCTCAGGTTCGGCCCGAAGTTGGAGATCGGCCACCAGGCCGCCCACCAGCCGTCGTGGACGGTGGCCGTCACGTCGCCGGAACGCTCGGTGTGGAGGACGAGGCCGGTCAGGTCTCCGGCGCGGCCGTAGGCCAACTGGTGGCCCTCGGCCTTGGGGCCCGACTCCCAGAGGCTCGTGTCGAGGGCCTGGCTGCCCTCCCCAGCACGGTGAACGAGTCGACGGCGGGCGCCTCCCCGATCCCGTCGGGCGAGACACCACCGGCGCCGCCGCGTTCGCTGAGCAGGCAGTGACCGTAGCTGCCGTCGTCCCCGATGACGACGGTCAGGTCCCAGCTGCCCCGACGCTCGACCAGCACGGCGCCGAGGTTGCCCTCAACCTGCGTCCCTTCCCGGAGGTACGCGACGCAGTCGGCTCCGATCGCCTCCGACTCGGTGGGGGTCAGCTCTGCCGGCAGGGCGGTCCAGTCGGCGTAGGCGCCCGGCATCAGCAGCGACCCTCCCGCGAGGGCGCCTGCGAGGATGGCGGCCAGCGCGATCCTCCGGGGGCCTTGCGCTGCGCGGGCTGCGGGCGGGTCACCGTCTGGGCGAGCTCTGCCCGCAGGGCCGCCGCGTACTGGTCGTTCATGGTCGTTCCGGACATGGCGTCACCTCTCGTGCGGATGGCTGCGGCCCCGGTCGGAGCCGCTGACGAAGGCGGTGCATGCGCGACTTCACGGCCGCGACACTGATCCCCAGCACCTCGGCCGCGTCGGCCATGGAATACCCCTCGAGCGCGACGAGGGTGATCAGCTGCTGGTCGGCCCAGGGCAGCCCCTCAACTGCGCGGCCAGCACCGGGTCGATGCCGTCGACGCTCGTGTCGAGATACGTTTCCGCCACGTCGCGGGCCTCCGCCGGCCGCGGAAGCCGGTCGAGCAGGGCCCGGTAGCGCCGTGAGGATCGGCTGAGGTTCCGCGTGGCGTGGGTGGCCGTGACCAGCAGCCACGGCAGCACCGAACCCTGCACCACGCGCACGGCGTCGCGTCGTCTCCACAGCTCCAGGAATGCCACCGCGACCGCATCCTCGGCGTCGGCCGTCCGGTCGACGAGCCGCAGCACGTGCCGGTACACCCGATCCCGATGGAGGTCGAAGATCAGGGCGAACGACTCACCGTCGCCGCCCCTGGCCTCGTCCCACAGCGTGTGTTCTGCCTTCATGCCCTGGAGTGTCCCCACCGCCGGGAAAGGTTTCGGGCCAATGGTGGCCAGGCCGTCGGGCGGCACCGCACCGCTCAGCACCACTTGTCGACGATGGCCTGGATGACGGCGGCGTTGCGGTTGGTGGCGGGCTCGAGCAGCCGTGCGGCGCCGAGCGGGTCGACGACGCCGTCCTGGTAGCCGGGCCACAGGAGCGCGTGGACGGCCCTGCCCCGCACCACCATGTTTCCCCGCTCCGACGACGTGGCCTCGACCCGGCTCTTCAGCTCCGGCGACGGCTCGTCCTTGAGCAGGTAGATGTAGTGGCGGGCCAGGCCCGGGTGCTGCTCGGCCAACCCCAGTGCGTCGTCGGCGATGGCCGAGAGCTCGGCGGACGTGAACACGATGGTGGGCACCTCGAAGCCGCGGTCGGCGGCGAACGCGGCCTCCAGGGTCGCCTCGATCTTCGGCCGGGATCGCATGCTGGAGGTGAGGCGCACGTTGCCGGTGTTGATGTGGGTCTGCACGTCGCTGAAGCCGGCGGCCTCGACGGTGCGGCGGATGTCGTCCTTGGGGAACTTCCGGTTCGCGCCGAGGTTGATGGCCCGCAGGAACGCAACATAGGTCGGCATCGCCCCATCATGCCGGACGGACCCACGGCCCGCTCCCGACGGGACGGACGCCGTCGGATACCGGTCTCCGACCGCGGCGGATACCGGGTGGGGCACCCGTCGGCCGGCGGGCGGGTGTCGGCGGAATCTTCCCTCCGGACTATGGCCACGAAAGGCGAACATCATTTAGTATTGCGCTCGAAAGCCGAACGTCATCAGGTTTTCACCATCGTCATCACGTCATCGTCATCAAAGGAGATGCCATGCCTGATCTCACCCGCCGTACCGCGATGGTCGCCCTGGGCGGGCGGCCCTCACGGGCGCACTGTCCGCCGGGTCGGCAATCCCGGCCAACGCCGCGCCGCGGCCCAACCGCACGGTCACCGTCTACCTCGTCCGCCACGGCCAGACGTGGATGAACTACACCGGTCGCGTCCAGGGCTGGTCGGATTCGCCCCTCACCGAGCAGGGAATCACCGTGGCCGCCCAGGTGGGCCGCAACCTCGCGGCCGAGATCGGCGGGTTCGATGCGGCGTACTGCGCCGACACCGTCCGCCACTACCAGACGGCCACCGGGATGCTGGGGCCGCCGGGTCGAGGCTCGAGCCGACGCGCCTCTTCGGCCTGCGGGAGGCCGCCTACGGTGGATGGGAGGGCGAGAAGCAGACCACCGCGCTGCCCGCCATGCTCAAGTACCTGCCCGACCCGACCAACCCGTTCGCCGCCACGCTCGAGCAGATCATGAACGCGTTCGTGCAGAGCAACCCGAAGCCCGACCTCAAGGCGGAGACGCACGCGGAGGTGGCCAAGCGCATGGGCGAGGCATTGACGGCGGCGGCGTCGGACAGGACCATGCCGAGGAAGCACGGCGGCAACATCCTCGCCGTCTCCAGCGGCATGTCCAGCGTCGCCCTGTTGGAGACCCTCGGCGTGACGGGCTAGGCGAGCTGCACAACGGCGCCGTCAACAAGCTCGTCTACGCCGACGGCGCGTGGACCGTGGAGTGGGTGAACAACACCGACTACGCACACTGACCCACAAGGCCGGGAGACGCATGGGCCCTCGTCGACCGCGGGAGACCGCGTCGGCGAGGGCCAACCTCACTCCCCACCCAGGGGCCTACCGATCGGGATCCGGGCACCTGAGGTCGATCCGGCCCTCGCTGGAAAGCCAGATGGACTCGTCGTCGGCCTCCGCCCACCGAGCCGACGCAGTTGTGCGTCCATCCCTGTCACGGGGCGCATCGGGCTCGCCGTCTTCCTCCGGGTGCCAGGGGTTCGGCTCCTGCCTGCGGATCGTTGGCGCTGACGCGTCGTCCTGTTCGGGATGCCAGGGGTTCGGCTCCCGCCGTGGAGTCGGCACCGACCGACTCACAGCGCCCACGTCGACGCCGGCATCGTCACACCCCTCGGGCGCCAGGGGTTCGGTTCCCACCGCGGAGTCGGCACCGACCGACCCACACCGCCACCGGCCTCGGCGCCGGCATCGTCGCACTCCTCGGGGCGCCACGGGTTCGGTTCCCACCGTGGAGTCGGCACCGACCTACGCACAGCGCCACCGGCCTCGACGCCGGCATCGTCACACTCCTCGGGATGCCAGGGTTCGGTTCCCGTTTCCTGGTCGGGGCAGACTCGTCCCTTGAGCGTCGGGTTCGTGTCTCGGGGTCTCTCGAGGCGCCACACGGCGGAGAGTTCCCGCACCTTCGGCTCCACCCTTTCGCAGTGGAGTGGGGGCAGGACCTTGCCGGGTACTTCGTGTCGTTTGTGGCGAAGTGGTCGGCGTTGCGGGTCGATCGTGACCGGTGGATACAGGACCGGGAGCCCGTCCTCGGGATCGATGACCAGCAGCCACTGATACTCCGGTGACTTGTTCGGATCGGGTTCGGCCACCCGGTGATGGAAGGAACACAACAGGGCAAGGTTGGTCAGCTTGGTGGCACCGCCTGCCCACCAGGGAACCGCGTGATGCGCATCACAGGCGGCGTAGCCGACGTCACAACCACGAAACACACATCCCTTGTCGCGCAGGTTCAACGCCATCCGCATCGGCTTCGGGATTGTCCGGTTCTCCCGCCCACATCCAAGGGCTGCGACACCGACCCCAACACCGCAGGCAGGATCCCCGCATCACAGGCCAGGGCCCGCACATTGGCCGGGGTGACCTGTTCACCGGTCGCGGTCAGGGTCGCGTGCCCGATCCCATCGACCAACGTGTCATACGACATGGTGACGATCACCCGCGGCCGGTCCCCACCATCATCGGGCAGGTCGCCGGTGGCGGCAGCGACCCCAGCAGTCGCTCCAACGCATCTGCCCGGCGCGCGGCCCTCGACGGCACCGGCCCACCCTTGTAGGAGGCGGCAGAGGGCATCAACGCATCCAGTTGCGTCAGCAGGGTCGCCCCGACCACGGGGGTGACTTTCCCTGCGATCCGCATCGATCCATGATGATCGGGCTCCACACTCAGGAACCGTTCCTGCGAGGCGATCCGATCTTCCCGGTCGAGGCGTTCGGCCTCCCGCTCCTCCGCAGCCTCCGGATCCAGCAGTTCCGCGACCCGGCGGGCCATCTCGGCCAGATCGACGGGGTCGAACTTGTCCGCATGCGCGATCAACAACTCCTGCGCCCGGACCACATCATCGACCCCAGCAGTGAGTGTCGCAGCACCCGCACGACCGCCTGCACCTGCGTCAACGACATGACCCCGTCCCGCAGCGCCTGCCCGATCACCGGGAACCGATCCGCGAGTTCCCCGGAGAGTCTGCACTGGGCCAGGGCCTCGCGGCGGGTGACCTTGTTCGTCTCATGGACATGGGTGACCGCGTTGAACGCGGCAGGTGGGGCACTCAGGCTGGCGCGATGCAGGAGGGAGAGGCGTAGGCCTGCGAGCTGGTCCATCATCTGCGCGATCGAGTCGGCAGCGTCGGCGCATTCCCGGTCGGGAGGTGATCGGCCCACGCGGCGATGTCCGCGGCGTGGGCTGAAAGGCCCATCACCCGCTCGACGACCACCACGTCCTCCATCCCCAAGCATAGCCCTAATCAAACGTGATTCAAGACCCTGGGTCTACTATTTTCATTCTTTTTGATTTCGGTTTATTCGGCGTCTCCGCTCGTCAGCGGCCTGTACTGCTCCGGGTTGGTGGGGTTTCCGACGTCGTTCAACGGTTTGTACGATTCCGTTATTCCGGTTCGGTATTCGATCACCGTTTGGGGTGGTTGGGGTCGGGTTGTCTGGAAAAATGGGCCAGTAGCCGATTCTGATCGGTCCGGCTGAAAATAGTGGCCACGACCCTGCCCCCTGTGCCCGCGAACCGAGCCCAGCAGCCCAGACGAGCCGCAACCGACCCGTCCGTATTGCTCCCGAGACGCCCACCGCGGACGAACCCGGCAGCCGACGCGTGCTGCAGCCGACCCGTCCGCGTTGACGCCTGGAATCCCAGCCACCCGCGAACGAAAGCCAGGGCAGTTACCTCCGACCCACCACGGCCCCGTCACCGTCCGCAAACCGTCTGACCGGGGAGCCCGACGCGCTGCTGGCCGACACTCAAAGGACGGTGGCCCATAGTTTCAGCCGCACCGATCAGAATGGGCTACTGGCCGATTTTTCCAGGTGGTCCACAAGCTGGTAAGCCGGCGGACGGCGACGCGGTCCGGCCAGGTCCGCCATGTCGATGCCAAGCACGCGGGCACCCGTCCCTCGGTCGACGCCAACCCGGTGTTCGTCGACGTCGTGGCCCCGAGCCCGTCGCCTGCCCGTCGGCCCGGTCACCTCGACCGCATCCGCCGTCGACCCCCGTCACCTCGACCGCCTCGCCAACATCGACCGTCTGGTCGACCCCACCACGGCCCCGTCACCGTCCGCAAACCGTCTGATCGGGACGCCCGACGCGCTGCTGGCCGGCACCCGGAGGACGGTGGCCCATAGTTTCAGCCGCACCGATCAGAATGGGCTACTGGCCGATTTTTCCAGAGGTGCCGCGGGCTGGTCGGCCTGTCCATCTTGCCGACGGCCCCTCCGGCCGCAGATCCCCAACCGCGGATTCCCCAACCGCGGATCCCCCAACCGCGGGCGGAGGGGTCCGTCCTATCCGGACGACGCGACAGCTTCGCCGAGGTCGACCCTTTCCAGGTCGACCTCTCCCCTGGCGAGCCTGCCCCGCGCCTTACCGGAGAGCCTGTCGTCCAAGCCCGCCTCAAGCAGCCCACGGATCCACGACCCGCATCGGCACATCACCATGTTCGCGCCGACGTCGTCGGCCGAGCGGGCCTCCTCGTAGGCCGCCACCGTCACCGGTCCCTGGATGCGCCCGGCCACCCGCTTGAGTGACTCGACGGCGTCGGCGCGCGTCGCGACGCGGCCCGGGCGCGACTCCGGGTCAAAGTCGAGCACCGCATCGGCCCACGGCCAACTGCCGTCGCGATTGGCGGCGTAACGCAGCAGGCTGCGGGCGCGCGCGTGGACGTGGCTCCATTCGCCGAGCCGGTTCCGCACGCTCGCGCCGCTGCCCATCCCCTCGCCCTTCGTCCAGTCGTCGAAGGCCGCGAAGCTGTAGCTGGGCAGGTCGGCGCGCAGGAACGCCATGACGGCGGCCCACAGTTCCTCGTCCGCGACGACAGGGCGGAGCCCTCCCCTGTCGCGGATCCTGTCGCCGAGCCCG
Organism: Tessaracoccus coleopterorum; assembly: GCF_011174705.1. GTDB lineage: Bacteria > Actinomycetota > Actinomycetes > Propionibacteriales > Propionibacteriaceae > Arachnia > Arachnia coleopterorum. The sequence goes on from NZ_JAANIJ010000001.1 coordinate 467,749, forward strand.
GCAAGGACGAGCGCGGCGTTCCAGCTGCTGAACCGGATGGCGATTGTCTGCTTACCCGGCAGCCCCCTGTCGGTAGCCCACTGCGTGTAGTCGTCACCGGTGAGGGTCTCGGTCTGCGCACCCCATTCGGCGAGGGCCGCGATCAGCGTCTCCTCGGAGGTGCGGCCGGTGTCGGGCGGCCGCACGCGGGTCTCGTGAACGGCCAGCCGGTGCTCAAGCGCCTGACGCACCGTCTGTTCGTCAGTGTCGACCCATTCGGCGATCTCTGCGACGGTGAGCTCCGGGTAGGTGAGCGAGGTGCCGTAGACGCGGCGTGCGATCCTGCGTCGTCGACGGTCGGCGCTGGCCTTCTGCTCCCGCCGGAGTTCCCTCATGACGACGCCCTTGGAGGTGGCGATCTGCCGCACCCGCTCGCGGCTGATGCCGTGGAGGTCGCCCATGTCCTGCAACGTAAATCCGGCTCGGAGCCCGGCGATCATGATGTCGTCGCGGCGCTCGATGCGTGTGAGCCCCGGCAGGGCGTCGTACCAGTCGCGCCAGTCGTCGCGGTCCATGTCGTCGATGACGACCAGCGATGCGTCGGCGACCTCGTCAGGTGTTGATCTCTCCCCCAGCATGCAAGCAGGCTAATCAGTCCCACTGACAGTTCCGGCTCACGCCTCGGCGACGCCCTCCAGCGCCGCGGGCCGCCCCGTGGAGCGGGCCCATCCGAGCACGACGCCCGCAGTGATCACCACGGCCGGGAACTCCCACAGGTGGTCGATCATCGAGTGCACCCGAGGCACGTCCACGCCGCGATGGCCAGCGTCGCCGCCTCCCGGGTGCCCGGGCCGCCACCGCGATGCCACCGATCACGATCAACGCGAACAGCACGACACCGACGAGCCCCAGTTCAGCGCCCACCTGCAACACCAGGGAGTGCGCCATCCCCAGCGAAGGCTCCCGCTGCGCCAGCTCCGAGGCCTCGACGAAGGTGCCCGGCCCCGCACCGGTGACGGGGTGCGCACCGCTCCCCCACTGATGCAAACATGAGTTCCACTGGGGAGTTTTCAAGCCGCCACGCGAGCAGCCGGATCTTTGCCCGCGGCAGGCCGGGCACGACGACAACCGCACCAATACGATAGGCGGCGATAGCCCTGTCGAGCGTCTCGATCTCGAGCCGGGGTAGTCCCACAAGCTCAGGGTGGTCGAGTGTGTCCGAGTCCTGGTCGGCGATGGGGACAGCAATGCCGACCGGTCGGTACCCAGCATTGCGGTTGCGGCGCAAATCCCGGACGACCTCAAGGATCTCGCGGGCCGAGCCCACCACTACCGTCGGAGTGTGGGCCCCCCAACCGCCCGACGGTGGTGAAGGTACTGACGGCAGGCCCACCGGCTTACCAGCAACAGGAGGGTACCAAGAGGCAGGAGCACGATGAAGTACGTTCGCGAGAATTCCGCCTGCAGCAGGTAGGAGACGATGGCCACCGCACCGAACGTGTAGAGGCTGCCACTCATCACGCGACGGAACTCCTCGAGGCCGTGCCCGACGACACCACGGTCTCGCGAGCGGTGCACGTCCAGCGCGACCCACCACCCGATCCCGACGAAGAGAGACACCAGCGGGTAGCCGATCGGCGAGCCACCGACATGAACCTGGAGGTCCCCACCGAATCTCAGTAGCAGCACCGCCACCATCACAGCAGCGATCGTGGCCAGATCCGAGAGCCGCAACAGCAACTCGTACCTGACATACCAGCTCCGGCCTAGTGCAGGCAGGAGCGCGGGCTTCCGCGCCCTACTGGGTCCCGTGGCCGACCGGACCTCAGCGTCCACAGGCATCGTGGTTCCCTTTCCCCGCGTCTCTCTCAACTCAGGTCCTCGAAGTCCGACAGTTAGCGCGCAGCGCCCGGACTGGGCGTGCCGTCAGCTCCGCATGCAGCCGTTGACAGTCGAAGCTAGAGGTGCGACCGTGAGATTCTTGGTCGTCGCACTTGACCTTTCTCAGCACGAGGCCCAGCACGCCTAGTACCACCCGATCGAGCGACGCAGCCAGTTCAGAGCTCCGCACCACGCCGCCGCCAACGATGACCAGGGCGCCGCCGGTGATCCGGGCAAGCGCCCAGGAGAGGCGACCCCATGTGACAAGGAAGCCGCCGCGCGACATCGCTGGAGTTCCGACCACTGCGTGGACGAAGCACTGACCTTCGCGCGAACTCATGATTGGTGGACACCCCCAGCTCGGTGTTTTTTCACGGCCTTGGAAAGCCCGAAATTATCACAGGCCCCCGTGCAACACCCTCAGGGTAGGGTATGCCTCCGACAAGGCTGAAGTTGCGGCGAGTCATGTCTCATTCGCTGCTGACAAGGCTGTTTGATCGGCGTGTTGGCGACTCAACCTTGAGCTACGCGGAGGCTGAGCGTCGGGTCACGGTGCACGGGGATGCACGAAACGGGGTTAGCTGGCCGAAAGTTAGTACCTTTTCTGGATGCAGAAAAGCGATTCTCCTAGGTCGCTCACCGACGTTGGCGTTAGCGGTATCACCGGAGTGTGGCATGGTTCCTCTTAACGGTACCGGTGGTCCCCGATAGATTTCAGCGGCCGGGTCGGGTTCCGATGAGGCCACCACCCGCGGTCGTGGGCCGTCTCGGCGGTCCGGTTCTCTGGCTGGGTTGGGTGGGCGGGCGCGAGAAGTTTCGACACGTCAGGCGGTCGACTACGGCCACGCCGGGCGGCTCAACCGGCAGGAGCAAAGCTCCACCCGGAATCCACAGCTCAACCGGCTGGACTGTAGCTCATCCGGCGACACCGCCGGAACGCCGAAGCGGCGGCGCCGACCAGATGGTCGACGCCGCCGCAACGGATGAATCAGTTACCGGCGAGCTTGTCGCGCAGAGCCTGCAGCGACTCGTCGGACGCCAGCGAACCCTCAACGGGGTCTCGGTGGTGTACCCGGTGCCAGCCTCGACGGCGAGATCACGCTCGGTGGTCTCGGCCGACTCGACCTGACGCTTGTGGGCCTCCCACAGAGCCTGAGCCTCGGCGTACTGGGCCTCCCAAGCAGCGCGCTGCTCTTCGAAGCCTTCCTTCCACTCGTTGGTCTCCGGATCGAAGCCCTCGGGGTAGATGTAGTTGCCGGCCTCGTCGTAGGACGCCTGCATGCCGTACAGCAGCGGATCGAAGTCCTCGGCGCCGACGTCGACACCCTCGTTCGCCTGCTTCAGCGACAGGGAGACGCGACGACGATCGAGGTCGATGTCGATGACCTTGACCATGCGGTCGTCGCCGACAGCGACAACCTGCTCGGGGATCTCGACGTGACGCTCGGCGAGCTCGGACACGTGGACCAGGCCCTCGATGCCCTCACCGACACGGACGAACGCACCGAACGGCACCAGCTTGGTGACCTTACCGGGAACGATCTGGCCGATCTGGTGCAGACGGGCGAAGGTCTGCCACGGATCCTCCTGGGTGGCCTTCAGCGACAGGGACACGCGCTCGCGGTCCATGTCCACCTCGAGCACCTCGACGGTCACGGGCATGCCGACCTCGACAACCTCACCCGGGTGGTCGATGTGCTTCCAGCTGAGCTCGGAGACGTGCACGAGGCCGTCAACGCCGCCAAGGTCGACGAACGCGCCGAAGTTGACGATCGAGGACACGACACCCTTGCGGATCTGGCCCTTCTGCAGCTGGGTGAGGAACGTGTGACGCACCTCGGACTGGGTCTGCTCAAGCCACGCACGACGCGACAGGACCACGTTGTTGCGGTTCTTGTCGAGCTCGATGATCTTGGCCTCGAGCTCCATGCCCACGTAGGGCTGGAGGTCGCGGACGCGACGCATCTCGACGAGCGAGGCGGGAAGGAAGCCACGAAGGCCGATGTCGACGATGAGACCGCCCTTGACCACCTCGATGACCGAGCCGGTGACGACACCGTCCTCTTCCTTGATCTTCTCGATCGTGCCCCAGGCGCGCTCGTACTGAGCCCGCTTCTTGGACAGGATCAGACGGCCTTCCTTGTCTTCCTTCTGCTGGACAAGGGCCTCGATCTCGTCGCCCACCTGGACGACGTCGAAGGGATCGACATCGTGCTTGATGGAGAGTTCCTTCGAGGGGATGACGCCTTCGGTCTTGTAACCGATGTCGAGCAGGACCTCGTCCCGGTCGACCTTGACGACAGTGCCGGAGACGATGTCTCCGTCGTTAAAGTACTTGATGGTGGCATCAACCGCGGCCAGGAAGGCCTCCGGCGAGCCAAAGTCGTCGACTGCGACAGTCGAGGCCTCAATAGAGGAGGTCATGTAGTAGGGCTCCGAATAAAGCTGTGACGCACTCTGGCCCTTGAAAGCACTGCCTGCTCCGTCCGAGGCAACACAGGCCACAGCGCCCGACCAGACTACCCCGCAGGCGCAGTAGGAGCAACCCACGACCTGCTTTCCGGACAGACCGGTTGCCACACGCGCCCGCGAGCCACCTATTGTGGGCCCGTGAGTCATGCCGCGGAGCAGCCCCGCCCCAAGTCAACCAAGCCGATCATCGCCCTGGTCGTCGTCATCGCGATCGCCGTCGGCCTCCTCATCTGGGGCGTCACCAGCCGCGGCGGAGACACCCCGGACGCGGGCCCCACCACCACCCCGGTGGTCACCACCACCAACTCGGCCGTCGAGCCCGTCGCCCCGGCCCGACGGCGACACCGACACCCACCCGACGGCAACCCGAGCGTCGCCGGCTGCACCGCGGTCACCGAGGGCTTCGTGCCCGACAGGTTCACCATCGAGCGCTTCGACGCCGACGAGCGGGTCGTCGCGCTCAACCTCGACAAACAGGGCAACATCGCCGCCCCGCCGCTGAACGAGCCCCGGATGGCCGCCTGGTGGAGCGGCGGCCCGAAGCCGGGCGCCGACAAGGGCCGAGCCATCCTCACCATCCACACCTACCGGACGGGCAACGCGCTCGGCAACGAGTTCTTCCGCGACGGCCAATCCCACTTCCAGCCGGGCGACCTGCTGAAGCTCCACGGCCCCGACGGTCAGGTCCAGTGCTACGAGTACAGCGACGCGCAGAAGATCACCGTCGCCGACTACGCCGAGATCGCCGACACCTCCACGATGATGTACGACCCCGACGGCCCGCCCAGCCTCAGCATCATCATCTGCTGGGATTTCGAGAAGGCAACCGAGGTGTGGAACTCGCGGGTGTTCTTCAACTTCACCCCGGTTACCGTCATCGCCGACTGACGGCGCCTCAGTGGGCGGCCGACTCCCAGTTGCCGCCCACCCCGACGGACACGCTGAGCGGCACCCTGAGGCTGAAGGCGCCCTCCATCTCGCGCTCCACCAGCTCGGCGAGACGCTCCCGCTCCCCGCCGCCACCTCGAACACCAGTTCATCGTGCACCTGCAGCAGCACCCGGCTCGTCAGCCCTCGCGCTCGAGCGCGGCCCCGACGTTGATCATGGCCACCTTGATGACATCGGCCGCCGAGCCCTGGATCGGTGAGTTCAGCGCCGCCCGCTCCGCCATCTCCCGGCGCTGCCGGTTCGTGGTGGTGAGATCGGGCAGGTAGCGGCGCCGCCCGAGCATCGTCTCGGTGTAGCCGACGCGACGGGCCTGCTCGACGATGCCCGCCAGGTAGTCGTGCACCCCGCCGACCCGCTCGAAGTACGTCTCCATCAGGCCCTTCGCCTCGCCGACGGAGATCTTCAGCTGGTTCGACAGCCCGAACGCGCTCAGCCCGTAGGCGAGGCCGTAGTTCATCGCCTTGATCCGGGCCCGCATCTCGCCGGTGACGTCCTCAGGCTCCACGCCGAAGACGAGCGAGGCCATCTCGCCGTGGAAGTCGCGGCCCGACAGGAACGCCTCGATCAGCCCCTCGTCGCCGCTGGCGTGCGCCATGATCCGCATCTCGATCTGCGAGTAGTCGGCCGACATCAGCGACTCGTAACCCGCCCCGGCACGAACGCCGAGCGGATCTGCCTGCCCAGCGACGTGCGGATCGGGATGTTCTGCAGATTGGGATCGGTCGACGACAGCCGGCCCGTCGCCGCGATCGTCTGCACGTAGGTGGTGTGGATCCGGCCATCGGACGCCACCGCGGCCAGCAGGCCGTCGACGGTCTGCCGCAGCCGGATGGCGTCGCGGTGCGCGAGCAGGTGCTCCAGGAACGGGTGGCCCGTCTTCTCGAACAGCCCCTCGAGTGCTTCGGCGTCGGTGGTGTAGCCCGACTTCGTCTTGCGGGTCTTCGGCATCTGCAGATCCTCGAACAGGACGGCCTGCAGCTGCTTCGGGGAGCCGAGGTTCACCTCCTTGCCGATCACGTCGTAGGCGGCCTGCTGGGCCGCGGAGACGGCGCGGTCGAACTCCTCGCGGAGCCGCTCCAGCCGCTCCACGTCGACGGCGACGCCGACGCGCTCCATGCCCGCCAGCTGCCTCAGGAGGGGCAGCTCGACGTCGCGCATCAGGTCGGCCGCCCCCGCTCCACCAACTGCCCCACGAGGGCCTCAGCGAGGTCGTAGACGGCGCGGGCGCGCAGCAGCGCGGAGTCGGCCACCTCGTCGGGCTCGTCGTCGAAGGAGAACGCCGCCTGCGCGTCGTCGGCGGCCGCACCTCCGGCGGCCGACAGGTCGCGCTTCAGGTACCGCACAGACAGGTCGGCCAGGTCGTAGGTGCGCTGGTCGGGGCGCAGCAGGTAGGCGGCGAGCAGCGTGTCGAGCTCGACGCCCTGCAGGTTCCAGCCGCGGGCCCAGCAGCCGAGCATCGGGCCCTTCGCCTCGTGCACCACCTTCGCCCGCTCAGGGTCCGCGAGCCAGCCGGCCAGCGCCGCATCGTCGGCGGGCGTGAGGTCGGCGGTGTCGACGAAGGCACCCGCCCCGTCGGCGGAGGCGAAAGCGATGCCCGTCACATCCCCGGTGCCCGACCCCCAACGGCCGACGAACTCGACAGCCGTGCGGCCCGTGGCGTGGCCGTCGAGCCAGCCGGCCAGCTCGTCCGCGCCGAGGCGGGCCCCTCAACCTCGAAGCTCTCGGTGGCCACCTCCTCCGCGGGCGCCAACTCGAGGAGCCTCTCCCGCAGCACGCGGAACTCCAGCGCGTCGAACAGCGTGTGCACCCGCTCCCTGTCCCAGTCGTGGCGGAGCGACTCCTCCACGCTCAGGTCGACCTCCAGGTCGCGCACGAGCGCGTTCAGGCGCCGGTTGCGGAGCACATCGTCCAGGTGCGCCCGGAACGACTCGCCCGCCTTCCCAGGCACCTGCTCGGCCCGCGCGACGAGGTTCTCCAGCCCGTCGTACTGCCCGAGCCACTTGGCGGCCGTCTTGGGGCCGACGCCGGGCACGCCGGGCAGGTTGTCGCTGGTCTCCCCACCAGCGCCGCCACCTCCGGGTAGCGGGCCGGAGCAACCAGGTACTTCTCCTCGACGGCCTCAGGAGTCATCCGGGCCAGGTCGGAGACGCCCTTGCGCGGGTACAGCACCGTGACGCGCTCGTTGACGAGCTGCATGGCGTCGCGGTCGCCGCTGACGATGAACACGTCGTAGCCGTCGGCCGCCGCCTGCGTCGACAGGGTGGCGATGATGTCGTCGGCCTCGTAGCCGGGCTTCTCGACGTAGGCCACCTTGAGGGCGTCGAGCACCTCCTTGATGAGCTGCACCTGCCCCTTGAACTCGTCGGGCGACTTCGCCCGGTTCGCCTTGTACTCGGGGTACTCCTCCGTGCGGAACGACTCGCGCGCCACGTCGAACGCCACCGCGAGGTGGGTGGGCTGCTCGTCGCGGAGCACGTTGATGAGCATGGACGTGAAGCCGAACACCGCGTTGGTGTGCTGCCCGGTGCTGGTCGAGAAGTTCTCGACGGGGAGCGCGAAGAACGCGCGGTAGGCGACCGAGTGGCCGTCGATCAGGAGCAGTTTTCCAGGGGTGTTCACCCGGCCGAGCCTACCCAATGTGGCAGAGTGCGCGTCTATGGGAAACATGCCGCAGTGGGCCGACGAGATCGTCTCCCCGCTCGATACGAAGCTCGGGCTCGTGATGACGGAACTCACCGCGGAGCGCGTCGTCGGCTCCATTCCGGTGGACGGGAATCAGCAGCCGTTCGGGCTGCTCCACGGCGGCGCGACGGCGACCCTCGTCGAGACCCTCGCCTCGATGGGGGCCATGATGCACGGACACCCCGACCGGGCGGGGGTCGGGGTGGATCTCAACGTGACACATCTCAGGGCTTCGCGCAGCGGACGGGTGACCGGAACGGCCACGGCGGTCCACCTCGGACGCAGTGTGGTCACCTACCAGGTCGATGTGCGCGACGAGGAGGGCAGGCTTACGGCGACGGGTCGCCTCACCTGCAACATGATCACACTGCCGAAGTGAGAACTACTTCTTCTTGTGGCTGATGACGCCCTCTGCGACATCGCGCATCGACTTGCGCATGTCCATGGCCGTCTTCTGGATCCAGCGGAACGCCTCGGGCTCGGTGAGGCCGAGATCCTGCTGGAGGATGCCCTTGGCCTGATCGATGATCTTGCGGCTCTCGAAGCGGTCCTCGAGGGAGGCCAGTTCCTCCTCGATGGCGGTGATCTCCTGGAAGCGGCCCATCGCGATCTCGATCGCGGGGACGACATCGGAGGCACCGAACGGCTTCACGACGTAGGCCATGGCACCGGCGTCGCGGGCCCGCTCGACCAGATCACGCTGGCTGAACGCGGTCAGCATGACGATCGGCGCGATCCGCTCCTCGGCGATGATCTCAGCGGCGCTGATCCCATCCATCTTCGGCATCTTGACGTCCATGATGACGAGGTCGGGGACGAGCTCGCGGGCGAGCTTCACCGCCTCCTCGCCATCGCCGGCCTCGCCGACGACGTCGTATCCCTCTTCGGTCAGGAGCTCGACCAGGTCGAGTCGGATCAGCGCCTCATCTTCGGCGACGACCACAGTTGGTTTCTTGTTCATATCTTCAATGGCACTTTTCCCTCGCCACGGGAGGCGAGCTTCGCTGGTCAACCTGACGGAATACTACTCGCCCGGCACACGGAATGCCCACTGGGCGGCGGACCGGGGGTTATGGCTAGAATGTTCCACGCCCTGCCCGGGTGGCGGAACGGTATACGCGGACGGCTCAAACCCGTCTGGTCGAGAGACCTTAGGGGTTCGAATCCCTCCCGGGCACGAAGAAGGCCGGGAACCGCACGGTTCCCGGCCTTCCCCTTGGGCTCAGTGCTCTTCGAGCAGGTCCTTGACCTTGTGGACGCGCAGGTTGTTCGTCTTACCGGGCACGCCCATCGGGGAGCCGGAGACGACGACGATGCGCTCGCCGACCTCGATCATGCCCTTCTCACGCAGGTGGTGGTCGACGGCCTCGACCATCTCCTCCTGCAGCGAGAACTCGGGCGTGACCTGGGTGTCGACACCCACGTGAGGGTCAGCGTCTGACGCGTGGCCTTCTCGGGCGAGAACACCAGCATCGGGATCGGGGAACGCAGACGCGCCAGTCGGCGGCCGGTGTCACCCGACTTGGTGAACGCGACGAGGTAGCGGGCGCCGATGCGCTCGGCGACCTCGGCAGCGGCCTTGGCCAGGATGCCGCCCGTGGTGTGCGGGTCCCAGTCGATGGTGTGGATCTCGGCGTGGCCCTCGCGCTCGGTCTTCTCGACGATGCGGGCCATGGTGGCGACGGTCTCGACCGGGAAGTCACCGACCGAGGTCTCGCCCGAGAGCATGACCGCGTCGGCGCCGTCGAGGATGGCGTTGGCCACGTCGGAGGCCTCGGCGCGCGTCGGGCGCGGGTTCGAGATCATCGACTCGAGCATCTGCGTCGCGACGATGACGGGCTTGGCCCACTTGCGGGCGGCGCGCACGATGCGCTTCTGGACCAGCGGCACCTCTTCGAGGGCAGCTCGACGCCCAGGTCACCACGGGCGACCATGAACGCGTCGAAGGAGTCGATGATCTCCTGCAGGTTCGCGATCGCCTGCGGCTTCTCCAGCTTGGCGATGACGGGAAGGCGACGGCCCTCCTCGTCCATGATCTCGTGGACGCGCTTGATGTCGTCGGCGGAACGCACGAACGACAGGGCGATCATGTCGACGTCCTGGGCGAGCGCCCAGCGGAGGTCGGCCTCGTCCTTGTCGGAGAGGGCCGGGACGGAGACGGCGACGCCGGGCAGGTTGATGCCCTTGTTGTTGGAGACGGGGCCGGGAACGGTCACCTCGCACACCACATCGGTGTCGGTGACCTCGATGGCCCGCATGCCCACCTTGCCGTCGTCGATCAGGATGTGATCGCCGACCTTGACGTCGCCCGGCAGGCCCTTGTAGGTGGTGGAGCAACGCTCCTGGTCACCCATGATGTCGTCGATGGTGATGGTGAACCGGTCGCCACGCTCCAGCTGGATCTTCGCGTCATCGGCGAAGCGGCCGAGGCGGATCTTCGGGCCCTGGAGGTCGGCGAAGACGCCGACGGTCTTCCCGGTGATTTCCGAGGCGGCACGCACGTTGATGACGCGGTTGCCGTGCTCGTTGTAGTCGCCGTGGCTCATGTTGAGACGCGCGACATTCATGCCGGCGTTCAGGAGTTCGACGAGGCGGTCAACAGTCTCGGCCGACGGGCCGAGGGTACAAACAATCTTTGCTCTACGCACGGTGCATACCCTACCCGACCCTGTGTCCGGGCCCATGGGGGTCGGCACAGGGTGGACCGAATCAGCCCGCGTCGCGCACGATCCCGAGCGCGCGCTCCAGATCAGCGGGGTAGGACGACTCGAAGCTCACGTAGTCGCCCGTGGTGGGATGCGTGAACCCGAGCCCGACGGCGTGCAGCCACTGCCGCTCGAGGCCGAGCCGGGCCGACAGCTTCGGGTCGGCCCCGTACAGCGGGTCACCGACGCACGGGTGCCCGATGGCGGCCATGTGGACGCGGATCTGGTGGGTGCGGCCGGTCTCGAGGTGGATCGTGAGCAGCGTGGCGGCCCGGTGGGCCTCCAACGTGTCGTAGTGCGTCACCGACGCTCGGCCACCCTCGATGATCGCCATCTTCCAGTCGGCGCTCGGGTGCCGCGCGATGGGCGCCTCGATGGTGCCGACGAACGGATCGGGATGGCCCTGGACGAGCGCATGGTAGGTCTTGTCGACCACCCGGTCGCGGAACGCCTGCTTCAGCACCGAGTAGGCGACCTCCGACTTCGCGACCACCATCAGGCCGCTGGTGCCGACGTCGAGCCGGCTGACGACGCCCTGCCTCTCGGCGGCGCCGGACGTCGAGACCGCGATACCCGCCGCGGCGAGGTGCTCCGTCACCGAGGGCCCTCCCAGCCGACGCTCGGGTGCGCGGCGACGCCGACCGGCTTGTCGACCACCACGATGTCGGTGTCCTGGTAGACGATGCCGACGCCGTCGGCCAACCGGGGAGCCGCCGCCTGCGGTGCGCGTTCCTCGACGATCTCCAGCAGCTCACCGGCGGAGACGCGCTGCGACCCCTTCGCGACGGCGACGCCGCCGAGCAGCACGGAGCCGGAGTCGATGTAGTCGTCGATCTTCGAACGGCTGTAGCCCGAGACCCGCGCGGCCGCCGAGTCGATGCGCTCCCCGCCAACGCGTCGGGGACGATGAAGAGACTCACGCGCCGTCTGCCTGCTTCCGGTCGTGGATGAACGTCATGATGATCATGATCACCGCCGCGAACGTGATGCACATGTCTGCCACGTTGAAGATCGCGTTGAAGTACGGCAGCTGGAACATGTCGACGACGTGCCCGTGCAGCGCGCGGGGCGGTTGGAAGATCCGGTCGATCAGGTTGCCCGTGACGCCCGCCGTCAGGAGGCCGAGCACGATGGCGTGCCACAGCCGCGTGATGCGGGTCAGCGCGTAGAGGCAGCCGATCAGTGCCACGATCGCGAACACGGTGAAGACGATCGTGAACCCCGACCCGAGCCCGAAGGCCGCGCCAGGGTTACGGATCAGGTTCAGTTTCAGGAGCGGGCCGAGGAGTTCCACGGGTTCTCCGGGGTCAGGTAGGTGACCGACGCCCACTTCACGAGTTGGTCGAGGCCGACCCCCAGCAGCGCGATGCCCCGGCGATCAGCCCGACTCCGCGGTACCTGACGCTCAGCGCCGTTCCTCACGCTGCTTGCAGGTCACGCACAGCGTGGCCCGTGGGAACACCTGGAGACGGCCCTTGCCGATGGGCTGGCCGCACACCTCGCAGTAACCGTAGCCGCCCTCGTCGAACCGGGTGATCGCGAGGCGCAGCTGCTCGGCCATCTCGCGCACGTTGGCGGCGAGCGAAACCTCCTGGTCGCGCTCGAAGTTGCTGGAACCGACATCGGCCGGATCGCGCCCGGCGCCGTCGGTGCCGCCCTTCAGCAGAGACTCCAGTTCGGCCTCGGTCGCCGCGATGCGGCGCTCGATGCGCAGGAGCTCGTCCTGGAGCTCCGCGCGCTGTTCCTCAACCTCTTCGGCGGTCCAGGGATCCTCGCCTTCGAGGACGGGGAGAACCACCGGATCAGGTGCGGTGGCCTTCTTCGACGTCGACATGTGCTTATCTCTTTCTCGGGTTCGGCACGGGTTCGATTGTGCGGGAAGGCTACACCACAAACCGCCCAACGCAAGAGGCCGACACCCTTTGGTGTCGGCCTCGAGCAGCAATCGGGATGACTAGGCGTTTTCGCCGTTCGCCAGCGCGTCGAGGCGCGGGGTCTCCGAGCGGTTGGCCGCGAGCTCCGGCACGTCGAGCGGCTCGGGCGGTCGTCGCGCACCGAGGCGAGGAGACGCTGCAGCGTGCCCGTGAGGTTGCTGCGGTAGGACGACTCGAATGTGCGCAGGGAGTCAACCTTGCCGGTCAGCTCAATCTGCTCGGCCTCGAGATCGGCGAACAGCTCGGTGCGACGGTCGCTGGCCTGCTGGTCGACCGAGGCGGCGCGGGCGTCGGCCTCCTGGGTCACCCTGGCCGCGTGGGCCTCGGCCTCGCGGGTCGCCTGCTCGGCGTTGACCCGGGCCTCCGACTCGATGCGGTCGGCCTTGGTGCGGGCGTCGGTCTTGATCTCGTTGGCGCGCTGCTCGGCCTCGGAGAGCTTGCGGCCGGCCTCGGCCTGCGCCTCACTGACCAGGGTGGTGGCCTGGTCGGCCGCCATCTGGAGCATGCGGGTGACGGCGGGGGCGGCGTCGGCGCTCGCGGTGACGACGAGCTGCTCGGTGCCGGTGGAGGCGGCCACCTCGGTGAGGCGCTCGGAGCGGGCGCGGTCGAACTCGCTGCGGACCTGCTCGAGCTGGTTGCGCAGCGCATCGTTCTCGGCGGAGAGCTCCCGCGCGCGGGTCTCGGAGGCCTTCAGCACGGCGCTGGAGTCGCCGGCCTGGCTGAGGACGCCGTTGAGGCGCTCGACCTCGGAGCGCAGCTGCGCGATCTCGCGTTCCTTCGCCTCGACGGCGCCGGAGAGCTCGGAGTCGTCGCTGACGGCTGGCTGCACGGCGGTGCTCTGCACGGACTCGAGCTCGCGGTGGAGGCGCTCGCGCTCCTTGTCGAACTCGTCGAACGTCAGCTCTACCTTGTCGATGAACGTGTCGACGTCGCCGACCTGGTATCCGGATTCACCGCGCCGCGTCATGCGGAAGCGGATCTGACGGACCTCATCAAGGGTCAAGCTCATGTTTGCTCTCCAAGATCTGAAAAGTACCGACCGGGCGGCCGTTTCCCCCAAACATTAGCCCAGACCGGTTGGACGGGCTAAAACTTCCACGACGGCTTGAGGGTTACCGCGTGGTCAGCTCTGGTTGAAAAATCCTCCGGAAACGATGCGTTCCTTGTCCTCGGGCCCCACCACCAGGTTCTGGGGCAGAGCAGGAACACCTTCGAGCTGACGCGCTCGATGTTGCCGCGGAGCCCGAAGATCAGGCCGGCGGCGAAGTCGACGAGGCGCTTGTCCTCGCCGTCTTCCATGTCCGAGAGGTTCATGATGACGGGATGCCGTCGCGGAAGTTCTCACCGATCACACGCGCCTCGTTGTACGAGCGGGGACGGACCGAGACGATGCGGCTCAAGTCGGCCACCTCCTTCTCCACGACGGGGTCAGCTGTGTCGGGGGCGTCGGGCGGGCAGCGGCGCGACCTTGCTGAGCTCGCGGCTCGGCTCGTCGCCCTCGACGTAGAAGTCGCTCGTCTGCTCACCGTCGGCGTCGTAGTGCTCTTCGGTGTCGTAGCGCCCGTCCTCGACGAGCCCCATCCATGCTGCAAGCTTGCGAACGCCCACGGGTGCCTCCTTGATTGGTATCCATCGAAGGCTATCGCGCGACCGGCCACAGCCGTACGCGCGACGCCCCGACGCGCCGAGATCACTTCATGAAGTCGGGGACGTCCAGGTCGTCGTCATCGAAGGTCTGCGGGGCCGGCCGCGGCGCCTGCGCCTGCGGGCGCTGCCCGGGCATCGGGTTGGCGGTGGGCACCTGCAGGTTCGAGGTGTTGTTCGTCGGCCGCGGCTGCTGCACCTGCGGGCGCGGATCCGGCTGGCGGAGCGCGCCGCGCTTCTGCGGGCTGCCACCGTCGAAGCCGGCGGCGATGACCGTGACGCGCACCTCGTCGCCCAGCGCATCGTCGATGACGGTGCCGAAGATGATGTTGGCCTCGTCGTGCGCGGCCTCCTCGATGAGCTCGGCGGCGGCCGAGACCTCGAACAGGCCGAGATCGGAGCCGCCCGCGATCGACAGGAGCACGCCGTGCGCGCCGTCGATGCTGGCCTCGAGCAGCGGCGAGGAGATCGCCATCTCGGCGGCGGCGCGGGCGCGGTCCTCACCGCGGGCCGAGCCGATGCCCATGAGGGCCGAGCCGGCCTGGCTCATGATCGACTTCACGTCGGCGAAGTCGAGGTTGATGAGGCCGGGGTGGTGATCAGGTCGGTGATGCCCGAGACGCCCTGCATGAGCACCTGGTCGGCCTGCTTGAAGGCCTCCAGGATCGCGACCTGATGGTCGGTCATCTGCAGGAGCTTGTCGTTGGGGATGACGATGAGGGTGTCGACCTCTTCGCGCAGCGACTCGATGCCGGTCTCGGCCTGGGTCGAGCGGCGGCGGCCCTCGAAGGAGAAGGGCGGGTGACGACGCCGATGGTCAGCGCGCCGAGCGAGCGGGCGATCTTCGCGACGATGGGGCGGCGCCGGTGCCGGTGCCACCACCCTCACCAGCGGTGACGAAGACCATGTCGGCGCCCTTGAGCGCCTCCTCGATCTCGTCGGAGTGGTCCTCCGCGGCCTGACGACCCTTCGCCGGGTCGGCACCTGCGCCGAGGCCGCGGGTCAGTTCGCGTCCGATGTCGAGCTTCACGTCTGCGTCGCTCATCAGCAACGCCTGCGCATCGGTGTTCACCGCGATGAACTCGACGCCGCGGAGACCCGCTTCGATCATGCGGTTGACGGCGTTGACGCCGCCACCGCCGACTCCGACGACCTTGATCACCGCGAGGTAGTTCTGAGATGCGCTAGCCATGGCCGCAAGGCTATGTGAGCCATCGGGCCCAGGTCCAACGGCGCGGCCGAAACGCCACCGATTCACCTCAAGTTGTACTTCAGGGTTGCGGGACCCCTTGAGGGTCTACTTTCTGGTGATGGGGTTGCGCGGGGCGGAGACGTCGTAGACCTCGGCCTCCACCGACAGCAGGGCCGCCAGCACCTCGCCCTTGAGTTCCGACTCCTCGGCGCTGCCCCACACCACCTCGCGGTCGCCCGTGAGGTCGAAGCCGATGCGGTCGACGGCCGTCGCGCTGAACGACCTGATCTGTCCGTCCACCGCAGGGGCAGGTGGTCGACCACGGTCGCGATGTCCCTGCGCAGCCGTTCGTCGGGCTTCTTCGCCTTGACCTGGACGATCCCTCGGAGCCCTCGGGGCTCGTGTTGAACACGACGCCGTCGCGGTCGACCCATTCGACGGAGTCCTTGCCCTGCAACTGGTACACCAGCGTGCGCTCGGTGATGTTGATGACGATGGTGTCGGGAGCGCGCGGGCCACGTGGACCTCCAGCACCGGCGCGAGGGCCGCGACGCGCGCCGCGATGGCGTCGGTGTCCACCGGGAGCAGGGGCTCACCCATGGGCACGGCGGCCGCCTGCCTCACCTGCTCCACCGTCAGGAGGTGCGTGCCGTCGATCTCCACCGAGTCGGTGGAAAACAGCGACGAGAACCCGAGCAGGTACACCAGCAGCGCGGCAAGGGCGACCACGCCGCCGGCGATGCCGCCGATCATCCAACGGCGGCGCCGCGCCGAGTCGCGCCGGTCCTGCAGTGCCCGCGCGAAGGCGCCGGGTGCGAGCGGCTGGCTCACAACGCCGCGTCCGGGCGCTCCTTGAGGAGCGTGGCCAGCAGCGGGCCGACGATCGTGACGTCGCCGCAGCCGAGCGTGATGATGAGGTCACCCGGGCGGGCCATGTCGTTCAGCGCGGCGGGCAGGTCGTACTTCTCCTTGACGTAGACGACCTCCCTGGCGCCGTGCCGGATCGCGGAGTCGACCACCAGCTCGCCGGTCACGCCGGGGATCGGATCCTCGCGGGCGCCGCAGATGTCGTTGATGACCGCCACGTCCGACAGCGTCATGACCTCGCCGAACTCCTCCACGAAGTCGAGGGTGCGGGTGTAGAGGTGCGGCTGGAAGCAGGCGATCAGCCGGCCGGGGAGGCCTGTGGCCTCGTTGCCGGCAGCCGTGGCCCTGCGCGCAGCCGTCAGCGCGGCGCGGATCTCGGTCGGGTGGTGGGCGTAGTCGTCGTAGACGCGGATGCCGGCGGTGTCGGTGATCAGCTGGAAGCGGCGCAGGGTCCCCTCGAAGCGGCCGAGGGCCTCGACGGCCCGGTCGTGGGTGAGGCCGAGCAGCCGGCCGACCGCGTAGGCGGCGCAGGCGTTGGCGAGGTTGTGGTTGCCTGGCACCTGCAGCACGATCGGGCCCGACTCGTCACCGTAGGTGAGGGTGGCCTGCGCTCCCCCGGTCGCCGTGGCGACGGCGTCGGTGAAGCGCACATCGGCGTCCTCGGCCTCGCCGTAGCGCACGACGTGGTGCCCGGCCGCGGTCAGTTCGTCGGCGAGCGCACGGGAGCCGTGGTCGTCGACGTTGATGACGGTGTGACGCACGTGCGGCTGCGTGGCGAACGCGCGGAAGCCCTGCGCGTAGGCCTCGGGGTGCCCCAGTTGACCAGGTGGTCGGCCTCGATGTTGGTGATCACCGCGATCTCGGTGGGGTACTGCAGGAACGACGCGTCCGACTCGTCGGCCTCGACGACGAACGCCTCGCCGGAGCCGATCGCCGAGGAGACGCCGCTGGTCGACAGCGGGCCGCCGATCACGTAGGTCGGGTCCTCCCCGCCTCGCTGAGCATGACCGCCGTCATGGCGGTGGTGGTGGTCTTGCCGTGGGTGCCCGCGATGGAGACCCCCCGCTTGCCGAGCATCAGGGCCGCCAGGGCCGCGGAACGGTGCCAGACGCGCAGGCCGCGGGCGCGGGCCTCCATCAGCTCGACGTTGTTCTCCCGGATGGCCGAGGAGATCACGACGGTGCGGGCGTCGCCGAGCTGCGCGGCGTCGTGCCCGACGTAGGTGGTGACGCCGGCGCGGGCGAGCGAACGCAGCGCCGTCGAATCGGACTGGTCGGAGCCGGAGGTCGACACGCCGAGCTCGGCGTAGAGCCGCGCGATGCCGCTCATGCCGGAGCCGCCGGCCGCGATGAAGTGGATGGGCCGACCTGGTCGACGGGGACTACCTCAACGGGTTCGAGCAGCATTCATTTCCCTTTCCTGGCGGCCGCGAGAACCGCGTCCGCAAGCTCTTCGGCCGCGTCCGACGGGTACATGCCCCGCGCGGTGGCCGACATCCGGGTGAGCAGGTCGGGGTCCCCGACCGCTTCCCCGATGAGCGCGACAAGTCTATCCGCGGTGAGCTGGGCGTCCTCCACGAGCCACCCCGCCCGGCCGCGACGAGCCCGGCGGCGTTGCGCCCTGTTCCCCGTTGCCCCACGGCAGCGGCACGAAGATCACGGGCAGGCCGCTGACCGCGGTCTCCATGACGGTGCCCGCGCCGGCGCGACCGAGCATCAGGTCGGCCGCCGCGTAGGCGGTGGCCATGTCGGAGACGAACGCGACGGGCACGTAGCGGGCGCCGCCCTCATGGGTGACGACGACGTCGCGCGCCCCGTCGAAGTTCTTCGGCCCGAGCACGTGCAGGATCTGCACCCCGGCGGCGAGGATGGCGTCGCGGGCCGCCTCGACGGCGCCGTTGATGCTGACCGCGCCCTGTGAGCCGCCGCTGACCAGCAGCGTGGGGCGGTCGGGGTCGAGCCCGAACCCGGCCCGGGCCTCCGCGGCGGTGACGGTGGGCCGCGTGATCGAGGCGCGCATCGGCATCCCGACCACCCGGGAGTGGCGCAGCACGGTCTCGGGGAAGGTGGTGCCGGTGAACGCGGCGAACCGCGCGCCCACCTTGTTGGCGATGCCCGGCAGCTTGTTTGCCTCGTGCACCACCACCGGCACACCCATGGTGCGGGCCGCGAGGTAGGCGGGGATCGACACGTAGCCGCCGAAGCCGACCAGCACGTCGGCCCCGACTCGCGCAGCACGCGGCGGGCCTGGCGCACGGAACGGGTCAGCGTCACGGGGAGCTTCAGGAGGTCGAGGTTCAGCGTGCGCGGCAGCGGCACCGGGTCGATCAGTTCGAGCCGCAGCCCCGCCTCGGGGATCACGCGCGTCTCGAGCCCCTTCGCGGTGCCGATGCACACGATGTCGGCCTCACCGCGCGCCAGGATGGCGTTCGCGGTGGCGATCAACGGCGAGGTGTGGCCTGCGGTGCCACCGCCCGCGAGCGCGACGCTGGTCATGAACTTCAGTCCTCCTTGGTGGCCGCCATGACGCTCGTCATCCGCGGCCGCGACTTCTTCCTGCGGGCCTCGAGGTGGGCGCGCGCAGTGGGGGTGTCGCGTGCGAGGGCCAACAGTACCCCCGTCGCGATGAGCGAGGCCAGCAGCGCGGAGCCGCCGTAGGAGACGAACGGGAGGGCACGCCGAGCACAGGCAGGAGGTGCATCACGACGAAGATGTTGATGATGGCCTGCGTCAGGAACCAGCCCGTGATGCCGGCGGCCACCACCTTGTTGAACATCCTGTCCGACCGCATCGCGACGGCCAGCCCGGCCCAGCCGAGCATCCCGAACAGGCCGATCACGAGCAGCACGCCGAACAGGCCGAGCTCCTCGCCGATCACGGCGAAGATGTAGTCGGTGTGCGCGCCGTTCTTGAGGCCGCCGTACTTCTGCCTGCTCGCCCCCAGCCCGAGACCCCACCAACCGCCGCTCGCCAACGCGTACAGCGCCGACATCGGCTGCGAGGAGAGGTCGGTGTTGCTCTGCGGGTCGAGGAAGATCGCGATGCGGTCCATCCGGTTGCCGGAGCCGTAGACCAGCAGCGCCACGAGGACGGCGGCAGCGGTGCCGAGCGGCACGAGGATGCGCATGGGGTGCCGATGAACCACATGATCAGCACGATGATGAGCCCGATGATCAGCCCGGTGCCGAGGTCGCGGCCCGCGAGGATCAGCACGAGGATGATGCCGCCGAGCGGGATCAGCGGCACCAGCAGCTGCATGGGTTCGTGCAGGCGGCCCCGCTTGTTGTGGAACACGGTGCCGCACCACACGATGAGCGCCAGCTTCGCGAACTCCGAGGGCTGGAACTGGATGGGGCCCAGCGATACCCAGTTGAGGTTGCCGCCGCCGGAGACGCCCAGTCCGGGCACCAGCACCAGCGTCAGAAGCGCGACGGCGAGCGCCCATCCGGGCCAGCCGAGCCTGCGGAGCGTCTCCGGCCTGACGCGGCTGAACAGGGCGCCGAGGATCAGGCCCAGCCCGAGGAACACCAACTGGCGGATCACGTAGTAGTACGGGTCCTTGCCCGCATGCATGGCCATGGCCGACGAGGCGGACAGCACCATCAGGGTGCCGAGCCCGACGAGCACGGCGACGCTCGAGGCGATGAAGTAGTAGGGAGCCATCGCCGAACCGGTGAGGTTCCTGACCTGGGTCCAGAAGGTGGGCCGCGCCGGGAGGTCGCGTCGGTTGACATGGGCCTCTCCCTCTCCTACCCCGCCAGGTACTTCGTGACCGCCGCCGCGAAGTCGTCGCCGCGGGCGGCGTAGCCGTCCCACATGTCGAGGCTCGCGCAGCCCGGGAGAGCAGCACCGTGTCCCCCGGTCGTGCCATAGCGCCCGCGAGGGCGACGGCCTCTTCCATCACCCCAGTGTCGGTGTTGTCGAGCACCCGGACGGGCACATCGGGCGCGTGTCGGGCAAGCGTCTCGGCGATCATCTCCCGGTCGACGCCGATCACGACGGCGCCGCGCAGCTTGTCGCGGTGGCGCTCGATCAGCGTGTCGAACGTGGTGCCCTTCGCCTGGCCGCCCGCGATCCACACGAACGAGTCGTAGGCGAGCATCGCCGAGTTTGCGGCGTGCGGGTTGGTGGCCTTGGAGTCGTCGACCCAGACGACGCCGTCGGCCTCGGCCACCTTCTGGATGCGGTGACCGGCGAGCTGGAGCCGCTGCAGGCCGGAGGCCACCGACTGCGGCGCGACGCCGTAGCTGCGCACCAGGGCGGCTGCCGCGACGGCGTTGGCCACGTTGTGCGGGGCGAAGGGCTGCACGTCGGAGACCTTCGCCAGCGGGAGGGCATTGCGGTCGCGCTGCGGGATGAAGGCGCGGTCGACGATCATGTCATCGACAACCCCCAGCATCGAGATGGCGGGGATGCCGGTGGTGAAGCCGATGGCGCGGGCGCCCTCCTCGACGTCGGCCTCCTCGACCATCTTCTCGGTGAGGGCTCGTCCACGTTGTAGACGCAGGAGTTGGTGACGCCGCCGTAGATCTTCGCCTTGTCCGCGAAGTAGCCGTCCTGCGAGCCCCAGCCCTCGTACCACTCGAGGTGGTCCTGGTGGAGGTTCAGCACGACGGCCGAATGCAGGTGCACGTTGTTCATCCAGTGCAGCTGGAAACTGGAGAGCTCCACGGCGAACACGTCGTAGTCGACGTCATCGAGGATCGCCTCGATGATGGGCGGCCGATGTTGCCCACCGCCGCGGCCTTGCGGCCGTCGGCGATCAGCATCGACTCGACCATCTGCGTGGTGGTGGTCTTGCCGTTGGTGCCGGTGATACCGAGCCACGGGATCACGCGGTCGGGCTGCATCATGCGCCACGCGAGCTCCGTCTCGCCCCACACCGGGATGCCCTCCGCCGCCGCCTGCCTGAGCAGCGGCGCGCTCGGCCGCCAGCCCGGCGAGGTGACGACCAGGTCGGTGCCCGGGGAAGCTGCGCGGTGGCGCCCTTCCCGATCCGGACGGTGACGTCGAGATGCTCGAGCAGCAGCGCCTTGTCGGCGTAGGCCTCCGACTCGTCGAGCACGGTGATCCTCGCCCGAGCGACATCAGGCCGTCGGCGGCCGCGAAGCCGGAGACGCCGAGCCCGGCCACGACGACGTTGGCCGAGGGCCAGTCGGAGAGCCGGTTCGCGGTGGGCATCCAGTCCCTGGTCACTGTCCCGCCACCCACTCCCCGTAGAAGATTCCCAGCCCGAGCGCGACGCACAGCCCGCAGATGATCCAGAAGCGGATCACCACCGTGACCTCGGCCCAGCCCTTCAGCTCGAAGTGGTGGTGGATCGGCGACATCAGGAAGATGCGCTTGCCCCGGGTGGCCTTGAAGTAGGTGACCTGCATGGCCACCGAGCCGACCTCGATCACGAACAGGAGGCCGAGGATGACGAGCAGCACCTCGGTGCGGGTCATCACCGAGAGGCCGGCGAGCGCTGCGCCGATGGCCATCGAACCGGTGTCGCCCATGAAGATCTTGGCCGGCTTGGCGTTCCACCACAGGAAGCCGAAGCAGGCGCCCGCGAACGCGACGGCGACCATCGCCAGGTCGTGCGGATCCCGGACGTCGTAACAGCGGGGCCCGCGGTGGAGAGGCGGCCGCACCACTGGTTGTACTGCCAGATGTTGACCAGCGTGTAGGCCGCGAACACCAGGGTGGCGCTGCCTGCGGCGAGGCCGTCGAGGCCGTCGGTGAGGTTGACCGCGTTGCTCCAGGCCGACACGAGGAACACGATGAAGACCACCGCGAGGAGGATCGGCAGGTACAACCAGTTGATGTCGCGCAGGAAGGAGATGGCCGGTGAGGCGGGCGTGACGCCCCGCTCGTCGGGGAAGTACAGGGCCACCAGCGCGAACGCCACGCCGATGAGCACCTGGCCGATCAGCTTGCCGCGGGGCTCAGCCCGAGGCTGCGTTCCTTGGAGATCTTGGACCAGTCGTCCAGGAAGCCGAGGGTACCCATCGCCACCGCGAGGCAGATCAGCAGCACGCCCGAGAGCGACGGCAACTGCCAGCGGATCAGGTGCGTGATGAAGTACGAGGCGACGACGGCGCCGATGATCACGAGGCCACCCATCGTGGGGTGCCGCGCTTGACGTAGTGCGCGGTCGGCCCGTCCTCGCGGATGAACTGCCCGTACTGCCGCTTCGTCAGGAACTTGATGAGCGCGGGTGTGCCCACCAGTGTGAACACCAGCGACAGCCCGCCGCGAGCAGGATGTTGATCACGAGATTTCTCCGTCCCCTGCGGCCAGGTCGGTCGCAACTCTCTCCAGTCCGACGCCGCGTGAACCCTTGATCAGGACGACGTCGCCGGGGCCAAGGGTAAGCGAAGTGGCCACCTGATCCCAGGTCGCAACGCGGGCCGACACGGTTTCCGAGGCGGCTCCGGCCACGATGTCGTCGGCGAACTGACCCACCGCGACGACCTCCGCCACGCCGAGCCCGGCGGCAAGGGCGCCCAGGTCGCGGTGCAGTTCGGCCGAGTCGGGCCGAGCTCCAGCATGTCGCCGAGCACCGCGATCAGCCGCGCCTCCGGGTGCCGCGCCCGGCCGAGGCCACGATCTCGGAGGCGGTGCGCAGCCCGGCGGCCATCGAGTCGGGTTGGCGTTGTAGGCGTCGTTGAGGACGAGCACATCGTCGGCGAGCCGGACGGGTTCCATCCGCCAGCGGGAACGCGACGTCGCCGAGGACAGCGCGGAGGCGACCACGCCCAGCTCGATCCCGGCGGCGAGCGCGGCGGCCGCGGCCGCCAGCGCGTTGGACACCTGGTGGCGGCCGAGCACCCCGAGCGACACGGGCGCGGAACGCTCCCCGTCGACATCGGAGACGACCAGCGTGAAGGAGGGTGGCTGAGCTCGTCCAGGGTGACGTCGCGCGCCGAGACCCGCAGCTCCCCACCCGTCGGCTCCCCTCTCCGAACCAGGCGATCCGGGCCCGTGTCGCCGCCGCCATGCCCGCGACGAGCGCGTCGTCGGCGTTGAGCACCGCCCAGCCGGTGGGCGCGAGGTCGGCGACGATCTCGGACTTCGCCTTCGCGGTGGTCTCCATCCCGCCGAACTCGCCGACATGGGCGCGGCCGATGTTGAGGCACACACCGATGTCGAGCCCGACGAGCGAGGTGAGCCAGGAGATGTGGCCGATCCCGCGGGCCCCCATCTCGGAGATCAGGTAGGCGGTGTCGTCGCCGACGCGGCAGGCCGTCAGCGGCACACCGATCTCGTTGTTCTGCGACCCGACCGGCGCCACGGTTGCCCCTGCGGCCTCGAACACCTGGGCCATCAGGTCCTTGGTGCTCGTCTTGCCCGAGCTGCCCGTCACCCCGATGCTCAGCATGCCGCGCACCCGGGCCTCGGCCACCACGCCGCGGGCGAGCCAGCTGAGCGCGTCGACGGAGTCGGCGGCGAGGATGTGCGGGGCGTCGGCGCCGGTGTGGTGCATGGCGATCACGCCCGCCGCGCCCGCCTCGACGGCGGCGGCCGCGTAGTCGTGGCCGTCGACCCGCTCGCCGGGGATCGCGACGAACAGCGCCCCCGGGTGACCGCACGGTTGTCGATGACCACGTCGGGGCCGACCTCCGCGTCGTCGCCGAACAGCTCCACCGCGGCGGGCTGCATCAGGGTGATGAGCTCACTGGTCCTACGCACGCGCATCTATCCCACTCCTTCTTCCGTGAGGCGGCGCCACGCGAGCTCCGCCTCCAGGGCGTCGTCGAAGTCGACCGTGCGGTCGGCGAGAATCTGTCCGCGCTCGTGCCCCTTGCCGAGGATGGCGACGATCGCGTCGGGCGTCGCGCGGCGCATCGCCTCCGCGATCGCGGCCCTGCGGCCGGCCACCTCGATCACCTCGGCGCCCTCGACGCCGACGGTGCCCGCGAGGGTCTGGGCGCGGATGGCGGCCGGGTCCTCGGTGCGGGGGTTGTCGTCGGTGATGATCGCGAGCCTGCTGCCGCGGGCGGCCGCGGCCCCCATGTCGGGTCGCTTCTCCGGGTCGCGGTCGCCGCCACAGCCGAGCACCGCGATGACGGGCCGGCCCGGCCAGCGAGGCGAGGGCCGCCTCGACGGCCTGCGGGTGTGCGCGAAGTCGACGACCACCAGCGGGGCGTCCCCGCCGAGGTCGACGCGCTGCATCCGGCCCGGCACCTGCGCCGTCGCGAGACCCGCGAGGGCGGCGTCGGCGGGCACGCCCACCGCCTCGAGCATCGCGAACGCGACGGCGGCGTCGATCATGTTGTACGCGCCGGGGAGGCTGAGGCGGATCTCCAGCTCCTCCCCGCCGCGCCCGATCACGGCCCGGCCCCCGAAGGCGCCGTCGGCCACGTAGTCGCCCAGGAGGTAGTCGACGCCCTCCATGGTGCCGACGGTGATCAGCCGCGACTGCTCGTGGGTCAGAACCCGCGCCGCGAGTTCCTGCCCGTGCAGGTCGTCAACCCAGATCACGCTGACCGCGGAGCGACCCGGCTCGAACAGGCGGGCCTTCGCCTCGAAGTACTCCTCCACCGTCTTGTGGAAGTCGAGGTGGTCGCGGCCGAGATTGAGGAAACCGACGACGTCGAAGCCGATCGCGTCGACACGGCCGAGCGCCATCGCGTGCGAGCTGACCTCGAGGGCCACCGCCCGGGCGCCGCGCTGCGCCATGACGCCGAGCAGCGCCTGCAGGTCGGGCGACTCGGGTGTGGTGACGGTCGACCTGGCCGACCGCAACTCCTCGCGGCCGAGCCGGAACCCGATGGTGCCGATCGTGCCGGTCGACACACCCGCCGCCATCAACCCACCCTGCAGGAGGGCGACGGTGGTGGTCTTGCCGTTGGTGCCGGTGACGCCGAGCATCGTCATGGCGCGGGCGGGCTCCCGAAGAGCCGGGCCGACACCGTCGCCATGGCCTCCCGCGCGTCGAGCGCGGCGACCACGGGGACCAGCGACGGACCGATCAGGTCGCGGCCCTCGTCGTCGGTGAGGATCGCGACGGCCCCGGCATCGATCGCGGAGGCCGCGAACGAGGCACCGTGGGCCCGGCTGCCCGGCAGCGCGACGTAGAGCCAGCCCGGCTCCACGGCCCGGGAGTCGAGCGTGATGCCGGAGACGGGTTCGCGGCTGTCGGTGTCGCCGACGAGGCCGAGCCCGGCCACCAGCGAAGCCAGGGTCGCGGGGGCAGGTTGGCGGGTCTGAGCGGGGTAACCATCACTCGAACGTTAGCGGCAGATCCGGCGCCTCGGTCGTCGAGGGGCGACGTTGTAGCGCGGAAGCGCGAGCTTCAGCACGTCGTTGACGACCGGTAGCGCCAGCTGACTACCGAGGTTGCCGTTGGTCGGCTGGTCGAAGACCACGTAGACGAGAATCTTCGGGTCCTCCGCCGGGCGGCACCCACGTACGAGGCGGTGTAGCCGTTGTAGCACTTGCACTTGGGATCGAAACGCTGCGCGGTGCCCGACTTGCCGATGGTGCGGTAACCGTCGATCGCGCGGTCCTTCTTGAGCGTGACCACCGACTCCATCATCTCGACGACCGCCTGCGAGGCCTCCTCCGAGATCACGCGGCGCGACGTGGGCTGCGGCAGTTCGACGGCGGTGCCGTCGGCCTTCGTGCCCGACGCGATGATGGTGGGCTGGTGGTACGTGCCCCGTTGACGACGGCGGCCACGGCCGCGGCCATCTGGATGGCGTTGACGCTGAGGCCCTGGCCGAAGGAGATCTGGTCGCGCGTGTAGTCGGCCATGTCGGGCTTCGGCACGGACCCGGCGCTCTCGCCCGGGAGCCCGAGGCCGGACTTCGACCCGAGCCCGAAGTTCGTCAGGTATCCGCTCAGGTCGGCCTTGTCCATCTCGCGGGTCAGCATGATGGTGCCGATGTTGGACGAGTTCGCGATGATGCCGCGGGCTGTCAGGTTGATGGTGCCGTGGTCGAACGAGTCGCCGACCGAGCCGTCTCCCGAGGCGATGCGCGGCGGCACGACCACCTTCGTGTCCGGTGTGACGAGCCCCTGGTCGGCCAGCGCGCCCATGGTGAGCACCTTCTGCACCGAGCCCGGCTCGTAGGCCTCCGTCACGGCCCGGTTGCCCAGGTCGTCGCTGTCGGCGCGGCCCGGGTTCGCGGCGTCGAAGCTGGGCCCGTTGGCCAGCGCGAGCACCTCGCCGGTGTCGACGTTCAGCACGACGAGCTTGCCCGTCTTCGCGCCCGACTTCTTGAGGCCCTCGGCCAGCGCCTGCTCGCCCATCCACTGCAGGTCGGAGTCGATGGTGGTGACGTAGGAGTCGCCGTCGACGGCGGGCTCCATCTCGGAGGTGCCGAGCGGGATGCGACCGTAGGTCGACGAGTCGTAGACCTGCTTGCCCGGGGTGCCGGTGAGCTTGTCGTCGAGCACGTACTCCAGGCCGGAGGCGCCCTCACCGTCGCCGTTGACCCAGCCGATCACGTTGGACGCGACGGTGCGGTTGGGGTAGGTGCGCACCGGGTCGCTCGTGGCGTAGACACCCCACCAGGGGCGTTTGCCGTCACCGTCGAAGCCGAGCTTGAGGTCCTTCTTGAGCTCGATGTAGGTGTTGGCAGGCACCCGCCGCATGATGATCTCGTAGCGGGAGTCCTTCTTCGCGATCTGGTCGAGGTAGGTCTGCTTCTTGCCTCCGAGATGCTTGACGAGCAGCTCGGCGACGGCCTCGGGGGCCGCCTTGGCCTCCTCCTGCTTCCTCTTGCTCATCTCGTAGCGCTCATCGGCGCCGTTGCTGCGCACGATCTCGGGTCGATGGAGATCAGCATGGCCGGCTCGGTGGCAGCGAGCACGACACCGTTGCGGTCGGTGATGGTGCCGCGCGCGGCGGGCAGGTCGAGCGTCGACTGCATCTTCTCTGCGGCCTGCGAGGCGTAGGCCTTCGAGTCGATCCCCTGCAGTTGGACGGCGCGCACGCCCGCGGTGCCGAGCAGCAGCGCCACGATCACCATGAACACGCGGATCCGCACCGAGGTGCGCCCACGGGGAGCCGGATGGAGCGCTTGTGCCTGCGTGGGCCGGCCGCGGCGGGACGCGCCACCGGACGCGGCCCGGAGGACGCGGTGCGCGGCCGGGCGGCCTGCTGGCGTGGCGGTTGTGCCCGCTGCGGGCTTCTGGGCCGGGCGCGCCTGGCCCGCGGTGCGGGCCGGGAGCCGGACGCGCCGCCCTTGCCCTGGCGGGAACCCGACGAGGAGCGGGCGGTGGAGCCTGAGGAGGAACGGGGCTTCGGGTCTGCCCCTGCCTCGCGGTGGGGCGTGGCTTCGGGAACCTTCGGGCCTGTCCTTCGTCACGGCTGCCCCTGCCCGGTCGCTCCCGCCGCGGAGAGATCGTTGGGCGACCCGTCGGCCGCGGCGGGTGCCTCGGGCCTGGCCTGCTTGACGGGCGGCGTGTCGGGCAGCGGCTCGGGCCGCGTCCCCGTCAGGAACGGCATCTCGTCGCCCTCGACCGGGTGGGCTCACCGGTGACGGAGCCGTCGGCCAGGTTGATGAACGCCGGGTACGGGTTGGGCGCCATGCCAAGGCTCGTGGCGCGCAGCGCGAGCGCGTTGGCGCTCGAGACGCGCTGCAGCTCGGAGGTGAGCGAGGCCGACTTGTAGCCGAGCTCCTTCGCCTCCCTGCGCAGCGTGGTGAGTTCGCGCGACTGGGCACCAACGGAGGTCGACACGACCATCACCCCGCCGAGCCCGATCGCGATCAGCGCGACCAGGATGGTCACGAAACCCAGCGTCGAGACCGAGTGGGCCGGGGCCTGGACCAGGTGGAGGTGTGCCGCCTTCCTGGTCGGCCCGGTCTCCGGGTGAGGACTGGCGCCGCGCTCATGAGGCCTCCCTGATCCGTTCGGCAACCCGCAGCCGGGCCGAGGCGGCCCGAGGGTTGATGGCGATCTCGTCTTCGTCGGGCCGCTCGGCCCCACGCGTCAGCAGCCGGAGTTCGGCCTTGAGGGACTCGGGCACGACGGGCATCCCGCGCGGGGCGCGGTCGGCGGCCCCCTTCGCGAACGTCTGCTTCACGAGCCTGTCCTCCAGCGAGTGGTAGCTGAGCACCGCGACGCGCCCGCCGACGGCGAGGGCGTCGACCGCGGAGGGAGGACGCCCTTGAGCGCCTCCAGTTCGCGGTTGACCTCGATGCGCAGCGCCTGGAAGGTGCGCTTGGCGGGTGGCCCCGGTGTGGCGGGCGGCCGCGGGATGGCCCCGAGATCACCTCGACGAGACGCCCGGAGGTGTCGAACGGTGCCTCTGCGCGGGCCGTGACGATGGCGCGGGCGATGCGGTCTGCGAAGCGCTCCTCGCCGTACCACTTGAGGATGTTCGTGAGCTCCCGGACGGGGTAGGTGTTGAGCACGTCGGCGGCGGTCGGCCCTCCGTGGGGTTCATCCGCATGTCGAGCGGGGCGTCGGTCCGGTAGGCGAAGCCGCGGTCGGTGCGGTCGATCTGCAGTGACGAGAGGCCGAGGTCGAGGAGGATGGCCTGCACCGAGTCGATCCCGAGGTCGTCGAGCACATCGGGCAGTTCGTCGTAGACGGCGTGCACGAGGGTGGCGCGCTCCAGCAGCGGGCCGAGCCGCTCCGCGGCGACCTGGTGGGCGTCGGGGTCGCGGTCGATCCCGATCAGTCGGGCCTCGGGACAGGCCTCGAGCATGGCGATGGAGTGCCCGGCCAGGCCGAGGGTGCCGTCGACGAAGATGGCGCCCGGTCGGGAGAGGGCCGGGCGTAGCAGATCGACGATCCGGTCACGCATGACCGGATCGTGGACGTCCGCAAATCCCTGCATCACTGCTGCTCGACCCTCATCCTCGTTCGTCACCGGGGCTCCCCCAGAGATGCCCGTCCGGACCGGTCCTGGCTTCGGGGAAGTGAAGTCAGGGCCTCGCCGGCCGGGTATCACCGGTTGGAGTCACAGACCCGTCAGGGCGGTGAACTCGTTGTCCATCTCCGAGAAGCTGTCTTCGCTTCCCTCGGAGTACTGCTGCCACGCCTCGGCGTCCCAGATCTCGGCGCGGTCGCCCGCCCGATCACCACGACGTCACGATCCAGACCTGCGTAGGCGCGGAGGTTCGGGGAATGGTCACCCGGCCCTGCTTGTCTGGAACCTCATCGCTGGCCCCTGCCATCAGCATGCGCTGATAGTTGCGGACCTCTCTGACCGTGCTCGGGCGCTGAGAAGGGAGGTCATCTTCGCCTCGAACGTCGCACGGGGATATACGGCCAGCGCCCGGTCCTGGGTCCGTGTCACCACGAGACCCGCTGCGAGCGCGTCGCGGAACTTGGCCGGAAGGATCAGGCGGCCCTTCTCGTCCAACTTCGGCTGGTACGTCCCAGGAACATCGATCAGGCACCTCCCTTCCCTATCGGCACCCACTTTGCTCCACTGGCCGCCACATTACCCCACTTTCCTCCCCAGACGTGCCATTTCTCTCCCCATTCCTGAGGTGTGCCCGTGCTTGTAGGCTTGTCCTCGCCGATCGGGCCAGCTGGACCGACCGCGAACGACCACGAGGAGTCCAGGTGAACCAAGCCGCCACCCCTTCCCTTCCGGAGGTGTCCCAGCTCGCCAACAAGATCTCGGCCGAGATGGGCCGGGTCATCGTCGGTAAGCCGGCGCAGATCCGGATGGCGGTGACCGTGCTGCTGGCAGAGGGCCACCTGCTGATCGAGGACGTGCCCGGCGTCGGGAAGACGGTGCTCGCGAAGGCACTCGGCCGCGCCATCGCGGGCGACGTGCGCCGCATCCAGTTCACGCCCGACCTGCTCCCGAGCGACGTCACCGGCGTGTCGGTGTTCAACCAGTCGACCCGCGAGTTCGAGTTCAAGCGCGGCGGCATCTTCGCCCACATCGTGCTGGGCGACGAGATCAACCGCGCCTCCCCAAGACCCAGTCGGCGCTGCTGGAGGCGATGGCAGAGAGCCAGGTGTCCGTCGACGGGCACACCTACAAGCTGAACCGGCCGTTCATGGTGATCGCCACCCAGAACCCCATCGAGATGGAGGGCACCTATCCCCTCCCGAGGCGCAGCGCGACCGCTTCATGGCACGCATCACCATGGGATACCCGGCCCGCCAGTCCGAGGTCGCCATGCTCACCGCGCAGGCGGGCGGCGACCAGTTGGCCAGCGTCACCCCCGTGACAGACGCGGCCACCGTCGCCGCGGCGGTCGAGGCCATCCGGGCCGTCTACGTCGCGCCCGTGATCAACGACTACATCGTCTCCATCGTCGAGGCCACCAGGAACCACCCCGACCTGCGGCTGGGCGCGAGCCCCCGCGCATCGCTGCACCTGATGCGCGCCTCCCGCGTGGTGGCGGCGCTGGCCGGCCGTGACTACGTCATCCCGAGGACGTGTCCTCGCTCGCCGTCGAGGTGCTCGCACACCGCGTGCTACCGACGGTCGAGGCCCAGGTCGCCCGGCGCGACGCCGCGGGGTCATCACAGCCATCCTGCAGTCGGTGCCGACCCGGAACGGGGTAGGCAACTTGTTGGGTGGCGCACGGCTGACCAGCCGCGGGCTCGCGCTCCTCATCATCGGCGGCCTGGCGTCGGTGGGCGCCTCCGCGATCGGCGAACCCGACGTCCTCTGGCTGACCCTGACGCTCGCGCTGCTGCCGTTGGCGGCCATGGTCTACCTGCTGGCCGCTCCCCGCGCCTCAGCCACAAGCGCACCGTCGAGCCTCCGCTGATGCCGATCGGAGAGACGGCCCGCGTGGTACTGCGGGTCGCCAACGAGGCCCCGTCCAGTCGAGCGCGCTGAAGATCACCGACGCCGCCGCGCCACAGGTGGGTGGAGGGGCATCGTTCGTGATCGCCCGAGGCTTCGGGCGTTGGCACCAGGGAGTCGGCTACAGCGTGCAGGCCGAGTCGCGCGGGCGGTTCCGCATCGGCCCCGTCACCGCGCGTGCCACCGACCCGTTCGGGCTGTGCCGTCGCTCCATCACCTCGGACGGGCCGGACACCCAACTCCGCGTCACCCCACGCGTCTGGCCGCTCGATGAACTGCCCGGCGGATCCGGCCTCGGCGCCGCGGGAGACGCCACCCCGCAGAGGATCGGGCAGGCGGGCACCGACGACGTGCTCGTGCGCGAACACCGCCACGGCGACGACATGCGCCGCGTGCACTGGAAGCTGTCGGCCAAGAAGGACGACCTGATGGTGCGCCTCGAGGAACACCCGTGGGATCCGTCGAGCACGCTGGTGGTCGACACCAGGCTGTCGGCCCACGGCGACCACGGGCCGCGCGGGTCGCTCGAATGGGCCGTCTCCGCCGTCACCTCCGTGGCCATGCTGCTGCTCAGGGGCCGCTACCGGCTGTCGATCGTCGCGCCGTCGGGCACCGTCTACGATTCGGGTCACTCCGCGGGCATCCTCGCGCGCCAGTCGATGGTCGAGGCCATGACCGACCTCGCCTCCTCCGAGCACCGCCGGCTCGGCGAGACGTTCACCGACCCGGAGGCCATGTCGTCGGCCGCCTCGATCGTCGCGGTGACCGGCATCCTCACCGTCGAGGACGCGGCCGCGCTGGCCGCCGCGGGCACGAGGGCCCGCAGCATCGTCGCGCTCGTGCCGGACGCCGACGCGTGGGCCACGCCGTCGGCCGAACACGAGGACGCCTGCCTGCTGCTCGCCAACCACGGCTGGACCGTTGCCCGCTACTGCCCCGATGAGACCGTCCCGCAGGCATGGGGACGGATCCGGTCATGAGGTTCTCCTACCATCCGCTCAACCCCGTGATGATCGCGGTGGCCGTCTGGCTGTCGCTCGCGCCGCTCGACGCCCTGGTCGATCCGGGCGCCTACAGCCTCCAATCCCTCCCACTGCTGGTCGCCTCCGCCGTGGTCGGCCTGGGGCTCGCGCTGCTGCGGGCGCCGCGGCCCGCCACGCTGCTCGCGCAACTGGCCGCCGTGCTCGGCGTCCTCGTGTGGCGCGGCCTCGCGCTCGCCGGGCCCGGCGACCCCGTCACCTCCGTGATCGCGCTGACCCGCGACGGCATGGAGATCGTCCGCACCCTACCCCGCCACTCCCGCCCGCCCCCGCGATGATCTGGCTGCTTCTCCTGCTCACCGCCGTCCTGCTACTGGTCCTCGAACTGCTCGTCGACGGGCTCGAGCAGCCCGGCTGGGCCATCGCGCCGCTCTCGCTGGTGTTCGTGATGACGGCGCTCATCGTCACCGAGGACCTGCCCGTAACCGACCTGATCCCGTGATCGGCGGCTACCTGCTCGTACTGCTCAGCGCTTCGGGCCCGGCGCCGTCACGGGCAAGGCGTCGCGGCGCGGACCGTTCCACGCCTCCAGGGCGGGCACCGCGGTCGCCCTGACGTCGGTGGTCCTGATCGGGTCGCTCCTGATCGCCCCGCTGATCCCGATGGGACAGAAGCAGCCGTGGAACACCGGCCAGGACGGCCCCATCCAACTGAGCGACCCCACCGTCCGGCTCACCGAGGACCTGCGCCGCCCGGCCGACCAGCCTGTGCTCACCTACCGCAGCAACGACGACGGCCCCGTCTACCTGCGCACGGTCGCCCTGTCGAGCCTCACCTCCAGCGGAGCGCGGCTCGTGCCGATGCGGCTCAGCCGGTTCGGCCTCGGCGGCGCCTACGACTTCCCCGGCACCCGGATCAGCGTCGGCGTGCAGATGGCCGATATGCCTTCCGAGTACCTGCCCGCACCGTTCGCCGTCGACGGGTTCGACGCGGCGGGCACCTGGTCGTACGACCCGGCCACCCTCACCATCGTCGCCGCTGGCCCGGAGCGGATGGATCAGACGCGCAACCTCGCCTACACCGTCGAGGCCGTGCAACCCGACCCCGGGCGCGAGGACATCCTGACCGCGGCCGCCGGAGGCGGGCTCGACCCGGTGCTCACCGAGATCCCGGAGGGACTCTCCCCGAGGTCGCCGCGCTGACCGACGAGATCGTCTCCGACACCACCACCGCGGGTGCGGCCGCGCTGGCGATCCAGGCGTTTCTGCGCTCCGAGGCGTTCACCTACTCACTGTCCGCGCCGAGCGCGTCGGGAAGCGACGCCATCAGCGCGTTCCTGCTGGAGGACCGCTCCGGCTACTGCATCCACTTCACCGCCGCCATGATCACCATGGCCCGCCTGCAGGGCATCCCGCCCGGATGGCGGTCGGCTTCGCGCCGGGTGAGCAGCAGAGCGACGGCACCTACGAGGTGAGCACCCACGACGCGCACTCGTGGCCCGAACTGTACTTCGACGGCCTCGGCTGGGTGCCGTTCGAGCCGACCCCCGCCTACGCGGGCGACCCGGACAACACCGACCCGGCGCATCAGCCGTCGGCCAACCCCTCGTCCGAGCCGTCGGGCACGCCGTCGGCGACCGGGTCGGCCGAGCCGACGCTCGCCCCGCCCACGCCCACCGCCCCGCCCACCCAGGCACCCGACGCCTCCGGCGGCGGCGGCGTCGGCGCCGGGCTGCTCCTCGGCCTCGGCCTCCTCATCCTGGCGCTGCTGGCGGCGCCCGCGCTGGTGCGGCTCGTGCAGCGTCGGCTCCGGCTCCGCTCCGGGCAGGCCGACGCGGCCCGCGCCGACGGCGCATGGGCCGAGGTGCGCGCCACCATCCGCGACTTCGGCCTCCCGTGGGCCGACGGGTCACCCGGTCCGGTCGCACGCTCGCTCGCGGGCGGCCTGCCCCAACAGGGGGCCGCGGCGCTGCTCGCGATCGCCCGCACCGTCGAGATCAGCAGGTACTCCCGGGAGGGTGCCGCCACGGACGGGCTGCCCGCGCTGGTGAGGTCGCTCCGGACGTCGGTTTCGCGCGCCGCGGAGCCCGGCAGGCGGGTTCGGGCAGCGCTGTTGCCCACTTCGCTGCTGCCATCAGCGCGTCGCCGACCCCGGCCCGACTCCGGCGATTGACTGGGCGCCTAGAATGAAGACAACGAGACCCGAGGGAGATGACATGGCCCTATCCGAGCAGGAGCGGAAGCTGTTGGAACAGCTTGAGGCGTCCTTGATGGCGGAAGACCCCAGGCTCGCCGACAGGCTCAGTGGCACGGCCGAGGTGCGCGTCCATAGGAGGCGCGCGGCATTGGCAGGGCTGGGCCTCGTCCTCGGGATCGTGGTGCTCATCGCTGGCGTGTCGGTGCATCCGGCCGTCAGCGTGGTCGGCTTCGTGATCATGCTGGTCTCCGTGCTGGTGGGCGTGAACTCCTGGCAGCACGTCGGAGACGACGGCCAGCCGAGCAGGCCCAAGCCGGCACCGCCGAAGAACGACCCGCCCACCACATCGGGCAGCGACTTCATGGAGAAGTTGGAGGAGCGCTGGAGGCGTCGCCAGGAGGGCGATTCCTGACGGCGGCTCCCGCGAGACCATGAGAGGCCTTCCGGCCGGGCGGCACGCCCACGGAAGGCCTCTTTCTCATCTGTCCGATGCGTCTCCCAGGGGGCCGTCCGGAAAAATCGGCCAGTAGCCCATTCTGATCGGTCCCGCTGAAAATATGGGCCACCATCCCACCCCGGCGACCCGACCCGGACGGCGCCGTCCAGAAAAATCGGCCAGTAGCCCATTCTGATCGGTCCCGCTGAAGACATGGGCCACCATCCCACCCCGGCCACCCGACCCCGGACGGCGCCGTCCGGAAAAATCGGCCAGTAGCCCATTCTGATCGGTCCCGCTGAAAACATGGGCCACCATCCCACCCCGGCGACCCGACCCCGGTTCCCAGCCACAGCGCCGACGACACCACCGCCGTCGGGCTTCCACCACCGTCCCCGGGCCCGGTCCACCATTTTCCCGCCAAGGGATGGAAGGATCAGTCAGTGGCCGATTCTCGCTGCAGGACCGACCAGAACCGGCTACTGGCCGTTTTTTACGGGGTCGGGTGGGGTCGGACCGGCACCTCCCAGTTCGGTCAGTGGCCGATTCTCACGGCAAGACCGACCAGAACCGGCTACTGGCCGTTTTTTACGGGTCGGGTGGGGCCCCGTCAGCCTGCGGCCCCGAGCGTCTCGGCCCTCCTCGTCAGCCGGGCCCGCTGCACCGCCTTCGGCCCGAACCGGAGCACAGCCGAGTCGATCGCCTCCTCGGCCTCCTCCCATCCCCGGCCGGTTCGTCGAGCGCCGGCTGCTGGTACGTCTCCCCCTTCGGCACCAACGCCTCGACCCTCACCCCGACCCGCCGGATCCTCGCCCGCTGCAGCCCCAACTTCTCGAACAGCCGCAGCGCCTCCGCGTAGATGTCGTTCGTGCGGTCGGTGTAGGCCTTCAGCGTGCCGCTGCGGGTGATGGTGGTGAAGTCGGCGAACCGCACCGACAGCGACACCGTCCGCCCCACCATCTGCTGGGCGCGCATCCGGCCCGCGGTGCGGTCGGCCATCCGCAGGATCTCGGTGACCACCAGCGCCGGGTCGTCGGTGTCGCGGCCGAACGTCTCCTGCGACCCGACGCTGTGCTCGGCCGGCTCCCGCGCGATCACCGACCGGTCGTCACGCCCCCACGCCAGGTCGAACAGCAGCGCGCCCTGCCCGTCGCCGAGCGCCCGCTGCAGGGTGGCCCGCGGCGTGTTGGCCAGGTCGCGCACCGTGTCGAGGCCGAGGCGGTGCAGCTTTCCCGCGGTGGCCTCCCCCACCCCCAGATCGCCTCGACCGGCAGCGGGTGGAGGAACGCGATGGTGTCGGCGGGCAGCACCCTGACGAGGCCGTCGGGTTTTGCCTGCTTGGAGGCGAGCTTCGCGATGAACTTGCTCGGCCCGATCCCCACCGAGCAGGCGATGCCCTGCTCGTCCATCACCTGGGCGCGGAGCCGCTCCCCGATGGCAACCGGGTCGCCGCCGAGGCGCCGCAGCGCGGTGGTGAGGTCGATGAACGCCTCGTCGATGGAGACCATCTCCACCCGGTCGGTGAGCGTGTCGAAGATCTCGGAGACGCCGTCGGAGACGGCCGAGTAGTGGTCGAAGTCGGGATGCACCACCGCCACCTGCGGGCACAACCGCCTGGCCCGGCTCGACGGCATGCCCGCGCCGATGCCGAACCGCCTCGCCGGATAGTTCGCCGACAGCACCACACCCCGGGTGGAGCCACCGACGAACATCGGCACGTCCCGCAGCGCGGGATGCCGCGCCATCTCGACCGACGCATAGAACGCGTCCATGTCCACGTGTGCGACTACCCGCATTCCCCTCACCTTCCTGAACTTCCCGGGCTGGAGTGCCACAGCTTGCGTGGCGCCTCCGCCGCCCCGGTGCCCGCCGGCTTGATGTCCGAGTAGGGCGACTGCTTGAACCCGCTCGCATGCACCAGCACCCTGCGCTGCCCCATGCCACCCGCACGGCCGCGTTGCGGGTCGGGCGGCGGCTCGAAGCCCTCCGGTGCCGGCTCCGCGGGATCGACCCCGGCGTCTGCGGTCGGCGGCCGCGGTGCGGGTCGCTCCTGCCAGGTGCCGACCAGCGAGTACCCCTCGGGCACCTCGTCGAGGATGGCCGTGACGGCGGCGATCGCCTCCTCCTCGGTGGCACCACGGTTGAGGGCCCCCGCCACGCCTCGTCGAGCGTGCCGAGATCCCACGCCCCGGTGGCGCGGATCGAGATGCCGCGCGGGCCGGTGCGCCGGATCCGCCCGCGCACCAGCAGCATCCAGGACGAGAACACGGTCGACGCGTACGGGCCCTGCACGTCCTCGAAGAACGTGGTGTCGACGGGCCCCGTCGAGTCGTCGAGGGTGAGGAAGATGACGCGCCGCCCCGAGCGCACCGGCGGCGTCTGCGTCGCCACCTTCACCCCGGCCACCAGCACCTCGTCGCGGTTGCGGTGCCCAAGCAGAACGCGCGAACTGGACGCCCCGATCGCCCGCAGCAGCGGCAGGTAGCGCCCCATGATGTGCCGGCTGGCGTCCAGCCCGAGGATCTCGAGTTCGGCCTTGAGTCGTTCCTCGTCGTCCATCTCGGGCAGCCCGGTGGCGACGACGTCGCCGGTGGGGTCATCGCCGCCCTCGCCGAAGTCGAGGGCCCCTGCACCGCCTGCCCTGCCCGGTCGGACTGCACCCGCTGCAGCCGCGCCAGCTCGGCCGGGTCGTCGGTCAGTGCCTGCCGCCGCCTGCCCTTCGACCTGGCCGCCGTCCGCTCGTCGGCCCTACGGGAGCGGTGCAGGTCGGCGAGCGCGAGCAGCAGGTCGCGGCGGGTCACGCGGCCGTGCCGGGCCACCGCGGCGCTGCGGCCGATGTCGTAGATCCGGTCGAACGCGCCCGCGAGGATGAGCCGCTCGACGACGGGTTCGCTGGCCCGTGCCCTCGCCCAGAAGTCACTGAGCGACACGAACGGCGCGCCCGCGACGATGCGGGCGATCTCGTCCTCGGAGATCCCCTTGACGTCGGCGAGCGAGAGCCGGATCCCCCAGCCGGTGACCTGCGGCAGCCCGTCCTCGGTGCGGGGCGCGCCCATCGCGAAGTGCTCAGGCAGCTCGAGGGCCTCCTCGCCGGCCTCCAGCCGCTCGGCGCGGTAGGCGCCTGTGCTGCGGTTCACGTCGAGCCCGAGGATGGCGATGTTCATCCGCCGCGCCTCCTCCAGCAGCAGCCGCTTGGGATACATGCCGGGGTCGTGGGTGAGGACGCCGGAGAGGAAGTGCGCCGGGTAGTGCCGCTTCAGCCAGGCCGACTGGTAGGTGGGCAGCGCGAACGCCGCCGCGTGGGCCTTGCAGAACCCGAACGACGCGAACGACGCCAGGATGAACCACACCTGCTCGATGACGGGCCCTCGTAGCCGCGCTCCACCGCCTTGCGGGTGAACCACTCACGCACCCGCTCCTGCCCCTCCCTGTCGCCCAGCGCGCGGCGGATCTCGTCGCCCTGCGCGAGGCTGCAGCCGGTGACCGCCGCGATGATCTCGATGAGTTGCTCGTGGAAGACGACGACGCCGTAGGTCTGCTCCAGCGCGGGGATGAGGCTCTCGTGCAGGTACTCCGGCTCGGTCCATCCCTGCCTGGCCTCCAGGAACGGCGTGACCATGTCGGATTTCACCGGCCCCGGCCGGAAGAGGGAGATGTCGACGATCAGGTCGTGGAACGTCTCGGGCCCGAACTTGCCCACCAGTTCCCGCTGCCCGGGCGACTCGATCTGGAAACAGCCGAGTGTGGCCCGGTGGGCGATCATGTCGTAGACGTCGGCGTCGTCGAACGGGGCGAGGCCGTCGAGGTCGGGCGTCGGGCCGTCGGCGCCGGTGCGGCCGATCTCCACCAGCGCGTGCGCCATCGCCGACTGCATCCGGATGCCGAGCACGTCCAGCTTGAGCAGCCCCAGATCCTCGACGTCGTCCTTGTCGAACTGGCTCATCGGGTACCCGCCGTAGCTCGCCTCCATGGGCGTGCGCTGCCCGAGCGACGAGTCGCTCAGGATGACGCCGCACGGGTGCAGCGCGATGTGACGGGGTAGCCCGTCGAGCGACTCGACGAGCCCGAACAGCAGGTCGAGGCGCTGCTCCCCCAGCCCGGCGGCGCGCAGTTCGGGCAGGTCGCGCAGTGCCGCGCGGGCGTCGCGCGCCCTGACATGCGGGAACGCCTTCGCGATGGCGTCGATCTCGACGGGCGGCAGACTGAGCGCCGCCCCGACGTCGCGCACCGCGTGCCGGACCCGGTAGGTCTCGATCATGGCGACGCACGCCACCCGGCGCCCGCCGAAGGCGGCGAGGATCGCGTCGTAGATCTCGGTGCGGCGGGCCGACTCGACATCGAGGTCAATGTCGGGCAGCGCCTGCCTGAGCGGTGAGAGGAACCGCTCCATCAGCAGCCCGTACCGGATGGGATCGACCCCGGAGACGCCGAGCGCGTAATTGACGAGGCTGCCCGCCCCGGAGCCGCGGGCCGCGCAGCGGATCCCCAGCCCGCGGACCAGGTCGACGACGTCGGCGACGGTGAGGAAGTACGACTCGAACCCGAGCTTCCCGATCACCGCGAGCTCGTCGTCGAGGCGGTCGAACACCTCCCTGCCGGGGTCGGCGTAGCGCCCGACGAGGCCCGCCTCGCAGCGCGCCCGCAGCGCCGAAGGCGCCTCCTCCCGCGTGGTGCCGAGCGTCTCGAACTCGGGCAGCCGGATCTCCCGAGCCCGACGTCGCCGATCGGGTCGAGGCGGCAGACCTCGCCGAGGAGCCGGGTGTCCCGCAGGAGCGAC
Organism: Tessaracoccus coleopterorum; assembly: GCF_011174705.1. Classification (GTDB taxonomy): domain Bacteria; phylum Actinomycetota; class Actinomycetes; order Propionibacteriales; family Propionibacteriaceae; genus Arachnia; species Arachnia coleopterorum. The sequence goes on from NZ_JAANIJ010000001.1 coordinate 507,164, forward strand.
CCGGGGTCGGCACGTCCCCGATCCGGGCCGCCTCCGCGGCGGCGGACGCCATGGCGTCGGTGGGCTTGAGGTAGCCCTCGGCGTTGCGCCTGTCGATGTTGCGCACGTCGAGCGGCACGAGTCGCCGGGCCGCGTCGAGCACGTCGACGGTGGCGGCCTGGTGGCGGCGCGCCATCCGCACCATGTTGGTCAGCACCACGGGCACCCGCTGCTCGTCGGCGAGGTGGATGATCCCGCCCGCCTGGTGCGCGGAGCCGACGCCGCGGCCGCCGGTCTGGTGGTTGGTGGCCGCCAGCACGAGGCCGTCGCCCAGCTCGGTGCGCCACCGGGCGATGGCGTGGCGCGCGTCGTCGGGTCTGCCCGCGGAGAGGAGGGCCCCGACCTCGGAGTCGGCCCCGAGCAGCACGAACGCGTCGCGACCCGCGCAGTGCTGCGCGATCGTCTCGCGCGAGACGACGGGGTCGGAGCGGTCGCCGGTGAGCTGCGCTGCGGTGATCAGGGAGCAGAGGGCGGCCCAGCCCGCCCGCGAGGAGGCCAGCACGACGGCGCGCGGCAGCCGTTCGTCGCGCAGCTGCCCGCCGCGGGCCGCGGTGGGACGGTGGGCGGCGCTCCAGCCGTCGGGTCGCACCGCGAGGTCGACGCCGACGATGGGGCGACCCCGCCTGCAGACAGGCCTTCGCGAACCGGACGGCGCCGTACAGGCCGCCGCGGTCGGTGACGGCCAGCGCGTCCATGCCGTGCCGGACGGCCTCGGCCACCAGCTCACCCGGGTGGGAGGCGCCGTACTGGAAGGAATAGCCGGAGGCCACCCGCAGGTGCGTGAAGCTCTCCATCACCCGGCCTCCGCGACGACCCGTTCCCGCCTGCGCAGCCAGCGAGCGGCGTCGCCGAGGAACCGCTGCGCGTCGCGCACCAGGTCGGCCGAGGTGCGCTCGCTGACGGCGGCGCCGTCGCGCGCGGCCGCGGCGAGCGGCGCGAGCGAGGAGAAGAACCCGGCCCACTCGGCCAGCTCGGGGCCGCGGCGGCGAGCAGGGCCACACCCCGGAGCGACCCCGGATGCGGCCGGGGCGGCGGCCACCACCGCGGCCGCGACCTGCTCGGCGCCGTGGTAGGCGCCGGCGAAGCGCTGGCCATGGGAGGGGCGAGGTCGGCCAGGGCGATCAGGCGCTGGGCGTTGCCGAGATCGATCATCAGTCGAGCACCGCCTGCAGCACCCAGTCCTCGGCGTCGACGGTGCGGGCCAGCTCATACACCCCGCGGTGCCTGCCGTTGCCCGCCTCGACGCGCCACACCTCCCGCTCGGCCATCGGGTCGGCCGCGCCGTCGACCGACTCGCCACGCAGAGCCCGGGCCTGTCGCCCTGACCACCACGGGGTGGCGCGGCTCCACCGGCCCTGCACCTCCTTCACCAGCAGCAGCCGGTCGCGCCAGATGAACTGGCGGGGCTCCTCCGCGAAGAGCACGTGGATGGGTTCGTCGTAGGTGCGCATGGCCTTTCCTCCCGGGATCGTTGAATGGTGACGATGTGATTCGACCCGGGAACCCCGGACCGGCGCGGGGGTCGAATCCACGCCGGGCCGGGGCGGCCCATGTCCTTTCACGCCTGTCCACACCAGAGCTTCCCCGAACTAATTAGAACAGGCGTTCGGACAGTTCCCACTATAGGCTCCCCTCCGACAAGACGTCAACCCCGGCGGGTCGGGGTGATCGACGGCCCGGCCGCGTGTCGTGGCCGGGCATGGAAGGGGCGGTCGGCGCCCTCGGACACCGCGGCCGGGCCGCTAGGGTTGGCGCCATGCTGATCATCCGGGGCGCCACCCTCGCGGGCCTTGCGGCGGCCGCGCGGCTCGCCCGGCTCGGCCATGAGGTGACCGTCGTCACCGACGGTGGGCCCCTCGGCGGCGCCACCGCGCCGCCCGACGTCGTCACCGTCCCGGCCGCCTGGCGCGACCTGTTCAAGAAGTCGGGCGGGCACCTGCTCGCCGAGCTCAACCGGGCCCGCGTCGAACTGGTCGAGGCCCCACCCCGGCAACACCCGCTCCCCGACGGGTCGACGCTCACGCTGCCCGACGAACGGGGCCCGCAGTACCGCGCCGTCGTCGCCCGCTTCGGCGAGGCCGAGGCGGAAGGTGGCGCGGCCTGATCGACGACCTCGACGACCTCTGGCAGGCCTACCGCCGGCACGCGCTGGAGGGCGTCACGCCGGTGACGACAGCGACGGAGCGCTCCGCGCTGTGGCTCGATGTCACCGTCGGCGACCTGGCCTCACGCGTCTCGGACGACCTCGCGGGCATCGTGCTCGAGGCGGGCGGCGGCTCGCCCGACGCGCCCGCCGTCGAGGCACTGTCGCTCAGCGCGGAACGCCAGTTCGGGCGCTGGATCATCGTCGGGAGGACGGCTCACGCCGCCCCGGGCGCTCCTCGGCGACCTGCTCGTCGAGCGGGTGGCCGAACGCGGCGTCACGTTCGTCGAGCGGAGCGATCTGGCCGTCGACCTCGACGCCACGCCCCGCCGGGTCGCCCCTGCGCGCGACCAGCGCCGACGACTGGCTGGCCCGGCCCGCCGTGATCGCCCCGGACGGGTCGCTCCGGGCGTCGACGGCGTCGCCCGCGGGCCGGAGCCGTGGGCCGAACTCGGCAGCGCGGCGCTCGCGGTCTACGCGCTGCACGAGCGGTTGACCGGCGAGGACTGCCGCCCCACCAACCGCGCCTTCACGCTGCCGCGGCTGCGCCCCTGACCTCAGCCCTCGTCGTCGGCGACGGCGTCGGCGACCGCGTCAGGATCCGTCTGCCTCGCCGGGCCGCGGGACGCCCAGCGCCAGGAGGCGAGGCCCACCAGGACGGCGACCACCGCGAGCACCGCACTGTCGGGCACGGCGGCGCCGATCTCCCGGAGCCGGGTCTCGAGCTCGAACTGCCGGGTCGCGTCGAGGATCCCGCCCAGCGACGACGTCGCGTCGGTGAACAGGAACAGCAGGCCGACGGCGACGAAGAGGGCGCCGGAGACGATGCCGACCACCGACGTGGTGAACGGGCCGACCTCCAACGGCCGCGGCCGCAGCCGCTCCCCCAGCGAGAAGCGGTCCCACAGCAGGGCGAGCACCACGAGCGGGACGACCATCCCGGCCGCGAATGCCGCGAGCAGCAGGCCGCCGTAGAGCGCGCTGCCCCCGGTGGCCGCCACCGTCAGGACGGCGCCCAGCAGCGGGCCGGTGCAGGCACCCGCGAGGCCGTAGGTCGCTCCGAGGAGGACGGCCCCAGCGCGGAGCGCGGGTCGCCGCGCTGCTTCAGGCCGGGAATCGGGATCCTGATGCCGAGCGCCGTGATCAGGCCGAAGACGATCAGGACGATGCCGCCGACGATGGAGAGCGTGTCCCGGTGCACCGTCAGGAGCGACCCGAGCGCGCCCGCGCCGAGGCCGAGCGGCACCAGGGTGAGCAGCAGGCCCAGGTAGAACAGGGCGGTGCGGCCGAGCAGCCGGGCCCGGTCGCCGCCGAACGCGTAGGCGAAGAACGCAGGCAGCAGCAGCGCCGCGCACGGGCTGAGGATCGCAGCGACGCCGCCGAGGAAGGCCCCGCGTAACCGATCAGCATCAGCCGAGCTGGGCTGCCTGCTGCTCGATGAGCTGCTGGAAGACCTCGAGCGGCTGCGCGCCGGAGACGAACTGCGAGCCGACCACGAAGGCGGGCGTCCCGCTGACCCCGAGGCTCTGCGCCTCCTGCGAGTCGCGGGCGACGGCCTCAGCGTGCGCCGGGTTCGCCCAGTCGGCCTTGAACCGTTCGAGGTCGAGGCCGAGGTCGGTGACGATGCCGAACACCAGCTCGTCGGGGATGTCGGGGTGCCCCTCGTTGGGCAGCGCCGCGAACAGTTCGTGGGCGAACTCGAAGTAGGCGCCCTGCCCGCCCGCGGCGCGGGCGGCGGTGGCCGCCTTGACCGACTCGTCACCGAACAGCGCCAGGTCGCGGAACTCGATGCGCAGCGTGCCGTCGTCGAGGTAGCGCTGCAGCTGCGGGAGGGTCTGCTCGGCGAACACGGAGCAGAAGGGCACCGGTAGTCGGCCCACTCGGTCATCACGACCGCGGCGTCGACCCGGCCCATCGCGAGGGGTCGCCCTCCTGACGGCGCGGCAGGTCCTCCAGCAGGAACCGCTCCAGCTCGATCTGCTCGGCCGTCCTGCCCGCGGACGTCTCCACGGTCACGGGGCGCTCTCCCCGCGGACGGCTGCGCGCCAACCGGTGCGCTGGGCTGCGGGGCGGCGACCGAGCTGCCGCGCTGCATCTGGGCGATGATCCCGACCAGCGCCACGATCACCACCAGGAGGGCGGCGATGATGTACCTGTTGCGGTTGGATGCGGTGCTCTCCGGCGCGGAGGTCATGGAGGATCAGCTCATTTACTGCTAGACGGTAATCCCGATCTACTGTGCCCTATCGCTCAGGCCGACCGCCAACCGGGGTGCCCGCCGGGGCGTCGCGATGCGGAAGACAAGGCCGGACGGTAGTAAGGTTGACTGTCTGTCCCAACCGAGGATGAGTGGTTTTGAGTACTTCGCGCGCCGACCTGAATCGCGAGATCGCCCTGGAGCAGGCCCACGTCGACCGGGTCTACGAGAATCTCACCGCCGCCACGGCAAGCGCAAAGTCGCTCGCCGAGGCCGGCCGAGACATCTACACCTCCGACCGCACCGGCTGGACCCGGGAGGAGGACGGCACCGCCCTCTTCGAGCGCGACGCCTTCGCCTATCAGGCGGCGCGCCGCCTCGCCGTCCTCGACGCGGAGCACGAGGGCCTCGTGTTCGGCCGCGTCGACCTGACCACGGAGGAGGCCCGCTACATCGGCCGCATCGGCGTGCGCGACGAGGAGTACGAGCCGCTGGTGATCGACTGGCGGGCGCCGGCCGCCGAGCCGTTCTACCGCGCCACCCCCGCCGCGCCGATGGGCGTGATCCGGCGCCGCGTGCTGCGCTGCCGCGACGACAAGGTGATCGGTCTGGAGGACGACCTGCTCGACTCGTCTGTCGCCTCGAGCCTCCCGATCATCGGCGAGGGCGCCCTGATGGCCGCCCTCAGCCGCGCCCGCGGCCGCACGATGCGCGACATCGTCTCCACCATCCAGGCCGAGCAGGACGAGGCGATCCGCGCCCCCTACCAGGGCGTCACGATCATCGCCGGCGGCCCGGGCACCGGCAAGACGGTGGTGGCGCTGCACCGCGCCGCCTACCTGCTGTACACCAACCGCGCGCGCCTCGAGCGTGGCGGCGTCCTCGTCGTCGGGCCTTCCTCGGTGTTCATGAACTACATCGAGCGGGTACTGCCGAGCCTGGGCGAGGACTCCGTCACGTTGAAGGCCATCGGAAGCGTCGCGAGCGACGTGCTCGGCATGTCGAGCGAGCGGGTCGACGGCGCGGAGGCCGCCACCGTCAAGGGCAGCCTCGCGATGGTCGCGCTGCTCAACCGCCTGGTGCGCACCCCGCTGGACCGCGACGCGGGTGAGCAGCGCGTCCGGGTCACCGTCAAGGGCGAGGTCCTCGGCCTCGATGCGGCGGCCCTCGACCGGATCCGCGACCAGGTGCTGCGCCAGACGAAGCTGAACCGCGGCCGCGACCTCGCGTTCAACCTGGTCGTCGCTGCTTTGAAGGCGAAGCTGCCCTCCGAGATCGACATCTCCCCGCAGGAGTTGGACGAGCAGGTGCGCGACCACCCGAGCCTCACCCGCTTCATGGGCACCTGGTGGCCACCGCTCAGCGCGACCCGTGTGCTGGCCCGGCTGGCCGACCCGGAGCTGACCGACCGGCTCGCCGTCCACCTCCGTCCGACAGAGCGCCGGATCCTCTCCGACTCGTACGCCTGGCTGCGGGGCTCGGAGTCCAACGCCGACGCGGGCAACGGCTGGTCGATCGCCGACATGGCCCTGCTCGACGAGCTGGTCGCGGTGCTGGGCCCGGTGCCCGAGGACCGAGACGCCGAGTTCGATCTGTTCGCGGAGGCGGGCGTCGAGGTGGCCGAGGTGCTCACCACCGCCGACCTGCTGCGCCGCGAGCGCACCGAGGATCCGGACGACGACCCCCAGTCCACCTACGCGCACATCCTGGTCGACGAGGGCCAGGACGTCACGCCCATGCAGTGGCGGATGCTGCGCCGCCGCGGCCCGCAGTCGTCGTGGACAATCGTCGGCGACCCGGCGCAGAGCTCGTACCCCTATCCGGACGAGACGGCGCGGGCGTTGGACGACCTGGTGGGCCGGGCCCGGCGCCGCACGTTCACCCTCTCGACGAACTACCGCTCCCCAGTGAGGTGTTCGATCTGGCGGCGCGCGTGATCACGAAGGTGGTACCCGACGCGGAGTTGCCGCGGGCGGTGCGCTCCACCGGCATCGAGCCGCTGCTCGCCTCGACCGGCCCTGACGGCCTCGCAGACGGCCTGCGCGACGTGCTGCTCAACCTGGCGGGCCAGGTGGGCGGCACCATCGGCATCGTCTGTCCGCCGTCGCGGCTGCGCGACGTGCAGCTGCTGGTGATGGGCGACGAGCGGCTCGCCCCGTTCGAGGACAGGCTGATCGTGGTGACGGCACTGCAGGCGAAGGGCCTCGAGTACGACGGCGTCGTGGTGGTCTCGCCCGACGAGATCGTGGCCGAGGCGCCCGGCGGTGTCCGCGTGCTGTACGTGGCGCTCACCAGGGCGACCCAGCGGATGGTGACCCTCGACGTCGGCTCCGCCGACTGGAGGGCCCTGCTGGCCTGAGGCCGGTCAGCCGCCCGTGCGGTGGTGCGGCGTGTCCGGGTGGAGCGCGTGCTCCGAGTGATGGACGATGTTGCGCACGGGCGCGGCCACATGCTCATCGGGCTGGCTGTATGAACACGGTCGTGCCCTCACGGCGGGCCACCACGAGCCCTCCCGCGCCCGCAGCTTCGCGAGATGCTGCGAGACGACGGGCAGGTCGCTGCGCTCCGTGTTCCTCCGAGTGATCCTTCCCACGGGCGCCTCGACCGCCGACCAGCCGATCCAGACCAGCAGCCACAGGACGAGGATGGAGGCGATCCCGACCACGGACGCTCCGGCGCCGGTCGCCACCGGCACCGGCGCGAGGGCGGCCGGGAGCACCGATGCACGGGCGACGACCCGTACCTCGCTGCCGCCCGGCTCAGCCGACTGCCACTGGCCGACCTCGACGAGACCCGGCGCAAGCATCCCCACCACAGCCTGGGGTAGGAGCGATGGTTGAGATCCTGCCCATCGTCCGGAGTGGCTTCGACACGGGCGACGACTCGTTCCTCGCCGCCGGCCCGGCTCAACCGACTACTACTGGCCGACCCCGACGATCACCGTGGCCCGGTGCAGGAACCCCACCACAGCCTGGGGTAGGAGCGATGGTCGAGTACCAGCCCATCGACCGGAGTGGCTTCGACACGGGCGACGACCCGTACCCGGCTCAACCGACTGCCACCGGCCGACCCCGACGAACAACCCCGACCCAGCGCGGAGACCCCACCACAGCCTGGGTAGAAGCGATGGATATCGGTCGTCCACGACGGGCGGTCAGGGTGCCGGCGCGACCTCCGCGAACCGATCCAGCCGACCCGCCTCACGCGCGGCGTCCATCTCGTCCTTCAGCCGCGCGAGCACCTCGCGGGTTGCCTTCGACCGGTTCTGCGTGAAGAACTGCAGCCCTGGCGCGCCCGCGGCCAGCAGGTCGCGGCACAGCTGCAGCGCCGCGCCCAGCCCGACCTCGCGGACCTCCTCCTTCGAGCCCGCGGCCCGCAGCCGCCCGACGAGGGCCTCAGGGAGCGGACGCCCCGACAGGTCGGCGAACCGTTCGATCTGCGTGATGACGGTCAGCGGCATGATGCCCGGGATGATCGGCACCGCACAGCCGAGCGCCCGCATCCGGGCCACCAGTTCGATGTAGCGGTCGGCGTCGAAGAACAGCTGCGTGATGGCGAACTCGGCCCCGGCCTCCACCTTCTCCTGCAGGATCCTTGCGTCAAGGTCAGCGTCGTTGCTCGTCTCGTGGGGTTGGGGAACGCGGCGACGCCGACGCAGAAGTCGCCCTGCTCACGGATGAACCGCACGAGTTCGGTGGCGTTGGTGAGGCCGTCGGGGTGTGCGCTCCACTCGCCGCCGCCGGGCATGTCGCCGCGGATGGCCAGGATGTTCGTGACACCCGCCTCGCGGTAGGCGGCGAGCGCCTCGGCGATGTCGGCCTTCGACTGGTCGACGCACGTCAGATGCCCCACCGTCAGCGGTCCACCCGAGCCGGCGATGCGCCGGGTGGCGCGGATTGTGCGGTCACGTCGGGACCCGTTCGCCCCGTAGGTCACAGACACGAAATCGGGACTGAGCGGTGACAGGGCATCGACCGCCCGCCAGAGGATCGGCTCCTCTTCCTCGGACCTGGGTGGGAAGAACTCGAACGAGAACAGGGGCCGCGGGCGGAGGCGAGCAGGGCGCCGACCGTCCCCGGTCGTGACGTGGTCAGAGGCATGCCCCCACAATAGGAGAGCCTTGCGGCCACTCGACTAAGCTGCCCACGTGAGACGCACGCTTGTTCCCGCCTCCCCGCTCAACGAGGGTTCCTGTCCGCGGTCGGCGAAACCATCGACCGGTTCCTCGCCTCCCAGCGCCCCCTCATCGACGAGGTCGGGGTGCCGGAGCTCCTGCGGGTGGCCCACCTCGCCACGGACGGAGGCAAGCGGCTGCGGCCCGCCTTCTGCTACTGGAGCCATGTCGCGGCGGCCGGCTTCCCCGAGGACGACGCGCCGCTGCTCGCGGTGGCCTCCTCCCTGGACCTGCTGCACGTCAGCGCCCTTGTCCACGACGACCTGATCGACGACGCCGACACCCGCCGCGGCCAGCCCGCCGCGCACAAGCGGTTCGAGGCATTCCACGCCGCGGAGGGTGGCGTCGGCGACGCGTCCGCCTTCGGCGTGTCCACCGCGATCCTGCTCGGCGACCTGCTGCTGATGTGGAGCCTCGAGCTGGCCGATTCGTCGCTCGCGCCGGGCCTCGAGCGCACCCGGCCGCTGCTCTCCGCGATGCGCAGCGAGGTGACGGCAGGGCAGTTCCTCGACGTCAGCGCACAGTACCGGGTGACCGGGGCGGCGACCTTCGCCGACGAGCTCGCCGTGGCGCGGCGCGTCCTCGAGTTCAAGTCGGCCCGCTACTCCATCCGCCGGCCCGCGCAGATCGGCGCGTCGCTCGGAGGCGCCGACGACGTCCTGCTGGGCGCGCTCGGCGAGTTCGGCTCCGTGATCGGGCGCGCCTTCCAGCTGCGCGACGACGTGCTCGGCGTCTACGGCGACCCGGCGGTCACCGGGAAGCCCTACGGCGGCGACATCCACGAGGGCAAGCGCACCGTGCTCGTGCTGACGGCGCTCGCCGACGGTTCGCCCGCCGCGGCCGCCGAGCTGACCGATCTGCTCGGGGCGGAGCGCCTGACTGACGGCGACATCGACCGCGCCGCCACCCTCATCGAGGCCACCGGCGCGAAGGCGGGCGTCGAGCGCATCATCGAGGAGAACCTGCGCCACGCCGAGCGGATCCTCTCCACCACCCCGATGACCGAGGAGGGTCGGACCGCGCTGGCAGCACTGGCGGACAAGAGCGTCAACCGTGCCAGCTGACCCTGCCACCACGCTCGGCACCACCGGGCTCAGCGCCGCCGAGGTCGCCGGGCGGATCGCCGCCGGGCAGGTCAACACGCTGCCGTCGCGCTCGGGTCGCTCCACGCTCGACATCGTGCGGGCCAATGTCCTGACCCGCGTCAACGCCATCCTCTTCGCCCTGTTCGTGTGCGTCGCCATCACCGGCCACCTCATCCAGGGCCTGTTCGGCATGCTGATCATCGCCAACTCGGTCATCGGCATCATCCAGGAGCTGCGCGCCAAGCACACCCTCGACAAGCTCGCGGTCGTCGGGAGGCCCACCCCACCGTCATCCGCGACGGGCGGCCGCGACAGATCGTGCGCGACGGCGTCGTGCTGGACGACCTGATCGCGGTGGCCCCGGCGAGCAGATCGTCGTCGACGGCAGCGTCGTGGGCTCCGACTACCTGGAGATCGACGAGTCGCTGCTCACCGGCGAGGCCGACCCGCTGCCGAAGAGCCCGGGCGACCCGGTGCTGTCGGGCTCGTTCGTGGTGTCGGGCACCGGCACCTACCGCGCCGAGAAGGTGGGCGCCGACGCCTACGCCGCCCAACTGACCGCGCAGGCCGCGAAGTTCACCCTCGTATCCTCCGAGCTGCGGCAGGGCATCAACAAGATCCTGAAGTACGTCACCTGGCTGCTGATCCCGGTGGGCATCCTCAACATCGCCGTCCAGTTCTCACAGCCGGACACCACGTGGCAGGAGGCAGTCCTGCGGATGACGGCGGCGCTGGTGCCGATGGTGCCCGAGGGCCTCGTGCTGCTGACGTCGATGGCCTTCGCGATCGGCGTGATCCGGCTGGGCCGCCGCAACGCACTGGTGCAGGAACTGCCCGCCATCGAGGGCCTCGCCCGGGTGAGCGTGGTGTGCGTCGACAAGACGGGACGCTGACCGAGCACGCCCTGACGCTCGGCGAGATCATCCCGCTGACCGACCGCGACGTGACCGCCGCGCTGACCCAACTGGTGGCCTCGGACCCCACCCCCAACGCATCCATGCAGGCGATCGACGCGGTGGTGCCCTCCGCCGCGGAGCCGTGGCCACTGCTGGTGCGGGCCCCGTTCTCCTCGGCGAAGAAGTGGTCGGGGGCGACCTTCGACGGCCACGGCAGCTGGCTGCTCGGCGCCGCCGACGTGCTGGCCGACGGCGAGGTCGCGGCCCGGGCGGAGGCCATCGGCGCCTCCGGCAGGCGCGTCCTGCTGCTCGCCACCTCCGATGTCGCGGTGGACTCCCCCGCCGCGCCCGGCACCGTCACCCCGCAGGCCCTGCTGGTGCTCGACCAGGTGACCCGCGCCGACGCGGCGGACACGCTGCGCTACTTCCGGGAGCAGGACGTCGCCGTGAAGGTGATCTCGGGCGACAACGCGGCCTCGGTCGGCGCGGTCACCCGCTCGCTCGGCGTCGCCATCGGCGAGGTCGTCGACGCCCGCACCCTCCCGCACCCGGCCCCGGGTTCATCGACGCCGTCAACGACGGCGACGTGTTCGGCCGCGTCACGCCCGAACAGAAGCGCCAGATGGTCGACGCGCTGCAGGCCCGCGGCCACTCCGTCGCCATGACCGGCGACGGCGTCAACGACGTGCTGGCCCTGAAGGACGCCGACCTCGGCGTCGCGATGGGCTCCGGGTCGTCGGCCACCCGTGCCGTCGCCCAGGTCGTGCTGCTGGACGACCGGTTCGAGTCGCTCCCGCACGTGGTGGCCGAGGGCCGGCGCGTCATCGGCAACATCGAGCGGGTCGCGAAACTGTTCCTCACCAAGACCATCTACTCGGTACTGCTCGCGCTCACCGTCGGCATCCTCGGGCTGCCCAACCCGTTCCTGCCGCTGCAGATCACGGTGGTGGGCTGGTTCACGATCGGCATCCCCGCCTTCCTGCTCAGCCTCGCCCCGAACCGGGAGCGCGCGCGGCCGGGCTTCGTGCGCCGCACCCTGGCCGTTGCCATCCCCGGCGGGGCGATCGTGGCAGCGGCGACGCTGACCACCTACCTCGTCACCCGCGGCCTCGGTGAGGTCAGCGACGCGGTGCAGGCGCAGGCCTCCACCGCCACGCTGATCACGCTCATCATGACCGCCACCTGGGTGCTGAGCATCGTGGCCCGCCCCTACGTGTGGTGGCGCGCGACGCTCGTGCTGTTCGCCTACGGCTTCTACTTCACCATGTTCGTGCTGCCGTTCGCCCAGCACTGGCTCGGCCTCGACGTGACGAGCCTGCCCGCCGTCACGTTCGGCGTGCTCGCCGGCCTCTTCGGCATGGTGGGCGTCGAGGTGCTGTGGTGGGTCACCGTCATCGTCCGCGGCGAGACGCCCCGGCTGTGGGTCAGGTCGCGAACGAGTCCGTCACGTAGGCCTCGGAGTCGGCGTCGGCCCGCCAGGCCGCCTTGACCGCCTCCGCGATGACGCGGACCTCGGCGAACGGGTCCTCCGCACGGAATACGGAGTTCGACACCGTCACCCTCCTGGCCCCCGCGTGCAGCACCGCCGTCACGTTGTGGCTGCCGATGCCGCCCGCGGCGAACCAGACAGGTCGCGCGGGAGGGCGAGGGTGGAAGGGCGGCCGCCATCTCCGCGATCACCGGGGAGACGTCGTCCCCGACGACCGCGGGCCCGAGGAAGCCGAACGCGAACGGGTCGCCGTCGATCTTGTCCGCGTCACCCGCATCGTCGATCGAGCGGCCGAAGAGGGTGAAGTCGTGCGGCCTCGGGAAGCCGAACGGCCGCCAGCCTGGGCGCTTGAGGAACACGACGTCGGCGCCGATCTCCATCGCCACGGCAAGGTCGTCGACCGCGACGAGGGCGGGGAGCCCGAACAGGCGGTTCCTGGCCACCTTGATCGCCCCGGCCGCCTCCTCGGTGCTGCGGTTTCCCTTCGAAAACACCAGCAGATCGGCACCGTGCGCGGCGAAGTCGGCGGCCTCGGGTCCGGACACCTCCGGTGGCAGGACGAGCGCCACCTGCGAGGTGCGGAGACGGGTTGTCAGCGGCACGAGAGCAGTCACGGTGCCCCTTTCCTGCGTTGGGTCTCGGCCACACTCTATTGGGTCCGACCCCTAGTCCGCAGGCAGGTCGGTGAGACCCGTCCGGCGCGGCGTCGGGCACCCCGCTGGGAGGGTGCATACAATCGAGGGCGGTCGGTGATACCGGCACGCTTTCCCCTAGCGTTCCTGGAGTGGCATGAGCAGCACTTTCGACCCGTTGGTCGGCCAGGTGCTCGACGGGCGCTACGAGATCGTGGCCAGGGTGGCCCGTGGGGCATGGCCACCGTCTACCGGGCCCGCGACCAGCGACTGTCGCGCGTGGTGGCGGTCAAGGTGATGCGCAGCGACCTCGGTGAGGACGACGAGTTCGCGGCCAAGTTCGACCGCGAGGCCCGCTCCGCCGCCGTGCTGAGCCACCCCAACGTCGTCAGCATCTTCGACCAGGGCAGCTCGCACGGCCAGCCCTACATCGTGATGGAGTTCATCGACGGCGAAACCCTCCGCCGGCTGATCTCCCGGGAGGCGCCGCTGCCCCCGGCGCTGGCGCTCGAGCTGTTCGAGCAGGTGGCGGCCGCGCTCGCGGCAGCCCACGAGGCGGGCGTCGTGCACCGCGACATCAAGCCGGAAAACGTGATGCTCACCGACCGCGGTCGGGTGAAGGTGGCCGACTTCGGGCTGGCCCGCCAGGTGGGCTCCCCGCAGATGACCGCCACCGGTGTGCTGCTCGGCACCGCGAGCTACCTCCCGCCCGAACTGGTTACCCACGCGCGCCCCGATCACCGCAGCGACATCTATTCGGCGGGCGTCGTGCTGTTCGAGATGCTGACCGGCGCAAAGCCGCACACGGGCGAGAACAACTACCAGATCGCCTACCGGCACGTCAATGTCGACATCGAGAAGCCGTCGGAGCGACTCGCCGAGCTCGGAATGGGCGGGCAGCATCCGCTGCCCGACTACCTCGACACGCTCGTGCTCGCCGCCACCAGGCGCGACCCGAGGGCCCGGATCCCCGACGGTCAGGAGCTGCTGGCCGCGGTGCGGAAGGTGCGCCAGGAGATGGCCCGCGACGGCTCCGACAACCCCGAACTCGCGGCCTCCCTGCTGCCCGAGAGCCCCGACGAGGGCGTCACCGAGCGACTCCGGCCCGCCAACGGCCGAGGCCGTCGTCCGCGCCGACCCCGGACACCGTCGTGGTGGGTCGCTCCGAGTGGAGGGCCGCCGAATCCGCGGCATCGACCCCGATCCCGCCGCCCGACCGGCAGCCGGTCGTTCCCGAATCCTCGCTGGCCCATTCCCGCGCAGCCAGCGCACGCCGGTCTTCCCGCCGCTGCACATCTCGCATGACCCGGTGCACAAGCGCAGGCGCGGGGTCATCGCGCTGCTGCTCGTGCTGCTGCTCACGGCCGGCGCGGGCGTCGGTTCGTGGTGGGCCATGTCGGGCCGCTTCACCACCGTCCCCGCCGTGGCGGGCATGAACCAGACCACGGCGACCGAGGCGGCCAAGGCCAACGACCTGGGCGTCACCGTCACCGAGGAGCACTCGGAGACCGTGCCCGTCGGAATGGTGATCCGCACGGATCCCACCTCCGGGGAGCGGCTGGTCCGCGGCTCCGAGTTCACGCTCGTCATGTCGCTCGGGCCCGAGCGCTACCCCGCCCCAGGCTGGTGGGGCTCACCCGCGAGGAGGCCGAGAAGGCGCTCACCGACGGCAGGCTTGCCGTCGGGAAGGTCACCGAGGCCTGGTCGGAGGACAAGGCCGCGGGCACCGTGCTGAAGGCATCCGTCGAGGAGGGCGCTGAGCTCAAGCGCGACACGCCTGTCGACCTGACCGTCTCCAAGGGCCGCGAACCCATCCGGGTGCCCGACCTGGTCGGTTCGTCCGCCGCGAACGCTGAGAAGGAACTGGACGACCTCGGCTTCAGGGTGAGCGTCAAGGAGGAGAACTCCGCGACGGTCGAGAAGGGCAACGTGATCCGGCAGGACCCCCGCAGCGGCAACCTGTACCGCGGCGACACCGTGACGATCGTCAGGTCGCTCGGGCCGCAGATGGTCACCATCCCCGGCGTGTGGGGCAAGAACGCGGACGACGCGAAGAAGATCCTCGAGGATCTCGACCTGAAGGTGGAGATCCAGAACGACTCGGGATTCGGGCTGCCCCTGAACCTGGCAAAGTCGACCGACCCGGCCGAGGGCAGCAAGGTGCCGGTAGGCAGTACCGTGAAGCTGATCATCGTCTGATCGGAGGCTGACACCATGGATCTCGGTCCCCTGCTGATCGTGCTCGTCGTCGCCGTGGCCATCGGCCTCGGCCTCTGGGCATGGCTGCACCACCGCTACGTGAAGTCGTTCGAGTCGCGTGGCTGGACGTACCTCGGGTCGCCGTCCATCGCGATCGCGCACGGCCTGAACGTGCCGCCCTTCGGCGAGGGCTTCGAACGCAGCGTGAAGAAGCAGGTGACCGGCGCCGCCCCGACGGCACGCCGTTTTCCGCCTTCCACTACGACTCGACCAGCTACGGCAGGGCGGGTTTCGTCCTGACGATGCCGCTGCCCCACTCCATGCCGCTGGCGATCGTGCCGCGGGGCAGGCCGCAGTGGTGACCGGCGACCCCCGGTACGCCTCCGAGCTCGCCTCGGCGCTCGCTCCCGCCCGCGCCAACGACCTGACCGTCGACCACGACCGGCTGGTGCTGCTCGGTGTTGAGGACGACGCGGCCGCGCTCGGCGTCGCCGTCGAGGCGCTGGCCGCCGCCCGCTCGGCGCTGCTCACCGGCCCCGCCGCCGACCTGGTCGGCCCCACACCGCCGCAGGGCTGAGCTTCAGCAACCACCCCGACTGGACCTACCGCGACCGCGACGACTCCATGCTCGACATGGTCGACGTCACCCGGGTCGGCTCCCGCCACGAGGCCCACGACGTCATCGTGGCAGGCAACGCGAACCTGCCGTTCATCCGGCTGCGGCACACCTGGCAGACGACGAGCACCAGCACCGACTCCGAGGGTCGCACCCACACCACTACCCACAACCACACGGAGACGGTGTGCGAGTTCCGCACCGCGTTCCCGTTCATCGACCTCGGCGTCAACTGGGGCCTGATGGGGCGGAGCCAGCGCTTCGAGTGGGAGGCGTTCAACAAGGCGTTCCGGATCGAGAGCGACTCCGAGCGGATCGCCCACGCCGTGATCCACCAGCGTCAGATGGAGTACCTGATGGCGACGCGGCCGCCGAAGTTCCGGATCGGGCACCGGGCCGGATCCGGCTCGCGGTCGACTCCGACTGGCTGCCTGAGGACATCGAGGGGCCGACGCGTTCCTGCGCGGCTTCTTCGCACGCGTGCCAGACCACGTGTGGCAGGAGCTCGGCGCGTGGCCGCGGCCGATCCCCGAACTGGAGGTCGGCCCGTCGACCGAACGCGAGGGCGCGCTCGACTGACGCCCGTCAGCCCAGGAGCGACCCGATCGTCGCCCCGGCCGAGGCGCAGGCGTCCGCGGTCACGTCCAGGTGCGTGACGGCCCGCAGCGCGTCGGGGCCGAGCACGCTGATCAGCACGCCCCGCTCCCTCAGCCGTGCGGCCACCGCGGGTGCGTCCGGGTGGGGATCAGCACGATGTTCGTCGACGGATCGTCGACGGCGCCGGGCCGCACCGCGTTGATGGCGTCGGCCAGCGTCCGTGCGGAGGCGTGGTCCTCGGAGACCCGGGCCAGGTTGTGGCGCAGCGCATACGAGCCGGCCGCGGCGAGCATGCCCGCCTGCCGCCAGCCGGCACCGAGCCGCTTGCGCTGCACCCGGGCGCGGGCGATGTCGTCGGCCGTGCCGACCAGCACGGAACCGACGGGCGCGCCGAGGCCCTTGGACAGGCACAGGCTGACGGTGTCGAACAGGGCCCGTATGCGCTGAGCGGGCGGCCGGTGACGGCCACCGCGTTGGCCAGCCGTGCGCCGTCGAGGTGGGTCTTCACACCTGCCGCGTGCGCGCCCGCGGTGACGGCCACCAGTTCAGCGTGATCCTGCACCGTGCCGCCGCCGAAGTTGTGGGTGTCCTCCACTGCGAGGCAGGCGGTCTCGACGAGGTAGGGTCCGCAGTCGACGGCGAGCATCTTCAGCGCATCGGCGGCCACGAGAGCGCCCCGTTCGGAGGTCCAGGTGCGCATGGTGACGCCGTGCAGCGCCCCGTGGGCACCCATCTCGGCGCGCGCGATGTGGGCGTACCCGTCGCACAGCACCTCGGAGCCCACCGGGGTGTGGAGCCAGACGCCGAGCAGGTTCGACAGTGAACCGGTCGCGCAGAACAGGCCCGCCTCCTTGCCGAACAGTGCCGCGGTCTCCGCCTCGAGCGCGGCGACGCTGGGTCCTCCGCGTAGACGTCGTCACCGACGGGGCCGCGAGCATCGCCTCGACCATCCCGGCGGACGGCCGGGTGACGGTGTCGCTGCGGAGGTCGATCACAGTTCCTTGGCCTTGAACCGCTGCACCGGGTTGTCGTGGTTCATGCGGCCGTTGCGCAGCCTGCGGGCCACGGTGAACGCCAGTTCCAGCGACTGGTTGCGGTTCAGCCGCGGGTCGCACACCGTCTCGTAGCGGCTCTCCAGATCGGATTCGCTGAGGTTGGCGACGCCGCCGACGCACTCGGTGACGTCGTCACCCGTGAGCTCGACGTGCAGGCCGCCCGGCCAGGTGCCGAGCTGCTCGTGGACGTCGAAGAAGCCGTTGACCTCGTCGGCGACGTCGGCGAACGAGCGCGTCTTGTAGCCGTTGGCCGCCTCGAACGTGTTGCCGTGCATCGGGTCGCACACCCAGGCGACCTTGCGGCCGGTGGCCTCGACGCCCGCGATGACGGAGGGGAGCACCTCGCGCACCTTGCCCGCACCCATCCGGGTGATGAACGTGAGCCGGCCGGGGATCCGGTCGGGGTCGAGGGCGTCGGCGAGCGCGATGGCCTGTTCGGCCGTCGTGGTGGGGCCCAGCTTCACGCCGAGCGGGTTGCGCACGCGGCTCAGCAGTTCGACGTGCGCGCCGTCGAGCTGACGGGTGCGCTCGCCGATCCACAGCATGTGGCCGGAGCAGCCGTACAGGTCCTCGGAGCGGGAGTCGACGCGGGTGAGGGCCCGCTCGTACTCGAGGAGCAGCGCCTCATGCGAGGCGTAGAAGTCGACGGTGCTGAGCGACTCGTCGTGGACGCCGCAGGCGACCATGAAGGCCAGCGCGCGGTCGATCTCGGAGGCGAGCTCCTCGTACTCCTGCTCCACCTCGGAGTCGGCGACGAACTGGGCGTTCCAGCTGTGCACGCCGCGGAGGTTGGCGAAGCCGCCCTTCACGAACGCGCGCACCAGGTTCAGCGTCGCCGCCGAGGAGTTGTAGACGTCCAGCAGCCGCTGGGGGTCGTGGGCGCGGGATGCGGGGTCGAACTCGAAGCCGTTGATGGCGTCACCGCGGTAGGCGGGCAGCGTCACGTCGCCGCGCGTCTCGGTGTCCTTGGAGCGGGGCTTGGCATACTGGCCGGCGATCCGGCCCACCTTCACGACGGGCACCTGCGCGGCGTAGGTCATCACGACGGCCATCGACAGCTGCACGAGCAGCTTGCGCTTGATGTTGTCGGCCGTGACGGCATCGAAGGTCTCGGCGCAGTCACCGCCCTGCAGCAGGAACGCGCGACCCTCGGCCACGTCGGCGAGCTTGGCGCGCAGATCGTCGCACTCGCCGGCGAACACGAGGGTGGGAGCCGCTCCAACTGGTCGATGGTGCGGTCAAGGGCCGCCTGGTCCGGGTAGCTGGGCTGCTGGACGAAGGGCAGCGCGCGCAGTTCTTCCCGGGAGATGATGCTCGACATGGGCGTCAGATTACCCACCACCCCACGGCGACCCTCCGCGTCGGACGCCCGTGGACGGCTCAGGAATCGGGGTCGTGGAGGCCGTTGTCGATGGCGTAGAGGGTCAGCTCGACGCGGTTGTGCAACTGCAGTTTCCGCAGCACGTTCTGCACGTGGTTCTGCACGGTGCGGTGCGAGACGAACAACTCGTCCGCGATCTCCCGGTAGGCCATCCCCTTCGCCACGCGGCGCAGCACCTCGATCTCACGCGTGGTCAGAACGGGTCCCTCCTCGTTGTGCGACCGGGCCACGTTGACCATCCTGCGGAACTCGCCGAGCACGAGGCCCGCCAGGCCGGGCGTGAAGACGGCGTCGCCGACGGCCGTGCGCTGCACGCCCTCGATCAGCTCCTCCTTGGACGCCGACTTCACCAGGTAGCCCTTCGCACCCGCCTTCATCGCCCGCAGCACGTCGTCGCGTTCGCCGCTGGCTGACATCACCAGCACGTGCATGTCGGGGAACTCGCCGAGCAGGATCTCGATGCAGGTCGCCCCGTCCGGTTCGGGGATCTGCAGGTCCATCACGACGATCTCGGGCCTCGTGGCCCGTGCCCTGGCAAGGCACTCGGTGCCGTTCTTGGCCACCGCCACGATCTCGAACCCCACCTCGGTCAGGTCCTCGCTCAGGGCATCGATCCACATCGGGTGGTCGTCGACAAGCATCACGCGCCTGCGTCCGGTCATCAGTCCTCCATGTCATCCGACTCGATCGGGAACCGCAGCTCCCATTCCGTACCCGCACCGGGCGACGACTTCAGGATCGCGGATCCCCCAGGTCGTCCATCCGCCCGACGATCGAGTCCCGGATCCCGAGGCGGCCCTTGTCGGTCGCCTCCTGAAGCTGCGCGGCGCTCATGCCGTGCCCATTGTCGCGGACCCACAGGATCACCTCGTCGTCGAGTTCCTGGTCGAGCAGGATCCAGACCTTCGCGTCGGGCCCGGCGTGCTTCTCGACATTCATCAGGATCTCCGCGAGGGTGCGTTCCACCTCGTCGACCAGGCGGCGGGGCGCCATGACCAGGCTCGCCATCGTCGAGACGGTGACGCGCGCCGAGGCGTACTTGTCCAGTGCGGCCGCGAGGTCCACCGTCCCGCCGTGCTCGATGTCGCGGATCTCCCTGTCCTGCAGCAGGATCCGCAGTTGCGCCTCCGATTCGCGTGCCAGGGCCGCCAGCCGGATGCCACGGGGCCGAGCGACGGGCCCTCGCGCTCCACCAGCGCGAGCACCTGCAGGGCGCCGTCGTGGACGATCCGCGAGAGTCGCTCCCGCTCGGCGAGCGCCGCGCTGCGGAGCCGTTCCTGCTCCTGCTCCCCAGCGTCGCCCGGAACTGCGTCACCAGGCTGCCGAGGCAGGCGGTCAGCAGGATGGTCATGAAGGCGGCGCCGACCCGCTCCATGGCGAAGTGGCCGGGTGGGCGAGCAGCGCGGCCGACGTGATCAGCGCGAACGCGGTGCCCCAGCGGTAACTGAGGAAGATCGCGGCGTAGGCGGCGCAACCGCCGGCCCAGTAGCCGGCCAGCGACAGCGGCGCCCGCCGGGCGGCACAGTCACGATGGTGGTCAGGATGATGACCACGGTCACCGCAAGGTCGGCGACGAACGCCCGCCTGGTGCGCCTGCCGGGTCTGCGCATCCGCAGGGAGATGAACACCTGCCAGAACGCGAGCGCGAGCGACGCTGCGAGCACCCCACCGGGGAGGTGGCGCGGGGCGCCACGATCAACAGGTTCACCGTGATGGCGTGGACCGCGAGGATGCTGCGCGCCACCTCGCACACCGCGTAGACGCGGCCGAGGGTGTCTGTCGGGTCACGGAACCAGAGGACGTGGCGCCGGAGCCAGCCCAGCAGCCGCGTCGTCGGGTCAGGCTTCGGCACGCGGCGCCCGTGGTTCGATGACGGGGGCTCGCCGCCCCGGGCCGCTCGAGGACGAACCCGTCCGCCTGCTCGGGGTGAGATCGCCCGACTTCACCCGCAACGCGTAGACGTCGACGTACTCCTGGCCCGTCAGGCTCTGGATGGCGGCCATCGCCTCGTCCGTGACGTAGCGCAGCACCTTGCTGTTGCCGGGCGTGTCGTAGAACTCGGAGAAGTCGAGGGCCTGCCGATCACCACCACGGGCGGCGCGCCCACGGGAGCCCGAACGGGCCCTTGACCGACTTGGTGCCCGCGACGCCGACGGGGATCACGGGGACGCGGTTGTTGAGCGCCATCCGGGCCATCCCCGTCTTTCCCTTGTAGAGGCGCCCATCGGGTGAGCGGGTGCCCTCCGGATAGATGGCGACGACCTGGCCCTCGGCGAGCACCGCAGAGATCGCCTCGAGCGCGTTGGCCGACGCCCGGCCCCCGCTGCGGTCCATCGGCACCATCTTGATGATCTTCAGGAACCACGCGACGATCCTGTTACCGACGCCACCCTTGCCGCTGAACAGCTCCGCCTTCGCCGGGAAGGTGATGGGCCGCGGCATCATCGCGGGCACCACCAGCGAGTCGAGCGCCCCGATGTGATTGGAGGCCAGGATCGCGCCGCCCTCCTTGGGGAAGTGCTCCTCCCCGTAGACAAGGGTTCCGTAGCTGTACTTCACCATCGGCCTGACGATCGTGAACTTGAAGAAGCGGTACCAGAACATGGGCGGCATTCTATCCCGACCCGCGCCGACGCCCTTATCCTGCAGCCATGGCATCCATGCACCGCAGGCCACCGGAGATCTGGCCCGAGGCACGCACCCTGAGGGTCGGGGAGGGACGGATCGGTGTCGTGATGAGCCACGGCTTCACCGGATCGGTCCAGTCGATCGCGCCGTGGGCCCGCGCGCTCGCCACCCCGTCGGAGGGTTGGGAGGGCGCCCGCGTCATCGCGCCACGGCTGCCCGGCCACGGCACCACCTGGCGCGACCTGGCCCGGACCCGCTGGTGGGACTGGTACGCCGCCGTCGAGGAGGCATACCTCGAGCTGGCCGGGCCGACCGGACCCGTCTTCGTGGCCGGCCTGTCGATGGGAGGGCCCTCGCCCTGCGGCTCGCGGAGCAGCGGAAGGTGGCGGGCATCCTGCTCGTCAATCCCGCCATCGCGACCCGCGACAGGCGCATCCCGCCCGCGGCCCTCCTGCACCGGGTGCTCCCCTCCCAGAAGGGCATCGCCTCCGACATCGCGAAGCCGGGCATCGAGGAGCGCGGCTACCCGAGGTTCTCCGTGACGAGCCTGTCGACCATGACGGGGCTGTGGAGCGACGCGCGGCGCGGGTTGGGCGACATCACCGCCCCGGTGCTGCTGATGCGTTCGGCCGAGGACCACGTGGTCGACGACCTGAGCGGGGAGCTGATCGGCAGGCGGGTCGCCGACGTGACGTCGGTGACGCTGCAGCGCAGCTTCCATGTGGCAACGCTCGACCACGACGCCGACGTGATCGTCGAAGAGTCGCGGCGGTTCATCACCCGCCACGCCTGAGGGCGGCGGGCGTCAGCCGAGAACGCGGCGGGCGCCGGTGAACGGCATCGAGTTCAGGCTGGTCACGCGGACACCGGAGCGCGGGTTGGCCGCGTCGACGATCTTGCCGTTGCCGATGTAGAGGCCCACGTGGCTGACGGGGCTGTAGTAGAACACGAGGTCGCCGGGCGGAGCTGCGACTTCGAGACCTTGGTACCCACCGAGCTGTACTGGCCGCGCGACGATCGGGTGATGTTGATGCCCACCTGCCGGTACGCCCAGCTGGTGAGACCGGAGCAGTCGAACGTGTTCTCGCCGGAGGTACCCCAGACGTAGCGGCTGCCGACCTTGCTGAGGGCGGCGTCGACGACGCGCTGGGCGCGGTCGGAGCCACCGGTCGACGGCGCGGGTTCCGAGGCCGACTCCTTGTCGGAGGAAGCCTGCGGGGCGGGCGACGCGATGCTGCCCGCGGCCTGGGTGCGGCTCGCGGCCTCCGCGGCGGCCTGCTCGGCCTCCGCGGCACGGATCCGCTCGGCCTCGATCGCGGCCAGGCGCTGCCGCTCCTGCTCGGAGAGGCGGTCGTAGACGGCCTGCGCCTCGGACTCCAACGCGTCGTAGTCGGAGGCGAGCGCGACCTTCGCTGCGGCGTCGGTCTCGAGCTGCCCCTGCGTGACGGCGACGTCCTCCTCGAGGGCGGTGAGCCGGGCCTGGTCGACCTGGAGCTGCTGGATGCCCGCGTTGGACCGGTCGACCTCGACCTGCAGCACGCCGAGGCCGCTCAGGAAGTTGCCCGCGTCGCTGCTCGTGAGGAGCTGGGCGGCGAGCGAGACCGAGTCGGTGTGCATCTGGACGGCGCCGACGTCACCCAGCTGGGCCGCGAGCCGGTCGACGGAGGCGCGCTGCGTGGCGACGTCCTCCCCGAGCCGCTTCAGCTTCACCTGGTTCTCGTCGACCCGCTCGTGGGCCTCGATGATCTGCTGATCGATCGCAGACGCCTCCTGGTGGATGCGCGCGAGGTCGGCGCGCGCCCGCTCGACCGCATCGGGATCGGCGTGGGCAACAAGCGACCCACCGACGACCGATGAGATGGCCACGACAGCGGCCAGGACGATTCGGGCACGGTTCACAGAAAACTCCAGGGGCGACGGACAAGTCTGAGAGAAAGCTTAAGGGTCGGCCACGCCTTTCTCAAACGGTTCACCCCAGATGGATCATCCGACCCGCCGTGCCCCGTCGCCGGGCCCCAGCAACCGCAGCGGCGGGAGGAGTCCGCCGTCCGAGAGCACCTCGAGGGCGCGGCGCTCCGGGGCGGCGAGGTCCACCAGTTGCGGCCCGAGCAGGGCGGAGATCACACAGTCCCGCAGGCGGGCCCGCGGGCCCGGCAGGAGTGGCAGTCGACATGGATCGTGGTCATGTTCCCGATCCAAGCCGGCGCCTCCGACACTTCCGCCGATGTCGGAACTGTCGGGGCGCTGGCGTAGCGTCACGCCCATGTCGACCGCCTCCGCCCTCCAGCCGAGCTTCGACGACCTCGGGGTACCGCTGCCCGACGTCGTCTTCGTGGTCGTCGACCTCGAGACCACCGGAGGAGCGGCCGACGCCGAGATCACCGAGGTGGGCGCCGTGAAGGTCCGGGGTGGCCGGGTGCTCGGCGAGTTCCAGACCCTGGTGCGACCCTCGGCCCCGATCCCGCCGATGATCCAGGTGCTCACCGGCATCACCAACCAGATGGTCGCCTCGGCACCGCCGGTCGACGAGGTGCTCCCCGCGTTCGCCGAGTTCGCCGCCGGTGCCGTGCTGGTCGCGCACAACGCCCGGTTCGACGCGGGCTTCCTGCGCCGCGGTTACGAGGCGATCGGGCTCACCTGGCCGCGCCCACGGTTGTCGACACCGTCGCGCTGGCCCGCTGCGCCCTGCTGCGCGACGAGGTGCCCAACTGCAAGCTCGCCACCCTGGCCCGCCACTTCCGGGCGGGCACCGAGCCCAACCACCGCGCCCTCAGCGACGCGCGGGCCACCGTCGACGTCCTGCACGCGCTGCTGGAGCGGGTCGGCAACCTCGGCGTGCACACGTTGGAGGACCTCGCCGAGTTCACCCTGCAGGTCTCCCCGACCGGCGCGCCAAGCGGGTCTGGGCCGCGGCCGCTCCGAGGCTGCGGGCGTCTACTACTTCGTCTCCGACACCGACGGCCCGACGGGCCCCGGAGGGAGGTGCTCTACGTCGGCAAGTCGAACAACCTGCGGCGCCGGGTTCGCTCCTACTTCTCCGCCGCGGAGAAGCGGGGCCGGATCCATGAGATGGTCCGGGTCGCGACGGGTGTGGAGTTCATCGAATGCGCCACCGACCTGGAGGCGGAGGTGCGCGAGTTGCGGATGATCGAATCCCTCTCCCCAGGTACAACCGGCGCTCGAAGAACCAGCGCAGACTGTGGTGGCTGAAGCTCACCGACGAGGCCTTCCCACGCCTGTCTGTGGTATCGAAGGTGGGCGACGCCCCTGCTTCTTCGGGCCGTTCCGCAACCGCGACGAGGCTGCCGAGGCGGCGCTGACGCTGTACGACGCCTTCCGGGTGCGGCGCTGCACCACCCGTCTGTCCCACGGAAGGCCAGCGCACCGTGCGCGCTCGGGAGATGGGCGCTGCCCGCCCCGTGCCAACTGGGCGCGGGTGCCGAGGCGTACCCCGCGATCGCGCAGGAGGTCTCAGACAGCTGGGCCGGCGACGTGCGCCCTGTGCTGCGCAGCGTGCGGGCAGGATGCGCAAGCTGATCGGGCAGGAGCGGTTCGAGGAGGCGGGCGAGTTGTCCGGGCGGCTGTCGGCCTACTACTCGACCTCGCTGCGGTTCCACCGGATCACCTCGCTCGCGGCCTGCCGCCAGCTGGTGGCCGCGGTCCCGTCGTCGCGCGGGTGGACATCCACGTCATCCGGCACGGCCGGCTCGCCGCGTCGACCGCGGCCCCCAGCCACCGGGCCAGGGCCGCCTCGGAGGAGGCGACGGCGCGCGCCGAGACCGTCCTGGCGGAACCCAACGGCCTGCCCGCGGCGAGCATCGAGGAGACGGAACGGATCGCCGCCTGGCTCGAACAGCCGGGGTGCGGCTGATCGAGACAGACGGCGACTGGGCATGGCCCATGCATGTGGGCCTTCCCGAAGGGGCGCTCCCCTCAGAGGTGCTCGGTCCGGAGCCGCTCAGGCAAGCGTGACGGACTCGATGACGACCGGGTCCTTGGGCGGTCCCGGTTGTCGGTCGGGGTGGTGGCGATGGCGTCCACGACGGCCTTGCTCGCGGGGTCCTTGACCTCACCGAAGATGGTGTGGCGACGGTTCAGGTGCGGCGTCGGGCCGACGGTGATGAAGAACTGCGAGCCGTTGGTGGCGGGCCCGCGGTTGGCCATCGCCAGCAGGTAGGGGCGGTCGAACGACAGCTCGGGGTGGAACTCGTCGGCGAAGGTGTAGCCCGGCTCGCCGGTGCCGTCGCCGCGCTTGTCGCCGCCCTGGATCATGAAGCCGTCGATGACGCGGTGGAACACCACGCCGTCATAGAACTTGCCGGTGGTCTGTTCGCCGGAGACCGGGTCGCGGTACTCCTTGGTGCCGCCGGCGAGGCCGACGAAGTTCTCCACGGTCTTGGGGCGTGGTCGGCGAACAGCTCGATGACGATGTCGCCACGGTTGGTGTGCAGGGTCGCAGTGCTCACTGCTGGTCCTTTCCTCAGGTTCATCCCAAGTGTGGCAGACGCGGCCACGGAACCCATCGCACCGGGAGGGCACCAGGGGTCAATCCTCGCGATGTCGCTTGATGGGAGCCCACAAACCGGTAGCTTGGAAGGTGCTCGATTACGAGCCACGACCACGGGAGGAACTTGTGAAGAAGTCACAAGAGCTGAAGAAGGCCGCCGCGGAGACCGCATCCGCCGCCGCCGAGTACTCGACAACCGCGCTGAAGGACGGCCTCGACAAGGCCCAGGAACTGCTGGCGGAGGCCTCGAAGACGGCCGCCCCCATCATCCGCGACGCGAAGGTCCGCACCGCCGACCTCGCTTCCCGCACGCTCGACGACCTCGAGCCCCACATCAAGGACGCACTCGACAAGGTGTCGCCGGCCGTTGACGCCGCCCGCGACAAGGTCACTGACGACCTCCTGCCCAAGCTGCAGGACGCGCTGCACCAGGCCGCGAGCATCCCGCCGTCGCCGAGGCGACCAGGCGCGGCACCGCGGCCGTGCAGGCACTGAAGGGCGAAGTGGAGCCGGTGAAGAAGAAGAGCAGGCTCAGGAAGGTCGGCAAGTTCCTCGCCATCGGAGCCGTCGTCGCCGGCGCGGTCGCCGCCGTGCGCCACTTCCTGGCCCCGAAGGACGATGGCTGGACCGCGCACGAGCCCTCCAAGGCCTACGTGAACAACAACGACACGTTCTCCAACGCCGCCAAGTTCGCCTCGGACATGGACGCCGCCACCGACGACGAAGTGGTCGCTCCCGATGACGAGGTCGTCGCCCCCGAGGACGAGATCGAGGAGCAGGTTGACATGACGTCCGAGGGCGCCCGGCACCCCACGTCACCTACGTGACCGAGGCCGAGAGCCACCACAAGGCCCCGAGGCCCCCTACGGAGAGGGCGCATACATCGGCACCGAGCCGCCGGAGGGCTTCACGATCAAGGGCAACGAGCGATCGAAGAAGTTCCACCTGCCCGGCACCGGTGGCTACGAGCGCACGATCGCCGAGGTGTGGTTCTCCTCCGAGGCGGCCGCCGAGGCGGCTGGCTTCACGAAGGCGCAGCGCTGAGCACCTGATCAGCACCGGAGACGACGCGAGGAGGAGGGCGGTCCCATGGGGGCCGCCCTCCTTGTGCGATGTCGGGGACGCGGTTGCCGGTCAGAGGACGCGCGCCAGGTCGGGCGCCCACGTCCCGGGGCCGGTGAGCGCCACCTCGCGGAGCCCCTGCCAGGCGGCAGCCTCGTACAGCAACGGGCGACCCTGGCAGCCAGTTCGGCCCGGCGCGGCTCCTCCCCGGCTCGAGGTGCGCATGCTGGACGCGCAACACCCCCGCCACGCGGTCGCTCTTGAGGTCGACCCTGCCGACGAGCGCGTCGTCAACCAGCACCGGGAGCACGTAGTAGCCGTGCGTCCGCTGCGCGGCCGGCGTGTAGATCGAGATGCGGTAGTGGAACCCGAACAGCCGCTCGGCCCGCGGCCGGTACCAGACGAGCGGATCGAACGGCGACAGCAGCGCCGCCCGTGCACCGCGCGGGGCACACGGTGCCCGCGGCCAGGTAGGCCGGGGCCGACCAGCCGTCGACGGTGACGGGCTCGAGTTCCCCTGCCGCCACCAGGTCGTCGACCGCCGGCCGCGCCAGGGCGGGGCGCAACCGTGGGTAGTCGGCCAGATCGTCGAGGGTCGCGACGCCGTAGGCGCGGGCGGCCCGTCGGATCACCTCGCGCACGGCATCGTCGCGCGGCACCTCGACCATCGCCCCGGGAGGCAGCACATGGTCGGCGAGCGCGAACCTCCGCTCGAACCGCTGCCTGCCGACCACCACGAGTTCACCCCGCCGGAACAACCAGTTCGCCGCCCAGTGCACGTCGTTGCGGTTCCACCAGCCCCCGCCGAGGCTCACGTTGGACGGATGCTCGAGGTCGCGCACCCGCAGCGGCCCGCGATCGGCGAACTCGGCGCGCACCTCCGAGAGGAGGCCCTGATGTCCGGCCGCCCAGGTGGCGGCGTGGTCGGAGCGGGGCGCCTGCCTGTGCCATGCCCACAGCGGCCAGTCGGCCACGGGCAGCACCGTCGCCTCGTGCGCGACGTACTCGGTGTAGCCGCCGAGACCCCGACCGGTGTCGTGGTGCAGCAGCCTGTCGAGCCGCGACCGGTCGTACGGCCCCAACCTGGCGAGCAGGGGCAGGTAGTGGCTGCGTTCGAAGACGTTGACGGAGTCGATCTGCAGCACCCCGAGCGAGGCGATGGCACGGCGGAGCGCCGCGTCACCCACCCGTGCCGGACGCGACCCGGCAAGGCCCTGCGCGGAGATGGCCACCCTGCGGGCGGCCGCGATGCTCAGACGTCGTGTCACGAACCACACGATAGGCCAGAGGGCCCTATCGTTCGGGGCATGGTCCTCGCGCTCACGGTTGCCGTCGCCGTGGCGGCCGCATGCGTCTGGGCCCTCGTGGTGCCGCGGCTGCGGATCGACGACGAGGACGCCCCTGACCTCGCGGCCCTCGTCACGCCACGGTCGACCGCGGTCGTCGCGGTCACCGCCCTGGCGGCAGCCCTCATCCTCCTGGTGGTGCCCGCCGGGCACCGCTGGGTGTGGGTCGGCTACCTCGCCGTCGGCGTGCCGCTGGTGGGGGTCGACCTGCGCACCACATTCCTGCCCGCCCGCCTGAACTGGGCGGCGGCCGCGGCGATGGCCGTCGGGCTGCTCGTCGTCGGCGTGCGGAGCCCCATGACGGCGGTGTCGTCGCTGCTCGGTGCCCTTGCGGTGGCGGCCTTCCTCTACGTCGTGTGGCGGTTCAGCTCGGGCCTCGGGTTCGGAGATGTGCGGCTCGGGCTGCTGATCGGCGCCGTCGCCGGCCTCTCGGGCGCCTCCGCGGTGGGTGTCGCGCTCTTCGCGGGCACGCTGCTCGGAGCCCTCCACGGCGTGGGGCACCTGCTCTGGGCCGGGCGCGACCCGGCGCGGCCGCGCGAATTCCCCTACGGGCCTGCGCTGTACGCCGGGGCCTTCGTCGCGGCCCTGCTCCCTTCCAGGCCCTCTAGGCCCTGGTCGCCTCGACCCAGTCCTCGAGGGTGCGGGCGGCACGGCCGGAGTCGATCGCATCCTGCACGATGCGCAGCGGCCCACGCATCTGCTCGGTGAGATCCTCGACGGTCGAGATGCCGTGGTAGGCCACCAGCGCGGCCGCGGCGTTCAGCACGACGATGTCGCGCACCGGCCCTCCCGCCCCGTCATCACCTCGCGCACGACCCGGGCGTTGTGGGCCGCGTCGCCTCCGGTGAGGTCATGGAAGGCGGCGGGTTGGAGGCCGAGCGCCGTCGGGTCCAGCACGGTGCGGTGCACGCGCCCCTCGGCGATCATCCAGACGTCAGAGGAGGAGGTGGTGGTCAACTCGTCGAGGCCGTCGAAGCCCCGGAAGACCATCCCGCGGGTGCCGCGAGCGGCGAGCACACGGGCGATCACCGGCGCCATGTCGTCGTTGGCCACACCCAGCGCCATCGCCCTCGGGCGGGCCGGGTTGGCGAGCGGGCCGAGGAAGTTGAAGGTGGTCTGGATGCCGAGCGCGCCGCGCACGTTGGAGACCATCTTCATCGCCGGGTGGTACATCTGCGCGAAGAGGAAGACGATGCCGACCTTGTCGAGCACAGCGGCCTGCTTCTCCGGCTCCACATCCAGCCGGAGGCCGAGCGCCTCGAGCGTGTCGGCGGTACCTGCCATGGACGACGCGGCGCGCGAGCCGTGCTTGACGACCTTCGCCCCGGCCGCGGCGGCCACGATGGCCGCCATGGTGGACACGTTGACGGTGTTGGCGCGGTCGCCTCCGGTGCCGACGATGTCGACGGCGTCGGGATCGAGAGTGATGGGCAGCGCCTTGGCGAGCATCGCCGCGGCGAGACCCGCGATCTCGTCCTCGCTCTCACCCTTGGCGCGCAGCGCGGTGAGCATGGCGGAGATCTGCACGTCGGAGGCGCGCCCCGAAAGGATCTCGGTGAGGGCCCAGTTCGCCGCGGTCTCCTCGAGACCCTCGCGACGGATCAGCCCCGTCAGGATGTCAGGCCATGAATAGCCCGACATCAGCCCACCTGGGCGAGCCGGGCGCGGATGAGGTTCGCGGCCTGCTGCGGGAGGGTGACGGGATCGACCGGGAACGGCGCGACCGCCTCGGCGCGCGACCACGAGGCGAGCCAGGCGTCGGCCTCGCGGGTGATCAGCAGCATCACGGGCGGGCACTCGGTGTACTCGTCCTTGACCTGGTAGGCGAGCCCGAAACCGCCGGAGGGCTGGGCGTTGCCGTCGAAGATCATCAGCGCGTAGTCGGTGCCTGCGTCCAGCGTCCGCAGCAGCGCGCCCTGGGTTGCGACCTCGAAGACCTCGATCTCCGGCAGGTCGGAGGCCACCTTGCGTCCGAGCGACAGGCGCACGGACTCGCGGACGGTCCGGTCATCGGAGAACAGCAGGACCTTGACGGGTGCTTCAGACATCAGTGGTCATTCCTTTGCTTTTCGCTGTCGACCTGGGTCGAGGTTGCTTGCGTGGCCCATCGTAGCCCGCCGACTCCGAGGGCAGCCACGCCCGGCTACGGGCCGCTTCGACGGCGCCCGCTTCCGACCGGTTCCCGGGCGCATTATCGCACCGCCCATTCCCGGATCTGCAGGGGGTGTCTCCAAGTTTCGCCTCCGGCGTGACCAACCACCGTTTTGCGGCAATAATGACCCCGTGGCCACGAATCATGAAACCCTCATCGCGCCAGCGGAGTTGCCGAGCGGCGCTCTGCACAAGGTGCCCTCCGCACGCCTGAACAAGCCCATCGGACGCCCCGACACGCTGTCGGTCGGCGTGATCGTCTGGCTCGCGAGCGAACTGATGTTCTTCGCGGCGGTGTTCGCGGCGTACTTCTGGACGCGCAGCATCACCAACGAGGCTGCTGCGGCGGCAGGGACCGCATCGCTGTGGGAGACCCAGAGCATGCATCTCGACGTCACCTTCGCCGCCATCAACACGGCGATCCTGGTGCTGAGCTCGGTGACCTGCCAGCTCGCCGTCAACGCGGGAGAGGCGCGCCGCGTGAGCGGATCGTGGTTCAACCCCTCAAGTGGGGCATGCGCGAGGGCTTCATCGTGACGATCATCCTCGGCTCGGTGTTCGTGTCCGGCCAGATCTGGGAGTACTTCACCCTCTTCAACGAGGGTACACGATCCAGACCGACCAGTACTGGTCGCTGTTCTTCCTCGCCACCGGCTTCCACGGCCTGCACGTGGTCGGTGGCGTCATCGCCATGTGGTTCGTCCTCGCCCGGTCGCTGATGACCCGCACCCACACCACGAGCAGACGGTGGCCGCCCACGTCGTGTCCTACTACTGGCACTTCGTCGACGTCATCTGGATCCTGCTGTTCGGCGTCCTCTACTTCCTCCGCTAAGACCCTGGAGTCAGACCAGTGAAATTCCTCACACAGTTCCGGCGACACGCGCTCGCCCGGCCTGCCCTCCTGATCCTCGCGCTGGTGATCGTCGGGCTCGGCTACGCAGGGGTGAACCCCAGCGCTCGTCGGCCGAGACGGACATGACGCAGCAGATCGAGCAGGGCAAGGCGCTCTTCGACCTCACGTGCTCCTCCTGCCACGGCCTCGGCGGTGAGGGCACCTCCCAGGGTCCGACGCTCATCGGCGTAGGCGCCGCGTCCGTGGACTTCCAGATGGGCACCGGGCGCATGCCCGCCACCCGCCGGGAGGCGCAGCTGCCTGCCCGCACCGTCAACTACTCCCAGGAGCAGATCGACGCGGTGGCCGCATACGTCGCCACCTTCGGCCCGGCCCCGCCGTCGCCGAGGACAGCGCGGTCAACCCGAGGGTCTCTCCGCGGAGGAACTCGCCCGCGGTGGCGAACTGTTCCGCTCCAACTGCTCCGCCTGCCACGGCATCGTGGGCGGCGGGGCGCCATGCCCAACGGGGAGTTCGCCCCGTCGATCGCCGACACGCAGCCGCGCCACATCTACGCGGCGATGCGCTCCGGGCCCCAGCAGATGCCCACCTTCTCCAAGGCCGTCATCACCGACGAGGATGCCCGCGAGATCATCGGCTACGTGAAGGCCGCCAACGGCCAGCCCAACCACGGTGGCCTGTCCATGGGTGACGCCGGCCCGTCTCCGAGGGCTTCTGGGTCTTCGTCATCGGCATCGGCGGCCTCTCGCTGATCGCCACCTGGATCGCCAAGAAGGGGCGCGCGCCCGATGAGCCACAACCTTCCCGTCAAGGACCCGGACTTCGGCCACGTCGTCCCCAACCCGGGCGTCGAGGAGCACATCGAGCGCTTCACCGACGCCGACCAGCGAGCGGGCAACCGCACCTACCGGTCGGTGCTCGCGATGCTCGGCGCCGTGCCCGTGCTCGCGGTCATCTTCGTCGTGATCTACTTCGCGGTGCCCCGCGACGCCTACATCGACTTCGGGTGGCTGCACGCCAACGCCCACAATGTCGGTCTCGGTGCCACGTCCGGGTTGGCGGTGCTGCTGATCGGCCTCGCCTGCATCCAGTGGGCCCGCGCCCTGATGGGCGACCATGAGAGCGTCGAGGAGCGCCACACCGTCGCCTCCTCCGAGGACGACCTCGCGGCCTTCGCCGAGCAGTTCGAGGACGGCACCGTGCAGTCCGCGGTCCGTCGGCGTCCGCTTCTCCTCGGGGCCCTGGGCGGGCCGTCGGCTTCGTCGCGATCCCCGCGGTCGTGCTGTTCGCCGACATGGGCCCGCACCCCGTCAAGGCGGTGCGCAAGAAGACCATCGAGCGCACCATCTGGGCCGCCGAGGTCCGCCTGGTCAACGACGTGAACTGGGAGCCGCTGCGCCCCGAGATGCTCGAGGTCGGCCAGCTGGTCAACGCCGAGCCCGAGAACCTGCGCGACCTGCACGGCACCGAACTGATGATCGAGAAGGCCAAGGCCCCGCTCGTCGTGGTCCGGATGGACCCCGACTCGATCAGGGTCCCGAGTCCCGCAAGGACTGGCAGGTCTCCGGCATCCTCGCCTACTCCAAGATCTGCACGCACGTCGGCTGCCCCATCTCGCTGTGGGAGCGCCAGACCCACCACCTCCTCTGCCCGTGCCACCAGTCGACCTTCGACCTCGGCAACAGCGGCGTCGTGGTGTTCGGTCCCGCCGCGAGGGCGCTGCCGCAGCTCCCCATCAAGGTCAACGAGGAGGGGTTCCTGGTCGCCCAGAGCGACTTCACCCTCCCCGTCGGCCCCAGCTTTTTCGAGCGCGATTCGCGCAACGACTTCGTGGAAGGTGACAACTGATGGCCAAGCCCACCGGCGTCGTCGACGCGTCACCGGACCTCACCCCGCGCGAGGCCACGCACACCACCCCCATGCCTGCCGAAGGCGCCCGCCACTGGGTCGACCAGCGGCTCGGCATCGCGAAGATCGGCCGGGCCGGGCTCCGCAAGGTGTTCCCGGACCACTGGTCGTTCCTGCTGGGCGAGATCGCCCTGTACTCCTTCATCGTGCTGCTCATCACCGGCGTGTTCCTCACGATCTGGTTCAAGCCCTCGATGGCGGAGATCGAGTATGACGGTTCCTACCAGCTCCTCAAGGGCGTCGCCGTCTCCGAGGCCTTCGCCTCGACGCTCGACATCAGCTTCGACGTGCGCGGCGGCCTGCTCGTGCGCCAGATCCACCACTGGGCTGCGCTGCTGTTCGTGGCGGCCGCGATGGTGCACTCGCTGCGCGTGTTCTTCACCGGCGCGTACCGCAAGCCCGCGAGGTCAACTGGCTGATCGGCGTGAGCCTCATGTCGCTCGCCCCCATCGCAGGCTTCGCTGGCTACTCGCTGCCCGACGACCTGCTCTCGGGCACCGGGCTCCGGTTCGTGGACGGCCTGATCAGGTCGATCCCGATCATCGGCACCTGGGCCGAGTTCTTCGTCTTCGGTGGCCAGTTCCCCGGCGACATCCTGATCCCGCGCCTCTACATGGTGCACATCCTGCTGGTGCCCGGCATCCTGCTCGGCCTGGTGTCTGCGCACCTCGCGCTGGTGTTCTACCACAAGCACACGCAGTACCCCGGCCCCGGCCGCACCGACAACAACGTGGTCGGCTACCCGCTCTTCCCCGTCTACATGGCGAAGGCCGGCGGCTTCTTCTTCATCGTGTTCGGCGTGCTGATCCTCATGGGCGGCCTGTTCCAGATCAACCCGGTGTGGAAGTACGGCCCGTACGACCCGACCAAGGTGACGGCGGGCTCGCAGCCCGACTGGTACATGGGCTGGGTCGAGGGCGCCATCCGCATCATGCCCAACATCGAGTCGCACTGGGGATCGACCACCTGGTCGTGGGCGATCTTCCTGCCCGGCGTCGGACTGATGGGTCTGCTGTTCCTCCTGCCCGCGGCGTGGCCGTTCGTCGAGGCCTGGCTGACCGGCGACAAGCGCGAGCACCACGTGCTCCAGCGTCCCCGCAACGCCCCGACCCGCACCGCGCTCGGCGTCGCCGCGATGACCTGCTACGCCATGTTCTGGCTCGCAGGCGGCAATGACATCATCGCCACGCGCTTCCATCTGAGCCTGAACGCCATCACGGTGTTCATGCGTGTGGCGGTGTTCGTGGCCCCGGTGGTCGCCTTCATCGTGACGAAGCGGATCTGCCTCAGCCTGCAGCGGGCCGACCTGGAGCGGACGCTGCACGGCTCCGAGGACGGCGTCATCGTGCGCTCCCCGAGGGCGGCTACTCCGAGGCGCACGTCCCGCTGTCGCAGGACGAGCAGTTCACGCTCACCCAGCACCACCAGTACCGACCGTTGGAGCTCACACCCGACATGGACGCCGCGGGGGTGGCGAAGAAGCGCAAGGTCGGCCGCGTGCGCGCAGCCGTCTCGCGGTGGTATCTGGGTGCCGACATCCAGAAGCCCACCGTGCACGAGATCGAGGCGGCCGCCACGCACGGCGACCACCACGAGGAGATCGACGGCGCCGGGGACACCCTGCGCTGGGCGGACACGACGACGACCTCGAGGGCGCCTCGACGCACTGATTCAGACGTTCATCCGCAGGTGGGGCGTGGCCGGTCGGCCACGCCCCACCTGTGCGTTGTGCCGTAAGGTTGAGGCGTGCATTTTCTGGACAAGCCCACGTACGACCTGACGTACAACGACGTCTTCATGGTCCCCAGCCGTTCGAGCGTGACCTCGCGCCTCGATGTGGACCTCACCTCAACCGACGGCCTCGCCACCCCCACGCCCTCGTGGCGGCCAACATGACGGCCGTCTCCGGCC
Source organism: Tessaracoccus coleopterorum (assembly GCF_011174705.1). Taxonomy (GTDB): domain Bacteria; phylum Actinomycetota; class Actinomycetes; order Propionibacteriales; family Propionibacteriaceae; genus Arachnia; species Arachnia coleopterorum. The sequence continues at coordinate 542,035 of NZ_JAANIJ010000001.1, forward strand.
GCAGGATGGCCGAGACGATGGCACGCCGCGGAGGGCTGGCCGTGTTCCCGCAGGACATCCCCTCCGACGTGGTGGCCGCGTCGATCGCCAAGGTGAAGGCCGCCAGCCCGGTGTTCGACACCGCGGTGACCGTGTCCCCACCACCACCGTCGGGGAGACGCTCTCTCTGATCGCGAAGCGCTCCCACGGGGTGGCAGTGGTCATCGACGCCGACCACACCGTGCTCGGCCTCGTCACGCCCCAGGACGCCGCCAGCGCCGACCGCTTCGCCCAGGCCCACGACGTGATGATCAACGACGTCACCCGCGTTTCCGACGGCACCTCGCCGGCCGACGTGTTCGCGCTGCTCGCCGAGCAGCACCAGAAGATCGCCGTCGCGGTGGACGCCGAGGGCCGCCTCGTCGGAGTGATGACCCCGAAGGGCGCGCTCCGCAGCGGCATCTACTCCCCGCGCTGGACGCGCAGGGCAGGCTCCGCGCGGGAGTGGCCGTCGGCATCAACGGCGACATTCCCGCCAAGGTGCGCTCAGCGCTCCTGGGCGAGGCCGACGTGATCGTGATGGACACCGCCCACGGTCACCAGGAGAAGATGATCGCCGCGCTCTCTGAGGCTCGCGAGGTGCGCGACGCGTTCGCGGCCGAGACGGGGCGCTCCGTGCTGATCGTCGCGGGCAACGTGGTGACGGCCACCGGCTGCACCGACCTGATCGACGCGGGCGCCGACATCCTGAAGGTGGGTGTCGGCCCCGGTGCCATGTGCACCACCCGGATGCAGACCGGTGTCGGCCGGCCGCAGTTCTCCGCCGTTCTCGAGTGTGCCGCGGCCGCCCGTGAGCGCGGCAAGTCGGTGTGGGCCGACGGTGGCGTGCGGCACCCCCGCGACGTCGCCCTCGCTCTCGCCGCCGGCGCCGGGTCGGTCATGATCGGCTCCTGGTTCGCGGGAACCCACGAGTCGACCGGCGACCAGCTGACCGACCACCAGGGTCGCCCTACAAGGAGTCGTTCGGCATGGCCTCGGCCCGCGCCGTGCGGCAGCGCACCCGCGAGCAGTCCGCCTACCAGCGCGCCCGCGCCGCCATGTTCGAGGAGGGCATCTCCTCCTCCCGGATGTACCTCGATCCGAGACGCCCGGGAGTCGAGGACCTGGTCGACTGGATCACCTCAGGAGTTCGTTCCTCGTGCACCTACGCGGGTGCGAGGAGCCTCCCGAGTTCACCGACAACGCCGTCGTCGGCATCCAGTCGGGCTCCGGCTTCGAGGAGGGCCGCCCGGTCGACCAGAGCTGGTGATCGGGGCGCCGGGATCACCGGCCGGTCCGCCAGGTCCCCGGATCCGGGTTTCGACCGAGCCGACCGGCCCGATCCGGCAGGCTGGGTCCCATGCTGGAGATCGACGCCGTCACCCGGAGGTTCGGAGACCTCACCGCACTGGATGACGTGTCGTTCACCGTCCCCGACGGGGCCTTCACCGGCTTCGTCGGTGGGAACGGGGCGGGCAAGACGACCACGATGCGCATCATCATGGGGGTGCTGGCCCTACCTCCGGGGAGGTCCGCTGGGACGGGGTCCCGGTCGGGCGCCGCGATCGGGCGGAGTTCGGCTACATGCCCGAGGAACGGGGCCTGTACCCCAAACAGAAGGTGCTGCCCCAGCTGACCTACCTCGGTGAGTTGCACGGCATGACGGCCCGGGACGCCCGCGCCGCCGCCACCGCCATCCTCACCCGGTTCAATCTCGGCGGCCGCACCCGCGACAAGCTCGAGAAGCTGTCGCTCGGCAACCAGCAGCGGGTGCAGATCGCCGGGGCGGTGCTGGCCGATCCGAAGGCGCTGATCCTCGACGAGCCGTTCAGCGGCCTCGACCCGGACGCGGTCGACGAGATGTTCGCGCTGTTGACGGAGTTCACGACCCGCGGCGTGCCCGTGCTCTTCTCCTCCCACCAACTGGAGCTGGTGGAGCGGCTGTGCGACAGGATCACGATTCTGCGGTCCGGCCGGGTGGTGGCGTCGGGGTCGGTCGACGAGCTCCGCGGGGCGGGGCCGACGCGCCACCGGATCGCGGCGGCGGGCGACCTCGGCTGGTTGCGTGGCCGCGAGGGGGTCACCGTCGTCGAGCTCGACGGGCCGCGGGCCGAAGTGGAGTTCGTCGATGAGACGGCCGCCCAGGCGACCCTCGCGGAGGCCGTCGCCCGCGGCCCGGTGCACGCCTTCGGCCCAGTGCTCCGGCCGTTGAGCGACTACTACCGGGAGGTCACGCGATGAGCCGGCGCCGCGTGCGGGCGGCGTGGACCATCGTGGCCCGCCGGGAGATCGTCGCGCAACTGACGGACAAGGCTTTCTGGATCGGGACCATCACCACGCTCGGCATCGTCGTGGCCACCTTCCTGATCAGCGCGCTCGTCTCCGGTGGGGTCACCCCGACACGGGTGGCCGTCGCCTCCGACGAGGCGGCCGCCGTGATCGCGCAGGCGGTCGCCACGGGGGCGCGGTGGAGGCTGTGCGGGTGAGCGACGACGGGCTCGAGGCGGCCGTCGCCTCCGGTGACGCGGCCGCCGCACTCGCCTGGACGGAAGCGGGTGGTTGGGTCCTCACGATCGGCTCCCCGACGGATGTGCCCGACCTCGGCGCCGCGGTGCGGACCTATCAGATCGGCCGGAACGCCGCAGAGGCAGGCGTCGATCCGGTATCCATCCTGGCGGGGAGCGACCTGACCGTCGCCTTCGCAGGGGGCGACGGGTCGGGGCGCTGGCCATCACCGTGGCGTCGTTCGCGTTCGCCGTGTTGTTCATGCTGTCGGCCGTCACCTACGGCATGCAGATCGCCCAGTCCGTGGTCACCGAGAAGGAGTCCCGGATCGTCGAGATCCTGGCGGCGGCGGTGCCCATCCGCTCGCTGCTGATCGGCAAGGTGGTCGGCAACACTCTGATGGCGCTCAGTCAGGTGGTGCTGCTGGTTGCCGTGTCGCTGACGGGCATGGGCCTGACCGACTACCGTCCCATGCTGAGCCTCATCGCCCCTGTGGCAGGCTGGTTCATCCTGTTCTTCCTCGTCGGTTTCGCTTCGCTGGCCTGCCTGTGGGCCGCGGCGGGGGCGATGGCCACCCGCGTGCAGGACCTCACTCAGACGACGACGCCCCTCACCATGCTGGTGATGCTCGCCTACGTGGCGGGCTTTCTGGCCAAGGGTTCCGCCGCCGAGGTCCTCAGCTACCTGCCGATCGTATCGACCGTGCTGATGCCCGGTCGGCTCCTCGGCGGTGAGGCGACCGGGGTCAACGCGCTGATCTCGCTGCTCGTCTCCGTGGCCTTCATGGTCCTGGCGGTCCGCTCCGGCGCCGCCATCTACCGGCGGGGTCTGCTGCAGACCAACTCCGTCGTCACCTACCGCCAGTTGCTGAGCCGGGACCGGTGACCCGGCCCACCACAGAAGGAAGGAGGCCCACCCGGGTGGGGTGGGCCTCCTGTCGTGAGCGGTTCGGGTCAGTGCCGGTACTCGCCGCGGTAGAACTGGAGCAGCCAGCCGGAGAGGGCCCAGATGCCGATGCCGATGCCGATGAAGGTGAGCCACGCCTGGTGCAGCGCAGGGCCGAGCGCGATGACGCTGACGGTCACCGCGCACCAGAAGGGCCACATGCTCTGCGGGGCGAAGAACCCGATCGGGCCGGCACCCTCGACGACGTCCGCGTCGGGGCGGTCCTCGGCCGCGGATCGAAGGTCCTCGCGGTGAGCGCGAGATAGCCCGCGATCATGCCACCCATCAGGCCGGTGAAACCGAGCGCGAACGTGCCCGCGATCTCATGGGACATGATCCAGTAGGCGGGGGTGACGATCAGGAAGAAGATGAAGATGAACCCGAAGACCCACTTTTCTGCCTTCACTTGGCGCTTCCTTCCAGTTGGGAGGGGTCGCGATCGAGCAACTCGCCCGGATCGGCCACATGGTCGAGGTCGGCGAGCTCAGGCCGCGCGAGATCCAGCGCGGGGCTGTTCGAGCGGACGCGGGCAGGCTCGTGAAGTTGTGCCGCGGCGGCGGGCAGGAGGTCGCCCACTCGAGCGACCGGCCCCAGCCCCACGGGTCGTTGACGGTGACCTTCGGCGACTTCCGCGTGATCCAGACGTTCCACAGGAACGGGAGCATGCTGACACCGAGCAGGAACGCACCGAACGTCGACACCTGGTTGAGGAAGGTGAAGCCCTCCCAGGCACCGTAGTCGGCGATGCGCCGCTGCATGCCCTCGACACCCAGCCAGTGCTGCACGAGGAACGTGGTGTGGAACCCGAAGAAGAGGAGCCAGAAGTGCACCTTGCCCACGTCTCGTTGAGCATCCGGCCGGTGAGCTTGGGCCACCAGTAGTAGAAGCCGGCGAACATCGCGAACACGACGGTTCCGAACAGCACGTAGTGGAAGTGGGCGACGACGAAGTAGGTGTCGGAGACCGGGAAGTCCAGCGCGGGCGAGGCGAGGATGATGCCGGTCAGGCCGCCGAAGAGGAACGTGGTGAGGAAGCCGATGGCGAACGTCATCGACGTGTTCAACGTCAATGACCCTCTCCAGATCGTGCCGATCCAGTTGAAGAACTTCACGCCGGTGGGCACCGCGATCATGAACGTCATGAACGAGAAGAACGGAAGGTTCACCGCGCCGGTCACGAACATGTGGTGCGCCCACACGGAGATCGACAGCGCGCCGATCGCGAGGGTGGCGAACACGAGGCCGTAGTAGCCGAACACCGGCTTGCGGCTGAACGCGCTCAGCACCTCGGTGATGATGCCGAAGAACGGCAGCGCGACGACATAGACCTCCGGGTGCCCGAAGAACCAGAAGAGGTGCTGCCACAAGATGGCGCCGCCCGTCGCCGGGTCGAGCACGTGGCTGCCCAGGACACGGTCGGCCGACAGCACGAGGAGGCCGGCGGCGAGAACCGGGAAGCAGATCAGGACCATCATCGAGGTGACGAGGATGTTCCACGAGAAGATCGGCATCCGGAACATGGTGAGGCCCGGGGCGCGCATCGTGATGACGGTGGTGACGAAGTTCACCGAGCCGAGGATCGACGACAGGCCGAGCAGGTAGAGGCCCATGATCCACAGGTCGTGGCCGATTCCGGGCGAGTGGATCGAGTTCGAGAGAGGCGCGTAGGCGAACCAGCCGAAGCTGGCGGCGCCGCCCGGGCTCGCGAAGCCGGAGCAGGCCATGATCGAGCCGAAGAGGTAGAGCCAGAAGGAGAAGGCGTTCAGGCGCGGGAAGGCCACGTCGGGGGCGCCGAGCTGCAGCGGCAGGATCGCGTTGGCGAACCCCGCGAACATCGGCGTCGCGAACATCAGCAGCATGATCGTGCCGTGCATGGTGAAGAACTGGTTGAACGTCTCGAAGTTCATGAAGTCCATGCCGGGGTTGGCCAGCTCGGCACGGATCCCCAGCGCCAGCAGACCGCCGATGCCGAAGAAGATGAACGCGGTGACGAAGTACATGTTGCCGATGACCTTGTGGTCGGTCGTCGTCAGGTACTTCATGACGGTTTCGCCGAAGGTGGTGCGCGGCCTGGTGCCGGCCTCCTCGACGAGCTGGGTGCGGCCCGCGATGCTTGCGCTGCTCATCACTTGTGCTCCTCAGATGCTGCTGCCGGCATGACCGCCTCGAGGGCCTTCTCGAGGCTGATCTCGCCGGAGAACCCGTTGTCCGCGAGTTCGTTGATCTTGGCGTTGTACTCCTCCTCGGTCACAATGTGCACCTTGAAGAGCATCATGGCGTGCTTCTCGCCGCACAGCTCGGCGCACTTGCCGTCGAAGGTGCCGAGTTTGTTGGGGGTGACGTCGAAGGAGTTGGGGTGACCCGGGATCACGTCCCGCTTGAAGTAGAAGTTGGGTACCCAGAACGAGTGGATGACGTCGGCCGACTCGAGGTTGAACCTGACGCGCTTGTTGATGGGCAGGTAGAGGTCGGGCAGGGACTCGACGGTGCCGATCGTGTGCGCGACCGTGCCGATCTCCGGGTTGTCCTCCTCCATGTAGTTGAAGGTCCAGGACCACTTCTGACCGATCACGTTGATGACGGTGTCGGGATCCTGCTCCTGCTCGACCATCGCGTCGGATGCCTTGATCGTGTAGACGAACAAAACGCCGATGATCAGGAAGGGAACGAGCGTGTACAGCAGCTCGAGCGGCAGGTGGTAGGCGGTCTGCCGGGGTGCGGGGGCGTCACCGTCCTTGCGGCGGTAGCGGATCACCGCCCAGCCGATCAGGCCCCAGACGAGGGCACCCACTGCGAGCGACGCGATCCACGCACCGACCCAGAGGTTCCCGACGTGGGGGCCTGCTCGCTAGCCGCCTCAGGCAGACCGAACCTGGCCGCCTGGCCGGAACAGGCCGTGAGGCCGAGAAGCATCAGGGGGCGACGGCCAGCAGGCCCGCACGGGTCTTGCGCCGACGCGATGGCACCGTTTCGCGACTCACAGGTGGCCCTTCCAATCTGGGTCGTTTCCAGGCCAGAACCGGTTCCCAGGAGTCGGTCGGGCGCACTACTGGAGCCACCTTAACGCAAAAAGGCCACCCCGGCGGACAGTCTCCAACCGGGGTGGCGTATGATCCCGCGCTGCAGATCAGCGCCGCGGATCAGTGGAAGGAATCTCCGCAGGCACAGGAGCCCTGCGCGTTGGGGTTGTCGATCGTGAAGCCCTGCTTCTCGATGCTGTCCATGAAGTCGATGCTCGCGCCGCTGAGGTAGGGGCGCTCATCTTGTCGGTCACGACGACGACGCCCTCGTAGTCGGTGGCGACGTCGCCGTCGAGCGTGCGGTCGTCGAAGTACAGCTGGTAGCGCAGGCCGGAGCAGCCGCCCGGCTGCACGGCGATGCGCAGCGACAGGTCGTCTCGGCCCTCGGCCTCGAGCAGGGCGCGCACCTTCTGCACTGCGACATCGGTGAGAACGACGCCGGTGGCGGTCTGGGTATCGGTCACGTGTGGCTCCAAGTTTCAAGCAGTTCGGATAAAAAGCTGTCGAGGCCAGAGTCTACGCCGGGATCGGGAGTTTCCCCAGCCGCTCCCGTCACCCCTGGGCGAACTACCACCGCCAGGTGCGGGCCACCTGCGCCGCGACCTCGGAGAGCCGCTCCGGGGTGGCGACGTCGTCGCCGGCACCGGTCAGCAGCGCGTGGGCCGTCTCGAAGCCCCGAGGCGCAGTTCGCGGGATGAGACGAAGTTGCGTCCCACCACGGCGATGACCGGGCGGAGCGCCTCGCCCGCGAGCGCGGCCACCCGCTTCACGACAGGCCCGCCCAGGGCGTGGAAGTCCAACTCCTCGGCGCCGGTGACCACGAGGTCGGCCGACGCGATGGTGGCCGCGAGGCCGAAGCGCTCCGTGAGGAAGGTGAGCGGGTCGGTGACGGTGGCCCCGATCCCCTGCAGCAGGAGGCCGAGGCCCTGGCCGCGCCGGACCCTTCGTCGGGGTGAGCCCCAGCTCGGCGGCCCACCGCTCGGCGATCCCTCCGCGACCAGCACCTCGCTGAGGTCGGCCCCTCGTCCCGCAGGTCGGTGGAGGCGTACCCGGAGAGCCCGGTCAGGTCGCGGTCAACCTGCTGGTCGGGCACCAGCGCGACGAGGTCGCGGTCGCGCCACGCCTCCCGCAGCGCAGCCAGCGTCTCCACCGGGGAGCCGCCGAGGGCGGCGCGGCCCAGGTCGTCGACGCGGGTCGCGGTGAGGTCGAGCACCAGCTGCGGTGCCTGGCTCCGCAGCGCCTCCCCAGCCCGGCCGAGCTGGTGGGGCGGCGATGGCGGCACCCGGGGCGCACTCGGCGATCCCCTCCCGCAGTGCCGCGCCGGTTCCCGCGAGTGGGACCACCGCGACGGTGGCGCCCTCCGCGGCGAAGGCGCGCGCGATCAGGTCCGAGGCGTCGACCGGCGCGAGGCCGGCGATGCCGTCGGTGGCGACGACGACCCTCACAGGCCCGCCGACTCCTCGTCGCCCTCCGCCAGGTCGCTCTCGGAGTCCGGGATCAGGCCGTAGTACTCGCTCGTCGACCTGAGCAGTTGACGCACCTCTTCGAGGGAGACGTCCGTGTCGGGGAGCACCAGATCGGACTCGACCGCCACATCCTCGGGCACCTCGACGCCGAGGCGACGGACACCCTCACCCAGCGCGATCAGGGCCTCGACCATGCCCGGCTCGTCGTCGGCCGCGACGCGCTCCTCGAGGGCGCGGTCAAGCTCGTTCAGCTCCATCAGGTGTTCGGGCTCCAGGATCCACTGTCCCTGACCCATGATGCGCACGATCATGCCTGGGACCCTGGGCCGGCCACTCATCGGCGCTCTGGGTCGGCTCGGCCGCCGGAGCCTGCTGCGGGGTGGCACCCGCCTGCAGCTCAGGCCGTGCCGCGGCACTGCCGCCGGTGAGCTGCGCCTTCATGGCCGCAAGCTCGTTCTCCACCGTGTTGTCCGAGGCGAGCATGTCGAGTTCGCGGGTGATGTCGTCCTTGACGGTGCCGGTCGGGTCCTCGAGGGCGCCGGAGGCGAGCAGCTCGTCGACGGCGGAGGCACGGGCCTGCAGCTGGAGGGTCTTGTCCTCGGCGCGCTGGATCGCGAGGCCGACATCGCTCATCTCCTCGGAGATACCGGTGAAGGCCTCGTTGATGCGGGTCTGCGCCTCGGCGGCGGAGTAGGTCGCCTTGATGGTCTCCTTGCGGGTGCGGAACGCGTCGACCTTCGCCTGGAGCCGTGAGCTGGCACGCACCAGCTTCTCCTCCTCCGCCTGCAGCTGCGCGTGCTGGGCCTGGAGGTCGTCGAGCTGGGTCTGGAGGCCGGCCTTGCGGGTCAGCGCCTCGCGGGCCAGGTCCTCACGGTTCGACTCGAGGGCACGCTGCGCCGCGTTCTGCAGCCGCTCCACCTCGGAGTTGAGCTTGGTGGCCTGGAGCTCGACCCGCTTGCGGCTGGTGGCGACGTCCGCCACACCACGACGCACGTTCTGGAGCAGTTCGAGCTGCTTCTGGTACGAGTAGTCGAGCGTCTCACGGGGATCTTCGTACTTGTCGAGGGCCTTGTTCGCCTTCGAACGGAAGACTAGAGCGATGCGCTCAAAGATGCTTGCCACGGGGTTTCCTTCCAGCAACGTGCGGTGTCCGGACCAACGGTAGCGCGGCGGGGTGGCAACGGGGTCGCAATCACCCCCGATCTGCCCTGAGAGCAGCCCCGGTACCGCAGGGTAGGATGAGGCACACAGACCTCCGCCGCAAAGGAACCAGACTACCGTGGGACTTTTCCGTCCGTACGAGCGCAAAGAAGCCGCGCCGTCGAGCGACCAGATCGCAACCCTGACCCCGAAGGGCAGAAGGCCACCGCCAAGGCGGCGGCGAAGGAGGCCGCGAAGTCGGCCCCGGCGCCGGAGACCACGGTCGGCGAGACCCCGAAGATCGAGGTGACCCGGGCGAAGGCCGAGCCGACCCGCAGCCGCAGGCAGGCCGAGGCCGAGCGGATGGAGAAGCTGCACCCGACGCTCACGCCGAAGGAACAGAAGAAGGCGGCCCGCAAGGCCAGGGAGACGGCCCGCGTCGAGGCGTTCGAGAAGCAGGAGAACCAGCCCGAGCGCCTGTTCGCCCGCGACTACGTCGACACCCGGTGGACCTTCAACGAGTTCATGATGCCCTGTTCATCCTGATCATGGCGGCCACCATGGCCACCATGACCAACGTGGTTGTCTCCAGCTACATCCTGATCTCGATGTGGGTGGTGATCGGGATGGTCGTCATCAACACGTTCTTCATCTGGCGCGGTTTCAAGAAGGAGTTCGCCGGGCGCTTCCCGAGCTCGTCGCACAAGGGCCTGATGTTCTACCTGTTCAACCGCTCCATCATGCTTCGCCGCTTCCGTCAGCCGTCGCCGCGGATCAAGCGCGGGACAAGATCTGATGAGCTACCGCTGGCGCCCGGAGGCGGGGTGTTCTCCGCCTCCGCCCTCGAGGAGGCGCGTCTGCTGAAGGACTTCGAGTCGCAGGAGGCCGCCGAGGAGTGGCTGGGCCTGTTCTTCGACGAGCTGCTCGAGCAGGGCGTCACGGAGGTGGGTCTCTACGAGGAGGACCGCCTCGTCTACGGCCCGATGGCGCTCACGCCCTAGTTGTCACCCTGCGGTCCTGGACGATCAGCACCGCACCGAACGCGACGATCGCAAGGCCCGCCGCGACGGCGAACGGCGCCTGTTCCTTCGCAACCGCGATCCGGTCCTCGTAGCGTTGGACCTTCCCGCCCTCCTCGTTGGTGAGGCTCGAGTACTGACACGTGTCGCCCGGCCCCATCTCGACGCCGCGGCACGACGTTGAGGGCGCCACGAACGACACCACACCCAGGCCGCGACGACGAGCCCGGCGACCACGAAGCCCCACAGGCCGATGCGCTTGATCATGGGCGCCAACGTAGCGCGACTCGGCCGTCGGTCCAATCGTCGCTGCGATGTGGATAGGCTGACGGGGTGAGTCGAAACATTGCGAACCTGACCATTGCCAAGTCCCTGCCGAAGTCCGCGGACGTCGTCGTCGTGGGGCTCGCCACCATCAACACGGATGACATCGCCGTCGTCGGCGTGTCCCCCGAACTCGACAAGGCCTACGGAGCCGCCTACGGCACCTCCGTGATGGCCATGGCCAGCGCGCTGGGCGCGGCCGCAAGCGCGGAGACGGTGACCATGCTCCCCTCCGTGGACGGGACCCGCGTCGTCGTCGTCGGCCTCGACGACGCCGACGTGACGCCCGAGCGGGTCCGCCGCGCCGCGGGCTCCGCCTCCGCAGCGTCGCAGGGCTCGAAGGGCCGACGGCTGGAACGTCGCCCTCTCCCTCGAACTGGGCGACCCCGAACTGCTCCAGGCGGCGGGCGAGGGCGCGCTGCTCGGCGCCTACCAGGTGCCGAAGCTGTCCGCGACCACGGAGGGCAGCCCCGTCGCGGGCATCACGCTGGTCTCCACCACCGTCAGCGCCGTCCAGAAGGCGGCCGTGGCCGCCGCGACCATCACCGCGGCCGCCGTGAGCCAGGCGCGTGACTGGACCAACACCCCTCCGAACCTGCTGTACCCCGAGTCGTTCGCCGAGGCTGCCCGCGCCCACGTCAAGGACGCGAAGATCGCCGTCGAGATCCTCGACGAGAAGGCACTCGAGCGCGGCGGCTACGGCGGCATCCTCGCCGTCGGCGGAGGCTCGGCCCGCAAGCCCGCCTGGTGCGGCTGGCGTACTCCCCGCGCGGCGCCACCCGGCACCTCGTGCTGATCGGCAAGGGCATCACCTTCGATTCGGGCGGCCTCGACATCAAGCCCGCGGGCCAGATGGCCGGCATGAAGTGCGACATGTCCGGCGCCGCCGCCGTGATCGCCGCCATCCGGGCGATGGCCGACCTCGGGCTCAAGGTCAAGGTCACCGCCTACGCGGCGATGGCCGAGAACATGCCGTCCGGCAGCTCCTACCGCTCCAGCGACGTGCTGACGATGTTCGACGGGCAGACGGTCGAGAACTTCAACACCGACGCCGAGGGCAGGCTCGTGATGGCCGACGCGTTCGGCCGCGCCGCGCAGGACTCCCCCGACATGATCGTCGACGTGGCCACCCTGACGGGTGCCTGCATGGTGGCGCTCGGCATGCGCACCGCTGGCCTGATGACCAACGGTGAGGCCACCTCCGAGCGGGTGCTCGACGCAGCCGAGGTCGCGGGTGAGGACTTCTGGGAGCTTCCACTGACCGACCACATCCGCGGCCAGCTGAAGTCGCCGGTGGCCGACATGTCGTCTGGCTCCGGTAAGCGGTGGGGCGGCGCGCTGGTGGCGGGCGCCTTCCTGGAACGGTTCGTCCCGAGGGCGTGGAGTGGGCGCACCTGGACATCGCGGGCCCGGCCGACAGCGACGAGGCCTACGGCTACGTGCTCAAGGGCGGCACCGGAATGGGTGTCCGGACCCTGATCGCGCTCGCGGGTCAGCTGGCCGAGGGCGCCTGACCCTGCTTCGACGCACGCTTGGCGCGGAGCCCGTACTCACGCATCCGCTTCGGGTACGGGACCACGCCTGCGTCGTAGCACGGGAGGCTGTGGTCGTCGGCGAACTTGTAGCCGTACTCCGCGCTGGGTAGCCCGCGCCTCGTCGACTCGCCGTCGGCGGCGACGAGCAGGATCGACGGCGGGTTGAACGAGGTGGGCTGTTCCACCCACGCCTCGATCCCCGCCGGGTGGCGACGAAGTCGAGCAGGTGGTCGCGGACGGCGTCCGGCACCAGCTCGGCCTCCCTTGCCAGCTGGACCTGCTTCTTCCGACGGCCGAACCATCCCACGGCCCCATTATTGCCCAAGCGTCCCAGCCCCCGCATTCTGCGAGACTGTCCCCATGACCCGAGACTTCGACCTCGCCATCCTCGGCGCCGGTTCCGCCGGCTACGCCTGCGCCCTGAGGGCAGCCCAACTGGGGCTGCGCGTCGCCCTCGTCGACGACGGGGCCGTCGGTGGGACCTGCCTGCACCGCGGCTGCATCCCCACCAAGGCGTGGCTGCAGGCCGCGAAGGTGCGCCGCACCGTCGCGAAGGCCGCAGGCTTCGGGGTCGATGCGACTCTGCAGGGCGTGGACGCCGCCCGGGTCCGCGGCTACGCCGACGGCGTCGTCGGCCCTCTGTTCAAGGGGCTCACCGGCCTGATCGCCTCCCGCGGCATCACCGTCATCCCCGAACGCGGCACCGTGGTGGCAGACGACGGCCGCGGCCCCGGCATCGAGACCGGCGGCCGGGTGCACCGCGTCGGCGCCGTCGTCGTGGCCACCGGTGCGACCCCGTGACGCTCGGCCTGCCCGTGGACGGCACCCGGATCGTCACCAGCGAGGAGGCGCTGCGCCTCGGGTCGCTCCCGGAGCGCGCCGTCGTGCTCGGCGGAGGCGTGATCGGCGTCGAGTTCGCGTCGCTGTGGTCCGACCTCGGCGTCGCCGTCACCCTTGTCGAGGCCACCGACCGGCTGCTGCCTGCCGAGGAGCCCGGCCACTCGAAGATCCTGGCCCGCGAGCTCGCCAGGCGCGGCGTCGACATCCAGCTCGGCCGGCCCGTCACCGGCGCCACCGCCACCGACGACGGCGTGACCGTCACGCTCGGCGATCGCGAACTTGCCACCGATCTGCTGTTGGTTGCGGTCGGGCGCCGCCCGGCGAGCTCGGGGCTCGGCCTCGCGGAGGCGGGGATCGGGCTGACCGCCACGGGCCACGTCGTGGTCGACGACTCCCTGCAGACCGCGGCCCGGGCATCTACGCCGCGGGCGACCTGGTCGCCGGGCCGCAGCTCGCGCACCGAGGCTACGCGCACGGCATGTTCCTCGCGGAACTGATCGCCAGGAAGGCCGGACGGTTCGACGAGGTGCCGACGCTCCCCGCGACTCCGCCATCCCACGGGTGACCTACTCGAGCCCGCAGGTCGCCTCCGTCGGCCTGACGGCGGCCCAGGCAGGGGGCGACGCCGAGGTTGTCGACTACCACCTGACGGGCAACGGAAGGGCGCAGATCCTGCGGGGTCCGGGCGAACGCGAGACGGGCGTCGTGCGCCTGGTGCGGCGGGCCGGAGGCGAGATCGTCGGCGTGCACCTGATCGGCGAAGACGTCTCCGAGCTGATCGCGGAGGGCGCGCTGCTGGTCGGATGGGCGGCCACCCCGAGGACGTCGCGGGAATCGTCCACCCCCATCCGAGCCTCAGCGAGTCGATCGCCGAGGCAACCTGGGCCCTCGGCGGTCGTCCGCTGCACACACACTCCTGATTTGGCATATAGGCTGGGGTCCGTTCAAGCGGTAAGCGAAGGAGCCAACTCACATGTCAACCGAAGTCACACTCCCGGCACTGGGCGAATCCGTCACGGAGGGCACCATTTCCAGGTGGTTGAAGGCGGTCGGAGACACTGTCGAGGCCGACGAGCCGTTGCTCGAGGTCTCCACGGACAAGGTCGACACCGAGATTCCCAGCCCTGTTTCGGGCACCCTGCTCGAGATCAGGTTCAATGAGGACGACGTCGCCGAGGTCGGCGCCGTGCTCGCGGTCATCGGCGACGCGGGCGCAGCCCCGCTCCCGTGGCCCAGGAGGCCGCACCGGCCCCGCACCCACCCCGGCACCCGCGCCGGCACCCGCCCCTGCCGCTCCTGAAGCCCCGGCCCCGGCCGCCGCTCCCGCCGCCGGCCCTGCCTCCGGCACCGAGGTGACCCTCCCCGCCCTGGGCGAGTCCGTCACCGAGGGAACCATCTCCCGCTGGCTGAAGGCCGTCGGCGACAGCGTCGACGCCGACGAGCCGCTGCTCGAGGTCTCCACGGACAAGGTCGACACGGAGATCCCCAGCCCCGTGGCCGGCACCCTGCTCGAGATCAGGTTCAATGAGGACGACGTCGCCGAGGTCGGCGCCGTGCTCGCCATCGTCGGTGACGTGGCAGCCGCCCCGGCACCGGCTCCCGCAGCCCCCGCCCGGCTCCTGCCCCGGCTGCTCCGGCTCCTGCCCCGGCAGCTCCGGCTCCTGCCCGGCAGCTCCGGCGCCGGCTCCTGCTCCGGCACCCGTGGCCCCGGCTCCTGCCACCGCGCCGAAGGCCCACTCGTCGGCAGTGGCCGACGCCGTTGCCCGCCGCGCCTCCGAGGCATCCGCCGACGGCACCTACGTGACCCCGCTGGTGCGCAAGCTGGCCAAGGAACACGGCGTCGAGCTCACCGCCCTCAAGGGCACCGGTGTCGGCGGCCGCATCCGCAAGCAGGACGTCCTGGAGGCGGCCGAGGCCGCGAAGGCCGCTCCCGCTCCCGCCGCACCGGCCCCGGCCGCCGCTCCCGCCCCGGCCCCCAAGGCGACCCCGTCGCCCGAGGCCGCCGCCGTGCGTGGCACCACCGAGAAGCTCACCCGGCTCCGTAAGACCATCGCGACCCGCATGGTCGAGTCGCTGCAGGTCTCGGCCCAGCTCACCGCGACGGTCGAGGTCGACGTCACCGCGATCAGCCACCTGCGCGCGCAGGCCAAGGACGATTTCAAGAAGCGTGAGGGCGCCTCCCTGTCGTACCTGCCGTTCATCACCATGGCCGCGGTCGAGGCGCTCAAGCAGTTCCCGATCGTCAACGCCACGATGGACACCGAGGCCGGCACCGTCACCTACGCCGACTCCGAGAACATCGGCATCGCCGTCGACACGGAGAAGGGACTGCTGGTTCCCGTCATCAAGCACGCGGGCGACCTGAACCTCGCCGGCCTGGCCAAGAAGATCGGCGACCTCGCGGCGCGGACCCGCACCAACAAGGTCGCTCCCGACGAGCTGTCGGGCGGCACGTTCACCATCACGAACTACGGTTCGGCCGGCACGCTGTTCGACACGCCCATCATCAACCAGCCGCAGGTGGCCATCCTCGGCACCGGTGCGCTCGTGAAGCGGCCGGTCGTCGTGGAGGACCGTTTCGGCGCCGAGTCGATCGCGATCCGCCACATGATGTACCTGTCGATGAGCTACGACCACCGCCTCATCGACGGCGCGGTCGCCGCCCGCTTCCTCTCCGCGGTCAAGGACCGCCTCGAGGACGGCGACTTCACCGCAGAGCTCGGCCTCTGACCCGCCGTAACCAGCGTCAGATCCGGCCCGGGAGCATCCGCTCCCGGGCCGTTTCCGTCTCACCACCACCCACCGGGCCGGGGCCCGACATCCGATCTGCTTGGATGGCCCCCGTGATCATCGGGATGGGAACCATCGTCAACGTGGCCACCGTCGTCGTGGGCTCGCTGCTCGGGATCCTGCTCGGCAACCGGATCCGGGAACACACCAAGGAGACCATCACCTCCGTGCTCGGGCTCTTCACCATGGTGCTCGGCGGCATGTCCGTGGTGGCGATGAACTCCGAAGCCCTCGGCACGGTGGTCGGCAAGGCCGCCATGATCGTGGTGCTCGCCGCGCTCCTGATCGGCGCCGTCATCGGCACCACGCTGCGCATCGAGGACCGGTTGGAACAGGGAGCGACCTGGCTGCGGGGCAGGTTCTCCGGCGCGGGCGACGCGGCACGGTTCGTCGATGGCTTTGTGACGTCGACGCTCGTGTTCTGTGTCGGCCCGCTCGCCGTCCTCGGCTCGTTCTCCGACGGCCTCGGCCGCGGCGCCGAGCAGCTTTACATCAAGGCCATCCTCGACGGGTTCGCCGCGATGGCCTTCGCCTCCACCCTCGGCTGGGGCGTCCTCGCCTCCGCGGGGCGGTGGCCCTCATCCAGGGCTCGCTCACCGCGCTCGGCTACTTCGCCGGCGACGTGCTGTCTGCGGCCCAGATCGACGCGCTCACCGCCGCCGGCGGCGTCCTCCTCCTGGGGCTCGGCCTCCGGCTGCTGAACCTCAAGCAGGTGCCCGTCGGGGACCTGCTGCCCGCGCTGCTGCTCGCCCCCGCGTTCGTGCCGCTCGCCGCCCTGTTCTGAGGGGTAGGCTCGTCGACGTGCTGAGCTTCGAGTACCGCGGCCTGGGTGAGGACCCCCACACCTCCGACTACCAGGAGACCTGGGATTACCAACGCGAGGTGCACGCGGCGGTCGCCGACGGTGGGCGGGCCGACCACGCGATCTTCGTCGAGCACTCCCCCGTCTACACGGCGGGTCGCCGCACCAGGCCCGGCGACTACCCCCTGGACGGCACCCCGTCATCCCGGTCGACCGTGGCGGGAGATCACCTACCACGGGCCGGGCCAGCTGGTCGGCTATCCGATCATCCGGCTCACCGACGGCGTCGGCGTGGTCGACTACGTGCGGGCCCTCGAGTCCGCCGTGATCGCCCTGCTCGACGGGTACGGGATCGTCTCCGGGCGGGTCGAGGGTCGCACCGGCGTGTGGCTGTCGGCAACCGGGTCGCTCCCCGAGCGCAAGATCTGCGCCATCGGCGTGCGCGTCGCCCGCCGCACCACCATGCACGGCTTCGCGCTCAACGTGCTGAGCTCCGCGGAGCGGTTCGGCAACATCGTGCCCTGCGGCATCTCCGATGCGGGCGTCACCTCCATCATCGAGGAACTGCCCGGCTCCTGGAGCGTCGCGGGCGTTGCCCACGACCTGCAGCCCCACCTCGAGCGTGCCCTCGCGCCGTTGCGGGAGGCCGCCGTCGCCGTCGGGTAGGGCATGGGGCCCGAGTGGGTAGACTCAGCCGGGTGACCGCAGTGCAGCCCGACGGACGACGCCTCCTCCGCGTCGAAGCGAAGAATGCCCAGACACCGATCGAACGTAAGCCGAGCTGGATCAAGACCACGGCCAAGATGGGCCCCAACTACCGCGACCTGCAGGAGATCGTCAACACGGGCGACCTGCACACCGTCTGCCAGGAGGCGGGCTGCCCCAACATCTACGAGTGCTGGGAGGACCGCGAGTCCACCTTCCTCATCGGCGGGACAAGTGCACCAGGCGCTGCGACTTCTGCCAGATCGAGTCCGCCAAGCCGGACGGGTACGACCCGGCCGAACCGCTGCGGGTGGCCGCCTCCGTGAAGAAGATGGGGCTGCGCTACGCGACCATCACCGGCGTCTGCCGCGACGACCTCGAGGACGAGGGAGCCTGGCTGTATGCCGAGACCATCCGTCAGGTCCACTCCGTCAACCCCGGGTGGGCGTCGAGATGCTCGCCCCCGACTTCTCGGGACGACCCGAACTGCTGCAGCAGCTCTTCGACGCGCGCCCCGAGGTGTTCGCGCACAACGTCGAGACGGTGCCCCGCATCTTCAAGCGGATCCGCCCCGGCTTCCGCTACGCCCGTTCCCTCGAAGTGCTGACGATGTCGCGGGAGGCGGGCTCGTCACGAAGTCCAACCTGATCCTCGGCATGGGCGAGACCCGCGAGGAGATCTCGTCGGCCCTTCGTGACCTCCACGACGCGGGCACCGAGATCATCACCATCACGCAGTACCTGCGTCCCAACGCCACCCTGCACCCCATCGACCGGTGGGTCACCCCACAGAGTTCGAGGAGCTGGATGAGGAGGCACGCACGATCGGATACTCTGGCGTGCTGTCAGGCCCCTCGTCCGTTCCTCGTACCGGGCGGGACGTCTGTACCGCACGGCGATGGACGCCCGTAAGAAGAACGACTGAGAAGCAAAGCGAGCAATGGCAAAGTCCGAACGCGCAAAAGCACTTGAGGCCAGGCAGAAGGCTGAGGCCCGGGCCCTCAAGGAGCAGAAGAAGAACTCGACGGACCCGGCAGACTGGGGCCGCTGGCGTCAGATGCTCGAGACCTACAAGGTCACGGCCAAGCACGACAAGGCGCTGCCCTGGCTGATGCTCGGCGCGTTCCTCGTGCCGTTCCTGGTCGTGCTGATCCTCGGGATCTGGCTGGCGGGCGGAAGCCCCTCACCATCATCCTCTGGGTCGTGATGGCCATCATGCTCGGTTTCCTCGGCGCCATGGGCATCTTCGCCCTGCGCGCCAGGAGCGCCGTCTACAAGCGCTTCGAGGGCCAGGCCGGTTCCGGTGAGGTCGCCCTGCAGATGCTGCCGAAGAAGTGGTTCTCCGACCCGGTGATCGCCGTCACCCGCAGCATGGATGTCGTGCACCGCACCATCGGCCCCACCGGCCTGATCCTGATCGGCGAGGGCGAGCCCGGCCGGCTCAAGCCGCTGCTCGCGAGCGAGAAGCGCAAGCACGAGCAGGTGGCGTTCGGCGTCGACGTCAAGGTCATCCAGATGGGCAACAAGGAGGGCAGGTCCCCCTCGACAAGCTCGCCACCCACATCAAGAAGCTGCCGAAGGCGCTGACCGACGACAAGATCGCCGAGGTCCGCCAGAGGCTGCGCGCGCTCGACGCGATGCGCCCCAAGGCACCCATCCCGAAGGGCCCGATGTCGACCAAGGGCGCCCGCGCCGCCATGCGCGGCCGCTGACCGGTGGCCAACCTCGTCAACCTCGAATCCGTCACCCACGGGTTCGGGACGATGATCCTGCTCGACGGGATCTCGCTCGGCCTCGGCGCCGGTGACGTCATCGGCGTCGTCGGCCGCAACGGCGACGGCAAGACCACGCTGCTGCGCATCCTCACCGGCGACCTCGTGCCCGACAGCGGGCGCGTGACGATCGCCAACAACGCCTCCATCGGCGTCCTCACGCAGGCCAGCGTCGGCGACGACTCCCAGAGCGTGCGCGACTGGATCGTCGACGGCGAACCCGACCACGTGTGGGCCGCAGACGCCGGCCGTCGCGGCGTCGTCGAGGCGCTCCTGCCCGGCTTCGACCTCGACCGCCCACTCGGTGCCCTCTCCGGAGGCGAGCGGCGCCGCGTCGGGCTCGTGGCGGTCCTGCTCGGCCACCACGACCTGATCGTGCTGGACGAACCCACCAACCATCTCGACGTCGAGGCCGTCGCGTTCCTGGCCTCCTATCTGCAGGACCGGATCCGCGCGGGCCTCGCGATGCTCGTCGTCTCGCACGACCGCTGGTTCCTCGATGAGGTGTGCAACCGGATCTGGGAGGTCCACGACGGCATCGTGGATCCCTACGAGGGCGGCTACGCGGCCTACGTGCTCGCCCGCGTCGAACGCCAGCGTCAGGCGGCGGCCAACGAGGCGCGCCGCAGGAACCTCGCCACCAAGGAACTCGCCTGGCTGCGACGCGGCGCCCCGGCCCGCACCTCGAAGCCGAAGTTCCGGATCGAGGCCGCCAACGAACTGATCGCGGGCGAACCCGAGCCGCGCGACCGGTTCGCGCTCCAGCAGTTCTCCGTCACCAGGCTCGGCAAGGACGTCTTCGACCTCACCGACACGACCTACGCCATCGGGGACGCACCCTGCTCGACAAGGTCACCTGGTCGATCGGGCCAGGCGACCGGATCGGGCTGGTCGGGGTCAACGGCGCAGGCAAGACGAGCCTGCTCGACCTGCTCGCCGACCTCCGCCACCCCACCGCCGGCCGGATCAAGCGGGCAGGACGTTGCGGCTCGGCTACCTGACGCAGACCGTCGGCGAGCTCGACGACTCGGACCGCGTCCTGTCCTCCGTCAAGCGCCTCAAGGAGGAGACGCGGCTCGCGACCGGCCGCGAGGCCAGCGCCTCGTCGCTGCTCGAGGAGTTCGGCTTCACCGGGGACAGGCTCGTGGCACGGATCGGCGACCTGTCCGGCGGCGAGCGGCGCAGGCTGCAGTTCCTCCGGCTGCTGCTCACCGAACCCAACGTCCTGATCCTCGACGAGCCCACCAACGACCTCGACATCGACACCCTCACCGTCATCGAGGACTACCTCGACGGATGGCCGGGCACGCTGATCGTGGTGAGCCACGACCGGTACTTCCTGGAGCGCATCACCGACTACACGTACGCGCTGCTGGGTGACGGCAGCGTCGCGCTGCTGCCCGGCGGCGTCGAGGAGTACCTCGCCCGGCGGGCCGCGGGCCGCTCATCCGAGGCGGCCGCAGGGCCCGCGGCCGCTCCCGCCACCACGAAATCCGACGCGGCCGCCGAGCGGCAGCGGAAGAAGGATCTCGCCCGCATCGAGGGCCAACTCGAGAAGGTCGGCACCGAGATCGACCGGCTCCATGCCGCGATGGCGGCTGCCGCGTCCGACTTCGAACGACTCGGCTCCCTCGACGCCGAACTGCGCGACGCCGAGGCGCGTCTCTCGGAGCTCGAGGAGGCGTGGCTCGAGGCCGCGGACTGACGGCCCTCAGGCGGTCCCGTGGAACAGGCGCACGATCAGCCTGGTGCCCCAGCCGCGGTAGGGCGGGTACAGCAGCCGCGCCGTGTCGGGGTGCAGCGGCTTGTGCAGCACCGAGCGGTCGTGGCTGAACGTGTCGAAGGACCGCTCCCCGTGGTAGGCACCCATCCCGCTGGCCCCCACCCTCCGAACGGGAGCCCCGGGCACCCAGGTGCGCCGTCGGCAGGCCGAAGCACAGCGCGCCCGATGTGGTGTGGTGGGCGAAGGCCCTGCGCACCCTGCGGTCGTTGCTGAACACGTACAGCGCCAGCGGATGGGGTCGCTCCCCGATGAAGGCGATCGCCTCCCGCGCCGAGCCCACGTGCACGATGGCAGGATGGGGCCGAAGATCTCCTCACGCATGAGCGGTGAGTCGGGGTCGGCGCCCGGCACGATCGTCGGCGCGATGTGGCGCCCATCGACATCGACCGTGCCGCCGACCGCGACGGGCTGCCCCTCCAGCAGGCCGGCGAGGCGTTCCGCATGGCCGCGGGTGACGATCCTTCCGTAGTCGCCGTCGACGGCGGGGTCGGGCCCGTAGCTCTCGCGCACGGCGCGTTCCAGGTGGGGCAGCAGCGCCGCCGCCGTGGCGGGGTGGCGAGCAGGTAGTCGGGCGCGACGCACGTCTGACCGGAGTTGAGCAGTTTGCCCCACATGATGCGGCGGGCGGCCACGGCGAGGTCGACGGTGTCGTCGACGTACACGGGCGACTTGCCGCCCAACTCGAGCGTCACCGGGTGAGGCGCGCGGCCGCCGCCTCGGCGACGATGCGGCCGACCCGGCCGGAGCCGGTGAAGAAGATGTGGTCGAACCGCTGCCGCAGCAGGTCGCCGATCGCATCGGCCCCGCCCTCGACCACCGCGACGCCGCGCGGGTCGAGGTAGGCGGGGATGAGCTCGGCGAACAGGGCGCTCGTGGCGGGGCGAGTTCGCTCGGCTTGATCACAACGGCGTTGCCCGCGGCCAGGGCGCCCACGAGCGGGCGAACACCAGGTGCAGCGGGTAGTTCCACGGCCCGATGATCAGCACCACCCGAGTGGCTGCCGCACCCGGTGCGCGGTGGCCGGCAGGAACAGGTAGGGCAGCGGCACCGGCCGGGCGCGCATCCAGCGCCTCAGGCGGCGCAGGGCGTGGTCGATCTCGCCGAGCACCGGGCCCGTCTCGGTGATGACGACCTCGGCGGCCGGCTTGCCGAGATCGGCGTACAGCGCATCCTGGATCCGGCCGAGGTTGTCCGTGATCAGGGCCCGGAGGCCCGTGAGCTGTTGCCTCCGCCAGCGGTAGGTCGCGCTGACCCCGCGGTCGAAGAAGCCCTGAGTTCGGTTGTGACGTCGTTCACCGCGCCCCCACCTCCGTCTTCCGTTCCGGTCGGGCCAGTTCGGCCACGGCCCTTGCCGCCGCATCGATGACGCCGCGGGTGAGCGCGTCGTCGTGCGACACCAACCAGGTGAGGGTCAGCCCGTCGGTCAGCGTGATGAGCAGGGCGGCGGCCGTCTCCGCGGGCACCGTCCAACGCCACCCCGTCGCGGCGGCAGCGCGCTCGAGCGAGTCGAGCGCGATCCTCATGTACTGCTCGTACTGCCGCCTGGCCAGGGGCTGCCGGTGCGCAGGGCGTGCAGGGTGAGCTCGAGCATGGCGCGTTCCCGCACCGGGTCGCTCCTCAGGTGGTCCAGGTAACTGGTCAGCGATGAGGCGATCAGATCGGCAAGTGACGCGTCGGTGCCCACAGCGGGCAGCACGGCCTCCTCCTCGACGGCCAGCACCTCGGCCATCAGCGCCTCGATCAGCTGCTCGCGCGACTCGAAGGCGTAGTGGAAGCTGGCGAGCGACATACCGGCCTCGGCCACGATCGCTCGTGTGGAGGCCCCTCCAGCCCTCGCTCGGCGACCACGCGCAGCGCCGCCGCGACCAGCAGTCGCCGCCGCTCACCAACCGGAACCCGCGCCATGTCTCCCCTTCGAGGGCTCTGGAAACCCTTGCTCGTCACTGAGCCTGCCTTCTACACTACCCGGCAGTGGGACACCCGACCCACATCGCGGACACCCACCCGGACGACGCGGTCCGGAGTCTTGGAATGGACATGCCTCGCCCCGTACCGACGTTTCCGCCCGGCTTCGTGCTCGGCACCGCAACCGCGGCCCCCAGATCGAGGGTGCAACCACTCTGGGGCGTCGCACGCCCAGCGTCTGGGACGCGTTCAGCGCCGAGCCCGGCCGCATCCAGGACGGCAGCACGACCGCGGTGACGGCCGACCACATCAACCGGGTCTCCGAGGACGTGGCGCTGATGTCGGCCCTCGGGATCGACGCCTACCGGTTCTCGCTCGGCTGGACCCGGCTGCAGCCGGGCGGTTCGGGCCCGCTCGATCCTGCGGGAGTGGCGTTCTACGACCGGCTGCTCGACGAACTCCTCGCCGCGGGCATCTCGCCGTTCGTGACGATCACCCACTGGGACCTCCCGGTCGACTACACCGACGGCTGGCTCGACCGTGAAACGGCCTACCGGCTCGGCGAGTTCGCGGGCCTTGTCGGAGAGCGGTTCGGCGACCGGGTCGACGCCTGGGTCACCGTCAACGAGCCCGCCACCGTGACCCTCAACGGCTACGCACTCGGGCTGCACGCGCCCGGAGAGGCGCTGCTGTTCGACGCGCTGCCCACCGTCCACCACCAGCTCCTCGGCCACGGCCTCGCCGTCCGCGCGCTCCGCGCAGCTGGCGTGCGCGGCGAGATCGGCATCACCAACGTCCACTCCCCGTGCTCCCGCCGGACCCGGCCCGGAGGACGCGTTGATGACCGCGCTGTTCGACGTGATCCACAACCGGATCTTCGCCGACCCTGTGCTGCTGGGCCGCTTCCCGGACGTCCCGGAGGGGCTCGAGCCGATGTTCGCCGCCTTCGAGGGGTACCCGACGCCGACCTCACGACGATGAGTGAGCCGATCGACTTCTACGGCCTGAACTACTATCAGCCGCTGGTGGTGGCCGCAGGCGCCGGTTCGGGTGAGAGCCCGGACGGCACCAGCGAGGCGATGGCGGGGCTCCCCTTCCGGCTGGAGCAGCTCTCCGGCCACGAGACGACCGGCTTCGGCTGGCCGATCGCACCGGAATACCTCGGCCTCCTCCTCGGGGAGCTGCGGGACCGCTACGGCGACGCGCTCCCACCCGTCTACATCACCGAGAGCGGCGCCAGCTTCCCCGACGAGCCGGGCGCCGACGGCATCGTCCACGACTCCCGGCGGGTGTCCTACCTGGGCGACCACATCGGGGCGGCCCTCGCGGCCGTCAGCCCGGGCGGGGTCGCGGAGGGCATCGACCTGCGCGGCTACTTCGTGTGGTCGCTGCTCGACAACTGGGAATGGGCCGCGGGGTTCACGCAGCGCTTCGGCCTCGTGCACGTCGACTTCGCCACCGGGGCCCGCACCCCGAAGATGTCCTACCGCTGGCTGCAGGCCGCCCTGCGCAACCGGCACCGGAGCTGAGGATGTCGACCGAGGCGCGCCGGGACACGACCGCGACCCGCCCGCGCGTCACCTGGGTGTGGCTCACACTGTTCGCG
This sequence comes from Tessaracoccus coleopterorum, assembly GCF_011174705.1. Taxonomy (GTDB): domain Bacteria; phylum Actinomycetota; class Actinomycetes; order Propionibacteriales; family Propionibacteriaceae; genus Arachnia; species Arachnia coleopterorum. Next base: position 566,208 of record NZ_JAANIJ010000001.1, read on the forward strand.
CTCGCCTGGTTCGGCTACTGGATGCTGATCATGCTGCCCGGCCAGTTCCTCATCGTGAAGCTGGCGAGCGTGCTCGACCCCGACGACAAGGTCGGGATCGGGTCGCTCCTGATCATCCTGACGGCGATGGTCCTGGTGCTCGCGGTGCCCGTCATCGGCTGGCTCTGCGACCGCACCCGGACGCGTTTCGGGCGGCGCCGCACGTGGGCGTTGGCGGGCCTCGTCACGGCGACGGTGCCGTTCGCGTTCGTCGGTTTCCAGCACACCTGGCAGAGCGCGGCCGCGCTCCTGACGTTCGTCGGCCTCGGCGAGGCGGCCGTCCTCGTCTCCCTGTCTGCCGTCATCGCCGACCGGGTGCCGGAGGACCAGCGGGGCCGCGCGTCGGCCGCGATGGGGCTGCCGGAGGTGTTCGCGCTCGCCATCGGCATGGTGATCGTCACGGAACTGGTGCCCGAGGTGGGCCCGAGCTGGCTGGTGATCGCGATCATCGCCGCGCTGTGCCCGCTGCCGTTCCTGTTCACCTACCGCGAGCCGGCCGTGACGGCAGACGAACCGCGGCCCAGCCCCTTCAGGTGGCGGCCGGGCGCACTCACCGGCTACCGCGACCTCGGCTGGGCCGGGCTGTCGCGCGTGCTGGTCAACGTCGGCAACCTCGTCGGCACCACCTACCTGCTGTACTTCCTCTCCGACGAGCTGCGGGTGCCGGATCCTGACGGCGCACTGACCGTCCTGATCCTCGTGTACCTGGCCGGCTGCGCCATCGCCACGTGGGCGGGCGGCATCCTGACCGACCGCTGGCGCACGCGCCGGGTGCTGGTCGCCGTCTGTGCCGGCCTCCAGGCAGTCGCGGCCGTCCTCCTCGCCCTCGTGCCGACGTGGGGGTCGAGCCTGGTGGCCGCCGTCCTGCTGGGCGTCGGGTACGGTGCGTTCCTGTCGGTCGACCAGGCGCTGCTCACCGACGTGCTGCCCGACCAGGAGACCCGGGCCCGCGACCTCGGCATCGTGAACTCCGCGCAGCACCTGCCGATCGCCCCGGTGATCGGCTGGGCCGTGCTCTCGGTGGCCGGCTACTCCGAGCTGTACCTGGTGGCCGCCGTCATCATGGCGGTCGGCGGGTTGGTCGTGTTCCGGATCAGGTCGGTGCGCTGATGGCACGACCCGCGGGGCCGTGGGCCGACTGGTCGGCGGCCACCGCCGACCTGGACCCGCCGTTCGCCGTCCTCGACCGCGACGCGCTGCTCGCCAACGCGGCCGATCTGGTGCGCCGCGCCGCGGGCACCCCGGTGCGGATCGCGTCCAAGTCGCTTCGGGTGCGCGGCGTGCTCGAGGAGCTGTTGCGGCGCGACGGGTTCGCGGGCGTGCTGGCATTCACCCTCCCGGAGGCGCTGTGGCTGGCCCGCACCTGTCCCGACGTCGTGGTCGGCTACCCGACGGCCGACCGGGCCGCCATCGCGGAGCTCGCGGGCTCGGAGGCGGCCTGCCGAGTCGTCACGCTGATGATCGACGACGTCGCCCAACTCGACCTGATCGACTCCGTCGCCCCACCGGCGACCCGGCCCACGCTGCGCGTCTGCCTCGAACTGGATGCGTCCTGGAAGGGGCCGCCTCCGCTCGGGAGGCTGGGCGCGTGGCGCTCCCCGCTGTACACCCCGGACGCCGTGCGTTCGCTGGCCGTGGAGGTGGCGCGGAGGCCCGGATTCACCCTGGTCGGGTTGATGGCCTACGAGGCGCAGATCGCGGGCGTCAGCGACGCGCTGCCCGGCCGGGCGGTGATGAACGCCGTCGTGGCCTGGATGAAGTCCCGCTCGGAGGCCGAGCTGTCGGAGCGCCGCTCTCTCACGGTGGCGGCCGTCGCGGAGGTGGCACCGCTGGAGTTCGTCAACGGCGGCGGCACCGGGTCGATCGAGTCCACGATCCGCGACGGGTCGGTCACGGAGGTCGCCGCGGGCAGCGGGCTGTTCGCAGGCCACTACTTCGACTCCTATGCCGCGTTCACGCCGCGCCCGGCCACCGGGTTCGCGCTGTCGGTGGTGCGTAAGCCCCGGCCCGACTGCGTCACGGTGCTGGGCGGCGGGTGGATCGCCTCCGGGCCTCCCGGGCAGGACCGGCTTCCGTTGGTGGCCCATCCGGCGGGGCTGCGGATGCTCGCCCGAGAGGGCGCGGGCGAGGTGCAGACCCCACTCGAGGGTGACGCGGCGCGGACGCTCGGCGTCGGCGACCGCGTCTGGTTCCGGCACGCCAAGTCCGGCGAGCTGAGCGAGCGGATCAACGAGTTCGTGGTGGTCGGGGCGGCTTCGTCGTCGACCGGCTGCCGACCTATCGCGGCGAGGGAAAGGCATTCCTGTGAAGGCAGACGTATGGCGGAACTGGGGCGCACCATCCAGGTGCGGCCGGCACGGGTGGAGCGCCCGGGAGCGTCGAGGAGGTGGCCGCGCTCGTCCGTGGGCCGTGTCCGACGGCATCCCGCTCAAGGCGGTCGGCGCCGGACACAGCTTCAGCGCGATCGCCGAGGCCGACGGGGTGCAGATGAGCCTCGACGGCATCGCAGGCCTGATCTCGGTCGACCGGGCGACGCGTGAGGTGACCCTGGGTGCCGGCACCCGGCTGCGGCACATCCCCGCTCTGCTGGCTCCCTACGGCCTGGCGATGGAGAACCTGGGCGACATCGACGCCCAGTCGGTGGCGGGCGCCGTCTCCACCGGCACGCACGGCACCGGTGCGGCGTTCCGCGGGATCGCGGCACAGATCGTGGGCGCGGTGCTGGTGACGGGCACCGGCGAGGTCCTCAGGGTCGACCGCGACCACAACCCCGAACTGCTCCCCGCCGTCGCGCTCGGCCTGGGCGCGCTCGGCGTCCTCGTCGAGGTGACGCTGCGTTGCGTCGAGGCGTTCGACCTGCGCGCCATCGAGCGCCCGGAGCCCCTGGGAGCGGTGCTCGGATCGCTCGATGAGCGCGTCGAGGAGGCCGACCACTTCGAGTTCTTCTGGTTCCCCCACACCGACATCGCCATGACGAAGACGAACACCCGGGTGCCCGCGGGCGAGGCTCGCGCTCCCCTGTCCGCTGCGCGCCGCTGGTTCGACGACTCCTTCGTCTCCAACGACGTGTTCGGTGTCCTGTGCCGGCTCGGGCGGGCCCTCCCCGCCGCCGTGCCCCGATCAACCGGGCCGCGGTGAGGCTGACGGGCGACCGCTCGTTCTCCGACGTGTCGTCCAATGTGTTCACCACGCAGCGCCGGGTGCGGTTCACCGAGATGGAGTACGCGATCCCCGCCGACCGCGTGGTAGTGGCGTTCGACGAGGTGCGCCGCGCCATCGACCGGGAGGGGTGGCGCGTGTCGTTCCCGGTGGAGGTGCGCTTCGCAGCCGCCGACGAGCTGTGGCTGTCGACCGCGCACGGCAGGCCGACCGCCTACCTGGCCGTCCATCGCGCGCTCGGTGAAGACCCGGTGCCGTACTTCCGCGCGGTCGAGTCGATCATGCGCGGCCACGGGGGCCGTCCGCACTGGGGAAGATGCACTGGAGCACGGCGGGGATCTCGCCCCGTCTACCCCCGCTTCGACGACTTCCGCGCGCTGCGCGGCAGGCTCGACCCGGCAGGGTCTTCCTCAACCCCTATCTGCGCGGGGTGCTCGGGCGTAACTCAGCCGAGGATCGCGAGCCCCTTCCCCAGGAACAGCCCCGCCATCAGCACGAGCACGACCATCGAGATCGCCGTCAGGTTCGCCTCCAGCCAGTCGCGCGCCGCGGCGAGGGGCCCAGCACCCGGGGCCCGCCGACGAGCACGAGCAGTAGGGGCACGAACACGCCCAGCCCGGCCAGCGCGGCGAACGTCAGCAGGCCGGCCAGGGAAGACCCGGCTCCGAGCCGGGCCTCGGCGAAGGCGGCCCCTGCGCTGATCGCCAGGGGCAGGTTCTTGATCATCAGGAACCCTGAGCCAGCCCCAGCCCCAGGGATCCCGCCACGCCGGTCGACCCGACCCTGGCCAGCAGGGCCCCACCCTTGGAGTCCCGCTTCCGCCACGTCACGACGGCGAGCACGGCGAAAAGCACCCCGAAGATCAGTTGGGCGACGTCGACGCCCGCCTCCGTCGCCACGGGATCGACGCTCTCGGCGACGTCCACCAGGAGGAACGCCAACCCGGCCTGGATGAGCACCGCGGCCGACCAGCCGGTCCCGAAGAGCAGGGCGCGCGTCTTCCCCGGTGCCCCAGGTTGAGGATGATGCCGGTGACGAGCGCGAGCGGGCTCAGCGCCAGCGCCGTCGCGTACGGAAGGACCTCACCGAGAGTGGCCCACATGGCGTCCCCTCGCGGGCGACCGCCTCAGAAGCGGTCGTCCGGATGCGTGCCGGTGCGGATCCCCGACTCGAGGGCCGCCATCGCGGCCATGTCGGCCTCGGTGAGGGCGAACCCGTCCACCGCCAGGTTCTCGCGCAGCCGACCGGGATCGGTCGACTTGGGGATCAGCGTACCCCCGAGTTGCAGGTGCCATCTGATGATCGCCTGCGCGGGCGTCACGGCGTGCGCGGCCGCGATCCTGCCGACCACCGGATCGGCGAGCAGGCGTCCCCGGCCGAGCGGGCTCCACGCCTGCGTGACGATGCCGTGTGCCGCGTGGAACTCGCGCAGGCCGAGCTGCGGGAGCCACGGGTGCGACTCGACCTGGTTGATGGCGGGCGTCACCCCGGTCTCGTCGATGAGCCGCCTCACGTGCTCCTCGGTGAAGTTCGACACCCCGATGGTGCGGACCCTCCCTGCTGCTGCAGCTCGATCAGGGTGCGCCACACGTCGACGTAGCGGTTCCGCCTCGGCCGCGGCCAGTGGATCATGTACACGTCGATGTGGGTGCCGAGCGCCCTCTCCGAGGCGTCGAACGACCGGAGCACCGCGTCGCGTTCCTGGCTCTCCTCGCCCCAGAACTTCGAGGTGACGATCAGCCGGTCGCGCTCCACCCTGCGCAGCCCCGCGCCCACCTGTTCCTCGTTGTGGTAGAACTCGGCGCCGTCGACGAGGCGGTAACCCGCCTCCACCCCTGCGACGATGACGTCCTCCGTGACGTCGGGATCGACCTTGTAGAGCCCGAAACCGAGCGTCGGGATGCGGTTGCCGTCATTGAGCGAAACGTCGTTGGTCATGGCACCGATTGTGCCAGTACCCCCGTTAGACAGATAGGAGCGCCGGGGTACGGGTTTGTGCCCACGATTGTGGCCACAAACCCCTACCAGCCGCCTGTCGGTAGGGGGAGACCGACATGCGGCGCGGCAACTGGGTCATCTTCAGGCCAGTGCCGCCCGGCGCTTCTATACGTATAACTTGCCCGTTCCGCGTGGGGTCCGACCAGATCCGATCGTCTCGAACACCCAGTACTTTCGGTGCGAACAGGAGTACGTTCGCACTATGCGGTACGGTCGGCGCATGCGGCCGTCCCATTCGCCTGCCACGCGAGGCGGGTCATCTCAACCGGTCGAGCCGACGCGCCGTCGCGCCATCCTCGGCATGAGCGTGCTTGCCGCATCGCCCCTCCTGTTCCTCGCAGCCTACATCGCAGTCACCACCCCGCGGAGGAACGGTGGCCAGGGCTCTTCATCGAGGTCGCCATCTGCGTGGCGGCCGCGCTGAGCACCCGCTGGCCGGTGGTCGGATCCGTTGCCACCGGCGTCCTCCTCACCGTGCTCGCCTTCGGCACCGACGGCGAGGCGCGGATGAGCGCTTTCGCCGTGCTCGCACCGATCATCGCGACCGGCGCCCAGGGCCGTTGGCGGCTGACGCTCGGGATCACGTCGTGGTATCTGGTGGTCCTCGCCGTGCTCGAGTCGCCGAACCTGGAGCCGAACAACCTCGTGCACGCCGCTTGGACGTGGGCGCTCGTGCTGTGCATCGGGCTGCTGCTGGCCGCCGGCCTCGACCGCATCCGCGGACAACGACTCGCCTCGGAACGGCGCAGGGAGACCGAACTGTTGGAGCAGCGCCGCACGATCGCGCGGGAACTGCACGACACCATCTCCCACACCGCGACCCTTTCGCTGCTGCGGGCCACCGCCGCGCGTGAGCATCTGGACGATCCCGACCTGATCTCGACCGACCTCGACTACCTGACCGACGCCTGCCAGCAGATGACGGTGGACCTCCGGTCGCTGCTCACCGCGATCCGCGGCCCCAACGAGAACCCCGTCGCGGAGGCCCCCACATCGCCCCCAGCACCGCCCTGATCCGGGCACGGGCAACGCTCGAACGCGCCGGGTTCACGGTGTCGGTGCTCACCGACGGCGCCCTCGACGATCTGCCCGAACCCGCACGCCAGACCCTCGTGCGCACCGTCAGCGAGGCGGCCGAGAACATCACCCGCCACGGCGACCGCTCCAAGCCCTGCTCGCTCCTGTTCGAGCGGACCGAAGGCGGCGTCGAGTTCGTTGCGACAAACACGATCAGCGGGAGGCGTTCGGGCACGGCAACGGGTATGGTCTGCTCGGACTCGCCGAGCGGATCCGCTCTGTCGGCGGCGAACTCAACGTCTCCAGCAATCCCCGACCTGGGTGCTCCACGCCCGGATCCCACTGCACCACTCCACGGAGGTGACGCGTTCGTGACAAAGAACGAAGGCGACCCGATCCGCGTCCTGCTCGCCGACGACGACGCCATCGTCAGGTCGGCCCTGCGGGCCCACCTGTCGTCGAGCCCTGACATCCGCGTTGTCGCCGAGGCGATCACGGGCCAGGAGGCCCTCCGCCTCCTCGACTCGGGTCTCGACGTCGACGTGGTGCTGATGGATGTGCGGATGCCGGAGAAGGACGGCATCTCGGCGGCCGCCGAGATCGGCACCCGTTCCCGCAGCCGACCCCGCGTCCTGCTCGTGACGTCCTACGACACCGATGAGATCGTCGTGGAGGCCCTGCGGGCCCGCTCCAACGGACTCGTCCTCAAGTCGGCGGGGCCGAGGCGATGTCAGATGCCGTGCGCGCCGTCCACCGTGGGACCACGGTGTTCTCCGAGGGCCCCATCTCGAGACTTGCCGACTCGCAGCAGACCCAACCTCCGACCGACCTGCGGCTAACTCCACGGGAACTCGATACGCTTGAGTTGCTGTGTCGCGCCATGTCCAACGCCGAGATCGCCAAGGCTCTCCACCTGTCGGAATCACGCGTCAAGGCGCACATCTCGTCGATCATGGCGAGGTTGGGCGTCGACAGCCGACTGCGCGTCGTGGTGCGCGCTTTCGAACTCGGTTTAGTCACGCTAGATCGACCACATCAGGTCGCTCCCGCCCAAGGAAAGGTAATCGACAGATGATCAAGCGAATCCTCATCGCATCCCTCGCCGCCGCAGCCATGCTGCAGGCACCCGCCATGGCCTCCGCGGCCGACTTCAACGGCAACACCTCGTCGCCGAACTACACCCTGTGCAAGCTGCTCCCCTGGCTTCCCTCCTGCAAGCTCCTCTTCGCCGGAGAGTGACCAGCAGGCTTGTCTGACGCGGCGGCTAGGGTGCCGGGCATGTACCGCACCCTCGCCGTCTCCGGTTACCGGTCCCTGCGTGACGTCGCCGTCACGCTCGGCCGGGTGACCGTTGTCACCGGGCCGAACGGATCCGGTAAGTCAAGCCTCTACCGCTCGCTGCGGCTCCTCGCGGGCTGCGCGCTCGGCGACGCCATCGGCTCGCTGGCGCGTGAGGGCGGCCTCGGCTCGGTGCTGTGGGCGGGCCCGAGTCGCTCAAGGGCGCCAGGCGCACCGGCGTCGTCGAGGGCACCACCCGCTCCGGCCCCATCTCGCTCAGGCTCGGCATCGGCGCCGACGGCTACTCCTACCTCATCGATCTCGGCCTCCCGATCCCCAGCGACTCCGCCTTCTGCCGCGACCCGAGATCAAAAGAGAGGCCGTGTGGGCGGGCCCGGTGATGCGCAGCGGCACCCTGCTCGCCCGCAGGAAGCAGGCCCGCGTCGAGGTCCGCGACGACGGCCCCTGGGAGCAGTTGCCCTTCACGCTCCCCACCCACCGATCCATGCTCGCCGACGTCGCCGAGGCCCGCGCCCTGCGCGACGACCTGGCCGCCTGGCGCTTCTACGACGCGATGCGCACCGACGCCGACGCCCCCGCGCGGCAGCCGAGGGTCGGCACCCGCACCTTTGCCATGGCCAGCGACGGCTCGGACGTCGCGGCGGCGCTGCAGACCATCGTGGAGCGCGGCAAGGATCACGTGGATGAGCACCTCGAGGACGCCTTCCCCGGGAGCAGGCTGGCGATCCTGCAGCAGGGGGCCTCTTCGACGTCACGCTGCACCAGCACGGGATGCTCAGGGCGCTCTGCAGCGCCGAGCTCTCCGACGGGACCCTGCGCTACCTGATGTGGCTCGCCGCGCTGCTCGCCCCCGTCCGGCCTCCCCTGATGGCGATCAACGAGCCGGAGAACAGCCTGCATCCCACCCTGATCGAGCCGCTCGGGCGGTTGATCGCGGCCGCCTCGGCCGACACCCAGATCGTGGTCGTCACCCACTCGCGGCCGCTGGTCGATGCCCTGGCTTCGGCGCTCCCGGCCGACGACCTCGAGATCGTCGGGTTGGACAAGGACACCGGCGAGACGCTGGTTGCCGACCAGGGGCTTCTCACGCGCCCACGGTGGGAATGGGGATCCCGCTGACACGCCACCGGAAACCGGCCCGGATAACGTGCCGGTGAGTCGGGAGGCTACGCCTCGGCGCGACGGCTGACCACCACGGTGCCGAGCAGCAGGTCGGTCAGCGCCCTCCGCTCGGCCCCACCACCAGCATGGGGATCACGAGGCACTTGAGGGCGGTGCGCACGATGGGCCGCCACCAGCCCAGCGGGCCGCCGTCGAGCCGGATGATGCCGATGCGGGCGATCAACTGCCCGAAGGAGCCGCCGGTCAGCGCGGTGAGGATGCTCGCCTCGACGAAGTACACCGCCAGGATCATGAACGAGCGCCAGCCGGATCCGGTGAGGACCTCCGATCCGAAGAGCGCGAGCGCGACGATCATGCTGGCCGTCCAGTCGCCCAGGAGCGCGGCGACGCGCGCCCGCCACGAGGCCAGCGATCCGGGGCCCGAGGCGGGAAGCCCGATGCTCTGACCGGGGTACTGCACTGGCTCTGTCACGCGGCGCAGCCTACCAGCGCAACCCTTTCCGCCCTGGCGAACTGGCGCGGACCGGATGCCCCGGACCACCCCACGTGTGGCAGGGTATCCGGCATGGAGCAGTTCTTCTCTCGACCCTGGGTCGACCTGAGGCGTCAGGCCAGCGCCATGTGTTGTCGCTGAGCCCACACCTCCGACGCCCCACATCCCGCCCCAGAAAGCACTCCATGTCCCAGACACTCTCCGAGCGCCCCGTCGCGCCCGAATCCGGCCGGCCCGACTCCGCCCCGCGAAGTCGAAGCCCTTCTACACCCAACTGTCGTTCCAGATCGTCGTCGGTCTCATCGCGGGTCTCGTGCTCGGCCTCGCCGCCGTCGCGATCGGCCCCGTCGGCGAGGCCGAGGGCCCGAACTGGCTCACCACGCTGCTCACCGAGGTCGGCAAGGGCTACGTCTCGCTGCTGACCGTGCTGGTCATCCCGCTGGTGGTCACCGCGGTGATCTCCTCGGTGGCCCGCCTCCGCGAGGTGGCCAACGCCGCCAGACTCGCCGTCCAGACGCTGATCTGGTTCGCCGTCACCGCCCTCGCCTCCGTGGTGGTCGGGATCGGCGTCGGTCTCCTCTCGAAGCCCTGGCTCACCGCCGGGGTCAGCGCAGCCAACGCCGAGGAGCCCGGTCGAGTCGGCGAGTGGACCGCGTTCCTCACCGGCCTGGTGCCGTCCAACATCTTCGGCCTGACCGTGCGGGTCAGCCAGTCCGACGCCGGCGTCACCGCGAGCCCCAGCTTCTCGATCCTGCAGATCCTGCTCATCTCCATCGCGCTCGGCGTGGCCGCCCTCAAGGTCGGCCCCAAGGCCGACAGCTTCGTCGCGCTCGCCGAGTCGGCGCTGGCCGTGGTGCAGAAGGTGCTGTGGTGGATCATCCGCCTCGCGCCCATCGGCACCGCCGCGCTGATCGGCAAGGCCATCGTCACCTACGGCTGGTCGTCGCTCGCATCGCTCGGCGTGTTCGTGCTCGCGCTGTACCTCGGCCTCGTCGTCGTGTGGGTCGTCGTCTACCCGCTGGTGTTGAAGCTCCACGGCCTCGGCGTCGGGCAGTTCTACCGCAACGTGTGGCCCGTGATCTCGCTCGGCTTCGTCACCCGCTCCTCCATGGGCGTGATGCCCGTCACCGAGCAGGTCACCGAGCGCAACCTCGGGGTGCCCCGCGGCTACGCCTCGTTCGCCGTCCCGCTCGGCGCGACCACGAAGATGGACGGGTGCGCCGCGGTGTTCCCGCCCTCGCCGCGATCTTCATCGCCCAGTTCTACGGGATCGAGCTGAACCTGACGCACTACCTGCTGATCGCCTTCGTGGCCGTCATCGGCTCCGCGGCCACCGCGGGCACGACCGGGGCGACCGTGATGCTGACGCTGACGCTCTCGACCCTCGGGCTTCCGCTTGCCGGCGTCGGCCTGCTCCTCGCGGTCGAGCCGATCGTCGACATGGGCCGCACCGCGCTCAACGTGACGGGCAGGCCCTGGTGCCGACCATCGTCGCCAAGCGCGAGGGCGTGCTCGACGAGGACATCTACAACGCGAAGCCGAGCTTCGCCACCGTCTGAGCCGACACGGGTCGGGCAGACGGGTCGGGGCCCGGGCGATCGACCGCCCGGGCCCCGGAACCTGTTGTGGCGCGGGTCCCTCAGCCGCCGTAGCCCAGCCCGTGCCCGAACCGGAACAGCGGATCGGCGGTGTCGAACGGCACGTCCGGGTCGGAGGCCACGACGGCCTCCATCGAGGACGGCAGGTCGAACGGCAGCCTGCCCTGCGGCTCGTGAACGCCGGTCAGCACGTCGAGCAGCGCGTCCGCGCCGGCCCCCAGTTGACGGTGATCGCGGCCGCGATGCCCGTGAACGGGGTGAGGATGGCCGGTCGGTCGGCGAAGACGTCGAGGATCACCGGCACGTGGCCCGCCACCTCACGGACGTGCTCGACGACCTCGACGGGAAATCGAGGCTGCCCGCGTGGAAGAAATTCTCGAACACGGTGGCGCGCTGCTCGTAGGGCGCCTGGAGCCGGATGACGGCCACGTCGGCGTCCGCCGGATCGGTCACGACATCACCGTAGGCGGCGGCATCGTCCTGCGCGATGCCCTCGACGACGGGTCGCCCCGGCCGGGTGGTTCAGGAGTAGATTCCCAGCCATGGAGCAACCGGCCGCGCATGCCACCGGCCTCGTCGTGCGGCGCGGCAGGACGGAGATCCTGCACGGCCTCGACCTGAGCCTCCCTCCCGGTTCGGTCACCGGGCTGTTCGGGCCTTCGGGCTGCGGCAAGACGACGCTGATGCGGGCGATGGTCGGCGTCCAGAAGATCCGTTCCGGCTCACTCACGCTGCTCGGGCTCCCCGCCGGCGATCCGGCCCTGCGCCGTCGCGTTGCCTACACGAGCCAGTCGCTGAGCATCTACGGCGACATCTCCGTCAGGGCGAACGTCGCCTACTTCGGGCGGCTGCAGGGGGTCGGGCGCGCAGAGACCGATGCCGCCATCGGGTCCGTCGAGCTGGGCGCCCTCGCCGACCGCAGGGTGGAGACCCTCTCGGGAGGCGAGGCGAGCCGCGCGTCGCTTGCCTGCGCGCTGGTCGGGCGCCCTGACCTGTTGATCCTCGACGAGCCGACCGTCGGGCTCGACCCGCTGACGCGCGAGTCGCTCTGGGGTCATTTCAGATCACTCTCAGCCGCGGGCACGACACTGCTGGTGTCCAGCCATGTGATGGACGAGGCCACCCGCTGCGACTCCGTACTGCTGATGCGCGAGGGCGGTTCCTGGCCGACGGCCCGATGCCCGATCTGATGGAGCGCACGGGCACCGGGAGCCCCGAGTCCGCATTCCTGGCGCTGATCAGGCAGGAGATGCGACCATGACCGACTCCGCCGCCCGGCACGGCGCCACCGTCCGAAGGCGCAGGCCGTTCGCGACCTCGGCGCGGATTGCCGCGCAGCTGCGCTCCGATCACCGCACCGTCGCGATCATCCTCGTGATGCCCGTGATCCTGATCTCGCTTCTCTACTTCGTGCTGCGCGACTCTCCGGTGCCACCAGGGCAGGAACCCGCCTTTGATCGGATCGGCCCCACCATGCTCGCGGTGCTTCCGATGATGCTGATGTTCCTCGTCACGTCGATCGCGATGCTCCGGGAACGCACGACCGGCACCCTCGAGCGGCTCCTGACGACCCCGCTCAGCCGGTGGAACCTGCTCGCCTCCTACGGGCGGTGTTCGGGCTGCTAGGGGTCATCCAGGCTTCGGTGCTGGCCGCGTTCGTGCTCGGGGTGTTCGGGGTCGAGACCGACGGGCCGGTGCCGATGCTCCTCCTGCTGGCGCTGCTCGACGGGCTGGTCGGGTGGCTTTCGGGCTGCTCGCCTCCGCGTTCGCGCGCACCGAGTTCCAGGCCGTGCAGTTCATGCCCCTTTTCATCGGGCCCCAACTGTTCCTGTGTGGGTTGTTCGCCCGGTGGACACGTTGCCCGACTGGCTGGCGCCGGTGGCGAAGGTGCTCCCGATGACGTGGGCCACCGACGTGGTGACCGACCTGACGTCCAACGCAGAACCGTCGGGAGGAACCTGGGTGCGGCTCGGGCTGCTGGGCGTCCTCGTCTTCGCGATGCTGGTCGTCGCCGCCGCGTCGATGCCACGTCAGACTCGATGAAGGTATCCGGGGTTTCGTAACGCGGCTGAAACGAGCCGGCAACTGCCGGGCAAAGATCCCCCGTACGGTTCACTCGTAACCTCGAACAAGTAAGGACCCACGACATGTTCCAAGGCGCAGAAGATCTCCTGGCCTACCTCAAGGAAGAAGGCATCGAGACCGTCGATGTGCGCTTCTGCGATCTGCCGGGTGTCATGCAGCACTTCACCGTCCCCGCCGCCGCCTTCGGGCCGGAGGTCTTCGAAGACGGCCTCGGCTTCGACGGCTCCTCGATCACCGGCTTCCAGAAGATCCACGAGTCGGACATGTCGCTGTTCCCCGACCCGACCACCGCGTACGTCGATCCGTTCCGGCGCTCGAAGACGCTGAACGTGAACTTCTTCGTGCACGACCCGCTGACGAAGGAGCCGTACTCGCGCGATCCGCGCAACATCGCCCGCAAGGCGATGGCGTACCTGGCCTCCACCGGCGTCGGTGACACCGCCTACTTCGCGCCCGAGGCCGAGTTCTACGTGTTCGACGACATCCGCTTCGACACCTCCGCCAACTCGTCGTACTACCACATCGACTCCGAGGCGGGCGCCTGGAACACCGGCCGCGTCGAGGACGGCGGCAACCGCGGTTACAAGGTCAAGTTCAAGGGTGGCTACTTCCCCGTCGCTCCGGTCGACCACTTCGGTGACCTGCGCGACGACATCGTCCGCCACATGGGCAACGCCGGGCTCGAGGTTGAGCGGGCGCACCACGAGGTCGGCACCGCTGGCCAGGCCGAGATCAACTGGCGCTTCGACACGCTGCTCAAGGCGGCCGACGACGTGATGAAGTTCAAGTACCTGGTGAAGAACGCCGCCTGGGAGGCCGGCAAGACGGCCACCTTCATGCCCAAGCCGATCTTCGGCGACAACGGCTCCGGCATGCACTGCCACCAGTCGATCTGGGACAAGGGCGAGCCGCTGTTCTACGACGAGAACGGGTACGCCGGGCTCTCCGACATGGCCCGCTGGTACATCGGCGGCCTGCTGAAGCACGCCCCGCCCTGCTGGCTTTCACGAACCCGTCGGTGAACTCGTACCACCGCCTCGTCCCCGGCTTCGAGGCCCCCGTCAACCTGGTCTACTCGCAGCGCAACCGCTCGGCCTGCATCCGCATCCCGATCACGGGTTCGAATCCGAAGGCCAAGCGCATCGAGTTCCGCTGCCCCGACCCGTCGTCGAACCCGTACCTGGCGTTCGCGGCGATGCTGCTGGCCGGCCTCGACGGCATCCAGAACCGGATCGAGCCGATGGCCCCGATCGACAAGGACCTGTACGAGCTGCCCGCCGAGGAGCACGACCAGGTGCCGACCGTCCCGGGCAACCTGGGCGCCGTCCTCGAAGCGCTCGAGGCCGACCACGAGTTCCTGTTCGCCGGTGACGTGTTCACCCCCGACCTGATCGAGACGTGGATCGAGCTGAAGCGCGCGGAGATCCAGGCGATCGCGATGCGCCCGCACCCGCACGAGTTCGAGCTGTACTACGCCATCTGAGCCGACGCGCTCGAGCGAGGGCCCTGACCTGCAGACATGCAGGCCAGGGGCCCTTCTGCGTGGGCTTCGGAGGACGGGAGAGGCCGACTACGCCCTTGCCACGAGGTACGAAGCAGCCAGGGCCGAGTGGCTCCGTGTGCGCGCGGGCGGCGGCCAACCCCGATGGATTCACTGGCTCTGATCCAGGTGTACCAACGACTGTCGGTGCTGGTGGCGCAGCGCGAAACTGTCAGACCCGACTGGAATAGTTGGTTCCATGGACGGCAACGCAGTCGGTCAAGCCCGAGGAGTCTCCGACGAACTCCTCGCGTTCGACCGCATGCGCCGCGTTGCCGAGGCCGGAACCATCCGCGTCATCTGCGAGCTTGCGAGCCTCTACAACCTGCAGGAGGCCGAACTCGCAGAGGCGCTTGTCGAGCGCCGCATCCGCCCGGCGGCGAAGGCACCCCGACCGTTTCGGAGTTCCTGAGCCTCGAGCTGGCCGGGCTCCTGAGTTGCACTGCCACCGCCGCGGCGGGTCGGATCGCCGACGCCCTGAACCTGCAGTACCGCCACGCGCGCCTCTTCCAGGCGGTGCAGGACCTGGAGATCGACGCCGCCCGAGCTCTGAAGGCAGCAAGGCGCTGCGCGCTCCTGCACCCGATCCAGGCCGACGCGGTGACCACCGCATGGCTGCGCCAACAGGCGGGCAGAGGCTGGCAGGCGGCGTTCAACGCGCTCGACAAACTCATCATCTCGTCCGACACCGAACTGGCAGCGCAACAGGAACGCAAGGCGCGAGAAGACCGCGGTGTGTGGATATGGGGAGCCTACGAGGGTGTGATGAACCTCACCGGTCGCCTCGACGTGACCGACGCCCGGCTGGTGGACGACCGGCTCTCCTGGTTCGCTGACCTGATCGGGGCGACTTCCCCACGCTCACGCACGCGCAACTCCGCGCGAAGGCATTGGGGTTCTGACCGACCCGTATTACGCGGTCGCGTTGATGGAGGCCCATGGCCAGGCTGAACTTCCGCTCCACCATCAATGCTGCGGCTGCCACACCGCGAACGCCGAACCTGCCGGGCAGGAAGCCGGGCGGGCAGAGGTGCCGCCCACCGCGCCACAGACAAACGGGAGCCCGACAGAGGTCATGGAGGCGTACCTCGAGAAGTTGGCCTCCAGCCCACCACCACCCCGCTGGCCGCTGGCGTCCATCCGCTCCGGAAGGGCCGATTCGCCACCGCCGCACCCCGCTTCGGAGTCCTTCGGGAAAACCCCGGCCTGGATCGACGGGAGAACTCTGTCCTCACCGGCGAAGCATCGCCCGACACTGGTCCTGAACATCCACATCAACACCGACGCGCTGGGCAACAGCACCAAGGTTGCCCGGGTGGAGGGGCCGGACACATCACAACCCGGCTGCTGGCCGAGCTGACCGGGGAGATCCCGGTGTGAACCTCACGGTGCAGCCCGTGATCGACCTGCCGAACCTCGCCCCGGCCGACGCCTACGTGCCGAGCGACGTGATGCGACGAGCCACCATCCTGGCGTTCCCCATGAGCCGTTCCCGTTCTCGGATCGATGCTCCGTGGGCCTGGATCTGGACCACACGATCGCCTACCGACCGAGCCGTCGAGGCCAGACCAGGATCGGGAACCTCGCCCCGCTCACCAGGCGGGTTCATCGCGCGAAGACGGCGGGCTGGTGGGTCCTGGAACAACCCACTCCCGGCCAGGTCAGATGGACCAGCCCGCTCGGCTACCACTACGTCGTCACCCCGTCCGGGACCCTGGCCTTGGGCTGACAGCAGTTACGCGGATCACGCACCGGTCGACCGCGCTTCTGCTAACTGTTTGGGCGTGGCAACTCCGACCGCGGCGACGCAGCCCGCCCAGCCGAACCTCACCGACGCCTCCCGCCCGTGGCGGCTGGCCCTCTGCGCCTTCGGGGATTGTGGGCCCTCCTCACCCTCCCGCTCGTGGCAGGCGGCTGGGCTGGCGCTGGCAGGACCAGGTCAGCCAGACGCCGCTGTACCGTGCGTTGGCCGAGAAAGCGGGCGACCCGTACGTGGTGTTCGGCTGCCTCGGCGCGGTGTCGTTCCTTGCCATCGGCCTTTCCCTGCTGCCAGACATGCGCCGCGCGGGATTGGGAGGACGGCTGTTCGCGTGGCTCATCCTCCTCGGCGCCGGGGTCACCGTGATCAGCTACCTCGGGACCCCTACGACTCGCCGCTGCATCCGCTGTGGGGCGCGGAGGGGTACTGGCTGATCCTCATCGGGCTGGCGGGCATCGTGGCGGCGTTGACGGCCGGCCGCACATGGCGCCCCTGGACGCGGGTCGTCCTCGGCCTGAGCCTCCCGGTGCTCGCGGCGGGCACCCTGGCGCTGCAGTACTACCCGCACGGCTCGCTGGTTGCCCTCGCGACCGAGGCGGTGGTCCTCATCGCCGCGGCGCCCGCGCCGCCCTGCGGACACCCGGTTGGTAGCCGATTCCGATCGGTCGCGTCGGGAGAATCGCCACCCGGCGCGCACCGGGGCCCGGCCACCCCACCCGGTGGCCGATAGTTTCTTGCAGACCGACCAGAACAGGCCAGTGGCCGATTTTTCCGAGGAGATCGGCCGTCCCACTCCGGACGTGGGACCGCCCACCGCGGGCCGCCACCGCACCTAGACTCGTGACCATGATGACCTCCCGGAGGGCGCGGGTCCTCATCCCCGTGGCACTGATCCTGATCTGGCTCGTCGGTGCGGGGATCGGAGGCCCCTACTTTGGGCGCGTCGGCGAGGTGGCCCAGAACGACCAGTCGGCGTTCCTCCCCGCCTCCGCCGAGGCGACCATCGTCGGCCAGCGCTACCTCGACTTCGTGGGCGACGACGAGATCCCGGCCATCGCGATCTTCGCCGGCAAGGAGGCCCTCACCGACGAGCAACTGAGCGACCTGGGCGCGACCGTCAAGGACGTCGCCTCCACCGACGGCGTGGTCGGCGCCTCGCCGCTGATCCCGTCGGAGGACGGCCTCGCCGCCCAGGCGTTCATCGGCATCGACTCGGAGGCCGAGCTCGTCGACACGGTCACCGCCATCCGCACGGACATCTCCGACCAGCTGCCCGACGGCATCGAGTTCCACATCACCGGCCGGCCGGCTTCACCAGCGACCTCGTCGACGCGTTCAGCGGGATCGACGGTCTCCTCCTCATCGTGGCCCTCTCCCTGGTGCTCGTGATCCTGCTCGTCGTGTACCGCTCGGCGATCCTGCCGTTCGCCGTGCTCGCGACGAGCGTCTTCGCGCTCTGTGTCGCGCTGCTCACCAACTGGTGGCTCGCGAAGGCGGGCATCCTCACCCTCACCGGTCAGACCCAGGGCATCCTGTTCATCCTCGTGATCGGCGCCGCCACCGACTACTCGCTGCTCTACACCGCCCGGTACGCGGAGGAACTGCGTCGCCACCGCTCCCGGGCCGACGCCACCAGGGCCGCCCTGAAGGGCGTCGTCGAGCCGATCCTCGCCTCGGGTGGCACCGTCATCGCCGGCCTGTTGTGCCTCCTCCTGAGCGACCTCGGCTCCAACCGCTCGCTCGGCCCCGTTGCCTCCATCGGCATCGCGTTCGCGATGGCGTCGGCGCTGACGCTGCTGCCGAGCCTGCTCTACCTGCTGGGACGTGTCGCCTACTGGCCCCGCCGCCCGCGCTTCGACCCGACCGCACCGACGATCAGCAGACCCACACCGGCATCTACGCCCGCATCGGCGCCTTCGTGTCGCGTCGCCCGCGCACGGTGTGGATCGTCTGCACCATCCTGCTCGCCGCGGCGCCGCCTTCGTCCCGACGCTGCGGGCGGACGGCGTGCCGCCCAGCGAGTTCGTGCTCGGCACCTCCGACGCCCGCGACGGCCAGGCCCTCCTCGGCAAGCACTTCCCCGGCGGCTCGGGGTCCCCCGCCTACGTGCTGACCGATGAGGCGCGCCTCCAGGAGGTGGCCGACACCCTCCTCGCCCACGACGGCGTCGCCTCCGTCAGCGTCGTGGCCACCGACTCGCCGTCGGGTTCCGCGTCGGTGACGGCCGACGGCATCCAGCCGCTCGGCCCGCCCGGCACCCCCGCCCCGGCCCGACCGTGAGCGAGGGCCAGGTGATGCTGCTGGCCACCCTGGCCGACGCGGCCGACAGCGACGCGGCCATCGACACCATCGTCTCGCTGCGGGAGGATCTCGCGGGCACCGCGGAGTTCGGCGGCACCACCGCGACCGACCTCGACACCCGCACCACCTCGGAACGCGACCGGGCCGTCATCATCCCGCTGGTGCTGGCGGTGATCCTCGTCATCCTGATCTTCCTGCTGCGCGCGGTGCTGGCGCCGGTGCTGCTGATCGCCACGACCGCGCTGAGCTTCGGCACCGCCATGGCACGGCGGCGATCGTGTTCAACCACATCCTGAAGCTGCCCGGGCCGACCCGTCGGTGCCGCTCTACGGCTTCGTGTTCCTGGTCGCGCTCGGGATCGACTACAACATCTTCCTGATGACGCGCGTGCGCGAGGAGTCGGTGCGACACGGCACCCGCGAGGGCGTGCTGCGCGGGCTGGCCGTGACCGGCGGCGTCATCACGTCGGCCGGCATCGTGCTCGCCGCAACGTTCGCCGCCCTTGCGGTGCTCCCGATCCTGTTCCTCCTCCAGTTGGCGTTCATCGTCGCGTTCGGCGTGCTGCTCGACACGTTCGTGGTGCGGACGCTGCTCGTGCCCGCGCTGGTCTACGACATCGGCCCCGCCGTCTGGTGGCCGTCGCGGCTGAGCCGCAGCCACCCGAGGGGACCGACCCGACCCCGCGGCACGCCCGCCCGTAAGCTGGGCGCCATGATCAATGGCATCGTGGTGCGTGAATCCGGAGTCCAGCTCGAGACCTATGACGAGTCCTTCCTGGGCGACGGCGACGTCCTGGTCGACGTCGTCTACTCCGACCTGAACTTCAAGGACGCGCTCGCCGTCACCGGCCGGCCGGGCGTGGTGCGCACGACCCCCTGGTTGCCGGGATCGACCTGGTCGGCACCGTCGCGGAGTCTGACGACCCGCGGTGGAAGCCCGGCGACTGGATCGTCCAGAACGGCGCGGGACTCTCCGAGACCCGGCACGGCGGCTTCACCACCCGTGCCCGGATCGACGCGAAGCTGGCCGTCGCCCTCCCGAGGGCCTCTCCCCGTCTCCGTCGCCGCCCTCGGCACCGCCGGCTACACGGCGGCGCTGGCCGTGCTGAAGATCGTCGGCGAGGGCGTCGTGCCCGGCGACGGCCCGTGCTGGTGACCGGTGCGACCGGCGGGGTGGGATCCATCGCGACGCTGCTGCTCGCGACGGCGGGCTTCGACGTCGACGCCTCCACGGGCCGGATCGACCGGTTCGGCGACTACCTGAGCGACCTGGGCGCGACCACCCTGGTTCCCCGCGCCGAGCTCGAGGGCGGGGCCGCCCGCTGCAGAAGGCGCGCTACGCGGCCGTGGTCGACTCGGTCGGCGGCGAGGTACTGGCCAACGCCATCGCCCGCACCATCCCCGGCGGCACCGTCGCGGCCTGCGGCCTCGCGGGTTCGCACGACCTGCCGACCACGGTGATGCCCTTCATCCTGCGCGGTGTCACCCTGGCCGGGATCGACTCGGTGTGGGCCTCCCTCGACGACCGGGCCGACGCGTGGCGCCTCCTCGCAAAGGGCATCGACGAGGAGCGACTCGCCGCGATGACCACCCGCATCCCTCTGGCAGACGTCATCACCGCAGGTCAGCGACTGCTGGACGGCGAACTTCACGGGCGCACCCTCGTCGGGATCTGACGGCGCGGGCCACGACCGCCCCACACGACACCTGGACAAGATCCATAATTGGATTCTTTCCAGAAAGCCCACTAGGGTGGGGCGCATGAACGACTGGTCCACCGCGCTTCGCGACGCCGGCCTCCGCGTCACCGCGGGCCGGCTCGCCGTTCTCGCCGCGCTCGAGGAGCGCCAACACCTCGGTGTCGCCGAGGTCGCCACGGCCGTGCGCGAACGCGTGGGAAGCGCGTCCACCCAGGCCGTCTACGACATCCTGGGAGCCCTGCACGACGCCGGGATCATCCGACGCGTCGAACCCGCGGGGCAGCCGCCGCGCTTCGAGCTCCAGACCGGCGACAACCACCACCACCTGATGTGTCGCCGCTGCGGCGCGATGTTCGACGTCGCCTGCCACATCGGCCACGCCCCTGCCTGTCCCTACCGATGCGTTGGGCTTCGTCGTCGACGAGGCCGAGGTCATCTACTGGGGCATCTGTGCGAACTGCAACGAGAGGAAAGAAATTGACTGAGCACATCGGCCAGTACCGACCCACCGGGTCTCCACCCGCCTGAACGGCGCCCCACGGAGTCGGACGCCCACTCGCTCACCGTCGGCAACGACGGGCCCATCGTCCTGCATGACGTACACCTGGTCGAGCAGCTTGCCCACTTCAACCGCGAGCGCGTCGCTGAGCGCTCCCCCACGCGAAGGGCGCCGGCGCGTTCGGCACCTTCAAGGTGACCAACGACGTGACCGCCTACACGAAGGCGGCCCCGTTCCAGCCCGGAGCCGAGACGCGCATGCTGGTGCGCTTCTCCACCGTCGCGGGCGAGCAGGGCTCCCCGACACCTGGCGCGATGTGCGCGGCTTCTCCGTGCGCTTCTACTCCTCCGAGGGCAACCTCGACATCGTGGGCAACAACACGCCCGTGTTCTTCCTGCGTGACCCGCTGAAGTTCCCCAACTTCATCCGCTCGCAGAAGCGGATGCCGCACACCGGCCTGCGCGACGCCACCATGCAGTGGGACTTCTGGACCAACTCGCCCGAGTCGGCCCACCAGGTCACCTACCTGATGGGTGACCGCGGCCTCCCGCCACCTGGCGCCACATGCACGGCTTCTCCTCCCACACCTACCTGTGGGTCAACGCCGCGGGCGAGCGGTTCTGGGTGAAGTACCACTGGCGCTCCAACCAGGGCGAGGCCAACCTCACCAACGAGGTGGCCACCAAGCTCGCGGGTGAGAACGCCGACTACCACCGCCAGGATCTCTTCGAGGCGATCGCCAAGGGCGACTTCCCCTCGTGGACGCTCAACATGCAGGTGATGCCCTACGCCGATGCGAAGGACTACCGCTTCAACCCGTTCGACCTCACCAAGACGTGGTCGCACACCGACTACCCGCTCGTCGAGGTGGGCGTGATGGAGCTCAACGAGAACCCGACCAACTTCTACGCCCAGATCGAGCAGTCGGCCTTCTCACCGTCGAACATGATCCCGGCACCGGCATCTCGCCGGACAAGATGCTGATGGCCCGCGTGTTCGCCTACCCGGACGCCCAGCGCGCCCGCATCGGGGCGAACTTCCACCAGCTGCCCGTCAACCAGCCCGTCACCGCCGTGAACAACTACGCGGAACAGGGCCCGATGCAGTACCAGCACAGCGGCGCCGCACCCGTCCACACCTTCAACAGCTTCGGCAGGCACTACGCCGACGCCGAGGTCACGGTGGAGGACGGCTGGGAGTCCGACGGCGCGCTGGTGCGTGCCGCCGCCACCCTGCACGCCGAGGACGACGACTTCGGCCAGGCAGGCACCCTGGTGCGCGAGGTGTTCGACGACGCGCAGCGTGACCGCTTCGTCGCCACCGTCGCCGGAGCCCTCGCGGGCATCGACGAGCAGGTCCTCGCCCGCGCCTTCCAGTACTGGAGGAGCGTCGACGAGACCATCGGATGTCGCATCGAAGAGGCCGTGCTGAGCAACCAGGCCTGATTTCAGGTCGGACGGCTCCGGGTCGCATCCCACGATGGGGTGCGACCCGGATCCGTTTCGCCCACCGTGCCGGGCGGGGACGCCTACGATGGCGCCATGAGCGAGTCAGGTAACCGGCTGGTACGACGACTCGCCGGGGCCGTCCTTCTGTGGCTGCTTGTCCCGGCGGGCGCCCAGGTCGGCCTCTTCCTCCACGACGCGCTGAACCCGGGGGCTCCCCGACGACCCGTCCCCGCTCGCAGAGGCCTCGCTCGTGTTCGGCGTGGTCGGGCTCGTGATCGGGGTGGCGGCCGCCGTCGCCCTCAGCCAGTGGTTCAAGCTCGGGATCATCTGGTTCGGCGTCGCGCTGGTGGCGGCCGCGATCCTCAGCGCGCTCGCGTTCGTCCTGCCGCCCACTGCCGTGGTGATCCTCCTGCTGCTCGCGCCCCCGCTCCTGGGCGCGCTCGCACAGTGGGCCTTCGACGAGAGGCGCAAGAACTGACGCTCAGCGTCGGGCCTCCCACGCACCACCGGTGTGAGGGGGCCGGTGACGGTGCGCTCGTCCTCCCAGCATTGAATGCCCGACACCTCGGGCATCAGGTCGCGCGTGAACACCGGGTCCCTTCCCTCGCGACGCTGCCGGTTGTAGTCCTGCAGCAGCCGGAACGCGAGCCGCGACAGCAGCGCGATGGCGACCAGGTTGACCAGGGCCATGATGCCCATGATGCCGTCAGCGATGTTCCACACCAGGTCGGCTGTGGCCACCGAACCGACCAGCACGGCGATCACGGCGAAGACGCGGTAGGCCGTCAGCACCGTCGGGTTGCGCGTGATGAACTCGACGTTGGACTCGCCGTAGTAGTAGTTGCCGAGGATCGACGAGAACGCGAGCAGGAAGATGATGATGCTGAGCAGGATCGCCGACCAGTCACCCAACGTGCTTGTCAGGGCCCCCTGCGTGAGCGAGATCCCCTTCTGTGCCCCGCGAGGTCGGGCACCGACACGAGGATGATGAAGGCGGTGATCGAGCACACGAGGAACGTGTCGAAGTACACGCCCAGTGTCTGCACGAGGCCCTGCTTGACGGGGTGCGTCACGGCTGCGGAGGCGCCCGCGTTGGGGGCGGATCCGAGGCCCGCCTCGTTGGAGAACATGCCGCGCTTGACGCCGGTCAACACGATGTAGCCGAAGGCGGCACCGACCACCTCGTTGAGGCCCCACGCCTCGGTGAAGATCTGGGCGAACACCTCGGGGAGCCGCTCGATGTGCAGGACGACCACCACGAGACCGAGCAGCAGGTAGGTCAGCGCCATCACCGGCACGAGGAACTGCGTCACCGACGCGATGCGGCGCACGCCGCCGAACACGACGAGCGCGGTGAGGACGGCGGTGCCGATGCCGATCGCCCACGGCAACCAGGTTGCCGTGCTGCCCGCGGTGGCGGTGATCGTGGCGCTGATGGTGTTGGCCTGCAGCGAGCTGAACGCGAACGGGAAGCAGGCGATCAGGATGACGGAGAACGCGATGCCCATCCAGCGGGACTTCAGCCCGTTCTGCATGTAGTAGGCAGGCCCACCGCGGAACGAGCCACGGTCCCGGATCTTGAACAGCTGCGCCAGGGACGACTCGATGAAGCTGGACGCGCCGCCGATGAAGGCCATCAGCCACATCCAGAACACGGCTCCGGCCCACCGACTGCGATGGCCGTGCCGACGCCCGCGATGTTGCCGACCCCGACGCGTGAGGCCGCGGAGATGGTGAAGGCCTGGAAGGCCGAGACGGACTGGGGTTTCCCCGACTCGTCGCACGGAGTCTTGTCGGTCAGCGTCCGGAACATCTCCGGAACCATCCGGAACTGGACCACCCCGGACCTGACGGTGAACCAGATTCCCAGGGCGATGACGACCGGGAGGACGATCCACGTCCACAGGGCATCACCGGCGGCAAGCACCCAGTTGTTCAGAGATTCCATCGCCCCAGTATCGTGCCTCAGCTCAGATCGACGTATGGCTGCGACGGCGCGGCGTCAATGATGCCCGCCTCCTTCAGGAAGGCACCCATCCGTGTGAAGGCCTCGGGATCGACGGCGACGTCGACCTTGCCGTCCCGCAGCCACAGCCCGGTGGTGGCCGCCAGTACCTTCTCCGCGGACGCCCTCTGGACGGGGTCGGCCATGGCCGGCACCTCCTTGGCGGTGGCGTCGAGGGCGGCCTGCGGATCGGCGATGACGGCCTCCTGTGCCTCCCGCATCCCGTCGGCGAGCGCCCTGAGCACCTCGTCGGAGTTTCTGGTGTCCACCGTGACGAGGCTCGGGCCGACCAGAGTCGGAGTGCCGGGATCGAAGATCGGGATGACGGTGAGCCCCACACCCTGGCTCTCCAGTTGCACGAGCTCGTTGTTGGTGAAGCCCATGATGAAGTCGACCTTGCCTGCGGCGAGCGCGCTGGTGGCGGTGTAGCCGATGTCGACCAGTTCGACGTCTGCCTCGGTGAGGCCCGCCTCGTGGAGCGCGGCGAGCGCCGCGTAGTAGCTGGAGCCGAAGTGCCCGGGGATGCCGAGCGTGTGGCCCTTCAACACGCCGAGGCCGCCCATCGGGTCGACCGCGAGGTCGGAGCGGCCCAGCACCTCGATCGGGTAGGTCTGGTAGCTGACGGCGAACGTGCGGAGATCCTGCCCCGGCTGGCGGCAACCATCGCCTCGTCGGCGGAGGCGAACACGATGTCCTCCTGCCCGGCGAGCACCGCGCCGAACACGTCCTCCTGCTGGCCGTGGTGCCGAAGCGTCACGTCGAGGCCGCGACCGGAGAAGATGCCGGAGGCCACGCCGAGGTAGAACGCCGAGAACTGGACGTTGGGGATGTAGGTGAGCCCGACGGTGACGGTGCCCGCGGAGTGCTCCGGCGTGGCGGAGCCACAGGCGGAGAGGCCGGCGAGCGCGCCCGCGGTGGCGAGGCTGCCGAGCAGGACGGAGCGGCGGCTGATCATGAGGTTTCTCCCTGGAGTCGGTGAACGGCGGCGCGTTCGAGCAGTTGGACGGCGCCGTGGAAGGCGAGCGCCGTGAGGCTGATCCATGCGACGACGGCGAACACGGCGGCCGTGTCCGCCGCCTCCCGTGCGAGGGTGAGGAGGGTGCCGAGGCCCGCGCCGCCCATCACGAGCTCGCCGACGACGGCACCCGTCATCGCAAGCACCACTCCCCACGGACCCCGGCGAGGACGGCGGGCGCGGCCATCGGCCCCTCGACGTGGATGAGCCGCTGCCATGCGTCGGCACCGTCGAGCAGCGCGGTCTCGATGACCCGCATGTCGAGGGCGCGGAACCCGACGACGGTGGTGGTGACCATCGGGAAGAACGCGACGATGGCGCAGAGGATGGCGATGGGCACGGTGCCGTAGCCGATCCACAGGACGAGCAGGGGCGCGATCGCCACCAGCGGCACGGTCTGCGAGACGGCGATGAACGGCTCGACGACGGCGCCGAGGAGCCGGGAGTGGGTGGCAAGGTAGCCGAGCGGGAGGGCGATGAGGACGGCGAACGTCATGCCGAGCAGCGCGGCGGCGAGCGTGGGGGCCAGGTACTTCCAGGCCAGGCCCGACTGCACCTGGAACGCCATCCGCGCGACGACGTCTCCCGGCGGCGGCAGGTACAGGGGGTCGACGGCGCCGGCGGCCGTGACCGCCCACCAGGCGAGGAGCAGGAGGGCGGCGGTGACGAGGGAGGGATCAGCCTGAGCCGACCGGGGCGGGTGCGCCCCGGAAACGCGGACCACACGCCCATGCGGGAGAGGGTGAGTGCGTGTCGGCGCTCGTCGCGTGTCATGTTCCCCGTCCTGTTCAGGTTCCGGGGCGGCGCTCAAGGACGGCTCGGAGCGCACGCAGGGTAGCCTGCGGACGCGCCAACGCCGTGGCGCGTGTTCCTCCCATCCAGACTCTAACTGTCGGTCTCGGAATTTCACCGAGTCAACCCTCCGGCCCTGCTGGGCCTCGGGGTCGCGGACTGTCACCGCCGGTTCGGAATTGCACCGACCCCGGAACACTTATGTGCGGCCAGACTATCACGCGGCCCACCGCCGACCCCGACCCGATAGTGTCCGGTGCGTGCGTCTCGATCACCGCCATACGCTGGCCGCCTGCTACGTCGGATACGTGACCCAGGCCATCGTCAACAACCTCGGCCCGCTGCTGTTCATCATCTGGCACACAAGCTTCGGGTGTCGTTCTCCGCGCTGGGCGGGATCGTCGCCGTCAACTTCGGCCTGCAGCTGGTGGTCGACCTCGTCTCGCCCAAGGCGATCGACCGGGTCGGCTACCGCGTCTCGATGGTGGTGGCGCACGTGGCCGCCGCGCTCGGGTTGGTCGCGATGGGCGTGCTCCCGTTCGCGCTCTCCAACCCTCTGGTGGGTCTGATCCTCGCGATGGTGATCTGCGCGTTCGGAGGCGGGCTGCTCGAGGTGCTCGTCAGCCCGGTGGTGGAGGCCTGCCCGACGGAGAACAAGGCCTTCCACATGAGCCTCCTCCACTCCTTCTACTGCTGGGGCCACGTTGCGGTGGTGGGGCTCAGCACCGTCGGCTTCCTGCTGCTCGGCCAGGACCGGTGGCCCTCCTCTGCTTCGGGTGGGCGCTGGTGCCCGCCCTCAACGCCCTGCTGCTGCTGCGGGTGCCCTACTTCAGCCTGGTGCCCGACGGCGCTCCGATGCGCTACATCGACCTGGCGCGCCGCGGCCGGTTCTGGCTGTTCGTCGGCCTGATGCTGACGGCGGGCGCGTCCGAGCAGGCGATGAGCCAGTGGGCGAGCGCCTACGCCCAGGACGGGCTGGGGCTGAGCAAGACGGCGGGAGACCTGCTCGGCCCGCTGCTGTTCGCCGCGACCATGGGGCTCTCGAGGGTGGCGTTCGGGTCGCGGGCCAGCGTCGCGAACGTCCGCTCCATCATGACCGGCACCCTGGTGGCGTGCGTCGCGGCCTATGCGCTCGCGGCGTTCAGCCCGTTCCCCTGGCTGGGCCTGGTGGGGTCGCGCTCGGCGGGTTCTCCGTCGGCATGCTGTGGCCGGGCACCTTCACGCTCGGTTCCGCTTCGTTCCCGCGCGGCGGCACAGCACTGTTCGCGCTGCTCGCGCTGGGTGGCGACGCGGGGTGCGCGATCGGCCCCGCGGTGGTCGGGGCCGCGGCCGACGCGTTCGGGTCGATCCCGGAGGCGCTCGCGCTCGGCATGGTGTTCCCCGCTTTGATGCTCGGCGGTCTCGCTCTCCTGCGCCGCCGCCCCGCCTGAGCCGCTACCGCCAGAACAGGTCCTCGACCACCTCGTGGGCCCAGCGCAGCAGCCGCCGCGTCTCGTCGTCCAGCCGTGAGGCCTCCCGCGTCGGGTAGCCGAGCACGACGGCGACCGCCGCGAGCTCCCGCGCATCGGAGGGCACCGTGTCGCTGGCCCTCCCCCGCACCAGCATCACCGCATCGCGCAGCATGCTGGCCCGGCGCCACGCCTGCTCGAGCCGGGTGGCCTGGTCCTCACGCACGATGCCGAGGTTGGCAAGTTCGTGCAGCGCCTCGAGCGTCGAGGTGGTGCGGAGTTCAGGGAACGCCGCGGCGTGGCGCAGTTGGAGGAGTTGGACGCTCCATTCCACGTCGGACAGGCCGCCGGGGCCGAGCTTGAGGTGCCGCGCCCGGTCGATCCCACGTGGGATGCGCTCGGTCTCCATCCGCGCCTTCAGCTTGCGGATCTCGGTCGCCTGCGCGGCGCTGAGCCCGCCCTCCGGGTAGCGGAACCAGGCGGCGTCGTCGAGCACGGCCTGCGCGAGGCCGAGGTCGCCCGCGCCGGGTCGGCCCCTCAGCAGAGCCTGCGCCTCCCAGGTGGAGGCCCACTTCGTGTAGTAGGCGCCGTAGGAGGCGACGGTGCGCACCTGCGGCCCGCCCTTGCCCTCGGGGCGGAGGTCGGTGTCGATCACGAGCGCCGGGTCGGGGCCGGGCTTGCCCACGATCTCGGATGCGCGCCTGACCAGCGCCGTCGCCTGCGACAGCCGTTCTGCCTCGGCGCCGTCGGGCACCACGAACATGCAGTCGGCGTCCGAGGAGTAGCTCATCTCGCCGCCGCCCCAGCGGCCGAGCGCGACGACGCCGACGGCGGGGGCTTCGATCTCCCGGCGGGCGATGAGGAGGCCCGCGTCGATCGTGGCCGAGGCGAGGTCGCTCAGGCGCGGCCGACGACGGTGAGGTCGGCCAGCCCGAGCACGTCGGTGAGCGCGATGCGGCACAGCTCGGCACGCCGGAGCGCCCGCACCGAGGCGATGGCGGCGTCGATGTCGTCGTGCCTGGCCGCGGCGCGCGCCATGGCGGCCCCCAGCTCAGCCGCCGACCGCGGGCGGAGCTCGTCGTTGGAGCCGATCATCCGGATCATGTCGGGCGCGCGTCCCAGCAGGTCGACGACGTAGCGGCTCGAGGAGCAGATCCGGGCGAGCCGGTGGGCCATGTTGGCGTCGTCGCGCAGCGCACGCAGGTACCAGGAGGCGTCGCCGAGCACCTCGGAGAGCTGCCGGAACGCGAGCAGGCCGAAGTCGGGATTGGGGCCCTCCGCGAACCAGCCGAGCATGGCGGGCAGCAACTGGCGCTGGATCGCGGCTGCCCGGCCGGTGCCCTTCGTGAGCGCGCGGATGTGCCCGAGCGCGGAGCGCGGATCCTGGAAGCCGAGCGCGTGCATGCGTTCCTGGGCCGCTTCCGTGGTGAGCTTCAGCCCGTCGACCGGTACTGCGCTGACGGCGTCGAGCAGCGGCGAGAAGAAGATCCGCTGCTGCAGTTCCCGGACCCTGCGGGTCGACTTGCGCCAGTGCCTGATCAGGTGGTCCGCATCGGTGCGCATCGATCTCGCGATCTGCTCCCGCGCCGAGTCCTCCTCTGGGAGCAGATGCGTGCGGCGGAGCCTGCGGAGCTGCACCCGGTGCTCGAGCACCCGCTGGAAGCGATAGGCCTTCGCCATCTCCCCCCATCGGAGCGACCGATGTAGCCGAGATCGACGAGTTCCCGCAGGGCCTCGAAGGTGCCGCGGACCCGCAGGCGCTCGTCGGCGCGGCCGTGCACGAGCTGCAGCAGTTGAACGGAGAACTCGGTGTCGCGCAGGCCGCCCTTGCCCAGCTTGATCTCGTGGTCGGCCTGCTTGGCGGGATCAGCGAGATGACCCGCTCACGCATGGCGCGCACCTCGGCCAGGAACTCGGGTCGCTCCCCCGCCCGCCACACCATGGGCCACACCATGTCGACGAAGGCCTGCCCCAGCTCCCGGTCGCCGGCGGCGGGCCGCGCCTTGAGCATGGCCTGGAACTCCCAGTTCTTCGCCCACCTCTCGTAGTAGGTGCGGGAACTGGCCAGCGTCCGCACCAGCGGCCCCGCCTTACCCTCGGGGCGCAGCGCGGCGTCGAGCTGGAAGATGGTGCCCTCGGGGTGTGGGCCGAGCAGATCCGCGCCTGCGCGGCCGCGATCCGGGCCCCGACGGCGAGCGCGCGGTCCTGGCCCACGCCGTCGGCCGGCTCGGCGATGTAGACGACGTCGACGTCGGAGATGTAGTTGAGTTCCTGGGCCCCGGTCTTCCCGAGGGCGAGCACCGCGATGCGCACGCAGTCGGCGTCTGCGACCTCGGCGCGGGCGAACGCGAGCGAGACCTCCAGCACCGCGTCGGCTATGTGGGCCAGCTCGGCCGCCACGCTGTCGACGATCCCGACCGGGTCGTCGGCAGCGAGGTCGCGGGCTGCCACCTCGATGAGGGCCACGCGGTTGGCGAGGCGGAGATCGTCGGGGGTCTTCGAGCGCTCCTCGAAGAAGGTGCGCCATCCCCCTCGGCCCCGCGGGAACGGGCCTCGCGCAACACGCGCGCCTCCTCCGGGTGACGCAGCAGCGTCTGGGCCAGCACCGAGGAGCCTCCGAGCACGAGGAGCAGCCGCGCGAGCCAGCCCTCGTCGGCGGCGATCTCGTCGAAGACGCGTGCTGTGGAGAGCCGTTCGAGGCTGTCGAGGGCCTGGTCGCGGTCGGCCACCGGCCCGAACAGGGTCAGGTCCACCGGGGGTCGCCCGCCGAGTCGTTCCTCCCAGCGCTCCCAGACCCGGGCCGCCGTGGAGGCGGACTCGAACCCGCGCCGGGCGAACTCGGCTGTCGGGGACTGGTACCTGCTCACCGACCCAGATTATCGGTCCGGTTAGAGTGGGTCACGATGTTCAAGCCAACCGCAAAGGTCGTCGACGCGCTCAGGTCGCGGGTGGCGGCCGCCGACCTCGCCGCGGAACTCGATCGGCGCCGCCCCGATCTCACCGCGCTGCTGCTGCGCGCCGCCGCCGACGGCGACGCCCCGCTCGGCAGGGAGCTGACCGCGGCCGTCTGCCGGGCGGCCTGCGGCAGGCTGGGCGAGCTGCATCCGGGGCGAGCATCGAGGTGCGGGTGCCGCCGTTCGCGGCGGTGCAGATCGGCTTCGGGTCCGGGCCGCGGCACACCCGCGGCACACCACCCAACGTCGTCGAGGTGGCCCCGGGACGTTCATCGACCTGGTCGTGGGCCGGGTGGCATGGGATGACGCGGACGTCCGCGCGAGCGGAGTGCACGCCCACGAGGTCGCCCGCGTCTTCCCGCTGGCCTGACCCTCACTCCAGGCCCAGTGCCGCCTTCATCTCCTCGTCGTCGATGTTGTCCGGGTCACCCACAGGGACTCGGTGACGATCGTCTTCGCGCCGGGATCCTCGCCCTTGTGTGCGTTGACCAGGATCTCGACCGTCCTCCGCCCGATCTCGACCGGATTCTGTGCGACCACGCCCGCGATCTTGCCCTCCCGCAACTGCGTGTCTACTTGAGGGTTGAGAGTGGGCTCTTCTGACCCGTCACAGGTCGGTGAAGGTCGTGATGAACCGGTCGAGGGCAAGCTCGGAGGTCTCCGACGCGAAAGCCTCGAGACCGAGGGGCCGCGGTAGCCCATCCGGGCCAGCGCGATGGCGACGGCGCGGTAGTTGATCTCGCCGGTGCCCGGCTCACAGCGGCCGGGGACGTCGGCCACCTGGATCTCACCGACCCACGGCAGCGCCTCCCGGCACAGCTCGATGAGGTTCCCCTCCCGATCTGCGCGTGGTAGAGGTCGAGGTTGAGGCGCAGGTTGGGGTGGTCGACGGCGCGCACCAGGGCGAGGGTGTCGCGCGCGAGGGCGAACGGTGTGCCGGGTGGTCGACCGGCAGGTTCAGGTTCTCGAGGGTGAACACCCGGCCCGCCTCCTCCCGAGTCGGGCGAGTGACTCGAGGGTCCGCGCCGCGGCGAGCCAGTCAGCCCCGGTGACGACCTGGACCGGACGCACGGGCAGCCCCGGCCGTCGAGCCCGGTGCCGTGCAGGTTGAGACGCGGGCAGTCGATGATCCGCGACGCCTCGATCGACTCGCGGGCGGTGTCGAGCAGCCGGCGTGCGCCGTCGGGATCGACCAGTTCGCCCTCCACGTATCCGGTCATGGAGGTGATGGGTACCCCGACGGCGGCGAGCTCGTGGAGGTCGTGGTTGCGCCAGTTCCAGATCTCGGCCTCGAGCCCGCGGGCCCCGAGGGCGCGGAGCCGTTCGGGCACCGGCTTGTCGGTGAACAGGGTCTCGGCGCTGGCGGCCAGCACGAAGGGGGATGTGGTCATGGGAGCTCTCCTCAGATTTCGACGGGGCGGTTGGTGGCATGGGACTCGATGGCGGCGAGCGCCACCTGCAGCGCGGAGCGGGCATCGGCGCCGGTGGCCCCGGTCCGGGCGCCGCCGCGGACCGCCGCGGCGAAGGCCGCGAGTTCGTCGCGGTAGGACGGCCACAGGAGATCGGTGTCCGAGCGGGCGGTGTCGATGGCGATGCCCGCCGGGCCGTACAGCACGGAGTCGTCGACGCTCTGGTGGCCGGCGGTGACCAGACCGCCGGAGCCGAACACCTCGGCGCGCACGTCGTAGCCGTAGACGGCCTGGAAGGAGGCGTCGGCCATGGCCATGGCCCCGTTGGAGTACCGGATCGTGACCAGCGCGGTGTCGAGCAGCCCCGCATCGGCGAAGTCCGGGCGCACCAGGGCGCCCGCCTGCGCGTACACGCTGACCGGTGCAGCGCCCGGGTTCAGCCAGTTGAGCGTGTCGAAGTCGTGGATGAGGGTCTGGGTGAAGATCGTGCCCGACGGGATCCCGGTCGGATCGGCCAGCCTCGGGTCGCGGGTGTTCGAGCGCAGGAGCTGGACCGACCCGACCGCGCCGCGGTCGATCGCGGCCCGGGCCGCGGCGAAGCCGGGGGCGAACCGGCGGTTGAACCCGATCTGGAGGACCACCCCGCCTCCTCTGCGGCGGCGATGGCGCCGTCGAGCTCGACGAGATCCATCCCTGCGGGCTTCTCACAGAAGACCGCCCTGCCCGACGCGGCGGCCTGCGTGATCAGGGCCGAGTGCAGGACCGACGGGGCCGTGACCACGACCGCGTCCAGGTCGGCCTCAAGCAGCTCGTCCATGGACGAGACGGCCCGCACCCCGGCAAACCGTGCGGCAAGGTCCGACGCGGCGTCCAGCACCGGGTCGGCCACCGCGACGAGCCGTGCTCCCGGGATGTGTTCAGCGATGATGGCTGCGTGGTTGCGTCCGATCCTGCCGGTTCCGACCAGGCCGATGCGCGTTGGGTTCTCATTCATGAAAAGGCGCTACTTTCCGTCGGACTACCCCGTCCAACTAGATGGTTCTAGCTCAAACACTAGATCGTGCTAATCGAGGGTGTCAACCTGCTAGCCTGAGCAGCGTGATCAACGAGGAACCAGCCGGTGGCCGGCCCGGCAGGGCCCCGACCATGCAGGATGTCGCGGAGGCGGCCGGCGTCTCCCGCGCCCTGGTGTCCATCGTCATGCGTGGCGTGCCGGGGGCGAGCGATGACACCCGCGCCCACGTCACGGAGACGGCCCGGCGGCTCGGCTACGTCCCGGATGCCCGCGCCCGTGCCCTCCGGCAACAGGGCAGGCAGGCGATCGGGGTCGCGTTCCAGCCGGAGCGCTTCCACACCGCGCTGATCGACGGCATCTACGCGGCCGCCCAGGGAACCGGGCACCCCGTCGTGCTGTCGGCCGTCACGGACCTGCACGACGAGGACACGGCGCTGACCTCGCTGGTGGCCGACCGCTGCGGGGCGCTCATCACCCTCGGCGCCCGACTGGACGAGGAACGCCTCCGGGTGATCTCGTCGCGCGCGCCCGTCATCGCGGTGGCACGAACCCTCCGCTCCCCCGACCTCGAGTTTGTCGCCTCGGACGACCACGTCGGGTTGTCGATGGCCGTCGAGTACCTGGTCACCCTCGGCCACCGCAGGATCGCCTTCTGCGAGGCACCGGGCAGCAGCGGCAACCCCGAGCGATGCGCCGGCTACGTCGACGCCATGACCCGCCACGACCTGGCACCCCTGATCGACATCATCGCCTCGGGGGCCAATGAGGAGGCGGGGGCCGCCGCCGCTCTCAGCCTTCTTGCGCGCGACGAGTTGCCCGATGCCGTGATCGCGTTCAACGACGCCTGCGCGGCGGGCATCCAGGACGTGCTGGTGCGGGCAGGGATCGCGATCCCCGGGGACGTGTCGCTCGTGGGGTTCGACGACTCCGACATCTCGCGGATCTCCTACCGGAGGATCACCACCGTCAGGCAGGACATCGCCGCGCTGTCGCGGCTCGCCACCGAACGGGCATTGGCCCGGATGCGCGGCGAACCGGTGCACCCGGGCGGGCACATCGTGCCCACCGCGCTCGTGGTGCGCGACACAACCGGCCCGGTCACATGATCCGGATGTGGCGCTCCAGCTCCCACGGGGTGACCTGGCGGCGGTAGGCCGCGAACTCCTCGCGCTTGTTGCGCAGGAAGTAGTCGTAGACGTGTTCGCCGAGGGTCTCGGCCACCAGCTCCGACTCCTCCATCAGGTGGACGGCCTCGTCGAGGTTGTGCGGCAACTCGCGGACGCCGAGCGCCTTGCGCTCCCGGGCGCTGAGCCGCCATGCCTCCTGCTCCGACTCCTCGGGGAGCGGGTACTCCTCCTCGACGCCCTTGAGGCCCGCGTTGAGCAGCACCGCGTACGCGAGGTAGGGGTTGACGGCCGAATCGACGGCACGGTACTCGATGCGCGCCGAGCTCGTCTTGCCGGGCGTGAACTGCGGGATCCGGACGAGTGCTGACCGGTCGGCACGGCCCCAGCACGCGAACTGCGGGCCTCGGAGCCGCTGACCAGGCGCTTGTAGGAGTTGACCCACTGATTGGTGACGGCCGTGATCTCCGGTGCGTGTCGCAGCAGGCCAGCGACGAAGTGCTTCGCCGTCTTCGACAGGTTGTACGGGTCGCTCGCGTCGTAGAAGGCGTTGGTGTCGCCCTCGAACAGCGACATGTGCGTGTGCATCCCGCTTCCGGCGAAGTCGGTGAACGGCTTGGGCATGAAGGTGGCGTTGATGCCCTGGCTGACGGCGACCTCGCGCACGACGACCCGGAACGTCATCACGTTGTCGGCCATGGTGAGGGCGTCGGCGTAACGCAGGTCGATCTCGTGCTGCCCGGGCGCGGCCTCGTGGTGGCTGAACTCGACCGAGATGCCCATCTGTTCCAGCATCGTGATGGCGTCGCGCCGGAAGTCGGTGCCGTCTCCGAGCGTGGTGTGGTCGAAGTAGCCGCCCTCGTCGAGGGCTCCGGCGGCAGCAGGCTACGCAGCAGGAAGAACTCGATCTCGGGATGGATGTAGTAGGTGAACCCCATGTCGCTCGCCTTCTGCATCGCGCGCTTGAGCACGAAGCGGGGATCGGCGTAGCTGGGCGACCCGTCAGGCAGGTGGATGTCGCAGAACATGCGGGCGGTGGAGCG
This sequence comes from Tessaracoccus coleopterorum, assembly GCF_011174705.1. Classification (GTDB taxonomy): domain Bacteria; phylum Actinomycetota; class Actinomycetes; order Propionibacteriales; family Propionibacteriaceae; genus Arachnia; species Arachnia coleopterorum. Next base: position 601,069 of record NZ_JAANIJ010000001.1, read on the forward strand.
ACCCGACTGGCGCCAGGGAAGCACCTGGTAGGTCGACGGGTCGGGGTGCGCGACCATGTCCGACTCGTAGACGCGGGCGAACCCCTCGATCGCGGAGCCGTCGAAGCCGACGCCCTCGGCGATGGCGCCCTCAACCTCGGCAGGGGCGATCGCGACCGACTTCAGGGAGCCCAGCACATCGGTGAACCAGAGCCGCACGAATCGGATCCCGCGCTCCTCCATGGAGCGTAGGACGAACTCAGTCTGCCTATCCATGGCGCCAAGTCTGCCCGCCGGATGTTACAGACGCGTGAACACGCGTCGCGGAGCCGCACCGCAGGTCGCCTAGACTTGCGCGCATGGCTCAGCCGGGTTGGTACGCGGATCCCACGGCGCCCGACGGGCGGCGCTACTGGGACGGTCAGCGTTGGCTGGAGCCGGTCGCCCCGAAGCGGTCCTCCGGGGCATGGCTGTGGCTCGGCATCGCGCTGGTGGTGGTGGCGAGCATCGTCGTGGCCATGGTGCTGTGGCCCAACAACGCCAGCCCGTTCGCCTCCGTGCGGGAGGACACCCGCAGTGCCCGCCCCACCGGGGAGCAGTGGAACGAGCGGAAGCCGAGCGAGACACCGTCCCCGACCCCCGTCGAGACGGGATTCGGCCAGTCCATCATCTGCCCCCACACCGACACCACGCCTCGCAGCGAGGTGAAGGGCGGGCGGCTGCACGGCGGCGGCCTGTCGATCGAGGCGCCGCGCGGCGAGTGGGTCGAGTCCCCCGCCTGGATCTCGTGGATGCACGAGGACAACTCGATGCTCCGCCCCATCGCGACCGGTTGGATCAGCAACGTCAACCTCGGCTACATTCTGGTCTCCGACGGGTTCTCCTCGTCGCTTCCGCAGGCGGCCGAGGAGTTCATGTCATGCATGGCGTCCTCCGGCATGTTCGACGGCTTCGAGCGACGCGACCTGCTGCGCAGCGAGGACTTCAATGTCGACGGCCGCATCGGCTGGCGGCTCACGTCGAACATCTACGTGTCGAACCAGCGCTACCAGGGCATCGAGGGTGACACCGTCGATCTGGTGCTCGTGCCCACCGGAAAAAAGGACAGGATCGCCGTCTACGTCACCTGCGCCACCATCGACAAGCAGGACAACCAGGCCGAGACGAAGAAGATGCTGGAGTCGCTGCGCTGGGAGGGATGATCCTTCCTGCCTGGGGTGAGCCGGCGTCACCGCGTCGCCACCGCGTCGCGACACTAGACTTGGGCCCGTGAACCCCGTTACCGCCCACACCGTCACCCCATGCGGGACGTCCCCCGTTCCATCGCACGCCCCGAGTACGTCGGCCGCAGCGGCCCGAAGCGCTACACCGGCTCCGATGTCCAGAGCGACGAGGTGATCGCCCTGATGCGGGAGGCGGGCCGGATCGGGCACAACGCGATGATGGAGGCCGCGAAGGCCATCGCCCCCGGCGTCACCACCGACGAACTCGACCGGATCGCCCACGAGTACATGCTCGACAACGGCGCCTACCCGTCCACCCTCGGCTACCGCGGCTACCCGAAGTCGATCTGCACCTCCGTCAACGAGGTGGTCTGCCACGGCATCCCCGACCTCCGGCCCCTCGAGGACGGCGACCTCGTCAAGATCGACTGCACCGCGTTCAAGGACGGCGTGCACGGCGACAACTGCGCCACCTTCTTCTGCGGCGACGTCGATGAGGATGCACGGTTGCTCGCCGAGCGCACGAAGGAGGCGATGGACCGCGCCATCCGCGCCGTGCGGCCGGGGCGCCCGATCTCCGTGATCGGCCGCGTGATCGAGTCGTACGCCAGGCGCTTCGGGTACGGCGTCGTGCGCGACTACACGGGCCACGGCGTGCACACGGCCTTCCACTCCGGGCTTGTGATCCTGCACTACGACGAGCCGCGCCTCGACACGACCATCCAGACGGGCATGACGTTCACCATCGAGCCCATGCTGACCCTCGGCACGCATGAGACCGACCTGTGGGACGACGACTGGACCGTCGTGACGGCCGACGGGTCGCGCTGCGCGCAGTTCGAGCAGACCATCGTGGTGCGACCCGACGGCGCGGAGATCCTCACCGCCCCTGATTCCGCTCAACCCCGGGGACCGCCAGTGCGTATGGGAGGGGTATGAAGGGCAACGAACCGGATGAGGCGTCCGTCGGCGAGCGCCTCGAGCACGGGTTCACTGAGTTCGTCGCGACGCACGGCGCGCAACTGCGCCGCACCGCCCACCTCCTCACCGGAGGAGCTTGCGGGGCGGACGACCTCGTGCAGGACACGCTCGTGAAGGCGTGGCTGGCGTGGCGCCGCATCGACCCGTCGACCGCGTCGGCCTATGTGCGCCGGATCATGGTCAACCTGGCCACCGACCGGTGGCGCAGGCGCCGCTACGAGTCGTTCCCTGGTGAGTTCGCCGGCCGCCCCGACGAGCGGTCCACCCGCGACTTCGAGGCGAGCGACGACCGGTCCTTCATCCTCGCTCAACTGGGCACCCTCAGCGCACGGGAACGCGCCATCATCGTGCTGCGCTACTACCACGACCTCACGGAGGCCGACGTGGCGGAGACCCTCGGTTGCTCCGTCGGCACCGTGAAGTCCACCGCCTCCAGGGCGCTCGCCCGCCTCCGTTCCCGGGCCGAGGCCGCGTCGTACACCACAAGGAGCACCCGATGATCGACGAGTCCGAGCTGCGCGACGAACTCTCCCGCGTCCACGTTCCCCACCCGACCGCGACCTGGCCGCCTCCGCCATCCGGGAGGGTCGCTCCATCCGGCGCCGCCGCACGAGGGTGATGCTGCTCGCCGTCTCGCTGCTCGCGGTCGGGGGATCGGCATCGCGATCGGCACGCTCCCGACGCGTGACGCCGTCCCCGCCGATCCGACCGGGACGCCGACCACGAGCATCACCCCCACCCGAGCATGTCCCCCGGGCCGACCCCGACCAGCAACCAGACCGGGAGCCCGGCCTTCTGGACGAGCGACACTCTGCTGCCCGGGAACTTCGGCGACACCTCGACGCTCACCCTCCCCCTTGACGCCGTGCAGCCCACCGACGAGGTGGAGATCGCTCCCGACCCGGGGCACGCGCTCATGTGCCGCGACCGGTCGCTCACCATCCCCGCGCTCCGCACGGTGGTGGCGGGCGCAACCTGCACATGCGGGCACCCACCAGCGTCGAGCGGCAGGCGATGCTGGTGTTCGGCTCAGAGGCCGACGCGATCCGGTTCATGGACCAGGTGCGTGACGCGGCCACGGCGTGCCGCGACGACGGGCCGACGGAGGCGTCCGAGCCGCCCCTCTCATACCGGTCGGTTCCGACGTTCACCCGGATCGACGCGCCCGGGAGGAGGCGTTCGCCTGGGGCGCCCACACCCTGATCTCCTCGGACGAGGGAGCGACCTGGAACAACGCCACCGACGCGGGCATCGACGTGCTCGCCCGCTCGGGATCGACGGTCGCGCTGGCCGGAATGAGCGGTGAGTACGCCGGGGACATCGCGGCGGACCCATGGGCGATGGCCCAGTTGAGCGGCTGGCTCGGCCTCATCCTCGGCCGCTGAACCCGCCCTGTCGGCATGCGTTAGTGTGTGCCGGTGCTCCACGCCACCCGCCACGTCTCCAGCCACCTCCAGGTCGAGGTCGCCCGGCCCGCAGACCTCATCTTCTCGGTGGCCGTCAGCGCCGACTACCCCGACGTCGAGGAGTCGCTCACCTTCACCGTGGGCGACCTCACCCTCGAGGCGGAAGAGGTGGTGGCACCCTCGGGAGCCGCCTCCACCGGATCCGGGAGACGCCCGTCGGGACCCTGCACGTCGACTACTCCGCCGTCGTGGCCTTCCCGGCCCCCGAGCCGACCATGGGCGGTTTCGACGAGATCCTCTACACCCGCCCGTCGCGCTACTGCGACTCAGACCGGCTCGCCCACCTCGCAGGCACCCACTTCGCCGGGTTGACCGGCATGGATCTGGTTGCCGCGGTCACCGACTGGGTCCACACGAAGATCGGTTATCTCCCCGGGTTCAGCCGCGGCATCGACGGGGCGCTGGACACGTACCTGACCCGTTCGGGCGTCTGCCGCGACTTCGCGCATCTGGTGGTCGCGTTCCTGCGCGGGAGGAACATGCCCGCACGGTTCGTCTCGGTGTACGCGCCCGGCCTGAGACCGATGGACTTCCACGCCGTCGCCGAGGTGTACGTCGACGGCAGGTGGCTGCTGCTGGACGCGACCGGCCTCGCATCCCGCGAAGCCATGGTGCGCATCTGCACCGGCCGCGACGCCTCCGACACAGCATTCATGACGACCCTGGCCGGCCGGACCCGCCTCACCGGGATGCGGGTGGATGCCCGGCTGGAGGGCGAGCTCCCCGAAGACGACCGCCTCAGCGCCGTCCAGCTCACCTGAACTGGTCGTCCCAGACCAGCTCGAGCCGGCTCACAGGCGGTAGAGCGTCGTCGGACATCGGCACGACGTCGACCCCGACGCTCAGCTTCGCGCCGGCCCCTCCGTCTCGACGATGCCCCGCAGCGGGCTCACGTCGCCGAAGTCCCTACCCCAGGCGGTGACGAGGTAGCGGGAGTCGGCGAACTGGCCGTTGGTGGGGTCGATGTCGATCCAGGTGCCGTCGGGCGCGAGCGCGGAGACCCAGGCGTGCGACGCGTCGGAACCCTCCAGCTTCTCCTTGCCGGGCGGCGGCACCGTCTCGATGTAGCCGGAAACGTAGCGGGCGGGCACCCCCAGGCTGCGGAGCACCGCGATGGCCAGGTGCGCGAAGTCCTGGCAGACCCCGGCCCGCAGCCCGAGCAACTCGTCGACCGTGGTGCGCACCGAGGTCGCTCCGGGCCGGTAGGCGAAGTCGCGCCGGATGCCCGCGTGAGCTCCGCCAGCGCCTGGCCGAACCCGAGGTCGGGGCCAGGATCGTGGCGGTGTAGTCGCCGAGGCCGGACGCGGCACCCACGTGCCTGCTGGGCAGGCCGAACATGGCGCGGTCCATCCGCATGGCCGGGTTGTCGCTGATGGCGCGCTGGGCGCTCCCGAGGCTCCACCGGTCGAGCCCATCGGTGTCGATCCGGGCCAGGCCACGTCGACGACGGACTCCTTGACCACCTCGAAGTGGGTGTGGGGTAGTGGATCTCGAAGTAGTGGCTGACGTTGCCGAACCGGTCGGCGTGCTCGGTGTGCAGCAGCGGCGAGGGCGTGATGCCCACGGCGTGTGCCACGACCCGCTGGCCCGGGGTCGGCCTCGGGGTGAGGAACCCCGCTCATGGCAGCGGGTCACCGCCTCCGGGTAGTCGTAGGTGGTGCGGTGCCGCACGAAGTAGCGGCGCGGTTCGAGGTTCCCGGGGTGCTGCTTCACGACTCGTTCCCGTCCAGCCGGTGACGACCGCGCGGCGTCTGCCCGCGCGCGCGAGATGCGTGCGGCCGAGCTCGTCGGCGATGTCACGCAGCCCGCGCCGGAGCCGTCCGAGCTCCGCAGCCAGCGAGGGCGGCCCTCGTCGAACAGCACGGGAAGGTCGAGCCCAGCGACCCCGCCCGCGAGGTCGGCGACGCGCAGCGCGAGCGCCTCGTCGCCGATGATGCGGAGGTCTTCGGCGAGGCGGTCGAGCTGGAACGCGACCGAGCGCGGGTTGGTGGCGTCGAGGACGAGCAGGTGGGTGACCGCCATGGCCGGCTGCCGCGCCGTCGAGCCGGACGCCGCGCGGCGGCGCTGGGTGATGAGCGACTCGCCGATCTCGGCGACCGCGTCGGCCAGTTGCGTCTCGACGATCGCGGCACGCTCCTGGCCGAAGGTCTTCTCGACGAGTCCGAGGGTGCGCTGGGCGCGCTCGGTGCGCACCCCGATGTCGATGAACGCCCAGGTCGCATCGCGGGTGAGGCTCTCCGCGTTGATGCCCGCCATGGCGAGGCAACTCACGACGAGCGCGTCGAGGACGCCCGCCAGGTCGCGGCGGCGGGTGGCGTCGTCGACGAGGTCCTCGAACCGGCTGAGGACGTGCCAGATGTCGTCGGACATGATGTCGGGCACCTCGTGCGCGGCCGCCGTCAGCATCCGGATGCTGTGCGCGACGGAACCGGTGAGCTCCGGGTCGGCGACCGCGGCCCGGATCGCCGCCTGCGCCTGCGCCGGGTCGGCGCTGCCGAGGGTGAGGCCGGTGATCCGCTCCCCCGCGAGGCCACGGCGGCGAGCACCTGCGCGCCACGCGTGCCAGGCCTGCGGCCGTAGTCGGAGGCCAGATCGAGGCAGCGGCGCAGGAGCCGGACGGTGTCCTCGGCCCGCTCCGAGTACCGGCCGAGCCACACGAGGTTGTCCGCGACGCGCGGGGCGACCGTGGCGGGACGCGCCAGCGTGAGGGCACCCCCGTCGAGGCCCGGCTGCCAGGCCTCGGCCGAGTCCTCGGGTCGAGGACCCAGACGTCCTTGGAGAGGGGCGCTGCGCGTGGCTGATGGCGAACCCGTCGCCCGTCGCCACGCGGGCGAGTCCGCCGGGGAGGAACTCGTGACCCGTGTCGACCCGCACCCCGAACGTGCGCAGCACCGTGCGACGCGGCACCAGGCCACGGTCGGTGACCATGGGTGCGGTGGACAGCTCCACAGCCTCCTGCACGCACCACGCCCAGGGCTGCGCCGTGATCCGGCCGGCGAGCCCGGCCCGCTGCTCCGAAGTCAGCTCCCAGCCGGGATCGTGGTGTCGCCTCCCGACCGGTCGATGCGCTTGATGAGGAGCCGCTCCAGATGGGTGAGGGCATGGCTCAGGCCCTCACCGTCACCGCACCACCAGGTGGCGGCCGACGGCAGGATCAGGTCCTCCCCAGCAGCTGGCGGGCGATGGTCGGCAGGAGGGCCATCAGGGCCGGGTTCTCGAGGACACCGGAGCCGAGCGGGTTGACGCACACCACATTGCCGAGCCGCGTGGCCTCGAGCAGCCCGGCGAGGCCCACCTCGGAGTCGCTGCGGAACTCGAGCGGGTCGGAGAGCTCGGAGGCGACCCGTCGGAGGATGACGTCGACCAGTTCGCGGCCGTCGGGCGAGTTGATCCACACCTGGCCGTCACGCAGCACCAGGTCCTCGGCCTGGACGAGCGAGTAGCCGAGCAGCGTGGCGATGAAGCCCTGTTCGTAGGCGGTGGGGTCGGTCGCGCCAGCGCGGAGCAGCACCCCGCGTGGCGTGTGGCCGGCCCGCGGCGCCAACCGCTGCATGGCCGCGCGCATCGCGGCGAAGTACGAGCGGAGCCGCGCGGGACGGGCGTCGTGGTGCAGGTCGCCCATGACGCGGGAGGTGAGCCGCCGGTTGGCCATCGCGTAGCCGGCGCCCGCCGGGGTGGCTGTGCGGTCGCTGAGCACCGTCCACCGGCCGGTGGCGTCGCGGCCCAGGTCGGTGGCGACCAGCGGAAGCCAGTCGTCCTGCCGCACACCGCAGGCCCGTTGCAGGAAGCCGGTGTGCCCCAGATGATCTCGGGTGGGATGGCGCCCGAGGAGAGGAGCCGCTGCTCGCCGTAGACGTCGGCGAGGATCAGGGAGAGGAGCCGGGCGCGCTGCCCGAGACCAGCCTCGAGTCGCTCCCATTCGGCGGCGCCGATGACGAGCGGAAGGGGGTCGATGATCCAGTTGCGGCCGGACTCGCCGTAGAGGATGCCCTCGTCGCGGACCAGGGACGCGAGTTCGCGCCGCGCCGCCGTCAGGCCTTCCAGGCCGAGCGAGCCGATGGCCTCGCCGAGCACCGCGTTGTCCTCCCGGAGCCCGGTCCGTGCGGTGAGCTCGTCCCAGCCGCTGACCCTGGCGCGGTAGGCGGCCAGTTCGTCGGTGGCGGTGGCCTCGGCTGTCACGCGGACAACCCTAGCGCTTCGACGTGGGGCGCAGACCGGGCTAGAATCGTGGGCGGACGAGACGGCCAGATGATCGCGGCTGGAAACAGCTGAGGAAAGTCCGGACTCCACAGAGCAGGGTGGTGGGTAACGCCCACCCGGGCAACCCGCGGGACAGTGCCACAGAAAACAGACCGCCTGGCGACAGGTAAGGGTGAAACGGTGGTGTAAGAGACCACCAGCACCCCAGGTGACTGGGTGGCTAGGTAAACCCCACTCGGAGCAAGACCAAGAAGGCCGACCCTAGGGTCGGCCGCGGACGCCGCTTGAGCGCTGCTCGCGCGAGGCGTTCGGGTAGGTTGCATGAGCCCATCGGCAACGGTGGGCCTCAGATAGATGATCATCCGTCGACAGAATCCGGCTTACCGGCCGTCTCGTCCCCCACTCCCGGCGCCGGCTCCCTGCTCTCCGCCCCCCCGGGACCCCTGGAAAAATCGGCCAGTGGCCCATTCTGGTCGGTCACGCTGGAAGTATCGGCCACCGACCCGACGCCCGGCCCCATCGCACCCCGGAAAAATCGGCCAGTAGCCCATTCTGGTCGGTCACGCTGAAAGTAACGGCCACCGTCCAGGCAGACCCAGGCGCACCGGCGTACCTACCCGTCACTCCGACGCGGCGCCCGGTCATGGTCGGCCAGTAACCCATTCCGGTCGGGCACCGCCGGAGAGATCAAGTCACCGCCCCTGGAGCAGCAGCCGGACGGACGCAACAGGGCACACCCTGTGGCGGAGAGCGGGAATGACGGGGTCAGTTGCCGATTCTTTCGGCCGGACCGACCAGAATGGGCTACTGGCCGATTTTTCCGGTTGGGTTCGGTGGTTCAGCGGCCGACACCCGTTCGACCCACTACTCCCGATCGGCTCGGCACCAGCGCACACCTCGGGGCACCCGGCGGCCCGCCTCAGACCGGTCAGTCGGCCCGCGAGACCTCGGCCCTGCCCTCAACCAGATCGACGGCGTCGATCCTGACCCGGACCTCCGTGCCGACGTCCTCGGCCCCGCCTCGACCCTCAACTCAACGGCCGGGTCGGCGATCTGGACCGTACCCGCCCCGTTCTTCGGGTTGACGTCCGTGATCACGCCGTCGAACACCTCACCCACCCGCGTCGACAGCACCAGTGCCTCTGCCAGGTCGACGACGCCGCGCTCGTAGGCGTTCGCGGAACGACTCGACTCCGCCATCTCCTCCGGCAGCACAGAAAGGCCGGCAACGGCCCAGTCCGGCACCGGCAGGCTGTTGAGCAGGCTGTGGCAGATCTCAAGCACGTAGCGATCCACCAGGCGCCGCAGCGGCGCCGTGGCATGCGCGTACGGCGCGGCGAGCGCGGCATGCTCGAGGTTTCCCTCGGGCAACTCGTGGTCAAAAGCCACATAGCCGGCGCCCCGGAAAAGCATGGTGCACTTCGTCAGCGCAGCGAGCTGGGCGGGCACCTCCGGGGAGAGCGACCGCACGAAGTCCGGGTAGCTCATCGCCTTCGGCCACTCGACTCCCAGCGCCCGCACGGAGCGACGCAGCTTGTCGATCGACCACTTCTCGGCCGGCGGCAGCGTGCGCAGGATCCCGACCCGCCCATCCAGCATCGTGCGGGCGGCGGCGAAGCCCGTCAGCAGCGAGATCTGCGCGTTCCAGGCCTCCACCGGGTCGAGCGACCTGAACGCCAGCTCCCAGGTGCCGTCACGTTCGACGATCTCCTGGTCGGGCAGGTTGAGCGACACGCCTCCCGCGCGATCTCCAGCCGCTCGCGCAGCCGCCCCACCTCGGGCAGCAATGCGATGCTGGGGTGCGCCGTCCCTTTGGTGAGGTCGTCCTGGGCACCCGCGTAGCTGAGCTTCGCCCGGCTCAGCACCATCGCCCGCGTGAGCGACACGTCGGCCAGCTCGCCCTCGGCGTCGAGGCGCAGCTCCCACAGCATGGCCGGGCGGGGTGTCCCGTCGGCGAGCAGGGAGGCGGCGCCCTCGCTCAGCACCTCTGGGTGCAGCGGGATCCGCGCGCCGGGTGCGTATTTCGTCTGGCCGCGACGGTGGGTCTCGGCCTCCAGCGCGGTGCCCGTCCGCACGAAGTGGCCGACGTCGGAGATCGCGTACCGCACAAGGTAACCGTCCCCGTCGCGTTCGATCTGCATCGCCTGATCGAGGTCGGTGGAGGCGGCGGGGTCGATCGTGACGAACTCGATGTCCGTCCGGTCGGTGTGGCCCGGCGCCGGGAGCGACGCCGCTTTCTGCGCGTCGGCCAGCACATCGGCGGGGAATGCCTTGGGCAGATCGAGCCGTTCCTGCAGCTGGCCCAGCCCCTCGCGGAGCTGCGTCGGCACGTCGTCCATCCCGATGTGTGCCACGGACATGTCAGAGACCCGACTCCGGGGTCCGCACCAGGATCCGGTCGCACTCGACGCAGCGCAGCACCTGGTTGGCCGGCGCGCGGCGGTAGGTGTCCAGGTCTGACGGCGTGAGCTGCAGCTGGCAGCCCCCGCAGCGGCCCGCCTTCAGCGGGGCCGCGCCGAGCCCGGACGAGGCCCGCATCTTCTCGTACAGCCTCACCAGGTCGGACGGCAGGCCTGCGGCGATCGGGCCGCGGGTCGTCACGAGGTCGGCCGACTCCCTGCGCAGCTTCTCGACGGCGACGTCACGGGCCGCGACCTCGTCACGCAGCCGCGTCTCCACCTCGGCCTTCTGCGTGGCGATCCTGTCGCGGTGCGACGTGGCCTCCTCGAGCTGGCCCATCACCTCGAGCTGGGCATCCTCCAGCTCGCCGATCCGACGGGTGAGGTGCGCAACCTCGTCGCTCAGCGAGCGCAGCACCTTCGGGTCGCTGATGGAGCCGTCGTCGACCCGCTGCTGGTCGCGCTCGAGCCGCGCCTTGACCGGGGCCAGGTCGGATTCTGCCTTATCCACCGCAACGGTCAGGTCGTCGACCTCGATGTTGGATGCGATCAGCTCGTCGGTGACGCCCTGCCGGGCCTCCATCAGAGCCGCGATCGCCTTGTGCTGGGGCAAGGTGCGGGCCGCGTGCTGCACCCGGGCGATCTCGGAATCGAGGTCGGCGAGGGTGAGCAGTGTGTGTTGAACTGCGGGTTCGGCGAGCATTCAGCAATCCTTTATCCAGTTGACGTGGGGACCACCCTACTAGCGCGCGGCGCCCTCACCGCATCAGAGCGCGAGACGGTCCTTCACCCGGGCAGCGAGCGACTCGGCGAGTTCCTGCGCCTTCTCCAGCGTGGGTGCCTCGACCATGACCCTGACGACCGGCTCCGTGCCCGATGGACGGAGCAGGACGCGTCCCCCGTTGCCGAGTTCCCGGGCCGCGGCGGTGACGGCCGACTGCACCTCGTTGTCGATGCCCGCCCGCAGCTTGTCGACGCCGCGCACGTTGATCACGACCTGCGGCAGCACCGTCATGACGGAGGCGAGGTCCTTCAGGGATCGCCCCGTGGAGAGCATCCGGGCGGCCAGGTGCAGGGCGGTCAGCGTGCCGTCGCCGGTGTTGGCGAACTCGGAGATGATGACGTGCCCCGACTGCTCGCCGCCGAGCGCGAAGCCGTTGGCATTCATCGACTCGAGAACGTACCGGTCACCGACCTTCGTCTGATCAACCCGGATGCCGTGTTCGCGCATCGCGTTGGTGAGGCCCAGGTTGCTCATCACGGTGGCGACCAACGTGTCGGAGTGCAGCCGGTGGTCCTCCTTCATGGCGATCGCCAGGATCGCGAGGATCTTGTCGCCGTCGACGAGGTGCCCCTCGGCGTCGACGGCGAGGCAGCGGTCGGCGTCGCCGTCGAGCGCGACACCGAGGTCGGCCCCTCCTGCACCACGCGCGCCTGGACCGCACCCATGTGGGTCGATCCGGCGTCGTCGTTGATGTTCCAGCCGTCGGGCTCGGCGTGGATCGCGATGATCTCTGCGCCGAGCGCCCGGAACGCCGCCAGAGCGGTGTCGTAGGCCGCGCCGTGTGCGCAGTCGACGACGACCTTGAGTCCCTCGAGCGTCGCGCCCTCACCGAGCGAGCCGACGAGGTGGTCCACGTACCGTGAGACGGCGGTGTAGTCGCTGCGCACCCGCCCGACCGCGCTGCCGGTGGGACGGTGCCACGTCTCGCCCATCCGGGCCTCGATGGCGTCCTCCAGGTAGTCGTCCAGCTTGACGCCGCCCTTGGAGAAGAACTTGATGCCGTTGTCCGGCATCGGGTTGTGGGACGCGGAAATCATCACGCCGAGGTCGGTCGCCAGGTCGTTGACGAGGTAGGCGACCGCGGGAGTGGGAACGACCCCGAGTCGGATCACGTCGACGCCTGCCGACGCGAGGCCTGCGACGACGGCGGCCTCCAGGAACTCGCCGCTCGCCCGCGGATCCCGCCCGACCACGGCCACGGGCCGGTGTCCGTTGAACGCGCCCGCCTCCCGAGGATGTGCGCCGCCGCAACCGAGAGGTTCAGCGCCAGTTCGGCGGTCAGTTCTTCATTCGCGACGCCACGGACGCCGTCGGTACCAAATAGTCGAGCCACGCACGCAACCATAGCCGAATCGCTCGCCCCGACTGAGCGGCCACATCCCCGGAAATGGCAAAAGCGCCCATCCGCGAACGGATGGGCGCCTCGGCCGAGGATCAGCGCTTGCTGTACTGCGGGCCTTGCGGGCCTTCTTGAGACCGGCCTTCTTACGCTCGATGATGCGGGCGTCACGGGTCAGCATGCCGGCCTTCTTGAGGGCGGCGCGCGAAGCGTCGGCGTCAACCTCGTTGAGGGCGCGGGCGACGCCGAGGCGAAGCGCACCGGCCTGGCCGGTCACGCCGCCACCGTCGATGCGGGCGATCACGTCGTAGGACCCGGCGACACCGGCGACCGCGAAGGGATCGCTCACGTGCTGCTGGTGCACCTTGTTCGGGAAGTAGTCCTCGAGGGTGCGGCCGTTGATCTTCCACGAACCGGAGCCCGGGACGATGCGGACGCGGGCGACGGCCTCCTTGCGGCGACCCGTGCCGTAGCCGGGGCCACGACGGCGGGCCGGACGTCCGCGCCGGCCGCAGCGGCCGGGTTGGAGTCGGAGCGGTAGGCGATCTCGCGGTCCTGGTCGTCGACGAAGGGGTGATCTCTTCTGCGACGGTCTCTTCGACGTTCTCAGTCATCTGGTTCTCACTCACTGGGCGATCTGGGTGATCTCGTAGGGCTGCGGCTTCTGCGCAGCGTGCGGGTGCTCAGGGCCGGCGTAGACCTTGAGCTTGCCGATCAGCTGACGGCTCAGCTTGTTCTTCGGCAGCATGCCCCACACGGCGCGCTCGACGGCCTTGCGAGGATCCTTCTCCAGCAGCTCACCGATGGAGATGGCCTTCAGACCACCCGGGCGACCCGAGTGCGAGTAACGCATCGACTTGGTGCTCTTGTTGCCGGTGACGGCAATCTTGGAGGCGTTGACGATGACGACGAAGTCGCCGCCGTCGATGTGGGGGCGTAGGTGGCCTTGTGCTTGCCCCGCAGCAGGGTCGCAGCGGCCACGGCGAGACGCCCGAGGACGATGTCCTCGGCGTCGATCACATGCCAGTTCCGGGCGATTTCGCCTGGCTTCGGGGTGTACGTAGACACGGAGGCAGACCAACTTCCATTCAATACAAAACAGTGTGCGATGCGCCGGAGGCGTCGACCGGGAGGTCGCACAGGCCACCCTGCGCGCAACAGCTACCTAGCTTAGTTCGGCATACGGCTCTGCGCAAAATCGACGGAGACCGCGGTAGCCCAGACAGATTATCGGAGGGTGGCCGCGGGGCGCAAAGTCGGAGCACTACGCTGAAGCATGGCCTCAAAGACGAGTTCCCAGATTGCCGTGACGTCGCCGGATGATGTACGCAACGTCGTACTCATCGGCGCCAGCGGCTCGGGCAAAACCACGCTGTTTGAACACCTCCTCCGAGCCCGCATCGAGGGCTACCGCGGGGAGAAAGACACCCCGGATCGCGGGGCGTCCCTGACCCTTGCGTCGATCCCGGCCATCGACGTGCAGATCAATCTCCTGGATGCGCCGGGGCATCCCGACTTCGTCGGCGAGCTCCGCGCGGGCCTCCGCGCGGCGGACGCGGCGATCTTTGTGATCGCGGCCGGCGACGACATCGACCCCACCACCGTCGCACTCTGGGAGGAATGCGGACAGGTGTCGATGCCCGCATCATCGCCATCACGAAGCTCGACCAGGGCCGCGCCACCTTCGACGACATGGTCGCCGCATGTGTCGCCACGTTCGGCGAGGGTGTGATCCCCGCCCTGATCCCGCTGGTGGACGACGGCGCCAACATCGGCAACCTCTCCCTGCTCAACAAGCGGGCACACGTCTACTCCAGCGGCACCCGCGTCGCCCGCGACGCGACGTCCGAGGAGATGGCCCTCATCGAGGAGAAGCGCGCGCCGCTCCTCGAGGCGATCATCACGGAGGTCCAGGACGACGACCTCATGGAGCGCTACCTCGAGGGCGAGGAGATCGCCGTCGACGAGGCCCATTCCGCCCTGCTGCGGGCCGTCACCGGCGCCCGCTTCTTCCCCGTGCTGCCCGCGCACACCACGAGCGACAAGGGCACCGAGGAACTGCTGCGCTGGATCGAGAAGGGCTTCCCTCCCCGTCCCTGCACCCCGTTCCGATGACCACCACCCCTGGCGGCGCCACCCTGCCGCAGGTCATGTGCGACCCCGACGCGCCTCTGGTCGCCCAGGTGATCCGCACCACATCCGACAGCTACGCGGGTAAGACGGCGCTTGTGCGCATCTTCGCCGGCCGGATCCGCCCGACGACGTCATCCACGTCTCAGGGCACCGCGAGCTGTTCGGCGCCGAACCCGATCCGTTGCACCCGGACCACGACGACGAAGAGCGGGTCGGACCGATCTCGGCGCCGGCCGGGCTGGAGTTCGTCACGCTGCGCGACGCCATCGCGGGCGAGATCGTCCTGGTGACGCGCCTCACCCGGGCCGAGACCGGCGACACGCTCTCTGCCCTCGATCGTCCCGCGCTGGTCGAGCCCTGGGAACTGCCCACCCCGCTGCTGCCGGTGGCGCTCACCGCCCCGACCCGGGCCGACTCGGACAAGCTGACGGCGGCGCTCCACAGGCTCTCGGTGGAGGATGCCACGATCCGCCTCGAGCGCAACGCCGAGACCGAGCAGCAGGTGCTGTGGGTGATGGGTCAGGCGCAGAAGGACCTCATCTTGTCGCACCTGCGCGACAAGTTGTCGCTCAAGGTCGTAGAGGAGGACGTGCGGGTCCCGCTCCGGGAGACCTTCCTCACGCCGGTCAAGGGCCTCGGCCGCAACGTCAAGCAGTCGGGCGGCCACGGCCAGTACGCGGTGTGCAACGTCGAGGTGACGCCGCTGGGGCGCGGGCCGGCTTCGAGTTCGTCGACAAGGTGGTGGGCGGGGCCGTGCCCGCGCCTACATCGCCTCTGTCGAGAAGGGCCTCACCCAGCAGATGGCGCACGGCACCCGCTTCGGCGTCCCACCGTCGACATCCGCGTCACGCTGTACGACGGCAAGTCCCACTCCGTCGACTCCTCCGACATGGCCTTCCAGGTCTCCGGGCAGCTGGCCCTGCGTGACGCCGCCGAGAAGGGCAGCGTCGGGGTCCTGGAGCCTGTCGACCGCGTGAAGGTGCGCATCGCGGACTCCTACCTGGGCGCCGTCCTGACCGACCTCGGCTCCCGCCGGGCCCAGGTCCAGGGGAGCGACCTCGACGGTGTCGGTCACGCGACCGTCGAGGCCCTCGTGCCGCAGATCGAGCTGGTCAGCTACCCGATCGATCTGCGCGGGCTCGCGCAGGGCACCGGGTCGTTCAGCCGCGAGTTCAGCGGCTACGAGCTGATGCCCGAGGAACTCTGGCCGGCCCGGTAGGCCAGGACGGCGTCGAGTAGCGCGTCCGCCACGACGCGCTTCGACCCCGCAGCGTCGGCAACCACCTCGTCGGATCGGTCGATCACGACGAGGTGGTTGTCGTCTGCCTCGAATCCCTTGTGCCAGCCGACCTCGTTGACGGCGAGCAGGTCGGAGCCCTTGCGACGACGCTTGCGACGACCCCGTTCGAGGAGCTCCTCCCCCTGCCCCGTCTCAGCGGCAAACCCGACGATGGTCTGGCCCTCGCGTCCCTGTTCGACGAGGCCCTTCAGGATGTCGGGGTTCTCCACGAGCGCGATCGAGGCGATGCCACCGTCCTCCTTCGTCAGCTTGCCGTCGGCCATGACGGCGGGGCGGAAGTCGGCGACGGCGGCCGCCATCACAACCACGTCCGCTTCGGCCGCGAACCGGCCCATGACCGCGGCGAGGTCCGCCGCGGTGGCGGCGGGTGTCACCTCGACGGCGCCGCCCGCGGCCGCCAGCACGGCGGCCTCGACATTCGACGCCGCCAGAAGCACGCGGGCCCGCGCGCGGCGGCGGCAGCGGCGATGGCGACGCCCTGCTTCCCGCTCGAGCGGTTGCCGAGGTAGCGCACCGGATCGATCGGTTCCCTGGTCCCGCCTGCCGACACGGCAACCGTCAGCCCGCCAGGTCGCCGGTGGTTCCCAGCAGTTCGCCGATCCGGGCGTGGATCGCCTCGGGCTCGCTCATCCTTCCCGGCCCGGAGTCCCCGCCGGTGAGCGGGCCGTCGTCCGGCCCGATGACGTGGACGCCGCGGGCCCTGAGCGTGGCCATGTTCGCCACGGTCGCCGGGTGGCCCCACATCTCGGTGTGCATGGCGGGCGCCACGAGCACGGGGGCGCGGGTGGCGAGCAGGGTGGTGCCGAGGAGGTCGGACGCGAGACCGGCGGCCATCGACGCGAGGGTGTTGGCGGTGGCCGGCGCGACGACGACGAGGTCGGCCTGCTGCCCCAGCGCCACGTGCCGTACGCGGGGCACGTCATCGTGCACCGACGTGGTGACGGGGTTGCGGCTGATCGCCTCCCAGGTGGGCTGCCCCACGAACCTCAGCGCGTCCCCGGTGGGACGACGTGTACCTCGTGTCCGTCCCGATCAGGAGCCGGACCAGCTGGACGGCCTTGTAGGCGGCGATGCCGCCGGTGACACCCACGACTATGAACATGGCCACGATTGTTGCACCGCGGTACGCTGCGCGGCATGTGCACCGTCGTACTTCGCGTCCCGGAACCCGGCCGGGGCGACGTCCGCATCCTCGCCCTACGCGACGAGGACCCGGACCGGCCGTGGCGGCCGCTCGGCGCGTGGTGGCCGGAGCGACCCGGGGTGCGCGGGGTCCTCGACGAGCTGGCCGGCGGCGCCTGGCTGGCGCACGACGACCGCAGGCTCGCCGTTCTGCTCAACAGGGCGGGCGGATCGACGGCGGCCGTGCCTGCCTCGCGCGGCTCGCTTGTGCTCGACTCGGTCGCCGGGCGGCCGCTGCCGGATCCGCTGACGACGCTCGGCTTCAACCTGGTGGCGGTCGACGCCACCTCCGTCGTCGTGACGTCGTGGGAGTCCGGTCAGCCGCGCAGGGTGACGCTGACGCCGGGCACCCACATGATCGCCCACGATGACGTCGATGACCCGCACACCGCGCGGGTCGCGGCCTGGCTCGATGCGTTCGCGGCCACGCCCACCGAGGGCGACACCTGGTGGGAGGGTGGCTCGACGTGCTCGAGGCCACCACCTCGGTCGGCAACCTCGACGACAGGGCGCTCGTGCGGGACAACCGCCCGCACGGGTTCCCGACGCAGACCCTGCTGGTGTGCCTCGCGAGCGTCGGTGCAGACGGCGCAACCGCCGAGATGGTGACGCTGGATCGACCCGGCGTCTGGAACGACCTGGGTCTCAGAGGACCCCGCCGGAGTTGACGATCTGCTTGCCGAACGGGAAGCAGGTCACGGGGATCATCTTCAGGCTCACCCACGCGTTGGCGATGCCGACGATGGTCAGCGTCTGCGCGAGCGCGGTCAGCACGTGGATCAGCGCGAGCCACCATCCGGCGATGACGAACCAGATGCCGTTCATGATCGCGGAGCCCGCTCCCGCATTGGGGCGCTTGACGACGGACTTGCCGAACGGCCACAGCACGTAACGGGCCATCCGGAATGACGCGATGCCCACCGGGATGGTGACCACCAGGATGCAGGCAAGGATGCCCGCCACGAAGTAGCCGAGCGCCAGCCAGAAGCCGCCGAGGACCACCCAGATCAGGTTGAGTACGGTTCGCATGTGTTTCGCCCTTCCCGAGAAACAACAGTGCCCAGTGTAGAGAGCGGCGCCAACACCCGGGCGACACCTCCCGACTTCCCCGTTACCCTGATGGGATGGATCCGCTCCCACCGCGCCTGCACCGCGATGTCGTCAGCTTCGTGCGGCGCAGCACCCGCATGAATGAGTCGCAGATGAAGGCCTGGGACCGCCACCACGACACCTTCGTGATCGAGGTTCCGCACGCCGAGCTCTCCACCTCCATCTCGCCTGACGCACGGGTCGACTGGGCCGCCGAGTTCGGCCGCACCGCGCCCCTGATCGTCGAGATCGGCTCCGGCGCCGGCGACTCCCTCGTCCCGATGGCGGAGGGCGCAGGGACGCCGACGTGATCGCCTTCGAGGTGTTCGAACCCGCGGTCGCCTCCACGCTCAGCAGGATCGCCCGACATGATCTCGACAACGTGCGCATCGTGGTGGCCGACGGCTCCCAGGGCCTCGCGCGGCTGTTCGACGACGGTGCCGTCTCCGAGCTCTGGACGTTCTTCGCCGACCCGTGGCACAAGAAGCGTCACCACAAGCGGCGCCTGATCGGGCACGACTTCGCAGACGTCGTCGCCGACAAGCTCGCGCCCGGCGGGCTGTGGCGGCTCGCGACCGACTGGGAGGATTACGCCCTCTGGATGCGTGAGCACCTCGACGCCGCTCCCAGGCTGGAGAACGTCCACGGCGGTTGGGCCCCCGGCTCGAGGAGCGCCCCGTCACCAAGTACGAGCGCCGCGGCCTCGACGCGGGCCGCACCGTCTACGACCTCACCTACCGGAGGGTCGATGCGCCTCAGGATTGACCTCGCCTATGACGGCACCGACTTCCACGGCTGGGCCACCCAGCCGGGGTTGCGCACCGTGCAGGGCGTTCTGGAGCAGTGGATCGGTCAGGTGCTGCGGCTCCCGGAGACCCGACGCTGGTGGTTGCCGGCCGCACCGACGCGGGCGTGCACGCGCGGGCTCAGGTGTGCCACGTCGACCTGGACGTCGACGCCGATCCATCGTCCGACCTCGAGCGGCGGCTGCGCCGGGTGTTGCCCCACGACGTCGCCGTCCGCGGGGTCGGCCTCGCCCCGAAGGGTTCGATGCCCGCTTCTCCGCCACCTGGCGGCGCTACTGCTACCGGCTGATCGAGGAGGGCGGCTTCCCCGATCCGCTGCTGCGCGGGCACATCGCGCGCCTACCGTTCCGGCTCGACCCCGCCACCCTCAACGCCGCCACCGCCACCGTCACCGGGCTGCGCGACTTCGCGCCCTTCTGCAAGCCGCGCGACGGCGCCACCACGATCCGGGAGCTGCGCGAGCTCGAGGCCGTGCGCCGACCCGACGGCGTCGTCGAGATCTGGCTGCAGGCCGACGCCTTCTGCCACTCGATGGTCCGTTCGCTGGTCGGGCCCTCACCGCCGTCGGTGGGGGCGCCGCGACCTGGCGTGGCTGGAGTCCGTGGCAGCCAGCCCGACCCGTCACTCCGATGTCCTGGTGATGCCCGCCAACGGCCTGACCCTCGAGGCCGTCGGATACCCCGCAGACGATCTGCTCGCCGAGCGCGCCGGGCAGGCCCGCAACGTTCGAACCCTGGAGGACACGTGAGTCACTACTTCGAGACCCCGACGATCCGCTCGTCACCGGCGAGTTCACGGCCACCATTTTCGGGCGGGAGCTGACGTTCACCACCGCCCCCGGGTGTTCTCCGGTTCCCGCCTCGATCTGGGTACCTCGGTGCTGCTGCGCGAGATCGACCCCCGGTCGGCGGCCGCGTGCTGGATCTCGGCTGCGGGGTCGGCACGATCGCCGTCGGGTTGGCGCTCGCGTCGCCCGAGGTGTGCGTCGACGCCGTCGACGTCAACGAGCGCGCCGTGCAGCTGACGAACCTGAACGCGGCCCGGCATGCCGTCGCCGACCGGGTCCACGCGCTGACGCCCGACGCGGTGCCCACCGACCGGCGCTACGACGAGATCTGGTCGAACCCACCGATCCGCATCGGCAAGGACGCGCTGCACGAACTCCTGCTCACGTGGCTGGCGCGGCTGAACCCCGGCGGCTGCGCGTACCTGGTGGTCGGAAGGAACCTGGGTGGCGACTCGCTGCAGCGGTGGCTGACCGATCAGGGCCATCCCACCGAGCGGTTGGCCTCGGCGAAGGGTTTCCGGGTCCTGCGGGCCAACAAGCTGAAGTAGTCGCCACTCCGCCAAGACCGGTCCGGTGTCTCCTCCGGCCCGGACGCGACCGTCACTCCGGTCACCCTGCGCGACGGTTCCCCGCGCCACTTCCCACGGCACGCGACGACCCCGCGAACAAGTTGAAGCAGTAACTATTTTGGGGCCTAGGATGGATGGGTCCGTGCGCCACGACCGGCGCGAGCCCATCAGAAGGAGTCAGCCATGACCTACACCCTCCCGGATCTCCCCTACGACTACAGCGCGCTCGCTCCCCACATCGCTCCCGAGATCATGGAGCTGCATCACAGCAAGCACCACGCCGCCTACGTCGCCGGCGCCAACGCCGCGCTGGAGCAGCTGGCGGAGGCCCGCGAGTCGGGCAACCTCGGCGCAGTCAACAAGCTGGAGAAGGATCTGGCCTTCCACCTCGGCGGCCATATCAACCACTCCGTGTTCTGGAAGAACATGTCGCCCGACGGCGGCGGCGAGCCCACCGGTGACGTCGCCGAGGCCATCGGCGAGTTCTTCGGCTCCTTCGACGGTTTCAAGAAGCAGTTCAACGCCGTCGCCAACGGCATCCAGGGCTCCGGCTGGTCCATGCTCGTCTGGGACACGCTGGGCCAGCGCCTGAACATCAACCAGCTGTTCGACCAGCAGGGCAACCTTCCCGTCGGTCAGCTGCCCATCCTGCAGCTCGACATGTGGGAGCACGCCTTCTACCTGCAGTACAAGAACGTGAAGGGCGACTACGTCAACGCTTGGTGGAACGTCGTCAACTGGGACGATGTCGCCGCGCGCCTCGCCGCTGCGAAGGCCTCCGGCCTGAGCTACTGAGCCGACCGATTGCGCGGGGCTCCCGGGAATTCCCGGGGCCCCGCTTCATGAAGTGCCAGTTGCCGAGGTAGATGGCGGTCCATGCCACGTCAGAGGCGGCGGCCGTGCGGCGGAACAGCGGCATGAAGACGGTGGCGTAGATCGGCACGCCGAGCAGCACGAGGGTCGCGGCAGGCAGCAGCCACTTGAAACTGCGCTGCCAGAACCGGGCGAACCGGGGCCTGCCGAGGCGTTGCGTGTCGCGCAGCAGGCCGGCGGTGACGAGGTAGCCCGAGAGGACGAGGAAGACGTCCACGCCCGCGAACCCGAGGCCGGTGTAGGGACGCTCAGGTGGAACGCGATGACCAGCCCGACGGCGATGGTGCGGAGCCCGTCGAGGTGGGCACCTGGCTGGGGGCTGCGGCACGCTGTGAGTCCATCCTCCGTGCGGTGGATCCCCCGTCAACGGTCTGCGGCGCGGAGGAGACCGCTGAGCACCCGCTGTGCCACCCGGTCGCCGTAGACGCGGATGTCGACGTGCGTCCCGTCCCAGCGGTAGGGACCGTCGACATCCACGTCGTTGCAGGCCGCCGGCCTGCCCGGCACGGTCGGTTCGGGGTCGAGGCACAGCAGTGGATCCATGTCGAGGGTCCGGACCCGGTCATCCTGCTCGGCGAGCCGGGTCACGATCTCGTTGCGGCGCCGCCGGTACTCGTCATGGTCCAACATCTGAGCGTGGATCTTGTAACAGTGCTCGGGCGTGCAGCGATCCACCAGGACTGATCCCGGGCGCTCGGTGAGCCCGATGACCAGGTGCGCCCCGCCGGCGGTCAGCCGGCCGACGGTGGAGGCCAGCTCCCGTTCGTAGACCTGCCAGAACTCGTCGGCATCGGGCCCGACCAGCCGCCCGTCGACCCAGCGCTGCTGCGTCTCGTAGCGGGACCACCAGAAGACGGTCTCGGGCTGGAACAGGTCGATCCGCTCCTGTTGGGTGGCTGCGAGGCTGCGACAGTCGCCGGGTCCCTCGTGGTCGGGGTTTCGGGGTCCTGCATCTCGATGGCAAGCGGTGGGCATCCGCCCGTGCGACGTGATCGATGGCCACGTCCTGCTGCCTGGCCGCCCGGTCGAGGGGCTCCATCAGTCCGAGGGCACCGAGTCCCCGACGACCAGGACGCGCCGGCCGTGGACCAGGGCGATGCTGTTGTGCAGCACGGCGGCCCAGGAGACGAAGAAGACCATGACCGCCAGCACCGCCGCGGCCACCCGGCGCGGGGTGAACCACGCGCTGAGGCCGCCCGAACGGATGGGCTGCTCGATCAGGTGGTAGCTGAGGATCGAACAGGCGAGCATGCCGATCAGTACGCCCACGGCCCGCACCGGGCGGAAGTCGTCATGGTGCGCGACGCCGAGCCAGACGGCCCACGGCCAATGCCACAGATAGAGGCCGTAGGAGATCCGGCCGAGGTAAGGCAGTGGCCCCCAGGCCAGGACTCCGCCGAGCAGGGCACCCGGGCTGGTTACCAGGACGCCGATCAGCAGGGCGGTGCCGATGCTGAGCAGCAGGGCACCTCCGAGGAAGTAGAACCGGCTCGGCCCCCGATCAGCGGCAGCATCCCGATGACCAGTACCGCGCCCAGCACGCTGAGGATGCGCTGGTGACGCGAGAACCAGCCCCGCGCCCGGGGCCGGTCAGGATGATGGCCAGCAGCGCCCCAGGAGAGGTTCGAAGGCCTTTGAGTCGGTGCCGAGGTAGGCGCGGTCGGTCGCTTCCGGGCGGTAGAGGATCACAAGCAGGCAGAGCGAGACGATGACGCAGGCGACCACCACGGCGCCGAGCAGCCGCCGGAACCCCAGCCGCCCGCAAACCTTCGCCCGGCGACCCAGGCCACTCCGCCCAGCAGCAGGGGCCACACGAGATAGAACTGCTCCTCCACCGCCAGCGACCACATGTGGAGCAGAGAGGAAGGCACGCCGTCAGAGTTGAAGTAACTGTCCGCCCCCATGAAATGCCAGTTGCCGAGGTAGAGGGCCGTCCACATCACGTCCTCCGCTGCGGCCGTGCGGCGGAAAAGGGCAGCACCGTCGAGTCATAGATCAGCACCACGAGCAGGACCACCGAGGCTGCCGGCAGCAACCGCCTGAACCGCCGCTGCCAGAACAACGTGAACCGGGGCCGCCCGTGGGTGTCGACGTCACGCAGAAGGCCGGCGGTGATGAGGTAGCCGGACAGCACGAAGAATATGTCGACCCCGGCGAACCCCGGTGCAAGGTACGGGACGCTCAGGTGGAACGCGACGACCAGACCCACCGCGAAGGTGCGCACACCGTCGAGGCTCGGGACAAAACTGGTGGGGTTGGCGCTGGATTCCATCCGGGCAGACTTTACCGCCGGCCCGGTCAGGCGGCCCCGGCGGCGGGGTTGACCCGCTCGTGGTAGACCCACCCTGCCACCGGGCGGCGACCCAGCCAGGCCCGCCAGGCCTCGACGACGACGAAGGGAACCAGCGCGGCCCCCACCGCCCACCGGGTGACGGCGCGCAACGGTAGCTCGGCGGTGACCGGCACGAAGGGCGGCGCGCCAGCGCGGCTGCCGAGGGAGGAGGCACAGGCGTCGAGCCAACGCCCGCCGAGGCTGACCTTCACCCAGCTGTGCCCGCTCAGCCACCACGGGAACCCGAAGCCGCGGACGCGGGCCGCATGCACCAGCCGGACCTCGAAGCCGAGCGCGGCCAGCACCTCGGCGAGCACGGTGTTGTACTGGTGCGACCAGCCGTGGTGGGCGCGCAGCGACGCGTGCGGCGTCCAGGCCAGGTGCCACAGTGAGTGGTAGGGGTAGGCGGCCGCGACGGTGCGCACGGCCTCGTCGGCCAGTTCCCGGCCGGTGGCCCCGTGGCCCGGCAGGCCTCGGCCAGCCCGCGACGGTGTCGGGCCCGGCAAGGCGAACGGCCCCCGGCCGCTTCACCCACAGCGGCAGCAGCGCCGCGGCCCCGAGCAGGGAGGTGAACAGGAGTCGCTTCATCGGGCAACCTTCCGTGGGTGGCGGACGAATCCGTTCAGCGACCGGTAGGGCACCTCGTCGGCGAGGCGTTCATGCAGCGCCAGCATCTGGTCGACGGTGCGGCGCCACGGGTACTGCTCGGCGCGCCGTCTGGCGGCGACACGTTGGTCGGGTCCGAGCCGAGGGATCAACGCCTCGACGGCGTCGGCCAGGGCGGCCGGGTTCGGATCCCCCGCGGCCCCCGCGCTCGCATCAACCAGTTCATGGGCGCCGCCCCGGTTGGACGTCACCACGGGCGTACCGCAGGCGAGCGCCTCGAGCACGGCGAGCCCGAAGGTCTCCGCGGGGCAGACCGACAAGGAGATGTCGGCCGCGGCTATCCCGGCGGCGACCTGCTCGCGGCCCGCGACGAAGCCTTGGAAGAACACGGGCGCGTCACCGGCGATGGCCTGGAGTTCGGCCTTGTCCGGGCCGGTGCCGTACAGGTCGAGCCGCACCCTGTGGCCGCGACGGTGCAGTTCGACGACTGTCGCGACGGCCAGCTGCGGGCTCTTCTCGTGGGAGAGCCGTCCGACGTAGCAGAACTTGAGGACCCCGTCGTCGACCGGTGCGCCCGCGTCGGGATGGAAGGTTGTGAGGTCCACGCCGAGCGGCACGAGGTTGAGGGAGGCACCTGTGTCGGCGAACTCGTCGGCCGCGTACCTGCTCGTCACCACCACCGAGTCGAAGCTCTTGGAGAGGCGCCGGTTGAGCGCGCCCACGGCGGTCTCGACACCGAACGAGCGGCGGGCCCACATGGCGAGCATGTCGGAGAGCCGTTCGTGGCTGAACAGCACCGATCCGACGCTGCGCTTCTTCGCCCACCGCGCCGCGGGCGACAGGGTCCACTTGTCGGAGACCTCAATGTTGGTGGGGCGGAAACGGTCGAGCACGTCGAGGACGCGCCACGGTTGGAAGATCATCCGGTACTGCTCGCTGACCTTCGGTGCCCTCACGGAGACGAGGATGCCTGCCTCCGTCTCGGTCACCTCGTCCCTGGCGCCGGGCGACACGAAGATCCTGGTGTGGCCCGCATCGACGTAGCCCCGGCCGAGGGTCTCGATGACCACCTTCATCCCGCCCGAGGTGGGGCCGACGAAGTTGGCCAGTTGGGCGATGCGCATGGCCCTATTCAACCAGAGCACAGAAAGGGTGCCGGGGTGGAGCCGCCCGCTCCACCCCGGCACGTCCGTGGGTATCCCGCTAGTCGCGCTGTTTCGCGAGCACAGCCCGCTGCAGCAGCACGAAGGCGAGCAGGATCGCGCCGGTGATGATCGTGGTCGCCTCGGGCGGCACGCTGCCGTCGCGGGTGATCAGCACGTTCATCAGGCCGAGCACGAGGGCTCCGATCACGGAGCCGAGCACGTAGCCGACGCCGCCGGTCAGGAGGGTGCCGCCGATGACGGTGGCCGCGATCGCGTCGAGCTCCCAGCCGATGCCGGTGATGTTCTGCGCAATGCCGAGGCGGGCCGTGTAGACCACGCTCGCGACGCCCGCGAGGAGGCCGCTGATCACGTAGACCCACATCTTGGTGGCGTGCACGGGCAGGCCCATCAGGGCGGCCGACGGCTCCGAGCCGCCGATCGCGTAGACGGTGCGGCCGGTGCGGGTGCGGTGCAGGACGAACCAGGCCACCGCGACCACGACGACGGCGATGATGACGCCGGGCGTGATCACCAGGTCGTTGACCTTCGGCCCGTCGACGAGCTTGAACTGGGTGGCGAGCACCCGGATCGGGGAATCATCGGCGAGCCGCTCAGGCACGGTGCTGAGCATGGAGGCCAGGCCGCGCGCCAGGAACATCATCGACAGGGTCGCGATGAAGGGCTGCACGTTGAAGTACTGGATCAGTACGCCTGAGACCAGGCCGAATGCGCCACCGATGAGAATCATCAGCACCACCACGAGCCAGGCGTTCCAGCCCGAGTTGATCAGCAACACACCCGCCACCGAGGTGAAGGCGATGACGGCTCCGACCGAGAGGTCGATGCCTCCGGTCAGGATCACGAACGTGAGGCCGACGGCGAGGATGATCAGGTGCGAGTTGTTGATGAGCAGGTTGGAGACGGTGTTCATCTGGACGATGCGCCCGTAGGCGACCTCGCCGTAGATCACCATGCCGATGAAGATGACGACGGCGGCGAGGGTGGGTAGTACGTCGAGCCGGAGCTTCATGCGGTCCAGGAACGAGGGCTTCATCTGTTCTGCGGTCGCGAGGCTCATGCTGCCACCTCTTCCTTCTTCTCCTGCGCGACCGGGGTCGCCTTCCTGCGCTTGAACGCCTCGCGGATCCGGTCCGACTGCAGCAGACACAGGATCACGATGACGATGGCCTTGAATGCGGGGTGGCGGAACTCGAGATGCCGAGGAACACGACCGTCTTGTCGAGCGTCGCGATCAGCAGTGCGCCGATCGTGGCGCCCGTGATGTTGAACTTGCCGCCTGCCAGCGACGTGCCGCCGATGACGACCGCCAGAATGGCGTCCATCTCGAGTTGGTCGCCCGTGCGGGAGATGTCGACCGTCATGACGCTCGCGGTGGCGAAGATGCCTGCGATGCCCGCCATCAGGCCGCTGATCGCGTAGACCGCCAGCAGCAGCCCACGCCGGTTGACGCCGGCCAGGCGCGCGGCCATCGGGTCCATGCCGATGGCCTCGATCATCAGGCCGAGCGCGCTGCGGCGCACCAGCAGCCCCACGACGATCACGATCGCCAACGCGATGAGGAACACGACCGGCAGGCCTAACACGTAGCCGTTGGCGATCCAGCGGAACGTGCCGTTCGTGGCGGCGGTGTTCTGGCCGCTGGTGATGACCTTCGCGATGCCGCGGCCGGCCATCATCATGACGAGCGTCGAGATGAACGGCTGGAGCCCCACCACGGAGACGAGGAATCCGTTGAAGAGGCCGAGCACGATGCTGATGGCCAGCGCGAGGACGAGCGCGGTCATGGCGGCGCCGAAGGTGTCGGGCGCGGTGGAGAGGAACTGCATCGCCACGGCGCCTGCCACCACCATGACGGATCCGACCGACAGGTCGATGCCGCTTGTCGCGATCACGATGCACATGCCCACGGCGATCATCATGATGGGGCAGCGGCCCGGAGGATGTCGATCACGTTGCCGACGAGGGCACCGTTGGTCGGGTTGTACGAGATGGCCAGGTAGGCCGGGTTCTTGATCGAGTTCACGATCAGCAGCAGGACGATCGCGACGATCCCCAGAAATACTGGCGGCGCACCAGATTGGCGAGCATGCCGCCACTGTTGACGCTCATTTACCTGACCTCCTCAGCGGTGGCGTGCGCCGGAACCGGCTCGCCGTGGGCCTCGAGGCCCTCCCGCGCGATGATGTTGACGATGGATTCCGCCGTGACATCCGGGCCGTTGACCAGCTCGGCGATCTTGCGGTGATCCTTGAGTACCACGATCCGGTCGCAGAGGCGGACGACTTCCTCAAGCTCGGACGAGATGAACACGACGCTGACCCCCGCGGCGGCGAGCTCGAGGACCCGCTCCTGGATCTCGGCCTTGGCGCCGATGTCGATGCCACGGGTCGGCTCGTCGAGGATCAGGATCTCCGGGCTGGTGGCGAGCCAGCGTCCGAGCAGCACCTTCTGCTGGTTGCCACCGGAGAGGTTGCGGATCGCCTTGTCGGGGTCCGCCGGGCGGACGTTGAGTTCGCTGATGTACTTGCTGACGAGCTCATCGACCTCCTTGCGCGGGAGCGGACGGGCCCAGCCACGCTTCGCCTGGACGCCGAGGATGATGTTCTCACGGACGGTGAGGTCGCGGATGATGCCCTCGTCGCGGCGGTTCTCGCTGGAGAAGGCGATGCGGTGCTTCAGACCAGCGGCGGGCGTCTTCACGTCGACGGCCGCACCGGCGATCGCCACCTCACCGGTCTCGGGCCTGTCCGCGCCGTAGATCAGGCGTGCGAGCTCGGTGCGGCCGGAGCCGAGCAGGCCCGCGATGCCGACAACCTCGCCACGACGCAACTCGAGATCGACCGGTTCGATGGCGCCCTTGCGGCCGATGCCGGTGGCCCGGTAGATCACCTCGGCGTCGCCGTGGCGGCGGGCCTCGCGGCCGGAGTCAAGGCTCTGCAGCGAGGCGATGTCCTTGCCGATCATCTTGGCGATCAGGCTTGCCCGGTCGAGGTCGCGGGTGAGGTACTCGCCCACGAAGCCGCCGTTGCGCAGCACCGTGAGGCGGTCGCTGATCGCATACACCTGGTCCAGGAAGTGGGAGACGAAGAGGATGGCGACACCCTCGTCGCGGAGGCGTCGCATGACCGTGAAGAGCTGCTCAACCTCGGCCGAGTCGAGGCTCGAGGTGGGCTCATCCAGGATCAGGACCTTGGCGTTTGTGACCATGGAGCGGCTGATGGCGACCAGTTGCTGCATCGCGAGCGAGAGCGACTTCAGCGGGCCTTCGGGTTCAGGTGCCCGAGGCCGAGCTTCCCTAGCGCCTCGCGGGCCTGCTCGTGGGTCGCCTTCCAGTTGATACCGATCGGCCCTTCACCTCGTGCCCGAGCATGACGTTCTCGCCGATGGTCAGGTTGGTGCAGAGGTTCACCTCCTGGTAGACCGTCGAGATGCCCGCGGCCTGCGCGTCGGCCGTGCCTCCGAGGTGGAGTTCCCGGCCGTTGATGAGGATCCGACCCTCATCGATCTTGTACACGCCCGTGAGCGCCTTGATCAGTGTCGATTTGCCGGCGCCATTCTCACCCATCAGGGTGTGAACCTCGCCCGGCAGAAGCCGGAAGTTCACGCCGTCGAGGGCCTTGACGCCGGGGAACGAGATCGAGATGTTCTCCATCTCGACCAGTGGTAGCGACTCCATCATCGCCGTCTCCCTAGCTGTGGTTGTGGTGGGTGGGCCGTCACGGCCCCACCCACCGCGATCTGCGTTAGCTGCGGATCAGAACTTGCGATCCGGAAGGGCGGTCTTGGCCGCCTCCGGGGAGTCGAACGTGGCGCTCGGCACGATGATGTAGGACTCGACGTCCTCGCCTGCGAGCGCCTTCTTCACGACATCGAGGGCCGTCTCACCGAAGAGCGGGTTGTACTCGGCGACGAAGCTGAGCTTGCCTGCGGCGAGGGCCTCGAGCGCGCCCTTGGTGCCGTCGATGGTGGCGATCTTGACGTCGACACCCGGGTCAGGCCGGCCTCCTCGACCGCCTGGACGGCGCCGAGGCCCATCTCGTCGTTCTGGGCGAACACGATCTGGACGTCGTTGTTGTTCGACTTGAGGACGGTCTCGAAGACGCTCTTGGCCTCCTCGGTCGACCAGTTGGCGGTCTGCGAGCCGAGGCTCTTGAAGGCGGCGTTGGCCGAGATGACCTCATTCCAACCCTCGTTGCGCTCGTTCACGACGGAGACGCCCGCCGGGCCCTCGAGGACGAAGAAGTTGCCGCCCTCGGGGAAGGTCTCAACGGCCCAGTTCGCAACGGAGGTCGAGACCTCCTTGTTGTTGGGGGCGATGCGGGTGACGTACAGGGAGCTGTCGTCGGGCTCGATGCCACGGTCGATCAGGATGACCGGGATCTCGGCCTCCTGCGCACGCTTCAGCGAGTCCTCCCAGCCGGAGCCCTCGGTGGCAGACAGCAGGATGACGTCAACGCCCTCGTCCACGAACGACGTGAAGGCATCGATCTGCGACTTCTGGTCGAGCTTGGCGGCGGGCGCGTACTTCAGATCGAAACCCGCATCCTTGGTGAAGGTGTCCTGGATGTTCTGCTCGTTGGCCTTGCGCCACGCACCCTCGGGCCGACGGCCACGAAGCCGATGGTGGTCAGGTCTCCCCCGGCGGTGCTCTCGCCACCACCGGTCTCACCCCCACCACAGGCGGTGAGACCCAGCGCAAGGGCGCTGGCGGCAAGGACGCCGAGGGACTGCGTGATACGACGCTTCACGGACATGTGTTCTCCTCCTCGAGATGCTGCCCGACGGCGGCGCCTACTGTCTGAGGAGGCTGCCCGGGCGGTGATGCAGTTGGACGCGTTATTGCGTTACGGAGGATGTTACCGGGAACATTTCCCGGTAACAAGCCGGGTCACCCAATCAACCCGTAACGATTTGGTCACGATGGGCGCTGGACCCTTCCCGAGGTGCGTCTAGTCGTCGTCTGCGCCGTCGGCGGCGATCATCTCGACGATGGAGTCGACCGAGACGCCGGGCCCGTTGCTGACCTCACCGATCTTGGCCCGGTCCTTCAGCACCACGATGCGGTCGCTCATCCGCACCACCTCGCTGAACTCCGACGAGATGAAGACCACGGCCATGCCCTGATCGACCAACGTCGCGATCTTGCGCTGGAGATCGACCTTTGCGGCGATGTCGATCCCCCGGGTCGGTTCATCGAGCACCATCACGAGCGGCCGGGTCGCGAACAGCCGCGCGAGCATCACCTTCTGCTGGGCCCCTCCCGACAGGTATCGGGCGGGCATGTTCACGGGCACGGCGCCTATCCCGAAGTTCTCCATCGACCAGGTGACCAGTTCCTGGCGCTCCCGCCTCGACACCGGGTGGCGCCACCCGCGAAGAGCCTGCAGCCCGATCACGATGTTGTCCGCGACGGACAGGTCACCGAGGATGCCCAACTCGGCCCGTTGCTCGGTCGAGGCGACGACCCGGTGCTGGAGCGCGTCTCCCGGCCCGGACAGCCGCACCGGTCTCCCCTCGATCAGCAGTTCACCGTCGTCGGGTCTGGCGATGCCTGTGATGAGGGCGGCCAGTTCGGTGCGCCCGGATCCCCGCAACCCGGCGAGGCCCACGATCTCACCGCGGTAGAGGCTCAGGTCGATGGGCTCGACGACGCCGTTCTGAGCCAGTTCCCGGGCCTCCAGCACGGGATCACCCTCCGGTTCCTGGTGGTGGGCGCGGCGCTCGGAGCCGATACGGCGCAGCGCCTCGACGTCACCGCCGAGCATCGTGGAGATCAACTCGGCCCGGTCGGTGTCGCCGGTCATGAACTCCCCCACCACGCGGCCGTCGCGTAGCACGGTCATCCGGTCGCTGATCGCGAAGGCCTGCTCGAGGAAGTGGGACACGAACACGATCGCGACACCACGCTCCCTGAGGCCCCTGATGATCCCGAAGAGCCGCTGCACATCGGCCTCGGCCAGACTCGAGGTCGGTTCGTCGAGGAGCAGCACGCGGGGTTGTCGACCATGGCCCTGGCGATCGCCACCAGTTGTTGGGCTGCGGGCTTCAGGGTGTCGAGCCGCACCTTGAGGTTGAGATCATCGAGCCCCAGGCTCGCAAGGATCCCGGCCGCCCGCTCCCGGGTGGCCGCCCAGTTGATGCCGAACCTCCCCCGCACCTCGTGGCCGAGCATCACATTCTCGACCACGTTGAGCTTGGGGCCGAGGTGGATGTCCTGGAACACGGTGGCGATGCCCGCAGCCTGACTCGCCGCCGGATTGGCGATGCTGATGGGGCTGCCGCCGAGCATCACCTCGCCCCGGTTGTGGGGCACACGCCGTTGAGCACCTTGATGACCGTCGACTTGCCCGCGCCGTTCTCTCCCATCAGGGCATGGACCTCGCCGGGTACAGCGCGACGTCAACCTCGTCGAGAGCCAGCACCCCGGGGAAGGCGACCGAGACGCCGCGCAACTCGATCAGGGGTTCACTCATGGGTGGGCCTTCCGGGCGGCCCGGACGACTCCCGAACCTTGAGCTCGACCGCGAGCTTGGTGCGCATCGGCACCTCGCGTCCCTCCACCGCCGCGATCAGCACGCTGACCGCCTTCGAGCCGAGGGCATGGAAGTCCTGCCGCACGGTGGTGAGCGGAGGCAGGAAGTGCGCGGTCAGCGGCAGGTCGTCGAAGCCGACGATGCTCAACTCATCGGGGACCCCGATCCCCCGCTTCGCAAAGCCGTGGATCAGCCCGAGCGCCATCTCGTCGTTGGCGGCGAAGATGGCCGTGTAGTCGGGGCGCCGCTTCAGCGAGATCGCGTAGTCGTAGGCGAAGTCCGCACTCCAGTCCCCCACCACGATGGGACGCTCACGCAGCCTCCATTCCTTGGCGCGGGCATGGAACGCGCGCTCACGCGCCCGGGCGTCGAGCCAGTCCAGCGGGCCCGAAAGATGCAGCACGTCGCGGTGCCCGAGCTCGGCGAGGTGGTCGACGACCATGGATGCACCCTGCTGCTGATCCACCGATGTGGTCAGGAAGTTCGCATCACCGTCGGCCTTGATGGCGAGCAGCGGAAGGCCCACGTTGAGTTGACGCAGCGCGGACAGGGACGACGACCGGGGTGCGATGACGCACAGCGCGTCGACGCCCTGTCCCTTGAGTTGGTCGACCGCCTCGCGGGTGTTGCCCTGCTCCTCCGAGTGGACGCTGACCGAGGTGATGGAGTAATCGACCTCGCCGGCGGCAAGCTCGATGCCACGGAGCGTGCTCGAGGGGCCGTATGCCGTGGACGCCTCGACGAGAACCCCGATGCGTCGGTTCCGCTGGGTGGCCAGTGCCCGGGCGGCGCTGTTCGGCCGGTAGTTGAGTTCCTCGATGACGGCGAGGACCTTGGCCCTCGTATCAGGCCTGATGTTGGGGTGGTTGTTCAGGACGCGCGAGACCGTCATATGTGAGACCCTGCGACGGACGCAACATGGCGGATGTTGGGTCGCTCGGGTACGTTCTCGGTCACGTCTGCCTACCTCCACCGCAGAGCATAGCGTCGCCGCGCCGCGTGGCGTGGCGCGGAGCGGCCCGCCACCGCTCGGGCAGGGCGCCGCTCACCCCGATCGGGTGCAGGCGGGTCGCCCCGGGTCAGTCGAGCAGGGTCCGGTCGGAGAGGCTCGCACCCTTGATGAGGGAGAACTCCTCCAGGAGCCGCTCGGCGGTGATGGTCTTCTTCGCCTCCGCGTCGACCTCGAGGACGATGCGCCCCTCGTGCATCATGATCAGCCGGTTGCCCAGCTCGATGGCCTGGTGCATGTTGTGGGTCACCATCAGGGAGGTCAGGTTGCCCCGCGCCACGGCCTCGCCCGTCAGTCGCGTGATGAGCTCGGCGCGCGACGGGTCGAGCGCCGCCGTGTGCTCGTCCAGGAGCAGGATCGACGGCTTGGCGTAGGTCGCCATCAGGAGGCTGAGCGCCTGGCGTTGGCCACCTGAGAGCATCCCGACGCGCATCTGCAGCCTGTTCTCCAGGCCGAGCTCCAGCGTGGTGAGGGCTTCACGGTAGACGTCCCTGCTCGCGCGGGTCACGGCCATGCCGAGGCCGCGGCTCTGGCCCCGTTGGAAGGCGATCGCGAGGTTCTCCTCGATCGTCAGGTGCGGCGAGGTGCCGGCCATCGGATCCTGGAAGACCCGCGCGACCCAGGCCGCACGCTTGTGTTCGGGCGCCTTCGTGACATCCCTGCCGTCGATCACCACCGATCCGCCATCGGTCGGGTACCTGCCCGAGATGACGTTGAGCATGGTGGACTTGCCCGCACCGTTGGACCCGATCACGGTCACGAAGTCGCCCTCGTTGAGGGTCAGGCTGAGCGAATCGAGCGCAACCCTCTCGTTGACGGTGCCAGGGAAGAACCGCTTGGTCACGTTGTCGAGCTTGAGCATCAGCTGGCCCCTCTGCGACGGCGCGGGAGGTCCTGCGCCGGATCCGCATCTGCTTGAACGGCTTGAGCTGCGGCACCACGAGGGCCGCCACCACGAGGATGGCCGAGATCAGCTTCATGTCGTTCGGGTTGAGACCGACCAGCAGGGCGGCCTGGATGACACCGCGGTAGATGATCGAGCCGAGAACGGCTGCCAGGATCGCCTGCCACACCGAGGTCATGCCGAAAATGGCCTGCCCGACGATGACCGAAGCGAGGCCGGCGACGATGATGCCGATACCCATCGAGATGTCCGCGAACCCCTGATACTGCACGATCAGAGCGCCGCAGAGCCCGACGAGGCCATTGGAGATCATCAGCCCCATGATCTTCGTGCCACCGGTGTTGATGCCCTGCGAGCGGGCCATCAGTTCGTTGTCGCCGGTCGCCCGCAGCGCCACGCCGTAGCTGGTGCCGAGGAACCAGTACAGCGCGGCGCCCACCACGAGGGCGATGGCCGCGAAGATCGCGACCGACACCCAGGTCCGTAGCAGGCCCTGGTCACGCAGCCAGGAGAACGCCGTGTCCGCGCGGAGCAGCGGGACGTTCGCCTTGTTCCCCATGATGCGCAGGTTGATCGAGTAGAGCGCGATCTGGGTGAGGATGCCCGCCAGTAGCGGATTGATGTTGCCCCAGACATGCAGCAGGCCGGTGATCGCACCCGCCAGCATGCCCGCGACGACACCTCCGAGCATCGCAATCGGCACCGGCAGCCCCGCCACGATCAGCATGGCGCAGGTGGCCGCGCCGGTCGTGAAGGAGCCGTCCACCGTCAGGTCGGGAAAGTCGAGTACCCGGTACGTGAGGTAGACGCCCAACGCCATGATGGCGTAGAGGAGTCCGAGCTCGAGAGCGATGATCATGGATCAGAACTGCTTCGTGGCGCGCGAGACGATCGCCTCGCTCAGCTCGAGACCCTGGGCCTTCGCCGCGGTCGGGTTGACGAAGAGGTCGAACTCCTTCTGCGTCTCGACCGGGAACTCGGAAGCCTTGGCACCTTCAAGGAGCTTGATCATGATGGTGGCCGCATCCTTGCCCTGCTGGGTGTAGTTCACCGAGAGGCCAGCGGCGGCGCCGCGCTCCATGGTCGACTCGTCGGAGGCGAACACGGGAATCTGCTTCTGCTCACCGATCTGGATGACGGACTCCGCGGCCGAGACCACCGTGTTGTCCGTGGGGATCAGGAACGCGTCGACGTCGAGCGACTCGGCGGCCTGCTGCACCTCGGAGGAGTTGGTGACGGTGGCCTTCCTGATCTCGATCCCGAACTCGCCCGCGGCCTTCTCAGCCTCGGCGACCTGGACCTCGGAGTTGACCTCACCTGAGGAGTAGACGATGCCGACTGTCTTGACGTCCGGCAGTGCCTCCTTGACGAGTTGCAGCTGCTCCTTCATCGGGTTGAGGTCGGAGACGCCCGTCATGTTGGCGTCAGGGGCGTCCCAGCTGGGGACGAGCTCTGCGGCCACGGGATCGGTGACGGCCGCGAAGACGATCGGCTTGTCGGTGATCGTGTTGGCCAGCGACTGGGCGGTCGGGGTTGCGATGGCGAGGAAGCCGTCGTTGTCCGACGCCGCGAAGGTCGATGCGATGTTGGTGAGCGTCGCCTGGTCACCCTGAGCGTTCTGCTCGTCGAAGGTCACGTCGATGCCTGCCTCGCTGAAGGCCTGCTTGAAGCCCTCCGCGACGGCGTCGAGCGCCGGGTGCGCGACGATCTGGGCGATACCGATCTTGTAGGACTTCTTGGCGCCGGGGTCCCCTGCGCCTTCCGACGTGGTGCCGCCACAAGCGGTCAGCGAGACGGCGGCGAGGATGCCGAGGGCGACAGCGGCCTTGAGCTTCATGGTTCTCCTATAGCAGTTTGTGCGGCTCACAGCCTAGGTAACGCTGGCCCCGACGCGCGGCCGCGTCCACGGGTCAATATGTGGCGATCCGACCTTGACACCCGTGTCCCGGCAGCAGGAAAGGGACCCCGGGAAAATCCCGGGGGTCCCTTTTCAGGTACGTCAGATCACTTCGACGCTTCGGTCTCCGCGACCTCGGCCTCCACGACCTCTTCGGCCTCGACCGAGGTTTCCTCGACCTCGACCGGGGTCTCCTCGACCTCGACCGGGGTCTCCTCGACCTCGACGGCCTTCTCCTCGGCCTTGGCGGCCTTGGCCGGCTTGGCCTTCGGGCCTCGGTGATGATCTCGATCACGGCCATCGGCGCGTTGTCACCCTTGCGGGGGCCGATCTTCGTGATGCGGGTGTAGCCACCCTCGCGACCCTCGAGAAGGGGGCGATGTCGTCGAACAGCTTCTTGACGAGCTTGTCCTTGGCCTTGACCGGCTTGCCCAGTTCCTGCTTCTTCTCGAAGAGGCTGGCGAGCACGAGACGACGCGAGTGCAGGTCGCCGCGCTTGGCCTTGGTGAGGATCTTCTCGGCGAAAGGCTGCACGCGGCGGGCCTTCGTCTCGGTGGTCGTGATCCGGCCGTGCTCGATGAGCTGGCTGGTCAGGTTGCGCAGAATCATGCGCTCGTGCGTGGGGCTGCCGCCCAGACGGGCACCCTTGGTTGGCTTGGGCATTGTTTGGATCTCCGTGAATGTTTAGGTGGCTAGTGCGCGATCAGTACTGCTCGGTCTCGGCGAAGTCCGTGTCCTCGGGCTCTTCGTCATAGCTGGCGATCGCCTGCAGCGGGTCGAAGCCCGGGTGCGAGTCCCGCAGCGCGAGGCCGAGGCCCGCGAGGGTCTCCTTGACCTCGTCGATCGACTTGGAGCCGAAGTTGCGGATGTCGAGCAGGTCCTCTTCACTGCGGGCGACGAGCTCACCCACGGTGTGGATGCCCTCACGCTTGAGGCAGTTGTAGGAACGCACCGACAGCTCGAGGTCCTCAACCGGAAGGCTCAGGGACTCGGCGATCTGCTCGTCCACCGGGGACGGGCCGATCTCGATACCCTCAGCGTCCACGTTCAACTCACGGGCGAGGCCGAACAGCTCCACCAGCGTGCGACCGGCCGAAGCGACGGCGTCGCGCGGGGCGATCGACGGCTTCGACTCGACATCGATGATCAGCCGATCGAAGTCGGTGCGCTGGGCGACACGGGTGGCCTCGACCTTGTAGGTGACCTTGAGAACCGGCGAGTAGATCGAGTCGACCGGGATGCGGCCGATCTCGGCGTCGGGGTTCTTGTTCTGCACGCTGGACACGTAGCCGCGTCCGCGCTCGACCACGAGCTCCATCTCGAGCTTGCCGTTGTCGTTCAGCGTGGCGATGTGCAGCTCCGGGTTGTGGATCTCCACACCGGCCGGAGGCTGGATGTCACCAGCGGTGACGGCGCCGGCGCCGGCCTTGCGCAGGTACATGACGACGGGCTCGTCCTCCTCGGAGGAGAGCACGAGGCCCTTGAGGTTGAGGATGATCTCGGTGACGTCCTCGACGACGCCCTCCAGGGTGGAGAACTCGTGCTGGTTGCCCTCGATCTTGATGCTGGTCACGGCCGCGCCCGGAATGGACGACAGCAGGGTGCGACGCAGCGAGTTGCCAAGCGTGTAGCCGAAGCCCGGCTCCAGCGGCTCGATGATGAACCGCGAACGGAAGTCGGAGACGACCTCCTCGGAGAGGGTGGGGCGCTGTGCGATAAGCATGGACTGTTCCTTCCCGCGTCAACCACCATTTGATGACGCGATATGAGGCGTGGTCACGGGCTGCGACCACATGTGTTGCGGTGGCCCGGAGGCCACCGCAACGTGGGTTGACTTACTTCGAGTAGAGCTCGACGATCATCTGCTCAGCAACGTCGACCACGATCTGCTCGCGGACGGGGAGCTGGTGCACCAGGATCCGCATGCGGTTCGGTCGGGCCTCGAGCCAGGCCGGAACCGCGCGCTCGCCGTGGGTCTCACGGGCGATCACGAACGGAGTGAGGTTGAGCGACTTCTCGGCGACATCGATGATGTCGTGAGCACGCACCCGGTAGGAGGGATGTTCACGCGCTGGCCATTCACCAGGAAGTGGCCGTGCACGACAAGCTGACGGGCCTGACGACGCGTGCCGGCGAAGCCGGAGCGGTAGACCACGTTGTCGAGACGGGACTCGAGGATCTGGAGCAGACGGTCACCGGTCTTGCCGGGGTGACGGTCGGCCTCTTCGTAGTAGCGACGGAACTGCTTCTCGAGCACGCCGTACGCGTAACGCGCCTTCTGCTTCTCCTTGAGCTGCAGCGAGTACTCGGAATCCTTGGTGCGACCGCGTCCGTGCACACCCGGGGGTACGGACGACGCTCGAACGCCTTGTCGTTGCCGACGAGGTCGGTCCCGAGACGACGGGACTTCTTGGTCATTGGGCCGGTGTAACGAGCCATTTTTTAGGTCCTTATCCTTTCTCGGGCCGAATCAGACGCGACGGCGCTTGGGCGGACGGGTGCCGTTGTGGGGCACGGGGTGACGTCCGAGATGGCGCCGACCTCGAGGCCGACAGCACCCAGCGAACGGATCGCGGTCTCACGGCCGGAGCCCGGACCCTTGACGAACACGTCGACGCGCTTCATGCCGTGCTCCATGGCGCGACGGCCTGCAGCCTCGGCTGCCATCTGAGCGGCGAACGGGGTCGACTTGCGGGAGCCCTTGAAACCGACGGTGCCGGCAGAGGCCCACGCGATCACGGCACCGGTGGGATCGGTGATCGAGATGATGGTGTTGTTGAAGGTGCTCTTGATGTGTGCCTGGCCGGCGAGCACATTCTTCTTTTCCTTGCGGCGCACCTTGGTCTTGGCGGCCGCCTTGCGGCTTGCAGTAGCCATAAAGTCTTTCTCCTTGAGTCCTTAAGAGGCGCTCACCCGAGGGTCAGCGAGCCTTCTTCTTGCCAGCGACGGCCTTCTTCTTGCCCTTACGGGTGCGCGCGTTCGTCCGGGTGCGCTGACCACGGACGGGGAGGCCGCTGCGGTGGCGACGACCCTGGTAGTTACCGATCTCGACCTTGCGGCGGATGTCGGCCGCGACGGAGCGGCGCAGGTCGCCCTCGATCTCGAAGTTGCCTTCGATGTGGTCGCGCAGAAGGACGAGCTGGTCGTCGGTGAGCTGGTGGACTCGGAGATCGCCGCTCACACCGGTGGCGGCGAGGGTCTCGGCGGCACGGGTCTTGCCGATGCCGAAGATGTAAGTGAGTGCGACCTCAAGGCGCTTGTCGCGCGGGAGGTCAACACCAACGAGGCGTGCCATCAGGCGGTACCTTTCCATGAAATTCGGTCCTGGTTCTCTCAAACCCGGTCGCGGACCGCGAAGGTGTGTGGCGCGACGCGTCCCGCCGCCTGTGACACCATTCTTCGGGTGTCGACGGGGCCTTGGCCTTCGTCCAAGGGTGGAACTCCCCGAGGGAGCCTTGCGTTCACGTTGTTTCAGTTGTTGTCGGCGGGGTGGGGACCAACCCTTTCCGCAATGATCTGCTCGGCCCCGGGCAGGCCGGCCAGGGATCAGCCCTGACGCTGCTTGTGCCTCGGGTTCTCGCAGATCACCATCACACGACCGTGCCGGCGGATGACCTTGCACTTGTCGCAGATCGTCTTGACGCTCGGCTGAACCTTCATTCGAGCAACCTTTCAATCGGCGACTGGGGAGCACCTGTGAGGGGGCCCAATCGGATGGTGAGTGGCCGAACAGCCCGGGCACGCGGATACGGTTCCGGGCATAGACGACCGACGAGACAGTCTAGGTCACGCCGCGCACGGATC
Organism: Tessaracoccus coleopterorum; assembly: GCF_011174705.1. Taxonomy (GTDB): domain Bacteria; phylum Actinomycetota; class Actinomycetes; order Propionibacteriales; family Propionibacteriaceae; genus Arachnia; species Arachnia coleopterorum. The sequence continues at coordinate 640,430 of NZ_JAANIJ010000001.1, forward strand.
CCAAATCCTGGGTAGACGAAAGCGCGCCCTTCCCGTAAGGGGTGGGCGCGCTCAGACGTGCGGTGGGGCGGTCTACTTGTGACGGTAGACGATGCGGCCGCGGGTCAGGTCATAGGGAGAAAGCTCCACGACGACGCGGTCGGCAGGCAGGATGCGGATGTAGTGCTGGCGCATCTTGCCACTGATGGTGGTGAGGACCTTGTGACCGTTGGCAAGCTCGACGCGGAACATCGCGTTGGGAAGCGCCTCGACCACGGTGCCCTCAAGCTCGAGGGCTCCTTCTTTCTTCGCCATGTACTCTCAATCGTTCAGGTCCGGCGGTTGCCGGATGATACTCCAATCGTGCAGTTTACGCTCACGCGCGCCTCCCCGCCAAATACCGGTCACGCACACTAGCCTTGCCCCATGCCGTACTTCGCCGTGAACTACACCTACGTCCCCGATTCCGACGCGCTGGATCTCGTCCGCCCCAGACACAGGGCCTTCCTCTCCTCGCTCGTCGGCGACCCTCTCGTCGCATCCGGCCCGTTCGTCGGCGCGGAGCAGCCGGGCGCCCTGCTGCTCTTCCGCTCCGACACGGCCGACACGGTCGTCTCGCACCTCAACTCCGACCCCTTCTGGCAGGAGGGACTCATCGCCGCGCGCACGGTGCAGGAGTGGAACCCTGTGATCGGCTCACTGGCCTGAGCTGATGGTCGCAGTCGGTAGGCACACCATCTACGAGGTGGCCGCCTTCGCAGGCGTGTCCATCGCGACGGTCTCGCGTGTTCTCACCAAGCCCGACGTCGTCGCGCCCGGCACGCGCGACAGGGTGCTTGCCGCCGTGCACGAACTCAACTACGTGCCCACCGGGCCGCGCGTTCCCTGGCCGCCCGCACCAACGAGGCATTCGGCCTTGCCCTGCCCGAGCTCAGCGGCCCCTACTATGCGGAACTGCTGAGCGGATTCGAGGCCGCGGCCGCCGACGGGGGTGCGAGCGTGATGCTCGTCCTCACGAGGGGAAGGGCCGACGCCGAGGGTCCGGTCCGGCGGCTCGCGGGCCGGGTCGACGCGATGGCGGTGATGGCGGGCACCGACGTCCACTCCTCCACGCTCGAGGCGCTCCGGAACAAGCTCCCGGTGGTGACCATCGCGGGAGGGAGCGGGCCCGATTCGTTCTCGACCGAGAACACGGCGAGCGCGGGGGAACTGACCGGGCATCTCATCGACGAGCACGGTCGCCGAAGGCTCGTGTTCCTCGGTGACCCGAGGAGGCCACCGACATCAACGAGCGTTACCTCGGCTTTGTGCGCGCCCACGGCGACCGTGGCCTGACGGCCGCCAGCGCGGTGCCGTGCGAGCCGACCGAGCGCGACGGCGAGCGCCTGGCCCGTGACTTCCTGATGGGACGACTCACCGCCGACGCGGTGGTGTGCGCGAACGACGAACTGGCGCTGGGACTGATGCTGACGCTCCGCGCCAACGGGGTCGAGGTTCCACGGGAGCTGTCCGTGACGGGCTGGGACGACGTCCTCGCCGCCCGTCACGTAACCCCTGCCCTCACCACGGTCAGGCAGCCCGTGCGCGAGCTCGGAGCCGTGGTCGTGCGGCGCATTGACCAACTCCTGGGCCGCGACGACCACACCCTGCTCCCCGGGCGACTGCCCACGACAGTGGTGCTGCGACAGTCCTGCGGCTGCGGCTGAGCCGGATTTCCCCAGACTCTTGTAACGGGTCCGGACGTTGTGTAGCGTCCGATGTAAGCGCTTTCGGTAAGCGCATACAGACCGGTCGAGGCCCAAGGGTGTTCCTCACGGAGACCCGCTCGGCCCCAACCCAAGGAGGCGGGACATGCGTCTCAGCCACAAGCTGATAGCCCTCGCGGCTGGCACGGCACTGGTTCTCACCGGGTGCGGCCGCGGCTCTGAAACCCCGGGTGGAGGGCAATCCCCCACCGGAGCGCCGATCGACACGGCGTCCGCGACCGGCACCCTTGAGGTGTGGGCCATGGGCGCGGAGGGCGAGAAACTGCCCGAACTCGTCAAGGAGTTCACCGCGGCGAACCCGGGTATCACCGTCAACGTGACTCCGGTGCCGTGGGACTCCGCCCACGACAAGTTCGTGAACTCGATCACCGCGGGCACCACGCCGGACGTGGCGATGGTCGGCACCACCTGGATGGGTGAGTTCGTGGGCATGGGTGCCCTCGACGCGACCCCGTCATCCATCCCGTTGGACGGCTTCTTCCCGGGCGCCGTCGACACCACGAAGGTGGACGGCACCTCCTATGCGGTTCCCTGGTATGTGGAGACCAGGATGGCGTTCTACCGCAGCGACATCGCGAAGGCCGCCGGATACGACGAGGCCCCTGCCACCCAGGACGAGTTCAAGAAGATGGCCGCGGCCATGAAGCAGCAGGAAGGCGTCAAGTGGGGCATCTCCCTGCAACCGGGCCGCACCGGCTCCTGGCAGACGGTCATTCCGCTCGCCTGGTCCAGCGGAGCCGAGATCGCCACCGCCGACGCGTACACCTTCGACACCCCGGAGATGGTGGCCGCCGTCGACTACTACGGCTCGTACTTCGCCGACGGGATCGCCAACCCCAACCCCCGGAAGGGCAGACCGAGGCCGACTTCACCAGCGGGGCCGTGCCGATGTTCATCTCCGGCCCGTGGATGATGAGCCTCGTCGAGGACATGGCCGCCCAGGACGGTGACACCGCCTTCGCGGACAAGTACGACGTCGCCCCATCCCCACCGCCAACGGTGCCCAGTCCTCGTCCTTCATCGGTGGCTCGAACCTGGCCGTGTTCAAGGACACGAAGAACCGGGACGCGGCGTGGACGCTGGTCGACTGGCTGAGCACGCCCGAAACCCAGATCAAGTGGTACGGCCTGACGAGCGACCTTCCCGCGGTGCAGTCCGCCTGGGACGACCAGTCGCTGGCCAAGGATGCCAAGCTCGCCAAGTTCGGAGAGGCGCTGAAGACCGCGAAGGTCCCGCCGACGTTCCCGAGCTTCGAGCAGGTCATCGAGTCGTTCGACAACGAGATCGAGAAGGTCGCCAAGCAGGGCCTCTCCGGCGCAGACGCCATGAAGGCGGCGCAGTCCCAGGCCGACTCCATCGGCACCGGGAGGTAGCCATGTCCGCGCCGACCGCCGCCGCAAGGCGCTCCGGCGGTGCCCGCCTGGAGGAGAGGGCGGGGTGGCTTCTCACCCTGCCTTCCTCCTGCTGTTCCTGATCTTCACGGCGTGGCCCGTCATCCAGTCGGTGTTCTTCTCGTTCACCGACATCCGTAACAAGGATCTCCGCACCCCGTTCGCCGTCGACTTCGTGTGGTTCGACCAGTACGCCAAGGCGTTGTCCGACCCGGTGTTCCAGCAGGCCGCCTTCAACACCGCCTACTTCGTCGTGGTGGGAGTGCCGCTGACCATCGTCGTCGCCCTCGCCGCCGCGGTCGCGCTCAACACCGGGATCACCCGGCTCAGGGGCTTCTTCCGGCTCGGGTTCTACACGCCCGTGGTCACGTCCATCGTGGCGGTGGCCGTGGTCTGGAGGTTCCTCCTCAATCCCGACACGGGGCTGGTGAACCACCTCCTGGGTCTCGTGGGCATCCACGGCCCCAACTGGCTCGGTTCGACCACGTGGGCGATGCCTTCCCTGATCGCCATGGCGGTGTGGCGCAACTTCGGCACCGGGATGATCATCTTCCTGGCCGGGCTCCAGGCCGTCCCGACGCAGCTGCTCGAGGCAGGAGCCATCGACGGCGCGAACGCCTGGCGGCGGTTCCGCCACATCGTGCTCCCGATCCTGCGGCCGACGCTGCTCTTCGTGTTGGTGACCACCACCATCGGCTACCTGCAGTTCTTCGAGGAACCGTTCGTGATGACGAAGGGCGGCCCCTCAACACCACCCTGTCGGCCTCGATGTACACCTACCAGCAGTTCAGCTTCGGCAATTACGGCTTCGCGGCCGCCCTCAGCTATCTCATCTTCATCGTGATCGCCATCATCACCGCGATCCAGTTCCGGTTCCTCTCCGAGAGGGGTGAGTGACATGGTGGGCACGGGAGGCCTACGGGGCCGGTGGTGGCTCTACCTGATCCTGAGCATCGCCCTGATCCTGGTGGTGACGCCGTTCGTGTGGATGGTCCTCGGCGCGTTCAAGACCTCGACCGAGCTGCGCCAGGTACCGCCCACGTGGTGGCCTGAGCACCCGACCACCGACAACTTCACGTCGCTGTTCAGCCGGCTCTCGTTCGGCACCTACTTCGTGAACTCGACGCTGGTCGCCGTCGCCGTCACAGCAGGCAACCTGTTGTTCTGCTCGATGGTCGGCTACGCGCTCGCGATGCTGAAGTTCCGCGGCAAGCGGCTCATCTTCGGCCTGATTCTCGCGACGTTGATGATCCCCGGCGTGGTCACATTCGTCCCCTGTTCGTGCTCGTCGCCAACATGGGGCTCGTCAACACGCTGCCCGGCCTCATCCTGCCGTTCCTGGTCGGCCCGTTCGGCGTGTTCCTGATGCGCCAGTTCATCATGGGGCTCCCCGCGACCTCGTGGAGGCGGCCAGGATCGACGGCGCGAGCGAGGTCGGGATCTTCCTACGGGTGATCCTCCCGCTGCTCGGCCCGGCGCTGGCCACGCTCGGCATCCTGACCTTCCTCGGGAGTTGGAACAACTTCCTGTGGCCCTCGTGGTGGCCCAGACCAACGACTCCTACACGCTCCCGGTGGCGCTCGCGCTCTACTCCACCGGCCAGAACCAGACCGAGTACGGCCTCCTGATGGCGGGAGCGACCATCGTCGTGGCCCCCGTGCTCATCGTCTTCATGATCTTCCAGCGGCGCTTCATCCAGGGCATCGCCACCACGGGCATCAAGTAGCCCTCCCGAACAAGGAGCAGAACCATGCACCGACCCGACCCTTCACAGTTCAGCAGGCGCACCGCGCTGACAGGCGGACTCACCGTCGCCGCGTTCACCGCCCTGCCACCGCTCGCCTCGGCTGACGCGGGGCCAACGCCCGCCGGTGGCCGTGGGGCGACCCTGATGCGCTGGGCGCGCGACACCTGGGCGTCCATGGTGGCGATGACCGACCCGGTCACGGGCCTCATCTCCGACAACATCACCGGCGATCTCGGCAACCGGGCCCACTACACGTCCCCGACCAACATCGGCGGCTACCTGTGGAGCACGATCGTGGCCCGCGACCTGCGCATCATCACGCCCGGCGAGGCCAACATCCGGATCCGCAGGACGCTCAGGACCCTTCGCGGGATGCAACACCATGATGCGGCCGGCATGTACTTCAACTGGTACGACCCGCGCGACGGCTCCGCCATTCTCGAGTGGCCTGACGACGGCAACCCCGTGGTGCCGTTCGTGAGCAGCGTCGACGCGGCCTGGCTGGGCGCGGCCCTGCTCGTCGTGCGCAACGGCGACCCGGGCAACTCCAAGGCGGCCGGAGAGCTGTTCTCCCGGATGCGCTTCGATGTGTTCGCCGACCCGACGTTCTCGAAGCCCTACCTGAACTACGGCGGCTACTACCTCGAGGAGCCGACCCGGCTGACCAGCCCGCCGCCCACGATCGCGCGCGACCTGATCGGTGAAGGCAGCGACGTCTGGTACACCCGCGACCACCACTACGACACCGTCGTCTCCGAGACCCGCATCACCACCTATCTCGGGATCGCGAAGGGGCAGATTCCGCCGGAGTCCTATTACCAGGCGTGGCGCACCTTCCCGCCGGACTGGGACTGGCAGGAGTCGATCCCTGTCGGCGAGTGGCACACCTACCTCGGCGTCGATGTCTACGAGGGGCATACGACTATCTGGGGCGCCAGACCGTTCCCGGTTGGGGTGGCTCGATGTTCGAGGAGCTCATGCCCAACGTGTTCGTGCCTGAGGAGACGTGGGCGCCTCGCTCCTGGGCCGCAACCATCCACGCCACGTGGCCGTGCAGAGGCTGCACGGCATGCAGGAGTACGGATACTGGGGCTTCTCCCCGCCAGCCACCCGGCGGGCGGGTACAGCGAGTGGGGAGTCGATGCCCTCGGGCTCAACCCCGACGGCTACTTCTCCGACATCGAGCGCACCAACTACTCGGCACGGACCAACCCCGCCCCGGACTTCGGCAATGGGGTGGTCACTCCGCACGCAGCGTTCCTCGCGATGCTGCACGATCCCGCAGAGGCATATGCCAACCTGACCCGCATCGAACACGACTTCGACTCCTACGGCGCCGGCGGCTTCTACGACGCCGTTGCGACGGCCACCGGCCAGGTGGCGAAGCGGCACCTCTCCCTCGATCAGGCCATGATCCTGGGCGCACTCGGCAATGTGCTCGCCGGCGGCAACCTGCGGCGGTACTTCACCCGCGGTGAGGTGGAGCGGCGGGTCCGCCCAGTCATCGCCCCGGAGATCTTCGCGCCGCTGGGAGGTGAATGAGTCATGCCGGCCACCTACCTGAGCGACGCTTCGGGCACGCGCTACCGCGACCTGAACCGCAACGGGCGGATGGACCCTTCGAGGATCCACGGCTTCCCGACGAGGAGCGCGTGGCGGACCTCATCGGCCGGCTCTCACTCCCGGAGAAGATCGGGCTGATGTTCCACACGGTCATCGAGGCCGGCGAGGACGGGTCGGTGAAGGAGGCGGCCGGCGACATCTCGAAGTCGGGAACGACCTCGGTGGTGCGGGAAGGTTCATGAACCACTTCAACGTGCACCGCCTCGGTGACGCCCGCTCTATCGTGCGGTGGCACAACGCCGTCCAGGCGATCGCCGAGCAGACCCCGCACGGCATCCCCGTCACCATCTCGACCGACCCGCGGCACTCGTTCTCAGAGAACTCCGGGGCCAGCTTCGCCGCCGGCAGCTTCTCCCAGTGGCCCGAGATGCTCGGCCTGGCAGCCCTGCGCGACCCCGGCCTGGTGCGCAGGTTCGCCGACATCGCCCGCCGCGAGTACGTGGCCGTCGGGATCAGGGCGGCGCTCCACCCGACGCTCGATCTGGCCACGGAGCCCCGTTGGGCGCGCCAGGCCCAGACGTTCGGGCAGGACCCCGACCTCGTGACGGCACTGGGGCTGGCCTACCTCGACGGGCTGCAGGGGCCCGGTCTGGGCAAGGGCAGCGTGGCGTGCACGGCGAAGCACTTCCCCGGCGGCGGGGCCGTGCGCGGCGGTGAGGACTCGCATTTCCCCTACGGCAAGGACGCGGTGTACCCGAGCGGAAGCCAGGAGTCGCATCTGGCGCCCTTTCCGGCCGCGGTCGATGCGGGCGTGAGCGCCGTGATGCCGTACTACTCCCGCCCGGTCGACCTGACGCTGCGCGGCATCGCCGCCGAGCCGGTGGGGTTCGGGTACAACCGCGCGATCGTGACCGACCTGCTGCGCGGCGAGTTGGGTTTCACTGGCGTGGTGCTGTCGGACTGGGAGTTGGTCAACGACAACCAGGTCGGCGACCAGGTGCTTCCCGCCCGGGCCTGGGGTGTGGAACATCTCGACCCTGCCGGCCGGATGCAACTGCTGCTCGAGGCGGGGTGCGACCAGTTCGGCGGCGAGGAGTGCGTCGAGGTGCTCGCGGATCTCGTCAGCAACGGTCGGGTTTCGCAGGAACGGATCGACGAGTCGGCCACGCGGCTGCTCACCGTCAAGTTCCAGCTCGGCCTCTTCGATGACCCGTATGTCGACGAGGAGCAGGCGGCCGTGGTGCTCGGCGAACCTGGCGCCGTCGCCGAGGGCTCAGGGCCCAGGCGGCCTCGGTCACGGTGCTGAAGGGCAGCCTCCCCGTCTCCCCGGCCGGGTCTATGTCGAGGGGATGTCGGCGGAGGCGGCGGAGCGACTCGGCGTGGTCACGGAGCGCCCCGAGGACGCGGAGCTTGCCGTCATCCGGCTCCGGGCGCCCTTCGAGCCGCGCGACGAGTTGTTCTTGGAGGCCTGGTTCCACCAGGGATCCCTCGACTTCCAGCCCGGGCTGCGGGTGCGCCTCGAGCGGATCGCGGAGCACTGCCCCGTCATCCTCGACGTGTTCCTCGACCGCCCGCGGTGCTGACTCCCCTGCTGGAACTCGCGGACGTGGTGGTGGCCAACTACGGGACCAGCGACTCGGCCCTCGTGGACGCGTTGACCGGTCGGGTCGAGGCGGTCGGGCGGCTCCCCTTCGACCTGCCCGTTCGATGGACGATGTACGGGCGCATCCGGAGGACCGGGTCGGGTTCGTCGATCCTCTGTTCCCCTGCGGCTTCCGGGCCTCCTGAGTCAGTCGACGTCGGCCGCGGCGGCCGTCCAGGTGTTGCAGTTGCCGAGATCGACGGAGTACAGGCCGCGGATCCCCAGTAGGCGAGCGAGTCGGGGATCCGTGGATGCCGTCTTCGATGGTCGCCCGCAGGTACATCTCGAAGTCCTCGAGCAGTGGCGCCCCGATCGGATACGACCGGTCGTGGGCCATCGTCGCGTACCCCATGCAGGTGGCCTGCAACTCGATCCGCCTGCTCGACTCGTTCCCGATGCCGACCCGGTACTCGGCCTCGAAGAAGCCCGCCTGCGCCTGAAGGTGGTGGCCGTACTCGTGGCCGGCGACGTCCTTGATGCCGAAGTCCATCCAACTGGCGCCGTTGAGGGCGTCCTCGCCGAAGTAGATGGCCCGCCCTGGGCCGAGCAGTACAGGGCCGGCGCCGTCACGTTCCCGCAGGGGGTGTCGACGCTGCTGCCCTCGTAGTAGTAGACGGGGATGTCCTCGGAGTTGTATCCGAGCGCCGTGAGCATCGGCTTGAACGCCGCCTGCAGGCACTCGAGTTGGCCCCCGCGAGGCGTTCGATGTCGCCCATGTCGGTCGCGATCTCCGCCGCAGGGCAGCCTTCCAGGACCGGCACCGGCTGCGCGTAGAGGACGCTCTGCTGCAGCGTCATCCAGTCGGGATCGCTCGAGTCGGCGGGCGGCAGGTCGTTCCACTGCCTCGGCGGGAGATTGGGGTTGACGGCACCCGGCTCGGGACCGACCGGATCCACCGGTGCCGGATCCACCGGTGCCGGATCGACCGGTGCGGGTTGGGTTCCCGGCCCGCCGGAGGGCTGGGCGACCGGGATCTCGGGGAGCGACCCGAAGATGTCACCGACGGCACGCAGGACATTGACGGCAACCACGAGGATGAACCCCACGACCACGAGCGTGACCAGCGTCTTGCCGAACCCGCCCGAGCGGCGGGCGGACGGCGCCCCGGCAGGCCCGGCTGGTGGCCGCCAGTCCACTGCGGGGCTGCCGCCACTGTTGAGGCTGTTGCCACTGCGGGGCCTGCGGCCACTGCCGGGGCGCCTGGTTCCATGCCTGCGTGTTCTGCCACGGCTGAGGGGCCGCTGCTGCGGAGGGAGATTCCACCCCGGCGCCGGTCTCTGCGGCACGGGGGCGGTTGCTGCCCGCCCGGCCAGTTGCCCTGCGTCACCGGTTCCTCCTCATGCGACGTCCTCTGCCGGGCGACCCACGTGTTGCACTGGCCCAGGGTCGCCGCGTACAGCCCCCGCATGCCCCAGTTGGTGAGCGACTCCCGGTTGCCATGCACGTTGTCGATCAGCATCGTCTGGAGCCTTCCCCGCCAGGAGTCGAGATCGGCGGCGCCGAACCCGAACGAACGGTTGTGGTAGGTCAGCATCGCCGACCAGCAGGTCGCCTGCAACTCGGAGCGACGCTCCAGTTCATTGCCCGCGGCAGCGCGAGCTTCGCCTCCGTGATCCCGGCGAGCTTCTGGAGGTGGTGTCCGTACTCGTGGTTGACCATCTCGTTGACGGACAGGTCCCAGGAGGCGGCCATCTCCATGTGCTCCTGCCCGAAGTACACCGTCCCGTCGCCGGCCGAACAGTAGAACGCGGGGCCGTCAGGTAGCCGCACTCGCTCTTGGAGCCCGCTCCCGGATAGAACATCACAGCGGGCTCGACGACCGACCAGCCGAGCCGCTCGTACAGGGCACCCACGCCAGGTGCACGCACGACCACTGGGCCCGCACTGCGGCCTTCCACTCCTCCTCGGTCGTCACGACCGCCGGCTCGGGGCAGCCGGTCAGTGTCACCGACGGCAGGTCGTCGAGGGCCGTCACCTGCAGGGGGTAGAGCACCGATGTCGGGTCGGGCACCGGCAGTTGCTTCCACGCGACCTCGGGCAGCGACCAGGAGCGACCGCCGGGCTCGGGGCTGACGGTGACGACGGGTGTGACCACGGGCGTCGGCGAGGCGCTCGGCGTGGGACGGGGACTACCCGGGGTGGGCCGGGGCGTCGGGCTCCTGACCGCGCCGTTGACCCGCGGCTGGGCGACGGACGTGCGGTCCCGACTCCCCACCGAGGAAGACGGCAACCGTGGCGAACGCGACGATGACGAGCACTGCCATGGCCGCGATCCCGATCCGCATCCAGATTCCGGGGCCCGGATCCGGTGGGGCAGCGTGCCAGGCGTGCCTCCGGAACTCGTCGGAGTCCGCCGGGCTCCACGGATCATCCGAGGCCTGCGGTGGCGGCGCCGACGGCGGCGGAGGGGTCCCTGATGTCCCCAGTTCTGCATCGCCCACCTCCTGCTAAGGCTCAGAGCCTAGACGCTCAGAAGATCAGGACCGCCACGAGAACGGCAAGGACCGCGATCAGCACGACGCCGACGATCCCGACCGCGATGGCGACGGGCGCCAGATCGCGCGAGGCAGTGACGTTGCCGGCAGGCGGGCCGCCTGGGTCACGATCGCCGGGATGTTGGCCGCTGCGGCAGGGAGCTTCTCGATGACAGGCACCAGGTCGCCGAGCGTGCGGGCGCCGTAGACGGTGTCCATGGCGGCCGCGTACTCGTCATGGCTGATCCGCCCGTCACCGAAGGCGTCATTGAGTCGGGCCGTCAGCGAATCGCGTTCGGCATCATCGACCGGGTCACCGGATCGTTGCAGGTACTTCGAGCTCGGGGCAGCGCCATGGGCCCCATCATAGGGGCGCGCTCAATCGGCGAGCGGGGCGAACATGTCGCCGAGGCGTTCGGCCCGCCGTCGGGCTCGGTGAGCACCCAGGTTCCCCGGGGTGATCGCGACGGTGTTCTCCCAGTGGGCGCCGCGGGAACCGTCGCGGCTGACGACGGTCCATTCGTCGTCGAGTTCGAGGGTGTCGTGCGTGCCGAGCGTCAGCATCGGCTCGATAGCGAGCGCCATCCCGACGCGCAGCCGGGGCGTGGGCCTCGTGCGGTGCCAGTTGGGCACGTCCGGAGCCATGTGCATCTCTGTGCCGATGCCGTGTCCTGTGTACTCACGCAGGGTGCCGTAGCGGCGTGGGAGGCGCTTCACGTAGCCCTCGATCGCCTTGGACACGTCGCCTACCCGGTTGCCCTCATGGGCGGCGGCCGCGCCGGCCCAGAAGGCCTCCCGGGTCGCGTCGATCAGTTCAAGGTCGTCACGGCCGGGATCTCCCACGATGACGGTGCGGGCGGCGTCGCCGTGCCAGCCTGAGAGGATCGCACCGAAGTCGATGGAGACGACGTCACCGTCGGCGAGCACGCGGGGCCCGGGATGCCGTGGACGAGTTCGTCGTTGACGGAGATGCATGCGACGGCCGGGAACGGGGCGCCGTACTCGGCGCCGTATCCGAGGAACGAGGAGGTGGCGCCGTTGCGGGAGAGGACCTCGCGGCCCACGGCGTCGATTTCTCGGGTGGTGACGCCGACCGCGGCGGCTGCGCACATGGCGTGCAGGCCCTCCGCAACCACCAACCCGGCCCGCCTCATGAGCTTCAGCTCATCGATGGACTTGATTTCGACGAGGGCCACTTCGGCTCAGGCCTTGACGCGGGCGTCGACCATCGAGAACATCCGCTGGCGGACCTCCTCGACGGTGCCGGTGCCGTCGACATCGACCAGCAGGCCCTTGTTCTCGTAGTGGAACAGGAGCGGCGCCGTCTGGCCGGCGTAGACCTCCATCCGGCGACGGATGGTGTCCTCGTTGTCGTCGGCACGCCCCTCGATCTCGGCGCGGGCCAGGAGCCGCTGCACGAGCGCCTCAGGCTCGACCATGAGCGACACGACGGCGTCGATCTGCTCGGAGCGCTCCGCAAGGTGCCGGTCGAGGAAGTGCACCTGGTGCATGGTGCGAGGGAATCCGTCCAGCAGGAAGCCGGGCTCGCAGTCCGGCTCCGTCAGGCGGGACGCGACGATCTCCTCGGTGACGTCGTCGGGGACGTACTCCCCGGCGTCGATGATCGCCTTCACCTTCACGCCGAGCGGCGTCTGGTTCTTGATGTTGTACCGGAAGATGTCGCCGGTGGAGATGGCGGGCACACCGTAACGCTCGGCCAGTGCCGTCGCCTGGGTGCCTTTGCCCGCACCCGGTGCTCCCATGATCAGAAGCTTCACTTCAGGAAACCCTCGTAATTCCGCTGCTGGAGTTGGCTCTCGATCTTCTTGACCGTGTCAAGGCCGACGCCGACGATGATCAGGATCGAGGTGCCGCCGAAGGGAAGTTCTGCTGCGCGCCGACGGCCATGAACGCAATGGTCGGGATCAGTGCGATCACGGCCAGGTACAGCGAACCCGGCGCGGTGAGCCGCGACAGGACGTATGCCAGGTACTTCTCGGTGGGCTTGCCCGCACGGATACCCGGGATGAAGCCTCCGTACTTCTTCATGTTGTCCGACACCTCTTCAGGGTTGAAGGTGATGGAAACGTAGAAGTAGCAGAAGGCGATGATGAGGACGAACTGGATGAGGCTGTAGGTCCAGGAGTAGACACCGTTGCCTGTGAAGTTGGCGCTGATCCACTGCGACGCGGCACTCTCGGGGCGGAACGTCGCCCACAGCACCGGCAGGTACATGATCGAGGAGGCGAAGATGACAGGGATGACGCCGGACTGGTTGACCTTCAGCGGGATGTAGGTGGTGGAGCCGCCGACGAGGCGGCGACCGACCATGCGCTTGGCGTACTGCACCGGGATCCGACGCTGTCCCTGCTCGACCCAGATGACGCCGAGCATCACGAGCAGGCCGATCGCGATGACGACGAAGAAGAGCACCCAGCCGGTCACGCCTTCGTGACCCTGCTTGATGGACCAGACGCCTGCGGGGAAGCTGGCGACGATCTGGGTGAAGATCATGATGGACATGCCGTTTCCGACGCCGCGTTCGGTGATGAGCTCACCCATCCACATGATGAGGCCGGTGCCCGCGGTCATGATGAGGACCATGACGACGAGCGGGAAGATCTCATCGGAGTACAGCAGGCCGGTGCAGCCGGGAAGCAGCTGCCCGGTGCGCGCGAGCGTCACGAACGCGGAAGCGTTGAGGACGGCGAGCACCAGCGTCAGGTACCGGGTGTACTCGGTGATCTTCGCCTGCCCTGAGGCACCCTCCTTCTTCAGCGCCTCGAGCCGCGGGATCACCACGGTCAGCAGTTGAAGAATGATGGAGCTGGTGATGTAGGGCATGATGCCGAGCGCGAAGATCGTCAGCTGCAGCAGCGCCCCGCCCGAGAACAGGTTGATGATGTTGTAGATGCCCGCATTCGTGCCGGTGGTGGCCGCCGCCAGACACTCGTCGATGCGTCCCATGTTGACGTTCGGCGTGGGGATGGTCGACCCCAGGCGGAACACCGCGATGATGCCCAGTGTGAACAGGAGCTTCTTGCGAAGGTCCGGTGTCTTCAACGCGTTTGCGAGAGCGGAGAGCATCCAGATCTACTTTCAACTAAAGACAGTGGCTTGGCGCGCCCGGAGGCACGGCAACCATGGCAGCCTACCAAGCGGTGCCCCACCACCAAAACTCCAGGCCATCAGATGAGCGGTCGGGCGAAAAGCAAAGGGTGGCCCCGGCGAACCGGGACCACCCTCAGGGCGTTCTATGGACGTCAGAGCTCGTTGGCGGAGCCGCCAGCGGCCTCCAACTTCGCCTTGGCCGAGCCGGAGAACGCGTTGGCGCTCACCTTCAGGGCCACCTGGACGTCGCCGTTGCCGAGAACCTTGACGAGCGAGCCCTCACGGACCGCGCCGGCCGACACGAGGTCGGCGACGGTCACGTCGCCTCCCTGCGGGAACAGCTCGGCGAGACGGCCTACGTTGACGACCTGGAACTCGACCCGGAACGGGTTCTTGAAGCCCTTGAGCTTCGGCAGGCGCATGTGCAGCGGCATCTGGCCGCCCTCGAAGTTCTCAGGAACGTTCTTGCGCGCGCCGGTGCCCTTGGTGCCGCGGCCAGCGGTCTTACCCTTCGAGCCCTCACCACGGCCGACACGAGTCTTCTCGGTCTTGGCTCCGGGTGCGGGACGCAGGTGATGAAGCTTGAGCGACATGGTCACTTCACCTCTTCCACGGTAACGAGGTGGGCGACAGTGCGGATCATGCCGAGCACCTCGGGGCGATCCTCACGCGTCACGGAATCACCGATCCGCTTGAGGCCCAGGGTGCGAAGCGTGTCGCGCTGGTACTGCTTTCCGCCCACCGCAGACTTTGCCTGGGTGATCTTGAGCTCTGCCATTACTTGGCCGCCCCTTCCTTGGCGGCGCGCAGCATCGCGGCCGGAGCCACGTCCTCGACGGGGAGCCCGCGGCGCGAAGCGACGGCCTCCGGCGTCTCGAGCTGCTTGAGCGCCTCGACGGTCGCGTGGACCACGTTGATCGCGTTGGACGAGCCAAGCGACTTGGACAGCACATCGTGGATGCCTGCGCACTCGAGCACCGCGCGGGCCGAACCACCGGCAATCACACCGGTACCGGGGAAGCCGGACGCAGCAGCACAACGCCGCCGGCCTTCTCACCCTGGACGGGTGCGGGATGCTGCGCTGGATCATCGGAACGCGGAAGAAGTGCTTCTTGGCCTCTTCAACGCCCTTGGCGATGGCGGCCGGCACCTCCTTCGCCTTGCCGTAGCCGACGCCGACCATGCCCTCGCCGTCACCGACGACGACCAGTGCGGTGAAGCTGAAGCGCCGACCACCCTGGACGACCTTGGCGACGCGGTTGATGGTAACCACGCGCTCGAGGTACTTGTTCTCTTCCTTCTGTGCCTGGCCACGACGATCGTCACGGCCACGACGCTCACCCGCGCCGGATCGGCGCTGCTGGGTTTCACTCATCGTAAAAACCTTTCTTATCGTCTGTGGTTAGAAGCCGAGCCCAGCCTCACGGGCGGCGTCGGCAAGAGCCGCGAGCCGTCCGTGGTACTGGTTGCCCGCACGGTCGAAAACGACGTTCTCGATGCCGGCTGCCTTGGCGCGTTCGGCGATGAGGGAGCCGACCTTGCGGGCCTTCTCCGACTTGTCGCCTTCGGCCGCACGCAGGTCTGCCTCCATGGTGGAGGCCGAGGCCAGCGTCCTGCCCTGGACGTCGTCGATCACCTGAACGAACAGGTGGCGGGACGAGCGGGTGACCACGAGGCGGGGGCGTTCGGCCGAGCCGTTGATCTTCTTGCGGACACGCAGCTGACGGCGTGCGCGCGAAGCGCTCTTGGGAGCAAGCGACTTGTTCTGCTTGATCGAGATGGCCATTACTTACCAGCCTTTCCGGCCTTGCGGCGGATGTGCTCGCCCGCGTAGCGGACGCCCTTGCCCTTGTACGGCTCGGGCTTGCGGAGCTTGCGGATGTTTGCCGCGACCTCGCCGACGAGCTGCTTGTCGATGCCCTTGATCGTGAGACGGGTGGGGTTTCGACAATGAACTCGATGCCCTCGGGCGCGTCGATGATCACCGGGTGGGAGAAGCCGAGCGCGAACTCGAGCTGCTTCGGACCCTTGGAGATCACGCGGTAACCGACGCCGACGATCTCGAGCTTCTTCTCGTAGCCCTCGGTGACGCCGATCATCATGTTGTTGACCAATGTGCGGGTCAGGCCGTGCAGCGAGCGCGATTCGCGCTCGTCGTTCGGACGCGAGACCTGCAGCTGACCGTCATCGCCCTTGTCGATGGTGATGGGTTCCGCGATGTTGAGCGTCAGGGTGCCCTTCGGGCCCTTCACGTCGATCTGTCGGCCGTCGAGCTTGACGTCCACACCGGACGGAACGGCGATGGGGAGCCTGCCAATTCGTGACATATTGTTTTTCTCCTTACCTTCGCCGGGTCACCAGACGTAGGCGAGAACTTCGCCGCCCACGGACTTGGACTTGGCGTCGCGGTCGGTCAGAAGACCCTGCGACGTCGAGATGATCGCGATGCCGAGACCTCCGAGCACCTTGGGGAGCTCGGTCGACTTCGCGTAAACGCGAAGGCCCGGCTTGCTGATACGACGGAGTCCGACGATCGAGCGCTCGCGCGACTCGCCGTACTTGAGGGTGACGGTGAGGATCTTGCCCACCTGACCCTCGACCTCGGACAGTTCGTAACCAGCGATGTAACCGTTCTTCTTGAGGATCTCGGCGATGCCCACCTTGATCTTCGACGACGGCATGGACGTGGAATCCAGGAACGCCTGGTTGGCGTTGCGCACACGCGTGAGCATGTCTGCGATCGGATCAGTCATCGTCATGACTAGTTGCCTCTTATCTACACCGGTTTCCGGATACCCGGACCTGGTGTCGGTTGTGTGGAATGTGGAGTCAGGTCACCAGGACGACTTGGTCACGCCGGGGAGTTCCCCCGCGTGGGCCATGTCGCGAAGGCAGATGCGGCACAGGCCGAACTTGCGGTAGACCGAGTGGGGTCGTCCGCACTTCTGGCAACGGGTGTACGCGCGCACGCCGAACTTGGGCTTGCGGGACTGCTTGACCTTGAGTGCTGTCTTAGCCATTGCGTATCAGCTCACTTCTTCTTCTTGGCGTAGAAGGCGGGGCCGCGCTTGGCCGTCGGCTTCTTCGGGTCGTCGACAGCCTTGAACGGGAAGCCCAGGTGCTTGAGCAGCGCCCGACCCTCTTCGTCGGTGTTGGCCGACGTCACGAAGGTGATGTCCATGCCACGCACGCGGTCGATCTTGTCCTGATCGATCTCGAGGAACATGACCTGCTCGTTGAGACCGAAGGTGTAGTTGCCGTTGCCGTCGAACTGGCGACCGTTGAGGCCACGGAAGTCACGGATTCGGGGAAGCGCGAGCGTCAGGAGACGGTCGGCGAACTCCCACATGCGGTCGCCACGCAGCGTGACGTGGCAGCCGATGGGCATGCCTTCACGGAGCTTGAACTGGGCGATCGACTTGCGGGCCTTCGTCACGGACGGCTTCTGGCCGGTGATCGCGGTGAGGTCCTTGATGGCGCCATCGATGATCTTCGAGTCGCGCGCGGCCTCGCCGACACCCATATTGACCACGATCTTCACGAGACCGGGGATCTGCATGACGTTGTCGAAGTTGAACTCCTGCTGCAGGGCAGGAACGATCGTCTCGCGGTACTTGGCCTTGAGACGGGGCATGGTGCTGGTCACGGTCTCGGACATCAGATCTCCTCACCGGTCTTGCGGGCGATGCGCACGGAGCGCTGACCCTTGTAGGTGGAACCGTCTGCGCGACGCTTCTCCACCTCGACGCGCTTGAACCCGATGCGGGTCGGAACGTCCTTGCCGTCGACCTGGACCAGGAGCTGCACGTTGGAGACGTGCACCGGGGCCTCGACGTTGATGATGCCACCCTCGACGCGGCGGCCGTTGGCCGTCTGCGACTCGCGGCGGTGCTTCTTGACCAGGTTCACGCCCTGGACCGTGACGCGCTGACCCTCGATGTCAACGGCGATGACCTCACCCTTGGCACCCTTGTCGTTGCCCGAGATGACAAGGACGCGGTCGCCCTTCTTGATGTTCAGGCCTGCCATGTCAGATCACCTCCGGCGCGAGCGAGACGATGCGCATGAACTTCTTCTCGCGAAGCTCACGAGCGACGGGGCCGAAGATGCGGGTGCCGCGGGGCTCCCCGTCGTTCTTCAGGATCACGGCCGCGTTCTCATCGAACTTGATGTAGGAACCGTCGGCGCGGCGACGCTCCTTCTTCGAGCGGACGAGGACGGCCTTGACGATGTCGCCCTTCTTGACGTTGCCGCCGGGGATCGCATCCTTGACGGTGGCGACAAAAGTGTCACCGAGGTAGGCATAGCGGCGCTTCGAGCCACCGAGAACACGGATGCAGAGGACTTCCTTCGCACCAGTGTTGTCGGCGACCTTCAGCCGCGACTCCTGCTGGATCATTACTTCTCCTTGCTCCACCGGTTCCGTTAGGCCTTGTGAAACTCGAAACGAACCACCTGGATTTTGCCAGGTGGCAGCCCCCAGCTCGAGGGAGAGAGGGCCGTGGTCGCTGTCTGGGAGAGGTCCCCCGGAGGGGCACAGACCCAAGACAACTTGCACAGTCTATCGCAGTGTGCCTGAGCGTGAAAATCGGCGCACTACTCGCTCCGCAGGGCCTCCACCGGGTCCCTCCTGGAGGCCGCCGTCGCCGGGATCAGGCCGGCGAGCGCCGTCAGTCCCATGGAGATGGCCACCAGGATGAGGGCGGCCTGCCAGGGCAGTTGCGCCACGTTGGCGACGTCGAAGTTCGCGTAGACGATCGCGTTGGCCGGGATGGTGAGCAGGAAGGTGATCGCCACGCCGAGGGCGCCCGCGACGAAGCCGACGATGAGGGTCTCCGCATTGAAAACCGTGCGGATGTCACCCTTGCTCGCACCGATGGAGCGGAGGATGCCGATCTCCTTCTTGCGTTCGAGCACGGAGATGTAGGTGATGACGCCGATCATGATGGAG
This sequence comes from Tessaracoccus coleopterorum, assembly GCF_011174705.1. Taxonomy (GTDB): domain Bacteria; phylum Actinomycetota; class Actinomycetes; order Propionibacteriales; family Propionibacteriaceae; genus Arachnia; species Arachnia coleopterorum. Next base: position 659,054 of record NZ_JAANIJ010000001.1, read on the forward strand.
CTGACGATCAGCGAGATCGCGACGAACGCGACGAGCACGTAGCTGACCATGTTGATGATGTCGGTGACCGAACCCATCAGGGCTCCGACGATGTCGGTGTAGGTGATCACGCGGGCCTCGTCGTTGTCGCTGCGGGCCTTCTCGTTGTAGCCGTCGAGGATCGAGATGACCTGGCCCTTGGACTCGAAGTCGATCGGGTAGATCGAGATGTCGGATGGCTCGTCCAGGCTCGCATAGCCGAGCGTACGGAGGTTCGACTCGTAGGAGACCTGCCGCGACGTCGCCATCGACATGAGCAGCTGGGTGAGCTCCTCCTGGTTCTTGTTGAGCTTGAACGCGTCCGTGAAGGCGTCCTGGTCGATGCTCATCGCCGACGACATCTGCTCGGTGAGCTGCCCCATCGCCCCCTCGAGCGTCGAGGTGATCTGGCTACGCAGGGCATCACCCAGCTGGGCGCCGATCTGCTGGCTGTAGGTGGCCATCACCTGCGACAGGTAGTCGCCGAGCACGCCCTGGAGCTGCCTCTGGAGGGAGTCGGTGTCGATCAGCCCCATGGCCGAGGCCTGCAGCGCTTCTCCCTGGTCGGACGCGAGGAAGCCCTCGAGGCTGCCCGCGATGTCGGCGGGGTCGATCCCGTGCTCGGCCGCGTAGCCGAGGAATCCCGTGACGAGCTGCGTGACGATGCCCGGGTCATCGGTGCCGACGAGCAGCGCCTTCGCCTCATCGGAGGCGAGGAAGGCAGGCAACGCGACGTCGACAGCGGTGGGGTCGAGATTGTTGGCGGTGGTCCAGGCGACGTAGGACTCGGCGAGCCCGGTGACGACGCCGCCCGCGCGGCCGACATCGGCGTCCAGATTGTCGGGGATCTTCACCAGGGTCGTGAGGTCGAGGTCGCCGAGCACCGCGGCGAGATCGAGCGGCGGGAGGTCGGCGGGGTCGAGGTCCAGCTCCGGCATGCTCAGGTTGTCGAGCCCGCCGAGGTCGAGCTGAAGCTTCGACTGGTCGAAGGTGAACGCGTTCTTGATCGCGTCCTCATCGATGGTGACCAACGATGAGAGGTCGAGCTCCTGGGGCCCGCCGCGTCCTCGGTGAAGCCCTTCCCGAGAAGACGTCCGTGTCGCGGTGGGCGAGCTGCCCTTCACGATCTCGCTCGCGGCCGCCTCGTCCATCAGGTGACGGGTGAGCTCGGAGGTGTAGTAGATGCCCGGTTGCAGCACCGAGTTGTCGCCCGAGGGCTTGACGACGCCGACGACCCGGAGCGTCTCGCCCGCGTCCACCAGCGTGCGCATGTACGCCTCGTCACCTCGGCGGTCGGTCCAGACGCCGTAGTCGGCGTCGTAGGTGTAGCGGTCGGCGGCGGGAACCACGCGGAAGGTGACGCCCATCACCTGGGCGTAGGTGAGGTCGAGCTTGTTGCCCGGCGTCTTCACGGGCTCCTCATTGATGATCTGCTCGACCATGGAGTCGAGCTCGGCCGGGTCACGCAGGCCCATCGCGTAGAGGGCGAGGTCGCTGATGCCGCCGCTCGGGCTGAGCACCACGATGGTCTCGTCCGCGGCGCTCGGCCAGCGGCCCGCGACGACGTCGTACTGCGTATCGACGAGCGAAAGGTCGTCCATCAGCTCGGCGAACACCGATGTGCTGCCCATGGAGCCCATCAGGTTGGACTGGGACGCACCCTGCAGCCCGATCCGGGAGAAGGTGTCGTCGGGGTTGACCTGGCGCACTGCCTTGGTGGTGTCGGCGGCGTAGATCTGCGGCGTCACGTCGTAGGAGTACTCGATGGCGTTGACGTACCCGTCGATGCCTCCGCCGTCGCCATCGAGGAATCTCTTGAGCGATCCGAGGTCGTTGGTGCCGATCCCGCCGAACATGCTGGAGACCATGTCGACCTCGTGGACGTCGCCTGTCCGCTGGGCCTTGCCATCCATCTCGTCCATCAGGCCGGCCGAGGCGGCGAGCATGGAGCCGAGGTCGAAGCCCTGCTTCTGGATCGACAACGGATACATCGAGAGGGTGTCCTCCTCGACTCCCTTGATGTACGCGTTGACACCGTTGGCGAGCGCGAGGATCGCGGCGATGCCGATGATCCCGATGCTGCCCGCGAACGACGTCATCAGGGTGCGGCCCTTCTTCGTCATCAGATTGTTGAACGACAACGCGATGGCGGTCAGGAACGACATCCGGGTGCGCCTCGGCGCGGTGCGGGGCCCTGAGGCTCTGTTTCGGGCGCGAACGGGTTGGTGTCGGAGGATATGACGCCGTCGCGGAGCGACACGATGCGGGTCGCGTAATCCTCGGCCAGTTCGGGGTTGTGGGTGACCATCACGACGAGGCGGTCGCGGGCGATGCTCGTCAGGAGTGCCATGATCGCGACGCTGGTGGTGGAGTCGAGGGCGCCGGTCGGCTCGTCGGCGAGCAGGATCTCGGGGTCGTTGATGAGGGCACGGGCGATCGCCACCCGCTGCATCTGTCCGCCGGAGAGCTGGTTGGGCCGCTTGTGGACGTGCTCGGCGAGGCCGACCTCGGAAAGGGCCTCCAGCGCGCGGCTCCTGCGTTCGGCGGGTGAGACGCCCGCAAGCGTCAGGGCAAGTTCGACGTTGGCTAGCACCGTCTGGTGCGGGATCAGGTTGTAGGCCTGGAAGACGAACCCGATGCGGTTGTTGCGGTAGGTGTCCCAGTCGCGGTCGCGGTAGCTGTGCGTCTCGACGCCGTCGATGATGAGGTTGCCGGAGTCGTAGTGGTCGAGGCCGCCGACGACGTTGAGCAGGGTCGTCTTACCGGAGCCGGACGGCCCGAGGATCGCGACGAACTCGTTGTCGCGGAACGCGATCGAGACGTCGTTCAGCGCCACCTGCGTGAAGTCACCCGTCGTGTAGGACTTCCTCACATTGCGCAGCTCAAGCACCTGCTGACCCCTCCGGACGCCCGCATCCGACATGGAACGCCACGCCAATGCTAGGTGGGTCACCCAAGCGCGCGGCAATCGGCCGGGCGTCCGGGCATGTCCGTCACTTCTGGGATCCGGCCAGCAGCGCCTGCACGAAGTAGCGCTGGAAGGCGAAGAACACGATCAGCGGGACGATCATCGACAGGAAGGCCCAGAGGAGAGCACATCGATGTTGGAGCCGTACTGCCTCAGCTGCGACTGGATCGCCACCGTCAGCGGCATCGACTCCGCGTTGGTGAAGATGAGCGCCACGAGCATGTCGTTCCAGGTCCAGAGGAACTGGAAGATGGCGAGTGACGCGATCGCCGGCCTGCCGAGCGGCAGCACGACCGAGTAGAAGATCCGCCACTCCCCCGCCCCGTCGACGCGGGCCGCCTCCAGCAGCTCACTCGGGAACTGCACGAAGAAGTTGCGCAGGAGGAAGATGGCGAACGGGAGGCCGAACGCCACGTGGAAGGCGATCACGCCGACCACGGAGCCGAAGATCCCGATCTGGCCGAACAGCCGGGCCAGCGGGATCAACGCGACCTGGACCGGGACGGCCAGCAGCACGATGATCGCGATCAGCAGCCAGTCGCGGCCCGGGAACTTCAGCCACGCGAACGCGTAGGCCGCCACGGCGGCCATCAGCACCACGAGCACTGTCGCGGGCACCGCTATCACCACGGTGTTCAGGAACGACCCGGTGATCACCGGGTTCCTCAGCAGGTTCGCGTAGTTCTCCACCGTCAACTGTGCCGGTGCCGTCAGCACCTTCCACCAGCCGGAGGCGGAGTTGTCGCCGCTGCTGCGCAGCGAGGTGAGCAGGAGCCCAGTGTCGGGATGAGCCAGAAGACCGCGACGACGGCGAGCACGACGTTGACGATCGTCGAGTTGAGCGCCCGCATCACCTTCTGCATGGGGTGCGCTTCTGCACGATGGTGAGTTCGCTCATCGGCTCCGCTCCTCCCGGAACCGCCGGACGTTGATGATCATCGACGGGAGCACGAGGATGAGCAGCAGGATCGCGAGCGCGGATCCGAGCCCGTAGTCGTTGCCGCCGCCGAACGACACCGTCCACATCTCCACGGCGATCACGTTGGCGGCGGGTCGCGAGGCTCCGGGCGGGATGACATAGACCAGGTCGAAGATCTTCAGGACGTTGATGATCAGCGTGACGAGGACGACGACGAGCACCGGGGCGAGCAGCGGCGCGGTGATCCTGGTGAACACCTGCCACTCGTTCGCCCCGTCCACCCTCGCCGCCTCCTGCAGGTTGCGGTCCATGGCGGAGAGGCCCGAGGCGATCATCACCATCGCGAATCCCGCCCAGATCCAGACGTAGGCGAGGATCACGACGGCGTTGATGAACGTGGAACTGAGCCACGACACCCCGCTGGCGCCCTCGTCGAAGTTGGAGGCCGGGAGCGCAACCCGGTAGGCCTGACCGCTGTCGAGGCCCTCCAACAGGAAGGTCCCGTCGTGCGCGGTGGTCGCGGTCGCCGCGACCGATCCGTCTGCCGTGACGGCGTCGACGCGGACGCCCGGCAGGCCGGACTTGCCCTCGTCGATGGAGCCCTGGGTGCCCCGCCACCGCGGACCAGATCGAGGAAGACGGTGCCCGCGACCTGGTCGGGCCCGGGCTGCGCCGCTGCGGCCGCCTGGGCGGCGTCCTGGGGCAGGAGATCCTGCCGGATCCCGATGAGCGGGAAGTTGACGATCCTGCCGGGCCCGACCTCCCCTCGGTGGCGATGATCCCCTGCTCGGCCGTGATGCCCTGCTCGTCGCGCGGCTTGGCCCCCGGGTAGCTGGACTCGGGGCTGAACGCGTTGCGTACCCCGACGATGGCCGCATTCACGGCGCCGAGTTGGGGGTTCTCCTGGAACAGACCGCGGAAGATGACGCCCGCGGCCAGCATCGAGATGGCCATCGGCATGAAGATGATCAGCCGGAACGCCGTCTTCCACCTGAGCTTCTCCAGCAGCACCGCGAAGATCAGCCCGAGGACGGTGCACAGCAGCGGCGCGACCAGCACCCACAGGATGTTGTTGCGGATGGCGGTGAATGTCGTTTCGTTGGTGAACATCGCAACGTAGTTCTGCCAACCGACGAACCGGCCACCGGACCGGTCGAAGAAGGACCGCACCAGGGTGAACACGATCGGGTACACCACCAGGGCGCCCAGCACCACCAGCGCGGGGAGCAGGAAGGAGGCGATGATCAGCCCCTCCGGAGCCGACCCGGAGGCCGACCCGGCGGGGCAATGGAGGCTGTCATCGTCACGTCGCTCACTTGTAGGCTGCGACCGCCGCCGCCTCGAGGCGGTCCATGGTGCCCTGGACATCCTTCGGGTTCTCGTAGAAGGTGATCATCTCCTGCCAGAAGCCCTGTCCCTGGGTGCCACCGAAGGCGCTCGGGGTGAGGTCGGACATGTCGAACCGGAACGACTCGGCGCCCGTCAGGGCCTCGGCGATCTGCCTGGAGATGTCGTCCGGGTAGAGCGACGTGTCGACCTTGTTGTTCGGTGAGGTGAGTCCGCCCTTCGACACCCAGATGGAGGCCGACTCCGGGGAGGCCAGGTACTTCATGAGTGCCGTGGTGGCCTCGTCATCGGTGAACTGGATGGCCACGTCACCGCCGCCGACGACCGCGGGACCCGAGTTGTTGACCGACGGGAAGTCGAACAGGAGAGCCGTCTTGCCGACCTCGGAGTTGCCGTCCTGGGCGATGACGCCCGCCACGAAGTCGCCCTCGAAGACGGTGCCAGCCTGCGGGTTCGCGCCGAACACCTGGGTGATGGACTCCGGGAAGGTGCGCTGGGCACCTCCCGGCTCGACGAGGTCGGTGCCGAACAGGGTCGCCAGCACGTCGAGGGCCTCCTTGACGGAGGGATCGGTCCACGGGATCTCATGCCTGGTCAGCTGGTCGTACTTCTCGGGCCCGGCGGTGCGCAGGTAGACGTTCTCGAACCAGTCGGTCAGCGGCCAGCCGACGTCGGCGCCGATGGAGATGCCCGCGTAGCCGCTGTCACGGATCAACCCGAGTTCCTTCAGGAAACCGTCCCAGTCCTTCGGCGGGGTCGCTCCCGCATCGTTCCAGATGGTGGCGTTGTACCAGACTGTGGACTTGTTGGCCGCCTTGAACCAGACGCCGTACAGCTTGGAGTCCACGGTGCCGAGGTCGATCCAGGACTGGGAGTAGTTGTCCTTCACCAGTGCGGCGACGTCATCGGCGACCGGCTTGATGTCACCCTTGGTTGCGAGCTGCTCCATCAGCGCCGGCTGGCCGACCACCGCGACGTTCGGTGGCGTCCCACCCGCGAGTTGTCCGGAGATGTAGGTCGGCCCGTTGTCACCGAAGCTGGTGTAGGTCACCTTCGCCCCGGTCTCCTTCTCGAACTGCGACAGGACCGCCTCGAAGTTGGTCTGTTCGGCACCGGACCAGGCGGCAACCACGTTCAGCGTCGTGCCGGTGAAGTCTCCGAGTCCACCGCCGCCGGTTCCGGGGCTCTCAGCGGGGGTGGTGACGCCACTGTTCCCGTCGGGGCGGGTGGGGTGGTGCCGCCGCCGCACGCGGTGAGCAGCAGCGCACCTGCGAGGGCTGCGAAGGCGAGTGCTGGTAGTCGGGTGGTCGTGTGCCTGAACATGCAGGTCTCCTCAGATCCCGGCACGGGGCAACCTTGCGACCCGCGCCGTCGCGGTCAGTTACCCGACCAACCTAAACCGGGACGGGTACGGCGGTCCCCGCCCGGCCGGATCGCCGACGCGACACGCCAATCGGACGAGGGCCGTTTCCGCTGTGGGTGGGCCGGAGCCCCGAGCCATCGGTTTCAGGGACGGATCAGGGCGATCCCTCCTGCGGTGACGGCCCGGGACTGGCAGGGTGGGACCATGCGATTCCTCATGCGACTCATCGTCACGGCCCTTGCCACCGCAGTGGCCGTCTGGCTGGTCCCGGGTATCCACCTCGGTTCCGACAACCAGGTGGTCACCCTGCTCCTGGTGGCCCTGATCTTCGGTCTCGTCAACGCGATCATCAAGCCCCTCGTCACGGTCGTCAGCACGTGCCTCGTCGTGCTCTCGCTCGGCTTGTTCATGCTGGTGATCAACGCGGGCATGCTGCTGCTCACCTCCTGGCTGGCGGGCAATTTCGGGCTCGGTTTCCACGTCGCCGGCTTCTGGCCCGCCCTCTGGGGATCGCTGATCATCTCCGTCGTCGGCGCGATCCTCGGCGGGCTCCTCGGGAACAACCGCGAGCACACCGCCTCCTGATCACCCCTTGACGGCGCCTCCCATTCCGGCGCCGTTCAGGAACAACCTCTGGAACGCGAGGAAGAGGCCCACGGGATCAGCGTGGCGATCGCGAGCGATGCCAGGAACACGCCCAGGTCTACGGATCCCGCGATGGCAGGGAGCCTCACGGAGAGCGGCTGGATGGCCGGGTCCTTCAACACCAGCATCGGCCAGAGGAAGTCCTTCCAACTCGCGATGATCGCGAACACGCTGACGACGCCGAGGATCGGGCGCGACATCGGTAGCACGATCGACCAGAACAGCCGGAAGTTGCCCGCACCGTCGACCCGGGCCGCCTCGAAGATCTCGCGGGGAAGGCTGTCGAAGAAGCGCGCGACGAGCACGACGTTGAATGCGCTCGCGCCCGCGGGCAGCCACACAGCCCAGAACGAGTTGATCAGCGACCGCCCGATCAGCGGCGGGTCGAGAACCGTCAGGTACAGCGGGACCAGCAGCACGACGGCCGGCACGAACAGCGTCGCGAGCACCATCGCGTTCAGCGCCTTCCCGTACTTCGGCCGCAGCACGGACAGGACGTAGCCGCCCGTGGTGGCCACGATCATCTGCGAGGCCCAGGCCCCATCGCGAGCCACACGGTGTTCAGGAAGTAGCGGCTGATCTGGACCCTGTTCCACGCCTGCTCGATGTTCCCGAGCTTGATGCCGTTCGGAAACAGGGCCAGCGGCGTGCGGAGGATGTCCTGCGTGGGCGTGACCGCGAACTTGGCAAGCAGCAGCATCGGCCCGAGGCCCGCGACGATCAGCAGGAACAGCAGCACCGCGTGCGTGGCGCCGAGGCCCATCCTGACGAGCGGGGCCCGCCAGTCCGCCGGGAGACGATGCCGCGCTGGGCCCGCGCCCTCATGACCGGCTCCAGGAATTCGTCAGGCGGAAGTAGAGCAGCGAGAACAGCGCGAGGAACGCAGCGAGCATGAGCGACAGCGCCGTCGCCGCACCGTAGTTGCCACCGAGGCTGTTGGCGAACGCGTAGTTGTAGATCAGCAGCAGGACGGTGATCGTCGCGTGTGCGGGCCCACCACCGGTGAACAGGTACGGCTCGAGGAAGACCTGCGCGGTGGCGATGATCTGCAGGATCAGCGTGATGTAGATGACGCCACGCAGCTGAGGAAGGGTGACATGCCAGATCTTGCGCCAGATGCCCGCGCCGTCCATCTCGGCGGCCTCGTACAGCTCTGGCGGGACGCCGGTGAGGGCCGCGAGGTAGATGATGATGGTGCCCCTGCGCCCGCCCAGGTGGCGGCCAGCACGAGCGACGGCATGGCCCAGCCCGCGTCCTGATACCAGGGGAAGGGGCCGAGCCCGATCCAGCCGAGGATCGTGTTGAACACCCCGGTCGGGCTCGCGTCGTAGAAGAACTTCCAGAGGAGCACCGATACGACCGGAGGCACAACCACCGGAAGGTAGGCCAGCGCCGAGTAGAGGCCCTTGAACCGTCGGACCTCGCTCATCAGGACGGCGACCACCAGCGGGATCGGGAAGCCTATCAGCAGCGCCAGGAACGCGAAGTACACGGTGTTGCGCACGGCTATGCCCAGCAGCGGATCGTTCAGGACGTAGGCGAAGTTGTCGAGGCCGACGAACACCGCGGGATCGACGAGGTTCGTCTTCTGGAAGCTCATCACCACCGATCTGACGATGGGCAGCCAGGAGAACAGCCCGAAGATGAGCAGCAGGGCAGAGCGAAGACGAGGGTGCTCACTCCCCCGTTGCCCACCCAAGCTCTGATGTGGGCGGTGATGCCCTTCGCGGGCCGGGACACGGTCGTTGTCACGTGGGTCTGGTCTTTCCCTGGATGGAGGTGGGCGTGGGTGCGCCGGGGCTGGCCGGCGCACCCACGTCGGCTGTCACTTTGCGTCGAGCAGTGCCTGGGCCTGCTTGTTCACATCGGCGAGGAGCTTGTCGATGTCCGCATTCCGGTCGGTCAGCACGGCCTGCACGACCGGGTCGAGCAGCGCGTAGATCTCCTGCGTCTTCTGGCTCGGCTCACCCACGAGGTTGAGGTCGAACATGGTCGAGGTGTAACCCGTCATCTGAGCGAGCGGCACGTTGATGAGGTCCTTGATCCACGCCTGGTTCTCCTCGTACTGGGCCTGGTTGAACATCGGCAGGACGGGGGTTCCGACGGGCTGGTTGTTGGCGACCAGCGTCTTGGCATCGGCGATGGCGCGGTCCTTGTCGATCAGCTTGGCCAGGTAGAAGAAGTCGATCCACTTGATGGCCGCGTCCTTCTCGGCGTCGGTGGCGGAGGCGGGCATCGCCACGAGGGTGCCTCCGGTGAGGACACCCGCGTCCGCGCCCTCCTGCGGCATGGCGCCGAGCCCGTACATCTCCGGCTTCAGGCCGTTGGTCTGCACCATCGAGGTGTACACGTCGGAGCCGGAGGTGAACATGCCGATCTGACCGGCCGCGAACGCCTGGTTGATGCTGCCCAGTCGAACATGAAGTTGGAGCCCATCGAGTTGTCGCTCCAGCGCATCTCCTTGAGCATCTGCAGGGCAGCCTTCGTGCCCGCGTTGTCGAGAGTCGAGGTCGCCGTGCCATCAGCGTTGAGGGTCTGGACGCGGCCACCGTGGGCGAACGTGTTCGCGACGAGTTGCCAGCCCCCGGTGTTGTTCTGGGTCATCTGCATGTAGCCGGCGACGCCGGGGTTTGCCTCGGCGATCTTCCTGGCGGCCTCGCGGACCTCGGTCCAGGTGGTCGGCGGCTTGTCGGGATCGAGCCCGGCCGACCTGAACAGGTCACGGTTGATGTGGAGGCCCACCCGTAGACGTTCTTGGCCGGGATCGCGTAGACATGTCCGTCCGGCCCCTTGCCCGCGGCGAGCAGCGACTCGTTGAACTTGGAGGCATAGGGGAGCGTCGTGAACTGTGCGTCAAGATCGGAGATCTGCTTGTTCTCGATCAGGGTCCTGCCGTCGGTGAACGGGATCTCGAACACGTTGGGGAGCGTGCCGCCGCGAGCTGGGCCGCGAAGGTCGTGGCCTTCCACTCATACTCCTCGGGAACGATGTCGATCCCTGGGTTGGCCGTCTCGAACTCGGCCACCTGGGCGTTGAAGGCATCGATCGCCGCCTGCTCCGAGCCGGGCAACAGCGAGACGACGCGGAGGGTGACGGTCTGGGCCGCCGGGCTGGTGGCGCCGGGCGACGAGGTCCCATCCGGGGTGCCGGTCGGGCCTGCGGGGGTCTGACCGGAGCAGCCGACGAGGGCACCGGCGCCCACGAGTGCTGCCACGAGTGCGGCAACGCCGCGACGTGTGGTTGACATGGAACTCACTTCTCCTTCTTGTGGTGGCCGAGCCAGACTGCGTTATCGGGCTCGAGTTGGTCGTCGTGCAGAGCGGCACTCGACAGCAGAACGTGGGCTCCCGCAGGGAGGGCAACCGGGGTTGGGCCCAGGTTGACAAGGCACGTGACCTCGTCGTCGCCGCGGCCCCGCGCGAAGGCGAGCACGCCTGCATCCGAGTCGATCCAGGCGAAGTCCTCGCCCGCGAGGCCGGGGCGGTGTGGCGCACGGAGAGCGCCCGGCGGTAGAGGTTGAGCATCGACCCCGCGTCGGCGGCCTGGGTGTCGGCCGCGTAGTCCCCCACCAGGCCGGCTGGGGAAGCCAGGTGGCGACCTCGACCGGCGAGAAACCGACGTTGGGCTCCCCGCGCGCCAGGGCAGCGGCACCCGGCACCCGTCGCGGCCGGGGTCGGTACCCCCGGAGAGCAGGTACATCGGGTCCCTGCGCGCATCGTCCGGGATGTCCTCAACCTCGGGGAGGCCGAGTTCGTCGCCCTGGTAGATGTAGAGCGAGCCCGGGAGAGCCGCGGTGAGCAGGGCCGCAGCGCGCGCCCTGCGTCGGCCGAGCATCGGGTCTGAGGTGCGGCCGAACCGCTTGTCCTCGAACGCGAAGCCGGAATCCCTGCGGCCGTACCGGGTGACCGGTCGCGTGATGTCATGGTTTGAGAGCACCCATGTCGGAGGGGCGCCCACCAGGGCGTGCGCCGCAAGGGTGGCGTCGATCGACTCGCGCAGCTGGCCCTCTTCCCAGGGCCGGATCATGAAGTCGAAGTTGAAGGCGGTGTGCATCTCGTCGTTGCGCAGATAGTTCGCGAACCGCGCAGCGTCGGGCAGCCACACCTCCCCCACCAGCACCCGGGTGCCCGGGTACGCGTCGGCGAGCCGTCGCCACGCGCGGTAGACGTCGTGCACCTGGTCACGGTCGGTGTTGGGGTGCTGGCCGGGCCCATGGTGGTCGACGACGTCAGCGAGCTCGGGGTCCTTGATGAGCAGGGCGGCCGAGTCGACCCGGATGCCGGCGACCCCGCGGTCGAACCAGAAGCGGAGCACCGACTCGTGTTCCTCCCACACCTCGGGGTTCGCCCAGTTCAGGTCGGGCTGCTCCGGTGCGAACAGGTGGAGATACCACTGGCCCGGCCGGCCGTCCGCCTCCGTGACGCGGGTCCATGTCGGCCCGTGGAAGTTGGACGGCCACCGGTTCGGGGGATCCCGCCGTCGTCGCCCGCGCCGTCGCGGAACCAGAACCGCCCGCGGGCTGCCGATCCGGGCCCGGCCTCGAGCGCCTCGCGGAACCACCGGTGGGCGGATGAAACATGGTTGGGCACCACGTCGATGATCGTGCGGATCCCGAGGGTTGCCGCCTCGGCGATCAGCAGTTCCGCCTCCTCCAGCGTCCCGAGGTCGGGATGGATGGCCCGGTAGTCGGCAACGTCGTAGCCGCCGTCGATCAGCGGTGACGCGTACCACGGCGTGAACCAGATGGCGTCCACACCGAGCTTCACGAGGTAGGGCAGTGCCGCGCGCACACCGGCCAGGTCGCCGATCCCGTCTCCATCGCCGTCGGCGAAGCTGCGCGGGTAGATCTCGTAGATCACGGCGCGCCGCCACCAGGATGTGTCGTCAGCGAACACGTTGTCCCTCCCCAGACCAATCGGCGTTTACCGGTACACGTTTACCGATAAACGCGATGCTAAACTCTCCCATGGGCAGCCGTCAACCCGTGTTATCGGATCGTGACCGGAACAACCGTCCACGGGTAGGCTGCCGATTTCGGAGGGGTCAGCATGACAACGGTCAGGGACATCGCGGCTGAGGCCGGCGTGAGTGCGATGACGGTCTCCAACGTCCTCAACGGCCGCACCGACAAGGTGTCGGCCGCCACCGCCGAACGCATCCGCAGCATCATGGCCCGCACGGGTTACGTCCCCAACAGACCCGCCACCGCACTCTCCACGAGCCGGTCCAACATCGTGGCTCTCATCCACGCGGCCAGCGGTCAGCGCAGCCAGCCCAGCCCGCACGACTCGATCTTCCTCGACGAGGTCGAGCGCCGGATCACCAGCACAGGCCGGTTCCTGATGATCCGCTCCGCCGACGACGTCTCACACACCTCCGCAGAGCTCCGCTCGTGGAGGGTTGACGGCGCCATCGTGCTGGGCGCCTTCACCTCGGAGGCCGACGAGGTGCAGGCGCAACTGGGCCTCCCCTGGTCTTCGTCGACAACTACTCGACCTCGAGCCGGGTGAGCAGGGTAGGGCTCGACGACTTCCAGGGCGGCCTGCTCGCCGCCCGCGAGTTGATCGCGGCCGGGCACCGTCGCCTCGCCCTGGTCGCTCCCGGCGTCGACCGCCCCGGCGTCATCCACCAGCGCTGCCTCGGTTTCCGCGCAGCCGTCGCTGAGGCCGGCCTCGACCGGGACTCATTGGAACTGATCGACTGCGAGCCGTTCTTCGACGCCAGCCGAGAACTGGGGACAAGCCTCGCGGAGCGGCCCGATCGGGCCACCGGCATCTTCGCCACCGCCGACATCATCGCCATCGGGCTGTTGAAGGGCCTGGTCGAGGCCGGGGTGCGCGTGCCGGAGGAGGCCTCCATCGTCGGCTTCGACGACCTGCCCGAGGCGCGCTACGTGACCCCTCGCTCACCACGATCCGACAGGACATCCCCGCCAAGGCGAAGGCGGCGGTCGACGCGCTGCTCCAACTCATCGACGGCAGGGAGCGACCCGCCGAGGTGCGTCTCCCCGTGACGCTGTGCCGGCGCGGCTCCGTCGCGGAGGCACGCACCAGCTGACCGGTCCAGCAGACGTAGCAGGCCCGCACCTCCGGGGAGGTGCGGGCCTGCTGCGGGTAGGGCCTGTGCCTTACTTGGCGCGCTCGATGATCTCGACCAGGCGCCAGCGCTTCTGCGCCGACAGCGGACGGGTCTCCATCACGCGGACGAGGTCACCGGTGGCGGCCTCGTTGTTCTCATCGTGGGCCTTCAGCCGGATGGACTTCGTCATGACCTTGCCGTAGAGGGGTGCTTGACCCGATCCTCGACCATCACGACGATCGTCTTGTCCATCTTGTCGGACACGACGACGCCCTGGGCGACCTTACGCCTGCTGCGCTCGGTGGTGTTCTCTTCGCTCATTGTCAGTTCTCCTCGACGGCCGGCTCGTCCTCGATACCGAGGTTGCGTTCCTGCAGCACCGTGTAGATGCGGGCGATGTCCTTGCGGACGCCGTTGAGGCGGCTGCTCGACTCGAGCTGCCCCGTGGCGGCCTGGAAGCGGAGCCCGAAGGCCTCTTCCTTCAGCTCAACGATCTTGGCGTTGAGCTGGTCACGCGAAAGACCACGGAGATCGTGTGCCTTGAGAGACTTGCTCATCAGTTGTCACCTGCTTCGCGCTTGATGAAGCGTGCCTTGAAGGGCAGCTTGTGGATGGCCAGACGCATGGCCTCACGGGCCACTTCCTCCGGAACGCCGGAGAGCTCGAACAGAACGCGTCCGGGCTTGATGTTGGCGACCCACCACTCCGGCGAACCCTTACCGGAACCCATGCGGGTTTCGGCCGGCTTCTTGGTCAGGGGGCGGTCCGGGTACACGTTGATCCAGACCTTGCCGCCACGCTTGATGTGACGGGTCATGGCGATACGAGCGGCCTCGATCTGACGGTTGGTCAGGTAGGACGACTCGAGCGCCTGGATGCCGTAATCGCCGAAGGCCAGCTTCGTGCCGCCCTTGGCCGCACCATCCCGCTTGGGGTGGTGCTGCTTACGGAACTTAACTCGACGAGGAATCAGCATGACTTATGCTCCTGCGTTCTCAGTTGCGGGCGCAGCGGGGCCTCAGCCTGCGCTGCGTCGGCGCGACGGCGACCGCCGCGCTCGGGACGATCACCGCGCTCGCCGCGGGCCGGACGACGGCCCGGACGCTGACGGCCGGCGGGCGCACTGTTGCGGGCAGCCTTCTGGGCGGCGCGCTCTGCGCGGGTGCCGACGACGTCACCCTTGTAGATCCACACCTTGACGCCGATGCGACCGAACGTGGTGCGGGCCTCGTAGAAGCCGTAGTCGATATCGGCGCGGAGGGTGTGCAGCGGCACCTGGCCGTCGCGGTAACCCTCGGAGCGCGACATCTCAGCGCCGCCGAGACGACCGGAGCACTTGATGCGAATACCCTTGGCGCCCGCACGCATGGCGGTCTGCTGGGCCTTGCGCATGGCGCGACGGAAAGCGACACGGGCACCGAGCTGCTCGGCAACGCCCTGGGCGACAAGCTGAGCGTCGATCTCGGGGTTCTTGACCTCGAGGATGTTCAGCTGGACCTGCTTGCCGGTGAGCTTCTCGAGCTCGGCACGGACGCGCTCCGCCTCGGCGCCGTTACGGCCGATGACGATGCCCGGACGGGCGGCGTGCAGGAAAATGGTCACCCGCTCCGAGCGGCGCTCGATCTCGATGGACGAGATGCCGGCGCGCTCGAGCGTCTTGGTCAGGTACCCGCGGATCTTGACGTCCTCACCGACGAACTCCGAGTACTGCTTGTCGCTGTACCAACGGGAGACGTGGTCGGTGGTGATGCCGAGGCGGAAACCAATCGGGTTGATCTTCTGGCCCATTATCAGGCTCCCTTCGTCTCGCGGGGTTCGACGACCACGGTGATGTGCGAGCCGCGCTTCAGGATGCGGCTGGCCGATCCCTTGGCCGGGGCGGATCCGGCGGAGGGTCACGCCCTCGTCGACGAATGCCTTGGAGATGTACAGGTCATCGCCGCGGAGACCCTCAGAGGTCTCAGCGTTCGCGACCGCCGAGGCCACGACCTTGTACACGGGCTCGGAGGCCGCCTGAGGGGCGAACTTCAGGGCGACAAGGGCTTCCTTGACGCTCATGCCACGGACGAGGTCGATGACGCGACGAACCTTGGTGGGGCTCATACGGACGTGACGCGCGATGGCGTACGAGCCGTCGCGGTCCCGAGCAGGGCCTCGCGACGACGGCTGTTGCCGTTCTCGTTGCTCATAGTTGAATCAGTTCCTTATCTCGCGCCTCAGCGGCGACGGGCCTTCTTGTCGTCCTTCACGTGCCCCTTGAAGGTGCGCGTGGGAGCGAACTCGCCCAGCTTGTGACCGATCATGGACTCGGTGACGAACACCGGGACATGCTTGCGACCGTCGTGCACCGCGATGGTGTGCCCGAGCATGTCGGGAATGATCATCGAGCGGCGCGACCAGGTGCGGATGACGTTCTTGGTGCCCTTGTCGTTCTGGACTTCCACCTTCTTGAGCAGGTGGTCGTCGACGAAGGGGCCCTTCTTAAGGCTGCGTGGCATTGTTCTTGACTCTCCCTATCAGCGCTTCTTGCCGGTCTTGCGTCGACGGACGATGAGCCGGTTGCTCGCCTTGTTCTTGTCGCGGGTGCGGCCCTCGGGCTTGCCCCACGGGGAAACCGGGTGACGGCCACCGGAGGTGCGGCCCTCGCCACCACCGTGCGGGTGGTCGACCGGGTTCATCACGACACCGCGGACGGTCGGGCGGATGCCCTTCCAGCGGTTGCGGCCGGCCTTGCCCCAGTTGATGTTGGACTGCTCGGCGTTGCCGACCGTGCCGATCGTGGCGCGGCAGCGGACGTCGACCATGCGCATTTCGCCCGAGGGCATACGCAGCGTGGCGTACTTGCCCTCACGAGCGACGAGCTGGATCGCCGCACCGGCCGAGCGGCCGAGCTTCGCGCCGCCACCGGGACGCAGCTCCACGGCGTGCACCGTGGTGCCGACGGGGATCTGACGCAGTTCGAGGTTGTTGCCCGGCTTGATGTCGGAGCCCTCGCCCGCCGAGATGACGGTGCCCTGGGTCAGCCCGTTGGGGCGATGATGTAGCGCTTCTCGCCGTCCAGGTAGTGGAGCAGCGCGATGCGGGCGGTGCGGTTGGGGTCGTACTCGATGTGAGCGACCTTGGCCGGAACGCCGTCCTTGTCGTAGCGCTTGAAATCGATGATGCGGTAGGCCTGCTTGTGGCCGCCGCCGATGTGGCGCGTGGTGATGCGGCCGGTGTTGTTACGGCCACCGGTCTTCGTCTTCGGTGCGAGCAGCGACTTCTCCGGGGTGGAGCGAGTGAGCTCGACGAAGTCGGACACGCTGGAGCCACGACGGCCCGGCGTAGTCGGCTTGTACTTACGGATACCCATGAGTCAAAAATCCTTCTTCTTTATGAGCACCCGGTCAGCCGACCGGGCCCCGAAGATGTCGATGCTCTCGCCCTCGGCGAGGGTGACGATGGCACGCTTGGTGTCGGCCTTCTTGCCGAACCCGTAGCGGGTACGGCGGCGCTTGCCCTGGCGGTTGAGGGTGTTCACCGATGCCACCTTGACCCGAAGATCGTCTCAATGGCGATCTTGATCTCAGTCTTGTTGGCGTCGGGAGCGACGACGAAGGTGTACTTGCCGTCATCGAGCAGGTTGTAGCTCTTCTCGCTCACCACGGGACGCAGGATGACGTCGCGGTGATCGCGGATCTTCAGCGCAGTCGTCACTTGTCCTTCTCCTCGTTGTTGTTCGCGACGGCCGGGATGAACCCGGCAGCCTCGGCGGCCTCAGAGCTGTTGAACCAGATCTCGGCCTTCGTGCGGGTGTACCAGGGCGACTCCGGCGTGTGGTACTTGCCGGTGTTGGCGTTGCCCTTGATGTCGTACCCGGCGGGGGCTCCTCGCCACGGTAGACGCCCTCGGCCTCGGCCTCAGCGGCCGGAGCGGCGGGGGCCTCGGCAGCAGCCTCGGACGCGGTGGCGACGGCCTTGGCCGACTTGCCGGTCGCGGGGCCGGCGACAAAAGCCGCGAGCGCTGCAGAGGTGAACACGACCTTGTCGTTGACCAGCACGTCGTACGTGTTGAGCTGGTCGACGGCCAGAGCGTGGACGGTCGGGACGTTGCGGAGGCTCAGCCAGGCCACGTCCTCGAAGCGGTCGAGCACGACGAGCACCTTGCTGATGTCGCCGGCGACGGCGGTCAGCGAGGCGATTGCCGCCTTGGTCGAGGGCTTCTCACCCGAGACGAGCTCGGAGATGACGAACACGTGACCGTCGCGGGCCCGGTCGGAGAGGGCGCCACGCAGAGCGGCGGCGATCATCTTCTTGGGGGTGCGCTGCGAGTAGTCGCGCGGGGTCGGGCCGTGGACGACGCCACCGCCGGTCCAGATCGGCGAGCGACGCGAGCCGTGACGCGCACGGCCGGTGCCCTTCTGACGCCAGGGCTTGATGCCACCGCCGCGGACCTCGCCGCGGGTCTTGGTGTCATGCGTGCCCTGACGGGCGGCGGCCAGCTGGGCCACGACGACCTGGTGGATCAGCGGGATGTTGGTCTGCGTGTCGAACAGCTCACCGGGAAGGTCGGCCTTGCCTGCCTTCTTGCCCTTGGCGTCGATCACGTCAACAGTCAGATCGCTCATGCTGCGACACCCTTCTTAGCTGCGCTGCGGACGACGACGAAGTCGCCGTTGTTGCCGGGATGGCGCCGCGGACCAGCAGGAGGCCACGCTCGGCGTCAACCGCGTGAATCTTGAGGTTCTGGACGGTGACCTTGTCATTGCCCATGCGACCCGCCATGCGGAGGCCCTTGAAGACCCTGCCGGGGGTGGCGCAGCCACCGATGGAACCGGGCGAGCGGTGCTTGCGGTGCACACCGTGCGAGGCGCGCAGACCCTTGAAGCCGTGGCGCTTCATGACACCCGCGGTGCCCTTGCCCTTGGAGGTGCCGGTCACGTCGACGATCTCGCCGTCGGCGAAGACCTCGGCCGTCAGCTCCTGACCCAGCTGGAACTCGGACGCATCAGCGGTGCGGAGTTCAACCAGGTGCTTGCGGGCGGTGACGTCGGCCTTGGCGAAGTGCCCGGCCTCCGGCTTGGTGACCTTCTTGGCCTTGACGGCACCGAAGCCGAGCTGCACGGCGTTGTAGCCGTCAACCTCGGGGGTGCGGACCTGCGTCACGACGCAGGGACCGGCCTGGATCACGGTCACGGGGACGACCTTGTTGTTCTCGTCCCACAGCTGGGTCATGCCGAGCTTGGTGCCCAGGATGCCCTTCACGATTCGTTCACTCATTTCAGCAGACCTCACGGGAGCTTGATCTCGATGTCGACACCGGCCGGCAGATCGAGACGCATCAGCGAATCGACCGTCTTCGGCGTCGGATCGAGGATGTCGATCAGACGCTTGTGCGTGCGCATCTCGAAGTGCTCACGGCTGTCCTTGTACTTGTGGGGCGAACGGATAACGCAGAACACGTTCTTCTCCGTCGGCAGCGGCACGGGGCCCGCCACCTTCGCACCCGTGCGAGTCACGGTGTCGACGATTTTGCGCGCCGAGCTGTCGATGACCTCATGGTCATACGCCCGCAGCCTGATGCGGATCTTTTGTCCAGCCACAGTCGTTCCTTCTTCTCGTCCCTTTGGAAATTTCAAGTTCCTACGGGGTAAAACCCCTTGTCGCCCCGACCCCGCGCTCGGGAGTGTCGCGCCATCAGCCGCAAGATGAGACGTCCTTCTCGGGCCATTCAGCCTCTGAAGGTCTAATCTCGCGCTTGGGCAATCAGACCTCGCTCGGTGGGCGTCAGGCGCTTTCGCACCCTGCACCCCTCGCGGAGCAACCGTCATATTCTTTCACGGTCTCCCCCGCTCGCCAAATCGGGGGTGGCGAACCGCCTGCGACACGCCCGGCCGCGGGGCACGGGGGTGTCGAGGCGGTCCGTGGCCGTCAGTAGGTCGTCAGGCCACGGGCGCGGAAGATCCCACGCGCGGCCTCAACCTCGTCGTTGCCGGGTGGTCGGGCATCGCCCAACTGATACGGCATCCCGATCTCCTCCCACTTCGCCCTGCCCATCTGGTGGAAGGGCAGCACCTCGACCCGCTCGACGTTGCCGAGGGTGGCCGTGTAGTCCGCCACCGCCGCGACGTTGGCAGGGTCGTCGGTCAGCCCCGGCACCAGCACGAATCGGATCCAGGTGGCGATGCCGAGCCCGTCGAGGCGGCGTCCGAAGTCGAGGGTGGGTTGGAGGTCGCGGCCGGTCACCCGACGGTAGGTCTCCTCGTCGCCCGACTTCACGTCCAGGAGCACGAGGTCGACGTCGGCCAGCATCTCATCGGTGGCGTTGCGCCCGAGGAAGCCGGAGGTGTCGATGGCCGTGTGGATGCCCATCCCCTTCGCGCCCCGCAGGATGCGCGCCGCGAACGCCGGCTGCTGCAGCACCTCGCCGCCCGAAAGCGTGATGCCCCGCGGGTGGCGCGGAACACCCGCGGTAGCGACGGATCCGCGCCAGCAGGTCATCGGAGCGCACCGGCACGCCGCGGTTCGCGGCCATCGTGTCAGGGTTGTGGCAGTAGAGACATCTGAGCGGGCAGCCCGCGAGAAAGGTGGTCATCCGGGTGCCCGGTCCGTCGACGGCCGTGACCAGCTCCCAGGAGTGGACCGACCCGATCTCTCCGAGCCGCTGCGCAAGCAGGAGCTCGGAGCGCTCGATGTCACCGACGACGGGGATGCCGCCGAGCATGGCCGCACCCGTCGCGGCGGACGCCCGGCGCCGGCCGGGGCGTCCCGCAGGACGTCGGTCACGTCAGAGCGCCTCGTGGAAGGTCCGTGACAGGACGTCGAGCTGCTGCTCGCGCGTCAGCTTGACGAAGTTGACGGCGTATCCGGAGACGCGGATCGTCAACTGCGGGTAGTTGTCCGGGTTCTCCATCGCATCGAGCAGCGTCTCACGGTTGAGCACGTTGATGTTGGCGTGGTAGAGCCCCTCCCCATGCCCGCGTCGAGGATGCCCACCAGGTTGGCGATGCGCTCCTCCTCGGTGCGACCGAGCGCGCCGGGAGTGATGGTGTTGGTCAGCGAGATGCCGTCGAGGGCGTCGTCGTAGGACAGCTTGCCGACGCTCATCATGGAGGCGAGCATGCCGTGCGTGTCCGCACCGTTTTCCGGGTTGGCGCCGGGCGCGAACGGGGTGCCGGCCGCGTGGCCGGACGGGAACGCGCCGGTCGCCTTGCCGTAGACCACGTTCGACGTGATGGTGAGCACCGACTGGGTGGGAACCGCGTCGCGGTAGAGGTGGATCTTCCTGATCTTGTCCATCACGGTCCTGACGACGAGCTGCGCGATGTCGTCTGCGCGGTCGTCGTCGTTGCCGTAGCGGGGGAAGTCACCTTCGGTGATGTAGTCGATGACAAGACCGGAGTCGTCGCGCACCGGCGTGACGGTCGCGTAGCGGATCGCGGCGAGCGAATCGGCCACGATCGAGAGCCCCGCCATGCCGCAGCCCATGGTGCGCACGATCTCGTCGTCGTGCAGCGCCATCTCCATCGCCTCGTAGGCGTACCTGTCGTGGCAGTAGTGGATGATGTTCAGCGCCTCGACGTAGGTCTGGACGGCCCAGTCCAGCATGGCGTCGTACCTGGCCCAGACGGTGTCGAAGTCCAACGGCTCGTCGCCGGTGACCGGCTCGTAGCCGTCCATGATCTGCTTACCGCTGACCTCGTCGCGGCCGCCGTTGATGGCGTACAGCAGTGCCTTCGCGGTGTTGAGACGGGCACCGAAGAACTGCATCTGCTTGCCGATGGCCATCGGCGACACGCAGCACGCGATGGCCGTGTCGTCGCCCCAGTGGCCGCGGATCTGCGCGTCGGACTCGTACTGGATCGCCGAGGTCTCGATGGAGATCTGCGAGCAGAAGTTCTTGTACCCGCGGGCAGAGCCGCATCCCAGTAGATGGTGATGTTCGGCTCGGGGGCAGGGCCGAGGTTACGCAGGGTCTGCAGCAGGCGGAACGACGTCTTCGTCACCAGGGTGCGGCCGTCGTTGGCGAAGCCGCCGTCGGACCAGGTGGCCCAGTAGGGGTCGCCGGAGAAGATCTGGTCGTAGTCGATGGTGCGGAGGAACCGCACGATGCGCAGCTTCGTGACCAGCGCGTCGATGATCTCCTGCGCGTCGGACTCGGTGATGAGGCCGGCCGCGAGGTCGCGCTCGGCGTAGACGTCGAAGAAGCCCGAGAGTCGACCGATGCTCATGGCGGCACCGTCCTGGCTCTTCACCGAGGCGAGGTAGGCCAGGTACGTCCACTGCACGGCCTCATGGAAGGTGACGGCCGGGCGCGACAGGTCGAAGCCGTAGCTCTCGCCGAGGTTCCTGAGCTTCTTCAGCGCCTTGATCTGCTCGGAGTGCTCCTCGCGGTAGCGGGCCCAGTGTTCGCTGAACGGCTTGTCGGCCACCGAGTCCTTGTCGGCCTGCTTGGCCTCGATCAGCCGGTCGACACCGTAGAGGGCGACGCGGCGGTAGTCGCCGATGATGCGGCCGCGGCCGTAGGCGTCGGGCAGGCCGGTGATCAGGTGCGAGCTCCGGGCGGCGCGGATGCGCGGGTGTAGATGTCGAAGACGGCCTCGTTGTGCGTCTTGCGGTAGCGGGTGAAGATCTCCTTGATCCGGGGATCGGGCTCGAGCCCGGCCTCGCGCGTGGCCGTCTCGACCATCCGCCAACCGCCGGCAGGCATCATGGGCCGCTTCAGCGGGGTGTCGGTCTGGAGCCCGACGATGACGTCGTCGTCGGCGCAGATGTAGCCCGCGGGGAACGCGTCCACATCGCCGGGGATCGCAGTCTCCACGTCGTAGACGCGCCTGGCCCGCTCGACGCTCAGGAACTCGCGCTGCAGCGTGTCCCACACGTTGAGGGTCTTGGTCGTCGGGCCCTCAAGGAAGGACGCGTCACCCTCGAAGGGGTGAAGTTGGTGAGGATGAAGTCGCGCACGTCGATCGAGGTCTGCCACGCACCGGGGACGAAACCTCCCCACGGATCTTCGGGTACGAGTGAGTCTTCGCGGGTGGGGGCCGAGGCCGTCATATCGCTCCTGGGAGAGTCTTATCGTGACACGACGTACCGGCGCCCGGAATCCGGCCAGTGGCTCGGAACCAGGCGACACGGTACGTCGCTGTGGACTAAATACTACTCCTTGTAGGAAGTCGCTCCGACCACACCCGGTCGGATCAGGTCGGCCCGGATCAGGCGACGGTCAGGTCGATCGACCAGCCCGCGGCACGTGGCCGCAGCAGGTACTCCGGACGGACATCCGGCCCGCAGGAGCGCGACCCGAGCCCATGCTGCCGGGCGTCGAGGTACAGGTGCGTCGCCGACGAGGCAGGCAACTCGTGCGGGTGAGCCGCCGCCGCCACCTGGTGCGCGTCGTGGGCGCGCAGGGTGAACCCTGGCAGCTCCCCGCCACCCGCGAGGCCCTGACCGTGACGCCGAGGCCGGGGAGCGTCAGTTCACGCAGGTCGCTGCGATGACCGCTCTCCTGCGGCACGGCGTAGTTCACGACGAGGTCGTCGACCGTTGAGGAGAAACGACCCACGATCGCAGCCGAGCGCGAATCCGGGTAGTTCTCGGCGGGCCGGTGCCGAACCACTCAACCGCGCCGACGTCGGCCTGAAGCTCGAAGTGGAGACCGAGCCTCGGCCAGGTGCCCGGCCATCCGGCGGTGGGCGTGGCGCTGGCGTCAAGATGCAGGTCCGACCCACGCAGGGTCCAGATCAACTCAACCTCGACGGCCTGCCGGGTCGCGGCGGGCGCGTACCTGTGCCGCACGACGAGGCGACCTGGGGTGGCCTCGACGGCGAGGACGCGGCGCTGCAGCCGGTCGAGGCCCGCCTCACGCCACTGCTCCGCCGACGATGGGGCGGGGGCTCCCGCGCCGCGGGAGGCGACGGCCTCGACGTCGACGTAGGAGGGGAAGTCGCCGAGCGAGTCATTCTCGGTGGGGCGCGCCACAGCTCGAGCCTGGGGCCGTTCACCTCGCGTCCGGCCATCCGCACCAGGTCGCCGGTGCGGGCGTCGAAGGTGGCCTGGCCGAACGTGATCGTCCCCCGACCGTCTCGGGCGACCGGTCGTCGAGCGGCCTGGCGTCCCAGGCGGCCACGGAGGAGAGGAGCTGCTGGGCGTGCGAGACGCGGTGCCCCTCCCCGCCCACGGCGTCGCCTCGACGGTGACGGCCTCGACGGTGCGCCACAGCTCCCGTCGTGGGGCGCGAAGCTCGGAAGCGGGAGGCTCGTCTCCCCGCCGGGAGCGACCGGCGGCACCGCCAGGTCGCCGCGGCCGATAACGCGGCCGTCGAGCTCGTCGATCCACCGGAAGAGGAGGTCGGAGGTGTCGCCGTCGTGGCGGTGGTTCTCAATTGTCACCTGCCCGTCTCCGAGCCGGAGCTTGACCGGGGTGGTGACCGCCGCGAACTCCGCGAGCATAGGTGTGGGGGTGCCGTCCGAGAGCAGCATGCCGTCGCAGACGAATGAGCCGTCGTGGACGACCTCACCGAAGTCACCGCCGTAGCCGAAGAACTCCACGCCGTCGGGGGTGGTGGTGCGCAGGCCGTGGTCACGCCACTCCCAGACGAAGCCACCGTGCCACTGCGGCAGCGTGTCGAAGAGCCGCTCGTACTCGAGGAGCGCTCCGGCGCCGTTGCCCATGGCGTGCTCGTACTCGCACAGGATCATGGGGCGACCCGCGAGGACCGCGTTGCGGCCGGGCGTCGCCTCATGGTGGTTCCCGGTGCCCGCGGCCATGTCCTCCATGCCCTCGACCGTCTCGTACATCCGCGAGACGATGTCGGTGTAGCGGCCCTCGTAGTCGGGTTCGTAGTGGACGGGGCGCTCCGGGTCGCGGCGGTGCACCCACGCCGCCATCGCGGCCGTGTTCCGGCCGGTGCCGGCCTCGTTGCCGAGCGACCAGGCCACGATCGACGGATGGTTCTTGTCGCGCTCGACCATGCGCTCCACGCGGTCGACGAGCGCCTCACGCCAGCGCGGGTCGTCGGAGGGGTTGTCGACCCAGTCGCCGTCCCCGAAGCCGTGGGTCTCGTAGTCGCACTCGTCGATGACCCACAGCCCAGCTCGTCGGTGAGGTCGAAGAAGCGGGGGTGCGGCGGGTAGTGCGAGGTGCGTACCGCGTTGATGTTGTGGCGCTTCATCAGCTCGAGCTGGGCGCGCACGGCATCCTCGTCGAAGACGCGGCCGTGGTCGGGGTCGTACTCGTGGCGGTTGACGCCACGGATCCGGAGCTTGCGCCCGTTGACGCGCCACTCATGGCCGACGATCTCGATGCGTCGGAAGCCGAGCCGCAGGGTGAGGGTCTCGGCCGCGTTGGCGACCGTCGCGTCGTAGAGGCGCGGCCGGTCGGCGCTCCACGGGGCCACCTCGCCGACGGCGATGGGAGCGACTTCGGCTGGGGAGGCGAAACTCGTCTCGATGCCCAGTTCGGGGATCGTCACCGTGACGGGGAACGCCGCGGCGCGGAGCTCCGGAAGGACGGTGCCGTGGCCGGTGGCCGGGTCGAAGTCGGCGCGCAGCCAGACGTCGTCGATCCCCCGGCGGGGCGGGCGAGCACGGTCACCTCCCGGAAGATGCCCGGCAGCCACCACTGGTCCTGGTCCTCCAGATACGTGGCGGCCGACCACTGGTGGACGCGCACATGCAACACATTGCGACCGACGCGGGCCTGATCGGTCACGTCGAGCTCCTGGGCGAGGCGGCTGCCGCGGATGACGCCCACCTGCGCACCGTTCAGCGACACGATCGCCAGCGACTCGACGCCGTCGAAGCGGAGGTGGATCCGCTCGGTGAAGGCCTCGGGAAGGTCGAAGTCGACGCGGTAGTCGCCGGTGGGGTTCTCGTCGGGCACGAAGGGCGGCTCGACCGGGAACGGGTACGAGATGTTGGTGTAGGCCGGGCGTCCCCAGTCGTCGCGCCCCTGCAGCACCCAGTGGCTCGGCACGGCGATGTCATCCCAGCCGGAGTCGTCGAAGTCGATCCCATCGGCGCCCTCGGGAGCCAGATCGGGCGGTCGGAGAACCGGAACCGCCAGGTGCCGCTCAGGTCGATGCTGGCAGCGTTGGAAGCCAACCGTGACCTCGGCTGCACACGGCGTCCCGAACCGGGCGAAAAGGAGTAGATCTCCGACACATTTCCTCCATGGGGATCAGCGGTCGGCGGTTCCGACTCCCGCAATCCTATTGTGATGACAATGACCGGGGCGACTCGCCCAGTCGACGGCAGGCGCCGTCCCAACCGGCCGCGAGTTGCCGGACCAGGCCGGGTAGCTCGGGAGGGAACACCTCGATGCCCACTTCCTCGAGCACCTCCACCGCCATCCAGCAGACCTCGTCCATCGACTCGCGTTCCCCGTCCGTCCAGCCCGCATCGTGGGTGGCCATGGCGGCCGATGGGACCGTGACGAGGTAGTACTCCTCATCCTGGATGACGTCCCCGCGGCGAAGTCCAGCACCGCCCGGCGGGTGGCGACGGGCCGAGAAGCTCGTCGGGTGCCAGAGCGATCCCGCTCTCCTCCAGCACCTCACGCACCGCGGCCTGGCGCGGGCCCTCACCGGGCCCGATGCCTCCGCCGAGCGTGTACCACCAGCGTCGCCCGGGGTCGTCGACGTCGTGGGAGGAGGCGAGCAGGACCATGCCTGCCGGGTCGAGCACGACGACCCGCGCCGCCCGCCGGTGAGGGGGTGGGAGCATCCTCCGATGCTAGCCACCCAGGCTGGCCCCCGGAAAAATCGGCCAGTGGCCACTTCTGGTCGGTCTGCCTGTAAATAGTGGCCACTGAGTGGAGGGACGAGGGCGTGACCGCCTTGTTTGCGTCTGTTCCCGGCCGTGCAGGCCCCGGGCCAGTAGGCTTCCCGACATGTCCGAAGTGGCGGAGACGACGCAGTTTCTCGCGGGCCGGGAGCCATGGTCGCTGCTGCCCCCGGCAGGGTGCCCGCCCTCGCCCGGCAGGCCGTCGGCAGCTACGTGCGACGCGGGACGGTGATCCTCGAGGCCGGGGCCGCGCCGTCGATGATGCACGTCATCCGCTCCGGCGCCGTCGAGGTGCTCGACGCCGACGGGGCGCTCGTCACCCACGAGGAACAGGGCGCCTGCTTCGGGCAGGCCTCCATCATCGAGGAGCGACCCTCCCGCTTCACGTTCACCGCGATCGAGGACACGCTGCTGTGGTCGTTCAACGCCACCGTCGTGGCGGAACTCGTGGCGCTCCCGGAGGTGCGCCGCTTCTTCACGGAGTCGAGGCTGGCCGACGCGACCCGCAAGGTGCCCGAGGGCGGGCCCGTGCTGCAGGTGCCGCTGGGCGACATCGTGTCGAGGGCCCCGGTCACGATCGGGGACGACGTCACCGTGGGCGAGGCGGCTCGCCTGATGGACAGGGAGCGGATCTCCGCGATCATCGTCACCCGCGACGAGCGGCTCGCCGGGATCCTCACCGACCGCGACCTGCGCCGGGTGGTCGCAGGCGCCCTCCCGAGCGACACGCCACTCGCCGACGTCATGACCACCACCCGCGCACCATCCAGGCCGACGTGCTGGCGCTCGACGTGCTGATGAGCCTCGTGGAGCACCGGATCCACCACCTGCCTGTGCTCGACGGCGAGCGGATCGTCGGCATGGTGACGGCGGGCGACCTGATGCGGCTCGAGCGGTCGAGCCCGCTGTACCTGGTCGGCGACCTCAAGCACCGCCACGACGTCGCGGGTGCCGCCGAGGTGATGGCCAGGGTGCCGACCCTGGTGTCGCGGCTGCTGCGGCAGGACGCTACGGCCGAGGACGTCACCCGGATCGTGTCGCGCACCTCCGACGCCCTCTGGGAGCGACTTGCTGCGCTGGCCGAGGACAGGCTCGGGCCACCGCCGGTGCCCTACTGCTGGGTGGCGCTCGGCTCGCTCGCGCGGCAGGAGCAGGCGATGGGGTCCGACCAGGACCACGCGATGATCATCTCCGACGACATGGCGCCGGAACACGAGCCGTACTTCACCGCACTGGCGGAATGGCTGACGGCGGCGCTCGCGGAATGCGGGTTCCCGCTCTGCAACGGGGAGGCCATGGCCTCCAACCCCCGCTGGCGCAGGCGGCTCTCCGCGTGGGCGGGCGAGTTCGGCAACTGGCTCGGTTCCCCGACGTCGGAGGCGGTGCTGAACTCGTCGATCTTCTTCGACATGCGGCCCATCCACGGCGACCACACCCTCTTCGCCGCCCTGCAGGGACGCGTCCTCGCGACGGCGCCGACCTCGACGCGCTTCCTCGGGCACCTCGCACGCCACGCCAACGACATCGAGGTACCGATCGGGTTCATGCGCGGCTTCGTGGTGGAGCGCCGCGGCAGGCACCGCGACCGGCTCGACATCAAGCTCGGCGGCATCACCCCATCGTCGACGTGGCACGCCTCTACGCCCTCCGCTGGGGCCTTCCCCAGGTGGGCACCCGGGCCCGGCTGCGGGCCGCGTCCGAGCACGGCGTCGAGGTGCACAACCTGCTGGATGCACACGAGTTCCTCGGTTACACCCGGCTCCAGCATCAGGGCCGCATGATCGCGCAGGGGAAGGTGCCGGACAACTTCATCGACCCCATGGCGATCTCCGACTTCGAACGCCGCCACCTGCGCGAGGCCTTCGCCATCGTGCGGCGTGCCCAGTCGGCGCTCAATGTGACGTTCCAGACCCAGTTCATCTCATGAGGTGGCCGCGACGGCGGGGCAACGCCGCCCTCGCCGCGTCGGTCCCCGACGGCGGGCTGCGTCGTTTCCTGGAGACGCCCCTCCCCGCGCGGCACCCGGGTGCGGGAGCTCGGCCTCCTCGCCGTCGATCTGGAGACCACGGGCCTCGAGCCGGCCACCGACCACATCCTGTCGGTCGGCGCGATCGGCGTCGACGGGCTGACGGTGCGCTTCGCGACGGCGTACGGCTGCCTCGTCAACGCCGGCGTCGACGTCGGTCAGTCCGCCGTGATCCATCAACTCACCGACGACGAGGTGGCGGCAGACGGGATCGACCTGCCCGACGCGCTCGACCGGCTCTTCGACGCCCTCGCCGGCCGGGTGCTGCTCGCCACCACACCGGCATCGAGGTCGGCTTCCTCACCTCCGCCGTCCGGTCGCTCCACGGCATCGACATCGACATCCCGAGCGTCGACACGATGCGCCTTGCCATGCGGGCAATGGGTGAGGACGAGCCGCGCAGGCCAGATGCGCTTCGGCTGTGGCGGTTGCGGGCGCGGGCGGGTCTCCCCGGCTACCGGGGCACGACGCGCTCACCGACGCGCTGGCCTGCGCCGAGCTCTATCTGGCCCTCGCGCAGGAGCTCGGCGCGGCCACACTCGGGTCGCTGCAACGAGGTTGAGGGCCCAGACCCGTCCGGCGGATGACACCGTTGGGATTTGGCACTCCCGATGGCTAAAGTGGCCGACCGTATGTCGTCCTCGGCTCTTGAACATCTCTCCCCGGCCTTCCCCAGCGCGCAGCCTGGGAACCGCGTCGTCCCTCCGCGCCTGGCAGCAGGAGGCCCTCACCCAGTACGAAACCGACCAGCCCGCGACTTCCTCTGCGTCGCTACCCCGGGCGCAGGCAAGACGACCTTCGCGCTGCGGGTGGCCCGCACGCTGCTGCAGACCCGCGAGGTGCGTCGGATCGTCGTGGTCACGCCGACGGAGCACCTGAAGGTGCAGTGGGCCGATGCCGCGGCCCGGGTCGGCATCCAGCTCGACCCCGGCACCGGCGGCTCCTCGCGGAAGGGCCGTTCGAAGGAGTATGACGGATCCGCCGTCACGTACGCGGGTGTCGCGGCCAGGTCGTATGTCTACGAGGCCCTCTGCGTCTCGAAGGACGTGCTGGTGATCTTCGACGAGATCCACCACGCGGGTGATTCCAAGAGCTGGGGGAGGCCATCGTCTACGCCTTCCAGAACGCGAAGCGCCGCCTGTCGCTGACCGGAACCCCGTTCCGCTCCGACGACAACCCCATCCCGTTCGTCGCCTACGACGAGCTCGCGCCCGGCGTGAGCCAGTCGCGGGCCGACTACACCTACGGCTACGCCGAGGCGCTGGCCGACCACGTCGTGCGCCCCGTGCTGTTCATGAACTATGGCGGGCCGATGCGGTGGCGCACCAAGTCGGGCGACGAACTGGCCGCCGACCTCGGCGTACCCATGACGAAGGACCTCACCTCCGCCGCCTGGCGGACGGCGCTCGCCCCGCAGGGCGAGTGGGTCTCGGCCGTGCTGCGCGCCGCCGACCGCCGGCTCACCGAGGTGCGCCGCCACGTGCCGGACGCAGGCGGCCTCGTGATCGCGACCAACCAGACGACTGCGCGGGCCTACGCGAAGCTGCTGACCGACCTGACGGGCAGGCGTCCGTGCGTCGTGCTCTCCGATGACTCGAAGGCCAGCGCGCGGATCGACGAGTTCTCCGCCTCCGAGGACCGGTGGATGGTGGCCGTGCGCATGGTGTCGGAGGGGGTCGACGTGCCCGGCTCGCCGTCGGCGTCTACGCCACCGCGACGTCGACACCGCTGTTCTTCGCCCAGGCCGTGGGTCGCTTCGTGCGCAGCCGTCGCCGCGGCGAGGTGGCGACCGTGTTCCTGCCGACGGTGCCCGTCCTGCTCTCGCATGCGGCCACCATCGAACGCCAGCGCGACCACGTGATGGGCCGCCCGAAGACTGACGAGATGGACATCTGGGCCGAGACCGAGGCGCTGATGGAGGCGGCCAACCGCACCGATTCGGCCTCCGACGACCTGCTCGGATCCTTCGAGGCGCTCGAGTCGCAGGCGACGTTCGACCACGTGCTGTTCGACTCGCAGGCCTTCGGCATGCACGCCGAGCCCTCGTCGCAGGACGAGGCCGACTACCTCGGGCTTCCCGGGCTGCTGGAACCCAATCAGGTGAGTGTGCTGCTCGCCGATCGGCAGCGCAGGCAGTTGCGTCGCCGGGAGCGCGAGGACCGCACCGCCGAGCCGGAGGTGGCGCTGCACCGGGCGATCGCCTCGAAGCGCAAGGAACTCAACTCGCTGGTGGCCCAGTACGCGCGTGTCAAGGGCATCCCGCACAGCCACGTGCACGCCGACCTGCGTCGCGAATGCGGCGGGCCGAAGCTCGCCCAGGCCTCGCAGAAGGAGGTCGACGAGAGGCTCCAGACGCTGCGCGGCTGGCTGCGCGGATAGGGGCTGCTCTCAGTCGACCTGGGCCCATCCCGCGACGCTCGTACCGTTCAGGCCTGCGAAGGCCACCACCGGCAGCACCTCGCCGTCCTGGCGCGGAGGCTTGTCGGCCCGACGTTCCGGGTAGGCCGTCGCTTCGACGCCCTCGATCTTGGCCGCCTCCATCTGCTGGGCGGCGAGGCTGGCGTACAGGCCGCCGCGCGCCAGCAGTTCGGTGTGTGTGCCCGACTCGACGATGTGGCCCGCCTCGATGACGTGGATCACGTCGGCCCGACCACGGTCGAGAGCCGGTGGGCGATGGACAAGGTGGTGCGACCCGGGCGACGTTGTCGAGCGCCTCCTGGACGACCCGCTCAGAGACCGTGTCGAGCGCGCTCGTAGCCTCGTCGAGCAGCAGCACAGGCGGGTCCTTCAGCAGCACCCGGGCGATCGCGATCCGCTGCTTCTCGCCACCGGAGAGCCGGTAGCCGCGCTCCCCACGACCGTGTCGTAGCCGTCCTCGAAACTGGTGATGATGTGGTGGATGTTGGCTGAGACGCACGCTTTCTCGATCTGCTCCTGTGTGGCGTCGGGCATCGCGTAGAGCAGGTTCTCGCGGATGGTCGCGTGGAAGAGGTACGTCTCCTGCGACACGATGCCGACGTGGTCGATGATCGAGGCCTGCGTGAGCCGACGCACATCGGTGCCCGCGAAGGCCACGCTTCCACCCGTCACCTCGTAGAGCCGGGGCGCGAGGTAGAGCACGGTGGACTTGCCAGCGCCCGAGGGCCCGACGAAGGCCACATGCTGCCCTGGCTCCGCGGTGAAGTTGATCCCCGACAGGGTGGGCCGGGTGTCGGGGCCGCGTCCGGGTAGCGGAAGGTAACGTCGCTGAACTCGATGCGCCCGAGCGGGCCGGGGCCGTCGACCACCTCGATGGCGTCGGGCGCGTCGGAGATGGCAGGTGTCATGTCCAGGTACTCGAAGATGCGGGCGAAGATCGCGCTGGACGTCTGCAGGTCGAGCGCCACGCGCATCAGGCCCATGAGCGGCTGCAGCAGGCGGGCCTGCACCGTCGTGAAGGCGACGATCGTGCCCGCGGTGATGGTGTCGGCACCGCCGCCCAGCAGGTAGCCGGAGACGAGGTAGATCACGGCCGGGATGCTCGCCATGATCACCTGCACCACGGCGAAGAAGCCCTGCCCGCTCATGGCCCGCTTCACCTGCAACCCGATCTGGTTGGCGTTCTCGCCCTGGTAGCGGCCCGACTCGGTGCGCTGCCGGTTGAACGACTTGGAGAGCAGGATGCCGGAGACGCTGAGAGTCTCCTGCGTGATGGAGGTCAGCTCGGAGAGCGACTCCTGGGTCTGCGCGGCGATCCTTGCGCGCACCTGCCCCACCCGGCGCTGGATCAGCACGAGGATCGGCATCAGCACGACGGCGATCAGGGTGAGGCGCCAGTCGATCAGGATCATCGCGACGAGCGCGGAGATGACCGTGACCACGTTGCCGAGGATGCTGGTGACGGTGTTGGTGAGCACCCCGGACACGGCGCCGACGTCGTTCTGCAGCCGGGACTGGATGACGCCGGTCTTGGTACGGGTGAAGAACCCGAGCTCCATTGCCTGCAGGTGCTCGAAGAGCCGCACCCGCAGGTCGCCGGTGACCCGGTTACCGACCGTGGAGGTGAGCCAGGTCTGGGCCACGCCGAGCCCGGCCGACAGCAGGTAGAGGCCCACCATGGCGGCCACCAACTGCGCGAGCAGCCGCAGGTTGGGCGCGCCACCCTGCGGGAACAGCGCATCGTCGAAGACGCGCTGCACCAGCAGCGGGGGGATCACCGCGATCGCCGCTCCGAGGATGACGATGGCCGCGGTGCCCGCGATGCGTCCCTTGTAAGGCTGGAACAGCGTCACGATCCGACTTCCGAGGTCGGGAATCTCCGGCGCCTCTGCGTTCAGCTTGCGCTGCGCTTCCTCGTCCACTCCCCGGAATCCCCGGCCTCCACCGCCAACTGACATGAAAACAGGCTAGTGGGAACGGCCCCGGCGCGGGCGGATGACCAACCGGTATCCCTGGCCCGCATCCAGGCCCGCAGCCGACACCGTCGCCGTGTGCTCGACTCGTCGGCCCTGCGCTACCTTCCGGTGATCGACGAGGAGGCGCCGTCACCGATCGGCGGCCGCAGGGCGATCGGCCCGGGTAGGTTGGGGCCATGAGCCAGCAGTCAGAACACGGCACGGGCGGCGTCTACTCCGTGAAGGGCAAGGAGTTCACCCGCGACTCCCGCTACATCACCACCCGCATCGTGAAGAACCCGACGGACGGCAGCGGCGACTACCCCGTCGAGCCCGGCCGCTACCGCCTGATCGCCGCCTACGCCTGTCCGTGGGCCAACCGCGCCATCATCGACCGCGACCTGCTCGGGTTGCGCGACGTCATCTCGATGGGCAACCCCGGCCCGACGCACGACGCCGACTCCTGGACGTTCGACCTCGACCCGGCGGTGTCGATCCCGTCCTCGGCATCCCCCGCCTGAAGGACGCCTACCTCAAGCGGTTCCCCGACTACCCGCGCGGCATCACGGTACCCGCCATCGTCGACGAGACCACGGGCGAGGTGGTCACCAACGACTTCCCGCAGATCACCGAGGACCTGTTCTTCCAGTGGCGCGACTTCCACAAGGAGGGGCCCCGGACCTCTGGCCCGTCGACCTGCGTGAGGAGATGGACGAGGTGATGCGCCGCGTCTACACCGAGGTCAACAACGGCGTCTACCGCTGCGGCTTCGCCGGCTCCCAGGCGGCCTACGACGCCGCCTACGAGCGGCTGTTCACCGCTCTGGACTGGCTGGAGGAGCGCCTCGGGCGGAGCCGGTACCTGATGGGTGACGCGATCACCGAGGCCGACGTGCGGCTGTTCACGACGCTGGTGCGCTTCGACCCCGTCTACCACGGGCACTTCAAGTGCAACCGCAACAAGCTGATCGAGCTGCCCAACCTGTGGGGCTACGCCCGCGACCTGTTCCAGACGCCCGGGTTCGGCAACAACGTGAACTTCCAGCAGATCAAGGATCACTACTACAAGGTGCACACCGACCTGAACCCGCTCGGCATCGTGCCGCAGGGGCCGGATCTGAGCGGGTGGACCACCGCGCACGGGCGCGGCTGAGCTCAGCGCAGCAGCAGGGAGAGCGCGGCGGGCGCCAGAAGCACCCCGCCACCATGAAGGGGCCGAACGCGATGTCGGTGTCGCGCCCGGCCTTGCCGCTGACGAGCAGCGCGACGCTGGTCAGGCCGAACAGCACGAATCCGACCGCGGTGCCGAGCAGCGCGTACACGACGCCCGCCCACCCGCCGGCGAGCCAGCCGAGCGCCGCGCCGGTGCTCAGCCCGAGCTTCACGTCGCCGAGGCCGAAGCCCCGCGGGTTGATGAAGGCGAGCACGAACAGGAGGATGGCGTTCAGCAGCGCCGTCACCAGCGTCATCCCCAGTGGCCGAGGCCGGGCCGCTGACGGCCACCGGCAGCAGGAGCGCCACGAAACCGAGGAAGCCGAGCAGGGTGTAGCGGTCGGGCAGTCGGTGGCGGGCCAGGTCGATCCCGATGGCGATCCCCCAGGCGGCCGCGAGCACGAGGTAGGCGGGCAGCGCCCAGGGCTGGGGCACGACGAGCAACGCCCAGACGGCTACGGCCGCGGCCGTCACGGCGACGACCCACCCGCGCACCGGGCGCGGTGGGGCCTCGGTCGCGGGGCCTCGCTTTCGGTCACTATCCGAGTCCGCCAAAGGCCTGGATGGCATTGATCACGGCCGGGCCGAGGATCACCAGGAAGATCACCGGCAGGATGCACAGGATGAGGGGAAGACCACCTTGACGGGGATCTCCATGGCCTTCTTCTCCGCGTGCTGCCTGCGGGCGATCCGCATCTCGTCGGCCTGCGCCGTGAGGACGTCGGCCAGCGGGATGCCGTACGCCTCGGCCTGCACGACGGTGCGGAGGAAGCGGCGCAGCGGGGTCGATCCGGTGCGCATGGCGAGGTCGTCGTAGGCCACCCGCCTGCTCTGCCCACCTGGATGTCCTGCAGGGTGCGCACCAGCTCCCTGGCCAGCACCCCTTGCCGTTGCGGGCGATGCGCACCAGCGCCGAGTCGAACCCGAGGCCCGCCTGCACCGCAATGCTCATCTGGTCGAGGGTGTCGGCCAGTTCCAGGTCGACCCGAAGGCGAGGGCGCTCACCACTGCTCTGATCCGCTGGGACACCAGGCAGCAGGGCCAGCTGGACTCCTCAGAGCTCTCCGCGTTGGCCGCCGACGTGCGGATCGCGTTCGACACCGCCCGGGCCCACTCCGAGGCCGTCGGCATGGGGCATTTCCCCACGGATCTCCGCCCCAGGCCGAACGGGCGCTCAAGACGGCCCGCCTCGTCACCGACGGCGCCACCGCCGGAGAGCGCGCCACGGCCCTGCGCCAGGTCGCCTCGATCCTCGAATCACTTGCCCTCTACTACCTTCCCTCCCCGGCGAGGCGGTCCGGATGGTCGAGGGGCACCGGGTGCTGGCACTTCCCGGCAGGCTCTCGCGGCCCACAGAGGAGACCCAGGAATGATCTTCCCGTTCTGGACCACCGTCCCCGAGGACACTCCCCCGAAAAGCTGCAGGACACCTCGCTGCTCCTGCTTCCCGACGACCACGCGCAGGCCGCGGTGATGACGGTGGAGTACCCCGACAACAACGGGCACTGGACGATCCGCACGGCCAAGGTCGCGAGCCTCGAGCGGAGCCGCACGTTGACGCTGCGCGCCTCGGCGATCGGCCCCAGCTCGGCAAGGTCGTCCCGGGCAACGTGGAGCTCATCTCGATCCCCCGGTCGACTGGGCCGCCCTGGGCAACGAACCGATGCGACTCCGCACTCCCGTGTGCGCCGTGGCCAGCGCCCTGGTAGTCGGGATCATGATCCTCAGCTTCAACACGGTGGCCATCGCGATGGCCCTTCCCATGGGAGCCGCCGTCTGGGGCGGGCTCTGGGCGCTTCTACGGAAGCGGCGGCCGCTCCGGCTCCGCACCGCGGGCGACCTGCATCTGGACGGCTCCAACCTCGTCGACTACGCCCTCGCCCGGCGGCGCGGGAACGACCTGAGGTGATGACGCGCATCGAACGCCGGGCACTCATCGAGGCCCGCATCGACGCCGTGCGCGACGAGTACGGGCGGCTGTCCTCCGACATCGTCTACCGGATCGAGAGCCCAGCATTGTTCGACGCGGCGAGCCCGTTGACGGGCGCCTTCGAGAACGCCCTGGTCAGGGCCGGTTCACACGTCGATGACCTCGAGGAGTTCGACGACCTCGCCACCGAACTGGAGATCAGCTTCGCGGTGGCACGCGACCACGCCGAGACCCTCGGCATCGCCCACCTCCCGGAGTCGGCCCGACCCGATGCACGACGGGCCGGGAAGGCCGCGCAACTGGCGGCGGGAGCGACCTCGGACGGCGAGCGGCAGGCCGCCCTCGCGCAGGTGGTGCGGATCCTCGACTCCCTGGCGCTGCACTACCTACCGGCGCCGGAGGCGGCCCGACGCGCCATCACCGCCGGCGTTCAGGCGAGCGGAACCGCGGCCTCCGACGTGTAGTCGAGGAAGGTGAACGTCTCCTGCAGGTACAGCGTCACCGACGCCAGGTCGTGCGTCAGGTAGCCGATCTCGACATCGCTGCCCAACTGCAGGTCGTAGTCTCCCCGCGGGTCGTGAGCACGAAGGCGCCGTCGATCGCGGGCGCCCAGATGATGGGTCCGTCCACGAGCCGCTGGATGTGTTCGAGGATCGGGTAGCCGTGATCGGACGCCTCCGCCACCAACGTGTAGCTCTCCGCCGACATGAGCACGCTGTACGGCCCCTGCACGCCCGCGAGGCGGAGTTCGGTGACCGCGTGCGCGATCACATCGGGGATGTCACGGGGCTCGTTCGGCAACGCGAGGGCTTGTTGGACGCGTTGGCCCGGATACCGGGAATGCCCGCGGCCTCGTACCCTCGAAGATCGCGCGGTCCTCGGCGAACGCGAGCCGCCGTGCGGCCTCCTTCACCGGGTCCCAGTCGGAATCCTCCGCACCACGCTCAGCGTTGTCGATGTCCTCGCGGCTCACGATGAAGGGCACCCGCAGCCGCACCATGGGCTGCGCGACGCGCAGGTTCGCCTCGATCCCGTCGGCGGGCGGCTCGGTGGGCGCAAGATGGCCGGTGTTGGTGGCCGCCGCCTCCGGGCCGAGCGGGCCGGTGACGTCGACGACGCGGCGCCCCGCGATGTGGCGGCGGAACGTGCGCGCGGCCTCCTCCTCGATCTGTTCCCAGGCCACCGCGTTGACGGGGGCGAGTTCGCGGTACAGGTTGTTCATCAGTTCTGTCCTTTCAGGCTGCCGATGCGGAGCTGGCCGGCCGGTGCCGCGGGTGGCGCGGTGACGGCTGGCGCGGGTTCAGGGATGACGCGGGCCGCGGGCGGAGGGTCGTCGAGCAGCGCGCCCGGAGCAACGAAGAAGAGGCAGCCGGTGTGCGCCGTCGAGAACTCGAGGATGGCGTCGGTGGTGCCGGGCGGATCGCCGATGAACATGTTGTCGAGCATCCGCTCGGTGATCCCGGGGTCGCGGGAGTAGGCGATGTAGAACGTGCCGAACTCGCCGCGGCCGAGATCGCCGAACGGCATGTTGAGCCGCACGACCTCCAACTCCCGCCCAGCCTCGTCCTCGATGGCGTTGAGCCGAATGTGGGCGTCGGCGGGCAGTTGCTCGTCGGGAAGCTCGGTGTCCTCGAGCTTCCTGCGCCCGATCACCGCCTCCTGCTCCTCCACCGTCAGGGCCTTCCAAGCCGCGAGGTCGTGCAGGTACTTCTGGATGTGCACGTAGGCGCCGTCGGCGAAGCGGGGGTCGTCGTCGCCGATGGTGGTGGCCCGGTCCGCCTCGGCGCCGGTGGGGTTCTCGGTGCCGTCGACGAAGCCGAGCAGGTCGCGGGTGTCGAAGTAGCGGAAGCCGTTGACGGCATCGACCACGGTGACGGCACCCTCCAGCGCTTCGAGGATCCGGGCGGCCAACTCGAAGCAGAGGTCTGCCGTATCGGCCCGGATGTGGAAGAGCAGGTCGCCCGGCGTCGACGGCGCCGTGTGCCGCTCCCCGTTCACCGCACGGAACGGGTGCAGCCCGGCGGGACGCGGCCCGGCGAAGAGCCGGTCCCAGGCATCGGAACCGATCCCCGTCAGCAGTGTGAGTTCGCGCTCGGGGTAGCGGAACCCCACCGATCTCGTGAGCCCGGCCAGTTCGGGCAGGACGGCGTGGACGGCCCGCTCGCCACCGTTGTCGATGGTGACGACCAGGAACATCGCGGCGGGGGTGATCCGCCAGTTGTCAGAGTGGGAGGTGACCACGTCACCCACCCTAGCCCGCCGCCCCAGCGCCCCGGCCGAAACCGCGAAACGGGACGGCCCTCATCACGGCCCACCGGTCGACGGCCTGCTGCGGGGAGGCGGCACCGTGTGCCGGAAGCGCAACGAATCACCGGCGCGTGACACTAGGCTGGCGGCATGCCCAAACGCCAGTACGAGGTGTTGCCCGGCGGACACGGTTCGCGGGTCAAGATCAACGCACGGGGGCGCGCAGTGCTGCGCAACCCCCGCATCAACCGCGGCACCGCCTTCACGCAGGAGCAGCGCGACAAGCTGCGCCTCATCGGCCTGCTTCCGAGCAACGTCACGCCGCTGGAGGCGCAGGCCCGACGCGCATACGAGCGGTTCCGCCACGCCGAGACCGCGCTCGAGCAGTTCGCCTACCTGCAGGCGCTGCGCGAACGCAACACGGTGCTGTTCTACCGGCTGCTGAGCGACCATCTGCCCGAGATGATGCCGATCGTCTACACCCCCACGATCGGCGAGGCGATCAAGGAGTTCAGCCTGTGGTACCAGGCGGTCAACGGTGTGTTCCTCTCGATCAACCAGCCCGACATGGTCGAGCGGGCGCTGCGCTCCAGCGAACACGGCCCCGACGACATCGACCTGCTGATCGTGACCGACTCCGAGGGCATCCTCGGCATCGGCGACCAGGGCGTCGGGGCATCCAGATCTGCATGGGCAAGAAGTCGCTCTACACGGCGGCCGCGGGATGGACCCCGACCGCATCCTCGCCGTCGTGCTCGACGTCGGCACCGACAACCTGCGGCTGCTGAACGACGAGTTGTACATGGGTGAGCGCCACGGCCGCGTCCGCGGAGCCCGCTACGACGAGTTCATCGAGCAGTTCGTGACGGCGGCGTCGAAGGTCTACCCCCACGCGATGCTGCATTGGAGGACTTCGGCGCCGACAATGCACACCGGCTGCTCGACACCTACCGCGACCGGATCTGCACCTTCAACGACGACATCCAGGGCACCGCGGCCGTCGTGGCGAGCGCCGTGCTCGCCGGGTCAAGGGCAAGCGGGAGAAGCTCAGAGACCAGCGCTTCGTGATCCACGGCGGCGGCACCGCGGGCATCGGCATCGCCGACCTCCTGGTCGACCTGATGGTCAAGGGCGGGCTCAGCCCCGAGGAGGCGCGCCAGCGGTTCTGGATCACCAGCAGCCGTGGCCTGGTCACCGACGACGCGACGCAGAAGTTCCGCGACTTCCAGCGCCCGTACGCCCGGGGCATCGGCGAGTTGGGTGAC
Source organism: Tessaracoccus coleopterorum (assembly GCF_011174705.1). Classification (GTDB taxonomy): domain Bacteria; phylum Actinomycetota; class Actinomycetes; order Propionibacteriales; family Propionibacteriaceae; genus Arachnia; species Arachnia coleopterorum. Next base: position 698,207 of record NZ_JAANIJ010000001.1, read on the forward strand.
TGGACGCTCGACCAGGTCGGGCACTACATGCTGCCCGACATCGTCCGGAACGTGCACCCCACCGTGCTGATCGGCACCTCGGGCCAGCCCGGTTCATTCACAGAGGACATCGTGGTCGACATGGCCGGCCACGTCGAGCGTCCGATGATCATGCCGCTGTCGAACCCGACCTCACTGACCGAGGCCCTACCCTCCGACCTGCTGCGGTGGACCGAGGGACGGGCCATGATCGCGACCGGCTCGCCGTTTCCTCCGGTCAGCTACGAGGGCGTCGCGTACACGATCGCCCAGGCCAACAACGCCCTCGTCTTCCCGGGCCTCGGGCTGGGCGTGGCGGTGTGCCGCGCGAACCGGGTGACCGACGCGATGATCGCCGCATCCGCCGAGGCCGTCGCTTCGCTGTCGGTCGTCCAGATCCGCGGCGACTCGCTGCTGCCGGGCATGCAGGACCTGCGCCGCGTCTCGTCGACGGTCGCCCTCGCGGTCGCCGCGGCGGCCGCGGAGGACGGCGTCGCCGACCGACCGCTCGCCCACCCCGTCGAGGAGATCTTCGACGCGATGTGGCAGCCGGTCTACCCCGAGCTGATCATCGAGGACTAAGCGTCCGGCCCGGCCACGACCGGGCCGGACACCCGCGCCGTCAGAGCCGGGCGCGCAGCGCGCGGAGCCTGGCCAGCGACGAGTCGCGGCCCAGGATCTCCACGGACTCGAAGAGCGGCGGCGATACGCGGCGCCCGGAGATGGCCACCCGGATCGGAGCGAAGGCGAACTTGGGCTTGATTCCCATGCCCTCCACGATGCGCTCTCGCAGGCCGGCCTGGATGGCCTCCGGCGTGAGCTCCACCGTCTCCACCACCTCGATCGCCGCGTCAAGCACCTCGGCCGCGTTCCGGGAAGGGCGGCCACCGCCTCAGGGTCGAGCACCAGGTCGGCGTCGGAGCCGAGGAGATAGTCGAGCTGCGGCAGGGCGTCGGCCAGCAGGACGAGCCGCTCCTGGATGATCGGCACGGCACGACGCAGCGTTTCGCGCTGCTCATCGGTCGGGTCGCTCCACTGGCCCGTCGCGCTGGCGAAGGCCGCGATCCGGTCGGCCAACTCATCGGAGGTCAGCGAACGGATGTAGTGGCCGTTCAGCCAGTCGAGCTTCTTCAGGTCGAAGATCGGGCCGACGGTGTTGACCTTGGCCCACGAGAAGTTCTCGACGAACTCCTCGAACGTCGACACCTCGTTCTCCTCATCGCCGGCGTAGCCCAGCAACTGGAGGAAGTTGCGCACGGCCTCGGGCAGGTAGCCCTGCTCGCGGAACCAGACGAGGCGCGCCGCCGGGTTCTTGCGCTTGGAGATCTTGGACTTGTCGGTGTTACGCAGCAGCGGCATGTGCGCGAACGCAGGCAACTCCCAGCCGAGCCAGCGGTACAGCAGGATGTGCTTGGGAGTCGACGAGATCCACTCCTCTCCACGCACGACGGTGTTGATCCCCATCAGGTGGTCGTCGACGACCACGGCGAGGTGGTAGGTCGGGAAGCCGTCAGCCTTCAGGATCACCTGGTCGTCGGGCGGGGCGCCTTCACGGTGCCGCGGATGATGTCGGCGAACTCGAGCGGGGCATCGTCGGGATCAGCATCCGCACGACGGGGGTCTCACTGAAGCCGGGCAGCTGGGCGCGCTCCTCGCGCGTCTTCCCGACGCACAACCGGTCGTAGCCGGTGGTCGACAGCTTCTGCCGGTTCTGCTCCTCGCGGAGTTCGGCGAGTCGCTCCGAGGAGCACCAGCAGTAGTAGGCGTGGCCGTCGGCGACCAACTGCTCGACGAACGGCTTGTACGTGTCGAGTCGCTCCGACTGCTTGTACGGCGCGTAGGGGCCGCCGACAGCGGGGCTCTCGTCGGGCGCGAGGGCCAGCCAGTCGAGCGAGTCGTAGATCTGCTGCTCGGAACCCTCGACCAGGCGGTTCTGGTCGGTGTCCTCGATGCGCAGCACGAACTGGCCACCCGTCTTCCTCGCCCAGGCGAGATCGAACAGCGCCATGAAGGCGGTGCCGACGTGGGGGTCGCCGGTGGGCGACGGAGCTACCCGGGTACGGGCTGGAACCTCATTAGTCATAGTGCCCCCAACTCTAGTGCCCCGGCCCGGCCCGGACCTCAGGCACACTTGGGGACATGACCAGTGAGGAGACGCCCGGCGCCGACGTTGTACCGACCACCCTCGAATCCGCGCGCTCACAGGCGGAGGCTGCGCTCGAGCCGGATCGACCCGCCAAGCTGACGCGCACCCTGACCTTCATCCTCGAGGACCTCGTGCCTGTGCCCGGCACGAAGATCCGGCTGGGCATCGATCCCGTCCTCAGCCTCATCCCGTGGGCGGGCACCGCCACCGGCGCGGTGTTCGGCTCGGCCGTGATGATCGACGCCATCCGGCTCCGCACCCCGGTACCCGTGCTGGTGCGCATGCTCGGCAACTGGGCGATCGACTGGCTGCTCGGCGTCATCCCGGGTGTCGGCACCCTGCTCGACTTCGCCTGGCGATCCAACAGCAAGAACCTCAAACTCCTCAACCGCACCATCGACGACCGGGCCCAGGTGCGCGACGCCTCGATCGCCTACTGGATCTCTGCGGCCGCCATCCTGTTCAGCATGCTGGCGCTCGCTGTACTCCTGCCGATCGCGCTGTTCGTGTGGCTCCTCACCCGCGCCTGAAGCCCCTCACCGAACCGGTAGCATACGGGCATGACTGATCCCGCCATGCCCTCCAACTTCATCTACGACGTCGTCTCCGGCGACGTCGCGCAGGGTGTACGCGGCGGACGGGTCCAGACGCGGTTCCCACCGGAGCCCAACGGCTACCTGCACATCGGCCACGCCAAGGCGATCGTGGTGGACTTCGGCGTCGCCGCCGACTTCGACGGCACCTGCTTCCTGCGGCTCGACGACACCAACCCCGAGACCGAGGACTCCGACTTCGTCGACTCGATCCTCGACGACATCCGCTGGCTCGGCTATGAGCCCACCGAGGAGCGCTACGCCTCCGACTACTTCGAGCAGCTGTACACCTGGGCCGAGGAGCTCATCGGCCGCGGGCTCGCCTACGTCGACGACCAGGACGGCGAGACCATCTCCGCCGGCCGCGGTGGATTCGGCAGGCCGGGCACCAACTCCCCTACCGGGCCGGAGCGTCGAGGAGAACCTCGACCTGTTCCGCCGGATGCGCGCCGGGGAGTTCGCCGAGGGCAGCCGGGTGCTCCGCGCGAAGATCGACATGTTCCACGAGAACATGCAGATGCGAGACCCGGTGATGTACCGGATCCGTCACGCGCACCACCACCGCACCGGCGACGCATGGTCGATCTACCCCACCTACGACTGGGCGCACGGCCAGTCCGATGCCATCGAGGGCACCACACACTCGATCTGCACCCTCGAGTTCGACTCGCACCGACCGCTCTACGACTGGTTCCTCGAGCAGTTGGGCGTCCAGGACGCCCCGCGTCAGTACGAGTTCGCCCGCCTCGAGCTCACCTACACCGTCACGTCGAAGCGCCGCCTCGCGAAGCTGGTGGCCGACGGAATCATGGACGGCTGGGACGACGCCCGGATGCCCACCCTGCGTGGCCTGAAGCGTCGCGGCTACCCCGCCTCCGCGATCCGCGCGTTCTGCCGCGAGGTCGGCACGACACGCACCAACTCCCGCCAGTCGATCGAGTACCTCGAGAGCTACGTCCGCCGCGAGCTGAACGCCACCGCCCAGCGCCGGATGGCCGTCCTGCGCCCCCTGAAGCTGCGCCTGACGAACTGGCCGACCGACGGGAACGGGCAGCCGGTCGTCGAGCACTTCGAGCTCTCCAACAACCCGGAGAACCCCGAGGACGGCACCAGGCTCGTCCCGTTCACCGGCGAGCTGTGGATCGAACAGGAGGACTTCCAGGAGGTTCCCCGCCGAAGTACTTCCGCCTCTCCCCGGCCGCGAGGTGCGCCTCCGCGGCGCCTACTTCGTCACCGCCACCGAGGCCGTCAAGGACGCCGACGGCAACGTGGTGGAGGTGCTCGCCACCTATGATCCGGAGACGAAGGGTGGCAACGCCCCGACGGCCGGCGGGTGAAGTCGACGATGCACTGGGTCTCGGCGCCGCACGCCGAGCAGGCCGCCGTAGCCCTCTACGAGCGGCTGTTCACGGCCGAGGCCCCGGGCGAACGGACGGGTGAGGCACTGGACGACCTCAACCCCGACTCCCGCGAGATGCTCACAGGCGCGAAGCTTGAGGGCGCCCTCACGAGCACCACACCCGGTGAGGTCGTGCAGTTCGAGCGACTCGGCTACTTCGCCGCCGACCTGGACACCCCGATGCTGTTCCACCGCACCGTCGGGCTCCGGGACGAGTGGGCCTCGCTGCAGAAGCGCGGCTGACCCGGCCCCGAACGACCTGAGGGTCCTGCCTCCGAGGAGGCAGGACCCCTTCGTCGTCCCCTCCCGGGACCGGACCGGGACGCACAGAGGGGCCGCGCGGTGATCCGCGCGGCCCCTCAGAGACTCAGTGAGTCAGGAGATCACTTGATGATCTTGGTGACGTTACCAGCGCCGACGGTGCGGCCGCCCTCACGGATGGCGAACTTGAGGTTCTCCTCCATGGCGATGGGCTTGTTCAGGTGAACGGTCATCTCGGTGTTGTCGCCGGGCATGACCATCTCGGTGCCAGCGGGAAGCTGGACAACGCCGGTCACGTCAGTCGTACGGAAGTAGAACTGGGGCGAGTAGTTGGAGAAGAACGGCTTGTGACGGCCACCCTCCTCCTTGGTGAGCACGTAGACGTTGGCGTCGAAGTCGGTGTGCGGGGTGGTCGACCCGGGCTTGATGACGACCATGCCGCGCTCGACATCTTCCTTCTTGGTGCCGCGGAGCAGCAGGCCGACGTTCTCGCCCGCGCGACCCTCGTCGAGAATCTTGCGGAACATCTCGACACCGGTGACGGTCGAGGTCTGCTTGTCGTCACGGATGCCGACGATGTCGACGACGTCGCCGGTCTTGACGATGCCGCGCTCGATGCGGCCGGTGATGACGGTGCCACGACCGGTGATCGTGAAGACGTCCTCAACGGGCATCAGGAAGGGCTTCTCGATGTCGCGCTCGGGCTGCGGATGTACTCGTCGACAGCGTTCATGAGCTCGATGATCGAGTCGGCCCACTTCTCCTCGCCCTGCAGGGCGGGGAAGGCGGCGACGCGGACGATCGGCAGGTTGTCGCCGTCGAACTCCTGGGCGGAGAGGATCTCGCGGAGCTCCATCTCGACAAGGTCGATCAGGTCGGCATCCTCGTCATCGATCATGTCGCACTTGTTGAGGGCGACGACGATCGCCGGCACGCCAACCTGGCGGGCCAGGAGGATGTGCTCGTGGGTCTGAGCCATCGGTCCGTCGGTGGCGGCGACCACGAGGATCGCGCCGTCCATCTGGGCGGCACCGGTGATCATGTTCTTGACGTAGTCGGCGTGGCCGGGGCAGTCAACGTGCGCGTAGTGACGCTTCTCGGTCTGGTACTCGACGTGCGAGATCGAGATGGTGATACCGCGCTGACGCTCCTCGGGAGCCTTGTCGATCTGGTCGAACGCAGAGACAGCGTTCCACTCGGGTAGCGGTCGTGAAGCACCTTCGTGATCGCCGCGGTGAGAGTGGTCTTGCCGTGGTCGACGTGTCCGATGGTGCCGATGTTTACGTGCGGCTTGGTCCGCTCAAACTTGGCCTTTGCCACGAGGGCTCCTTCTAAGTCTCGCCACGCGGGATTGCGCGGCGTCGGGGTTGTTCCTCTTCGAGGGTCGGCTACCCGGCACACAGCCGAACGCCATACCTACCACATCGTAGCGACCTTGGCCCCGTACAACAAACCGTTCGCGCGCCGGAAGACATCCGGTTCCCCGACCTCCCACTCCCCGACCCACCGGGTCTCCCACGGCGTGGAGGCAGCGTCTCCCGCGGTGGAGAATGCAACCGGCCGGGAGGTTTCCCTCCCGGCCGGTCAGTGGGTTCAGCGAGCGGTCAGGCTCACTCGCCCTTCGCCTTGGCGATGATCTCGTCAGCGATGTTCTTCGGCGTCTCCGCGTAGGAGTCGAACTCCATGGAGTACGACGCCTGGCCCGAGGTCTTCGAGCGCAGATCGCCGACGTAGCCGAACATCTCCGACAGCGGCACGATCGCGTTCACGACGCGGTTGCCGTGCTGCTCGTCCATCGAACGGACCTGGCCACGACGCGAGTTCAGGTCGCCGATGACGGTGCCGAGGTAATCCTCGGGCGTCGTCACCTCGACGGCCATCATCGGCTCGAGGATGGCCGGGTCGGCCTTGCGGGCCGCTTCCTTGAACGCCTGGGAGCCGGCGAGCTTGAACGCCATTTCCGAGGAGTCGACGTCGTGGTACGCGCCGTCAGTCAGGGTCGCCTTGATGTTGTCGACCGGGTAGCCGGCGAGGACGCCGAACTGCATGGCCTCACGGATGCCCTGATCCACCGCGGGATGTACTCGCGGGGAACGCGGCCGCCGGTGACGGCGTTGACGAACTCGTAGCCCGAACCCGGCTCCGTCGGCTCCAGATCGATGATGACGCGCGCGAACTGGCCGGAACCACCGGTCTGCTTCTTGTGCGTGTACTCGATCTTCTCGACCTTGCGACGCAGGGTCTCACGGTAGGCCACCTGGGGCTTGCCGATGTTGGCCTCGACCTTGAACTCCCGACGCATGCGGTCGATGAGCACGTCGAGGTGCAGCTCGCCCATGCCCGCGATGATCGTCTGGCCGGTCTCCTCGTCGGTGTGGACGCGGAAGGTCGGATCCTCCTCGGCGAGCCGCTGGATGGCGGTGCCGAGCTTCTCCTGGTCGGACTTCGTCTTGGGCTCGATGGCCTGCTCGATGACCGGTGCCGGGAACGTCATGGACTCCAGGACGATCGGGTTCGACGGGTCAGCGAGGGTCTCACCGGTGGTGGTGTCCTTCAGACCCATCACGGCGCAGATCATGCCTGCGCCGATCTGGTCGATCTCCTCACGCTTGTTGGCGTGCATCTGGTAGATCTTGCCGATGCGCTCCTTGCGGCCCTTGGTGGTGTTGAGCACCTGGGATCCCGAGTGCAGCACACCGGAGTAGATGCGCACGAAGGTCAACTTGCCCAGGTGCGGATCGGCGGCCACCTTGAACGCGAGGATGGAAAGCGGCTCGTCGTCCGACGGCTGGCGCTCCAGCACGACCGACTCGTCACCGGGCTTGAAGCCGTCGATGGCGGGCACGTCGAGCGGCGACGGCAGGTACGCGACGACCGCGTCGAGCAGGGGCTGGACGCCCTTGTTCTTGAACGAGGTGCCACACACGACAGCGGTGAAGGTGTTGGTGATGACACCCTTGCGGATCGCGGCCTTGATCTGCTCCACCGAGGCTCTTCGCCCTCGAGGTACAGCTCCATGATGTCGTCGTCAACGTCCGCGACGCGCTCGATCAGGGTGGCGTGGGCCTCCTTGGCGGCCTCGACGAGATCGGCGGGGATCTCCTCGACGTCGTAGTCCTCACCCATCACGGTCTCGCCGTGCCAGGTGAGGGCGCGCATCTCGACGAGGTCCACGACTCCGACGAAGTCACCCTCAGAGCCGATCGGCAGCTGCAGGAGGACCGGGTCGGTGTTCAGGCGCTCGCGGATCGTCTTGACGACGTGGTCGAACGAGGCACCGGTGCGGTCGAGCTTGTTGATGTAGCAGATGCGCGGGACGCCGTACTTGCTGGCCTGGCGCCACACCGTCATCGACTGGGGCTCAACGCCCGCCACGCCGTCGAACACCGCGACGGCGCCGTCGAGCACGCGGAGCGAACGCTCCACCTCGACGGTGAAGTCCACGTGTCCGGGGGTGTCGATGATGTTGATCAGGTTCTCGTGCCAGAAACAGGTGGTGGCGGCAGAGGTGATCGTGATGCCACGCTCCTGCTCCTGCTCCATCCAGTCCATGGTCGCCGCACCGTCGTGCGTCTCACCGATCTTGTGGTTCTTGCCCGTGTAGAACAGGATCCGCTCGGTGGTGGTGGTCTTACCGGCATCGATGTGCGCCATGATGCCGATGTTGCGAACCTTATTCAGGTCGGTCACTAGCTATGTCCTTTTTCGAAAGTATCAAGGATGAAGCGGTGAGTGCCCCGGCCCCAGAGGGACCGGGGCAGCAAATCACCAGCGGTAGTGCGCGAAGGCGCGGTTGGCCTCGGCCATCTTGTGCGTGTCCTCGCGGCGCTTCACGGAAGCGCCGAGGCCGTTGGAGGCGTCGAGGATCTCGTTCATCAGACGCTCGGTCATCGTCTTCTCGCGACGGGCGCGGGAGAAGCTGACCAGCCAGCGCATGGCGAGCGTGTTCTGACGGTTCGGCTTGACCTCGATCGGGACCTGGTAGGTCGCGCCACCGACGCGGCGGGACTTGACCTCGATCGACGGCTTGACGTTGTCGAGGGCCTTCTTCAGCGTGATGACCGGGTCGATACCGGTCTTCTCACGGGTGCCCTCGAGGGCGTTGTACACGATCGCCTGGGCGACGGTCTTCTTGCCGTCGAGCAGGATCTTGCTGACGAGCTGGGTGACCAGCTGCGAGCCGTAGACCGGATCGATGACGACCGGGCGCTTCGGGGCGGGACCCTTGCGAGGCATTACTTCTCCTTCTTCGCGCCGTAGCGGCTGCGAGCCTGCTTGCGGCCCTTGACACCCTGGGTGTCGAGAGCGCCGCGGATGATCTTGTAGCGCACGCCGGGGAGGTCCTTCACACGACCGCCACGGACGAGCACCATCGAGTGCTCCTGCAGGTTGTGGCCGACACCCGGGATGTAGGCGGTGACCTCGATGCCGGAGCTCAGACGCACACGCGCAACCTTGCGGAGGGCGGAGTTCGGCTTCTTCGGCGTCGTGGTGTACACACGCGTGCACACGCCGCGTCGCTGAGGGGAACCCTTCAGCGCGGGGGTCTTGTTCTTCGAGATCTTGTCTGTCCGGCCCTTGCGGACCAGCTGCTGGATTGTTGGCACCTGCTGGTATCACTTTCGTCTTGGTGGACTGTACGTTTATCTTCCCTGGCTGCAGCTTCCCTGCCGCGGTCAGGACACCTTGCGACCACGAATCAGATTCACTGCCGTGCGGACTCAGCAAGTCCACGCTCTCGTCTGCAACGGTTGAGAGCGATCCACCATGCCAGGGCACGCACAAAGGGGCCCGAGCAACCGGGCACCGCTGCAACATGCTACTCCACGCGCTGGCGGTGACCAAATGCGCGGGCCGTACCTACCCAACCACAAGGCATGATGCGGTGGCGAACCCGGACACGCCCTCCGTCAGATCCGCCCGCTCCCCGTCGGCCTGCCCTCCCCGGGGAGCCCGTTTTCCACCCTCCGGGCCGATTCCGGGCAGCGCCGGCCCATACCGCCGGGACGCGGAAAGGGCCCGCGACCGAGGTCGCGGGCCCTTTCCGGGATCAGATTCAGCGGATCTCGCCGAAGTCCATCTCGTCGAGCGGGACGGCGGGCCGACCACATCGGAACCGAACGAGTAGTCGTACGGGTCGTAGCTCATGGTGAACGCCGAGGCGCGGGCCTCTTCGGTGGGCTCCACCCGGATGTTGCGGTACCGCTCGAGGCCGGTACCAGCCGGGATCAGCTTGCCGAGGATGACGTTCTCCTTCAGGCCGACGAGCGAGTCGCTCTTGCCCTGGATGGCGGCATCCGTGAGGACCTTGGTCGTCTCCTGGAAGGAGGCGGCCGACAGCCACGAGTCCGTCGCGAGCGACGCCTTCGTGATACCCATCAGCACCGGGCGACCCTCCGCGGGCTTGCCACCCTCGGAGAGGGCCCGGCGGTTGGCGGCCTCGTAGGACGCGCGGTCGACGAGCTCACCCGGCATCATCGTGGTCTCGCCGGAGTCGATCACGGTGACGCGACGCAGCATCTGGCGGATGATGATCTCGATGTGCTTGTCGTGGATCGGGGCGCCCTGCGTGCGGTACACGCGCTGCACCTCCTCCACCAGGTGCTCCTGCACCTTGCGGAGACCACGGATACGCAGGACGTCCTGCGGGTCCACCTGGCCGGCGGTCAGCTGCTGACCGATGGACACGTGGACGCCGTCGCGGATCGCGATGCGCTCACCGTTGTGATCCTCGAACTCGAGACGCGTACGACGACCGACCGGGTACTCCAGGTCCTCGCCACCGTCGTCGCGCACGATGACGATCTTCCGCGAACGGTCGCCGTCCTCGATTCGCACGACGCCGTCGGCCTCGGTGATCGGGCCTTGCCCTTGGGCTGACGGGCCTCGAAGAGCTCGGTGACACGGGGCAGACCCTGCGTGATGTCGTCGCCGGCCACACCACCGGTGTGGAAGGTACGCATCGTGAGCTGGGTGCCGGGCTCACCGATCGACTGGGCCGCGACGATGCCGACAGCCTCGCCGACGTCCACCGTCTTGCCGGAGGCGAGCGAGCGGCCGTAGCACATGGCGCAGGTGCCGACCGACGACTCACAGGTGAGCACGGAGCGGACCTTGACCTTCGTCACACCGGCGTCGACCAGCGTGCGGATCTCGGCATCGCCGAGGTCGGTGCCCGCGGAGACCAGAACGTTGCCGTCCTTGTCTGCCACGTCGACGGCGAGGGTGCGGGCGTAGACCGCGGTCTCGACGTCGCCGGAGGTCTCGACCGTGGCGCCCTTGGCGAACGGCTCGGCGGAGATCAGAACCGGGCGACCGCTCTCATCCAGGCCAGGGGTGCTCCACGTCGCGATGACCTTGTTCAGGCCGCGCTCGGTGCCACAGTCCTCCTCGCGGATGATGACGTCCTGCGACACGTCGACCAGACGACGGGTCAGGTAACCCGAGTCGGCCGTGCGCAGAGCCGTGTCGGCCTGGCCCTTTCGACCACCGTGCGTCGAGATGAAGTACTCGAGGACCGAGAGACCCTCACGGAAGTTCGACTTGATGGGTCGGGCGATGATGTCGCCCTTCGGGTTGGCCACGAGGCCTCGCATGGCTGCGATCTGACGCATCTGCGTCATGTTTCCTCGTGCACCCGAGTCGACCATCATGAAGATCGGGTTGTCCTCGGTGAAGTTCTCCTTCATCGCCTCGGTCAACTCGGCCGTCGCGTCGGTCCAGATCGCGATGAGCTCCTGGCGGCGCTCGTCCTCGGTCACGGATCCACGCTCGTAGAGCTTGTCGATCTTGACTGCGCGGCGCTCGTAGCCCTCGAGGATCTCGGCCTTCTGCGGCGGCGTCTGCACGTCGGAGATGGAGACCGTGACGCCGGAGCGGGATGCCCAGCGGAAGCCCATGTCCTTCAGCGCATCGAGGGCCGCGGCGACCGTGACCTTCGGGTAGCGCTCGGCCAGTTCGTTGACGATCCGGCCGAGGACCTTCTTGCCCACCACGGTGTTGATGAACTCGAAGTCGTTGGGCAGCGCCTCGTTGAAGAGGGCGCGTCCCAGCGTGGTCGTGACCAGGTAGCTGCCGTCCTGGCGCGGCTCGAGGCCGGCCACGTTGACATCACGGAGCAGGATGCGGATGTTGGATCCGAGATCCAGATCACCCGCGTCGAACGCCATGATCGCCTCGGCGAGCGACGAGTACGAGTTGCCCTCACCCTTGCCCGGACGCACGAGCGTCAGGAAGTAGTGGCCGATGATCATGTCCTGGGTCGGCATGGTGACGGGGCGACCGTCGGCCGGCTTCAGGATGTTGTTCGTCGACAGCATCAGGACTCGCGCCTCGGCCTGGGCCTCGGCGGACAGCGGCAGGTGCACGGCCATCTGGTCACCGTCGAAGTCGGCGTTGAACGCCGTGCAGACGAGCGGGTGGATCTGGATTGCCTTGCCCTCGATGAGCTGGGGCTCGAACGCCTGGATGCCGAGGCGGTGCAGGGTAGGTGCACGGTTCAGCAGCACCGGGTGCTCGGCGATGACCTCTTCGAGGACGTCCCACACGACCGGGCGCTGACGCTCGACCATGCGCTTGGCGGCCTTGATGTTCTGGGCGTGGTTCAGATCGTCCAGTCGCTTCATGACGAACGGCTTGAACAGCTCGAGCGCCATGGCCTTCGGCAGGCCACACTGGTGCAGCTTGAGCTGCGGGCCGACCACGATGACCGAACGGCCCGAGTAGTCGACACGCTTACCGAGCAGGTTCTGACGGAAACGTCCCTGCTTGCCCTTGAGCATGTCGGAGATCGACTTCAGGGGACGGTTACCGGGCCGGTCACCGGGCGTCCGCGACGACCGTTGTCGAACAGGGAGTCGACGGCCTCCTGGAGCATGCGCTTCTCGTTGTTCACGATGATCTCGGGGGCGCCGAGATCGAGAAGCCGCTTCAGGCGGTTGTTGCGGTTGATGACGCGGCGGTACAGGTCGTTCAGGTCGGAGGTCGCGAAGCGGCCACCGTCGAGCTGCACCATCGGGCGGAGATCCGGCGGGATGACGGGGACGGCGTCCAGCACCATCGAGGCCGGGTGGTTGCCGCCGGTGAGGAAGGCGTTGACGACCTTGAGGCGCTTGAGCGCGCGGGTCTTGCGCTGGCCCTTGCCGGTGGCGATGGTTTCACGCAGCGACTCGGACTCGGCCTTGAGGTCGAAATCCTGGAGGCGCTTCTGGATCGCCTCGGCGCCCATCGAGCCCTCGAAGTACTTCGAGAAGCGCTTCTTCATCTCGCGGTAGAGCATCTCGTCGCCCTCGAGGTCCTGGACCTTGAGGGTCTTGAAGCGCTGCCACACCTCGTCGATGCGGTCGAGCTGACGCTGGGTGCGGGTGCGGAGCAGGCCCGCCTCCTTCTCAGCGGCCTCACGGACCTTGCGCTTGACGTCGGCCTTCGCGCCCTCTTCCTCGAGCTGGGCCAGATCCTCCTCGAGCTTGCGCATGCGCGCCTCGATGTCGGCGTCGCGGCGGGCGGCGACCTGCTTGGTCTCCACCTCGACCTTCGACTGCAGCGAGGCGAGGTCGCGGTGGCGGCCCTCCTCGTCGACGGAGGTGATCATGTGCGCGGCGAAGTAGATGACCTTCTCGAGGTCCTTCGGCGCGATGTCGAGCAGGTAGCCGAGGCGGCTGGGGACGCCCTTGAAGTACCAGATGTGGGTGACGGGGCGGCCAGCTCGATGTGCCCCATGCGCTCACGACGCACGTTGCTGCGGGTGACCTCGACGCCACAGCGCTCACAGATGATGCCCTTGAAGCGCACCCGCTTGTACTTGCCGCAGTAGCACTCCCAGTCACGGGTGGGGCCGAAGATCTTCTCGCAGAAGAGGCCGTCGCGCTCGGGCTTGAGCGTGCGGTAGTTGATGGTCTCCGGCTTCTTGACCTCGCCGTGTGACCATTCACGAATCTGGTCGGCGCTTGCGAGACCGATTCGCAGTTCGTCGTAGAAGTTCACGTCCAGCACGTTTTGCTTCTCTTTCCCCTACTTCGTGGCAGTAGGTGCCTTTGGAAAAGTCTGAGTTGTAGATCGGTGACTGAGGTGAACTCAGACTTCGCCGACGTCCAGGAAGTTGTCGGAACCGGGACGGCGACCGAGGTCGATGCCGAAGTCCTCGGCGGAGCGGATGTCGTCCTCGGACTCGCGCAGGTCAATGACCCGGCCGTCGTCGGAGAGCACCTCCACATTCAGACACAGCGACTTCATTTCCTTGACGAGAACCTTGAACGACTCCGGGATGCCCGGCTCGGGGATGTTCTCGCCCTTGACGATGGCCTCGTAGACCTTCACGCGGCCGGGGACGTCATCAGACTTGATCGTGAGGAGCTCCTGCAGTGCCCATGCGGCGCCGTAGGCCTCGAGGGCCCACACCTCCATCTCGCCGAAGCGCTGGCCACCGAACTGCGCCTTGCCACCGAGCGGCTGCTGGGTGATCATCGAGTACGGGCCGGTCGAACGTGCGTGGATCTTGTCGTCGACCAGGTGGTGGAGCTTCAGCATGTACATGTAGCCCACGCCGATCTTCTCCGGGTACTTGTCACCCGTGCGCCCGTCGAACAGCGACGCCTTACCGGACGAGTTGATGAGACGCTCACCGTCACGCGTCGGCAGGGAGTTGTCGAGCAGGCCCGCGATCTCGCGCTCGTTGGCGCCGTCGAAGACGGGCGTCGCAACCTTGGCGTCGCCCTCGACCCGGCCGAGGCCGACGTCACGGAGACGCTCGGCCCAGTCGGCCTGGACCTCGGTGATGTCCCAACCGGTCTTGGCGATCCAGCCGAGGTGGTTCTCCAGCACCTGGCCCACGTTCATGCGGGAGGGCACGCCGAGGGGGTTCAGGACGATGTCGACGGGGGTGCCGTCCTCGAGGAACGGCATGTCCTCGACGGGGAGGATCTTCGAGATGACGCCCTTGTTGCCGTGACGGCCTGCGAGCTTGTCACCGTCGGAGATCTTGCGCTTCTGGGCGACGTGGACGCGCACCAGCTGGTTGACGCCGGGCAGCAGCTCGTCGTCGTCCTCGCGGTTGAAGACGCGCACACCGATGACGGTGCCGGTCTCACCGTGGGGAACCTTCAGCGACGTGTCGCGGACCTCGCGGGCCTTCTCGCCGAAGATGGCGCGCAGCAGGCGCTCCTCGGGGTGAGCTCGGTCTCGCCCTTCGGGGTGACCTTGCCGACGAGGATATCGCCGGCGCCGACCTCGGCGCCGATGCGCACGATGCCACGCTCGTCGAGATCGGCGAGCATGTCGTCGGACACGTTCGGGATCTCACGGGTGATCTCCTCGGCGCCCAGCTTCGTGTCGCGGGCGTCAACCTCGTGCTCCTCGATGTGGATCGAGGTGAGGACGTCGTCCTGGACGATGCGCTGGCTGAGGATGATCGCGTCCTCGTAGTTCAGGCCCTCCCAGGGCATGAACGCCACCAGCAGGTTGCGGCCGAGCGCCAGCTCGCCCTGGTCGGTGCAGGGGCCGTCGGCCAGCGGGGTGCCGACCTCGACGCGGTCACCGGGCGCGACCAGCGGGCGCTGGTTGATGCAGGTGCCCGCGTTGGAGCGCACGAACTTGTCAAGCTTGAAGCTCGAGTAGGTGGCGTCGTCGTTGGTGATCTCGATGATGTCGGCGGCCACGGAGGTGACCACACCCGGCTTCTTGGCCAGGGTGACGTCACCGACGTCGACCGCAGCGCGGTACTCCATGCCGGTGCCGACGAACGGCGACTCGTTGCGGATCAGCGGGACGGCCTGACGCTGCATGTTGGCGCCCATGAGGGCTCGCGACGCGTCGTCGTGCTCGAGGAACGGGATCAGCGCGGTGGCGATGGAGACCATCTGACGCGGGGACACGTCCATGTACTCGACCTCGGCGACGGGAACCTCGTCGGCGTCGCCGTGCTTGAGGCGCACCAGCACGCGCTCCTCGGAGAGGTTGCCGTTGGAGTCGACTGCGGCGTTGGCCTGCGCGATCGAGTAGCGGTCCTCCTCGTCGGCGGTGAGGTAGTCGATCTGATCCGTGACCTTGCCGTCGACGACCTTGCGGTACGGCGTCTCGATGAAGCCGAAGGCGTTGACGCGGGCGAAGGAGGCGAGCGAGCCGATCAGGCCGATGTTCGGGCCTTCAGGGGTCTCGATCGGGCACATGCGGCCGTAGTGCGACGGGTGGACGTCACGGACCTCCATGCCGGCGCGGTCACGGGACAGACCGCCGGGGCCGAGCGCGGAGAGGCGGCGCTTGTGGGTCAGGCCCGCGAGCGGGTTGTTCTGATCCATGAACTGCGACAGCTGCGAGGTGCCGAAGAACTCCTTGAGCGCGGCGGTCACCGGGCGGATGTTGATCAGCGTCTGCGGCGTGATCGCCTCGATGTCCTGCGTGGTCATGCGGTCGCGGACAACGCGCTCCATGCGGCCGAGGCCGGTGCGGAGCTGGTTCTGGATCAGCTCACCGACGGTGCGGAGGCGACGGTTTCCGAAGTGGTCGATGTCATCGGCCTCGACGAGGACGTCGTCCAGCTTCTCCTGGTGCTCGTGGAGCGCGACGATGTACCGGATGGCCGACACGATGTCGTCGATCGTCAGGGTCTGCTGGTCGAACGGCAGCTCGAGACCGAGCTTCTTGTTGATCTTGTAACGACCGACCTTCGCGAGGTCGTACCGCTTCGGGTTGAAGTAGTAGTTGTCCAGCAGCTGCTGGGCCGCGTCGCGTGCCGGGGGCTCGCCCGGACGCAGCTTGCGGTAGATGTCGAGGAGCGCCTCGTCCTGGGTCTTGACCGAGTCCTTCTCGAGGGTCAGTCGCATCGACTCGTACTCGCCGAACTCCTCGAGGATCCTGTCCTCGCTCCAGCCGAGCGCCTTCAGCAGCACGGTGACGTTCTGCTTGCGCTTGCGGTCGAGGCGCATGAACACCATGTCACGCTTGTCGATCTCGAACTCGAGCCACGCGCCGCGCGACGGGATCACCTTGCAGGAGAAGATGTCCTTGTCGGACGTCTTGTCCGGGGTCTGCTCGAAGTAGACGCCGGGCGAGCGGACGAGCTGGGACACCACGACACGCTCGGTGCCGTTGATGATGAAGGTGCCGCGGTCGGTCATCAGCGGGAAATCGCCGATGAAGACGGTCTGCGACTTGATCTCGCCGGTGTCGTTGTTGACGAACTCGGCGGTCACGAAGAGTGGGGCGGCGTACGTGACGTCGCGGTCCTTGCACTCCTCGATGCTGTACTTCGGCTCCTCGAAGCGGTGGTCGCGGAACGACAGAGACATGGTCTCGTTGAAGTCCTCGATCGGGGAGATCTCAGCGAAGATCTCCTCGAGGCCGGAGCGGGTATTGACGTCGGTGCGTCCAGCGGAGAGCTGGGACTCCACCTTCTCGCGCCAGGTCTCGTTGCCGATCAGCCAGTTGTAGGCGTCGATCTGCAGGTCCAGGAGGTTGGGAACCTCCAGCGGCTCATGAATCTTCGCGAACGAGATTCGGCCAGTGGACGAGACGACATTGGTGTTCTTCAACGCAGAGCGCGAGGCGGCCAAGATTCGGTCCTTCCAAGAACGCTTGAAGCAGTTTTTCCGTGCACAGCGAACGACCCGTGTCAAGTAAACGGGCAGGGCGCATAGGCGGGCAAATGACCACTATATACCAAACGGTCATAGCACACAACTACCCCATCCCCGGGGGGGCATGCGGCTCAGAAGCAGGTCGACGTTGACCTCGCGCAAAATGATAGCGACTCGCCGCCACTGCGCAACCCTGACGCGCCGATTCCACGTCACCGGGCGGCATCGGGCGTGGTCAGCCGCAGAAGAGCCGTGGCCCGCCCCTCAGAGGGGACGGGCCACGTGCAGTTCAGATGCGCTACGCGCGTCGGGTCACTTGACCTCGACGGAGCCTCCGGCGGCCTCGAGGGCCTCCTTGGCCTTGGCAGCGGTCTCCTTGTCGACGCCCTCGAGCACCGGCTTCGGGGCGCCCTCAACGAGGTCCTTGGCCTCCTTCAGGCCGAGGGAGGTCAGAGCGCGCACCTCCTTGATGACGGCGATCTTCTTGTCGCCACCGGAGGTCAGGATGACGTCGACCTTGTCGGAGCCCTCCTCAGCGGCACCGGCATCGTCGCCACCGGCGGCGGCCGGGGCGGCAGCGGCAACCGCGACCGGGGCGGCAGCGGTGACCTCGAAGGTGTCCTCGAACAGCTTGACGAACTCGGAGAGCTCGATCAGGGTCATCTCCTTGAAGGCGTCAAGGAGCTCGTCGTTGGTGAGCTTCGCCATGTTGGCGTTCCTTTCGTAGAAAGCTTTGTGTGATCGCAGCGGGAGCTGCATCGCATCACTGATCAGCGGGCGCTGCTTCAGGTGCCGCTTCCGCGGCGGGGTCTCGTCCGTGGCGTCGGCGACAGGCGCGGAGCCTGCGCCACCGATCAGGGAGGGGTTGGCCTCTGCAGCGGTCTGCAGCGCACCAAGGACGCGGGCGCCCTTCGCGAGCGGGGCAGCCAGCATGTAGGCGGCCTTGGCCAGGTTGGCCTGCATTGCGCCGGCAAGCTTGGCAAGCAGGACCTCGCGGGATTCGAGGTCGGCAAGCTTCAGCACAGCCTTGGCGTCGAGGAACTTGCCCTCGAGGACGCCACCCTTGATCGACAGGGACGGATTGGCCTTTGCGAAGTCACGCAGCCCCTTGGTGGCGGCGGCGATGTCACCGGTGACGAACGCGATGGCAGTGGGGCCGGTGAGGGAATCCTCGATGCCCTCAATGCCAGCCTCACGGGCAGCGATCGTCGTCAGGGTGTTCTTCGCAACGGCGTAGGTGGCGTTCTCACCGAGGGATCGACGGAGTTCCTTCAGATCCTTGACGGTGAGACCGCGGTACTCGGTAAGCACTGCCGCCGCGGAGTTGCTGAACGATTCCGTCAGCTCCGCGACCGTGGCAGCCTTGTCCGGCCTCGCCATGTGGTCTCCTTCCGATTAGCAACCTCGGCGCTCCCGGCGGGAGCCCCAAGGGCCTCGACCACAACAAAAAAGCCCCTGCGCCGGTGGCGCGGGCTTGGCCCAGACAGGTCTGGACGGCTCTACGATCACCTGCGCGGGTGCCTTTCGGCTTTATGACTGGTGTCACCTGCGGTCTTCGGCAGGTTGTAGATTACCTGCGATGTCGCGGCCCGCCAAATCCGGCGGGACCGTGGTCGCCCCACGGGACCGCTGATGTTCCGGCTGGGGCGCTACTCGCGCGTGCATTACTCTCGTGAGGGTTGAATTCCTGCACCAGATACTGAAAGTGAACCCGATGCGTCGACTCCTCGCCCTCGGCCTGCTGGCCCCCTCGCCCTCACCGCCTGCGGTGGCCAGGGTAACCCGACCGAGCCCGGAAGCAGCGCGGGCAACTCTGACAGCACCGACCGCAGCTACGACGTGTCGGGCGTGGCGAAGGTCGACGAGATCGCCGCCCTCCTCCCCAGGCCGTCCAGGACAAGGGCACGCTCATCGTCGGGGCCTCCGCCGACTACGCTCCCGCCGAGTTCCGCGCCGACGACCTGAAGACCTACCTCGGCTATGACGTGGACCTGAGCAAGGCGCTCGGCCGCGTGCTGGGGCTCGAGACCGAGGTCGTCGACGGCGAGTTCGCCTCCCTCCTGCCCGGCATCGGCAGCAAGTACGACGTCGGCATCTCGTCGTTCACCATCAACGGGGAGCGGACCGCCAGCTACAACATGATCAGCTACATCACGGTGGGCTCCAGCTACGCCGTCAAGACCGGCAACCCGGAGGGGTTCAACCCCGACGACGTGTGTGGCAAGTCGATCGCCGTGCAGACCGGCACCTACCAGGACGAGGAACTCGCCGGCTTCTCCGCCACCTGCGAGGCCGACGGCAAGGAGAAGATCGACATCCTCCAGTACGGCCGCCAGTCCGACGCGACCACCAACGTCGTGGGCGGCAAGGCCGTCGCGTTCTACGCGGACTCCACCGTCGCCGACTACGCTTCAACGCTGACCAACGGGCAGATGGAGATCGTCGGCGGCATCCGCGACGCCGCCCCGCAGGGCATCGTCGTGGCGCAGGATGACACGGCCATGACCGAGGCCATCCAGAAGGCGATGCAGTCGCTCATGGACGACGGCACGTGGGGCAAGATCCTCGACGCCTGGGGCATCGAGGCCAACGCCGCGCTGACCACCGCCGAGCTGAACCCGCAGGGCTGAGCGACCCATGTCCGAACCGACACCCGAGCTGATCCACGCCCGTCCGGTCTTCAGGCCGAGCGTCTGGATCTGGGCGGCGATCGTGCTGGTCCTCGTCGCCATGTTCGTCCATGGCCTGATCACGAACCCCAACTACCGTTGGGACGTCGTGTTCGAGTACCTGTTCGACCCGCGGATCCTCTCGGGTGTCGGCTGGACGCTCATCCTGACCGTCGCCGCGATGGCGCTCGGCATCATCATCGCCGTCACGATGGCGATCATGAGGATGGGCACGAACCCGGTGCTCCAGGCGGTCTCCTGGGTCTACATCTGGTTCTTCCGCGGCACCCCGATCTACACGCAGCTGGTGTTCTGGGGCCTCATCGGCGTGCTGTACCCGCGGCTCAGCCTCGGCATCCCGTTCGGGCCGGAGTTCTTCGAGTTCCGTACCCAGGACGTGATCAACGCCACCGTCGCGGCCATCCTCGGCCTCGGCCTGAACGAGGGCGCCTATCTCGCCGAGATCGTCCGGGGCGGTCTCCAGTCGGTCGACAAGGGGCAGTGGGAGGCGGCCAACGCGCTGGGCATGAAACGGTCGACGACGCTGCGTCGCATCGTCATCCCGCAGGCCATGCGCGTCATCGTCCCCCGACCGGCAACGAGACGATCTCCATGCTGAAGACCACCTCCCTGGTGATCGCCGTCCCGTTCTCACTGGAGTTGAACTTCGTCTCCAACGCGATCGGCAACAAGAACTTCCTCCCCATCCCCTGCTTCTGGTGGCGGCCTTCTACTACCTGCTGATCACGTCGATCCTCATGGTGGGACAGATGCGGCTCGAGGCGTTCTACGGACGCGGCTTCGACGGCGAACGCCCGACGAAGGCGGCCCGCGGCATGTCACGCAAGCAGCAGTCCATCCTCGCGGCCGGCACCGTGAAGGACGATCCCAACCTGGAGGTGACCCCGTGACCGCGATGGTCGAGGCACGCGACATCCACAAGCTGTTCGGCGAACTGCACGTCCTGAAGGGGATCAACCTGACCGTCGAGCGTGGCGAGGTCGCCGTGCTGCTCGGACCCTCCGGTTCGGGCAAGTCGACGCTGATCCGCTGCATCAACGAACTGGAGCAGATCAGCGCCGGCCGGATGTATGTCGACGGCGAGTTGATGGGGCTGCGCGAACGCAACGGGCGCCTGTCGCGCCTGAGCGACAAGGAGATCGCCAGGCAACGCTCCCGCATCGGCATGGTGTTCCAGCGGTTCAATCTGTTCCCACACATGACGGCGCTTGCGAACGTGATGGAGGCCCCCGCCAGGTGCTGGGCATGTCACGCACCGAGGCCGAGGCCGACGCCCGCGAGCAGCTCGAGCGGGTGGGGCTCTCAGACCGGGCCGACCACTACCCGTCGCAGCTCTCCGGCGGCCAGCAGCAGCGCGTCGCGATCGCCCGCGCGCTCGCCATGAAGCCGGAGCTGATGCTCTTCGACGAGCCGACGTCCGCGCTCGACCCCGAACTGGTGGGCGAGGTGCTCGGTGTGATGCAGGACCTGGCGGCCTCCGGCATGACGATGATCGTGGTCACACACGAGGTCGGCTTCGCCCGCGAGGTTGCCGACAAGGTCGTGTTCATGGATGACGGGGTCATCGTCGAGGCGGGCTCCCCGCCGAGGTGATCGACAACCCGCAGAACCCCGCACCCGGGAGTTCTTCGCGAAGGTCCTCTGACGCCCCTCACGGGGCCGGACCCCCGGAAAAATCGGCCAGTAGCCGATTCTGATCGGTCACGTCGAAACTATCGGCCACTGACATCAACGCGGACTACACCACCACCCGGGCCCGCCGGAAAAATCGGCCAGTAGCCGATTCTGATCGGTCACGTCGTAACTATCGGCCACCAACCCGGAGCACCGCTGACCGACGGCCCCGAAAGTCCCGGCCAGTAGCCGATTCTGACCGGTCCGGCCACAACTATCGGTCTCCACCCTCGGCAGACGGTGCCGAAGCCGCTACCCAGTGAGTTGGGCCCCCGCGTCGTCGTCAACGTGACGCCCGAAAGTGCAGCGGGCCCCACAGCGACGACCGCCACCCTGCCCGCCGATACCGGGCCAACCGCGTTGATGCAGCACGGTCGCGAGCATCCCGGCCACTCGGCAGGGGTCAACACAACATCGTGCCATCCGAACCGGAGTGTGACATAGCCACTCAGGAGGTGCCGGTTGTCACGATAGGCGTCGCGCCACTTCGCCTCGCCTTCGTGGCCGCGCCGTCCGTCAAGCTCGACGACGACGCGGTACTCCTCGAGAACCACATCGCTCCGCGTCCCCTTGGACAGTGAGATCTGTCGGACGCCCTCCGGAAGCTGGTGCGACCGTAGGACCTGGTGCAGGAAATGAGACTCGAGTGTGCTCTGCACCCCGCGTCCAGTTCGGGCAGTAGTTGCAGGATCAGTCGGCGATGCCGCAGCCGTGACAGGTCGACGGCGTGTTCACGGAGCCGTTGCGGTGTCGTGACCCGGTTGACGAGTGCGGCGGTGAGCAGATCGAGCACCTGTCGGGGCCTCACCTCGGCGCAGGCCTCGAGGACGGCATCCTCGGGCCCGACCATCGGCGGGTCGCCGACCGGTGGACGCTCCCCCCGGCGAAACTGCCACGGACCCTGGGCGCGTGAGCGATCGCCCCAGATCAGGATGCGCCCGGCTCGTCGCACAGCCCGCGTAGGTGAGCGGCGGCGAGGCCGCCGACCGCCGCTGGGCCGTCCGCAAGCAGGAGCCCTCCCCAGCAGAGGGCCTCGAAGTTTGGTGGCCGGGTCGAGTAGACGCCTTGGCCGAGTCTGATCCAGTCGCCGTTGCGGAGGAGCCTGTTCAGCATGGTCTGGGTGCCACCACCTGCGAGCACCTGAGGTCTGCTGAGCACGCCGCCCTGGGCACGGGCGGTCTCAGCTAGGTGGGGTGGGGTCTGGGTTGTTGTGTGCATGACCTAGTCATCCGGCGCCGGGGCGCTGTGGTAACGCCTATCCACAGGCGAATCACGCGGACAGCAGCGTCAGTGGCCCAAACTTCCGCCAGGACCAACCAGAATCGGCTACTGGCCGATTCTCCCGACACCCCACCCACAGCGAGACGCCACGCGCCGTCGTCACACCGGGACAGTGGCCCAAACTTCCACCAGGACCAACCAGAATCGGCTACTGGCCGATTCTCCCGACACCCCACCCACAGCGAGACGCCACGCGCCGTCGTCACACCGGGACAGTGGCCCAAACTTCCACCAGGACCAACCAGAATCGGCTACTGGCCGATTTTTCCAGAGGGGGCGCGGCTAGACGCCCGGGTCGTCGTCGTGGCGCCAGGTGAACACCGGATCCCGCCGCTCGCCGAACGCCGCGATCCCCTCCCGCAGGTCGGGGCCGTCGTGGGCCTGCCTGACCCACGAGATCGCCCGCTCCGCGTCGAGGTCGCGCCTCACGAGGCCGTCGACGATCTCCTTCGACGCGCGCAGCGTCAGCTGGCTGAGCCCGGACATCGACTCAGCCACCTCGAGCGCTCTGCCGAACGCCTCCCCTCACCGGTCACCTCGTTGACGAGGCCCACCTTGACGGCGCGCCGCGCGTCGATGCGGCCGGCCGTGAACAGGAGTTCCTTCGTCACGGCAGGCCCCATCAGATCGATCATGCGTCTCGTGGCCGAGACGGGAAAGACGATGCCCAGCTTGGCGGGAGGCACCGAGAACAGGGCCCCTCCCCGCGATCCGCAGGTCCGCCCGAGCGCCAGTTCACAGCCACCGCCGTGGCAGTGCCCCTCGATCGCGGCGATCACCGGCTTCGGGCTCTGCGCCAGCGCCGCCTCCGCCCGGATCGGCCCTCTGCGTGGTGCAGCTCATCGAGGTTCGTGATGTCGGAGCCCGCGCAGAACGAGTCGCCCGCCCCGTGGATGATGGTCGCGGTCACCTCGTCATCGACGTCGATGAGGGACATCAGGCGCGGGATCTCCCGCCACATCGCATCGCTCATGGCGTTGTGCTTGTGCGGCCGGTCGATGGTGAGGACGGCGACGCTGCCGTGACGGCTCAACTCGATGTGGGACATGTGCCCATCATGGCGCAGCGCGGCCGACCGTGGGGCAACGGTGACCCCGGCGTCGGCTTCTTCAGGCCAGGGCCCGGACCACCGCCGACAGCGCCCGCGTCAGGTCGTCGATGGTCAGCGTCGCAGCCCTGGGTTCGGCCCCGTCGGTCTCGGCTCCCACCCTCGCCATCCCCACCTCCCGCACCGCGGGCACGTGGACGAATCCGGCCGGGCCGTCGAACGATGTGAGCGCGGCCCGGAAGACGGCGTTGCACACGAACCGGCCCGCGTCCCGGATGCCTCCGCGGGCACGCCGACCGCCCGCACCGCCGCGACCAGCCGGTCCACGTCGAGCCGTGACTCCAACACATCGGGGCCGGCGTCGATGGCTCCGCTGGGCTGCGCCCCGTCATTGTCGGCGATCCTGGCGACCCGCCCGTTGACGGCGTAGCGCTCGGGTGTGACGGCGACCCGGCCACCCGCCTCACCCACGCACACCACGGCATCGGGTAGGTGCTCCTCCACCACGCGCGCCAGCGCGAGCGGCGCCCCTCGAACGACACCGGCAGGATGGTGGTGGTCAGCTCGATGCCCGCGTCGTCCCAACCGGCCGCCAGGCGGCGCACCGCCTCCCCACTGGCGTTGACGGCGTCGCCGCCGAACGGCTCGAAGCCGGTCACCAGCACCCGCCTCATGCCCGGATCCGCCACATCATCAGACCCTCCGATACGCACGAACAAGGCAGCGGTGGGCGGGCACCCTCACAGGTACCCGCCCACCGCTGAAGTCGGATCAGTCGATCACTCGGCGGCCTTGGCCACCGTGGTGTCGATCAGAACGCTGGGGCTCATCGTCGAGGAGACGGCGATCTTGCGCAGGTAGCGGCCCTTCGAGGAGGACGGCTTGAGACGCAGGATCTCGTCGAGCACGGCGAAGTAGTTGTCGGCCAGCTGCTCACCGGAGAACGACGCCTTGCCGATGATGAACTGCAGGTTGGCGTGACGGTCCACGCGGAACTCGATCTTGCCGCCCTTGATGTCGGAGACGGCCTTCGCGGTGTCCATCGTGACGGTGCCGGTCTTCGGGTTCGGCATCAGGCCGCGGGGCCGAGCACGCGGCCGAGGCGGCCGACCTTGCCCATCATGTCCGGGGTGGCCACGACGGCATCGAAGTCGAGGTAGCCGCCGGCCACCTTCTCGATGAGCTCGTCGGTGCCGATCTCGTCGGCGCCGGCCTCGCGGGCGGCTTCAGCCTTGTCACCGGCGGCGAAGACGAGGACCCGTGCCGTCTTGCCAGTGCCGTGAGGGAGGTTGACCGTGCCGCGGACCATCTGGTCGGCCTTACGGGGGTCGACGCCGAGGCGGATGGCGACATCGATGGTCTCGTCGAACTTCGCCGTGGCCATCTCCTTGATGAGGCGGAGCGCCTCATCCGGGGAGTACGCCTGGTCCACGCCGCGCTTGTCAGCTGCGGAGCGGTAGCCCTTGCTGTGCTTCATGCTGGTTCCTATTCGTCGGCCGGGCCGTCGGGCCCGGTCACCAGTTGTGGTGTGGGGAGCACTCCCCTGCCACGAGTTGTGTTGTGTGGGTGGTCTCAGTCGACCGTGACGCCCATCGAGCGCGCGGTGCCCTCGATGATCTTCATGGCGGCCTCGACGTCGTTCGCGTTGAGGTCGGGCAGCTTGGTGGTGGCGATCTCGCGGACCTGGTCCTTGGTGATCTTGCCGACCTTGGTGGCGAGCGGGTTCGCGGAACCCGAAGCGACACCGGCCGCCTTCTTGATCAGCTCGGCCGCCGGGGGCGTCTTCGTGATGAAGGTGAACGTGCGGTCCTCGTAGATGGTGATCTCGACGGGGATGACGTTGCCGCGCTGGGACTCGGTCTGGGCGTTGTACGCCTTCACGAACTCCATGATGTTGACGCCGTGCGGACCGAGGGCGGTACCGACGGGCGGGGCAGGCGTAGCTGCGCCGGCCTGCAGTGCGACCTTGACGAGGGCCGCAACCTTCTTCTTGGGAGGCATGGGTGGGTCCTTTACCTGTATGGATGGATGCGTCGGCGGAAACCGGCGCAACGCACAATCTTAGACCTTCTCGACCTGCTTGAATTCCAGGTCGACCGGGGTCTCGCGGCCCAGGATCTCGACGAGAGCCCGGAGCCGCTGATTGTTGGCGTTGATTTCGGTGATCGTGGCGTGCACACCGGTGAAGGGCCGTCGGTCACCATGACGGAGTCGCCGACCGCGAAGTCGACGACCTCGACCTTCTTCCTCCGCGTCGCGGCGGCGCCGGCGTGGGCCGCGTTCACCTTCGCGATGACGGAGGGAGTGAGCATGTGGATGACCTCGTCGATCGACAGGGGCACCGGCTGCTGGCCGTGCCCGACGATGCCGGTCACCGACGGGTCTGGCGCACGAGGCTCCACGATTCGTCGGTCAGCTCCATGCGGATGAGCACGTAGCCGGGGTCACGCTGCGCGTTACGGTCTTGCGTGCGTTGTTGCGGACCTCCACGACCTCTTCGGTCGGGACGATCGTCTCGAAGATGTAGTCCTCCATGTTGAGGCTCTGGGCGCGGGAGTCCACGTTCTGCTTGACGCGGTTCTCCATGCCCGAGTAGGTGTGGATGACGTACCACTCACCCCACTTGCCCTCAAGCTCCTCGCGGAGCTCGGCGACGGCCTTCGTGACGGCGTCGTCCTTGTCGAGGTCGTCCTCGTCGGGCTCGTCGTCCTCATCCTCGCTGAGCTCGGCGAGCTCGACATCGGTGTCATCGTCGCTGTCGGCCTCGATGGCACCCAGGTCGATCTCGATGTCGAGGTCGTCGGAGGTCGGCTCGGGCTCGAAGGCGCCGAGGTCGATCTCGAAGTCGTTGTTCTCGGATTCAGTCATCACTTGCTCCCAAACACTTTGAGCAGGCCCCACGCGAACACGAAGTCCAGGACCCCGACGATCGCGATCATGATGAGCACGAAGGTGAGCACTGCGGTGAACATGGACACGGTCTGGGGCCAGGTCGGCCACACCACGCGCTTGAGTTCGGCGGCCGACTGGCCGATGAACTCGGCCGGGTTGCTGGCCTTGTAGGGATCGTCGTGCTCCTCGAGGGCCTCGCTACGCTTGCGCGTGCGGGTCTCCTTCTTGCGCACGGGGGCCTTGGCGGTCTTGCGGACGATCGGGGCGGCGGCCGCCTCGCGCTCCTCGGGAGTGAAGTTCTCCTCCTCGAGAGCGGCGATCGCCTCATCGTCGGCCGAGAGGTCATCGGACGGCGGGATCACCTCGAGGGCGTTCTCGTCCTCGGCGACCGCCTCCTCGGCGGCCTCGAGTGCCTCAGGGTCGTCGATATCGGAGATGCGGAGCTCGTCAGCTTCGGCCTCGGCAGCGTCAGGTCCGCCCGGCACGAGGTCGTCGTGCTCGGCGTCACGCGACTTGTCGCTCACGCTGCTTCCCTTCGGTTGACAAACAAAATGCCTCACCGGTGGGCCGGCAGGCGTGGCGAGGTATCCACCGTTTCCGGCAGACACCTAGCAGGGCAGGAGGGACTCGAACCCCCAACCTGCGGTTTTGGAGACCGCTGCTCTGCCAGTTGAGCTACTACCCTTTTACCGGCCTTGTTCCTTGGCAGGGTGCCTTTTGAGCACGCTTCGACCTTGGCGCTTCCAACCGGTGCTCCCCAACTATAGGCGGTTTCGTGGCGTGAGTCGAACCGGCGTCGGGAGCCTCCGGATCGGTGGGCGGCGCCACACTTGTGGTATGCCGAACGTCAGCCGCGTACCGGCCGCCATGGCCGCCACCCCCGTGAGGTGCACCTCCCCGCCGACCAGGTGGCCTCTGCCCGGATGGACATTCCGTTGCCGCTGTTCAACGGGTCGACCAACTCGCAGCCGTCGACGGTGGCGCGCATGCTGGCACTGCTGGACGTTCCGGAGGGGCCTCGGCGCTGGACATCGGCGCCGGCTCGGGCTGGACGACCGCCCTGCTGGCCTGGCTGGTCGGGCCGGCGGGCCGGGTGCTCGGCCTCGAGCTGGATCCGGAGGTGGCGACGTGGGGAGCGACCCGCCTCGCGGCCACCGGCCGCCCCTGGGCCCGGCTCGAGGCGGCCGATCCCGAGGTGCTCGGCCGTCCCCGGGAGGGCCCGTTCGACCGGATCCTCGTCTCCGCCATGGCCGAGCGGCTGCCGGAGCCCTCATCGGGCAGCTGGCAGACGACGGCGTGCTGGTGATCCCCGTCGCCGGGCAGCTGTGGACGGCGCAGCGGCAGGGCAGCCACCTGGCGGTGCGCCGCTCTGGTGCGTACCGGTTCGTGCCCCTGGTGCTCCCCGGAGGCTAGGCCAGCGACGACATCCAGGCTCGGTGGAGGTCGGCGTAGCGCCCCTCCCGGCCACCAGGGCGGCCGGATCGCCGTCCTCGACGACCTCGCCGTGCTGCAGCACGAGCACCCTGTCCGCGATCTCCACGGTGGAGAGCCGGTGGGCGATGATGATCGCCGTCCGGTCGGCCAGGATCGTGGTGAGCGCCCTCTGGACGAGCCGCTCGGTCGGGATGTCCAGGGAACTGGTGGCCTCGTCGAGGATGAGGACGCGGGGGTCGGCGAGCACCACGCGCGCGAACGCGATCAGCTGGCGCTGCCCGGACGAGAGCCGCGCCCCACGTTTGCCGGTGTCGGTGTCGTAGCCGTCGGGGAGCGACCCGATGAAGGCGTCCGCGCCCACCAGCCGGGCGGCGTCGACCACCTCCTCGCGGGTCGCCCCGGGTCGCCCGAATGCGATGTTGTCGGCCACGGATCCGGCGAAGATGAAGTTCTCCTGCGTCAGCAGCGTGACGGCGCCACGCAGGGTGTCGTCGGACAGGTCACGCAGGTCGACGCCGTCGAGGCGGACGGCGCCCTCCTGCGGGTCGTAGAAGCGCGCGATCAGCTTCGCGATCGTGGTCTTGCCCGCGCCAGTGGTGCCGACCAGAGCGACGGTGGAACCGGCCTCCAGGTCGAGCGAGAGGCCGGGCAGCACGGTGGTGTCGTCCAGGTAGCCGAAGCGCACGCCGTCGAACACGATGCGCCCCTGCCGGTCGGGCAGCGGCACCGGGTCGGTGGGATCGGCGACCGCCGGTTCCTCCTCCATCACGCTGGAGATCTTCTCGAGCGCGGTCAACGCGGATTGGAGGGTCGAGACGAACTGACCGAGGTCGGCGATGGGGTCGAAGAACATCCGCAGGTACAACACGAAGGCGGCCATGGTGCCGATGCTGACGTCGCCGCCGACGGCGAGGTAGCCGCCCACCACCACGACGAGCACGATGCCCAGGTTGCCGATGGCCTGGATGCCGGGCATGGCGCGGGCGAACGTGCGCATGGCCGTGACGTTGCGGTCGCGGTACTGGAGTGCCACGTCGGAGAAGATCTCGGCCGAGCGTGTCTCGCGGCGGAAGGCCTGGACGGCCTTGATACCGGTCATGGTCTCGATGAACTGGACGATGACGATCGCCGAGTAGGTGCGCACCGCCCGGAACGCCCTGGTGGACGCCCTCACGAACCAGCGCATCACGAGGAACAACAGCGGGTAGGTGGCGAACGCGACCAGCGCGAGGCGCCAGTCGAGGGTCAACATCACGATGGTCGCGCCGATGATGGTCAGCACCGAGATGACCACGACGTCGATGCCCTGCAGCACCAGTTCGGCGACGGCCTCGACGTCACTGGTCATGCGGGAGACGGCGCGGCCGGAGGTGTAGCGGTCGTGGAATCCGATGTCGAGCCGCTGGAAGTGGTTGAACAGCCTGCGGCGCAGGTCCAGCAGGATGGCGTTGCCGATGCGGCCCGTGCGGCGCAGGAACGTGACGCGCGACGCCAACTGGGCGAGGATGGCCAGTCCCATCAGGGCCGAGCGACGTCCACAACACCGCCGTGTCACCGCCGAGCCCGTCGTCGAGCACCCGCTGCACCAGCACCGGGATGAAGAGGCGGGCCGCGGCCTCGACGACGACCACCCCAATCAGCACGAGAAGCCACCGCCGGTGGGAGCGACCAGGGTGCCGAGCAGGCGGCGCGACGGGCCGCGGAACCCGACGCCCGCGGCGCGCTCCGCGTCGATGTCCTGTTTGACGCCACGCCACGCCGCGGTGGGGTCCTCCCGGTCCCGTTCCGGTTCGATGCTCACCGGCTCTCCTCCATCGCGATCGGGTAGTCGGCCGCCAACAGCTCGCGGTACTCGGGTACCCGGCCAGCAGTTCGTGGTGGGTTCCGACGTGCGCGATGCGACCCTCGACGAGGACGGCGACGCGGTCGGCGAGCAGCACGGTCGAGGCGCGGTGCGCCACCACGATGCCGGTGACGCCCACCAGCGTCGACTTCAGGGCCTCCTCAACCTCCGCCTCGGTGTGGATGTCGAGCGCGCTGAGGGTGTCGTCGAGCACCAGGACGCGGGGCCGCACCAGGATCGCCCGGGCCAGCGCGAGGCGCTGCCGCTGGCCTCCGGAGAGGCTCAAACCCTGCTCACCCAGCCGGGTGTCGAGCCCCATGGCAGGTCGTGTACGAAGTCGGCGCGCGCCACCCGCAGCGCCTCGGCGATGTCCTCCTCCGACGCGTCGGCCCTGCCGAGCGTCAGGTTCTCCCGGGCCGACATCGAAAAGAGGATCGGGTCCTCGAAGGCGGCCCCGACCATGCCGCGCAGCTGCGGAAGGTCGAGGTCGCGCAGGTCGACGCCGTCGAGCAGGATCCGGCCGCCTGTGACGTCGGCGAGCCGGGGGATCAGCGACACCAGCGTCGACTTGCCCGACCCGGTGCCTCCGACCAGTGCGACGGTCTCCCCGGCTCGAGCGTCAGGTTGAGCCCGTGGAGCGTCGGCTCCGTGGCGTCGTCGAACGTGAACGACACGTCGCAGAGCTCGAGGCGGCCCCTCGGCTCGGCGATCCGGGTCGCTCCCGACGCGATCGTGACGGGCGCGTCGAACACCTCGACGACGCGGTCGGCGGCGGTGGCCGCCTCCCGCGCGAACGACAGAAGGTAGCCGAGGCTGCCGACGGGCCAGGCCAGCGACAGCAGCAGCGTCACGAAGGCGACGGCGTCGCCGAGCGACACACCCCGTACGGAACGGCCAGGCCGATGCCCGCCAGCACCACCAGCAGCAGCACGTTGGGGAACACCTCGAGCAGGGTCCACAGGATGGAGGCGAGGTTCATCCGCGCCACCCCGGTTTCGGCCAGCCGGGAGGCGCGCTCGTCGTAGCCGCGGAACGCGAATCCCGCGCGCCCGAAGGAGCGGATCACGCGGATGCCGTGGAGGGACTCCTCCGCCGCCGACGCGACGTCGCCGGTCTCGTCCTGCAGGCGACGTGAGAGGGTGCCGAAGCGGCCCATCAGGGCGAACGTGGCGATCACGACGGGGATGACGGCGATCAACACGGCGACACCGACCTGCCAGAGCCGGGCCACCATGATGACCACGACCACCACGATGTGGATCGAGTTCATGAACAGCATGACGAGTCCGAACGACATGAACCGCCGCAGCAGGCCCAGGTCGCTCATCATCCGCGACAGCAGCTGCCCGACTCCCATGCCTTGTGGAAGCCCATCGGGAGCCGCTGCAACTGGTCGAACAGGTCGAGGCGGATGTTCGCCTCGATGTGGGAGGTGGCCCGGGACATGATCCACCGCCGGATCAGTGACAGGCCGGCGTCGGCGATGCCGAGGCCGAGCAGGGCGAGCGCGAACCAGAGCAGGCCAGGCACATCGCCGTGCGCGATCGGCCCGTCGACGACCGCGCCGAGCAGCAGCGGGATCGACACGCTCACCAGCACCCGATGGGGCCATCGTGAACGACACGGCGAACTGCCACCGGAACGGGCGGATGTACGGGAGGAACCGCAGCACGGAGGGCAGCCGGGGAGCCGCCGGGGACAGCGGGTAGGAGGGTGTCACGGCCGGGAGCATCCGTTCACCCTACTGCCGGGCTGAGCCAGCCACGACCACCCGGAAACGATCGGGGTTAAGCTCAGCGCCATGACGTCCGAGCTGCTACCAGCGCTCAAGGTGGGGATCACATCGGCGCTGCCCGTGGCCGCCGCCCTGCGTCGCGTGCTGCATGCCCAGCCCCGCCTGAGCGGGCAGGAGGGTGACACGCGCGACGAGATGCGCCGCGCGCTCGACTGGCTGGCCTGGTCGCCGGTCGCCGGCACCGGCGCCTGGAGCAGGCTCGGCCCTGACGGCCCGGCCGTCGGGCTGCGGGCCGAACTCGACGCGCTGCCCGTCAACGAGACCACCGGCGTGGAGTGGGAGTCGCGGCTGCCCGGGTGATGCACGCCTGCGGACACGACGTGCACCTGGCCGCGCTGTGGGCGGTGCTGACGGCGGCGCGCGGCCTGGACCTGCCCGCCGCAATGGTGCCGATCCTGCAACCCCGCGAGGAGGTTACCCCGCCGGGCGCGAGCGACGTGGTGGCCTCGGGGCTCCTCGACGAGGAGGGCGTGGAGGCGATGATCGGGGTGCACGTCCAGCCCGGTGTCGAGGCGGGGATCGTGTCCACCGGCGCCGGTGCCGTCAACGCCGCCTACGACTCGTTCGAGATCGAGATCGCGGGCTCCCCGCCCACGGCGCCTACCCGCACCAGGCGGTCGATCCCATCACCGCACTCGCCGCCGTCATCGGTGAGGTGTCGTCGCTGCCCACCCGGCTGATCAACCCGATCCATCCGACGGTGGTGTCATTCGGCCAGGTCGCGGCGGGCACCGCACCCAACGTGATCCCCGACCGCGCCGTCTGCCAGGGCACCATCCGCACCTACCACGAGGCCGACCGTGCCCTGCTGCACGAGGCCATCACGCGCACCGCCGAGTCGGTCGCGGCCGGGCGCGGGGCGACCGGGCGGGTGCGGTTCGTGCGCGGCGGGCCGGCCCTGGTCAACGATCCCGGCCTGGTGCGCCGCACCGACCGGCACCTGGCGGGCATCGGGCTCACCGTGGCCGAGTCGCCGTTCCGCTCGTGCGGGTCGGACGACTTCGCCGAGTACGGCGCGGCGACGGCGTCGCTGATGTGCTTCGTCGGCACAGGCCGGATCAACGGTGTCGGGCTGCACCACGGCGCCTACCTGCCCGGGCGCGATGCCCTGGAGCTGTGCGCGCAGGCCCTCGCCTGCGGTTATGTGGCCGCGGTCGAGTCGCTCCAGGGGGTCAGTCTCCGATCAGGCGGGCCCAGGTGAGGGCGTCCACCTCACCGGTCACCTTGATGCGGTGCACCGTCTGGAACGCGCTGACGGCCTTCCGGGTGGCCGCGTCGAACGTGCCGTTGACGGTCACGGCCTGCCCCGCGGCCTTCAGCTCGGTCTGCAGGGCGGTGACGGCGCCACCGTTTGCGCCCTGCCTGAGCGCGGGCACCAGTTTCCCCCACGTCTTGTCGTCCATCAGGCCCGTGCCGCTGAGGCCCTGCTTCTTCTGGAAGGCGATGACGGCCGTCTTGGTCTTCGCTCCGTAGACGCCGTCGGCGGTGATCCCGGCGGAGTTCACGGCGTTCAGCAGCGACTGCAGGGTCTGCACCCCGTCGGCCTTGCTTCCGGAGAGGTAGGCCGGGAAGTCGGTGCCCGCGACGAACTGCGCACCACCGCTGCTGCCCCGCTGCCCATGCCCGGCGGGTAGCCGGGGCCGGCGCCGTTGAGGTTGTACTGGTACAGGTCGTTGCTCTTCATGATGTTGATCACGAGCGACGCGTACTTCGGGTCGGTGGCGTAGCCGCCCTTGCGGACCTCGGTGACGAACTGGTCGGGTAGGCCTTGTACTCGAACGCCGCCGCGTAGCGGGAGGCGGTGGTGAGCAGGCGGCCGTAGTCGAGGATCGAGTCGCCCCAGTTCCGGTAGGTGCGGAACTCGTCGATGATGTAGTAGACGCTGCCGTCCTCGCGGTACTCGGCGGTGCGGACGGGGACGCAGCCGGTCTGGTACGGCGATACGGCCTTGGTGCACTTGATGTTGAAGAGGGTGTTGACGGAGTAGACCTTCTCCGTCGGTAGCCCTTGTCGACGGTGTAGTCGGTCGCCATCTTCGAGCGCCCCCAACCGGTCTCCAGCGCGGCCATGCCGATGGCGACGGAGGTCGGGATGCCGGTCTTCCGCTCGTTCTCCTGGGCCGGCTTCACCAGCTTCGCGATGAACTCGGACTGCACGGTGGCGGTCGCCTGGGTCGGTGCCACGGCGGCGATGCCGAGCACGAGTGACGCGGCGAGCGCGATCTTGATCCAACGCATGAGAAGGTGGCCTCTCCCAGGGGCAGGTGGCAGGTTGCCGATGAGGCTAGCCTCCGGCACCCGGCGGACGGAAGTTCCTCAACTTCAGGTTGAGGTCCCCCGCTTGAGGGTTGCTCCCACCTCAGAGCTGGACGCCTACGAGGTTGACCTCAGGCACCAGCGTGACGCCGAACCGCGTCAGGACGCCGTCGCGCACCTCACGCGCGACCGCGAGCACATCGGCCGCGGTCGCTCCCCGCGGTTGGTGAGGGCGAGCACATGTCTGGTGGAGAGCCCTGCCCTGGCCGTTCCGTGGCCCTTCGCGAACCCGGCGTGCTGGATCAGCCAGGCGGCGCTGGTCTTGACCCGCCCGTCAGCCGTCGGGAACCGGGGGCACCGTCGGGCAGCGCTGCCGCCGCGTCGGCGTCGAGGATCGGGTTGGTGAAGAACGACCCCGCGCTCCACGTGTCGTGATCGGTGGGGTCGAGGACCATCCCCTTGCTCGCGCGGATCTCGAGGACGGTGTCGCGCACGACATGCGAGGGCACCCGCTCCCCCACCACGGTGTCGAGGCGGCGGGCCAGTTCGGCGTAGGCGATGGGCTGGCTGAGCGACCCGAGCGTGAACTGGTAGCCCACTTCCAGCACCAGGTAGCGTCCCGGCTCCCGCTTGAAGAGCGAGGTGCGGTACCCGAAGCCGCAGTCGGCCACCGGGAACGTCTTCTGGGTCCGCCGGGCGCGGTCCCAGGTGCGCACGGAGGTGATCGTCTGGGCGACCTCGCTGCCGTAGGCGCCGACGTTCTGGATCGGGGTCGCGCCGACGCTGCCGGGGATGCCGGAGAGCGATTCGATGCCGCTCCACTCCTGCTCGACGGCGCTGGCGACCAGGTCGTCCCAGGTCGCTCCCGCGCCGACGCGGACGGCAGCGCCCCGCAGGTGGACACATCGGCCTTCACTCCCCCGAAGCCGACGTGCACGACGGTGCCCGGGAAGCCCTCGTCCGCGACGAGGAGGTTGGATCCTCCGCCGAGCACCAGCACGGGGGTGCCCGCCTTGTCGCACACCGTCACGACGTCGATGAGCTCGGCCTCGGTCTCCGCCACGATGAACTCGCGGGCGGGCCACCGACGCGCAGCGTGGTGTGGTCGCTGAGCAGCGGCGAGGCGCTGACGCCCGCCACCGTCGCGGGGCTGTCGAACCGCTCGACGTTGCAGCTAGTCAACGCGCACCTCCGCGCGGGCGGCGCCGAGGACCGCCTCGTCGCCGCAGGTGGCGGTGACGGTGATCTTCGCGACGCCGTCCTCGATGGAGGTGACGGTGGCCGTGTAGACGACCTCGGTGCCCTCGTCGGTGTCCGGCACGACGACGGGTCGGGTGAAGCGGACGAACCAGCTCAGCACGCGGGCCGGGTCGCCCACGGCGTCGGTGACGATCTTCAGGCCGGCGCCCATCGTCCACATGCCGTGCGCTACGACGCCGGGCAGCCCGATGGCGCGGGCGTGCCGGTCGGAGAAGTGGATCTCGTTGAAGTCGGTCGACGCACCGGAGTAGCGCACCACGGTCGACCTGGTGACGTTGACGCGGAGCTGCGGCAGCTCCTCCCGACGAAGAACTCAGGCATCGGAGCCTCCCTCGTGTGCATGAGCGTGGAACGTGCCTCGCAGACGCTCTCGCCGTCGACGCTGAGGTCGACGAGGATCGTGACCATGTCCAGGTTGCCGCGGTTGCGGACCTTCTCGATGGTCAGCTGCGCGACCACGGCGTCGCCCGGCCGCAGGGGCCGGGTGAACGCGAAACCCTGGTCGGCGTGCATGGTGCGGTTCAGCGCGAGGTCGAGCTCGGGATCACCGAACAGCGCCTCCCAGGCCTGGGCCGCGATGACCGCAGCGAAGGTCGGTGGGCGACCGGATCGGCGCCACGGTAGGCGGGGTTGTCGTCCCTGAGGGCGTCGGCGAACTCGGCGATCTTGGCGTGGCTGACGAGGTACGGCTGCGCCGGTGGGTAGGCGCGGCCCACGTGCTCGGGGGTGATCGGCATGGGGTTCACCCTATCGCGGGAACGCGGAACGGCCGCCCGTCGGGAACGCAGAACGGCCGCCCCGTCGGGAACGCAGAACGGCCGCCCCGTCGGGAACGCAGAACGGCCGCCCGTCGGGAACGCAGAACGGCCGCCCCGTTGGGGACGGCCGTTCCTGCTGTACTGAGGTCCGCGGTCAGCGGGTTTCGCGGTGCAGCTGGTGCACGCGGCAGCGCGGGCAGAACTTCTTGAGCTCGAGACGATCGGGATCGTTACGGCGGTTCTTCTTGGTGATGTAGTTGCGCTCCTTGCACTCGGTGCAGGCGAGCGTGATCTTCGGACGAACGTCCTGAGACTTCTTAGCCATTTCGCATTTCCTTCAAGTGATTTCTGGAGCACTAGATGATCGGTTGTGGTGACGAGGGCGGGACTTGAACCCGCGACACAGCGATTATGAGCCGCTTGCTCTACCGACTGAGCTACCCCGTCGAGGAGTCCATTGCCGTGGGTGGTGCCACGACAATGGACAGAGCCCCCATGCGGAATCGAACCGCAGACCTTCTCCTTACCATGGAGACGCTCTGCCTACTGAGCTATAGGGGCCAGCGGGAGACAACCCTACACGGACTTTCAGGCGCTAGCCAAATCGGGGGTGCCGACGC
The DNA here is from genome assembly GCF_011174705.1 of Tessaracoccus coleopterorum. Lineage (GTDB taxonomy): Bacteria > Actinomycetota > Actinomycetes > Propionibacteriales > Propionibacteriaceae > Arachnia > Arachnia coleopterorum. Next base: position 734,743 of record NZ_JAANIJ010000001.1, read on the forward strand.
CGTCTGCGCCGGCCCCGATCGGCAGGCAAACCCGCCCCGGTCAGGCCTTCAGCGCCGCGATACCCGCCTCGAGCGCATCCTGGAAGAGGGACTCACGCTCATCGGAGGTGAGGTCGCCCGATCCGTCGAAGAGATGGTCCGAGACGGTCAGGACGGCCGCGGCCTCCTTCCCTGCTGCGAGCGCGCAGCCGAACAGGCCGGCCGCCTCCATCTCGACGCCGAGGGTGCCGAGCTTGTCGAGCGCGGGCACGATGTCCATCCGCGAGCTGTAGAAGAAATCGCTGGTGTAGACGGGCCCGACGTGGACACGCTTCCCGGAGCCGCGCGCCTGGTCGACGGCCCCTCGGAGCATGTCGTACGACGCGGCGAGCGAGAGGCTGACGCCGGGGATGTCGATGGTGGCGACGCCGGAGTTGGTGTGCGCCGACGACGCGACGATCACGTCCTTGACGGCGACCTTGCGGGAGATGCCTCCGCAGGTGCCCACGCGGCAGATCCGCTCCACCCCGTACTGCCCGTACAGCTCCGTGGCGTAGATCGAGAGGCTCGGCACGCCCATGCCGGAGGCCATCGCCGTGACGGGGACGCCGTCGATGAGGCCGGTCCATGCCCCGATGCCGCGGACGTCGGAGACCAGCCTGGCCCCTCCATCCTCGTGCGCGCGATCCGTTCGGCCCGCTTCGGGTCGCCGGGCATGAGCACCAGCGGGGCGATGTCGCCGGGCTCGCAGGAAATGTGTGGAGTGGCCATCTTCGGCCCCCTATCTGTGGGTGAAACAGAACCAGGCCCGAATCAATCCGATTCGGGCCTAGTGGCAGGTGTTGGATTTGAACCAACGTAGGACGACGCCGACGGTTTTACAGACCGCTCCCTTTGGCCACTCGGGCAACCTGCCGTGCCGGTTTCCCGGCGCGGATGAGCTTAGCAGGGTGGCACCGGCCTCGGCAAAGCGGCCATTCCGGCACACCCGCACCCTTCGGCTGCGCGCGGAGCGCCCGCTGCCCGACCCGCCGACATCGCCGAAGGGCCTCAGGCTGGCACAATGGCGGGACGACACCCGCCCATCTGAGAGGGAACCCCCATGGCATCGGATAGCTCGTTCGACATCGTCAGCAAGGTCGACCGTCAGGAGGTCGACAACGCCCTGAACCAGGCGGCCAAGGAGGTCTCACAGCGGTTCGACTTCAAGAACACCGACTCGAAGATCGCCTGGTCGGGCGAGGCCATCGAGATGGAGGCCATCTCCGAGGAGCGCGTCAAGGCGATCCTGGACGTGTTCCAGTCGAAGCTGGCCCGCCGCGGCGTGAGCCTGAAGGCCCTCGACGCGGGCGAGCCCCGTCAGTCGGGCAAGCTCTGGAAGATCACCGCCACCACCAAGGAGGGGATCACCCAGGAGAACGCGAAGAAGATCTCGAAGCTGATCCGCGACGAGGCAGCCAAGGGCGTCAAGGCGCAGATCCAGGGCGACGAGCTGCGCGTCTCCTCCAAGAGCCGCGACGACCTGCAGGACGTGCAGCGGCTCATCAAGGATCAGGACTACGACTTCGCGGTCCAGTACGTGAACTACCGCTGACCCAGGAGAGACCCCTTGCTTGCGCTGCGCCACCTCCGCCCCGACGACGCCCCGACGTCCTCGCGGCATTTGCATCCGACCCCGGCATGGCCCGTCAGGGCACCGTGACGACCCTCGCTGAGGCCGAGGCGTACGTCGCGGCCCTGCAGGAGCGCGGCGATCTCGCGTTCGCCATCACCGACGATGACCGGCTCGTCGGCCTCGTCGGGGTCAGCGTCGACGCAGTCAACCGGGTGGGCTGGTTCTGGTACTGGATGAACGCGTCGCACCGGGGCCGCCGTTGGGCCTCGCTCGCCGCGACGGCTGTGGCGAACTGGGCGCTCTCCTCCGGTGGCTGCGAGCGCCTCGAGTTGGGGCACCGCGCCGACAACCCGCTGTCGGGCAATGTGGCGGGCGCCGCGGGCTTCGTCCACGAGGGCCGTGAGCGCGGGAAGTTCCTGATCGACGGACAGCGCGTCGACGTGCTCACCTACGGCAGGCTCGTGAGCGACCCGTGGCCGATCGCGACCCTCGAGATCACCCGATGAGGCGGATCGGCACCCACAACGTCAACGGGATCCGCGCGTCGCTCAAGCGCGGCTTCCGGCCGTTCTGGGACTCCCAGGCAGCCGACGTCATCGCGCTGCAGGAGGTCCGCTGCCGCGTGGCCGACCTGCCGCTGGAGGCCTTCGACGGCTACCACACGACGCTGGACGCGGGCACCCTCGCAGGCCGCAACGGCGTCGCGCTGCTGACCCGCAGCGCGCCGACCCGCGTGCGGGCGCTCGGCGACACCGTCACGGTCATCACCCCGGGTGGGGCTCCGGCGGAGGCGCAGGCCGAACGCATCGGCGGGCGTGACCTCGCCCCTTCGCGGACGAGGGCCGCTACCTCGAGGTCGACCTCGCGGATGCGCCGCTGCGGGTCGCCTCGCTGTACCTGCCGAAGGGCGCGGCGTGGCCCCACGAGGAGGGCACCGAGGAGAAGTACCGACGCAAGATGCGGTTCATGCGCGGGCTCGCCCGCACGATGGCGGCGTCCCGCCGGGAGGCGGCAGGCGAGGGGCGCGAGTTCCTCGTGATGGGCGACTTCAACATCGCGCACACGAAGAACGACCTGCGTAACTGGCGAGGCAACCAGAAGTCCGAGGGCTTCCTGCCCGAGGAGCGCGAATGGTTCGGCTCGGTCACGGGGCCGCGCTCGATGGTCGACGTCGTCCGTTCGCTCCACCCCGACACCGACGGCCCGTACAGCTGGTGGTCGTGGCGTGGGCAGGCCTTCGTCAACGACTCAGGCTGGCGCATTGACTACCACCTGGCCTCCCCGCGGCTCGCGAGGGCCGCGATGGGGCGCTCGTGGGGCGTGAGGCCAGCTATGAGGAGCGGATGAGCGACCACTCCCCGTGATCGTCGACTACGACACCTCGACGCTCGTGGCCTGACTCAGGCCACCGACTCGGGCATCCGCTCGGGTTCCTCGGCCATCGGTTGGCTGAGCTCGTGGGAGTGCATCGTCCAGTAGGTGGCGCCGAACAGGATGAACACGAGCATCCAGAGCCCGTTGCGGATGCCGAAGTTCATGGCGTTGAACCCGAGCAGCACCACGGTCGCGACGATGGCGGCCCGCAGTACGCGCGAACTCGGCTTCGTCATCGGCAGCAGCACCGCTCCCCAGAGCAGGTACCACGAGTGGATCGCGGGGCGCACAGCGCGAACCAGATGAACGAGTAGCTGATGAAGTGCAGCGGCCTCCTGCCCAGGTGCCGCCACGCGAAGTAGCCGATCCCGACGACGGCGGCGACGGTGCCGATACCGCGGAACACGGTGACTGCCGTCCGGCCGCCCTGGTCCAGGCCGAGCAGGTTGATCGGGTACTGCACGATGTGGCCGAGCACCGTGAACGGCGAGACCGTGTCGACCATGCCGGGCACGTTGATGGCGTTGACCCAGCCGAACCCGAGGCCCGAGGCGAACGAGAACCCGACGAACACTGCCACCGAGATGCCGAGCGAGGCGAGCGCCTTCGCGGCGGCCCACGCCACGTCACGCGGTCGCCATGAGGTCCAGGGCACCACGAGGAAGGGCAGGGCGACGGCGACGAGGAAGGCCGGCTGCTTGATGGAGGCGGCGACGCCGACCACGAGCGCCCCGAGCCACCAGCGCCGGTGGCGCATGGTGAGCCAGATGCCGAGCAGCATCAACCCGGTCATCTGTGAGTCGTTGTGGGCGCCGCCGATGAAGTCGATGATGAGGATCGGGTTGAGCACCGAGAACCAGCTCGCCGCGGCGGGGTCGACCCCGACGCGGCGGGCGATCCGAGGCACCAGGGTGCCGATCAGGGCGACCCCGATCAGCGCAGGCACCCGCATCAGCACACCGGAGAGGAACGGGTCGAGCCCGGCCAGGTGGACGATGCCATGGCTCATCCACAGCGCGAGCGGACCGTAGGGCGCGGTCGTCTCGCGCCACACCCAGGCCACCTGGTCGGCGTAGTAGCCGGGCAGGATCCCCGGGCCGACGGAGTAGGGGTTCAGGTTGTTGTGGATGAGCCAGCCGTGCGCCGCATAGGAGTAGGCGTCGTGGGAGAAGATCGGCGGGCCGAACAGCAGCGGGAGCGACACGATCGCGAGCACAGCCCAGTGTCTGAGCTGCGGCCTACCCTGGGCGCGCCGCTTTGCCGGGCGCAGCCGGAACCACGACTCGAGCAGCAGCGCGAGGCCCAGGAGGGTGGCGACGGTGCCGACCACCTTCGTGGTGGGGCCGTCGATGCCGAGGGCGCGCAGCAGGTCCCACACCGGTGACGCCTGCGGCAGGTAGGCCGGGCTGAGCGATCCGATCAGGATGCCGAAGGACCCCGCGAAACCGGCCCACACCGCCCGCGACGAGGCGGCCTGACGCAGGTCACGCAACGCACCCCGGACGGGGCTAGGCACCGTCGCCCCCGACCAACTGCTCCCTGCCGTAGAGCAGGTCGACCAGCCGGTCGGCGGAGGGGACGTGGGCACCGTCCCAGACGAGCGCGTCGGTCGGGCACTGCTCGATGCAGACGCCGCAGTACATGCAGAGCGACCAGTCGATGGTGAACGTGTCGAGCACGTTGTGGGTGCGGGGCCGCGCGCCGGGCGCGGGCACCGTCTGCTCCATGTGGGAGGTGAGCGTGATGCACCAGGTTGGGCACTCGCGGGCGCAGATCATGCAGGAGGTGCACAGGTCGTCGATGAGGGCGATCGAGCCGTGGATCATCGGAGCCTCCTGACGCGGGCGCCGGTGGCCGACAGCGCCACATCGGCCGGAGTGGACGCCGGGTCGGCGAGCACGGCGGGGTCGGGCACCCCGGCGGGACGAGCTTGCGGCGGCTGGGGAGGCGCCCGACTCCCCGGCTCCAGGGCACCCGGCCAGCCGGTCACCTGACGCTGCTCGAGGAGCACATCCTTGCGCATGGGGGCCCCACCGCCGTGATGGATCAGGGGCCGGTTGTCGCCGCCGACGAACTCGACGCCGAAGAAGTCGTGGGCCTGCCGCTGCAGGAAGGTGGCCCCGGCGAACAGGTCCGAGAGGTCGGGCAGCGCCGGGTGGTCGCGGTCGGTGCGCGCCTCCAGCGCCGACTCCTCGCCCGTGTCGGGGTTCAGCAGGCGCACCACGACGCGGATCTCGTCGGCGACGCCCACCTCGTCGAAGGCGGTCAGCCCGAGCAGGAAGGTGAAGCCTGCGCCCTTGGCCGCGGCCACATCGTCGTGCAGGCTCATGCTCCCACCCGCTCCGCGGCCAGGTAGTCGTCGAGCGCGGTCGGGGCGGCGGGCACCCCGCGATGAAGTGGTCGACGGGCACCAGCGCCTCCGCGCCCGCACCACCGCGTACGAGTCCCAGTAGGGCCCGCCGACGCAGGCGCAGGCGCCGAACGCGACGACGCGGGCGTCGTCGGGCACCGATCCGAGCACCTGCGTGACGGACGGCAGCATGGGGGCGGTGATGGTGCCCGAGAGGGTCACCACGACGCGGGCCCTGCCGGGAGATCGGCGAGCGGCACCTCGGGTCGTTGGCCGGCCGCGGCCTGGGTCTCGAGGGCACAGCAGGCCAGCGGCACGTCGACGACGAAAAGCGATCCGTCGCCGAACCAGTCCCTTGCTGCAACCATGCGCGAGAGTCTACGCGCCGGGGCCGTCTTCGCTCCCCGACCCGGTGCGCATAGACTCTGCTTCCCGATGATGAACTTCCCTGACTGGCTGGCCGAGGCCGACGACGCCGCGCTGAACCGGCGCTTCGGCGCTGCGACCGTTGCGCGGGCAGACAGTACGCCGCACTCGGCCGGGTCGGAGCGATCCGCACCTCGGGCACCCTCGCGACGGCGCCGGTGCGGGGCAGCGGCTACCGCACGTACTCGACGACCGTGACCAGCCCCGCCGGGATCGACTCGCTCGTGGCCACCTGCAGCTGCCCGATGCGGATGGACTGCAAGCACACCGTCGCCCTGATCCTCACGATGCGCACCCCTGGGCGCCACCGGCAGCCGCCGACGTGGCAGCAGGTGCTGGCACCGTTCGGTGGACGCGGCACGTCCAGCGGGAGGCCCTGGCGCTGCGGTTCTCGGAGGAGGGCCCCAACCTCGCCGTGCGACCCATGCGGATGGGCGCCCGCGGCAACTGGGTCCGCACCGGCGCCAACTGGGACGACCTGGCCCGCGGCGACTTCATCCCCGCCCAGCGCGACGCCCTGATGGGGCTGCTCGCCTGCCGCTCGTCAGCCACGCCGCAGGGCCGGGCCGAGGCCCTCGCCGTCAACGAGTTGACGGCGGCCGTCTGGCCGGCGCTGCGGCGGGCCGTCGACAGCGGGGTCACGCTGCTCGGGGGCACCACCGTGTCGGGTCGCGAGCTTCCCGGCCCGGTGCTGGCCGCGGATCCTGCGACGCCGGTCGCCAACGTCACCCCGGCCCCGGGAGACGGTGCTGGTGCAGGCCATGGTCTCCTCGCCGGACCTCGGAACCGTGTCGCTCCAGCCGCGCGCCTTCCTCGGCCGCCCCGCTCACGGCGTGGGCGTCGTCCGTGGCGACGCGCTCCTCCTCACCCCACTGGTCCGCCCGCTGGATTCGGGCGAGCAGCCGCTGTTCCAGCACGGCAGCGTCACGGTGCCCGCCGCGGATGTGGCCGAGTTCGCCGGGCGCTTCCTGCCCCGGCTCCGCGCCCACCTGACGACCACCGTCGACGACTCCCTCGACCTCCCGGAGCCCAGACCTCCGCGGCTGCTGTGCCGGGTCGAGTTCCACGAGCGGACGGCGTCGGTGCACTGGGGTTTCCGGTACGGGCTCGGTTCCCGGCAGGTCGACGTCGGGCTGAGCGGAGGAGGCCACGATTCCGTGGCCCGCGACCCGGGTGCCGAGCGGGAGCTCCAGACGCTCGTCGCGGAGGGACCGTGGCGGGGCCCGAACGGGCTGCAGCCCGCCTTCCTGACCGGCCGCAGCCTCATCGCGTTCGTCACGACGGCGCTTCCCGCTCTCCGCGCCGACGGGCGGGTCGATCTGGAGCTCAACGAGGAACCGCCCGACTTCCGGGAGGCCGACGAGGCACCCGAGGTGCGTCTGGCCGTCGGCGAGGCCGAGGTGGGCGACTGGTTCGACCTCTCGATCGACGTGACAGTCGACGGTGAGCACGTCCCGCTCGGCGAGCTGATGCGCGCGCTGGCCGCGGGCGACGACCATCTGCTCCTCGACAGCGGCACCTGGTTCCCGCTCGAGGCGCCCGAGCTCGTCGAGCTGCGCCAGCTGATCGAGGAGGCCCGCCTGATCGCCGACAGCGAAAAGGAGTCGGTGTTCCGGCTGCGCCCCGAGCATGCGGGCCTCTGGGACGAGCTCGTCCGGCTCGGCATCGTGACGGGCCAGGCTGAGTCTTGGCGCGCGTCGGTCGGCGCCCTGCTCGATCCGTCATCCCTCCCCGACGAGCCCGTGCCCGCCGGCCTGCTCGCGACGCTGCGGCCCTACCAGGAGACCGGTTTCCGATGGCTGCGGTTCCTCTGGCGCACGGGGCTGGGCGGGATCCTCGCCGACGAAATGGGCCTCGGAAAGACGCTGCAGGCGCTGGCCGCCGCGCAGGCCGCCCACGACGCGGGCGAGCTGACCGAGCCGATGCTGGTGATCGCCCCGACCTCCGTGATGGGTACCTGGGCGGCGGAGGCGGCCCGGTTCGCGCCGGGGCTGTCCACCACGACGATCTCCTCGACGCTGGCCAAGCGCGGCATCCCGCTGTCCGAGGCGGTCGGTGGTGCCCAGATCGTGATCACCTCGTACACGCTGCTGCGGCTCGAGGCCGACGCCTACCGGGATCTGACCTGGTCGGCCGTGCTGCTCGACGAGGCGCAGTTCGTGAAGAACCACGCGTCGAAGGCCTACCACGCGGTGCGGGCGCTCAACGCCAGGGTGAAGGTGGCCCTCACGGGTACCCCGCTCGAGAACAACGTGATGGACCTGTGGTCGCTCCTGTCGATCACCGCCCCGGGCTGTTCCCCGACCCGAAGCGGTTCACGTCCGAGTACCGCAAGCCCATCGAGGCGGGCGAGGTGGAGGTGTCTGCACGGCTGCGGCGCCGGATCCGGCCGCTGATCCTGCGCCGCACCAAGTCGGCAGTCGCAGCCGAACTGCCCGAGAAGCAGGAGCAGATCGTGCCCGTCGAGCTGCTGCCGGGCCACCGCCGCACCTACGACCGGCGCCTCGCCCGGGAGCGCCAGGTGGTGCTCGGGCTCCTCGGTGATCTCCAACGCAACCGGTTCTCGATCCTCCGCTCGCTGACCATCCTGCGTCAGCTGAGCCTCGCTCCGTCGCTCGTCGACGAGGAGGCGGCGGCTGGCTCGGCGAAGATCGACGCGCTCGTGGAGATGCTCAACGAGATCGTGGCGGAGGGCCACCGCGCGCTGGTGTTCTCGCAGTTCACGAGCTTCCTCTCGCTCGTGAAACAGCGGCTCGACCGGGAGGCCATCGGGTTCGAGTACCTCGACGGCCGCACCAGGGACAGGGCCGCGCGGGTCGCCGCCTTCCGGGAAGGGGATGCCCCGGCCTTCCTGATCAGCCTGAAGGCGGGCGGCTTCGGCCTGACGCTCACCGAGGCGGACTACGTGTTCATCCTCGACCCGTGGTGGAACCCCGCGGCCGAGAACCAGGCCATCGACCGGGCCCACCGGATCGGCCAGGACAAGCCGGTCAACGTCTACCGGCTCGTCTCGACCGACACCATCGAGGAGAAGGTGCTCGCTCTCCAGGAGCGCAAACGCAACCTCTTCGACGCTGTGGTCGGCGAGGGATCCGACTCGGGATCGCACCTGAGCGCCGACGACATCGTGGGGCTGCTCGGCCCCTGAGGTGCCTTTTCTCTGACGGCGGAACGGTCAGATCGTTAGATGCGGGGCGGGGTCCTAGAATGACTGGGACGCCCACGAGAACTCCGAGGTAGACAGCAAGTGCCTGAAAAGCTCCCCTGCAGCGAGTTGTGATCCGCTTTGCAGGCGACTCCGGCGATGGAATGCAGCTGACCGGTGACCGCTTCACGGCGGAGACCGCGATCTTCGGCAACGACATCGCGACCCTCCCCAACTTCCCGGCCGAGATCCGCGCGCCCCAGGGCACGCTGCCCGGCGTGTCGAGCTTCCAGCTGCACTTCGCCAGCTTCGACATCGTCACCCCAGGCGACGTACCCGACGTCCTGGTGGCCATGAACCCGGCAGCGCTGAAGGCCAACCTGCGCGACCTGCCACGCGGCGGCGTCATCATCGTCGACACCGCCGACTTCACGAAGCGCAACCTCGCCAAGATCGGCTGGGCCTCCAACCCACTCGAGGACGGCACGCTCGCGAACTACTCGGTGCACGCCCTCGACCTGACCGGCCTCGCGACCGGCGCGGTGGCCGAGTTCGAGCTCAGCCGCAAGGACTCGTCGCGCACGAAGAACATGTTCGCGCTCGGCCTGCTGAGCTGGCTCTACTCCCGCCCCACCGAAGGCACGGAGCGCTTCCTCGCCGAGAAGTTCGCGAAGAAGCCGCAGATCCGCGACGCCAACATCGCCGCGTTCAAGGCGGGCTACGCCTACGGCGAGACCACCGAGGTGTTCGAGGTCCAGTACCACGTCGAGCCCGCCCCGATGCCGAAGGGCCGCTACCGGCAGGTTTCGGGCAACCTGGCCACCGCCTACGGCCTGATGGTCGGCGCGGAGAAGGCCGGGATGCAGCTGTTCCTCGGCTCGTATCCCATCACCCCGGCCTCCGACATCCTCCACGAGCTGTCGCGCCGCAAGGACGTCGGCGTGATGACGTTCCAGGCCGAGGACGAGATCGCGGCCGTCGGCGCGGCCATCGGTGCCTCATTCGCGGGGGCGCTTGGGATGACGTCGACGTCCGGCCCGGGTGTGGCGCTCAAGTCGGAGGCCATCGGGCTCGCGGTGATGACCGAGCTCCCGCTCGTCGTGGTCAATGTGCAGCGCTCGGGCCCGTCGACCGGCATGCCGACCAAGACCGAACAGGCAGACCTCGTGCAGTCGATCTGGGGCCGCAACGGCGAGGCGCCCGTGCCGGTGCTCGCCGCGAAGTCGTCGACCGACTGCTTCGACACCGCGGTTGAGGCGTGCCGCATCGCGGTGAAGTACCGCACCCCCGTGATCATGCTGTCCGACGGCTACCTGGCCAACGGCGCGGAGCCGTGGAAGATCCCCGACCTCGACACCATCGAGCCGATCGAGCCGAACTTCGCCACCGAGATGAACGGCGAGGTCGACGGTAAGCCGCACTTCATGCCGTACGAGCGCGACCCGGAGACCCTCGCCCGCGCGTGGGCCATCCCCGGCACGCCCGGCCTTGAGCACCGCATCGGGGCATCGAGAAGGCCGCCCGCACGGGCAACGTGTCGTACGACCCCGACAATCACGAGCTGATGGTGCGCACCAGACACGCCAAGATCAAGGGCATCGTGCGCGACATCCCCGATCTCGAGGTCGACGACCCGGACGGCGATGCACGCGTGCTGGTGCTCGGCTGGGGATCGACCTACGGGCCCATCACCGCCGCGGCCCGCCGCATCCGCAAGACCGACCGGAGCATCGCCACGGCACACCTGCGCCACCTCAACCCGATGCCCGCGAACCTGGGCGAGGTGCTGAACGCCTACGAGAGCGTGATCGTGCCCGAGATGAACCTCGGCCAACTCTCCACCGTGCTGCGCGCCCGCTACCTCACCGACGTGACCACGTACTCCCGGGTGCGCGGCCTGCCCATCTCGATCACGGAACTAGAGAACGACCTGATCGCCGAGATCGAAGCGCTGAAGGAGAAGAACTGATGACCGCCCCTCCAGCCACGCGGGTGTCCCGTTGAGCGGCCTCGCGGGTGTCCCGTTGAGCATCGAGCCCCTCACCAAGAAGGACTACACGACCGATCAGGAGGTCCGTTGGTGCCCGGCTGCGGCGACTACTCGGTGCTCGCCACGTTCCAGTCGATGATCGCGACCCTGGGCATCCGGCGTGAGAACACCGTCATCGTCTCCGGCATCGGCTGCTCGTCCCGGTTCCCGTACTACGTGGATTCCTACGGTATGCACTCGATCCACGGCCGCGCCCCCGCCATCGCCACCGGCGTGGCGATGACCCGTCCCGACCTCAACGTGTGGGTCGTCACGGGCGACGGCGACGCCCTGTCGATCGGCGGCAATCACCTGATGCACGCGCTGCGCCGCAACGTGAACATGACGATCATGCTGTTCAACAACCGCATCTACGGCCTCACCAAGGGCCAGTACTCCCCCACCTCCGAGTTGGGGAAGATCACCAAGTCGACCCCGTTCGGGTCGCTCGACACCCCGTTCAACCCCATCTCGCTCGCGATCGGCGCCGAGGCGTCCTTCGTGGCCCGCAGCATCGACTCCGACCGCAAGCACCTCACCGAGGTGCTCACCGCGGCGACCGCGCACCGCGGCACCTCGCTCGTGGAGATCTACCAGAACTGCCCGATCTTCAATGACGACGCCTTCGAGACCCTGAAGGGCCCTGACGGCGCACTCATCTCGCTGGTGCACGGCGAGCCGGTCATCTTCGGTGGCGGCCGCTGGTGCGTGGTGCGGACCGCGACCGGGGAGCTCAAGGTGGCCGAGACGGCCGACGTGGACCAGTCGACGATCGTCGTCCACGACGAGACCCGCGCGGATCCGTCACAGGCGTTCGCCCTGTCCAGGCTGACCGAACCCGGCATCCTGCGTCAGGCCCGATCGGCATCTTCCGTCGCGTCGAGCGCCCCGCCTATGACGACATGGCCCGCGCCCAGATCGCAGAGGCCCGGGCGACTGACCCCACCAGGACGCTAGCCTCGGTGATCGCAGGTAAGGACACGTGGGAGGCTGACGAGAGATGAGCGGAGGGCAGCAGGGCTGGCGTCCAGCCGTGCCCGGCGCCCACCACCAGCCTCCTTCGCTCTACTCTCCCCGGCGGCAGCGCCGGGCCCCGACACGCATGCCACCCCGACGCGCATCGCCGCGCCGGACGTGGCGCCGGAGGCACCCACCTTCGACGCCCGCGGCATGCAGTCGGTACTCACCCGGGCCCGGGACCGCAGCCGCTTCGTGGCCCCGAGATCGAGGAGGACCGCGAGGCTCGGCCGTTCCCGCTGCGCGCTCTGTTCATCGGTTCCGTCGGCATCCTCGCCCTCGGTGTGCTGGCGGGCTTCATCTACGTCGGCTACCTGCGGCCCGCGCGGTCGATCCCGACGTGATCGCCAAGCCGACGGCGGCCGCGACGAACCGGGTTCTGGCGCAGACCCCGCAGGAGATCGTCACCGAGTACTTCCAGGCTCTCGCCGACGGCGACATCGGGCGGGCGCTCGCGATGGGCCCCCGCGGAGGCAACGGATCGGAGCGGCTCCTGACGCCCGCCGCGTTCGCCGCCACGCGCGAACTCTCGCGGATCAACGGGCTCGAGATCCTCACCACCGACCCGGAGGCAACCAGGGTCCAGGTGCGCTACCGGATCGGTGACAGCCCGGTGAAGGCAGAGATCGCCCTGGAGCGGCTCGACACCGGCGAGTACCAGCTCAAGCGCACCACCGTCCCGATCCAGTTGGACGTGCCAGGGGCGAGGGCGTCCCGCTGCTCGTCAACGGGGAGACGATCGACCAGGGCCAGGTGTACGAGGTCGTTCCCGGCCTGTACCGCCTCGACACCGGCCTGCCGTTCGTGGCGTACCCGGAGACGTCGATGATCTCGGTGATCGCGCTCGAGGACGTCGGGGTGCAGAAGGCGAGCCCGGTTCCGCAGCTCACCCGGGAGGGCGTCAGCGCCTTCATCGGGGCGGCCCGGCGGAGCCTCTCCGACTGCATGGCGGCCAGGCGCAAGGCGCCTCCCGGCTGCCCGATCGGAATGAGCGGCAACTCCGGCATCGTCGAGTCGAGCATCACCCGCACCATGACCGGCGACCCCTGGGCGGCGGCGAGGCCGAGCCTCACCGCGAGCAGGCAGGCGGAGGCGCAGATGACCGTCACCATCAACTACACGCTGGCCTACACGTGGAGCAACGGGTCGGAACAGAAGCCGCGGCCGGAACAGAAGGTCGCGACCGTCAGCGCGGACATGCTCGGTACCACGGCCGACCAGGTGAGCGTCACCTGGGACCAGTGACCCACCTTCCCGACCCACTAGTCTGGCGGGCATGACAGACGCCATCGAATTCTCCAACGCCGACCCCTCCATCCGTCCCCAGGACGACCTGTTCCGCCACGTCAACGGCACCTGGCTCGCCACCGCCGCGATCGACCCGGACAAGTCGTCGGCCGGCGGTTTCATGGATCTCAGGGACGCGGCGGAGCTCGATGTCAGGGAACTGATCGAGGGGATCGCACCCACCGGCGACGGCAGCGACGAGGACAAGATCGCCCGGCTGTACGCGTCGTTCATGGACGAGACGACTGTGGAGGCCCTCGGCTCCACCCCGCTGCACCCCGTCTTCGACGCCATCACGCGGATCGCGACGCCCTCCGACCTGGCCCGGCACCTGGGCTGGTCGCTCCGGCACGGCCTCAGCCCTCTCGTCGCGCTCTACGAGGAGTCGGACCCGGGCGACCCCGGACGCTACGCCGCGTTCACGGCGCAGGCGGGCCTCGGCCTGCCCGACGAGGCCTACTACCGACAGGACGAGCACGCCGCCGTCCGCGAGGCCTACCTGGCGCACCTCATGACCGTCTTCAGCCTCGCGGGCTTCTCCGATGCCGGGGAGCAGGCGGCCGCCGTCCTGGACCTCGAGACCCGCATCGCGGAGCACCACTGGGACCGCGTCCGGCTCCGCGACCTGCGGGCCATGTACAACCCGATGACGCTCGACGAGGTCGTCGCAGCCTCCCCGGCTTCGACTGGGACGCCTACCGCGAGGGTGCGGGCATCGACGCGGCGACCCTCGCCGAGGTGATCGTGGGCCAGCCGTCCTTCCTTGAGGGGGTCGCACCGCTGGTGGCCTCGCACCCGATGGACGCCTGGCGCTCGTGGGCCCGGTGGAAGGCCATCTCCGGCCTCTCGGCGTATCTGTCGACCGACTTCGTGTCGGCCCGGTTCGACTTCTACGAGCGCGTCCTCTCGGGCAACGAGGAGCAGCGCCCACGCTGGAAGCGCGGCGTCGCGCTGGTGGAGGGCGTCCTGGGTGAGGCCGTCGGCCGCGGCTACGTGGCCGCGCACTTCCAGCCGGAGAAGAAGGCGGCGATGGACGAGCTGGTGGGCAACCTGCTCGCCGCCTACCGCACCTCGATCGAGGGCCTCGGCTGGATGACGGATGCGACGCGCGAGGAGGCGCTGCGCAAGCTCGCCAAGTTCACGCCGAAGATCGGCTACCCCGACGCGTGGCGCGACTACTCGGCCCTCGAGGTCGGCGACGACCTGGTGGCAAACGTGTTGGCGGCCAACTCGTTCGAGCTCGACTGGACGCTCGGCCGCATCGGCCGCCCCGTCGACCGCGCCGAGTGGCAGATGTTCCCGCAGACGGTCAACGCCTACTACCACCCGCTGCGCAACGAGATCGTCTTCCCGGCCGCCATCCTGCAGCCCCCGTTCTTCAACGCGGACGCCGACGACGCCGTCAACTACGGTGCCATCGGCGCGGTCATCGGCCACGAGATCGGCCATGGCTTCGATGACAAGGGCTCCACCTGCGACGGGGACGGCCGCCTGCGCGACTGGTGGCAGCCGGCCGACCGGGAGGCATTCGAGGCCCTCGCCGACCGGCTGGTCGGCCAGTACGACGGGCTCGTGCCCGAGGGCGTCGAGGAGGGCAGCGTCAACGGGAAGCTCACGGTCGGCGAGAACATCGGCGATCTGGGCGGGCTCGACATCGCCTACGAGGCGTGGCTGCTCGCCGGTGGCGACCCGGATGGCGAACCCGTCGACGGGCTCACGCCCGCGCAGCGGTTCTTCACCGGCTGGGCCCAGGCCTGGCGCGGGAAGCGTCGCCCCGAGGCGATGAAGATGCTGCTGGCCACCGACCCGCACTCCCCAACGAGTTCCGGTGCAACCAGATCGTCCGCAACATCGACGCGTTCTACGACGCGTTCGACCTCGGCGAGGGAGACGCCCTGTGGCTGGCCCCGGACAGCCGGGTCTCAATCTGGTGACCCGCCGCTGACGAAGACTGCCTCCGGGCCCGGAGCGGGCGGCCGGAGGCAGTCGGTCGGCGGATCAGTTGGTGCGGTCCACCAGGTCGGTGCAGACCTGGAGGAGGGCCTCCTTGGCCTCTCCGTCCGGCAGGCATTCCAGGTGCGAGCGGGCCACGTCGGCGCGGCGCTCCACCTCCCCCTTCGCCCGCTCCATCACGGGATGGGCGCGCAGCCCCGCGAGGGCGGCCGCAAGGGCCTCGTCGGAGCTGAGGTCACCGTCGATGAGCTCGAGCAGCGCGGCGTTGGCAGGGTCGTTTCCGGCGCGCAGCATGAGAACCGGCAGCGTGGGGACGCCCTCGCGCAGATCGGTCCCCGGGGTCTTGCCGGTGGTCTCGGAGGTGATGTCGATCAGGTCGTCGGAGAGCTGGAAGACCAGCCCCACCTCCTCGCCGAACGCCGTCAGCGCGTCGAGCCGCTCGGGCGTCGCGTCGGAGACCATGCCACCGAAACGCGCGGAGGCCGCGATGAGCGAGCCGGTCTTGTCTGCGATCACCTGGATGTAGTGCGCCAGCGGGTCCTGCCCTCGTCGGGGCCCTTCGTCTCCGCGATCTGCCCCTGGACGAGCCGGGAGAAGGTCTCAGCCTGAAGGTGGACATACTCGACGCCCAGCGCGGCAACCGTGGTGGAGGCGCGGGCGAAGAGGAAGTCGCCGACCAGGATCGCGACCGAGTTGCCCCACAGCCGGTTGGCCGAGGGGCTCCCTGCGGAGGTCCGCGACATCCATGACGTCGTCGTGGTAGAGGCTTGCGACGTGGGTCAGTTCCATCACCATGGCCGCCCGCATGAGGTCCTCCTCTGAGACCTCGCCGCCGAAGCGCGAGGCGAGGAACACCAGCAGCGGCCGGAACCTCTTGCCACCCGCCGCGATGATGTGGCGGGCGGCCTCGGTCACGAACGGCGAAGTCGCAACGGCCGCGTCGACCAGGCGCTCCTCGAAGGTTTCGAGGAGGCCGGTCAACTGGTCCTCAAGCGGGGCTTCCGCCACGTCGCACTCTCCTGATCAGGTCAGCGGATGAACTGGGCCGCGTCGGCAAACAGGCTGAGCAGGCTGCCGGGCACGAGGCCGAGGACCAGCGTAGCGACGGCCGACACGATCAGCACAACCCAGGTCCACAGCGACGGCGTCTCGACGGTGCCGACCGTCTCCTCGTCCGCCTCCTGGAACCACATGACCACGATGACCTTGACGTAGAAGAACGCCGCGATCGCCGAGGTGAGCAGCGCGATCAGCACCAGCCAGCCGAAGCCGCCGACCCAGGCCGCCGAGAAGACGGTGAGCTTCCCGATGAAGCCGGCCGTCGGCGGGATGCCCGCGAAGCTCAGCATGAACAGCGTCATCAGCACCGCGAGCACCGGGTTGCGGCGCCCGAGGCCCTTCCATGCGTCGAGGCCGTTGGCCTCACCGCCGGAGCGGCGCACCATGGTGACGATCGCGAACGCACCGAGCGTGGCGATGCCGTAGGTGAGCAGGTAGAAGGCGATGGAGCTGACCGACGAGACGCCCACGCCCTCGCCGCCCGCGACCGCACCGACGACACCCACGAGGATGAAGCCCGCGTGGGCGATGGACGAGTAGGCCAGCAGCCGCTTGATGTCGGTCTGGGCGAGCGCAACCGTGGAGCCGAGCAGCATGGTCGCGACGGCGACCGTCGCGAACAGCGGCTGCCAGTCCCACTGGGCCCGCCGAGTGCGACGTAGAAGACGCGCAGCAGGCCCGCGACGGCGGCCGTCTTGGTGGCGACGGCCATGAACGCGGTGACCGGCGTCGGGGCGCCCATGTAGACGTCGGGCGTCCAGGCGTGGAACGGGACGGCACCGATCTTGAACAGCACACCCACCGAGGTCAGCAGGAGGCCCGCGACAAGCAGGCCCGCGCTCGCGGTGCCGGTGGTGATAGCGGAGTCGACGTCGGCCAACTGCAGGCCACCGGAGTAGCCGTAGAGCAGCGCGATGCCGTAGAGCATGATCGCGGACGCGAGCGAGCCGAGGAGGAAGTACTTCAGCGCGGCCTCCTGGCTGAGCAGGCGGCGACGGCGCGCCATCCCGGTCAGCAGGTACAGCGGCAGCGAGAAGATCTCGACGGCGACGAACAGCACCAGCAGGTTGTTCGCCGAGGCGAACAGCATCATGCCGAACAGAGCGAACAGCAGCAGCGGGAAGATCTCGGTGTGCTCGCGACGGAGGCGGTCGGCCTCACGCTCGAGCGGCGAGCCCGGGACCGTCGACGCCGCGGACGCGAAGGCCGAGCGGCCCTCGTAGCCACGCTCGGCGAACAGCGCGATGCCGCCGAGGCCGGTGACGAGCAGGATCGACCAGAACACGTAGGCGGGGCCGTCGAGGGCGACGAGCCCCTCCCCACGATCTGCGGGTCGGTGGTCAGCCAGTTGGTGATGGTCAGCGCGAGCGCCGCCGCGACGGCGAACACCGCGAGCACGCTCTGCACCAGGTAGCGGTAGGCCCTCGGGACCATGCCCTCGAGCGCGATGCCCAGCGCGCCCGCGCCGAGCAGCACGAGCAGCGGCGACAGCATCATCCACTCGGGCTCGACCGCCGGAATGGTCGGAAGAGTCTCCAAAAGGTCGATCATCGGTTGCCTTCCTGGACCTGCGGGCGGGATCCGTCACACCGACGGTCACCATCGTCTGGGTGGCCGACTCATCCGCGACCGCAAGCACCGGCTTCGGGAAGAAGCCGAAGGCGAGCAGCAGGATGATCAACGGGGCGACGACCGCCTTCTCGCGGAGCGAGAGATCTGTCGTGAAGTGGGTTTCGACCTGCTCGGTGACGGGGCCGGTCATGGTTAGGAGGTACATCCGCAGCACGTAGACGGCGGCGAGCACCGTGCCGAGTGTGATGACCGCGGTGTGGATCGGGAAGCGCTGCCAGGCGCCGGCCATCACCAGGAACTCGGACACGAAGCTGCCCATGCCGGGCAGCGCCAGGGACGAGAGGCCGGAGAACAGCAGCACGCCCGCGGTCACCGGGGCGACCTTCTGGACGCCGCCGAAGGCGTCGATGTCCGCGGTTCCGCGGCGGCGGATCATGAACCCGACGACGAGGAACATCGCGGCGGTGGACAGCGCGTGGTTCAGCATGTAGAAGATCGAGCCGCTGAGCGACTGGGTGGTCAGCGCGAAGATGCCGAACACCATGAAACCGAAGTGGCTGATCGAGGTGTAGGACACCAGGCGCAGCAGGTCCTTCGACTGGATCGCGAGCAGCGCACCGTAGAGCACCGACACGACGGCCCAGATCAGGATCACCGGCGTGGCCCACTGCGAGGCCTCCGGGAACACCCACAGGCAGACCTTGATCATGCCGAAGGTGCCGATCTTGTCGAGGATGCCGACCAGCAGCGTCGAGGTTCCCGCCGTCGCCTGCTCCGCGGCGTCGGGCAGCCAGGTGTGCAGGCCGACCAGCGGCGCCTTGACGGCGAACGCGAAGAAGAAGCCGGCGAAGAGCCAGCGGCCGATGCTGTTGTCCATGTCGAGCTCGGTGAGCTCGGCCAGCAGGAAGGTCGGCTGACCGGCGGCCGACGACACGGCGTAGAGCCCGGCGACGGCCACCAGCATGACGAGCCCGCCGACCAGCGAGTAGATCAGGAACTTGATGGCCGCGTGACGACGCCTCGGGCCGCCGAAGCCGGCGATGAGGAAATACGTCGGGATCAGCGTCGCCTCGAAGGCGATGTAGAACAGCAGCACATCGTCGGCCATGAACACGAACAGGGCGAAGCTCTGCAGCATCAGGGCCAGCGCGAAGAAGACGTTGCTCCCCAGCGGGCCCCTCCGCCTCACCGGCGTGCCACTCGGCGAGCAGCACGACGGGGACGATGATCACGGTGGTCAGGACGAGGATCGCGCTGATCCCGTCGAAGCCGAGGGCGTAGTGCGCGCCGATGGCGGGGATCCAGTTCAGGTTGACGGAAAGTTCCGCCCCTGCGTGCTGAGCACGAAGGCGAGGACACCGAGCACCGCAGTGGTGAGTGCGATCCCGTAGCCGACGAGACGCGCTGTCCGGCCCTTGAGGAGGAACACCACCAGGGAGCCGACGAGCGGCAGGAGGGCGAGGATGGTCAGAATCAATGACATGTTGGCTGTTTCTCCTTAGCCCAGACGCCCGAGCAGCATGACGACGGCGAGCAGCACGATTCCACCCGTGAGTGTGAGGCCGTAGGTCCGCACGTAGCCGTTCTCGGCCTTGCGGAACCACTCTCCGAGCCCGGTGGCGAGCGTCGCGGAGCCGCGGGCGGCGCCGTCGACGACGGTGTGGTCGAGGGCTGCGAGGCCCTCGGCCGCAGCCAGGGTCGGGCGGATGACCGCGTACTCGTTGGTCGCGTCACCGAACAGGTCGTTGCGGCCCGCGTAGACGAGCGGGTTGTGGGTCGGGGTCTCCTCGCGTGCGATGGCTCCGCGGAAGAGGAACCAGCCGACGGCGACACCGATCGCCACGACGGCCATGGTGAGCCAGCCGATCGGGGTGATGTGGAGCAGGCCCGTGTCGTGCGGCTCCTGACCCGTGGTCGGGGCGAGCCATCCCTGGATCCAGCCGTTCATCAGCAGGCCGGCGACGACCGAGGCGACCGCGAGGATGATGAGCGGGATCGTCATCACCAGCGGGGACTCGTGCGGGTGCGCGTCCTTGTCCCAGCGCTTCTCGCCGAAGAAGGTCATCATCATGAGGCGGGTCATGTAGTACGCGGTGATGCCCGCGCCTGCGAGCGCCAGGAGGCCGACCAGCATGTTCTGATCGAACGCGGCCTCGATGATGTGGTCCTTCGAGTAGAAGCCCGAGGTGAACGGGAATCCGATGATGGCGAGGAAGCCCATCGCGAAGGTGAGGAACGTGATCCGCATGGCCTTGGACAGCCCGCCGTAGTGGCGCATGTTCACGTCGTCGTTCATGCCGTGCATGACAGAGCCTGCGCCGAGGAACATGTTGGCCTTGAAGAAGCCGTGCGTGATCAGGTGGAAGATGGCGAACGAGGCGCCGATCGGGCCGAGGCCGGCGGCGAGCATCATGTAGCCGATCTGCGACATGGTCGAGCCCGCGAGGACCTTCTTGATGTCGTCCTTCGAGGTACCGATCCAGGCGCCCATCAGCAGCGTGATCGTGCCGACCACGACCACCGCGGTGCGGGCGATCTCGGAGACGTCGTAGATGGCGTTGGAGCGCACGACGAGGTAGACACCCGCGGTGACCATGGTCGCTGCGTGGATCAGCGCCGACACCGGGGTCGGGCCCTCCATGGCGTCCAGCAGCCAGGACTGCAGCGGGAACTGCGCCGACTTGCCACAGGCGCCGACCAGCAGGAAGACACCGATCAGCGTGGCCCACACCGGGGTGAGGCCGGCGGCGCCTGCGTTGACGTCCTCGAAGCGGACGGAGCCGAACTGGGCGAGCATCGTGAAGATCGCCATCGAGAGGCCGAGGTCACCGACGCGGTTGACGATGAACGCCTTGTTGCCTGCCTTGGAGGCCGAGGGCTTGTGCGCCCAGAAGCTGATGAGCAGGTACGAGGCGAGGCCCACACCCTCCCAGCCGAGGAACAGCACGAGGTAGTTGTCGGCGAGCACCAGGATGAGCATCGCGGCGATGAAGAGGTTCAGGTACGCGAAGAAACGGCGGCGCCGCTCGTCGTCAGCCATGTACCCGATCGAGTAGATGTGGATCAGCGAGCCGACGCCCGTGATGAGCAGCACGAACAGGATGGAGAGCTGATCGACCAGCAGGCCGAGCTCGATCTTCCAGCCGCCGGTGGCGATCCACTCGTAGACGGCGGTGTTGATCGCGCGGGCGTCCTCGGCCGAGCCGAGGAGCTGGATGAACAGCACGAGGCCGATCACGAACGAGGCGATCACCGCGGCGGTGCCGAGGAGGTGGCCCCATGCGTCGCTCGCCCTGCCCGCGAGCAGGAGGACGGTCGCCGAGACGAGGGGAATGGCGATGAGCAGCCAGACCAGCAGGCCCGGGCTCGTCAGTGCGGAAACGGTTTCGAGGAATTGCACGCTTCAATACCCTTAGAACTTCATCAGGTTGGCGTCGTCGACCGACGACGAGCGGCGGGCACGGTACACGGCGACGATGATCGCGAGGCCCACGACGACCTCGGCGGCCGCCACGACCATCACGAAGAAGGCCGCTATGACCCCTTCGAGGTTGCCGTGGAACCGGGCGAACGCCACAAATGCCAGGTTGGTCGCGTTGAGCATGAGCTCGATGCTCATGAAGGCGATGATCGCGTTGCGGCGCAGCAGGAAGCCTGCGATGCCGATCACGAAAAGGATCGCCGAGAGAACAAGAAAGCCCTCGGGGTTCATTCGTCGTCTCCTTCGATCTCGGCGTCGCGCGCCTCGAGGACGGCGTAGGCCGCGCTGGTGGGGCCCTCAGCTCATCCACGTTGACGATTGCGCCGCGCATGGTGAGCGTCCGGCTGACCGACTTCTCGGCGATCGAACCGTCGGGCAGCAGCGCGGGCGTCGCGATCGAGTTGTTGCGGGCGAACACACCGGAGTTCGGCAGCGGCGTCGGGGCCACCCCGTCCTCGGCGTAGGCGCGCACGCGCTCGGTCACGGCCTCACCCTGCGTCAGCTTCTTCTTGAGGCGCTCGCCATGGGCGAGCAGCATCGCGCCGACCGCCGCGGTGATCAGCAGTGCGGCGGTCGCCTCGAACAGGAAGACGTACTTCGTGAACAGCAGCGCCGCGATCGACTGGATGTTGCCGCCGAAGGCGTCGTTCGCGGCCGTGAGGCCCGCGGGGCCTTACCGAGAGTGAACTGGCCGACGGCCGTGATCAGCAGGATGCCCATGCCGACGGCCACCAGGATGGAGGCGCCGCGCTGACCCTTCAGGGTCTCGATGGGCGAGTCGGTGGAGTCGACACCGACGAGCATCACGACGAAGAGGAACAGCATCAGGATCGCGCCGGTGTAGACGACGATCTGGATGACGAACAGGAACGGGGCGTCCTGCGCCGCGTACAGGACGGCGAGCGCGATCATCACGCCGGCCATGCTGATCGCGGCGTGTAC
The DNA here is from genome assembly GCF_011174705.1 of Tessaracoccus coleopterorum. Classification (GTDB taxonomy): domain Bacteria; phylum Actinomycetota; class Actinomycetes; order Propionibacteriales; family Propionibacteriaceae; genus Arachnia; species Arachnia coleopterorum. The sequence goes on from NZ_JAANIJ010000001.1 coordinate 756,972, forward strand.
CGGCCTGCGTGCGAGCAGCAGGCCGAGCGCACACAGCACGGCGATCGGGGCGCACACCCAGAAGGCGACCGTGCTTGCGGTCACCAGCGGGATCATGGGGATCATTTGGCCGCTCCTGTGGTCGAGGCGGTGCGGGTGTCGGGGATGCCGGTGTCGGGCAGCCCCAGGAAGTACGCCTGCTCGTCGTCGCCGAGCCTGCGCGGGTGCGGTGGCTGCTCCATGCCGGGCAGCAGCGGGGCCAGCAGGTCCTGCTTCTCGTAGATCATCTTGGTGCGCGAGTCATTCGAGATCTTGAACTCGTTGGTCATCGTCAGCGCGCGCGTCGGGCATGCCTCGATGCACATGCCGCAGAAGATGCAGCGCAGGTAGTTGATCTGGTAGACGTGCCCGAACCGCTCACCGGGCGAGTAACGCCCGTCCTCGGTGTTGTCCGCGCCCTCGACGTAGATGGCGTCCGCGGGGCAGGCCCATGCGCACAGCTCGCAGCCGACGCACTTCTCCAGGCCGTCGGGCCAGCGGTTCAGCTGGTGCCTGCCGTGGAAGCGGGGCGCCGTGACCTTCTCCTGGCCCTTCTGGGGGTACCCTGCGTGAAGGTCTTGCGGAACATCGTGTTGAACGTGATGCCGAATCCGGCCCACTGCTCCATGAATCCCATCAGGATTCCTTCCCTTCGGTTTCGACCTCGTCGAACGTTTCCTCGGCCGGGGCGCCCGCCAGGACGCCGACGAGCTCGGGCAGCTGCTGCCCCGGCATCGGCGGCACCGGGTAGCCGCCGGCGAACGCGTCGAAGCGTTCGGCCGTCGGGGTCTCGATCTCCGGTTCGGTGGACTGGGGCCGGTTGCTGCCGAACAGCCAGTAGAGGCCGAGCATCACCAGAAGGCCGAGGCCGATGGTGGCGTTGCGCCACGGCGTGTTCGCGACGAGGGCGATGATGATGATCCAGATCAGCGCCAGCTCGATGAGCACCTTCCAGCCGAGGTTCATGAACTGGTCATAGCGGAAGCGGGGCAGCGTGCCGCGCAACCACACGAAGACCGAGAACAGGAACTGGACCTTCAGCACGAACCAGATCGGGCCGAACCACGGGTTGTTGAGGAACTCGATGTTGTTCAGCGGCCACGGTGTCAGGTATCCGCCGAGGAACAGCGTGGTGCACACCGCGGAGACGGTCGCCATGTTGATGTACTCGGCGAGGAAGTACAGCGCGTAGCGGAAGCCGCTGTACTCGGTGAGGTAACCGGAGACGAGCTCCGACTCACACTCGGGCAGGTCGAACGGAGCGCGGTTGGTCTCGCCGACCATCGCGATCACGTAGATGATGAACGACGGGAACAGCAGCAGCGCGTACCAGCCGGGAGACCGAAGTTGATCTCCTGGTTGATGAACGGGATGAAGAAGCTCACCGTCTCGCGCTGCGACTCGACGATCTCGTGGGTCGACATGGTGCCGGACATCAGGAAGACGCCGACCATCGCGAGCCCCATGGAGATCTCGTAGGAGATCATCTGGGCCGTCGAGCGGATCGAGCCGAGGAACGAGTAGGTCGAGTTGCCCGCCCAACCGGCGAGCACGATGCCGTAGATGCCGATCGAGGCGGTGGCGAGGATGAACACCGCCGCCACCGGGAGGTCGGTGACCTGCAGGTGCGTCTCGACGCCGAACATCGTGACCTTGCCGCCGAACGGGATGACCGTCCAGCAGGTGAAGGCCGCCACGGCGGTGAGCACCGGCGCCAGGTTGAAGATGACCTTGTCGGCCTTCTTCGGGCGGAAATCCTCCTTGACGAGGAGTTTCGCACCGTCTGCCAGCGCCTGTCCCAGACCGAACGGGCCGTTCATGATCGGGCCGAGGCGGTGCTGCATCTTGCCGACGAGGCGTCGCTCGTACCAGACGTTGAAGATGGTCCAGACAAGCAGGATGACGAAGAGCGCCACCACCTTGATCAGGATGAGCCACCAGGGATCCTGGAAGAACCAGTTGGGCATCTCTTACTCTCCTTCGTCCGCGAAGAGGGCCGTGACCGTGACGGGGGTGCCGGGCGTGGCCCAGAGCCGATCGGTCGGGCTCGGGTTCATGGGCACCCACACGACGTCGTCGACCATGCCGACGGTCACGTCCACCGGCAGCAACAGGGCGTTGTCGTCGGTGCTGATCCGCGCGACGTCCGCGAGGCCGAGCCGCTCCGCGGTCGCGGGCGAGACCCGGGCGACCGCAGGGCGGGCGGTGGCCCGCAGGGCGATCTCGAAGTCGTTGCCCTGCGAGGCATCGAGCAGCTCGCGCCACGTGGCGAGCCTGACGCCCTCGGCCTGGTCGCCGGGGCCTCGGCGGGATCTGCTGGGCGTGCGCCGTCCCAGGCGCCGAGCTCGTTGAGATCGGCGAAGGCCGGTTTGGCCGCACGGAAGCCGAGGTCGGCCCCGAACCCATCGGCGAGCGCGGCCAGGATGCGCAGATCGGTCATCGGAGTGACGGGCTGCCGGTTCACGTTGCCGACGCGGCCGACGCGGTGCTCCCAGTTCAGGAAGTTGCCTGCCTGCTCCTCCAGCAGCGAGGCCGGGAAGACGACGTCGGCGCGTTCGGTGACCGCGCTCTGGCGCTGCTCGATGCTGACGACGAAGTCGGCGGCGTCGAGGCCTGCGAGAGCCGCGGCCGGGTCGGCCAGGTCGGTGGGATCGACACCCGCGACGAGCACGGCCTTGAGGCTGCCGTCGGCGAGGGCCGCGTACTGCTGCTCGGCGGTGAGGCCGGGCTGCGCGGGAGGCTGTCGACGCCCCAGTGGGCCGCGATGTCGACGCGGGCACCCGCGTCGGTGACGGGGCGGCCGCCGGGAGGAGACCGGGCAGGCAGCCCGCCTCCAACGCGCCGGGTTCACCTGCGCGGCGCGGGATCCAGGCGAGCCTGGCGCCGGTGCGCTCGGCGGTCGCCGCCGTGGCGCTCAGCACACCGGGAGGGCGGCTGCCCGCTCCCCACCAGAATGACGGTGCCCGCGTCGAGCCCCTCGAGATCGGCCAGCGCGATCGCCTCCGCGCCCGGAGCGACCGGGATCACCGTTGCGTCGAGCTTCTCGGAGCCGCGGGAGGCGAACGGAGCGAGCGTGGTGACCTTGAGCCGGTTGTTCCGCACCGCCTTGCGGAGGCGCAGGAACACGATGGGCGACTCGTCCTCGGGCTCGAACGACACGAGCACGACGTGGCGCGCGGCGTCCAGGTCGGAGTAGGTGACCGACTCGCCCAGGCCGCGGCCCGCGACGCGGGCGGCCAGGAACGCGGCCTCCTCGTCGGAGGAGGGACGCGACCGGAAGTCGATGTTGTTCGTGCCGAGCACCGCACGGGCGAACTTGGAGTAGCCGTAGGCGTTCTCGACCGTCAGGCGGCCGCCGGTCTGGACCGCGACGGAGGCGCCCGCCGCGCGGAGGCCGTGGACGGCCGCGTCGATGGCCTCGGGCCAGGACGCGGGCTCGAGCACCCCGTTGCGACGCACGAGCGGGCGGTGATGCGGTCGTCGCCGCGGCTGTACATGAAGCCGAAGCGGCCCTTGTCGCAGCTCCACTCCTCGTTCACCTCGGGCAGGTCGCCGGCGAGGCGACGCTTGACCTGATGGTGCCGCTGATCGGTGCGCAGCTGGCAGCCGGCGGCGCAGTGCTCACAGGTGGTGGTCGTCGACACCAGGTCGAACGGACGCGACTGGAAGCGGTAGGCGGCCGACGTCAGCGCACCGACCGGGCAGATCTGCACCACGTTGCCGGAGAAGTACGAGTCGTACGGGTCCTGCTCGTAGGTGCCGATCTGCTGCAGGGCGCCGCGCTCGACGAGCGCGATGAACGGGTCACCCGAGATCTGCTCGGAGAAGCGGGTGCAGCGGGCGCAGAGCACGCAGCGTTCGCGGTCGAGCAGGATCTGCGCCGAGATGCTGACGGGCTTCGGGAAGGTCCGCTTCAGATCGGTGAAGCGCGATTCGCCGTAGCCGTGGCTGAGCGACTGGTTCTGCAGGGGCATTCGCCGCCCTTGTCGCAGATCGGACAGTCGAGCGGGTGGTTGATGAGCAGCATCTCGAGCATGCCCTCTTGGGCCTTCTTCGCCACCGGGCTGCTGACCTGGGTGTTGACCTTCATGCCCTCGGCCACCGGCATGGTGCAGGAGGCCTGCGGCTTGGGAAGCCGCGCCCGTTGCCCGCATCCGGGATCTCGACCATGCACTGGCGGCAGGCGCCGACCGGATCGAGCAGCGGATGGTCGCAGAAACGCGGGATCGCGGTGCCGATCATCTCGGCGGCGCGGATGATGAGGGTGCCCTTCGGCACGCTGACCTGCGTGCCGTCGATGGTCAGGGTGACCAGGTCGGGCTTCGGGTCACCTCACCCGAGGTCTTCGCGTCGACGGTCATCGCGCGTCTCCTTCCACGGTGAACAGGGCGCTCTTCTCGTAGGGGAACAGCTCCCAGGCTGGGGTGTGGTAGCCGAGCTCGAACTCGGAGCGGAAGTGCTTCACGGCACTCGTGAGGCACGCGACGGCGCCGTCGGCCAGCGCGCAGAACGAGCGGCCTCCGATGTTGTCGCAGACGTCGAGCATCTTGTCGACGTCACCCTCCTGGGCGGTGCCGGCCTCGAACTTCATCAGCATCTGCACGAGCCACCACGAGCCCTCACGGCAGGGGTGCACTTGCCGCAGCTCTCGTGCTTGTAGAACTCGACGAACCGCAGCGTGGTGCGCACGATCGACGTGGTCTCGTCGAAGATCTGCAGCGCCTTGGTGCCGAGCATCGTGCCCGCGGCGGCCATGCCCTCGTAGTCGAGGGCAGGTCGAGCGCGTCGGCGGTCAGGATCGGGGTGGACGAGCCGCCGGGGTGAAGAACTTGAGTTGGTGGCCGTCACGGATGCCGCCGGCCAGCTCGATCAGCTGGCGCAGCGTGATGCCCATCGGGCCTCGAACTGGCCGGCGTTCTTCACGTGGCCCGACAACGAGTACAGCGTGAAGCCCTTCGACTTCTCGGTGCCCATCGACTGGAACCAGTCGGCGCCGTTGGCGAGGATCGACGGCACGGAGGCGATCGACTCCACGTTGTTGATCACGGTCGGCGAAGCGTACAGACCGGCGACGGCCGGGAACGGCGGGCGGAGGCGCGGTTGGCCGCGGCGACCCTCGAGCGAGTCGAGCAGCGCCGTCTCCTCGCCACAGATGTAGGCGCCCGCGCCGGCGTGGACGATGATGTCCAGGTCGTACCCGGTGCCGAGGATGTTCTTGCCGAGGTACCCCGCGGCGTAGGCCTCACGGACCGCCTGCTGCAGGCGCCGGATGACGTGGAGCACCTCACCGCGACAGTAGATGAACGACGTGTGCGAGTTGATCGCGAACGACGAGATGATGATGCCCTCCACCAGCGTGTGGGGCTGGCCATCATGAGCGGCATGTCCTTGCAGGTGCCCGGCTCCGACTCGTCGGCGTTGACGACGAGGTACTTCGGGTTGGGATTGTCCTGCGGGACGAACGACCACTTCATGCCGGTCGGGAAGCCTGCGCCTCCACGGCCGCGGAGGTTGGCGTCCTTGACGAGCGTGATGATGTCGGTGGGCGCCATGGTGAGCGCCTTGCGCATCGCGCGGTAGCCGCCCGTCGCCTCGTAGCGCGAGAGCTTCCACGAGTTGTCCTCGCCCCAGTTGGCGCTGAGGACCGGGGTTAGAAGATCGGTCACTTGGCATCTCCCTGCTGCGGTGCGGGCTTGGCGTCGGCGTTCGGCGCGGTCCAGGAGTTCTCCGCCGCGATGCGGCGGCCGAGCAGCGAGGCCGGGCCCGCGGAGGGCCCTCGTCGGCACGGCCGTCCGGGAAGCCCGCGAGCACGCGCTCGGCCTCACGCCAACTCGTGATGGTGGCACCGCGCGGGGAGACGACCTCGCGGTCGGCGACCAGGTCGCCGAGCAGGTGCTCCAGCTTCTGCGGCGTCATGTTGTCGAAGAACTCCCAGTTGACCATGGTCACGGGGGCGAAGTCGCAGGCCGCGTTGCACTCGAGTCGCTCGAGCGAGACCTGGCCGTCGGGGTGGTCTGGCCCTCGTCGATGCCGAGGAACTCCTTGGCACGTTCGAGGAGGATGTCGCCACCCATCACCGCACACAGGGCGGTGGTGCAGACACCGACGTGCTGCTTGCCCGCCGGGCGGCGCTTGTACATGGTGTAGAAGGTCGCGACGCCGGACACCTGGGCGGTGGTGATGCCGAGGACCTCGGCGCACACCTCGATGCCGCGGGGCTGACCCTGCCGTCGAACGACTGCACGAGGTGCAGCATCGGCAGCAGCGCGGAGCGGGGCTCCGGGTAGCGGCCCGCCAGCTCGCGGAGCTCCGCGACGGCGGCGTCGTCGATGTTGCTCGACTGGTCGGAGTAGTCGACCGACCCCGAGTCGGGGAAGTGGCTGGCAAAGTGGCCGCTCATCGGTCCACACCTCCAAGGACAGGGTCGATGCTTGCGACGGCGACGACCACGTCGGACATCATGCCGCCCTCACACATCGCCGGGACGGACTGCAGATGGTTGAAGCCCGGGTCGCGGAAGTGCACCCGGTAGGGGCGGTTGCCGCCGTCGGAGACGACGTGACAGGCGAGCTCGCCCTTGGGCGATTCGATGGCCTGGTACACCTGACCGACCGGGACCTTGAAGCCCTCGGTGACGATCTTGAAGTGGTGGATCAGCGCCTCCATCGACTCCCCATGATGTGGCGGATGTGCTCGTTGGAGTTGCCCTGGCCGTCGGCCCTACGGTGAGCTGAGCCGGCCACGCGATCTTCTGATCGGCGACCATCACGGGCTGACCCTGGGTGTTCTGCAGGCGCTCGAAGCACTGCTCGACAATCTTCAGCGACTCCCAGCACTCCTCGAGGCGGATGCGGAACCGGCCGTAGGCGTCGTTGGATGCCCAGGTGACGGTCTTGAAGTCGTAGGTCTCGTAGCCGCAGTAGGGCTGCGTCTTGCGGAGATCCCAGTCGTAGCCGGTCGAGCGCAGCGGCGGGCCGGACACGCCGAGCATCATGGACGCGGTGAGGTCCATCACGCCGACGCCGGCCATGCGGCCGATGAAGATCGGGTTCTCGTTGCAGAAGCCCGCGTACTCGGGCAGGTGCTTCTGCAGCCAGTTGATGACGCCGCGCAGCTGCTCGAGCCCGCCCTCGGGCAGGTCGTTGGCGACGCCGCCGGGGCGGATGTACGCGTTGTTCATACGCAGGCCGGACACCGCCTCGAAGAAGTCGAGGATCATCTCGCGCTCACGGAACGCGATGGTCATCATGGTGAGCGCGCCGATCTCCATGCCGCCGGTGCCCATGGCGACCAGGTGGGAGGCGATGCGGTTGAGCTCCATCATGAGGACACGGATCACGGAGGCGCGCTCCGGGATGTCGTCGGTGATGCCGAGGAGCCTCTCGACGGCCAGGCAGTAGACGGCCTCGTTGAAGATCGGGGCGACGTAGTCCATGCGCGTGACGTAGGTCACGCCCTGGGTCCACGTCTTGAACTCCATGTTCTTCTCGATGCCGGTGTGCAGGAAGCCGATGCCGGGGCGGATGGAGGTGACGGTCTCACCGTCCATCTCGAGGATGAGGCGGAGCACGCCGTGCGTGGACGGGTGCTGGGGCCCATGTTGACGACGATGGTCTCGTCGCCGCGCTCGGCCTGCTCGGCCGCGATGTCCTCCCAGTCGCCGCCCTGTGCCAGGTAGACGCGGTCGACCTTCTCATCGCCGGAGCCGGCGAAGATGTCCTCGGTAGCTGCGTGCGTGCTCATCAGGAGTAGGACCTCCGGTTGTCGGGAGCGGGCACCTTGGCGCCCTTGTATTCGACGTCGACGCCGCCCAGCGGGTAATCCTTGCGCTGCGGGTGGCCCTTCCAGTCGTCAGGCATCAGGATGCGGGTCAGGGAGGGTGGCCGTCGTAGACGATGCCGAACATGTCCCAGGTCTCACGCTCGTGCCAGTCGACCATCGGGTAGACGGCCGCGAGCGACGGGATGTGGGGATCGTCGTCGGAGCAGGTGACCTCGAGGCGCACCCGGCGGTTGTGGGTGTAGCTCAGCAGGTGGTAGACCGAGTGCAGTTCGGCTCCGGTCTCCTCCGGGTAGTGCACGCCGCTGACGGAGACACACACCTCGAAGCGGAGGTGCGCGTCGTCACGGAACGCCTGCGCGACCTCGACCAGGTTCTCACGGGGAACATAGATGGTCAGCTCGCCACGGTCGAACAGGAACCGGGCGCCGGACAGGGCGGGAACCAGCTCGATGGCGCGGGAGTGGATGGCGTCGAACGGGTCGCCGAACGGGGGCTCGGTGCGTCCGGGCATGGCCTTGCTCACGACGAGGCCGTTGTAGCCGGAGGTGTCGCTCGATCCGGCGGACCACATGCCCTTGCGGGTCTCGAACACCGGGGCCGGCGTCGGCTCACCCTGGCTGACCGGAAGGTCTGGGGTCTGCTCGCTCATCGCATGAGGCCCTTCATCTCGATCTTTGCGGGGGCTGCGAGGCGGCCTGCTCGGCCTCCTCGATGGCTGCGGCCTCGTTGGCCCGATGGGTCTGGTCTGGACCTTCTCACGCAGCTTGAACATGGCCTCGATGAGCATGTCCGGGCGGGCGGGCAGCCGGGGATGTACATGTCGACGGGCAGGAAGTGGTCACAGCCCTGCACGATGGCGTAGTTGTTGAACATGCCGCCCGACGAGGCGCACGCGCCCATGGAGATGACCCACTTGGGGTTCGGCATCTGGTCGTAGACCTGGCGGATGACCGGAGCCATCTTCTGCGACACGCGGCCCGACACGATCATCAGGTCGGCCTGGCGCGGCGACGCGCGGAAGACCTCCTGGCCCACCGTCCGGAGTCGTAGCGGGGCGTGCCGAAGGCCATCATCTCGATGGCGCAGCACGCGAGGCCCATGGTGGCGGGCCAGAACGAGGCCTTGCGCAGCCAGCCGAAGACACCCTCGACCGTGGTCAGGAGGATGCCGCTGGGGAGCTTGTCTTCGATACCCATGTGTGAGGTGCCTTCCGATCAATCCCAGTCGAGGCCGTTGCGGCGCAGGACGTAGAAGTAGGGGACGAAGAACAACACGATGAACACGATCATCGCGACGACCGCGAAGGTGCTCAACTGGTTGTAGGCCACCGCCCACGGCAGGAGGAAGACAACCTCGATGTCGAAGACGATGAACATCATCGCGGTGATGTAGTACTTGACGGGGAACCGGCCGCCGCCGATGGGCTGCGGGTGGGCTGGATGCCGCACTCGTAGCTGTCGAACTTGGCGCGGTTGTACCGGCTCGGCCCGACCACGAGGGAGAGGCCCATGGAGACGAGCACGAACGCCGTCGCCAGGACCACCATGCCCACGATGGGATATAGGGGTTCATCCTTGATCGTTCCTTCCGGTCAGGCCGAGGGCGCTGCCTTGCTGAGGGCGTTGATGATGCGGTCGAACGCATCCCCGCCGTGCGAGTCGGTGAGGTTGGCCAGCAGCTTCATCACGAAACGCATCAGCGTCTTGCGCGGCAGGCCGTAGGTGGTGCAGAGATGCATGATGCGGGGATCCCCGATCAGCTTCACGAAGATGGTGCCGAGCCGGTAGTAGCCGCCGAGGCTGTCCTTGAGCGCCTGCGGGTAGGCCTGCATGGCCTTCTCCGCCGACGCGGTGCCGAACCCCTCGACTTCGCCTCGGCGATGGCGGCGGCGGCAAACTCGGCCGACTCCATCGCGTACGCGATGCCCTCACCGTTGAACGGGCTGACCATGCCGCCTGCGTCACCGACGAGCACGAGCCCGCGCCCGTAGTGCGGCTGGCGGTTGAAGGCCATGGGGAGCGCTGCCCCTGGATCTTGCCGACCATGTTCTGGTCGCGGAAGCCCCACTCCTCCGGGTGCCGTCGACCCAGCGCTTCAGGAGGGCGCGGTAGTCGGTCTGCCCGAAACTCTTCGAGGTGTTGAGCACGCCCAGGCCGACGTTGCTGGTGCCGTCGCCCATGCCGAACACCCAGCCGTAGCCCGGCATCAGGTTCGACCTGCCGCGTTCGCCGTCCCACAGCTCGAGCCAGGACTCGAGGTAGTCGTCGTTGCTGCGCGGGTCTCGTAGTAGGTGCGCACCGCCACGCCCATGGGACGGTCGGCGCGCTTGTTGATACCCATGGAGACGGACAGTCGCGACGAGTTGCCATCGGCGGCCACGACGATCGGCGCGGTGAAGCGGCGGCCGTCCTTCGTGGTGACGCCGGTGATGCGGCCGCTGCGCTCGTCGAGGATGGCGCCGTCGACATTGGCGCCCTCTACGAGCTCGGCCCCCTGGGCGACCGCGTGCCGGGCGAGCATGTCGTCGAAGTCGGCGCGGGGACGCACGAGGCCGTACGGCGGGAAGTCGGTGAGGTCGGGCCAGGGCAGCTCGAAGGGTTCGGTGCGGCCGCCGTAGACGCGGAGGCCCTTGTTGTGCAGCCAGCCGTTCGACTCGGAGGTGTCGATGCCGATCCGGGTGAGGGCGCGGGTGGCGCGGGGCGTGAGGCCGTCGCCGCACACCTTCTCACGGGGAAGTGCGACTTCTCGAGGAGCGTGACACTCAGGCCGTGCCGGGCGAGATACGCGGCCGTGGATGAACCACCCGGTCCAGCGCCTACGACGACGACGTCAGATTCGACGGCCGCGCCCTCGGGCTTGGCGAACGACATACACGCTCCTGGGTCTGTGACGCATGGATTTCTCCGGTCAGTCTAAGGGTGGCCGGGACAATCGGCCAACCGGACATCTCCCGATCCTAAACCCTTCTGACTAGGTATGGAATGAACCTTTTTGCAAGGGAAATGTTGCGTTAACCGTCTGTCCAAGCCAACGGTGGGGTAGCGGATGTCGCCGGTGACACTTCCATGGCGCCACGCATCGGCTCAGGTGGCTCCGCAGGCTCCCGGGGCTATCCTCGCAGGGTGATTCTGGACTTCGGCAACGCACGGATGCGCGCCACGACGGTCGCCATCGACGACCCGGGTCCGCTCGAGCGTTTCCTGCCCGAGTCCGGTCCCGGCACCGCCTTCCTGCGCAGGGGCGAGGGATTCGTCGGCCTGGGCGAGGTCGCCCGTTTCGAGACCGACACCCTCGAGGCGGCCGACGTCTGGTGGGAGGAGATCGCCAACCAGATCGACCACGACTCCGAGTTACCCGGCGAGTTCGGTACCGGACCGCTCGCGGTGGGCGCCTTCACGTTCAACCCGGACAACACGCGGCGGCACTCGGTGCTGACCGTCCCGCAGACCATCATCGGGCGCAGGGCGGCATCTTCTGGATGACGAAGCTCGGGGCCTCGCACAACGACATGGCCCTGCCCAAGCTCCGCGAACCGGTGCGGCCGCCCGTGAACCCGCGCGCCACAGGCGGTGCGATGGCTGAGGTGCGGTGGACCGACATCGTCGGCGAGGTGATCGGCCGGATCCGCAATGACGAGGTCAGCAAGGTGGTGCTCGCACGCGACCTGACGGTGGCAGCCGACGAGCCGATGGACCTGCGGTTCCTGCTGGACCGGCTCCTCGAGTTCTATCCCATGACGTGGGCCTACCTCGTCGACGGCATGGTGGGAGCGACCCCGGAGCTTCTGCTCCGGCGGCAGGGCGGGCTCGTCACCTCCCGGGTGCTCGCGGGCACCGTGTGGCGCAACGGCGAGGGCGCCGATCCGCTGCAACTGGCCGCCGAGCTCAGCCGCTCCGAGAAGGACATCTCCGAGCACGAGTTCGCGGTGGCCTCGGTGGCCGAGGCCCTGGCCCCGTACTGCAAGGCCATGAACGTGCCCGACTCACCCTCGGTGCTGCGCCTGCCCAACGTGATGCACCTGGCCACCGACATCACCGGTGTCGTCGACGAGGGCGCCTCCGCCCTCGGGCTCGCGGCGGCGCTGCATCCGAGCGCCGCGGTGTGCGGCACGCCGAGGCACCTCGCCATGGACATCATCAGCGACCTCGAGTCCCTGGACCGGGGCCGCTACGCCGGGCCCGTCGGCTGGACCGACACGCACGGTGACGGTGAGTGGACGATCGCGCTGCGTGGCGGCCAGGTCGAGCCGGGCGCTCCGGAGAGGATCCAGCTGTTCGCCGGGCCGGGGTCGTCGCCGACTCGGACCCCGAGGTCGAACTGGCCGAGACCGGCGCGAAGCTCGTCCCGATGCTGCAGGCGCTCGGCCTGGCCTGAGCCGGCTCACGGCCTCCGGCCAGGGCCACCGCCCATGCCGCCACCGGGGCCGCCGGGCATCCCGCCCGCGACGGCGGTCCTCGTAGCCGTCGCGACCGTGGCGCCGTCGACGGTCACGGCGTAGGACACGCCGTCAGGCAACTCCGGCGAGGAGTAGAAGACCATCGAGGCCGTCCGGGGTGAGGTCGCCCCCGCCACCCCGGCGCCCGCGCCGTCGACCACCCCACTGCGGAGCCGGCCGGCACGTCCGCGGTTGCCGCCACCCAGCCCTGGGAGCCCTCGCCTGGGGTCTCCGCCATGCCGCTCGAGCCGATACCGAGCAGCGTGCCCCGGTGACGGTGAAGGTCCCGTCCGCGTCGAACACGCCGTTGCCGTCGTTCGACGGCCCGAACACCGTGATGTCTCCCCCGAGACGGTGAGGGTGCCGTTGGAGTCGAGCCCGTCACCCGCTGCGTCGACGAGGACCGTGCCGCCGGAGATGGTGAGGGTCTCCCCGAGCCCGCCCCGCGCCGTCGCCCGGCGCCGCCGGGGCACCCCCTCGGTGGAGGAAGCCGGGGCACCCCCTCGGTGGAGGAACCGGAGGCCGCGTTGATGCCGTCGTCGGTGGCCACCACCGACACGTCTCCCCACCGATGGCGATGTCGGTGCCCTCGATGCCCTCTGTGGACGCGGTGATCCCGACCGAACCGCCGGTGATGGAGAGCGTCTGCTCGGCGTGCATGCCGTCGTCACCTGCGGCGAGCCGCAGCTCTCCACCGGTGACCCCATCGAGCCGTCGCTGTGGACGGCGTCGTCGGCCGCGTCCGCCGAGACGCTCCCGCCCCGATCACCAGGGTGACCCCGCCTTCAGCCCCTTGGCCGTCGCCTCCTCGGCGGCCGCCCGGTGCCGCCGCCCGCGCCGACGGTGAGGGTGCCGCCCTCGACGATGAGATCGGTGGTGGCGTCGATCCCCTCATCGCCCGCGGTCAGCGCGAGCGTGCCGTCGACGATCCGCACGTAACCGGCGGTCGCGTCGTCGTCCTTGTCGGATTTCAGCGCGTCGCCGCCCGCCGTGACCGTGAGGGTTCCCCGCGCACGGTGAGCGAGTCCTTCCCGACCAGGCCGTCGTCGACGGCTTCGACGGTGTAGTCGCCGGAGAGCACCAACAGGTCGTCGCTGCTGAAGATCGCGTCGTTCCCGTTGCCGTGCACCGTGAGTGAACCGGTGCCGGTCAACGTGAGGTCGGCCACCGAGTGGATGGCCGCGTCGGCGGTGTCCGAGCCGTCGCCCGGGTAGGACGAGGCGTCGGAGACGGCGTTGCTGGACCCTCCCGCGAGCGAGATCGCCACGTCGTCGGCGCCGGTGACAGCGATGGCCGCGCCGTCCGCATTGGTGATGCCGGCCCCGTCGAGAATCAGGACGACCCGCGCGTCGTCGGGGCGGCGACCACCACCTGCCCCGGAGGCTCCCGGAGAGCCGGAAGACGCCCGCGGCGGTGATTCTCACCGTGGCCCCTTCGACGGTGACATCGGCCGAGTCGGTTGCGGCACCGTCACCCTCCAGCTCGATCCCGACCGCGTCCTCCTCCGACCACTCGTCGTCGTTCAGCGCCGTGGCATCGGCATTGGCGGTCACGACCGCGTCGGTGGTCAGGACGCCGGCGGGTACCGCGATGGCGGTGGCCGTCGAGGTGGCGGCGTCGGCAGTGGCGGACGGTGCGGAACCGTCGGCGGGTGCCGACGAACATCCGGCGACCCCGATGAGGGCCAGGGCGGTGAGAGAGGCGATCAGGCGACGATGCATGGGAGTTCCTCGGGTGTGAAATGGTCGCGCAGGACGCGCGCCCAACGGTTGCGGGCAGGTCCGGCCTCAGCGCTGCCAGCCCGGTGGCGTACTTGCTGAGGGAGACCGGACGGATGCCCGAGCGCCACAACAGCCGGTCGATCCCGGTTGCGGCCCCCGGGGACTTGGTCTCCACGATGACAAGGTTCTCCGCCGTCAGGCGGGTTCCGTCCGGGAGTTCCCAGGTGAGGTCGGTGTCGATGGTGACGCGCACGTCGTCGGTGAGCAGGGTCGACCGGCGGTAGCCGGTGGAGAGGGTGGCGGTGAGGCGCTCGGCGAGCTCGGGACGCTGCCCCACGTCACACAGCGCCTCCGCGGCGTAGCGCCGCGCCCCCTCGTCGAGGCGGGTCGGCTGGTCGGCGGGATGGCCGGTGCGCCGCTTCACGGTCAGCCCCGCCAGCCGGGTCTTGGCTTCGAGGTAGGCGTCGCCCGATTCGACGTAGCAGCGGGTGCGCAGCTTGATCCGCCTGCGACGCTGCTGGATGCACATCCGGTATGTGACGAGGTCGGGCGTGTCGAAGTAGACGCTCTCGTAGCCCGAGCTGCGCCGGCCGTCGATCTCCAGCACGCGCGTGGCCGGGTCGAGTCGCCCCAGCAGTTCCCCGCCGCAGCGGGCGTCATGACGTACTTGCGGTCGACGCGCGTGAGGAGCTCGGCGCGTGAGACCAACTCGTCCAGCGTCAGCGGCAGGAACCGGTCCAGTCCCGGCCCGCTCATGCCACGACGCTCAGTCCGGTGGTTGTGGCCGGCTGTGGGGCCTCCGCCCGGTTGAACCTGACCTCGACGAGCGTGGTGTCATTGACCAGGTTGACCTCCTGGACGTTGAGTCCGGTCACCTCGATCCCGAGCCGGTGGCCGAGCTCGCGGCGCAGGTGCGTCTCGTCGGAGATGGCACGGTTGAGTCGGACCAGCTGGGAGGCCGCGCGCGGGAGCAGCGCGGGTGGTCGGCGACGAACAGGACGGCGACGATCAACGCCATCAGCCCGGCGGGCAGCGCGATCCCGTCGTGGGGCAGCCCCGCGATCAGGCCCAGCGCGAGCATCGAGAAGTAGTAGGCCACCTCACGCTGCGAGATCTCGGAGGATCGCAGCCGGATGATCGACAGCACCCCGAACAGCCCGAGGCCGAGCCCCAACGCAACCTCGGCCGTCCCCAGCACGATGGCCACGGCCAGCACCCCGACGTTGACGCCGAGGAACGCGACGACCAGGTCGCGCCTGCGGTGGCGCCGGTAGTAGAGGGCGAAGGTGAGGACGGAGGCTGCCACCAGGTCGAGGCCGACGAGCGTGAGTGTTGTGGTCATGTGACCACAACACCGCCCGCCTCTTTGCGCTACCTGTGAACCGCGTCTGCCCGGACTGTGAGTCGGCTAGCGCTTCCGCTGGACCTGGATCTTCTGCTTCGCGGGGCCCGTGCCGTTGCGGCGGGCCTTCTCCTCCTCGAGTTGGCGCTTCTGTTCCTCCTGCTGCTCCATCAGGGAGTCGCGGTCGAGACCGGAGCGCAGGATGGCGAACGCGACGGCGGCGATGGCGATCGAGACCCAGGTCGGGAGCCCGAAGACGATCGGCAGGGTGACCAACGCCACCATGTCGAAGCCGCGCAGCAGCGAGAACATCAGTCCGGGCGGCATGGCGCCCACACCGGTTGCCACGATGGGCCCGGAGTAGTCGGCGGGCTTTGCCGAAATCCACCGCACCGCGGCCAGGAAGCCGGCGATGCCGGTGACCAGCGCCTTCGTACCCGCCTCGACCGGATCGGCCGCGACTCCGCCGGCCAGCCCCATGAACGCCGGGAACGAGCCGACGGCCCAGAGGAGGGCCAGGACGCCGGGAACGACCATCGCCGCCTGCTTGACCTGGCCCGGGTCGAACGGGAAGCAGCGCTGCAGGCCCTTGGTGCGGGTGAGCACGCGCAGGGAGTTCATGAACGGCACCAGGGCCGTCATGAGCACCAGCGCCGAGATCGGCGGGTTCAGCGCGGCGAGACCCAGCGCCTGGACGGCGTAGGGCACCACGACCGTCGCCGCGAGGATCAGCAGCGGCAGGGGCTGGCGCCAGAGCCGCTGCACGTCGCGCATGACGAGCGCCTTCATACCGGAGCCGACACCGCGCGTCGGCTTCACGTGGCCCCTCGCCTTCGACTTGCTCTCGACGAGGATGTCTCGGATCAGCGCGAACTCGAGCGCGAAGGCCGCGCCCTGCAGGCCGGAGAGCAGCGATCCGCCGGAGGTGACGCGCTGACGCCGCACGCCCTTGAGCCTGCGGTACGCGACGAGGCCGGCCACGATGATCAGCAGCAGCCCGACGCCGGCGACGATGAAGGCGAGCTCCACGGAGAGGGTGGCGAGGCCACCCAGGGCGAACCATCCGGCCGCGCCGCCGACGAGCGCCACCAACGTCGCGATGGCGACCATGCCGATGATCCACTGGATGGTGGTGATGATCCAGGTGCGGTCGAGGCCCTGCTCGGCCGCGGCGAAGGCCACGAGGCCCGCGGCACCGAGGCCGCCCGCGAGGGCCCAGATGCCGACCTGGCCCAGCGTCGAGCCGGTCAGGGCGGCGATCAGGGCACCGAGCAGCGCCCCTGCGCCGAGCGCGAGGGCGATGGCCGCGACGAGTCGTCCGGCAAGCAGCTTGCGGCGGTCGGTCGGGCCGTCCATCAGCCAGAACCCCTCGGCCGCGGAGGCCGCGACGGGGCCGAACATGCGCGAGAGGATCAGGGTGGAGGCCAGCACACCGGCCACGGCGGCCCACGGCAGCAGGCCGCGGGCGGCGATGCAGCCGTCGGTGTCACAGACGGCCACCACGCGCTGCGCTTGGATGATCGAGGACACGAGCATGGCGCCGATCAGCACGATGCTGAACACCATCACGTAGCCGTCGGAGAGCACCTGCATGAGGTTGCGGTCGGCGCGCCCGCGGCGCCAGTCGCGCATCAGCAGCTTCAACTGCTTCTCGTCGACGACGCCCAGCTCGCCGAAGCGCGGGTCGGACACGCTCATCAGGCGCCCAGCCGGATCTGGCGGGCACCGATCGCCTCGAGCAACGACGGCTCGTGGCTTGCCAGCACGATCGCGAGGCCACCCTCGAGTTCCTGCTTCAGGCGACGGCCGAGCCATTCGACGCCCTCGACGTCGAGCCGCTGCTCCGGCTCGTCGAGCACCAGCAGCCTGCGGGGACGCACGAAGGCGGTCGCCAGGGCGAGGCGCCTGCGCTGACCGGACGAGAGGGTCGAGGGGAGCTGCCCGCCTGCGGAACGAGTTGCACCTCGTCGAGCACCTCGTCGACGAGGGCGTCGGGGTCGGTGAGCCCGTGGGCACGGGCGAGCAGGTCGAGGTGCTCGACCACGGAGAGGTCGGGGAAGAAGTCGAGGTCGTCGATGACGGTCGCGACGTCGCGGCGGATCGCGGCGTTCGTCTCGGAGACCTTCACGCCGTCCACCAGGATCGTCCCCTCGTCGGGGCGGTCGGCGCCGCAGAGGCAGCGCAGCACGGTCGACTTGCCCGCGCCGTTGCGTCCCGTGAGCGCCACGGCCTCCCCTCGTGGACCTTCATGGAGAAGCCCTCCACGATCGTCACGGGGCCGTAGCCCTTCTTCAACTTGTCCACCTGGAGCACGACATCTTTCTTAGCCACGGTCCCATTGTGGGCCATGGGGGAAAGCGGAGCGCAACGCACCCTGTCCGAGGTCGGCGCTAGGCTGGCGCAATGCAGAACCAGAGGGCCGGGCTCGACAAGCAGCACGCCGATGTCGCCGCCATGTTCGACGGCGTCGCGAAACGCTACGACTTCATGAACTCGGTGATGTCCGGCGGGCAGGATGCGGCCTGGCGCCGCGCCACCGTCGAGGCGATCGATCCGCGGCCCGGGGAGCGGGTCCTCGACCTGGCCGCGGGCACGGCGAAGTCGTCGGCCGCGATCGCGGAGCGGGGGGCCGCCGTGACGGCCGCCGACCTTTCCTTCGGGATGCTGAGCGAGGGTTTGGCCAACTTCCCGTTCCTCGACTTCGCCAACGTCGACGCCCTCGCACTCCCGTTCGCCGACGAGGTGTTCGACGCCGTCACGATCAGCTACGGCCTGCGCAACATCGACGACACGGCCGCGGCCCTCACCGAGCTCCTGCGGGTCACCCGGCCGGGGGCCGCATCGTCGTCAACGAGTTCTCGACGCCGACCCACCCGGCGTTCCGCTACGTCTACCAGCACTACCTGCCGGTCGCCCTCCCGCGATGGCGAAGCTGTCGAGCAACCGGGCCGCCTACGGCTACCTCGCGGAGTCCATCCTCGCGTGGCCCGCCCAGAAGGAGCTGGCCGACATCATGGCCTCCGTCGGCTGGAGCGACGTCGAATGGCAGAACCACACGGGAGGCATCGTCGCCCTGCACCGTGGCAGGAAGGCGATGTGAACTCCTTCGTGCTGGACGCCTACTCGGCGCGCAGCTGCCCGGTGAAGACGTTCAACACCTTCGATCCGACCCGCGCGGAGCCACCACTCGACGAGTCGCTGCGCGAGTCGTTCCAGGGGGCTCCGACTTCCGCGACGCCGTGCTCGCCCGGATGGCGGCGGCTGAGGAGGCGGTCGACCTGCGCGGAATGAGCGCCCCGGCGGAGGAGCGGGCGGAGGCGTGCCTCGCGGCCATGGGCCTCGGGCCCCCGTCATCATCGGTGGGCTGCTCCCTCTCGACCTCGACGGTCATCGCAGCGGGCGCCCCGACGCGCTGATCCGCGGCGAGGACACCGCCTCCGGCTCACCCGGCTACTGGCCGCTGAAGGTGAAGCCGTACCGGGTGCGCGAGCGGCAGGCGGGGTCTGAGACGCTGAGCACCTCGACCCTCGCCGCGCCACAGGCGCTGGTGCCCCTTCACGATGCCCGTTACCGCGTCTACCGCGAAGGGTGCTGCTGGAGCTCGCCCACTACCGCCGGATGCTCGAGTCGTGCGGCTTCGCCTCCGGGGTCAACCTCGCGGCCGTGGTCGGCGACGACCGCAGTGCTGGTGCCGAGCCCGGCATCACCTGGGTGGATCTGACGATGAAGTTCATCCGCACCTACTCGAAGACCGCGGGCCACAAGCTGCGCTCCACCATGGAGCGCTACGACCACGAGCACCAGTTCAGGGTCTACGTCGCCGAGCACGCGGCCACCCGCGTCCCGACGATCCGACGCCACCTGTGGTGCGCCCATCCGGGTGAAGGAGTGCGAGTGGTGCGCCTGGTGGCAGGTGTGCCGCCCGCAGATCGACGATGACGACCTGTCGCTGCGGATCTCGAAGGCGCCGCTCGACGTGCGGGAACTGCAGACCCTGTTGTCGCTCGGTATCAGCACCGTCGCCGAGCTCGCCCGGGCCGACGTCGACGAGATCCTCCCCGCTTACCTGCCCGGACGGGGCACCGCGACCGGGCCGAGCAGCGGCTGAGGCAGGCCGCGCGCCGGGCGCGGATGCTGGCCAACGGAGTCAACCTGGAGCGGGTGAGCGTCGATCCGATCGGGGTGCCCCGCTCCCCCGTCGAGGTCGACCTCGACATCGAGACGGCCGATGACGGTTCGGTGTACCTCTGGGGCGTGCTCCTCACCGACGAGGAGGGCACCCGCTACACCTCCTTCAGCGAGTTCTCCCATTTCTCGGAGGACCGCGAGGTCGAGATCGCCGCCAGTTCGCCGCCTGGCTGGTGGAACTGGCGGCCCGCAGGCCCGAGGTGTTGGTGTACCACTACAGCGACTACGAGACGGTGCATCTGAGGCGCCTGGCCGAGCGGGCGGGCGACGACCCCGACCTGCTCGCGGCCTGTGGGCTCATCAGGGGCACTTCGTCGACCTGTTCGGCTTCGTGCGCGACAACTTCGTGGGCGTCGACGGCCTCGGCCTGAAGGTGGTGGCCACCCGCGGCGCACGGTTTGCCTGGCGCGACGAGGAGCCGGGCGGCCTCGCCTCCCAGTCGTGGTTCCGGGAGGCCGTCGAGTCCCCGATCCCGCTGCGAGGGCCAGCGCGCGGCAGCGTGTCCTCGAGTACAACGAGGACGACGTGCGCGCAACGCTCGCGGTGCGCGCCTGGTTGACGGCCTTCGACGATCCCGACACCGCCACGGAGCCGGAGCCTGCCTGAGCGTCGCGCCTGACCCGCTGCCAGGGAGACTTGGCCGATGCTGCGCTGGCTCGTCATCCCTTTGTCCTGCTGGCCTCGGGTTGTCTCTCCCCTCCCTCCTACCGGGCCGACGAGAACTTCACCGATCCTGCCGCCATCGAGATCGCCCGCGCCATCGAGGCGGGGGAAACCGGGCGCGTGGAGCAGTTGCTGGCCGACGGCTCAGATGCCAACGTGGGAGAGGGCCGCATGACGATGGCGAAGTGGGCCGTCCTGATGGGCCGGCTCGACTCGCTCACGCTGTTGCTCGCTGCGGGGCGGACCCCGACGGGACCGGGGAAGGGGCCGACCCCTGCTGTTCGAGGCAGTGCGCACGCGCGATCCGAGCTACGTGACGGCGGTGCTCGAGGCCGGGGCCGAGCCGGGCATCCGCCACCCGGTCGCGAAGACCTACGTGCTCCATGAGGCATGCAGCTTCCCCGAGCGCTCCGTCCTGGAGCCGCTCATCGCCCGTGTACCCGACCTGGACGCGACCGACGCGGAGGGGATCACCGCTCTGCACGTGTGTGGGGTCGCCAACCAGGGCGCTCTGGTGCTGCTCCTCCTGGAGGCCGGGGCCGACCCCTCGCCACGGACAACTCGGGGCGCACGTTCCAGGACGGCTACTTCAACTGGGACACGGGGCTCCTCAACGAGCGGGCCGCCTCCGAACGCGCCGCCGTGGTCGCGTGGCTCGAGGCCCGCGGGATCCCGGTCGACCCGCGCGCCTGAGGGTCACCCCGCCGCGGCGGGTTCGCTCTCCTGCTCCTCTGCGTGCGTGGTGACCCACAGGCGGCCGGCCACGAACAGGCCGAGCACCAGCAGCCCACAGGTGAGCACGAACGGCCACCGCCGGTCCATCCCCGACAGCCAACCGCCGATCCAACCGAAGGGGGCCGTGACCAGCATCACGCAGGTGCGCTGGATCGCCATCACGCGGGACCGCTCCGCCGGTTGACGTGGAGCGCCACCAGCGACTCGGCCAGCATGAACAAGATGCCCGCCCGAACGCGTCGAGCACGAGACAACCGGCGAGCAGCGCGTAGGTGGTCGCGTCGGCGCCGCCCTCCGGCGCCGCGATCCCGACCAGCAGCGCCTGCCCGACGAGGTAGACGCCGAACCCGATGAGGGTGGGCGCCTTCAGGTGCCGGGAGTGGGTGAGCCTCGGGATGATGGTGAAGAAGAAGAGCACCGACAGCAGCGAGCGGACCATCGGGAAGAACGGGAGCAGCGCGTCGGGGACCCGAGGCGCTGGTTGATGATGACCTGCCAGAAGGTGCCGTTGATCAGGACGACGGCGCCGACGATGGCGGAGATGGTCAACGAGAAGAGGGTGCCCTTAGACCGCACGATCAGGCCGAACACGCCCCGGTACTCGCGGAGCGAGGTCCAGATCGAAACCCCACGCGTCTGCTCCATCCGGACCCGACCGGTGGCGGTCTCCGTGGTGAAGCGGTAGAGCAGCCAGATCTTGACGGACATGATCAGGAAGGCATTCACGTACAGGATCCGCACGGCCAGTTCGAGGCCGAGGCCCGAGACCAGCAGCGCGGCGATGGGCGCGAACAGCGCGGAGAACTCGGCGGCCACCTTCACCAGGGAGTAGACCTTCGGGATCTCCGCACGGTCGATGTCCTCGACGAGGAGGCAGTCCCACGAGTTCTGGGTCACCTGCCACGCACCGTTGATGATTGACGCCGCCAGGAACCACCAGAAGTTCTGCGCGAGCGCCCAGATGAGGCACGGGACGACCCAGGCGATGATGTCGAAGATCGCGGTGGTGGCCCTACGGCCCAACTTGTCGGTGATCACGCCACTGAGCAGGCCGAACACCACCTGTGACAGCATCGAGATGGTGGCGAGCAGGCCGATCTGCGCGTCGCGGACTCCGAGCGCCAGCATGAACACCGACGCGTACGGCGCCACGAGTTGCATCGACAGCCCCAGAGGGCTCGGTGTATACCGATGCCCGCCCGTTGCCTCGGAGGGCGAGCAGGGTGGCGATCATGGGGTTGCGCTGGCGGGTCACCCGGCCAAGTCAAGCCGGGTCGCAACCGGTTTGTCCAAACGTGGTTCACACACGGGCGACGATGAACTCCGCATCGGAGTCGAGCGCCGCCTGCAAACCTCCTGCGTCGGTGACCGTCATGGTGCGCCAGCCGAGCGCCGAGGCCACGGCCGCCAGGTCGGACCGCTGGGGGTCAGGAACACCCTGTCGAAGCTGTCCGCGTACTCGGGCGCCCCTGCTCGAGGCCACGGAAGATGCTGCCGCCACCGTCGTCGACCACGACGACGCGGAACCGTTGCGGCCACGGTTCGGACGGTGGGCGGACCAGCGCCCCGACGTCGTGCTGGGCGGTCAGGTCGCCGAGCAGCAGCGTCAACGGCCGGCCTGTGGAGAGCGCGATGCCGGTGGCGGTGGCGATGGTGCCGTCGATGCCTGCGAGGCCGCGGTTGGCCCAGGTGACGGGGGTCGCTCCCGCACCGGGCTGACGTCGGCGGCCCGGATGATGGAACTGGAGCCGTACATCAGGTCCTCGCCGGAGTCGAGCGATGCGAGCACCGCGTCCGCGACCACCCGCTGCCCGAAGGCCGGGCCCGGGGGCGCCACGGGAAGGCGCGCCAGGCATCCAGCCAGGCCGGGTCCTGCGGGTCCAGCTGCACGCGGTCGGCGATGATGGCCGCCCGGTGCCCGGGGTCGTGCCAGCGCGCCGAGTCGGTCACGACGACGAGCTCGACGTCGTCGCGCCTGAGCAGCGCGTTGACCGGGCGCGACAGCGTCGGGTGGCCGAACATCACGACCCGTTCGATGCCGTCGGACATCGCGAGGAGCGCGTGCCGGTACCCGGGGATCGCGTTGGGGCCCGAGCGGGCATTCGACGTCGGTTCCGCGAAGAGGGGCGCGCCGCTGACCTCCGCGAGCGCGCGGGCCTCCGCGCCCACCGCGGGCGACGCGTCGCCGGCCAGCACGACGGTGCGGCGGTCGTCGAGCTCGACGATCTCGGTGCCGAGCGACCGGGAGACCCGGAGCCTGCGGGGTTCGGGCGGCGGGAGTTCCCCGACGAGGGGTTCCTCGAACTCGAGGTTGAGTTGGACCGCCCCGGACGTCTGGTGCGGCGGCCCTCGGCCGTGACGACCCCACGGTGCACGGCCGCCGCCCAGGCCGCCGGCCCCCGGACGTCGAGGAAAGGCGCGCGACGTCGAGGGCGGCGGTGCCGACCAGGCCGACCTGCTCTCCGGTCTGGCTGGCCCCTGTGCCGACCTGGTGGGCGGGCCGGTCGGCGGTGAGCAGCAGCAGCGGGACGCCCGCGAGGGTGGCCTCCATGGCCGCGGGAACCAGGTTGGCGACGGCGGTGCCAGAGGTTGTGATGACGGCGACGGCCCGGCCGCCCGCCCGTGCGAGGCCGAGCGCGGTGAAGGCGGCCACCCGCTCGTCGATCCGCACATGGAGCCGGAGCAGGCCGAGCCGGTCGGCCCGGTCGACGGCGAGCGCCAGGGCCGCCGAGCGGGAGCCCGGCGAGAGCACGACGTCGGTGACGCCGACACCGATCAGCGCGTCGATGACGGTCGAGCCGAGTGCGATGCTGCTCATCTGTTCCCTCCACGATCCGGTTGACCCTCTCCCACCGGGCGAGCCAGAAGTCGGCGAGCTCTCCGACGGCCCGGTTGGCGGCGAGCAGGTCGGCGTCGACGACGACGGGCCCGACGCGGAGCAGGCCGTCGACCGGGCGCAGCGGGTCGACGACGACATCCGAGGCGAGCAGCCGCTGCGTCTCGAGGCCGCAGGCATACGGCAGGTCGGGAAGGGCCGCGGCCAGCGCGACCCCGGCCGCGAGGCCGACGGAGGTCTCCACCGCCGACGACACGACCACCGGCATGCCCAGCTCGGCGGCAAGTTCGAGGCAACGCGCCGCCCTCCGACGGGCTGCACCTTGAGGATCGCCACGTCGGCCGCGCCCGCCCGCTTCACCCGCATCGGGTCGTCTGCCCGCCGGATGGATTCGTCCGCGGCGATGGCGACCCCTGATCGAGGGCCCGCAGCCACGCGAGGTCTTCGACGGTGGGGCTGGGCTGCTCGACGTACTCGAGCCCGAAGCCCGCGAGTTCGGCGATCGCGATCCGCGCCTCCTCCCGCGTCCAGCCACCGTTGGCGTCCACCCTCAGTCGGGCCTCCGGCAGGGCGTCGCGCACCGCGGCGACGCGGGCGATGTCGTCGTCGAGCGGTCTGCCGTTGACGGCCACCTTGATCTTGATGGTGCGGCAACCGGAGTCGACGGCGCGGCGGGCGGCCTCCCGCGGGGGCAGCGCCGGGACGATGCCGTTCACCTCGACCGTCTCCCGCACCGCCCGGGGATGACCGAGGGTGGCGGTCTCGAGGGCGGCCCGCAGCCATGCGGCCGCCTCCTCGTCGCCGTACTCCGGGAACGGGCTCCATTCGGCCCAGCCGGCCGGGCCCTCGAACAGCACGCCGGAGCGGCGGGTGATGCCCGGAAGGGCACCGTCATGGCGATGTCGTAGACCAGCGGCCTCATCCGAGGAACACCCCGACGAGCAGGCCGAGGCCCAGCCCGATCTCGGCGAACCCGGTCGATGCGATGACGGGGATCAGGCCGGGCCGGCTGCCCCACCGAGCACGCGGCGCAGCGGGTCGATCAGCAGCCCGAGCGACAGCAGAGCGATGAGCGAGGCCCAACCGGTGAGGGCCGCGAACACCACGATGCCGACGGCGGCGATCCCGCAGAGCACGGCGTAGAAGATGCGGGCATTCCGATCGCCCAGGCGTGCCGGGAGCGTCAGTTTCCCGGACTCGCGGTCAGTGGGGATGTCCCGGATGTTGTTGGCCACCAGGATCGCGCTGGCGAGCGCACCGACCGCGGTACCAGCGACCCAGGCGTGCGGCGGGGTGGAGCCGGAGATCACGAAGGTGGTGCCGACGGTGGCGACCAGCCCGAAGAAGACGAACACCATCAGTTCGCCGAGCCCGAGGTAGCCGTACGGCTTCCTCCCGCCGGTGTAGAACCATGCCGCAAGGATGCTGAGGGCACCAACGAGCAGGAGCCACCACTGCCCACTGAGCGCGACCACCGCGAGCCCGGCGACGGCCCGACCCCGAACGACGCGAAGGCCGCGGCCTTGACCGAACCTGGTGATGCGAGCCCCGATGCCACGAGCCGGACGGGCCCGACCCGCTCGTCGTCGGTGCCGCGCACGCCGTCGGAGTAGTCGTTGGCGTAGTTGACGCCGACCTGGAGCGCGACGGCGACCACGAGGCAGAGCAGGGCGATCAGCCAGTCCTGGCTGCCGACCGCGAGGGCGGACGCCGAGCCCGCGAGGATCGGGGCGAGGGCGGCGGGCAGCGTGCGTGGGCGCGCACCGGCCACCCAGATGGAGATGGAGTTGTTCATGGTTGGACCAACTCTAGGAGCTTTTCGCGGTCGGGCTTGCCACCCAGGCCCCTGGGGATGCGGGGAACCAGCACCAGTTGACGCGGAAGGGAGGCCGTCGGGAGTTCGTTGCGGAGCGCCTCCCGCCAGGCGTCCAGGGTGCCCGACGGCGCGAACAGCACCACGCGGGCGCCCCACTCGTGGTCGTCGACGGCGAACACCGCCGACTCCTCCTCACGGCGGGCCACCACCGCGCGCACCAGGGCCAGATCGACGTTGACCCCGCCGCTGATCACGACGTCGTCGATCCGTCCGTCGATGACCAGCCGCCCGTCCACGAGGTGTCCGCGGTCACGGGTGAGGACGGCGCCGTCGACGAGGGTCTCCGCAGTCAGATCGTCGCGACCCAGGTAGCCGCGGAACACGCTCGGGCCGGCGAGCGCGATGCGCCCGTGGTCCCCGAGCCGGACGTCGACGCCGGGCAGTGGCACGCCGTCCCAGACGACACCACCGCAGGTCTCGCTCATGCCGTAGGTCTCGATGATCCGGATCCCGGATCCCTCGGCGCGGGCCCTGAGCTCGGGACGCAGCGCCGCTCCGCCGACCAGCACCGCATCGAACGCGGCGAGACGCGCGGCCTTGGTCGGGTCGCTGAGGGCCCGGTAGAGCTGGGTTCCCACGATGGAGACGCAGTTGCGGCCGGGGTGCGGCTCCAGGGTTTCGAGGGCCGCATCCGTGACGGCGATGCCCCGGCCCAGGATGCCCCGCACCATCACCATGAGGCCCGCCACGTAGCGGGGCGAGAGGGTGAGATGCCAGGTGGCGTCGTAGCCGAGGCGTTCCCTGGCGGCGCCGGCCCCTGCCACCAGCGCGTCGCGGTGCAGCACGACGAGCTTTGCGTCGCCGCTCGATCCCGACGTCGCCACGACGGCGCAGCCCTCGGGGCGATGCCCTCCCCCGGCGCGAGCCATGGTCCCGGTCCTCCCGCGAGGAAGCGCGCGACCGGTGTAGCCAGATCCTCCATCCTGCAAGCCTATCGACGGCGGGTAGAATGACCACATGGTCCGGGTAATCCTCATCATCGCTGTCGTGATGCTGACCGTGTACTGCGTCGTCGAGGTCGCGCAGGCACGTGGCTACGGCGTGCGGGCCATGCCCCGTTGGTTGTGGGCGTTCACCGTCATCTGCGTCCCCTGGTGGGGCCGGTCTGCTGGCTGATGTTCGGCCGTCCGGTCGGCCCGGGCAGGCCCGCGGGCCCCGAAGGCACCGGACGACGATGAGGACTTCCTGCGCGGCCTGCGCTGAGCCGGGCTTGACAGGACCGCCTCGGACCTGTGGGAAACTGGACCCATGAGTGATGGCGTGAGGGCAGTGATCGCGTGGCTGCGAGAGTGTGGCCGGCAGTTCGATGCCCGTGCCGATGAGCTGAACGAACTCGACCGGGCCCTGGGCGATGGCGACCATGGCACCAACATGCGCCGCGGCTTTGAGGCCGCCGAGTCGCTCAACCTCGAGGAGCATGCACACGCCGCCGACGCGCTGCGCCAGGTCGGGATGGCGCTGGTGAGCAACGTGGGCGGCGCCTCCGGCCCCTCTTCGGCACCTTCCTGCTGCGTGCCGGAGCCAACTGGCCCTCGTCGGTCAGCACCGTCGGTGTGGCGCGCGCGGTCCGCCAGGGCCTGAACGGCGTCGTCGCGCGGGAAAGGCCGAGGTCGGCGACAAGACGATGGTCGACGCGATCGCGCCGGCCGCCGAGTCGCTCGAGCGCTCCGCGGCCGAGGATCTCGACATCGCGAACGCCCTGCGGTTGGCCGCCGAGGCCGCCGAGGCCGGGCGCGACGCTACCGCCTCGATGGTCGCCCAGCGCGGGAGGGCACACCTGCGCGCCGCGGAGTCGGTGGGCGTGCTCGACCCGGGGCGGTGTCGATGTCGATCATTCTGCGCACGGCGGCCAACCACATCGCCTGACTTGCGAACAGCGCACGTGATTGCTTATTTCGCGCGGTGAGCTGAGGGCCATAGCCTTGGGGTCATGAGCTTCCAGGCACCACACAAGGCCGTCATCCTCGCCCGCGGACTCGGTTCGCGCATGCGCAAGGAGGCTGAGGGCGTCACCCTGAGCGACGAGCAGTCGAAGGCGGCCGATGCGGGCGTCAAGGCGATGATCTCCGTCGGGCGGCCGTTCCTCGACCACGTCATCAGCGCACTGGCCGACGCCGGCTTCACCGACGTCTGCCTCGTGATCGGTCCCGAGCACGACCTGATCCGCGACTACTACGACAACATCGCCAAGTCGCGCGTCACGATCAGCTACGCGATCCAGGAGGAGCCGCTCGGCACCGCCAACGCCGTGTTGTCGGCGGAGGAGTTTGCCGGCGACGACCGCGTGCTTGTGATCAACTCCGACAACTACTACCCGGCCGAGGCCCTCGCGCTGCTGGCCGGGGTCCCCGGCTCCGCACTGGTCGGCTTCACCCGCGAGGGCATGCTGACGAGGTCCAACATCGCCCGCGACCGGATCGCCGCGTTCGCGCTGGCGACCGCAGACGCGGAGGGCAACCTTGACGAGCTGGTCGAGAAGCCCGACGAGGCGACCATCAGCCGGCTCGGCGACGACGCCGTCATCTCCATGAACTGCTGGCTCTGCGGGCCCGCCATCTTCGCCGCGGCCAAGGCGATCCCGCCGTCGGCGCGTGGCGAGTATGAGATCACCGACGCCGTGCGCCGGGCGATCGAGGACGGTGACCCTACGCGGTCGTCAAGGCCGATGTCGGCGTGCTGGACATGAGCAACCGCGGCGACATCGCCTCGGTCGTCGAGGCGCTCGGTGACAGCGAGGTCGTGCTGTGAAGTGGTTCGTCCCCGGCCGCCTCGAGGTGCTCGGTAAGCACACCGACTACGTCGGGGGCCGCTCGCTGCTCGCCGCCGTCGACCGCGGCGTCACCATCGAACTGAGCGACTCCGAGGGCCCGGGCTTCCTGGTGTCCTCGACCGCGATCGAGGGTGAGCAGCGCCTCGTCCCCGGCACCGATCCGGGGCTCGCGAAGGGCCACTGGGCCAACTACGTCCAGGCAGTGCTCGACCGGCTGCAGCTGAACTTCGGTGAGCTGGCCCCGGCCCGCCTGGTGATCGACTCGGACCTGCCGCTCGCCTCCGGCATGAGCTCCTCGTCGGCGCTCGTGGTGGCCGTCGCGCTCGCCGTGATCGACCACAACGGCATCCGTGAGCGCGCGGAGTGGACCTCCAACATCTCCGACGCCATCGACCTGGCCGGCTACCTGGCCACGATGGAGAACGGCCTGACCTTCGGCACCCTCGAGGGGCTCCGCGGCGTCGGTACCTTCGGCGGCTCCGAGGACCACACGGCCATGCTGAACTGCCACCCGGGCCAGCTGACCGAATTCACCTTCTGCCCCATCGTCGAGGGCGATTCGGTGGCCCTCCCGGAGGGCCTCACCTTCGTCGTGGCCGTTTCCGGCGTGCTGGCCGAGAAGACCGGCGCCGCCTCGAGCACTACAACTCCCTCTCGCTGAACGCGGCACGGCTCGCCGAGTTGTGGAACGACGCGACGGGCAGCGATGACGCCACCGTGGCCGACGCGCTGGCCTCCGACGAGGACGCCCTCGAGGGACTGCGCGCAGTAGCGGCCCACGACGAACTCCTCACGCGCCGCCTCACGGCCTTCGTCACCGAGTCGGAGGTGGCCATCCCCGCGCCATCGAGGCGCTGCGCGCCGGCGATCTCGAGGCCTTCGGGAAGGCCGCCGACCTGTCGCACCGCAACGCAGACGCGGTGCTCGGCAACCAGATCCCGAGACGAACCGGCTGCAGTCCCTTGCCCGGGAGATGGGCGCGATCGCCTCGACCGGCTTCGGCGCCGGCTTCGGCGGCTCGGTCTGGGCCCTCGTCCCGACGGAGGGCGCGCAGGCCTTCGGCGACCGCTGGCTCGCCGCATACCTGGCCGAGTATCCGCAGTGGGAGGAGACGGCCTCGATCGTCCTCACCCGTCCGGGCGGCCCGGCCGTCGCCTGTGAGCCGGATCCACGACTCTCTGGTGCGTCTGCTCTCCGATTGGCCCGCGGCCGACGGTGGGCAGGCGCTCCTGCTGTCCGCTACCTGGACTTCGCGCGCGGCGGAGCCTCCGCGCTGCGCAAGGACGGCGGCCCCGTCCACTTCACGGCGAGCCTGCTGCCGTTCAGCGAGGACCTGACGCGTGTGCTGCTCGTCTTCCACCGCAAGGCGGGACGCTGGCTGCAGCCCGGCGGCCACATCGAGGAGGGCGACGCCTCGATCCCGGAGGCGGCCCGGCGTGAGGGCGTCGAGGAGTGCGGCATCGCGATCGACGGCGACCTCGTCCCCGCGGAACTGGACGCCCACGTGCTGGGCGGAGGTTTCTCCTGCCATGAGCACCTCGACATCCGCTTCGCCGTCCGGGTGCCCGGTGACGCCGTCCCGCACGCATCGGATGAGTCGGAAGACGTCGCCTGGTTCGATCTCGCCTCCGTCCCGCCCGAGCTCGGGTCGCTGGTCGCGGCCGGGCTGTGGTCGCTCCGCTGACGGAGACGGCGCACGCCCGGCATCGGGTCCGGGTGATCCGATCGGGCCCTAGGATCCTACCGAGCAGGGAGGGCTTAGTGAGCGAACAGACATTCGTGGACGAGACCGGCACCGTCGAGGTGGAGTTCACCGGGACAGAGGTGGACGCGGTCCGGGTCTCGAACCTCTGGAAGAACCGCATGGGTGCGGAGGAGTTGGCAGCCACCATCACGCGACTGATCCGGATGGGGCTTCCTCCCTGCCCGAGCCTGCCCGAGCGGAACTCCGGGCGGTGTCGCTCCCCGGGCCGCGGTCGCCGGGTATCTCGCGGAGAACCGGGCCGGCCGGGCGGCCACCCGCCGCTATCTCGAGCGGCTGCGCGCGGGCCAGGTGACGCGTCCCGAGGCGAGGCGCGTCTCCGTCGAGAACCACGTGGAGGTGGTCGCACGCGGAGGCCGGTTCTCCGAGCTGCTCCTCCACGCGCCCTGGGCACAGGAGGCGACGGTGCAGACCATCTGCGACTCGATCATGGAGGCGCTGGCGCAGTTGCCGCTGGTGGAAGACGTCGAGCCTGATCCGGACCTGACCGAGGCGAGGGCCGCTACGCGGCCGCCCGCCGCTACCTTGTCGAGAAGTAAAGGAGGAAGCCACGATGTCCATCGAAGCGACCCTCGGAACCATCGGCGACCTGATCGCCGACCTCGAGGAGACCTACACCCTGCAGGCCGATCTGGTCGACGCGGAGATGAAGAACCAGGAGTCCGTCATCGGCGCCTTCAAGCGCTGGACGTGCGAATCCTGGCCGTTCTGCCCAGCGGTGGCTACTCGAGCGACTCGGAACCGGGCGGCATGGCGAAGTTCTGGCACACGATCAGGGAGAACGACCACCCCGATCAGGGCAAGGCACGCGAGCAGGTGGAGGCCGCGGCTGCCGAATACAACACCACGGACACCGCGCAGATGGATCGACAGGCGCAGTTGTCGACGATCCCGACCGATCTCGGTGACTTCCTCAGGGACTGGCTGAGCGTCGACAACTCCTTCGCCAACATCTACTACCCTCGAATGCCAACGAGATCCCGTCCGTGGGGAAACCTGGCTGAGCACCGCCTCCGGAGGCTACGACAGCGCCATCGGCACCCAGCGGACGGCGGCCGACACCGCGCGGAGCGTGCTCGGCGACCTGATCTCCAACAGCTCCGCGTTCCTGACCGAGATCACCGACACCATGGCGTCCTTCACAGATCTTGCCCTGCAACAGGAACAGATCTACCTGGACGCCCTCCTGTCGATGGCCCAGGACTACACCAGCATCGGTGGCTACATCGACGCCGCGAAGGGGCTGCTGCAGACCGTCAAGTCGGAGCGCGACATCTACTACCAGCGCGTCAACGAGCAGGGACGGCTGCTGGCGGCGGCCGTCGACTCGGTGATCCAGACGACCCTGCTGGAGAACGACCTCGACGGCATCGGCCCCGGAGGAAGCTGGCCCGACCCGCAGAATGTGGCGACGAACAAGGACAACCCGGCCGGACCCACGCGCGATGAGATCATCACGGACGCCGAGTGGTTCCGCAGGCACATCGCGTACTGGGACGATCTCAGCTCCGACCTGGCCGAGCTGAAGGTCTCCGCCGATGCGGCCGCCGTGCTGCCGATCAAGATCATCGACCTGCCGCACTTCTCCGCTGTCCAGTCGACCGCGCTCAACGGGCTGGCCGAGAGCCTCCAGACCGCGATCGGGCAGGGGCAGAGCGCCGCAGGGAAGATGAGCGATGCCCTCACCCGCAGCATCCGTAACTACATCAACAACGAGCTCGGAGCGGGAGCGGAGGCGGATGCGTTCTTCCATCAGCACGTCGGCGGCTAGCGCTCTCACCGCACTGTTGCTGATGACGGCAGGCTGCCAGGCGACGCCGCCGGAACCGGGTTCCGCCCGCGAGGCGGCCGCCGCCGTCCTCGGCGAGGCGATCGGCGACGGCACCCGGGTCGTCGGCTACTCGATCGGCGCCGACGTCGTGCTCCTGGAGGGTCGGGACACCAGGCAGCGACGCCTGTATCCCGTCAGGCAGAGACCGGATGAGGCGACACCCAGCACCGAGGGCGGCCCCTGGGTGCTCGGCAGAGACTTCGATCTGGCCGCGAGCCTCGCCCGGGCCGAAGCCCAGCTCGACCGGTGCCCGGGATGGGGCGAGGTCGACGTGCGGGTCCTCTCCCAGAGGCGCTGCTGACGGTGACCCACTGCGATGAGGCCTCTTACGCCATGCTCAACGACCGGGAACTGCCGCCGCTCGGCGAACCCGTGGACGGCAGGGCACTGGCCACGCTGATCACCGAGCTGGAGTCCTCCGGTCTGGAGGGTTCCGTGACCGCCATCGAGTACCACCGGGCAGAGGATGCGGTCACCGTCTCCTATCTGGGTGACGACAGGCTGCGGGAGTACCACTGGATCCGTGGGTGGAGCGGGGCGACCTCACTGGTGACGGCCAGTGACATCCCTGCCGGCACGCGCATCCCGATCCGGCCGCAGGCGCTCCTCGGGGCACCTGCCGAGCTGGATCGGATGGTGGACGGTGCGACCGGAGCCGACGTGATCCTGATCGGGCCGGCGGCCGGGGCGATGCCGTCGAGGTGCAGGTGAGCTGACCGGGCCCGGTCAGTCGAGGTGCTGGTCCTCATAGCTGCGTGGGTCCTCGATGGGCTCGAGGTGCCCAGTCACGTGCAGGTCCGGGAACTCGGAGCGGATCTCGTCGATCAGATCCTCCATCGCGTCGTGGCCCTTCTTCACACTCCACGCGCCCGGAACCAGCATGTGCATCTCCATGAAGGCGCGGGCGCCGGAGACGCGGGTGCGCAGGGCGTGGAAGTCGATCTGGTCGCTGGAGCGGGCCGCAAGGATCTCCCGCAGCCGTTCGTTGGTCTCCTTCGGGAGCGCCTCGTCCATCAGCCCTGCGGTCGATTCCGACACGAGCCGCCACCCCGTCCACAGGATGTTCAGGCCGACGGCGATCGCGACGATCGGGTCGAGGATCTCCCAGCCGGTGAGCCACACGAGCCCCACGCCGATGACGACGCCGACCGACGTGATCAGGTCTGTCATCAGGTGATTGCCGTCGGCGCGCAGTGTGATCGAGTTGTGGCGCCGGCCCGCCCGGATCAGCACGACGGCGACGACGCCGTTGACCGCGGCCGCAACCATCGAGATCAGCAGGCCGATGCCCACCTGCTCGAGCGGCTGCGGGTCGAGGAGCCGCTGGATGCCGAACACCAGGATCACGGAGGCGGCCACGAAGATCATCACGCCCTCGACGGCCGACGAGAAGTACTCGGCCTTCGAGTGGCCGAAGTGATGGTTCTTGTCGGCCGGCTTGGCCGCGATGCGCAGTGCGATCAACGCGACGATGGCGGCCACCAGGTTGACAACCGATTCGGCGGCGTCGGAGAGCAGGCCGACAGAGCCGGTGATGCGCCACGCGACCGTCTTCAGGGCGATCGTGGCGAGCGCGGCCGCGATGGACAGCCAGGCGAACTTGGTCAGGTCGACGCGGGGGAAGTCACGGTTTCAATCATCCCGCCCCACACGGGAGGCCAAATCTGGGAGCGACCCGGGTGCCGACGGCAGACCCGGGTCGCTCTCCGCGTCAGCGACGCACCAGGTTGCGCACCTCGGTGCCGTTGCGGACGGCGGCGACGTTGTGTGCCAGCAGCACATCCCGTGTTGCGGCCGGCCTCCCGCGATGTGCGGGTGATCAGCAGGTTGGGCTGGTCCCACAAGGGCGAGTCGGCGGGCAGCGGCTCCGTGGCGGTGACGTCGATCGCGGCGGCCGCGAGGCGACCCGACTCCAGGGCGGCGACCAGCGCGTCCTCGTCGACGGTGCTGCCACGGCCGACGTTGACGAGCACTGCGCCCGGCTTGAGCTCCGCGAACCGCTCCGCGTTCATCGCGCCCGCGGTCGACGGGTGGTTCGGCAGGATCATGACGAGCACGTCGGTGTCGGCCAGCACCTCGGCCAGGCCGTCCTCGGTGACGACGGGGACCCGTCGCGGTCGCCCGCCGTCCGGGCCACCCGGTGACCTCGGCGCCGAGCATCTTCACCAGCGGCGCGAAGGTGGAGCCGATGGAGCCGTAGCCCCAGATGGTGACGCGGGCACCGTCGAGGGTGGTGACGCGGCCGTCATCCGCGCGGGTCTTCATGGCGCCCGCGTGCTTCACGTCCCAGGTGTGGCGGGCGGCGTTCTGCACCGCCAGCGGCAGCAGCCGCAGCAGCGAAAGGGTCATGGCGAGGGCGTGCTCGGCGACGGGGCCGTCATGGAGACCGACGCCGGTGGCGATGGGACCTCGGCCGGAAAGCCCGCCGCCACGATCGAGTCGGGCCGGCCAGGAAGGCCTGGATCAGCTTGAGGTCGGTCAGCCGCTCGGCCGAGTCGCGCAGCACCTCGTTGGATTGTCCCCAAGCCACGAGAACCTCGGCGTCGAGGTGCTCGTCTGGGACGGGAACGGTCTGGTCGATGATGACGATCTCTGCGTCATCGATCTCGGGCAGGGCGCCCGGTAGGCCCTCGGAACCAGGATCTTCACGATGCTCCTTGAATGTTCGGGTGTCGTCGGTTCCAGCATGTCACATACCGGATGGGCGATCCGCAGCGGAAGTAGGTAATCTGCTGGGGTGCTGACGATGCAAGATGCCCTACGCCGACTCTCCGACTACTGGACCTCGAAGGGCTGCCTCACGTGGCAGCCGTTCAACACGGAGGTGGGTGCGGGAACCATGAACCCGGCCACCGTGCTGCGGGTGCTCGGACCCGAGCCCTGGGACGTCGCCTACGTCGAGCCCTCGGTGCGCCCCGACGACTCGCGCTACGGCCTGAACCCCAACCGCCTGCAGACACACACCCAGTTCCAGGTGATCCTGAAGCCGGAGCCCGGCGACCCGCAGGAACTGTACCTCGGCTCGCTCGAGGCCCTCGGGATCGACCTGTCGAAGCACGACGTGCGGTTCGTGGAGGACAACTGGCAGCAGCCGGCCATCGGGCATGGGGCCTCGGCTGGGAGGTGTGGCTCGACGGCATGGAGATCACCCAGTTCACCTACTTCCAGCAGGTGGGCGGCCAGAACCTCGACCCGATCCCCGTCGAGCTGACCTACGGCGTCGAGCGCATCCTGATGGCACAGCAGGGCGTGACGCACTTCAAGGACATCGCCTACGCCACCGCCGCCGACGGCCGCATCGTCACCTACGGCGAGGCCTTCGGGCAGCAGGAATACGAGATGAGCCGCTACTACCTCGACGACGCCGACGTCGAGGCAAACCGCAAGCTGTACGAGACGTTCGTCGGCGAGGCCACCCGCATGGTCGAGGCCCGCCTACCCGTGCCCGCCCACTCCTACATCCTGAAGTCCAGCCACGCGTTCAACGTCCTCGACGCCCGAGGCGCCATCTCCACCACGGAGCGTGCGAAGGCCTTCGCGACGATGCGCCGCCTGATGCGCGACACCGCCATCCTCTGGATCGAGCGACGCGAGGAGCTCGGGTTCCCCTGACCCGCGAGCAGGCCCCGACGCCCCGCCACCCGGAGGCGGCCCCGGCCGAGCTGCCCGACACGCCGCAGACGTTCGCGTTGGAGATCGGCGTGGAGGAGCTTCCCCGCATGTGGTGCCGCAGACCGTGGAGGCCGTCCGCGAGGCGCTCACGTCGAAGTTGGCCGCGACCCGCCTGACCCACGGGCCGTCACGGTCGAGGGCACGCCCCGCCGCATCGTCGCCACCGTCGAGGGCCTCGCCGCCGCGGAGCCCGACGCGGAGCAGCTGCGCAAGGGCCCGAAGTGGTCGGCCGCCTTCGACGCCGACGGCAACCCCACCAGGCCGCTCGAGGGCTTCATGCGCGGCCAGGGCGTCACCGCCGACCAGGTCATCAAGGCCGAGATCGGCGGCAACGAGCACGCCGCCGTCGCCGTCACAGTGGAGGGCCGAGGGGTCCTCGATGTGATGGCGGCCATCGTCTCCGACGTCGTCACCGGGTTGCGCGCCGAGAAGAACATGCGCTGGAACGACCCGGCCCTCTCCTTCTCCCGCGCCATCCGCTGGCTGGTCGCCCTGTGGGAAGCGCCGTCGTGCCCGCCGTGATCTCCGACGTGACCGCCGGCCGCACCACCTACCTCCAGCGCCCCGTCGTGGGTGAGGAGTCGGGCAGGCGCTCCGACGGCGCCCTCGTCGGCCGCGTAACGATCGCCGGCGCCGACGAGCTGCTCGCGACCCTCGCCTCGGGCGCGATCGCCCTGTCGAGCGACCGGCGCCGCGCGTCCATCGTCGAGCAGGCCACCGCGCTGGCCACGGGCGTCGGCGGCACCGTCGACGTCGAGGGCGAGGCCGCGCTGGTCGACGAGATCACCAACCTCGTCGAGGACCCGCACGGCGTGCTCGGCAACTTCGACGAGCGCTACCTCGACCTGCCCGAGCGCATCCTCACCACCGTGATGCGCAAACACCAGCGCTACCTGCCGGTGTACCGCGACGGGAAGCTCGCCCCGCACTTCGTCACCATGGCCAACGGCCTGTGCGACGACGACACCGTCCGGGCGGGCAACGAGTCGGTCATCCGCGCCCGCTACGAGGACGCGCTGTTCTTCTGGAACTCCGACCTGGAGGCCGAGGACGTCGACACCTTCGTGCCCGGGCTCGAGAAGCTGACGTTCGAGGACCGCCTCGGCTCGGTCGGTCTGCGCGCCCGCCGCATCGCCGATGTCGCAGGCAGGCTCGCCGACCGCGTCGGCCTCGTCGGCGTCGAGCGCTCGACGCTGGATCGCGCCGGGCAACTGGCCAAGTTCGACCTCGCGACGCAGCTCGTCGTGGAGATGAGCTCGCTCGCCGGGTTCGTCGCCCGCGAGTACGCCGTCCGCAAGGGTGAGACGCAGGCCGTCGCCGATGCCCTGTACGAGATGGAGCAGCCGCACACCTCGGCCGACCCGTCCCCGCCTCGACGCCCGGCGCGTTGCTCGCGTTGGGAGACCGGTTCGACCTGCTGGCCGCCATGTTCGCGCTGGGTGCCAAGCCGACCGGCTCGTCCGACCCGTTCGGCCTGCGCCGCGCCGCCCTGGGTGTGGTGCGGATCCTGCGCGAGTCGGCGGGCACCCGCTCGAGTCGCTCACCGTCCGCGCGGGCCTCGAGGACGCTGTCGCCCGCCTCGCCGAACAGGGCGTCGAGATCGCGGCCGACGCCGTCGACTCCGCGCTCGAGTTCACGATCGGGCGCTTCGCGCAGCTGCTGCGCGACGAGGGCACCCCGGCCGACCTGGTCACGGCGATCCTGCCCGCGGCCGACGCCCCGGGCGCGCGGCGCGGCTGCTGGCCGAGCTGTCCGCCCTCGAGGGCGACGAGCGCCTGGGTCGCCTCGTGGCGACGCTGGTGCGCACCTCGCGGATCCTCCCTGATGGCGTCACCGCGGGCTTCGATGCCGCCCTCCTGACGGAGCCGGCGGAGGTCGCACTCGCCGGCGCCGTCTCCGGGCTCCCGGAGGGCTCTGCGGGCCTGCCGCTCGGCGACCTCCTCGAGGCGACCGCATCGGCCGTCGACGCGGCGGAGCGGTTCTTCGAGGACATCCTCGTCAACGCGGACGACGCGTCGGTGCGCGCGGCCCGACAGGGCCTGCTTGCCTCACTGCTGGAATCCGCCCGGCCGGGATCGACTGGAAGGCGCTCGACATCGCGCTCGGCTGAGCGGGGCCGATCCGGCCTGCACGGTGGAGGGCCGCACCCGTCGGGTGCGGCCCTCCGCCGTTTTTCAGGACCTGTTCAGGCGATCCGGATCCCGAGGATGTCAGCGAGGACGGGCGCGAGCTCCTGCACCTGGTCACCGGTCATGGTGACCCCTTGAGGCCCTCCGGGTTGGACTCGAGCCCGTTCAGCCGTGCCCCTTGAGGGTGAGGCGCCTGTTGCGCGAGCTCGTCAGCACCAGCTTGCCGATGGTGACGTCGACGAAGTTGAGCACCTCGATCTTCGCCTCGGACAGGTCGAGCTCGCCGACGACGGCGCGGTCGATCTCCAGCCGGTTGATCGTGGCGCCGCGCAGGTTGAGGTAGTCGATCTTGCCTCCGAGGATCCGCACCCGCGTCCAGGTGCCGCCGAAGGCCTGCGCCGCCCCGATCCTCGAGTCGGAGATGGTGACGTCCTGCAGCGACGACTTCGCGAGCGACAGGTCGGCCGCGCGGGCACCGTCGAACTCGACATCGACGAGCCTGCAGCCGATCAGTCGCGCCCGTCGAGGTCGGCCCCTGTGAACCGGCTGTCGAGGAACCGCAGGCCGTGTCGCTCCGGCCCTCCGAACGCGACCCCATCCAGGTCGATCCCCTCGATGTAGCCATCTTCCAACAGGTCCTGCACGTCGATCGTCATGGGCCCCAGAGTAGCGACGCGGCTGAAAGTGCCCCGCCGCGCACCCCGTCGGGCTTCCACTGTCGCTACGCTGTGCGCCATGGCAGGTAAGGGCTGGTTCGGACTCCCCTTCTTCTCTCTCACCCGCGCGCGGAGGTGGTGTCCTGCGTGCTGTCGGGCGGCGGCTCGAGGGCGAGCTTCCAACTGGGGGCGCTCGAATATCTCTACGCGCACGACGAGCAGTTCACCCCGACGATCTTCGTGGGTGCCTCGGCGGGGTCGATCATCGCGGCGGCGCTGGCCCAGGCCGACGACCCCGACGGCCAGCGGGCCTACCTGCGGAAGCTGCGCGCCATCTGGGACTCCATGACCTCGGCGGGCGACATGTTCACCCCGCGTCCCTGGTACGACCGCCTCGCGACCGAGGGCCCGCAGTGGCTGGAGATCGTCAAGCCGCTGCGGACCGAACACAAACCCGCGCCGCCGAAGCCGCGCCCCGCGCTGCTGCCGTTCCTGCGGAGCAGCCCCGCGAGCCCCGTCTCGCCCCGCTCACCTGACGAGCCGCCGAGCCCGTTGGAGCTCGCGCTCGCCCCGATGACGCGTCGCCGGTGCGCTCGGAGTGGTCGCTGGCCACCCTGTCCGGGATCGCCACCCATCTGGGCCGACTCCCGCGGCTCGGGAGCGACCTGAACACCATCGCCCACGGCCTCGAGTCCACGAGGTCGATGTACCGCCCCGGCCCGGTGCTGGCCCAGTTGCTGCGGGAGGACACGTTCTTCCCGCCCCGGGTCGCCGCCTCTGGCGCCACCCTGCGCATCGCAATGGTCGCCCTCGAGTCGGGCGAGCTGCGCTTCATGACCGAGGACGGCACCCTTGTCGACCGCGTCAACAAGCCGGTTGACGACGCCCACCACGACCTGACCACCGGGGTCCTGGCCTCCTGCTCCATCCCGGCCGTGTTCCGACCGGTGCCGATCGGCGGTGAGACCTACGTCGACGGCGGCGCCCGGGAGAACCTGCCCGCCGAGCTGGCCATCGGCCACCTCGGCGCCGCGCGCAACTACATCGTCAGCTCGCAGTCGACCGGCGTGCAGCGGCGCGCCTCGATGGCCGATGCCGACCTGTTCGCGATCGTGATGCGCTCCACCGAGATCCTGATCGACGAGGCGGGACGCGACGAGTTGGCGTACGCGCATTCGGCGGGGTCGATCGTGATCTACCCGGAGCTGAGCGTGCACGACGCCATGACGGTGGACCCGGCGCTGATCGCCATCAACGAGGCCTACGGCTGGTTCCGCGCCGCCGAGCAGCACCTGCACCTGGACACCTCCGCCGAGGCCCGGCACCGTCGGATCACCGAGCTGCGCGTGCGGTGCGTGCAGGCCGAGCGGGAGTACCTGGCGAGCGAGGCGCCCGAGCGGCGCAAGCTGTCGGCGCTCCGGTCGGTCAAGACAGAACTGCGCGACGCCGTCCGCTCGGCCGGCGCCATCCCGCTCCCCCTGGGGCCGAGCAGTGGTGGAGCACGTGGGAGCCGAGCGCTGTGCCGGTCGCGATCGACCCGCCCTGGCTGGCACCCTGATCCGGGCTTGCGGCCCGGTAGGCTCCCGGGAATGCCCGACCACTTCCCAGGCGATCCCCGCTCCAGCTACCAACGGATGCTGGACGGAGACGACTACATCGCCGACGATCCGCGCATCTTCGAGGCCACGCAGCGTGCCGCCCGACTCGCCGACCGCTACCACCGCGAGGTGATCGACGGCGATGACGCCGCCCACGCCACCCTCGTCGAGCTGCTCGGCGATGTCGGGGAGGGCGTCGGAGTCCGGCCACCGCTGTTCGTCGACCTCGGCTCGAACATCCGGATCGGGGCCAGAACGTTCACGAACTTCAACCTGACCGCGCTCGACGTCGCCCCCATCACCATCGGGGAGGACTGCCTGATCGGGCCCAACGTGCAGCTCCTCACGCCAACCCATCCGGTCGCTCCAGGACCCCGCCGCGACAAGGTCGAGGGTTCGGCCCCCATCACGCTCGGCGACAACGTCTGGCTCGGAGGCGGCGTCATCGTGTGCCCCGGGGTGAGCATCGGAGACAACTCCGTGATCGGGGCGGGCTCCGTGGTGACGCGCGACATCCCCGCCAACGTGGTCGCCGTCGGCAACCCGGCCCGGGTGGTTCGGGACCTCACCTGACGGCCACCGACCCCTCCCGCACTCCCGGAAAAATCGGCCAGTAGCCGATTCTGGCCGGTCCCGCTGAAAGGATCGGCCACCGACCCCTCCCGCAGGAGCGCGTGAGGATCGGGCCGCGACCCGTGTGGGATCCGTTAGGGCGCTTCCGACGGCGACGCCGCAGGAGTGGGCTTGAGGCATGCCCGGAGCGGGCACCTGGAAACCTCTCCTCGGGAGCAGTCATGCTCGACGCAACCTTCGTCATCCTCATCGTCGCCCTCTTCGTGGGCGTCGGCCTCCTTGCGAGGGGGTCGAGCGGTTGTGATCGTCTTCGAACTCCTCGCCACCGTGCTGGCCGTCGCCGGCGTCGCGTACCTCGTGGTCGCCCTGATCCGGCCGGAGTGGTTCGCATGATCTCGGCCGTCCTGACGTTCGCCGTCGTGGCCGTCCCCTCGCGCTGGTCTACCGGCCCCTGGGCGACTACCTGGCGTGGGTCTACACGTCCCCGCGGCACTGGCGCGTCGAGCGGTGGATCTACCGTGTGGTCGGCGTCGACGCGGACGCCGGCCAGGCGTGGCGCTCCTACCTGCGCGGCCTCCTCGCCTTCTCCGCCGCGGGCGTCCTCCTGCTCTACGCCCTGCAGCGGATCCAGCCGCTGCTCCCCTGTCGCTGGGTCACAGGGCGGTACCGCCCGATCTGTCGTTCAACACGGCGGCGTCCTTCGTCTCCAACACCAACTGGCAGTCCTACGTGCCGGAGTCGACGTTGGGAAACCTGATCCAGGCCGTAGGCCTCACGGTGCAGAACTTCGTGTCGGCCTCCGTGGGGATCGCGGTGGCGATCGCACTCGTGCGCGGCATCGCCGCCCGCTCGGGCGGCCAACTCGGCAACTTCTGGGTCGACCTCGTCCGGGGTGTGCTGCGGCTGCTGCTGCCCATCGCGCTGATCGGTGCCGTCGTGCTGATGGCAGCCGGCGTCGTGCAGAATCTCGCGGGCCTCACCCACATCGCGTCGATCTCCGGCGCCGGCACGACGCTGCCAGGTGGGCCGGTCGCCTCGCAGGAGGCCATCAAGCTGCTCGGCACCAACGGTGGCGGCTTCTTCAACGCCAACTCGGCCCACCCATTCGAGAACCCGGGACGTTCACCAACCTCTTCGAGGTGGCGCTCATGCTGCTCATTCCGGTGTCCCTCACCCGGGCGTTCGGCCGGATGGTGGGCGACGTGAGGCAGGGCTACGCGCTGCTCTCGGTGATGGGCGTCCTGTTCGTCGGGTCCTATGCGGCACTGGTGGCGATCGAGTCGGCGGCCGTGGGCACCGCCCGGCGCTGGCGGGGCCGCGATGGAGGGCAAGGAGGGCCGCTTCGGCATCGTCGGCTCGGCGCTGTTCGCCGTGGCGGGCACCGGCACCTCCACCGGCGCAGTCAACTCGATGTTCGACTCATACACGTCGCTCGGCGGCCTGGTGCCGATGCTCAACATGATGCTCGGCGAGGTGTCGCCCGGGGCGTCGGCTCGGGTCTCTACGGGCTCCTCGTGCTCGCCGTCATCGCCGTGTTCGTCGCGGGGCTGCTCGTCGGCCGCACCCCGGAGTATCTGGGCAAGAAGATCGGGCCACGCGAGATGAAGCTCGCCACCGCCTACATCCTGGTGACCCCCACGCTCGTCCTGGCGGGCACCGCGCTGAGCTTCGCACTGCCCGGCATCCGCGAGTCGATCTCCGGCACCTCGATTCTGAACCCCGGACCGCACGGCACGGCCGAGGTGCTCTACGCCTTCACCTCGGCCGCCAACAACAACGGCTCCGCCTTCGCGGGTCTGACGGCGGACACGCCGTGGCTGAACACCGCCCTGGGCGTCACCATGCTGCTCGGCCGGTTCATCCCCATCGCGCTCGTCCTCGCGCTCGCCGGCTCGCTGGCCGACGTGACCCCTCCGTCCCGACGGCCGGGACCCTGCCCACCCACCGGGGCCTGTTCGTCACCCTGCTGCTCGGCGTCGTCGTGATCGTCTCAGCACTCACCTACTTCCCGTGCTCACGCTCGGGCCACTCGCCGAAGGGTTCACACGATGACCACCACCATCACCCGGCCCCGACCCGCGGCCGGACCCCTACCACCGCATCGTCGCGCTGGCTCCCGGCCCTGCCGGGTGCCGTACGCAAGCTCGATCCGCGCGCCCAGTGGCGCAACCCGGTGATGTTCCTCGTCTGGGTGGGCGCCGCACTGACCACGGTGCTCGCCATCGCCGAGCCGTTCCTCGGTGGCCCGCGCCGTCGGGCGGTGCCGCCGTGCCGCCGTCGTTCACCGCACTGATCGCCGGCTGCCTGTGGCTCACCGTCCTGTTCGCCAATCTCGCCGAATCCGTCGCCGAGGGCAGGGGCAAGGCCCAGGCCGAGTCGCTCCGGCGTACCCGCACCACCACGCTCGCGCGGCGGATCGACGGATACAGCCCCGCCGACGACGGGGCCGCGGAGCGGGTCGCCGCCGTCGACGTGGCATCGTCGGAGCTGAAGCTCGGCGACGTGGTCGTCGTCTCGGCCGGTGAGATCATCCCCGGTGACGGGGACATCATCTGGGGCATCGCCTCGGTCGACGAGTCGGCCATCACCGGCGAATCGGCCCCGGGATCCGCGAATCCGGGGGCGACCGGAGCGCGGTGACGGGCGGCACCCGCGTGCTGTCCGACCGGATCGTCGTGCGCATCACCTCCAAGCCGGGTGAGACGTTCGTCGACCGGATGATCGCATTGGTCGAGGGTTCGGTACGGCAGCGCACACCCAACGAGGTCGCGCTGTCGATCCTGCTCGCGGGCCTGTCGATCGTGTTCCTCGTCGTGGTGCTGACCATCAACCCGTCGCGTCGCACGCGGCCGCGCCCGTCAGCCTGACGGTGCTGGTGGCCCTGCTCGTATGCCTGATCCCGACCACCATCGGGGCGCTGCTCTCGGCCATCGGCATCGCCGGCATGGACCGCCTGGTGCAGCGCAACGTGCTGGCGATGTCGGGGCGCGCCGTCGAGGCGGCGGGCGACGTCGGGACCCTGCTGCTCGACAAGACCGGCACCATCACCTACGGCAATCGCCGGGCGACGGGGTTCCTGCCCCTCACCGGTGGCTCCGTCGACAAGCTCGCCGCGACGGCGGCGCTCGCATCGCTCAGCGACCCGACACCCGAGGGTGCCTCGATCGTCGAACTCGCCGCGTCGCTCGGCATCACCCCGGACCCGGCCCCCGGATCGACCGCCGTGCCGTTCACCGCGCAGACCCGCATGTCGGGCGTCGATCTCATCGACGGCACCGAGATCCGCAAGGGGCGGCGGCGACGGTGCTGGCCTGGCTCGACGAGCCGTCGGCGGAGGCCACCGAGCTTGCCGACGAGATCGGCGGGACCGGCGGCACGCCGCTGGTGGTCGCCATCCGCGCGCCGCGGCACCGCTCCGTGCTGGGCGTCGTCCATCTGAAGGATGTCGTGAAGGAGGGTCTGCGCGACCG
Organism: Tessaracoccus coleopterorum; assembly: GCF_011174705.1. Lineage (GTDB taxonomy): Bacteria > Actinomycetota > Actinomycetes > Propionibacteriales > Propionibacteriaceae > Arachnia > Arachnia coleopterorum. The sequence goes on from NZ_JAANIJ010000001.1 coordinate 801,029, forward strand.
GTTCAGCGAGCTCCGCTCGATGGGGATCCGGACGGTGATGGTCACCGGCGACAACCCCCTCACCGCCGCCGCGATCGCCCGCGAGGCCGGCGTCGACGACTTCATCGCCGAGGCGACACCGGAGCAGAAGCTGGCATACATCCGTGCCGAGCAGGAGGGCGGTCGACTGGTCGCGATGACGGGCGACGGCACCAACGACGCGCCCGCGCTGGCCCAGGCGGATGTGGGGGTCGCGATGAACACCGGCACGTCGGCCGCGAAGGAGGCCGGCAACATGGTCGACCTCGACTCGGACCCCACGAAGCTCATCGACATCGTGGCCATCGGCAAGCAGTTGCTCATCACGCGCGGCGCCCTGACGACGTTCTCCATCGCCAACGACGTGGCCAAGTACTTCGCGATCATCCCCGCCATGTTCGCGGGCGTCTACCCCGGGCTCTCGGCCCTGAACATCATGGGGCTCCACTCCCCGCCTCCGCGGTCGCCTCCGCGATCATCTTCAACGCCCTCGTGATCGTGGCGCTCGTCCCCTCGCGCTGCGCGGCGTGCGCTACCGCCCGATGGGGGCCGCGCGGATACTCGGCCGCAACCTCGCCATCTACGGGCTGGGCGGCGTCGTCGCACCCTTCATCGGGATCTGGGCCATCGACCAGCTCGTGCGCCTCATCCCCGGATTCTGAATCGAGCAGGCCATGACCACCGTCTCCCGCCAGGTCGGCGTCGCGCTCCGCGCGCTCGCCCTGTTCACCGTCCTCCTCGGCCTCGTCTACCCGGCCGTCGTCACCGTCATCGGCCAGGTCGCGCTGCCCGTGCAGGCGAACGGGTCGCTCCTGCGGGCCGCCGACGGCACCGTCGTGGGCTCGTCGCTGGTCGGCCAGAGCTTCCTCGACGCGTCGGGCCGGCCCCTGGCCGCTACTTCCAGCCCCGGCCCTCCGCCGGCGGTTACGACGGCGGGCCTCCGGCGGCAGCAACCTCGGCCCCGGGAACCCCGACCTGGTGCGTGAGATCGCGGCCCGGCGCGCCGCCATCGCCGCCTTCAACGACGTCCCGGCCTCGGAGGTGCCCGCCGACGCAGTGACGGCCTCCGCGTCCGGGCTCGACCCCGACATCAGCCCCGCCTACGCCCAACTCCAGGTCGCCCGTGTCGCCCGGGCCCGCGGCCTCAGCGGCGACGCCGTCGAGAAGCTCCTGACGGCCCACACCAGTGGAGGTGGATACTTGTCGCAGACCATCGTCAACGTCGTCGAACTGAACCTGGCGCTGGACCGGCAGGAGGGCTGAGGTGGCTGTTCGCGGGCGGCTGCGCGTGCTGCTCGGCGCCGCTCCCGGCGTCGGGAAGACCTACAGCATGCTCGACGAGGGCCGTCAGCTCGTCGAGGACGGCGTCGATGTAGTGATCGCCGTCGTCGAGGCGCACGGCCGGCCCGCCACCGCTGCCATGATGCAGGGTCTCCCGCTGGTGCCCCGCCACGCCGTCGAGCACCGGGGGTGCTACTCGACGAGATGGACCTGGACGCCGTGCTCACGCGTGCCCCCGCCGTCGCGCTGGTCGACGAACTGGCACACACCAACGCGCCGGGGTCACGCAACGCGAAACGCTGGCAGGATGTCGCGGAGCTGCTCGCGGCAGGCATCGATGTCGTCACGGCCGTGAACATCCAGCACATCGAGTCGCTCAACGACGTTGTCGAGACCATCACCGGGGTGCCGCAGCGCGAGACGGTGCCCGACTCCGTGCTGCGCGGTGCCGACCAGGTCGAGGTGGTCGATCTGGCACCTGAGTCGCTGCGTGACCGCCTCGCGGGCGGGCTCGTGTACCCGGCTGAGCGCATCGATGCCGCCCTCAGCAACTACTTCCGGCTCGGCAACCTGACGGCGCTGCGTGAGCTGGCCCTGCTGTGGCTGGCCGATGAGGTGGACCAGGCGTTGACGAACTACCGCGCCGAGCACGGGTTCGCCGCCAAGTGGGAGGCCCGCGAGCGGATCGTGGTGGCGCTGCCGTCCGGCCCGAGGGCGAAACCCTGTTGCGGCGCGGGGCCAGGATCGCGGCCCGCGCCGGCGGCGAGTTGATCGCCGTCCACGTCACCACCCAGGACGGCCTGCGCCCCGGCAATCCTACGGCCATCGCGGAGCTGCGCGCGCTGGCGGAGACGCTGGGCGGCAGCTACCGGCAGGTGGTCGGCGAGGACATTCCCGAGGCCCTGATCGAGATGGCCCGCTCGGTGAACGCGACGCAGCTGGTGCTCGGCGCGAGCCGTCGGGGCGGCTGGTGGCTGCGCTGACGGGGCCGGGGATCGGCTCGACTGTGATCCGCGACTCCGGCGACATCGACGTCCACATCGTGACGCACTCCGCGGCCGGGGGCAGGAACCATCTGCCGCGCCGCGGAGGGGCGTTGTCGCTGCGTCGCCGCGTCGCCGGCTTCGCCCTCGCGCTGGTCGGTGGGCCGCTGCTGACCTGGCCGCTTGTGACGTTGAGGGGCCGGAGACGATGACCGGGGACGTCCTCAGCTACCAGCTTCTGGTGGTCGTCGTCGCGCTCGTGGGCGGCCGGTGGCCCGCGCTGTTCGCCGCCATCATGTCGGGCCTCACCCTCGACTTCTTCTTCATCGATCCGCTGCACACGGTCACCATCGCCGACCCGCTGCACGCCCAGGCACTCGTGCTCTACGCGGCGGTGGCGGTGCTCGTCAGCTTCGTGGTCGACCGCGCGGCGCAGAAGACACGGGCGGCCCGCCGCGCCGCGGCCGAGTCCGAGTTGATCCAGAGTGTGGCGGAGAACGTGCTCCGAGGTGGGGACGCCTTGACGGCGCTCGTGACGCAGCTCGTCGAGGCGTTCGGGCTGGAGGGCGCGACCCTGCTGGACCGTGGCCAGCCCATCGCGGCGGCTGGCACCCCGGGGGCGAGGCGACGCGCCTGCCGGTGGCCGACGACGCCGTCCTGGAGCTGCACGGACCGGATCTGCCCGCCTCCGAACGCAGGCTGGTGGGCGTGGTCGTCGCCCAGCTCGGGGCGGCTGTCGAGCGTCGCCGCCTGGAGCAGGCGGCCAGCGAGATCGAACCGATCGCCGCCTCCGACCGGGTACGCGGTGCCCTGCTCTCCGCGCTCAGCCACGACCTGAGGCGCCCCTTGCCGCCGCGACGGCCGCCGTCGGCGGGATGCGGCTGGCCGGACTCGAGCTCTCCGAACCCGACCGGGCGGAGCTGCTCGCGACGGCGGACGAGTCGTTGGCCGCGTTGTCGAGGCTGGTTACCGACCTGCTCGATGTGTCGCGGCTTCAGGCCGGCGTGCTCACCATCGAGGTGTTCCCCGTCGAGTTGAGCGAGGTGCTCGACCTCACTCTCGGCGAGTTGGGGCCTGATGCGGAGCGGGTCACGGTGGCTCTCGGCCATGACGCGGCCCAGGTGTCGGCCGATCCCGTCCTGTTGCAGCGCGCGCTCGTGAACCTGCTCACCAATGCGCTGCGCTACGGCCACCACGTGCGGGTGGCCACCAGCGCGTTCGGTGACCGGGTCGAGGTGCGCGTCGTCGACCACGGGCCGGGGGTGCTGCCAGAGCGCCACGGCGACATCTTCGTCCCGTTCCAGCGCCTGGGTGACGTGGACAACGCGACGGGCCTGGGGCTGGGGCTCGCGCTGTCGCGGGGCTTCGTCGAGGGCATGGGCGGCACCATCGAACCCGAGGACACCCGGGCGGTGGCCTCACCATGGTCGTGTCGCTCCCGATCGCACACTTTGAGGAGGTTTCGGCATGAAGATCCTCATCGCCGACGACGACCCGCAGCTCGTGCGGGCGTTAAGGATCACCCTGAATGCGAAGGGGTATCAGGTCGTGACGGCCTCCGACGGTGAGTCGGCCATCGCGGCGGCCATCGATCACCGACCCGACCTGTATCTCATCGACCTCGGCATGCCTCGGCTGGACGGGCTTGAGGTGATCCACGCGATCCGCGGCTGGTCTGACGCTCCGATCCTCATCGTGTCCGGACGTGCGGATTCGGCCGACAAGGTCGAGGCCCTCGACGCGGGCGCCGACGACTACGTCACCAAGCCGTTCTCCGTCGACGAGTTCCTCGCGCGGATCCGGGCGCTCGGTCGACGCTCCTCCGAGCACGCCCCGGACGCTCCGCCACAGTTGCGCATCGGCGCCGTCACGATCGACTTCGCCGCCCGCACCGCCTTGTCACCAGGCGGGTCGATCCGGCTGACCCCACCGAATGGCAGGTGCTGGAGTTGCTCGCCAGGAATCCGGGTCGACTGGTGACGCGGCAGACGATGCTCACGCACATCTGGGGCACCGAGCACGCCCGCGACACGGGATACCTGAGGCTGTACCTTTCGCAGCTGCGCAAGAAGCTCGAGCCCGACCCGTCGACCCCGAGGCACCTGATCACCGAGCCCGGGATGGGCTACCGCCTGGAGCCCTGACCCGATCGTCGTCCAGTGGGCCCGCACGGGTGGCGGCATGCCGCTAGAATGCCAACGCCCCTATAGCTCAGTCGGTAGAGCAGTGGACTTTTAATCCATGGGTCGCGGGTTCGAGCCCCGCTGGGGCACCGGCTGAGGACCCAGTGGGAGTGGCTTTGGTGCCGTCTCGGCGAGCCGCTCAGGCTTGAGAGTGGGCCTTCGAGTGGGCCTGCACCAGGGGTCGCAGCCCGGAAAGACGGCGCGACCCCGCGGGGTGGCAGGCTGGGCGCATGAGTCCGTGGATGTGGTTGGCCGCAGTCGTCGTCGTGGGATGCCTCCTGCTGGCCGGTGCGCTACTGCTCGACCGGCGGGCCCGGCGCCAGGTCACCGGAGCGGGCCAACCCGCCCCGCTGAGGTCGAACGAGGCCGTCGACAGCCACATCCCCACCTACCTCACCCAGGATGAGATCGACGCCCTCCCCTTCCCGGCCGCGGGCACCACGGAGTGGCCCCCACGCAGGCGAAGGGTTCGCCTTCGGGCACGCCTCACCCGACTTCGCCACCCTGGCCGAGGGCGGCGCCGTGTGGCAGTGCCCCAGTCTGCTGATCGTCGACGGCGCCGTCGAGTCGATGCGGGAACTCCTCACCCGGTATCCCGGGCGACCCCGAGACCCCGCTCGTGATCGTCGCCGACGCATTCCACCGGGACGTCCTGGCCACCCTCGCCGCGAACAGGCGGGCCCTCGGCGTGCCTATCGTGGCCGCAATGGCCGGGATCCGGGACCGCCGCCGGCTCGCCGAGGTCACCGGAGCCACGGCGGTCACGCCATCAGACCTGCAGGCCGGGTACGTGCCCGAGCAGGTCCTGGGCCACGCCGCGCGCTGGTCGAGCACGGCGACGCGATGCTGGGTCGACCCCTCGACTGACGCGACAACCCTCAACCTCGAACCTCAACCTCCACCCCGAACCTCAACCGGGGCTTGAGCTGGCTTGCCCCTGGGGTGTTGAGTGTTTTCTCACAATTACCAGCCATCTCTCAGCCCTGAGAACATCCCATCTTCCCTAGTCACAGCCATGTAGTCCGCCCGGGAAGCGCGATGAATCACATCAATGTTGTTTACGCAATACGCCGCAACCGCCCTTCCCTCTCTTCTCAGCAAACTCTCAACCTCCGTTGTCGGGCCCCGCACCAGCTACCTAATGTCCGTCGCAGCGATCGGACGTTGCGGGGCCTTGGCCCGGGGAAGCGGAACGTCCGGTCTCACCCCACAGATTGAGGAGAGACGTGAGAAAAGCACTCAGGGGCATACGCGGCGTCGCCGCCGCGGCCGGAGTAGCAGTTCTGGTTCAGGGAGTCGGCACCCTGGCGCTCGGCCCGTCGGCCGACGCCGTGAACGGGAGCGTGACGACAACCACCAGGGTCAACGTGCGCACCGGCCCGTCGACCTCCTACAAGTCGCTCACCATCCTCGCAAAGGGCACCTCCCTTCCGAGCCAGGGCTCCTCGAACGGCTGGACCAAGGTCACCTACAAGGGCCAGACCGCCTACATCTCCTCGACGTACGTCTCGGGCTCCTCATCCGACGCCCCGCCCCGGAGACCTCGAACGGCACCACCGAGGGCGAGGGTGGGACCAGCTACACGACGGCCAACCTCAACCTTCGCCAAGGCCCGTCCACCAGGGACAAGGTCGCCACGGTCGTCAAGAAGGGCACCAAGCTCACGCTCACAGGAAAGGTGAGCGGCGGTTACGCCCAGGTCACCTACAGCGGCTCGACTCTGTGGGGCTCGACCGCCTACCTCAGCTCGTCGCAGCAGTCTTCCTCCACCGACCTTCCCAAGATCACCGGCCAAGCGCGCGGCACCACCGCCCTGATGATCCGCACGAGCTCCTCGAGCAAGTTCACCAACCTCGGTGACGCCCCAAGGGAACGATCTTCGACGTCACCGGCGTCCGCGAGAACGGCATGGCCCAGGTGGTCTACAAGGGCGCGGTCCGCTGGGTGAACGCCAGCTACCTCACCCCGTCGACAGCGGCGCCTCATCACCCTCGACCCCGACTCCCCCGAAGACGAGCAAGCGCTACGCGACCACCGTGCTCAACATCTGGGCGGCATCGAGCGGCCAGAAGTACAGCGGCGAGATCCCCGCGGCGGCGAGCTGCAGGTAACGGGAACCGTTCAGAACGGGCGGGCTGAGATCATCCTCAACGGCGCCTCCAAGTGGGTCACCGCGAAGTACGTGGCCACGACCCGCCCTCGTCGGGCGGCGCATCGGGCGGAAACGGGACGAGCCTGAACCGCGGCTACTCCAGCGGCCTCGATCAGACGAACGCCAACGTGCAGCGCATCGTCCGCGACATCTGGAACAGGTACAGCGCCATCAAGACGATGTACGGCTGGCGCCGCGACGTGACCCCGGACCACCCGGCCGGCCGCGCCGTCGACGTGATGATCCCCAACTACAAGTCCAACAAGGCACTCGGCTGGGAGATTGCGGAGTACTACAGGGCGCACGCCAGCGAGTACAACATCAGCTACATCATCTTCGACCAGAAGATCTGGTCGACCGCCCGCAACAAGGAAGGCTGGCGCTCCATGGCAAACCGGGGCGGCGACACGGCCAACCACAAGGACCACGTGCACATCAACACGCACGGCTGATCCTCGGATCCCCCACACCGGGGCGTGGAACCCACGGGTTCCACGCCCCGGTCCCTGTTTCCGACCGCGGTTTGTGACCACGCGGCCGGTTCCCTATGCTTGGAATCCGCTGGTCCCCATCGTCTAGCGGCCTAGGACTCCGCCCTTTCACGGCGGCAGCACGGGTTCGAATCCCGTTGGGGATGCTCTGGCTCGAAAGGGCGGTCGGGAGGGAGACCTCACGTCCGCCCGGAAGAATCAGAGCTGTGCAGCAATCCGGTCTGACTAGGCCTTTCGTTCGATGTGACATCTCGACGGAAGTCACGATATAGTTACCGGGCTGGCACAGCCCAGCAGGTCAAGAAATTGGCCCCGTAGCGCAGTTGGTTAGCGCGCCGCCCTGTCACGGCGGAGGTCGCGGGTTCGAGTCCCGTCGGGTCGCTAGGTCAGGCATAACGCCTGGGCCATCGGCCAGGTAGCTCAGCTGGTAGCAGCGTTCGCCTGAAAAGTGAAAGGTCGCCGGTTCGATCCCGGCCCTGGCCACAGACAAACCCCTGGTAAACAGGGGTTTTCGCATTTCCAGGCGTAACCATCCACCGCAGTGACCCCGCCCCGGTACCGCCGCAATGGCTACAGCGCTGGCTACAGCCGCCAAGGTGCGGGTCGTCGTCTACTGGGTCTACGCCCTGCTCGGTGTCGGCCTCGGAGCTACCCAGGTCGCCTACGCCACGGCCACCATCGACCAGCCCACATGGCTGACCGTCGCTATCGCAGTGCTCGCCTATCTGGGCATCGCGCTTGGTGCCGTCGCGGCCAGCAACGTGCAGCCGGACGCTGAGCCGGAGCACGCCGAGTGAGTCTCGCGGATCGACGGCGGCAGGGTCCACCGTGACCGAGCAGGATGGAGTGCAGCGTGGCCCGCGCCCTAGCCGCACTCCATCCTGCCGAGGCGGACGAGCTGCGTGGCCTTGCCGATGCAAAACGTGCCGGAGGATGAGGCCGGCGCCCCTAATCGCATAGGCGAAAGAACCCGCTCAGTCTTTCTGAGCGGGGTTCACTCCTGTACTTTGGTTCCTCTGCGGTCCCTCGTCCGCACAAGCACTGGTCGCGGCAGACTACGATCCGTTGATGGTGAAACTTGCGATGGCCATTCCGTCCAGAACAAGGCTCGCCGGTCCCGTGGGTGCGTCCAGTGGGACTTCAACCGTAAGTGTCGCCTTGGCTTCGGATGAGACCTCGGTGGTAGAGAATGTGGCAATAGGTTGTGCGTTGTTGGCGTCAGTCACAAGCTCGATCTCGACCGTGCCTCGCCGGGGGCCGGTGCACCGTTGCCGGTGTCGCGGCACTCGGCCAGTAGGTGCTCCATATGGACGGTCTCGGTCTGGCCAACACGGATTGAGCTTGGCAGATCCACTACCCGTGGCGCCGGGCAGGAGTTTGCCCCAGACGAACAGCCAACCAGGAAGATGATGGCGAGCGACGCGACCGACGGTCTAATCACGGGTAGATCGACTTCATGCCGGCCAAGTCAGCCGGGCCTAGGAGTCGTTGCGACACCTCGCACGTTCCCGAGTTCGGCTTCATGACTTGCAGAGTGCTGTTCGCAACGTGATTCAGTCCGTACACGTGCCCAGCTTCGTGAGCCATCACTCCTTGCGCATCATACTTTGTGCCTGAGCAGCCAGTGGTTGAGCCCGAGTACCACGTGTATGCGGTGTTGAAGCGGACCGTGGCGTAGCTAATTTCGCTGGAATTCTCATACTTGCAGGTCGCGGCCAGGGTCCCTGAAGGCAGAGCACCCATCTCAGAGGGCGGTTGTGATGAGTATGGCGAGTCTCGCGCAGTGTTTCATGGAGTGCGCTCCTTTCAGAATTGCCCCAGAGAACCACGAAAGACTCTGGAGTATGTCGGAATCGGGGATCCCGTTGGCGGACATGCCTAGACCCCTCCCGGGCTGACCTGTTTCAGTGGCTACAGCAATGGCTACAGTTGCCCAAATGCCAGCGTCCCCGAGGGGTACCGACCGCAGTCACAGCCGCTCGCCAACCTCACCAGCGTTCGCCTGAAAAGTGAAAGGTCGCCGGTTCGATCCCGGCCCTGGCCACAGTGAAGACCCCTCAGGAAACTGAGGGTTTGTCGCATCCGGGGCGGGTTCGCCCATGCCAGCTGCCTCACCCACTCCCCTCCGCGGCCGTCACCGTCGCCGCCGACCCTGGAGTGCAGCTCCCCGGACATTCACCCACCCGAGGGGCAGCGCGTAAACTCGCCGCGTGACCATCGAGACGCTTCCCGCAGGCACAGTCCATGACGTCGTGCCCGACGACCTGGTAGCCGCCCTACGGGGCGACGACGCGGCGTTGGAGGCCTGGCTCGACATCACCGCCCTGGCCCGCAACGAGTGGATCTGTCTCGTCACCGACGCCAAGCAGGACAAGACGCGTCTGCGGCGGCTGGAGCGCACCATCTCCCAGCTGGGTGAGGGACAGCGCCGGCCCTGCTGCTGGCCGGGCTGCGCCCACCGGGAGCGCAACGGGTCCTGACCGGCCCTCAGCCCCGGGTTGCCGGCGCCACCGAGGCCGAGCGCCTCGAGCTGCGCGTCGATCTCGTCGGCCGACAGTGCACCCTTCATGACGGAGGCGACGTTGCCGTCAGCATCGATGAAGTAGTGGGTGGGAACCGAGTTCGCAAGGTAGCTGAGCGAGATCTCCCCGATCGGGTCGGGTACGCTCCGGATGCTCAGGCCGAGTCGCTCCGCGTAGTCGGTCACCACGTCGCGGTCCTCCCGCAGATAGATCGACACGACATCGATCCGATCGGAGGCCTCCTCCACATCCGGTAGTTCGGCCCGGCAGATGGAGCACCAACTCGCCTGGAACAGCAGCCAGACGGGACGCCCACGGTAATCCTCGAGCGTGATGGGCTGCCCATCGATGTCCATGGCCCGGAAGTTCGGCGCGGGCGCCCCACCTTGGGCGCGCCCGCGGCCGCGGCCGGCTCGTCGGCCTCTGCCGGACCACCCTTGATCAGGTAGACCCCACCGAGCACGAGGGCCACCACCGCCACGAGTGCGACGATCCCGAGCGCCCTCCCCGCTCACGCATAGGAATGCAGGCCGCCGAAGAAGTGGTTGCCGAAGTAGGCGAACAGCACGGTCGCGAAGCCGATGACGAGCATCCAGGCGGCCTTGCGGCCCGCCAGTCGCGCACCACACGCACGTGCAGGAAGGCGCCGTAGACGAGCCACGTCACAAGGGCTGCGGTCTCCTTTGGGTCCCAGCCCCAGTAGCGGCCCCACGCCGTGTTGGCCCACACCGACCCGAGCACGATCATGATCGTGAGCAGCGGGAAGGTGATCACCGCGGCCCGGTAGCCGATGTCGTCAAGCACCTCCAGGCGCGGCAGCTTCACACGCCGGATGGAGGGATGCAGCAGGTACAGCACGGCCGCACCGAACGACACGCATGCGGCCCCGTAGGCGACCACGGCGAAGCTCACGTGCAACGTCAGCATGAGGCTGTTCTGCAGCGCCGGAATCAGCGGCTTGACGCTCGTGTCGAGCGTCATGGCGTAGACGAGCATGCCGCCTGCCACGAGCAGCACGATCAGCGAGATCAGCCTGATCCGGTAGCGCACGTCGAAGAAGAGGTTCACCAGCAGGATCCCCCACGCGAACGCGATGGCGAACTCGTGCTGGTTGGAGAACGGGCCGTGGCCCGTGTACGTCATGCGCACCACGATGTAGGCGGTCAACAACACCACGGCCGCGATCTGGAAGGCCGTGGCCCACCAGCCGAGCGAGCTCTTCCGCTGCGGCATCGCCTCCGGGCGCGCCTCCATCGCCTCCGCGGGTCCGTCACCGACGGCGACGAGCGCGCGCGTCCTGGCCTGCGTCTTCACCCCGTGGCTCCGGGTGACGGCGGCGAAGCAGGTGGCGACGGCGAACAGCACGATCACCGTCGCTGCGGTCACCAGGTACTCGGCCATCTCAAGCATCGATCAGCTCCTTGTCGCGCGGGTCTCTGACGGGTTGGGGTCGACGGGTTCTTCTGAGTCGGGGCGGACGCGTCGATCCGCTCGATGAGGGTGCGGAAGTGGCGTTCGAAGGTGGTGTCGAGCTTCTCAGCCGACGCGATCTGCACCAGCGATCCGTCGCCGTCGGGGTGACCCGCACCCAGACCCGACGGTGGCGCGCCATGAACGTCATGCACATGCCGAGCACCAGCAGCGTGGATCCGACCCACATCCAGGCGGCACCCGGATCCTGCCGGGCGATGATTCCGGTGTAGCGCAGTTCCCGCTCGAAGGTGAGCTTCATGCCCGCGCCGTCGGCCTCCTCGCCCTGCTCGACCGGCACCACGTCGAGCTTCTCGTCGGTGGCGATGTCGTACAACTCGAACACCGCGCTACCTGGCGCGATGTTGGCGTCGGTGGCCCCGAGGCGGGGGTGACGACGAGCACCTCGATGCCGGTGCCCTCCGGTGTGATCTTGCCGATCGCGTAGCGGCCGTCGTTGCTCTGCCATTTCAGGGGACCGGCGCCTCGAAGAGCACAGCACCCTCCTGGTCGGTGATGCGCAGCGCCGCCGCGATGCCGAACGAGGCCTGGTGGAGTGCCGTCCCGTCGACCCGCAGCGGTTCGTTGACGCGCACGTCCTGCTCGGCCACCACCTGCCCGTCGCGCTCGACGACGAGGTGACTCACGTAGTCGCTGGGCCTGCCCATCTCGTCGTAGGCGTCCTTGAACGACTCGGCCGTCACGCTGAGCCCGGTGCCGTGGCCGACCTGGGCGGTGTGACCGACGGAGATGTCGAGGTTCTCCTCGAAGCCGGTGAAGGCCGAGACCCCGAACGCGGCGAGGATCACGACCATGGCTGCGTGGGCGATGGCCGTGCCGAACGGCCCCCAGCGGAACCGGTCGGCGTACATGCCTACGGTGCCGCCCTCAAGGCGGTCGTCCGGCAGCCGCCGGTAGAAGTTGCGGCCGAGCACTCCCCCACGTGGTCGAGGGCCGCCTGCGGGGCCATCGGGAGCCTCATGGACGCCCGGTACTGGGCGCGGTCGAAGAACTTGGGCGTGACGTGCACCCGCGGCTGGGTCGCGCGCTTCCAGAGCTGCGGAATCCGGTGCACGGTGCAGGCGATGATGGACAGCGCCAGCAGCACGGTGACGCCGAGGAAGATGGGCGATGACCAGAGGTTGAAGATCCCCAGGGCGTCGAGGATGACAGCCCACCCGCCGTAGCGCCCCTGCATCGACTCGAGGAAGGCCGCATGCGACACGGGATCGGCGGCCGAACGGGGAGGCTCCTGTGTGATGAGGGTGCCGAGCAGGGCGAGCACCGCCATCGCGATGATGACCAGGGCGCCGAGCGCCTTGGAACGCAGGATGCGGTAGATCCAGCTGCCCAGTTCACGCATGGCCCTCACTCCTCGGTCGGGTTCGGCGTCGGTGACGGTGCGCCCATGGCTTCGAGGGCGTCGAGATGCGATTCGACGGTGGCTGCCAGATCCGAGTCGGGAGCGACCTCGAGCACCTTGTCCCAGTCGGCCTTCGCGCCGGCCGTGTCCGGCGGGTCCTCCGCGAGGTGGACGAAGCCCAGGTTGAACCACGCCTGCGGGTTGCGCGGATCGAGCTGCGTGACCTTCGTCCACAGCTCCTCGGCGCGCCCGCTGTCGCCGGCATTGAAGTGGAGCACACCGAGTTCGAGGTTGACCGCGACGTCGTCGGGGCTGCTCAGCAGCTTCGCCTCGAGCTCGGCCATCCTGGCCGCGCCGGAGCCGGTCGAGGCCGTCGCGGTGGGCTGTCCGGCCGCCTGGTCGCCCGGTTCCTGGGGCAGGCCGATGCGGAAGATGCCGTAGACCAGCGCCGCGATCACCAGGATGCCGAGGATCGGGACGAGCGGGCTGCGGCCCTCTTCACGGGCAGGGCAACGGGTGTGGGCACCTTGTCCATTGGGTATGGATCTGCGGCCCGCGCCGGGGCTCGTCCTCGTCCTCACCTAGCTCGGCCAGCGCCAGATCGGAATCGGCCACATGGGCCGACCCGGCCACAGGGCCGAGCCGTCTGGCTGGACCGGCTCGCCGGCCTCGGGCGGGAGCTGGGCGGCCGCCCACTCCCGGAGCTCCTCGGGCGCGTCCCTGAGGAACGCGGCGAGGGCTTCGGGGTCGGGGCCGTCGTGTGCGCGTCAGCTTTCACGTTCCTCGGTCTTCTGCTTGTTGGCCTGGGAGATCTCCGACGGCTCGAACGTCGCCGGATCGACCCCGTTGAGCACGAGCTGTCCCTTGCGCGACGCGTCCAGCGAGTCGGCGATGATCTTCTCGATGTAGGCGGGGCGTGGAAGCCGTAGGAGTTCTCGGAGTACACGTAGTCGAGGTAGAAGCTGGCCTTGTTCTGGAACTCACGGGCCGCGTCGATCGCGGCGGCGGGGTGCCGTCGGTCTGCGCCTTCTCGAGGGCGTCGATCAGCTGCACCAGCGAGTCGAAGGCCACGTCACGCGAGTCGATGAACTGGTCCTGGATCTTGACGACCCGGTTCTTCATCTCGTCCTCGGTCGAGTGGTGGCACGTCATGCACGAGGCGTTGACGTTGAGCATCGGCGACTGGATCTGATGGTTGGTGACCTTCTTGGCGCCCTCGGCCTCGTACGGCATGTGGCAGTCGGCGCAGCTGACGCCGTTGTCGGCGTGGATGCCCTGGCTCCAGATGTCGAACTCGGGGTGCTGCGCCTTGACGATCTCCGCACCGGTGGTGGCGTGCGTGAAGTCCTTGTGGCCGTCCTCGGCGTAGTACTCCCAGATCTGGTCGATGTTGATGCCCTTGCTCCACGGGAAGGTGAGTTCCTTGGTCTCCTTCTCGAAGTAGTACTCGACGTGGCACTGGGCGCAGACAAAGCTCCGCATCTCCTGACGGGTCGCGTCACGGTTGACGTCGTAGTCCTCGACGCCCTCGCTCTTCTTGAGCGCCGCGATGCCCTCTCGAAGGCGGGCCGCGTGATCCGGAGCTCCATCGTCTCGGGATCGTGGCAGTCGATGCAGGACACCGGATGCTCGGCCAACTGGGAGGCATCGGCATACGACATCTTGTTCATCTTGGCGAACCCTGCGTCGCGGTCGCCGTCGCCCAACTCGTCCATGATCGTGACGGTCGAGGTGTGGCAGTTGAGGCAGGCGCCCGGCTGCTTGAAGTTCTGCACCCGGAGCGTGTAGCGCTGGTCCTCGAGCATGTAGGCGTGGCCACGCGCGTGCCGGTAGTCGACGGAGAACGGGTAGCCGTCCCACATCGTGACCAGCCGCGGGTCCTCCTCGATCCGGCTCGTCGAGATGACGGTGCGCGGGTCGGTCTCGGTGGCCGTGCGCTTCTCCTCCACGGATCCCGCATGCACGGTGGGCGTCATCTCGCTGGTGCGCAGGAACGACTCGTACTGGGCGGGAAGTTGCGTCCCCACACCGCCGGGTCGGAGATGGTGTCGTCCAGGTCGACCACCTTCGAGAAGGATTCGCCCGCCTCCCCTGCCGTTCGATGATGTTGGCCAGCAGCGCCGTGATGCCTGCCGTGGCGATCGCGGTCAGTGCGATCGCTGCCACGAAGATGCCCGCCTTGCGGGCGCGCCTCTTCGGAGGGGTTGTCTGGGCGTTGGCGCTGCCGTTGTCCGGCTGCGCCTGGGGGCCTCGGGTCAGCCATGTCTACTCACCTTTTCCTGTGACCGACGTCGGAGTGGCAACGGGTGCAGTTGATCTGGTCGCTGCCTGCTGTCATGCGCATATCGCTGGTGAACTCGGAGTGGCAGTAGAGGCAGGCCTCGTTGGTCACCGCCCGGTTCGAGTCACGGATCTCGATGTTTTCCGGATACCAGCCCGTCGTGAACTTCAGGCCGTGCCAGAAACCGTTGTCAGCCTTGACGTAGTACTTGCTGACGATGTTGTCGTGCGGCGCATGGCAGTCGTTGCACGTCGCCACGTTGGTGTGGCTGCCCGCAAGCCAGGCGTCGTAGTGGCCCTCCATCACGTGGCAGTTCGCGCACGTGGCGGGATCGTTGCCCAGATAGGAGATGCCCTTGGCGTAGATGAAGGTGAAGAGCCCGACACCGATCAACGAGCCGACGACGAATACACCCGCGGCGACCAGAAGATTCTTCTTCGAAATGCGGGACAACATGCGCTTGAGCCGTGCCATCTCTCCTCCTACGACGGATCGTAGTAGACATGGTCGGAGTTTTGCGCAAGAGGGTGGCATTAATCCCGACCACCTCTCAGGAGGCGGCCACGTCAGTTGGCGTAGACGGAGAGAAAGCGCCCGTACTCCAGGAAGACGCGTGTGCGCACCTCGGGTGCGGACAGCACCAGATCGTGCAGCCCGTCGTGGATGCGGGTCAGCACCACGAGGTCACCCAACCGCGTGACGCGCTCGGCGATGCGCTCTACGTCGAGCACGGTGTCGGCCTTCAGGAGCGACTCATCCCAGCTGCGTCGGAAATCGGTTCGCTTCGAGACGGCCAGCAGGATCGGGCAGTCGATGTCGAGGCCTGAGGCCACCCGGGCATGCCCCTGGAGGATCGCCGACAACCAGCCGACGCGGACCAGGAAGGCCGGATCGCCCTTGAGGTTGTGGTTGAAGACCCACTCCCCGTCGGCGTCAGCCGAGATGGAGCGGTGGTAGATGGTGCCGTCGGCCCGCGGCAGAGCGGTCGTGGGAGCGACCGCACCCACCGCCGAGAACATGGGCTGCGTCGTCGAACGCAGCATCGGGTTGGCCTGCAGTTCCAGCCAGGGCGAGTTGAGGATCAGCGCCGAGAAGGCGCCAGGCCGCTCGTTTGCATAGAGGCAGGCGAGGAGGCCGCCCGTCGAGTGCCCCATCAGGACGATGTCGTCGTGCCCCTCGTCCCTGAGCACCTCGAGCGCGGCGTCCAGCTCGACGAAGTAGTCGTCGAGCTTCGCGACGTATCCGGCCAACTGCCTGCTCCGCAGCGACCGGCCGTAGCGACGGAGGTCGACCGCGTAGAAGTCGTATCCGAGCCCGTCCATCTCGTCTCCGAGATGGGCCTGGAAGAAGTAGTCGCTCCACCCGTGGAGGTAGAGGACGGCCCTAGCCCTGGTCGGTTGACCGCGACGGATCACGGTCGCGACGAGGGACCGCTCCGGCTCATGGGCATAGGTCGGCTCATCGGGCAGTTCGAGTGTGAACTGTTCGTAGCCGGCAAGCTCGGAGTCGGGGCCCAGGCGGTCACGGTGGAGTCGTCGTCGTCAGGACGAGCGGCGCTCGTCGTCCTCGTCGTCGGACTCGTAGTCGGAGTATTCCTCGTACTCCTCCGCCACATCGGCGTAGGAATCGGGGATCTCACCTACAGCTCCGTTGGCACCACGGAGCTCCCGCTCCAGTGATGCGAAATCGGTGTCAATCGGGCGATACTTCAGATCGCGTGCCACCTTGGTCTGCTTCGCCTTTGCACGGCCGCGCCCCATATCGGGTCGACCCCCTTGCCTTGTCCCTCGCGGACCTGCCGCGGAATCTGTCACTAACTCGTGGGTACAGGCTACCCAATCCCTCGGGTTAGTCCAAAGACCGCACAGATCGGCGCGGCGTGCGTCAGCTCTCTGCACACGTCGCCCGCATCGGCTCCGGTGGGGCAGGACTGCCCGTGGCGCCAACACTATCCCGGCGCCCCGTTCCGCGCTGACCACCCCCGACGTCGACGGCACCGCGCAGGCGGCCGATCGGTAAGCTGTGCGACAACCAACCCTCAGGAGTCGAAAAAGAACATGGGCAAGATCATCTACACCCTCACCGACGAGGCCCCCTGCTCGCTACCTTCTCGTTCCTTCCGATCATCAACGCCTTCGCAGGCCAGGCGGGTGTCGATGTCGAGACCCGCGACATCTCGCTCGCCGGGCGCATCCTCGCGCAGTTCGGCGACACCCTCCCGGAGGATCAGCGGGTCGCCGACGCCCTGACGGAGCTGGGAGAGCTGGCAAAGGCCCCTGAGGCCAACATCATCAAGCTCCCGAACGTCTCCGCCTCCGTGCCCCAGTTGAAGACGGCCATCACCGAACTGCAGGGCCAGGGCTTCGCGATCCCCGACTACCCCGAGGACCCGGCCACCGATGAGGAGCGCGACATCCGCGCCCGCTACGACCGCGTCAAGGGCTCCGCCGTCAACCCCGTCCTGCGCGAGGGCAACTCCGATCGCCGCGCCCCGAGTCGGTCAAGAGCTACGCCCGTAAGAACCCGCACCGGATGGGTGCCTGGAGCAACGACTCCCAGACCTCGGTGGCCACGATGGCCTCGAACGACTTCCGGCACAACGAACAGTCGGTGGTACTGCCCGCCGACGACACCCTGAGCATCGTGCTGAAGTCCACCGACGGCACGGAGACGACGCTGAAGGCCGGCCTCACGGTCCTCGCGGGCGAGATCGTCGACGGCACCGTGCTCAACGCCGCCGCCCTGGACGCCTTCCTCACTGAGCAGATCGCCGAGGCCAAGGAGCGCGGGTCCTGTTCTCGGTCCACCTCAAGGCCACGATGATGAAGGTGTCCGACCCCATCATCTTCGGCCACGTGATCCGCGCGTTCTTCCCCGACGTCTTCGCCCGTTATGGCGCCGACCTCGCGGCCGCGGGCCTCTCCCCCAACGACGGTCTGGGCGCGATCCTCGCCGGCCTCGACGCGCTTCCCGACGGCGCCGAGATCCGCGCAGCGTTCAACGCCGACCTCGCCGACGGCCCCGCCCTGGCGATGGTGAACTCCGACAAGGGCATCACCAACCTGCACGTGCCTTCCGACGTGATCGTCGACGCGTCGATGCCCGCCATGATCCGCCAGTCGGGTCACATGTGGGGCCCGCTCGGTGAGGAGGCCGACACCCTCGCGGTGATCCCCGACTCGTCGTACGCCGGCGTCTACCAGGCCGTCATCGACGACTGCATCGCCAACGGCGCGTTCGACCCGCGCACCATGGGCACCGTTCCCAACGTCGGCCTGATGGCGCAGAAGGCCGAGGAGTACGGCTCGCACGACAAGACCTTCGAGATCGCCGTCGACGGCGTCGTCGAGGTTCGCAACGCCGCAGGTGATGTCCTGATGAGCCACGAGGTGGCGGCCGGCGACATCTGGCGCGCCTGCCAGACGAAGGACGCCCCCGTCCAGGACTGGGTGAAGCTCGCAGTCACCCGCGCACGGGCCACCGGCTGGCCGACGATCTTCTGGCTCGACCCCGAGCGCGCCCACGACCGCAACGTCACCGACAAGGTGAACGCCTACCTCGCGGACCACGACACCGCAGGCCTCGATATCCGGGTCCTCAGCCCCGTCGAGGCGACGAAGCTTTCTGTGCAGCGCATCCGCCGCGGAGAGAACACGATCTCGGTGACGGGCAACGTGCTGCGCGACTACCTGACCGACCTGTTCCCGATCCTCGAGCTCGGCACCTCGGCCAAGATGCTGTCGATCGTCCCGTTGATGGCGGGCGGCGGCCTGTTCGAGACGGGCGCCGGCGGCTCGGCCCGAAGCACGTGCAGCAACTCGTCGCGGAGGACTACCTGCGGTGGGATTCGCTCGGCGAGTTCCTGGCGCTGGCCGCGTCGTTCGAGCACCTTGCCGCAACCGAGGGCAACGAGCGGGCCGGCATCCTCGCGACGACCCTCGACCGCGCCAACGGCACCTTCCTCGACACGGACAAGTCCCCCACCCGCAGGCTCGGTGGGATCGACAACCGCGGCTCGCACTACTGGCTCGCCCGCTACTGGGCCGACGAGCTCGCCGCCCAGACCGACGACGCCGAACTGGCGGCGGTGTTCGCACCGGTCGCCGCCGCCCTGCGCGACGGTGAGGAGGCGATCGTCGGCGAGCTGATCGGCGTGCAGGGCAACCCCGCCGACATCGGCGGCTACTACCGCCCGGATGCGGAGAAGACGGCGGCGGTGATGCGTCCCTCCGCGACGCTCAACGCCATCATCGACTCGCTGGCCTGAGCCCGGCCGAGGGGCCCCGGCGTCGGCCGGGGGCCCCTCGGTTCCGGTGGGACGGCGACGCGGCAGGCAGGGCGGTTCTGGCAGTGGGAGGGCATCGGATGGCAAACCGTGAGGGATCGGGAAACGGGAGCGCCTGGGTCGCGCCGTTGGTCACGACAGTGCTCGGCCTGCTGTATCTGGTCGCGGGCATGCTCGTGCTGATCCTGCTGACCTCCGCGGAACTGGGCCCGATGCGCTGGGCGATCGGCGTTCCCCTCCTGCTCCTGGGTGTGGCGAACCTTGCCCTGCTGCCGCGCTTCCGGCGCGACCGGCTCCCTCCGGACGAGGAGTTCCTGGACGTCGACGCGGAAGGGCACCCCGTCATCGGCACCCTCAGGTGCGCCGCGTTGCGGAGGCCATGCATGCGATGGGCTCGGGGTTGCCGCGCACCCCGCTGCAGATCCAGACGTCGCCGCTGGCGGTCCGGGTGGCGTCCTCGACCCGGCTGCCAGGCCCGGGCGGGTATCGCGGCGGTGGCGCACCACGCTGGCGCCCACCCCGATCCCGACGTGTTCATGCGGCTCGACCAGACCTGGGACTCGGCCTCGGGAGCCGGCTGGGGATCGGTCAGCACCTTCGCGGGAATACGAATCGGCGGCTCCGTCAGGATCGAGATCGATCGGGACGGGATCAACACCCGCTCAGCGACCCGGATCCCGGACCCCAGCCTCGCGGTGCGCGCCGCCGTGCGGCAGGCGGGGGTCCGCCTCGCCAAGCCGACGGCGGCCCTCGTCGGCATCGTCAACGGCGTCGGCTGCCTCCTGCTCACCATCTCCATCCTGATCGGAGTGGCCCTCTACCTGTAGGAGCCGACCGGCCCCAGTTCGCTGGTTGAGTCGACCGCCTGTCGTGACGAACCCCGTGACACGCGTAGGAACTCCCACCAGCACTAGTGTCCCGTGTCAGATATTCGCTGCGCTATGCGGCCCTCCGCTGGCGCCTCGCGGCGTTCTCCTCCCTCGACGAACGGCAAGGTGCGACTTCGGTCGTCGGCCTTGCGATGCATCCACCGGCGAGCCACCTATCATCAACTAACCTCTGACACGAAACACTAGCCCCCACGCGACGCTGCTGGTCGCGCCACCACGGAGAGCCTGGCCAAGGCGCTACTCCGGGTGGCCACGGCCGCACGCCCGGCGGAACGGCCAGTTCGCCGGCCGAGCCGATCAGTTCACTGGTTGAGCCGACCGGCGTCGACGAAGTCGACCTCCTGTCGTGGGGAACCTCATGACACGCGCAGGAACTCACACCGGCACCTGGGGTTGCCACCGTTGACCTTCCCAGAGTCCGCCTGGCCAAGACCCGCTCCGGGTGCACGGACGTGTCCGTCCCGGGCCAGCGGGTCGCACTGGGCGCCTCGCGGCACCGCTGGCGGCGCTATCGTGATGGGCGTTTGCGCGTCGCCTGGTGCCTGACCACGACACCGGGAGGCGCCCCAGGTACCGCCGTTGTCGCCGAGGAGAAACCCCATGACCGAGCCCAGCGCCCTCTCAACACTCTGGTACACGACGCCGGCAGATGTGTGGCACGCCGAGGCGCTCCCGATCGGCAACGGTCGCCTCGGGGCGATGCTCTTCGGACACGCGGACAGGGACGTCGTGCAGTTCAACGAGCAGAGCCTCTGGGGTGGGCTGAACGGGTGGGACGGGGAGTACGACCTGACCGCGACGGGTTTTGGTAGCTACCTCGACTTCGGCACCCTCACGCTCACCTTCCCCGGGGCGCCGCCGCGCCGTCGCGGTACCGCCGCGCCCTGGGCCTGGCCACCGGGCTGCACACCACGACCCTCACGCGCGACGGGGTCAGGTCGCTTCGCGAGGCCTTCGCCTCACGCGGGCGGACGTGATCGCGCTGCGCTACACGGCCGAGGTCCCCTTCGACGCGACCCTCACGTTGGCGTCCGCCCAGGACGGCGCCCCGTCCGTGTCGGACGCATCCACCCGCCGGATCTCCTTCGCGGGCACGCTCGGGAACGGACTCCGCCACGCGGCCTCCGTCCAGGTCTCCGGCGACGGCGGCGTCGCGGAGGCCGGCGACGCGCTGCTGATCACCGACGCCACCGAACTGGTGCTCATCCTCGACGCACAGACGAACTACCGGTTGAGCGAGCGGCACGGCTGGCGCGGCGAGGCCCCGGAACCGAAGCTGGAGCGCACCCTCGGCGCGGCCGCCGCGCGCACCTGGGCCGACCTGCTGGCGGAGTCGAGCGCCGACCTGGCAGCCCGGATGGGACGCGTCTCACTCGACCTCGGCACCAGCGGAGAGGAGGTCCTCGCGCTCCCCACCGACCGGCGGCTCGCCCGCTACGCGGAGGGCGGGAGCGACCCGTCGCTCGAGCGCATGATGTACGACTACGGCCGCTACCTGTTGATCTGCTCATCACGCGCTGGTGGGCTGCCCGCCAACCTGCAGGGCCTCTGGTGCAACCAGAACGACCCGACGTGGGGAAGCGACTACCACACCAACATCAACATCCAGATGAACTACTGGGGCGCGGAGCCCAACGATCTGGGTGACGCACACACCCCGCTGATCGACTTCATCGCACAGGTGGCCGAGCCGAGCAGGGTGGCGACGCGCCGCGCCTTCGGGCAGAGACCCGGGGTTGGACCGCCCGCACCTCCCAGTCACCGTTCGGGGCAACGCCTGGGAGTGGAACACCGTCTCCAGCGCCTGGTACATGCTCCACGTCTACGAACATTGGGCGTTCTCGCGCGACACCGCCTACCTGCGCGACACCGCGCTGCCGATGGTGCGCGAGATCTGCCAGTTCTGGGAGGACCATCTGGTGGAACTGCCCGACGGCGCACTCGTCGCCCCGATGGGGTGGTCCCCGAGCACGGACCGCGGGAGGACGGCGTCATGCACGACCAGCAGATCGTGTGGGATCTGTTCGGCAACTACCTCGAGCTGTCCGACGCACTCGGAGACCCGGACCCCTACCGGAAGACCGTTGCCGACCTGCAGGCGCGCCTCGCCCCGAACCTGATCGGACGTTGGGGACAGCTGCAGGAGTGGCAGAGCGACCGCGACGACCCCTCCAGCCTGCACCGCCACACGTCGCACCTGTTCGCCGTCTACCCGGGCCGCCAGATCTCGACGGGCGCGACACCGGAGCTGGCCGCGGCCGCACTCGTGTCGCTCAAGGCGCGCTGCGGCGAGCGCGTGGGCGAGCCATTCACCGAGGCCTCGGTGGCCGGCGACTCGCGACGCTCCTGGACCTGGCCGTGGCGGGCGGCGCTGTTCGCCCGCCTCGGAGACGCAGAACGGGCGCACCTGATGATCCGGGGCCTGCTGCGCTTCAACACCCTGCCCAACCTGTGGACCAACCACCCTCCGTTCCAGGTGGACGGCAACTTCGGCATCAGCGGCGCCGTGGTGGAGATGCTGCTGCAGAGCCACGGCGGGGTCATCCGCCTGCTGCCGGCCCTGCCGGACGCGTGGGCGGCGGGCGGGTCGTTCACCAACCTGCGCGCAAGGGGCGGCTACGGCGTGAGCGCCCGCTGGGAGGACGGCCGGGTCGTCTGGTTCGAGGTGCTGGCAGACCTCGCGCCCGACATGCACGATGTGGTTGTCGTGGTCAACGGCGAGCGCCGCACGGTAAGGCCCACCGACCCCAGGCCGGAGAGACGGCCCGCCGCCCGGCCCCGCCGGATAGGGCAGGGCCACGTCGTCCGCGCCCGGGCCTCAGCCGGCCAGATCCTCCAGGCTCGCGAAGACGTCCTGGTTGAGCTGGAAGGCGACGATGGCCTCGGCGACGGCGGCGTCGTGCGCTGCCTCATCCATGGGAGCCTCGTCGAGCGCTGCCCGATAGCCGTCCTTGTACGGCTTGACCTTCTCGATGGTCTCGAAGCGGTAGAACGAGATGCCGGGCTCCCCCAGCTGCAGGCCCAGCGCGCGACCGAAGATGGCGCCCAGCGCCTGGCCGCCGGAGAGGTCGCCCAGGTACCGGGTGTAGTGGTGGGCCACCAGAGCCGGCGCAGTGAAACCGACCTGCCGGATCCGGGCGGCATAGGCCCTCGCCGCGGCGGTGACCGGGACCTCCGCCTCACCGGGGAGGCTCAGCGCCACCAGGTCCGCCTTGAGCGTGTCGAGGCGGGCAAGGGCCGGATCGTGGAAGCAGCGGAACACCGGGTCATCGCCCATCGCGCGCGCCACGTCCTCGAGGGCCGTGTAGACGACGATCAGCTGCGCGGTGAGCCCCCGCAGATCCTCGCGCGTCACGTCGCCATGACCAGGCGCGCCATGAAGGGGCTCGTCTCGGCGCTCTCGTGCGCCTCCCTGCGGCATGAGGTTAGCCATAACTAACTCGGATTAGTTGATGGAAGTATCACCTATTGATCGCCCGCGGCGCAAGATGCAACACACCCTGTCTCCATCTTTGGGCAACCGTCACGGGCTCGATGCGACGAGTCACACCCGTCGGGCCCTTCATCCCGCCGCGCAGGACATGACGAACGGCGGAGCCCCTTGGAGCTTCCGCCGTTCGTCGGTTCGGGGTCAGACGAGCTTCGCCGCGCCCGCGCCCTCAGACGCTTCGACGAGGCCGAGCTGCCAGGCACCGACACCGCGCTCCCCGAGTGCCGCGATCGCCCCGGACACCTGGTCCTGCGGAAGGATCGCGACCATGCCGACGCCCATGTTGAGGGTGGCGTCGACGTCGGCCTGCGACACGTCGCCGACCTGCTGGACGAGCTGGAAGATCGGGTCGGGGGTCCAACTGGAGCGTTCGAGCACCGCAGTGGTGTTCTCCGGCATGACGCGGGCCAGGTTGTTGGCGAGGCCGCCTCCGGTGATGTGGCTCATCGCGTTGACCTTGACCCGCTTGATCAGGTCGAGGATGTCGAGCGCGTACACCTTGGTCGGCTCGAGGAGCTCCTCGCCGAGCGTGCGTCCGAGCTCCCCCACGTGCCGGTCGAGCGACCAGCCGGCCTGCGTGAGGAGGACGTGGCGCACCAGCGAGTAGCCGTTGGAGTGCAGGCCCGACGCCCTCATGCCGATGACGGCGTCGCCCACCTGCACGCGGTGCGCGCCGAGGATCTCGTCCTTCTCGACGACGCCGGTGGTGGCGCCCGCGATGTCGTACTCGTCGGGCCCGAGCAGGCCGGGGTGCTCCGCCGTCTCGCCGCCGACCAGCGAGCAGCCGGCCGCGACACACGCGTCGGCGATGCCGGAGACGATCGCGGCGATCCGCTCGGGAACGACCTTGCCGGTGGCGATGTAGTCGGTGACGAACAGCGGCTCGGCGCCAGAGACGACGAGGTCGTCGACTAGCATGCCGATCAGGTCGTAGCCGATGGTGTCGTGCTTGTCCATGGCCTGCGCGATGGCGACCTTGGTGCCGACGCCGTCGGTGGACGAGGCGAGGACGGGATGACGGTAGCCCTTCAGCGCGGACGCGTCGAAGAAGCCCGCGAAGCCTCCGAGGCCTCCGAGCACCTCGGGACGACGGGTGCGGGCGACGGATGCCTTCATCAGTTCGACGGCGCGGTCTCCGGCCTCGATGTCGACTCCTGCCGCGGCGTAGGCGCTCTGGTTCACTTCGATTCCTCCAGGTTGAGCAGTTCGGCCTGAGCCGGGGGATGGCGATGGGGTACCTGCCGTCGAAGCAGGCGCGGCACAGCTGGTCGGCCGGCACCCGCGTGGCCTCGGTGAGGCCGTCGAGCGAGATGTAGCCGAGCGAGTCGGCGCCGAGCGAGCGGCAGATCTCGTCGACGGTGAGGCCGGGCGCGATCAGCTCGGCGCGGGTGGCGAAGTCGATGCCGTAGAAGCAGGGCCACTGCACCGGCGGAGAGGAGATGCGCACGTGCACCTCCTTGGCGCCGGCCTCGCGCAGCATCCGCACCAGGGCGCGCTGGGTGTTGCCGCGCACGATGGAGTCGTCGACCACCACCAGGCGCTTGCCCTCGATCACCTCGCGCAGCGGGTTGAGCTTCAGCCGGATCCCGAGCTGACGGATGGTCTGGCTCGGCTGGATGAACGTGCGCCCCACGTAGGAGTTCTTGACGAGTCCCTGACCGTAGGGGATGCCCGATCCCTGCGCGTACCCGATGGCCGACGGGGTGCCGGACTCGGGAACGGGAATCACGAGGTCGGCGTCGACCGGGTACTCCTCGGCCAGCTTGCGGCCGATGTTGACACGCACCGCGTGCACGCCGTGGCCTGCGATGGTGGTGTCGGGCCGGGCCAGGTAGACGTACTCGAAGATGCAGCCCTTGGGGCTGGCCTCCGCGAACCGCTGGGTGCGGAGGCCCCGCTCGTCGATGGCGATGAACTCGCCGGGCTCGACCTCGCGGACGAAGCTGGCGCCGACGATGTCGAGCGCGGCGGTCTCCGAGGCGACGACCCAGCCGTTGGCGAGGCGACCGAGCACGAGCGGGCGGACACCCTGCGGGTCGCGCGCCGCGTAGAGCGTCCGCTCGGTCATGAAGGTGAGGCAGAAGGCCCCTTCAGGCGGGGAAGCACCTTCATGGCTACCGACTCGAGCGGCTCCTCGCCGAAGCTCGACATGATCGCGGTGACCAGCGACGTGTCGTTGGTCGAGTCCATCGTCTTCTTCTCGGGCACGTGCTCGCTGGGCGCGAGCTCGCCGAGCCACTGCTCAAGCTCGTGGGTGTTGGTCAGGTTGCCGTTATGGGCGAGCGCGAGGCCACCCTGCCGGGTGGCCCTGAACGTCGGCTGCGCGTTGTGCCAGACGGACGCGCCGGTGGTGGAGTAGCGGGTGTGGCCGATCGCGAGCCGGCCCGGGAGCGACTTCAGCGTCGCCTCGTCGAACACCTGGCTGACGAGCCCCATGTCCTTGTAGACCATGATCCGGTGCAGGTTGCTGACCGCCATGCCCGCCGACTCCTGGCCGCGGTGCTGCAGGGCGAACAGGCCGAAGAAGGTCAGCTGAGCGACGTCCTCCTCGGGGCCCAGACGCCGAATACGCCACATTCTTCCTTTGGGCCTTCGAAGCTCTCCACCGGCCCAACCCTACCTCCAATAGCATGGGGCGGCATGACGACCTGGTACGCGTGGGCATTGCGCCGCCTACGCGCCGCACGCGTGCTGGTCGCCGTCCTTTTCGGCGTCGTGGTGCTCACCTCCGCCATCCTCGCCGGGTCGCTCGGGAACGCCGGGCTGCTCGCAACCCGCGCCGTCACCGCGGTTCTCGACAACCCTGAGTCGGGCGATGCCGGGCTGCAGATCCAGACGCGGATGGGTGAGGACGCCGTCGCCCAGGACGACCTGGTGCGCGCCACGCTCACCGAGAGTTTCTCCCCGCTCCACGTCACGATCTGGACATCTTCGGTGAGCGAACCGAAGGAGGCCAGCGTCGACGGCGGGTCGCTCCCGAACCGCGTCCGACTCGCCTCCGCCGACCAGCTGAGCGCAGAGAACCTCACGCTCGTCGAGGGCGCCTGGCCCGACGGCGCCGCCTCCACCGCCGTGCAGCGCGACGCCGCGGAGCGACTCGGGCTCCGCGTCGGCAGCGTGGTCACAGTCGCCGGGAGCGACCTGACTGTCACCGGCCTGTGGGAGGCGAAGGATCCGGCTGCCGCCATGTGGCTGGGCGACCCGCTGATGAGTTCCGGGTTCGACGGCGCCGCCGCCGGCCCGCTCGTGGTCGCTCCCGAGGTGGTCGCGGCGAGCGGGTCGCCGTTCCTGCGTTGGGTGGTCACCGTCGGCAGCGTCAAGCCGGGCCAGTTGCCGCTCCTGACCGAACGCGCCGAGAACGCGGCCAGCGCGGTCAAGGCCGTCGACGTGTCGGGACGGGGCATCGTGGTCACCGGCGACCTCGGCCCGACGGCGGCGCAGGCCGCGCGCGACTCGGCCAGCGGCGATGCGTTCGGCTTCCTTCCCGTCTCGGTGCTGATCCTGATCGCGGTGGTCGGTCTCAGCCAGGTCGCGGGGCTGCTCGCCCGGGCCCGCGAGCCGCACGAGTCGCTCTTGGTGGCCCGTGGAGCCGGGCTCAGGCAACTTCTGGCCGTCTCGCTCGGCGAGGCGGGCGCCGTGTCGCTCCTCGGAGCCGCCGCCGGGACGGGGATCGCGGCCCTCGTCATCCGGTTGGCGGCGGGCGACTGGGGCCAGACCCGCACAGTCTTGCTGGGTGGCCTGGCCGGTGCCGTGCTGGCGTTCGGCTGCCTGGCGGCGGTCGCCGCCCTGTCCGCCGTCCGGATCCGACGCGGCCATCAACCCCGAGCGACCGGGTGCGGGGCGTGGCCGGTGCCGCCCTGCTCGTGCTCGCCGTCGTGCTGGCGTCGGTTGCCACCTGGCAGTTGCGCTCGGGCGGCGGGTTCATCCGGATCGACGATGACGGGGGCGTGCGGCTCGACGTCATCTCGGCGCTCTCCCCGGCGCTCCTCCTCGCCCTCTCGGGCGTCGCGGCGCTGGTGCTGCTGGCGCCCATCACGCGGCTCGGCGAGGTTGCTGCCCGGTCGCTCCGCTCGACCGGGGCCTGGCTTGCCGGCGCGCAGGTCTCGCGCGGGCTCCTCACCCACGCGGTCACCGTCGTGTTGACGGTCATCGCGACCGGCACGGTCACCTTCTCGGCGCTGTTCGCGGGGACGGCGACGGGGCTGGCGGCCGACATCGCGGCCGTTCGGCAGGCCGCTGCGCTGCGGGTGGGCCTCGAAGAGCCGGCGGACCCGCAGCCCTCCGCCCTGCCCGCGCTGGCGGAGGTGCCCGGCGTGACGGCGGCCGTGCCCGTGTGGCGGGAGGATCGGGCACAGGTGGGTGACCTGCTCGTGCCCCTGGTGGCCGCACCGCTCGACTCCCTTGCCGACGTCACCCGGCTGCCCTCCGGCACCGAGCTCCCGGATGGGTTGACGTCAGGCGCACCCGGGGCCTCCGCCTTGCGGCCGGGATGGAGCTGGCGGTGGACGTCGACGTGGAGGTGTGGCTCGACCCGTGGCAGGCCGCGGGCCTCGCGATCTACCCGCGGCAGGTCCTCGCCAACGCCGAGGCCGCGGGCCTGGATGGCTTCGAGCTGACGGACGAGGAGTTGACCTGGGGCCGGACGCAGCAGCTCGCGCCACTGACGGCGACCGTCATCCTGCGGACGATCGACCCGGCGACGGGGCTGACCGCCGAGTACCGGTCCACGCCGGTGAGCGTGACCCCGGGCCGCTGCGCCATGACGCCGGCTTCGAGGATCTGCGCCTCGACCCGGCCACGGCCGGCGGTACCACCACCATCGCGCTTCCCACGGACCGCGACCTCGTCCTCGACGGCGTCACGGTCCGCATCGAGGACGGTGGCTGGAGCGACCGCACGACCACGGTCTCGATCGGCATCTCCGGCGACGGCGCGCCCCTCCTCGGCGCGGCGACCGCCGGGTGGACCTCCGACCTGGCCCTGCCCTCCGGCGACCTCGGACCCTACGAAGCCGCGGAGCGCACGGCGCTCCCCGCCACCGCCGAGATCACCGAGTTCGAGACCGATGACGGCAGGACCGGCTTCGACACCGTCACCAACGCCCCATGCGCCCGGCCGCGATCGACACCGGTGAGCGGTGGGTGCTCACCAGCCGGAGCGGCCCCTTCATCGGGCACGACTTCGACGAGGCGCGCTCCTTCGAGGTCGGGCCCGCGGTCGTGTTCACGGGCCCGACCCTCTGAAGGCCCACCGACCCACCACACCGCCATCCGGGTCGACGACGGTGCCGGTAGCGCTGACCCGGGAGACCTCCAGCGCCAGCACCCTCGTGATCGGCGATCGGCTGGATCTGGTCGCGTTCGGGACGAGGATCCCCGCCACGGTCGCGGCGATCACCGACGTGGTGCCGTCGACTCCCGGCAACCTGGGGATCCTGATCGATTCGGTCGCCCTCAGCCGACTGCTGGCCGCCCGCGGCGCCGACCTGCCCTGGCCCGACGAGATGTGGGCCGGCCTCGACGGCGACCCCACGACCGCGCGCGCGGCCGCGGAGGCGCTGCCGGGCGTGGCCTCCGCCACGACGGCGACCGGCGCGACGGCGGGCACCGCCGACGTCGCCTCGGCCGCGCTGTGGGTGGCGTCGGCCTGTGCGGTCGCCCTGGCCGCCGCCGGGCTCGCGGCCTCCGCGGCGACGATGACGGCGACAAGGCGGCCCGAGGTCGCCGTGCTGCGGGCGCTCGGCATGTCGCCGTCCGCCCAGGCTCGCAGCCGCGCGGTCGAGAACGGGGCGGTGCTCGCGCTGTCCACGCTGCTCGGCATCGGGGCCGGCTGGGCGGTCGGCGGGGCGGTCGCGCGGGAGGTTGCGCTGTCGGCCACGCTGGAGAACCCCTCCTTCGAGGTCGTCCTGCGCTTCACCTGGCTTCCCTGGGCCGTGATCCTCACCGTCGGCGCCCTCGCCGCCGCGGCGGTCGTCGCATGGCAGGCGTCGCTCGTGCGGCGGCAGGCGCTCGACTCCGAGTACCGGGAGGAGGTCCGATGATCGCCCTGCTCGCGCGTCAGTTCCGGGCCCGCCCTGGCCGACCTTGCTGCTCGCCCTGACGGTGGCGCTGCTGTCGCTCGTGGCCGCCCTCATCCCCCGCATGTCGGCAGAGCTCGACGATCGGCAGCTCGAACACAGCCTCGCGACCGTCTCCGCCGTGCAGGGCGACGTGTCCGCGCGGTGGACCACTTTCCAGATCGCTGCCCGGACGACGACGACCCGTGGGCGGGCCCCGCGAGGCGACCGAACTGATCCGCGCCGGGCAGCCCGAGCCCCTGGCCTCGCTGCTCGCACCGGCGCAGTTCCTGGGACGTCAACCGGTGACGGTCGCCTGGCCCACGCAGGAGGGGTCGCCTTACTACGGCGTCGAGGCCAGCATCCTGCTCGATCCCGACCTCCCCGCCCACACCGGGCTGATCGACGGAGCATGGCCGGTGGTCGGCGCCGACGATGCCCCGTTCCAGGTGGCGCTCACCGCAAGCTTCGCCGAACGCGCCGAGCTCCGGGTGGGCGACGAGATCACCGACACGTTCGTGGTCGCCGCGATCTTCAAGCCCCTGGACGGTGACGACACCCGCTGGGAACACAACCCGTACGGTCGCGCCTACAGCGAGGCCTCCAGCGCCGACCGCGGTCTCCAGCTTCTTGGGGCCTCTTCGTCGCCCCGGAGCTCGCGGCCGGCGACCCGTCGCTCCGCCTCCAGAATCCCTTCTCCTACGACGTCTACTTCGGGCTCAACTCGGCGGCGGTCGCGACGCGGCGCATCGACGTCGCCACCCTGGGCGCGCAGCTGACGGGGTTGATGGCGAAGCGCTACTCCCCGTCGTCCCGACCGGCGGCGGCGCCGACGATCCCGCCACGTTCGAGGACAACCAGCCGATCAGCTTCCACTCCGAACTGAACACGTTGCTCGGCCGGCTCGCGGCGCAGCAGCGAACCACGCACACACTGATCGGCGTCTCCGCCGTCGGTCCGCTGGGGTGGGCGTGGCTCTGGTGGCGCTCGGGCCCAACTGGTGCTCCACCGGCGCCGCGCCACCACCTCCCTGCTGACCGCCCGCGGGATGTCACCGCGTCAGCTCCGCGGGCTGCTCGCGGTCGAAGGGGTCACGGTCGGGATCCCGGCCGCGTTCCTCGGCCTGCTGGCGGCCGTGGCCCTGGTGCCCGGCCCGTCGCGTGGTGGGGCTGGCCCGCCTGCCTCGCGATCGGCGCCCTCCGGCGGTGGCGCTGGCTTGGGCCGTCGGGGACACCCGTTCCGGGCGCCGGGAGCTCGCCGCCGGCAACGGCAGATGGCGGCTGGTGGCGGAGGTCCTGATCGCTGTGGCCGCGGCGGGAGCGACCTGGCGGCTCCTCACCACGCGCGGCGAGGATGTCAGGGGGTCGACCTGCTCGGCGCCGCGGCACCGGTTCTCCTTGCCCTCCTCGCGTGCCTGCTCGTGCTGCGTGTCTACCCCGCCCGCTCCGGCTGCTGCTGCGGGCCTTCACACGGGGCCGCGGGTTCACCGGCTTCATGGGTTCGGCCCGCGCGCTGCGTGAGCCGGCCGGCGGGGTGGTTCCCGTCATCACCATCGTGCTGGGCACGACGATCTCCGTGACGGCGGCCGCGCTTCTCGGCACCATCACCGTGGGTACCGAGCGCGCTGTCTGGGCCGACAACGGGTCGACGATCCACATCTCGGGCCCCGGATCTCGGAGGAGACCGCCGAGGCGATGCGGGCCCTCGACGGGGTGCATGCGGTCGCGCTCGTGCGACTGGCCTCCGACAACTCCGCGTTGTCGATCGGGGCGGGGAGACGCGGGTGCGCGTCTGGCTCGCCGACTCCAACCTCGCCGGGGCCTATGCCGCGGCCCGGGACGGGTCTCCGCTGCCCGACGGCGTGTTCGACGTCACCACCCCGGTGCCGGTGGTCCTCGGCGGCTCCTCCACGACGGGCACCGGCCGCGGGACGCTGGCCGGCGTCGGCGAGGTGACCGTGTCGGGTCACCTCGACGTGCTCCCGGCGTCACCGGGGACTCGTCCTGGGTGCTGGTCGGCGCCGACAACTGGCAGGGCGATCTCCCGCCCGCCAAGACCGCGCTGGTCGCCACCAGCCCCGGCGCCGACCTCACGGCCCTGACAACGGAACTGTCCAACCTGATGCCCCAGGCCCACATCACCACGGTGGAGGGCCAACTGCGTCAGCTGCGTGACTCGCCCACCGTCGCGGGGCTCTCCACGATCTTCGCCACCCTCACCGCCGTCACGGCCCTGCTCATGATGCTGGCGATCACCACCTCGCAGATCATGACGGCCGATGATCGGCGCGCGTCCGCGGCGGTGCTGCGCACGCTGGGGATGCGGCCAGGCCAGCTACGCGCGCTCACGGCCTGGGAACTGGGGCCCGTGGTGCTCGTGGCCCTGGCCCTCGGCGTCGCCGTCGGTATCGGGATCGCCGCCCTGATGCTCGCCACCGTCGATTTCCGGGCGCTCACGGGAGGGTCGCTCGATCCGGCCCTGTACCTCGACCCGCTGTGGGTCGGAGGGTGGGTGCCGGTCTCCTGCTCGCCGCCGTCGTAGCCGTCACCGTCAGCTCCTGGCTGGCCGGACGCACCAACATTGCCCACGAACTCCGTCTCGGGAGGAACGATGAACGAATCGGCACGGCGTGGCATCCCGGGGTGCAGCGCGGCTATCCCGGCCCGGACATCTGGTGCGAGGACCTGGTGCGGATCCACACCACCGAGGGCATCGAGGTGCAGGCGCTGCAGGGACTCAGCCTGAGCGTCGAGCCCGGTGAGGTGGTGGCCATCGTGGGCGCTTCCGGGTCGGGCAAGTCGACGCTGCTCAACATCCTCTCGGGCCTCGACCGGCCGACGGGCGGCAAGGCGCGGGTGGCGGGCGAGGATCTGACCGCCATGACCCGGGCCAGCGCACGCGGTTCCGTCGCGGCTGCGTCGGGTTCGTCTTCCAGCAGACCTCCCGTAACCTGCTCCCGTTCCTCACGGCCGCCGAGAACGTCTCGATGCCGATGCTGATCAGCCGCGCACCCGACCGGGCCGCCAGGTCGCTCACACTGCTCGATCTGCTGGGCGTGGCAGACCTCGCCGACCGGAGGCCCGGGCAGCTCTCAGGTGGTCAGCAGCAGCGGGTGGCGATCGCCACGGCCCTTGCCAACGCGCCCTCGGTGCTGCTCGCCGACGAGCCGACCGGAGAGTTGGACGAGGTGCACTCGGCCGAGGTGCTCGACGTGATGCGCTCCGCCGCAGAGGAACTCGGCACGACCGTGCTGATCGTCACGCACGACCCGATGGTGAGCGACCACGTCGCCCGCACCATCCAGATCCGCGACGGCCGCACGTCGACCGAGGTGTTGCGCCGCACCGTCACGGATGCCGACGGCACCCGCGAGGTGGCCGAGGAGTACACGGTGATCGACCGGAACGGCCGCATCCAGCTGCCCGCGGGCACGTGCGGTCGTTGGGGCTGCAGGAACGGGTCCGCCTCGAGCTGGAGCCCGACCACGTCGGCATCTGGCCGGGGGCGGGCCGTCACAGCCGAGCCGACGAGGCACCGAGGAAGAGGATCAGTCATGACGACACCACCGCGGCTCACCGGCCGCGATCTCCACCGGTCCTTCGGGTCGGGCGAGGCCCGGGTCCACGCGCTGCTCGGCGTCGACATCGAGGTGCCCGCGGGCAGCTGACCGTGGTCACGGGCCCGTCCGGCTCGGGCAAGACCACGCTGCTCAACCTGCTGGGCGGGCTGGACCGGCCGACCTCCGGCGAGGTCCTCCTCGACGGAGACATGGTGCTCTCCGCCATGTCGGAGGCCGACGTGCTCACCGCGCGGCGCGACCGGATCGGCTACGTGTTCCAGACGTTCGGCCTGATTCCGGTGCTCTCGGCCGCGGAGAACGTGGAGACGCCGCTGCGACTGCAGGGCACCGATCCGGCCGAACGCGGCAGTCGGGTCGTCGCCACCCTCGAGCGGGTCGGCCTCGCGCGGCACGCGCACCAGCGGCCCCACGAGCTCTCTGGTGGGCAGCAGCAGCGCGTCGGCGTGGCGCGGGCGCTGGTCGGCGACCCCGACATCCTCATCGCCGACGAGCCGACCGGGCAGCTCGACTCCGACACGGCGGCCACGATCATGGACCTGATCGTCGAACTCACGCACGAACGGGGCCTTGCCTCGGTCATCTCGACCCACGACCCGCTCCTGATCGCCCGCGCCGACCGCGTCGTGCGCCTGCTCGACGGGGAGGTCACCGCCTGAGCGGTGTGCTGTCCCGACGCTCCATGCGCCGCACCGGAACAGGAGGCGGCCCCACGACCAGGCCTACCCCACGTGATGGGGGAGGTCTCCGGGGCTGCACCCTCCACTTCCGGGTCCCGGAGGGTGCAGCCTCACCACGCCTCGCCGCGAGGCCGCCGCGAGCCTCGTCGCGCGTGGACCTCGAAAGCTTCGAAAACCATTGCTGAACCCGATGACGCCAATTAAACTCCACGTCAGCGACCCTTTTTCAACGACGACAGGTCGCCCGACGAAAGAAGTGCACCGTGAGATCTCGACAAGGTTTGCGAGGCCTGGTCACCGCCACCGCCGTGTTCGGCCTGCTGGTCCTGCCGCTGTCTCCACAGGCACGGGCGGACGACCCCGTCACATTCTCCAGCCCCGGCAACCCGATCCTGGCCGACGGCTCCTACTACTCCGCCGACGCGGCCCCGCTCGTCGCGAACGGCCGGCTCTACATCTACGCCGGCCACGACGAGGCGTCGCCCCAACAGGGCGGGTTCAACATGAAAGACTACGGCGTCTTCGCCACCGACGACGTAGAGGCGGGCGACTGGGAGCTCTACAAGGCCAACCTGTCACCTGGCGCCGTCTTCGGCTGGGCCACCGGCAACGGCGCCTACGCGGGCCACACCGTCGAGGGTGATGACGGGAAGTTCTACTGGTACGCGCCGGTGGAGACGAAGTCGACCCAGTTCGCCAACCGGATGGCCATCGGCGTCGCCGTCTCCGACACCCCGACCGGGCCATGGACCGACGCGCTCGGCGAGCCGCTGCTCGACTGGGGCGACGTGTTCGGCACCTCCACCAACGGCCAGGAGGTCATCGACCCGCACGTGTTCAAGGACGACGACGGCCAGTGGTACCTCTACTGGGGCTCCTGGTACGTCGCGCGGGCCGTCAAGCTGGAGGCCTCGATGACGGCCGTCACCGGCCCGATCAGCACCATGACGGGCCTCGACTCCTTCTTCGAGGCCCCTGGGTGTTCAAGAAGGGCCAGACCTACTACATGGCCTACGACTGGAAGAAGGGCGGAAGCGACTGCACCCCGTCGAACTACCAGGCGTGCATCGGCTACGCGACCGCAAGCAGCCCGCTCGGGCCGTGGACCTACCAGGGCATCATCCTGGGCGGCACGTCGGCGACTACCGTGCACCCGTCGATCATCGAGTTCGGCGGCACCTGGTACATCACGTACCACACCAAGGACGCCGTGAATGGTGGCCACTTCCGCCGGTCCGTTGCAATCGATGAGATCGGGTGGGACGGCGACAAGCTGCTGCCCGTCACCCCGACGCTGGCCAACGACCCGTTGAAGACCCCGATGGCCAACGTGGCCCGCAACGCGCATCTGAGCGCCACCTACACCGAGACTCCCCGATGCGGATCGGCGCACTCAACGACGGCCGCGCCACCACGGCGCTGCTGCCGCCCGACCAGTGGGGCAACTACCGCAGCACCACCAGTTCGGTGGAGTCGGATACGGTGACCTACCGCTTCGACACGCCCGTGCGCGTCGACGGCGCCGGCATCGCCTTCCACCGCGATTCGAACTGGATCCGCCCGCCCGCCTCGTGGCGCATCGACCACCTCGCCGCCGACGGCACCTGGCAGCCCGTGGCCACCACCGGCGCCTACCCGAACTCCACGACCGCCTGGAACGAGGTGTCCTTCGAGCCGGTCACCACCCTGGCGCTGCGCGCCACGTTCAACGGCCAGGCCAGCGGCGCCTACTTCAACTCCGTTTCGGTCTCCGAGTGGGAGGTCGACGCGGTGGCCCCGACGGCTACCAGCGGGCCGCCGTCGCGACCCGCCCCGGCGAGGCCCCGGTGCTGCCAGGCGCCGTCCGGCTGACCTACGGCGGAGAGACGCTGTGGGCACCCGTCCGCTGGCTCGACGTCGACCCCGCCGACTACGCCGCCGCAGGCACGTTCGTCGCCAAGGGACGCGCCGTCGGCTACGCGGCCGGCCTCGTCGAGGCCGACGTGACGGTCACGCCCACGCCTCCCGCCCGCCGGCCGACACCGTCGCGCCGGGGCCTCCTTCGCGCTGCTCGGCAATCAGGGTTCCGAGGGCTGGTTCTCTTCGGCCGTCGACGCCACGCTGGTGGCAACCGACGACGTGTCCTACGCGTCGCTGCTGGAGATCAAGGTGGGCGACGGCGAGTGGGAGGGCCTCGGCACCGCCCCGTCGGCCGTCAAGCGGATCACCGCGGCGGGCGAGACGACGCTGAGCGGTCGGGCCACCGACGCCGCGGGCAACGTCTCTGAGATCGTCACCGGAAGCGTGAAGATCGACAACGTCCGTCCCGTCGGCACCGCCGTCCTCGATGCGGCCACCCGCGCCACGACCATCACCGCCACCGATGCCCACTCGGGCGTCGCGAAGATCGAGTACCGCTTCGCCGGCGACTGGGCGACCGCGACCGCGGACACCCCGATCCCGGCCCCGACCAAGGCCCCGGCACCCTCGCCTGGCGGGTCACCGACAAGGCAGGCAACCAGGCCACCGGCACCGTCACGATTCCACCCGGCGACCCGAGCCAGCTGACCGGAAACCTCGCGCCCGTCGCCGTCCCACCGTCTCCTACGTGGCGCCGTGGAACAGCGCGGCCGGCCTCAACGACGGCACGGCCGCCCCGTTTGAGAGCGCCGAGGGCAAGCTCGGCGCGGCCTGGGGCACCTGGCCGCAGGTCGGCGAACAGACGGTCACCCTGACCTGGGCCTTCGACGCCACCCTCGGCTCCGTGGGCGTCTGGTGGTTCGCCGACTCCACGGACGAGTCGATGGAGGGAATGATCCCGCCGCGCAGCTGGGTGCTGCAGTGGTTGGACGGCACCGAGTGGAAGGACGTCGTCCTCGACGGGGGTTCCACCTACGCCCGTGAGCGCGGCAAGTTCAACCGGGTCGACTTCGCCCCGGTCACGACGAAGTCTCTGCGGATCGTCGCAGAGAGCTGGGGAGCCGAGGAGGGTGAGGGCTCCGCCGGCATCCTCGAGTGGCAGGCGCTGACCCCGACGGCTCTCCCACCGACGAGACGGCTCCTTCCCTGACGGTCACCACGGATCCGGCCTCACCCGACGGCGACAACGGCTGGTACACCTCCACGGTCACCGTGTCCGCCGAGGCCACCGACGACGTCGACGACCGGCCCGTGGTCGAGTCGCGCCCCGTCGACGGCGACTGGGCCGTCACCACCGCGCCGGTCGTACTGGACAACGAGGGCCGCAACGCCATCGAGTTCCGGGCGAGCGACACCGCCGGCAACGTGAGCGGGTCGAGACCGTCGATGTGCTCATCGACACCGTCGCCCCCACGGCGACCTCGTCGGTCGACGCCGGCACCGTCACCCTGACGGCCACCGATGCCACCAGTGGGATCGCGAGGATCCGCTACCGCATCGACGGCGGCGCATGGGTCGACTACATCTCCGCGGTGAAGGCCCCTGCCGGCGCGAAGGTCGAGTTCCAGGCCATCGACAAGGCCGGCCACGCCAGCGCAACGGGTTCCGTGACGATCCCGACTCCCTCGCCCAGCCCGAGCGCGACCCCGACACCCAAGCCGAGCGCCACGCCCACGCCCAAGCCCAGCGTCACGCCCACGCCCAAGCCGACGGCGCCGGTCGTGGTCGACGTCTACTCGACCCCGGGCTTCCACAAGGTCAACGGCCGGTGGTGGTACACGACGTGCGAGGCCTACTCCCAGACCGAGCGCTGCCGCACCGAGATCTGGGCCACCACCGCCCGGTACAAGGACGGACGGGTCATCGTGACGACGGGTTGGACCTTCAACAACCTGACCTACCAGCCGCGCATGACGAGGGAGCAGTGGAAGGGCAACCCGCTGGGCGTCACCGGCTCCTGGAACACCAACGGCCGACGCTGGTACACGGAGTGCGACACGGCCACCACCGGTGGCAACGGCTGCCGCTCCTACATCTGGACCGACTACGCGGCCGGAACCAGGCAGCCCGACGGAAGCTACCGCTACACCCGAAGTCGGGGTGGGTGTTCAACAACCAGGTCCGC
Organism: Tessaracoccus coleopterorum; assembly: GCF_011174705.1. Taxonomy (GTDB): domain Bacteria; phylum Actinomycetota; class Actinomycetes; order Propionibacteriales; family Propionibacteriaceae; genus Arachnia; species Arachnia coleopterorum. The sequence continues at coordinate 838,774 of NZ_JAANIJ010000001.1, forward strand.
TTCCGCTGAGTGTTCGGGCAGAGGGGCGGCGCGGTGGGATGTTCCCGCCGCGCCGCCCTCTCCGTGCGGTGATCTGAAGGGCTGAGCCGGGGGCACCGGCTGGTCGTGCGCTGAGCGCTCGGACGCGACGTTCCCGGGCGCTGAGCGAGCCGGGCCCGGCAACGTCTACTCGACCCGGGCTTCCACAAGGTCAACGGCCACTGGTGGTACGCAGGGTCCAGGGGCCGTGCTGTGGTCGATCTGCGAGGCCTACTCCCAGACCGAGCGCTGCCGCACGGAGATCTGGGCCACAGCGGCACTGATCACGGGCATGCCCGTCTTCACGCGATCTCCTCTTCTTTCCCTGTAAATCCGAAAACACGGACTTCGGTTATTTCCGGGTCACTGATCCACACCACCACATCGCCACCATCCATGCTGTACTCGGAAGGCCCAAGTTCACCTGAATAGGGATCACGGGTACACGGGATGGACATCGATGCAAGTTGCCGCCCAGCCTGGCGGAGCACGATCTCAACCGGTTCCTCCCGTGGAACGAAGCAACTCGCGACGGCAGAGATTCGGGTCTCGGTTTGCGACGGCGAGAATCGCCACTCCCTCTCTCCCGTCGCTCCCGAGTGGACAAACGCCGGGCTCAGCGCTCCCTGACGCTCGCTGATAAGCGCGACGGCCCCGACCGACCGCTCTCCGGCAACGGGGACGCCGTCGGTCCGGACGTCACATGCGGGGGCTGAGTATCGACGGGAACACCGGCGCCCACGCACCCCGAGACGCCGAGGATGATCGGCAGCAGCCCCACCCAGGCAAGCCTCGCCCCGTCAACCATCCGGTGTTCCTCTCTCAACCTTCTACTACGTAGAGTAGTAGAAGGTTGCAGCGGCGCACACGGGTTCTGACAAGCAATCCCGGCGGCGCGAGCTACATGTCTTCCAGTGCGAGGCGACAGGAGGGAAACCTTCGATGTGTGCCCGGCTGTATCGCCCTGCTCCGGTGCCTCCGACTTGGACACGAGTCCTGGCGAACGGCCAACACAACCGGGCCACTTCCGCTGACCTGATCGGAAGGGGCGGCCGAGGCCCGGAATCGACGGTGTCAGGCCCACTCAGTCGGTTGCCTCGTCGACCTTCCGCCCTTGCCACCGGCCAGGAACATCAGCAGCCCGCCGATGAGGCCGACATTCTTGAGGAAGTGGATCTGGTGGGCGGAGCGGGCGGCCGGGTCCTCCTGTTCCCAGAACGCGTGGCCGCCGATGGTGGTGGGGATCAGCGAACCGATCAGGGCCACCGCCGACAGCCGAGGAAGGATGCCGAGTGCGAAGGTGGTGCCGGCCCCACCATGATCGCGCCGTTGAGCTTGACGACGGTGGCGGCCTCCTTGTCGTCGAGGTTGATGCCGGCCTTGCCGCTCAGCTTCTGCACGGCGACGCCGCGACCTCCGGCGCACGCACCGAGGCCTGGCCGCCGTAGATGAGCACCGAGCTGATGGCGGCGCGGGCGAGGAACTTGAGCATGCTGAACTCCTTGAAAGGGTTTGGACCCGTCCAGCTTAGGCGGCCGCCGTCACCGCTCTCGGTTCCCGGCCGCGCTTCAGCGCACCGGATGCAGCACCACCTGCGTGGCCTTGACCACGGCGACAACGGCATCGCCGCTGGTCAGGGACAGCTCCCGCATGGCCGAGGGCGTCACATCGGCCTGGATCGGCTGCCCCGACACGGCGAGGCTCACCCGCTGCACCATGCCCCTGTCCTCGACCCCGGTGACGACGGCAGGCAACTCGTTGCGGGGCTGCCGTGCGGGGCGCGGCGGAAGATGCTGACGGCACCGGGAGGAAACACCGCTCGCGCCTCCCCATCGCCCAGCGGCCGTTCCGCCAGGCCGGCAACCACGGCCCCATCGGTCAGTTCGACGGCGTCGCCCAGCGCCCGGCCGTGCAGGAGGTTGAGCCCGACGAAGTCGGCCAGGAAGCGGGTGCGCGGATTCTGGAACACGCGGTCGACCCCGGCCTGCAGCACCACGCGGCCACCGTCGAGGTGGGCGACGCCGTCGGCGAGCGAGAGCACATCGAGCGGGTCGTGGGTGACCATGGCCGTCGTGATCCCGCGCAGCCGCTCGCGTAGCAGGCGCCGCAGCTCCGGGGTGGCGGCGGCGTCGAGCGCGGCGAACGGCTCATCCAGCAGGACTATCTCGGGGTCGATGGCCAGCGCGCGGGCGATGGCGACGCGTTGGGCCTGCCCGCCGGAGAGTTCGCGCACCCGGCGGGGCCGAAGCCGGCAAGGCCGACGGCCTCCAGCTCGGCCTCGGCCCGGCGTGCCGCGGCGCGCGCCGACGCTCCCCGGGAGCGGGCCCGAAGGCGACGTTGCCTGCCACCGTGAGGTGCGGGAAGAGCAGCGGCCGCTGTTCGAGGTAACCGATCCGGCGGCGGTGCGCGGGCACGAACGTCTGCGGCCCGGCCACGACGGTGCCGCCAAGCGAGATGGTGCCCGAATCCGGCCGCAGGGCGCCCGCGATCAGCTGGATGCAGGTCGACTTGCCGGAGCCGTTCCGCCCTACGATCGCAACAAGTTCGCCCTCGCCCAGCGTGAGGCGGAGCTCGACGTCGCGGGCGTCGACGGCCGCCTCGATCCGCACCGCGTCAGGCATGACCACCCCAGGCGTGGAGGCGGGTGGCGAGCCACACGACGGCCCCGGCGACGGCGAGCAGGACGACGGCCAACGCCATCGCCATGTCGCTGTCCGACTCGCGCAGGAGGTAGATCTCGAGGGGCAGGGTGCGCGTGGTGCCCTGCAGGGAGCCCGCGAAGGTGAGGGTCGCCCCGAACTCACCCAGCGCGCGGGCGAATGACAGCGCGGTGCCGGAGGCCAGCGCCGGCGCGGCCATCGGCAACGTCACCCGCCAGAACACGCGGGAGGGGCCGGCCCCCAGGTATCCGGCCGCGGCCTCGTAGTCGGAGCCGGCCGAGCGGAGCGCCCCTCCAGCGAGATGACGAGGAAGGGCAGGGCGACGAAGGTCTGGGCGATCACGACGGCGGCCGTGGTGAAACCGATCTCGATGCCGATGGCCGACAGGGGTGCCCCGATCAGCCCCTCCTGCCCAGCGTGGTCAGCAGAGCGAGCCCGGCGACCACGGGGGCAGCACCATGGGGATGGTGATGAGTGTCCGGGTCGCGGCGGCGACCCGGCCGCGGGTGCGGGCGAGCACCAACGCGGTCGGCACGCCCAGCAGCAGCACCAGGCCGGTGGAGACCAGGCAGGTGACGAGGCTCAACCGGAGCGCGTCGACGGCGCGCTCGCTCACCAGGAGGGCGGGCAGCTCGGCCCAGTTCGCGCGAAGCAGCAGGCCTATGAGCGGGACCCCAGCAGCGCGAGGGCCAGGCCCGTCGGCGCCAACGCCCAGCGCGGATACCGCGTCACCTCGGCGCGCCGAAACCGGATGCCTTCAGCTTCGCCTGCCCCGCACCGCCGGTGATGGCCGCGATGAACGCGTCGCCCTGCTCGGAGTTGGGAGCCCCTTGACCTTGCCGATCCAGTAGGTGTTGGGCTCGTCCGAGGCGCCGGGCACGTCGAAGACGACGACCTTGTCTCCCGCACCGGTGGCGTCAGTGGCGTACACGAGGCCGGCGTCTGCCTCCCGGCGGTGACCTTGCCGAGGACGTCGGTCACCTTGGCCTCCTCCGACACCGGCCTCAGCTCGATGCCGTTCGCCTCGGCCGCCTTGACGGTGGCCGCGCCACAGGGCACGTCGGGCGCGCAGACCACCAGCTTCACGCCGTCCAGCGAGTCGTCGAAGCCGGTGATGCCTGCCGGGTTGTCGGCGGGGGTGACGAGCACGAGGTAGTTGGTGGCGAACAGCACGGGGTCGCCGTCGATGAGACCCGCCTCGACGGCCTTGTCCATGTTCTTCCTGTCAGCGGAGGCGAACACGTCGGCGGGGGCGCCGCCCTTCAGCTGGTCGACGAGGCCCGAGGAGCCGTCGAAGGAGTAGTTGGCCGCGGCGATCCCGGGGAAGACGGTGTTGAGCGACGCCGCTGCGAACACGACCGCGTCCGCCGTCTGAGGGGACGCGGTAGCGGCCTCCGGGGTCGCGGTGGCGGCGGGGCAGTGGCCTCGGGGGTTCCCGTTGCGGCGGGCAGGGTTCCACCCGAGCACGCGGCGAGCAGCGTGAGGGGATGACGGCCAGCAGTGCGAGGCGCCTCATGCGCGGTTCCTCTCGATGGTGACGTTGGTTGCCTTGATGACGGCTGTGCCGACGACCCCGACCTCGAGACCCAGCTCGGTGACGGCCTCGGTGGAGATGAGCGCGACCACCCGGAAGCGGCCGCACTGCAGCTCGACCTGGCTCATGACGGTGTCGGAGACGACGCGGGTGACCAGCCCCGTGAGGTGATTGCGGGCGGAACGGCTGCCCTCCCCAGCGCGTCGCCCTCGGCGATCTCCTTGGCGAGCGCGGCCAGCTCGGCGCCGTCGACGCAGCGCCTGCCCGTGTCGTCGAGGCTGCCGGCGATCCGCCCGGCGTCCACCCAGCGGCGCAGCGTGTCGTCGCTCACCCGAGGAGATCGGCCGCCATCGGAATCCGTATCTGCGTCATGAGTGAACTCTAACAGCCGCATATGCGGTTGTTCCATGCGGTTCGGGTGAACCGTGGCCTAGTCTTGCCCCATGAGCCATCGCGCCTGTGTGATCACGTGTTCGGACCGCGCCGCGGCCGACGTCTACGAGGACCGTTCCGGCCCATCCTGCGCGACGGGTTGACCACGCTGGGCTTCGAGGTGGGCGAGCCGGTGATCCTGCCCGACGACGCCCGGCTGATCGCCGCCGCCGTCCTTGCCGCGGTGGCGGACGGTGCCCGCGTGGTGCTGACCACCGGCGGCACCGGCGTGGGCCCGCGGGATGTGACGGTGGAGGCGACGCGTCCGCTGCTCGCCTACGAGATCCCCGGGATCGCCGAGGCGGTGCGCGCGGCCGGGCTCGCGAAGACCCCGCTGTCGAGCCTGTCGCGCGGCGTGGCCGGGGTCATCGGGTCGGAGGACCGGCGGGCGTTCGTGTTCAACGCGCCGGGCTCGCGCGGCGGGGCGAGGGACGCGCTCGGCGTGCTCGGCCCCATCCTGACCCACATCGTCGACCAGCTCGACGGCGCCGACCACGACATGGGTCGCCCACCGAGCCGGTGACCCGGCCGTCGGTCGGTGGACCCGGTCAGGCTCGGGACAGCCAGGAGATCAGCTGCCTCTTCCGGGTCGGCGGAAGCAGCCGACCGGGCCTGCCGCTCGCCGACAGCTTCGCGTAGTCGTAGCGCAGCGCGGGGTGGGCGGCCTCGAGCTCGGCCAGCACCCGCGGGAAGTCCGGGGGCCCCTGCACGGGTGAGACAGAGCCGGCGATCCCCTCGTCCGTCGGGTCGCAGCCCTTGCGGTCATACCGGCCGAGCTCGTCGTGACCGTACATCGACGGCCGGGCGCTGCCGCCGAGCACCTGCGTACTCATCGTCCCGATCCGGATGCTCCAGTCGGTGCGGTCACCGTGATAATTGGTGATCTCCATGTAGACGATCGCGTCGAACCAGCGGCAACCAGGCCCGCCAGCGGGTCGTCTTCCTCCTTCTCCGGGACGACGGGATCCAGGCTCAGGGAGACGCTCCAGTAGTCCTCGGGCAGGCCCAGCCCGAGCTCCCGCGACCAGGCCTCACCGACGGTCTCCGGCTGCCGGCCGAGCACCTGCGCGGCGGCCGCCCGGAGCCGGTCGGCGGCGTCGAGTTCCGGGAAGAGGCCCGTGAGGAAGAAGATGTGCTCCGCCTGCCGGGGAAGCATGCGGGGCACGAGCGCGAGGATGCCCTCCACTGCGGGCAGGGCGGGTCCCGCGAGGTCCGGATCGGCCGCCGCGATGAGGACCGCGCCGAGGGCATGGTCGCCCTGCCGGAAGTCCGGGCCCTGGTGCGGACGGGGTTGTCGATCTCATCGGTGCGGATGTCGATGAAGGCGTCCCCAGCGCCTCGACCACGGCGGGCGTGAGCACCTTGGCCATCCGCTCGACCTGCTTCCGGTTCCCGGGGCCGACGAGTACGAGGCGATCCTGGCGGCCGCCCTCTCCAGCTCGGAGGCCGTCGGGTCGGGCGCGGTGGCGGCGCGATCGCGGAGGCGCTGAGCGACGTCAGGTCGGAATCCCATGGACGGAGATTAGCCAGGGGCGGGACCATCCTCGGGCGCCCGCCACGCGGGAGCGGGACGGGCCGCCCGGCGCCGCGCCGCCGGGTGTCTACGGTGTCAGTCCCCGTCCGGGGTCGGGTGGTGCCGCGGACCCAGTCCCCCGAGCGGCCGCCCGACTTGGCGACCACCTTCGCCGACACGATCTCACTCAGCTTGTCGACGCCCTTGATCATGTCGACGACGGCGAGCGCCGCCACGGTCACCGCCGTAAGCGCCTCCATCTCGACGCCCGTGCGGTCGGCGGTGCGGACGGTCGCCGCGATCTCGATGCCGTCGTCGACGATCTCGAGATCGACGACGACGCCGTGCACGCCGATCACGTGCGCAAGGGGAAGCAGGTCGGGCACCTTCTTCGCGGCCGCGATACCCGCGACGCGCGCCACGGCGAGCACGTCGCCCTTCGGCACCGTGCCGCTGCGCAGGGCCTCGATGACCTCCTCGCTGCAGCGCACGCTCGCCACCGCGGAGGCTGAGCGGACGGTGGGGTCTTGGCGGTGACGTCGACCATCCGGGCGTTGCCTGCGTCGTCGAGGTGCGTGAATCGGGTCATGTTCCGGAGCCTACAAGCCGGAAACCCGGTGCACTGTGACCCGCTCCCCTGCTCCACCGCATCCCTCTCCTCCGGCACCACCGCCAGCCCGTCGGCCAGCGCCAGCGAGGCCACCAGGTGCGAGCCCGAGCCCAGCCGATGCACCGGCGAGACGCCATCAGGGCCGATCCGCACCGGGATGAACTGGCGCCGGCCCGCCGGTCCCCGCCAGCCCTCGACCACCGGGAGCGACTCGGCGGGCCATTCGGGCTCCAGCCGCCGAGGCGCGCGATCAGTGGCCTCGCGTAGACCCATGCCGAGACGAACACGCTGACGGGGTTGCCCGGCAGCCCGAGCATGGGCACGCGGCGTCCGTCGGGCGCGGTCAGCGTCCCCGAGGCCTGCGGCTTACCGGGCTGCATGGCCACCTTGTCGAACGACACGTCGCCCTCGACGACCTGGCGCACCACCTCGAACGCGCCCACCGACACCCCGCCGGAGGTCAGCACGAGGTCGGCCGACAGCGCCTCGGCGAGCGCTGCGCGGAACCGGGAGGGGTCGTCGTCGACGGCGGCGGCGGAGACGACCTCGGCGCCCCAGCCGCGGCACAGCCCCGCCAGCAGCACCGAGTTGGAGTCGGGGATCTGGCCGAACGCGAGGGGCTCCCCGCGGCGACCAGTTCGGAGCCCGTCGACAGCACGGCCACCCTGGGTCGCCGCACCAGGGGCACGCGGCCGTGACCGAGCGACACGGCGGCCGAGGCCGCTGCCGCCGACCAGCGCAGTCCTGCCGGCAGCGCCACGGCCCCAGCCAGGAGGTCCTCCCCCGACGGCGCACGTGCCTACCCGCGGGCACCGGTTCGGCGACCGCCACCGTCGACGGCGGCGCGACGGCCCGGCGGGCTGATCGGTCTGTTCGACGGGGACGACCGAGTCGGCGCCGGGGGCATGGGCGCGCCGGTCATGATGCGGGCCGCCTCCCCTCCCCGACGGCGGGCACCGAGGTGGCACCGGCGGGGATGTCGCCCACCACGCGCAGCACGACCCCGGGCGCGAGGTCCGCCGCACGGACGGCGAACCCGTCCATGGCGGAGTTGTCGAAGGGCGGCACGTCGACCACGGCGGCCAGGTCGGCGGCGAGCGCGCGGCCGATGCCCTCCGCCACGGGCGTGACCTCGACGGGCAGCGGCGACCCGAGCGACAGCACCCGCGCCAGATGCTCCTCGACGGTCCTCATCTGCGCGCCTTCCTGAGCGGCAGTTCCGACCAGCGCGACGTCACGGCATCCAGCAGCGCGACCCGACCCACCAGGGGCTTCCCGAAGCCGGCCAGGAGCTTGACCGCCTCGACCGCCTCGAGCGACCCGATCTGGCCCACCATGGCGCCGAGCACCCCTATGTCGGTCGCCTTCGGGTAGTGCCCGTCTGCCGGTTCCTCCGGGATCAGGTCGCGCAGGTAGAGCCGATCGCCGTCGGCGTCCGGCACGCCGAAGACGGAGCACTGGCCCTGCATCCCGACGGCGGATGCCCACACCAGACGCGCTCCGACGGCCTCGGCGGCGTCGGACAGCATGAACTTGGCGCCGAACGTGTCGGTGCAGTCGAGCACCAGGTCGTAGCGCGTGAACAGCTCCCTCGCCCGCTCGGGGTCAGGTACTCGGGGTACACCTCGACGGTGACGTCCGGGTTCAGCGCCCGCAGCCGCTCGGCCCCGATTCGGCCTTGTTGCGGCCGAGCTCGGTGTGCAGCACCTGCCGCTGCATGTTCTTCAGTTCGACAGCGTCGCCATCGACCACGCCGATCCGGCCGACCCCTGCCGCGGCCAGGTACGGCAGCGCAGCCGAGCCGAGCCCGCCGGCCCCGATCACCAACACGGATGAGGCGAGCAGCCGGAGCTGTCCCTCCTCCCCATGCCGACGATGTCGAGGTTGCGCACGTAACGCTCCCGTTGTTCGGCGGAGAGCCCCGTCACGGGCACTGCGACCATTCGTGCGTCCCGTCGACGAAGAACTGCTTCTTCCAGATGGGGAGCCGATCCTTGATGGTGTCGACCAGGTCGGAGGCGCAGTCGAAGGCCTGCTTCCGGTGCGACGCGGCCACCGCCACGTACAGGGCGACGCCACCGATGCCCAGCTCTCCGACCCTGTGTCGCGCCGCGATGGCGTGCACGCCATCGCGCTCCGCAAACTCGGCAACCACCCCGGCCATGGTTTCGGAGGCCGAAGGATGCCCCACGTACTCGATGCCGGTCACGGCCTTGCCGTGGTCGTGGTTGCGCACGATGCCCGCGAAGGTGACGACGGCGCCCGCCCGCTCATCGCTCACGAGGGCGAGCAGGGCGGCCCCGTCCACCTCTTCCCGGCTGACGTCGGCCACAGCGATTCTCGCCGTCAAGGAAACACCTCCAGGTTGGGGCGGGCCGACGGTTCCGGTCCCGCAGGATCTGACCTGCCCGGGTCAGCTCGGCTTGGGAGCACCCGGACGGGCGTAGCGCCACCACGTGATCGCAATGCACATTACCGCCCACGCGGCGCCGATGATGTAGAACGTCGTGGCGCTCATCAGGGTGAGACCGACGCCGAACAGGAACGGCCCGAACGCGGCGATGGCCGCCGTCCAGCCGATGACGCCGCCGGCCTGCCGCTTCTCGAAGATCATGGGCATCTGCTTGAACGTCGACGCGTTGCCGATGCCGGTGAACAGGAAGATGGCGAGCATGCCCCACAGGAACTGGTTGAAGTCGCCGCGCAGCGCCTCCGCACTGGAGATGTCGGGAGTGAGGGCGGGGATGGTGAAGATGATCGAGCCGAGGATGCCGATGCCGGAGATGAGCGTCCAGATGGCGCCCCCATCCGGTCGGTCAACGGGAGAACAGCACGCGGGCACCTGCGCTCACGAGCGCGCCGAGGAACACGAACTGGACGGGGTCGACCACCGAGTAGCCCTCGATCAGCACCGTCGCGTCGGCCCCGGTACCCGAGACGATGTCGGCGTTGCCCGCGCCGTAGAGGTTGATGATGAGCAGCGCGAACTGGGCCGCGAGGCCGGAGAACGTGCCGAACGTCATGATGTAGAGGAGCGTCATCCACCAGGTGTCCTGGTTCTTGAAGATGTCGAACTGCTGCTTGACGCTCGCCTTGATGGGCACCGAGCGCAGCACGACCCACGACCAGATGGCCACCACAATGATGATCGGGATGTAGATGAGTGCCGCGTTCTGGTACCAGACCTCGACCGGCTCCTTGCTGGGCACCGTCAATGTCTGCGAGCCGAGGAACCCGAACAGGCCGAACCCGATCAGCCACGGGGTCAGCAGCTGGACGAGCGAGACGCCGAAGTTGCCGATGCCAGCCTGGATGCCGAGCGCGGTGCCCTGCTTCGACCGCGGGAAGAAGAACGAGGTGGACGGCATGAAGCCGGAGAAGGCGCCGCCGCCGATGCCTGCCAGGAACGCGAGCGCGAGCAGGCGCCAGTACGGCACGTCGGGGTTGGTCACCTCGAAGCCCCAGCCGAGCATCGGCAGGATCAGCAGCAGGGTGGTCAGGGACACCATCTTGCGGGTGCCGATCTTGGGAGGCAGCACCATCCAGACCAGGCGCAGCAGGCCGCCGGAGAGGCCGGGCATCGACGTCAGCAGGAAGAGCTGGTTGTGCGTGAAGCTGTAGCCGAGAGCGTTGAGCTTGGGCACGATGGCGCTGGGCAGGAACCAGGCGACGAAGCACAGCGTCAGCGACACGGTGGACACGATCAGCGTGTTCCAGGCCAGCTTCTTGTCCCAGGTGGCCTCGTTCTCGGGGTCCCAGGAGACGAGCCAGTCGCCGTTGGTCTCAAGTCGGGTCGAGCTGCTCACGAGAGCTCCCTTTCTAGCGGTCGGTCGATGCTGCCTGCCAGGTCGGGGACTTCTCGTGCAGCATCTTGACGATGGTGAGGTGCATCCAGACGGCGCAGATGGCCACGAGGATGAAGATGCAGAAGAACGTGCTCGTCGGGAAGCCCGACCACGTCTTGGTGTAGGCGAACAGCGGCGGCAGGAAGAAGCCGCCCAGGCCGCCGAGCATGCCGACGAGGCCACCGACCGAGCCGACGTTGTCGGGAAGTACTCGGGAATGTGCTTGAACACGGCGGCCTTGCCGAACCCCATGGCGCAGCCGAGGACGAACACGAGGACCACGAACCAGAAGAGGTTCATGTGGTAGTGCAGGTGTTGCGTCTGGGCGCCGTCGGGATGGTTGATGGTGATGAAGCCGTTGGGCATCATGAGGATCCCGCTGGAGGCGAGCATCAGCGCGAACGTGGCATACATCACCCTCCTGGCTCCCCAACGGTCGCTCATCCAGCCGCCGACGGGCCGGAGCAGCGAGGCGGGAAGATGAAGGTGGCGGTCAGGAGGCCCGCGGTGGTGAGGGTCACGCCGAAGTTGTCGACGTAGTACTTGGGCAGCCACGCCGACAGCGCCACGTAGGCGCCGAACACCGCCACGTAGTAGAGGCTGAACCGCCACACCCGCACGTTGCTCAGCGGTCGGAGCATCTCGCGGATCGGCTTGGACGCGCCAGCCGCGCGGTCGACGCGCGGCACGATCATCCAGGTGGCGAGGCCGACGACGACGAGCAGGACGGCGTAGATGACGGGAATCAGCCGCCAGCCGCCGTTGATCCCGAGAACGTAGGTGGCGCCCGCGGTGGTGGCGATCAGCGGCGGGCCGATGAACTTCGTGACGGAGGCCCCACGTTGCCTGCGCCGAACACGCCCAGCGCGAGCCCCTGGCGTTCCTTGCCGAACCACGCCGAGTTCCAGGCGGTTCCCACCGAGAACAGGTTGCCGGCGAAGCCGACCAGGAAGGCCAGCAGGAGCAGCGCCGGGTAGCTGTCGGCGAACGACACCAGGTAGGCGGGCACCGCGGTGGCGAACAGGAGGAACAGCGTCACCTTCCTGCCGCCGATCCGGTCGGTCAGGATGCCCGCAGGCAGCCGCCACATGGAGCCGTTGAGCACGGCGAGCGCCGTGATCCAGGAGAGCTGCTCATCCGAGAGGCCGAACTCCTTCTGGATGGGACACCCAGGATGCCGAACATCAGCCACACCGCGAACATCAACGTGAACGCGATCGTCGACATCGTCAGGACGCGACCGGCGCCCTTGCCTGTGTCGTGGATGGGAGCGACCTCGATGAGTCGTGTGCTCAACGACGTGCCTTCTGGTTGTCGCGGGTGCCGACGGGATCCCACCCGCGGCCCTTGACGGTCTCCGAGTGGCGCGGCCGCTGGTCACGCGAGCGGTACACGATGTAGGGGCGGAAGAGGTAGTGAACCGGCGCCGAGAAGGCGTGCACGAGCCGGGTGAAGGGAATGATGGCGAACAGCGCCAGCGCGATCAGGACATGGAGTTGGAACTGCCAGGTCGCCGCGCCCATGGCCTCGACGTCGGGCTGGAAGGTGAACAGCGAACGGAACCACACCGAGACGGTCTCCCGGTAGTTGTGTTCCTCGCCGGTCGGCGTCTTGTCTCCGGTCAGCGTCGCGACCATCCCCAGCCCGATCACGGTGGCGAGCACCAGGTACATGAACTTGTCGTTCCAGGTGGTCGCCTTGAACACGGCACCGGTGGTGCGGCGCCGCACGATGAGCATGACGAGGCCGACGACCAGCGCGACGCCCGCCAGGCCACCGCCCCAGAACGCGCCCAGGTGGTACGCGTGCTGATCGAGGCCGATCCAGTCGGTGAACGCCTTCGGGATCAGCAGGCCGACGATGTGTCCCATCAGCACCGCGAGCAGCGCGAAGTGGAACAGCGGCGAGGCGATCTTCAGGAGCTTCGACTCGTACAGCTGCGACGAGCGGGTCGTCCAGCCGAACTGGTCATACCGGTACCGCCAGATCAGGCCGCCGATGAGGATCAGCAGGACGAGGTAGGGCAGGACGCCCCACAGCAGGAAGTTCATCGGACGCTCCCTTGCAGTTGCGGGTAGGGCAGGAACGTCGGCTCGAGGCCGACGGTCTCGGACGGGGGCTCGCGATCAGGTCGCGTACCTCGGCGCGGGTCTTCGGCGACGGGCCGCCCAGCGCGTCACACACGGCGGCGACGACCCCTGCATGGGCAGCTTGTCCTCGGTGAGCCCGATCCGCAGCAGCTCGAGGGAGGCACGGTAGGCGTTGAGGATGCCGATGCCGAGCCGGGGCGAACCGGTCGCCGCGAACTCGAGGACCATCGGCAGGTAGTCGGGCAGCTCGCCGTCAAGGTCGACCACAAGGCCCGAGTCGCGGTAGGTCTGCTTGATGGAGGCGAGCACCTCACCTCGGCGACGGGTGTCCCCGTCGGTCCAGTACGTCAGGTGCAGCGCGTGACGGCGCGACAGGTCGAACTCCTGCACATGCCACGACTGCAGTTCCATGATCGGCATGGAGCGCAGGTGGGCCAGTACGGGAGCGAACCGCTGTGCCGCGCCCGCCTCGGCCGAAGCCTCCTCGATCAGGTCGAGCCGGGCCAGCAGGTTCTCGTCGGGATAGCCGAGCAGCAGCGCGGCGGCCTGGAAGATCACACCGCTCATCAGGCACCGCTCGCATCCTGCTGGCGCGCCTTGGCGTCGGCATAGCTCTCGATCGCCACGGGCACCAGGCGACCCGACGACGACCCGAAGCCGTGGTCGTAGACGCCCGCGCCGCCCATGGTCCCCTCGAAGTCGACGGAGCAGCCCATCTCCTCCAGGTTGTGCGCCTGTTCGGAGTGGGCCTTCGGGATCACGTAGCGGTCCTCGTACTTGGCGATGGCCAGCAGCCGGTACATCTGTTCGATGGCGGCGCCGTCCATGCCGACGGCCTCGGCGAGTTCGGGCTGCCGCTCCCGCCCGAGCGTGACATCACGCATGTAGGAACGCATGGCGGCAAGCTTCTGCAGGACGCCCGTGACCACCGCGGAGTCGCCGGCGGTGAACAGCTCCGCCAGGTACTCCACCGGGATGCGCAGGGCGTCGATGGCGCCGAAGAGGTTCCCTCCGGCCTCCGAGTCGTGGCCCTGGTCCTTCAGCAGGTCGACCACCGGCGACAGCGGCGGCACGTACCAGACCATCGGCATGGTGCGGTACTCCGGGTGCAGCGGCAGGGCGACCTTGAAGTGCTTGATCAGTGCGTAGACGGGCGAGCGCTGGGCGGCGGCGATCCAGTCGGTCGGGATGTCGTTGGCCTTGGCGTCGGCGATCACCTGCGGGTCGTTGGGGTCGAGCATCAGGTCGAGTTGGGCCTCGTACAGGTCCTTCTCGTCTGCCAGTGCCGCCTCGGTCACGCGGTCGGCGTCGTACAGGATGACGCCGATGTAGCGCAGTCGACCGACGCACGTCTCCGCGCAGACCGTCGGGAGGCCCACCTCGAGGCGCGGGTAGCAGAAGGTGCACTTCTCGGCCTTGCCGGAGCGGTGGTTGAAGTAGATCTTCTTGTACGGGCAACCGGTGATGCACTGGCGCCAGCCGCGGCAGCGGTCCTGGTCGACCAGCACGATGCCGTCCTCGGCGCGCTTGTAGATGGCACCCGAAGGGCAGGCCGCCATGCACGACGGGTTGAGGCAGTGCTCACAGATGCGGGCACGAAGAACATGAACGTCTTCTCGTACTCCGCCTTGATCTGGATGTTCGCCTCTTCACGCAGCTTCCTGACGATCGGGTCCTCGTCGATGGTCTCGGCGATGCCACCGAGCGAGTCATCCCAGTTCGCGGACGCCTTGATGGCCATATCGTCGCCGGTGATCAGCGACTTGGGCCGGGCAACCGGGAAGTCGTCGCCGAGCGGTGCCTGGATCAGCTGCTCGTAGTCGTAGGTCCACGGCTCGTAGTAGTCGTCCATGCCCGGCTGCACCGGGAGGCGAAGATGCTGAGCAGCTTCTTGAACCGGCCGCCGGAGCGGAGCTTGAGCCTGCCCGACTTGGTGCGGACCCAACCGCCCTGCCACTTCTCCTGGTCCTCGTAGGTGCGGGGTAGCCGAGCCCGGGCGGGTCTCGACGTTGTTGAACCACACGTACTCGGTGCCGGCCCGGTTGGTCCACGCCTGTTTGCAGGTCACCGAGCAGGTGTGGCATCCGATGCACTTGTCGAGGTTCATCACCATGGCGACCTGGGCCATGACGCGGCGCTTCTTCGCCATCAGTACTGCACCTCCTGGGAGCGGCGACGCACGGTCGAGACGATGTCCCGCTGCACGCCGGTGGGCCGATGTAGTTGAAGGCGTAGGCCTGGTGGGCGTAGCCGCCGATCAGGTGGGTCGCCTTGAGCAGGATGCGGGTCACCGAGTTGTGGATGCCGCCGCGGCGGCCGGTGGCCTCCGACTTCGGCGTGTCGATGGTGCGCTCCTGCGCGTGCTGCACGTAGCAGATGCCGTCGGGCAGCTTCGGGGTGACGACGGCCCGCGCCACGAAGACGCCGTTGGCGTTGGTCAGCTCGATCCAGTCGTTGTCGGCCACGCCGATCGATTTCGCGTCCCCGACGCTCAACCAGGCCTGTGGCCCTCCTCTGCCGAGCGAGAGCATGAACAGGTTGTCCTGGTACTCGGAGTGGATCGACCACTTGTTGTGCACCGTCAGGTAGCGCAGCGTGATGGCCTTCTCCCGTTGGGGCCGAGCTCGGGTTCGCCGTAGGCGGTGGTCATGTCGAGCGGTGGCCGGAAGGTCGGCAGGTTCTCGCCCGCGTCGGTCATCCAGTCGTGGTCGAGGAAGAAGTGCATGCGTCCCGACAGGGTGTGCCAGGGCTTGAGTCGCTCCGTGTTGATGGTGAACGCCGCGTAGCGCCGGCCTCCGGTCTCCGAGCCCGACCACTCCGGGGAGGTGATCACCGGTTGCGGCGACGCCTGCGTCGACGCGAACGTGATGAGTTTCTCCTCCGACCCGGCCGAGAGGTCGGCCAGCTTGCGGCCGGTCCTCTTCTCGAGGGTGTGGAAGCCCTGGGTGGCCAGTTCCCCGTTGGTGGTGCCGGAGAAGGTCAGGATGGCCTCGGCGAGGCGGGCGTCGGTGTTGATGGCCGGGCGACCCTCGGCGGGCCGGACGGGTAGACGCCGTGCAGCTTCGCGAGCCGGTCGACCTGGTGGGACACGTCGTAGGTGACGTTCTTGATGGTGAAGCCGAGCTTCTCGGCGAGCGGCCCGACGGTGGCGAGCTTGTCGGCGATCGCGGTGTAGTCGCGCTCGACCACCTGCAGCACCGGGGCGTTCTTCCCCGGCACGACGGGCAGGTCGGTGCCGCGCCACTCCGGGACGTGGCCGCCCGGCTGCGCGATCTGGCCCGGGTGTCGTGCTGCAGGGCCACCGCGACCAGGTCCTTGCGGGTGTCGAGGCGGCCCTTGGCCAGCTCGGACAGCTTGTGGGCCAGATCGGTGAACACGTCGAAGTCGGTGCGGGTCTCCCACGGCGGGTCGATGGCCGGGTGAAGGCGTGCACGTAGGGTGCATGTCGGTCGAGCTCAGGTCGTGCTTCTCGTACCAGGTGGCGGCGGGCAGCACGATGTCGGACAGCAGCGTCGAGCTGGTCATCCGGAAGTCGGCGGTGATCAGAAGGTCGAGCTTCCCCTCGGGCGCCTCGTCGTGCCACACGACGTCGCGGGGCCGCTCGTCGGCGCCGTGGCCGTTGGGCATCACATTGTTGTGGGTGCCGAGGAGGTGCTTGAGGAAGTACTCGTTGCCCTTGGCCGACGACCCGAACAGGTTGGAGCGCCACAGGATCATGGTGCGCGGCCAGTTCTGCGGGCGTCGATGTCCTCGACGGAGCTCTTGAGCTCCCCCGACTTCAGCCTGGCCGCGATGTAGTCCTGCGGGGTGGCGTACTCGCCACGCTCGACGGCCGCGGTTGCCTCGTCGGCGAGGTCGAGCGGGTTGGCGTCGAACTGCGGGTAGAACGGCATCCAGCCGAGCCGGTGGGCAAGGGCGACCGAGTCGGCGGTGTGTTGCCCGTCGAGCGAGCCGGTCGAGAGCGGCGACTTGATCCGGTCGGCGGAGAAGCCGTCGGTGCGCCACTGGTCGGTGTGCATGTACCAGTAGGCGGTGCCGATCATGGTGCGCGGCGGGCGCGACCAGTCGAGCGCGTTGGCCATGTTGAACCAGCCCGTCATCGGGCGGCACTTCTCCTGGCCGACGTAGTGCGCCCAACCGCCGCCGTTGCGGCCGATGCAGCCGGTCATCATGAGCAGCGCGATGATCGCGCGGTAGGTGACGTCGGCGTGGAACCAGTGGCAGATGCCCGCGCCGATGATGATCATCGTGCGGCCCTTCGACTCCTCCGAGTTGGAGGCGAACTCGCGGGCGGTGCGGATGCAGGCCTCGGCGGGCACCGATGTGATCTCGGCCTGCCAGGCGGGCGTGTACGGCACGGTCGCGTCGTCGTATCCGGCGGCCCAGGTGCCGGGCAGATCGTCGCGACCAACGCCGTACTGGGCGAGCATCAGGTCGAACACGGTGGTGACGAGCCTGCCCTCGACGAGGCGGGCGGGCACACCGCGCCGCACCACCGAGCCCTCGCCCCTCGGGTCCTCGAAGCAGGGCAGCGCGACCTCGACGCCGTCGGCGCCGTCCTGGCCGAGCAGGGTGAGGGCCGGGCGCAGTTCGCCGAGGTCGAGGTTCCAGTTGCCCTGGTCCTCCTCGTTGTAGCGGAAGCCCATCGAGCCGTTCGGGACTGCGGGGGCCGAGGTGGCCTCGTCCCAGATGACGGTCTTGAACGCGGCGTCGGCGCGTGAGGCCTCGGCCGGCAGGTCGGCCGCGGTGAGGAACTTGCCCGGCACGAGGCCGTGTCCGTCGGGGTGCTCCACCAAGGTGATCAGCATCCCGAAGTCGGTGTACTGCTTGACGTAGCCGTCGAAGTAGTCGACCTGCCGGTCGATGAAGTTCTCCTTGAGGATGACGTGGCCCATCGCCATCGCGAGCGCCGCATCGGTGCCCGCCTGGGCGGGCAGCCACTCGTCGGCGAACTTCACGTTGTCCGCGTAGTCGGGGCTGACGGTGACCACCTTGGTGCCGCGGTAGCGGACCTCGGCCATCCAGTGCGCGTCGGGGTGCGGGTGACGGGGACGTTGGAGCCCCACATCATCAGGTAGGTCGAGTCCCACCAGTCGCCCGACTCGGGCACGTCGGTCTGGTCACCGAACACCTGCGGGCTGGCCACGGGCAGGTCTGCGTACCAGTCGTAGAAGCTGGTCATGGCGCCGCCGATGAGGTGCGTGAAGCGGGTGCCGATCGCGTGGCTGACCATGCTCATGGCGGGGATCGGGGAGAACGACACGCACCGGTCGGGGCCGTAGAACTTGATCGTGTTGACGTAGGAGGCTGCGGCGATCTCCATCGCCTCGTCCCACGAGATCCGCACCAGGCCACCCTTGCCGCGCGCCTGCTGGTAGCGGCGGCGCTTGACCGGGTCGGTCGAGATCTCGCGGAAGGCCTCGACGGGGTCACCGAGGCGCTTCTTCGCCTCCCGGTACATCTCGATGAGGACGCCACGGCCGTACGGGTAGCGCACCCGGGTCGGCGAGTAGGTGTACCAGGAGAAGGCCGCGCCGCGGGGCAGCCGCGGGGCTCGTACTCGGGCCGGTCAGGGCCGGTGGTCGGGTAGTCGGTCTGCTGCGACTCCCACGTGATGATGCCGTCCTTGACGTACACCTTCCAGGAGCACGAACCGGTGCAGTTGACGCCGTGCGTCGAGCGGACGACCTTGTCGTGGCTCCAGCGGTCCCGGTAGAACACGTCACCCGCGCGCCCTCCCTGTCGGAAGACCGCCCTGCCGTCGTCGGTCTCGTCCCACTTGGAGAAGAAGCGCCCGAGCTTGAGGAGGGCCTCGGATGCCGGCCCGTCGATGCGCGCGGAATCAGTACTCATGCGGGTAAGCCTTACAGGTTTACTACGATTTGTCAGACTAATTTGGAATTACCGAGATTTTTGGGACAACCCGCCTAGCCACGACGCGGAACGCTCAGGAAAGTCCGGCGTGTCGGGCCTGTTCCGGCGTGTCGACATCGGCCGTCACGTCACCTCGCACCGCGACCTCCAACAGGTCGAGCCGCGAGAGGACGCGTCGCACCGGCACGTCACGCACGTCGCCGGGCAGGGCGCCCCTGAGCGACCCGAGTCGGTACCGCCCCGCCAGGTACTGGGCCAGCCCTCCTCATCGACGGGGACGGTGCCGTCGGGGCCGAAAGGCGCGGCCTTCAGCAGCGCGACCACAGAGAAGGGGTCGGCGAGGTCTCCGGCCAGCAGGTACACCTCCGAGTCGGCCCCGAGGTCGCCCAGCGCGTCGACGGCGGCGGCGATGCCCGCGACCGGCCCGCCGAACGGTGGATCCTCGAGCACGAACCGCACCCGGGCGTCCGTGATGCCGTCACGGCCGGGCGAGGCGAACACCACCGCATCGGCGACCGTGAGGAGCGCATCGACGGCGATGGCCGCGAGGCTCAGCCCTCCCCTACCGAGCGCCAGCTTGTCCCGCCCATCCGGGACGAGCGGCCGCCCCCGAGCAGGATCCCCACGACGCGGGTCACGTGGCTATCCCCCGGCGAACGGAGGCAGCACGTCTACGCCCTCGACGCCGTCGAGCGGCGCATCAAGGTCATCGATGCGCGCCCCGTCCGCGAGCAACGAACTCACCCGCAGCACCCGATCGAGACGCTCATTATCGTCGGCGAGGAGCGCGACGAGCTCACGCCCCGTCGGGGCACCGCCCGCAAGTTCCCGCTCGTCGGTGCCCGCGGCCTCGGCCGCCCCGCGAAGAATCTGATCCTCATTCCGCTCCCTGGTCGTTCCTGTGCGCCTCAGCCGCCGATGGCGCTCATTGTGCGCTCCGGCTGGACGAAGCCCGCCTCGTTGATGCCGTGCGCCTTCGCCTTGCCGCGGTGCGCGCCCGTCCACGCGTCGACGAGGTCGTCGTCGGTTCCGCCACCCCGCAGGATCGCGCGCAGGTCGGTCTCCCGCTGGGAGAACAGGCAGGTGCGCACCTGGCCGTCCGACGTGATCCGGGTCCGGTCGCACGCCCCGCAGAACGGGTTTGTCACCGACGCGATGACGCCGACCATCCCTCCGGGCTGCGCGCCGTCGGGAGACACGCGCCACAGCTCGGCGGGGCGGCCCCCGCGGCTCATCGAGCGCGGCGAGGTCGAATCTCTCCCCGAGCGCCGCGAGGATCTCGGCCGCGGTGACCATCCGGCTCCGGTCCCACTCACCACGCGGGCCGAGTGGCATCTGCTCGATGAAGCGCAGTTCGTAGCCCCGGGCCAGGCAGAACTGAGCGAGCGGGACGATGTCCTGCTCGTTCTCGCCGCGCATGATCACCGAGTTGATCTTCAGTGGTCGCAGGCCGACCCGGTCGACGGCCTCGATGCTCTTCAGCACGTCGCCCAGCCGGTCGCGACGGGCGAGCCGTGCGTAGCGCACCGGGTCGAGCGAGTCGAGGGAGATGTTGACGCGGTCGAGACCGGCCGCCGCGAGGGCGTCAATGCGTTTGTCCAGGCCGAGCGCGTTGGTGGTGAGCGCGAGTTCGGGTCTGCCCGCCGGTCCGCGCAAGGCGGCGGCGCCGGCCACGATCGACTCGAGCCGGGGGCGGAGCAGCGGCTCTCCCCCGGTGAACCTGATCCGGGTCACGCCGAGCCGCTCGACGGCTACCCGCACCACGCGCCCCACCTCGTCGTCGCTGAGGACCTCATCGGTCGGGAGCCACGAAAGGCCCTCCGCGGGCATGCAGTAGCTGCAGCGCAGGTTGCACCGATCGGTCAACGAAACGCGCAGATCGGTGGCGACCCGCCCGAATGTATCAACCAGTTGGGTAAACTGCATGGCGTCAACCCTACCCCGAGTGACCTGCCCCGGGGTAAGCCCTCCGATCGGCCGGTGCCACAATGAACGCTATGAGTACCCCACACGGCTTGGGGCCCACGCGCGCCCGTGTGCTCGCGTATCTCCAGGCAGCAACCGAGCCCCGGTCGGTCATCGACGTCGCCAACGAGCTGGACCTGCACAAGAACTCGGCGAGGTTCCACCTCGACGCGCTGGTCGAGGCGGGCTTCGCGGAGCGTGCCATCAATGCGACCGGCTCGCAGGGGCGTCCGCCGCTCGTATTCACGGCGACCAGTTCTGCACCGACCATCGGGAACCTCCACCTGACCGAGCTGGTGCAGGTGCTGATCTCCTCCTTCATCCAGCCGACCGCCGACTCGATCTCCATCGCCCGGCAGGCGGGCCACAACTGGGGGCGTCCGTCGCCTCGCAGGAGGACCCGGTGGATCAGGACCTCGGCACGCTCGCGATGCATCTCGGTGAACGCGGCTTCGGGACGAGCCACGAGGATTCCAGCATCACCTTTACGCGCTGCCCGTTCCGCGGTGCCGTCACCGACGAGCAGTTGCCGCTGGTGTGCGCGATCCACAAGGGCTTCCTCGACGGCTACCTGGACGCCACCGGATCCGAGTTGACGACGGAGTCCCTGGAGGTCGGCCCGCGACGCTGCCTCGCCACCTTCACCATGCCGGCCGTCGGGGGACGCGTCTGACGCCGACCATGCTCCACATCAGGTGAGCAGCGAGGACAGATAGGTGCCGTAACCGGACTTGGCGAGTGCACCGGCGCGTTCAGCGAGGGCCTCGTCGGACAGGAATCCCATCCGCCACGCTGCTTCCTCGGGTGAACCGACCTGCAGGCCCTGCCGGGCCTGGATGGTGCGCACGAAGTTGCTCGCGTCGTTGAGCGAATCGAAGGTTCCGGTGTCCAGCCACGCGGTGCCGCGCGGAAGCACCGAGACGCGGAGGGCGCCTGCCTCGAGGTAGACGCGGTTGACATCGGTTATCTCGTACTCGCCGCGGGCCGAGGGCTGGAGATTCGCGGCGATATCGCCGACCTGATCGTCGTAGAAATAGAGACCGGGAACGGCAAGGTGCGACTTCGGCTGTGCTGGTTTCTCTTCAATGGAAACCGCAAATCCGCGATCATCGAGTTCGACGACACCGTAGGCGGTCGGGTCCGCGACCTGGTATCCGAAGATCACCGCGCCCTCGACGTCCGCGTGATTCTGGAGTTGGGTGCCGAGGCCCTGTCCGTAGAAGATGTTGTCGCCCAGCACGAGGCCGCACGGCCCTCCGGCTACGAACTCCGCGCCGATCGTGAACGCCTGGGCCAGCCCCTTCGGCTCCGGCTGGACGGCATAGGAGATCGAGATCCCGAACTGGGAACCATCCCGAGAAGGCGCTGGAATGCCTCCTGCTCATGCGGGGTATTGATCACGAGAACCTCGGAAATGCCCGCAAAGATCAGCGTCGACAGAGGGTAGTAGATCATCGGCTTGTCGTATACCGGCACCAACTGCTTGCTGCTGCCGAGCGTGATCGGATGGAGTCGGGTGCCGGACCCGCCGGCGAGAATGATTCCGCGCATGCGTGAGTCTCTCACAATTGAAAGGACGTCGGGCATGCCGGGTCCGGTTGCCTACGTCTAGACTCCTCACCATGTCGTCGCTACTCGTCACCGGAGGCGCCGGTTTCATCGGCAGCAACTTCGTCCGTCATGTGCTCCGCGAGACCGATCACTCGGTCACCGTTCTGGACGCCCTCACCTACGCGGGCCAGGTGTCCTCCCTCGAGGGGCTCCCGGAGGGCCGGTTCCGGTTCGTGCACGGGTCGATCTGCGATGCCGGGGCCGTGGACGCCCTGGTGGCCGCGCACGACGTGGTCGTCCACTTTGCGGCGGAGTCCCACAACGACAACTCGTTGAACGACCCGTCACCTTTCATCCGGACCAACCTGGTCGGCACCTTCGAACTGCTGGAGGCGGTCCGCAGGCACGGGAAGCGCTACCACCACGTTTCGACCGACGAGGTGTACGGGGACCTCGAGTTGGACGATCCCGCCCGGTTCACCGAGACGACCCCGTACAACCCGTCGAGCCCCTACTCCGCGTCGAAGGCGGGCTCGGATCTGCTCGTGCGGGCCTGGGTGCGCAGCTTCGGCGTCCGTGCCACGATCAGCAACTGCTCGAACAACTACGGCCCCTACCAGCATGTGGAGAAGTTCATCCCACGCCAGGTGACCAACCTCATCGACGGTATCCGTCCGCGGCTCTACGGGGCGGGCCTGAACGTGCGCGACTGGATCCACGTCGAGGATCACAACGCGGCGGTGCTCGAGATCATCGACCGCGGCCGGATCGGCGAGACCTACCTGATCGGCGCCGACGGCGAGATGGACAACAAGTCGGTGATCGAGTTGATTCTCACGATCATGGGGCAGCCCGCCGACGCGTACGACCACGTGACCGACCGCCCCGGTCACGATCTGCGTTACGCCATCGACGCCTCCCGCCTCCGTGAGGAACTGGGGTGGCGCCCGCGCTACGGCAACTTCGCGGAGGGTCTGGCCGCCACCGTGGACTGGTACCGGGACAACGAGTCCTGGTGGCGTCCCATGAAGGCGGCGACGGAAGCGAAGTACGCCAGGACCGGCCACTGATGGGACACGACCTCGCGGTCCACGCGACCCCGATCCCCGGCCTGCTTGTGCTCGATCTTCCGATCCACGGCGATGCGCGGGGATGGTTCAAGGAGAACTGGCAGCGGGAGAAGATGACCGGGCTCGGCCTGCCCGACTTCGGGCCGGTGCAGCACAACGTCGCCTTCAACGCCTCCGCGGGAAGCACGCGCGGCATGCACGCGGAGCCGTGGGACAAGTTGGTCTCGCTGGCCGACGGACGCATCTTCGGCGCCTGGGTCGATCTGCGCCCGGGCCCGGGTTCGGGGTGCCGTTCTTTCTGGAGTTCGGCCCGGAGAAGGCCGTCTACGTCCCCGCGGAGTGGCGAACGGGTATCAGGCCCTGCGCGACGGGACGCTCTACTCCTATCTCGTCAACCGGCACTGGAGCGCCGCGGCCCGAGACAGCTACACCTATGTCAACGTCGCCGACGAGTCGATCGCGCTGCCCTGGCCCATCCCGCTGGGCCGGGCCGAGATCTCGGAGGCCGACCGCCTCCACCCCAGGCTGGCCGACGTCACCCCGATGGCGCCCCGCGCGACCGTGGTGGTCGGCGCAACCGGTCAGCTCGGCAGGGCGTTGATGACCGCGCTGCCCGATGCGACGGGACTGGCCCGTCCCGGCTTCGATCTCAGCGACGACCGCTCCATCGACGCCGTCGACTGGTCACAGGTCGGCCTCATCATCAACGCCGCCGCCCACACCGACGTCGACGGGCCGAGACACCCGAGGGGCGACGCGACTGCTGGGCGGTCAACGTGACCGGCCTCGCCCGCCTCGTCGAACGCGCCCGGGAACACGGCATCGCCATGGTGCAGGTGTCATCCGACTATGTCTTCGACGGCACGCGGGAGGTCCACCACGAGGATGAACCCTCACCCCGCTGGGCGTGTACGGACAGACGAAGGCCGCCGGCGAGGCGCTGGTGGCGACCCTGCCGCGACACTGGATCGTGCGCACCAGCTGGGTGATCGGCGAGGGCGGCAACTTCGTGGCCACGATGCAACGCCTCGCCCGGGGAGGGGTGAGCCCCAACGTGGTGGGCGACCAGATCGGCAGACTCACCTTCGCGCGTGATCTCGCGGCCGGGATCATCCATCTCGTATCCAACGCCGCCCCGGGAACCTACAATCTGACCAACGACGGGCTCCCGCAGAGCTGGGCCGACATCGCACGACGGGTCTTCGAACTGTGCGGCCGCCCGCCAGAAGATGTACACGAGGTGACCACCTCGGACTACAACCCGGGAAGGCTCACCGCCCACGGCCACAGCACAGCCTGCTGGACCTCACCCGGATCAAGGCGACCGGGTTCCTCCCGCCGGATGCGGAGACCCGCCTCGTCGAACACATGTTTGAGATCGACCCGACCTGAGCCCTCCGGCGCCGGGTGGATCCGGCGATGCGAGCCAGGGAGGTGGACATCTTGAGGACAATCCGCACGATGGCACCCGCCCTCCTGCTCGTCGTGGTGACCGCAGCGCCCGTGGCACCTCCCTCCGCCTCCGCCGCGGGTCCGGACTGCTCCGACTTCACCGTCTCCCTGGCGGCGCTGCGGGATCCGGACACGGGGGCGACGCTGCTGACGCAGTTCGGTCGCGAGATCCGCAGCGCGGTCGAGCGCGGGTTCGACGTGGTCGACCCGACGCGCATGACCGTGTCGTCAGAGGCGGGGCCCGGGAGGCTGGGCGTCTGGCGCCTCTACAGCCCCGGGTCGGGCGACTTCACATGGGCGGCGGAGGGCGCGGACCTGCAGGCGGCGGAGGCCATGGGCTACCGGGCACAGTTCCTGCAGTTCTACGCTTCGGCCGGCCCCCTGCCCTGTACCGAGCCCGTGGCGCGCCTCGGGCTCGGCCCGAGGACCGAACTGGCCGTCGGTGACGCCGAGCGCGACGCACTGCTGGGCGCCGGATGGGACGTGCAGGCCTCCGCCGCCTTTCATATCGGTACCGGAGCGGGTCGACCCGCCACCGGCCCGCCGCCGCCCACCTCGGCAGCCAACGAATCCTTCACCGTCGCAGTGATCCCGGACACCCAGCAGGAAACCTGGAACGACTCCGACACCCGATTCGCAGAACGCTCCGCCTGGCTCGTCAACAACGCAGCCAAGCTGAACCTCAAGTACGTCACCCACGTCGGCGACGTCGTCGACTGGGGCAACGTCGCACCCGAGCAGTACACCCGCGCCCAGAAGGGCCTCGCGCCCCTCAAGGGCAAGGTCCCCTACTCCCTCACCCTCGGCAACCACGACACCGGCGCCGTCTGCCAGGGCGGCTCCGCCTGCCCCGGAATCAGCACCAACGTCGCCGTCCGCGACACCACCGCCTTCAACAAGGCCTTCCCCTGACCACCTTCACCAGCACCAAGGGCGCCTACGAAGCAGGCAAGGTCGACAACACCTACAGCACCTTCACCGCCGGCGGCCAGAAGTGGATGGTCCTCAACCTCGAACTCTGGCCCGCCAGGGCGCCATCGACTGGGCCAAAAAGGTCGTCGCAGCCAACCCCGACCACAACGTGATCGTCTCCACCCACTCCTACCTCAACGGTGACGGCTCCATCAGCACCAGCAACGGCGGCTACGGCGCCACCTCACCCAAGCACCTCTTCGACACCCTCATCAAGGTCTACCCCAACATCAAGATGGTCGTCTCCGGCCACGTCGGCAGCGCAGCAACCCGCACCGACACCGGCAACAACGGGAACAAGATCATCAGCATGGTGCAGACCTACCACAGCCGCACCACCAACCCCGTGCGCCTCGTGACCATCAACGTCGCCAACGGAACCGTCAAGAACTGGGTCTACGCACCCCGCACCAACGAAACCCTCGTCGCCGAAACCACCACCACCGGCTTCGACTTCACCCGCTGACCCTCAGGCAACCGGTTCCGCCAACCTCACCCGACGTACTCCACTGTTGGATATATCCTTGTCAGCGACGCCGCCCATCCGGGCCCGGCCGAGAGAACGGGGTGCCATGGCGGAGTTCCGGGCAGGACAACTCGTGGGGCTCCTCCTGCGGTACTGGTGGATGCTGGTGCTCGGAGTGGGCCTCGGACTCGGGCTTGCCGCGATCGCGCTCAACTACACCGCGCCCACCTACACGGCCACGGCCACCCAACTGGTCAAAGGGATTCCCGGCCGGACCAGCGGAGCCAACTACATCGCCGCGCAGTATGCGGTGGCAAGGGCGAAGTCCTACCCCGCCCTCATCTACAGCACGCCGGTCCTCGAGGGGGTACGGGGAGACCTCGGTGAGGAGTTCACCGACACCCGGCTGCGCGCGCAACTGCACGCCGGCAACCCGACCGACACCCCGCTCATCAACATCACGGCTGAGGGCGGCACCCCGGAGGAGGCCAAGCAGTTGGCCGATTCCGCCGCGCTCCACCTGGCCGCCTTCATCAGCACCATCGAGACAATCGGAGGCGAGTCCCCCGTGGTCGTCTCCACCGCAGTGGACGCCGAACTCCCGAGTTCGCCATCCTCACCGAAGCCGACCCTCTTCTACGGGATGGGTGCGGCGGTGGGCCTCGCGATCGGTCTTCTGGCGGCCCTCGCCTGGCACACCGTGGGCTCACGGGTGGCCGCACGACGCGCCCGTTCTCAGGCTTCTCCCAGCTAGGCTCCCTCGCTCAGTGGCGATGCTCACATCATCCTGAACGCTTCCTGAAATTGCTTCAGGTTCCTCTCATGTTTTAAGGTATGTGTGTCATCCACAACAGGCCCACCGGTTCGCCGGGGCCGAGGGCCCCGGGGGGCGGCCCGGAACCATCAGGAGAGCTTTCAGCAGTGCGTACCTTCATGCGGGCGAGCCTCGGCGTAGCCGTGACCATCCCCCTCCTGTTGACCATGGCGCCGGTGGCAAACGCCGCCGACCCGGTCGACACAATGACCAACCCGATCTTCCAGGTGGTCAACCCCAAGACCGACATCAGCATCGTGACCCCTGGGCCAGCGAAGTGTCGTCGTCATCCAAGTACGGTTACACCTCCGACATGGGCATCCTGTTCAAGGCGTCGACGTCACCGAAGACCGGCCTCACCGCGGTCCACCGCCTCTACAAGTCGTCCTCGGCCGACTTCAACGACGTGCTCGTGGGCACCACGGCCTACAAGTCGGCCGTCGCCAACGGCTACACCGACCAGGGCGTCCGGTTCTACGCCCTGGCGAGCGCCCAGAGCGGCCGCACCCAGCCGGTCTACACCTACACCAAGTCGGGCAAGCACCGCCTCGCCACCGCAGCCACCTCCGGGTCGCTGACCGGCTGGACCCGCGAAGCCGTCGCCTTCCACGTCCCGATCAGCGGCGCCACGACGCCCACCCCGAAGCCGACGCCCACGCCCACGCCCAAGCCGACGCCCACGCCCACGCCCACGCCCAAGCCGACGCCCACGCCCACGCCCACGCCCAAGCCGACGCCGACGCCGCCGCCCACCTCGGCAGCCAACGAATCCTTCACCGTCGCAGTGATCCCGGACACCCAGCAGGAAACCTGGAACGACTCCGACACCCGATTCGCAGAACGCTCCGCCTGGCTCGTCAACAACGCAGCCAAGCTGAACCTCAAGTACGTCACCCACGTCGGCGACGTCGTCGACTGGGGCAACGTCGCACCCGAGCAGTACACCCGCGCCCAGAAGGGCCTCGCGCCCCTCAAGGGCAAGGTCCCCTACTCCCTCACCCTCGGCAACCACGACACCGGCGCCGTCTGCCAGGGCGGCTCCGCCTGCCCGGAATCAGCACCAACGTCGCCGTCCGCGACACCACCGCCTTCAACAAGGCCTTCCCCTGACCACCTTCACCAGCACCAAGGGCGCCTACGAAGCAGGCAAGGTCGACAACACCTACAGCACCTTCACCGCCGGCGGCCAGAAGTGGATGGTCCTCAACCTCGAACTCTGGCCCCGCCAGGGCGCCATCGACTGGGCCAAAAAGGTCGTCGCAGCCAACCCCGACCACAACGTGATCGTCTCCACCCACTCCTACCTCAACGGTGACGGCTCCATCAGCACCAGCAACGGCGGCTACGGCGCCACCTCACCCAAGCACCTCTTCGACACCCTCATCAAGGTCTACCCCAACATCAAGATGGTCGTCTCCGGCCACGTCGGCAGCGCAGCAACCCGCACCGACACCGGCAACAACGGGAACAAGATCATCAGCATGGTGCAGACCTACCACAGCCGCACCACCAACCCCGTGCGCCTCGTGACCATCAACGTCGCCAACGGAACCGTCAAGAACTGGGTCTACGCACCCCGCACCAACGAAACCCTCGTCGCCGAAACCACCACCACCGGCTTCGACTTCACCCGCTGACCCTCAAAGCGCCAGCTGCCGCGCCCGGTCCATTCGGACCGGGCGCGGTTTTTCCGTTCCACGGAGCGCTCGTTGCGCCTGCGCAATCACATCCTGAACGCTTCCTGAAATTGCTTCAGGTTCCTCTCATGTTTTAAGGTATGTGTGTCATCCACAACAGGCCCACCGGTTCGCCCGGGGCCGAGGGCCCCCGGGGGGCGGCCCGGAACCATCAGGAGAGCTTTCAGCAGTGCGTACCTTCATGCGGGCGAGCCTCGGCGTAGCCGTGACCATCCCCTCCTGTTGACCATGGCGCCGGTGGCAAACGCCGCCGACCCGGTCGACACAATGACCAACCCGATCTTCCAGGTGGTCAACCCCAAGACCGACATCAGCATCGTGACCCCTGGGCCGATGAGGCCTCCTCGGCCTCGCAGTACGGCTACACGACCAATCTCGGCACCGTTTTCAAGGCGTCGACGTCACCGAAGACCGGCCTCACCGCGGTGCACCGCCTCTACAAGTCGTCCTCGGCCGACTTCAACGACGTGCTCGTGGGCACCACGGCCTACAAGTCGGCCGTCGCCAACGGCTACACCGACCAGGGCGTCCGGTTCTACGCCCTGGCGAGCGCCCAGAGCGGCCGCACCCAGCCGGTCTACACCTACACCAAGTCGGGCAAGCACCGCCTCGCCACCGCAGCCACCTCCGGGTCGCTGACCGGCTGGACCCGCGAAGCCGTCGCCTTCCACGTCCCGATCAGCGGTGCCACGACGCCCACCCCGGACCCGACCCCCAAGCCGGATCCCACACCCACCCCGATCCGAAGCCCGACAAGCCCGGTTCACTTCCCGTCGGCTCCGCCTCCTACGCGGCCCCGCCGGCGCGATCTACGTCTCCCCCACCGGAAATGACAGCGCCGCCGGCACCCTGGGCGCTCCCGTCAGGACGATCCAGCGCGGCGTCAACCTGGCCCCCACCGGCGGCACCGTTGTGGTGCGAGGCGGCACCTACCGGGAGACGGTCACCATCAGCAAGACCGTGACGGTGCAGAACTACCCGAAGGAGGCCGTCTGGCTCGACGGGGCCTCGCCCGTCACAGGATGGGTCGCCGACGGCACCGCCTGGCGTAAGGACGGCTGGACGACGCGTTTCGACAGCTCACCCACCTACACGCAGGGTGCGCCCGATCTGACCGATCCGGGATGGCAGTTCGTGAACAAGTCCACCTACCCGATGGCGGCCCACCCCGATCAGGTCTTCATGGAGGGTGCACCTCTCCAGCAGGTGAAGAGCCGTTCACTCGTCAAGGCAGGCACCTTCTACCTCGATGAGGCCACCTCCAAGCTCTACATCGGCAACAACCCCAACGGGCAGACCGTCGAGGCGAGTACCATCATCAAGGCCATGAATGTGCGCGCCGCCAACACCGTGGTCCGGGGTATCGGCATCAAGCGCTTCTCCCCGTCGGTCTTCCACATGGCCTCGGTGACCATCGAGCAGCCGGGTGTGAAGTTCGAGAACGTGACCGTCCAGGATGCAGCCACCACCGGCATCAGCGTGCTGCGGGAGAACGTGACCCTCAATCAGGTGACCGTCACCGGCGCAGGAATGCTCGGCATCCACGGACGCTTCGCGGACAACATCACCTTCTCGAAGGTGCTCACCACGAGGAACAACGACGAGTTCTTCAACATCGCCCCGAACGCGGGAGGCGTCAAGCTCGGCCACACCCGCGGCGTCAAGGCCACCGGTTCCAGCTTCTCCGGCAACCACGCCTACGGCTTCTGGGAGGACCTGTCGGTCTACGACTCGGTGTTCAGCCAGAACGAGTTCAACGACAACTCCGCCACCGGCCTGTACCTCGAGATCTCGGCCAAGGCCATCGTCGGTGACAACACCTTCAAGGGCAACTCGCAGTTCGGCCTGCAGGTCAACAACACGACCGATGTGAAGGTGTGGAACAACACCTTCTCCGGCAACGGTCGGCCCATCAATCTGGTGCAGGACACGCGGCGCAACACCAACAAGAACGACCAGGCCGTCGATCCCCGCAGGCCCTTCCCGGACCCCACGATGCCCTGGACGCTCGGCCCGGTGACGGTCCGCAACAACGTGATCGCCAACTCCACCAGCGCCGCGAACTGCCTGCTGTGCGTCGAGGACTACAGCTTCAAGAACAGCGCCGAGCAGATGAAGATCTCCGCGAACTCGAACGTCTACTCCCGCACGTCAGCCTCGCAGCCTCAGTGGATCGCGATCTGGTCGCGGGCCGACGTCAACGTGAACCCGTACGTGTTCTCGTCGTTGGCCTCGCTGCAGGCCACCACGGGTCAGGAGAAGAAGGGCAGGGAGTTCGTCGGCACCTCGATCGTCGACTCCAACCTCAACCTCGTCTCCAGCGTCAAGGCCGATCAGGCCACCATTGCTGAGGCGCTGCCGGCCGACGTCGCCTCCGCCATCGGCCGACCCGCCGGCTCCAAGGTGCTCGGCCGCTGGTGACCCCCACCGCGCCGCGCCCCGAAGACCGTCAGGGACACCACCAGGAACACCATGAACTGGACCGTCCCATCGAACAGTCCGCTCTCGAGGAACCCGCCGACGGCGAGGTAGAGGGCAAGGCCTAGCCAGACGGGCCCCATGGAGCGCGGCGCGAACAGGGCCCTGACCAGCACCATCAGCGTCAGCAGGGCGACGATCGCGACACCGAGGTAGCCACCCTGCACCAGTGCGGACACCCAGGAGCTGTCAAGCATCTGGGTGTCCCACCACTGGCCGGGGACGCTGATCTCCTTCTGTGCAAGCCCCTGCCCGAACCAGGTGCCCCAACCGTCACGATCCAGGTTGGCGGCCGCCTCCCAGGCGATCGAACGGTTGCTGAACCCCGAGACAGACTCCGTGCCTCCGCGGGTGAACACCGACGACAACAGGTCGGTGCCGAGCGCGACCAGCGTCAGCAGCGGCAGGGCGAGTGCTGCCAGAGCGATGGTGCGGACCCTGAGCGCAGTGACGCGCAGCAGCATCGCGGCCACCGCTCCCCGAGGGCGGCCAGCGCGGTGCGTGACCCGGTCTGCAGGATGATGACCAGGCAGATCCCGATCACGGCAAGCTCCCACAGGTTCTCCTGTGCCATGAACACCTTGGCCACCAGCCACATCGTGACGATCACAGCAAGCAGCGCCAACAGGTTCGGGTTGAGCATCGGGATGGCGCCGCCGAGCCTGCCGCCGGGGTTCGCCATGAAACCGGTGGTGGCCCCCATGAACATCAGCGCACCCAGGACGTGCACCAGCCTGCGCATCAGCTCGGCTGCCGGCACCACGCCGGCCATCAGACACAGTGTCGCCGCCAGGATCGCCACCCGGACGGCGACGATCATCGAGGGCATAGTCGTCTGGTTGGCGATCCCTCCCACGAGCGTGACCCCGAGGTAGAGGGCCAGCAGAAGGACGGGAACGGCGGGCACATCCAGCAGGGTGGAGGAACGCGAGACGGCCCAGAGTCCGATCCCGAGCGCGACGAGGCTGAGGCTGGCCTTGGCCAGGACGACGGGGTCGGCGCCACCCTCATAGAAGGTTCCGGTGCGCCAGGGGATGGAGGCTGCGATCAGAATCACCCACACGAGGTAGGGCAGCCTCTGCAGTTGCCGGTCGCTCAGGCTCCGCCCATGCTTCGGCGTGTCCTCCCCCGCGTCAACCGGTGCCCCGTCCGGCCGTGGCACTCCCCTGCGGGCGGCGATCAGCACACCGACGACGCCCACCACCAGGCCGATGAGGAGCCCGGTCATGAGATACGCGCCGCGCTTGGGCAGGGCCGGAGCGACGGGCGCACGCGCCGAGACCACCACCTGTGTGTCGACGCTCGGTGACAGAAGCCCATTGGCCGAGTAGGTGACCACCGCGGCAGCGGCCATGTTCGCCACGTCGGCCGCCTCGGTCGGCCCACCGGCCGAGCCGCTGATCCGGACCAGTTGGGTGTCCAGCGGCACGGTCGCCTCGATCCGTCCCTCCAACCAACTCGGTGACCGTGGCTCATCGAGGAGGTCGGCCGTGGTCTGGAGGACGTCCGCGCGTTCGACGAGGAGCGCGACTGTCTCGGCCTCCCGGGTCAGGTACCGCGCGTTGGCCAACTCGGCGACCCCGGGCTGACGGCCGATCCAGCGCAGGGCGACGGTCGCGGTCGCGGTATACGTCTTCGGGGTCGCGACCACCACGACACCCGCCACGAGAACCCCGAGCAGCACGGCGCCGACCAGCACGGGCCAGTGGCGACGCACTGCCCGCAACAGGTCCTGAAGGGTCACTTCGCCCCCTCCCCGAGCCGGAATCGCGCGTTGACAGCGCGTGCCGCAATCCTAACGCGCGCGTGAACCGGGCCGGTCACCCTACGGTGACCGGCCCGGCCTTCTCTGGGGGCTTAGGCGGGTTCCACCGTGAAGGACCCGATCTGAGCCTTGATCGGCCCGTTGGTCGCCGAGCCGGACAGGTAGCTGTAGACACCGACCGAGCCGGCCTGCTGCAGCCCCGCGCCGGAGTCACTGAAGGACAGCATCCAGGCGGCAGGCTCCGCCGTGCCCGCCCGCCAGACCTTGACCCGCAGCGTCGTGGCGTTCGCCCCGACCGCCTGCAGCCTGACGTTCAGCACCTGGTTGGCCGCCAGCGCGCCGCCCGTGAGGGTCGTCTGGCCGAGGATGGCCTCGGTTCCCGCGACCTTCCTGCGCAGGTCGACGGTCACGACCGTCGCCGTCATGCGGATGGTGGTCCGGTAGTCGGACGTCCCGTTCCTGCGGACGATGAACGAGGTGTAGGCGCCTCCACCGGAGCCGGGCTTGTCGTAGCTGAGCGTCGTGGTGAGGTCCACGTCCCTGGCGGACACGCCGTTCAGGTAGGCCGACGGCCCGCTTCCGGCTGCCATGTTGATGGTGGCCTTGCCGGGCGCGACGGCGAAGTTGGACGCGCTCCCGCTCCTCGTCCATGCCCCTCCGACGTCCGCGGTGCCCCAGTCGTTGGCGACGGTGCGCGCGAAGGCGTCCGAGGCGATGACGGTGGGCGCGGCCACTGTGACCGACTCGGTGGCCGTGTCGGTTGCGCCGCGGTCGTCGGTCACGGTCAGGACGATCTGGAAGGTCCCGGCCGACGTGTAGGTGTGGCTGGTCTGGGCCCCGGATCCGGATGCGCCGTCCCCGAAGTCCCAGGCGTAGGAGACGATGCTGCCGTCCTGATCCTCGGAGTCACCGCCGTCGACGGCGACGACGCGGTCTGTGAGCGTCGCCGTGAACGCGGCCGTCGGGCCGATGTTGGCGGCCTGGACGGTGACCGACTCGGTCTTCTGCCTGCTCAGGCCCTCGTTGTCGGTGACGGTGAGGATGACGCTGTAGGTGCCTCCGGTCGCGTACGTATGTGACGCGGTCGGCCCCGAACCGGTGGTTCCGTCACCGAAGTTCCAGGCGTAGCTGGCGATCGTGCCGTCGGGGTCGGAGGAACCGCCCGCGTCGACATCGATGGCGAGCAGGTTCTTCGTGACGGTGAAGTCGGCGACGGGGGCTGGTTCGGCTGCGGCATCCCCGCCGTGTAGTGGGCCGCCACCCGCTGCGGGGTCAGGGCGGTGAGGTAGAAGGCCACCTCGTCGATGTCGCCGTCGAACCAGGGGTCGGAACCCCAGGTGTTGTCGCCGCCCACGTGCAGGTATCCGGTGTATCCCTCGGCCGCGGTCGCGGAGTGTGTTCCCGCGAGTTCACCGTCGAGGTAGAGCCGGAGCCCAGCCGAGGACTGGGTCGCCACCACGTGGTGCCACTGGCCGTCGTTGTAGGCGGCGTCGGTGGTGATGGTGTTGGAGACTCCGGTGTAGGTGCCGAACACCACCTTGCCGTCGGGCTGCAGATAGATGTGCCGGTCGTAGCAGTTCGACGGACTCTGGTAGGTGCAGCCGAAGCCCATCACCTTGCCGCCGGTCGTCGATGTCGTCCTGAACCAGGCCTCGTTGGTGTAGACCTGCGGGCTCACAAACGAGTCGGACGAGGTCACGTACTGGCCGTCGCCTCCGAACTGGGCCGCGGTGTCCGGGTTCTGGATCGCGCCGGGCCGACCGAGCGTCGGGGAGCCGACGATCTCGCCGTTGCTGTGGCCACCGCCCGAATCGTTGGCGACCGTCCCGCCGCTCTCCCCGAGTCGCCAGTAGATCCGCGGGCCGTCGGCGATGACCGCGGCGCCGTAGGAGTCGGTCGGGAGACCGGCCGCGCTGACCGACACGGTGTGCGTCGCGGTGCCCGTGCCACCCCGGTTGTCCGTGACCGTCAGCTTCACGGTGAACGTGCCGTTGGCGGTGTAGACGTGGACGGGGTTCTGCCCTGCCGAGGACTGACCGTCGCCGAAGTCCCATGCGTACGACTCGATGGTGCCGTCGATGTCGGTGCCGGTGCCGGAGAAGGTGACCCGCCGGTCCTGCTTCGCCGACACGAACTCCGCGGTCGGGAGCTGGTTCACCGAGCCGCCTGCGGCCCCGAAGTGTGCAGACACCCGAGCCGCGGACAACGCGCTGCTGTAGACGGCGACATCGTCGATGACACCGTTGAAGTAGTCGCTGGAGCCGCCCCAACGGCTGTCGCCGCCGACGCGCCAGTAACCGTCATAGGACTGGGCCTCGGTCTGCGGGTTCGAGCCCTGCAGATCGCCGTCGACATAGAGCCGCATGCCCGCACCCGACTGGGTGGCCACCACGTGGTGCCACTCGCCGTCGTTGTACGGCGTCGACGTCTCGATGGTGTTGCTCTGGCCGGTCCAGACACCGAACACGACGCGCCCGTCGTCGAGCATGTAGACGTGCCGGTCGTAGTTGGAGGACTGGCCCTGCTGCGCGTTCCCGAAGCCGACGATCTTGCCGCCGGATGTCGTGGTCGTCTTGAACCACGCCTCGGTCGAGAACTCGGTGGGGTTCGAGAACTGCGCGTTTGAGAAGATCACGTCATCCACGCCGTCGAACTGGGCTGCCCGCGTGCCCGCCCGCATGCCCGTGGCGCCGAGGGTCACGCCGCTGCGGTACGTGCCGGGGTTCAGCGACCTGCCCGAGTCGTTCGCGGTGGTGCCGCCCGTCTCCTCGAGGCGCCAGAACAGGTCCGGGTCGTCGGTGTAGACCGCGGCGCCGTAGGCGTCGGTCGGGGCTGCGGGATCGCCGCTGTGCGACCGCTCGCCGCGTACTGGGCGATGATCGTGTCCTGGGTGAGGGCCGTCGGGTAGACGGCGACCTCGTCGATGCCCCGGCGAAGTTGTCCCGAGCCGGGCGCGAGGCCCAGCCGCCGAGGGTGTCACCCTGCAGGCGCCAGTAGCCCAGGTAGGTCTCGCCCTGGGTCGTGTCTGCCCGCCGGGCGACGCGCACGCCGTCCACGTAGAGCTCCATGCCCGGGAACCCATGGTCGCGGTGACCATGTGCCAGTCGTTGTCGTTGAAGGACGCGCCGCTCGCGACCGTGCGGTTGGAGCCGTCACGGGCCCGCACGCCGAACACGACGCGGCCGTCGTTTGTCATGTACAGGTGCCTGTCGTGGTGGCCGGAGTTGCCCGTCTGCAGGTCGCCGAATCCGACGATGCGGCCACCCTGGGTCGAGTTCGTCCTGATCCACGCCTGCACCGAGAACGTGTCGGGCGCGTACTGCGTGCCCTTGGCGTAGGCGCGGCCCATGCCTCTGCGGGCTGTGCGCTGCCGAAGGTCATGCCCGCGTCGCCGCTGATGGCCCCGGCCTGCCCGCTTGTGACATCGGTGTCGGCGACGGCATCGTTGAAGCCTGCCCCGTCCCGGATGGTCATCGGGTTGCCGCTGCGGGTGTCGTTGAGCGGCCAGTAGAGGCTCGCCCCGGCCGCCGAGACCGACTGCGCGTACGCGTTCGGGGAGGCGGCGTTGGAGTGCGTGTAGCTCACCGTGGACGACGACACTGTGTTGCCGCCGGGGTCGGAGACGGTGACCCGGTACTGATAGGTGCTTCCCGCCGAGAGACCGCTGTCGACGAAGCCGAGCGCGGGAAGCGTCCACCAGTTGGAGGCCGCCGTCTGCGTGTCGATGAGGGTTCCACCCCGGTAGAGGCGGTAGGTGAGGTTCAGGTCGTCACGGTCGTAGCCGGCCTGCCAGGTGACCCGCGCCGTGCCTGCACCGCGCGCAATCGCCTCGGGTCGGAACACCCCACCGTCGAAGGCGGGCCCCTGCCTGCCGGGTGCCACCGGCCTCTTGCCGAAGCGCACCAGCCCCTGCTGGGCGGTGCCGTTCACGCGTGGGAACTCGCCCGCGAAGACGAGGAAGTTGTCGTTGCCGGTCAGGCTCCAGCCCGCCTGGTACTGGCCCGTGTAGCTGCCCATCGCGAGCGTTGGCAGCCAGTTGATCATCGCGGGGCCCTGGGCCCGACCGTGCCAGTTGGGGTAGCCGTGGACCTCGTTGAGGATCTCATCGGTGACCGTGTCGCTCCACGCCTGCGCGTGTTGGAATCTCCAGCTGGAGTACTGCGGATGCCCGCCGCCCATGTTGCCGCAGTAGTGGGCGTGGGTGGCGACGTAGACGGTGCCCTGCAGCTCGATGGCGTCGTAGGCGTCGCCGTGGCAGTCGGTCACCCAGTCCACCGCACCGCTCGACATCGGCACCTTGAAGGTTCCCTCGAGGTTTCCGCCCGGCCCGAAGTGCCACGTCGTGCCGTACAGGTAGTTGCCCTGTGCCCTCAGGTTGCCGACGGCCGCGTCGTCGCCACCGTTGCGGACGATGGGCGCCCAGCTGGGGTCGAGGGCACCGCTCGAGGCGTTGATCTTGGCGAGCCCGTAGGCGGGCTGCCCGTTGATCGTGGTGAACTGGCCGGCCGCGAACACGTTGGCACCGTCCGGGCTGATCGCGAGGGCCCAGATGGCCCTCTCAGCGGTCGGGTTCCACGGGAGAAGCGCCCCGTCGGATGCCCGGAATGCCGCAAGGTTGGTGCGCGAGGTGTTGCCTGCCCCGCGAACCCACCACCGACGTAGACGGTGTCGTTGGTAGCGGTGACCGCGCGGGCCCGGGAGTTGACCCCGACGGGGTTGAAGGAGGCGATCAGCTGCCCGGTACTCGTGCTGTAGGCCGCCACCCTGCGTCGGGCCTGACCGTCGGCCGTCGTGAAGTCGCCGACGACGTAGACCCTCGACTTGTCCGGGGTGACCGCGACGTCGAGGACCTGGCCGTTGAGGTTGGGCGCGAAGCCGGTATCGAGGTTGCCGGTGGTGATGTCGAACGCGAGGAAGTTGTTGCGGACCGTCTCGTTCGTGCCCGCCGCCGCCCCGGCCGGCCTGGCACGGGTGAAGGAGCCGCCGGCGTAGACCTTGTTACCTGCCATGTCTGTCGACCACACGACGCCGTTGATCTGCGCGGTGGGCAGCGCATCGGCGGTGAAGCTGGTCGCGGGCTGCGGCTGGAGTGCCGCCGGGGCCGCCTGCGCGGGGTGGCGGTGGCCAACCCGGTGGTCAGGAGGGCAAGGGCGGAGACGAGCGCGGCGCCGCGTCTGGCCCGGTTACTGGTTCGCATGATGCCGGTTTCCTTTTCTCAGGCCTGTGAGAGCGCCAGGTTGTCGAACGAGAACACGATCGGAGCGTTGGTGCTCGATCCGGAGAGGTACGTTC
The DNA here is from genome assembly GCF_011174705.1 of Tessaracoccus coleopterorum. Taxonomy (GTDB): domain Bacteria; phylum Actinomycetota; class Actinomycetes; order Propionibacteriales; family Propionibacteriaceae; genus Arachnia; species Arachnia coleopterorum. Next base: position 876,872 of record NZ_JAANIJ010000001.1, read on the forward strand.
CGAGGCCGATGCCGCCCGCGCTCTGGAGCGCAGCCGTGGTGTCGGTCGCGGTCAGGGTCCAGTCGGTCGGCTCGGTGGCTCCGCTCCAGACCTTGAGGCGCAGCGCCGTGGTGCCGGTGCCGGTGACCTGCAACCGGACCCGCAGCGTCTCCCCGCGGTGTAGCTGAAGCCGGGCATCACGATGCTGGAGATGTTGGTCTCGGTGGTGCCCATGGTCCTCAGCAGGATGAGCTGGACCGCATCGGTGTTGAGCACCCGGAGCTTCGCGCTGTAGAACCCCGCGCCGGGGACGTTACGTCCGATGGCGCTGACGTAGTTGCCGCTTCCGGTGGCGCCCTTGTCCATGGAGACGTCGAAGGTGAGGTCGGCGTCGCTGACGCTGACGCCGTCGAGCCGCGCCGTGACGCCGCTGCCCGGGTTGACCAGGGTCATCCTGCCCTTGCCGTCCGCGACGGAGAACCGGACCGCGCCGTTGACGATGGTCCAGGCACCTCCGACGTCGGCGGTCCCCCACGCACCGGTCTGGGTGCGGCCGAAGGCATCGGCCGCGATCGCCGCCGGGGCGACCGTCACCTGCACCGCCTTGGTGAGGGTGTCGGTGCCCCGCGGTTGTCGGTGACCGTGAGGCTCACCTGATAGGTGCCGGCCTGCGCGTAGGTGTGGCCCGGGTTCGGCCCGGTGCCGGTGGAGCCGTCGCCGAACGCCCACGCGTAGGAGACGATGCTGCCGTCCGGATCCTCCGAGCCCGACGCGTCGAAGGTCGCCTCGAGTTGGTCCGTCGTGGCCAGGAAGGCCGCGGTCGGCGCGCTGTTGGGCGCGTCGACGGTGACCACCGACTTGCCGGTGGTGTGCGTCGCGCCCTGATCGTCGGTGACTGTGAGGCTCACCGTGAAGGTGCCCGCCTCGCCGTAGTCATGCGTCGTGGTGACGCCCGACCCGGTGGTTCCGTCGCCGAAGTTCCACGCATACCCGGTGATCTGCCCGTCCCCGTCGGAGGAGTCCCCCGCGTCGAGGGCCACGGTGTGCCCGCTGACCACGGCGTCGAAGGCCGCAACCGGGGCGGCGTTGGCGGCCACCGTGACCGGCACCGTCGAGGTGTCGCTCAGACCCTGCGGGTCGGTGACGGTCAGCGACACCTGGTAGGTGCCCGGGGCTGCGAAGGTATGGGTGGCGGTGGCTCCGGTGGCGGTGGTGCCGTCGCCGAAGTTCCAGGAGTAGCCGGCGAGCGGGCCGTCGGGGTCCGCGGACCCCGACCCGTCGACCGCGACGCCGAGGAACGACTTCGTCGTGGTGAACGCCGCCGTCGGGGGCCGGTTGGGCGCGGTGCCTCCTGCCGCGACGAAGTGGGCGAGCACGGCGTCGGCGCTCAACGCCGACGGGTAGACCGCCGCCTCCGCCAACTGGCCCGCGAAGTAGTTGCTGGTCGCTCCCGCCCAGACCCGGTCGCCGCCGATGCGCCAGTACCCGAGGTAGGCCTGGGCGCCTGTGCTGGAGTTGTCGGCCACGGCGACACCGTCGACGTAGAGCCGCATCCCCGAAGCGCCCTGGGTGGCGACGACGTGATGCCACTGGTTGTCGTTGTAGCTCTGTGCCGACGTCAGGGTCTGCTCGACCCCGGCGTAGGTGCCGAAGGACAGCCGGCCGTTGTTCAGCATCCAGACGTGCCGGTCGGTGGAGGTGCTGAGCCCGCTGGTCGTGTTGCCGAACCCGATCAGCTTGCCGCCGCGGGTGGTGGTGGTCTTGAACCAGATCTCCGCCGAGAACGGGCCGGGGTTCATCCACCCCTGCTGCGCGACCACCATGCCGCTGCTGCCGTTGAAGGTGGCCGCATAGCTGCCGGGGACCGGACCGGCCTGCCTGCGCGTGACGGTGCCCGAGACCGTGCCCGTGTTACCGGAGCCTGACGAGTCGAGGACGCTGCCCGACGTCTCGCCGAGGCGCCAGAGCAGGTCGGGCGCATCCGCGAGCACGGCGGTGCCGTAGCCGTCGCTCGCCCGGGTGCCCCAACCACCCACCCGCCCACTCGCCTGGAAGCGGCCCTGGATCTCTGCCAGTGTCAGCGCACGCGGGTAGACGGCGACCTCGTCGATGGTGCCCGCGAGGCCCGTGTCGCTCGGTCGGTTCGCGAAGCCGGTGGTGATGTCGGAGCCGATCCGCCAGAACCCGGTGAAGCCGGAGGCCCGGACGCTCTGGTCGCGGGCCACGCGGACGCCGTCGACGAAGATCTGCAGGCCGTCGGCGCCGGCGACACCCACGACGTGGTGCCACTGGTTGTCGCGGATCGCGTTGCGCGCCGTGACGGTGCGGCGGGCCGGGTCGGTGACGGTGAAGTTCGGCCTGCCCGAGTTGTCCAGATAGAGCACCGAGTCGGTCGTGGTGGAGTTGCCGGCAGGCTGGCTGCCCATGCCGATGATCCGACCTCCCCGGGTGCTCGAGGTGCGCACCCACGCCTCCACGGTGACGGCCTGGTCGACCGTGTCCTCGGTGGAGGTCAGGACCTGCCCGGTCCGCGTCAGCGTGGCCGCGGAATCGGACTCGCCGTTGACGGCGCCCGAGACACCGAGCGTCGTGCCGGAGAAGGTGCCGTGGGCGTCGCCGACGGAGTCGACGAGCAGGGTCGAGCCGGATGCCTCGCCGAGGCGCCAGTGGTGGCTCGCGCCGAGTGCAGCGACGCCGTCGGCGAAGGTGGAGGACCGCCCGCCGTGACGGTGACGTATCCGGACCATGCGGACCACTGCGCGTTCCCGTCGGCGTCGCGCCCACGGATCTGGTAGCGGACCTGCGTCCCGGCCGTCAGCCCGGAGTCGACGAAGGTCAGCGTCGGGGTGCTCCAGAAGGTCGCCCCCTGACGGGAGATGGTCGCGACCCGGGTGGCGCTGTTGGTGCGGTAGACGTCGTAGGTGAGGTTGGCGTCGTCCCTGTCGTACATCGCGTTGAAGACGACCCGGACCTTGCCGTCACCGATCGGCATCGGCGTGGGCGTTGCGCTGCCCGCGATCACCGGCTTGGCGGTGGGGCCGACGCCGCGCTTCGGGAACCGGGCGAGGGCCTGCTGGTCCTTGCCGTTGACCCGCGGGAACTCGCCCGCGAGGACCAGGTAGTCACCGTTGCCGCCGATGGTCCAGGCCGCCTGGCCGGCGGAGGTGTAGCTGCCGAATGCCAGCGTCGGGTACCACTGCTGGATGCCGGTGTAGGGCATGCCGATGAAGTTCCAGCCGTACGCATCGGTGGTGCTGTAGGTGCCCGTGACCGGGCTGATCCGCTCCGCCAGGGCGTTCTGCCACCGGCTCCGCGGGTTCGTGTCCGGGAAGCCGTCGACCTGGCTGCAGTTGTGTTCGTGGCCGACGGAGTACAGCACGCCGCCCATCGGGAAGGTCTCGTACGTGTCCCCGAGGCAGTCGTTCATCCAGGTGACGTCCCCGGTGGTGGGGTCGGCGGAGAACGTTCCCTCGAAGGTTGCACCGGAGCCGAATGCGTAGCCGGAGCCGTAGATGGCCGTGCCGTCGGTGGAGAGGCCGTTGATCGCGCCGTTGGCACCTGCGGCGCGGAGCCGCTGGTTCGCCGCCCACGGCAGGGTCGCGCCGGTCTGCGCATCCAGGGAGCCCATTCCGTAGGCGCTGACCCCGTTGAGCGTGGAGAAGGAGCCGCCAGCGATGACCCGTGACTTGTCGGGCGCGGCGACCATCGTCCACACGTAGCCGCTGTCGCCGCCGTCCGGGGCCCAGGTGAGGAGGTTTCCCGTCTCGGCCGCGTAGGCGGCGAGCAGCTGACGGGGCAGGCCGTTCGACGAGCGGAAGTTGCCGCCCGCGTACACCTTCTGGTCGATCAACGCGAACGCCCTGACCTGCCCGTCGGTGCGGGCATTGAACGCCGTCAGGGGCGCTCCCGCCTGCGTGAGGTCGAACGCGGCGATGTGTCCACGCGCGACGTTGTCGACCGTCGTGAAGTCGCCACCCACGTAGAGCCGCGTGCCCGCCTCGTTGGCGCGGATGATCAGGCCCTGGCCGTTCAGCGAGTGGTTGAACGTGACCGGGTTTCCGGTGCGTACGTCGAAGGCGAAGATGTTCTTCGCGTCGACCGACTGTGGGCTGCCCACCGCCGTTCCCGGGGGCGCGCCTTGGAGAACTCACCGGTGACGTAGGCGGTGTTGCCCACCACGACGGTGCTCCACACCACGCCGTCCAGCTGCCAGGTCGGCAGCGCCTCGGCGCTCACCGTGGGCGCATCGTCGGGCAGCGTCGCGGCCTCGGCGGCCTGCGGCACAACAAGTGCGCCGAGACCTGAGACCGCTACGAGCAGAGAGGCCAGGAGACTGGTCAGGTGTCGCCGCGCGGGCGAAGAGTTCTTACGCATGGCCGATCCTCAGTTCGGTCGCCCGACGCGCGGGCGATTCCTTGGTCAACGGAGCGAGCACCGCTGCCCGCACCAGAACGCCACCCACCACGAGACCTGCAGCGAGCACGAACGGCGTCCACGCGGCCGGTTGCCCGGTCGCGAGGACGGTGATGAGAAGGGTGATCGCGAAGGTCGCGTCGATGACGCGGCAGGCGAACACCCGGCGAGGGGCGCCCTTCACCGCGGCGAGGCTGGCGAAGGGTTGGAAGGAGGCGGAGGCGATCACGTAGGCGACCCAGCCCGCGACGGTGAGCGGTTCGACGGAGAAGTCGGGCCCGCTGACGAACCGGCCCAGCGGCTCGGCGAGGACGACGATGACGGACCCGACGAGCAGGGCGGCGCCCATCATCAGGCAGGAGGCGTGCCATGCGCGGCGACGCAGCTGAACGACCCCGCTGTCCTTGTCCCGGACGTAGGTCGAAAGGAGATACGAACCGAGGCCCTGGACGGTGAGGAGGACGGGCGCCACGAGGATCCGCGCACCCTCGACGAGACCGAGGGCAACCCCACCCGCGAACATCGTCACGAGCACCCGCGACGCCGTCATCATGAGCTGTGGGACGGCCACCTGGGCGCCCCGCCATGCCCGAACGAGCCGACGGCACGCAGGTCGGCCCCCGCAGCGGAGCCAGCCACCGCTCCTCACTGGGCAGGAGCAGCACCGCGACCACGATCGCGCACACCTGGCCGAGGATGAGCGCCGCGAAGAACGCCTCGACGCTCACCGTGCCGAACGCCGCCACCAGCAGCAGGCTGCCGAGCGCTCCGACGACAGCGACCGAGTCGACCACGACGAGCCGCCAGAACTGCATGACGCCCATGAACACCCGGCGGAGCAGTTCCTCGAACTGGAATGCCACGAGCGCACCCGCGAACAGCAGCGCCTGCAGCGGTGACAGCAGGGTCGCGGCCATCGCCACCCCGGCCACGACCGCGCTGGCCAGCCCGAGGATGATGGCCCAACCCTGCAGGGCCCCCGGACCCGCGGGTCTTCGCGGCGGAGGATCACGAGCGAATCGCCGACCATCCCGCTGGCAAGCGCGGTCGCCAGGATGATCACGCCGAGCGAGAGGCTGATCAGGCCGAGACCCGCCGCGCCGAGCGTCCAGGCTGCGATGATCTGCAGGCCGAAGTTGCCGACCGCCTGCCACACCTGCGCGACCGCCGCACCCACTGCCCGTGATCTCAGGAGACCCCGACTCCCGTTGCCATGTCAGTTCAACTCGCCGCTGAACACTGCTGAAGTGTGCACGTTGTCGAAGTCGACAACCACGGTGACCTGCGAGCGTGAGGCCTTGGGAACCGCGAATGCGTAGCGCGCGGTGTTGGACCCACCCGCGGCGACCTGTCCGGAGAAGTCGGAGACGTCGGCCTCCTCGACATAGACCGGAGCGACCAGCTGGTCGTTCTTGTCGAGCACCGTGACGACCGTGGTGTCGAGGTTGATGGGTTCCGCACCGCTGTTGACTATCTCGAGCGCCAGGATCGCGTACTGCCTGCCTGGAAACCGACCGGGACCCTCCTTGGTCTCCTCACCGAACTCGATGCCGGAGATGCGCAGGGTCACGCCGTCGCTGTAGACCACCTTGTCGGTCGTGTCCGCCGGCTCAGCGGTGGCGGTCGGCTTCGAGGCTCCGCCGGAGCGCTGCACCTTCGGCAACGGTGTCGGGTCCACCGACACCTTCGTCGGCGGAGCCTCCCCGGAAGGAGCAGGCGCAGGCGCGGACGGCGTCGCCGTCGGAGGCGTGGTGGCCGGGGCCGGTTCAGGTGAACCTGTCGGGACCCCTGTCTGTGACGTGCCGGGCATCGGCGTCGACGGCGCTGTCCCGTTCCCCGACGCGGTCGTGCAGCCGCTCAACACCAGGACGGCGATGACGGCCACCACGTGGCGATGGCTGAAACCCATGTGCATTCTCCCCCGAAGAATACGAGTGGTGGCGACTACACCACCGGCTCCCTCCCCACGTCACCAGGACACGGTTCGGGTCTCTCGTGGCCGGAGCATAACCCGGCCGTACAACGACTGTCACTAGTTTTTCGGAACCCGTCGGGCGACGCTCCCCACGTTCAGGTTCCCTGGCCCGCAGCCCGAAAAGTGGCTACAGTTTCGGGCAAAGAGGGGAGGGCCGCCATGCCTGATCGAGCCACGACAACCAGCTTCTCGGAGGATTTCGCGCGCCTCCGATCGGCGCAGAAGTCCAACTCAGGCGCCCCGATCTACTCCGTGCTCATCAACCGTCCCTCGGCCGCCTGCTGGCCGCCGCCGCCCATCAGGCCGGTCTCAAACCAGATCAGGTGACGCTGGTCAGCGCGTTCTTCACCCTCACCGGGATCGCGTTGATCGCACTGCTGCCACCCGGACCGGTTGCCGCTCTGACGGTCACGTCGGCGCTGGTGCTCGGTTACGCGTTGGACGCCGCGGACGGGCAGCTGGCGCGGCTCCGGGGCGGGGCAGCCTGACCGGCGAGTGGCTGGACCACGTCATCGACTCGTTCAAGATCGCGACGCTGCACCTGGCGGTGCTGATCGGCATGTACCGCTTCACCGACCTGGCGCAATGGTGGTACCTCGTGCCGCTGCTGTTCGCCGCCGTCTATGTGGTGCACTTCTTCGGTTTCCTCCTCACGGAGTTGCTGACCCGCATCGCAGGCCTGCGCCTCGGCCGGCCGCATGCGGCGGCCCGCGGGGCTCGACGCTGGCCTCCCTGCTCAAGCTGCCGACCGACTACGGCATCCTCGCCGTCTCGTTCCTCCTGCTGGCCTGGCCCGGCGTGTTCGCCTGGGTCTACCTGTTCCTCGCCGTCGCGAACGCCGGCTACACGCTGCTCGTGCTGCCCGTGTGGATGCGTCGACTCCGCGCGTTGGACGCCGACCTGGCGCGCTGACTCACGGTTCGCTCAGACCCAACGCCTCAACCAGGTCGCTGCGGTAGCGCCGCCGCGAGTAGAGCTCTGCCACCCGCGTCGCATCTCCGGCCGCGCGGGACGTGTACTCCGCCCAGTCGTCCAGGATGCTCACGATCCCATCGGCGACGGCCGTCGCGTCACCTGGCGGCACCACGATGCGGCTCGTGACCGACTCGGTCGCCTCCATCAGCCCCGGATCCCGCTCACAATCAGCGGCCTGGCGCTGAGCGCTGCCTCCACCGCGGTGTTGCCGAACGACTCGTCCAGCACGGAGGGGACGATGACCAGGTCCGCATCCTCCAGGAAGCCCCAGACGTCGGCCTGGAATCCGTGGAAGCGGACCTTCCCGTCGAGGCCGGACTCCGCGACCTGCTGTCTCAGGGTCGACTCGTAGCCCTCGTTACCCGGAAAGACCGCACCCACGAGGTCCACCGAGACGTCGCGCCCACGTTCGGAGAGGATCCGCGCCGCCTCCAGCACCACGTGTGGCCCCTTCCTGTGGGAGAGCCGGCCCACGTAGAGCACCCGGGCCGGTGGCGCCGGAACGACACGGGCCGGGGCGAGGGCGGGTGGGCCCACCACCGCGTTGTGGACCACACTCGTGCGTCGCGCAACCGAGGGCGCCGCCCCACGCAGGACGTCGAGCGTCACCCGCGAGTTGGCCACCACCCGCTGGCAGAGCATCAGGGGTCGATAGAGCGCCGCCCGGAGGACGCGTGAGGTCATGGCCTCAGCCTCGTGCACGTGGCACACGACCCGCCGCCGGGCGACGCGGGCCAGTACGAACCACAACGGCGCGGTGACCGTGTTGACCAGGATCACCGCGGGCGAGACCTTCCTCACGAGGCGCCACATCGGCCCCAACCCGCCAACGACTCCCCAACCAACTGGACAAGTCCCTGGGGAGAGCAGCCCCCGGCGCACCACGGGAACCGGCAGTTCGATGACCGTCGCCCCACATGGGTCATCTCCCGGATGAGGGCCCGGGCCCGGGACGGTCACCACAACCCGGAAACCAGCGTCCACCAGCGCGCGTGCGCTCTCGAGCGCCATCCGGTCGGAGCCGTACAGGTCGGCCCCGGGTTGGCGATCAGGACCGTAGTGGTCATCGGTCCACCCAGTACCTGTCGACCAGTTCGCGCGTGCTGCGGATGTTCCTGCGCGACGAGGCGCCGAACACGATGGCCTCGATGTTCGGCTGCTCGCACACCCAGGAGATGGCCTCGTCGGGCGGGATGGCGCCGGACGCGAAGACGGACATCGCCACGGCCCGGAAGTCGTGGGTCTCCAGCGCCTTCCGGTACGCGTCCATGCCGCCGGACATCCGGAACCCGATCCTGTTGATGTTGGAGCAGATCAGCGGACTCTCCAGTCCGCGCCGCGCAAGCACCCCGGCGAGCATCGGAAGGTTCATCGTGATGAAACCCGGCTCCGCCCGTACTTCGACCGGACATGGTCGGCGAAGATCGTGAAGGCCTCGTCGAACCCCATCCCGAGGAGCAGGTCCGTGACGACGTTCTGCAGCCAGATCACCGGGGTCGGGAGCCCTCGAACATCTTCATCTCGGCGTCGATGAGAAGCGTGACGACACCCTCGATGTCCTTGCCGACCAGGGAGGAGGTGCCACGCATGGCGGCATCCACGAAGCCCGATCCCGGCAGGAAGCGCTTGAGCGCGCCCATCATTCCGTCGGTGGTCACGGCATTTGCGTACTTGTGCGCATACGGCATGCCGGGGAACAGTGTGAACTCCGGGTACTCGTCACGGTGGTCGAGGAAGTACCTGGCCACCTCGCCGATGCGGTCATGGGTGGTGCACATGAACGTCCTGACGCCCTCGTCGTAGGCGTCGCGCAGGACGTCGATGACGGCGTCGTTGCGCTGGAACCTCATCTGCTGGTGCCGCGCCTTCTCCTCCGACATGTGGTTGACACCGAAGAACTGATTGTCACCGAAGAGCAGCCGATCCATCACCCGGCCTCCTTCCCGCTGAAGGCCCGCGCCGCGTCGCGGACGCGGGAGCCGAGTGTGCGTTTCGTCGGTGCCGCCACGGGTTGCGCCCCTGCCAGGTGGACCGCCGGGCCGCGTCGCGAATCCTCGATCATGGTCTCGATGAGTTTGTCCGTCTCGACCGCCGACTCGAACGTGTTGATCCCGTCAGGCCTGCCCGAACCGACCCGCTCGACGAAGTGCGCCAGTTGGGCCGTGTACTCCTCGCCCCGCAGGTAGAAGTCCACCGGTTCGGTCAGCTCGGTGGTGTACCGGACGTTCCAGCCGCTCTGGTAGCCGGGAGGAAGGGTGGCGTCGTCGCGCAGGTAGACCTGGATCTCCTGGCGGTCGGCGAAGATCCGGCCGCGGGTGCCCCACAGCGTGATCCTGGTGGTCATCTTCCGGACGGACTCGTCCGACCAGTTGACCGACACGGACACCGTCTTCCCTCCCGGGTAGTAGAGGGTGGAGCTGACCTCGTCGTCGATCTCGGCCGAGAACACCCGGTTCAGCACCGTCCCCCGACGCCCTCGGGCTGCCCCAGATACCAGTTGATCAGGTTCAGGGGTGTGCGGCGTAGTCGTAGAGGCAGCCACCGCCCTCAGCGCTCCTACTGCGCCACGTTCCACCCTGCGGCTTCAGCACCACGGGGCCGTAGGCCTCTGCAAGGCCGTGGGTCACCTCACCGATGGCTCCAGCGGCCAGGAGCCGCTTGACCTCGGCGAACGCCCCGACGAACCGGTTGTGGTAGCCGACCTGCGTGACGAGTCCCGCGACCGCGCCAGATCCACCAGCTCGTCCCCGTCCACCGCGCGCAGCGTGAACGGTTTCTCGCAGAAGACGGAGACATCCGCCTCCAGCAACTGCCTGACCATCGGGTAGTGCAGCCTCGAAGGCGTGGCGACGACGGCGGCGTCGGGTCGCTCCTTCTCCAACAGCTTCCCGATCGACGGGTAGGTGTTGAGTCCGGTGTACTTCTTCAGCACACCGAGCAGATACCCGGTCGAGTCCACGATGCCGACCACTTCGACGCCGGGCAATGCCCGCACCATCGACAGATGGGAGATCCCCATCTTCCCAAGGCCTACCACTGCCACCTTCACCATGATTGCCCCCTCCAAGGCAGATGATCCCCCGATTCACCGACCGCGGACCCTGTCCAGCAGTTCGCGGTACTGCTCGCCGACCTGCTCCCAGGTCAGTCCTGACCGGTAGCGGCTCCGCGCGGCCTCGCTCATCGCGGCCAGGCCGCGCCGTGACCCGAGGATCGCGTCAAGTCTGTCAGCTACGTCATCGGCCGTTGCGAAGAACGCCTGATCGGGTCCGGCTGTCCACCGGTTGTAGGCGTTGTCGTGGGCGAGCACGGGATTACCAGCCCCGAGCGCCTCCACCAGGGACGGGTTGGTGCCCCCGACCGTGTGACCGTGCAGATACAGCGCGCTGTGGAACCGCAGCGGCTGCACCACGTCGGGGTCGAAGATGGCGCCGAGGAAGACGACCTCGTCCGAGGCGGCCTCCACCACCGCCCGGTGGTAGCCGTCCTCCTCCGGGCGGTAGTCACCGAGCAGCGCCAGACGGTAGCCGCGTGGCCTGCGGGAGAACCCTCCACGATCTCGAGGATCGAGTTCTCGGGGATGGGCCGACAGATCAACGTGAGATAACCACCGGGTTCGAGCCCGAGGGCCCGCACCGGGGCCTCGTCGGCCTCGAGCACCTCGTCGGCACCGTAGGCGATCATCGTGATCTTGCGGCGCGGCGCCCGCGACCACAGGTACTTCTCGATCTCGGGATGGTCGGCGATGAGGTGGTTCCCGAAGAGCGCCGCGAAGCGCTCGTTGATGTAGAGGATCGCCTGCCTGGTGAAGCCCCACCTCGAGCGTGACCACTCGATGCCGTCCATGTTGATGACCATGGGGATGCGACGCAGCCGCTGCCAGATGTTGAAGATCCCGGTGTTGTACCCGAACACGAGGTTCACGTCACGGTGCCGGCCTGCGTGCCGCACGCAGATCAGGTCGAACAGGGAGGTTCCCCGCCATCCGGGCAGGTCCACCGCCACATTGACCCGTTCGATGCCGCGCCACACGTCGTAGGTGATGGGGCCCCTGCCCGGCACCTGACAGTAGATGACCACCCGCCATCCCCGTTCCAGCAGGTGCAGCCCCACCTTCTCGGCCGCCGTCTCGAAACCGCCGTAGTTCGCGGGCACCCCGTGGGTGCCGAGGATCCGGACGGTGGGTCGGGAGTCTGCGACCCCGGGATCGGGCCGTGCGGCCACGGGGTGCTCGGTTGTCATGCAGTGGTGCCCTTCGGTGAGACTCAGCGGCCCGCGAGGATCTGCCGGAGCGCGGTCGAGGAGGTGTGTTTCGTGTACGGGAAGTAGCGCACGGACGCACCGACGCTGGCCATCTCCTGCTCGAGCAGGTTCCCCTTGTCCGTGCCCATCCAGTCGTCGCCCTTGAAGAGGACGTCGAACCGGACGCGGTCCCAGACGTCGAGCTTGCTGGTCGAGAAGTCGACCACGACGGCGTCGACGATGCCGACGGCCGCCACCACCTGTACCCGTTCCTCGAGGCTGACCATCGGCAGGTGACCCTTCGCGGTGAACAGTTCCTCATCCGTGACGACGCCCACCACGAGCCGGTCGCACAGCTGGCGCGCCCGCTTCAGGATGTTCAGGTGCCCGATGTGGAACCTGTCCCACGCCCCCGGCACGTAGCCGAGCACCCCGCCGGAGGCCGTGGGCACCGTCTGCACCCAGTCTCCCAGCGGCACGGCGTGCGGCGTGAGGAGCCGGTCGACCCGTGCCGGCCCCACGCCGATGTCCGACCTCGCGAACACGACGTCCCTCGGACCGCGCCGCAACGCGTCGCGGGGATCGAAGATGGCGGCGTCCGCGACCTCACGCAGCGCGCCGGCGATCTCGAGTCGCTCATGCGCCGGGACAACGGGCTCCGCCCCGAGTGCTCACGGACCGCCTCGTCCGAGAGGACCCTGACCTCCAGGCGCTCGGACGCCGCGGCGGCCTGCCGGACGACATCCACGTCGCCGCCGTTGACAAGGTCGAAGGTTGACAGCAGAAATGCAGTACCCACTTGCACGATTCCCCTAAGGTGCAACGAGTTACCGATCCCGAGGGATCTATCGGGTCACTCTGGCACACCCCACCCGACGGTGAAAGGGGTTCGCGATATTGCCGCGGAGACGCGGCGGCGGTCGGGACCGAATGGCCCCGACCGCCGCCGGTTCGCCCCGGCTACCCCTTCACGCCGCCCGCGGTCAGCCCCGAGACGATGTACTTCTGCAGGTACATGAACAGCAGGATGATCGGGATCGCGGCGATCACCGCACCCGCGGCGAAGAGTGCCCACGGGGCGTTGCGCTCGTCCGAGCCCCATACGTACAGGCCGACCGCGAGGGTGTAGTCCTCGGGGCGCGGCAGCACGATCCTCGCGAGGATGAACTCCCCGTAGGAACTGACGAAGCTCAGCAGGCCCACCACGGCGAGGATCGGCGTCACCAGCCGCATCACGATGCCCCAGAAGATCTGGGCGTGCGTCGCGCCGTCGATCCGGGCGGCCTCGTCGATCTCCATCGGAATGGTGTTGAAGAACCCGTACATGAGGAACGTGTTCGCCCGAGGGCCCACCGAGGTAGACGCAGATCAGCGCGAGGTTCGATCCAAGCCCGAGCGCCGGGAAGATCTTGCCCAGCGTCAGCACCAGGAGGAAGATCGCGACGAACGCCAGCATCTGCGGGAACATCTGGATGATCAGCAGCGCGGTGAGGCCACCGCGGCGCCCCGTGAACCGGAACCGGCTGAACGCGTAGGCGGCCCCGCCGCCATCAGGACGGTGCCGATCGCGGTGGTTGTGCTGACGATGAAGGAGTTGAGCATCCACCGCGGGAAGTTGGATGCCATCAGGGACGCGTAGTGCTCCCCTGTGAAGGCGCTGAACAGTTCGGTGGAGCCGGTCAGCGTCCCCACCGGATTGACCGAGGCGGACAGCACGTAGAGCAGCGGGAAGACCGCGAACACGATGACCACGATCGCAAACACGTGCTTCCAGCCGACCTCGCTCCACCAGCGCGTCCCGCGCAGCCGGGTGTCGTTCTGACCATTTCCGGGTTTCCTGGCCATCACATGATCTCCTCTAGCTTGCGGGTCTGCCGGAAGCCGATCCACGAGATCAGGCCGACGATGACGAAGATGAGGATCGACATGGCGCTCGCCAGGCCGTACTGCTTGTTGCCTCCCTCGAACGCAACCGCGTAGACGATCGAGATGAGGATGTCGGTCTCACCGACGGGAACGGGGGCGCCCGGATAGTTGGGGCCACCACCGGTGAGCATGTAGATCAGGGAGAAGTTGTTGAAGTTGAACGCGAAGCTCGAGATCAGCAGCGGTGCCACCGAGACGAGCAGCAACGGCAGCGTGATGGAGAAGAAGCGGCGCAGCGGCCCCGCTCCGTCCATGATGGCCGCCTCCGTCAGCTCGCCCGGGATCGACTGCAGGGCCCCGGTGCACACGAGGAACATGTACGGGAACCCGAGCCACAGGTTGACCAGCAGGATGGAGATCTTGGCGAGGTTGCCGTCACCCAGCCAGTTGATGTCCGCCCCGCCGAGGATCACCTGGTTGAGATAGCCGAACTCGCGGTTCAGCAGGCCACGCCACACCAGCGCCGCGAGGAAGGCCGGGAAGGCGTACGGCAGGATGAAGAGAGCCCGGTAGAGCGTCCGGCCCTTGACGCGGGGGTCGTTGAACACCACGGCGAGGACCATGCCCATCGCGAAGGTGGTCGCCACCGATGCGATCGCGAACACGAAGGTCCACACCAGCGCCTTGAGGAAGGGTTCGGCCAACCGCGAGTCGGTGAACATGCGGGTGAAGTTCTCCGCCCGACCAGCACCCGCCACCCGGGGGTGAGCGTCGAGCCGTCATCGGCGACGAAGAGGCCCTTCGCGGGATCGGCCCGGTACACCTTGCCGTCTGCATCGGTGAAGGTGTCGGTTGCCGCGTCGTGACTGAGCAGCGACTTCGCAACGTAGGCCATGGAGGCGTTGTCGGTGCGGAGCCAACCGTCGGCGGGGTTGTCGGTCATGCTGACGCGAAGGCCGAGCACCTCGTCCTGGCGCTCCTGGATCTCCGCGAGCGTCAGCACGGTTGCGCCGTCGACCCCGGTCACCCGGTCGCCGTCGGTGGTCGCGTCCACGGGTGTGAGCGGCGTCTGGGCGTCGCCCGCCACGGCCTCCCCGTCGAGGACGATCGCGAAGGCGATCTCCCCGTTGCGTTCGAGCACGGCCACCGGATAGGTCGGCGTCCCCTCGACGCGCCGGTCGGAGGTCTTCATGATCTGGGTGATGGCCGCGGCCTTGTCGTCGTTGTGCCCGTCGCCGTAGTTGGTGAACGCCACGTAGGCGGTGTTCAGCATCACGTAGACCTGGAACACGACGAGGAACACCAGCCCCGGCACGAGATATTTCGCCGGGATGGCGCGCTTCGAGAAGTAGACGAAATCGACGACGATCAGGCCCACGACGAGGAAGGCCAGGACGGCCCACTCCTGTTGCCCGTAGCTCGCCAGTATCCCGTAGATGCCGAACGCGTTGACCAGCATCATGAGGACGAGCTTCACGTAGAAGCCCGGGCGCGCGATATCGCGGGCGTGGGAGAGCCTCGGGGCCGTTCGGGTCGGAGTGCTCACGGATTGTCCCTTCGCTTCATTGCGACGGCTGAGGGTTGCGGACGATCCCTCGCCCGCAACCCTCAGTCTAATCAGAGGTCAGCGCTCAGATGGCGTCATTGATGTTCTTGACCATGGCCTGCCACGCGGCGACCGGCTCCGCGGTCCCGTCGATGATGCTGAGCTGCGCCCCGCCCCAGAACGTCCACACCGCGCCCATGGCCGCGATGGCCGGCATCGGCTGGCCGTCCTTGCCCGCCTCGGCGAAGCCCTTCAGGATCACGTCGTCGACCTTGGCCGCCGACTCGGTGAGCGCGGGCTCACGGCCGCCGAGCTCGTACAGCTTGTCCTGCGCCTCGGGAGTGGTCATGTACTCGAGGAACTGGTTGGCGAGCAGCGTGTTCTCGGACTTCGAGGAGAGGTAGACACCCTGGACCCCGAGGAACGGGGCGGACGGCTTGCCACCGGCAGACGGGACGGCCAGCACTGTGACGTCGAGCCCGGCCTTCTGGAAGTCGGCGATGTTCCACGGGCCGGTGACGATGTAGGGCGTCTTCTGATCGATGAACGCCTGCTTCGCCTGGGCACCGTCGAGCGAGGCGGACACGACCTTGGCGTCGGCCATCTTCTTCAGGTAGACGGCGAAGGCCTCGCCCTCGGGGCCGGCCATGCCGAGCTCGGTGGTGTATCCACCTGCCGCGTCGGTCTTGAACACAGTGGCACCGAACGACGACTGGACCGGGTACAGGTGGTAGGCATCACCGCTGGGGCCCTGCTGGATCACGGCCGGGAACTCGGCGCCCTGCACGGCCTGCCCTGGGCGATCAGCTCGTCGAAGGTGGCCGGGGTGTCCTTGACCATGCCGTTGTTGCGGACGAGGCCGATGTTCTCGACCGCGTAAGGCACGCCGTACAGCTGGCCGTCGAACGTGAAGCCCTGGATCGCGAGCTTGTTGAAGCCGTCGACCGCGTCGCCGATCTCGACCGGCGCGACGACGCCGTTCTTCTGGAAGTCACCGACCCAGTCGTGGGCGCCGACCACGAGGTCGGGTCCCTCACCCGTCGGGGCCTGCGCGATGAAGTCGGTCTTGAGGTCGGCCGTCGGCTTCTGCACGACGTCGAGCGTCACGCCGCTCGCGGCCTGGAACGCGGTTCCGATCTCCTTGAAGGCATCGATCCGGGTCTCATCGACCCACACCGTCAGGCTGCCGGCGGCGGCGGGCGTGCTGGGCGGAGCCGTGGCGCTCGACTGTGGGCTCGTCGCCCCACCCGTGGGCGTCGCGGTCGGGGTGCCGCCACCGCTGCAGGCGGCAAGGGAGAGGGTCAGCCCGGCCGCTGCGACGGCAATGAGGCTCTTACGCATGTGGTTCTCCTTAGGGATCCGGGTCGCTTCGGTGCCACCCGCGTACTTCGATAGCGTAATGAAATCCGCAATCGATGCAAGCGTTTTGCATAACAACTCGGTAACGACAGCGACAGATACCGAACAGACGACGGCTTCGGAGGCATCATTGCAAGAATCCTGCAAAACTCTTGCACGATGTCAAGGGTTCTGGGAGCATGACCGGAGAAGCTCACGAGAAGGGGAGGCGCCGTGATCCCACCACGGATGCGGTTGGCGGACATCGCCGAGATCGCGGGCGTCTCGACCGCGACGGTCTCACGGGTCTTCAACAGCAAACCGGGTGTCGCCGAAGCGACGCGGGCCAGTGTGCTGGCCGCGATGGAGACCCTCGGCTACCCTCGACCGCATCCGAGCGCGAGGGTCTGATCGCCGTCATCGTCCCGGAACTCGGCAACCCCACCTTCGCTGCCTTCGCCCACGAACTGTCGCTGCAACTGGCCGCGGCCGGGCAACACATGCTGCTCTGCTCGTCAGGTCCGGGGGAACCACCGAGGAGCAGTATCTCGACACCCTGCTCGGCGTCGAGGTGGCTGGGCTGCTGTCGGTCTCCGGCTCCCTCGCCGACCAGCTGGCCACCCCACGCACTATCAGCAACTGATCTCGGCGGGAGTGCCAGCCGTCTTCATCAACTCCCACGACCACCGCGTCGACGCCGCCTTCTTCTCGTGCTCCGACGCCGAGGCCATCGCCTCCTCCGTGGCGCATCTGCGCTCCCTCGGCCACACCCGCATCGGGCTGGCCGTCGGGCAGCAGCGCTACCAGCCCACCCGGCGCAAGATCGAGGCGTTCCTCGACCAGGGTCTTCCCCGGGAGAGCATCGTGTCGACCATCTTCAGCGTCGAGGGCGGCCAGGCCGCGGGTGGAAGGCTGCTCGACGCCGGCCACACGGCCATCATCTGCGGGTCCGATGTGATGGCGCTCGGCGTCATCCGTGAGGCACGCTCACGCGGCCTCTCAGTGCCGCAGGACCTCTCGGTCGTCGGTTATGACGACTCCCCACTGATGGCGTTCACCGACCCCGCCCTCACCACGGTGCGACAGCCCGTGCGCGCCATGTGCAAGGCGGCCGTCGACACGCTGCTCGCGAGCATCGGCGGCACCCGGACCGACAACACCGAGATCCTCTTCCATCCCGACCTGATCATCCGCCAGTCGACGGGGCCGCTCCGCAGGCCCTGACCCGGTGACGGTCGTCCCCGCTGCCTCCGCGGAACGTCCCGAGGCGCCCATCGGCCCCCCACCTCACGGGGCAGGGAGCCGTCGGACGACCACCCGGCCTGCCCAAAGGCGGGTCTGACCAATTGGGGTGGGCGGCTATGCTTGACCTCGGCAGAGCGGGGCAGCGGAGCCACGCGGAGCAGTAAGGAGCACAGGATGCCGTCCAAAGTTGCAGTCGTCGGCTCGAGGATCGGTCTCCACGCACGCCCCGCAGCGGTGATCGCGTCAGCCGCGTCAGAGTTCGAAGATGAGATCACGTTGTCCGTGGGCGGTGCGGACGGGCACGGCGTCGACGCCACCTCGTCGCTGCTCATCATGACGCTCGGGGCGGAACTGGGTGTCGAGGTCACCGTCGAGTCCGAGAACAGGGACGCGGTCGATCAGATCGCCGCCCTCATCGAGCAGGACCTCGACGGCTGACCCTGGTCAGGCCCGGTCGCTCCGATCGGCCTCATCCAGCGCCGCCTCCACCCTGGCGATGGCCTCGGGTGTGAGCGCGGGGAGCGGCCCCGTGTCGAACAGGCCGCCCGACAGCGTCGTCGGATCGAGCATCGCGTCGAGTTCGTCCTCCCCACCAGGTCCTCACCCAGCACAAGGTCGCGGATCGACTCCCCTCATGCAGGGCACGCTTGGCCAACCGGGCGGCGGCCGCGTACCCGATCCGCGGCGTCAGCGCCGTGACCACGCCCACCGACGCCTCCACGTTGCCGCGGAGCCGCTCCTGATTGGCGGTGATCCCATCGACGCAGTTGATCCGCAGCGTCCTGATCGCACGGCGGAGCCAGGTCGCGTTCTGCAGCAGGACGTGCGCCATCACCGGCTCGAACGCGTTGAGTTGCAGCTGGCCGGCCTCGGATGCCATCGACACGGTGATGTCAGCGCCGGCGATGATGAACGCGACCTGGTTCACGGCCTCGGGAATCACCGGGTTCACCTTCCCGGGCATGATCGAGCTGCCGGCCTGCTTCTCGGGAGGTTGATCTCCCCAGCCCCACCTGTGGGCCGGAGCTCAGCAGCCGCAGGTCGTTGCAGATCTTCGACAACCGCATCGCGGTGCGTTTGAGCACCGAGGACACCGAGATGAACACCCCCGTGTCGCTGGTGGCCTCGATCAGATCCCTCGCGTTGTCCAACTGCTCGAGCCCGGTGACGGCGCGCAGGTGCCTGAGCACTGCCGGGCGTAGTCCGGCGGCGCCGTGATGCCCGTCCCGATCGCGGTGGCCCCAGGTTCAGCCGCCAGAGCAGCTGGCGGACGTCCTCGAGCCGGTCGATGTCGTCCCCGACCGTGGTGGCGAACCCCCAGAACTCCTGGCCGAGCGTCATCGGCACCGCATCCTGCAGCTGGGTGCGGCCGACCTTGAGCACCTCCCGGAACTCGCGGCCCTTGGCCGCGAACGAGTTGCGCAGCAGGCGCATCTCCTGGATCACGCGCAGCAGCGAGTAGACGAGGCTCAGTTTCACCGCGCTCGGGTAGGTGTCGTTGGTCGACTGCGACCGGTTGACGTGGTCGTTCGGAGACAGGAAGTCGTAGTCGCCGAACGGCCGTCCCGCCAGTTCGAGCCCGCGGTTGGCGATCACCTCGTTGAAGTTCATGTTCGTCGAGGTGCCCGCCCACCCTGGATCACGCCGACGACGAACTGGTCGGTCAGCCCACCGTCGATGATGTCCTGCGCCGCCCGGTCGATCAGTTCGGCGCGCTCGCCGTCGAGCACGCCGATCTCCCTGTTTGCCCGTGCCGCTGCCTGCTTCACCTGGGCGTAGGCGACCAGGAGGTCCGGGTAGACGCTGATCTCACGCCTGCTGATCCGGAAGTTCTGCATCGCCCGCGCGGTGTTGATGCCCCAGTACACGCCGTCCGGGATCTCGAGTTCGCCGAGGGAGTCCCTCTCGATTCGTGCCATGGCGACACGCTACCCATCGACGCCCCGCACCGCGTCTGATTAGCTGGAGTGCATGGAGATCGAGCTGGTGGCATGGGCGATCGTGCGCGACGGGGTCGGGCGGGTGCTGCTGGGCAGGCGCGCAGGCACCGGTCGCGGCGAGGGATTGTGGAACCTGCCGGGCGGCCACGTCGGGATGGGCGAGCCGGTCGCCGCCGCCGCGGCCCGCGAGGCGGCCGAGGAGGTCGGGGTCACGATCATCCCCGCCGACCTCGATGTGGTGGGCGTCGAGCGGTGGGAGCAAGGGGCTCTGGCGGGTTCAGCATCTTCCTGAGCGCCTCACGGTGGGAGGGGACGCCGGCCGCACTGGAGAACACCTCGGAGGTCGGGTGGTTCGCACCTGATGCGATTCCCGCCGACTGCCTGCCCTGGCTGCCCTTCGCGCTCGGCCTGCACCTGCGCGACCACGTGATGTGGGCGGAGACGCTCGGTCAGCCGGTGCCGCGCGCGACGCAGGCCGCCGCCTCCAGCGCCATCCAGGCCTGAAGCTGGGTCGACAACTCGACCGTCCAACGGTGCTCATGCACACCGAGCGTGGTGTCCTGTGGGAAGACCGTCACGGATCTCCCCTGACGGAGGCGTCGCTCCCTACCTCGCCAGAGGTTGTCCGCGGTCGCGGTGACGAGCTCTCCAGCGGTCGAGCGTGCCTTCCCCGACAGTCGGCGGTCGGTGGCCGCGAGCGCGAGGTAGCGCGTCAGGATGCCGGTGAACAACCCGCCGTCGCCTCCGCGGTGTGTGATGAGCACGCGGGACTCCCCGTGGGTTAGGCGCCGCGCGACGACGGCGACGTGCCGCTCCGCGGCCTCCAGGTTGGCGTCGTCGCCCAACTCGAGCATGGTGCCGAGGGCAGGGCCCTGGTTGTACGTGAAGACCCACCCGTTGACCTCCGGTACCCCGTCCACGAGCCTGATGCCATCGCGGAACAGGCCGTCTTCGTCCGCGAGCACCGTGCGCAACCAGCCCAGAAGCCGGGCCGCCGTGAGGTCATCGCCCTCGCGCGCCAGGAACAGCGAGATCGGGCCGGTGGCAGCGGTGGCCTTGTACCTGCGGTCGGTGCGCCAGAACGAGCCGCCGCCGAAATCGTCGGTGATGCCCCGCTCCAGCACGCGACGCAGCCGCACGCGCCCCGATCCGGCCCGCTGTGCCGCGAGCGACAGCCATGCCATGTCGTCGAAGTAGCGGTTGCGGAACCGGAAGCCGTTGCAGACGTAGATGCCCGCGAGTTGGCGCCGGATGAGCCGATCGTCCACCAGCCGGGAGCCGCGCAGGCGCGCGTCAACGAGATTGTCGAGCAGGTGCGCCTGCCACCAGTAGATCCAGCGGCCGACCGGGCTGGCAGGCCGCCGGACCGCCCGAGCCGCAGGTACGGCACGGGAAGCGGTCGCTGGTGGAACGCCTCGAGGACGGATCGGGCAGCCTCGTCGGCGCGGGCCCCGATCACCGCGCCAGGTTGCGCAGCAGCAATGCCTCCGAGAGGGTCGCCTTGTGCAGGTCGGCGAGTTCGAGCGACTCGTCGATCCCGTGCATCCGGGAGGTGGGGTCGACCACCGCGGTGAGCAGGAACACGGCATCCGGGTTCAGTTCGGCGAACTCGGCCACGATGGGATGGAGCCACCCGTTCCGATCTGGACGGCCTCGACGCCGAAACCCTCACGCAGGGCGGCAAGCGCCGCCGTGGCACGGTCACCGCTGAGATCGATCCGGGTGCCCGCGCCGCCCTGCCCGGCCTCGACCTCCACCCTGGCACCCCAGGGGGCGTTGCTGAGCAGGTGCTCGCGGAGCGCGGCGGACGCGTTCTCGGCGGTGTCGCCGGGTGCGATGCGGACGCTCACCTTGGCGCGGGCGGTCGCGATGAGGGTGTTCGAGGCGTCCCGCACCGGCGTGGCGTCGATGGCAAGCACGGAGGCGGACGGCTTGGTCCACATCCGCGCAGATGCCATGCCGTCGCCGATCCACTCGACGCCCTCCAGGATGCCGGTCTCCTCGCGGAGGCGCTCCTCGTCGTACTCGACGTCCGGATCGGGCGCGCTCACGAGCCCTTGATGGCGACGTTGCCGCGGTCGTCGTGCAGGGTGGCGAGTAGCCTCGACATGACGGTCAGCGCATCGGGGACGACACCTCCGAACTGGCCGGAGTGGAGGCCGGTCTCCAGCGTCGACACGGTCACGACGGCGTCGACGACACCGCGGAGCGTGGTGGTGAGGGCGGGCTCTCCGACCTTCCAGTTCACGGCGTCAGCGATCACGAAGACGTCGGCGACGAGCTCGCTGCCGTACCTCTCGAGGAGCTTGCCCATGCTCGGTGAGCCGATCTCCTCCTCACCCTCGATGAAGACCTTCACCCCGACCGGAGGCCTGCCTCCGAACGCGCGGAGCGCTCCGAGGTGCGCTGCGATGCCGCCCTTGTCATCGGCCGATCCGCGCGCCCACATCCGCCCGTCGCGGACATCGGAGGCGAACGCGGGTGAGGTCCACTGTCCGGGTCACCCGTGGGCTGCACGTCGTAGTGGGCGTAGAGCAGCACGGTCGGCTGACCCTCGGGTGCCGGGAAGTGGCCGAAGACGGCGGGGTTGCCCCGCCGGCCTCCAGCAGCGTCACCTCAGGGCATCCGGCGCCCTTCAGCAGCTCGACGACCAGGTCGGCGGCCGCGAGCACGTCGTCTGCGTGCTCGGGCTGCGACGAGATCGACCGGATGCTGATCAACCGCTTGAGGTCGGTGAGGACGGAGGGCATGACGTCATTGACTGCATCGTGGAGACTCATGTCCACCACACTATCCCCGCACCATCAGCTGTCAGTAGGCACCCCGCGAGCTCAGGACCGCGCGGGCCGTGCGCCCGATGATGACCACGTCCTGCATCATCGACCAGTTGTCCACGTAGTAGATGTCCAGTCGCACCGTCTCATCCCACGGCAGGTCGGAGCGACCCGAAACCTGCCACAGGCCGGTCAGGCCGGGACGCACGTCAAGCCTGCGCACCGCATCCCGGTCGTAGGCCGCGACTTCTCGCGGCAGCGCCGGCCGGGGCCCGACGAGGCTCATGTCGCCCCGCAGGACGTTCAGGAACTGTGGCAGTTCGTCGATGGAGAACCGGCGGATGAACTGGCCGACCTTCGTGATCCGCGGGTCGCGCGCCATCTTGAACAGCAGGCCGGCGCCCTCGTTCAGCCCTCGAGCGCGGCCTTGCGCGCCTCAGCATCCGGAACCATCGAGCGCATCTTGAAGCACTCGAACTCGCGGCCCAGCGCCCGACGCGGACCTGCTTGAAGAAGATCGGGCCGCCGTCTTCCAGCTTGATCGCGACCGCGGCGATCGCGACGATCGGCGCGCTGGCGATGATGAGCAGGAACGACCCGACGATGTCGAACAGCCGCTTGTTCCACTTGGAGGCCTTCACCGCCTGCGGGCGGGCGACGTGCACCAGCGGAAGCCCCCGACCGGCCGCGTGATCAACCTCCCCGCGGAGATGTCACTGAGGGCGGGCACCACGATCATCTGCGTCGAGTGGCGTTCGAGTTCCCACGCGATCCGACGGAAGTGCTGGCCGTCCGGGAACGATCCCTCCGCGAAGATGACGGCCTGGAACGGCGTCTCCCGGGCGAGGGTCGCAACGTCATCGACTCCCCCGAGCACGGGCAGCCCCTCCGGGTCTCACGAACGTCCGCGTTCGTCAGCGCGCCGACGACGCGGTAGCCGAGCCACTTCTCGCGCCGCAGCACGCGGGCGATCGAGTCGATGTGCCTGGGTGACCCGCGACGATGACCTGGGAGCTGACGACACCCAGCTCACGGAGCTTCGAGAACGTCCTGCGGCGGGCGAACCGCAGCAGGAGCAGCATCGGGATACCGAGCCCGAAGCTCACGAGGAAGAAGGCCCTGGACAGCGGCACGTCCAGGAGATAGCAGCCGATGCCGACGGCGCCGGCCAGGCTGAGCGACGCCGAAGCGACGCGACGGTACTCGTCGTAACCCGTCTGCAGGTGCGGCAGCGAGTAGGCCCCAGCCAATGCCAGGAACACCAACCAGGCAAGCGGGATCGTGGCGAACACCCATCCCGGCAGGGTCGCGCTCTGCGATCGCGCCGCGACCACCACCGAGGTCGACACGACGAGCGCAACCATGAGCAGGTCGGTCAGGGCGATCAAGGTGCGCTGCCGCGCAGGGTTTCCCTGCACGAGTTCCGCGAGCGCCACCTCAAACCGTCGGTGTGGCGCTCCTACTGCAATGTCCGTTGCGGTCATGGCAACGTCCTCCCCTGGCGAGCTGCCATGGGACCCCCAGCCTCACGCGCCTCCGCCGTTCGCCACATCCTGACATCTGGGGGATCAGCCACCAGAGATCGGTGCGATCGACAACATCCTCTCCGGCGTGTCGGATCCTCCGAGGGGTCTTCCTGCCTGCTGCGTCACCGCCCGGCACGGCGCCCCGACCGGAAGTTTCCGGGCCTTGCCCTCGGCAGCGCTCGGGCGCATACTTGGCCTCACCTTTCAGCACTGCATCACGAACGGGGAACCTGATGCGTAGGGCGCGGGTGGTTGTCGAGTCATCGATGACTCCGCTGCGCCGCTGGGGCCTGCACCACCACGCGCCCGCGACCGCGCGGCGGGTCGGTGCCAACCATCCATCCCCTACCCATGATCGGCCCGCGCTCTGTTCCTGTACCAGGACCCTTCCGGACAGGGCGCGGGCCCTCCAACACCACCGATGACCCGGGTTGTGCTCACCACCACACCGACCGCGGGTGATGCCGAGTCACGGGCACCGGACAAGGAGGGCTGACGATGTCGCTGCAGGGGGACCACGATCTGGCCGCCTCACTTGCCGACGGCGCAGGAAGGCTGCTCGTCGGCCTGCGTCGGACCTCCCGGACGCCGTTGCCTCCGGTGCTGAGGAGTCGAGGGCATATCTGGTGCGGAGGCTCGGCGAGGAGCGCCCGGCGACGCGGTCTTGAGTGAAGAGTCCGAGGATGACCGCGCGCGGCTTGCCGCAGACCGGGTGTGGATCGTTGCCCCGCTCGACGGGACCCGCGAGTACGGAGAGCACGAGACCGACCATGCGTGGCGCACTGACTTCGCGGTACAGGTTGCGCTCTGGAGTCGTGCGGGAGGGTTGACCGCCGCGGCGGTCGCGCTGCCTGGACGCCACCTCCTGTACCGCTCCGACACAGTGACCACACCACCCCGGTCCCACCGCCGCGGCGCGCTGCGGATCGCCGTCAGCCGCTCGCGGCCCCGGCCCTCGTCACGTCGCTGTCCGAGGAGCTTCCGCTCGAGGTGGTTCCGATGGGATCGACAGGGGCCAAGGCGATGGCAGTGCTGACCGGCGAGGTCGACATCTATCTGCACGCCGGCGGCCTGTACGAGTGGCACTCGGCCGCCGCCGTCACCGTCGCACGGGCCGGTGGGCTGCACACCAGCCGGATCGACGGGTCGAAGCTGACCTACAACCGTGAGTCGTCGTGGCTGCCCGATCTGCTGATCTGCCGTCGCGAGTTGGCGGCCACCCTGCTCGGACAACTGCACCGGCTGGAGGAGTCCCACTGACCCGATCGCGGAAGCGGCCGGCCCGGATCAGGCCAGGGCGTCCGGAAGGGGCGCGTGCCAGGTGGAGTGCGCCTCGTCCAGCGCAACGCTCAGCAAACCGACGAACTCGAGTTCCTCGTCACCGGTGACCTCGCCGATCCGGGCGGCGGGCACGCCCCGTTCGGCGCACAACGCCTCGAACGCGGCGACCGAGGAACCGGGGAGCGACACGACCGCCCGCGCGGCCGACTCGGAGAAGAGGGCCACCGTCGGGTCGTCGCCCGGCAGGGTGACGGCGAAGCCGACACCGTTGCGGAAGGCCGACTCGGCCAGCGCCACGGCGAGGCCACCCTCACTGACGTCGTGTGCCGAGGTGAGCAGCCCCTGGCGGGCGCTCTCGACCATCACGCCCGCGAGTGCCTTCTCGGCGGCCAGGTCGACCTTCGGCGGCATGCCACCGAGATGCCCGTCGGCTGTGGCGGCCTCCCAGATCGATCCGGAGAGCTCCTCGCGGGTCTCACCGAGCAGGTAGATCGCGTCGCCCGCATGCGTGAAGCCGCTGCGGATGCGGGTGGCGACGTCGTCGATCACGCCGAGCACACCGACCGTCGGGGTCGGCAGGATCGGGGTGGACGCCGTCTGGTTGTAGAGGGAGACGTTGCCGCCCGTGACGGGAACGCCGAGCTCGCGGCAACCGTCGACGAGACCGATGACCGCCTCCGAGAACTGCCACATCACCTCGGGATCCTCCGGCGAGCCGAAGTTGAGGCAGTCGGTGATCGCGACCGGCTCCGCGCCGGTGACGGCCACGTTGCGGTAGGACTCGGCCAGTGACAGCTGCGCGCCGAGGTACGGGTTGAGGTAGGAGAAGCGCGAGTTGGCGTCGAGCGACAGGGCGATACCGAGCCCGGTCTCCTCGTCGATGCGCAGCATGCCGGAATCCTCCGGCTGCGCGAGCACCGAGTTGCCGCGCACGTAGCGGTCGTACTGCTGCGTGACCCACGTCTTGTCCGCCACGTTCGGGTGGGACAGGACGGCGGTCAGTGCGGCGCGGAGCCCATCGGCGGAGTTGTCCCTGGGCAGGGCCTCAGCCGGATCGGCGTTGACGTCGTCGAGCCAGGCGGGCGGTGGTAGGGACGGTTGTAGACGGGGCCTTCATGCGCGACCGTCTTCGGGTCGACGTCGACGATGGTCTCGCCGTGCCACTGGATGATCAGGCGGTCGCCCTCGATGACCTCGCCGACCACGGTGGCCAGCACGTCCCACTTGGCGCAGATCTCCATGAAACGCTCGACGTTGGCGGGCTCGACGACCGCCATCATGCGCTCCTGCGACTCGCTCATCAGGATCTCTTCGGGCGCGAGGTTCGGGTCGCGCAGCGGCACGAGGTCGAGGTTGACGAACATGCCACCGTCACCGGCGGAGGCCAACTCCGAGGTGGCGCAGGAGATGCCCGCCGCGCCGAAGTCCTGGATCCCGTTGACGATGCCCGCGCGGAACAGTTCGAGGGTGCACTCGATGAGCAGCTTCTCCATGAAGGGGTCACCCACCTGGACGCTGGGCCGCTTGGCGGGCCGGTCTCGTCGAAGGTCTCGGAGGCGAGGATGGAGGCGCCGCCGATGCCGTCGCCGCCGGTGGCCGCGCCGAAGAGGATCACCTGGTTGCCGACTCCGGAGGCGTGCGCGAGGTGGAGGTCCTCGTGGCGAAGGACGCCGACGCAGAGCGCGTTGACGAGTGGGTTGCCGAGGTAGGAGGGATCGAACTGGACCTCGCCGCCGATATTGGGCAGACCGAGGCAGTTACCGTAGCCGCCGACGCCCGCGACCACGCCCGGCAGGACGCGGCGGGTGTCCGCCTCGTGCAGGGGGCCGAAGCGCAGCGAGTCCATCACACCGATCGGACGGGCACCCATCGCGAGGATGTCGCGCACGATGCCTCCGACGCCGGTCGCGGCGCCCTGGTACGGCTCGACGTAGGACGGGTGGTTGTGCGACTCCGCCTTGAACGTGACGGCGTAGCCCTGGCCGATGTCGACCACTCCCGCGTTCTCGCCGATGCCCGCGAGCAGGGGCCCGCGCGGGGTCTCCTGCGACAGCGCTCCGAACTTCTTCAGGTGCACCTTGGAGGACTTGTAGGAGCAGTGCTCCGACCACATCACGGAGTACATGGCGAGCTCGGCGGAGGTGGGTCGCCGGCCGAGGATCTCACGGATCCTGGCGTACTCGTCGTCCTTGACGCCTAGCGCCGCGTAGGGCTGCTCAAGCTCAGGGGTCTGGGTCGCGTGTTCAACGGTGTCTGCCACGGTGCCAAATCTACCGTCTACCACCCTTGGGACGATTCGCAGCCACTTCCGTTGCACCGCCACCCGATTCGGGTCACGTCGCCCATGTCATTTTCCGGGATCGGGCATCCGCGACCCACGCTGCTGGCAGAGTGCGCCCATGCGTGTCGACACCGCCGTCGCACCACCCGGGAGGAGCATCCATGTCACATCCACGCCACAGACGACCCATCCGAGCAATCGGGACGGGGCTGCTGGCCGCCGCGCTGTGCCTCGGCACCGTGGGCACCTCAGCCGCCGACACCACACTGCCGGATCCGATCGCACCCGGCCCATCCCTACGGCACCGTCAATCGACGACATGCTGGGGTCGATCGGGGACGGGGTCGTCACCAACCGCTGGCTCGTCGAGATCCAGGGCAGTCCCCGGATCAAGGGCGGCAGCAGCGACAAGGTGAAGAAGGCCCAGGACAAGGCCATCGCCGCGGCAAAGGCGGACGGAGCACGGCTCACCGTCAACCGCAGCTACAGCAGCACCTGGAACGGGGTGTCGGTCACCGCTGACCTCGCCAGCGCGAAGAAGTTGGCCAGGGCGGCCGGCGTCGCGGGGGTCTACCCCGTCATCACGGTCGCACGCCCCCAGGAGTCGTCGACCAGGCCGAACGTCAACACCGCCAGGGGTATGACCGGCGCCGACGTCGTCAACCAGGAACTCGGCTTCACCGGTAAGGGATCAAGGTCGGCGTCATCGACACCGGCATCGACTACAACCACCCCGACTTCGGGGCTCCGGCGTCAACGACCAGACGGCCGACTTCCCCGGCACCCGGGTCAGGTACGGCTGGGACTTCGTCGGGGACGCCTACAACGCCGACAGCGCCGACCCTGCCGAGAACACACCGAAGCCCGACCGGTGGCCGGACGACTGCCAGGGACACGGCTCGCACGTCGCGGGCATCGTGGGCGCAGACGGTGAGGTCACAGGCGTGGCCCCCGGCGTCGATCTCGGCGCCTACCGCGTCTTCGGCTGCGGCGAGCAGGCCAGCAGCGACAGCGAAGTGATCATGCAGGCCATGGAGCGCGCCTACGCCGACGGCATGGACGTGATCAACATGAGCCTCGGCGCCTCCTTCCAGACCTGGCCCAGCTACCCGACCGCCGTCATCGCCGACCGCCTCGTGGCGGCAGGCGTCACGATGGTCGTGTCCGCAGGCAACTCCGGCGCGGCCGGCCTCTTCTCGGGAGGCGCACCGGGCGTCGCGCACGACGTCATCACCGTCGGCTCGGTCGACAACGTCGCGTTCATGGCGTCCTACGTGACCAGTGCAGCAGGCGCCGAGTTCCCGTTCCTCGGCTCCGCGGGCGCCCCCGACCCGACCGGCGGCGTCACCATGAACCTGACTGCGGCCAATCCCGTGACGGCGTGTGCCCCGGCCACCATCCCGGCCGCCGCGGGCGCCAACCAGGCGCTGCTGATCAGCCGCGGCGACTGCTCCTTCCACGAGAAGACCCTGAACACACAGGCCGCCGGCTACTCGGCGGCGCTGATCTACAACAACGTCGACGGCGTCATCAACATGACCGTGGAGGGCGACACGCCCATCACGATTCCTGCGGTCAGCCTGCTGAAGGTCGACGGTGCCGCGCTCCTCAAGGAGATCGCGGCCGCCGGATCCACGACGATCACCTTCTCGGAGGCGCCGAAGCGGTTCGACAACCCGACCGGCGGCTACCAGTCCGACTTCAGTTCCTACGGCCTCGCCGCCGATCTCGACCTCAAGCCCGACGTGTCCGCCCCGGGCGGCAGCATCTACTCGACCTACCCGCTCGAGCGCGGCAGTTACACCACCTTGGGCGGCACGTCGATGTCGTCGCCGCACGTCGCCGGAGCGGCGGCCCTCCTGCTGGAGGCCGACCCATCCCTGACACCCTTCGAGGTCCGCACCGCGCTGACCAACACGGCCAACCAGATCGGCTTCAGCCTCGCGCCCGGCACACCGTACCTCGAGCCCGTCTTCCGGCAGGGCGGCGGCCTCATCGACATCCCGCAGGCCATCACCTCGAAGACGTCGGTGTCGCCGCAGAAGATCTCGCTCGGCGAGGGCGAGGCCGGACCTGTCACCACCACCCTGACCGTCACCAACACCTCGGATCGGCCGGTCACCTACGCCATCGGCGCACGGCACGGGATCGCGACCTACGGCCCCGCCTCGGACGAGTTCGACTTCTACACCGTCAAGGCCGATGTCCGGGTCTCGGCGACCGAGGTCACGGTCCCCGCGCACGGCACCGCGAAGGTCGCCGTGCAGATCGGCGAGGACTTCGGAGTGGACGGCGCCCTGTACGGCGGCTGGATCACCCTGAAGTCCGCAGACGACGAGCTCACCGTCCCCTTCGCGGGGCTCTCCGGCGACTACCAGGCCCTGACTGCGCTGCAGTTCGCGGCCATGACCTTCGCCGAGGATGGGGAGCTCTTCCTCGCCGACGACTTCCAGGAGTACTCGATGGTGGGTGAGGACCTCCCGTACCTGGCGTTCTTCCTCTCCTACCCCGTCTCGGAGCTGTACGTCGACGTCTACAAGGCCAACCCCGACGGCTCGAAGGGTGCACGGGTGCACAGCAACTTCGTGAACTACGCCACCGAACTCGACATGGGGCGCACGGAGGGACTCGTCACCCTCGCCTGGGACGGCACCTTCCAAGGCAACAACGGCGGCAACGGCAAGCTGCGCCGGGTCGCCGACGGCGACTACATCCTCGAGGCCCGCGTCCTGAAGGCGCTCGGCGATGCGTCGAACCCGGCCCACTGGGAGACCTGGACCGGTAGCCCGATCACGATCAGCTACGGCGAGGGCGCCGCCACCAGCACCGGTAACGGCCCGGCGCCCAAGCCGAAGGGCAAGGGCTGATCCACACCCGGATGCGGAGGGAGGCCCCCACAATCCGGGTGGGGCCTCCCTCTGAACCGGATGCTCTACGGTGAAGGCCATGCGAACCCGAAGCGACATCAGGTGCTGGCTCACCGACATGGACGGCGTCCTCGTCCACGACTCCCGGCCGCTGCCGGGCGCCCCTGAACTGATCGACCAGTGGACGCGCGACGAGACGCCGTTCCTGGTGCTCACCAACAACTCGAGCTTCACCCCACGCGACCTCTCCGTGCGGCTGCGCGACTCCGGGCTGGACGTGCCGGAGGAGCGGATCTGGACCTCCGCCATGGCCACCGCGCAGTTCCTGGCCGAACAGAAGCCCGGCGGCTCCTGCTACGTGGTCGGCGAGGCCGGCCTGATCACCGCCCTGTACGAGAAGGGGATGATCATGACCGACCACACCCCCGACTTCGTCGTGGTCGGCGAGACCCGCACCTACTCGTTCGAGTCCATCACCACCGTGATCCGGCTGATCAACAGCGGGTCGCGCTTCATCGTCACCAATCCCGACGCGACCGGCCCTGCCCTCGACGGTGTCGTGCCCGCCACCGGGGCGGTGGCAGCTCTCATCACGAAGGCCACCGGCAAGGAGCCGTACGTCGTGGGCAAGCCGAACCCCATGATGTTCCGCTCGGCGCTGAACAAGATCGGCGCCCACTCCGAGACCACCGGCATGATCGGCGACCGGATGGACACCGACATCGTCGCGGGCATCGAGGCCGGCCTGCACACGGTGCTCGTGCTCACCGGCATCTCGACGCCCGAGACGGTCGAACAGTTCCCCTTCCGCCCGAACGAGACCCTGCAGGGCGTGTACGAGCTGCTCGAAGGCTGAGCCCGCGTCAGGCCCGCGCGGAGCGGGCCCGCACCGCGACCTCCGCCTCGTGCACGCCCTCCTTGACGAGTCGGCGCAGGGTGGCCGGTGCGGCCGGGTTGGCCGCCAGCCAGTCGGCGCCCGCCACGTGGTCGTCGTCGGGGAAGCCGCCGCGCACCAGCCGCATCGCGATCTCGATGGGGTGGTCGTGCCAGACGGAAAGCAGCGAGTCGAAGTACGGCTCCCGCCAGGGGGCCCGCAGGCCCGCCTGTCCCGCGGCGTTGAACCCGGCCAGCAGCGCGTCGACATTCTCGTTGGTCTCGCCCCCGGCCGTGTGCGCGCGGCGCCACGCCTCCGCTTTGACCTCCGCCGACGGCCGGGCAGCCCAGCAACGCAGCCGTGCCACCCTGCCCGCGGCGGTGTCGTCTGTGGCCAGCACCGCGTCGAGCTCGGCGTCGGTGGCGGTGCCCTGGGTGGAGAGGCTCTCCCAGGCGAGCCAGGTGAGATCGACGGAACCCTCCAACCCGGCCACCGCGCCGTCGGCAAGCAGCCACCGGACGTCCTCGGGCGCAAGGGCCGCGGCCCGCAGGTACGCCTTGGCCCAGAGCAGCTGAGCAGCCGACCCCTCCCCGCCGCGAGCAGGGCGGAGCGTGAGCCGTCGCGCCAGCGCGCGGCCAGCCCGGGCACGTCGGCCTCGGGCGTGTAGCGGCCCACCGCCGTCTGGGCCCAGGTGAGCACCGAGGCGAGCAGCCCACTTTGCGTCTCCCCCGCACGGAGCACCGCCTCGACGAAGTCGGCCGACGTCAGACGGCCGGCCCGCAGCTCGGTCCAGAGCGCCGTCCAGGCCACCGCGCGCGCGAGGGGCTCAAGCTCGCCGATGTGGTGGAGCAGCACGGCGGCCCCGTCGAGGGCGACGGCGGCGAAGGTCTGGTCGAGGTCGTTCACCAGCACGAGGTCGGGGGCAGGGGTGCCGGCGGGGACGTCGACCGCCGTGAGGTCTCCGACGATCAGCACGTCGAGGCGCTGCGACAGGGTGAGCCGCCCGTCTACGAGTCGGTAGAGACCGACGGTGGTCGCGTGCGGGCGCTCTGCTCCGTCCGGGTCGCTCCGTTCGATCGCGAGCTCCGCGACCGTGCCGTCGTCGTCGAGTACGAGGCGGGGACGCAGCGTGTCGTGGCCGGACGTCTCGAGCCAGGCACCGATCCAGCCGGAGAGGTCGCGCTCGGTCTCGGCGTCGAGGGCCTCGACGAAGTCGTTCAGGGAGGCCGCCCCGAAGGCGTGGGCGGCGAAGTAGCGGCGCGCGCCGGCGAGGAACGCGTCGAGGCCGACGTAGTGGACGAGCTGGGTCAGCGCCGACGAACCCTTGGAGTAGGTGATCCGGTCGAAGTTGGTCTTGGCCGCCTCAAGGTCGTCGATGCGGGCCACGATCGGGTGTGTGGTGGGCATCGAGTCGGCGAGGTACGCGCCGACCTTGCGGCCGGTGGCGAAGTTGACCCACCCCTCGTCGAAGCCGTTGGCCTCGACCGAGACGTGGCTGCCCATGAACTCGGCGAAGCTCTCCTTCAGCCACAGGTCTCCCCACCAGCGGCAGGTGACGAGATCGCCGAACCACATGTGGCTCATCTCGTGCACAAGGGTGTTCGCCCGGGCCTGCAGCTGCGCGGGGGTGGCGGGAGAGCGGAACAGGTACGCCTCGGTGAAGGTGACGAGGCCCGGGTTCTCCATGGCCCCGAGGTTGTACTCAGGAACGAAGATCTGGTCGTATTTCGCGCCCCACGGGTAGGACCCGAAGTTGGCGGTGAACCAGGCCATGGCTTCGGTGGTGAGGCGGAACAGCTCGTCCGCGTCGAGGTGGCGGGCGAGGCTCTGCCTGCAGAGCAGGCCGTACTCCATGCCGTCGACCGTGCGCGCCTCGCGGTGGTACGGGCCGGCACAGAGGCAGGTGATGTAGGTCGACAGGGTGCGGGTGGGCTCGAAGTCGACGCGCACCACGCCGTCGGCAACCACCGTGCGGAGGGCCTCGGGCTGGTTGGAGCCGAACCACCAGGCCTCGGGGCCTGTCATCGAGAACGTGAATGGCGCGCGCAGGTCGGGCTGCTCGAAGTTCGGGAACACGCGGCGCGCGTCGGCCGGCTCGTACTGGGTGTAGAGGTAGGTCTGGCCGTCGGCGGGGTCGACGAACCTGTGCAGCCCCTCGCCGGTGCGCGAGTAGATGGCGGTGGCCTCGACGCGCACCATCGCACGTCGGGCAGGCAGCCCGGTCAGCGCGATGCGGGCGCCGTCGAAGTTCACGTCCCGGGGCTCACCGTCGACGGTGACGCGCTGGACGGAGTCGCCGAGGAAGTCGAGCCACGTGTCACCCTCGGCGGTCAGCTCGATCTCGCAGACCACGGGATAGGTGGCCACATCCGGGTCAACGGCGTGGCGCACGTCGACGTCGACGCGGTACGAGTGGAGGGTGACCGCCGCGGCGCGGGCCGCGGTCTCGAGCTGGGTGAGGTTGGCTGACATGCCTCCATCCAACCACCAGGTGCGGTGGAGCGCCCACGGGGTCTGCGGGGTGTGCCCTCCCCGGCCGCTGCGACGGTGTGGCCGCCACCGGCCCCACCTCAATGGGATGCGGGTGGCTGGGAGCGGCTGGCGCTCTGCGTCGGGGGAAGGGGAAACCCGCCCGGGGTCGCTCCCGGGCGGGTCTGGTGCAGCTGGGTCAGACCTTGGCCTTGCGGTAGCCGGCCGCCTTGGCAGCGCTCTCCTTGGCGAAGCACTCCTCAGGCTTGGTCTTGCTGTAGTAGCGCTGGCCGGGCATGTGGTAGATGCCGGAGTTGGCGTTGCCCTTGATGGGGTAGCCCGCGGGGCAGTTGTACCCGAGCCCGGGACGCTGCTCGGCTTGCTCGGCGGCGTCGTCGGCTTCGGCTTCGGCTTCGACGCACCCGGCTTGCTGGCGGGGGTCAGCGGGATCAGGGCGCCGGGGGTCGGCACGTCGCTGCGCGGAGGGCGGCTGCCGGGATGCCGGTGACCGGAGGAATCGTGGAACTCGAGAAGCGGACCATCGAGTTGAACACCTCCATCTCCTTCTGCGTGACGACGCCGCCCTTCTCCGAGGCCACCGTGGCCTGGATGTAGTTGCGGCAGGCGCCGGTGCCGGTGTTGGGGTGTCGCACTCGGTGCGCCAGCTGCGGCCGTCGGCGGCGGTCCAGCTTCCGGTGTTGCCGAGCGGGTTGGTCGCCCAGTTCGCGCGGGGGATGCCAGGTAGCTCAGGTTGTTGAAGACCCAGTCGTTCTGCTTGTACCAGCGACCGCCCTTCTGGACGACCTTGGTGCCGTAGATGTCAGTCGTGCAGCGGACGACCGTGGTGGAGTAGGTGGTGCAGTCGGTCTTCCAGTACCGGTCGCTGACCAGGTGGACGCCCGGGGTGGCGTAGACGTCGGGGCCGCGTTCGCGACCCCGGTGGGGATGAGCCAGGAGGCGATCAGCGCGATGCCGACCGCCGCTACCCGGATGAGCTTCATTGGTGTTTACTCCCTTGTGAGGTGCCTTGCCGTTGGCCAGAGTGTGCCAGAGATCGCCGGCGACACGCTTGCCGGGCTGACGAGGCGCAATGCGTCAGGCGAAGCGCACCATGGTGTTGAACAGCCAGCGGGTCCCGGGTGCGCCCACCTCCCGCCTTCGGCGTAGCCACGATCACCCTCGCCTGTGTGCAGCTACGCCATCCGTTCCTGCCGGTCGGGGCCGTGTCACACTCGGTGCGCCCGACGACAATCGACAGCCACAGACGAGGACGCGTGCCCAGGGGCACGCGTCCTGACCGGTCTACCGGGAGTTCAGCGGGTGAGGAACCGCAGGGCGGACTCGAAGAACCGCAGCCCGTCGACCGTCGGCGCGGTCAGCGCCTCGACGTTGTGCTCGGGATGCGGCATCAGCCCGACGACGTTGCCGCGTTCGTTGGTGATGCCCGCGATGTCGTTGGCCGAGCCGTTCGGGTTGTCGAGGTAGCGGAACACGACCTGGTCGTTGTCCTCGAGCTTCTTCAGCGTCTCGGGGAGGCCTGGTAGTTCCCCTCCCGTTCTTCAGCGTGATGGTGATCTCGTCGCCCTTGGTGAAGGCGCACGTCCAGGTGGTGTCAACGGTCTCTACGCGCAGGCGCTCATCGCGGCAGATGAACTGCTGACCCGCGTTGCGGATCATGGCGCCCTCGAGGAGGTGGGCCTCGCAGAGCACCTGGAAGCCGTTGCAGATGCCGAGCACCGGCATGCCCTTCCTGGCCGCGTCGATCACGGTCGACATCACCGGGCTGAACCGGGCAATGGCCCCGCAGCGCAGGTAGTCACCGTAGGAGAAGCCGCCGGGCAGGATGATCGCGTCGACCCCGTCGACGGAGTCGGACCCGTGCCACAGAGCGACCGGCTCGGCACCGGCGATCCTGACGGCGCGCAGCGCATCCTGGTCGTCGAGCGACCCGGGAAGGTGACGACGCCGATGCGTGCCATCAGTCGGTCACCACTTCGTAGGACTCGATGACGGTGTTGGCGAACAGCGTGTCGGCCGCCTGACCGATCTGCTCGAGGACCTCGGGCGTCACGTCGCCCTCGACCTCGACCTCGAAGCGCTTGCCCTGGCGGACGGAGAGGCCCTGGAAGCCGAGGCGCTTGAGCGCGCCGGTGACGGCCTTACCCTGCGGGTCAAGGATCTCGGGCTTGGGCATGACGTTGACAACGACGCGTGGCATGGGGCCACTCTATCCGCGCAGGCGAGGAATCTCATCCATGAGCCCCCGCAACGGACACGGGTGGACCCGCGATTCGCCCCGCGGCGTAGCCTCATGCCATGGTCTCCCATCGCTCACAGATACCCCCGTTCGAGGTGATGACCATCCTCGACCGGGTGGCACGGATGCGGGCGGAGGGACGCGATGTGATCTCCCTCTGCGCAGGCGAACCCGCGGGCGGTGCACCGGCCGTGGTGAACAGGGCCGCCGCCGAACTCCATGCGGCGGGCACCCCGTTCGGCTACACCCCGGCGCTCGGTATCCGGCCGCTCCGGGAGGCTCTGGCCGGGCACTACCGGCGCTGGTACGGAGTCGAGGTCGACCCGGAACGCATCGCGGTGACCACCGGATCCTCGGGTGGCTTTCTGCTCGCCTTCCTCGCCGCCTTCGACGCGGGCGACCGGGTCGCCCTTGCCCGCCCCGGATATCCCGCCTACCGCAACATCCTCGCGTCGCTCGGCTGCGAGGTGGTCGACCTCGACTGCGGGCCGGAGGTGAGGTTCCAGCCCACGGTCGAACTGCTCGAGGCTGCCCACCGCGAAGCGCCGCTGGCCGGGTTGATCCTCGCCTCCCCCGCCAACCCCACGGGCACCATGGTCAGCCGGGCCGAGCTCGCGGCGCTGACCTCATGGTGCCGGGCCAACGACGTGCTGCTGGTCAGCGACGAGATCTACCACGGAGTGACCTACGACGGGTCACGAGGCACCACGGCGCTGGAGTTCGGGCCCGAACCGGTGGTGGTGTCGTCGTTCAGCAAATACTGGGGCATGACAGGCTGGCGCATCGGCTGGCTCGTGCTCCCTCCCCACCTGGTCGATGCCGTTGACGCCCTCGCGGGCAACCTCGCCCTGTGCCCGCCCGCGCCTGCCCAGCACGCCGCGCTGGAGGCGTTCACCCCCGAGTCGTACGCGGAGTGCGACAGGGCCGTCGCGGAGTTCACCGAGGCCCGTTCCCTGCTGCTCGCGTCGAGGGAACGACTCGGGTGGGGTGTGGCTGCACCCGCCGACGGCGCGTTCTACTACTACGCCGACCTCGGTGACCAACTCTCCCGCTACCCCGACTCATCGGCCTACGCGGCGGCGCTGCTCGACGCCACGGGCGTGGCAGTGACGCCCGGGCGCGACTTCGACGCCGTCCACGGGACAGGGCGGTGCGGATAAGCTTCGCGGCGGGCGCGGAGGCGATCGCGGAGGCGATCGAGCGGATCACACGATTTCAGGCGGTCGGCTGGCAGGGAGCCGCTCCTGCCGAACGGTCTCCGTCACCCAGAACGTGGTGAACAGCGCGATCTCCCACCATTCGAGCAGGATCACGAACCGGCCGGGCGCGAAGAGCGCCGACACCACCCAAGCCACGAGCGGGCCGGCCACCATCGCGACGAAGATCACCTGGTAGGCCTTCACCCACACCAGTGCCGCCGGAGCGACGCGCTCGCGCCCGTTGACGGCGGCCTTGCGGGGCCAGCCGTGGCACCACACGCCGACGGCCAGGGCAGCGATGAAGAAGATCGCCGCCATGTCGTGGATCCGGAGCCTTCCGAGGAACGGAATGTCGCGCAGCAGCGGCACGGAACGCAGCCCGTCCATGGTGACGTCCTCGGGTGCAGGCACCCAGACCTGCCACAGGACGAGCGCCTGGAGCGCGATCAGTGTGGCGAACGTCACGGTCACGAATGTCACCGTCACCTTGTCCGCCGCGAGGAGTTTCTGCACGCGGGTGGTGCTCCTCACCTCGCGCACCACGAGGGCGACGGCGATAACGCCGAACAGGGTGAGGCTGAACCGGAGCGACCAGACGAGATCGGACGGGCTGGTGCCGCCGGGCGAGAGCTCGAGCCCGGCCTTGAGCGCCTGGATGTTGTCCACGAGTCCGGTCGGGATCAGCGCGACGAGCACCGCGTAGAACCCGGCCCCGTTGAAGTTGTAGTCCTCGAGCGCGGTGGATCCCTGGTAGGCGACGAGCAGCGCCGCCTCGGCGACCAGCACGCCGACGAAGATGTCACGCACCGGGCCGCCGTAGTAGGCGCTGATGGACCCCTCGAGATGCCCCTGCACGATGGCGGTGCCGACGGTGACGATGAACAGCACCCCGGGTAGCAGGGCGAGCAGCCAGCGGAGGCTCGAATATGTGAGCCGGTAGGCATCTGTGACCATGTCTTCCACCCCTCAAGCGGAGCGTATGACCGCGCCTCACCCCGGGAGGCGGAACGCCCGATCCGCTACCTCGACACGGTGGGGTCGCCCGCGATCCAGAACCGCAGCGGAAAGTCCGTCGCCTTTCCCAGGCCGATCCGTGGCCCGGCCGCGATGACGGGCTCGGGCCCGGTGCGGGGCACGAGCGTGATCCCGGTGCTGCCATCCAGCGGGGCGCCTGCGTCGGCGAGGACGATCCCGAGGGCGACGGTGAGCCGGGCCGGCCCCGCGGCCAGGTCGGAGTCGACACGGGTGCGGCCCCTGGCCGAGCGCCGCGCCCGTGCAGTGGCGACGCCGTCGATCACCTCCCCCGCCCGAATCAGCACCCCGGTGGGCGTGCCGTCCACGGCGACCACGACGTTGAAGCAGGTGTGGAGCCCCATGTGGCGGTAGACGTAGGCGTGCAGCGGCGGGCCGAACATGGGGGCGTTGCGGGCCGAGGGGCCCCGGTAGGCGTGCGAGCCGGGATCGTACCCGCCCCCGTATGCCTCCACCTCCGTGATGCGCAGCGTCACCGACACCTCGTCCCGCACGGTGGTGAGCGTGCCGCCGAGGAGGCCCTCGCCCGCGCCGCCACCCGGTCGAGCAGCGCGTGCGCCTCCGGGGCAGGTCGGCAAAGGTGGCGTCGACCGGGACGAGGCTCATGCCCCGGGCACCTCCAGGAGCCGCTTCAGGTCGGCGTCGAGCGGCGAGGCCTGCAGCGGCTCGCCGTCGAGGTGCGTGATGCGGGCGAGGATGCGGCCCGAGGACAGCAGCCATGCGCCACGGCAGCGCCCGAAGTCGGACGTGTCGAGCGGGGCGAAGCGCATGGTAAGCCCCGCGCCCGTCGCGGCCTTCTCCAGGTCGTCGACGGTGATGGAGCGCAGGATCCCCTCCTGTGCGGGGGTGACGAGTTCGCCGTCGATGTCGAGCACCACCGATGACGTCGGCCCCTCGAGCAGCCCGCCTGCGGGGGTGGTGAACACCACGTCGTCGGCCCCGTTGGAGACGGCGTACCGCTTGGCTGCCATGTTGATGCCGTAGGAGAGCGACTTGGCGCCGGGAAGCAGCCAGGGCAGGTCGGCGATGCCGGTGCCGTCGAAGCCACGGTCGAGCAGGAGGACGCGGACCCCGTCGGTGCGCTGCCTGCGGGAGCCCTCGTCGAGCGGGGCGGCCATCACCCACCCGTTGGGGATGTCGATCCCCTCGGCACCGCGGGTGTGGATCATGCGGAGCACCACCTCCGGGTCGCTCCCCCAGTCCCAGGCCGCGAGGACGGCGTCGACGGCGCGGACGAAGCCCTCACGATCGGGGTCGGGAAGTTGCAGCAGGCCGGCCGAGACGGCGAGCCGGTCGAGGTGGGCATCGAGGTCGCGGGCGTCCCCGTCCACCGCGAGGAGGGCGTCGAACACGCCGTCGCCGCGGACCACACCCTGGTCGTCGGCGCGGACGATGGGTTGGGAGGGATCGATCAGGGTTCCGTCGAGCAGT
Organism: Tessaracoccus coleopterorum; assembly: GCF_011174705.1. Classification (GTDB taxonomy): domain Bacteria; phylum Actinomycetota; class Actinomycetes; order Propionibacteriales; family Propionibacteriaceae; genus Arachnia; species Arachnia coleopterorum. The sequence continues at coordinate 916,382 of NZ_JAANIJ010000001.1, forward strand.
GCGACCATCTTGATTGCCATGCCTCATCGTAGGCCCCGGCCGCGGTGGAAGGGCCCGACCCCTGGTCGCCCGGCCCTCTACGCTTGGGAACCGCACCTGAGGAGGCACCCATGAGCAACCAGGACTGGAACGGACCCCAGGGCCACCGGCCAGCCGGCCGTGGCCCGCGCGTCGGCCTGATCGTCGGCGGGACGCTCGTGCTGGTCGCCCTGATCGCGCTCGCCGTCTTCCTGGCCACGCGCGCCGGCACCACGGCCGATCCCTCGCCGACCCCGGCGCTCCCTGCCACCTCCGCCCCTGCCACGACCGCGCCCTCCCCGTGGTCTCCGAGCCCGGCACCGGGTCGTCGCCAGACGCCGGTGCGTGGCCCGAGCTGAGCGCCGACGTGCTTCCCGCCACGGTCGGCGAGTGGACGCTTGATGAGGCGCTGCTCTTCTACGGCCGCGGCGGCGACGCCATCTATCCGGCCTCTGCCGGTTCCAACCATCCGGTCGCGAGCTTCGCCGACTTCCTCGACAAGCCCGCATTCTCCGGCGACCGGGTCGTGTGCGGCACGGACTCCGACTCCGCCCCGACCTGCTACATCCAGACCGGCGACCTCGGCGTGGTGCTGGTCAGCGATCCGGCGGCCCTGGTGTCGGTCGACGACCTCGCCGCCTTCGCCGACGCCTTCGCCGCCCAGGTGGGCTAGGAGCACACCGCACGCGGTCCGATAGCCTTGGGGGCCACCCGTCGCGACGAGGCGACGGCGGTAACAAGGAGTAGATACATGGCCAAGGTCCTGCTGGCCGGCGAATCCTGGATCAGTGCGGTCACCGACCACAAGGGATACGACGCCTTCCCCACACCCAGGTCCACATCGGGTGCGCCGAACTCTTGAAGGTGCTCGGCGCAGCCGGCCATGAGGTGACGCACCTGCGGAGCCACGATGTGGCCGTCGACTTCCCGTTGACCCTGGAGCAGCTGGACGCGTACGACGTCGTCATCCTCTCGGACATCGGCGCCAACAGCCTCCTGCTTCCGCCGCAGGTCTTCGAGGAGGGGCGCCGCGCACCCAACCGCCTGAAGCTGCTGCGCGAGTGGGTCCATGGCGGCGGTGGGCTCATGATGGCGGGCGGCTACCTCAGCTTCCAGGGCTTCCAGGCGAAGGCCAACTACCACGACACCGCCGTCGAGGAGGTCCTCCCCGTGACGATCCTCCCTACGACGACAGGGTCGAGACCCGGAGGGGGTCGAGGGCACCCTCACCGGCACGGACCACTTCGTCACCCGCGGCCTCGACGCTACGTGGCCGCCATCCTCGGCTACCAGAAGCTGGCCGCCCGGGGCGACGCGATCGTGTTGGCCGAGGTGGAGGGCCGGCCCCTGCTCGCTGTGCGCAGCGTCGGCGAGGGCCGCACTCTCGCCTACGCGTCGGACATCTCACCCCACTGGGCGCCGCAGGAGTTCATGGCCTGGCCGGGCTACGCGGCCCTGTTCGGCAACGCCGTCAGCTGGCTCGCCGGCGCCTGAGGCGACGGAACGAGGGGTGGGTGGCGGCTGCCACCCACCCTCGTTCCGTGCGTCAGAAGGCGAGGCCCTCAGGCTCCGGGCCGAGCACCACTGTGCCCGGGTTGACGACCTGGAACCCGTTGGCCTTGTAGGCCTCGTAGTCGAAGTTCTCGGTCTCGTCGAAGCCGAGCTTGTGGTAGTCGTAGAAGCCTTCCCAGTCCTCGTAGCCGTCGCCGAGGCTGGTCTCGAGGAACGCCTCGGCCATGGCCTGACCCAGGCGGGGTCCGGTCCAGAAACCGCCCATCGCGAGCACGTTGCAGCCGTTGGCCGAGGCCGCCCGCTTCGCGGCGGGCACCGACTCGGCAACGGCGGCGTGGACGTGCGGCAGCTTGCTGGCCGCCACGTGGATACCCATGCCGGTGCCGCAGAAGGCGAGCGCCTTCTCGAACTCGCCCTCGGCGATCTTCGCACCGACCATGAACCCCGCGCGGTGGTACATGGGGCGGTGTCCTTGTCGGGGGTCAGGTCGGTCACCTCCCAGCCCTTCGCGACCAGGTGCACCTTCACGTGCTCCTTCAGCGGGAAGCCCGCAAAATCTGCCGCGACGACGACGTGCTTGTCTTTCGTGGTCAGCATGTCGATCACTCCTTGTTCTTCTTGAAGCGCTTGAGGAAACCGCCGCCGAGGTTCGACGTGCTGATCACCGTCAGCAGCGTCGCACCCCAGATCAGCGGCAGGTAGAAGTTGCTCACCTGCGGGAACATGTTGAGACCCGACTGGAGGATCTGCAGCACCGTGATCGCGAGCACCACCCCGAGGAGGCGGCCGCTGCCGCCGAGCGGGCTGACGCCGCCGAGCACCACGATCAGCACCGTCAGAAGCGTGTAGGTGCTGCCGTAGTCGGCCTTCGCCGAGTTGTAGTTGGCCATCATGACAAGTCCCGCGACCCCGGCGCAGAGGCCGGACAGGGCGTAGGTGCGGATCAGCAGGCTCGTCGAGTTGAGGCCGCTGAACTTGGCCGCGGTCGCGTTGCTGCCGAGCATGTAGAGCTTCGCTCCGAAGGTGGTCCTCGCCAGCAGGAAGCCGATGACGAGTGCCACCACGATGAAGATGATCAACTGCATGGGCACCTTGCCGACCTTGCCGCCCAGCGTCGCGCTGAACACGGGAGGCAGGCCGCTGAGCGGCTTGCCTCCGGTGATCACGATGGCGATACCGGTGAACAGTTCGAGGGTGCCGAGCGTCACCAGGATGGCCGGGATCTTGACCTTCGCCACGAGGAAGCCGTTGAAAGCCCCGGCGAGCGTGCCGAGCCCCACCGAGAGCAGGATCCCGACCAACATGGCGGTGGTCTGATCGCCGGTCGACGCCCCGGAGGGCGCCATCGACAGCATCACCGAGGCCGACGCGATCGCCGTCATGTTGGCGATGCCGACCGTTGAGAGGTCGATGCCGCCGGTGATCATGGTGAGCATCACACCGAGCGCCATCAGGCCGAACTCGGGGAACGCGACGCCCATCGACTGCCAGGTGGATACCCGGAGGAACGCACCGCCCCGCGTGATCATGAAGAACAGCAGCAGTGCGGCCAGGATGACGACGAGACGCACGATCTGCGGATCGAGGTCCTTGAGGAATGTCCGCTTCTCGGCCTTGGCCGTGGGAGTGGTAGTGGAGGTGGTCATGAACGGTCCTTTCACTCCGCCACCAGGCGCTGACGACGGCGCCTTCTGGTGATCTGGACGGCCGAGATCCCGGTGCCGACGATGATCAGCATGCCGAGTGCGGCGCGCTGCCAGAAGGTCGGGATGCCCAGCAGGATCATGCTGTTCTGGACGATGACGATGAGCAGCGTGCCGAGCATCACGCCGGTGAGCGACCCGGTGCCGCCCGTGATGGCCGCACCGCCCAGCACGACGGCGGCGATGACGAGCATCTCACTACCGAGCAGGTTCGTCGGGTGCATCTGGCCCATCGAGGTGGTGCGGACGAAGCCGCCGAGGGCGGCGATGACGCCCACCATGACATAGAGCCAGAACTTGATGCTGCGCACCTTGAAGCCCGCGCGCAGCGCGGACGACTCGTCGCCGCCGAGCGCGAAGATGGCGCGACCGAACATCGTGTACCGCATGATGAGGAACACGATCACCAGCACGGCGATCAGCAGCAGGAACGACAGCGGCAGCGACGACGTCAGCCCCGACTGCTGGTTCTTCGCGGTGAACAGCGCGGTGCGCCCGAACGCCTCCATCGACGCTGGCAGCGCCGGGATCTGCACGGACGAGAGCGCGCCCTGCATGACGCCGGAGAACACGTTGGCCGTGCCGAGCGTGATGATCAGCGTCGGAATGGCGAGCCGCGAGGTGAACAGGCCGTTGAAGGCGCCGAGCAGGGCACCCAGCGCCATGACCGCCAGCAGCGGCACGATCACCGGTCCCTGGAAGTCGCTGTCCACCAGCACGCGCGTCACGGCGTACACCGCAAGCGAGGCGAGCGCCGGGAACGACACATCGATGCCGCCGGAGACGATCACCATGTAGGCGCCGATGCCGAACAGCCCCGGCACCACCATCGCGTTGGCGAGGTCGACCAGGTTGTTCGGGGTGAAGAACTGGCCGCTACGGATCTGGATCACGACGCACAGGGCGACGATCACCAGGAACAGGTAGAACTCGTTCGAGCGGAAGAGCTTGTGGATGAGCCCTGCACGTCAGGCCACCTCCCGGAGATCGATCCGCCGGTGATCCGGGCGGACATCTCGTGCTCCGTGATGCCCGCGGGGTCGATCTCGTCGGTGATCCGCCCGTCCTTGAGGAGCAGGACCCGGTTGGAGACCTGGAGAAGTTCCGGAATGTCGTCGGTGATCACGATGATGCCCATGCCCTTGTCGGCCAGCTCCTTCAGGATGAGATGGATGTCACGCTTCGAGCCGATGTCGACACCGACCGTCGGGCCGTTGAGGATCAGCACGTCGGGCTCGGTCGCGAGCCACTTCGCGATGACGACCCGCTGCTGATTTCCGCCGGACAGCGTGTTGACGGCGTTGGCCGGCCTCCGGGTGGCGATCTTCAGCTCGTCGACCCAGCGCGACACCTCGGCGGCGCGCCGCGACCGGACGAGCACCCGCCACGGCTGAGGTCGTCCAGCTCGGAGATCACAATGTTGTCGGCGATCGAGCGCTCCAGCATCAGCCCCTCGGTGAGCCGGTCCTCCGGCACGTAGGCGATCCCGCGTCGAGCGCGTCGCGGATCCCCTTCAGTTTCACGGCCTTGCCGCCCACGCTGATCTGCCCCTGGTCGCTGGGGAACACACCGAACAGTGTGAGCGCGAGCTCGGTGCGGCCCGAGCCGAGCAGGCCGGTGATGCCGAGCACCTCGCCGCGGCGCAGGGTGAAGCTGACGTCCTCGAAGGCGTCCGTCAGGCCGAGGCCGCTGACTTCGAGCACAGCCTCCCCAGTTCACCGGAGGGGCGGTCGAGCTGTCGTCGTAGTCGCGGCCGGTCATGTACTCGGCGAACTTCTTGTGGTCGAGCTCCTCCGGCAGCGTAGTGACGACGACCCGGCCGTTGCGGATGATGGTGAATCGCTCGCTGATCTCGAAGACCTCTTCGAGCTTGTGGCTGACGAACAGGATCGCGATGCCGCGGGACTGCAGATCGGCGACCACCCGGAACAGGGCCTCGACCTCACGGTGGGTGAGGGCGGTGGTCGGCTCGTCCATGATGAGCAGCTTCGGCTCGGTGATGAGCGCGCGTGAGATGGCGACGAGCTGCTTGTCTGCGACGGAAAGGTCGCCGACGCGGGCGTCGAGGTCGACCTTGAAGTTGATCTTGGCCACGGCCTGCTCGGCGATGGCCCGCATGCGCTTCCAGTTGACCAGCTTGCGTCCGTTGGACACCTCGCCGGTCAGCGCAAGGTTCTCGGCGACCGTCAGGTTCGGGAAGATCGAGAAGTCCTGGTAGATCACCTGGACCCCGTTGTTGATCGCTTCAATCGGCGTCAGCTTCGCGTACGAGGTGCCGCCCATCACGATCTCGCCACCGGCGTCCGGGTCGTAGACGCCCGAGATGACCTTGATCATGGTGGACTTGCCCGAGCCGTTCTCGCCCGCGAGGCAGTGCACCTCACCGGGGTAGATGTCGAAATCGACACTGTCGAGGGCCTTTACACCCGCGAACGACTTGCTGATCCCACGCAGGGACAGAAAGGGTTCAGTCATGAATCTTCCTCATCGGGGGATGGCTGCGCTCGGGGCCGCCTCTGGGCAGAGGCGACCCGAGCGGTTGGACTCAGAAGCCGAAGCTGTCGACGTTGTCCTTGGTGATCACGATCCAGCCTGCACCCTCGAGCACCTTGTCGCTGCCCTCGGCGAACTGGACCTCTTCGTAGCCGGTGACGGCCAGGTTGATCGGGGCCTTGATCTCCTCGCCCTTGAGCACCTTGACCGCCAGGGAGGCCATCGCCTCGCCCGCATCGGCCGGATCCCACAGCGTGAGGGCGTGCACGAGGCCCTTCTCGAGGATCGCCTTGTTGGCCTCAGGCATTCCGGTACCCGCGGTGAAGACCTTGCCCTGCAGGCCGAGCTCCTCGATCGCACGGGCGACGCCGGGGCGTCGAACGACGAGGTGCCCATGATGCCCTTGAGCTCGGGGTACTTCTTGAGGAGCTCCTTGGCCTTCTGGTATGCGACCTCGCCGTCGTCCTGCGACTCCACGCGCGGCTCGGCCTCGAGCAGCTTGAGGTTCGGGTACTTCTCCTTGGCGTGCGCGACGCCGCCGTCGGCCCACTCGTTGTGGGAGGCGTTCGTGACGTGGCCCACCATCGTGGTGTACACGCCCTCTTCACCCATGGCCTCGGCGAGGTTGTCCATGATGAAGCCACCGTAGGCCGAGTTGTTGAAGGCCTCGAGGTCGTACAGGGTGTTCTCCTGCGAGGCGCCCTCGTGGGTGATGACGGTGATACCGGCGTCCATGGCCTCCTTGAGGACGGGCTCGAGTGCACCCGGGTCGACCGGGACGACACACAGGGCGTCGACCTTCTGGGCGATCAGGTCGCGGATGACCTGGGCCTGCTGGGTGGCGTCGGTCTCGGCCGGGCCCTTCTGGTACACGTTGAACCCGGAGGATTCGGCGAACCTCTTGACGCCGACCTCCATGCGGACGAACCACGGGTTGGTGGAGTCCTTCGGCACGACGGCGATGTTGAACTTCTTGTCACCGCCAGCGCCACCGGCGCTGGACGAGGATCCGGGGGCGGTGGGGGTCGTGTCATCGACACAGGCGGTCAGGCCAACGGCCGCCGCGATGGCGATGCCGTTGATCTTGATGAAGAGACGCCGCTCCATTGTGGTTGTCCTTTCGAGACCCGGTGGTGGTAACCGGGCACCCTCGCCCGATTAAAGCGCTTCAAAAGCGTTACCGGAGAGACTACTCTGATTCCAGGAGAGCGCAACAGGCGCCGTCCGAACGATATACATCCGTGACATTTCGGAGGCGGCGATGCCGGGTAGGGAGCGACCGAGAGCGGTCCGGATGACGGACGTGGCCGCGGCTGCCGGCGTCTCGATCGGGACCGTGTCCAACTCGCTGAACCATCCCGAGCGCGTGGTGCCTGACACCCGCGCAAGGGTCCTGGCGGCCGTCGAAGCGCTCGGCTTCATGCCCAACCAGCAGGCACGGATCCTCACCGGCGCGCGCGGCAGCACCATCGGACTCGTCATCGTCGACCTCACGAGCCCCTTCTTCATGGAGCTCGCCCACGCCGTCGAACAGGCCGCCTCCGGGCCGGCCACATGTTCATGCTGACGACCTCCGAGAACGAGCGTTCCCGCGAGAGCCAGCGCCTGCAGATGCTGGCGGCGCAGCGCGTGGTCGGCGCGCTGGTGACACCCTCGGGCGGCGGAACCCCATCGACTGAGCAGGAGGCGGGGGTCCCGCTCGTCCTGATCGACTACGAGAGCCCCGAGCATCCCTGCTCGGTGGTGGTCGACCACGTCGACGGTGGCAGGCAGGCGGCGCGGCACCTGATCGGCCTCGGTCACACCGACCTGGCCTTCGTGGGCGGCCTGCCCGATCTGCGCCAGTTCGAGCAACGCATCGCCGGCATCCGGGAGGAGATGGCCGCGGCGGGCCTCGACCCGACGGCCCTGCGGGTGCTGCGCTCCGAGGGCATCGGCGTCGCCTCCGGAGAGCACTCCGCGGACGAACTTCTGGCCTCGGGCCCCACTGCACAGGGATCCTCTGCGGCAACGACATGCTCGCGTTCGGCCTGTACCGACGGTTCACGAGGGCCGGGGTCCGGGTTCCCGAAGACGTTGCGGTGGTCGGCTACGACGACATCGACTTCGCGGCCAACTGGATCGTCCCGTTGACGACGGTGCGGCAGCCGACGAGGGAGATGGGCCGGATGGCGGCCCAGTTACTGTTCGAGCACGCGTCCGGCGGGGAGCATGTGCATCGTCGCATCGTGCTCAGGCCCGAGCTGGTGGTGCGCCGCTCCAGCGGGGCCCTCGACTGACCCGCCCCACCAGCACCCTCTACCGACGCCGCCCACCTGACAGCTCTGCACTGCCGGGCCCATGGAGAGATGGGCAAGTCCGATTGGCCAAGCAGATCAGGCCAGGATCGAGGCTCTGATCGGGGCGTCCTGGCTGCAGGGCCGAACGGTTGAGCACGCCTTGGCCGCTGCCCCGGCACCATACGGTGCTATTCAAACAGGACGGACCTACTGCCCGCCAGAGACCCTACGGGCTGCAGAAAACACCTCGAACCTTCGGACAACACACGTAGCCATACCGACAACACCAGCTCGCTCAAACGCTTTGAATCAGCAAACGAACGCGCTAGAGTAGGTCCATGTCGGACACCCTTTTCCAGAGCACCCGCGATGAAGCCATCGCGCGGCTGGAACAAGGCCTGCAGCTGTGGAACTCCACCGGATCCGACACCCTCGAATCGCCCCAGCATGAACTCGAGCAGCTGGCGCGGCTCAACGCGCTGATCGACCAGCTGCTCGCGACCCGCTCCCTTGCGGTCTCCGACGCGGACCGGCGCAGGGTCGCGGAGACGGTGACGGGGCTGACGATGGTGATCTGGTTGAAGTCGACCCGGCGGGCGACAAAGGCCGAAGCAACGGGGATCATCTTCGCCGGCCACGACCTTGCCGCACATCCCGAGGTCGGGCGGGCGGCTGTGGACGGGACGGTCTCGACCAGGCAGGCCGCGTGTATCACCGCGATGCTCGACGATCTACCGTCCCGTTTGACTGTGGAGCAGCAGGGCAGGGCGGCGGAGTTCCTGGTCGCGAAGGCGGCCCGGCTCGATACCAACGCCCTGAAAAGGCTCGCCGGTGAAGCGCTGGACGTCGCGGACCCGGCCGAGTCGGAGGCTGATGCGGCGGAGCGGGAACAGGCCCGTCTCGAGGCGCAGCAGCGTCGCGCGGAACGGAACCGGGCGTTCCGGTACCACTACGACGACGGATCGCTCCATTTCTCCGGCCAGGTCCCCGCCGTCGACGGTGCCGAGCTCGTGCGGCTGGTCGAGGCGCGGGTCGAGGCCGAGAAGCGTGCCACCCGTGACGATCGACGCTCGACAGGCGTGGGGCGGCCTGAGGTGACTCCGGAGCAGCGGGCGGCGGACGCGTTCATGGCGATCATCCGCGGACATGTCGCTGCGGGTGGTGCGCGGGTGGCGCAGGACCGGGCCCGGGTCGTGGTCCACCTCGACGAAGAGACGCTGCGGCGTCGGGTTGAGCAGGCAGGAGTGCTGCCGTCGGGGCAGAAGATCCCCGCAGGCGAGTTGCGGCGCCTGTGCTGCGACGCTGACCTGACCGCCGTGGTCCTCGGGTCCGCCTCTGAGGTGTTGGATCTGGGCCGGACGCGGCGGCTGGTCTCCGATGAGATCCGCCTCGCGCTCAGCATCCGCGACCGCGGCTGTGCGTTCCCCGGCTGCGACGCGGCCGATCACGAATGCGAAGCCCACCATGTGGTTCCGTGGTGGGATGGCGGCCCGACCTGCCTGGGGAACCTGGTCCTGCTGTGTCCGAAACACCACAAACTGGTCGAACCACCCCGGATGCACCACCCACCAGGCAGACCCCAGACCGAATCTCTGGGCGGGACCCTGCCGGGAGCGATGGGAAGTCCGGATCGATCAGCACGGGATGCCGGCGTTCCTTCCCCGGCACGGCTCGACCCCGACCGAACCCCGATCCCGGGGCACGGCAACCTGCCCTCACGGCCTGACCCGAGAACCCGTTCGCCGTGGCCGGGTCTGCGGTCATCTCCAGAGGTTTCGGCACGGGCTGCGGCGCTTCGCGCCTTTGCCCGGCTCAACCGGCGGCGGTGGGCTGCAGCGCTCCGCGCCCTTGCCCGGCTCAACCGGCGGGAAGCACGGGCTGCGCCGCTGCCCGGTGGCGGTGGGGTCTGCGGACCTGGGACCCGGCAGCGAGACTCCCCGGCGTCGACCGGTCCGTCGTTACTGCCAAGAATCCGACCACCGCGAAGTCGGGGACAGGCCAGGTGAACCCGTGCAACGCCAGACCTGCTGGCCCGATTGGCCGTGGCCGGGTCTGCGGTTGACTCGCGAGGTTTCGGCACGGGCTGCGGCGCTGCCCGGTGGCGGTGGGGTCTGCGGACCTGGGACCCGGCAGCGAGACTCCCCGGCGTCGACCGGTCCGTCGTTGCTGCCAAGAATCCGTCGACTGCTCAGGTGGCCCGGCAGCGCAGCCGAACGAGCGCCGTCGCCAAAACGCCTTGTGGTCGAGCCCCTGCCCGTCGACGGGAGTGGCTTCGACACGGGCGGCGTCCGTTCCTCGCCGCCGGCCCGGCTCAACCGACTGCTGTTGGCCGACCCCGACGATCAGCCCGACCCGGCGCGGACCACCACCGCAGCAGGAAGCGCGGGCACAGCAGGAGGCGCGGGCACAGGAGGAAGCCCAACCACAGCAGTCGGTACAGCAGAAAAGCCCGACCACAGCAGTCGGTTGAGCCGGCCCCGCGCGGAGCGCCGGGCCGTGCCGAAACCACTCCCGACCCGGCGCAGAGACCCGAGCAGAGCCCACCTGACAGCGGTTGAGTGCCAGCCCGTCGCCTGGGGTGTTTCATCACCAACCGCCCGACGGCGACCCTTGACAACACCAAGCAGCATCACGGGCCAGCGAACCCGTTCCACGCCCCGGCCCGGCTCAACCGACTGCGACAGGCCGACCCCGACGAGCACACCCGACCCCGCCCAGGAACCCGAGCACAGCAAGACCCCGGGCGCAGCAGGAAGCCCAACGCTCAGGCGGGACCGTCAGACGCCGAACTCAGAGCCCGTCAGCCGGCGGTAAGCCTCGAGGTAGCGATCGCGGGTGGCCGTCACGACGGCCTCTGGCAGCGCCGGGGGCGGCGTGTCGGACGCCTTGTCCCAACCCGATTCGTGGGCGAGCCAGTCGCGCACGTACTGCTTGTCGAAGCTCGGGATCGCCCCGCCCGGCACCCACGCCTCCGCGTCCCAGAAGCGGGACGAGTCGGGCGTCAGCACCTCATCGCCGAGCACGAGGGTGCCGTCGGCGCGGTGGCCGAACTCGAACTTGGTGTCGGCCAGGATGATGCCGCGCCCCGCCGCGATCCGTTCCGCGTCGGAGTACAGCCGGAGGGTCACATCACGCAGTTCGGCGGCGAGCTCGGCGCCGTGGAGCCGCTCGATCGTGGCGAAGTCGACGTTCTCGTCGTGCTCGCCCAGCTTCGCCTTGATGGCGGGGGTGAAGATCGGTTCGGGCAGCTTGTCGCCGTCGCGCAGCCCGGCGGGCAGCGAGATCCCACAGACGGTGCCGCTCTCGCGGTACTCGGCCCAGCCCGAGCCGGTCAGGTAGCCGCGGGCGACGCACTCAACCTCGACCATCTCGAGCGACTCGACAACCGTCGCGCGGCCCGCGACAGCTTCAGGCACCTGCGTCGAGATGACGTGATTGGGCACGTCGAGCTGCTCGAACCACCAGAGGGACAGCTGTGTCAGGATCGCCCCTTGTCGGGGATCGGGGTCGTCAGCACGAAATCGAAGGCAGAGATGTTGTCGGTGGCCACCATCAGGATGGCGGGCTCGCCGTCTGACGTCACGTCGTACAGCTCACGCACCTTCCCTGCATGTCGGAGGGGAAGGTTGACAACATCACCGAACTGACTCACGGCCTCATCCTAAGGTGCGCGCGACGACGAGGTCTGCCAGCACCGATGTCCGGGCAAGCGCACCGGGCACCATCCGCACGCCGAGGGAGGCGCAACGGTCATCCATCCGGTCACGCAGGATGCCCTCCGCGACCATGAAGCTCACAGCGAGCACCCGCTCGTGGCCGCGCTGCAGCCGGGCGACCACGTCCTCCACGGCCTGGCCACCGTCGAGTGCGGCCACGTCCCAGGTACCCCATCCCTGACGCGGTGCGCTGTCGATGGTCTCGGAGACGGTGGCGACAGCTGCACTGTCGGACGAGCCAGCGGCGAACAGGACGACCGCGGTGTCGGGGTCGGCCTGCTGCCCGTCGGCCGCAAGGAGTTCGATGCACGCGTCAAGGAGGCGCTGGTCGGGGCCGAGCGTGGGAGCGAGCCGCACGTCAGCTCCCCCGACCCGCAGCCTCTCGACGGCCTGCGGCACGTCGACCCTCGAGTGGTAGGCGGGGGTGAGGAGCAGCGGCACCGCGACGGCCCGGCCGGACAGTTCAAGTGCGAGGGTGTCGGCCGACGGCTCGTGGTGATCGAGATAGCACGTGCCGACGGCCCGGCCGGCCCGCACCCGCGAGCGCACGGCATCGGTCAGCGCCTCAACGTCGCGGGCGTGACGCGGGTCGGGCGATCCATGGGCGATCAACACTATGTCCGGCATGCCACTACCTTAACCTGAGAATTTCCTGAGAACCCTTAGAATGGCAGATGGGCAGGTCAGAGCGACCCGGCGCGTCCATCCACCGGCCTGGTCCTCCGGAGCGGGAGCCGCCCCTCAACCAGCAGTACCCGGATCGCGTCGCGCACCGCCACCGCACGGCGCGGGTCTCCCCGCCCGTGACTGCCACCTCGATGCCGTCGGCCTCCCCTTCGCCACGGGCGACGGCCGGGTCCAGGCCGACGACCGCCGATGGTCGGCCCCGTTCACGCACCAGATCCTCGCGGCGGCCGCCTCCCACGCTACGAGCGCGTCGACCTCCCGCACCCCGTCGCGGTGTGAACCAGCCACGCGGGTTCGGGATCGGCGAGGTCGCCCTGCCGGTAGGCCCGCCGCGACCAGCGGACGCGGCCCGCGTCAACCAAGCCGGTGAGTCGGTCCGTGATCTGCGGCGCGATCACCTGCACGGCGGCCCCCGCGTCGACCAGGCCGCGCACCCGTCGGGTGGCGACGCAGCCGCCGCCCACCACGACGACGCGCCTGCCGGTGAGGTCGAGCGTCAGCGGATACATCAGATGGCCGCCCGGCGTACCGCTCGGGGCGTCGGCCATCCCGGCCGCGAGGGTCGCGCCGTCGGACTCGTCGATCAGGAGGAAGGCCCCCGTGCGGCGCAGGTCGTGGTAGTCGTCGATGGGCAGGGCGTCGGCCAGCTTGATGCGCACGCGTCCGATGTCGTTCAGGTCGAGCTGCCCGGTCGCCCGGCTGTACTCGACAGCTTCGATGTCGAGTTCGTCGAGGATCTCCTCCACCAACGCCCGGACGGTTCGGGTGCCCGCGCGGAGCAGGACGCGGTCGCGGGGACGGATGGGTCGCTCCGAGAGCACGCAGACCATCCCACTGACGGTGCGGGTGGTGTGCCCAGGTTGCTCCGCCGAGGCGATCAGGTCGCCGCGGGACACGTCGACATCGTCGGCCAACCGCAGGGTGACCGACTGCGGCGCGAACGCGCGGTTGAGCTCGATGACCGAGCCGTCCGCCTGCCCCAGATCGATCCCGGCGACCGTGGTGGTGCGGCCCGATGGCAGCACCGTCACGTCATCGCCGACGGCGACCGTGCCTGCCTGGATCCGGCCCGCGTAACCGCGGTAGTCGCGATGCCCCGGTGTCTGCGGTCGCAGAACGACCTGGACGGGGAGGCGCAGCGGCTGGGTCGCCGGATCGGTGCCGACGGGGACCGACTCCAGGTGTTCCAGCAGGGTCGGCCCCTCGTACCAGGCGGTGTTGCCGGAGCGGTCGACGACGTTGTCGCCGAGCAGCGCCGACAGCGGGACCGCCACCACGTCATCGATGTCGAAGCGAGCGGCGACGGCGCGCGTCTCGGCGACAATGGCGTCGAAGCGGCCGCGGTCCCAGTCGACCAGATCCATCTTGTTGACGGCGACCGCGACGTGCCGCACACCCAGCAGACCGGTGACGGCGAGGTGGCGACGCGTCTGCTCCACGACCCCGTGGCGGGCGTCGACAAGGATCAACGCGAGCTCCGCGGTCGACGCCCCGGTCACCATGTTGCGCGTGTACTGGACATGCCCGGGGGTGTCCGCGAGCACGTAGGAGCGGTTGGCCGTCGAGAAGTAGCGGTAGGCCACGTCGATGGTGATGCCCTGCTCGCGCTCGGCGCGGAGGCCGTCGGTGAGCAGCGCGAGGTCGGGTGCGGCCTGGCCGCGCTCCTCGGAGACGCGCGCGACGGCGTCCAACTGGTCGGCGAGCACCGACTTGGTGTCGTACAGGAGGCGTCCGACGAGCGTCGACTTGCCGTCGTCGACGGAGCCTGCGGTGGCGAGGCGCAGCAGATCGTGCGTCATCAGAAATACCCCTGCTTCTTGCGGTCTTCCATGGCCGCCTCGGAGAGGCGGTCGTCTGCGCGGGTGGCCCCGCGTTCGGTGATGCGGGAGGCCGCGACCTCGAGAATCACGCCGTCGACGTCGGACGCGTCGGATTCGACGGCGCCCGTGCAGGACATGTCGCCGACCGTGCGATAGCGAACGATCCTGCTCTCCACCTCCTCCGTCGGCTTCGGGCCGCCCCACTCACCGGCGGTCAGCCACATGCCGTCGCGGCGGAACACATCACGCTGATGGGCGTAGTAGAGGCTCGGCAGGGCGATGTTCTCACGCTCGATGTAGCGCCACACGTCGAGCTCGGTCCAGTTCGACAGCGGGAACACGCGCACATGCTCACCGACGGCGTGGCGCCCGTTGTACAGGTCCCACAGCTCGGGCCGCTGACGGCGCGGGTCCCAGGCCCCGAAGCTGTCGCGCAATGAGAAGACCCGCTCCTTGGCACGCGCCTTCTCCTCGTCGCGCCGTCCGCCTCCGAAGACCGCGTCGAAGCGGCCCACCTCGATCGCGTCGAGCAGGGGGACGGTCTGGAGGGGGTTGCGGGTACCGTCGGGTCGCTCCCTGAGGCGGCCGTCGTCGATGTAGTCCTGCACCTTCGCGACGTGGAGCCTCGCCCCGATCCGCGCGACGGTGTCGTCGCGGTAATGGAGCACCTCGGGGAAATTGTGGCCGGTGTCGACGTGCAGCAGCGCGAACGGCAGAGGCGCCGGCGCGAACGCCTTGAGCGCAAGGTGCAGCATCACCACCGAGTCCTTGCCACCGCTGAACAGGATGACGGGGCGCTCGAACTCGCCCTCCACCTCGCGGAAGATGTGGATCGCCTCCGACTCGAGATGGTCGAGGTGATCGAGGAAGTTGTCATTCATGTGTGGAGCCCGCATTCAGTCTTGTTCCTACCTGCCCATCGGCCCGCCCGGGCGTCCTCACCCTCGGCGACCGGCCGCGTGCACGGCTGGCATCCGATCGACGGGTAGCCCTGCTCACGGATCGGGTTGAGAAAGACGTCCTCCTCGAACGCGAAGCGCTCGACGTCGTCGTCATCCCAGGCGGCGATGGGGTTGATCTTGACCATCTGGCGCTTGTCGTCCCATCCGACCAGCGTGATGTCGGTGCGGGTCGGCGCATCCACCCGGCGCATTCCGGTAACCCAGGCCGCATGCCCGGAGATGGCCCGGTTCAGCGGCTCGACCTTGCGCAGCGCGCAGCAGCGGTCGGGGTCGCGCTCGTATAGTCGCGGACCGTGTCGCTCCGCCTGTTCGTCGACGCTCAGGAGCGGAAGGACGGTGCGCAGCCGGACGCGGCCCGCGTAATGGTCGCGGGTGGCGATGGTCTCCGGGAAGTGGAATCCGGTGTCGAGGAAGAACACGTCGAGCTCGGGGCCGACTGGGCGATGAGCTCGACCAGGACCTCGTCCCCCATGGACGACGCTGCGGTGACGTCGTCGCCGAAGGTGTCGCGCGCCCAGCGCAGCACCTCGCGGCTGAGTTCCACCTTGCCGAGGTGGCCCTGGTAGCGGGGGTCGGCCTCCAGTGCGGTGAACCGACCGGCGGCCTCGGCGGCCTGTTCGCGTGTCGTCATGTTGCCTCCTCCGATTCGCGGACCCGTCCTGGGATGCCCGCATCCTCGATGCGGTGCTGGGTGACGGTGAACACCCGTGCGCAGGCGACGCAGTGCCAGGCGCCGCGGGGTTCCTCGACGGGGCGGAGGTCCTCCTCCGCGCAGAAAGGGCAGTGGTAGATGACGGCGCTCATCGGAGGTCGTCCTCGTCGGCCCGGTGTGCCCAGTGGGCGAACGACTCGTCCCCCTCGCGCTGGGCCAGGAAGGTGCTTGCGAGGCGCTCGATGTAGTCGGGCAGGTCGGCCGCCGCCACCTTGAGCGCCCTCGTCTTGCGGGCCAGCTGCGCGCTGGCGCCGAGCTCACCGCCGAGGTGCACCTGGAACACCTCGGTGAGGTTGCCGTCGGCGTCGCTCTGAACCATGCCCTTGAGGCCGACGTCGGCGACCTGGGTGCGGGCGCAGGCATTGGGGCAGCCGTTGACGTGGACCGTGAACGGCACGTCGAAGTCGGGTAGGCGTGCCTCGAGTTCCTCGATGATCGTGCGGGCCCTGGCCTTGGTCTCAACCAGCGCGAGCTTGCAGTACTCGATGCCGGTGCAGGCGAGGACGCCGCGACGGAACTCGGAGGGTCGCGCGGGGAGCCCGAGCGCGTCGAGGTCGGAGATGAGGTCCTCGACCGCACCCTCGGGGACGTCGAGGACGAGCAGCTTCTGGTGCGGTGTAAGGCGGATGCGGCCCGACGCGTGGCGGGCGGCGAGGTCGGCGATCTCGGTGAGGCGGGTGCCGGAGACCCGGCCCGCGACCGGTGCCACACCAACCCAGAAGAGCCCGTCGTTCTGGGGGTGCACGCCGACGTGGTCGCGTCGCACGACCGTGGCGTCGGGCGCCGGGCCGTCGATCAGCGGCCGTCCGAGGTACTCGGTCTCGAGAACCTCACGGAACTTCTCGGGGCCCCAGTCGGCCATCAGAAACTTGAGGCGGGCGCGGTTGCGCAGGCGGCGGTAGCCGTAGTCGCGGAAGATCGAGACGACGCCCTTCCACACCTCCGGCACCTCGGCGAGCGGCACCCACGCG
The DNA here is from genome assembly GCF_011174705.1 of Tessaracoccus coleopterorum. GTDB lineage: Bacteria > Actinomycetota > Actinomycetes > Propionibacteriales > Propionibacteriaceae > Arachnia > Arachnia coleopterorum. The sequence goes on from NZ_JAANIJ010000001.1 coordinate 933,255, forward strand.
CCGAGTCGCTTGGCGAACATCGGGTTGGTGGAGAGCCCACCTGCGACCCAGAGATCGAAGCCGGGCCGTGCTCGGGATGGTCGACGCCGACGAACGACACATCATTGATCTCGTGGGCGATGTCCAGGTTCGGGCTTCCAGAGATCGCCGTCTTGAACTTGCGGGCAGGTTGGAGAACTCGGGGTTGCCGATGTACTTCTCGAGGATCTCCCGCACCGCCGGTGTACCGTCGACGATCTCGTTGGCTGCGATGCCTGCGACCGGGGAACCGAGAATCACGCGCGGCACGTCACCGCAGGCCTCAGCGGTGGTGAGACCGACGCCTTCGAGCCGACGCCAGATCTCCGGCACGTCCTCCACACGGATCCAGTGGAGTTGGATGTTCTGGCGGTCGCTGATGTCGGCGGTGTCGCGGGCGAACTCGGTGGAGATGCCCGCGATGGTGCGGAGCTGCTCGTTGCTGAGCGCTCCCCGTCGGAGCGGACCCGCATCATGAAGAACTCGTCGTCCAGTTCCTCGGGCGCCAGGCTGGCGGTCTTGCCGCCGTCGATCCCGGGACGGCGCTGCGTGTAGAGGCCCCACCAGCGCATCCTCCCCCGCAGATCGTCGGGCGCGATGGCCGCGAAACCCTCCTTCGAGTAGACCTCCTCGATGCGGGCGCGGACGTTGAGTCCGTCGTCGTCCTGCTTGAAGGCCTCGTTGCCGTTCAGAGGCGACTTGTCACCATCGGCCCAGGCTCCGGTGGCCTGATTCCTCACTGGACGTGCGGGTGCTTGTGTCATGACGGGTCCTCTTGTCGGTTATCTGCGACCAACCGGGGCACCCCCGTCGTCATTCCCTCAACTGGCCTCTGATCGCCGTGGGCGAAGTAGTATCGCGTTCAATCAAAGCGTGGATGACTAGCGGAAATGCACGCTGGTCAGGCCTCTTCCCCATTGAGGGTGCTGACTGCGGCAGCTGACGAGGCAACCTGGAAATCGATGGTCTGGACGCCTATCAGCCCGAGGAAGATGGTCGGGTATGCGCCCGAGATCGTGACCCGGGCGGTGGTCGCCCCGGTGACCTCGACGCTGGCCCTGTACCCGGCATCCGCAGCGAATGCCTGACCCGCGCGCCGGGCGGCGCCGACGTCCAGGCGGGGCCCGCCGTCGGTGATGATCACCTCGTGCGCAGCCGCCCGTGCGGCCTCGGCCGCGATGCTCCGCGCCTCCTGCTCGGCCTCGGCATGGCCTGAGAAGTCGACGCCCAGCCCCACCGTGATGATGAACGCGGGCATCGCGACTGCCGTCCACACCGAGAGGCTGACCCCACGTTCGTCGCGCCGGCGGCTTCTCACCGGTTCACCGACTGCATCTCGCCGACGATCACATCGGCGTCGCGGCTCAACGAGAATGGCAGCGACCCTGACCGGCCACCGCCCTGCCATTCGACGGCCCAGTCGGATGTCACCGTCACCGTGTAGCGGCCATCCTCCGCATAGACGTAGCCGCAGTCGGGTGAGGCCACGTTGCGCCCGCCGGTCGCCGCGGCACTCCAGGGTGTCCCTTGCCACAGGACACAGAGTCGCCGTTGCCCATCTCCCAGGTCAGGCCCGTCACCTTCGCCGTGAGGGTCACGCTCACACCCGCCTCCGAGATCGAATCGGAGACCGGCCCCCACTGCAAGGACGATGAGGGCGCGGCCCACAGCCAGGTGTGCCAGCCGACGTAGGCCATCCGTTGGGGCGAGTCGGCCCGCGGGAACATCCCGATCTCGGGCGCCTCGAAGTCGATGCTCGCGAGCAGTCGCCTGGCGAGCTCCTCGGGATCCGGGGCCTCAGGAGCCGACGGCAACCAGCGGAGCACGGTGCTCCAGGGGTCCGGGAGCCCGTCAAAACCGACCCGCGAACAGGCGTAGATGGCGCCCGATGACTGCCCACCCCAGGCGGGGTCGCCCCGCGGCGGCTGCGGCTCGGCCAGTCTGCACCAGGAGTCGGCGTAGTCACTCCACACGCCCAACGCCGTGGTGCATGAGATCACACGGCCCTGATACTCGCAGACTCTTAATGCCGTCCCAGTAACCGCTTGTCCACCTGAACTCCCCTGGTCGACTTCTTCGCCTGTGCCAGAACCGTCCTCGACCTCGATCTCCGTGACACACTTCGCCCGACGGGTATCCCAACTTGCGCACAGCTTCTTAGCCTCCGCCTGCTCTGCTATCCCCGATGCAGCGACACCCACAAGGAACGCAGCAACCAGGAGACAGCTGAGAAGCAACCTCGTCAGCATGTAACCGGCTCATTTCGGACTTGAGCGACCCGCCAACTCCCATCAGGCAGCAGCTGCAGGGTGCTCTCCTCAGTGAAGGTCCCGGAGGCTGGCACCTGTGTGCCGGTATCAACCTCGAAGAGCCGCAGGCCACCCCGATCCACGCAGTAGCTAACTACTGCGGTCCGTGGATCAGCACCTGATTCTCCAACAGCGACGGAAATGTCTCGAAAGGACAATCCTCCACCCGATCGGAGACGGTCCTCTCGAAAGCCCGCGATCCGCTCGATGATCAGGGAGGCCTCTTCGCCAGTCGTCACGTGCTGTGTCTCGTTCAGATCATTTGTGCCGAACGGGTCCGCTGCGAACTTCTCATAGACCCTCTGGTACTCCTGCCACCCGTGGATCACCGCGGCCGTGATCGGGTCCTCCGTCGGCAACGTCGCCGGATAGCTCGGAAAAGCCGTGGGCGTCGGACTGGGCGTGGGCGTCGGACTGGGCGACGGCGTCGGCGTGACGCTCGGCGAGGTACTCGTGACACTCGGGGTGGGGCTCGGAGGATCGGACGGCGCGCACCCGACCAGGGCCGAGGCGCACGCCAGCGCGATCAGGGAAGCGAGTCGACGCTGCATCCGGACCTCCTTTGGTCACCGGGGAGGCCATTCAACCAACCAAACCGCGCACTTCAAGCCCGAACTCCCAGATCTGTGGACAAACCCGGCGAGCCGGAGGCGTCCGCTCCCGGCACCGGAAGTCACAGCGATGAGGCATGCCAGGCGAACCTGAGCGTGAAGTCACGCACGGCAGAGAAGAAGCACGCGGATAGATCCCTCCCCGACTAGGGGTTTCAACCTGATCATCGGACATTTCACGCTGGTTACGTTCTTGCAACTTTCCACTACTCAACGGTCAATCGACCGTTTCCGCTGTTAGTGTTCCGACATGTCAACCACCCCACCGAGAGGCCCCTGGTCGAGGTCCGTGGCGTGAACAAGTTCTTCGGTGAACATCACGTCCTCAAAGACATCGACCTCGATGTCCAGCGCGGTGAGGTTGTCATCGTGATCGGACCGTCGGGCTCCGGCAAGTCGACCCTCTGCCGCTCGATCAACCGCCTGGAGACCATCACCTCAGGCGAGATCCACATCGACGGCAAACTCCTCCCGAGGAGGGAGGGCCCTCGCCCATCTGCGGAGCGAGGTGGGCATGGTTTTCCAGTCCTTCAATCTGTTCGCCCACAAGACCGTGCTCGAGAACGTGACGCTCGCGCCGACCCGTGTGCTCAAGATGTCGAAGGCGGACGCAAAGAAGCGTGCGATGGAACTCCTCACCCGCGTCGGCGTGGCCGACCACGCCAACAAGCTGCCCGCCCAACTCTCAGGCGGTCAGCAGCAACGCGTCGCCATCGCCAGGTCACTGGCAATGGATCCCAAGGTCATTCTGCTCGACGAACCGACGTCGGCCCTCGACCCAGAGATGATCAACGAGGTCCTCGACGTCATGATCGAACTCGCCCGAAGCGGCATGACAATGCTCGTCGTGACGCATGAGATGGGCTTCGCGAAGAAGGCCGCCGACCGGGTCGTCTTCATGAGCGACGGCGCCATCGTCGAGCAGGCGACCCCGGAGGAATTCTTCTCCAATCCCAAGACCGACCGAGCCAAGGACTTCCTGTCCAAGATCCTCGCCTGAACGCGAGAACCAGAAGGAGCAAACATGAAGCTCAGTAAGATCGCTGCCGGTACTCTCGCCCTCTTCACCGCCGTCGCATTGACGGCGTGCGGAGGCGACACCACCGGCCCGTCCACCGACTTCCCGAGGGAAGCACGATGGCCAAACTCAACTCGGCCCAGAAGATCACCATCGGCACCAAGTTCGATCAGCCATTGTTCGGCCTGATGGGGCCGGACGGCACGCCCGTCGGATTCGACGTCGAGATCGGCAAGCTCATCGCGAAGCGGCTGGGAATCCCGAAGACAAGATCGAATGGGTGGAGACGGTGTCGCAGAACCGTGAGCCGTTCATCCAGAACGGGCAGGTCGACATCGTCGTCGCCACCTACACGATCAACGACAAGCGCAAGGAAGTCATCGACTTCGCGGGCCCGTACTACATCGCGGGTCAGTCGTTCCTGGTGCCGAAGGGCAACCCTGCGGGCATCACGTCGACCGACACCATCGGCGACAACACCATCTGCACGGTGACCGGTTCGACTTCAGAGAAGAACATCAAGGAGTTCACCGACAAGGTGATCACCGTCGACAAGTACTCCGACTGCCTGGAGCCGATCCGCAGCGGCGACGCGCAGGCCCTCACCACCGACAACGTCATCCTGGCCGGCCTGGTCGACCAGAACGGTGACGAGTTCGAGGTGGTCGACTACACCTTCACCAAGGAGCCTTACGGCATCGGCCTGAAGAAGGGTGACGACGACTTCCGCGCCTTCATCAACGACACGCTCGAGGCGTCGTTCAAGGACGGAGCCTGGGCGAAGGCGTGGGAGAACACCGCGGGTAAGGTACTCCCGACCCCCGAGCCCCGACTGTCGACCGCTACTGACCACGTGATCTGACGACACCGAGAAGGAGGCGCGGATGGAGGCGGTATTCGCCAACCTGGACCAGTACTGGGCAGGCTTCAAGGTCACCCTCGAGCTACTGATCGTGGGTGGCATCGGCGCCCTCCTTCTCGGCATCGTCATCGCGCTGCTGCGCATCTCGCCCCTCGCAAGCCTCCGGGCCGTCGCGACTGGCTACACCGAACTTGTCCGCAACACCCCGCTCACCCTGGTGTTCTTCCTGATCATCGTGGTGCTGCCCACCCTTGACGTGCGGTTCAACTTCATGGTCGGCGCCTACCTGTCGCTGGCCATCTACACCTCGGCGTTCGTGGCCGAGGCGATCCGCTCCGGCATCAACGGCGTCCCGATCGGTCAGGCCGAGGCGGCGAGATCCGTCGGGTTGACCTTCGGGCAGACGGTGGGACTCATCATCCTGCCGCAGGCATTCCGGATGACCATCCCGCCGTTGATCAACGTCTTCATCGCCCTGACGAAGAACACGTCGGTGGCTGCCGGCTTCTACGTCGTCGAACTCGTCGCCGTCTCCAAGCAGCTCGCCAACGAGAACGGCAACGCCGTCATCCCGATCCTGATGGGTATCGCGGCGTGTTACCTGATCATCACCATCCCCTCGGCCAGATCGCCGGGTCATCGAGCGGAAGGTGGCGGTCCAGCGATGAGCACCCTCAACGTCCTCTACGACGCACCCGGCCCGCGCACCCGCCGGCTGTCGCGCGTGCTGTCCATCGTCCTGACGATCGCTCTCGCCGGGCTCGCCTTCTGGTTCCTGTGGCGCCTCGGGCAGCCCCGCACCACCGTCAACGGCGCTGTCCTCAGCGGCCTGTGGGACCCGAGCCGCTGGGACATCTTCGCCGAGGGCGACGTCTGGTACTCGCTCCTCGTGCGCGGCCTCCTGATGGGCACGCTGCGGGCCGCAGGCATCGCCGCCGTGCTCGCCCTGATCCTCGGCGTCCTACTCTGCTTCGCCCGCAGCGCCCGATCGGCCTGGATCCGGGTGCCCACCACCATCGTGCTGGAGTTCTTCCGGGCATGCCGGTGCTGCTGATGATGCTGTTCATCCTGCTCGCCCTCGGGCTCTCGGGCATGTGGCCCGTGGTGCTCGCGTTGACCGTCTACAACGGGCCATCATCGGTGAGGCGCTCCGTGCGGGGATCGCGTCGCTTCCCCGCGGCCAGCGGGAGGCGGGCCTGTCGCTCGGTCTGACGTCGACGGCCACCCGACTCATCGTGGAGTTCCCGCAGGCCTTCCGGCAGATGCTGCCGATCATCGTGGCGCAGCTGGTGGTGCTGCTGAAGGACACCTCGCTGGCCTACGTGGTCGCCTATCCCGAGATTCTGCGCACAGCGGGCACCCTGACCCAGTTCTTCGGCAACCGCTACGCCTTCTCGATCTTCGCGGTGGTCCTCGTGATCTACCTGATCGTCAACTTCAGCCTCTCCAGCTTCGCCAGGTGGTTGGCCCGACGCACCGGCCCCAAGGCCGAGGCCGCGCTGATGACGCAGAACACCAAGACAATGGGAGCGGCCGACGCCTGACCTGAGGGTCGGGCGCCGGCCGTTGGGGGTTCGGCTCAGGCGTTAACCTTCGCGGGCAGCGCCGCGACGATCTCCTGAGCGGTCGCCTTGGCGTCACCGAAGCACATCACCGAGTTCTCGTTGAAGAACAGCGGGTTCTGCACGCCCGCGTAGCCCGCGCTCATCGAGCGCTTGAACACCACGACGGTGCCCGCCTCCCAGACGCGCAACACCGGCATGCCGGAGATCGGCGAGCCTGGCTCCATGGCCGCGGGGTTGACGGTGTCGTTGGCGCCGATCACGAGGACCACATCGGTGTCCTTCAGGTCATCGTTGATCTCATCCATCTCGAACACGATGTCGTAGGGCACCTTGGCCTCTGCGAGCAGCACGTTCATGTGACCCGGAAGGCGTCCGGCAACGGGGTGGATGCCGAAGCCGACCTTCTTACCCTGCCCCGCAGCCGCTCGGTGAGCTCCGCGACGGCATACTGCGCCTGCGCGACCGCCATGCCGTAGCCGGGGACGATCATCACGGAGTCGGCCGCCTCGAGCAGGGCCGCGACCTCGGTGGTCGATGCCTCGCGGTGTTCCCGTAGTCACGGTCTCCCCGGTGGCGACGGCGTCGCCGAACCCGCCCAGGATGACGGAGACGAACGAGCGGTTCATGGCCTTGCACATGATGAAGGAGAGGATCGCGCCGGAGGCACCGACGAGCGCGCCGGTGATGATCAGGATGCTCATGTCGAGCATGAAGCCGCTCGCCGCAGCCGCCCAGCCCGAGTACGAGTTGAGCATCGACACGACGACGGGCATGTCCGCGCCGCCGATGGCCGCCACGAGGTGGGCGCCCAGCAGGAGCGACAGCACGGCGGCGATGATCAGCGGCAGGATCGAGCCGGTCGCCAGGTACCACCAGCCGAGCAGTGCGATCGCGATGACGACGGTGAGGTTCAACCAGTGCCGACCCGGCAGCGTCAGCGGCTTGGACTTGATCTTCCCGTTGAGCTTGCCCCACGCCACGAGCGACCCGGTGAAGGTGACGGCGCCGATGAACACACCGAGGAACACCTCGATCGAGTGCAGCGCGTCGGCGTGGCCGCCCGAATCGAGGTGCACGTTGAAGCCGACCAGTACGGCGGCGGCACCAACGAAGCTGTGCAGCAGGGCGACGAGTTCGGGCATGCCCGTCATCTCGACCTTCTTGGCCCGCCACAGCCCGATGGCGCCGCCGATGGCGAGCGCCGCGTACAGCATGATGGCCGCGTCGACCTGGAGGTTGTGGCTGGCATAGTCGCGGTATGCGATGGCGAAGTTGGTCGCCACAACGGCGAACACCATGCCCATGATCCCGTAGACGTTGCCCTTGCGTGCCGTCTCGTGCTTCGAGAGCCCGGCGAGCGCGAGGATGAACATCAGCCCGGCTGCGATGTAGGTCGCGTTGATGAAGTTCGTCAGCATGGCCGATCAGTCCTTCCTGAACATGCCGAGCATGCGCTGGGTCACGGCGAAGCCGCCGAACACGTTGATGGAGGCGAGCAGCACCGCGACCGCCGCGATGATCTTGACGAGCATGGAGTCGCTCGCCAACTGGGTCATCGCGCCGACGATGATGATGCCGCTGATGGCGTTGGTGACGCTCATCAGCGGGGTGTGCAGGGCGTGGGTGACGTTCCACACCACGTAGTAGCCGACGACGCAGGCGAGCGCGAAGATGCCGAACAGGCTGACGAAGGACGCGGGCGCGACCGTGAGCGTCGCGATCAGCACGATGGCCGCGACCCCGACCATGACGACCTGGTGCCACCAGGGCGGGGTTGCTTCGGCTCGGCGACGATGGGAGCGACCTCCGCGGCCGGCTTCGCGACCGGCGCGGCCGACACCTCGATCGGCGGTGGTGGGAACGTGACCTCGCCGTCGCGGACGGTGGTCATGGTGCGCACGACCTCGTCGTCGAAATCGACGACCAGTTGGCCGTCCTTCTCCGGGGTCATCAGCGTGAGCGCATTGACGAGGTTGGTGCCGTACAGCTGCGACGACTGACCGGGGAGCCGGCTCGCCAGGTCGGTCCAGCCGATGATGGTGACGCCACCGTCGGTGGTGTAGCTCTCACCGGGGCGGGTCAGCTCGCAGTTGCCGCCGCCCTGGGCGGCGAGGTCGACGATCACGGAGCCGGGCCGCATGGTGGCGACCATGTCGGCGGTGATCAGCTTCGGCGAGGGCCTTCCGGGGATGGCTGCCGTGGTGACGATGATGTCGACGTCTGCGGCCTGGTCGGCGTACAGCTGGGCGGCCTTGGCCGCGTAGTCGGCCCGACCTCCTTGGCGTAGCCGTCAGAGCTGACGCCCTGGCCCGCCGTGTCGACGTGCAGGAACGTGGCGCCCATCGACTCGACCTGCTCAGCGGTCTCGGGCCGCACGTCGGTGGCTCGGACGATGGCGCCGAGCGAGTTGGCCGCGCCGATGGCGGCGAGGCCCGCGACGCCGGTGCCCGCGACGAGCACCTTTGCCGGGGGCACCTTGCCCGCGGCGGTGACCTGGCCGGTGAAGAAGCGGCCGAACGCGTGCGCCGCCTCGACGACGGCGCGGTAGCCGGAGATGTTGGCCATCGAGCTGAGTGCGTCGAGCGCCTGGGCGCGGCTGGTGCGCGGCACCATGTCCATGCTCATTGCCGTCACACCGCGCGCGGCGAGTCGCTCGGTGAGCGCCTCGTCCTGACGCGGGAACAGGAAGCCGATGAGCACGGCTCCTGCTCTGAGGAGCGCGATCTGCGCGTCGGTGGGCGCGTTGACGGTGAGGACGATGTCGCTCCCCACGCCTCCGTCGCGCTCCCGACGGTCGCTCCCGCCTCCGCATATGCCTCGTCGGGGAACGCGGCGCGGACGCCGGCCCCTGTTTCGATCAGTACGTCATATCCAAGGGCGATCAGTTGCCCGACCGTCTTGGGGGTCGCAGAAACCCGGTTCTCACCGGGCCCGACCTCGTTGGGGATCCCTATCCGCATGTCCTGCACCGTATCGGTCTGGGCCAGGAAGGTCACAACCGGGGTCGCTCACCCGAACTGATCGGACAAAGCCCCTCGTCGGCGTCGCGTCAGAGGACGGAGCCGGGGTGTAGGCGGCGGCCTCCGGGTCGGCGGCGACGACCGCGGCGACCCGCTCGGAGACCCGGGCCACCTGCGCCTGCGCGGTTCCCGCGAGCTCAAGCGGCGACACGATCAGCGCGTCGAGGTCTGCGCGGGTGAGGCCGAGGCGCTCATCGGAGGCGAGCCGGTCGAGGAGGTCGTTGGTGCGGGCCCCTTGCGCAGGTCGAGCGCGACGGCCACGGCATGCTCCTTGATCGCCTCGTGGGCAACCTCGCGGCCGATCCCTTGCGGACGGCGGCCATCAGCACCTTGGTGGTGGTCAGGAACGGGAGGTACCGCTGCAGCTCGGCCTCGATGACGGCGGGAAGGCGCCGAAGTCGGCGAGCACCGTCAGGAACGTCTCGAACAGGCCGTCGAGGGCGAAGAACGCGTCGGGCAACGCGATGCGACGCACCACGGAGCAGGAAACGTCGCCCTCGTTCCACTGATCGCCGGCCAGTTCGCCGACCATCGACACGTAGCCGCGGACGACCACGGCGAGGCCGTTGACGCGCTCGCAGGAGCGGGTGTTCATCTTGTGGGGCATCGCCGACGAGCCCACCTGGCCCTCCTTGAACCCCTCGGTCACCAGCTCGAGGCCGGCCATCAGGCGGATCGTGGTGGCCACGTTGGACGGCGCGGCCGCCACCTGCGCGAGCGCGGTGACCGCGTCGTAGTCGAGCGAGCGGGGGTAAACCTGGCCGGTCGACGTGAACACCTGCGCGAAGCCGAGCTCGTCGGCGATCCGGCGCTCCAGCTCGGCGAGCTTGCCGGCATCGCCGCCGAGGAGGTCGAGCATGTCCTGCGCGGTGCCGACGGGGCCCTTGATGCCGCGCGCCGGGTAGCGACCGATGAGGTCGTCGAGCCGGTCGAGGGAGACGAGCAGCTCGTCGGCTGCCGTCGCGAAGCGCTTGCCCAGGGTGGTGAGCTGCGCGGCGACGTTGTGGGAGCGACCCGTGAGCGGCTGGTCGGCGTACTGGGTGGCGAGGCGCGCGAGCTGCGCCAGGGTGGCGACGACGCGGGCGCGGATGAGGCGCAGCGCGTCGAGCACCTGCAGCTGCTCGATGTTCTCGGTGAGGTCACGCGAGGTCATGCCCTTGTGGATGTGCTCGAACCCGGCGAGGTCGTTGAACTCCTCGATGCGGGCCTTCACGTCGTGGCGGGTGATGCGCTCACGGGCGTTGATGGAGTCGAGGTCCACCTGGTCGATGACGCGCTCGTAGGCGGTGATCACGGCGTTCGGGTCGGCGCCGCCGAAGTCGACGCCGAGGTCGCGCTGGGCGCGGAGCACGGCGAGCCAGAGGCGGCGTTCGGAGACGATCTTGGCCTCGGGGCCCAGATGTCGCGCATCTGCTTGGAGGCGTAGCGGTTGGCCAGGACATTGGGGACGCTCATGGGCCGCATTCTACTGAAGCCGCCCGTGGAGCGGCTTCGCCATCCGCGGCCATCAGCGGGCGCGCTCGGCGGTGACGGTCGGCCGGGGTTATCCACAGCCCCTGGGAACTCCGGGCGTGTGGGGAGTTGCGCTGCCTAAAGTCGAAGACATCTACCCGCTCCTGGGAGGAAGCTGCGATGCACCGTCTACTGCGCGCGATCCCGCTCCCGCTGACCGCCCTGGTCGCGCTCGGCTGCGCGCCTGCCCTCGCGCCGGAGGCGCCGACACCCACCCCTGCACGCTCACCCGCCGCGACGCCGTCCACCTCACCGAGCGCGACGCCCGTGGCGCCGGTGCGGTTGGCCTGGCAGAACCGGGTCGCCCTCGTGGGGGCTCCCGCCGTCACCGACGACGTGATCGTCGCCTATGTCCATGTGGGCTCCAGCCTCGCACTGGTCGGCTACGAGACCCTCACCGGCAACGAGTTGTGGCGGCGCGCAGCAGTGCCCGGGGCGGCACGATCGGGGTCGCCATCAATCCGCAGATCCTCCAGCATGACGGCGCGCTCTGGGCTGCCGCGCTCGCGGCGACCGGGTCCGGTTCCCACCGCGTGATGGTCCTCGATGCGCGCACCGGCGACGAGGTGCGGCTCCCCGCCCTGGAGTTCTGGGGGCTCACCCGGCCGCGGCGGTGCTCGGACGACCATCCTGCGTTCTGTTTCCAGATCCACCGCTCCGACGATGACGGCGGGACGCGGTACCGCGCCGACCCCGTGGCCGGCACCCTGGCGCCCGACCCGTCCTACGTCGCCGACGGCAACGTGCGGTTCCTCGGCGAGCACGTCTACTCGACCAACGACCGTGCGGACGAGGGAGGCACCGAGCTGCTCGGGTACCAGGCCGACGGCCGGACGCTGTGGGAGGTGCCGTATGTGGACGTGTTCGGGCCGCGGTCCAGCTCGGACAGCGGCTGGTCGTGGGACGACGAGGGCGCCGGAGAGCGGATCATCGGCATCGGCGGCGCGGGGTACTACGCGGGGATCAAGGCCGGCGATGAGATCCCGGCGGACGCGTTGCGAGCCGTCGGGCTCGACCGCTCGACGGGGCGGGTCGCCTGGAGCATCAAGGGCGCAAGCCACTGCCCCATGGACGTCGAGGCTCGGCCACGGGTCTCCGACCACTTCATCGCGTGCCGCTTCACCGGGAAGGAGGTGATCGTCGACGCCGGGCCGACGGCCTCAGAACCGACTTCAGCGGCCTGGTCGGCGAGTTGGTCGCGATCGACCGGGCCTCCGGCACCATCGCGTGGCGCCAGTCGATCAGCACCGGGTACTTCGACTTCGACTGGGCGTTCGTCTCGGACGACTCGGAGGCTGTGCTGCGCGGCGTCGGGGACACCGCGGTGCTGGTGGATCTGGCCACGGGCGACGCGGCCCCGGCCGGGGCCGACGAGGTGTTCGCGTGTGGGCGGGAGCGCGCCTGCGTGCCGCTGAGGATGGGTGATGAGGAGCACGAGTTCGCGGCGGGCGAGGGCCGGTTCCCCTGCGACCGCTCGGGCGGGAGGTGGACGCGTGGACACCCGGGTCGCTCAGACGGGCCGGCCAGGAGGGTGGGGCCTCGTGATCGTCGCGGGGCCGACACCATCTCCGGATACCTGGTTTCCCGCTGAGGAGCCGCGGGGTGGACCGACGCGTCCGACTCAGCCGAGGCCGTCGAAGAAGGCGACCAGCTCACCGGTGATCTGCGCCTCCGCTGCCGCCCGCGGTACGGTCGGCACGCCGTCGCCGGCCTGCGGCCCGTAACGACCGAAGAAGCTGTGCACCGCGCCGTCGATGACGACCAGCCGGGTGTCGGCGGGGAGCCTGGCGAGCCCACCACGGATGTCTGCCTCATCGGCCAACCCGTCGTGCTCGGCCATCAGGGACAGCGTCGGGACTCCGGCCGCGGTGAGGTCGTCGCCGTCGGAGGGTAGGCCGCCAGCAGCACGAGTCCGGCAACGGCAGGGGTCTTCCCGGCATGGGAGGCCGCCATCACTCCCCGAGCGAATGGCCGCCGACCACCACGTCGAGGCCCGGTGCCAGCTCGGTTGCGACCTGCCCGGCCCGATCGGCGTCGAGCACCGCCAGGTCGAACGGCATCTCCGGGATGAGGGTGCGCACCCCGTGCCCGGCCAGCGCGTGCCCGATCCACTCATAGGCCTGTGGACGGACCAGGCCGCCGGGGTACAGCACGAACGCGACGCGGGCCTCGCCGTCGGGCGGGTCGATCACGAGCACGTCACCACCCGCGTCCGCGAGGGTGACCCGGGGCACGGTGCCGTCAACCACGGCGTCCTGGCCGACGACGAGAGGGTCACGAACCACGATCGGCTGCGCGACGCCCACACCGTAGCCGACGAGCAGCGCGAGGAGCGGGATGATGAGGTGGCGGGGCTTCACGCGGCCATTGTGCAGGCTCATCGGCCTGCGGGTCGAGCACCCGTTCCGAGCCCGCTTCGCGCCCCCGCCCCGGCGCCGGGCCCGGGGGCACAATCGGTTGATGGGACACCCGATCGAGGACTATGCGCTGCTCAGCAACTGCCGCACCGCGGCCCTCGTCTCACGCAACGGCGACCTCGACTGGCTCTGCCTGCCGCGCTTCGACTCCGGTTCCATCTTCGGTGCGCTGCTCGGCGACGAGCGGCACGGACGCTGGTCGCTGCGCCCGGCCGACCCACACGCCCGGATGGAGCGAAGCTACGACGGCGACACGTTCGTCCTCGTCAACCGTTGGACCACCCCGACCGGCGAGGCCGAGGTCATCGAAGCCATGCCGATCGGCCACGACACGGCCGTGGTGCGACGCGTCCGGGGCGTCAGCGGCAGGGTGGAGTTCGAGTGCCACGTCCGCCTGCGCTTCGACTACGCCCGCGCCATCCCGTGGGTGCGCCAGACGGGTACCCACGACGAGCCCTGCCTGCGCGCCATCGCGGGCCCCGACGCCATCGACCTGCGCGGAGTTCGTCTGCAGGGCCACGGCCACCGGCACAGCACCAGGTTCACGGTGGAGGCCGGCGCCGTCCGCGACCTGACCCTCACCTGGCAACGGTCGCACCTGGACGGGACCCCACCCCGCGACGTGGACGCCGACCTCGCGTCGACCCGCCGTTGGTGGCAGGACTGGAGCGACAAGACCGAGCACGACGGCCCGGAGCACGCCCTGGTGACCCGATCGCTGCTGGTGCTGCGCGCCCTCACCGACGAGCGGACGGGCGGCGTCGCGGCGGCGGCCACCACGTCGCTCCCGGAGGCGATCGGAGGCGAACGCAACTGGGACTACCGCTACGTGTGGCTGCGCGACGCCGCCCTCACGCTCGAGGCGTTGATCGCCCACGGGTTCATCGACATCGCCCACCACTGGCGCGACTGGCTGCTCCGCGCAGTCGCCGGCGACGCCGCGCAACTGCAGATCATGTACGGGCTGGCCGGGGAGCGCGACCTGCCGGAGCGGATCCTCACCAGCCTGCCCGGCTACGAGGGCTCCTCCCCGTGCGGATCGGCAACGGCGCCGTCGACCAGTTCCAGGCCGACGTCATCGGCGAGGTCCTCGTCGCGCTGGACGCGGCGCGGGTGGCGGGCCTCGGTGAGGACAGGTTCTCCTGGTCGCTCCAGCAGGCCCTGGTCGAGCAGGCCATCGAGCGGATCGACATGCCCGACCAGGGCATGTGGGAGGTGCGCGACGAGCCGGAGATGTTCACGCACTCGAGGGTGATGGTGTGGGCCGCCCTCGACTGCGCCGTCCGGGCGGTGCGGACCCACGGGTTGCCGGGCGACGTGTCGCGCTGGGAGTCGTTTCGCGACCACATGCGCCGCGAGATCGAGGCCAACGGCTACGACGCGGAGCGCGGGCACTTCGTCCAGCACTACGGAACCACCGCTGTGGACGGTGCGCTCCTGTTGCTGCCCCAGGTCGGGTTCTGCGCGGCCGACGACCCCCGGATGGTCGCGACGGTGGCGGAGATCGAGCGCAGGCTGCTGGTCGACGGCTTCGTGATGCGTTACAGCACCGACGACGGAGTCGCGGGCGGCGAGAACGCCTTCCTGGCGTGCACCTTCTGGCTCGTCGAGCAGTACGCGATGGTGGGCCGCCTCGACGACGCCACCGCCCTGATGGAGCGGGCGTGCGCGACCGCCAACGACCTCGGCCTGCTCAGCGAGGAGTACGACCCGGCTGCCGCCAGGCAGACCGGCAACTTCCCCAGGCGTTCTCCCACCTGGCACTGGTGCGGGCCGCCGACGCCATCGGAGGCCACGGCGGCCGGGCGACCCACCGAAGGTGAGCCACCCGTCCTTCCGTCATCCCGCTACCCCGACCCCGCAGGTAGTGGCCGAAAGTTCCAACCAGACCGACCAGAACCGGCCACTGGCCGATTTTGCGAGGACACCCCACCGATCCGACCCCGCAGGTAGTGGCCGAAAGTTCCAACCAGACCGACCAGAACCGGCCACTGGCCGATTTTTCGAGGGCGCCCCACCGACCCGACCCCGCAGGTAGTGGCCGAAAGTTCCAACCAGACCGACCAGAACCGGCCACTGGCCGATTTTGAGAGGGCACCCCACCGACCCGACCCCGCAGGTAGTGGCCGAAAGTTCCAACCAGACCGACCAGAACCGGCCACTGGCCGATTTTTCGAGGGCGCCCCACCGATGTCCGAGGTCTGAGCTCCGAGGTCCGGCGCCGGGACGCCCTCAGTGCGGGGTGAGCTCACCGACCAGGTGCGGCTTCCCGTCCTTGTTCACCACCGAGAACCGACGGAGGTCGCCGTCGACCTCGGTGGCGAACCACACCTTGCCCGGCAGCAGGACCGGCTTGGCGAACTGCACCCGCACCGTGTAGGCGGCAGGCAGCCGGCCGGAGAGTGCCGCGAGGGAGCGGGCGTGCACCCACATGCCGTGCGCGATCGCCCTCGGAAAGCCGAACATCCTTGCCGTCACGGGAGACAGGTGGATCGGGTTGGCATCCTCGGACACCTTGGCGTACTGACGGCCGAGGTCGGCCGGCAGCCGCCACAGCTGCGACGGCGCGGCCGTCGGGGCGGCGAGGTGTTCGGCCTTCACCGGCTCTCCCCCACCCCCTTCGCCCCGATCGACAGGTAGTTCGACACCCCCTCCCACACGATCTCGTCGCCGACGTGGATCTGACCGCGCATGTCGAACGAGACCCCTTGGGATGCGGGCTCAGGTTCTCCGCGCACACCCTCATCCGCAGCCGCTCCCCACGGTGACGCGGCGGTGCAGCGTCATGGTGTTGCTGACGTGCACGAGGCCGGCCAGCGACATCGGGAAGTCGTCCTCGGCCATCATGGCCGCCTGCAGCGGGAAGGTCTGTACGTGCAACCAGGTGGCAGGCACCTCGTCGCGCAGCGTGAAGCCGCACACCCGGTCGTAGGCGGCGAGCCAGGTCAGGTCCTGCTTCTGGTCCATCAGCAGGTAGCTGCGGTCGGGCAGCGCGCCCACCTTCATGCCCCTCTTCCGGAACGACCCGACCAGGCCCTTCAGCAGCACCTTCTTCGCGTCGGGCGGCGCCGACAGCGAACGGACATCGCGACCCATGTCAGGCTCCGATCAGGTTCTGGCCGCACACCCGCACGATCTGCCCGTTGACGCCGCCGGAGGCGGGGTCGCACAGGTAGGCGAGGGTCTCGGCGACGTCGACAGGGTTGCCACCCTGCCCGAGCGAGTTGGTTCGCCGGAAGACCTCCCGCTGCACGAACGGGATCGCCGCCGTCATGTCGGTCTCGATGAAGCCGGGCGCGACGGCGTTGATCGTGACGGGCCTGTCCCCAGCGCGTCACGCAGGGCCCACACGTACCCATCACGCCCGCCTTGGAGGCCGCGTAGTTGGTCTGGCCCTTGTTGCCGGCCACGCCGGAGGTGGAGGCGATACCGACGAGACGGGCCTCTGCTGCGAGGCCACCCGGCCTGTCACCTGCGAGCAGGAAGTCGTTGATCCGGATCTGGGCGGCCAGGTTGACGTCCATGAGGCTCGCCCACTGCTTCTCGTCCAGGTTGGCGAGCATCTTGTCGCGGGTGATGCCCGCGTTGTGCACCATCGCCCAGATGCGGGTGTCCGCCCCGTGCCGCGATGCCACGTGCTCGGCGATGCGGGCCCCGGCGTCGGACACGGTGATGTCCAGCTGCAGGGCCGATCCGCCGATCTCGTTGGCCACCTTCGCGAGCGCGTCTCCGGCACCGGGGATGTCGATGGCCACGACGGTTGCGCCGTCACGCGCGAACGTGCGCGCGATCGCGGCGCCGATGCCCCGCGCGGCGCCGGTGACGACGACCAACCGCCCGTCGTAGGGCCTGGGGCTCACCTGATGGGTCACGGTGGCCGGACCGACCCGCCAGGTCTGCCCGTCGACGAACGCGGAGCGACCCTCGAGCAGGAAGGACAGCGTCGACGCCAGGTCGGAGGCGACGGCGCCCTTCCGCACGAACACGAGGTTGGAGGTGCAGCCGTCGCGCAGTTCCTTGCCGACGGTGCGGTTGACGCCGTCGATCGCCTGCGCGACCGCCTTCGCCTCCAGACCGTCGACGGCGAGCGCGTCGCTTGCCAGGAGGATGATGCGGCCCGACGTCTCCAGCGACCGCATCACCGGCCGCAACATCGCCCGGATGCCCTCGAGCTGCGTGATCTCCCGCAGCCCGGTGGCATCGACGATGATGGCGCCCGGCCGGGCCGGGTAGCGGGCCGGCACCGCGCGGCCCTTGTCGTCCTTGACCCGCGCCTCGGGCAGGTCGACGATGGGCTGACCTGGGGTGATGCCGAGCAGGGTGAGGGTCTCGCGGGCGAGCCCCCGCCGGGAAGCTCACCGAGCACGACTGGCCCGGTCGGCATCACGCGGCCGCGGCGCAGCACGGGCGGGTCGCTGAGGCCCACCTTGCGGGCCACGAACTTGCCGGCAGGGGTGCCGTAGATCATCTCGAGAACGCTCATGTGGCTCATGCCTCCAGGATCGCGACGACGCCCTGGCCGCCTGCCGCACAGATGGAAATCAGGCCGCGGGACCCGGGCCCCTCTCGGCCAGCATCTTCGCGAGCGAGGCGACGATGCGGGCTCCGGTCGCCGCGAAGGGATGCCCGGCCGCGAGCGAGGAGCCCTTGACGTTGAGCTTCGACCGCTCGACGTAGAGCCCCTTCTGCTCGAGCGCCGTCAGCGTGGCGAGCACGGTGGACGCGAACGCCTCGTGGAACTCGTAGAAATCGAAGTCACCCATGGCGAGGTTGTTGCGTTCGAGCAGTTCCGGGATCGCCGAGACGGGGCGAGCAGGAGGTCGCCGGCGCCGTTGACGTAGTCGGAGGCCGCCACCTGCGCGTCGACCACCCTCGCCAACACAGGCCACCCTCGACGGCGCGCCTCCTCCTCCTCCGCGAGGAGTGCGACGGCGGCGCCGTCGGTCAGCGCGGTCGAGTTGCCCGCCGTCATCGTGGCCGCGTCGCCCTTGCCGAACACGGGGCGCAGCTTCGCGAGCGCCTCGATGGACGTCTCGGGTCGCAGGATCGCGTCCTTGGAGACCCGCAGGTAGGGGTGACCAGGTCGTCGAAGAAGCCCTCGTCCCAGGCCTTGGCCAGGTTGCGGTGCGACAGGTAGGCGAGCTCGTCCTGCTCGGCGCGGCTGACGCCCCACTTCTCGGTGGTCAGTGCCTGCGACTCGCCCATGCTGAGGCCGGTGCGCGGCTCGACGACGCCGGGAGGCACGGGCATCAGGTCGCCGGGCCGGATCCTGCCGAGCGCCCGGAGCTTCTCGGCACGCTGCGCGCCCGGTTCAGCGCGAGCAGTGCCTTGCGGAGCGACTCGGTCACGACGATCGGCGCGTCGGAGGCGGTGTCGACGCCGCCGGCGATGGCGACCTGCGCCTGGCCGAGCCTGATCTTGTTCGACGCGTAGACGACGGCCTCGAGGCCGGTGCAGCACGCCTGCTGCAGGTCGCAGGCCGGGGTGAGCGGCGAGAGCGCCGAACCGAGCACCGATTCGCGCGTCAGATTGAAGTCGCGCGTGTGCTTGAGGACGGCGCCGCCGACCACCTCGTCGACCTTCTGGCCCGCGAGGCCGAAGCGGGCGACGAGGCCGTCGAGGGCCGCGGTCATCAGGTCCTGGGCTGAGGCGAGGGCGTACTTGCCGCCCGCCTTGACGAACGGGGTGCGGTTGCCACCGACCACCACCGCGTTGCGTGAAGTCATCGTTGATCCTCTCGGGACGTATCTGTTACCGACAGTAGCAGGTACTGCAAGTCTCGGGTACTCTTGCGGGCATGAACGACTCCGAAGCACCGGTAGACGGCCGCGCGGCGCGCTGGGAGCAGCACAACGCCGAACGCAGGCGCGCCCTCGTGGAGGAGGCCGTGCGCACCATCCGGGAACTGGGCCCGGGCGTCGGGATGGACGAGATCGCCGCGCAGGCGAAGACCTCGAAGACGGTCCTCTACCGGCACTTCGGCGACAAGGCCGGTCTCTACCGCGAGATCGTGTCCTCGGTGCACGACTACATCCTGCGCACCCTTCCCTCGAGGACGCCGAGCACCTCGGCCCGCGCGACCTGATCGCCGAACTGGCCGACACCTACCTCGCGGTGGTCGAGCGCGACCGCAACCTCTACCTGTTCGTCTCATCCCGCCCGACCGGCGAGACGCCGACGGAGGATCCCGTGGCGACCATCACCACCAAGATCGGCAACGAGGTCGCCAGGACCTTCCACGCCTGGCTGCACAACCAGGGCCGCGACGTCGAGCCGGCCAACATCTGGGCCCACGGTGCCGTCGGTTTCATCTGGGCCGTCGCCGACCGGTGGATCGTCACGAACCTGCGACGCCCCGGGCCGAGGTGGTCGCCTACATCGACCAGTTCTTCGCACCAGCATTCGAAGCCCAACAAAGGAGTTGAGACCATGACCATCTCGCCCACCGGCGAAGCCCTCCGCAGAGCCCTCGACGGCCCGTTCCACGCGATCAAGCAGCGGTGGCGCGACGAGGTGACCGCGGACGACGTCGTCCGCGACACCGCGCTCTCGATGGAGGACGCGCGCGCATGGACGCTCGATGGCGTCGTCCGCCTGGCACACCGCCAGTTCGTCACGGCCGGCTTCCCCACCGCGCAGGGCGGCACCGGCACCGCGGCCGACTCGGTCGCCAACTTCGAGATGGTGGCCATGGGCGACCTCTCGTTGACCATCAAGTCGGGCGTCCAGCACGGCCTGTTCGGCGGCGCCATCGTCAACCTCGGCACCCAGTGGCACCACGAGACCTTCCTGCCCGACGCCATCAGCGTCGATCTGCCCGGCTGTTTCGCCATGACGGAGCTCGGGCACGGTTCCGACGTGCAGTCGATCGAGACGTCGATCACCTGGGACCCGGAGACCTCCGAGTTCGTCGTCCACTCCCCACCCCACGGCCACGAAGGCCTACATCGGTAACGCCGGGCGCGACGGACGGATGGCCGCCGTGTTCGGCCAGCTCTGGGTGGGCGACGTGCACGAGGGGGTGCACGTGGTCCTCGTGCCGATCCGCGATGAGCAGGGCAACGCGCTGCCCGGCGTGACCCTCGGCGACCACGGCCACAAGGGCGGCCTGCTCGGCGTCGACAACGGCACCATCGCGTTTGAACACGTGCGGGTACCCGTGAGATGCTGCTCGACCGGTACGGCGGCGTCGATGTGGACGGGGTCTACCAGTCGGCGATCAAGTCGAAGAACGCGCGGTTCTTCACGATGCTCGGCACGCTGGTGCGCGGCAGGATCTGCGTCGGAGGCGGTGCCGCCTCGGCCACCAGGAAGGCGCTGACCATCGCCACCAACTACGCCGACCGGCGCAGGCAGTTCCGGGAACCCGGCCTCGGCGAGGAGATCCTGCTCCTCGACTATCTGGCGCACCAGCGACGCCTGCTCCCCAACATCGCGCAGGCCTACGCGTTCGGGTTCGCCCAGAACCAGTTGGCCCTCGACCTGCAGAAGGTGACCGACCAGGCGGGCTCCGACACGCAGGCCGCACGGACGCTCGAGACGTTCGCGGCCGGCATGAAGGCGGCCCAGACCCGCTGGGCCAACGACACCATCCAGCAGTGCCGCGAGGCGTGCGGCGGCGCGGGCTACATGAGCGACAACGCCATCACGTTGCTGCGCCAGGACGCGGACGTGTTCGCTACCTTCGAGGGCGACAACACCGTCCTGCTTCAGCTCGTGGCCAAGGCGCTGCTGCTGCACTACCGCACCTCCTGGGGGAGATGGACCTGCGCGGCACCGCCCAGAAGACGGCGCGTCTGATCGGCGGCACCGTCCTCGAACGCACGACCGCCCGCTCGCTGATCGACCGCCTCATGGCGACGGCAGACCGCAAGCCGGAGACGCAGCGGCTGCGCGCCCGCGGTTGGCACATCCAGATGTTCGAGTTCCGCGAGACGCACGTCATCGAGGGGCTGGCGCAACGGATGCGGGTGGCGAGCAAGGCCGAGGACGCGTTCGGGCCGTCAACCAGTGCCAGCCCCACATGCTGGAGGCCGCGCGGGCCCACATCGACCGCATGGTGCTCGAGACGTTCATCGAGGCCATCGAGGAGTGCGAGGACGACTACGTCAAGGCACTGCTCGTGAAGGTGTGCGACCTGTACGCGCTGTCGACCATCGAGGCCAACCGCGCCTGGTACCTGGAGCACGAGGCGTTCGATCCGCGCCGCAGCAAGGCGGTCACGGCCGCCGTCGACCAGTTGTGCGGTGAGCTGCGCGGCAGGGCGAGGGAACTCGTCGAGGGCCTCGGCGTGCCCGAGGGCTGGCTGACGCATCCGCGCCGGGCGATCGCCCCACTCGTCCCTGACCCGGGTCGACCCGACCCCGCTGACCGGAAGGTCGGCGGGGTCGCTTCTTCTTTCTGGGAATTCCTCTGCGCAAACCCTTGCCTCCCCGCTACTCAGTCTTACTATCTAGTAGTAGTCAATGACACTAGGTACCGGGAGGGCAGGATGGCCAGGCAGGACACCGAGATGCTCAAGGGGACGCTCGAGGGCATCGTGCTGGCCATCCTCTCCCGACGACCCGCCTACGGCTACGAGATCACCGCCTCCCTGCGGGACAGGGGTTTGCCGACATCGCCGAGGGAACCATCTACGCCCTCCTGGTGCGGATCGAGCAGCGGGGTCTCGTCGACGTGGAAAAGGTCCCATCAGAGAAGGGCCCGCCGCGGAAGGTGTACACCCTCAACCCACGCGGCTCGGACCAACTCGACGACTTCTGGAGGACGTGGCAGTTCCTCTCCGAGCGCATCGGAGAACTCCGCGCCCCGACGAACCCCATTCAAGGGAGCAATCATGAGCTGGCTTGAGACCCTCACGGGTCCATTTGAGGAGAAGAAGCAGTACCGGCAGGCCATCGCGCGGATCGCCGCCCTGCCACCGGCACACAGGAGGGCCGCGGAGGCCCTGCTGCGCTACCTGCAGTACCAGGGCGGCATCGTCGACGGCGCATCACTCGTCACGATGGTCGGCGACCTCGCCGACCTGTGGGAGCGGGCCGCCACCGACGGCACAGGCGTGCGCGACATCGTCGGCGACGACCCCGTCGGGTTCGCGGAGGACTTCGCGGAGGCCTACACGGGAAGGCGTTGGATCGACAAGGAGCGCGCCCGCCTGGTCAGGGCCATCGACGAGGCCGAAGGGATGAACGGCCGTGACCGCCGCCGCCATCCGGGCCTCCGGGCTGCGGAAGAGCTTCAAGCACGTGGAGGTGCTGCGCGGCGTCGATCTCGAGGTGCCCGTGGGCAGCATCTACGCGCTGCTCGGCTCGAACGGGGCGGGCAAGACGACCACCATCCGCATCCTCACCACCCTGCTGCGTGCCGACGCCGGCGAGGCGGAGGTGGCCGACCTCGACGTGGCGACCCGCGCCGACGCCGTCCGCGCGGCCATCAGCCTGACCGGGCAGTTCGCGGCGGTCGACGAGATCCTCACCGGACGCGAGAACCTGCGGCTGATCGGTCGGCTGCGTCACGTCGACGACCCGGCCGCGGTCGCCGACGAACTGCTCCGCCGGTTCTCGCTCACCGACGCCGCCGACCGGCGGGTCGGCACCTACTCCGGCGGCATGCGCCGCAGGCTCGACATAGCCATGAGCCTGATCGGAGACCCGGCCGTCGTCTTCCTCGACGAACCGACCACCGGGCTCGACCCGGAGGCCCGGCTCGAGGTGTGGGAGGCCGTCCGCGGGCTCGCCAGGCGGGGAACGACCGTCCTGCTCACCACGCAGCAGTTGGAGGAGGCCGAGCAGTTGGCCGACCGGATCGCGATCCTCCACGAGGGCCGCATCATCGTCGAGGGCACCCTCGAGGAGCTGCTCCGCCTCCTGCCACCCGTCGAGGTCACCTATGTCGAGAAGCGGCCGACCCTTGAGGAGATCTTCCTCTCGCTGGTCGGCACCGGGGCCACGGCCCGGTCGAGAGGAGCGCATCATGAGCGTCCATGTCTTCGGCGACACCGCCACCCTCACCGGCAGGGCGTTGCGCCACATCACCCGTAGCCCCGACACGATCATCACCACGACCGTGATGCCCATCGCGTTCCTGCTGTTGTTCGCCTACGTCTTCGGCGGCGCGATCCACACCGGATCAGACGCCGACTACGTCACCTACCTGTTGCCTGGCATCCTGCTCATCACGGTCGCCTCGGGCGTGGCCTACACCGCGTTCCGGGTGTTCCAGGATCTGCAGGGCGGTCTGTTCGAGCGCTTCCGTTTGATGCCGATCGCCCGCCCAGCGTGCTGTGGGCGCACGTTCTGACGTCACTGGTGGCCAACCTCGTCTCCGTTGCGGTGGTTGTCATCGTCGCGGTCGTGATGGGTTTCCGCCCGACCGCCAGCGCCCTCGGCTGGCTGGCCGCCATCGGAATCCTGGCGCTGCTGACGCTGGCCCTGACCTGGGTCGCCGTGATCCCCGGCCTGACGGCGAGCACCGTCGACGGCGCGAGCGCGTTCTCCTACCCGCTGATCCTGCTGCCGTTCATAAGCTCGGCGTTCGTGCCCACAGAGACGATGCCCGGCCCGTGCGGTGGTTCGCGGAGCACCAGCCCGTGACGGCGATCGTCGATACCCTGCGCAGCCTGTTCACGGGGCAGCCCGTGGGCGGCGACATCTGGGTCGCCCTGGCATGGATCGTCGGCGTCCTCGTGGTCGCCTACGTCGCCGCGATGGCCGTCTACCGGCGCCGCGGTGGGGTGTCGGCGGGGTGAGTCAGGCGACCACGACGTCTGCGGTGGGCCGCGGAAGCTCGATCCAGGTGGTTCCCGGGGCGAGCAGCAGCGGGTCGCCCGCCGCCGTGGTGAACACGAAGGGTTCCGCGATGGCGCCCTTCGTCCAGGTGCCGGTGACCGACGTCCCGCCGGTGGCGTAGGTGAACGCGCCGCTGGCGTCGATCAGGTCCATCACCGGGTCGGGCGCGTCACGGCCCTTGCCGATGCGCTTGTACTCCCAGTCGGCACCGACGATCAGCACGCTGTCGGCGGCCACCCGGGTGCCGTCGGCGAGCAGGTGCTCACCCCACGGCTGGCTGCGCAGGTACCGGCCACCCGCGGCATCGAACGTGTAGCCCATGTCGGCCTTGCCCGGCTTGCCGTACGGGATGGTGATGCTCGTCGCGGGGCACCGTCCGCCGCCGACGATGAGGCGGCGTCGGGCGCGAAGTCCAGGTAATGACCCGGTGCGCCGGCGCGGGCGGCGATCTCGGCGAGCTTCGCGGGTGGGCCTGGATGGCCCGGTCGTACTGGGTCTTGCCGCCGGCCTTGTAGAGGCGCGCCTTGTCGACGCTCATGGCGCCGGTCTTCTTGACCTCGAGGTAGGTCATGCGTTCGAGTCGCTCCGAGTTTGCGTCGATGTAGGCCAGCACCCAGTCGGCGGCACCTGTGTTGGCGACCAGCGGGAAGATCGGTGAAAGCAGCGGCACGTCGGCGGGTCGGAGCGACCTGACGGGCCCGACCGCCTCCGGGTACCGGCTCTGGAACACCGGCACGAGGCGGGTCGATCCGTCGCCGTTGGGCTGGACGATGACGATGTCTGCCGAGTCGATCCCCACTGCGGCTGCTCCACCTTGAGGTTCGGCACCTTGACGGCGACCGCCGGGCGGGTCAGGACCGCGGGGTCGGTGAAGCTGAGGCCGGTCAGCGGCGCCCGCGGCTCCGGCGTGGGCGTCGGGGTCGGCGTGGGCGTCGGGGTGGGCGTGAGCGTCGGGCTTGCGGTCGGGACGGGCCCGGCCTTGGGCGAGCAACCCGCCACCCCATGAGCATTCCTGTGACGAGCAGGCTCCGGCGGGTCGGCTTCACGGGTCTCTCCCTCTGACGCAGGCAACAATGACGCCGCCCAGTGTGGCACGCTCCGACCACCCCTGCGGGAGCGGGCAGGGGAAACGGTCCGCAGCGGTTGAGCGGATGCTGCCCTGGGTCTGTCGGGCAGGCGGAACGCTCCGGCGCCCACGACGTCGAGTGCCGATCCCGGTGGCTAGAGTGAGCCCGGAGACCACCTGGGAAAGGATGGGCGTGGCGTCGACCATCAGCTGGCTGGATGCCTCATCCGAGGAGCAGCGACGCATGCGCGAGATTGTCGAGTTGTTCATGGACCGCGAGAGTCGCGACGAACTCGGCATCGGGGTGATCCGCGACACCATCGCGGACGGCCTCTTCCCTGGCACCTCCACGCTTCTCACCCGGGCCAGGTATCTCCTGTTCATCCCTGGTGTCACCAGTTGGCGTCGCGCCAGAGCGACACGGCGTGGGCCGTCAACCACTACGAGCGTAGATTGATCGGCCCTCTCGCCGGATCGGAGGGCGCCTTTGGACGGGTCAGCGGGAGCGGCCTCAAGCGCCTGCCCAGCTCGGTCTACTGGGCGGCACTCACGCGATGGGGCATCCTCCTCGAGCCCGAGGCGGCGCTGGCGCCCGTGGTGCATCGACTGCAGGATGACGAGGCCGCCCGACACCCCGTCGATGCGTGGAGCCCCACGCTCCCCACCATCCCGGACGGATTCCCGGACGAGGTCCGCGACGGCTTCGATCTCAGCCTCCAGGAGGCCAGCTGGCTGCGCGACCGCATGCTGGCCACCGTCGATGGCTCGCTCCTGACATGGCTGCTCGCGCACCGTCCCCGGGAGTCCGGCCCCTTCTGGAGCGACCCTGCCATCTCCGACGCTCCGGGTGCGATCGGTGACCTCGTGCACCACGCCCGCATGTTCGCGACGGCGATGCAGGGCGCTTCACTTCTCTACAACCTGCTGCTCGCCGACGACCTGGGACGCCTCGCGGTGACCCTCCACCACGGCTTGCCGATTACCGGACCGACTCGCCCGCTGGGGGCCGATGCGGACGCGGTCGGTCTGCGGCAGTGGCGTCCCGACTGGCTGTGGGGGTGGGTCTCGGGGCAGGGCGTACGGATCCCGCCCTCCACCCGCAGGTTCGTCGACGGCTGGGTCACGCAGCTCGGGTTGGTGAGCGGCCTCCCCGATCTGTCGGATGCGACGGCGGCACGGGCGTTCATCCGCGACCGCGAGCGCCAGCACAAGCGTTCGCAGGCTCGGATCGGCAACCGGAAGCGGCTCTCACAGTGGGGCGGCTCCTCGGGTGCCGGCGAGCTGCAGTTCCGCTGGCCACAGGTCCGACGCATCCTGCTGGACATCCACGAGGGGCTGGAACGCGATGCTTGAGCCCGACAACCGCTCGGCCCTGACCGACCTGCTCAAGCCGCCGCGCGGTTGGCGGCTGGCGCGTGCGGTAGGCACGACGTACACCCTCGACCTTCACGCGGCGCTGCGGGTCCCCGTGTCCCTGGCGGCCCACGGCGTCGACGACGAACTGGGTGTCCTGGGTGCCATCGCCAGCGCTGCCGACCGGATCGACGTCTTCGCCCAGGCCGGCGTGATGTCGTTCGGGCATCCGCGCAGTGACCTGGTGGTGTTCCTCGAGCCCATGATCCATCCGGTCACCACCCGCCCAGGGGTCTGTTCCACCCGAAGGTCTGGTTCCTCGAGTTCGCCCGCGGGGACGAGTTGAGCTACCGCTTCCTGTGCGCCAGCAGGAACCTGACGTTCGACCGCTGCTGGGATGCCGTCGTCCGACTCGACGGCGCGCCGACCGTTGACGCCGCTGCCGCAAGCCTCAACGCACCGCTGACGGGGCTGCTGCGGGCGCTCCCCTCGATGGCGGTGAACCCCTCCCCGCGCGCGTCGCACGGCAATCACCGCACTGGCAGACCGCTTCGCGCGGATCGCCTGGGAACTCCCGAGGGTGTGAAGGAGCTTGGCTTCGAGGTGTGGGCATCGGCCAGGACCCGGAGCCGCAGCTCAAGGGTGGCCGCATGCTCATCGTCTCGCCCTTCGTGAGCGAGGGAGGCCTCCGCACCCTGGACACGCACCGGCAGCGGGTCGACCTGGTCTCGCGGGCGGAGAGCCTCGATCAGTTGCCGGCCACCAGTCTCGGACCCAGGCTGCGGCTGAGCACGTTCGACGTCGCCTCCGATCCAGCCGCACCGGAGTCCGACCCGGCCCCGGTTGGGATCGTCGATACTCAACTCAGCGGCCTACACGCCAAACTCACCGTCTCCGAGTACCGGAGATCCGCGTACGCCCGCATCGGCTCTCAGAACGCGACCGAGGCCGCCTTCACCCGCAACGTCGAGGCGATGGTGATGCTGCATGGCCGCATCGACGTGCTCGGCATCGACAAGACCCTGTCCGGGCTCGGCGATCTCCTCGTCGACCACGAACCGCAGCCACCCGCCGAAGCGGATCCGGACCTGGCCCTCGATCGGATGCTGACGGGTCTACTCACCCGCACCGCGGCCACACCGGTCCGCATCCGGGTGCAGCCTGCCGGGGACCACTTTCGCCTGTGCGTGAGCGTCGACTCCCGGGAGGTTGAGCCGCTGCCAACGGGAGTGTCCATCGAGTGGGCACCCGCGACCTCGCCAGGCATCCTCAGTGCGTGGCCTCCCGGTCCGCCCGCTTCACCCACTGTCCTCGAGGGTTCGACCTGGCCGACGTGACTCCTTTCCTGTTGATCACCGCGACCGCGGAAGGCAGGTCCTGCTCCACTGTGCTGCTGGCACGGCTCCAGGGCGACCCGCGGGAAGGCAGGAGGCCGTCATTGCCAGGAAGCTCTCCGATCCGGCCGCATTCCAGCGCTTCGTCGCGCTGCTGCTGGAGCTCGATCACGTCGGTGGCGGGACGGCCGGGGCTCGTGGGGCTCCGCAGGCACCGCCGACGGCCTGCTCGATGCGGACGGGATTTTCGAGCCCCTCGTGCAGGCGGTGGCGGAGGACCACGCCGGGCTCGCTGACGTCGACCGCCTGGTCCGCTACCTGCAGGAGGCCAGGCGCGACGTCCTCCCGGAGGGGTTCGAGTCGCTCTGGGCGGAGCTGTGGCGGGCGCACCAGAGCCTGACGGGCGGTGACGCAGGGTGAGCGGCATGGATCTGGGCCGGGTGCTGGCGGGCCTGAAGGGCTTCCAGCGCGACGCCGTCGAGCACACCATCGACCGCCTGTACGGCGACCCCACCGGCTCGGGTCGGTTCCTCATCGCCGACGAGACCGGGCTCGGCAAGTCGATCATCGCCCGCGGGGTCGTGGCGAAGGCGATCGACCTGCTCCAGGGCGACGACAGCGTCGGTCGCATCGACGTCGTCTACATCTGTTCCAACCAGGACCTCGCCACCCAGAACCTTCAGCGCCTCAACGTGACCGGCGACCCCGACGTGCGGATCGCGAGCCGCCTGACCCTGATGGCCCGCGACGCCGCCCGGCTCAACTCCCACCATGGGCCGGGCAAGAAGGTCAACCTGATCGCTTTCACACCCGCCACCTCGATGCCGGAGAACGGCTATGCGCAGGGCAACGCTCTGGAACGGGCACTGCTCACGTTGCTCCTCGACCGGGTCGAGGATTCGGATGCACAGCGCGGCCACGCGCTGCGAACCCTCATGCAGGGTGCGGTGGCGACCCGCGAGCGCTTCGCCCACTACATCAACGACATGCATACGAGCATCCGGGGACGGATCGACGACGCGATTCTCGAACGGTTCGAGTGCAGCTACCGCGCGGGCCACCGGAAGGCACTGCTGGACCTGATCGCCGCGGTCGGAGACCGCGACACGCTGCCGGACGAGCTGCGTGTCGCGACCAATGCCGTCATCGGCGGGCTCCGGCAGAGCCTGGCCGATGCCAGCATCGGTGCGCTGGAGCCCGACCTGGTGATCCTCGACGAGTTCCAGCGCTTCCGTCACCTCCTCAACCCGAGCTCGGGAGAGGCGGGAGAGCTCGCCGACGCCATGTTCTCCTATCCCGGTGCACGCACCCTGCTGCTGTCGGCCACGCCCTACAAGCCGTTCACCTCGAGCGACGAGATCGACGACGACCACTACCGCGACTTCTTCGCCACCGTCGACTTCCTCTTCGGAAGGGACACGGAAGGCTCCCGACTCGTCCACGCGACGCTGGGCGCGTACCGCCGGGCGATCCTGACCGGAGGCGATGCCCTCGGTGCCGCGGAAGCGGTGCGAACCGCGCTGCTGCCAGTCATGTCACGCTCGGAGCGACCTGACAGCGCCGTCGGCGCCACGCCGCGGCTGCTCAGCGTCCCTCCTCCACCGCGGACGACGTGCGGGAGTACGCGCAGCTTCGCAGGTTCGGCGATGAGATCGGCGCTCCGATCAGCCTCGAGTACTGGAAGTCGATCCCCTACTTCGCGAACTTCATGGACGGCTACAAGCCCGGGCTGCGGGCGCGCGAGTGGTTCGGGACCGAGGGGGGCGCCGAGGCCGAGCGCCTCCTCGGCGCGACCCGGGCGCTGACCCGCGAGCAGATCGAGACGGGCGATTGGCTGGATCTCGGCAACGGCTACCTGCGCTGCCTGGCCGACGAGACCGTCAACCGCGGCTGGTGGCGCCTCCTGTGGATGCCTCCGTCGATGCCGTATGTCGAGCCGGGGCCGGTCTACCGCGACGTGCTCGCCGCCTCCGAGGACCTGGGAGGGATCACGAAGAGACTGGTCTTTTCCGCATGGTCGGGGGTTCCCACGGCCGTCGCGTCACTCCTGTCGTACGTGGCCGACCGCTGCGTCACCCGGGCCGCCGGTGAGAGACAGGAGAGCCGGAGCCGCCTGACCTACCGCCAGGTCGACGGCGAGGCGGGCGCCCTCTCCACGCTCGCGCTGTTCTGGCCCCACGCCGGCCTCGCCCCGTTGGGCGATCCCCTTTCCGCCGCACGCCACGCCGGTCGCATCCTCGATGCCCACGACCTGGTGGAGCACGTCTCGTCAACGCTCCCGCTGGCGAGGGCACGCCACGCCCCTGGGACGCGTTCTTCTCCGTACCAGGCATGACGCCTGAAGGCCTCGACCCCTTGCTGCCCTGACCGCCGTGGCCGAGGGTGACGACGACGCCGGCGATGTCGGGCTGCGGGCCCACATCGAGAAGGCGGCCACCCAGGCGGGTGGGTCCGTCCCGCTCAGTCATCCGGAGCTGGCCCTGTTTGCGGCCTTCGCACCAGGAGTCACGGCGCTGAGGGCGGTGGGGCGCATCGCCGGCCCGACCTCGACCCCGCAGGGCAGGTGGAAGGTGGCCTTCCGGCTGGCAGATGCCCTCCGACGCTTCTTCAACCGGGAGGACGCGGTGGGACCTATCACGGCTGCGTACCCGGACGCGGGACCCTACTGGGGCTCACTGTTGGCCTACTGCGCCGACGGGAACCTGCAGGCGGTCCTCGACGAGTACCTGTTCCAGCTCCACAGCGAACTGGGTGGCCGCGTCGCAGATGACGCGGCGCTGGATCGGATCGGCACCCGGTTCATCGAGGCCCTCTCACTGCGGCCCGCGCGCTACGTCGCCCATGATACGAGCGCCACCCGTGGGCAGATTCCGATGCCTGCCCGGTTCGCCCTGCGCTACGGGGGCGCGAGCTCGGCGGAGGACTCGAAGCAGGCGGCACGCCAGGGTGAGGTGCGCTCGGCGTTCAACTCCCCCTTCGCCCCGTTCATCCTGGCCACGACGAGCGTCGGGCAGGAGGGCATCGACTTTCACTGGTGGTGCCACAGCGTCGTGCACTGGAACCTGCCGTCGAGCCCGGTCGACTTCGAGCAGCGCGAGGGCCGCGTGAACCGGTTCGGCGGTCACGCGGTGCGTCGCAACGTGGCACGCGCGCACTGGGATGACGTGCTCGCCTCCGACTCGCCGAGCCCGTGGAGCACCGCCTTCGACGCCGCGACCGAGGCCTCGCGCGGCGACGCCTGGGGCGAGTTCTCCCCTGGTGGTGTTACCCGCCCGCGGCTGGCGCCCGCGTCGAGCGGGTCATCGCCCGCTACCCGCTCAGCCGCGACGGCGCCAGGTACCAGACTCTGACCAGTTCGCTGGCCTTGTACCGCCTCGCCCTCGGCCAACCGCGCCAGGAGGACATGCTCAGTCTCCTGCAGCAGCGCGGGATCAGCGGAGGTGACGTCCCGACGATCGACCTGCGGCCGCCGCGGTTCGAGCCCTCCTGACGCGCGACACGCCGACGCGCAGGGCACACACACTTCACTTGCTATTTACAAGTTCACTTGCAAAGAGCAAGCTGGGGTTCGTGGTTCAACCGATCAGTATCGATCCGATGGAGGAGATCATGAGCACCACAGGCATCTTCGTCAACCTGCCGACCACCGACCTCGACCGCTCCAAGGCGTTCTACGAGGCCCTCGGCTTCACCATCAACCCGCTGTTCACCGACGAGAACGCAGCCTGCGTCGTGCTCGGCGAGAACATCTACTTCATGGTCCTCACCCGCGAGTACCTCGCCACCTTCACCGACAAGCAGATCATCGACCCGATGACCCAGGCGCAGGTGTCGATCGCGCTCAGCCGCGAGTCGCGCGAGGAGGTCGACGAAGTGATGGCGAAGGGCCTCGCTGCCGGAGGCCGCGAGCCGCGCGAGGCGCAGGACTACGGCTTCATGTACTCCCGCGATCTCGATGACCCCGACGGCAACAACCTGTCGTTCCTGTTCATGGAGCAGGCGGCGGCCGAGGTCGGGCCCGAGGCGTATCTGGCGAGCCGGTCGGCCGCGGAGTAAAGGGCGCCATGGCGACGCGTTCCCCCGCGGCTTCGGCCAGTACAGCGGCGTGGCGCGTGCCGTCGAACGGGTCGGCGAACGATGGGCCCTGCTCATCGTGCGCGACCTGCTCGGCGGCGCCCGCCGCTACAGCGACCTGAAGGCGTCGCTCCCCGCATCCCCACCAACATCCTGAGCGACAGGCTCCGCGAGTTGGGTGACGCAGGCGTGATCCGCCGCGTGCCAACGGTGCGCGGCGGCTACGAGCTCACCGAGCTCGGCCGCGGCCTCGAGCCCGTCCTCACCGCCCTCGAGCACTGGGGCTTCGGCCTGCTCGGCAAGCAGGGTGAGGCTGAGGTCGTCAGTGCCGACGCGCTCGCCTTCACGTTGCGCACAGCTTTCCGCCCCGACGCGGCAGAGGCGCTGCCGCCCACCCGGTACCTGCTGTCCGTCCTGTCCGTCGGGCCCTCCCGGCCGCCGTCACCGTGGCGGCCACCGTCGTCGGCCGCACGCTCGACGTGGCTCCGGTCGGGCCGGGGCACTTCCCCAGCCCCGCCGCTCCACCCACGAACCCGTGCCCGCCTCGGTGCTTTCGCTCGAGGTCGCCCCCGACGACCTGCGGGCACTGCTCGCGGGCACCACAGGCCCGACGGCGCGGCCGACTCGGAGTTGCTGGAGAGGTTCACCGCGACGTTCCGGCTCGGCGAAGGCGCCGTCGAGGGTAGGGCCTCCCAGGGCTCGCGTCAGTGCGGGACCCCGATGTCGCTGCGATGGAAGCCGCCCGGAAAGCCGACCTTGGCCAGAAGGGAGTAGGCGTTTGCGCGGGCCTGATCGACGTCGTCGCCGCGGCCCACGATGCCGAGCACGCGGCCCCATCCGACACAAGGTCGCCATCCCGGAGGCGGGTACCCGCCTGCAGGATGTAGGCGTCGGCCTCATCGACGGGAAGCTCGATGGGAATGCCGGTGGTCGGCGTGCCCGGGTACCCCTCGGCGGCCGACACCACCACGACGGCGGCGCCGTCACGCCACCGCAGCGGCCCGAACCCGTCCAACGCCCGCGGGCGGCCGCGTCGAGCAGCCCGCCGAGCGGGGTCTCTAGGAGGGCGAGCACTGCCTGGGTCTCGGGATCGCCGAACCGCACGTTGAACTCGACCACCCGCAGGCCCTTCGACGTCAACGCGAGGCCGGCGTAGAGCAGGCCGATGAACGGGGTGCCGCGACGGCGCATCTCGGCAAGCGTCGGCTCGACCACCTCCGCCATGATCTGGTCACTCAGGCCAGCGTCGGCCCAGGGCAACGGCGAATAGGCGCCCATGCCGCCGGTGTTCGGGCCGGCGTCGGCATCGCCGACGCGCTTGTAGTCCTGGGCGGGAAGCAGCGCGACGGCGCGCTCGCCGTCGCAGATGGCGAACAGCGACACCTCTGGGCCGTCGAGGAAGTCCTCGATCACGACGCGGCCACACTCCAGGCCGTGCGCGATGGCGGCGTCGCGGTCGTCGGTCACGACGACGCCCTTGCCTGCCGCGAGTCCGTCGTTCTTGACGACGTACGGTGCACCGAACTCGTCGAGGGCGGCCTCGATCGCGGCCCGGTCCTCGCACAGGAACGAGCGGGCGGTCGGCACGCCGGCAGCGAACATGACCTCCTTGGCGAACGCCTTCGACCCCTCCAACTCGGCGGCTGCGGCACCCGGCCCGAAGGTCGGGTACCCCGCGGCGCGCAGGGCGTCGCCGACGCCGGCGACGAGCGGCGCCTCGGGGCCGACCACAACGAGGTCCACGGCCAGCCCGGCGGCGAGCGCAACCACGGCCTCGGGGGACGAGGCGTCGACGGCGTGCAGCGTCGCGATGGCGGCCAGCCCGGGGTTTCCGGGAGCGACGTGGAGTTCGGTGACGGCGGGATCGGCGACGAGCGAGCGGCCGATCGCGTGCTCGCGACCACCGGAGCCAAGCAGGAGGATCTTCACCCGGCTCAGCCTACTGGGGCGCCCCTCTGCGGCACGCCAGCGCCCACGGCGACGGCACCGACCGGGATGGCGTGGTCGCCACGCGTACCGACCCGCCCACGATCCGACCACCCCTCCCACAGGGTCATCGTGGGACGATCGGTGACAGGCCGCGGGAGCCGTGCCACCCAACGCCGCCTGCGACCCGTCCATGCCACGGCCCTGCGTGGTCGGCTAGACTGGGCAAGCGTTTTCCGACCACGTCGCATAGGAGCACAATGGCCATCAGGGTCGCCGTCATCGGAACGGGAGCGATCTCCCGCGACCAGCACCTCCCGGGCCTGCGCGCCCTCGGCGACGCCGTCGAGATCGTCGCGGTCGCCGACCTCGACGAGGCGAGCGCCCGCTCCGCCGCCGCCGAGTTCGGGGTGCCGCACGTCTACACCGACGTGCCGACGCTGCTCGCCGAGCAGCACCCCGACCTGGTCACCCTCGCCACTCCCCCGGCGCGCACCGCGAGGCCGCCATCGCGGCACTCGACTCGGGCGCCTGGGTGCTCTCGGAGAAGCCGCCGACGCTGTCACTCGCGGAGTATGACGAGATCGCCGCGCACGAGGGAGACAACGGCCCTTCGTCTCCTACATCTTCCAGCACCGCTTCGGCTCGGCCGCCGAGCGCCTCCGGAAGCTGACCGCCGACGGCACCCTCGGGCGCCCGCTCGTGGCCCAGTGCCACACCCTCTGGTACCGCGACCCGGCCTACTTCGCCGTCCCGTGGCGCGCCAAGTGGGCCACCGAGGGCGGCGGCCCGACCATGAGCCACGGCATCCACCAGTTGGACATGCTGCTGTCGATCCTCGGCGAATGGACCCATGTGACCGCCGAGATGGCGACGCTGGGCCGCGACACGGAGACCGAGGACTCGTCGTTCGCGGTCGTGCGGTTCGCCTCCGGCGCCACCGCCTCCATCAGCACCAGCGCGCTGGCCCCAGGCAGACCAGCCAGGTGAGGATCGACTACGAACTCGCCACCGTCGAGGTCGAACACCTCTACGGCTACGACAACGACGACTGGCGCTGGACCCCGGCGCCCGGGGTCGATCCCGCAACGGCCGCGTCGTGGCTGCCCGAGGTCAACACCCACAGCTCCAAGCACATCCCCCAGATGCGGCACCTCGTCGACGCCATGGGGCGCGGGGTGCGGCCGCGGGTCAGCGGGGATGACGGCCGCCGCGTGCTGGAACTC
The DNA here is from genome assembly GCF_011174705.1 of Tessaracoccus coleopterorum. Lineage (GTDB taxonomy): Bacteria > Actinomycetota > Actinomycetes > Propionibacteriales > Propionibacteriaceae > Arachnia > Arachnia coleopterorum. The sequence goes on from NZ_JAANIJ010000001.1 coordinate 968,353, forward strand.
ATCGCGGGCATGTACAAGTCGGCGCTGACCGGCCGCCGCGTCACGAGGGCCGAGCTCACGCCGGACGACCCCTTCTACCATGCGATGCCCGGCACCGACCCCGCCGAGGCCACCGCCCGGATCCATGCCGCCACCATCACCCGGGCGATCTGAGTGACAGGCTTCCTGATCCGCCGCGACGAGCGGGCCCTCGCCGTCACCGTCGGCGGGGTCGAGGTGGCCAGCTACGTGTTCCATGACCCGACCTGCGACCCCTTCGAGGGCCCGAAGCCGTACCTCCACCCGATCAGGACCCTCGCCGGTCATGTCATCACCGACTTCCGCCCGGCCGACCACCTCTGGCACAAGGGCCTCCAGATGACGCTGACCGACGTGTCGGGGCAGAACTTCTGGGGCGGGAACACCTACATCGACGGCGAGGGGTACGTCGCTCTCGACAACGTCGGCTCCATCCGCCACGACGGCTTCGACGCCATCACGGAGTCGGCGGAGGCGGCGGAGGCGACCGTCGAGGAGAGGCTGACCTGGGTGACCAGGGCCGGAGCCCCGTGGCTCTCCGAGCGACGCCGGCTCCGGTTCCACGGCCTCGACGTGGCGGACGGCGTCTGGGCCCTCGAACTCACGTCGCGGCTCACCAACATCCACGCCGACGCCCTGACGCTCGGCAGCCCCGCGACACGGGGCCGCGTCGGGGTCGGCTACTCGGGCGCCTTCCTGCGGCTTGCCGCCACATTCACCGGCGCGACCGTCGTCACCCCCGGCCCGGTGTCGCATCCCGGCGCCGATGCCGACCGCCTGATGGGAGCGACCCTGCCCTGGTTGGCCTTCGCCTCCGACGACGCCACGGTGGTCGCGCTGGCGGGGCGTCCTCGGGCGCGCCGGCGCTCAGGTGGTTCGTCCGCTCACTGCCGGAACCCGTCGCGGCGCCGTCGCCCACCTTCGACGAGTCGGTGGTCCTCGCCCCTGGGAGCGACCTCACCCTCAGGCACCGGTGGATCTTCGCCGACGGCGCCCTCACACCTGAGGCCACCGCGGCGCTCGCCACCCGTCAGGCGTAGGTGCCCCGCAGGCTGATCCGGGCGACGCCGGGTGCGCGGCCCGTGAGGTAGACCCGCGGCCCACCCATCGCGTCGGTGCCGCCGACGTACTCGTACTCCTCGCCCGCCGAGTAGTGCGCGGAGCCCCGCTCTCCGGTTCCCGGGCCGAACTCGATGGCGGAGGTCCCGACGACGTATCGTCCGACACCCTCGTCCAGGCGCGCGCTGCCGTCGCCGAGCTCCACGCAGCCCTCGAAGGCACCGCCCTCGCGGAAGGCCAGTTCGAGCGCCCAGCCGAGTTGGGGTCCATCGGTGGTGACGGTCAGGTCGACGCCGTCGGCGGTGGGGGTGACGGACACCTCGGTGTGCAGGCGCACCTCGTCGGCTTCCCGCTGCCCGAACGACATGGAGGCCGAGAACCGGCCCTCGTCGACGAGGTCATAGGCGCCGTCGGCGCGGCGGAGGCCGGGCGCGAGGGGCTGGTAGTAGCCACCGGCCAGGTCCTCGACGAGCAGGTGCGCACCGTCGAGGTCGCGCAACTCACCGGGGCGGAACGGGCCGAGCCCGAAGAAGTCGCGGCTGAGCCGGACCGACTCGAGCAGCACCTCGCCGCATTCGAGGCGGAGGAACGTGGGGTTGTTGGCCAGGCCCGAGCGGATCCTGCGTTGCCGCGCGAAATCGGAACCGGCGTAGACGACGAGCCTCCGCCCGGGATCGTCATGGATCACGAGGCGGGACTGTGGCCAGGCGAAGGTGCCGTGGCCCGGCGCCGCGGCGGGTGGTAGTTCCTCGCCCAGCGTCGGGTCGAGGAGCAGCGCCGCGAGCACGGCATGCGGCTCCCCGATGCCGAGGGAACAGGCCAGCCCGGCCGCCCAGGCGAGGTCTCCCCGACCGGTGGCCAGCGCGGCCCGGCGGAGCGGGATCACGTAGGGGTCGAGCGGGTGCCGCGGGTCCTTCTGGTCCTGCCTGCGCGAGTGGATCGTCTCGATGGTCGCGTCGCGGCGGATGAGTCCGAGCGACGACACGAGGTTGCGCTCGACGAGCCCGAGCAGCTCCGGCCGGTCGAGCACCTCGGCCAGCAGCGTGAGCGACGGGTTCGTGACGTGCGACGCGTAGGTCGCGCTCCGCTCCGAGTACTGAGCGTCCCCGTCGATGTCGATCCCCTCGCCGAGCCACTCCTCGGCGCGCGCCACGAGCGCCCCGTCCGGACGCATCCGGTGCAGCCGCGCGAGCGCAGAGGCCAACTCCCAGCGGTGGTTCGGGGTGTGGACCCCGCCCGCCAGCATCGCGGCTCGCGCGTTGTCGGCGATCTCCACCAGCAGCGACTCGAGGACCGCCAGTTCGGAGCGGGCGGCGGGATCGGCGCGGCGGATCACCTCGACGGCGTCGCCCAGGTCGTTCAGGGTGAAGCCCGAATCGGGCGGCGACTCGAGGTTGTCCCCGCCGGTGAACAGTCCGGACGGCGCCTGCAGGTCGGCGAGGGCGGCTCCGTGGGCCACGGCGGCGTCGAGCGCGGCCGGGAACGGTGGTGTCTGGACGACGGCCACAGGTAGACCGCGACCAGGAGCAGGATCCGACGCATCGCCTGCCGGTGCGCACCGTAGGGCGCCCCAGGAAGCGACCCGACTGCCCCGGGGTCGAGCCAGAGGTCGGCGGTCTCGTCGGCCGCGGCGGTGGCCTTCGTCAGGAACGGCTGGTCGGGCATGGCTACTTCCTGTGGAGGAGGAGGGTGCGGACCTCGAACGGCCGCAGGTCGAGGGTGATCGAGTCACCCTCCGGGAGGATCTCTCCACCCGGCGTCTCGACGAGATCGGCGAGCCGTGCCCCTGCGAGCGGGAAACCCACCCGGAGGACGGCGCGGGTGCGGGAACCCTGCGCCTCGTACACGCGCACGACGACGTCGCCGCCCCTGTCCGCGGCCAGCTTCACCGACGAGAGCCGCGCGGAGCCGCCCTCGAGCGACACGAGCGGCTCCGGTGCCTCGGCACCGACGATCGCGCGGGCGGGGCTGCCGATCACGGCCCCCCAGTGGGCGGCCTCGAGCACCGTCGGCGCCGGGGCGACCAGGGTGACGAAGCTGTGGCGGCCCTGGTCGGCGTCCGGGTCGGGATAGGTGGGTGCCCGCAGCAGCGACTGGCGCACGGTGGTGACCACCCGGCCGTCGTCGCTGTCGCGCGTCACGTCGTGACCGTAGACGGCGTCGTTGACGACGGCGACGCCGAAGCCGGGCTCGCCGACGTGCACGTAGCGGTGCGCGCACGACTCGTAGCGGGCCGCGTCCCAGGACGTGTTGGCATGGGTGGGTCGCCGGAGGTGCCCGAAGGACGTCTCGTAGGCGGCGTCGGCGGCGTGCACGTCGAGCGGGAACGCGAGCTTCAGCAGGCGGTGCCGCTCATGCCAGTCGACGTCCGTGTGGATCAGGAGCGCCGCGCCGGTGACGTCCAGGCCGATGCGCTGGGTCACCGAGCTCCGGCCGAACTCCCGCTCGACGACGACCTCGCGCCCCTCGACCCGGACGACGCCACCGGTCAGGTCGGTCGTCGAGAGTCGGTAGGAACGGTCGAGCTCCCAGGCGTCCCACTTGGCGGGCGCGTCGACGTGGAGCTGCAGCAGGTTGCCGCGGCGGCCCTCCGCGATCAGTTCCCGGCCGCTCTCCGACTCGACGATGCTGGCGACGGTGCCGTCGGCGGCGATGAGGACAGTCAACGCCTCCGAGGTGAGTTCGACGGATCCGTCGAGCCTCTCCACCACCCGCACGTCGGCATCGGGCTTCGGCTCGCCGATGCCGAGGGCGGGGATCCCGGCGACGGGTTCGGTCGCCGGGTTGGCGGTGAGGGCCCGCCCGCCGGGGCCGGCGAGCGCGGTGAGGGCGCCGTCGACGAGTTCCTCGAGGCGTGCGGTGACGCGGGCGTGGGTCGCCTCTGCCTCGCGGTGCACCCAGGCGATGGAGCTGCCGGGCAGGATGTCGTGGAACTGGAGCAGCAGCACCTGCTCCCACAGCTCGTCGAGGTCGTCGTGGGGGTACTCGACACCGCGGAGCAGCGTGGCCTGCGCACACCAGGCCTCCGCCTCCACCAGGAGCGACTCGTTGCGACGGTTGCCGCGCTTGGTGCGCGATTGCGAGGTGAAGATGCCGCGGTGGAACTGCAGGTACATCTCCCCGACCAGACGGGCGGGTCGGCATAGTCGGCCTCGGCCTCGGCGAAGAAGTCGTGCGGGGTGCCGAAGCCGACGCGGGCCGAACCCTCGAGGTCGGCCTGCAGGCGCGCGTCGGCCATCATCTCCCGGGTGGGGCCACCCCCACCGTCTCCGAACCCGAACGGCATGAGCGATGTCGAAGAGCCGCCGTGGTCGGCGAAGTTCTCGACGCTGCGGGCCAGCTCGACCGGGCGCATGTCTCCGCTGTAGGTGTTGTTGGGCGGGAAGTGCGTGAAGATGCGGGTGCCGTCGATGCCCTCCCAGGCGAACGAGTGGTGGGGCATCGTGTCGACATCGTTCCAGCACATCTTCTGGGTGAAGAACCACCGGATCCCGGCCCGCTTCATGAGCTGCGGGAGCGACCCCGGGTACCCGAAGGAGTCCGGAAGCCACCCACCTCGCTGCGGCTCCCGAACTCGCGCTCGAAGAAGCGCGTGCCGTACAGCAGCTGCCGCGCCATGGATTCGCCGGAGATCATGTTGACGTCGGATTCCACCCACATGTTGCCCACCGGCAGGAAGCGGCCCTCCGCTACCCGTTCGCGGATCCGTTCGAACAGTGCCGGGTCGCCGCGCTTCACCCAGGCGAAGTGCTGGGCGGACGAGCTGACGAACACGGCCTCGGGTCGCGGTCCATGAGGTCGATGACGTTGGCGTAGGTGCGGGTGACCTTGCGCACGGTCTCCCGGCTCGGCCAGAGCCAGGCGGAGTCGATGTGCGCGTGGCCGGTTGCCACGATGCGGTGCGCGGACGGCACCGCGGGTGAGGCGAGCAGCGGCGCGAGGATCGCCCGCGCATCCCGGGCACCTGCGCAGGGCGCGTCCGGGTCGACGGTGTACAGCGCCGCCTCCAACCCGGCCAGGATCCTGGCCCGGCGCGGCTCGTGGCCGGCCAGCACGCCGGCAAGGCCACGCAGCACCGTCACCTCCCGGAGCAGCGCCTCCACCTCGGTGTCGATGAGACGCAGCCGCATCCCGCCGAGCCGGTAGCGGGGTTCCGAGCCTGCGGTGGCCTTGTCCCGAGGGGTTCGGCGCGTACGCCGTCGGCCCGGCAAAGTCGTTGCCGCCACTCAGGTCGGGGTTCGCGGCTCCCTCGACGAGGAAGGCGAAGCTCTCCCCGGGTGTCGCATCGACCGGAACGTGGTGGTTGCGCGGCTCGAGCCCTTGACCGCGCGGCCGTCGGTGGTGCGCACCAGGCCCTCGCACTGGAAGCCGGGCTTCGCCTGGTTGAAGCCGAGATCGAGCGACAGCTCGATACGGCCGTCGGCGTCCGCCCATTCGGCGGGCACCTCTCCTCGACGCGGAACCAGGTGGTCGCCCAGGGGGCACCCCAGCGGTGACCCTCGGCGACGCCCACGAACTCGGCCCGCTCGACGGCGTCCGCGAACGGGATCGGCTCCCTGCGCCGCACCCGTCACCGGGGACGGTCCATGCGCCCAGCCGGAGCGGCCTCTCGTCTGCGACCACGCCCCGCGGCAGGTACTCGTTGAGGAACCGGTCGACCCTGTTGAGGAGCAGCTCCGGGTGTGGTGCACGTCAGTCCTTCAGTCCCGAGTTGATGTTGGAGGAGGTGATGTACTTCTGGAACACGAGGTACAGCACGACCAGCGGGATCATCGACAGTACCGAGGCGGACAAGAGCACCGACCAGTTGATGTTCTCGGCCCCGACGAGCGCCCGCAGCGCGATCTGGAGGGTGAACTTCTCGGGGTCGCCCAGGATGATGAGCGGGAAGATGTAGTCGTTCCAGCGCCACTGGAAGCTGATGATCGCGAGCGTCAGCAGCATCGGTCGTGCGAGCGGGAGCATGATCCGGAAGAAGATGCCGTACTCGCTTGCACCATCAATGCGGGCGGCCTGGCTGAGTTCGTCGGGCACCGACAGGAAGAACTGTCGGAACATGAACACGCCGGTCGGGGTGACGATCGAGGGCACGATCACACCGGCCAGGGAGTTGTAGAGGCCGAGGTCGCGCACCACCATGAACATGGGGTTGAGGATGACCTCACCGGGCAGCATCGTCATCGAGAGGATGCAGAGCCCGAGCACGCTCAGCCAGGGTTCTTGTACTTCGCGAGGGCGTAGCCCGTCGTGGCGCTCAGGAACACCGTCAGCACGGTCGTGATGGTCGCCACGATGGTCGTGTTCAGCAGGTAGGTGCCGAAATCGACGCGTTCGAGGGCCATCCGGTAACCCTCGATGGTCCACTCACGCGGCAGGAAGGAGAGCGGGTAGGAGAACAGCTCGCTGCCCGGCTTGAAGGAGGACAGCAGGAACCAGAGCAGCGGAAAGGCCATCAGGATGGCCAGCACCCACAGGGCGCTGGTCGGCAGAATCTGCCTGCGGAGCGGCACCGCGCCCTCGCGTCGCCGCTTCTTCGGCTCGGCGGTCAACGTGGCAGTGGACATCAGAATCCCCTCCCGCTCGCCTGCTGATCTTCATCTGGATGATCGCGATCACCATGAGGATGACCAGGAGGATCATCGACGCGGCGCTCGCGTACCCGATCTCGGAGCGCTTGAATCCGGTCTCGTAGATGTACTGGACGATGAGCCGGTTCTGGGTGCCCGGCCCACCGCCGTTGAGCGCCTGGATCATGGCGAACTCCTTCATGTGGCCGAGCGTCGACAGCAGGATGACAAGCACCGAGGTCGGCGCGATCGACGGGAGCGTGATGTGCCAGAAGCGCCTCCAGGCCCCGGCACCATCGAGCTGGGCCGCCTCGTAGTACGACTGCGGCACGTTGTTGAGGGCGGCGATGAACAGCAGCATGTTGAACGCGGCGCCGCCCCAGGCCGACGCAAGGATGACGACGGCCAGCGACAGGTCCGCGTTGGTCGACCAGGGCAGCGGATCGGCGCCGAGTTCACGGATGACGAAGTTGACGAACCCGAAGCTCTCCCCGAAGAGCCAGCGCCAGATGACGCCCGCGACGATCGGGGACACAAGCCACGGGAGGAAGAAGATGATGCGGGCCGCAACCTTGCCCCTGGCCGCCGCCGAGTTGATGGCGACGGCCATGGACAGTGCGAGGCAGTACGCGATCGGCACCGCGAACAGGGTGTAGATGAAGGTGCGGCCGAGCGAGGTGTAGAAGGCGGAGTCGCCGAGCAGCTTCGCGTAGTTGTCGAAGCCGACGAAATTCGCCTCCCCCACCCCCGGTAGTCGGTGAGCGAGTAGGAGAGGCCCAGGATCCCTGGCCAGAGGAAGAACAACCCGAAGAGGCCCGCGGCGGCGACCGTGAAGATGAAGGGCGCCATACGGTACCGGCCGAACGGCTTTCTACGCCTGCCGTCGTCCGGGGCAGCTCCCGCCCGGACGGGGCGGGAACTGCGTTCACTGTGGTGGAGGTCATGGGCTTTCCTACGCTCGGTTCAGGAGAGCTGCTCGGTGGTGACTGTGTTGATCGCCTCGATGGTCTGCTCGAGGCTCTGCTCGCCGTTGAGGTACTTGACCGTCTCGTCCTTCAGCGGTTCGCTGTCGACGGACTTGCCGAGGTACCCGAAGAGCACACCGTCGGTGGTCTGGACCGCGGAAATGGCCGGGAGGCCGCGATCTCCTCGTTGTACAGCTCGAACGCGTAGGCGTCGTCCTTGTACTCGACGTCCAGGCCCTCCAGGGAAGGCAGGCAGCCCGAGATCTCGCAGTATGCCTTGTAGCTCTCCTGGCTGTACATCCACTCGACGAACTTCAGGGTCTCCTCCTCGACGCCTGTGCCGTCGAAGGCGACGATCCAGGAGGCGGCGCCGTAGTTGGTGGCGCGGACCGGCTCCTGCGGCAGCGGGACCGAGAGCCACTCGAAGTCCTTGATGTTCTCCTGGAAGTCGGCGATCTGCCAGACGCCCGACATGTAGGCGGCGACACGGCCGCTCTTGAAGGTGGCGCTGGGGTCGTCACCCGCGCCCCACACCGAGGCGGGCATGAAGCCGGTGTCGTGCATCGCCTTGAAGTACTCGAGCGCCTTGCCCGCCTCGGCGTCCAGCTTCCAGCTGCCGTCGGTCTGCTCGGTGACGCCCTTGCTTCCGAACTCGTAGAGGAAGGCACGGAGGCGGTGCGCGGAGGAGTCCATCACGGCGCCGTACTCGGCATCGGTGGTGTCGACGACCTGCTTGGCCGAGGCCTGGAACTCGTCCCAGGTCCACTGCTCATCGATGGTGGTGGGGTACTTGACTCCGGCCTCATCCCAGAGGGACTTGTTGATGAACATGCCGACGGCGGTCAGCGTGGTGGGGAGGGCCTTGACCTTGCCGTCGGCCGGGTCCTCGACCGCGAGGGTGTCGATGACGCCGACCCTGTCGAAGATGTCGGTGAGGTCGAGCAGTCGGTTGGTCCACGCCGGGTCGGTCGACGGCGATGCGGCGAGAGCGGGGAGGTCGTTGGCCTGGGCGGCGGTGCGGAGGCGGGTGCGGAGATCCGCGTTGGGAACCTCGACCACGTTGACCTTGACGCCGGTCTCGGCCTCGTACTTCTCGGCGAGCATGGCATAGCCACCGCCCTGGTTGATGTCGCCCGACTGGACCAACTCAAGCACGACCTGCTTGCCGCCGGGCTCACCGGATGCGCCACCCTCGGTGGCCCGGAACAGGCCACCAGCGCGAGAGCGCACGTGGCCACGCCGGCCGCTGCAAGTGCGCGGAAGGTACGGGAACGCTTCATTGTGTCTCCAATTTCTGTATCGCTCTCCAGCGAGCGGGGTTCCGGTCAACCCGCCGTGGCACCGCTGCCGGGCTGACTTTCCCCGAGCATAACCAGAACTCGCAGCATTGGCAAGCGCTTTCCACACGGGGAATGCGCTTGCCCGATCCTGCGTTCGCGGCTTCGGCTCGCTCGGTCCACGCGCGCCTCCCCGGGTTTCCGGATTGCCCGGCCCTGGCCGGGCCCCGGGGATCGGGGCCGTGAAAATCGCGTCGGCGCGGCGGTTGCCCGGAAACTGCCGACGTCGAAGCGACCCGGCCAGTGCCGGTGGCGCCGTGCTGTGAACCGGGTGGGCGCTGCCACCCGTGGCGCTGCACGTTCCCGCGGAGATCTCGCAGCACGCAGGCATCATCCGCGAGGCGGGCGACGGCACCGGGGCGTTGGGTTGCGCACCGGGCAACCTACCTGTCGCCAGGCTCGGCCTCCTGGGAGACGTCGGTCGCCTGGGCAGCCTCCGCCTCGCGGTCGGCCCGCTCCGCGGCCTCCTGGGCCCGCTGCACGAGCACCCGGAACCCGATCACGACCAGCAGGAACCCTCCCCGACGGGAACGGTCCACCACCAACCCCAGTTCAGTTCCTCCTGCCAGATCGCGATGATCACGGTTGCGACCATGAACAGCGACAGCAGGGTCACCAACGTCATGACCAGGCGCTGGGTGCTCATGAGGCTCAGATCAGGTCGTTGATCGCGACCGACTGTTCACGGCCGGGGCCGACACCGATACCGCTGATGCGGCAGCCGATGAGTTCCTCGAGCCTGTGCACGTAGGCCTGGCAGTTCTTCGGCAGTTCGTCGAAGGTGCGTGCCTCGGAGATGTCCTCGGTCCAGCCGTCGAGGTACTCGAAGATCGGCTTGGCGTGGTGGAACTGCGACTGCGTCATCGGCATCACGTCGTGACGCTCGCCGTCCACGTCGTAGGCCACGCACACCGGGACCCGGTCCCAGCCGCTCAGGATGTCGAGCTTGGTGAGGAAGACATCGGTGAAGCCGTTGATCTTGACCGCCTGCTCGACGAGCACCGAGTCGAACCAGCCGCAGCGGCGCGGACGACCGGTGGTCGCTCCGAACTCGCCACCCTTCGAGCGCAGCGCCTCGCCGTCCTCGTCGAACAGCTCGGTGGGGAAGGGCCCCTCGCCGACGCGGGTGGTGTAGGCCTTCGCGATGCCGATGGTGCGGTCGATCCGGGTCGGACCGACGCCGCCGCCGGTGGTGGCGCCCGCCGCCGTCGGGTTGGAAGACGTCACGTAGGGGTAGGTGCCCTGATCGACATCCAGGTGGTGCGCCTGGGCGCCCTCGAAGAGCACGACAAGGCCCTGTCGAGCGCGTCGTTGACGTAGCGACCGGAGTCGACGATGTGCGGACGGATCGTGTCGGCGTGCTTCAGCAGCGACGCCACGATCTCCTCGGAGTCGATCGGCCTGCGGTTGAAGATCTTGACGAGCTGCTCGTTCTTCTGGGCGAGGGCCGCCTCGACCTTCTGCCGGAGGATCGACTCGTCAAGGATGTCCTGGATCCGGATGCCGATGCGGTTGACCTTGTCGGAGTACGCAGGGCCGACACCGCGACCGGTGGTGCCGATCTTGCGCTTACCGAGGAACCGCTCGGTGACCTTGTCGAGCACCTTGTGGTACTCGGTGATGATGTGCGCGTTGGCGGAGATGAGCGGGTGGGGCACCTCGACGCCGCGGGAGCTCAGCACCTCGAGCTCCTCGGCGAGCACGTCGAGATCGACGACGACACCGTTGCCGATGACGGTGACCGTGTCGGGGTTGAGGATGCCGGAGGGCAGCAGGTGGAGCACGAACTTCTCTCCGCCGACGACCAGCGTGTGGCCTGCGTTGTTACCGCCCGAGTAGCGAACGCAGACGTCCACGCGGTCACCCAGTTGGTCGGTCGCCTTGCCCTTGCCCTCGTCGCCCCACTGGGCTCCAACCACAACAACACTTGGCATGGAGGTTCACATCCTTGGCTCACTGCATAGAGGAAGCCCACAAGATTCTCCCGGGGCCTTGCGACCGCAGTCTACCGGTCCACGGCCCATCGAGGGCGTTGCGCGTGTCCGCGCTTCGGCCGACGCCCCTGGGCGTTCTCCCACAGAGGCATGACTGCGGCGCACGACTGTGCCGATTCCTGATCCCTCAGAGCGCCCCGGTGCCACAATGGTGACGCGGGCGCCCAGGTAGGCGCCGCCAGTGCAAAGACGCAGGAGGCTCCCCGTGAAGAAGCTCATCAACAACCCCGACAACGTGATCGCAGACGCGCTCAAGGGGATCGCCGCATCCGACAAGGACGTGCGGGTCGATTTCGAGAACCGCGTGATCTACCGGGCCGCACCGAAGGAGGGTGGAAAGGTCGCCGTCATCTCCGGAGGCGGGTCGGGCCACGAGCCGCTCCACGGCGGCTTCGTCGGGGTCGGCATGCTCGACGCGGCGTGCGCAGGCGAGGTCTTCACCTCGCCGACGCCCGACCAGATGCTTGCCGCCACCACCACCGTCGACAACGGCGCTGGTGTGCTCCACCTCGTGAAGAACTACACCGGCGACGTGATGAACTTCGAGATGGCAGCGGAAATGGCCGCCGACGCGGGCGTCGAGGTCGCCACCGTCATCATCGCCGACGACGTCGCCGTCCAGGACTCGCTCTACACCGCGGGTCGCCGCGGGGTCGGTGCCACCGTCTTCGTCGAGAAGATCGTCGGCGCCGCGGCCGAGGAGGGCGGCGATCTCGCCTCCGTCACGGCCGTCGCGCAGAAGGTCGCCGACAACTCGCGCTCCATGGGCATGGCCCTCACGTCATGCACCGTGCCCGCCGCGGGCGCCCCACGTTCGACCTGCCCGAAAACGAGATGGAGATCGGCATCGGAATCCACGGCGAGCCGGGTAGGCACCGTGAGCCCATCGCAGACGCCGCATCCATCGCGAAGCAACTCGTCGACCCGATCCTCGCCGACTACGACTTCACCGGCGCACCGGTGGTGGCGATGCTCAACGGTATGGGCGGCACCCCGCAGATCGAGCTGTACCTGATGTACGGCGAGGTCGTCGCGCTGCTCGAGGCCGCGGGCGTCACCGTCGAGCGCAACCTGGTGGGCAACTACATCACGAGCCTCGACATGGCGGGCTGCTCGCTGACGCTGCTGCGTGCCGATGACGAACTTCTCCGCCTCTGGGACGCCCCGGTCCGGACGGCCGGGCTACGGTGGGGCCTGTGACTGCAACAGACCTGACACTCGACCAGCTGGCCGACTGGCTCCGCCGCTTCGCCGCAATCGTCGATCAGAACAAGACGTACCTGACCGACCTCGACTCCGCGATCGGCGACGCCGACCACGGGGCCAACATGGCGCGCGGCACCGCAGCCGTGGTCCAGCACCTCGATGAGGCAAACACCGTCGACGCGCTCCTCAAGAAGGCGGGCATGACGCTGGTGTCCACCGTCGGAGGCACCAGCGGGCCGCTGTACGGCACGCTGCTGATGAAGATGGGCATGGCCACCGGCGCTGTCACCGAACTGGATACCGCCGCCTTCGCGAAGGCCTTCCGGGCCGGGCTCGAGGGCTGATCGCCCGCGGTAAGACGGAGCTCGGCGACAAGACCATGGTCGACGCGCTCTCGCCCGCCATCGACGCGTTCGACGCGGCCGTTGCGGACGGGGCTGACTGGCCCGCGGCCGCGGCGGTCGCTGCGGCGGCCGCCGCGACGGGTCGCGACGCCACCACCCCGCTGGTCGCCCGCAAGGGTCGCGCCAGCTACCTCGGCGAGCGTTCGGCGGGCCACATGGATCCGGGGGCCACCTCCTCGACGTACCTGTTCGACGCGTTGGTCGAAGCGGTCGGCGCCTAGATGAGTGTCGGAATCGTCGTCGTCTCCCACAGCCTGAGGCTCGCGGAGGCGGCGGTCGAACTGGCACTGCAGATGGTGCACGGCGACCCACCCCGATCAGGGTGGCCGCCGGCACCGCCGACGGGGGCCTCGGCACCGACGCAACCGCCGTGATGGATGCGCTCGGTGAGGTCGACGGCGGTGACGGGGTCGTCGTGTTCGTCGACATCGGCTCAGCCATCATGAGCACCGAGATGGGCATCGAGCTCTACGGACAACCGGAATCCGACATCCGCATCCTCGCGGCACCCTTCGTCGAAGGCCTCGTCGCCGGCGTGATCCGCGCCGCTGGCGGAGCCGATATCGACGAGGTGGCCGGCGAGGCGGGCAACGCCATGGCCCGAAGCTGGCGGCGGTCGGACCCGCCCCGGGCCGGGGACGGCCACGCCGCCCGCGGCACCGGTGGAGGCGGGGCCACCGCGGAGGCCGTCCTGACCAACGAGACGGGCTGCACGCCCGCCCGGGCGCGCTGTTCGTCGCGGAGGCACGCAGGTTCGACGCCGACATCACCGTCAGCAACGGAGGCGAGCCCGTCTCCGCTTCCAGCAGCATCGGCCTCGCGATGCTCAACGCGCGCAAGGGCGACACGCTGCACCTGTCGGCCACCGGCCCAGATGCCGGACCCGCAGTCGCGGCCCTCGCCGCCCTGATCGGCAGCGGATTCGGCGAGTAGTGCACGGAAGGGGCGCCGGGCGTGGGTGACGCCCGGCGCCCCTTTCCGTGTCCGCAGGAGAACCGCGCCGGTTCCAGGGTCTCTGCGGGCCCGCGGCGGACGGCACTAGGCTGTGCTGCATGAGTGAGACGCACCCCAACCTGATGGCCTCGGATGTCGTCGTCCGGCTGCCGGAGGATCCGGCCCTTGCCGACATCGCTGAGCGCGGCCGGGAGCACTTCCTGGACGTCGTCGCGGCGCATCCCGCCTCGTCGCTCGTGTGGGCGCTGCTCGCCGAGACCTGCCTCGCCGAGGACGATCTCGGTAATGCGATCACCGCCTACGCGTACGCCCGCACCGGTTACCACAGGGGGCTGGACACGCTGCGCCGCAACGGCTGGAAGGGATCCGGCCAACTGCCCTGGGAGCACGAGCCCAACCGCGGCTTCCTCCGCGCCCTCTGGGCGCTCAGCGTCGCCGCCGGCCGGATCGGCGAGACCGAGGAGCAGGAGCGCTGCGCCCAGTTCCTGCGCGACTCGTCGGAAGAGGCCTTCCGGGTCCTGTCGCAGGACTGAGCCGCGGGCTCAGAGCCCGACCATCCGCATCCCCGCCTCGCCGTAGCGGTCCCCTGCACCCCGAGGGTCGTGACAAGGCCGTCGAGGGTGGCGATGTCGTCCGCAGACAGCGGCACGGTCGTCGAGCCCGCGTTCTCCTCGATCCGCTCCGGCCGTCGCGTCCCGGGGATCGGGACGATCCACGGTTGCTGGGCCAGCAGCCACCCCAGCGCGACCTGCCCGGGGTTGCCCCGCGCCGATCGGCGATGGCCCGGACGGCCACCAGGAGCTGCTCGTTCGTGGCCCTGTTCTCCTGCGTGAAGCGCGGGATGGTGGTGCGGATGTCCCCCTCGGTGAACCCTGTCGAGGGCTGACGGTGCCCGTCAGGAAGCCCTTGCCGAGCGGGCTGAACGCAGCGAGGCCGATGCCGAGTTCGGCGAGCGTGGCGAGCACGTCGCCCTCCGGGTCGCGCGTCCACAGCGAGTATTCGCTCTGCAACGCCGTCACCGGGTGGACGGCGTGGGCGCGGCGGATCGTCGCCGCCCCGGCCTCGGAGAGCCCGAAGTGGCGCACCTTGCCCTCGGCGATCAGCTCGCCGACGGTGCCCGCGACGTCCTCGATGGGGACGGTGGGATCGACCCGTTGCTGGTAGAGCAGGTCGATCGTGTCGGTCCCGAGGCGCCGGAGCGAACCATCGACCGCCGCCCGGATCCGCTCGGGCCTCGAGGTGACGCCCGCCATCCGGCCGTCGCGGATGTCGAAGCCGAATTTGGTGGCGATCACCACCGACCCGCGGATCGGGGCGAGTGCCTCACCGACCAGTTCCTCGTTGACATGGGGGCCGTACACCTCGGCCGTGTCGAAGAAGGTGATGCCCCGGTCGACGGCGCCGCGCAGGACGGCGATCATGTCGGCGCGGGTGCCGGGGTTGGGCCCGTAGGACTGTGACATCCCCATGGCCCCAGCCCGACGGCCGAGACCTCGAGGCCCTGTCCGAGTGCGCGTGTGTGCATGGCTGATCTCCTTGTTTCAGGTGGTGTGCGGGGTCGGTCAGGCCTCGGGACCGGCCGGCCGTGTGTCTCGAGGGTGATCGCATCAGGTTCGGGGCCGCCGCGCACTCCGGTGTCGAGGGCGTCGATGAGTTCGAGCTCCCGGTCCGTGAGCACGAAGTCGGTGACGTCGAAGTTGGCCGCGATCCGCCCCGGATCGACCGACTTCGGGATGGCGGAGCGTCCCTCCTGCAGGTGCCAGCGCAGCATCACCTGCGCGGGCGTCCGCCCGTGCGCCGCGCCGATCGCCGCGAGGGCGGGGTCCCCGAGCGTGCTGCGCCGTCCCTGGCCACCCCAGCCGGGTAGAAGGTGATGCCGCCGAGCGGCGACCACGCCTGGGTGAGGATCCCGTGCTCCGCATGGAGGGTCTGCAGTTCGCGCTGCTGGAAGTAGGGGTGGACCTCGATCTGGTTGACGGCGGGCACCACACGCGTCTCATCCAGCAGGCGGCCGAGATGGGTCGGCATGAAGTTGCTGACGCCGATGGCGCGGACGAGGCCGTCGTCCAGAAGTGTCTCAAGATCGCGGTACGCCTCGAGGGTGAGGTCGAACCTGGTGGGGAGCGGCTGGTGCAGGATGAGCAGGTCGATCCGTTCCACGCCGAGCTTGGCCGCCGACTTCTCGAACGCGTGGCGCGTGGCGCCCGTCCCGTAGTCGCTGATCCACACCTTCGTCTCCAGGAACACCTCCGCCGGGTCGATCCCGGACGCCGCGACGGCCTCTCCGACGCCGCGTTCGTTGCCGTAGGCGGCCGCCGTGTCGATGTGGCGGTACCCGGTCGCGAGCGCGAGGGCGACGGCGGCCGCCGTCTCGGCCGGCGGGGTCTGGAACACGCCGAAGCCGAGGGCCGGCAGCGTGACGCCGTTGTTGAGGGTGAGCATCGGGACGCCGTTGTCGGGGGTGAGCATCGGGACGGGGTTGTCGTCATGGATCAAGGTAGGTCGCCCGGTTGCGGTGCGGGAGGCCCCGGCATTACCTGGTTCGCCGGTACCCCTCCCGCGTCAGGGGTAACGCCGGCACCTGTCGGCGCCAGCCCTTTCCGAAGTAGCGTTGATGCCATGGATCTGCTGGTCGAGACGCGTGACTTCCTCACCACCCGGCGCGCCCGGATCACCCCGTCCGAGGCGGGTCTGCCTGCCTACGGGGCAAGCGGCGCGTGCCGGGGCTGCGCCGCGAGGAGGTGGCGATGCTTGCGGGCATGAGTGTGGACTACTACACGCGGATCGAGCGGGGCAACCTGCGTGGCGTCTCCGACGAGGTGCTCCACTGCCTGGCCGAGGCGCTCCGGTTGGACGAGGCCGAACGCGGGCACCTGTTCGACCTGGCCCGGGCGGCGAACGCGGGCGGCGCCGCACGGGCCCGCACGCGGCGGGGATCCGGTCAGCTACGCCCGGTCGTCCAGAGGATGCTCGACGCCATGGACACAATGCCCGCATTCGTGCGCAACGGCCGACTCGACATCGTCGGATCCAACCTCCTGGGCCGGGCCCTCTACTCGCCCGTCTACGACTTCGCCGCCCGGGCCGGCGCCGACACCGTCAACACCGCACGGTTCCAGTTCCTCGCCCCGGAGGCGGCCGCGTCCTACTGGGGAGACCAGGCGCCCCGGATCCGCCACGACGCCGTCGCCATCCTGCGTGCGGAGGCCGGGAGGAATCCCTACGACAAGGAGTTGAGTGACCTCGTCGGCGAGCTGTCGACGAGGAGCATGGAGTTTCGCCAGCTGTGGGCCAACCACGACGTGCGCTACCACCGCTCCGGCACGAAGGTGTTCCACCACCCCGTGGTCGGGCGGCTCGAGCTCGACTACGAGGCCCTGCTGCTGCCCGCCGACGAGGGCCTGCAACTCAACGTCTACACCGCGCCGGTGGGTCGCCGTCGCACGACGGGCTCCGGCTGCTCGCCGCATGGGCCGACGGGTCGTTGACCGGACCGGCGCCCGCATCGCAGGACGGCAGAGGCTGACGCCGCGGCGTCCCGCGGCGTCCCACGGCAGCCCGGTGTTAGGTCATGGGGCCTTCCGCGATTTACACTGGTCGACGGCCCTTTTTTCCAACCTGGGAGTTTCCGCCCGTGCCAATTCGCCAAGACCTCCGAAACGTCGCAATCGTCGCACACGTCGACCACGGCAAGACCACACTCGTCGACGCCATGCTGTGGCAGTCCGGGGCCTTCCGCGAGGGAGCCGATATCAACAACCGGGTCATGGACTCGATGGACCTCGAGCGCGAGAAGGGCATCACCATCCTCGCCAAGAACACCGCCGTGCGGCACACCCGCCCGGACGGCACCGGGGCCACCATCAACATCATCGACACCCCGGCCACGCTGATTTCGGCGGTGAGGTCGAACGCGGCCTCGAGATGGTCGACGGCGTTATCCTCCTCGTGGACGCCTCCGAGGGCCCGCTGCCCCAGACCCGGTTCGTGCTGCGCAAGGCGCTGGCCAAGAAGCTGCCGATCATCGTCGTGGTGAACAAGGTCGACCGCGCCGACGCCCGGATCTCCGCGGTGGTCGAGGAGACCTACGACCTCTTCATGGACCTCATCGACGATGACGCCACCGAGGTGCTCGACTTCCCGATCGTGTATGCCTCAGCCAAGGCGGGCCGCGCCTCCACCACGCAGCCCGCGGACGGCTCGATGCCCGACAGCACCAACCTCGAGCCTCTGTTCGCGACGCTGTTCGAGCACATCCCGGCCCCAGCTACGAGGAGGGGCCGTGCTGCAGGCGCACGTCACCAACCTCGACGCCTCGCCCTACCTCGGCCGCCTCGCGCTCTGCCGCGTCGTCGCGGGCGAGCTGAAGCGCGGCCAGCAGGTGGCCTGGTGCAGGACCGACGGGACCATCACCAACGTCAAGCTCACCGAACTGCTCAAGACCGAGGCCCTCGACCGCGTCCCCGCCGACAGCGCCGGCCCCGGTGACATCGTCGCCATCGCCGGCATCCCCGAGATCATGATCGGCGAGACCCTCTCCGACCCCGAGAACCCCAGGCCGCTGCCGCTCATCCATGTCGACCAGCCGTCGATCTCGATGACGATCGGCATCAACACCTCGCCGCTGGCAGGCCGCTCCGGCAAGAACCTGACGGCCCGCCTCGTCAAGGCACGCCTCGACCAGGAGCTGGTCGGCAACGTGTCGATCAAGGTGCACCCGACCGAGCGGCCCGACACCTGGGAGGTGCAGGGCCGAGGCGAACTCCAGCTCGCCATCCTCGTCGAGATGATGCGCCGTGAGGGCTTCGAGTTGACCGTCGGCAAGCCCCAGGTGGTGACGCAGGTCATCGACGGCAAGCTGCACGAACCCATCGAGCGCCTGACCGTCGACATCCCCGATGAGTTCGTCGGCGTCGTCACCCAGCTGATGGGACTGCGACGCGGCCAGATGGCTCAGATGGTCAACCACGGCACCGGCTGGGTCCGCATGGAGTTCCTCGTACCCGCCCGTGGCCTGATCGGTTTCCGCACCGAGTTCCTCACGGAGACGCGCGGCACCGGCATCATGAACCATGTCGGTGAGGGCTTCGCCCCTGGGCGGGCGACTTCCGTACCCGGCCGACGGGCTCGCTGGTCGCCGACCGCACCGGCTCCGTCACCGGCTACGCGCTGTTCAACCTGCAGGAGCGCGGCACGATGTTCGTCTCCCCGGCGCCGAGGTGTACGAGGGCATGATCGTCGGCGAGAACCCGCGCGCCGAGGACATGGATGTCAACCCCACCAAGGAGAAGAAGCTCACCAACGTGCGCTCCTCGACCGGTGACGAGTTGGAGCGGCTCATCCCCGCCAGGCAGATGTCGATGGAGCAGCAGCTCGAGTTCTGCGCAGGCGACGAGTGCCTCGAGGTCACCCCCGCCGTGGTGCGTATCCGGAAGGTGACGCTGAACGCCAACGACCGCGCCAAGGGGCGCAACCGCGCCAAGAAGGCCTGACGGGCCGCCCACAGCGGGCACTGCGAGGAAGACGCCGGGCGACCATCGCCCGGCGTCTTCCTCTGTCCTGACGCGCCGGGCGGGGCAGATCCACGGACTTGTCGGACCCGTCTGGTCGAATGAACCCATGGAAGCTCTCGCGATCGTGCTGTGTCTGCTGGCCCTCGGCATCGGAGCCGTGGCCGGCTACGTGTTCGGCAGGCGCACCGCCGGGTCGTCCCCCGCAGCCGACGCCGACCGGCTCGCCCTGACCGACGCCAGGCAGGACGCCTCGACGGCGCGGGCCGAGGCGAGCAGGGCCCGCGAGGAGGCCGCCGTCGCGAAGGCCGAGGTCGCGCAGATCCTCGCAGACAAGGCCGACCTGCGGGCGGCGGCCGCCGACGCGCAGCGGGCGGTGGCGGAGGCCCGCGCCGAGACGGCGCAGATCAACTCGCTGCTGGCGGGGCCACCGCCGAGCGTGACGCCGCCGTCGGCCGCGCGGCCGAGCAGGCCGCCGACCGGGAGTCGCTGATCGCCCAATTCAAGCTGCTCTCGGCCGAGACCCTCGAGCACCAGAACAGGCAGGCCGAGCAGGCCACCGAGCAGCGCTTCAAGGCAACCGAGCACCTCGTCTCGCCGCTGGCCGACGGGCTCCGCCAGATGCAGGAGAAGCTCCACCTGGTCGAGACCGAGCGGGCCAGGATGTCGGCCGAGCTCGGCGAGCAGGTCAACACGCTGCGCATCTCCAGCGACGCCGTCCGGCGTGAGGCGCTGAGCCTGAGCACGGCGCTGCGCACGCCCCAGGTGAGGGGCTCGTGGGGTGAGGCGAGCCTCAAGCGCATCGTCGAGATCTCCGGTCTCACCGAGCGCTGCGACTTCGACACGCAGCACACCTACGTCTCCGATGACGGCCGGTTCCGACCCGATCTGCGGGTCAACCTGCCGGCAGGCAAGGTCATCTTCGTCGACTCGAAGGTGCCGCTCGCGGCCGTCCTCGAGGCGTACAACACAGAGGACGAGACCGCCCAACGCGGCCACCTCCAGGCGTTCGCCAGGCACGTCCGCACACACATCGACCAGCTGTCGGAGAAGAACTACTGGCAGCTCGACGTCGGCTCGCCCGAGTTCGTCGTGCTCTACCTGCCAAGCGACGAGTTCTACCGGCTGGCCCTCGAGCAGGCCCCCGACCTGCACGACTACGCCTCGCGGCGCCACATCGTGCTGGCCTCCCCGGCCTCCTGATCCCGCAGCTCCAGATCGTGGCCAACGGGTGGAAGCAGGTGGCCGTCACGGAGACGGCAGCCCAGGTCTCGAAGCTCGGTCGCGAGCTGTATGAGCGGCTGGCCACCATGGGGCCCACTTCGACAAGCTCGGCCGCTCGCTGAGCGCCTCCGTCGGGAACTACAACAAGACGGTGGCCGCGATGGAGAGCCGCGTGATGGTGTCGGCCCGCCGCTTCCGGGACCTCGAGGTGAGCGGCTCCGAGTTACCCGAGCTGACGCCGGTGCACGACACCACCCGCGAGCTCGCCGTCGCGGAGATGCTCGACTACCAGGAGCTGCGCGCCCGTGAGGAGGCCGCCCTGGATGCGCCGCTTCTCCTCGACGACGGGCGCAGGCGCCACTCGCAGCGCGAGTCCGGCTGACGGCCCTCACGCGCTTCCGCTGGCGACTTCCCGACCGCGGCGCGACAATGGCGGTCATGACGACTCTCTCGGATCTCGCAGCCCTGATCCCCGACGCGGTCGAACGGCTGCGCGATGTGGCCGCCCGGACCCCGATCCAGCTCGACGAGCGGCTGTCCCAGGCCACCGGCTCGGAGATCTGGCTCAAGCGCGAGGACCTGCAGCCGGTGCGCTCCTACAAGCTGCGCGGCGCCTTCAACCTGATGTCCCAGCTCACCGAGGAGGAGCGGCGCACCGGTGTGGTGTGTGCCTCCGCCGGCAACCACGGCCAGGGCGTCGCCTACTCGGCGGCGGCGCTGGGGATCAGGGCCACCGTCGTGGTGCCCCACACCACCCCGCGCCAGAAACGCCAGCGCATCCGGGAGCTCGGCCGCGGCCAGGTCGATCTCGTGCTCCACGGCACCACCTACGACGAGGCCTCCGAGGAGGCCTCCAGGATGGCCGAGACGGGCAAGGTGCTCGTGCCCGCCTTCAACGATCCGCGCACGGCGGCGGGTCAGGCGACGCTCATCGTGGAGGCCTTCGACCAGCTGGGCTTCGTGCCCGACGTCGTGCTGATCCCCATCGGTGGCGGTGGCCTCGTCTCCGGCGCGGCGGCCTGGCTGCGGGAGCAGCACCCGGAGGTGCGCATCATCGGTGTGGAGCCCGACGGCGCTCCCTGCGTCGCGGCGGCAATCTCGGCGGGACGGCCGGTCACCTTGAACGAGATCGACACTTTCGTCGACGGGGCCGCGGTGCGTCGCATCGGAGACTTCACCTTCGACGCCATCCGTGAGGCCCGCATCGAGCTGACGCGGGTGCCGGAGGGCCAGATCTGCAGCGAGATGCTCGAGATGTACCAGACCGACGGCATCATCGCCGAGCCCGCGGGAGCCCTCGCGGCCGCGGCCCTCCCGACCGGGGGGTCGGCCCGCGGGTGCAGATCACGCCGGGGTCACGGGTGCTCGTTGTCGTCTCCGGCGGCAACAACGACGTGTCGCGCTACGCGGAGATCGTCGAGCGGTCCCTGATCCACGAGGGCCGCAAGCACTACTTCCTCGTCGACTTCCCGCAGCAGCCCGGCGCCCTGCGCACGTTCCTGGACACCGTCCTCGGCCCAGAGGACGACATCACGTACTTCGAGTATGTGAAGCGCAACTCCCGCGAGACCGGGCCGGCGCTGGTGGGCGTCGAGCTCGGCAACCCGACCGACTACCCGTTCCTGGTGCAGCGCATCGAGGACAGCGGCATGCACGCCACCGAGGTGGCCTACGACAGCCCTTCTTCCAGTTCCTGACCTGAGTCAGTCGTTGACCGCCGAGCGGCGCAGATCCTTGCGGAGCTCCGGCGGGAGCGCGAACTGCAGCGTCTCCTCGGTCAGCCGCTCCTCGACCGCGGCCGGGTAGCCCTTCGACTCCAGGAAGTGCAGCACGCCCTGCACCAGATCATCCGGCACCGACGCCCCGCTGGTCACGCCGACGGTGTTGACGCCCTCGAGCCATGCGGGGTCGATCTCCCCGGCGTTGTCGACGCGGTGCGATGCCTTCGCGCCCGCCTCGAGGGCCACCTCGACGAGGCGCACAGAGTTCGACGAGTTCTGGGACCCGACCACGATCATCAGGTCGCAGCCCGCACCCGCGATCTGCTTGACGGCGAGCTGGCGGTTCTGCGTGGCGTAGCAGATGTCGTCGGACGGCGGATCCATCAGCAGCGGGAACTTCTTCCGGAGCCGGTCGACGGTCTCCATGGTCTCGTCCACCGAGAGCGTCGTCTGGCTGAGCCAGGCGAGGTTGGTGCCCTCCGGGATGTCGAGCCCTTCGACGTCGTCGGGGGTCTGCACGAGCGTGGTCACCTCGGGCGCCTCACCCATCGTGCCCTCGACCTCCTCGTGGCCGGCGTGACCGATCAGCAGGATCTGGGTGCCCTGCGACGCGAACCGCTTCGCCTCGTGGTGGACCTTCGTGACGAGCGGGCAGGTGGCGTCGATCGTCTTGAGGGAGCGCTCGGCGGCCTCGGCGTGCACCGCGGGGACACCCGTGGGCCGAGAACACGACGGTTGCACCCTCGGGAACCGAGTCGAGTTCCTCCACGAAGATCGCGCCGCGCGCCTCGAGGTCCTCCACGACATGGCGGTTGTGCACGATCTGCTTGCGCACATAGACGGGCGCGCCGTACAGGTCCAGCGCCTTCTCGACCGTGACGACGGCCCGGTCAACGCCCGCGCAGTACCCGCGGGGGCGGCGACGACAACTCGCTTGGTGGTCTCGGTGGGGTGCTCATGGCACCCAAGTCTAGGTCGTAGGTGCCAATCGGCCCACCTCGCTAACCTTGGCGCATGCCAACGCCCCAACTGCACGCCATCGGCTTCGATGCGGCCACCGTCGACGAGATCATCCACGCCGCCTTCGAGGCGGGGGTCCGCGGGGCGCAGGTTCCCGGCTACTCCCTGATCGGTACCTACACCGATCCGAGCGGCGCACGCCTCGCCTTCGTCCAGCGGGAGGGCAGCCGGTCACCACCACCGGCGCCCTGCGCTCGGAGACGAGCTACCGCGCCCAGGTCGTGCGATTCACCGATGTCCTCGCCCGTGTGACGCTCTACGGGGCCGAGGGCGAAGGCCCGCTGCTCGCACAGTTCCTCGCCATCGTCGACGATCCATTCAGCTACCCGCAGCACGACCTGCGCGACCCCGCGCAGTTCAGCATCGCCGAGAACCTCAAGGTGGGTGCGCTGGCGATCGACGTCGAGGTGCACCCGGACGCGGAGGCGTTCCTCGCGTCGCCCTCGTCGAGGACCGGCGCACTGCAATTGGGCGCCAAAACGCTGATGTCCCCCGGCCTCGTGGGCCTCCAGGCCGCCGCGATCGGGCCGCAGGAAGCCACCCCGACCATGCTGATGGCCGTCACCGTCGACGAGGTCGAGGTCCGCACCAACGCGTTGACGGGCGTCGACTTCCAGTTCGTGCAGGGCGGGGCGCGGTCACGCTCTCGTGCGCGGTGCCGATGGAGCATCGCGTCTCGGTAGGCAACGTATTGTTCGGCACCTGGTTCGGCACCTGCTCCTCGGGGTCTGGGACGGGGGTAGCCCCTCGCGCGGGCGGGGCTAGCCGACGAGGGCCCGCGCAGGCTTCGCGAGCGCGCCGTCGGGCGCTGCGACGTAGAGCTGGACCACCTGCCGCGACGCTCGCGCCCCCGAGTTGGTTACGTCCACCGCGACCCGCACCACGTCACCCGCCTCGAACGTGACACCCGAGTGGCCGAAGGTGGTGTACGACAGCCCGAACCCGAACGGGAACTGCACCGCATCCGGCGCGAAGGTCTCGAAGTAGCGGTACCCGACGAACACGTCCTCGGCGTAACAGTTGTAGGCCTTGTGGCCGAAGTTCGCGGCGGTGGGATAGTCCTCGTACCGGCCGGCGATGGTGTCAGTGAGGCGCCCCGATGGCGACACGGCCCCGGTCAGCACGTCGACGAGCGCGCGGCTGCCCTCCATTCCGCCCTGCCACGCGAGGATCAGGCCGGCGAGGCGGTCCCCATACTCC
This sequence comes from Tessaracoccus coleopterorum, assembly GCF_011174705.1. Taxonomy (GTDB): domain Bacteria; phylum Actinomycetota; class Actinomycetes; order Propionibacteriales; family Propionibacteriaceae; genus Arachnia; species Arachnia coleopterorum. The sequence continues at coordinate 992,532 of NZ_JAANIJ010000001.1, forward strand.
TCCGCCCACGAGAGGTCCATCACGTTGCCGGTGTTGACGATCGCCACCACCCGCTCGAACCGCGCGACGACGGCGTCCAGCATGGCCCGTTCGGCGTCTGTGAGGTAGTAGGAGCCCTTCTCCAGGACGTTCTCGCGATCCTCCCCGCTGCGCGGCCGAGCACCACGACAGCGGTCCCGGCCGTGTTCGCCGCCCGCGACACCAGCCCGGGGTCCAGCGGCATCTCCTCGAAGTGTCGCGGCCAGTTGCCCCAGTACCCCTGATCGGGCGGGTTGGCGGCGGACCACGCCTCGTACACCTCGGCCACCTCGCCGCTCACCAGCACGCCAGCCTCGCGCAGCGCATCCAGCAGCGACACCTCGTAGGGCGCTTTCACGTCGCCGCCTGAGCCGTAGCCGACGGCGAACCAGTCGCACTGCACGCGCCCGAACACGGCGACCTCGCCGTGCGGCGCCAGCGGCAGGACGTTGCCCTTGTTGCGCAGCAGCACCACCCTTCCGCAGCAGACCGCCGGCACAGCCCGACGATCCGGTCCGAGACGGTCCGATCGGTGTCGACCAGCCCCGCCGACGTCTGGGAGAGGCCGTTGACGACGGTGTGCATCGCCTTGCGGTAGAGGCGCCAGAGTTCCCGCGGCATGGGGATCCTCGAGGGTGGTTGGTCAGTGGCGGATCAGGACGACAGAACGTCCATGATCCACCACTCTGTGGAGACCCAGCATAGGCGAAGCGTTTCGACGCCGCCAGTGGTCGTTCACCTCACGGCGCCAAGCCCGGCACGCGAACAGACCCACGTCATCCCTGTGGACGACGTGGGTCTGGTGGCTGACGAGCTCTCCGCTCAGAGGCCGAGCAGCTTCGCCTTCGCCGAGGTGAACTCTTCGGCCGACAGCAGGCCCTTCTCGTGGAGCGCCGCGAGGCGCTCGAGCTGGGCCAGCGGATCCACGGCCTCGGCGGCGAGTGCCGGGGCGGCGGGAGCCGCAGCCGCGACAACCGGGGCCTGCGCGACCACGGCCTGCTGAGCCGCGACCGCGCGGGCGGCCGCGTCGTCGAGCGCGGCCTGCTGGGCCTGTGCCCTGGCGGCGGCGAGTTCGGCCTGCTGGGGGCCTCGGCCTGCTGCTTGGCCGCGACGTTGCCGGAGACCTTGGTGGCGGTGCCGGCGATGACGGCGGTGCGGGCTGCGGTGCCGAGAAGGCCGGGGCGGCCCCTGCGTCGAATCATGATGGTTACCTCCTGGGTTGTGGACGGACACCCGGCAATCGCCGGGCCGGGACGCCTGATCCGCTGAGCGCGCACCAGGCCGGGAACCGGCCACCACCCGCGGGCGATGACAGGCTGTGGGCCCGGTCAGCTGCCGATGCGAGCCGCGATCAGGCCGGTGACGATGACTGACGTGATGGTCACCGTGGAGAAGCCGGCGATGATCATCTTGGGAAGGATCGCGCCCTCGATGGCCGCGACCTCCTCCGGGGTCTCGCCGGCGCCCTTGGCCGCTTCCTGGGACAGGATCATCGTGCCGGGAAGCCGTAGAGCGAGGTGAGACCGATGGCGATCGACATGGGGATGGTGTAGCCGAGCAGCTTACCCGCGACGCCGGCGAACAGCGCGATGCCCGCGATGCCGAACACGAAGGCGATGAGCAGCGGAACGGCGAGCGCCGCGACGTCGGCGGGCTGCACCGTGGCGAGGGGCCGAAGACCAGGATCATGATCGACAGCATCATCAGGCCGTAGGCGTCGATGCCGTTGAGGATGCCGGGCTTGAAGATCCCGAAGGCGCGCAGGGCGATGCCGAAGATCAGCGCCACCACGAAAGTGTTGAGGATGCCGTCAGTGACGTTGTTGATGAAGATCGAGATGAGCACCACGGCACCCACCACCAGCAGCGTGCCGGGGGTCGTGCTGAAGAAGGCGGGAATCTTCGACGGTGCCGCCTCGGCCGTGGAGGCGGCCGCGGCGGGGGCCTCCAGGCGACCGGAGCGGTACTCGCCCTTCAGCCGTGCAGCCTCCTTGCGCAGGATGATCGAGGTCAGCGGGAAGCCGACGAGGCCCTGGAGGGCGGCGATCAGCACCGGGAAGATGGCCACGGAGGTGAGGCCCACGCCGAGCGCCGCCTCCTGGATGATCAGCACCGAGATGGTGCCGCCGCTGAGCGAGCCGATGCCGGCCACCACGTAGTCCATCGCCTGGGAGACGCCGTCGTAAGCGCCCTGACGTCGGCCGCCGCCGAAGATGAAGCCGGCGATCCACAGCAGGACACCGATGCCGACGACGGTGCTGATACCCACCACAAGGGTCTTCCACTGGCGCTTGAACTCGTCGATGCTGATCAGCGTGCCGAGGTGCACGATGATGAAGCCCACGACGACGCCGCCGAGCCCCAAGAGGGACGAGCTGGCGAGCAGGTCGTCGGGGAAGATGTCGGTGAGGAAGCCGATGAAGAAGATGATCGACGCGACGAATAGCGACGACAACAGGGATTGGGTCTTCTTCGCCACCCAGTCGCTGAACGTCCACACCGCCATGACGATGGCGAAGGCGAGCACCGCGTTCATATGAGTCTTGTCCTCCCGATGGCATAGCTGAACACCGCAACACTTGCCGCCCTGGGTGGACTCGGCATCACCCGCAGCGGGTGACCCCGACGGCCTCCTGGGCTCCTCGCAGATCCCTGCCGCCCTACTCGCCGCCGGGCGGGAACGAGTGAGCCGGACATCGACCTCGATGGCCCGAAACGAACAAACAGGCCCTCGACGACGACGAGACTCGTCTCAGGCTCAACTCACCCCAACGACAGCCGTGTCAGGCTCAACTCGACGGGGAGGGAGGTCAGAAGGGAAGAACAGCGGCACCAGCAGGATCCCGGCCAACCCGTAGATGAGCAGGAGCGGGAGACCGAGCTTCCAGTAGTCGCCGAAGCGGTAGCCCGCCGCCTCCATCACCATGAGATTCGCCGGCGTGGCGACAGGGGTCAGCAGCGCCCCGGCCGCGAAGACCGCGATCGCCAGGAGCACCGGCACCGGCGACACGTCGAGCTGCGCGGCGGCCGACAACCCACGGGGATGACGATCAACGCCGTCGCCGTGTTGCTGATCAGCTGCCCTAGCACCGCGGTGATGAGGAACAGCCCCACCAAGAGGGCATACGGCCCAGCGTCGCCGATGAGGGCGACGAGGCGCTCGGCAAGCGATTGGGCGGCGCCGCTCGACACCATCGCCGTCGACAGCGACATCATGCCGCCCACCAGGATGACGGTGGTCCACGAGATGCCCCGGTAGGCCTCGTCGACGGTCAGCACGCCGAGGACGACCATCGCCAGCGCCGCGACCACGCCGGCCACGGGGGCTGGGACCAGCCCGGTTGCCAGCAGGATGACCATGGCGGCGAGCACGCCGAGGGCCCGCTTGGCGCCGACGCCGAGCGGCACCGCCTGGCGGCGGACGACGTCCGGGCTGTCGACCGCCATGATGTTGGGGTCCTTGGCCGCGTTGTCCAGCGCTTCCCACGACCCCTGAAGCAGCAGCGTGTCGCCGGCCGAGAGCCTGAGTTCCTCGCGCACGTCCTGGCCCTTGTGGTGCATCGCCGCGACCACCAGCTCGCCGCTCTCGGTGACCATCCCCGATGGACGCGGTCCCCGATGAAGGTCGAGCGCGGCGGGATGATGAACTCGGCAGCGCCCCGGCCCGTGCCATGAGCGTGGAGTGCGTGCCCTCGAGGCCGTAGTGCTCGGCCAGGGTGTCGCCGTGGGCGCCGAAGTCGCGCAGCGCCTTCGTGGGGGTGCGCGTGGGGATGAGCTTCGAGCCCAACAGGATCACCATCAGCATGGTGGCAAGCAGCAGCGGCACGCCGATCAACGCGATGGTGAACAGGCCCATCCGGTACCCGGAGGCCTCCTCGATGTAGTCCGCAACCAGAACGGTCACGGGCGACCCTGTGAGCATCAGCAGCGACCCCGCATGTGCGGAGAACGCCGTGGGCAGCAGCAGTTCCGACGGCGACCTCTTGCCGCGGACGGCGATCACCACGACCACCGGCGTCAGCGCCGCGACCGCGCCGTTGGGGCTGATCAGGGCCGTCAGCACCGCGACCACCAGCATGACGATCACCATGATCCGGGTCGGGCTCTCGCCCCCATGTTCCATGGCGAACTCACCCACCCAGGCCGTGACGCCCGACTTGTCCAGCGCCTCACTCACCACGAACAACGCCGCGATGAACAGGACGGTCGGGTCACCGAAGCCCGCGGTGGCCTCCCCAGCCCGATGACCCCGGTGGCCCAGAGGGTCAGCGGGACGATCATCGCCACCACCGCGACCGGGAGCCGGTCCAGGATGAACAGCACTACGGTCACGCCGAGGACGACGAGGGTGATCACACTGTCGGTCACTGGTGGTTATCTCCGTCGGTTGTCGGGGTGGCCTGGGATCAGGCCTCGGTGCCGGAGAGCTCCTCGGCCAGGGCCGCCTCGTCGGCGTCGGACAGCGAGGTCTTCAGGACGGTGCCGCCGAACTCGCCCATGGCGGCCGAGAACTTGTCCTCGGTGATCTTGGTGGCCATCACCACGAGGGCGGCCTTGCCGGGCTCGAGGAGGCCGTCGACGCGGTCACGCAGGCTGCGGTTCACGCCCGCCTTGCTCGCCACGCCGGCGAGGGCGCCCCACGCGCCGCCGACCAGCATGCCCAGCCCGGGACGAGGAACAGCAGGCCGATGATCATGCCCCACAACGCTCCGCCCGTGGCGGAGACCCGACGATGGATCCGGGGTGTCGATGTGCTTCTTGCCGTCCTCGTCGACGCGCACGACAGCGAGCCCGAGAGGTTCAGGACGAAGTTCCGCTGAAGTTCGATGACCTTGGACTGGGCGCGCTCGGCGGTGGCGTGATCGTCGTAGCCGATGATGATGAGTTCGGACATGGTGGCTCCTTGAACCTTGACCGCGCGGGCGCGCGGAACGTCAGGGCCCACCCTCCCCCGGCCCCTCACCGGGCATCACCCTTCACGGGTAATCCGCCGTCGGCCCTCCTGGCGGGAAGATGAGCAGGCGTCCCCGCGACCGCCGGGCCGGAGAGGAATCGAAGATGAGCAACAATCCGCAAGCAGGCAGCAGCTTCCTCCGGTCCCCGCGCACGTGGGTCGGGGTGACCATCGCCGTCATGGTGGCGGCGTTCATTCTGCAGAACCGGCAGACGGTGGGCATCGAATTGCTCATGTTCACCTTCAAGGCGCCGCTCTGGATCACGCTGAGCGCCGTCTTCGTCGCGGGAGTGGCCACGTGCGCTCTGATCAGCCGCCGGCGGAAGTGACGGGCGGCCGCCGTCGGCTGGACATCCGCATCCATGCCGAGGGCGAGGTCGACGCCGCGCTGCGCGCCGAACTGAGAGCGCTGAGGGTCCGCCGCGTGCCTGACGGCAGCGTGCTGGAGGGACGGTCATCGACACGGCCGAACTATGGGCCTGTTGCACCGCCTTCGTCGCGCCGGGCTACGGCTGCGCTCAGTGGACAGGATTCCCGGCCCGGAAACTCCGCGCGAACAGTCGACGCCGGCCGAGCGGCACTACGGCGACGGATTGACTGCCCGGGTAGAGGTGGACGGGTACGCGGCGGCGCTGGTCTCGATGGTGGTCGGCACCGCCGACGTCTATCAGACCCCACCGTCGACCACCCTGGTCTTCAAGCTGGGGACGACGACACGCTGTTCGACGTGCTGGCGGCGATCGAGGATCTCGCGCTGAACCTACGCGGCATCCACGTCGACGGCTGAAGCGCGGGCGGATCTGCCACGCGCTGTCGTTTAGGATGACCGGGAGGGACCCTAGCGACAGGAGCGAGGCCAGTGTGGTAGCAGTTCGGCCGATCCGTCCGTTCAGCGAGACGCGATTCCGCGTCCCCGCGCGGTCCGACCGGTTCGTCCGCCGCCGCCGCATCACGGAGCTTCTCGACGCACACCTGTCTCGCCCCGTCATCCTCGTCACCGGCCCGGCCGGCACCGGCAAGACGCTGGCGGTGGCGGACTGGACCCTCGAGGGCCACCTCCCAGGACCGGTGGCTTGGCTGTCGCTGGACCGCGGGGACGCTGAACTGTCCCGCTTCTGGACCTCGGTGCTGTCCTCGCTGCAGGTGGCCGTCCCCGAGGCGCTGCCCGGGCTGGAGCTTCCCGACGCGCCGGACCCGGACCTCCTGCACGCGGTGGCCGCGAATGCCGGCGGATCGCTGGTCCTCGTGCTGGACGACGTGCAGGAACTCGACGGCGGCAGCACCCTGGACTGGCTGGATGGCGTGCTGCGCTGGACGCCGGATGGCGTCCGTGTGGTGCTGGTCTCACGGCATGATCCCGCCGTCGCGCTACAGCGGTTGAGGTTGGAGGAGAAGGTAGGAGAGCTGCGCCTCGCGGACCTGGCTTTCACCGCTGAGGAGTCCGAGGAGCTGATGGCGGTGTCGGGCATCACGCTGAGCGCCGCCGGACTGGACCGCCTCATGGACACCACCGGTGGATGGGCAGCGGCGTTGCGCATGGCCGCTCTGACCCTGGCTGCCTCCGATGACCCGTCGAGCGCGCTCCAACGCTTCGGCGGGGTGACGTTCCTGGTGTCGGAGTATCTCTGGGACGAGGTCCTTCAGCTCCTCCCGGATCACTACAGCGAGTTCCTGCTGCGCACCTCCGTGACCAACCGACTCTGTGCGCCACTCGCGCTGGCACTGACCGGCGAGGATCGCTCCGACGAGATTCTCCGCATCCTGGCCCGGGAGCAGCTGCTGGCCCACGAGGTGGAGGGCACCGGCTGGTACCGCACCCACTCCCTCCTCACCGAGGTGCTCCGGGCGCGCCTGGAATCCACCAGGACCGAACTGGCGCAGGAATTGCGACGCCGCGCCGCCTTGTGGTTCGAGGAGAACGGGGCGTGGACCGAGGCCCTGATCCACGCCGCCGCGTCCGGGGACTGGGACTTCGCGGGGCGCATGGCCATGCGATCGGGGGCGGTTCCCCTGTTCACCACCGACCGTCAGCCCTACATCGAGGCGATGGCCAGGGTTCCCGCCGCGGTCACCGTCGACTACCCGGAGCTGGCCGTGGCGCATGCCGTGGCGGCCTACAGCCGTGGGGAGCGCGGCGCCGTCGAGGCCCTGCTGGACCGGGCGCATGTCGAGACCCTGCCGGAACCGCGCCGGACGCTGGCCACCATCACGGTCCAGTCGATCCGGGCGGCGCAGGCCCACCGCGACGGAGACGCCCTGGTCATGCGCCACGCCGCCGCGGAGGCCGACGAACTGCTTCAGGGGATCGGCGCGGCCGAGGCCCCGGATGGTCGGCCCACCGAGGGTTCACACACGCTCTACGTGGAGTGGCGGAGCTATGGGCGGGGCGCCCAGAGGAGGCCTGCCGGCTGCTCGCGCACGCCGTCGACTCCTACCCGCCCGGGTCGTTCAACGCCTACGGCGAGGTGTACTACCGGGGCGTGCTGGCCCTCGCCCAGGCAGGGGTCGGGCGGCTGTCCCTGGCCCGGGCCAGCGCCGAAGCCGCCCTGGAGACAGCCCGCCGGCACGGCCGCTCCCGCTCATACGAGAGCCAGTGGGCGTGGCTGGCGTTGTCGATCACCCTCCTGTACACCGGCGACGGCGACGGCGCCCGCGCCGCCCGCAGCCACTGCGGAAAGGCCGGCGGGGATCGGATCAACCCCTTCGTCGCCGCCACGGCACAGATCCTGGCCGCGCGGCAGTCACTGTCAACCGGGGACCTGGCCGGCGCCCGGCGGGGAACCGCGCTCGCGCAGGCGGCCCTGGCGCGCCGCCCGGCATGGTCACCCCCTGGCCCTGCTCACTTCCCTGCGCGTCGACCTGGCCCTGGCGGAGAAGGACCCGGCGGCGGCGGCCTCGGCACTGGCCGAGTACGACGCCTCGCCCGTCGGCCGCGGGACGTCGCCGGCATCCCGCCCCGACGCCGTGTCCAACGGGCGCGCCCGCTTCCTGCTGGCCACGGGACACCCCGAGCACGTGCGGCCCACCGTCGCGCACCTCCTCGACGTGGTGGGGGCGGAGGCCGTGCAGGCGTGGCTCTCGGTGGCCGCCGCAGAGCACCGGATGCGGCACGATTCGCTGGCGATCGAGGCGATCGGGCGGGCCCTGGACCTGGCGGTGTCCGAGGGTGCCGAGCTGTTCGTCCTGCGCCAGAGCCCCGCGGTTGCCCCGGCGCTGCGCCGCCACCGCGATGTGGTGGGCACCCACCGTGAGCTGGTGGAGCGGGCCCTCGATATCGCGGACGGGCCCGCGTCGTCGCCCGGGCCCCGCCCACTCGTCGCCCTGACCGAGCGGGAGCGGGCCGTGCTGTCCTACCTGCCGACGATGGGGTCAAATGCCGAGATCGCCTCGGCGCTCAGCGTGTCGCAGAACACGGTCAAGCAACACCTGAAGTCCGTCTACCGCAAGCTGTCGGTCAGCAGCCGCCGCGAGGCCGTGCGCGTGGCCCGCGACGCCGGCCTGCTGGACGGGCTCGGCGGCCGGGTCAGCATCCCTCCTAGCGTTACCGGCCGTCGTCGACGGCGGCCCGCGACTGGAGCAGGTCCAGCCCGAGGCCCCTGGCCAGGTGTCGGGCCACCAGCTGACCGCGCACGCTGTTGCCGGCGTCGTCGAGCGGCGGGGAGAAGGTGGCGAGGCCGCCCTTCCCGGGGAGACCGTGACGATGCCGCCGCCGATGCCGCTCTTCCCGGGCAGACCCACCTCGTAGAGCCACTCCCCGAGGTCTCGTAGAGCCCCGCCGTCAGCATCACCGCGAGCACCGGGTGGCAGAGGTCCTCGTCGAGCACCCGGACGCCCGTGACCGGGTTGACCCGCCGTCGGCCAGCGTGGCGCCCATGGTGGCCAGGTCCCTAGCCGTAACCCGGAGGCAGCTCTGGCGGGTGTACAGGTCCAGGGCGAGGTCCGGGTCCGCGCCCAGCACGCCCCGGCTGTGCAGCAGGTTGGCCGCCGCCCGGTTGACGTGATTGGTGGCCGACGCCGACGCGTAGGTCTCCTCGTCCACCTCCAGCTCACGCCCCGCGAAGGCTGACAGCCCGTCGACGATGGCGGTCCACTTCGCCTCGCCATCGCCGGGCACCAGGCTGGTGGCGGTCATGGCCCCTGGGTTGACCATCGGGTTGGTCCGGCCGTCGGGTGAGCGTTCGACGGCGGCGGCGGAGTTGAACGGCAGGCCGGTGGCGTTGGCGCCCACCCGTCGACGGGCCTCCGAGGCCCCCAGCGCGCGGCACACGAGCGCGAAGACGAAGGGCTTGGCCACGCTCATGATGGTGAACGGATGGTCCGCGTCCCCCGCCGTGAAGACCGCGCCGTTGACCCCACCACGCACACCCCGAACATGCCCGGGTCTGCGGCGGCGAGCGCCGGGTACACCTGGGAGGGCTGCCCCTCCGCGGTGTCGCGGTACCGCTCGTGCGCCTCGGCCACCAGGGCCGAGACAGTGGACGCACCCGGAGGCTTCCCGTCGAGACATGGGAGGGAATGAGGGACGCCTCCCGGGTGCCGGTCACGGGACGCTCGGCGGGTAGCCCGGCCCGAGCGGGATGCCCAACGCGAACCATGCGATGAACATGACGGTCCACACCACCAGCAGGATCACGGAGTAGGGCAGCATGAGCGCCACCACCGTCCCGATGCCGGCCTTCTTCGTGTAGCGCTGGGCGATGGTGACGATGAAGGGCAGGTAGACCATGAGCGGCGTGAGTGCGTTGACGGGCGAATCCGCGACGCGGTAAGCCGCGAGCAGGGTCTGCGGGGCCACACCGAGACGCATGAAGAGCGGCACGAAGATGGGCGCGAAGATGGCCCACTTGGGCAGCGCCCCGGGCATGATGAAGTCCAGCAGCACGATCACCAGCACGAACCCGATGAGCAGCGGGATGGCGCCGATGTTGGCCTGCTCCAGCAGCTCCGCCAGCGAGCCGGCGATGACGCGCGGCAGGTTGGTCCAGTTGAAGTAGGCGATGAACTGGCTGATCATCAGCAGCATCAGCACCATGCCACCGAGGCCGGCGAACGTCTTGGTGATGGCCTTGATCACGTCCGAGCTGCCCTTGATGGTGCCTGCGCCCGCCCGTAGGCCACGCCGGAGACGAGGAAGGCCAGCATGATGATGAACAGCAGGCTGTCCATGAACGGCGTGTTGCCGATGATGTTTCCGGTCTCGGGGTCCCGCAGGGGGCGCCGGGCAGGAACGTGGCCAGGGACACGATGGCCATCACGATCAGGAATCCGATGAGGGCGAACCGGCTGCCGCGCTTGTCCGCGTCCGCCGGGATGTCGCCCGCGTCGGAGTGGACGACTGCCCCAGGCTCGGGCGTCCAGGGCCCCAGCCTCGGCTCGACGATCTTCTCGGTGATGACCGCGGCCACCATGGCCATGACAAGGGACGACGCCACCATGAAGTAATAATTGGCCACGATGGTGATGGGTTCGCCGCCTGCCAGCGCGAGTGACTCGTTCGCGATCTCCGTGATCATCGCATCGGTGGGAGTCAACGAGATGTTGACCATGAAGATGGCCGCGACACCCGCGAACCCCGAGGCCAAGCCCGCCAGGGGATGTCTACCGACGCTGGCGAACGCCGCCGCCGCCAACGGGATGAGGATGAGGTACCCGGCGTCCGAGGCCACCGACGACACCACACCCACCAGGATGAGGATGAACGTCAGGGCCCACTTCGGGCGGCGCCCACCAGCTTGCGGATCAGTGACCCCAGGAGCCCGGACTCCTCCGCGACGCCTGCGCCCATCATGGCGATGAACGTCACCGCGACGACGCCGAACCCGGCGAAGTTGCTCACGAAAGAGGAGAAGATGAACCGGATGCCCTCCACCGAGAGCAGGCTCTTGATGGGAATGGTCTCCTCGACGATGGTCCAGTCCTCGTCATAGGGGGCGTGCCGGGCGCAAGCCGGGCTGGGTGGTGTCCTCGTAGTAGTCGTAATCGGGGGCGCCCTCGGCGATGGGCACGGCCACCTGCTCGGTAACGCTCACGCCCGCGAGGCTCAACCCCCACGACAGCACGATGACGAGCAGGATCAGGTACCCGAACATGAGCACCGGGTGCGGCACCTTGTTGCCGATGCGTTCCACCGCACCGAGCAACCCTCCGGGTGCCGACTCCATGTCCTCCACTGGCTTCGCGGTCATCTTGCCCCCCACTCCTTCCGTCAGGCCTTGAAGTTCAGGGCCAGGTCGATCAGCAGACGCGTGCCGAAGCCGGTGGTGCCCTTGTTGCGCCACTTGCTTGCGGTCCAGGACTGCGCGGTGCCGGCGATGTCGATGTGCACCCACGGCTTGCCGGCGACGAACTCCTGCAGGAACAGCGCGGCGGTGATGGTGCCGGCGTTCGCGCCGCCCATGTTGCGCAGGTCGGCGAGCGTGGAGTCCAACTCGGGCCGGTAGCGGTTGGCCAGTGGCAGCTCCCAGACCGGCTCGTCGACCCGCTCGGCGGAGGCCTTGACCTGGCTCATGAGGGCCTCGTCGTTGCCCAGCACGGCAGCGATGTCGGTGCCGAGGGTGCGCAGCGCCGCGCCGGTGAGGGTGGCGATGTCGACGATGGCGTCCACGGGCTCCTCGGTGGCGAGCACCAGGGCGTCACCCATGACCATGCGGCCCTCGGCGTCGGTGTTGATCACCTCGACCGTCTTGCCGCCGCGCATGACGACGATGTCGCCCAGCCGCAGCGCGGAGCCCGACGGCATGTTGTCGGTGCACATCAGGTAGCCGGTGACCTGAGCCTGGCAGCCGAGGTCCTTCAGCACCGTCATGGCGGCGAGGATGGCACCGGCGCCGGCCATGTCGTTCTTCATCACGGCGTGCACCTCGTCCCGGGCTTGAGGGCCAGACCACCCGCGTCGTACATGATGCCCTTGCCGACGAGCGCCAGCTTGCCGGTGGGCTCACCCTCTGGGCGGTAGACCAGCTTGATCATGGCCGGCGGCTCGACGCTGCCGAGGTTGATGCCGAGCAGGCCGCCGCAGCCGAGCTCGACGAGTTCCTCCTCGCCGAAGACCTGCACCTCGAGGCCGGCGTCGGGGCCCATCTCGAGGGCGATCTCTCCGAGCTTGGTGGCGGTCAGCATGCCGCCGGGGGTGCCGGCGAGGTCGCGGGCGAGCTTGGTGGCCTTGACCAGCAGCAATCCGCGGGCGACGGCGGCCTCGGCCTCCGCGACCGCCCCTCGTCGCAGACCAGCGCCAACGCGCTGAGCTTCGCGTCGGGTCCGTCTTCGCCGATGCGGTACACGTAGCGGGCCAGCGCGGCTCCCTCAATGGCCGCCACCACCGTGTCCGCCACGCTCGTGGAGGTCTGCGGAAGCACGACGGCGAGCCGGTCCTGGCCGGGACGGCGCGGGCGAAGTGCGACACCACGTCGCGCAGGACCGTGGTGTCCGCCTTCTCCCGGTCCCCGCCACCCACGAGCACCGTGAGCGGCCCCTCGGCGCCGACGAGCACCAGGGTCTTGCCGACGGCGGCGTCGAAGCCGAGCGAGGCGGCGCGCTCGGCCGAGATGCCGCTGGCGGCCGGGGCTGCTCGCCGGAGAAGACGATGTGAGCGGTCGCGTCGATGCCGTCGGGCAGCTCGCCGACGGTGACCGCCAGCTCACGGGTGGGAGGGAGAACGGGGGGTAGGGGCGGCGTGGGTCATGTGGGATCCTTCTGTGTCGCGGCTGGGTTGGTGTCTGGGTGCGCCGTCAGGCGCGGGTGAACTGGACTGCGATGGCGTCCTCGGCGGTGCGCATGTCAAGCGTGTCGCCCTCGATGCTGTACGTCGCGGCGCTCTCCAGGGCGGCCACGATGGCGGCCTCCTGCTCCATGAGGCCCTCGGGCGACATGCAGGCCATCTGGGTGGTGGCGATGGTGCCGAACGAGATCTCGCCGTCGCCCGCGGTGTAGGAGCCGAGGAGGCGGTTGCACCCGCCGGTGCCGGACAGGGTGCCGTCGTCGGCGAAGGTGAGCTTGGTCTCCGTGTCGGCCAGCGGGCTGACCGCCGCCGAGCCGTCGTTGTAGGAGGTGATGGCCCACGTGGTGCCGGCCAACTCCTGCGACTGCGCCATGAAGGTGCCGAGCGCGGCCCTCCCTCGTCACTGAGGGTGAGTTCCTCGCCGTCGACGGCGAATCCGCGCGCGTCGGTCAGCGCCGTGAAGAAGGCGGTCTCGAGTGCCATCACGTCGTCTGCGCAGGCCATCATCGTGGACGGCAGCGCGTCCCCGACGGTGAGGGTGCCTCCGTCGATCTCGTAGGTGCCCGAGAATCGGTTGCAGCCGCCCGAGCCGAAGAGGGCGCCGTCGTCCGCGAAGTGGACCGTGACCGGGAACCGTCCACGGGGCCTCGCCGGCGAGATCCTCCAGCAGCCAGGTGACGCCCACGAGGTCCCCCGACGAGGTGGGGCGGCAGGGGTCGCGGATGCGCACGAGGCGAGCAGCAGCGACATCGCCACCACCGCCGTCGTCCAGAGTGCCTTCGCCATTGATGTTCTCCTTCGTGGTCGGCCTAACCATCGTTTCCCCGATCCGGCCCTGGACATCACCCGAACTGGGTAGTCCGCGCCTCCTTGCCGGCGCAACGCGGCATCCCGGGTCACCCACCCGCCTCCCCACAACCCGACCCCCCCTTCGCTCACCACAGCCCGACCCTCCCCACGACACGGACCCCTGCGCGCGCACCACAGCCCGCCCCCTTCCCTCCCGACCCCCTTCCTCGCGCCCCCTACCCCGGCACGACACGCCGTTGCAGTGGGCCGCCGGCGCCTTGGGTGACGTCGAGCCGCACTTGGGCCTGTCATTCGTGCGCGCTCCGACGGCGGCGCAGGGGCGGCGCGCGTAGGCTTGGCGGCACCTGGAAGGACGGGCGATGAAGGCCGTTGTTGTCTACGAATCACTGTGGGGAAACACCGCGGCCGTCGCGCGGGCCGTGGCGGAGGGGATCGGGGAGGGCGCCGTCGCACTGCCCACCAAGGACGCCGGTGCCGACGAACTGGCCGGGGCGGACCTGATCGTGGCGGGCGGGCCGGTGTTCGCCTTCCACCTCTCCTCGGAGCGGACGCGGCACGACATCGCCGAGCACCCCGAGCCGGGCGCCCCCGCACCTGACCTCAGCGGGCCGTCGATCCGCGACTGGCTGGACGCGCTGCCCTCCGGCACGGCCGGGTTCGCCTCCTTCGACACCGAGGTCCGCGGTCCCTTCGGCAAAGGCGCGCCCACCATCGCGAAGGAACTCGAGGAGAAGGGCTACCGGAGGGTGGCCAAGCCGGAGGGGTTCATCGTTCAGGGCAAGTACGGCCCGCTCAAGGACGGCGAGCTGGACCGTGCCCGACGGTGGGCGCGTCCCTGCGCGCGGCGCTGTAGCCCGGCCACCTACCCGCCGCTGGCAGCTCCGCCGACGATCGGGCTGAGTGTCACTCGGGCTAATTGTCACTCTGAGTGTCGAGTACGGCACTCAGAGTGACAATTAGGGCTTGAGGCAGGCGCCGTGGGTCGGGCGATCTTCGAGTCGCGCCCTGTCCGCGGTGTTGTCCGTCTTCGCCCAGGTGTTGTCGGCCTCCCCCGCAAGGCTTGCGCCCCGCGGTCCGGCTGACAACCTCGGGAATGTGCATCCCAGGCAGTCCCTCGCCCCCGGACTCGAGGCCATCGTCCAGGCCCAGTCCGGCGCGATCTCCACGCACCAGTTCCTCGGCGGCGGCCTGACGGCCAGCGTGGTCCGGCGGATGGCCACGCAATGGGAGCAGCCGTCGCCGGGGTCCTCGTGACCACCACACCTACGTGGATGACGGCGGCCTGGGCGGGACTGTTGCGCGGCGGACCGACGGCGGCCCTGGGCGCCGACGCGGCCGCGTTCCTGCACAAGCTTGTGCGCGACGAGCCCTCCAACCTGGTGGTCTGGGCACCCTCCAGGAGGCGTGACTTCGCCGTCGGCCAGTGGACGGTGACGTTTCGACGCGGGCAGCCCAAGTCCATGGGTAGCCCGCCGCGCACCACCGTCGAGCGATCGCTGATCGACCTGGCTGGTCGGGCGACGGAGAATGCGGCTGTCGCTGCGACGGCTCGGGCCCTCGCCCAGGAAAGACCCATCCAGAGCGTGTCCTCTTGGAACTGCAGTCCCGGGGCGAACGCGCCATTCCGCGGTTCTGACGGAGCTGTGCACCCAGGCAGGCGAGGGGATCGAGAGCGCCTTGGAGTGGCGATTCAACCAGGAGGTCCTCGTGCGACATCGTCTGCCACCCGGCGAGCGGCAGGTGGTGGACGCGTCGACGCGCATGGACGTGAGGTACGAGACCGAGCGCCTCGTGATCGAGCTCGACGGGGCACGTGACCACACCGACTGGTCGAAGGACATGCTGCGCGACAACGAGCGGGTCCTCGACGACGGCGCTCTCACTCTCCGCTACGGCTGGAACGCCGTGGTGGGACAGCCGTGTGCGGTGGCTGCGCAAGTGGCGACGGCGCTGAGGTCGCGGGGACGGGCCGGCACCGTCGCGCACTGCCGACGATGCCCGACGGACTAAATGTCATGCTGAGTGTCGAGTACGGCACTCACCGTGACAATTAGCGCCCAAGCCTCCCCGGCACGCGCACCGGTACCCGCTGAGACGCTACGTCTGGGGACGGGGCGGCCAGGGAAGAGCTCGCGGAACTGGCGCTCGAACTGGCGCCTACCGACGAGGCGATACATGAACCTGATCGGCATCGGCAGCTCGTCGAACATCTGCCGCGACTCCCCAGGCGAGGCAGCCAGCATCATGCCCAACTGGACAAGGAGCCGCGACTTCGGGATGGCATCCATCGAGTGGTCGCCGAGGTGCTTCCACTCCTCGGCCGTGATCACCTTCTCGGCCACGGGCACCACCTCGACGACCTCGCGGCGGAGGTGGACCTTGAGCACGCTCAGCAGTTCCTCGTAGGCGTCGGCGAGCTCCGCTCCGTACTTCGGGTCGGCGCTCGCCCGCCAGGCGGTGAGCAGCGGCGCCGCCTTCGCGAGAAGCCGCGACACCTCCGCATGGTGCGCCCTCATCTGCCCCACGTGCAGCGCACACCCCGGAGCACGCTTCTCCAGCCGGTCCCACAGGAGCTCGTCCTCGGACTCGTGATGCGTGTGCAGGGTGGCGTCGATCTCGGCGATGTAGTGGCCCACGAACTCGGAACGTCGCGAGTCCCACGCGGGGTGGAGCGGATCAGCGCCGGCGCGTCCGTGTACCCGTACAGGAACGCGTTGTGCACCACGCGCATCTCGGCGGTCCCGTTGCAGAGCGTTGGCCCGTCGGGGATCGGCGGGCGGTCTCGCCCGGGGCTGCGCGGTAGAAGTCGGTCATGGTTCCCCTCCGTCCCGGGCGCGACGGCACCCCTGCGGGACATTGTGGGAACCACGGTGTTGGCGGGCAATGGGCGGCGGAATCGCGCTGTTCGCGCGCGCGGCGGTGGCCCGGGGGAGGGTGCGCCGGGCTACAAAAGAGCCTGCCCGGGGTCAGCCGATGTCGTGCACCGCCACCTGGAACCACGTCCGGTACTCGATCGGCGTGCCGTACAGACGGCCCGGGGTACTCGATGGTGGTCCACGCGTCCTCGGCGATGCCGCTGATGGCGGCCTTGACGCGGGTGTCGAGGCGGACGGTGACCGAGACCTCCGCCCCGGCCTTGACCGCGGCCCCGATGACGGGATGCCCGTAGTACGCCGAGTCCGCCCGCACCAGCACCCTGCCGCCTGTCTTGCTCTCGTCTCTGGCGAGGGTACGAGTCGTCTTCAACGCATCACGGACCAGCCGCCCCGCACCGCGGGCGGAGTTGGCCGAGCCCTTCCGCAACCGTTGCGCGACGATCACCGGAGCGCACGACTCGGTAGAGACGGTCGCGATCAGAGCGTTCAGGCCGCGGACCTTGGTGTAGCCGAACCCGGCGCCCTGCTTGGCGTAGCCGTGGACCTCGACGACGGTGTCGTCGATGTCGACCACCGCCACCTCCCCGACGCCCGAGGTCAGTGGCGTGGCCGCGGCCAACCCGGTCAGGAACCTCGAGGCGACCGCATCGAACTGACGCACGTGCCCGAACGTGAAGGCGCGCAGGAACGATCCCAGCGTGCTTGGGGCGTAGCAGCGGTCGAAGACCCGACCCATCCCACCGTGCCGCAACAGCGCCATGTCCTCGATGCTGTCGGCGCCGGCGACCATCCCCGCCACCAGGGCGGTGACCTTGGCGCCGGCGTTGGCGCCCTTGTCCGTGGGCACGCTCAGCCGCGCATCGGCCAACCCTCCCAGGCCCGCCGTTTCGGCCAGCCGCAGGACTGGGATCAGCCCGGCCGACCCGATCAGGTTCGGGTCATCGAAGACCGCTGATGCCGCTGCCGGTGTATGAGAGAGTTGCACCTACGAGATGTCCCTTGTGGTCAGGTCGAACGGAAGCCTCAAGAACTTCGATTCTCCTGCACCACAAGGGACTTCTCATGCTCCGACCCGCACGCAACCCGCTACAACCTCAACCCCATCGGTGGATCCGGGATAAGGAACCCTCCACGATTTCGGGGAACCACACACGGCGGCTTCGACACGAAGTGCGCCAATGGCAACAAGGAGGACCTCACCACGGTGATCTCCAACATGCCGACCGGGGACCTCACCGTCCTCGACGCCTACTACGACTTCCGTCTGGCAGTCACCGGCAAGGGCAAGGGCAAGAGCAAGGGCAAGCGCTGACGCTCTGCTCGTAGCACTGGCACGAGGGGCCGGGTCCGCGTTGCGGGCCTGGCCCCTCCGTGCTGACCACCCTGGACCCGCCCGCTCCGGCACCCTTCAGCCCGACCGCCGTGCCGCACCTCGAGATAGGCGAGGACGGCTCGCACTCGGCGGTGCTCCGAAGGGCCGCCCTCGCTGAGACCGAGCTTGGCGAGGATGCTGCCGACGTGGGACTCCATGGTGCGCTCGGCGAGGACGAGCCGAGCCGCGATGCCCGGGTTGGCCAGGCCCTCGGCCATGAGCGCGAGCACCTCGAGCTCGCGCGGCGTCAGCGCGGAAAGGGAGTCGCGGCCCCCGCGAGCAGCCGCGCGACGACCTCGGGGTCGAGCGCCGACCCGCCGGCGGCGACCCGGGTCAGCGCGTCCACGAACTCGTCGACGTCGAGCACCCGGTCCTTGAGCAGGTATCCGAACCGGCCGGTCGCGACGAGCTCGACCGAGAGCCGGGTCTCGACGTGCTGGGACAGCAGGAGTACCCCACCTCGGGGGTGCGCCGGCGCACCTCGGCCGCGACCTCGGCCCCGTCGTGCGCGTGGTTCGGGGGCATCCGAACGTCGAGCACCGCGACGTCGGGCCGGTGCTCGAGGATGGCGGCTAGCGCGCCCGGCGCGTCGGCGGCCGTGGCGACCACCTCGTGCCCGAGCTCGCCCAGCAGCGCCGACAACCCCTCGCGGAACAGGGCGGAGTCCTCGCCGATCACGATCCGCACGCCGCGCTGACGTTGACGTCCCCCAGTGCTCCGGAGGGATGGCCGCCTCGATCGCCGTGCCCTGTGCGAGTGGGCTGCTCACCGCGAGCGACCCGCCGTGGGCGTGCACGCGGTCCCGCAGCCGGGCCAGGCCCGACCCTGGCACGAGCCGCGCCCCGCCGGCCCCGTCGTCGCGCACCACGACCCGCAGCTCCTCGTCCTCGTGTCGCACGTCGATCGCGATCCGGGACGCGCCGGCGTGCTTGACGGCGTTCGCGACGCCCTCGCTGGCGACGTAGTACGCAGTGAGGCTGACGTGGTCGGGGATGCCGTTGGCCGAGTACGACACCTCGACGGGCAGTGCACTGGAGCGGGTGAGGTTGTCCAGCGCCGCCGGCAGCCCATCGTCGAGAGAGCTCGGCCGCAGGCCGTGGGCGATCGCGCGCAGTTCGCCCACCGCGTCCGCGATCTCGGTGACGGCGCTGTCGACGAGGGCGTCGAGGTCGACCGGCGCCCCCGAGGCGGCATGCCGCTGGGCCACCCGCAGACGCATGCCGAGCGAGACGAGCCGCTGCTGGGCACCGTCGTGCAGGTCGGTCTCGAGCCGCCGCCGCTCCTCGTACCCCGCCTCCAGCAGTCGCTCCCGGGTCGCCTCGACCTCGACGAGCGCCTCGGCGAGCTCCTGCCGCAGCCGGACCTGATCGGCGAGCAGCCCACTGGCCGTGAGGATCTCACTCGGCACGACCGCACACCGCGGCCCGGGCAAGACGACCCCGACATCGTGTCCACCAGAACGGATCGGCTGACCGCCCGCCTCCTCGACCGGGCGGCCCGCGACGTCGAGGTATGCGGTGGCACCGGGCCGCCGGTAGCCCACCCGCAGGCCGTCGTCCCGGAGCGCCTCGCGCAGCACCTCATCGAGCCGCTCCGGCTCGTCGCGCCCGGCGCCCACCCGCTCGGCCAGCGCTGCGACGGCGTCCAGGCCCGCGGCCCGGCGCGGGTGCAGCCGCCGCCCGAGAACCCGGAGCAGGAACGAGCGGGCCGGCAGGAGGGCGAGCATCACCACGACGGTCGCGACGACGGCGGCGGTGACCGAGTCCGCGCCGAGGGTGCGGCCGAGGACGGCGGACACCGTCGCATACCCGACGAGGACGCCGACGGTGAGGATCGAGTACACCCCGGCGAGCACGATCGCCCGGTCGACGTCATAGAGGTCGTGGCGCAGGATCGCGACGAACGTCGCCGCCGGCATCGCGACGTTGAACGCGACGAGACCGACGACGACCGGCTCGGGCCCGCCGGTGACGAGATAGCCGACCCAGCACAGCACGAGCGTCACGGGCAGCAGCCCCGCGGCGAGCAGCATCCACCGCAGCTGGGCGCGGGCCCGAGGGTCGGAGGCCGCGGCGTGCCGTCGCCAGAGTGAGACCCCGCCCCGATGAGGACGGCGAGGAAGATCGGCAGCAGTCCGAGCGAGACGTAGCCGACGGCGTGGGTGCCGAGCGGCCGGGGCCAGTCATCGAGCGGCGGCATGAGGGGGCCGGGGATGACCGCGGTGAGCAGGTTGAAGAGCACCGGGATCACGAGCAGCGCGACTGCGCTCGCCCGCCCGAGCCGACCCCAGGGCCGGCCGTCGGGGAAGAGGACGACGACCATCGCATACGGCACGAACCACGCCATCCACACGCCCTGGGTGAGGACCCAGAGGAGCGGGCTCGCGGGCAGCGCGCTCGGCTCGGCGGCGAGGGCGTCCTGCCAGGTGCCGTGCGCGTTGATGAGGGCGATCCCCCGTGCCGGCGGAGGTGAGCCAGGTGCCGACCCAGTTGCCCGGGTCGTGGCGGATCGCGAGGTAGCCGGCCGTCAGGGGCGCCGCGACGACGACCCACGACAGCGCGGTGATCGCGGCGTCGGCCCGGCCCCCGAGGTCCATCGTCGCCCAGATCGAGAGGACGAGCAGCACCGCTGTGGCGGCCCACAGGGCCACCGTCACGCGTTTGGGCCAGGGCACAGAGCACACGCTAGGGCCGCGGCGGCGGCCGTGTCATCCGTGCGGGCATGCAGACCGGCGTCGGTGGTCGCCCGGGCGACTCATTCGGTATGCGCCACGAGGCTTTCGCAGTCACGTATCGACAGGCTGGGACTCGGCTCGAGATCCGCTCGACGCCGGATCGACGCGTTCACAGTCATAGGAGACCGACATGTCCGAGACCCTCGCTCCCGCTCCCTCTCCCTCGTCCAGGGCGGCCGCTGTGTCACCCGATGCGCCGGCCGCGGTGCCCGTGTCGACGCGGCGGGATATGCGCCGGACCTGGCGCATCCTCGCCGCGGTCGTCATCCCGCTCGGGCCGCTTGCGGTGACCTTCATGCGGTGGGTGATGCCGTACTGGACCGATGAGTCGCCGGAGGCCGGGGTCGCCGCGATCGCCGACGACCTCGGCGGGATCGCCGCGCTCAACTGGCTCGCCCTGTTCGGGTACCCGTTCATGCTGCTCGGCGCGCTCGCGCTCGGCTTCGCCCTGCGTCGGCGGGTGCCCGTGCTGGCGACGCTCGGCTCAGGGGTGCTCTTCACCGCATACGCGCTCGGGCCATGGTCGGCGCCAGCGACGTCGTCGCCGAGGCGATGCTGCGGGCCGGCTACGACGAGGCGAGCACCGTCGATGTGACGACTCTCGTCATGGACCACCCCACCGGTCTCGTCGGCATCCTCGCCTTCGTCCTCGGGCACCTGCTCGGGCTCGTCCTGCTCGGGATCGCTGTCATCCGATCCGGGCTCGTGCACTGGTGGGTCGGCGCCCTCATCATCGTGGCCCAGCCGGTGCACGTCATCTCCGCCGTCGTCGTCCCCAGCCGGGCACTCGACGTCATCGGCGGCTGGGGTGCGACGACGCTGGGCTTCGCGATCGTCGCACTCGCCGTGCTGCGGATGAGCGACGACGAGTGGGACGCCCCGCCGTTGCCGCGCGAGGACGCGACGCCCTGAAGCAGGCCCCTCGCCCGCCCCGGCGGCTCAGGTCTCACCGGCGTGGCGGGTGGGCAGACGTACCCGCACCAGGGTGCCCTCGGGTCCGGACTCGATGGTGATCTCGCCGGAGTGGCGTCCGACGACGATCCGGCGCGAGATGTCCAGCCCCAGCCCGGTTCCCTTCCCCACCTCCTTGGTCGTGAAGAACGGCTCGAAGGCGTGCGCGCTGATCTCCGTCGGCATCCCGTGGCCGGTGTCGCTGATCTCGACGACGACCCATGGAGGGCCCCGGAACCCTGGGGTGTCGGGGAGGTCGTTGAGGACGGTGAACTGCTCCGGGGAGATGCCGGTCGCGGCGAGGTGGGACAGCGCGACGAGCAGGGCGGTGGAGGTGCTCTGGAGGGTGTCCTCCGCGCGCGTCGCCGCAGACGCCGGGTTGTTGAGCTCGTGCGCGAGACCGGCGGAGGCTGCGCGTCAGCGACAGCGGTGACGAGCCGGCGCCCACGGCCATCGCCCTGCGACTGGGAGATCGCGCCGGCGCTGGCGGCCGCCGGGCGGATGTCGAGTGGTGCGAGGAGGTCGCCCGGGGCCTTCCCGGTGCCGCCTCGGCCCCGCGATGGAGTGGGTGGGCGCCTCCCTCGCCAACGCGGCACTGCTGCGCGAGGTCAAGGAGGCGACCCGGCGCATCTCCACCCTCGTCGCCGCCGTCCGGTCCTACTCCCAGATGGACCGCGCCTCCCTGCAGACCACCGACCTCGTCGAGGGTCTCGACAGCACCCTGGTGATGCTGGCGCACAAGCTGGGCGACCGCATACAGGTCCAGAAGCGGTATGCATTCGGCCTGCCTCCGATCGAGGCCATGGCCGGTGAGCTCAACCAGGTGTGGACCAACCTGGCCGACCGCGAGGACGAGCTCTCCGGGTGGCTGGTGGACCACGAGGTGGACCGGCGTCGATGGCGTTGTCCACCGGAGGCTTCCGTGTACCCGGACCTGGCGGCGATCGTCACGGCAGCAGTTATGGGCATGATGTTCTACTTCGGCCCGTGGGCCGATCCGCCTGGGATGGACGAACTCTGGTGGCTACTCACGACCGCGGCGGTCATACTCGCGTCTTGGCGATGGTGGGGCAAGCCGACGAGCTACTTGATCACAAGAGTCTCCATCATCATCGCGGCAGATCCGGATGTCGCAGTCTCGGTGCCATCCGGTGCAACGCACGCAAGCACGCCCCGGGTTCCGGTGACGCTAACCCTCGACGTCACCCCGCGGCCGTCACCCTGCGCGCCAGCAACCCGCTGGCCGACCTCGCCGCCCCTGACCGGTCGGGAGCCGGGCTGGGGATCGTGGGCGGCGACGAGCCGGTCGAGCTCGTGGGCGGCTCGGTATGTCACGGCGTCCACGCGCGAGAATTCGTGGTCGAGGCCACGGCCCGGCGGGTGGAGACTCTGATCAGGCTGGGCATCGTCGACGATGATGCGATGGTCCGCACAGGGTTGACGTTCATCCTCGGCGGCGAGGCCGACATTGAGGTGGCTCGGCAGGCTGTCGACGGCGCCGAGGCACTCGCCCGGCTGGACACCGACGACGACGTGGTGCTGCTCGACATCCGCTCGCCCGGCATGGACGGGCTCGCGACCCTCGAGGCGCTTGGGTCGCGCCCGCGGCATCCTGCGGTGATTGTGTTGACCACCTTCAACACCGACGACGTGGTGCGCGCGCTGCGGCTGGGCGCCGAGGGGTTCCTGCTGAAGGACGCCGAGCCTGCCCGGCTCGTCGAGGCCATCGGGCGCGTCCACGCCGGCGAGCACATGCTGTCGCCCGAAGTGACGAGAGATCGCGGCGGTGACGGACGCCGCGCCGGCGGCCGCGCAAGCGGCGTCCACCGCTCGCCCTGCTCACCGAGCGCGAACGCGAGGTGGCGGTGCTCATGGCACAGGGCCTCACCAACGCCCAGATCGGGACGCGCCTGCACGTGTCCCTGGCGTCGGTGAAGGCCCACCTGTCGCACATCCTCACCAAGCTCGGCGTCGACAAACCGCGTGTCAGCCGCCCTGGTCTGATTACCAGTTCGGCGACTGGTTCGCCACCTGAAAGCACGGAAGGTCCCGAGCTGCTGGACGCTGATCATGCCGCCATGTTGCCGTTGATCCGGCCGCGATCGGAAGGCTCGACGTGAGCGATGACCGACCACGCCCGCGACACCGGCTGACCCACGAGGAGTACCTGGTCGCCGGCTAGCGGGCCCACCCCGCGGCGGCCAGGCGTTCCACCACGAGCGCGACGCCGTCCTCGTCGTTGCTGAGCGTCACCTCGTCGGCGAGGCCCGCCACCTCGGGAAGCGCGTTTCCCATGGCCACGCCGTGGCCCACCCACCCGAGCATCTCGACGTCGTTGTTGTTGTCGCCGAACGCGATGACCTCGGACCTGTCGATCCCGAGCCTGCCGCACAGCTTCTCCAGGCCGGTCGCCTTGTTGACGCCGCCCGCCGCCACCTCGAGGAACGGGGCACCCGACGTCGACACCGCGACCCCGGGAGGCCGAGCCGCTCGGCCGCGGCCCGCAGCTGCTCGGGCCCGACGTCGATCCCGCGGATCACCAGCTTCACCGAGGGCGCGCCGAGCACCTCCTCGAGGGGGTAATGGCGCATCTCCTCGCCGCGCCCATGGTCTCCCGGATCCATCATCCCGACGTAGCCGGGCTCGGGCAGAACGTGGCACCCGCGTCGCGCACAGAGACGCACGCCACCGACGGGTACAGCTCGCGCAACGCGTGGAACAGCCGCGTCTGGGCCTCGACATCGAGCAGGTCCTCGAACAGCACCTCACCGGTGCCGAGCTCGTAGCCGACCGCGCCGTTGGCGCCGACCACCGTCCCTCGGCCAGCCACGTGCCTGCCAGCACCTCGGCGATGGAGAACGGCTGCCGTCCCGAGGTGGGCACCACGAGGATGCCCGCGTCCCTGGCCGCGGTCAGCGCGCGCAGGGTGCGGTCGGAGACCCGCTGCGAGGAGTTGATGAGGGTGCCGTCGAGGTCGGTAGCGATGAGCCGGATCACACCCGAACCCTAACCCTCTGGGCGCGGGGACCCCATTCGTGGGCGCGTCACGGGCCCTCGTCGGTGGCGGGCAATAGGCTGTCGCGCATGGCCTTGGACTCGTCGCGGGAGCAGCCCCAGCAGCTGGGGCGCGTCATCGGCGCGGTCCGGGACTGGGTCGGCCGTTGCGGCGAGATCTGGGTGGATGCGCAGGTGGTGGAGATCAAGCGCCGCCCCGGGCCACCCAGTTCATGACGTTCCGTGACCGGATGGCCAACATGTCCGCCCAGGTCACCGCCTCACCCATGGTGCTCGACGCCGCGGGCCACTGCCGGAGGGCTCCCGCGTGACAGCGCGGGTGCGTCCGCGGGTGTTCGACCGCACCACGCAGCTGTCCTTCGAGTGTCTCGAGCTCCACCTGGCGGGCGAGGGCAGGCTGCTGGCGCAGCTGGAGCAGCTGAAGCGGAAGCTGCAGGCGGAGGGGCTGTTCGACGAGTACCGCAAGCGGAGGCTGCCGCTGCTACCGCGGACCATCGGGCTCGTCACCGGCCGCGACTCGGACGCCGAGCGGGACGTGCTCACCACGGTCAGCCGGCGGTGGCCCGCAGCCCGGTTCCGGGTTGCGCACGCCCTCGTGCAGGGGACCAACTCGGCCGGATCGGTGATGACCGCCCTCGCCCGGCTCGACGCCGACCCAGAGGTCGACGTCATCATCCTCGCCCGCGGCGGCGGCTCGCTTGAGGACCTGCTCCCGTTCTCCGACGAGGGGCTGGTCCGCGCCGTCGCGGCCGCGGCAACCCCCGTTGTGACGGCCATCGGCCACGAGCGCGACTTCCCGCTGGTCGACCTGGTGGCCGACATGCGCGCCTCGACGCCCACCGACGCGGCGAAGCGGGTCGTTCCCGACCACGCCGTCGAGCAGGCGGGGCTTCGGCAGGCATCCGACCGGCTCGCGAGGGCCATCGACGCCCTCATCTCCCGCGAGCAGCACACCGTCAGCACGCTCAGAAACCGACCGGTGATGGTCGATCCCACGTCGGCGTTCGCGGCCCACTTCGAGCGACTCGACCTGCTGCGGCACCGCCTGGCGGGCGGGATCGACCGCATCCTGCGGTCCGAGGAGGCAGACCTCCGGGCGGCCGTCACCTCGGTCCGGGCCCTATCCCCAAGCGCACGCTCGAGCGGGTTACGCGGTGCTCGTCGGAGCGGACCACGGGTCCGTCTCGAGCGTCGCCGACACCGCGGCCGGGGAGCGGATCCACGCCTATCTCGCCGACGGCGAGCTCACCCTCGACGTCGTCGGGACCAACGCGAAGGAGCAGCATGGCTGATCAGCAGGAACCCACCTACGAGCAGGCCCGCGAGGAACTGATGGCCGTCGTGGCGCAACTGGAGTCGGGTGGCGCGCCCCTGGCCGACTCGATGACGCTGTGGCAGCGGGGCGAGAAGCTCGCGGAGATCTGCCAGCGCTTCCTTGACGGGGCGAAGGAGCAGGTGGCGCGGTCGCGCGCCACGGCGGACGACGGGGCCACGGAACAGCCCTGACGGTGGCCGCCCCGTCAGGCGTCGGGGCGACCTGCGTCAGGGTCGAGACGAAGGCCTCCAACTCGATGAAGTCGGTGTCCGCGGTGACGACGGCCGTCGAGTCGCTCCCCTCGCTGACGAGGCTGTGGGTGCGGCCGTCCTGGCTCTCGAAGCGCTCCCACGTGAGGCCCGCCGCCTCCACCTGTCCGCCCATCGCGACGCCGTCGCGGGTGACCTCGGCGATGAAGGCCGTGGCCGACCTGTTGCGCTGCTGCACCCCGAAGTAGATGCCGTCGGGCGAAAGGTAGCCGACCTGCCACGAGTCACCGACCGCGGGCCGGGAGTCGATCCAGGCGTCGCCGTCGGCGGAGAACGCGACGCGCGCGGGCGTCCACGCCGGGTCCAGCCCCTCCGCCACGAGCAGGGGGTAGGCCGATTCGGCCTGCGCCCGGGTCAGCACCGGCGCGATGTCGACGGCCTCGGGCCGGTCATCCGGGGAGTCGGTGAAGAACAGCACGATCAGGAGGACGGGCACGAGGATCACCGCAAGCGAGATGACCATGTCGCGGCCCCGGGCCCTGGTGTTTCGTGCTGCCATGGCCGCTATCGTATCGGCGGCCCCAACGCATCGGAAAACCCGCGGTTCGGGCGTCAGCGGCCGAAGCGTCGCTCCCGCTGCGCGTAGGAACGCAGCGCGCGGACGAAGTCCACGCGACGGAAGTCCGGCCAGAGCGCCTCGCAGAAGTAGAACTCGCTGTGCGCGGACTGCCAGAGCAGGAACCCGGAGAGCCGCTGCTCCCCGATGTGCGGATGATGAGATCCGGGTCGGGCTGCCCCTTCGTGTAGAGGTGCTCCGAGATCTGCTCGATCTCCAGCGTGCCAGCCACCTTCTCGAGGGTGGCACCCTCGGCGGCGCGGGCCGCGAGGAGCGATCGGACGGCGTCTCGCAACTCCTGCCGGCCCCGTAGGCGATCGCGACGTTGACGTGCATCCCCGACACCTCGGCCGTCGATTCGGAGGCCCTCTGGAGCGACTCGGTCATGGTCGGGGGAGCAACTCGAGCGCACCGACGGCCTGGACACGCCACCGACGGGTGGAGGCGAGGTCTGTGACCAGCTGGTCGATCACATCCAGCAGCGGCAACAGCTCGTCGTCATCGGACCGGTTCAGGTTGTCGGTGCTCAGGACCCACAAGGTCACGACCTGGAGCTCGGCGTCGTCGCACCATTCGACGAACTCCATGAGGCGGGCGGCGCCGGCCCGGTAGCCGGCCACGAGCGGCTGTCCGGGGCATTGAGCCTGGCCCACCTGCGGTTTCCGTCGGCGAGCACCGCGACGTGGCGTGGGAGGCTGTCCTTGTCGAGTCCGCCGAGCACGCTCTGCTCGTAGGTTGTGTAGAGCCAGCGCGGCGGCCAGTGCCGCTCGACCAACCGACTCCACCAGGACATGGAAGCAGCGTAGCGTGGGCTTGGTTTCCCGTGTCCAACCGACTAACCTACGGTTGCGTAAGTTACGGAAGCGTAGGTATCCAGGATGACCGCTACTCTCCACATGGACGGGGCACCATGCCCACCCTTGAATCACCCGCCGATCTGCCGCTGAAGCCGAAGCTGCGCGGCTGGCTCCACCTCGGGATGGCACCGGTCATCCTGATCGCGGGCATCGTGTTCACCATTTTCGCGCCGACCCTCGAGGGCAGGATCGGCAGCGGCGTCTACACGCTGACCGCCGTCCAACTCTTCGGCACCAGCGCGGCGTACCATCGCGGCACGTGGTCACCGAAGACGCTCGCCCTCTTCCGCCGCATCGACCATTCCAACATCTTCGTCTTCATCGCGGGCAGCTACACCCCGCTGACACTCACGCTCCTGCAGGGCGCGTCCCAGTGGACGCTGCTCATCCTGATCTGGTCCATCGCCGCGCTCGGAGTCGGCTTCAGGATCGCCTGGCTGGGCGCACCCCGCTGGCTCTACACGCTGCTCTACGTGGCGATGGGCTGGGCCGCGCTCGGCTGGCTGAGCCAGTTCTGGGTCACCGGCGGCCCGGCCGTGGTCATCCTGCTGCTCGCGGGCGGCCTGGTCTACTCGCTTGGCGCGGTCGCCTACGCCACCAAGAGGCCGCGGCTGTCGCTGACCTGGTTCGGGTTCCACGAGGTGTTCCACTCCTGCACCATCATCGCGGCCATCCTGCACATGGTGGCCATCGGCATCGCCGTCTTCGGGGCGGCCTGAGGTTGTCGTGCCACGCGGGCGGGGATGAACGGAAAATGACAATCGTGTAATTCCCGCCCGCGGCGCACCGCCCCACCTAGAGTCGCTGGCATGGAGAGAGGCTCCATCTCAGCCACACCGGTCCCCTGACCCACAGTCTCGGGACGGTGAGAGCACCGCCCCGCGAAGGGAGAAGCAGTGCTCAACCACTCCGACCAACTCACGGGCGAACGCATCTCCACGCCCGACACGGCGATCCGCACGTACGTGCTCGACACCTCCGTCCTCCTCTCCGACCCACGGGCCATGCTGCGGTTCGCGGAGCACAACGTGATCCTCCCGATCGTCGTGATCACCGAGCTCGAGGCGAAACGCCACCATCCCGAGCTCGGCTACTTCGCACGGGCGGCGCTCCGCCACCTCGATGATCTCCGGGCCACGCACGGACGCCTCGACACCCCCATCGCGATCAACGGCGAGGGCGGCAACCTGCGCGTCGAGCTGAACCACAGCGGCCAGGAGTCGCTGCCGCCGGGGTTCCGGCTGGGCGACAACGACACCCGCATCCTCGCCGTGGCGCTCAACTACGCCAACGAGGGCCACGACGTCGTGCTGGTCTCCAAGGACCTCCCCCTGCGTGTGAAGGCCGCGGCGGTGGGGCTGGCCGCCGACGAGTACCGCAACGAGATGCCGCCGCACACCGGCTACACCGGCATGGCGGAGCTCAACGTCGGCCCCGGGATGTCGCGCGGCTGTACGAGGAGGGTTCCACCGCCCTCGACATCGACCTTCCGGTGAACTCGGGGTCGTGGCGCACGCGCCGGGCTCGAGCGCGCTCGGCAGGGTGCGCGCCGACGGCCGCGTCCATCTGGTCCGGCAGGAACGCGAGGTGTTCGGCATCCGGGGAAGGTCCGCCGAACAGCGCGTGGCGCTCGACATCCTGATGGACGAGTCGGTGGGGATCGTCTCGCTCGGCGGCCGGGCGGGCACCGGCAAGTCGGCGCTCGCCCTGTGCGCGGGCCTCGAGGCGACGATGGAGCAGCGTCGCTTCTCCAAGGTGATGGTGTTCCGCCCGCTCTACCCGGTCGGGGGCAGGACCTCGGGTATCTCCCCGGCTCCTCGACAGAGAAGATGCAGCCGTGGGCGAGGCGGTCTTCGACACCCTGTCGGCGGTCACGAACAGGTTCGTGATCGACGAGCTGCTCGCGCAGGAGATGATCGAGGTGCTCCCCTGACCCACATCCGCGGCAGATCGCTGCACGACGCGTTCGTGATCGTGGACGAGGCGCAGTCGCTCGAGCGCAACGTCCTGCTGACGGTGCTCTCGCGGATCGGTCAGAACTCGCGGGTCGTCCTCACCCACGACGTCGCCCAGCGCGACAACCTCCGGGTCGGACGCCACGATGGCGTGGTCGCCGTCGTGGAGAAGCTGAAGGGCAACCCGCTCTTCGCCCACGTGACGCTGACCCGCTCCGAACGTTCACCGATCGCCGCCCTTGTCACAGAGCTTCTGGAGGAGCTCTGACCCGGTCGCGACGGGGACGACCATCCGGCGCGACGGATCTGCCACATCCGTCGCGCCGCACGGCCGAACTCCGGCCGTGAGCGGGTCTGTCGCGACACGACGGCGGAGACCAGCGCCCACAAGCCCTTCCGCCCCGGGTTTTGCGTCGCCGCGGCACAAAAGTACCCCGCCGGTCACGAATGAGTTGCAACCAGGCAACTATTTTGTCGAGTTCTTGACGGAAGAATCCGATGCGGATTTAGTACCCGTCATGGACTCAACGATGACTGCCAGGGAGCAGCACCGGGTGGCGGTCCTCGGGCTGCTCCGCTCCGGCGCTACCTGACCCGCGGCCAGATCGCCAGCGCCCTCGGCATCACCCGCTCGACCATCTCCGAGGTGCTCAGCGAGCTACAGGACGAGGGCGCGGTCGTGGTCTCCCAGTTCCAGCGGGGCGGTGGACGCGGCCGCCCGGCTGAGGTGCTGTGCGCCCACCCGGCGCCGTCCGGTTCATCGGCGTGGACTTCCCCACACCCGGGTGCTCGCGACGCTGGCCAACTCGACCGGGCAGGTGGTGGCCCGCTCGTCGGCGACCTACGACCGCGGCGACGGCTGGGAGTAGCGCTGCCAGGGGGGCGTGAACCTGGTGCGGGCCTCGCAACCGACGAGATCCACTTCGCCTCCCTCAACAGCATCTCGATCGGCCTGCCGGGGCCGAACTCCCCCACGTGGGACTCCGGTCTGCCCAACGCGGTGCGCGACGAGCCGTTCCACATGGTCAGCGCGCGCATCAAGGAACTCTTCGGACAGGACTTCGGCGTTCCGGTCAGCGTGGACCACCACCTCCGGCTCGCCGCGCTCGCCGAGGCCTCCGTCGGCCGCGAGACCCCACTCCAGAACGTCATCTATCTCCGGCTGTCGGCCGGCATCGGCGGCGCCATCGTCTGCTCGGG
The DNA here is from genome assembly GCF_011174705.1 of Tessaracoccus coleopterorum. Classification (GTDB taxonomy): domain Bacteria; phylum Actinomycetota; class Actinomycetes; order Propionibacteriales; family Propionibacteriaceae; genus Arachnia; species Arachnia coleopterorum. The sequence continues at coordinate 1,023,130 of NZ_JAANIJ010000001.1, forward strand.
GGAGTCGCGCGCGGGGCCCACCAGCAGGCGGGCGAGATGGGCCACGTCACCGTCGATCACAGCGCGAGCGCCATCCACTGCCGCTGCGACCGCTACGGCCAGGGAGCGCGACGCATACGGCTTCGGCGGTGCGCACCTCGAGGGCTGGCACAATCCTGTGGATCACCCCGACTACCTGGCCTGGCTTGAGGAGCGCGGCCTGCCCGGTTACGCCATCAGCGACCGGATCAGGGGCACGCTCCCCAACGGTGAGCCGGGCAACCTGCTCGCCGCGCGGCTGCACCAAGACGAGGAGGCCACGTTCGAGGCCTACCTCGCGGAGCGCACCATCGAACTGCTCCGCCGCTACGCCGCGGAGAACCAGGAGACCGGCAGGCCGTTCTTCCTCGCGCTGCACTACTTCGGCCCGCACCTGCCCTACGTGGTGCCCGACCGCTACTTCGACATGTTCGATCCGGAGGAGATCGAGCTTCCGAGATCGGTGGCGGAGACGTTGGCGGCCAAGCCCCCGGTGCAACGCAACTACTCGAAGCTGTGGTCGTTCGACACGATGAGCGAGGCGGACTCCCGCAAGCTGATCGCCGTCTACAGCGGCTACGTCACCCTGATCGACCGGCAGATCGGCCTGGTGCTCGCGGCGCTCGACGAACTCGGCCTCGCCGACTCGACCTCCGTGTTCTTCAGCTTCGACCACGGCGAGTTCACCGGCTCACACCGGCTCCACGACAAGGGGCCCGCCATGTACGAGGACATCTACCGCACGGCGGGCATCGTCCGGGTCCCGGGCGCGCCGAGCCAGGTCCGCGACGAGTTCGTCAGCCTGCTCGACTGCACCGCGACGATCCTCGACTGGTGTGGCCTCGACGCGTCGCCAGCCGTCGATTCGCGCTCACTGCTTCCGCTTCTGAACGGGAGCGACCCGCGTGGGACGACGCGGCGGTCCGGGCCGAGCTGAAGGAGGAGCTTGCGAGGCTGCAGCGCCAGTATGCCGACCAGCCCTACGTCGGGCCCGACACGCCGCGCCTGGAGTGGCCCGTGTGACGGCACCGGATCCGGATGCGCGGACGGTTCCCCCCGTACGGGCAAGGCCGCCGCGGCGACCCGGGTGAGGAGTGCGTGCGGGCCCGCTCCCGCCGTAGGCTCAACGGGTGCTCACCGCAGACGACCCGCTCCCCTCCACCCCACCCGGGTCACGGTGGCGGGCGTCTCCGGGGTCGGGAAGACGACCCTTGCGGGACGGATCGCCGGCATCATCGGGGCGCCGCACACCGAGATCGACTCGCTGTACCACGGGCCCGGTTGGACCCCGCGCCCGAGTTCCTCGCCGACGTGGCCGAGCTCCTCGCCGGGAGAGGTGGGTGACGGAGTTCCAGTACAGGCTTGCCCGTCCGATGATCGCCGAGCGGATGGAGCTGCTGGTGTGGCTCGACCTTCCCTACTGGCGCACGAACTTCCCGCGCGTCGTGGCCCGCACCGTCCGGCGTCGCATCCTGCGCGAGGAGATGTGGAACGGCAACCTCGAGGGCCCGCTCTGGAGGGTGCTGACCGACAGGGAGCACATCGTGCGCTGGTCGGTCGCCCACCGCAACTCGCAGCGCGGGTCGCTCCCGGGGCTGGCCGCCTCGAAGGGCTGGACCGTCGTCCGGCTGCGCTCGCAGGCCGAGGTGGAGCGCTGGTTGCGGGGCCCTCTCACGGCCGCGGCCGACCGCTGAGGCTCAGACCCGCGACCAGAGCGGCGTCTTCAGGTCCGCGTATCCGCTGACAGGGTCGAAGCAGACCGTGCCCCGGCACACGTACGCGAGGCCGTCGGCGCGGCCCTCCAGATGCGACCCGAAGCCGTCGGCGCCCTCCGGGGCCGTCAGCACCACGGACCCGGCGGGCGCGAGCCGCCACGCGGCGCGCGACAGCTCGCTGAACGGGTCGGACGACACCACGACGGCGACCGCGGGCTTCAACCCGCGGCGGGCCTCGTCGGAGATCATCAGATCGGCGAGGGCTGCGCCGGCGAACCGGGGGCCTCAGCCACGATCGACCAGGTTGTCACCGCCGCCTCGTCGGCGCGGGCGACGAGGTCGGGTCGCTCCCCGAGCAGGCCGGCCGCGCGCAGGCCCGCGATCAGGGCCGACGTGCCGCTCGGCGCGGCGTGGTCGGTCAGCGACCTCGGCCGCAGGAACAGGTCGGTGTCGACGGCGTCGTAGAAGCCGCCGTCGGGATGCGCGAACGCCTCGACGGCACGGTCGGCCAACAGCTCGGCGCGACGGAGCCAGGCGGCGTCGCCGGTTGCGGAGGCGACGTTGACGAAGGCCTCGATGACCGACCCGTAGTCCTCGGCCCCGCCCTCGGCCTCATCGGCGACGCCCTCCCGCGAGGAGCGGCGGAGCCGGCCGTCGACGACGTGCACCGACGCGAGGTGCCCGGCGGCGCGCAGCGCGAGCTCGAGCCAACCGGGCTCGTTGAAGATCAGGGCGCCCGTCACCAGCGACGAGATGGCCCAGCCGTTCCAGGCGGCGACGATGAGGTTGTCGGAGGCCGGGCGGAAGCGGCCGGCCCGCTCCTCGAGGAGGATGGCGCACACCTCCTCCAGCTTCGCGAAGTCGGGCCTCCCGCGCAGCTGCAGCGTGGAGAGGCCGTCCTCGAAGGTGCCGCCGCGGGTGACGTGGAACGTCTCCGCCGCCCAGTCGCCCAGTTCGGCGCCGAGCGCATCGTCGAGCAGTTCGGGGTTCCACAGGTAGAAGATGCCCTCGTGCACCGCGCCGCGGATGTCGCAGGAGTCGGCGTCGAGGCCGGAGATGAAGGCGCCCTCCTCGGAGACCATCTCCCGCTCGAGCCACTCGACGATGCCGTAGGCGGTGCGCTCGTACAGCGCGCGCAGGCCCTCGTCGTGGTCGGCCGTGCGCCGCCATCCCCGCACGTAGGTGCCGAGCAGCAGGGCGTTGTCGTAGAGCATCTTCTCGAAGTGGGGCACGACCCATCCGGCGTCGACCGCGTAGCGGTGGAAGCCGCCGCCGACCTGGTCGTAGATGCCACCGCGGGCCATCGACTCCAGGCTGCGCTGCGCGAGCTCGAGCGTGCGCGGATCGCCCTTGACGAGCAGCGCGTCCAGCAGGGTCGGGGCAGGGAACTTGGGGCCTGCCCGAAGCCACCGTGGATCAGGTCGAATCCCTTCTCGACCTCGTCGACCGCTGCCCGCAGGTCCGGGGCCGAAGGCTCCGCTTCCGCGGCGTCGGGGGTGAGGGTGGAGACCACGTAGTCGGCCGAGGCGGTGATCTTCTCGCGGCGGGTCCGCCAGGCGTCAGCCATCGCTCCGAGCACCTGCGTGAACGAGGGCATGCCAGGCTGCGGCTCCGGCGGGAAGTAGGTGCCTGTGAAGAAGGGCCTGCCGTCGGGGGTGAGGAACGCCGTCATGGGCCAACCGCCGTTGCCGTTGTTCATCGCCTGGGTGGCGGTCATGAACACGGCATCGACGTCGGGCAGCTGCTGCCGGTCGACCTTGATGGCGACGAAGTGCTCGTTGAGGTAGGCGGCCACCTCATGGTCGTCGAACGACTCGTGGCTCATCACGTGGCACCAGTGGCACGACGCGTACCCGATCGACAACATGATCGGGACGTCGCGCTCGGCGGCGGCGGCGAGGGCCAGGGCGACCACTCCCACCAGTCGACGCTCTGGTGGGCGTGCTGGCGCAGGTAGTCGCTGGATGATTCGGCGAGGCGGTTGACCATGGGCCCAACATTAGTGGGCCGGGTCGATCCGACCTTGCCCGAGGCTCTGGGACGCTGAGGCACACTGGTGTGCATGAGTGAGAAGAGCACCCAAGGTAAGCGGCCACTACTGGTGCAGGCGCTGATCGTCGTCGGCGGGTTGGTGGTTCTGATGTGGGGCCTCGAACTCCTCGATCAGCTGACCCTGAACTCGCTCGACAGCTTCGGCATCGAGCCGCGTCAGGCCAGCGATCTGCCCAACATCCTCTGGGCCCCGCTGCTGCACTTCGGCTGGGCGCACCTGGCGTCGAACTCGATTCCGTTCCTGGTGCTCGGTGTCGTCACCTACCTGTCCGGCCCGGCAAAATGGGTCGTCACGACGGTGGTCTCGACCATCGTGTCGGGACTGTTCGCATGGCTGCTCGCGCCGGTGGGCGCCATCACAGCGGGCGCATCCGGCGTCATCTTCGGCTACCTCACGTACCTGCTGGTGCGGGGCATCTTCTCGCGCAGGATCGGCCAGATCCTGCTGGCGGTGGTGGTGTTCGCCATCTACGGCTCGGTGCTGCTCGGCGTGTTCCCGACGCAGGTGGGCGTCAGCTGGCAGGCGCACCTCGGCGGCGCCGTGGGCGGCGTGCTGGCGGCCTGGCTCCTGCACAGCCGCAACCGCGGCCGTGCCGGGAGGAAGCAGCAGCAGACGTCGTACTGAGCGTCAGATCATGAACTCGGGCACCAGCGGCTCGGGTCGCAGCCCGGCGAACAGATCATCCTCGGGATCATGGTCGGCACGAGCGAGCGCACCAGCTGGTAGTCCTCCGTCGGCCAGCCCGCCTGCTGGATCGCGAGCGGCACCGAGAACCACGGCCCGTCCGGGTCGATCTGCGTGGCGTGCGCCCGCAGCGCCTCGTCGCGGATCGGGAAGTATCTCGAGCACTCCACGAAGGTTGTGAGCCGCCCGTACGAGAAGGGATCCTCGTCACGGTGCGGGAACTGGCAGTCCAGCCCCTGCTCGTGCATGGCCTGTTCGAGCTGCTCGAAACGCCGCCGATGGAAGCTCATGTGGTAGTACAACTTGGCCGCCTGCCAGGCCTGCCCGTGCTCGGCCACAGGTCGGGGTCGGCGGCGGCCCGGAACGCCTCGAGTGTGATCCGGTTGCACATCACGTGGTCGGGGTGCGGGTAGCCGCCCTGCTCGTCGTAGGTGGTGACGACGTGGGGCCGGAATCCACGGATCACCTCGACGAGGCGGCCCGCGGCAACCGCCGGGTCCTGCAGCCCGAAGCAGCCGTCCGGCAGCGGCGGCGCCGGGTCTCCCTCCGGCATGCCCGAGTCGACGAAGCCGAGCCACACCTGCGTGACGCCGAGCACCTCGCGGGCCCGCGCCATCTCCTCGGCCCGGATGCGGGAGATGTCCGCCAGCACTGCCGGGTCGTCGGCCAGTTTGGGGTTGAGGATGGAACCCCGCTCGCCCCGGTGCAGGTGGCTACCATGACCTCGACACCCTCGTCGACGTACTTGGCGGTGGTCGCAGCGCCCTTGCTCGACTCGTCGTCGGGGTGGGCGTGGACGTGCAGCAACCGCAACTGGGTGGGCGGCAATCCGGACATGGACGTATTCTGCCGCGTCCCCACCCGGCACCGCCCTTCCGTCTCAGGGCACAATGGGTCCCGTGACCGAAGACGAAGCCCGCATCAACGCAAGGTATCCGAAGCGTTCCACCCTCGACTACGTGCTGGGCATCGGCGCAACGGTCGCGGTGATCGGGGCGATCGGACTGGTCCTCGTCGACGGTCTGGACCGCGCCAATCCCCTGTGGCGGGCATGGTGCGCAGCTTCAAGGTGGTCGACCCGACGGTGATGACCGCCGAGATCGTGGTTCAACGCAGCGACCCGTCCCGCACGGCCGAGTGCAGCCTGTACGCGCAGGCCGAGTCGTACGAGAAGGTCGCCGAGCACACGTTCATCGTGCCGCCGGGCACCGACAAGCTGACCACCGTCACGGTCGAGGTGAAGACCGTCAAGAAGGCCACCACGGTCGTGATGGATCAACCGGCCTGCATTCTGCTCGACTGATAGGCTTCCCGGATGTCTGATACTTCTGCCGACATTGTGTGGCTCACGCAGGAGGCCTACGACAAGCTCGAGGCCGAACTGAATGAGCTGAAGACCGTGGGCCGCCCAGCGTGAGCTCCCGCATCGCCGCCGCCCGCGAGGAGGGCGACCTCTCCGAGAACGGGGGCTATCACGCCGCCCGCGAGGAGCAGGGCCAGATGGAGGGGCGCATCCGCCAACTGGAGGACATCCTCCGCCGAGCCAAGGTGGGCAAGGCCGAGGGACGCAGCGACGAGGTCGCCCCTGGCAGGCTGGTGACGGTCGCCTACGACGGCGACGAGGACGACACCGACACATTCCTGCTCGGCTCCCGCGAGGTGCTCGGCACCGACTCGTCCGTCGAGTACTCCGTCTACTCGCCGCAGTCGCCGCTCGGCGCGGCCGTGCTCGGCGCCAAGGTAGGCCAGGAGGTGCGCTACACCGCGCCCAACGGCAAGGAACTGATGGTCGTCGTCGCCAAGGTCGACACCCTCTGACACCCACCCCACCACGAACCGAATGAGGCCGCCACCCGAACGGGTGGCGGCCTCTCGCGGCTGGGAGCGGGTCAGGAGAGCAGCCGGGCCGCGTCCTCCGCGCTCAGCTCGCCCTTCGCGACGCGGGCGAGGATCTGGTCCTCGATGGATCCGGGATCCGACGGTGCCTCGTCGCCGTTCCCGCCCGGCTGCCCGGCGGGTTGCCCGGCAGGCTGGTCCCCGCGGCACGGGTGGCCTCGGAGGTCTGCGGGTCGCCGTCGAGCCCGAGCCGCGCGAGCACCGCGTCGAGCCGGGCGCGCGCCGTCGGGTAGGACACCTGGAGGTGCTTCTCGACCTCCCGCAGGTTGCCGCGTGAGGCCAGGAACACCTTGAGCAGGTCGAGGTCGGTCTGGTTGAGGTTGCAGAACTCGCAGCTCGCGAACTCGCCGGCGATCTCGGTGCCGCAGTGCAGGCAGCCCTTGCGGGTGGTGATCAGGGTGTCACCGCAGACGGGGCACTCCGACGGTGCGTGGTAGAGATGCTTCGCAGCCATGGAACTCACACCTCCGCCTTCACGGTCGCCATGCCCATCACGACGGCGATGTCGAGCCGCGCCGATCCGTTGCCGACCACGTACTCATCGACCTTGTCTCCCCGTCGGGCCAGCTGATACGCCCGAGCTTCGCCTCGCCACGGATGGTGACGTTGGCGCCGCGGGCCAGGTTCACCGTGAGGGAGCCCGACTCGACCTTCAGCCGGGATCGACCGAAGCTGATCGGCCCTCGACGCTGATGCCGCCGGCCTGGCTCAACAGGTCCTCGACCTCCTCGACGTCCTCCAGGGTCGACGCTGCGGCCGTGACCCGGATCCTCCCGAGACGCGGGACGCCGATGGTGCGGAGGCCGCCGGTGGTGATCTCAGCGTCGACGATGAGGTTGGGTTCACCCGGATGACCAGTTCCTTGCCGAGCCCGATGTCGCGCACATCGTCCCAGCTGCGCGGTGGCCGGATCAGGGAGAAGCCCCGAAGTTGGGGCCGATCTCCCCGGTGGAGCTGACCTCCATGGTCGTTCCGACGCGGCGCAGCACGTGCGGCCCGTCGATGGTGAGGGTTGCCACGCTCTGGTCGCCCTCGATACGCACCCGGCGGCCGACCGCGGTCACCGAGACGCGGGCCAGACCACCCGGCTTGCCTGCCTGCTCCGCGCTCTCGCGGGGCGGAGTCTTCGCGGCGCCGGGCTGCCCGTCCGCCGGGGCGCCGCGGCCTCACCCGCCGCGCGCTTTGCCGCCTCGATCCGGCGGCCCGCCTCCTGGGCGTCGATGCGCCCAGCGGCCAGATCGTCGAGGATCGGGCCGAGATCTACATTACTCATACCGTAAATGGTAACTCGACTTTTCATTATCTAAAGGAGCATTGAAGGATTCGCATCCCTGATCGTGTTCCTGGAGTCCCTGGGCAAGCGGCTGAGCGTGTGTCAGGGTTGTTCCATGCGCCAAAGCCTCACCGAACTCGTCGCTCCCGACTGGGCGGAGGCCCTCCGCCCGGTCGAGGGGAGGATCGCGGCGATGGGCGACTTCCTGCGCTCCGAGGGCAACGACTATCTGCCCGCGGGCGCCAGCATCCTGCGGGCATTCACGCTACCGCTGGCCGACGTCCGGGTGCTCGTGCTCGGGCAGGACCCGTACCCGACGCCCGGGCACGCCGTAGGGCTGTCCTTCTCGGTTGCCCCGAGGTGCGCCCGCTGCCCGGGTCGCTCCGCAACATCTACCAGGAGCTCAACGCCGACCTCGGCATCGCCCCTGCGATCCACGGCGACCTGACGCACTGGTTCACACAGGGGGTCCTGCTGCTCAACAGGGTGCTGACGGTGCGCCCCGGCGCCCCGGCCTCCCACCGGGGCAAGGGTTGGGAGGAGGTGACCGCCTGCGCGGTCGAGGCCCTGGCCCGTCGCGGCGGCCCGCTGGTGGCGGTCCTGTGGGGCGCGACGCGCAGACGGCGACGCCACTGCTCGGCGCGGTTCCGATCATCGCGAGCGCCCACCCGTCGCCCCTGTCGGCGCGCTCGGGTTCTTCGGCTCGCGGCCCTTCAGCAGAGTGAACCACCTGCTAGCAGAGCAGGGCGCCGACCCCATTGACTGGGCCATCCCGGCCGACCCATCGACTGGGCCATCCCGGCCGACCCCACCGACCAGACGATTCCCCGCTACTGGCACACTGATCCCATGTCGAACGACAACGACCCCATGACAGGCGAGCAGCCGCAGCCAGACGGGCAGCAACCCGAAGAGACCGCCGAGGCCACCGGCCCTCCCTGTGACCAGGCAGCGCAAGACGCTGTGGATGGTCGGCATCGGCATCGGGGTGTACATGATCGGTCGTGGCATCTGGCAGGCGATCACCGGCCAGCCCTGACGCTTGCCGCTCCCGGGTAGCGTGGGGACATGGACATCGACCTGCGCGCATGGATCCAGGGACACGTCACCCCGCCCGGATGGTGGCCCCGACAAGGCACTACCCGGCCGTCCCACCCCGATCCTCAACCCGATCCCCGTCCATGAGATCTACGGGATCCCGCTCGACGCGGTGCCCGCAGGTTCCGAGGTCGCCTACTTCGCGCTCGGCTGCTACTGGGGCGAGGAGCGGATGTTCTGGGAGACGCCGGGGTCGTCAACACGGCGGTCGGCTTCATGGGCGGCTTCACCCCCAACCCCACCTACGCGGAATCCTGCACCGGCCGGACGGGCCACACCGAGACCGTCAGGGTGGTCTTCGATCCCGTCAGGGTCGGCTACGCCGACCTGCTGCAGATGTTCTGGGAGAACCACGACCCGACGCAGGTGAACAGGCAGGGCAACGACGCCGGCACGCAGTACCGCTCGGCGATCTTCCCGTCGACGACGCACAGCTGGAGGCCGCCGAGGCGAGCCTCGCCGACTTCCAGCAGCGCCTCAGCGAGCAGGGCTACGGGGCGATCGCCACCGAGATCACCCCTGGCCAGACCTTCTACTACGCCGAGGTCGAGCATCAGCAGTACCTGCACAAGGTGCCCGACGGCTACTGCCCCAACCACGCCACCGGCGTGAAGTGCGGGCCGCGCCCGTGACGGACCCGCACGAGGAGACGCCCCGCAGGGCCACGACATCGGAGAGGTCGCCTTCGGCGACGTCATCTCCGACGACGACGGCATCCTCGTCGTCGGCGGCGAACTGGACGACCTGCCCGTCGTCGTCAAGCGGTTCGCCTCTGAGGCGGGCAGGCGGGAGATCTCGACCTACCACCAGCTGCGGCGGCTCGGGTCCCAACGCTCCCCTGCTCGGATCCGGCCCGACTGGATCATCCTCGAGGAACTGACCAGCGCCGGCTACCGCAGGGCCACCGCGGACGACCTGGCCGACCCGGCGATCGCCAGGCTCGTCGCCAAGTGGTACGACACGCTGCACGCCGCAGGCGACACCCTCCCTCCCACCGCGGTCGGGTTCAGCGAGCTCGACCTGATCGACGAGGCCGGCCTCACCGCCGTCGAGCGGAGGTGGCCGGACCTCGCCCGAGGCTCGCCTGGGCCAGGGGCCGGCTGCCGCGGTGGCGCGACGAGCTGGCCGGGATGCCGCTGACGCTGACCCACAACGACTTCTGGTTCACCAACCTCGCCGTCTTCTGGGACGGGTCCTCCGCACTGCTGTACGACTACAACCTGACCGGCATGGGGCTTCGCGCGAGCGACCTGCGCAACGTGACGCTGGGCCTCACGCCGCCGCGGGCCGGGCCTTCCTGGACCGGTACGGGGAACTGGCCTCGGCCCGCGGCGTCGCGCTGAGCGATGCCGCCGCCCGGCTCGACCGGGAGACGGCCCACCTGGTGGCGCTGATCATGGCAAGCGAGTCGGAGGACACGCCCCACTGGGCGGAGCCGTCGCTCAGCTGGGCGAGGTCCTCACCGAAGGCGTAGGCGCAAGGGTCCGCCTGCAACGCCGCGGGCGGAGTGAAAATGGGTGACGGCTCGCCGGAGAACCCGGCGGCCGCCACCCAGTTACAACCGATCGTCAGTCCTTGAACCTAACGATGTTGTTGAAGACCCAGCCCTCGGCGAGGCGGTAGTTCCACTTGCCGGCGGCATCCTTCCTCGATTCGATGTAGCTCGTCCGGATGTACGCGCGACAGCCGTTGCGTCCGGTCGCGGCCGTGTCACACTCGGTCTTCCACTGACGCCCGCCACTGGCGAACACCCCTGCATTTGCGAGGGGTTGCCTTGCCACTGCGCCCTCGTCATCAGAGGCAGGTAGGTCAGGTTGTTCAGGTGCCAGCCCGTCTTGTGCACATACCGGCCTCCCTGATGGACGACCTGGGTTGCCCAGATGTCGGTCCTACACCGCACCGTCTGCGAGTACGGCTCGCAGTCGGTGTACCAGAGACGACCGTTGACTTTATGGAAGCCCGGGGTCGAGTACAGGTCACCCGACGCATGTGGCGCCGAAGGCTTGGCCGTGGGGTCTGCGTCGGCTTGACCGTGGGGTCTGCGTCGGCTTGGCCGTTGGGCTCTTGGTCGGCTCGGGCGTCGGAGTCGGGGTCGGGTCGGGGTCGGGGTCGGGGTCGGGTCGGGGTCGGGGTGGCGGTCGGCTCTGGGCTGTGGGGCCTTCGGTAAATGACCAGTTGTCGACCTCGAGCAGGCGCCCTCCCGGGACCGTGGAACACGAAGAACAGGTCGTGCACGCCATCCGCGCCCTCGACCGTCGCCTCGATCTCGGTCCACTCACCGACGGAGTCTCCGGGCTCCAGCGTCGCCACGACGGGACCGGTCTCGGAGTCGAGACGGACCTCGATCGAGGTGCCGGCGACAATCGGCTTCACGCGGGCGGTGACGGTCGCTGCGCCATCGGCGAAGTCGACCTGCGAGATGCCGGTGAAGTCACCGTCGTCGATGCTGGTGAGGACCATGTTCCCACCGCCGTTGTGCTCCGGAAACTCCACCGAGGCGGTGGCCAGCGCCTCGGTGCGGACACCGAGCTGCCAGGCCAACGTCTCAGCCTCGAAGGTGCGGTAGGGATCGAAGTCCTGGATCTGCTCCACCCGGCGTTGGTGCCCTCGACCTCCTTGATGGTGCCGTCCGCGTTGAACTTCAGCTCGTCCAGGTGGACGCTGCGGTAGTTGACGACCTTCCCGTTGTTGAGCGCCTTGCCCATGCCAGACCGGCCACCTGCGTGTGGTAGGTGAAGTAGGAGCGCCCCTTGTAGTTGAACATGTCGGAATGGTTGTTGCCACCCGAGCCCGGGAACCACTTGCCGTGCGAGGCGAAGGCGGTGCCAGCGAACTTGTCGCGCGTGAGGTCCATCGGGTCGTCGGTCATCATGTAGGCGATCTGACCGCCGCCCGGGTAGGACTGCCCTCGATCTTCTTGTTGTCGTAGGCGGCGTTTCCGATCGCGAAGTTGGAGGAGTACGAGTAGTAGTACCTGCCATCGCGCTTGAACATCGAGGACGCCTCGAACATGCCGGGAGCATCGATCTCGGTGATGCCAGCACCCGTGGGATCGGCGAGCTTGGTGTAGTCGGACTTGTCGAGCTTGACGACCCGCGTCGACTTCGGGTGGTACGGATCCTTGACGTGGTCCCAGTTCCCACCGAAGTAGAGATAGGGCTGGCCGTCGTCGTCGACGAAGACCTCGGGGTCGAACAGCCACATGCCGCCGGGGAACTGGATGGGGTTGCCCTGCCCGATCAGCATCTTTCCGTTAGGGTCCTCCCACGGCCCAGTGGCGAGCCGCCGACGATGACGCCGGTGCCTGCACCGCCGTTGCAGAAGTAGAGGTACACCTCTTCCTTGCCGTCGCCGTCCGTGTCGGCCGAAACCGCGGCCGGGGCCCAGGAGTTGCCAGACCACTTGGCGACGCCGTCGAGGCCGGCCACCGGCACCTCGCCGTGATCGACCCAGTTGACCATGTCGTCGGTCGAGATGACGTTGAGGTGGGTGATGCGGTCATATCCGCCGTCGGTCACCGGCAGACCGTTGGCCTGCTTGACGGCCGTCCGGTACTGCTGGTCGTCACTGGTGGAGTAGATGTAGAGGCGGCCGTTGAAGATGACGTGGTGCGGGTCGGCCCCGAACTTGTGCCCATCAGCGGGTTGTGGTCGCCGACCGGCTTGGTCTGCACGCGCTCGACGGGCGACTCCGCGCCCTCGACGGGCACCTCGGGCTCCTTCTCGACCTTCACGAGCGAGACGTTGTCGATCTCGAAGTCCACGAGATCTGCCGCCTCTGGAGACGCCTTCCAGTCGGTCTCGAAGAAGGCGTAGGCCCAGTCGTCGACGCTACCGACAGCGGGGTTGGGGACGTCGGCGACGAACTCGGCATCGATGCTGGTCCACTCCGCCTGCTTGGCCACCACGCGGACGCCGTTGAAGCAGATCCCGTAGCTGAACGCGTCGTCACAGAGCGTGAACTGGAACCCCTGGGCCGCGTTGCCTCCGGTGTAGCGGAGATCGGCCTGCACCCGGTAGGTGGCTCCCGCCTCCAGCTTGCCCACGATGTCGGCGGCCGGGCCGGTGTTGGTCTGCGTGCGGCCCGTGATCCGCAGGGCACTGTCGGAATCGGCACCGGGAGCGACGATGCTCAACTCGCCCTCCCGGCCGTCGACGACGAACCAACCCTCGTGGCTGTCGTCCTCGAACGTGGCCTCCGGCAGGAGCCCCGGCGGGGTGTCGAGCCGGACGACGCTCACATCGTCCAACTGGAAGGGGACCGTCGACGACCAGGGGTCTCGAACTGGAACCGGCTGAACACCGTCGAGGCGTCGTTGTAGTTGGGTGACTCGCTGGGGACGAAATCCAGCGAGTATTCGTGCCACCCGTCCTTTGCGACCTGCTTGATGGCGTTGGCCGCGGCGACGCAGGAGCCTGACTCGGGCAGTAGGCAAACCCGAACGGCTCGGTGGCGTTGCCTGCGGTGTGCTTAACCTTCGCGGTGACCCGGTACTGGCCGTCGTGGGCCAACGGGCTGGTGAGGCTGCCCTTGAGTCCCTGGTAGAACGCGGTCCGGTTGCTGAGGGAGCCGCTACTGGCGCCGCTGGCTGCGTCGGGGACGATCCCGAACACGCCGCCGCTGGCCGACCAGCCCGTGATGCCCTGCTCGAAGCCGGGGTTGATGACGAGGTTTCCGGCCGCATCGGCCGAGGCGGTGGGAGAGCCGATCAGGGTGCCTGCCAGCAGCCCCACCGCGGCCAGTCCCGCGATGGCCCGCCCCCTCTGGGGCGTTGCGCCCGCGTGAGAGTTGTCTTCATTGTCTCTGTGTCTCCTTCGACTGTGTTTCGGATCTATCTGCTGAACCGGACGATGTTGTTGAACACCCATTGGGTGGTGAGGCGATGTGACCACGTCCCGTCTGCTCCCTGGCTGGAGGTCACGACACCCGTCCTGATGTAGGAGCGACACCCTCCGCGTCCTGTCGCCGCCGTGTCGCAATCGGTGCGCCACTGCCGGCCGTCGGCCGACGTCCACGACCCCGCACTGCCGAGTGGGTTTCCGGCCCACTGCTGTCTGGTGAGCAGCGGCAGGTAGGTCAGGTTGTTGAACGTCCAGCCAGTGGTACTGGCGAAGGCACCGTCGACCTGAGCCACGGTCGTGGCCCAGATCTCGGTCCGGCAGCGCCAGGTCTGCGAGTAGGGCTCGCAGGAGGTGTACCAGGTACGGCCGTTTACCCGGTGGAAGCCGGGTGTGACGTAGATGTCGACCGGGGCTGGCGGGTGGGCGTCGGGCTCGACGAGGGCAGTGGGGTCGGCGTGGGGTCGGGGTCGGCGTAGCCGTCGGTGTGGGGTCGGCGTAGCCGTCGGCGTGGGGGTCGGCGTGGGGTCGGGGTCGGCGTAGCCGTCGGAGTGGGGGTCGGGGTCGGTGTGGGGTCGGTGGCACCCACCTTGGCCTGCGCCACGAGGGCTGCGAGCCGGTAGGCGGGCGCATCGATCTGGTTCTGGGTGGAGGGCCCGGAGACGGCCCGGGCGGCCGTGAGCGCAGCCTGCAGTTCGGCCCACAGCTCGGCGTCGATCTGCGCCTCCCGGATCCCCTGTGCTTCACCGATGCTCGCATCGAGCAACGACCGGTCCAGTGCCTTGGCGTCGGCGGTGAGAGTGCCGCTGAGCAGGTAATGGTCGACGTCCACGTGCCCACCGGCCTGAGCAAGTGCGTAGTTGAAGATGCCGAACCGGTATCCCATGAAGTGGGAGAGGCTCCAATCCTGAACCAGGGGACCCGCCGGGGCGCCGAGCGGCGCCCAGTTCTGACCATCGAGGGAGTACAGGAACTGCACCCAGAGCTGGCCAGGCTTCGAGGCGAAGTCGGCATCGGCCTTCAGATGGACGACGGCAGAGTCCCCAGCTGCACCGTCGAGCCGGGGACGAATGCCTCGGCCGCGTCCTGATCGAAGGCATCGGAGAACGGCTGGAGCCGCTGGACGAGTCCGAGCGTGTTCTGACCCTCGACCCGCTTCACTGCGGCGTAGGCGAAGCTGCGCGCGTAGGTGGCGATACCCGCGACGTCGCCGTCGGACATTGCCGAGATGTCCAGGGCGACCTCGGCCGACGACTTTGGCCCGAAGGTCCGCTGCGAGAGTGTGTTGCGCGCCTCCTCCAGGTAGGCCAACTCGGTCTGGGGCGCCTTCGAGTAGGTGGCCTTGCCGGTGACGACCGATCCGTTTGTCAGGCGCAACCAGCCGGGGCGCTCGGTCAGCGACCAGTGGCGGTTGTCCGGGTTGTGGTTCCACTCCCAGGCGAGGTCGAGATCGGAGCCGTTGTAGGCGTACTCCGCCTCGGTCGGGAACTGCTGTGTCACCGCTGCCGGTTCGAAGGAAAGGTCATCGACCAGGTAGTCGACCTGGTCGGCCGACGTCTGGTTGGGTGCCCACGGGGTCTCGACGACAAGGGTCGCGCTGGCGACGTCAGCGTCGGCCGGCGCGGTGAGGCGCCCGGCGACGGTGACCCATTCGCCACGCTTCGCGGTGGCGGCCGCCACCTGGTTGATTCGCCCACCGTACGAGAGGCCGAGGATGAAGGTCATCGACTCGGGGCCCTCGTCGTAGCGCACGCGCATCGATCCCTCATAGGTGGCCGAGCGCATCAACCCACCCTCCACCGCCTGCCCGGGACCCGAGCCGTTGTTGACCCTCCCGGAGACGCTGAGCACATGCCCAGCGGCGTCGGCTGGATCCGCGACCACGTCCAGGGCAGCCGTGTACTGCAGCTTCCATGGCGCAAGGGATCCGGTCTCGAAGTCGCCATTGACCAGCCGCTCCCCGGGGCCGGTGCCTCGGGACGTCGGGCAGATCCCACTCGATGTCGCGGAAGGCGCGGTGGGGCGCGTCGTTGCTGAAGTCGTCCGAGGCGACGACGCTCTTGAGTCGCTGCGCGGCCGCGAGGTCGGCCGGAAGCTCGATGAGCTGCTCGAACTCGCTGCCCTGGGTGACCCGGCCGGCGTCGCCGAAGGTCGGCCAGCCGTCGCTCCAGGTGGCCGGGATCAGCGCGGGGATCCGACCGATGGGGTAGGTGTCACGGAAGAAGAAGCCGTGCCAGGAGGTCTCACCGTCGGTGGTGACGGGCACCAGGCTGCCCTGGGCGAACCCGTCTGAGGCAAGGACCGTCTTCGCCTCGTAGGTGTTGGCGCCACCCGCGGCCGTGTAGCGGCCCAGGAGTTCCTTGGAGCGCAGGAGGACGACCTGACGGTTGCCACCTGGCGGCCACGTGATGGTCGGGATGTAGTAGTAGCCGTCGAACCAGAACACCTGCTGCCCCTCGTAGGCGGGCGTGATGCCAGGGTCGGCGAGGTCGCGGTAGGTGACGATGTCGGGGTACTCGGCCACCACCTTCGTCAGATCGTCGCTGAGGCGCACCGCGCTGGTGGTTCCGCCGCCGTGGAAGATGTAGGGGGTTCCGCCGTCGGCCTCATCGAAGAACAGCGAGAGATCATGGAAGCCACGCCCGAGCGCGATCTTGGTCCAGGCCCCATCCTCGATGTCGTCGGTCCAGTAGATGTAGGCGCCACCGATGTTGTTGGTGTTGAACGCCACGTAGAACCTGCCGTCGTGGTAGCGCAGGGACCCTGCCCACTGCCCGGCCCCGTAGGAGTTCTGGCCGTTGCGCAGCGAGGAGGCATCGCCCATGCTGAGGCGGTCGTAGACGTAGGTGACCGTCTCCCAGTTGACCATGTCGTAGGACTTCATGATCGGCGCGCCGGGCTGAGGTGCATCGTCGTGCTCAGCATGTAGTAGACGTCGCGTCCCTCGCCGCTCTCGGCCGCGGGAACCACCGTGACACTCACATCCGGCACGTCCGAATTGAGCAGCGGCACGCTGAAGGTGCCGTCCCCGCCATCCGTGCTGGTGAAGCTCCGGACGGCATCTGGATCGAGTGCGGCGGCGGGATCTCCCGCCAACGCCCCCGTCGCGAAGATTGCGGCGGCGGTGGTGATCACCCCGGCCAGCCTGGGTAGTTTCGGTCTGCGCACGCCATCGGCTCCTCTGCCTCGGGCAGTCGCCTCTCAAGGCGACCGGACCCGCGCGAAGGAGCCCGATGACGGCACGTCGGATCGGGTTACATGGGGTTGTTGCCTGGTTTCAGCATCGAAAGAGCGACTGGTTGTTCCGACGCCCCTTGGCGCCGATGAGCGCGATGTTACCGGGAACACATCTGCTTCGCAACAACTTTCGAAGAATCTCCAATGAGCCGCCTTTGCGTCGCCTGTGAGCCAGGTTCTCCTCAGCGCTGCAGCCGGACATGGATGCTGCGGAAGCCGCCGACCGGGAAAACCTCCCGCTCATGTTCCTCGTCCGGCAGGATTGCGGAGGTCGCCTCCAGCAGCTCCTGCACCGCGATCCGGAGCTCCATCGTCGCGAGCGGACGCCCGGGGCACACGTGCGGCCCGGTGCCGTAGACCAGATTGGCCTCGGCGTGTCCGACGGGGTCGAACCGGTCCGTGCCGAACACCGACTCGTCGCGGTTGGCGGAGGTCCAGTTGAGCTTGACCACCTGACCCTCGGCGATGTCGACGCCCGCCACGTGGACCGGGCAGGTCGTGCGGCGACGGTTCGTGATGAAGGGGTCGTCGATGCGCAGGACCTCGTCGATGATCGCGTCGAGCTCCGCGTCCGCGACGCCGGCGCGGAGCCGCGCCTGGAGCCCGGGGTCGGTCGCGATGTGGGAGACGATGACTCCGACGCACAGCGCGATGGAGCCGAGATCGCCGCCCGTCCAGTTGCGCAGGATGGACACGAGCTCCTCGTCGGTGAAGTGCCTGCCCTTCCAACCGTCGGCCATCAGTGCGCTCGTGACGTCGTCGCTGGGAGCGGCCCGGCGCGGCTCCAGCACCGACGAGATGATCGCGTCGAACTCCTCGGCGACGTCCGCCATCCGCCTCCCCTCGCCGGAGCGGGTGGCCGCGTGGTTGTCGCGCATCCACTGCAGCAGGGGCTGCTCGAGGTCGGCGCTCCAGCCGAGCCACGCCGACTGCGCGCGGACGGCGAACACGGCCCCGAGATCGGCGACGGCGTCGATGCGGGCAGGCAACCCGGCGACGAGGTCCCGCGCTACCCGCCGGAACGTCGCGACGAACGGCTCGAGGGCCTCCGGCTCGAAGTAGCGGTCAAGCACCGCGCGCGCCTCGGCGTGTTCGTCGCCGTCCAACGCGTTGGGAATCTGCAGGAAGCGCGACACCGCGCTCGAGTAGGTGACGGCGTCGCGGGCCGCCTCCGCGACCTCGCGGTACCCGAGCAGCACCCACTCCCCGCGGGCGTTGCGGGCCACCGTGTGCCCCGCCCTCAGCTCGTCGGTCAGGCGTCGCACGTCCTGCCCCGTCGGATCGACCTCATCCGGCCAACTGTTCATCGTCCACCTCCGTGCCGAACCATACTCTCGAACTCTTCGTGCGAAACATCGGCCCGCCCGCGTGCGCCGCCACGGGGCGCGGCCGCCCGCTACCGTTCCACCCGCACCGACCGGACCCGGCCGGGTGCCGTCGGACCCTCCAGCCAGGCGACGAGGGCATCCAACGCGGCGCGCTCCCCACGGCCACGACGCGGACGGAGCCGTCCGGCAGGTTCTCCGCCCTCCCGCCAGGCCGAGATCGGAGAGCACGCCGCGGGTCGCCCAGCGGAAACCGACGCCCTGGACCTGTCCCGACACCCGGAGGGTGAGCCGCTCCATTGCCGGTCAGCCGACCGGAACCGCGGCGATCCGCCGGATGTGCAACGCGGACACCGCGAGACACGCCCCGTACACGATCGCCGCGAGCCCCAGCACCCAAACCAGCGCGCCGAGCAGGAGCCCCGGCCACACCATCCCCGCGAACCCCATCGCGACCGCGACGGCGCCCGTGACGATCAGCACCCACTCGCCGTCGATCTCCTTGCGGAGGCGCACGGCGAGGAACACCTCACGCAGCCCCGCGAAGACGAACCAGAACGCGGTCAGGAACGCCAGCGCCTCCACGGTGGCCGCCGGGTTCCATGCGATGAGCAGCCCCAGCGCCACCGTCACCACCCCTACCCCACCGACGAGCACCCTGTCGCTGGTGGCGCCGCGGCTGTCACTGACGCCCTCCACGATCATCCAGATGCCGTCCAGGATCACCCAGGCGCCCACGATGAGGGCGAGGGTGACGAGCGAAGCCCCCGCGACCGCGATCATCGCCGCCCCGACGATAACGGCCAGCATCCCCTGTGCAAGGAGCCACGGCCAGGTGTGGCGTTCGAAGTAGAGCATCTGTTCCTCCCCGGGCTCATCCGCTGCGGCCCAAGTTAGCGGGCCACCGCCCGGATACAGGGCGAGCACGAAACCTCACCGCGGTGCGCGCCGACCGGGCCCGGTGCGGCTGTGCGCGCCGTCCCCCTAAGCTTGGGCGCCATGGACATCCGGATGATCGCGGCCACCGCCTGCTGCGCGCTCGTCCTCGCCGGATGCACACCGGATGCGCCCCCACGAGCCGCACGCCGAGCGCACCGGCGACAACCGCGTCACCTTCCACCCCACGCCGTCCACGGCCCCGTCGCCGACGCCGACGTTCTCTCCGCTGCCGGACGGCAGCTTCCCCATCGCGTTTCCGATCGCCGACACGCTCACCACGGGCGGGCGGGGGCGGTGGTCGCGAGGTTGAGCGAGGTCGCGGGCGACCTACCCGCCCTCAAGCTGGACCTGACCCAGCAGCAGGCGACGCTGACCGTGCTCCAGCCGAACGGGAGCGTCGCGAGCTACCGCTGGGACAACGGCGAGATCACCCGGGTCGACTCCGACCTCCAGTACCTGAGCCAGGCCACGTTCAACCCGGCCGAGTACCCGCTCAACTCGCTCGGCAGGATGTTCGACATCGCCGACCTCCGCGGGGTGCGCGGCCAGCTCGTGCTACAGGTCGTCGAATACCGGGCCGGCCAGATCGTGATGACGGTCACGTCACGGCCGGAGTCGAAGACCGTGTTCTTCCGGCAGGACGGCACGGCCGTCGCGAGCCTCGGGCTCACGAGCGTCGCCGACATCACCGCGGGCATCGACGAGGTGATCGGTGACGCCGAGGAGGCGTACTCGGTCTCGTTGAACCCCACCGTCGGTTACTCGGCTGACCTTCCGGATGCGGAGGCGGGCGTCGTCCTCAACCGGACGAGGCCGGCCGAGATGCCGACCTTCGAGACCCGACGCACCGAGTCCCCGCGAACACGCCGTTCGACCCGGCGCTCATCCATCCCGAGGGACTCGCCCAAGCCATCTCGCGGGCCCAGACCTCCCCTGACCAGGCGTGCAGCGTCACGATCGACATGTCGCAGAAGCGCTCGGCGCCCGTCGCGGAGGTGCAGTGCGGCCCCACCACCACGTATTCCGACATGGACGGTCGCGACATGACCGACCTGATCGGCTGAGCGGCGCCTACCCTGGTGCGATGGACACCAACCCGGCCCTCGACGCGCTGACCACGTCAGGCCTCGAGTATGTCGTCACCCGGCACGGCCGGGTCTCCTCCCTGCGGGAAGCGGCCGCCGCACGGGGGTCGAGCCCGGAGACATCGTCAAGACCATGGTGGTGCGCCGCGGCGAGGAGGATCACCTGCTGGTGCTCGTTCCGGGCGACCGGACGATCTCCTGGCCCAAGCTCCGCTCCCTGCTCGGTGTGAACCGGCTCTCCATGCCAGAGGCCACGGAAGCGAAGCGGGTCACCGGGTTCGAACGCGGCACCATCACACCGTTCGGGACCCTGACGCCGCTGCCGGTGTTCGCAGACGAACGCATCGTCGGACGCAGGGTGTCGATCGGGGCCGGCGAACACGGCGTCGCGGCCACCGTCGATGGCGATGCCCTGATCAGGCACCTGGCCGCCACGGTGGCCGACATCACCGATCTGGAGGGTTAGCCTCCGAGCTCGTCGGTTGAGAACGTGTCGCAGCTGTTCGGGTTGCCGCTCTGGAAACCGATCGCCGTCCAGTACTGCCGCATCTGCGACGAGCCGTGGGTCCAGCTCTCGGGAACGACGCGGCCCCGGACTGGGACTGGATGTGGTCGTCGCCGACGGCCCGGGCCGCGGCCACGATCGCGTCGAGGTCCTCCTGGGTGACGGCCTCGATGGGCGAGGCCGGATCCTGGATCGTGTTCTTGAAGAAGACGCCCGCGTAGCAGTCGGCCTGCAGCTCGAGGCGCACCTGTGCCGAGCGGGGCCGGTGTTGTTGCCGCTGGCGCGGGCCTGGCTCATCACACCCGTGAGGTTGGAGATGTGGTGCCCGTATTCGTGGCCGACGATGTAGAGCTCCGCCACGTCGCTGCGCTCGGTTCCCAGCTGCTGGAGCAACTGCCCGGTGAACTGCGAGTCGAGGAAGATCTTCTCGTCGCCGGGGCAGTAGAACGGCCCCATCTCGGAGGTGCCGGTGCCGCAGGCGGTCGCGACCTGACCCGAGAACACCTCGACCCCCGCCGGGGCCTGAAGCCCTGGTTGAAGGCGGTGGACCAGTAGTTGGTCAGCGCGTTCTCGTAGACGACCCAACGGCATTCGGGGTTCGAGGCGAGGTCGTCGGTGTTGTCGCAGTCGGGCTGGCCCGCCGTGGACTGAGTCTGAGGCTCGGTGGTTCCGCCGAGGAGGCCACCGATGTCTCCGCCGAAGAACATGGCGAGCAGCAGCACGAGGAGGCCACCCAGGCCGCCCCGACGGCGATCTTGCGGCCGCCCCACCGCCGCCACGGCTTCCACCGCCGTAACGCACCCTCGACTGGTCGAGCTCAACGTTCTCGCGATACTCCATCGGACTCACCCTCACGTTTTCCGGGCCTCTTCGGCAGGCAACACATTAGTGGCTACGGCTTCGGTCTGCCGGTTTCGCGTACCGCGTCCCTGCCGGGCCTCCTGGCTACCGACTAAGCTTGCCGAATGCGCATCGTCGGTGTCACCCATCCCCTGGGGGCGCCGTCATCGGGTTCCGGATCGGGCACGGCGAGCACCCGAGGGGCAGGCTGTTCGATGCCGGCTTTGTGCCGATCAGGCCGCTCGCGGCCACGCTCTCCGATGGTGAGATCGTCTTCACCTGGCTGGTCAGGGAGATCACCGCCGCCGACCACCGCCCACCGGAACGCCACACCGTCTACGTCGCGCGCACCAGCGAGCAGCCACGCGAACACCAGCGCATCGGCGCCTACGCCCTCGTGCTGTCCGACCGGGGATCCTCGGCACCGTCAACTCGGCGGCGACGCTCGCGCCGGGCACCTGGACGCTGCCCGGTGGTGGAGTGGATCCCGGGGAGTCACCGTCAGAGGCGGTGCTCCGCGAGGTGCATGAGGAGACCGGGCAGGAGATCGTCATCGACCGCGTCCTCACCCTGGAGTCGGAGCACTGGGTGGGTCGCTCCATCGGCGGCGAGTTGGAGGACTTCCACGCGCTGCGGATCGTCTACGGCGCGACATGCGAAACACCCAGCGACCCCGTCGTCCACGACATCG
Organism: Tessaracoccus coleopterorum; assembly: GCF_011174705.1. Taxonomy (GTDB): domain Bacteria; phylum Actinomycetota; class Actinomycetes; order Propionibacteriales; family Propionibacteriaceae; genus Arachnia; species Arachnia coleopterorum. Next base: position 1,045,327 of record NZ_JAANIJ010000001.1, read on the forward strand.
GTGGATCGACTCAGGGGGCCGGCTGGGTGCCGTTGCGCACGTGGCGCTCGCTTCACTGGACGAACAGCTCGCGGACCCTGCTCGCGCAGTACGCCCGCAAACTGCCGCGGTTCTAGTTCCTGAAGTAGCTCATGATCCGGAGGATCTCGGTGTAGAGCCACACCATGGTGATCGTGATACCGAAGGCGGCGCGCCACGACTCCTGCGCCGGGGCCTGCGCAGCGATGCCGCGCTCGACGGAGTCGAAGTCGGTGATCAGGCTCAGCACGGCGAGGATGACGGCCACCACCGAGATGCCGATCGACAGCATGCCCGCACCGCTGCCGATCTCACGGATGCCGGTGTTGACGCCCAGGAGGGCCAGCACGAAATTGACCAGGAGGACGCCTGCCAGCGAGATGGTCGCGATGGTTACGACCTTGCGGAACTTCGCGCTCACGCGGATGTTGAGGAACTTGTAGGCGGCGAGCGTCGCGCCCGCGGCCACGAAGGTCGCGAGCACGGCCGACACGACGATGCCGGGGTACAGGTACTCGAAGAACTTCGAGAAGGCGCCGACGAAGATGCCCTCAACCGCGGCGTAGAAGAGCACGCCACCGACGGGGAGCTTCGCGCGGCCCGCGACAAGGAGCACGGTGACGAAGCCGACGATGCCGGAGCCGATCAGCGCCGGCGTGAGCAGGCTCAGGGGACCAGCATGAAGGCGGCGACGGCGAACAGCGCGACCGTGCCGAGCGTGATGGCCGTCTTCGCGATGACGTCATCCAACGTCATCACCGCGCCGGTGCCGGCGGGCTGCTGGTACGGGGTGTAGCCCTGCTGCTGGTACGGGTCGTAGCCCTGGCCCTGGGGCTGGCCGTAGGTCTGCTGCGGGGGTCGCTGTGACGCGTGAACGCGTCGGGGCGGCCGATGATCGGGTTTGCCATCTCAGTTGCTCTCTCTTCAGTCTCGCCAGGAGGCTCTCGTTGCATCCATCGTAGCGGCGCGTTCCCAGGACGCCAGGGAAGCCGGACGCCGCTTCGCCCGTTCCGCCAGCACCGGAACCCGTGGCGTGCCACGATCGAACATGGCTGAACCGACACTCACGTTCCTCGGTGCCGTCGGCACCGTCACCGGCTCGAAGTTTCTGGTGCGGGCCGACGGGAAGCAGATCCTCATCGATGCGGGCATGTTCCAGGGGCGAAGAAGTGGCGCAACCGCAACCGCGAGCCATTCCCCGTGGACCCGGCCGGCCTTGACGCGGTGCTTCTCACGCACGCCCACGCCGACCACTCCTCCTATCTCCCTGCACTGGTCAAGCACGGGTTCAACGGGCCGATCCTCGCCACCGGCCACACCGTGGAGCTTGCCGAGATCGTGCTGCGCGACGCTGGGAGGCTCCAGGAGCAGGCGACGGACGATGCACGGCGTGGGGGTTGGTCAAAGCACGCCGACCCCGTACCCCTCTACACCACGGCCGATGTCGAGGCGACGCTTCCGCTGTTCCGGGAGGTCGACTTCGACACCAACGTCGACATCGAGGGCGTCGCATGGGCGAGGTGGGTGCGGGCGGCCATATCCTGGGGTCGGCCAGTATCCGCCTGGACGTCGGGCCGGAGACCCTCCTCTTCTCCGGCGACCTCGGTCGCCACGACCACCCGATCCTGCGGCCCCGCGAAATGCCCGAGGGTGCGGACCTCGTCCTGTGTGAGGCGACCTACGGCGACCGGGAGCACCCGGAGCCCGAGGCGGCACACGAGGCGCTCGCGGCCGCGGTCCGTCGCACGATCGGGAGGGGTGGGCAGGTGGTGATCCCGGCATTCGCCATCGACCGCACCGAGGTGGTGCTGCACGCCCTGGTGCGGCTCCGGCGGGAGGGACGGATCCCGGACGTCCCCGTGGTGGTTGACGGGCCCATGTCGCTCGCTGCGATGGATGTGTACCGGGGAGCGGGAGACGAGCTTGCCCCTCGGTCGAGGTCGGCGACTTCACGGCGCTCAATCTGCTGGAGACGCGCGACAGCGGGGAGTCGAAGAAGCTCAACCGGCGCCGCGACCCCATGATCATCATCTCGTCGTCAGGCATGCTCGAGGGCGGCAGGGTGCTTTACCACCTCGAGCGGCTGTTGCCCGATCCACGCAACACGGTCATCCTCACCGGGTACCAGGCCGAGGGCACGCGCGGCAGGGCGCTACAGAACGGGGCGCACGGCATCAAGATCAACGGCCGCTACGTGAGTGTGCGGGCCGAGATCGTCCGCGACGAGGAGTTCTCCGTGCACGCGGACCGATCGGACCTGCTCGACTGGCTCGCCGACCTCGACCCGGTGCCGCAGGTGGTCTTCGTCGTGCACGCCGAGCCCGAGGTGGCCGTCAGGTTCGCGGCAGACGTCGAGCGGGAGATCGGGTGTCTCGCGGTCGTGCCCAGGCACGGCGAGGTGGTTCGCCTGGGCGCACATCACGTCTGAGACTCGACGCTCGGCTCAGCGGGCAGGGACGGGCCGACGGTCCGCGACCAACCGGTTTAGCCGCTCGCTCAGGAGGAGCCCGAGCGCGACGACGAGGGCGAGATACAGCGGCAGCACCCACATGCCCGTCCACGCCGAGACAACGCCGAACAGCGGCGGCATGAGCGCACTGCCGGTGTAGGCGGCGGCCATCTGGATACCGATCACGGCCTGGGAGTTGTGCCGCCCGAAGTTCACCGGCGTCGAGTGGATGATCGCGGGGTAGACGGGCGCACTCCCGAGGCCCGCGAGCACGAGGCCCGCGAGGGCGACGACGTCCGTGGGCAGCGGCAGCGCGATCATCGCGACGCCGACCGCGACCGCGATGAACCCGCCGCGGATGAGGAGGCGGTCGCCCACCCGGTCGGCGAAGAAGCCGGTGAGGAACCGACCGGCCGTGATGCCGAGGAGGTAGAGCGCCGCGAAGGCGGCGGCGGTCGCCGGCTCGACTCCCCTGCTGGAGACGAGGTAGGTCGATGCCCAGAGGATCGTCGTGCTCTCGACCGCGCAGTAGGCGAAGAAGGCACCGAGCATGAGGCGCACCCCCGGAATGCGGAGGGCGTCCTTCAGCGGCACGTGACCCCCGCCCGTCCCGCTGGATCCGCCGTCCGCATCGGAGGCGCCCTCCGCGACGGGGGCCCGGCATGCCCCACCCTCCCCCACAGGGTCAGGCTGAGGAACAGCACGACGGCGAGGCCGACCTGGATGAGGCCGACGCTCCGGTAGGCGCCGGACCAACCGGAACCTGAGCCGATGGCGTAGCTCATGATGAACGGGCTGATCGAGGCTCCTACCCCCAGAAGCTGTGCAGCCAGTTCATGTGCCGTGCCGCGTAGTGCAGCGCGACGTAGTTGTTGAGGGCGGCATCCACGGCGCCGGCCCCCAGCCCGTAGGGACGGCGAAGATGCAGAGCAGCCAGAACGTGCCAGACAACGAGAACCCGACCAGCGCGGCGGCCGTCATCGCGACGCTGATCGCCGTCACGAGGCCTGCCCCGAGCCGACGCGTCAGCCGCTCCGACAGCATGCTCGACACGATGGTGCCCGCCGAGATGATGACCGTGAGGAGGCCCATCGACCACTCGGGACGCCGAGGTCGCCGTGCATCACGGGCCAGCCCGCACCGATGAGCGAGTCGGGGAGCCCGAGGCTGATGAAGGCGAGGTAGATGATCGCGAGCAGCAGTGAGTACATCGTCGGCTTTCGGTACGAGGCGGTGCCCGTTTCCCGGCACTGAGGACGATCGTACACACAATGCGGACGACCGTACATATTGACGACTATGCTGTCCGACATGAGTGATCACCCCACCGCCCCCACTGCGGCCTGATGCCGGCCGGAGACGCGCAGCCCGCCCGGCGCGGTCGGCGGACCGATCCGGAGCGCAGGGACCGGATCATCGACGCCTGCCTTGACGTGATCACCGAGGTCGGGGTCGCGGGCGCCTCGCATCGACGCATCGCCCGCGCCGCCGACGTCCCGCTCGGTTCCATGACCTACCACTTCGCGGGGATCGACGAGCTCCTGCACGAGGCGTTCACCCGGTTCGCAACGTCGGTCAGCGAGGGGTTCGAGCGGAGGATGGCAGAGGCGACCGACGCGCGCTCGGCCCGCGAGGCCGTGGTGGCGATCATCCTCGATGACGTGTTCGGCACCCACCGCGATCTCGTCCTCACGCACGAGCTGTACACGCTCGCCGCCCGCGAGCCCGCCTACCGCGACCTGACGACGGCGTGGATGGCCAGGAGCCGCGCGGCGCTGGAACGGCACTTCACGCCCCTGACGGCGCGGCTGCTGGACGCGCTCATCGAGGGGCTGACCATCCACTACGCGCTGGACGAACTGCCCCGCGACCGCGACGAGGTCTCCATCGCGGTGGCCCGCATCGCGGGTTGAATCTGCGCTACCGCGAGCGGTTCGGCGCCTCCATCAAGGCGACCGCCACGACCCCGAGCAGCAGGAGGGCGGCGGGCAGGAACATCGACTGACCCATCGCCGCCGAGAACCCCTCCACCACCGCGGGCGGCATCGGTCCGCTCGCGCCGCCCTGCCCGGCGGCCCCGGGCCGAGTTCGGCCGTGATCCGGGCGGCGATCATGGCCGCGATGGCTGCCGAGCCGATCACGGAACCGATCTGCCGGGTGGTGTTGTAGACCCCCGATCCAGCGCCGGAGAGGTCCCGGGCAGGTTCCGGGTGGCGATCATCGCGAGCGGCCCCCAGACGGCCGAGGCCGCGATCCCGGTGGCGAGGCTCGGCAGCAGGAGCCACCAGGGGCTGCGGGCCGGATCCATCCAGAGCCCGTTCCAGGCCGTCGAGGCGGCGAGCACGAGCAGGCCCACGGCGACCACCGGCCGGGCGTCGCGCCGCTGCACGAACCGGCCGACGAAGGGCGCGAGGACACCGGAGGCGACCGCCATGGGGATCATCAGGTAGGCCGACTGGCTGGGCGTCAGGCCGCGCGCGCTCTGCACGTAGAGGAACAGCGGGATGCTGGATGAGGCGGCGAAGAACCCCATCAGGGAGATCGCGGCGTTGGACAGGACGTAGTTGCGGTCGCGGAACAGCTCCAGCGGCACCAGCGCCTCCCGCGTGGTGACCTTCTGCCACCACAGGAACGCGCCCATCGCCACCACCCCGGCGCCGATCACGACCGGCACCGGCACCGTCGCTCCCGTGCCCGCAACAGGCATCCGACCCCAGTCGTAGGTGCCGCCCTCCTGGATGCCGAACACGATGAGAAACAGGCCGAGCGCGCTCAGCACGACGCCGACGATGTCGAACGAGTGCGCGTGGGTCTCGAGCCGCGGCACGTTGACGATGACGAGGATCATCCCGATGATCCCGACGGGCACGTTGATGAAGAAGATCCACTCCCAACCGACCGCGTCGACCAGGAACCCGCCGAGCAGGGGCCCGACCAGCATCGCGACCCCGGCGACGCTCCCCACAGCCCCATCGGGGCTCCCCTGCGTTCCGGGGGAAGGTACGCATGATGACGGCCATGGTCTGCGGCGCCATGAGGGCCGCCCCGAGGCCCTGGACCACGCGGGCGACGATCAGCATGCCGATGGCCCCGGCCAGCCCGCACCACAGGGAGGACGCCGTGAACACGAACAGGCCGACCAGGAACACCGGCTTCGGCCCGAACCGGTCGCCGAGCCTCCCGGTGATGAGCAGGGGCACCGCGTAGGCGAGCAGATAGGCGCTGGTGACCCAGATCACGTTGTTCAGGTCGGTGTCCAGCTCGGTGACGATGTGGGGGATGGCAATCGTCACGATGGTCGAGTCGACCAGGATCATGAAGAAGCCGATGATCATCGACAGGAACCCCGGCCAGGCGGAGCGTGCCTCATTCATGCGCCTGCCTCCTTTCGCGACGTGGGGACGATACGCCCTGGGCGGCCCGGGGGAAGGGCGTGAACCATCCGCTCGGGCGAGCACACCGTCCCGCCGTGCTCCCGACGCGGAACCGACCCCGGGACGGCGTTTGACCCGCCGCGACAAGGGCCCGAGTGTTCCCCGGCTGCGACGTCTCGTACGCGGCCTCAGACGCGCACCCACATCGTCCCCTGGTGGGCCGGCGGCACTTCCTCCCTCGCCAACGGGGTGCTTCCGTGCCCGTTCCATCACCGGGCGGTAGAACCCCACCCGAACAGATCGCCCGAGCACCAGTGGCAGGTGGTGATCAACCCCGGAGACGGGCTCCCCGGGTTCATCCCGACGGGGACGACGACTGAGGGTGGTGCCCCGACGGGATTCGAACCCGTACTCGGGCGGGTTTAAGCCGCCTGCCTCTGCCAGTTGGGCTACGAGGGCGTCGTCGCCGAGTCTATTGCCCCTCACTTCCGGCCTGATCCGGCACGGTCCAGGTGGTCTGGACCCGGCTGCCGGTAGGCTTGGACGACCGGAGAAAGGGTGTGCGACGTGACCGCGTTTCTGATTATTGGAGGCGTAGGCGTCGCATTGGTTCTCCTGGCGCTCCTGGTGGGCGATGTCCTCGACGGCATCTTCGATGTCGATGTCCTCGGGGCGACCTGTTCTCGATGACCAGCATCGCCGCCTTCGTCGGAGCCTTCGGATTCGGTGGGGCCCTCGGCCTGGCCATCTTCGGCAACACGGTCCCCGCCGTCATCGTCGGGCTGATCGTGGGTGCGCTCGCCGCCTGGGCGCGATCGCGCTGACGCGGGCCCTCAAGCGCGGCGAGAACGCGGCGACCTTCCGCTCCGACTCGATGATCGGCTACTCCGGCCGTGTGATCACCGCCATTCCGGCGGACGGCTATGGGAGATCCGGATCTCGGTCGGCGGCCACGTGCGGAAGCTGAGCGCCAGGTCCGCCCTCCCCGTCGACGCGGGCCAGGAGATCTGGGTGTCTGCCATCCTCTCCCCACCGCCGTCGAGGTGACCCCACCACCCCCGAACTCACGTCCTGACCGACAACCGCCGACGGGAACGAGCAGCGCCTCGCCCGTCACGCAACAGAAAGGCGCAAGCCCTATGCCACCCGTCCTGACAGCCGTCCTCGGCCTGCTCGCACTCCTTGTGCTCATCGGCCTGCTGATCGCGAGCCGCTACAAGGTCGCCAAGCCCAGCGAGGCGTTCATCATCACCGGCCGCAAGGGCAAGGAGGTGCGCAACCCCGAGACCGGCCTCGTCTCGACCGACCTCAGCGGCCAGAAGGTCGTGATGGGTGGCGGCGTCTTCGTGGTGCCGTTCATCCAGCGGCTCCACGTGCTCGACCTGTCGTCGCGTCGCATCATGGTGACCATCCGCAACGCCGTCTCCGGCCAGGGCATCAAGCTCAACGTCGACGGCGTCGCCATCGTCAAGGTCGGCGGCAACGAGGACTCGATCCGCGCGGCGGCCCAGCGCTTCCTGTCCCAGCAGGACGAGATCGAGCCCTTCACGCAGGAGACCCTCGCCGGCTCGCTGCGCTCCATCGTCGGCTCGCTGACGGTTGAGCAGATCATCCGCGACCGCGCCGCCTTCGCGCAGCGCGTCACCGACGAGTCGGAGTCCTCGCTGACCGGCCAGGGCCTGGTGCTCGACACCTTCCAGATCCAGGACATCACCGATGACGGCACCTACCTGAGCGACCTGGGTCGCCCCGAGTCGGCGAAGCTCGGCCGGATGGCCGCCGTCGCCGAGGCCGAGGCCCGCCGCGAGGCGGAGCAGGCCCAGATCGCCGCCGAACAGCAGATCGCCATCGCGCAGCGCGAGCTCGTCCTGAAGCAGGCTGAGATCCAGTCCGAGACCGACGCCGCCCGCGCCACCGCGGCCGCCTCCGGCCCGCTGGCCCAGGCCGATCGCGACCAGGCCATCCTGCAGGAGCAGGAGAAGGTCGCCGTCGCGCAGGCGGCGCTGAAGGAGCGCCAGCTCGACACCGAGGTCCGCCGCCCGCGGACGCCGAGCGCTACCGCGTCGAGACCGAGGCAGAGGCCAAGCGCAACGCGGCCATCTTCTCGGCCGATGCGTCCAAGGCCGCCTCGATCGCCAACGCCGAGGCGGATGCCGAGAAGGCCCGCCTCACCGGTGTCGGCGAGAAGTCGCGTCGTTCGGCGCTCGCCGAGGCCGAGGCCATCGAGGGAGCCAAGCGCGGTGAGGCCGAGAAGGCCCGCCGCATCGCAGAGGCCGACGCCGTCCGCGCCGAGGGCGAGGCGAAGGCGGCCGCGGTGCTCGCCGTCGGCCAGGCCGAGGCCGAGGCGATGGAGAAGCGGGCCGAGGCGTTCGCCAGCTACAACGACGCCGCCACGCTGCAGATGCTGATCGAGGTGCTGCCGCAGATGGCCGAGAAGATCGCCGCCCCGATGGGTTCGATCGACACGCTGACCGTCATCTCCAGCGACGGCGCGTCGGCGCTGCCCAAGCAGGTCACCGAGAACGTCCTGCAGACCATGCAGATGCTGAAGGACACGACCGGCTTCGACCTGTCGGCGCTGCTCGACAAGTTCGCCAAGAACGACGGCGACGTCGTCAAGGGAGAGGTCGCCGAGTAGGCCCCCTTTCCCGTCAGAGGCGCCGGTCCGTGCAAGCGGGCCGGCGCTTCCGCGTTCCCGGGCCTCGGTCAGTATTTCTCCTCCGGGCCCTCATCGTCGTGCGGGGCATCGGTGTTCTGGTCGATCCAGTCGGCCTCGTCGGAATCGTCGTCCGGGCCACCCACCGGCTCGGTCTCCCGCTCGGTCGGGTCGGCGGGCTCCTCCTGCTGGGCGCGGTCGACCTCGTCGACCTCAACGTCGTCGGAATCATGCATCGCGAGGCTCCTTCCGCTCGAACCCGAGCCTACGTCGGCGCGACGCTGACCGGGGTGGATCGCCCGATCGTCCCACCCGCCGGGCGGGCTCGGCGACCCCGTCGGGCGGCACCCGGCGGCACCTGTCACCATGGCGCTGTGAACAACGTGACGGCGCGGCTCGCACGGCTCTACTGGCCTCCGGTCGGGCTCCTCCAACTCCTGGTGGCTCTGGCCGTCGCGCTCGCAACCGTGGCCGAGCTCTCCACGGCGCCGGAGACATCCCTCGCCCTCTCGGTGGCGGGATGCCACTGGTTGCCGCGGTGATCGTCGCCATCCTCGTGCCCTCTGCCTGCTGTACTGGGCCCCGGCCTGTGCTCCGGCGTGCTTGCGCTGGAGTGCCTGCTGCTGGCCGCGGTCGGTGCTCCCGTCGCGTACTCCGCGGCAGGGTGGGCGGTCGCAGGCCTGGTCGCCGCCTGCGCCTGTGGCTGGCTGGCGGTCAGCTACTGGTGGCCCGGGCCCGTCGGGCCGCACCGGCGCCTGCGTGCGACCGGCGACGGGGTCTCCCGTCGTGGCCGGGCCGGGTCGCCGTCGCCGCACCCCTGCTCGCCGCGGTGGTGTTGGCCATCGTGTTCTCCCAACAGCTGGCGGACCAGCGTGACTTCGACTCGCGGCGGAACCGTTCACCGCCGAGGTTCTCGCCAGCGACCCCGACGAGGGACCGTCACGCTCGCGCTGCCCTGGGGTGAGGTCGCAACGGACCTGTACTTCATTCAGGCCGAGGTCGGCGGCACCGTCACCGTCTGGGCCGACCCCGACGATCCGGGGCGACTCGTCTCGGACGATGAGCCCCTTGACCCGTCGTGGGCCCTCCCGCTGATCGCGCTCGCCCCGTCGTCGCGCTGGGCGGGTGGCTGAGGTGGGGTCTGCCCGCGAGGCGCCGCACCGCGCTTGTGGGCAGGGCGGCCCCGGGTGGGCGGCCCGCGCGACGTGGGCCCACGCCATCGAGGGTGAGGACGCGTGGGATTCCGACGTGGACGGCGAGGTCCTCCACCTGGTGCCCGTGGATGGCCTGCGTCCCTTCGTCCCGCTGACCAGGGTCACCGACCTCGACACCGGACCCGACACCCCGGGCGTCGGGCAGAGGACGGTTGCCGAGGAGTTGCCCGCCTCCGCGGGGACGCTGCGCGGGTACCTGGACGACGCTGCGGAGGTGGACGGCGACGGCTGCTGGCCGGTCGTGGTGATCGGCACGCCACGCCGCGGCGCGTCCATCGCGGTGGTCTCGGACGACGGCTCCCTCCTCGCCGAGGTTTCCACCGGTCCCCGCTCGCCCCTCGCGGCCCTGCGCCTCCTACGGACGGGGAGCCGCCGCCCGGGCACGGCACGCCCGGATCGCTCCTCGAACGGCATCCGGCCCCGGTGCGGGTCGCAGCGGGCCTGGTGGCCGCCGGCCTCTCGTCGGGCCTCACGTACCTGATGCTCACCGAGCCCGGAGATCCCGTTGAGGGGCTCATCCTCGGGCTCACGTTCGCGCTGATCCTCGGGTATGCAACCTCGTCGTGGCCGGGACAGGTGGGCCTCGGTCGTGGTGGGTTGGTGCTCACCGGCCGCTTCGTCGACCTGGTCGTCCCACAGGGTGAGGTGGATTTCCACGAGCTCGACGGCGACGAGGCCGTGGTGGTGCGCCTGAAGGATCCCGACGACCTGATCGGGCTCACCCCGTCGGCGATCCTGCACCGTAGGCACGCGAGGGTCGACCTGGCACTGGCCCGCTTCGAGGCGTGGCTCGCCGCGCCGGCCCGCAGCCCGCGGACGCGACGGCGACCATCGGTGCCGCTCGTCATGACCGCGCTGAGCGTCGTCGGCGTCGTGGCCGTGTACCTCGCGACCACCTGACCGACCCGTCCCGGGCCGCTCACTGCGCCGCGGCGAGCCTCCTGCGCATCCCCTCGGCGTACTGGTCGGCCTCGAGGCCGGCGACGAGGTGCCACACCCCCGGAGCGACCTGGACGGCGCCCCGGAGCCCGGCCCGTCTCAGGGCCTCCACGTCCACGAGCGACCCGTCCCTCACCTCGACGCGCACCCGCGTCTCGGCGATCGGTTCGACCGAGACGATGTTGTCCTCACCGCCGAGGGCCGTCACCCACTGGCGTGCCTGGTTGGTCTCGACGTCGCCGACGACGATGACGCGCGGCTCAGGCTCCCCGGCGGCGTCCGCGTCGCCCTTCGTCCTGGCGGCGGCCTTCTGCTCGGCGGTCCGGTAGTCGAGGAAGACCACCAGCAGCATCGAGGTGAGGAACGCTGCCACGACGGCGAGCGCGTACAGCGGCATGTTGTTGAACGCGGGGATCGTCAGCAGGGACGTGAACACGAACGCCTGCGTGGTGACGGGCGTGGTGAGGCTGCCTCCGATGCCGAGGATCAGGCCGCCGACGAGGCAACCGATCAGCATCCGCGGATAGATCTTCTTGAACCGGAGATGGATGCCGTAGAGGGACGGCTCGGAGATGCCGCCGAGCAGGCCCGCCGCGAGCGCACCGGTCGCCGTCTGGCGCATCTGCACGTCGCGGTCGCGGTAGGCCAGGAACAGCACGCCCGCCGTCGCGCCGAAGCAGGCGAAGTTCCAGGCCCCCATCGGGCCCTGGATGTAGTCGAAGCCGAGCTGCTGGATGTTGAGGAGCATGACGGCGTTGAGCGGCCAGTGCAGGCCGAGCGGCACCATGAACGGGTACGCCAGCGGGATGATGATGGCGAAGATCAGCGGGCTGAGCGTGTTGACCCAGCCGAGGCCGCCCGCGACCCAGGCGCCGATGAACACGCCGATCGGGCCGATCAGGAACGCGGTCAGCGGAAGCATGATGAGCATCGCGAGGAAGGGCACGAAGATCAGTTGCAGGTTGTCGGGATCAGCTTCTTCAGCAGCTTGTAGAGCGGCCCGAGCAGCGCGGCCATCAGCAGCGGTGGGAACACCTGCGAGTTGTAGCTGAAGATGGTCAGCGGCACGCCGAAGATGTCGATCAGCGTGACGTCGCTGCCTGCGACGGTCGCGGTGTAGGCGGCGTCGGAGGTGCCGAGGCTTGTGAAGCCGGGCAGCATGACGAGCGCCATGATGGCGAACCCGACCCACGGGTCGGCCCCACCTTCTTGCTCGCGTTGTAGGCCACCATCAGCGGCAGGAACACGAACACCGACTGCCACAGCAGGTTGACGAACTGCCACGACGGCGGCAGCTCCGTGCGCGGGTCGGCCCAGTTGCCGATCACCCCCAGCGTCGACATGAGCGACATGAAGGTGATGAACAGCGAGGCGCCGAGCAGGGCACCGAGGATGGGCCGGAACGAGTCGGACAGGAACTCGAAGAACGAGTCGATCCAGGCGAACCTGCCGCGCACTCCCCCGGCCCGCGCCGCCGCCTTGAGCTCGGCGTCGCTCAGCTCGCGTCGTCCCTGCATCCGGGGAAGCTCGTTGATCGCCTGGTAGGTGTTCTGGACGGCGCCGCCCATGATGATCTGGTAGCGCTCGCCCGCCTGCGGCACGGCGCCCATCACGCCCTTGATCGACTCGACCCGGGCCGCGTCCACGCCGGAGGCGTCGGCGAGCTGGAACCGGAGCCGGGTGGCGCAGTGGGTGAGGCTGACGATGTTGTCCGGGCCTCCGACGGCCTCGACGATCTCTTCCGCGGTGCTCATGGCGATCTCCTCACGCATCGATCTGGGGACGAGGGCTCGGACTTCCTCGGGGTGGAACAGGCGACGGCCTTCGCGGCCAGCTCCCGGCACTCGTCGAGCGGGCGGGCCCGGACGGCGGCCTTCACCGACGGGATCGCCGGGTTCGAGCAGCTCAACTCGTCGACGCCGAGCCCCACCAGGATCGGCACGGCCTGTGGGTCGGACGCGACGCCGCCGCAGACCCCGAGCCATTTGCCCCGCTCATGGAGCGCCTCGGCCGCGTTCCCGATCAGGGTGAGGACGGCGGGGTTGCAGGGATCGACCTGGGCGGCGAGCTTCGGGTGTCCCCGGTCCATGGCGAGGGTGTAGCTGGTCAGGTCGTTGGTGCCGACGCTGAAGAAGTCACACCCCTCCTCGGCCGCGAACTGGCGCGCCATCACCGCCACCGACGGCACCTCCATCATGATGCCGAGGCTCACCTTTGCCGTCGTCTGCGACTCGGCGCGGACCTCGTCGAACATCGCCCTGGATGTCCTCCAGTCGGCGATGGTTGCGATCATGGGGAACATCACACAGAGCTCCGCGCCCTTGTCGGCCGCCGCGAGGATCGCGCGCAGCTGGGTGCGCAGCAGCTCCGGCCGTTCGAGGCCGACGCGCACACCGCGGATGCCGAGGAACGGGTTCTCCTCGGCGGGGATCGGAAGGTAGGCCAGCGGCTTGTCGCCGCCGACGTCGAGGGTGCGGATGACGAGCGGGTCGCCCGGGCTGAGCGCCCTCGCGCAGTCGGCGTAGACCTCGGCCTGCTCGGCCTCGGTCGGCGCCGTGGTGCGGCCCATGAAGACGAACTCGGAGCGGAGCAGGCCGACGCCCTCGGCGCCCATCGCCTTCCCCTCGACGGCGTCGTCGACGCCGCCGATGTTGGCGACCACCTTCACCCGGTGCCCGTCGGGCGTGACGGCGGGCTCGTCCTTGGCGGCCTCCTCCCGCGCCCTGCGCTCGGCGATCCGCCTCTGGCGCGCCGCGATCTCGGCGATCTGCCCGTCGGAGAGGTTGATCCGGAGCGACCCGTTCGTGCCGTCGAGCACCACGCGGCTGCCGTCCGGGAGGTCGAGTGCCCGGGCCTCGATGCCCGCCACCGCGGGGATGTCGAGCGAGCGGGCGATGATGGCGACGTGCGACGACGCGCCGCCGCGCGCGGTGGCGAAGCCGACGACCTTGGTGCGGTCGAGCTGGGCGGTGTCGGAAGGGTCAGGTCCTCGGCGATCAGGATCGTGTTGCCGGGGAGCTCCTGCTGCTCTCCGCGCTGCCCGGTCAGCTCCTCGAGCACCCGCTGCCCGACGTCGCGCACGTCGTTGGCGCGGCCGGCGAGCACCTCGTTCGCGAGCCCCGCCAGCTGGTCGGCGAAGGAGTTGTAGGCGGCCCGCCAGGCGAAGGGGCGCTCTTGCCCTTGTCGATGGCGCTGACGGCGATGTCGAGCAGCTCGGGGTCCTGCAGGATCTCGCGGTGGGCCGCGAAGATGGCGGCCTTCTCCGGGAGGCGTCCCGTTCGAGCTTCCGCTCGAGCGCAGACAGGTCGAGCAGCGCCCGGTCGATCGCGGTGTTGAGCTTGCGCCGCTCGGTGTGGTGGTCGTCGCCGGTCTCCGCCACCTCGATGTCGTCGTGGCGCAGCTGCAGGACGGTCCCGATCCCGAGCCCCGGTGAGGCGGCGACGCCGAGCAGCAGGTCGGGGTCGCCGGAGCGGGGGCCACCGGCTCGGGGGCCGGTTCGTCGACGACGGCCGGCATCGCCGCGGTGTCGTCGGTGCCGGGCGGATCTCCTCGCCGAGCCCTCCGCGGATGGCCTCGGCGATGGCGGCGACCGCGTCGTCCGAGTCGCTCCCGTGGGCCGTGACCACCACCTTCTCGCCGTGTGCGACGGCCATCCCCATGATCGAAACGATCGACTTGGCGTTGGCCGAGTCGTAGCCGCGCCGGAGCCGGATGTCGGAGCGGTACCGCTTCGCCAGGTTCACCAGGGTCGCCGTCGGCCTCGCGTGCAGGCCCGTCGGGTTCGGCACGATGATGGCCTCGGAGCCGGCGGTGGTGGCGACGCCGGTGTCGGCGTCCCCCTCGCCCCGCACCGCGAGCCCGACGGTGGCGGCGACCTCGCCCGGTTCCACCAGGCCCGACTCGACGCTCAGCTCACCGACGAGCTCCATGTTGGTGATCACGACCTGGGTGAGCAGGCTCTTCGCGGCCCGCCCGACCGCGTCGAGGTCGAACTCGATCAGCGGGTCGCCGACCTCGACGGTGACCCCCTCCCTTGTCCTCGGGGTGAAGCCCTCCCCGAGCAGGGAGACCGTGTCGAGGCCGATGTGCATCAGGATCTCGAGCCCGTCGGGGGTCCGGATCGTGACGGCGTGGTGCGAGGGCTGGAGGTCTATCACCTCGCCCGCCACCGGCGCCATGAGGACGTTGCTCAGAGGGTCGATGGAGAAGCCGTCACCGACCATCCTGCGCGCGAACACCGGGTCCGGCACCTGGTCCAGGGGCACGAGGACCCCGGTCAGTGGCGCCGCGATCACGACGCGGGTCTGGGTCAACTGCTCGCTCATGGTGCGCCTTCCCGTCAGGCACAACGCTCGCCCCGTTGCGACGCTGCGCGGTGTACCGGCAGCCTAGTGAGCGTCGGGCCACGACACGCAGGTACGGACGAACCCTTCCCGATCCGGGACGGCCACCGGCCAGGGGCGTAGGGTGGACGGCCGGCGTCAGGCGACGCGGTCGAGCAGCTCGTGGGCGATGCCGTCGAGGATGTCGGTCTCGCTGACGATCACAGATCCCCGGGCACCCGGCGGGCGATCTCGGCCAGGATCATGGAGCCCGCGCCGATCACCGCCGCCCGCAGCGGTGGAAGGATCGGGTTGCTCGCGATCTGCTCCGTGGTCTGCGCCAGCCACCGCCGGCTGGCCTCGTCGATGGCCCGCAGGCTGAGCACCGACCGGTGCACCGCGGCGCGGGAGTACTCGCTGAGCCCGAGCACGTCGGCAGCGACGCTGGTGACGGTGCCCGCGACACCGATTGCGGACGCCACTGCGTCGAAGTCGGTGCCGGCGCCGTCGAGCTGGGCATCGATGAAGTCCCTTGCCGCCTTCTCCTCGGCCGCTGTCGGCGGCTCCGTGTGGAGGAAGCGTTCCCTGATCCGGACGGCCCCGATGTTGAGGCTGACGGCCGAGGCGACGGCATCGTCGCGCCCGACCACGACGAGCTCGGTCGAGCCGCCACCGATGTCGAAGATCAGGGTCGGCCGGGGCGACGTCACGCCGCTGAGGACGCCGGTCGACGAGAGTCGCGCCTCCTCATCGCCGCTGATCACGTCGACAGCGACGCCCAGCCGGGCCGTGACCCCGGCCTCGAAAACGTCGCGGTTGCTCACGTCGCGGGCCGCGGAGGTCGCCACGAACCGCACTTCGTCGACGTGGTCGTCGGCGAGGATGCCCGCGTACTCGTCGAGGACTGCGAACGTGCGCTCCAGCGCCTCGGGTGGAACTCCCCGTGGCGTCGACCCCCTGCCCGAGCCGCGCGAGCCGCGTCTGCCGGGTGACCTCTGCGACGGTGCCGTCGTCAGCGCGGCGCAGCACGAGCAGGCGGACCGAGTTGGTGCCGCAGTCGACGGCGGCGACGGTGCGGCTCATCCCGCGGCCGCGGTGTCCGCCGCGCAGGCCGCGTGCCAGTCGCCGAGCCGGGCGAGCGCCTCATCCCCGAACGGGTTGACGCCGGGACCCGCGGCGAGCGCGTGGCCGACCAGGACGTGGAGGCACTTGACGCGCGTCGGCATGCCGCCCGCGCTGATGCCCTCGATCTCCTCGACGTGGCCGAGTTCCTCACGGTCGGCGAGGTAGGCCTCGTGCGCGGCCAGGTAGCGGGCCGCGAGGTCCTCGTCGTGGGCGAGTCGCTCCGTCATCGCGGTCATCAGACCCGACGCCTCGAGCGTCGAGACGGCGGAGACGAGCCGCGGGTTCGTCAGGTAGTAGGTGGTGGGGAACGGCGTGCCGTTGGGGAGCCTCGGCTCCGTCTTCACGACCCCGGCCTGCCGCAGGGCAGCGCCACGCGACGGCCACGACGCCTCGGGTTCCCGGCCGAGCTGCTCCTCGACGATGGCGAGGTCGGCCTGAGTTGGTTCGCTCACAGGGTGTCCTAGTGTTTCGTGTCAGAGGTTAGTTGATGATAGGTGGCTCGCCGGTGGATGCATCGCAAGGCCGACGACCGGAGTCGCACCTTGCCGAACGCCCGAGGGAGGAGAACGCCGCGAGGCGCCAGCGGAGGGCCGCATAGCGCAGCGAATATCTGACACGGGACACTATGGGTGGGGCTTGCGGTGGGGTCGGGCCGGGCACGGGTTCTTCGGTGCCGCCCGTGGGATCGTCGGCCAGTTGCACGGAGCGCCACATCTGTTCCCACCACTGCCCGGGCGGTTCCTCGACGGTCTGCTCCATGGTCGCTCCCTCGAGCGGCAGGCCGTCGGCTCCGATCACGTGGTAGCCCACCTCGCCGGGCATCACCCAGCCGAGGCGCACACGCGCGATCGACTTGACGTACTCGTCGTCGTTCCAGCGGTTCAGCTTGTCCTCGAGGTCGGCGATCCGGTCCTGCTCCTCGGCGATCTGTGCCCGCACCTCGGCCAGTTCGTTGGCCTGCGCGAAGTAGACGCGCAGCGAGTTGGCCAGCACCAGCGACACGCCTGCGATGACCACGACGAGCACCGCGAGGCGCCAGGTGGCTGTCATCGCCCGCTGCGCACGGGGCGCGGGGCGGGCACGTCGGAGAAGGCCTGCGGCACGTCCTGCGGGCCAGCGGAGCTACCCGGGGCGGCTGGTGCGCTCCCCCGGACGCGCAGAGGTCCGGGACCGCGGCGTACCGCGACCCGGACCACTGCTAGCCGGAGTATTGCGAGGGTTCGAGGCACCCGACAAGTATTCCTCACCCCCGCTGTTATCAGCCCTTGAAACGCGGGAACGCGGAACGACCGGCGTAAACGGCCGCCTCGTCCAGGTCGTCCTCGATGCGCAGGAGCTGGTTGTACTTCGCGACGCGGTCGGTGCGCGCGGGGGCGCCCGACTTGATCTGGCCACAGCCCAGCGCGACGGCCAGGTCGGCGATCGTGGTGTCCTCGGTCTCACCGGAGCGGTGCGACATCATGGTGCGGAAGCCGTTGCGGTGCGCCAGGTCGACGGCGTCGATGGTCTCGGTCAGCGAGCCGATCTGGTTCACCTTCACGAGCAGCGCGTTGGCGGTGCTGGTGTCGATGCCCTTCTGCAGACGGGTGACGTTGGTGACGAACAGGTCGTCGCCGACGATCTGGACCTTGTCGCCGAGGCGATCGGTCATCAGCTTCCAGCCGTCCCAGTCCTCCTCGTTGAGCGGGTCCTCGATGGAGACCAGCGGGTAGAACTTCACGAGCTCCTCGTAGTAGGCCACCATCTGCTCCGAGGTCTTCTTCTCGCCCTCGAAGTTGTAGAGGCCCTCCTCGAAGAACTCGGAGGCGGCGACGTCCATCGCCAGCGCGATCTCCTCGCCGGGCTTGTAGCCGGCGTCGGTGATGGCGGTGATGATGAGGTCGAGCGCCTCACGGTTGCTGTCCAGGTTGGGGCGAAGCCGCCCTCATCACCCAGGCCGGTCGAGAGCTGACGGGCCTTGAGGACCTTCTTCAGCTCGTGGTAGACCGACGCACCCATCTCGAGGGCCTCGGCGAACGACTCGGCGCCGATCGGGGCGATCATGAACTCCTGGACGTCGACGTTGGAGTCGGCGTGGGAGCCACCGTTCAGGATGTTCATCATCGGGACGGGCAGGATGTGCGCGTTGGGGCCACCGACGTACTTGTACAGCGGCAGGCCGGCCTCCTCAGCTGCTGCGTGCGCCACGGCGAGCGAGACGCCGAGGATCGCGTTGGCGCCGAGCTTGGCCTTGTTGTCGGTGCCGTCGAGCTCGATCATGGCCTGGTCGACGAGACGCTGCTCGTCAGCCTCCAGGCCCAGGATCTCCTCGCCGATGACCTCGGTGACGTTCTTGATGGCGGTAAGGACTCCCTTGCCGCCGAAGCGACCCTTGTCGCCGTCACGCAGTTCGACGGCCTCGAAGGCGCCGGTCGAGGCACCCGAGGGGACGGCGGCGCGACCGCTCGCACCGGAGTCGAGCTCCACCTCGACCTCGATGGTCGGGTTGCCGCGGGAATCGAGGATCTCGCGAGCCTGGATGAATTCGATGGATGCCATGTAGCTCCCTTTCAAAGAGTCTTCTCTCTCGGCCTCAGCCTACCGGCACCGGTCGCCGTTTCACGCCTCGGGGTCGGGTCGGTGCCGACGCCCGATCGGGCAGGGCAGGGGGCTCAGCGGGCATGCCCCTCGGTGGTGGGAGCACCGGAGCGGGTGGGTGACGCGGCCGTGCGGGGCCGCTCAGGGCCTCGTCTCGGCCTCACGGACGTCGGCCTCCAGAGCGCGCAGCGCGCCCCTGGCCGCCGCGTCGGCGTCGACGCCGCCGGCCTGGGCGCGGGCGATGAGCGCGACGAGGGCCTGACCGAAGGCGACCTCGTCGATCGGATCGTCCGGGAGCGTGAGCGGCACCTGGTGGGAGCGGGACCGCGAGATGACCTTCTGGATCCGGGGCAGGGCGTTGAGCGACTCGGCGATCCCCTCGAGTGCGGAGGTGCGGCCCTTCTCGGCGCGTTTGCGTTCCTCCCACGACTGCCACATGTCGTCGGGCACATCCTCGTCGGCGAAGACGTGCGGATGACGGCGGATCAGCTTGTCCGAGATCCCGCGGGCGACGTCCTCGAGGTCGAAGCGGCCCTCGTCCTCGGCGATCCGGGAGTGGAAGTACACCTGCAGCAGCAGGTCGCCCAGCTCCTCGCGGAGGTCGTCATCGGTGCCGGTCTCGACGGCGTCGATGACCTCGGCGGTCTCCTCCACGAGGTGGTTCAGGAGCGACCTGTGGGTCTGCCCGGCGTCCCACGGGCACCTGGCGCGCAGCTCCGCCATCACCTGGCGGAGTCGCTCCAGCTCGGTGGTCACCGCAGGGTCGCGTCCGAGCTGACAGACAGTGAGGCGGAGCCGAAGAGGCCCTGGTCCGTGGGATCCCAGCGGCCGTAGCGGGGGTTCAGCTCGATGTCGGCGCTCTGGAGGGCCTGCGTGACGACCTGCTGGTCGAGCTGGCCGAGCAGCGACACCTTGACGGAGTCGCGGGCGAGGCGCCGGCAGTCCTCGTTGCCGAGCATGGCGGCGGACTGGCCGCCCTGCGAGGCGCCGAGCTTGTCGACCTGGTCGTCGCTGAACTCGCCGAAGTCGGCCACGACGGAGTCGAACACCGAGGCGAGGGCCATCGTCTGCACCGCACCCTGGCGCACCAGCTGGCTGGTGTCGACCTGAAGGGCCTCGGCGCAGCCGGTCATGGCCTGGTCGATGGACGCCTCGGTGATCACTTCACCGTTGAGGACGGCCGCGGTGCTCGCCGCGGGGCTGCAGGCTCCGAGCAGCGTGACCGCTGCGACGGCGGCGACGGCGGCGACGGTGGGGATGATGCGGTTCAGCTTCATCGGGGTCCTCTCACAAGGCAGGTCTTCTGGCGCTCGACGCGCCTTCGCCAGACTACCTCATCACCCACAACCGGCCGACCCCACGCGGCGCCACCCGCGACCCGGCCCGGGAGGGCCGAGTCGTCGGGTGGCCGCGGCCTCAGGCGTACATCTGCGTGAGGAAGGTCGTCGCCCAGCCGAGGTAGTCGCCCTCGGGCTTCGGGACGAGGATCTGGTCGAGGGCCGACTTGACGGTGGCGCCCGGGTACAGCCGTTGGAGCCGCACCTGCCGCGACTCGGGCAGCACCATCGGGGAGAACCGCACCACCCTGCCCTGCGGCACGATCTCCTGGATGCCATGTTCCCGGGCGAGGTTTCGCAGCCGCGCGACCCCGAGCAGCGCGTCGACGGGCCCGGGAAGTGAGCCGTAGCGGTCCTCCAGCTCGGCGCGCACGCCCTCGATGTCGGCGTCGGTGCGGATCTCCGCGATCTGCTTGTACATCTCGAGGCGGAGCCGCTCGGAGGCGATGTAGTCCTCCGGCAGATGCGCGTCGACGGGGATCTCGACGCGCATCGTCGGCTCAACGTCGGTGTCGATCCCGCGGTAGTTGGCGACGGCCTCGCCGACCATCCGCAGGTACATGTCGAAGCCCACGCCCTCGATGTGGCCCGACTGGTCCTCGCCGAGGAGGTTGCCCGCTCCGCGCAACTCGAGGTCGCGCATCGCGATCGCCATGCCCGAACCCAGATCGGTGTTGGCGGCCATCGTGGCGAGACGCTCGTGCGAGGCCTCTGTCAGGGGCTTGTCCGGCGGATACAGGAAGTAGGCGTAGCCGCGCTCGCGGGAGCGACCCACACGTCCGCGCAACTGGTGCAGCTGGGCGAGGCCGAGCATGTCGGCCCTGTCGATGACCAGGGTGTTGGCCGTCTGGATGTTCAGCCCGGCCTCGACGATGGTGGTGCAGACGAGGACGTCGGCGCGTCGCTCGCCGAAGTCGAGCATGACCTGCTCGAGACGCTTCTCGCTCATCTGCCCGTGCGCCGTCGCGATGCGCGCCTCGGGCACCAGTTCACGCAGCGTCGCGGCCGTCTTCTCGATCGTGCCCACCCGGTTGTGGAGGAAGAACACCTGGCCCTCACGGGCCAGCTCGCGCCGGATCGCCGCCTTCACCTGCCCCTGGTCGTAGGGCCCGCGAATGTCAGCACGGGGTGGCGTTCCTCCGGCGGCGTCGCGATGACGCTCATCTCGCGGATGCCGGTGATGGCGATCTCGAGGGTGCGCGGGATGGGGTGGCCGACATGGACAGGACGTCGACATCGACGCGCATCGACTTGAGGCGCTCCTTGTGGTCCACGCCGAACCGCTGCTCCTCGTCGATGATGACGAGCCCGAGATCCTTGTACCCGATCTCCTTGCTGAGCAGGCGGTGGGTGCCGATGACGACGTCGACCCTTCCGCTGGCCAGCCCTCGAGGACCTTCTTCGCCTCGGAGTCGGTCTGGAACCGGGAGAGCTGCGCCAGGTGGACGGGGAAGCCCGCGAACCGCGAGGCGAACGTCTGGTAGTGCTGGGTGACGAGCAGCGTCGTCGGGACGAGCACCGCCACCTGTTTGCCGTCCTGCACGGCCTTGAACGCTGCCCGCACCGCGATCTCGGTCTTGCCGTAGCCGACGTCGCCGCAGATGAGGCGGTCCATCGGCACCAGGTTCTCCATGTCGGCCTTCACCTCGGTGATGGCGGAGAGCTGGTCGGGCGTCTCGACGTAGCTGAAGGCGTCCTCCAGTTCCCGCTGCCACTGGGTGTCCGGCCCGAACGCGTGGCCCTTCGTGGCCTGCCGGCGGCGTAGAGCTTGATGAGCTCGGCCGAGATCTCGTGGACGGCCTTACGGGCCTTCGCCTTGCGCTTGGTCCAGTCACCGCCGCCCATCTTGTCGAGCGTGGGCGACTCGGAGCCGACGTAACGGCTGAGCTGGTCGAGCTGGTCCATGGGCACGAACAGCCGGTCACCGGGTTGGCCACGCTTGCTCGGGGCGTACTCGATGACGAGGTAGTCGCGGGTCGCTCCCTGCACCACCCGTTGCACGAGCTCGACGAACCGGCCGACGCCGTGCTGCTCGTGTACGACCGGGTCGCCCGCCTTCAACTCGAGGGCTGGATGGTGGCCTTGCGGCGCGACGGAAGCTTGCGCTCCGCCCTGTCCATGGACTGCTGGCCGGTGAGCTCGGCCGCGGTGATCACCTCGACGCGGGCTGCCTCCGCGCGCCAACCCTGGCGCAGTGTCGACAGCACGACGGAGATGTGGCCGGGCCGCGGGCCTCGTTGAGGTCGTCGATGTGGGCGCGGAGTCCGGCCTCCTGCAGCAGTTCCACGAGCCGCTGTGCGAGGCCGCGCCCCTCGACGGTGAGGACGACGTGCCAGCCGTCGGCGACCCGGGCTGCGATGTGCCGGGTGGCCGCGTCGGTATCGCCCCGGAATGTCTCCGACGGTCCGACCCGCAGGATCCGCGAGTGCACAGAGCCGGCGTCGAAGCTCGGCTCGTCGGCGCCGTCCTCCCCGGAGGCGAAAGGCGAGAGCGACCACCAGCGCTGGCCGCGGTTGAGCGCGTGCAGGCGCACGTCTGCGAGGCTCCAGTAGGCGGAGGCCCCAGATCGATCGGGGACGTGCCGCCGCCCGCGGCCGCGGCCCAGCTCGCCTCGAGGAACTCCTGGCTCGTCTGCACCAGCTCCGCGGCCCGGGTGCGGATCAGTTCGGGCGCGGCCGCGAGCACGAGCGCCCCTTCGGCAGCACATCGACCAGCAGTTCCAGCCCGTCGACCAGCGCCGGCGTGAGCGCCTCCATGCCATCGACCGCCTGACCCTCGGCGATGCGGGCGAGCATGTCGCTCAGTTCGGGTGTTGCACGGAGAGGCGCCGTGCCCTCTCGCGCACCTGTGGCGTGAGCAGCAGCTCGCGGCACGGTGGGCAGATGATCGACGTGGCGGTGTCGCCCGTGGAACGCTGGTCGGCGACGGTGAAGTAGCGGATCTCGTCGATGTCGTCACCGAAGAAGTCGATGCGGACCGGGTGTTCCTCGGTGGGCGGGAACACGTCGACGATGCCGCCGCGGACGGCGAACTCGCCGCGTCGCTCCACCATGTCGACGCGGTTGTAGGCGGCGTCCGTCAGGTCGCCGAGCAGGCGGCCCAACTCGTAGGTCTCCCCCACCGTGATCCGGACGGGGCCATCTCCGCGAGGCCCCTGACCTGCGGTTGCAGCACCGAGCGGATGGGAGCGACCACCACCTCGGGTGGCGGCAGGTCGTCGCGGCCCGCGAGCCGGCGCAGCACGGCGAGGCGGCGCCCGACGGTGTCGGCGCGGGGCGAGAGCCGCTCGTGTGGAAGGGTCTCCCAGGCCGGGTAGTAGGCGACGCGGTCCTCACCCAGCAGCCCGCCGAGCTCGGACGTGTACTGCTCCGCCTCACGGTAGGTGGAGGTGACGAGCAGGACGGTCTGGGCCGACCCTCGGCGATGGCAGCGCTCAGCAGCGGGAAGAAGGAGGGCACCGCGGTGACGTCGAGGGCCGTGACGCCGGGGCGTCCGGAGTCCGCGATCGTCGCCTCGAACCCGTGGTCGGCCTCGAGCAGGGTGAGGAGTCCTGGGTACTTCACGGGATCTTTCCTTAGCTGTGAGTCGCGCAGACGGGCCGAACCATTGTGCCGCGCCCGGTCAACCACCGCGGGCTAGCCGTTGAAGCGGTTCTGGGTGGCGGTAAGGCCCTCGCGCACCAGGGATTCGACGGCGTCGGCCGCGACGGACGCGTCGACGCGCATCTCCTCGGCCTGCGTCGGCTTGAGCTTGTTCAGCACGTAGTCGGCGGCGGGCTGCCGACCCGGCGGGCGGCCGATGCCGACGCGGACACGGAAGAAGTCACCGGTGCCGAGGTGGGCCCGGATCGACTTGAGGCCGTTGTGGCCGTTGTCGCCGCCGCCCAGCTTGACGCGCAGGCGCCCGGGATCGAGGTCGAGCTCGTCATGGACGGCGATCACGTGGTCGGCGGGATCTTGTGGAACGTGGCGATGGCCTTCACGGCCACGCCCGAGTCGTTCATGTAGGTCGTGGGCCGTGCCAGCACGAGCCTGATCTCCGCGGGCCGGGCAGCGTGACCTTCGCCACGTCGGCCCGCTGCCGCGAGTGCAGGGTGAACGATGAGCCGTAGCGGTCCGCGAGGTCCGCTACGGCCCAGTACCCGACGTTGTGCCGGGTGAACTCGTAGGTCGGGCCGGGTTACCGAGCCCGACCACGAGGAAGGGGTGTTGCTCACTCGCCAGCTTCGGGGCCTCGGCGGCCTCACCCTCGGCGGCCTCGGCCTCGGCGCTCGGGATGGCGACGACGGAGAGGACGAGGGTCTCGGGGTCGACGTGCGCCTCAACGCCCTCGGGCAGCGCGACGTCGGAGACGAGGATCTGGGCGCCGACCTCGAGGCCCTTGACGGACACCTCGAACTCGGTGGGGATGTCGGTGGCCGGGCCATGACCGGCAGGGCGGTGAGGTCGTGGTTGACCATGGCGCCGTTGACGACGTCACCGACGAGCACGAGCGCGACGTCGACGGCGACCTTCTCGCCGACCTTCACCAGCAGGAGGTCGACGTGCTCGATGATCGGGGCGATCGGGTCGCGGGTGACCTGCTTGGGGAGCGCGAGGACGGGCGTCTTCCCGCCGTCGATGGTGATCTCGAGCAGGGCGTTGGCGGTGCGGAGCGCGAGGAAGGTCTCCTGCGCGGGAGGGCCAGGTGCACCGGGTCGGTGCCGTGGCCGTACAGCACGGCGGGGGTCTTGCCGGAGCGGCGGAGGCGGCGGGCCGCGCCCTTACCGAACTCGGTGCGGGTGGCGGCGGAGAGGGTGACGTCTGCCATGGGAACTCCTCAAGCTGGGGTCGAACGGATTTCAGCGGACGCCGAGCGAGGATAGAGCTAGTCGATCACGGACCGGGGACGGTCCCTCGCCAGGCAACCCGCACAGTCTAGCCCAGCCCGCCGCGTGGCCCAAAGGCGACGGGGTCAGCCCTCGGCGGCCGCCAACTGGGTCTCCAGGTGGAACACCTCGTCGAGGAACTCCACGCCTCGTCCGGCGCCCCTCCCCTCGAACAGCTCGGCCATCGCCGCCTGCCAGCGGGCATTCACCTCGGTGGCCGCGACCCGCGCCTGGCAGCGTCGAGGTCGTCGGACTC
Organism: Tessaracoccus coleopterorum; assembly: GCF_011174705.1. Classification (GTDB taxonomy): domain Bacteria; phylum Actinomycetota; class Actinomycetes; order Propionibacteriales; family Propionibacteriaceae; genus Arachnia; species Arachnia coleopterorum. Next base: position 1,070,461 of record NZ_JAANIJ010000001.1, read on the forward strand.
GCAGTAGCCCACGAGCAGTCCGTCATCGCGCAGGTGCAACGAGTAGTTGTGCCAGCCCGCGTCGCGCAGCGCACGCAGCAGTTCCGGCCAGACTGCGGCGTGGGCCTCGCGGTAGGCGGCCAGGTTGGCCGGGTCGACGTGGCCCAGGAAGCAGTAGCGGTTCACGGTTTCTCCTTATGAATGGGTAAGGGGAGGGCAGGTGTGCACCTGCCCTCCCCTTGGAAGACCCGACGGATCAGAAGTCGAAGTCGTCGATGTTGTCCGCGTTGAAGCGGTAGGGATCGCCGAGCAGGACGGTGTTGTCAGCCCGACGGTGTAACCGCCGAGCTTGCCCGCCTCGAACTTGTCGCCCTCGGCGCCGGTGACGGTGCCTTCGATCAGGGCCTTGGCGGCGAACGCGCTCAGGAAGCCGAGGTCCTCGGGTTCCACAGGGCGAACTCCGTGACGGTGCCGTCAGCGATGTACTCGCGCATCTGGTTCGGGGTGCCGAGGCCGGTCACGGCCACCTTGCCCTTGGCGGCGGAGGTGGAGATGTAGCGGGCCGCGGCGGCGATGCCGACGGTGGTGGGCGAGATGATGCCCTTGAGCTCGGGTAGGTCTGGATCAGGGCCGCGGTCTTGTCGAACGAGGTCTGGTCGTCGTCGTCGCCGTAGACGACCTCGACGAGCTCGATGTTCGGGTGGTTGGCGGTGAGCTCCTCCTTCATGAGCTCGATCCACGCGTTCTGGTTGGTGGCGTTGGCCGATGCGGAGAGGATGGCGATCTGGCCCGCGTCGCCGATCTGCTCGGCCATCATGTCGACCTGCGTCTTGGCGATGCCCGCGGCGTCGGCCTGGTTGACGTACAGGTCGCGGCACTCGGGTTGGTGTCGGAGTCGAAGGTGACGACCTTGATGCCCGCGTCGCGCGCCTCGTTCAGCGCGTCGCAGATGGCGGCCGGATCGTTGGCCGACACGACGATGGCGCCGACCTGCTGCTGCGTCAGCGTGTTGATGTAGCTGACCTGGGCGTCGGGCGTGGCCGTCGCGGGGCCGACCTCGGCGAACGTGCCGCCGAACTCCTCGACGGCGGCCTTGCCACCCTTGCTGGAGGCGTCGAAGTAGGGGTTGCCGAGGTTCTTCGGCAGGAAGGTGATGGACAGGTTGGCGGCGTCGCCGCCACCGCCGCCGCCACCGGTGGTCGCGGGCGCGGAGGATCGGTTCCGGCGGCCCCGCCACAGGCCGTGAGGCCCAGGCTGACGGCTGCCGCCGCTGCGATGAGTTTGCCCGAGAGGGACGTGAGCTTCATTGGACTTTCCCTTGGTTTGGTTTGCTCAGCCGACGGGTGTCGGGTGAGTGGTCTGTTGTTTGCGGTTGGCAACCTGGGTGCGGCGCCGCTGCACCCAGTCGATGACCGAGCTCGCGACGACGGAGACCACCAGCAGGACGCCGGTGATGATGTTGATGACGTCGGCGGTGACGTTGGCGAGCCGGAGGGCGCTGGAGAGCGACCCGATCAGCAGCACGCCGGCGATGACGCCGTGCAGGGCTCCACGGCCGCCGAAGACGGACACTCCTCCGAGCACGACCGCCGCGATCACCTGGAGCTCGAGGCCGGTCGCGTTGTCGCCTCGGGCCGAGCCGTAGCGCAGGGTGTAGTAGATGCCGCCGAGGGCGGCCACCAGCCCGCTCAGGATGAACAGGATGAGCCGGGTGCGGGCGACGTCGACGCCGTAGAACGTGGCGGCGTCCTTGCTGAGCCCGATGGCGTAGATGCCGCGACCGAAGCGGCTGAAGTGGAGCATCAGCGCGAACGCGACGAGCAGGACGACGAACAGGATCATCACCATCGGGATGGGCGTGCCGGGGATCTTGGCCTTGGCCAGCGACGTCCATTCCTTCGGGAAGCTCGTCACCGCGGTGGTGCCGAGCAGGCCGACGGCGATGCCGCGGTAGAGGGCCATGGTGCCGATGGTGACGGCGAGCGCGGGAGGCCGATCTTCGTGACGAGCAGGCCGTTGAGTGCCCCGCCGATGGCGCCGATGATCAGCGAGGCGACCATCGCAAGCGGGATCGACCAGCCGGCCTGGAACATGACGCCGAACACCACTGAGCTGAGCCCCACCATCGACCCGACGGACAGATCGATGTCGCCGGTGATCATGATCGGTGTCATGGCCAGCGCGATGATCAGGATCGGGGTCACGTCGAGGAGGAGGTAGGTCAACGTCGCGGGGGTGGCGAACTTCGGCACCATCAGCGAGGCGGCGGCCAGCACGATCACCAGCAGCGCGATGATCGCCGACTCCCGGTTTATGAGCAGCCTGCGCCACAGGGGTGCGTGTACTCCTGGTAGGTGCGCTCACTCATGCCCGGTCCCGCTTCTCGATGCGACGCTGATGATCGCGCTTTGCCAGGACCCGGTCGAGGACGATGGCACCGAGGATCAGGACGCCGACGACCGCCCTCTGCCAGAAGTCCGGGATGCCGAGCACTGGTAGCGCGCGGTTGATGGTGATCAGCAGGAAGGCGCCCAGCGCCGCGCCGATCACGGTGCCGGTGCCGCCGGTGATGGCGACGCCGCCGATGACTGCCGCGCCGACCGCCTCGAGTTCGAAGCCGTCACCCGCCTGCGAGTTGATGGTGCCGTAGCGGGCGGCGAACAGGACGCCCGCAAGGCCCGACATGACGCCGGAGAACACGAACGCTGTCAGCACGCGCCTGGTCTTGTTCAGCCCGTAGAGCTCGGCGGCATCAGGGTCGGACCCGATGGCGTAGAACTCGCGACCGCCGCGGGTGTTGTGCATGTACCAGGCCACGAACGCGAGAGCGATGAGCGAGATGATCGTCAGCACCGGGATCCCGAGGATCTGACGGGTGCCGAGGCTCAGAAACCCGCTGGGCAGGTCGGAGGCGTTGATCCGGTTCGATCCGGTCCACCACACGTTGATGCCACGGAATGCGTAGAGGGTGCCGAGTGTGATCACCATGGCCGGAACCTTGCCGAAGGCCACGAGCGCGCCGTTGATGAACCCGAGCAGCCCACCGAACACGCAGCCGATCACGAAGATCAGCGGATCGGGAGGTTGGGCGCCGCGACGAAGACGGTGCCGACCAGGTAGGCGGTGAGGCCGAGGATCGAACCGACAGAGAGGTCGACGCTGCGGGTGATGATGACCACCGCCTGGCCGAGCACCACCACGAGCAGGATCGATGGGGTGACGAGCAGATCGCGGAAGCCGTCGGAGGATGTCAGGAATGCCGGATTCTTCAGCGTCGTGATGGCGATCACGAGGATCAGCACCAGCGCGACGCCCATCTCACGGGAGGTGAAGATCCTGCGCAGCAGCCCCGCCCGGCGGGGGCCTCAGGTGCCGGGGCGGGTGCCGCCGGTGTCTCAAGCGTGGCGGTCACGCTGCCTCCTCGGAACGGGTTGCTGCCTGCATCACGGATTCGGGGTCGCCTCGGAGCGGTCGAGGGTGGCGGTGAGCCGTCCCTCGCGCATCACCAGGACGCGGTCGGCCATGCCCAGCACCTCGGGAAGTTCCGAGGAGATCATCAGGATCGCCATACCCTGGCAGGCAAGCTCCGACATCATGCGGTGCACCTCGGACTTGGTGCCGACGTCGATACCGCGGGTCGGCTCGTCGATGATGAGCACCAACGGGTCGGTGGCGAGCCACTTGGCCAGCACGACCTTCTGCTGGTTGCCGCCCGACAGGGTGCCGGCGACGGCATCCAGCGACGCGGTCTTGACCTCGAGCCGGCGGGCCCAGTCGTCGGCCGCGATGTTCTCGCGGCTGTTGGTGATGAGGCCGAGCTTCACGAGCGTGCGGCGGATCGCGTCGGTCAGGTTGGTGCGCACGGCCGCGTCGATCACGAGACCCTGTTTGCGTCTGTCCTCCGGCACCAACGCGATGCCGAGGCCCATGGCGTCGCCCGGGCTCTTCGGTCTGATCGCCTTGCCGTTGATCTCGACGCGGCCCGAGGTGTAGCCGTCGACGCCGAAGATGGCGCGGGCGACCTCGGAGCGACCCGCCCGACGAGCCCCGCGAGCGCGACGATCTCGCCGGCGCGCACCTCGAAGCTGATGTCGTTGAAGACCCTGGGCTGGTGAGGCGATCGACCCGCAGCACGACGTCGCCGATCTCGGCCTCCTGCTTGGGGAAGAGTTCGTTGACGTCGCGGCCGACCATCATCTTGACGATCTGGGCCGAGGTGGTCTCGGCGGCGGGGACGGTGGAGACGTAGGAGCCGTCACGCATCACGGTGATGGTGTCGCAGAGGTCGAACACCTCGTCGAAGCGGTGCGAGATGAACAGCAGCGCCCGGCCCTCGTCGCGAAGCTGGCGCGCGACGGTGAACAGGCGGTTCACCTCGACGCCGGAGAGGGCCGCGGTGGGCTCGTCCATGATGAGGACCTTGGCGTCGAGCGAGATTGCCTTGGCGATCTCGATGATCTGCTGATCGGCGATGGAGAGGCCGTCTGCCGGGCGGTCGGGATCGATCTGGACGCCGAGACGTCGCATCAGCGCCTCGACCTCCGCCCGCATGGCGGGGCGGTCGATCATGCCGAAGCCCTTGACGAGCTGGCGGCCCATGAACACGTTCTCGGTGACCGAAAGGTCCGGGAAGAGGGTGGGCTCCTGGTAGATCACCGCGATGCCCGCCGCTTTGGAGTCGGCGGTGGTGCGGAAGTTGACGGGCTCCCGTCAAGCAGAAATGTGCCGGAGTCGCGGGAGTAGAGACCCGCGATGATCTTGACGAGCGTCGACTTCCCCGCACCGTTCTCGCCGACCAGGGCGTGGATCGAACCGGGGTGGAGCGTCAGGTTGCCGTCACGCAGGGCGACGACCGCGCCGAAGCGCTTGCTCACGCCGGTAAGCGTCAACATTGCGTCATCCGCCATTCCTAGCCTCCTTGCCGGGTCTGTGCTCGACGTCGGGCACAGTGCGTTGGTGACGACACTACGCAAAGATATTGAAACGTGTCAACCGGGGTCCGGTAACAAGTTGACAACAAACTCGGCACCCCGGCCGCCGTCGGCGGTGGTTCCCCGGTGGCTATAGAGTGGCGCCCGAAAACACAGGCGGCAACGGTGCCGCCGAGCGTATCCGGAGGTGTCACATGGCGAGGCTGAGCATGCGCGAGGTGGCCGCCTTGGCGCAGGTGTCGGTCGGCACGGTCTCCAACGTGCTCAACAACCCCGACCTCGTCTCCCCGAGACGCGGGCACGCGTGCAGAGCGCCATCGACGAGCTCGGTTGGGTGCCCAACCGGCAGGCGCAGCAGTTGCGCGCCGGCCGCGGCCGCACGATCGGGTTGGCCGTGATGGATGTGGCCAACCCGTTCTTCGCCGACCTGCTGAGGGGCGCCCAGAAGGAGCTGAGCAGCAACGGCTTCGGCGCCACCATCGGCGATGCCGACAACAACGCGGACCTCCAGCAGAAGGTCCTGCGCAGCTTCCTGGCCCAGCGCGTCAGGGGCGTGATCCTCGGCCCCATCGGTAAAGCGCCGTCCGTGGTCGACGAGCTGCAGCGGGCGGGCATCCCGACGGTCCTGGTCGACCGGGCCGCCAGCGACAAGGGCGCCTGCACCGTCGGCATGGACGACGAGGCGGGCGGCCGGATGGCCGTCGAGCACCTGCTGCGGCGGGGCCACCGCTCCGTGGCGTTCGTCGGCGGTCCCGCCACGCTCGACCAGGTGCGCGACCGACTCTCGGGGCCACGGCCGCGGCCCGGGAGGCGGCGGCGACACTGACCACGCTGGCCGTCCCACAACTCGACTTCCCTCCGGCCGGCTCGCCGCCGACCGGATCGGCGCCATGTCGGCGGCCGAGCGCCCCACAGGCGTGTTCTGCGCCAACGACATGGCGGCCATCGGGCTGCTCCAGGGCCTGACCTCGATGGGCATCCGGGTGCCCGACGACATCGCCATCATCGGTTACGACGACATCGAGTTCGCCGCCTACGCCGCGGTGCCCCTCACGTCGGTGGCCCAGCCGCGGCGCGACATCGGGGCGACCGCGGCCACCCTGCTGCTGGCGGAACTCGAGGATCTCGAGGCGGGGCGCCCGCACGTCCACCGCTCGGTGATGTTCACCCCGTCCCTCGTGGAGCGCGCCTCGACCGCGCTCGCCTGAGCGGGCCCTTGACTGCGGCGCGCAGAGGGGTTATCTTCATGTTTGAAACGTATCAACCTCCAGCGTGGGAGTGCAGATGACCAACTTCGCCAGCATCACCGACCAACTCGCCGCCCAGGCGATCGAAGTCCCGTCGTGGGCGTACGGAAACTCGGGGACCCGGTTCCGGGTGTTCGGAAGCCCGGGGACGCCCCGCAACGTCTTCGAGAAGCTGGCCGATGCGGCCCAGGTGAACCGCTTCACGGGTCTCGCCCCAAGGTCGCCCTGCACTACCCCTGGGACAAGGTCGACGACTGGAGCGCCCTCGTCGATTACGCGGCCGAGGTCGGCGTCGGCCTCGGAACCCTCAACTCCAACACGTTCCAGGACGAGGAGTACAAGTTCGGCAGCCTGGCCCACCACGATCCCGCCGTCCGGCAGCGCGCCATCGACCACCACCTCGAGTGCATCGAGATCATGGACATCATCGGCTCGCAGGACCTCAAGATCTGGCTGGCCGACGGCACCAACTACCCGGGCCAGGGCGACATCCGCCGTCGTCAGGACTGGCTGGCCGACTCGCTCGCCAAGATCTACGCCCACATCGGCCCCGAGCAGCGCCTCGTTCTCGAGTACAAGTTCTTCGAGCCGTCGTTCTACCACACCGATGTGCCGGACTGGGGCACCTCGTACACGCAGGTGGCCGCCCTCGGCGAGCGTGCCGTGGTCTGCCTCGACACCGGCCACCACGCGCCGGGCACCAACATCGAGTTCATCGTCGCGCAGCTGCTGCGCCTCGGGAAGCTCGGCTCCTTCGACTTCAACTCGCGTTTCTACGCCGATGACGACCTCATCGTCGGCGCGGCCGACCCGTTCCAGCTGTTCCGCATCCTCTGGGAGGTGCGCCGCGGCGGTGGCTTCGACCCGGCGACGGGCGTCGCATTCATGCTCGACCAGTGCCACAACATCGAGGACAAGATCCCCGGCCAGATCCGCTCCGTGCTCAACGTGCAGGAGATGACGGCGCGGGTGCTGCTGCTCGACGTCGACGCGCTGCAGGCGGCGCAGGAGGCCGGCGACGTGCTCGGCGCCAACGAGGTGTTCATGGACGCGTTCTACCGCGACGTCCGCCCCGACCTCGCCGCCTGGCGCGAGTCGCGCGGGCTGGCCGCCGACCCGATGCGTGCCTTCGCCGACTCGGGTTACCTCGCCCGGATCGCCGAGGAGCGCGTCGGCGGCGCCCAGGCCGGTTGGGGCGCCTGACATGACGGGGTCCGTCGTCGCCGTCGACCTCGGAGCGACCAGCGGTCGCGTGGTGCTCGCCACGCTGACCGGCGGTCGCCTCGGTCTCACGGAGGTGCACCGCTTCTCCACCGCGGCGCGGCAGGGCGACGACGGACTCCGCCTCGACATCGCGGCGATCCTCGCCGAGGTGCAGGCCGGGATCGGCCGCGCCATCGAGGCCGCGCCGGGGCCGGTGGCCTCGGTCGGGATCGACTGCTGGGCGGTCGACTACGGGCTGCTCGACCCCACCGGGAGCTGACGGGGCTGCCGTTCAACTACCGCGATCCGCGCACCGCCGTCGGCAGGGCCGAGGTGGCGCGGCTGATCGAGCCGGAAGAGCTCTACGCCCGCGTCGGCATCCAGGACAACGCCCTCAACACCGTCAACCAACTGGTCGAGGACAGGATCGCGGGCCGGCTCGAAGAGGCCGACCGGTTCCTGCTGCTCCCCGACCTGCTGGGCTTCTGGTTGACGGGCCGTGCGGTCGCCGAACGCACCAACGCGTCGACCACGTCGCTGCTCGACCCCGTCTCGGGCGACTGGGCCTGGGAACTGATCGACCGGCTCGGCCTGCCGCGTCGCATCTTCCCGCCGCTGATCGAGCCGGGCGAGGTTGTCGGCACCATCCTCACCGGCCCGGCCGCCGGGCTTCCGCTGGTGGCGGTGGGCTCCCACGACACGGCCTCGGCCGTGGTGGGGACGCCGCTGCAGGGCCCGGACGACGCGTACCTCTCATCGGGCACGTGGTCGCTCATCGGCATGGAGCTCGACTCCCCGTGCTCAGCGAGGCATCCCGGGCAGCCAACCTCACCAACGAGATCGGCGTCGACGGCACCGTCCGCTACCTCAAGAACGTGATGGGCATGTGGCTGCTCAGCGAGTGCCTGCGCGACTGGGAACGCGCGGGTCGCTCCCACACCGTGCCGGAGCTGATCGCGGCGGCCGCCGACGTCGGCGACGTGCCCCGGTTCGACGCCACCGACCCGTCACTGATGCAGCCCGGTGGCATGCCCGCCCGGATCCGCGCGCTCGCAGGCGACGACCCGCGGCTCGACGACCCGGCCTTCCTCACCCGCACCATCCTCGAATCGCTCGCCGACGCCTACACCGCGACGCTGGCGGAGCTCTCCGCGCTCACCGGGCGCAGGCCCCGTCGCCTCGCCATCGTGGGTGGCGGCTCCAACAACTGGCTGCTCAACCAACTCACGGCCGACCGCAGCGGCCTCGAGGTGACCGCAGGCCCCGCCGAGGCGACCGCGCTCGGCAACGCCCTCATCCAGGCCCGTGCCGTCGGGCTCGCCGACGGCGACCTCACCGACCTCAGAAGGATCGTCATGGACTCCTCCAACGTCACCACCCACGTCCCCACCCCGCTGGCCGCGATCACGGCACTCAGCAACGAGTTCGGCGCGGATCCCGCGTTCGTGCGCGCCGGCGGTGGCAACTCGTCGGCCAAGGTCGACGGCGTGTTGTGGATCAAGCCGAGCGGGGTGTCGATGGCCGCGATCGGGTCGGGCGACCTCGTGCCGCTCCGCCTCGACGTGCTGCTCGACTCGCTCGACGCCCCCGACCCCGACCCGTCGTTCGGCGACCCCGTCAACCACATCGCGACGCTCGCGCGCACCACCCCGGGCCGCGGCGCCCGTCCGTGGAGATCCTGTTCCACGCGCTCATCCCGACACCTACGTGCTGCACACCCACCCGGTGCTGATCAACGCGGTGACGTGCAACGCCGACGGGGAGCGCATCACCCGCGACCTGTTCGGCGACGACGTGCTGTGGGTCGGCTACGTCGATCCCGGCCTGCCGCTCGCGCGGCTGATCAAGAGGCGCCGTGAGGAGTTCACCTCCCGCACCGGCCAGGAACCGCCGAAGGCGACATTCCTGATGAACCACGGCCTGATTGTCTCGGGAGACTCCCCGACGACGTGCGGCGGATCAGCAACAACATCATGGCAACCGTCGTCGATGCCCTGGGCGGCTCGGCACGCGACGGGCTCTCCGAGCTTGCTGACGCGTTCGGCACGGCGGTCGGTGCCGGGGCCGTCGCCATCGACGACGGCAGGCTCGCCGCCCGCTACCCCGCGACCGATGAGGGGCGCGCGTACCTCACGGAGGGGCCGCTGATCCCCGACCAGATCGTCTACGCGGGGTCGTTCCCGGTGGTCCTCGAAGAGGGGGTCGCCGTCGCCGACGCCGTCGCCGCCTTCCGTTCGGCGCACGGCACCGACCCCGTCGTCGCCGTCGCTCCCGGGCTCGGCGTGATCGCCGCCGGCGAATCTGCGAGGTCGGCCGGGACGGCCCTCGAGGTGTTCGTCGACGCGCTGACCGTCGTCGAGGCCGCCAACCGGCTCGGCCGGGTGCGGGCGCTCGACGAGCGGGAGCGGTCCTTCATCGAGAACTGGGAGGCGGAGGCCTACCGACAGCAGGTCGCCAGGAGCTGACCGGGTCGGGGCCCGACCCCAGCCGGGGCCGGGCCCCGATCCTCAGTCGATGGCCAGCGCCTCCGTCGGGGTGGCGTTGGCCGCCCGACGGCCGGGCAGGATCGAGGCGAGCACCGCCGCCAGCAGGCAGACCCCGATCAGACCGGCCGTGTAGAGCCAGTCGAGGGAGAACCGGAGCTCGACATCTGCCTCGGGCATGAGCGAGATCGCGGTCGAGACGCCGAGCCAGCCGAAGAACGCACCCGCGAGCAGGCCGATCACGGTGCCGATGCCGACGAGCGCGACCGCCTCGATCAGCAGCATCGTGCGCAGGCTGGCGCGCTGCATGCCGAGCGCCCTCAGCAGGGCCGACTCCCGCTGCCTCTCGATCACAGAGAGGCCGAGCGTGTTGCCGACGCCAACCAGCGCGATCAGCACCGCGACCCCCAGCAGCGCCGTCAGCACGATGAGCATCACGCCGAGGATCCGGGTGAGCATCGAGGCGAACACCGCGCCACCGCCGTCGGCGTCGACCCCGGGTACGTCGCGACCACCCTCAGCACCGAGTCGAGGGCGCCGAGCGAGGTGCGGTCGGTCAGCTGGACCCACACCGTCGTGACCGTCGACTCCCCGCGAGCGAGGCGAGGGTCTCCTCGGTGACCCACCCCACGTCATAGGGCACAGCGTCGACGAACTTCGTCTTCAGTTCCACCGCCCCCGTGACCGTCTGCACCGTGAGCCGGTCACCGGCCGAGCCGGCCGGGCCGTACGGGTACACCACGATGGTGCCCTCCGCGGGCGTCTCGGAGGCGGGCGTGCCGAGCCCGATCGCGGCGTACCCCTCGGCGGGGCGAACGCGTCGATCACGCCGCCGTCCACCTCGATCCGCTTCGACGCGATGGGCGCGACGGCCTTGACGCCGTCGACGGCGCGCAGGTCGGAGATGAGCTCGTCAGGGTCGCCGTCCATCCCCCGCAGTGAGAGCGCCACGTCCACCGGGTACCGGGAGTTGATCGACTCCATGCCGGAGCTCCTGGCCGTGGCGAGCGCCACCTGGAGCGTCACGATGAGCCCGACGGCGAGCATCAGGGCCATCGCGGTGGAGGCCGCCCGCTGCGGGTTGCGCGCGGCGTTGGTGAAGGCGAGGCGGGTGGTCGGTGAGATCGGGCCGAACATGCGGGCGCCGAGCCGCAGCAGCGGGGCCACGTAGAACGGGCGGCGCCGAGCACGGCGATCGTCAGGAAGATCCCGACGCCGATCGCCCAGGCCATCGCCCAGGTGCCGCCCTGTCTGCTCATCACGAAGGCCCAGACGGCGAGCGCCCCGGCCAGGGTGCACACGACGACACGCACCACGCCGGCCCGGTGCGCCTCGGCCGGGTGGGCACCGTCTGCAGTGCCTCGAGCGGCTTGACGCGCGCGGCCCGCAGCGACGGCCCGACGGCGGCGACCACGGTGGCCAGCACACCGACCAGCCAGGCGACGGTCAGTTCGAGCGGGACGATGGTGAGGCCGAAGAAGTTGGACCCGGTGAAGGTGCCGCCGATCCAGGCGACCAGGAAGCCGAGCCCGAGGCCCAGCAGCGATCCGATCGCCCCCAGCAGGAGCGACTCGACCAGCAGCCGCCCTGTGACCTGCCCCGGGGTCGCTCCGATGGTGCGCAGCAGCGCCAGCTGACGGCGTCGCTGGGCGGCGAGGATGGTGAACGTGTTGGCGATGGTGATCATGCCCACCAGCAGCGCGATCGCCGCGAAACCCTGCAGCAGGTACTTGAAGACGTCGAAGTCGCCGGTCATGTCGACGAGGCTGGCGTTGCGCTCGGCCTGCCCGTCGAGGACCTTGCTGACATCGCCCAGCGCCTTCAACTCCGCGGTGACCCGCTCGACGTCTGCGCCCGGGCGAGCCGGACGGCGACGTCGGTGGCCCACTCGCCGGACACCGAGGGCGCGCCGGTGTAGCCGGTGACCGCCCACAGTGTCCTGGGGTCGTCGGTGCGGCCCACCACGGTGACCGCCTCCCCGTCCGCGGTGAGCTCGTCGCCGACGCGCGCCTCCAACGTGTCCATCGCCTGCCCGGAGAGTGCGACCTCATCGGGTGAGGAGGCATCCGGCCCTCGGTGACGTCTGCCCAGGCGAGGCCCTCCGCGGCGGTTGGTACAAGGTGGCGAGCATCGACACGCCTGCCCTGCGGAGGAACACGCCCGCCCCGCTGTCCACGACGCCGGTGGCGGTGACCCCTTCGACGGCGGTCGCGGCGTCCGCGACGGCGCCCGCCCTGCCCTCCGTCGTCTCGAGGACGAGGTCGGCCTTGGCGATCGGGAGGGCGCTGAGGCTGCCCATCGCCGTCTGCTGCGAGTTCACGAACACCGAGATGGCCGCGATGAAGCCGACGCTGATCGCGATCGCGATCAGGGTCGCGACGAACCGGCCCGGATGGAGCCGTAGCTCACTGACCGCTTGGCGCCACATCAGGCCACCGAGCCGGACAGGAGGGAGAGGATGGTCTCGGTGGTGGGGTTGGCGACGTCCTCGACGATGCGGCCGTCGAGCAGCATCAACGCACGGTCGGCGTAGGCGGCGGCCCTCGGATCGTGGGTCACCATGATGATGGTGCGGCCCTGGTCGCGGGCGCAGGAGCGCAGGTACTCGAGCAGTGCTGTGCCGCTCCTCTGGTCGAGCGCACCGGTCGGCTCGTCGGCGAAGATCACCTCGGGACGGGTGACCAACGCCCGGGCGACGGCGACGCGCTGCTGCTGGCCGCCGGAGAGCTGGCTGGGGCGGTGGGTGAGTCGGTCGCCGATACCCAGCGAGCCGACCACCTGCTCGAACAGCTGCCGGTCGGGCTTGCGGCCCGCCAGCTCGAGCGGCAGCAGGATGTTCTGCTCCGCGGTGAGCGTCGGCAGGAGGTTGAAGGCCTGGAAGACGAAGCCGATCTTGTCGCGGCGCACCCGGGTGACCGTCTTCTCGGGCAGGACGGCGATGTTGTCGGCGCCGATGTAGACCTCGCCCCGGGTTGGCCGGTCCAGCCCCGCCATGCAGTGCATCAGCGTCGACTTGCCCGAGCCGGAGGGCCCATGATGGCCGTGAACGACCCGGGTGCGATGGACACCGACACGTCGTCGACGGCGACCACCGGGGTCTCCCGGTGGTGAAGACCTTCGTCAGGTGCACCGCTCCGCACGCGGGCGGCTGGTTCAGGGGTGGCTCATCGGGGTCCTTTCGGCAGTGGTCGCAGGAAAAACTACGGCACAGGCCGTGGACGGCGGATCGGCCCGACGTCGCCGTCCGCGCCGATCCTCTGCGACCGCGGTAGCGGGGTCCCCTAGGATCGTGGCCATGCAGCGCAGAACCGTAGCCCTCCTGGGCCCCGCGTTCGTGGCAGCGCTCGCATACGTCGACCCCGGCAACGTGGCCGCCAACCTGAGCGCGGGCGCCGAGTACGGCTACCTCCTCGTCTGGGCGTTGGCGCTCGCCTGCCTGATGGCCATGCTGGTGCAGTACCTCTCCGCCAAACTCGGGTCGTGACCGGCACGTCGCTCAGCACCCAGATCCGGGACCACCTGATGAAGCGTCGCCTGCACGTCGTGTGGCGGATCCTGTACGGCGCGCAGGCGGTCGCGGTCGCCATCGCGACCGACCTGGCCGAGGTGGTGGGCGGCGCCATCGCGCTGCACCTGCTGTTCGGGCTGCCCATGTGGCTCGGGCCATCATCGTCGGTGGCGTGGCCATCGCCTCGCTGCACTGGATGCGCAGGAGGGCGAACACTTCTTCGAGGTGCTGATGGCCGGGGTGCTCGGCGTGATCGCCATCGGCTTCCTCGCGACGCTGTTCTGGCTGCCACCCGACCCGTCCGCTACCCTTGCCGGCCTGATCCCGCGCTTCGCGGACGCCGGCTCGGTGCAGTTGGCCGCTGCGATGCTCGGCGCCACCGTGATGCCGCACGCGATCTATCTGCATTCCGCGCTCGCCCGCGAGCGCCACTCCTACTCGAGCGAGCCGATCCCGCGGCTCCTGCACGTGCAACGCGTCGACGTGGCCGTGGCGCTGACCATCGCGGCCGCCGTCAACATCTCGATGCTGCTGTTCGCGGCTTCCGGGTTGCGCGGCTCATCGTTCGACTCCATCGAGGGCGCCTACGCGCAGATTCTCACGCTGGTGGGCGCGCTGCCGGCCACCGTGTTCGCCGTCGGCCTGCTGGTGTCGGGGCTCGGGTCGGCGATCGTCGGCACCGATGCCGGGCAGGGATGATCCACGACCTGGTGTCGCCCAGGATCACCCGACGGCGCGGAGGTTGGTCACGCTGGTGCCCGCGGTCGGCGTCCTGGGCGCGGGCTGAACGCGACGCAGGCCCTGGTCCAGTCGCAACTGGTGCTGAGCTTCGGCATCGCGTTCGCGCTCGTGCCGCTGGTGCTGCTCACGTCGAGCCGCACGGTGATGGGTGCCTTCAGGAACCCCCGTTCGTGACGGCGGTCGCGTGGGTCGTCGTCGCGGCGGTGCTGGCGCTCAACGCCGCCGTGCTGATCATCGGCTGAGCGGTCAGGGCATGACGAGGGCGGGCATCCTTCTTCCTGATGCCCGCCCTCGTGGAAGCGCGTGGTGTCAGGCCTGACCACCGAACAGCGACGTGACCGACCCGTCGAGGAACACGGCGTTGATCGCCTTGGCGATGAGCGGCGCGATCGACAGAGTCGTCAGGTTGTTGATCGGCTCGACCGGCCTGATCGGCAGCGTGTTGGTGACGACGATCTCCTCCATGCCGGACGCGTTGAGGCGCTGTGCGGCGGGCCGGAGAAGACGGCGTGCGTGGCGGCCGCGATGACCCGCTTCGCGCCCCTCTCCCGCAGGGCCTCGGCCGCCTGGGCGATGGTGCCCGCGGTGTCGATCATGTCGTCGACGAGCACACAGGTCTTGCCCGCCACGTCACCGACGACCTCGTGCACGGCGACCGTGTTGGCCTTGTCCATGTCGCGGCGCTTGTGGATGATCGCGAGCGGGCAGCCGAGCTTGTCGGTCCAGAGGTCGGCGAGCCGCACCCGGCCCGCGTCGGGCGAGACGATGCACATCTCGGAGGCGTCGTACTTCTCCGACACGTAGTCGGAGAGGACCGGCAGGCCCACAGGTGGTCGACCGGCCCGTCGAAGAAGCCCTGGATCTGCGAGGCGTGCAGGTCGACAGACATGATGCGGTCGGCTCCGGCGGCCTTGTACAGGTCGGCGACCAGGCGGGCCGAGATGGGCTCACGGCCGAGGTGCTTCTTGTCCTGACGGGCGTACGGGTAGAACGGTGCGACCACGGTGATGCGCTTGGCTGAGGCGCGCTTCAGCGCGTCGACCATGATGAGCTGCTCCATGATCCACTCGTTCACCGGTGCGGTGTGGGACTGGATGACGAACGCATCGCAGCCACGCACCGATTCCTCGAAGCGGACGTAGATCTCCGAGTTCGCGTAGGTGAGGGCGCGGGTCGGGACCAGCTCCTGGTCCATCAGCTCCGCCACCTCCTGCGCGAGCTCAGGGTACGCACGCCCGCTGAACAACATCAGGTGCTTGTCGTTCTTGGCGATCTGGGTCATCAAGGTCAGGCCTTCTTCTCTCTGGACTCGAGCACTGCTGGGTGGGCCGCCCCGTCCGAGTCGGCCGCTGCCGCGGCCCACTTGGATCCTGGACGACGTTCATTGATCCATCCCTCAACGTTGCGCTGGCGACCGCGCGCCACCCCAACGCCCCGGCGGGGACGTCTTCGGTGATGGCCGAGCCGGCGGCGACAAGGGCGCCGGCCCCGATGTCGACGGGTGCGACGAGGACAGAGTTGGAGCCCACGAAGGCGTTCTTGCCCACGTGCGAGGTTGACTTGTGGATGCCGTCGTAGTTGGCGAAGATCGTGCCTGCGCCGATGTTGGCGCCCTCGTCCACGATCGCGTCGCCGCAGTAGGCGAGGTGCGGCACCTTCGCGCCGTCGGCGATCTGGGCGTTCTTCGTCTCCACGAAGGTGCCGATCTTGCCTTCACGGCCGAGGATCGTGCCTGGCCGCAGGTAGGCGAACGGGCCGACGCTCGCGTGCTCGCCGATGACGGCGAACGAACCGTGGGTGCGGATGACCTCGGCGCCCTCGCCGACCTCGACGTCCATCAGGGTGGTGTCGGGCCCGATGGTGGCGCCGGCGCCGATGGTGGTCGCTCCCTGGAGGGTTACCCCGGGAAGGAGCGTGACGTCCTCGGCGAGGTCGACGTCGACGTCGATCCACACGCTGGTGGGATCGACCATGGTGACGCCTGCCAACATCCACGAGTCGCGGATGCGGCGGTTCATCTCGGCGTTCATCCGGGCGAGTTGGACGCGGTCGTTGACGCCCTCGGTCTGCCACACGTCGTCGATGCTGTGTGCGCCGACGCGCTGTGAGCGCTGGGCTGCGAAGTGCACGACGTCGGTGAGGTACTGCTCACCCTGCGCGTTGTCGGTGGTGAGCGAGGCGAGGCCCTCACGCAGGGTGGAGGCCTCGAAGACGTAGATGCCGGAGTTGATCTCGCTGATCGCGAGCTGCTCCTCGGTGGCGTCCTTGTGCTCGACGATCCCGGTGACGTTGTCGCCGTCGCGCACGATGCGGCCGTAGCCGCTCGGGTCGTCGACGGCGGCCGTCAGGATGGTGATCGCGTTGAGGTTGGCGCGGTGGGTGGCGACGAGGTCGCGGAGCGTCTCGCCGGTGAGCATCGGCACGTCGGCGTAGGTGACGACGACCTCACCCTCCAGGTCGTCGAGGCCCTCGAGCCCGCAGGCGACGGCGTGGCCGGTGCCGAGCTGGTCGCTCTGAACGGCGGTGCTGACAGCGGCCGACAGCTTTTCGAGGTGTGCCTCGACCTGATCGCGCAGATGCCCGACGACGACCACGAGATGATCCGGGTCGAGGGCCGCGGCGGCCGAGACCGCGAAACTCAGCATCGACTTGCCAGCCACTTCGTGGAGGAGTTTCGACCGGGACGACTTCATTCGGGTTCCGCCACCTGCGGCAAGAACGACGACGGCTGCGACTGGCGCGTCGGTTGACAACGGTTTCTCCTTCTCAGGCCGGGCGTCTTATCCGGGTGACGCCCGCCGCCCCACTGGGAGTTCCGCGCGCCACGATCAGAGTCGCTTCGCATCATACGGCGTCCGGAACCTCCGTGCCGACTCACGAGGACTCCGACCCGGACTCCGGCCCCCTCGACGCCCCGCGTCCCGGAAAAATCGGCCAGTAGCCGATTCTGATCGGTCTACCTGGAAGAAGTGACCACTGACCCGCGTCCTCCCCTGCCGGCCCCCCGGAAAAAATCGGCCAGTAGCCGATTCTGACCGGTCTACCTGGAAGAAGTGACCACTGACCCGCGTCCCCCCCTACCGGACCCCCGGAAAAAACGGCCAGTAGCCGATTCTGACCGGTCTACCTGGAAGAAGTGACCACTGACCAGCCGCGACGGCGTCAGGGCAGGTCTGTGCCGTGAGGCCGTTCGACGCCCCATGTGTGAGCAGAACTCGTGGGCAGAGCCCTCCGGCTCACTTGATCCGGGGCGTTTGGACCTTGCCAGAGCGGCTTTGAGCTCCCCGGGCAGGGCCGAACCTTCGCCGATGGCGGTGACTACAACTTCGCCGTCGGCGGCACCGGAAACGGGTCTCGGCAGAGCCGGAGCCCAGCCGGCCGCATGGGGGCGCCGGACGTCGGGGGTGGGGTCAGTCCGACAGCTGACCCCGTTTCCGTGTCCTACGCGTCAGCCTGACTACCGCGACGTCGCCGAGAACGCACCCAGCGGCCAGGGGAACCGGCGCTCGATGAACGTCGTCCCGTGGAAGTTCTGCTCCATCTCCACCACCGGCACGGGCAGGAAGTAGGTGCGCACGAACGCCGCCGGATCGCTGCCGAGCAGCGCGATCACCTCCCCAGGTCGTCGGCCCCACGGTTGGCGGCATCCAGCGTCAACACGTCGGTCAACTCAGCGATCAGCCCTGCGGGAACCTGCCGGTCCGTCTCCAGCGCTTCCCGCAGCACGCGGGCGAGGTTCGTCTCCCGGCAGTGGTAGACGTAGGCGAGCACCCGACGGCGGAACTCGCGGAGCTCCACCACGAACGCCCGGAACGCGTCACCCTCAGCCCCGGGGATCCTGTCCTGCACCGACTCGGCCAGCGCCAGGGCGCTCTCCTGCCGGTCCGCGCAGGACCGCCACCGCAGCCCGAGATCCTCCAGGAGCCACGGGTGCGGCTCCATGTCGTCGACCACCATGAAGGTCGCCGCCCTCGTCGAGCGCCACGACGGCGTCTCGGCCACATATCCCCTGATGGCCGCCGCCGTCAGCGCGTGGGCCGGATCGCTCTTGCCCACCTCACGCACGAACCACGACGCGTCCCACGGGAACAGCTCCATGGCCTCGCTGGCCAGTCGCCACACCTCCTCGACGATCCGCCGGGTCTCCTCGTCCCCGTACCCCTCCGACAAGGTGGCCAGCACCGTCGCGTCGGACAGGGGAGGCGCCTGCCAGCCGAGGGCCGCAGCGCGGAGGTTGGGGTCCACGGCATGCACGTTGAGGCCGTAGTACTCCTTGACGCCGGTCGCGCCCGGTACGTCGATCATCGCCCGCACCTGGCGGTAGGTGGTCAGCGGCGACTGCAGCGCCAGGAACGGCTCGACCTCCTCGCTCGCGGCGCCGAAGAAGCCCTCGAGGATCACCGGAATGCCCCGCGCTGCGGCGGCCCGCGTCAGGTTCCGCACGTGCCGGTCGGCCGGCAGCGCGGCCATCACCTCGGCGGCGTTGTTGTGTAGGGCCAGGGCGAAACCGGCGGTGTCGATGCGTTCGATGATGCGCAGGATCTGCCCGGCGGACAGCTCCCACGGCTCCCAGCAGATCCTGCCGCCAGGACGCACCTCCTGCCAGCGGGCGGTGAGCATCTCCAGGAAGGGGTCAGCCGACGGTGCAGCGGGATCCCGGCGCACCGCGGGCAGGCGCCGAATTCCGAGCACAGCCACGCGTCCTGGTCATACGTGTAGAGCCACAGGTCGTCGACGGCGAACTCGGCGGCGAAGGCGCCCAGCAGAAGCGCGTAGCGCTCGCCGACGGCGGGGTCGAGGATGCAGTTCGGCTGCGGGTCGGCGTGCGCCGTGTGGTTGTTGAACGGGATCCCGCAGTTGAAGGCCGTCCGGAACCCGGCCTCCTGCGCGAGTGCGAGCCGGAGGCGAAGGTCGTCGCGCCGTCCCTCGTAGCGGGAGGGTCGCTGTTCAGCCGGAGGGGCTGCGGGTACCGCGCCTCGTCTTCCGGCGCGAGCCGCACCACGTCCTCCAGGTTGAGGGGCTCGTCGGCCGGCCTCGCTCCCCACCCGATGTTGACCTGGACGCCTGTGAAGCCGAGCTCCCGCAACCGGTCCATGGCCCCCTCGCCCCAGCCGGCCGCATGCGGGTCGGCGGGATGGCCCAGGATGGCGATCCGCTCTGTGATGGTGTTGTGCACGATTCCTCATCTCGGGCCGTGGCCCGCTCGTATCGGGGTCCGGAAACCGGACCGGGCTGGCCGGGGCGCGCACGCACCCCGACCAGCCGTATGGACCTGGAAGCCGACTAGCGCTTCACCTTGACGGTGATCGGCGCGCTCGTCGTCGTCCCGGCGTGGTTGCGGAACTCCACGGTGTACTCGTAGGTTCCCACGGGCATACCGGTGACCGTGTAGGTGGCCCGCTGCGCCCCCGGCGTCGCCGCCGTGAGTTCGCCCTCGGCCACCGGTTCCCCGTCCTGGAAGAACGTGTACGCGGTGGCGTTGGTGCCCCACCACAGGTTCGCGGTCACCGTGTAGTCGCCGTTGCCGTCATGGTTGTCGTCGGACAGTGCCAGCTTGCCGGGCTTGGCGTCCTTGACGGTCACGGACACGGGCTTCACCCACGTCACGCCCTGGCTGTTGATCAGCTGGGCGGTGTAGGTGTAGGTGCCGTCGACGCGTCCCTGCACGGGACGGTGATGCTCTGCGCCGCCGGGCCGGCCGCCGCCAGCTCCGCGGTGTGGATGAGCACCCCGTTCTCGTACACCTTGACCCGCGAGGCGTTGGCGCCCCACCAGAGGTTCAGCCGCACCTCGTAGTTGCCGTCGGCGAGCCCGTTCTGCCACCCGCTGGTGGTCGAGAGGACCCCGACTGCCGGGGCCGCCGTCTCCATGTCGACGACCGCCGGCGGACCGGCGACCTCGATGGAGTCGACCCGGATGGTCCCGGCCGCCGCCGCACCGATCGTCAGTTCGGCGATCCGTTCCCCGGGCACACCCCAGCCGGGCATCCCCGTCATGTCGATCGTCAGCACGCCGTCGACGGCGTCGGCGACCGGAGCGGAGATCGTCCGGACAGGGGTCTCCCGGTTCTCGGACTGCAGCCGGTAGCTGACGACGAGCGCCTCGATGGCGGACGGGTCGGTGCCCTCGGCGAAGGTCACCTGGATCCGGTCCATGTCGGAGAGGTTGATGCGCGTCGGAGCGTAGTCGGCCCCGGTCCGGATCCCACCGGTGGCGCCCGCGAACTTCAGCACGGCGATGTCACCGCGCGTGATCGAGGCCCCGCCGAACGTCCGCCACGGGACGTAGCCCTTCCCTGCGAAGTCGAGGTCGTAGGTCGCCGCGGTCGTGAAGGACTTCACCGTCGTCGACGTCGCCGACCCGGCCGGGTTCACGGCCGTGACGTTCCAGTAGTAGGTCATGCCCGGTTCGAAGGCCATCCGCTGGGTCCCGCTGCCGTAGTTGAAGGCCGTCTTGAGGCCGGACTTGGCGTACGGGTGGACGGTGGTCGAGAGCACGAGCGTGTCGGTGGTCAGCGCCGGATCAGTGCCGACCCGGACGGTGTAGCTGGTCGCCCCGACGAGGTGGCCCACGAGAAGGCGTTCACGTTGAGGGGATCGAGGACGGCGCCGTCGGCCGGGCCCCGGAGCCCGAAGGCCTTCGGCGCAGCGGCGGCGGTCGGGTTCCCCGTGATCCGCACCGTGGCGAGATCCCAGGCGTCGGCATTCCAGGCGGTGCTGACATCGTCCTGCCCACCGAACATGATCCGCTTCACGCCGTCGGCCTCGTAGAGGCTGCCGTCGCCGTTGCGGAACCAGCCGGCGTTGTGGTTCATGCGGAAGTCGGTCAGGTACTCGCCGATCTCACCCAGGTAGTTCCACTCGGTGGTGAGCAGGTCGCTGCCGAGGGAACGGTAGACGTAGGTGGAGGCGTCACCGTTGGAGGGAGCTGGGACTTCGTGGCCACGTACCAGCGGCCCTCGGCCTCGGAGAAGGCGAGATCGGCGAAGGTGTCGCCGCCGGACATCGGGAGCATGTCGATCCGCTCCGCCAGCGTGCCGTCGGCGTTGACCTCGCGGATCAACATCGCGCTGTTTCGACCGGTATCGAAGTACGCCACGTGCGGCTTCCCGTCGACCGTGAAGAGCCCCGGCATGCCGACGCCGTAGTCGTACTGCATTCCGGGCTCCACGAGGAGCGGGGCGTCGCCGTACTTCTTCCACTCGGTGCCGTTGTTGGAGAAGGCCATCCCGAGTTTGGTGTTCTGGCTCGACAGGTCGGCGGCACCGTAGTACATCAGGTACGACCAGTCGTCTCCGTCGACGGTGAAGTCGCCGCGGATGACGCTCGGGTCACAGGCGTGTGTGACCTCCCAGGGGACGTCGGCCGCGAGCACGAGCTTCGGCTTGGACCAGGTGTCCTCGGCGACCGGGCCCTCGGAGTAGTAGACGCCGTCGCCGCCCGCGTTGTGGCCACACCACCAGGCCTTCTGGAGGCCGTCCTCGACGATCACGCTGGGGCGTAGTCGTAGGAGAAGCCGGTGCCGTCGTCGCGGCGGATGACGATGCCGTCGGAGTCGAACGTGACGCCCTCTGCCACGCCGTCGACGAAGCCGGGCGACTTGACGGGCCGCTCCATCATCGACTGGAGGTAGAGGCCGCGGTCGCCGCGCACGGGGACCCCGTTCTCGTAGGCGGTGCCGGACGTGTAGCCGTCGGAACTCAGGCTCCACCAGGCCACGGGGCCGTCGGGCGCGGTGGCCTCCAGGTAGTAGGTGCCGGGCGTCAGCGGGGCGGAGGTCTTCACTCCCTCCCACACATGGTCGCCGAGCCTGGTGATCTCGCGGCTGGCGACCACGTCACCCGCGGGCCGTCCTCACGGAGGGTGAGGGTGAGGCCCTTGCCCTCGCCGGAGTAGTTGGAGAAGCGGCCGCCGACGGTGTCGATGGGGGAGCCGTCTCGCCGATCATGAAGCTCTGGCCGAGGCTGGTCGTCGACGTTGCGTGCAGGTCGGCGGGGTAGTCCCACTTGGAGACAGGACGGGCGGTGCGCCCTCGAACCGCAGTTCGCCCTCGCCGAGCGGGACCACGGCCTCGATGGAGATCGTCCGGTCACCGGGACGGGGCTGTCGTTGCGCAGCGCCTCTCCCCGGCGTAGACGTCCTCGCTCGTCGACCACCAGGCCACCTGGCCGTCGGGCACGCTGGCCTCGAGGTAGTAGGTGCCGGGTGCGAGCGTCGTGGGCTGGTGACGGCGACCCACACGTTGTCCTTGAGCCCCAGGATGGCCTCGGAGACGAGCACCTCGCCGGCGGGCCCATCCGCCTTGAGGGTGAGGGTCATGCCCTTTCCTCCGCCGGAGTAGTTCGCGAAGCGTCCGCCGACGGTGTTGTAGTTCTCACCGTCGGCGGGGATCGTGACGCTCTGGCCGATCGAGGTGGTGCCGGGGTCGTGCAGGTTGCCGGGGTAGGTCCAGCTGTCGACGAGGTAGATGGGATCGGCGGCCGCGATGCCCGGCTGGGTGAGCATGCCGCCCAGCAGCGCAAGGCTGGCGCCGAACGTCACGATTCGACGCGTCCTGGCCCACCCTTCCGCGGTTCTGAGTGGTGTGTTTTCGCTGGTGGTCTCATGTTGCATCGTCTCCTTTGCCGACGCCAGGTTCCTGGTGGAACGTTTAATCATTATCCTTGCGACTACCCTCCGCCTGTCAATAGACGAAGGTTGACTGTGGTGTGACTAGCTGCGACCCACCCTCAGGGGTGCCGTCGAGGCTCGGGGAGCGAGTTCAGGCAGCAGCACCCTGCTGCTGTGTCGGTGGGGTTCCCTGGACCGCTCGGAGATCAGCATTTCGAGCGCGAGCGCGCCCAGCTCCTCCTTCGGCTGCCGGACGGAAGTCAGCGGGATGGGCAGATCCTGGGAGCGGTCGAGGTCGTCGTAGCCGACGACCGCCACCTCGCCGGGTACCGGAACCTTCGCCTCCCGCAGGGCGCGCAGCAGGCCGATCCCCACCAGATCGTTGGCCGTGGCGAGGCCGTCGAACGGGAGACCGCTGCGCACGAGCCGCTGGCCCACCTCCACGCCGGCCGCAACGTCCATCGCCTGGATCGGCACCCATTCGAGGCTGATGCCTGCGGCGTCGGCGGCCCGCTTGGCGCCGCGGTAGCGGGCGCGCGTGACGCCGTAGTCGTCGGGTGCGATGTAGCCGACGCGCGTCGCGCCGACGGAGATGAGGTGCTCGAGGACCAACTGCCCGCCGGCGCTGTCGTCGGCCGCGACCGAGCAGTAGGAGTCGGGGCCTCCGCGTCGACGAACACGACGCGGGTGCCCTTCGCGGGCGACCAGCGCTCGAGGATCGCCTTCGCGCTCTGGACCGGGAGCAGGACGATGTCCTCCACCTGCTGCTCGGTCAGGCTCAGCAGGGTGGCCGTCTCGTGATCCTCGTTCTCGAGGCTGTCGGCGACGACGACCAGCAGCCCGTGCTCGGCCGCGCGGTCGATGACCCCCGCGCCATGCTGGCGAAGAAGGAGTTGGCCAGGTTCGGCACCAGAAGGCCGATGATCGCCTTCTCCTTGGTCCGCAGCTCGAAGGCCGATCGGTTCCGCACGAAGCCGAGCTCGCGGATGGCCTCCTCGACGCGGTGCTTCGTCTTCTCCGAGAACCGGCCGGTCGAGTTCAGGACGTTGGAGACGGTGGCGACCGACACCCCGGCCGCGGCAGCGACATCCCGGATGCTGACGGTGCCTCCGTCTGCGGTCATGCGCCACCCCCTGTCATCCGGACGGCGGCCCCTCACACCCATGCTCATGGCGTCCGCCGAAGCAGGAGGGTGGACCGCCCACTCGGAGCATATACGGCTGAGACTCCGGGCGGCGTATCCCGCGGGGGTCACGAAAGTGGGGATGACGCCGTCGGGAATCTCGGTGCGGATCCGCAACTCGTCGCCGTCGGTCTCCCACTCGACGGCGATCCTCCCGTACGGGGTGGTGCGGGCGTGGCTGGCCGAGGTGATCTCCCGGCTCGGCAGTGGAGAGATCTCGACGCTGGCGTAGGCCGGGCCCGTCCGGCGGATGCCGCCGATCCGGTCGCAGATCCACTCGTCGACCGCGCCGTAGGCGTAGTGGTTGAAGGAGTTCATGGCGGGGTCCTGGAAGCCGCCCTCCTCCGTCCACGAGTCCCAGCGCTCCCACATCGAGGTGGCGTCGCCATGCTTGACCGGGTAGAGCCACGACGGCGGCGCGTCCCCCAGGAGCACCCGCAGCGCGACGTCGTCGCGCCCGACCTGGGTGAGGGCAGGCAGGAGGTAGGGCGTCGTCAGGAAGCCGGTCGACAGGCGGAACCGATTCTCCTCGAGCAGGGCGGCCAGGTCGGCGGCGACGGCGGGGATCTCGTGGTCGTCGAGCAGCCCGAAGTGCAGGGCCAGGACGGCGGCGCCCTGGGTCCGGGCGCTCGGCAGGCCGTCGCGGAGGAACCGTTCACGCCAGGCGTCGCGGACCCTTCCGGCGAGGGCGTCCCAGCCGTCGGCCCTCTCGTCGTCGACGGCGGCGGCGCAGCGGGAGGCGAGCAGGGCCGCCCGGTGGTAGAAGGCGGTGGCGACGAGGTCGAGCGGGGTCGGGTCGAAGGCCAGCCAGTCGCCGAACCCCTCGGCCGGGCGGATCAGGCCCTCGCTGTTGCGCTCGAGGTAGGCGAGCCAGCCCGCCATCGCGTCGAGGTTCTCGACGAGGATGCTGCGGTCTCCGTAGGCCTGATACATCTCCCACGGCACGATCACGATCGCGTCGCCCCAGCCGGCCGCGCCGTCGTGGCTGCCCGCAAGCGAGGTGGTCAGGACGTCGGGCGCCACGTTTGGCACGGAGCCGTCCGCGGTGATGGCGTCGCGGACGTCACGCAGCCACTTCCTGAAGAACTCCAGCGCCCGGAAGTTCAGCGCGGCGGTGGCCGCGAAGATCTGCGCGTCGCCCGTCCAGCCAAGGCGTTCGTCGCGCTGCGGGCAGTCGGTCGGGACGCTCAGCAGGTTTGCCCGGGCGCTCCAGAGGACGTTGTCGTGCAGCCGGGTGAGGTGGGGTCGGAGCAGCGGAACCCGGCCAGCGGCGCGAGGTCGGCGGAGACGGCGACGGCTTCGAGGCCCGTCAGGTCCGCGCCTGCCAGGCCGGTGATCCCGGCGTAACGGAATCCGTGGACGGTGCCGGTCGGGGCCAGCTTCGTGCGGCCGACCGGCCCTGCGAACGTGTACCCGTCGGTGGCGGCGGCCGACCGGAGGGAGTCGGTGTACAGGGCGCCGTCCGCCGTCAGGACCTCCGCGTGGCGCACGGTGATGGCCTGACCGTCGTGTTCCCACAGGTCGAGCTCGACCCAGCCGACCATGTTCTGACCGAAGTCGACGACGTATTCGTCGCCCACCCAGGAGCCGGACCTGGCCGGGAAGCGGCCGATCGGCACCACCGGCGGGCGACGCCCGCGACGCACTCCCCCACCATGGGGGCGACCTCGATCACGTCCAGCGGGGCTCCCGGGTCCGCCGCGACGCGCGTGTCGCAGCCGTTCTGCAGGTCGGCGTAGGTCAGCGACGATTCCCGGGCCGACCAGTGGGGCCCGGTGCCGGCGATCACGTCGCGTCCGCCGTCGCGGAGCGCCTCGACCTGGGCGAGCACGGCCCGGATGGGGCTGTAGTGCGCGGTGCCGAACCAGCAGATGTGCCCCACGGCCCAGCCGTCGGTGACGCGGATCTCGAGCCGATTGGCGCCGGGCCGCAGGAGATCTGTGACGTCGAGGGTCTGGTACTGCAGCGTCCTGGCGACGTCGGTCCAGCCGGGCGCGAGGCATTCCGCCGAC
The DNA here is from genome assembly GCF_011174705.1 of Tessaracoccus coleopterorum. Lineage (GTDB taxonomy): Bacteria > Actinomycetota > Actinomycetes > Propionibacteriales > Propionibacteriaceae > Arachnia > Arachnia coleopterorum. The sequence goes on from NZ_JAANIJ010000001.1 coordinate 1,096,357, forward strand.
ACGGGCAGCCCGTTCAGCGTGATGTCGAGCACTCCGAGCGCGGTCGCCCGGAGGAGGTACAGGTCGCCCGGCACCGGTGACGCATCGAAGTCGACCGAGAAGAGAGGCGCCGGGCGCTGCGGACGCGACGCGTCCGGCGGCTCCTCGACGCGGCGGGGCCGACCGGGTCGAGCCCACCGAGGCGCGCCTCCTGGGCCGTCGAGATCCAGGCGGCAGACCAGGGCCGTCCGCACAGGCCCGTGACGAACTGTGCGTCATCGGTGGTCCACCGCCGCCCCCGTGGCCGCGGAAGGCGAGCCGCCACGAGTGGGTCGTGTGCGGCAGCAGCGTCGGCCCCGCGTAGTCCAGGAATGCGGGCCCCGGCCGCGACCATTCCGACTCCCAGCTGCGCCCGGCGCCGTCGGAGAGTTCGACCCGGAACGTGTCGATGCCGTCACCCTCGGTCCAGTCCCAGTCGAGGCGGGGCGCCCACGGTCGACGGCGAGGGGCGGAGGGCACCGTCGACGCGGAGGCCGGTCGCCCCGGCTGTCATTTGAGGGCCCCGGAGGTGAGGCCACGCTCGAAGTACTTCTGGAAGGCGACGTAACAGATCACGGTGGGCAGCGCGATCAGGCACGAGGCGGCAAAGACCTTGGTCTGGTCGGCGGCGAAGCGGCTGACGAAGAAGGAGGGAAGCAGCGTCAGGGTCTGCTGCTCCGTCTTCTGCAGGAAGATGAGCGGGAGCAGGTACTCGTTCCAGGCGCCGACGAACGACCAGATCGTGATCACCGCGATGACCGGCCGTGACAGGGGACGATGATCCGCGTGAACACCACCCAGGTGGAGGCGCCGTCGACGTGGGCGGCCTCGATCAGCTCGTCGGGGATGCCACTGATGAATCCGCGGGCCAGCAGGACGTTGAAGGCGATCTGGAGTGCGGCCAGGGGAGCACGACGGCGAGGGGGCTGTTGTAGAGGCCGAGCGTGCGAACGGTGATGAACAGCGGGACGGTGAGCGCCGCCGTCGGGAGCGTGAGCGCGGCCACCAGGAAATAGAAGATCGTCTCCCGGAACCGCAGGTCCAGCTTGGCGAGCGCGAACGCCGCGGTGAGCGTACACACAAGCGTCAGCAGGACGACACCGGCGGCGATGACGACGCTGTTGCGGGCGAACTGGCCGAGCTCGGGGCGGGCGAGCACGGCCCCGAAGTTGGCGATCGCCCCTCGCCGGAGCTGGCGAACGCCACCATGATCACGAACGGCACCACGAAGGGCACGATGGCCACCGTCAGGGCGACCTGCAGGAAGACCCGGGACGACCGGCTGCGCAACTCGATCAACTGACTGCCTTCCGGGTGACCCTCAACTGGAGGAATGCGAGCACCAGACAGGTGATCACGAGGAGAACTGTGAGCGCTGCGCCGTAACCGGCCGCGTAGTTCTGGATCGCCTGCTGATAGATGTATGTGGCCAGGAACTGGGTCGAGTTCGCGGGCCCGCCCTGCGTGATGATCTGCGGGATGTCGAAGATCTTGATGGTGCCGATGGTGGTGAGCACGAAGAGCGTGATCGTCGTCTGGCGGACCATCGGCAGGATGACGGACCAGAGGAGCCGGGCGTTGCCGGCTCCGTCGATGCGGGCGGCCTCGATCACGCTGGTGTCGATCTGGCTCAGCCCGGCGAGGTAGAGGACGAAGCAGAAGCCGGTTCCGCTCCAGATCTGGATCAGGCCGAGCACCCAGATCGCCGTGTTCGGGTCGGCGAGCCAGGCGTGGGAGAACGCGCCGAGCCCGATGGCTCGCAGGAACGTGTCGACCTGGCCCCGGGCTGAACATCTGGACGAACACCGGCGCCATGACCGCCGGGGCGAGGACGACGGGGAGGAAGATGATCACCTTGTAGAAGACCGCGAGCCGCACCCGCGATGTCAGCACGACGGCGAAGCCGAAGCCGAGCGCGAGCTGGATGGGGATCAACAGGAAGAAGTAGCCGACGTTGCGGACCGCCATCCAGAACCCGGGGTCCTGGATCGCTCGGACATAGTTGCCGAACCCGACGAAGTCCCGCCTGGGGCTGATGCCGTTGGTGTCGAACATGCTCAGGTAGCCGGTGTAACCGATGCTGAAGTACACGAGGCCACCGGTCAGGAGGATGGCCGGCACCAGGAAGAGGTAGTGGCGGGGTGGTAGAGCCGCCGGGAACGGCGGCCTCGCGACACGGTGGGCGTGTCGCCGGCCGGCACCTGTTCGGTGCGGGCCGCTGTCTGGCTCGAGCTGGTCATGTCTCTCCGGGTCAAGGTGACGGAGGACGGCGCGTGGGACACACACCGCCCTCCGCGGGGGAAGGTCGTCAGCCTCGCTTGACGGCGTCCGAGGCGGCCTGCAGGGTCTGCAGAACCGTGGCGGAGTCGACGCCGGTCGCCGACGACTGCAGGGCAGTGGTCAGCGCGGTGACGAGCTCGGGGTACGTGATCGCCCGGGACTCAGGGGCGTTCAGGCCCATCTCGATGATGTTGGCAAGAGGCTCCTTGACGAGCTCGGGGTAAGCGAGGCCCTGGGGCTCGATCGAGACACCCTGGACGCTCGGCAGGCCGGCGAGGCTCTGCGCGGACATCTCCTGGTACCCGGTGGGATCGATCGAGAACCAGTGGGTCCAGACGGCCGCGGCGGCCTTGTTCTCCGAGTCCTTGTTGATCGCCATACCGCTGGAGACCGAGGCGGCCAGCGTCGTCGGGCTGTCGCCGAGCGACGGGAACGGCACGAGGATCGTCTCGAGCGGGGTCGGGTTGCTCACGCCGGCGCTGCCCTGGTTGGTGATGCTGGTCTCGGCGATGAAGTCGGTGGCACCCAGTAGCCGATCGGCGAGGCGACGGCGTCACCCTGCAGCCACGTGTACCAGGCGTCGGTGTAGAGGTTCATGCCCAGCGCACCGTCCTGGAAGATGCCGTTGCTGAACATCTTCTGCCACATGTCCATGGTTTCAACCAGGCCGGGATCGGTCCAGTCTCCACCCTCGACGGCAGCCCAGAACTTGCCGGGCGCGACGCTGCTGGCCATGGCCTGGAAGACGTCCTGGGCGACCCAGCCGTCCTTGGCGCCCATCGAGATGCACTGCTTGCCCTTGGCGGTCACTTCCCCGCAGAAGGCGGCCAGTTCGTCGAGGGTCATCTGGCCCTCGGGAAGGTCAGGCCGAGTTCGTTGAGGAGTCCGACGTTCAGCTGGAGGGTGCCGGCGGCGCTGATGCCGTTGGGTGCACCCAGAAGGCGGTCGCCCGAGCTCAGTTCGGCGATCGCCGCCTCGGGGCGGCGTCCCTCCAGTCGGCGCCCACGCGCGCCTCGAAGATCGGGGAGATGTCCTCGATCAGGTCGGCGAACTGGACCGCCATGGCCGGCTCGACGTGGAAGGCGTCGGGCCCTCTCCGGAGGCGAGGGCCGCGCTCAGCGAGGCGACGTAGTCCTTGTAGGACACCGTCTTCGCCTCGACGGTGATGTTGGGGTAGACCTTGTTGAACGCAGCGATGGCCTCATCGGCCACGTCCGAGGTGTCGCCCCAGTTCCAGAACCTCACCGTGCCGGTGACGGACTCGGGGGCTGCACTCCACCACTCTTCGGTGGTTCCCGCGGACGACTGGGGTTCTGGGGAGCCGGCGGGCGTCGTCGACCCACAGGCGCTGAGCGAGACTGCTGCGGCGACCGTGAGGGCGGCCGCGGCGATCATCGTTGATCGGAACTTCATGAGTGACCTTTCTAGGGTTTCGTCGTACTCCTACCGTTCTCGCAGTGCGGCGTGACCCTTCTGAGGGCAGGCTCGTACCCGAGCCGAGAGGCGCTTCCTGGTGAATCTCAGCTGATCGGGACTGCCTCGTCCGTCTGATCGGGACTGCCTCGTCCTGGTACGGTGGTGGTGCTGCTCTGCAAGATTAAACGTTACATCAATCATGACCGAAGCACGTTTGCGCGTCAAGTCTTTGGTCCCGGGAAGTGAGAATCGGGCAGTACCGCAGGGTAGTCGGACGGGGCACAGACCCCGACGCGCGCGAGCGCGGCCGCCACGGCGATGTGCACACAGCGGTCGTTCCGCGAAGAGACGCGGACATACTTCAGCATCCGCTGCGCCGTCGGCGACTTCCGGCAGATCTTCGCCGCCCACTCCAGGCCGACGCCCTCCAGCTGCTCGCGCGGGCACGCCAGGTGCACCATGCCCATGCGGTGTCCATCCTCTGCATCGTGGACGTCGACGAGGAAGCCGATCGCCTACCCCGGCCGCATTCACACCATCCGCGATACCCTCGCGACCGCACGTTTGGAAGCAGGGGTCCCCGATCGCCAGGGGCCGACGTGTGACCCGGCAAACAGGAAAAAGCCCTCCAATCCGAACTTGGAGGGGTTTCGGCCTTGTCAGAGGCCATCTCGGCTCCCCGGGTAGGAGTCGAACCTACTTCGCTAATCCTGATTCAAAGTCAGGCGGGCCCTGCCGAAAGACCAACCGGGGAACGGCCCCTGCGGGCCGAGCCTTGAGTCTATCGTCAGCCACGTGACGCGACCAGCCGGACCCGCACGGTTTGTCCACAGGCCCGGGTCGACACGTGACGCGCGGGCGCTGCCGCCCGATAGTTGGACACAACCGATCTGATGAGAGGAGTGTCGGCCATGGAGAAGATCCGGTGCTTCGGCGCGGGCGACCCGCTGTACGAGGCGTACCACGACGATGAGTGGGGCCGTCCGGTCGACGACAGCCCCGACGAGCACGCGCTGCTCGAACGGATCTGCCTGGAGGGGCGCAGGCGGGCCTCAGCTGGATCACGGTGCTTCGCAAGAGGGAGGGCTACCGCGAGGCCTTCCACGGCTTCGACCCGGAGAAGGTCGCGGCGATGACCGACGAGGACGTCGACGCTCTGATGGGCAACGCCGGGATCGTGCGCAACCGGCAGAAGATCGAGGCCACCATCGGCAACGCTCGCGCGCTGCTGGAGATGCACCGTGACGGCGAGCGGCTGGGCGACCTGATCGCGCTGCACACCCCGGCGCCACGCGGGAGGGCACCCCTCACCTTCGCCGATGTGCCGACGCAGACGGCGGAGTCGGCCGCTCTCAGCCGGGAGTTGAAGAAGCGTGGTTTCCGCTTTGTCGGCCCCACCACGATGTATGCCACCCTGCAGGCGATCGGGGCGGTCGACGACCACATCCGAGGTTGCTTCCTGGCGCGGGCGGCCGACTGAGCCGGGCCCGGGCGGGATCAGGCCCGCGGCCCCCCATGACCGCAGGCCCGACTCCCCCTCGCCCTTCCCGGTATCGGCCAGGCACCGGCGCCGAGCCGTCCGCGTCGCCGGACACCCGTCAGGAGTCACCGTCGGCCCCCGTGATACATGCGCGCCACGACGAACCGAAGCAGACGTAGGCGCCCGCTGCGGGGGTGCCGTTGACGGCGGCCGAGAGTGCCGTCGCCGCGTCCAGGCCGGCGATCAGGCCCGCGTGGTAGCGGGCCATGACGGTGGCGGCGAGCCGGTCACCCACCGGCGCGACGGGCGCGACGACGCACGCCACACCCGCCGCGAGAAACGCCGCGGTGAGGCCCAGCGGCTGGTCCCCCGGGCTGTGCGAGGCACGGCCCACCTCGCAGGCCGACAGCACCACGTGGCTGGCGCGGACGGGGCCGACGTCAAGTTCGTGGGCGACGACGATGCCCTCGTCGAGCAGCAGATTGGAGAACAATGGGTTGTCACCGCGGTGGGTGCCGTGCGCCGCCACGTGCACCAGATCGCAGTCGGCGAGCGCCTCCGCGAGCGACCCGGGGTGGGGGTCGCTCCCCATGCGCGCTGTATCTCGCTCACCTCCCTACGGGCCCCATCCAGGTCGGGGCCGGCCAGGGCCCCGACCACGGGCCCCTCGATGCGTCGCGCACCGGTGGCCCATCCCGAAGCCGTCGGGGAGACCGTAACGGGACGGTCGAGCAACGCCGACCAGGGGACGCCGGTGAGCACGCGCGACGGCACCACCACCAGTTCGCGGCCCAACTCGCCCAACGGCTCGATCACGGCCCGGCGCAGCGCATCCAAACGGGCGGCGAGCGAGGCCCGCACCACCGAGCCGACCGGATGCCCGTCGGGCAACGACGCCTCGGCGGCGAGGTCGCTGTGGACGGCGGCCACGAGCGCGGCCAGCACGTCCTCGTCACCGAGGCGGACCCGCCGGGCCCCACGGCCGTCAAGCAGCGCAACCCACGTCTCCCTCCCCCGGGCACACAGATCGCCAGGGTCGCCCCCGCCTCACGTGCGGCGGTGCGCAGCCGGGACGCTGGGAGGGTCTCGGCCGACAGGGGGACGGTCGGACGGGTCGTCCAACTCCTCGCCCGGAGCTCCCGTTCGGCCTCGATCACGTTCCGGCGCAGCGCGGCGTCTCCGGGGCGCCCGCGAACTCGGCGCGCACCCTTCGCAGCTGAGCCACCGCCATGGCGACCATCGGGTCGGGGTCGGGACGGACCCTCGGCATCGGCCGGGCGGCGGCCCGCCACCGCTCGGCCGCGTCAACGAGGGCGTCGACACCCCGCCGACCTGGGAGCCGCTCGGCCAGGTCCAGGTCGAGGGCCAGCGCAGGCTGCCCGTGGAGGGCGACCGCTGCCCGCAGGTCGAGGCTAGCCACGCCCAACTGCGCCCTGAGCAGCTCGGCGCTCGCAGCCCGCATCCGACGCCTGGCCGAACCGGTCGCGCCCATGGCCGCGTCGTAGCGGGCGAGCGCGACGAGGCCCGCGATCCGCCGCGACACGACCGGTGACGAGGCCAACGCCCGCACCGCCCGGAGCAGCTGCACCGGCGGTTCCCCTGCCAGCTGCTGCAGCGCGATGGCCGCGGCCGGTTCCGCCACCCACCGGTCACGCTCCGTCGAGGCCTCCTCCCACAACCGGAGGGCCGCCGGGGCTCGGGCGGGCGATCAGCGCCGCGAGCCGACATCGTCGTTCCCAGAACGGCTCGTCGCGGGCGGCGAAACTACGGGCGGCGCGGCGCGCATGCCGGATGGCGTCGTCGGAGCGGCCGAGCAGCAGTTCGGCCCGGGCTCGCTCGAGGTCGGCCTCGGCGCTCACCTGGCGTCCGGCCCGGGCAGCGCTCCGAGGACGTCGAGCGCCTCCTCGGCCAGGCCCGCCTCCAGCATCACCCGGGCCCTGTCGAGCCTGGCCACGCCACGGTCCACATCGACCTGCAGGTCGTCAGCCTCCCCGTCGCGGCCAGCGCCGCGGGCAGGTCGCCGCGGAGGAACTGCACCCAGCCGAGGTTGTGCCCGGCGATGAACGCGAGCGGCAGCAGTTCGAGGGAGCGGGCCAGCTCGGTTGCCTCCATCAGGTCGGCCGCGGCCTCGTCGAGGCGCCGGAGTTCAGAGGCGAGCGTCGCACGGTTCACCAGGAACCGCACCCGGTCGGGGTCGGGTAGGGCGGCGCCGTCGATGCGGGACAGCACCCGCCAGGCTCCGCGCAGGTCACCGCCGCGGGCCCTGAAGATCCCGCCCTGCACGGCCGCTGCCGCCGTGACGGCCGGTAGGCCCGCGCGGGAGGACGACCTCCGCAGCCGGTCGAGCACCGCGAGCGCCGCGTCCAATCCCTGCCGCTCGAACGTCACCCATGTCGAGGAGATCCGGATCCGGAGCCGCAGCTCGACGTCATCGGGGCGCACGCCTCGATGGCGCGCCGCAGGAGACGGTCGGCCCGGTCGGTGCGCTGCTGTGCCAGCGCAGTCCGGGCCGCGTCGTAGAGGTCCTGCGCCTGTGCGCTCACCTACACCTCGATGCTCGGAGTGATGACCGGCCTGGCCCCTCCCTGTCCGGGTGATGCGGAACCGGACGGGCCCGTGCGGCACCGAGGTCCACACCAGTCGGCCGGTCGCATCCGAGACCGTCTCGAGCACCTCGGCACCGGTGAGGAGCTGGACGGCGATTCCGCCGCCGGTGACCCAGCCATCGATCCGCACCCGTCGCTCCACCTCGGTGAGGGTGATCATCAGGCTGAGGGAGGAGGCCGTGAAGGTGATGGTGGTTGCCGGTTCCGACCGTACGACCTCGAGCCCGCCGTCCACGAGGACCGCCAGTTCAGCCTCCATGAGGGCGACGGAGACGGCCGTCAGCATCCGGTCGGTAAGGCCTTCGGGACGGGGTCGTGCAGGTCGGCCGCCCACCCGATCCGGTCGATCAGTTCCATGTCGTCGGCTGTGAGGAAGGCATCGGGGTCGTAGGCGTTCATCGGTCGCTCCAGGCAGGATCGGTCAGCAGTGCGTCGCGCAGCGCGGCGAGGCAGCGGCCCCGCGTCGGCCCGATCGAACCGACCGGCATCCCGAGGGCGGCCGAGATGGCCGAGTAGTCGGGTACGGCGGCGAACGCGACGACGCGCAGCAGCGCCTGGCAGCGGGGTTGAGGGAGGTGACGTGTCGCCACAGGAGCGCTGCGCGGTCGTTGGTCTCGACGACGGACTCGGGGCCCGGCGCCGGGGAGACGGGCTCGACCTCCATCGGCTCGGTCCGCGGACGGCCCGCCACCCGCCACGCCTCGCGACGGACGGTGGTCAGCAGCCAGGCGAACACCGCCTGCGGATCGCGGACGGCCTGCGCGTTGCCTGCCAGCGTGACCCACCCGTTCTGGACCACGTCCTCGGCCTGGGCGTGGTCGAGGCCGCTCGAGCGGGCGACGGCCCAGAGGCACGGGGTGAGGAGGGTGACGAGGTCGGCCATCCGTCCGGTGTCTCCGCCGAGGTAGTCGCGGAAGGCCTCCGCCGCCTGCCCGGCCAGCGACCCGGTCGCCCCGGGGTGCTCACGGCCTCCACCCCAGCTCACCGTCGAGGGCGACCCAGGCCCGCTTGAGTGCCACTCCGGGATCGGTGTCGGCCAGGCTCCTGTCGGCGGCCAACCGGGCCGCGAGCTGCCCGGCGAGGACCGAGCCGGCGAAGGAGGTGCCCGACCAGGTGCCGAAGCCACCGGTGAAGTCGTCCGGGTCGATCGTGGCGCGGGCGGGTCGCCGTCGAGCCTCGCCGTCGGCTGCAACTCCCCGTTCAGAGTCGTCGGCATGGTACTGACCAACGCGGCCCCGGGCCGGTGGCAGGAGATCCAGTCGCCCGCGTTGCTGAAGTACGACGCGGTCGACCCGTCGGGGTTGAGCGACCCGACGCTGACCAGCGGCACCCGTCCCGGGTCCAGCGTCGGCTCGGTCTGGCCCGCGAAGGCCGCCGGGTAGAGCCGTCGGGTGGTTGCCTGGTTGCCCGCTGCGGCCACCACCAGCACTCCGAGTCGACCGAGCTCCTGCAGGAGGGCCCTGAGCGGCGCATCCTCCAGTTCATCGTCGGGATCCTCGTGGTAGTAGCCGAGCGAGAGCGACAGCACGTCGATCGACTGGGCCGGGTCCTCGAGGCCGCTGACCACCTGCAGCTGCCGCACGAGCAGCAGCGCCAGCACCTGGAGGAGTGCGCCCTCGGGCATCGTGCCCGCATCGTCCAGCAGCGGGATCACCTGGATCCGCGCCTCGGGGCACAGCTGCCTGATGATGCCCGCGATGAAGGTGGCGTGCCCGGCGTCGGCCGGGAGGGCGCCGTCGAGCGGGTTCGAGGGGGCTCCGGGGCGACGGCAGGCACGTCGCCGCCGAGCCCGAGCCGGAGCCCGGCCGCGCTGACGTCGTCGGTGGCCTGCGCCGGATCATCGAACCAGGGATGCTCACCGAGAGCCGTGTCGGGGACGACCACCAGCGGTTGGCGCTTCAGCCCCTGCGGCGCGCGGCCGGGTCGGGAAGCACCACGCTCGCGGGGGCGCGACCGCCGCTGCCTGGGCGGAGATACTCGGTGCCGGCCGGCGCACCCGCAGGCATGGAGACGTAGTAGGGCATGGAGACGTAGTAGGGCATGCCCTGGTACTGCGGGCCGGCCGTAGCCATCACGTGGTCGAGCTGCAGCCCTCTGGCGACCCTGGGTCGGCCCGCCGGGCGGCCTGCAGTACCGGCCAGGCGTCGACGGGGCGCCGCCGTCGAAGCGTTCGAGGCCGAATGAGGTCACCCAGACGTGGTCGAGGACCTGGGCGAAGCGGTCGTCGTCGAGGACCCGGCGGAGCACATCGCCCCGGGGCTCGACCACGCGGATGCCGAGGCCCTCGGAAACCTTGCGGAGGAGCTCCAGCGGAGCGTCCTGCGAGTGTCCCGGGAGCCCGCGGACAAGGACGCGGTTCCCGAGGTACGTGACGGGGTCGGGTGCCCTGCCGGAGGGCAGCGCCTCGGACGCGTTGGGGTCGAGGATGAGGAGAGTGGTTGGGGACACGGAACTTCCTCCGATCGCAGGCCTGCTACACCCGGCAGGAGTCCCCACTCCCTCTCCTGATACAGCTGAGATTCTGGCACCGGCGTGGTGTGGTCCGCGGGCCAAACGCCGAACCGGCCACGGTCGCTCGCCGGGCGTCGCCCACCTTCCGCCGTCGACGCATGCCCGGACGGGCGCGACCTGTGCACTACGGCACGTGACAAGCACGAACGCCGGTGTCGGCGACATGGCTGGCGTGCGCAGGCGAGGTCCGGCCGTCGGGGATCCGGCGGCAACGCCGTCCAAGCTGACACCCGGGCAATCAGTGGCCACTATTTCCAGGCAGACCGACCAGAATCGGCTACTGGCCGATTCTCACGGGGAGGCCCGGCAGGGTCGGCCCGGCCAGGACGACGACGGCAACGCCGTCCAAGCTGACACCCGGGCAATCAGTGGCCACTATTTCCAGGCAGACCGACCAGAATCGGCTACTGGCCGATTCTCACGGGCAAGCCCGGCAGGGGTCGGCCCGGCCAGGACGACGACGGCAACACCGTCCAAGCTGACACCCGGGCAATCAGTGGCCACTAATTCCAGGCAGACCGACCAGAATCGGCTACTGGCCGATTTTGGGGGAGGCCCCAGCCGGGGTGCGGCGGACGGTCGTACGGTAGGTTTCGGAGCGTGACCAGAGCTGTGCGGGTGCGCGTCCCTGCCAAGGTGAATCTGGCCCTGCGCGTCGGCGGGACCGACCCCCAGGGTTTCCACAAGCTCGGCACCGTTTTCCAGGCCGTCAGCCTCGGCGACGAGGTGATCGCCCAGGCCGCCCCGGCGGGCCAGTTCCGCCTCTCCTTCCAAGGTGAGGGCGCGGGCTTCCTGCCCGTCGACGACACCAACCTCGCGATGCGGGCCGCCAAGCTCCTGGCCAGGCGCTTCGGCGTCGACGACGCGGGCGTCACCCTCACCATCCGCAAGCGCATCCCCGTCGCGGGCGGCATGGCCGGAGGCTCGGCCGACGCCGCCGGGGTCCTCGTCGCCTGCAACGCCCTCTGGCATCTGGGGGCGACCCGCGACCAGCTCCAACCCCTCGCAGCCGTCCTCGGCTCGGACGTTCCGTTCCTGCTGCTCGGCGGCACCGCCATCGGCACGGGGCGCGGGATCGACCTCGCCCCCGTCATCACCTCGGGCACCTACCACTGGGCGTTCGCCCTCTCCCACAGCGGTCTGTCCACCCCGTCGGTCTTCGGTGAGTTCGACCGGACGAGCGAGCCGGGCCCACCACGGTCCCGGCCCCGTTGCTCGAGGCGCTCCGCTCGGGCGACGCCGCCGCCGTCGGCGCGAACCTCACCAACGACCTCGAACGCCCCGCGATCGCCCTCCAGCCGAGCCTCGCCCACACCCTGCGGCTCGGCCTCGAGGCGGGGCGTTGGGCGCGATCGTCAGCGGTTCCGGGCCCACCTGCGCCTTCCTCGCCGGCTCCGACGCCCACAGCATCGAGCTCGCCGAGGCCCTCACCGTGTTCAGCGGTGTGCGCGCCGTCCGCCGCGCGTTCGGCCCGTCGCGGGCGCCCAGGTGTTGCCGTGAACGACGAGGTCGACGGCGTCGTCGAGGCCTGGGCGCGGGCCCGGCCTGACCTGAGCCTCGACTCGATGGAGATCTGGTCGCGCATCGACCGGCTCTCGGGCATCCTCGACGGCCACCGCAAGCGCGCCTTCAACGCCCACACGATCGAGGGTTGGGAGTTCGACGTGCTCGCTGCCCTCCGCCGGTCGACGCCGCCCCACCGCCTCTCCCCGGCCAACTGCTGCGCGAGACGCACGTCACCTCCGGCACCATGACCAACCGGGTCGACCGGCTCGTCAAGCGTGGCCTCGTGACGCGGGAGCAGGACCCGAACGACGGGCGCGGGGTGCTCGTGGCCATCACCCCCGACGGCTCCGCCCTCGTCGATGCGGCCATGACGTCGCTGCTGGATCTGGAGCAGGAACTGCTCGCCGGCTGGACGGGGCCGAGCGTTCCCTGCTGGCCGCGATGCTCCGCCGGCTTCTGCTCGCGTCGGAGTGACCCCGCGGGGCCGGCCTCGCCCCGGCGGCGGGGCGCTAGCTGTACTTCCCCGGCAGGTTGTGAACGGGTGAGGTAGGCGAAGACCTCCGTGCAGGATGTGGGTTACCACACTCGCATCTTGCTCACGGAGGTCTTCATGTCCCACGCTAACGCGCCTTTGACGCCGGAGGGGCGTCGTCGTCTTGTTGTTCTCGTCGTCGATCGCGGCTGGTCGCTGCGACGCGCGGCGGAACGGTTCCAGTGCTCGCCGGCGACGGCGAAACGGTGGGTCGACAGGTATCGGGCCGGGCAGCCACTCACTGACCGCAGCTCGAGGCCGGCGTCCTCGCCGAATCGACTGCCGCGGAAGTTGGAGCGGCGCATCATCGCGTTGCGGTTCACGCGCCGGTGGGGTCCGCACCGGATCGCGTATCACCTGCATCTGGCACGCTCGACGGTGGGTCGTGTGCTGGCCCGGTACGGCATGCCGAAGCTGGTGGACATCGACCAGGCCACCGGGCTGCCGGTGCGAAAGCCGAAGCCGAAACGGTACGAGGTCGCCGCGCCCGGGCAGCTCGTGCACGTCGACATCAAGAAGCAGGGCCGGATCCCCGACGGCGGCGGCTGGCACGCCCACGGCCGCGGATCCACGCAGGACCGCGCCGCGGGTTCCGCCCGCGACAAGGCAACGCGGGCAGGAGCGGCAGGCTCCCGCGGCTACCGATACCTCCACCACGCCGTCGACGACCACTCCCGGGTCGCGTACTCGGAGATCCTCGACGACGAACGCAAGGAGACCGCCGCGGGGTTCTGGACCCGCGCGAACGCGTTCTTCCAGGGACTCGGCGTGACCGTCACCGCGGTGATGACCGACAACGGCGCCTGCTACCGATCCCACGCCTTCCGCGACGCTCTCGGAGAGGGCGTCAAACACAAGTGGACCAAGCCCTACCGGCCGCAGACCAACGGGAAGGTCGAGCGCTTCAACCGCACCCTCGCCGCCGAGTGGGCATACGCGAAGCCCTACACCAGCGAAGCCGAACGAGCCGCTGCCTACGAAACGTGGCTGCATCACTACAATCACCACAGACCCCACACCGGGATCGGCGGCCAAACCCCTCAGAACGCGTTCACAACGTCACGGGGAAGTACAGCTAGCTCTTGGCGCCGCGGCGACGCGGTGCCGGCTCGGCGACCGCCGTGGGAGCGACCTGAACGGTCCGCCGGTCCATGTGCTCCATGACGAGCCGCGGGTCGGGCTTGAGGTGGGCCATCCCGTTCCAGGCGAGGTTGATCAGGTGCCGTGCGACGACCTCGCGGGACGGCTCGCGGTTGTCGAGCCACTGCTGCCCCGTCTGGGCGACCAGCCCGACGAGGGCCTGGGCGTAGAGGCGGGCGAACTGCGGGTCGTGGCCTGTCTTGGCGAACTCGGCGCCGAGCAGGTCCTCCACCTGCACTGCGATGTCGCTCAGAATGGACGCGAACGACCCGGACGGCTGGCCCGACGGCATCTCCTGGGGGTCGCGGACGGGTCGCGCGAGAGGATCCGGAAGCCGTCGGGGCATTCGTCGATGTAGCGCAGCAGCGCCATGGCGCCACGCTCGAGCAGCTCCCGCGACCCTGCGCCAGGCGTCGTCAGGGCGTCGCGGATCGCTGTGTGCAGGGTCTTGGTCTCACGGTCGACGACGACTGCGTAGGCGCCCTCCTTGCCCCGAAGTGCTCGTAGACCACGGGCTTGGAGACGCCGGCCCGGGCAGCGATCTCCTCGACGGAGGTGCCCTCGAAGCCGCGCTCGGCGAAGAGTTCGCGGGCGATCTCGAGCAGCTGCTCACGTCGCTCGGCGGCGCTCATCCTCGTGCGGGGACGGCGGGCTCGGGACGCGTTGGGGCGGCTTGACACGCCGCCCATTGTGTCACGCCCCGCCACGGACGGGTCGGGGCCCGACCCGGTCCGCGCGCAGGGACGTCAGTGGGCCGCGAGCCGCATCTCGGCCGCGATGGCCGCGAACGCGTTGACGTCGAGCATCTCGCCCCGCAGCGTCGGGTCGATCCCGGCCCGCGCGATCACCTCGGACGCGGCGGTGGCGCCTCCGAGCGAGCCGGACAGCGCGGCCCGCAGCATCTTCCGGCGCTGCGCGAACGCCGCGTCGATGACGGCGAAGGTCTCCTGCCGCGTGGCCGTCGTCTCCGGGCGGGGCGGCGGGTGATCCGCACCAGGCCGGAGTCGACGTTGGGCACCGGCCAGAACACCTTCGGCGGCACCGTCCCGACGCGGGAGGTCTCGGCATACCAGGCGGCCTTGGCCGAAGGGACGCCGTAGGTCTTCGAACCGGGCGGAGCGACCAGCCGGTCGGCCACCTCCAACTGCACCATCACGAGCCCGCGCGTCCAGTCGGGGAACAGCTCGAACATGCGCAGCAGCACCGGCACCGACACGTTGTAGGGCAGGTTCGCCACCAGCGCGGTCGGCGCGATCGGGAGCGACCCGATCTGCAGCGCGTCCGCCGCGACGACGTCGAGGCGGGACGCCACCTCGTCGCCCATCCGCTCCGCGACCGTGCGCCCCAGGCGCTCCGCCAGCCGTTCCTCGATCTCGACGGCGACGACGCGGGCGCCCGTCTCGAGCAGCCCGAGCGTGAGTGACCCGAGCCCGGGCCCGATCTCCAGCACGACGTCGTCGGCGGTCACGCCCGACAACGCAACGATGCGGCGCACCGTGTTGGGGTCGGTCACGAAGTTCTGGCCCCGCTGCTTGGTGGGTTTGAGGTCGAGTTCGGCGGCGATCCTGCGGATCGACGCCCCTCGAGTAGGCCGGTGTCAGGCATCGGTGCCCCATTTCCCGTAGGCGTTGAAGGTGTTGGTGACGATCTGGTCGCAGAACCGTGCGAGGTCGACGCCGAGCAGGTCGGCGAGGAACCGGACGGTGTGCGGAAGCAGGTAGGGCGCATTGGCCCGGCCGCGGCACGGCTTGGGCGTCAGGTAGGGGC
The DNA here is from genome assembly GCF_011174705.1 of Tessaracoccus coleopterorum. Taxonomy (GTDB): domain Bacteria; phylum Actinomycetota; class Actinomycetes; order Propionibacteriales; family Propionibacteriaceae; genus Arachnia; species Arachnia coleopterorum. The sequence goes on from NZ_JAANIJ010000001.1 coordinate 1,111,613, forward strand.
GTCGGTCTCGACGAGGATCCGGTCGAGGGGGTGGCGAGCGCCGCTTCACGGAGGGCTCCGGCCGATCCGAACGTGACGACCCCGGGAACGACAGCCACGCCCGCGCTCCAGACACCGCGCGGCGAAGTCGGCGTCGCCGGAGAAGCAGTGCATCACCATCCTCTCCGGCACGCCGGCATCGTCGACCACCCGGAGGATGTCGTCGTGCGCGTCGCGGTCGTGGATCATCAGCGTGCGACCGTGCTGGTGCGCCCACCCGATGTGTCGCCGGAACGACCTCTCCTGCGCGGCGCGACCCTCCGGTTCCCGGGTGCGGTAGTAGTCGAGGCCCGTCTCCCCGACGGCGACGACGGCGTCCCGGCCCACGAGCGACCCGATCGCCTCCAGTTCGGCCTCGAGCTGCGCCTCGCCTCCCTGAGGTAGGCGCGGGCCGCGTCGTTGGGTGCAGCGCGACGGCGGCCCGCACCGACGGCTCGCGTTCGGCCAGGTCGACGGCAAATCCCGCGCCCGGCACGTCGCAGCCCACCTCGATCACGCGGGTGACGCCGACCGAGCGGGCGAGCCGGAGGTTCTCGTCGACGGGCAGCGAGGAGTACTCACGGGTCGAGTCGAGGTGCGTGTGGTTGTCGATGACGGGGCGCGGCAGCGGCTCCGGCAGCGGCGGCAGGCCCAGTTCGTCGGTGACGCTCATCGGTTCTCCTTGTCGGCCAGCGCGGCCGCGTACAGCTCTTTCCGGTTGGCGCCGGTCAGCTTCGCGATCTCTCCGACCGCGGCTGACAGTTTCGCACCATCTGCCACCCGCTGCCGAACCATGCCGAGCGCGTCGTCGACGGAGGTGGCCACCTCCTCGGCGCCGGAGACGACCACCGTCACCTCGCCGCGGACGCCGTCATGGGCCCAGTCGGCCAGCTCGGCGAGCCCTCCCCGTCGGATCTCCTCGTACGGCTTGGTCAGCTCCCGGCAGACGGCGGCCCGCCGGTCGGCGCCCAGTTGGGCGGCGGCGTCGCGCAGGAACGCCTCGAGCCTGTGCGGCGCCTCGAAGAACACCATGGTGCGCGGCTCGCGGGCGAGGTCGCCGAGCCTGCGGCTGCGCTCCCCCGACTTCCTCGGCAGGAACCCTCGAAGCAGAACCGGTCGACGGGCAGCCCCGACACGGCCAGGGCGGTCAGGACGGCGGACGGCCCGGGCACCGCCGTGACCCGAAGCCCGGCGTCGATGCAGGCGACGACGGCGCGGTAGCCGGGGTCGGAAACCGACGGCATGCCCGCGTCGGTGGCGAGCACCACACGCTGGCCGGCGGCGACGGCGGCGACCAGCTCGGCGGTGCGGGAGCTCTCGTTGCCCTCGAAGTAGCTGACCACCCGGCCCGCGGCTCGATCCCGAGCCGCTTGGTGAGGGTGACGAAGCGACGGGTGTCCTCGGCGGCGATGAGGTCGGCTTCGGTGAGGGTGGTGCGCAGGGCCTCGCTGGCGTCGGTGGACGATCCGATCGGGGTCGCCGCGAGGACCAACATTCCGGCTGGCAGGGCGTTCATGGCATCACCCTATGATGTTTCGTGTGCTGACGACCTTGGCTGCGCTCGATGACGGGCGGCTCCGTGACCGGACCCGCGGTTGGGTCGTCACGCTCTCGATCACCCTGATGGCGTTCCTGCTGCGGCTCTACAACGTGGGATTCCCGAGCAAGGTCCTGTTCGACGAGACCTACTACGCCAAGGACGCCTGGGCGGTCCTGCAGAGCGGCTACGAGCGCAACTGGGCCGAGGGCGCCAACGACCAGATCGTGAACGGCGACACGAGCGGGATGCTGGACACCGCGGAGTTCATGGTGCATCCGCCGCTCGGCAAGCTGCTGATCGGCTGGGGTGAGCAGCTGTTCGGCATGAACTCGTTCGGCTGGAGGTTCGCCTCCGTCGTGTTCGGCACGCTGCTTGTGATGTTCACCATCCGGCTCGCTCGGAGGCTCTCGCGCTCGACGCTGGTCGGCGCGATCGCGGGCATCCTGCTCACCTTCGACGGCCTCGCCTTCGTGATGAGCCGCATCGCGCTGCTCGACATCTTCCAGGCCACGTTCGCCGTGGCGGGCGTGGCCGCGATCGTCGCCGACCGCGACTGGTTCAGACACAAACTGGCCGACCATCTGAGGAAGATCGGCGAGCCTGACCTCGGCGGACGGTTCGGCCCGCTGCTGCTGTGGCGCCCGTGGCGCTTCGTGGCCGGCATCATGCTGGGCGCGTCGTGCGCCGTGAAGTGGAACTCGATCTACCTGATCGCCGCCTTCGGCATCCTCGTGGTGTTCTGGGACATCGGCGCCCGTCGCCTCGCGGGGGCGGGCGCGAAGCAGTGGCTGTCGGTGCTCATCGACGCGCCGATGGCGTTCGTGCAGCTGGTCGTGGTGGCCGTTCCCGTCTACGTCGCCACTTGGTACAAGTGGCTGACCACAACGGGCGGCTGGGGCCGCGACTGGGGCATGCAGAACCCCGACCATCCGTGGGTGAAGCTGCTGGGCGCGCCGCTGGCGTCGCTGCTCGAGTACCACCGCCAGATCTACGAGTTCCACGTCGGCGACTACATGGCGGGCGTCACGCACCCGTACGACGCCAATCCCGCCGGATGGCTGCTGATGCTGCGGCCCATCGGCATCGAAGCCGTCAACTCCATCGAGCCGGGCACCGACGGCTGTCAGGCGGTCGGCACCACCTGTATCCGGGTGATCTCCGGCATGGGCACCCCCATCCTCTGGTGGGCCGCGTTCGCGGCGATCATCTGCGCGCTGGTGTGGTGGATCGGGCGGCGAGACTGGCGCTTCGGCGTGCCGCTGGTGGCGATCGCCGCAGTCTGGCTGCCCTGGTTCCTGCACACCGACCGTCCCAGTTCTTCTTCTACGCCATCATGATCGTGCCGTTCAGCGTCACCATCCTTGCGATGGCGCTGGGAAAGCTCCTCGGACCCGCGAACAGCCCGCAGCGGATCAAGCGGGCGGTGCTGGTCGGGTCGCTGATCGCGCTCATCATCTTCAACTTCGCGTTCATCTATCCGATCCTCACCTCCGAGCTCCTCACCACCAACGAATGGCGCTGGCGGATGTGGTTGGGTAACGCCTGGATCTGAGCCCGGAACACCACCATCCGGCTCGGTCCCACAGGTCTTTTCGGGGCGTGAACGGGTAACGGGTCGGGGTCAGCGCTTGAGGAGACGCATGCCCGCGGCCCTGAGTTGGCTGAGCGGGGGAAGCGCGTTGCCCGAGTTGCGCGCGTCGGCGAGCAGCCGGTAGAGGTACCATCCGCTCGCGGTGCCGTTCATCAACTCGCCGCGCCCGTTGCCGCGGGCGTAGAAACCGCCCGGGATGGCGGAGGCGCCGACGACGGGCGGCCGTGGTCGCTCGGGTCGATCGCCAGCCGGCCGACCTCCAGGTCGCTCCCACCGAGCCGCTCGGCGACGTGGACGCGCAGCTCATCGGTGGCGGCCTCGATGCGTGAGAGGGTCACCTTCTGGCCGAGCACCAGCATCGCCTCGCCCAGCGGGCGCACCATCCAGATGGTGCCACCTGCGCCGAGCGTCACCTCCGTCAGCGGCTCGGGCGGGCCCCGTGGACGACGGGCACCCACTGCGCGGGCCCGACGCGGGCGGTGCGGCCCACGGGCTGATGCCCAGGGTGTCGATGACGGCGCGGCCGCTGGTGGCACCCGGCTCGCGCACCCAGGCCCGGTTGTCGCGGAACCGCACCTTCGTCACACCCTCGCGGCGGGCGATGTGGGTCACCGTGATGGAGTCGACCACCTGGGCGCCCGCCGAGACGGCCGCGGTGCGCAGGGCGGTGCCGTACGCGGCCGGGTCGACGCACAGGGCCTCGCTGACGATGGTGGGGCCGTCGGGCCCGATCAGCAGTTCCGCCTCGGCTCCCACCTCCCGGAACAGCTCGACGATGCGCCTGCTCTCCTCGGGGTCGCCGCCGGGCAGCGACCGGTCGCGCAGCGGGAGCCGGGTCACGTCGTCGGAGATCCGGGCGATCTCCCGCATCCCTCGATGTTGCGCATGACGTGTTCGCGTGCGGCAGGTATGCCGTAGGCGTGGGCCATGTTCGCGATGGTGGACGCGTGGCCCACGCCCGCGATGCCGTGGCCGATCGCGGCACTCATGCCCTCGGGGTTCGGATCGAGCACCACGACGTCGTAGCCGACCTCCGCCAGGCGCCGCGCGGCCGTGAGGCCGGCAACGGTCGCCCCGAGGACAAGTACGTCGTGTGCCATGGGCCAACCCTAGCCGGGCACACGCCGCGGGGTCGGGGCCCCGCCGTTCAAACAGTGGGTGGCGTCCCACGGCCGCGTCGCCGCTCGCTAACATGCCTCGGACGAAAGGAACCACCCCATGTGGAAGCTGCACAACAACGGACGACTCCTCCCGGAGCGGTCGTGAAACCAACGGAACGGCTCTCATGGGGCAGGACCATCGGTCTCGGAGCCCAGCACGTGGTCGCCATGTTCGGCGCAACCTTCGTGTTCCCGCTGCTGATGGGCCTCAACCCGCAGCTCGCGGTGATGATGTCGGGCGTCGCGACACTCATCTTCCTGTTCGTGGTCAAGCACCGGGTGCCGAGCTACCTCGGCTCGTCCGCGTCGTTCGTCGGCGTGGCGACGGCGATCTACACCGCGGGTGGTAACCCGGCAGACCTGACGGGCGCACTGTTCGTCGTCGGCCTGATGCTGTTCATGGTCGGCCTGATCATCCACTTCGCCGGGGCCCGGGTGATCCACCGCGCCCTTCCGCCGGTGGTCACCGGCGCGGTCGTCATGCTGATCGGCTTCAACCTCGCCCCGTGGTGGCCAACGTGTACTGGCCGGTCGACCCGTGGCTCGCCTTCACCGTCATGATGATCGTCATCGTGTTGTCGATCGGACTGCGCGGCTTCCTCGGGCGCATCGCGATCTTCCTTTCGCTCGTGATCGGCTACCTCCTCAGCTGGGTCGTCGACAGGGTGGCCGGCCCACTCAGCACCAACGAGGCGGGCAACCCCGTCTACCGCGTCGACTGGTCGGGCGTGCAGAGCGCCGACTGGTTCGGCCTGCCGCCGGTCACCGACCTGCAGAACTGGGTCTACAGCACCAACCCCGCTGAGATGGCGGGCAACGTCGTCGGCTTCCACCTGCCCCACTTCAGCCTCGCGGCCATCGTCGTCGCACTGCCTGTCGTGATCGCGCTGATCGCGGAGAACGCGGGCCACGTCAAGGCCGTCGCCGAGATGACGAAGGAAGACCTCGACCCGATGATGGGCCGCGCGATCGCCGCCGACGGCGCCACCTCCATGCTGGCCACCGTCGTGGGCGCCGGCCCGACCACCACGTACGCCGAGAACATCGGCGTCATGGCCGCCTCGCGCGTCTACTCGACGGCCGCCTACTTCGTGGCCGCGATCGTGGCGATCCTGTTCGGCTTCTCGCCGAAGTTCGGGGCCGTGATCTCGGCCACCCCGTCCGCGGTGCTCGGTGGCATCACCGTCGTGCTGTACGGCATGATCGGCCTGCTCGGCGCGAAGATCTGGCGCGAGAACCACGTCGACTTCGGCAACCCGCTGAACCTGATCCCGGCCGCGGCGGGCATCATCATCGGCATCGGCAACGTGTCGGTCCCGATCGGCGACAACTTCCAGCTGGGTGGCATCGCGCTGGGCAGCCTCGTCACGATCGGCGTCTACCACCTGGCCCGCCTGATCGCCCCGGCGCAGATGAAGGCCGAGGCAGACGGCGCCTCACTCATCTACGACACCCCGGCATGTACGCCGAAGGCGACTCCGAGGACGAACAGGGCCGCTGAGCCCTGTCAGCCGGCGCCGTCCGCCACCCAGCGGGCGGCGCCGAGCATCGGGGCGTCGTCCCCCAGCACCGCCTGCCGCACCGCCAGCCCCGGAAGCACCGCGAGCAGGCGCGGCACGAACAGCCTCTCGATCAACTCCCAGGAGCGTGCGATCGACCCGCCCACCACGATGGCCTGTGGGTCGAAGGCCTCGAGCCACGGGGTGAGCCCCTCGTCAGGTCGGCGTAGGCGGCATCGAAGACCGCCACGGCGTCTGTGTCGCCGAGGACCCCGCAGCCATCTCCCGACATCGGGACTTCGCCCCGTGCGCTCCTCGTAGCGCCGGATGAGCGCGCGGCGGGAGAAGGCCTCCTCGAGCGGTCTGCCGTCGAGCGTGGCGTGGAACAGCCAGCCGCGCGGCGGCACCCGTGGGCCCGACTCGATGATCCGGTCGCCTTCGATGAACGCCGACCCGAGCCCGGTACCCAGCGTCAGGAAGAACACCCGCTCCGCGTCGTGCGCGGGGCCGTAGCGCGCCTCCCCCAACCCGAACGCGGCGGCGTCGTTGATGAATCGGCAGCGCGCGATGCCCGGCACCCGCGCGGCGAGCTCGGACCCGACGTCGACCCCTCCAGGGCACCGAACTTGTCTGCGCCCGCGAAGTCGCCCACGCCGGTGTCGTAGTGGAACGGGCCGGGGATCGCGACGCCCCACGTCACGGGCCGGGGGACGGACATCCGGCCCGCCATCTCCGTCATGCCGGCCAAGATCCCGGCCAGGGACCCGGACGAGTCGAGACGCTCCCGCTGCCGCCCGACGACGGTGCCCGCGACGGGATCGACCATGGCTGCCGCGACGTGCGTGCCCCCCACCTCGAGCACCGGGACCGGGCTCATCTGGCCCGCTCCGTGCCGCGCACCGAGGCGGTGACGATGCCGATCCGGCCGCCCTCCGCCGCCCCGTGGGCCCGCACCGAGTAGGGGCCAACGGCGGCGGGGATGATGAACGTCTCGGCGTAGTGGACGATGAACGGCTCGAATGCCCCGATGGGCGACTCGATGACGGCCTCGGCACCCTCCACCAGGTTCGCCACGTGAAGGGTGCCGCGGGTGTCCATGGCGCGCGTGCCGGTGAGCCAGGTGCGGCGCACCTCGATGAACTCGAGTTCGTGCAGGCCGGTGCGCTCCTCGCTCCAGCCGTCGCCCTCCCCGTCGGCTCGACCCGGCCGACGAGGTTGCGCCCGACCCATTCGGTGTCGCGCTCCCACTGCACGTTGGCCTCGGCATGGTCGAGGCTGATGGGGCGCGGCTTTCCGTCGAGGCCGAGCCGGTCCCAGTCCCACATCTTGAAGGTGAAGATGTAGGGGGTCGCGGAGATCTCCAGCACGAGCGAGTTGGCGCCCGAGCAGTGCACGGTGCCCGCGGGGATCGGGAAATGGTCGTGCCTGCGGGCCGGGAACGTGTTGACGTAGGTCTCCGCCGGGAAACTGAAGCCGCCCCGCTCGGCCCTGCGCAGGTCGCTGAACATGGCCTCCCGGTCGACCCCGGTGTGCGTGCCGAGGTAGACGACGGCGTCGTCCCCGGCGTCGAGCAGGTAGTAGCTCTCATCCTGCGTGTAGTGCATGCCGAAGTGTTCCTGGATGTAGCCGGTGAGCGGGTGCACCTGCAGCGACAGGTTGCCTCCGCCCATGGTGTCGAGCAGGTCGAAGCGGATCGGGAACTCCGGGCCGAAACGGGCGAAGGTGCGGGCTCCGAGCAGTTCCCGGGGTGGGTCATCACGAGGTTGAGTGCGGGGATCTCGACGGTCACGCCGCCCGCGTCGAGGAGCAGCGAGTTCTCCTCGGGCACGCAGTCGAAGCACCAGGCGTAGTTCGGGGCCTCGTCGTCGAGGCCGCACACCTCGCGCATCCACTGCCCTCCCCAGGTGCCGGGGTCGAAGTAGGGAACGACCCGGAAGGGGCGGTGGGCCGCGGCCTCGAGGCCCACCCGCAGCGCGTCACCGGTGATGAGCCGGGGCACGTCGGCACCCTCGACGGTGTCGAGGAGGTAATCCACGTCGGCCCACAGCGACCGCTTGTGCGCGTCGGCGGTGCGCCATTCGACGAAGTAGGCGCGCTTGTACTTGCGCAGCACGTCCTCATCGGTGTTGTCGGAGCGCCAGTTCGGCGTGCCCGCACGGAACCGGAGTTGCGCCTCCCAGCGCGGCAGGTCGGCGAGCACCAACGTGTCGGCCTGCGGCACGGCCAGAGCTGCGCCCCAGCCCACCACGATCGCCCCGGTGTCCCGGGCTCCGGCGCCGATCCGGGCGAGGGCCTCGAGGTCGTAGAACTCGCCGAGGTCGATGTGGGCGAGCACGCCGAACACGCGGTCGTCGGTGAGGTGCGGTGCGATCCGCGCGTCGATCTCGTCGATCGGCCGGGCCGCATCCTCGACGTTGACGACGTCGCGGTCGGGGAAGCGGGCGGTGAGCACCCGCACGAGGCCCGCCACGTCGACGCCGGGGTAACAGTCGACCGCCAGGACCGACCCGGGAGGGCGGTCGCCGCCTCGAGTTCGTCCCAGACGGCTCCTACCGTCCAGCCTCCCGGCGCCCGGGAACGGCCACCGTCGGCCGAAGGTCGTAGTTGCCGTGTCCGTACATGCATCCACCTCGTTCACAACGCTGGAACCGCCGGATCGGGTTAACGATAACGACGTTTGAGGAGCTTCGCCACCGGATCGGTCAGATCCACCTCAGGGCGCCGGATGCCCCTGACGCTGCCGGCCCAGCGCAGCGCGGTGGGCAGCGTGAGGGTCAGGGGAGGATGCTCCTCGTCTGGATGGTCGAGTCGCTCGAGGACGCGGTGGGCGGCCGTGCGCCCCACTGCCCGCGGATCGTGGTCGACCAGCAGGACGGGGAGCGGGACGAGGCTCGACATCGGGAAGTCGTCGACGCCGGCCACCGCGACCCGTCGCCCTCCTCCGCGAGCCGGAGCAGGGTCTCGATGATGCCGAGCATCACCTGGTTGTTCGCGGCGAAGACGGCGGTGGGCGGGTCCGCCGCCGAGACCATGGCCTCGAACACGTCATGGGCGGTGTCCGGGTCGGCGCACACGCGCGACACGAGGGCCGGGTCGACGGACAGACCCGCCCCTGGTGGGCGGCGGCGTAGCCCTCGTAGCGGCGCTGCGCGGTGGTGACGGACGGGGCGTTACCCAGGAACGCAATCCTGCGGTGACCAGCCTCGACGATCGTGTCGACGGCGGCGCGCGAGCCCCCTCGTCGTCGATGAGCACGCTGTCGGCCGCGATCCGGTCGCTCGAGCGGGACGCGAAGACGATGGGGGTGTCGCGCATCTCGACCGCCGCCAGATGGCTGGCGTCCCCTCCCCCGGGACCACGATGAGGGCGTCGACCTGGCGCGAGACGAAGTCGGCCACGAGCCGGGCCTCCCGATCCGAGTCGGCATGACTCATCCCGACCAGCAGGCGCATGCCTGCCCGGTCGAGCACCTCCTCCACACCGAGCAGGAACTGCGCGTAGTAGGGGTTGCCGATGTTGGTGATGATGACGCCGGCCAGCCCGGTGCGGTGACCCCGCCGGAGGCTCCGGGCGTTCTCGTTGCGGCGGTAGCCGAGCCTGGCGGCGGCCTTCTCTACCCGCCTGCGGACCTCGGGTCCCGCGCCGGGCGCGCCGTTGAGTACCCGCGACACGGTCATCGCCGAAACACCCGCCTCGGCGGCCACGTCGTGCAGCGTCGGACGCTTCTGCACCCCACCCGCCGCAGCCCTCTTCATACCGATACGGTAACGCTTCGCCGGGGAATATGGCCAAACGCTACGTTAACGATAGCGTCGCGTGCGAGACTCCTCTCATCGAAGTGCTCACGAGGGAGTGACATGACCGGACAACACATCACCACGCGCCGGAGCCTGCTCACCGCGGCCGGGCTCGGGGTTCTCGCCGTCCCGGGTATCGCGCATGCGGCACCCGGCACCCGGGCCTCGGGCCGCTGCAGGTCAGCGCGGCGCCCTACACCGAGCTCAACGCGCTCCTCACCGCCTACGGCAACACCGGAGGTAGGTGGGTGGGCGCCGACAGCACCTACTCCGTGCGGCTGAAGAACGGCAACATCGGCTGGATCTTCTCCGACACCCTCTACGGCGACGTGGTCGACGGCACGCTGTCGCCCACCGACTCGTTCTTCATCAACAACTCGATGATCGTCCAGGACGGTGCCCACCTCACCACCGTGACCGGCGGCACGGCGGATGCCCCGACGGCATCGTCGGGATGGACGGCGACGCGTGGCACTGGTTCGGGCGGGCCAGACGCGACCCAACGGCGACGTCCAGATCGGCGTGCTCCGCTTCGAACGGTTCGGCCCGGCCCCTGGGACTGGGGCTGGAAGCGCAACCGGCTCGTGACGCTCGACAGGGCCACCCTCACGCCGAAGGCGATGACGGAACTGCCCTCGGCGGCCAACGTCGCGTGGGCGTCATGGTTCCTGCAGCGGCCCGGCGTCACCTACGTCTACGGCGTGGAGGACCTGGGCGCGAGCAAGTACATGCACCTCGCCCGGGTGCGCTCGGGCGACCTGTCATCGGTCGACAAGTGGGAGTTCTGGACGGGCTCGGGCTGGTCGGCGGAGGAGACCGACTCGACCCGCATCATCGTCGGGGTGTCCAACGAGTACAGCGTCACGGCATTCGGCGGTGGCTACCTGCTCATCACCCAGGACACCAACGAGCTGTTCTCCGCCCGGATCCTCGCCTACCGCGGCGACTCGCTGACCGGCCCGTTCACCGATCCGGTCGAGGTGTACCGGATGCCCGAGGTCGGCCTGTTCGGCAGCTACGGCAACCCCAACATCTTCGGCTACAACCCTCACGAGCATCCCGAGCTCCGGCGCGGCAACGAGCTGGTGATCAGCTACAACATCAACTCCTTCGACAGCTCCGAGCTCTACAAGGACGTCACCATCTACCGGCCGCGCTTCATCCGCGCGACCTTCTCCAACCGCTGAGAAAGGACATCACCCATGCGTAGGCGCCACTTCATGGCAGGCACGCTCGCCTCGGCAGCCGTGCTTACCCTCTCCGCCTGTTCCGGAGGCAACACGCCGACCGGAACGACGTCACCCACGTCCGGCTCCACGGGCACGCCCACGAAGCCGGCCGAACCGACCACGATCAACTTCTACACAGACAAGGCCGCGTGGGAGCCCAGCTTCGACGACATGAACAAGGCCTCGGCGTCGCAGAACCTGACGCTGAAGTTCACCGGCTACTCGGATTCGACGGCCTACGACACGTTCATCAAGCAGGCGTTCCGCACCAAGAAGATCCCCGACCTGTTCACGTGGCACACGGGAAGCCAGACCGCGGAACTCGTCAAGGAGAACCTGGTGGCCGAGACCACCGACCTGTGGAACGCGGCCGAGTCGGCCGACCAGGTACCCCGGGCCTCAAGGACAACTACACGATCGACGGGAAGCAGTACGGTGTCCCGCTGAACATCGCCTACTGGGTCATGTACTACTCGAAGCCGGTCTTCAAGGAGTTCGATCTGAGCGTCCCGACCAGCTTCGCTGACCTGACCGACATCGCCGACAAGCTCGTCGCCGCGGGCAAGGTGCCCTTCCACCAGATGAACATCATCTTCGAGTTCGTCTGGTTCCAGGCTCTGCTGATGGGCTACGCGCCCGACGTGTACGACAAGCTGTCGAAGGGCGAGGCGAAGTACACCGACGAGGCGGTCGTCACCGTTGCCAACAAGTGGAGCGAGATGATCGGGAAGAAGTACTACATCGATCCCGGCTCGACGACCGACCCGCAGACGCTCCTCAAGACCGGCGAGGTCGCCATGATCTACATGGGCACCTTCTTCACCGGGCAGCTCAACAGCCTCAACCTGGTCTCCGGAACCGACTACGGCGTCTTCCTGTTCCCCAACATGAACCCGGACGTCGCCCGCCCGCAGATGGCCCTCGAGACCGGGCCCCTGCTCGTCGGGAAGGGCTCGGAGCACGAGACCGCGGCGCTCGACTACTCGAGCTGGTGGATGGGCACCGACGCACAGGAGGCGTGGGCCAAGTCCAGGGCGACATCTCGTTCAACCCCGCGGTGCCGAGCGATGACCCCGAGATGGCGCCGATCATCAAGGACATCTCCGACAAGGCGTTGGACTTCGAGGTGCACACGCGCTACCTGGAGGCGACGCCCAACCCGATCTACACGGTCGCCTCCGAGGTGTTCGGCAAGCTCGTCACCGACGGCGGCGACCCGATGCCCGGGCTGCAGAAGATCCAGGCGGCGGCCGACACGTACTGGGCTTCGAACTGACGGCCGGTCCCCCGGGCCCCGCGGCCCGGGGGACCACCACCGCCCCGCAGGCAACGACGGACGAGGAGGTCCACGCCCATGAGTCGATCGGCGCACGCACGGCTCAACCGACGCACCCAGGTCGCCGCACACGGCTTCGCGGCACCGGCGATCATCCTCACGATCGTCGTGTTGTACGTCCCGTTCCTGTGGACCGGATACCTGAGTTTCACCGAGTTCAACGGATTCGGCGACCCCACCTGGGTGGGGCTCGCGAACTACGTCGAGATGCTCACCAACCCCGACAACCTGCAGTCGGTGATCAACACGCTGATGTGGGTGGTGGGCACGCTTCTGCTGCCGGTCGGCCTCGGCCTGCTCATCGCGCTGCTGTGCCACGACCTGAAGGGTGGCATCTGGTTCCGGCTGCCGTTCCTGATCCCGTTCGCCATCTCCGGCATCGCGGTGGGTGTCGTGTGGAGCTTCCTGCTGGAGAGCGGGGTGCCCTCAGCCAACTGCTCACCTTCCTGCACCTGCCGGGCGCCGGGTCGCGCTGGCTGCTCGACTGGCCCCTCAACACCATCATGATGATCGTCGCCGCGGCCTGGCAGGGCGCGGGCGTCAACGCGCTCCTGTTCGGCGTCGGCCTGCAGTCGATCCCGCGGGAACCGGTCGAGGCCGCCCGCTTGGACGGCGCGAGCGGATGGCGGATGTTCCGCTACATCACCTGGCCCCTGCTGCGCCCGCTGACCGCGGTCGTCGTCGGGCTGGCGATCGTCGGGTCGCTGAAGACGTTCGACATCGTCTGGGGGATGACGAAGGGCGGGCCCGGGCGTGACTCCGAGACGCTCGCGCTCAACATGTTCAAGCAGACCTTCAGCGCAGGCAACTACGGCCTCGGCGGCGCGCTGGCGATCTTCCTGACGGTGATCACCATGCTGGCGAGCATCATCTACCTGCGTCAGCAGCTGTCCCGGGACAAGGAGCCGTGATGCAGATCCTGCGTAGGACGATCCTCGTCGTGCTCGGCGTCATCTGGCTGATTCCCGTCTATCTGATGATCGCCAACGCCATGAAGGACATCGACCAGTACGGGACGGTCAACGTCTGGCTCCCGGGGGCTTCACGGGGCTCGTGGAGAACTTCGCGGACGCTTGGACGCGGGGCCGCATCTCCGACGGCATCGCCTCCACCCTGCTGTACGCCGTCGTGTCTCCCGCGATCGCCGTGATCCTGGGCGCCATGGCCGGGTTCGCGATCATCGCGCTGAGGCTGCGCAACGGCTTCGCCTGGTTCGTGCTGATCTTCTGCAGCACCGTGTTCCCGATCCAGATGGTGCTGATGCCGCTGTTCATCGGCTACGTCGAACTCAATCTGTTCGACACGCACCTCGGCATGGTGATCATCTACATGGTGATCTCGGTGCCGTTCTCGGCGTTCGTGATGCGCAACTTCTTCTCCAACTTCGCCTACTCCCTGTACGAGGCCGCCGTCATCGACGGGGCGTCGCCGTGGCGGATCTTCTGGCGGATCTACATGCCCAACGCGAGCAGCGCCCTGGTGGCCATCTTCATCCTGCAGGCCACCCTGATCTGGAACGATCTGCTGCTCGGCCTGACGCTCAGCCAGTCGGAGACCGTCCGCCCGGTGGTGCCCGCGCTGGCCGCGCTGCAGACCACCTACGGCGGTTCGACCATGCCGGTCGTGCTCTCCGGTGGCCTCATCGTGTCGATCCCCACCGTCGTGCTGTTCCTCTGCACCCAGCGCTACTTCGCCAAGGGCCTCGCCCTCGGCCAGTACTGACCCACACCGGAAGGGCCACCCATGCGATCGCCCCGCGTCGACGACTTCACCAGCGCCACCCTCACCGACCGCTACGACGACATGGTCAGCCCACCCGGGCTGACGAACCACTGGGCGGTGGCCCAGGTCGACCACGACGTGGTGGCGGTGCGCTCGCTGAACGTGCCGCCCATCTCGCAGGGCGACTCGGTGAGCGCCCGGCTCTACCTCGATGGCGCGCTGGCGCAGGCCTCGGGTGGGAGCGTGGAGTCGGTGTGGCGGCCCGACCGGGTGACCCGCACCACGCTGGTCAACGGCTGGCGGGTCGACACCGTCACCGTCTGCCCGCCCGGGCAGCCCGGCGTCCTCGTGCGGATCGACCTGACCAACACCGGCGAGGCCCGCGCACTGCGGTTCGGGCTCTGGATCGACTCGACCGTCACCCGGAGCGACTCGCCGTGGTTGCGGGCCGAGCCGCCGCAGGCGGCCAACCGGCTCGAGGTCGACGGCGGTCGACGCTGGGGGTGCCCGACGGCGGGGCGCCGTCAGCCTGCAGGGCTGGTCGGCGACCCGGAGGGTCTGGTCGGCGGCGACGCGCGCGTCATCGAGGTGCGCCGGGAGCTGGCCGCCGGGCAGACGGTGAGCCTCTGGTACGCGCACGTGATCGCGGCCGGGCGCGCCGACGCCGAGGCCGCCTGGGCCGCCGTGGCCGCCGACCCCGAGGGCTGCGTCACCGCCTCGGAGGCCATGTGGAACCACGAGCTGGAGGCGATGTTCACGCCCGGCAACGACGTCTTCTCGGGGCACCTGCCGGCGTTGGAGACCGATCACGACGCCGTCCGGGAGCTGTACTGGTGGGGTGCGATGGGCACGCTGTGGTTCCGCCGCACCAATCCCGCCTCGGTGCTCGGCACCGTCTACGACACGCTGATGCCCGCTACTGGCAGACGACGACGTTCATCTGGGACTACTCGCTGAGTTCCTGGGTGCACGCGCAGCTCGACCCGGCCGTGATGCGTCGGCAGATCCTGCACTGGGTGGGGCTGGACATCAACTCGCACTTCGGCACCGAGTGGCTGACCGGCGGGCCGGTGGGCTACTGGTACTCGGTCAACCAGTACGCGCTGGTGCGGCTGGTCGCCGACTACGTGCGCTTCACCGGAGACGTCGCGTTCCTCGAGGTCGAGGTGGAGGGCCGCGACGGCTCGAGGCGGAGGATGATGCGGCACGTGCGCGACTGGGCGCTGGCCTGGCGCGACAAGCGCACCCCGTCGGGGCTGGCCGACTACGGCGGCATCGACAACCTGCTGGAGTGCGTCAGCACCTACATCCACGAGGTGGCGAGCCTGCAGGCGGCCAACGTGTGGTCGATGCGGACGGCTGCCGGGCTCAGCCGGCTGCTCGGCGAGACGGACGAGGCCGCCGCGCTGGAGGCGGAGGCGGAGGCGCTGCTGCCGAAGGTTCTGGAGTTGTACCGGGAGGGCGACGGCTTCTTCGACGCCCGCTATCCCGACGGCACGCGGCACGCGACGCGGCACTGCTACGACTTCGCCACCGTCGGCACCACGATCGCCGACGACCTCCCGGAGGCGCAACGCTCCGAGATGGTGCGGTTCTTCGAGACCGAGCTGCGCAGCCCGTCGTGGATGCGGGCGCTCAGCCCGAGGGACGCCGACGCCGGGTTCTCGGTGCGGCCCGACCATCAGTGGAACGGCGCCTACCCGGCGTGGCCGGCCGACGCGGGTCGCTCGGCGATCGCGCTCGGAGGCAGGGCCGGGGTGATGGAGTGGCTCGAGGGCCTGCGGCGAACCACGCGGCAGGGCCCGCCCGGGCAGGCGCACTTCGTCGAGGAGGCGGCCCCGACGGTCGACGGCGGCGCCAGGAAGGCGCCGGGCCAGTTCCCGTACCTGATCGACTGGGCCTGCTCGTCGGCGGGCGCGTGGTGCGAGTTCATCGTCGAGGGGTGTTGGGGTCGAGGTCGGCCTCGACGGTGCCGTCACGGCGACCTGGCCGTCCGACGTCGGCGGAGGCCTCACGATGACGACGGCCGCGGGCAGCAGCAGGCTGGGCGGCTGAGTGCCACGGGGCCGGGGTTGGCCCGGTGGCTGAGATTGCGCACCGTGTCGGGAGTGGTTGGCTTCGTCACGGCCCGGCGCTTCGCGCTGGGGCCGGCTCAACCCAAGTCGTCACGGCCCGGCGCTCCGCGCGGGGCCGGCTCAACCGACTGCTGTGCCCAGGTCCTTGCCGTGATCGGGCAACACGTCGGGGACGGCCAACAGCAGTCGGGCCTCCTCCTGTGGCGGGGTCTCCACACCAAGTCGAGAGAGATCGTCGGGGACGGCCAGTAGCAGTCGGTTGAGCCGGGCCGGCGACGAGGAACGAGACGCCGCCCGTGTCGAAACCACCCCCATCGACAGGCAGGGACCGAACCACAAGTCTCTCCTGGGTTGTGGTGGCAGAGATCGCACACCAAGTCGGGAGAGATCGTCGGGGTCAGCCAGTAGGAGTCGGTTGAGCCGGGCCGGCGAGGAGGAACGAGACGCCGCCCGTGTCGAAACCACCCCATCGACAGGCAGGGACCCAACCACAGGCAGGTCAGCTCTACTCAGGTCGCTGCACCAAATCGAGAGAGAACGTCGGGGACGGCCAACAGCGGCCGGGTGTCCTGCTGTCGTCGGGTTCCTGCACCGAGGCAGGAGTAATCGTCAGGGCGCGGTGGGCGTCGGGCCGGGCGGGTCGCCGTCCACACCGCCCGGGCGACCAGCGCCACGGCGATCGCGATGCCGACCCCGCGCCACAGCCAGCCCCCGTCAGGAAGATCAGCGCCATCGCGGCCAGCACCGGCACCAGGTAGCGCAGGCTGTAGACCAGGTAGCCCCCGAACGACGGTGTCGCCACCCGGCGGAGTCGGCCACCGACTTCACCATGAAGTTCGGCCCGTTGCCGATGTAGGTGAGCGCCCCGCCGAAGACGGCGCCGAGCGACACCGACACCAGCAGCACCTCGGGCACCCCGGCGACCCGCGGGTCGCCGGGAAGGGCGGACGCCATCTCGAAGAACGTCGCGTACGTCGGGGCGTTGTCCAGCACCCCGGAGATGCCGCCGGTGAACAGGAACATCGTGATCCGGTTGAGCGGCAGCCGGTCGGCCACCTGCCCGAGGAAGTTCAGCGCGGGGATCATCGTCAGGAAGATCCCGATGAACAGGGCGGCCACCTCCAGGATCGGCTTCCAGGAGAACTGGTTGAGCTCGAACCGGGCCACCTTGTCACCGAACGCATAGGACGCGGCCGCCGCGGCAAGCATGATCGCCTCGCGCCACGGCACCCACTGCCACCAGGCGGCGTGGCCGGCCTCGATGGCGTGCAGGTCGATCGACGGGGCGAACGCGACGGCGCAGATGATGGCGACGAAGAACAGCAGGTTGACGGCGCCACGCAGGCCGAGCGGCACCCTGTCGGTGTCGTCGGCGCGGATCGCCTCGGGATCCTCGGCCGCGTAGGCGCGTCGATCGAGCGCGTAGTAGGTGACCAGCAGCAGCGCGTTGACGAACAGCCACTCCCAGAACAGGTTGAACGTCCACTGGAACGGGACGCCTCGCAGCATGCCGAGGAATAGCGGCGGGTCGCCGAGCGGGGTGAGGACGCCACCGCAGTTGGCCACGACGAAGATGGTGAACACGACGGTGTGGGCCTTGTTCCTGCGCTCGCTGTTGGTGTTGAGGAGCGGGCGGATCAGCAGCATTGCGGCGCCGGTGGTGCCGATGAACGAGGCGATGGCGCCGCCGATGGCCAGGAAGACTGTGTTGTTGCGAGGGTGGCCCGGATGTCACCGGAGAGGAAGATGCCGCCGGAGACGACGAACAGCGCGAGCAGCAGCACGATGAACTGGAAATACTCCAGCAGCGCGTGGACGACCTCACCGCCCGCCCCGCGAAGGTGAACCACGCCGCGATCGGGACCCCGAGCACCAGCGCGGTGGCCAGCTTGACCGAGTTCCTCTCCCAGGCGTCCTCGGTGGCCCTCACCAGCGGCAGCACGGCGATGCACCCGAGGAGGACGACGAACGGGATCATGCTCCACCACTGGACCTGCATGCGGCTCCTTCTGTTCTGCGCACAGGTCAACTTACTCCTCCGGTCTCCCGTCTCAGCGCGACGGCGATCCCCCACACGGCTTGGGAGCGGGGCTACCCTCGGCATCGTGGACGAACTCGAAACCGCCTTCAGGGACGCCATGGCGCGGGTAGCGGCGCCGGTCACCGTCATCACCACCGACGACGGAAACCGACCCTCCGGCACCACCGTGTCGGCGTTCGCGTCGCTCTCGGTCACCCCACCGATGGTGATGTTCGCCCTCGACAACCGTGGCGGCATGATCGACCGGCTCCGCGAGGCGGGGCGCGTCGGAGTGAACATCCTGGCCGGCGATCAGGCCGACGTGGCAATCAAGTTCGCAGGCAAGCACCTGGCGGAGCGGTTCGCCGGGATCGACTGGCACCGCGACCACGGGCTCCCCGGATCGACGGGATCGTGGCCTGGGTACGCTGCGAAGACCTGACCTTCCTGCCCGGCGGAGACCACACCATCGTGACCGGCACCGTGGCGGCCGCCGAGATCTCCGGTGACTCGTCGCTCGGCTACCACCTGCGCGAGTTCAGGGACAACCAGCCCTCGTTCCTGGCCCACTGAGCGACCCGGGTCGGGGCTCACCCCGATCGCGCGTGCGACCGGGGTCGCGATCCGCTCCGGACGGGGTTTGCCACCGGCCGGTTGGCCCACGCCGTGGAACAATGACTGACATGACCGACGATCCCTATGGCGCACTGGACGACGCGACGAACCCCACGCCTCCGGCACGACAGGCCGAGCCGGCCCCGTCGACGACCCGGAGCCCGGCTCTACCGCGCTGGCCCCGCCCCGGCCCTGCGCGGGCCGTGCCTCCGGCCCAGGCAGAGCCGCTCGGTTACGTCTATGAGGACGCCAACACCGACTACGCCTACGGCCCGCCGCCGCAGGGCCAGTATCAGCAGAACCCCTACGCTCAGCAGAACCCTTACGCTCAGCAGACATACGCTCAGCAGGGCCCGTACGGCCAGCCGCAGCAGCCGTTCGTGCAGGGTGCCTACGGCGTCCCGTTTGCCAGCCAGCCAACCGCCCAGTACGCGCCCGTCCCGTTCTACGGCAAGCAGCTGCTCGACGACCCGACGGCCGACGATGCGCCACGCCGGGGCGTCAACCCCGTCGAGGCGTACAAGCTCTTCTGGAAGCGAGGCCTCACGTTCACCGGTCGGGCCAGCCTCAGCGAGTACTGGTGGGTCGCGGCCATCCACGCCGCCGGATTCCTCGGCACGGGCTTCCTCACCGGGGCTTCGAATCGGCCCCGGGCTGGTTCATGGCGCCGTTCATCATCTACATGCTCGCGGCGATCGTGCCCGGGATCGCGCTGGGCATCCGCCGCCTGCACGACTCCGACAACTCGGGCTGGCTGCAGATGATCAACTTCGTCCCCTACCTGGGCTCGTTTGTGATGATGTTCCTGATGGCGCAGCGCCCCAAGGAGGGCGGCAAGCGCTACGACAAGATCAACCAGGGCCCGCGCTTCTGAGTCAGAGCTCCGCCAGGCTGACGCCCGGGTCGCTCACCCGCTGCGGGTCGAGGGGCCTGCCTGCGCGGAGCAGGGCGTCGATCGTGTCGCCCTCCCACGCGTTGACGTTGATCGCGGCGCGCGGCACGCCGTCGGGGCGCAGCCAGAAGCCGATGTAGCCGTCGTCGGTGTCGCGCTGCACCATCGTCGTGTCGGCCTCGATGACGCCACGGAACTCCATGCCGATGTCGTACTGGTCGGTGTAGAAGAACGGCGGCCCTCCGTAGTGGGCCTCGTCCCGACGAGGGTGCGGGCGGCGACCTCCGGTTGCGTCAACGCCATCGCCCAGTGTTCGACGCGGATCCGGTGCCCGACCCAGGCGTTCTCGGCGTTGGCGATGTCACCGACGGCGACGATCTCGGGGCGGCTGCTGCGGAGCGAGTCGTCGACGAGCACGCCGTTGTCGATGGCCAGGCCCGCCTCACGGGCGAGCTCGACGCGCGGTTCGGCGCCGACCCCGATGAGCAGCCTCGAGGCGTCGATGCGACGCCCGTCGTGCAGCGTCACCGCCTCGACGGTGCCGCGCTCGCCCGCGCCGTCGATGCTGGCGATGGTGGAGTTGAGGGCGAACTCGACGCCGTGGTCGCGGTGCGCCTGCAGGAACCGGTCGGAGATCAGGTCGCCCAGTTGCCGGAGGATCCGGTCCTCGCGGACGACGACGGTGACGGGCACGTCCTTGGTGCGGGCGACGGCGGCGATCTCCATGCCGATCCAGCCGCCGCCATAGATCACGAGGGCTCGCCCGTGTCGAGGAAGGCCTTGAGGAGGTCGGCGTCGTCGAGGTTGCGCAGGGTCTGCACGCCGGGGCGTGACACCCCGGGCAGGTCGACCGAACGGGGGCGCGACCCGGTGGCGAGCACGAGGCCGTCGTAGCGCACGCTCCTGCCGTCGGAGGTGTGCACGATCCGTTCATCGGCGTCGAGGTTGATGGCGAAGGTGCCGAGCCGGGCCTCCACCTGATGGTCGGCGAACCAACTGCCGGCCAGCGGGGTGAAGTCGGCGATCTGCTTCTCACCCAGGAGGTAGTCCTTCGACAGCGGCGGCCGCTCGTAGGGAAGCATCGGCTCGCCGCCGATCAGGACGATCCTCGCGTCGCCGTCCAGCTCCCGCAGTTCCTCGACGGATCTCGCTCCGCCCAGCCCGCCGCCGATCACAACGTAGGTTGCCATCTTCGCCCTCCTGCTCGTGCCCCGAGCCTAGGCCGGGGCCGGGCCCGGGGTGGCCGAACCGTCGGATCGGGTTCAGCGGCGCCCGAGGATCCGGCGCGCGCTGGCCTCCGGGGTGAGGTCGAGGCGGCGCAGCAGCTGCGCGTTGAGCGCCACCAGCACGGTCGAGGCCGACATCAGGATGGCGCCGACGCTCATCGGCAGCACGAACCCGACCGGTGCGAGCACGCCCGCGGCCAGCGGCACGGAGACGAGGTTGTAGCCCGCCGCCCACCAGAGGTTCTGCCTCATCTTCCGGTAGGCCGCGTTGCTCAGCTCGATCACCGACAGCACCGAGCGGGGTCGTCGGAGGCGAGGATCACGCCTGCCGACGCGATCGCCACGTCGGTGCCTGCGCCGATGGCGATGCCGACGTCGGCGGTGGCCAACGCGGGGCGTCGTTGACGCCGTCGCCGACCATCGCTACCTTGCGTCCCTCGGCCTGCAGCTCGGCCACCTTGGACGCCTTGTCCTCGGGGCGGACGCCTGCGAACACGCGGTCGATCCCCAGCTCGCGGGCGACCGAGGCGGCCACGTCGTGGGCGTCTCCGGTGATCATCACGACCTGGATGCCCGACGCCTGCAGGGCGGCCACGGCCTCTGCGGACTCGGGCGGATGTCGTCGGCCAGCTTGAGCGCCCCGACTGCGGCGCCGTCGACGAGCACGTGGAGGATGGTCGCCCCGTCGCCCCGCCAGCCGTCGGCCTCTGACAGCCCTGCGACGCCGGCCCCGGTGAACAGATTGGGGCCGCCGACGGCGACCTCGCGGTTCCCGACGGTGGCGCGCACGCCCACCGCCGGCGACGAGGCGAAGTCGGCCGAGGCGGGCACGGTGAGGCCGCGTTCGGAGGCGGCGCGGACGATGGCGCGGGCGAGCGGGTGCTCGCTGTCTCCCTCGGCGGCCGCGGCGAGCGCGAGGACTGCGTCGCCGTCGAGCCCGGCCGCGGTGGCGACGCCGGTGACGGTGGGCTCGCCGCGGGTGAGGGTGCCTGTCTTGTCGAAGAGCACCGAGTCGACGGTGCGCATCTGCTCGAGCGCGAGGCGGTCCTTGATGAGCACCCCGCCGCGGGCGGCGCGTTCCGTGGCGATCGAGACGACCAGCGGGATGGCCAACCCGAGGGCGTGCGGGCAGGCGATCACGAGGACGGTGATGGTGCGCACCACCGCCTGGTCGGGATCGCCGAGCAGCGTCCAGGCGATGGCGGTGACGATGCCCGCGCCGAGCGCGTACCAGAAGAGGAGGGCCGCGGCCTTGTCGGCGAGCAGTTGAGCCCGCGAAGACGAGTTCTGGGCGTCACTGACGAGGCGGCGGATGCCCGCCAGTGCGGTGTCGTCGCCGGTGGCTGTGACCTCGACGCGCAGCCCGGAGTCGGTGGCGACGGTGCCCGCGACGACCGCGTCACCGGTTCCTCGCCGGACGGGCCTGGACTCGCCGGTGATCATCGACTCGTCCAGGTGGGCCGATCCGTCGACGATGCGCCCGTCGGCGGGCACGGAGGCGCCGGGGCGGACGATGACGACGTCGCCCACCCGCAGGTCGCTCGGGCAACCTTGGTGACGGTGTCGCCGTGGACGCGCTCGGCCTCGTCGGGGAGGAGGGCGGCGAGGGAGTCGAGGGCCGAGGTGGTCTGCGCGAGGGAGCGCATCTCGATCCAGTGGCCGAGCAGCATGATGACGATCAGGAGGGCCAGCTCCCACCAGAAGTCGAGTTGCTCGTGGAGCAGCGCGAGGGTCGCTCCCCAGGAGGCGACGAAGGCCACGGTGATGGCCAGGCCGATGAGCAGCATCATGCCCGGGCGGCGGCCGCGGATCTCGGAGACGGCGCCCGTCAGGAACGGCGAGCCGCCCAGGCATACATGACGGTGCCGAGGATCGGCGAGACCCAGGGCACCCAGGCGGCGTCGGGGAGGTGGTAGCCGAGGAGGTGGGCGAACATGGGCTGAAGGCGACGACGGGGACGGCGAGGAGGAGCATGACCCAGAAGAGCCGCCTGAACCTGTCGACGTGCCCGGTGTGGCCGCCGTGACCCGAGTGGTCCATCGCAGCCATGTCGTGCCCGGCGTGCTCTGCCGAGGCGTGGTCCATGCCTGCCATGTCGTGCCCGGCGTGATCCGCCGACGCGTGATCCATACCAGTCATCTCGTGCCCGGCGTGCTCCGCCGACGCGTGGTCCATGCCGATGGCGTGGTCGGCGTGCCCCATCGGAGCGTGACCGGAACTCCGGTGGTCAGCGTGACGCATGGCCGTGTGATCAGTCGCCGTCACCTCGTGATCGGGGTGCGCCTTGTGCTCCACGGTGTCATGACCAGCGTGAGCCATGGCCGCGTGGTCGATGTCGTGTTCGACGTGGCTCGTTCCGGCCATCTGCTGGGCGTGGCCGGCGGCCAGTTCGTCGCTCGTTCCGTGCTCCGCGTTCCTGTCCATGGGCGAAACTATATACCCCCGGGGGTATAGGCAAGGGTCTCGGGAGACTGCTCGCTATCACGCGTGTCGCCCAGGACCCCCATCCCCGCACACCTTTAAGAAAGCGACCGGAACAAGTGCCCCTGGTCGAGATCCTGCCCATCGACCGGAGTGATTGGTTTCGACAGTCATGCTTTGGGTGTTCTGAATCGGCCTGACTTTCGTTCCGTTCTTCAAGCAAGGATGGAACATGATGAATAGGAAGTACTCGCCGGAGATGCGTGAGCGTGCGTTGCGGATGCTCACGGAGGCGCGGCCGGAGCACCCGAACATGATGAGCGCGGTACGGCATGTGGCCGGGCTGCTCGGGATGAGCCCGGAGACGCTGCGACTGTGGCAGCGCCGGGCCGAGGTCGACGCCGGGTGAAGCCCGGGCTCACGACGGATGCTGCCGCGGAGATCAAGCGGCTGCAGAAAGAGAACGCCGAGCTCCGCAAGGCCAACGAAATCCTGAAGGCTGCGGCTTGATATGTAGGTGATCTGGACCCCGATGAAGCAGGCCGTCGATGCGGCGGTGACGATGGTGGTGTCTTCGAGTGGCTGGGGCCAGTGATGGATGGGTTCGTGCCACAGCTGGTCTTCGTGGAGGGGCAGCCACCCAGGTTGGGTGAGCAGTGGGTGGACGAGTATCTGAGGTTCACCGCGGCGCGTCTGCGACCCAATTCGGTGTTGGCGCAGGCCTTCGACTTGAAGGTCTTCTTCACGGTGGTGGGCAAGCCACCGGTTGGGGTGGGCACGGCGGATGTGTTGGCTTTCATCGAGCAGCAGCGTGAACCTCGCCATGGCGGCAACGTGGTCCGGTTGGTCGACGGCGAGCAGGGCCTGGCGGCGTCCACGATCAAACGCCGCCTGGCCACGGTCACCTCGCTGTTCGACTACCTGCTGGCCCGCGGTGTGTGTGAGCGGCAGCCGGTTCCTCGGTCGATGACGCCCCGGTCGCGGTCGTTGCGGGCTCGCCGCTGGTCCGTGCTCCAAAACGGCTGCCGCAGGTGCTGTCGCCGGGCGAGGCGGTCGCGTTGATGGGCGCGTTGCGCACCGAGCGGGACCGGGCGATGGTCACGCTGATGCTGCACGCCGGACTGCGACGCTGTGAGGTGCTGGGCCTGCGTCTGGCCGACATCCAGCTGGGCGATGGACGGGTCTTCGTCCACCAGGGCAAGGGCGGCCACGAACGTATCGTCCCGGTCGTCGACGCGTTCTTCACCCACCTGGCCGCCTACCTGACCACCGAGCGTCCCCGGAGTGTGACACCGGGTTGGTGTTCGTGGTGTTGAAGGGACCCCGCCGCGGCATGCCGTTGAGCGCAGCAGGGCTGGACGAAGTCCTTGCTGGGGCCCGAGGTCGCGCGGGGTTGCGACACGCGACCTGCCACGAACTGCGTCACACATGCTTCACCCGGCTGAGGGAGGCGGGCATGGCCTTGGAGGCGATTCAGGCCCAGGCCGGCCACGCCAACCTGGAGACCACCCGCATCTACCTCCACTTGTCCAACGACTGGCTCGCTGACCAGTACCGCGACGCCATGCAGGTGTTGAGCGACGTCTACCCACCCATCGAGGAAGGGCCCCGTCCATGACCGCTGTTGCCCCTACCAGCACCAGTCCGGCTCTTGAGGAGGTGACGGCCTCCTACATTGCGGCTGCTTCCAGCTCAGCGTCGGCGAAGGGCCGTCGCTTGGCGGCACAGCGCTTCGGTCGGCTGTTCGGTGATCTCGACGGCTGGAACCACGCCAGCGTCGAGCAACGCCGCCAGGTCCGCACCGAGGTGATGTCGTTCGCTGCTCACGCCGCCATCGCCAGCAGCCTGCCGGTCACCCCGGACTTCGTCTCCCAGTCATGCTGCCACTGGGGCATCTACATCGCTGACGCCTATCCCGAGCAGCGCGACAGATTCACCACCCAAGCCCTCGAGCTGGGCTTCACCACGGCACAAAGCCGACGCATGTGGTCCCATCTGGCGCGCATCTGCGTGATCGCCGGCACCAGCCCTGATGCCCTGACCACACAGACCTACCAGCAGGCGCGCACCAGCTACTTCGATGCCGTGATGGCCTCCCGAGCGAGCGCGCCGCCCCGATGGTTGTCGACGCCACTGTTCGGGCTGGATGCGGTGATGTTCCACCGCGGGCAAGCACCGCAACCGGCTGTCCGCCGGCCATGGGCGACGCGCAGCGCCGCCGAGGTCGACTGGGAACAGATCACCACCCATGTTCCGGTGATGGCTGCCACGATGCGCCGCTACCTGCAGCAATGCCACGCCTCACTACGGCCCTCATCAGTGACACTGTTCGAGACCACCCTGCGGCAATTCGCCGGATACCTCATCGCCCACCACCCCGAGGTCAATCGCATCGCCGACCTGCAGCGCTGCCACATCGAGGACTACCGCTCCTGGCTTGATCAACGACCCGGCTACCGCGGCCAGACCGGGTTGTCAAAGACCACGTTGGGCATGCGGATGGGTCACCTGCATACCTTCTTCACCCGTATCACCGAATGGAGCTATCCCGACCTGCCCACCGGCGCTCTGGTCTTCCGCGAAGACCGTCCACGCTTGGACAAGCCACTGCCCAAGTTCCTCGACGATGCCCGTGCTGCCGCGTTCATGACCGCCGCCGCACAGCTACCCGACGAACTCGACCGGTTGATGATCCAGATCCTGGCCCGCACCGGCATGCGACGCGGCGAACTACTCGGACTACGCATCAACGCCGTCGTCCAGATCGGCACCGGCTACTGGCTTCGCACCCCGGTCGGGAAACTCCACACCGACCGCTACATCCCCTCGACCCGGCCCTCAAAACCCTCATCGACGCCTGGATCGCCCACCGCCCGTCCTGGCAGGCCAGCGACCTGCTCCTGCTCGAACGCGGACGACCCATTCCACCAACCCGCGTCGACAAAGCCGTCCAGAAAGCCGCCACTGCCGCGGGCATCGGCCACGTCCACCCCCACCAACTGCGCCACACCCTTGCCACCCAAGCCATCAACCGCGGCATGAGCCTCGAAGCGATCGCCGCGCTACTGGGCCACGCCGACTTGTCGATGACGATGGTCTACGCCCGCATCGGTGACCGCACCGTCGCCGACCAGTACTTCCAAGTCACCAGCAAGATCGAAGCCCTCTACCAAGATGCTGAGCCCGCCATCCCCGTCCTGCCCGCCGAGGCCGCCGGGCCAGCCATGACCGCCCTGCATGCGGAGGTCAACAAACGACTCTTGGGCAACGGCTACTGCCGCCGGCCCGTCGAGCTCGATTGCCGCTACGAAACGATCTGCGAAACCTGCCCCATGTTCTTCACCACCCAGCAGCACCGGCCCACCCTCATCGCCCAACGAGACGACGCCTGCGCCAAAGGCCAAACCCGCCGCGCCGAGATCTACACCAACCTCCTCGAAGGCCTCGATCAAGCCACCGCTTGACAGCGATCACCCACATAAGAGCGTGTTTTTCGCGAAGGAGCTCGACCGGCCCTGACCGAGATGATCCGGTTCATCAACGAGCATCGGGATCGTTTCGGGGTCGAGCTCATCTGCCGCGTCCTCCGACCGGCAGTGCAGGGCTTCCTCACCTCCCGCGGCTACCGCGCCGCGGTCGGCCGCGCACCGTCCGCCAGACACCTGAAGGACGAGCTGCTGGTGCCCGAGATCGCGCGGTTGCATGCGGAGAACTATGGCGTCTACGGGCGCCGGAAGATGCATGCGTTGATGCGCCGACAAGGCTGGGACATCGGACGCGACCAGACCGAACGCCTCATGCGTCTGGCCGGGTCCGTGGCGTCCGGAAATCGAAACGGGTGTTCACCCACCCGCTCCGACAGCACGGCGGCGCTACCGAGCGATCTCGTCAATCGTCGCTTCACCGCACCGGCGCCGCGACGGCTCTGGGTGTGTGATGTGACCTACGTCGCGACGTGGTCCGGGTTCGCCTACGTCGCGTTCGTCACCGACGTCTACTCCCGCCGCATCGTCGGATGGAACGTCGCCTCCACGCTGCGATCCGAGATCCTGCCCATGCAGGCTCTCGACATGGCCGCCTGGAACGCCGGCGGCCGGCTCGACGGGCTGATCCATCACGCCGACCACGGCTCGAACTACACCGCGATGGTCTACACCGACCGCATCGTCGAGCTCGGCGCCGTACCCTCCACCGGAACGGTCGGGGACTCGTTCGACAACGCCATGGCGGAGGCCGTGAACAACCTCTACAAAACCGAGCTGATCCGTCAGCGCGGTCCCTGGCGGACCGTCGAGCAGGTCGAACTCGCGACCCTCGGATGGGTGTGGTGGTGGAACAACCAGCGCCTCCACGGCGAGCTCGACATGCGCACCCCGGTCGAAGTCGAGCACGCGTACTACGCTGACCTGGAATCAGGCCAGCCGGCACCTGCCGGACAAGGCTCCCGATAGGAACGAAAGTCAGGCCGATTCAGACCGACCCCAAACAGGGAGGACCGGCCGACACCCCCAATGTCAGCCGGTCCTCGTCCATGGTGGACGGCGTCAGTGCGCGATGGCCTCCCCTGCGCCGGCGCCCGTCATCGAGCGCATCTCCATCTCGATCGCCAACTCCTCGTCGGCCGTGTTCCTGCTCGTGATCGTCCCGAGCCATCCGGCGAAGAACGCGAGCGGCACCGAAACCAGTGCAGGGTTGGTCAGCGGGAACCAGGCGAAGTCGACCGACTCGCCCAGCATCGCTTTCGCGTTACCCGACACCGACGGGCTGAACACGATGAGCAGAACAGAGCTGATCAGGCCGGTGTAGATGCTCCACACCGAGCCGCGCGTGTTGAACCGGCGCCAGTACAGCGTGTACAGGATCGACGGCAGGTTGGCCGAGGCCGCCACCGCGAACGCGAGCGAGATCAGGAACGCGATGTTCTGGCCGTTGGCGAGGATGCCACCGAGGATCGCGAGGATGCCGATCACCACCGACGTGATGCGGGCGACCTTCACCTCCTGCTCCGGGTCGGCCTTGCCGTCCTTCAGGATCGAGTTGTAGACGTCATGCGCGAACGACGCCGACGCCGTGATCGTCAGGCCGGCGACCACCGCGAGGATGGTCGCGAACGCGACGCCCGAGATGATGCCCATGAACACCTCGCCGCCGAGGTGCAGCGCGAGCAACGGGCCGCCGAGTTGGCCGCCCCCGGGCCTCCAGGATCGTCTTCTGCCCCACCAGCTTGGCGGCGCCCATGCCGAGCACCAGCGTGATGAGGAAGAATGCCCCGACCAGCGCGATGGCCCAGACGGCGGAGCGACGCGCCTCCTTGGCGGTGGGCACCGTGTAGAAGCGCATCAGCACGTGCGGCAGGCCGGACGGCCCTGCCACCAGCGCGATGGACAGCGACAGGAACGACAGCTTCGTGAAGTCGGTGGCACCGTACTGCTGCATCGGCTGCAGGACGTCGACGCCGGTGCCGGTGGCTGGGTCGAGGCCGGCCGCCTGCGCGGAGGCGAGCAGGGTCGACAGGTTGAACCCGCTGCCGAACAGCACCATCGCGGCCATGATCGCGGCACCCGTGACGAGCAGGACGGCCTTGATCATCTGCACCCAGGTGGTGCCCTTCATGCCGCCGATGAGGACGTAGACCACCATCAGCGCACCGACGAGCGCGATCACGAGGCCCTGCATGTTCTTGTCGGAGACGCCGAGCAGGAGGGCGACGAGGCCGCCGGCGCCGGCCATCTGGGCGAGCAGGTAGACGAACGAGATCACGAGTGTCGACGTGGCGGCCGCGGTGCGCACCGGCTTCTGGTTCATCCGGAAGCTGAGCACGTCGGCCATCGTGTATTTGCCGGTGTTGCGCAGCGGCTCGGCCACCAGGAACAGCGCGACGATCCACGCCACGAAGAACCCGACGGAGTAGAGCAGGCCGTCGTAGCCGTAGAGGGCGATGGCGCCGGTGACGCCGAGGAAGGCGGCCGCCGAGAGGTAGTCGCCGGTGATGGCGAGCCCGTTCTGGCGGCCGGAGAAGGCGCCGCCGCCGGTGTAGAAGTCGGAGGCCTTCGACTTCTGGCGCGTCACGGCGATGACGATGCCGAGCGTCGCGGCGACGAACAGTGCGAAGACGGCGATGTTGATCGCCGGGTTTCCGTAGGACTCGAGCTGGATCATGCGTGCTCCTCCCCGACGAGGCGGGCCTTCAGGTCTGCGGCGATGGGGTCGAGCCGCCGGTTGGCGTATCGGACGTAGATGGCGGTCCACACGTAGGTGACGAGGAACTGGAACAGGCCGAGCGTCATGCCGACGTTGAGCGACCCGAACAGGGGCTTGGCCATTGCCTCGGTGGCGTAGATGGACAGGATCACGTACACGAAGTACGAGGCGAGCCCGGCGACGGTCATCGGGAAGGCGAACCTGCGGAACGCGCGACGGAGCCGCCCGTACTCGGGCGTCGCCGCGGCGGCGATGAACTCACTGGTGGTGGGCTGCGTCTTCGCGGCCCCGGTGTCAGTGGCTCCGGAGGTACCGGGCCCCGGCTGGCAGGGTGGATTCTGATGTCCCGGCCCGGTGGTTGGGCTCGTGGTCACGGCTGTGCGTCATGTGGGCGCTCCTCACGCGGCCTCCGGGCCCCCATTGGCCCGGGTGCGATGACAGTAAAGTACGCCGGATATATCTCCAAATCCGAGAAATTGGTGTCCATTTCGCGCTGACTACGATGTTAGCGCTGCCAGTTCCGTCGGGAAATTGCGGTCAGCCAGGGGAGGCCGCCCCTCCAGCGCGTCCGGATCGAGGATCCGAACCTTCCGGCGCCCCGTCAGCTCGATCGCTCCGGACGCCGCGAGCGCGGCCAGGCGACGGCTCAGCGTCTCGGGGTGGTGCCGAGGTAGCGGGCCACCTCCTGCTTGGCCATCGGCAGTTCCACGTCGACGGCGCCGTCGACGTAGGCGCCGGGCAGGTCGAGCAGGTAGGCCGCGACCCGGGCCGTCACGTCGCTCGAGGTGACGGCGGCCAGCAGCCGCTCCACGGATGAGAGCCGGTCGGAGAGGGTGCGCAGCATGCGTTGGCTGATGTCGGGGTAGTCGCCGAGCAGGGCGGCGAGGTCGGCGTGGTCGAACACGCACATGCGGCTGTCCTCCAGCGCGACGACCAGGTCGCTCGGACGGTGACCCGTCAGGAATGCGCGCTCCCCCACGACGTCGCCGTCGGTGACGGTGCGGAGGATCTGTTCCTGCCCGTTGAGCGACTCGTGGCTCACCTTCAACCGGCCGCTGTGCATCACGAGCAGCCGCGATGTCGGCTGCCCCGGCACCTGCACCGTCGCCCCCTTCACGACGGCGAGCGGTCGCGCGAAGCGGGCGACCCTGAGCTGTTCCTCGTGGGTGAGCCCTGGAAGATCGGGACGCGGGTGACGCACAGATCGGCCATGTCCGCGAGCCTACCTGCGGCCTTTCCGGCCAACTTGATCCGGGTCAAGGAGTTTCCCGCGCCGGCTTCGTACCTTGGTGGACATCAGGCAGTCAACACTCGAAAGGAACCTGACATGACCACCACCAACACCACCGCCACCCACACGATCCTGCGTGCCGAGGGCTTCTCCTGCCCCTCCTGCGTCGCCAAGATCGAGGACCGCGTCGGCAGGCTCGACGGCGTCCAGGCCGTGAAGGTGCACTTCGCGTCGGCCCGCATCGAGATCGACCACGACGCCGGCCGCGTCTCCGTCGACGACCTCGTGGCGGCCGTCAAGAAGGCCGGCTACACGGCCAGCCCGTCCGCATTCTGACCCACCCATCCCGCCACCCCGGCGGGCTCCCAGAAAGGCCGAAACCATGAATCCCTTCCGCAGGCTGCTCGCCGGGCGCTGGGCCGTCCCCGCCGTCTCGGGCGCGCTGATCGTCACCTCGTGGCTGATCGGTTGGCTCGGCGACGGCGCGGCCGACATCATCCTCTCCCCCAGGTGGTGGCTCGATGCAGGCGGGCACGCCACGCACACCGGCGGCTACACGCTGTCGGCGGCCTTCATGGTCGCCGCGGCCGTGGTGGCCGGGTACGGCATCGTGGTCAAGGCCACCCGGGCGCTCGCCGTCCGCACGATCGGGATCGACCTGCTCGTCTCGGTGGCCGCCATCGGCGCCGTCGTGATCGGCAACTTCTGGGAGGCGGCGGCGGTGACGTTCCTGTTCGCCGTCGGGCACGCCCTCGAATCGGCCACCCTCAACAAGACGCGTTCGGCGTTGGCCGAGCTCGTCGCCGTCGCCCCCGATTCCGCCGTCGTGCTGCGCGACGGCGCCCAGGTGGAGATCCCGGCCGGGCAGGTGCTGATCGGCGAGACGGTGCTCGTGAAGAACGGCGCCAAGGTGCCCGTCGACGGCGAGGTGACGGGCGGCACGGGCGCCGTCGACGAGGCGTCGATCACGGGCGAGTCGCTCCCGGTGGAGAAGGCGGCGGGCGACCGCGTGTTCGCGGGCACCGTCTCGCGGGCGGGTTCCTGCAGGTGGAGGCCACGGGAGTCGGGGCCGACACCACGCTCGCGCGGATCATCCACCGCGTCGAGGAGGCGCAGGACGCGAAGGCCCGCACGCAGGCGTTCATCGACCGGTTCTCCCGCTGGTACACGCCCGCCGTGATGGCGTTGGCGCTGGTGGCGGGCTCATCTCCGGTGACGTCGTGCTGGCGCTGACGCTGCTGGTGATCGGCTGCCCCGGTGCCCTGGTGATCTCCATCCCGGTGGCGATCGTCGCGGGCATCGGCCGGGCCGCCCGCAACGGCATCCTCATCAAGGGTGGCGAGTTCCTGGAGACGTCGGCGAAGATCACCGCGGTGGCGCTCGACAAGACCGGCACCCTGACGCAGGGCAGGCCCGAACTGGCCGACGTGCTGCCGCTGGGCGGGGCGGGTCGCTCGGAGGTGCTGCGTTGGGCGGCCGCAGCCGAGGCGGGCTCGGAGCATCCCCTCGCCCGGCCGATCCTCGAGGCCGCCGAGGCCGAGGGCGTCGGCGCGCGGGAGTGCCCGGCGCCGTCACGCCGGTGCCCGGGCAGGGCATCGTCGCGGAGGTTGACGGGGTGGTGGTGCTGGTCGGCAACGCCCGGCTGCTCGAGGGCAACGGGATCGACCCGTCCGTCGCCGGCCCGGCGGCCGACGCGCTCGCCGCGCAGGGCCGGACCCCATGATCGTGGCTGTCGACGGCGTCGCCGTCGGCGTGATCGGGTGGCCGACCGGATTAGGGACGACGCGGCCGAGATGGTGTCGCGGCTCCACGCGGCCGGGGTGCGGAAGGTCGTCATGCTCACCGGCGACACCCGCGAGGTGGCCGACGCGATCGGCCGGGCCACGGGCATCGACGAGATCCACGCGTCGCTGCTGCCCGAGGACAAGCTCGAGGCGGTGGCCGCGCTGCAGCGCGAGGGGCACACGGTGGCGATGGTCGGCGACGGCGTCAACGACGCCCCTGCCCTTGCCACGGCCGACATCGGGGTGGCGATGGGGCCGCCGGTTCGGCGGTGGCCGTCGAGACGGCCGACATCGCGTTGATGGGCGACAACCTGCTGCGGCTGCCCGAGGCCATCGGGCTGGCCCGGCGCACCACGTCGGTGATGCGGCAGAACATCTGGGTGGCGCTGGTGACGGTCGTGGTGCTGCTGGCGGGCGTGTTCGCCGGCGGGGTGACGATGTCGATCGGGATGCTGGTGCACGAGGCGTCGGTGCTGATCGTGATCCTCACGCCATGCGGCTGCTGCGCGCGGTGCCCGCTCAGGCGGCCAGCCCCGCGAGCCGCAGCAGCGCGGCGGTGACGGCGCCGAGCAGCACCACCACGATGAACGGGGCCCGCAGCCAGAGCGCCACCACGGCCACGACCAGCGACGCCACCCTGGCGTCCAGTGTCAGCGAGGAGCCCGACGCGAACGTCTGCGTCATCACCAACGCGGCGAGCAGCCCGACGGTGACGCCGGCGGCGGTCTCGGCGACGCGCGGGTTCTCCAGCGCCTCGGACGGCATGAAGTAGCCGATCAGCTTCTGCCCGAGGCAGGCGAGGGCCGCGACGACCACCCAGATCGAGAGCGTCATGCGGTGGCCTCCGCCTTCCGGCCGTGCTGGAGCCAGGCCACCAGCGCGGCCGCTGCCCCGGCGGCGAGGATCGGTATCCCCGCCGGGGCCAGCGGCACGAGCACGACGGCGACAACGGCGGCGACCACCCCGATCGCCCGCGCCTCCCGCTGCCGCAGCCGCGGCCAGAGCAGGGCGACGAACGCGGCCGCGGCGGCGCCGTCGAGGCCCCAGGCGCGGGGTCGCCGAGCACGTCGCCCAGCAGCGCCCCTCCGAGGGTGGCGAGGTTCCAGAACACGAAGACGCCGAGCCCGGCGGCCCAGAACCCGACGCGGCGGGTGCGGGCGTCGGGTTGGGCGAGCGAGACGGCGACGGACTCGTCGATGGTGACCTGCGCGGCGGCGAGCCGTCGCCAGCCGGTGAGGCGCAGCAGCGGCGCCATCTGCAGGCTGTAGAGGGTGTTGCGGACGCCGAGCAGGAACGCGGTGGCGGCCGCGGCGGGGGCCGCCCTCCCCGGCGATGACGCCGATGAACGCGAACTGGCTGCCGCCTGTGAACATCAGGAGGCTGAGCAGGCAGGTCTGCCAGAGGTTGAGGCCGCTGGCCACCGACAGGGCGCCGAACGAGATGCCGTAGGCGCCGGTGGCCAGCCCCACCCAGACGCCCTGGCGGAGGGCGGGGGTGGTGTCGGGCTGTGTGGTGGTGGCCGTCATGTTTCCGGGTGCTCCATCACGAGCGTGATCCAGGTGCCGGGCTCGAGGGCCTCGTAGCTGTGGGCGACGTCGCCGGGGAAGGAGCCGTAGTCGCCGGCCCGCAGCTCGATGAGGGCGCCGTCCGGGCCGACCAGCGCCGCGCCCTGGGCGACGACGACGTGCTCGACGGTGCCGCGCAGGTGCGGCTCGGAGCGGTGGGGCGGCCGGGCTCGAGGGTGACGGCGTACAGGTCGCGTCGCTCGTGGGTGCCTGGGGCGAGCAGCGCGGCGGAGTAGGCGGCCCCGGCCGCGGGGACGGCGGGTCGCTCCCCGGCGCGGACCACGCGCATCGGGTTCTTCGGCGGGCGACGAGCCGCGCGAACGGCACGTCGAGGGCGACGGCGATGGCCCAGAGCGTCTCGACCGACGGGTTGCCCTGGCCCGCCTCCAACTGCGACAGCGTCGACTTGGAGATGCCGGCCAGCCGCGCGACGGCGCTCAGGGAGTGCCCTGCGCGGGCGCGCTCGGCGCGGAGGTTGGCCGCGATGAGGGCCACGGGGCCCGGGTCGCTCCCGGTGGGCTTGGCTTCGGTCACCGGCTCAGCATAACGGCCGTTCGTTCGCTTCGCCGAACGCTGCCCCGTCGGGCGCCCACGTCAGCCCTCCCGCGGTCGTCAACCTTCGCGCGCCCCCCCGCGCCCAGGCACCGACCGCCGTCCGGCGGGTGCGGCGCCCCGCCGTCGGAGGCGGGCGTCGGAGGCGGGGCGCCCGCCGCTACGCGGCCCCGGACACTAGCTGCAGGTAAGCGCAGCCTCGAGCGCCTCCTGCGCGGCCTCGACCTCGGCGAGTTCGTCGGTCAGCGTCGCGGCGGCCTCGGGCACGGTGAGGTCGGTGTCGATGTCCTTGATCGCGTCCTGGAGCTGCGTCCGGGCGGCCGCGAGGTCGTCCTTGCGATCCGCTTCGATCTTGTCGATCGCCGTGGTTAGTTCGTCGTAGCTGGCCTTGACCTCGTCACGGGCAGCGGTGATGTCGGCGATGCTGGAGGACGACGAGAGCGAGACCTTGGCCTTCGCCACCGCGCCGACCAGTTCGGTGTGGGCCGCGCACGCGGCGGCCTGCTACTCCTCGGGTCGGAGCCGCAGGCGGTGAGCGTCAGGGCCATGGCCCGCAGAGCGCGAAGACGGATGACCGGAGAACGTTGGCGTGCATGATTTCCTTCTGCCGGGTGGGGGACGGCCCCACCGTAGGGCGCGTGACAGGGCGCGGGCCCTGCCCGTGGGCAAAACTCATCACAATCTGATGATCCGGTTCGGGCATGGCTCCGCGTGCGGGACGCCGTCACCACCCCACCGCCGTCGGCTCAGAGGGCGTCGGTTGCCCGCAGCAGCGTCCGGCCAGAGTGCGCGGGATTCTCGTCGAACGGCTCGTCCGACAGGTCGACGATGACGTATCCGGCGGGGATCAGCGCCGGATCGAGCGGGAGCCGCACGGAGCGCCCCGGGGGAAGGTGCCGACCGTCACCATGCGCGCAAGGTCCTCGTTGATCAGCCACACCTCGATGTACCCGTCGGGATTCGAGATGTCGGCATCGAGCTGGATGTCGAGCAGGAGCCCGGCACCGTCGCGCAGGAGCCGTGCCCGCCCCTGGGGTGAGCCCTGGTCGTCGAGCGGCGCGAGTTCCACCTCGCGTTCGACGGCGGGCTCGGGCTCGGCAGCAGCCGGCTGACGGCGAGACCGGCCAGCGCTCCGCCGACAAATCCGGCCGCGACCCCGAGGAAGAGGCCTCTCCTCGTCACGGTGGACGCCGGAGCCTCTGCGGCCTCGGCGCCGATCCCGAGGTCGGCAGCGCCGATCCCGATGTCGGCGGCGATCCCGTCCCAGAGTCGATCGGGTGGCGTTTCGAGCTCCGGCGCGGGCGCCGCGAGGGCCCGGCTCACCCGGGCCTCGAGGTCGCCGGGTTGCGTCCCATCAGATGGTCGGGGCATCGTCCACCTCCTCGAACATCGCCTTCAGCATCGCGAGCCCGCGTCGGACGTGGCTCTTGACGGTGCCGAGACGCATCCCCAGCGCGTCGGCCGCCTCCTGGTGGGTCTGGTCGTACAGGAACACGGCCCGCAGCACCGAAGCCCTCGGCTCACCCAGCTGCCGCAGCGCATCGTGGACGAGCATCCGGTCGGTGAGCTCGTCGACGCGGTCAGCGACGCTCCCGTCGGCCGCGTCCTCCGTCGGCCCGGCTGTGCGGCTGCGGGCCCGCAGCGCGTCGATGATCTTGTAGCGGCAGATGCCCATCAGCCAGGCCGGGAGCGCCGTGTCACTCGCCCGCAGGGTCTGCCGGGAGCGCCACGCGGCGATGAACACCTGCTGCGTGACGTCCTCCGCGTCGGCACGTGACCCCAGGGAGGTCAACGCGACGGTGAACACCAGCGGGGCCCACCGCTGGTAGACCACCCGCAGCGCAGACTCGTCACCGTGGGCGAGTCGGTCCGCCAACTCGCCCACGGTGGGCACGGTCTCCTGCGCCGGGTCGGGCACCCTGTCAGGCTATCGGCTCAGTTCATGACGTGGCGCCCGCGAGCCAAGATCACCGCCCCGGCGACGCCCACCACCACGATGAGGCCGACCAACGCGACGGGCCAGCGGGTGCCGGGCCTTCGGCACCGGTGTGCGGCAGCCCGGATCCGCGGTGAGCGTCACCTGCTGGGTCGCCAGCGCCAGGTTGTCCGCCTCGAGGCTGCCCCACGCGTACACGACGGTGAGCTGATCCTGCTTCAGGGTGACGTCTGCGGGGCCGAGCACCACGGTGTCGGTGCCTGCAGCCACCACGTCGGCGCTCACGGTGCCCGGGCAAGATCGAGGCTGGCCTCCTTGGGGTTGGCAAGGGACTCCACGACGACGGCTCCGCCCGCGCGGATGTCGACCTCGGGCGCGGCCGCCACGTGACGCACCGTCAGCCGGGCGCCCTTCGCGGAGGCGGAGATGTCATTGACGAACGGCATCAGCACCGGGTCTCCCTCGGAGTTGAGGTGCGCGACCACCGTGATGTTGGCGCCGGCGGGCACCTGCACGCCCTTGGCCTCGATGACGGCGTCACCGTCGGGCCCGCGTCCACCGCGGTCACCAGCAGGTCGTAGCTGCCTGCCGGCAGGGAGACGGGGTCGGTGAGGGTGCCGGCGGCGAAGTCGGTGAGCAGCTCGTCGCCGTTGGCGTAGACGTCGACGGTCACGCCCGGAACGGCGTGCAGCACAGAGATGTGTGCGGTGTCGTCTGCGGAGGCGGAGGTCGCCCCGAGAGCGCGGCGCCCGTCAGCAGCATCGCCGCGAGCACTCTGGACATGGTCTTCATGACTGGATCCTTTCCTGCGCGGCGGCCGAGCGACCGCCGACATCCGAGTACTTCGTCCGGATGCACCTGGATGGATGCAGTGCTTCGACTTTTTCTTCCGGGACTATTCCCGGAGCCGTTGCGCGAGCCAGTCCACCAGGGGCGCGGCCGCGCGCCAGGCCTCCGCGACCTCGGGGGCGAAGCTCGCGACACCCTCCGATGAGACCTCCCGCTCCACCGCGAGGCTCTTGTGGCGGAGGAGTTCGATGCGGGGTGGTCGCGGGGATATCCGCGCGGCGCCGTCGCCACCTGGTCACCCGTCACGAGCCACCCGTCGCCGAGCAGCGGCCGTAGGAGCGCCTGGATTCGCGGGCCCTCCTCGTCGTCTGCGACGGCCCGACGGATCCGGGCCAGGGCCACCGGGGTCGCGGCGTAGAATCCGGCGACGCCGCGGGCCTCGGACGAGTTGACCTCGAGGTAGAACCCACACGCGGGTGCCGTCTGGAAGAACACCCCTGATGCGTCTTGTAGGGCGCCTTGTCGGCGCTGAACCGGACATCCCGGTGGGGCGAAACAGCTTGTAGCCCCGAACTCGGGGCGAGCAGCTCGGCGATCGCGACCAGCGGCGCGCGGACCTTCCCTCGTAGCGCGTCTTGTTGGCCTCCCAGAACTCGCGGGTGTTGCTCTGCTCAAGCTCGCGGTAGAAACTCATGGCGTCGGAGGGGAAATCGGTCACGCTGACATCCTGCCACCGGCACCGACGTGGGCGCCGGGCGGTGCGTCCACCGGTTCCGCTCCCCGCCGAGCCGGTCGCGTCCGGATTCTCGCCCGGTGCGGGCGATGCGACTTATCGTTGTCCATGGCCTACTGGTTGTTCAATGTCACCCACGCAACCGCCGCCGCGTCCGATGCCCGCGGCGCCGCCGTCGGCTGGCTCAGGTCGGGGATGTGGCCCGTCGGGGATGACGAGGCTCACCGCGACGAACTCGCTGCCGGCGATCGTGCCCTGATCTACGCGGCGCCCGATCGGGTGTTCGTCGCCGTCGCCACACTCGGCTCCGGGATCCGCCCGGGCCACCTGGGGCGACGGTGTGTTGATCGGCGCAGTCGAGTGGTGGACGCCGGAGGTGCCGATGGCGGAGGTACTCGCGCGCATCGACCCTGCGAACAACGCCAAGGCCGAGTTCACCGCGGGAGTCGTCGGGATCATGCCCGACGAGTACGAGGCAGCACTCGCGGCGGCGGCGGACCGACCTGCCTGACGTTTCGTGGCCGCGCCTACATGCGGACACCATCCGGCGGCCTCGGGCTCGGAAGGCGTCTGCGGCGCTGGCGTGGTCCGCGACCGTCCGGGTGGGTGTCCTTCGAGACGGCGCGGGCTCCGAGCCGGAGTCGAATCCCGGCTGCCGGCGGTGATGGGTTGCCCAACCTGTGGGGCCGTGGCGCATGCAACCAGGACCACCGTGCAGATCCCCGGAACTGTCGGTGTCCGCTGCTAGGTTGAGAAGTGCCGCGCGGGGATCAACATGAGCGCGTCAAGCGCAGGGAGTAGACACAAAGAGATGGCCGGACCGACCAAGGAATCACAGCGAGCAGAACTGCACAAGACGATCTGGCGCATCGCCAACGATCTGCGCGGCAGCGTCGACGGGTGGACTTCAAGAGCTACGTGCTGGGCATGCTGTTCTACCGGTTCATCTCCGAGAACCTCTGCGCCTACATCGACGGCTTCGAGCGCGACGCCGGGGTCGCGGGCTTCAGCTACGCGTCGCTGTCCGACAAGGAGGCCGAGTTCGGCCGCGAGGTCACCGTCGCCGAGAAGGGCTTCTACATCCTGCCCTCGGAGCTCTTCCACAACGTCCGCGAGCGGGCGCCCCGTGATCCGGACTTGAACGAGACGCTGGAGCGGGTCTTCAAGAACATTGAGGGCTCGGCCCTCGGCTCCGCCAGCGAGGACGACCTGAAGGGCCTCTTCGACGATCTCGACGTGAACAGCTCCAAGCTCGGCAACACGGTGGCCAACCGCAACAAGAAGCTCGTGGGGCTGCTCGATGCCATCGGCGACCTGCCGCTGGGCAACTTCGAGGACAACTCGATCGACCTGTTCGGCGACGCCTACGAGTACCTGATGCAGATGTACGCCTCGCAGGCGGGCAAGTCCGGCGGCGAGTACTACACCCCGCAGGAAGTCTCAGAGGTCCTCGCCCGGATCACGGTTGTGGGCAAGGAGCGCGTCAACAGGGTCTATGACCCCGCATGCGGCTCCGGCTCACTGCTGTTGAAGTTCGCGAAGGTGCTGGGCACCGACAACGTGGGAGGCTTCTACGGCCAGGAGATCAACCTGACCACCTACAACCTTGCCCGCATCAACATGTTCCTGCACGACGTCAACTTCGAGAAGTTCGACATCGCGCACGGCGACACCCTGCTCGACCCGCAGCACTGGGACGACGAGCCGTTCGAGGCGATCGTCTCCAACCCGCCCTACTCCATCAAGTGGGAGGGCGACGCCAACCCGCTGCTCATCAACGACGAGCGCTTCGCTCCCGCCGGGGTCCTGGCGCCGAAGTCGAAGGCGGATTTGGCCTTCACGATGCACATGCTTAGCTGGCTCGCCGTCAACGGCACCGCGGCCATCGTCGAGTTCCCCGGCGTGCTCTACCGAGGCGGGGCCGAGCAGAAGATCCGCAAGTACCTCGTCGACAACAACTACGTCGACGCCGTCATCCAACTCCCGCCGGATCTGTTCTTCGGCACCACCATCGCCACCTGCATCATCGTGCTCAAGAAGTCGAAGACCGACAACGCCGTGCTCTTCGTCGACGCCTCCGCCCAGTTCAAGCGCGTCGGCAACAAGAACAAGCTCCAGCCCGAGAACCAGGAACGCATCCTCGATCTGCTCGCGCAGAGGCAGAGCGTGGAGCATGAGGTCGCGCTGGTCTCGAACGTCGACATCGCCGACAACGACTACAACATCGCCGTGTCCTCCTACGTCCAGCCCGAGGACACCCGCGAAGTGGTGGACATCACCGAGCTCAACGCCGAGATCGCACGGATCGTCGCCCGCCAGGCGGAACTGCGCGCCTCGATCGACGCCATCGTCGCCGACCTGGAGGGGCAGGCAAGTGAGCACAATGCCGACATGGGAGGGCTTCCTCATGCCGTGCCTGCGGGCGCTGGAGGACGGCTCGACGCGCACCCGCCGAGAGATGAGCGACTTCGCCGCCAATGTGGCCGGGCTCACGGACGAGCAGCGGGCGACCCCTCTGGCCTCAGGGCAGATGATGCACGCGAACCGCATCGGCTGGGCCCTGTCCTTCCTCTCCCGCACAGGGGCGTTGTCCAAGCCGTCTCGTGGGCACTTCATGCTCAGCGACGCCGGGCGCGAGGTCCTCTCCAGGCATCCTGGCGGGGTCACGGAGCGCGACATCGTGGCGATGGGCGAGGATCCCCGCTCGGGCATCCAGCCGTACGAGCCGTCAACGACGAAGAACCTCGACGCTCCCTCAGCAGACCAGGCAACCGCCGAGCTGGACCCGACCGAGCAGATCGAGTTGGGCGTCGCACGCGTCCACGAGGCCGTCGCGAAGGACCTCATCACCCGGCTCCTCGACCGCGAGCCCGCGTTCTTCGAGCAAGCTGTTGTCGACCTCCTCATCGCCATGGGCTACGGCGGCACGGGCGGACGAGGCCTCGCTACCCAACTCGTCAACGACGGCGGTATCGACGGCGTCATCGATCAGGACGTCCTGGGGCTGAACAAGGTCTACGTCCAGGCGAAGCGCTACAAGCGCG
This sequence comes from Tessaracoccus coleopterorum, assembly GCF_011174705.1. Classification (GTDB taxonomy): domain Bacteria; phylum Actinomycetota; class Actinomycetes; order Propionibacteriales; family Propionibacteriaceae; genus Arachnia; species Arachnia coleopterorum. The sequence goes on from NZ_JAANIJ010000001.1 coordinate 1,152,589, forward strand.
ACAACTCCGTCGGACGCCCCGAGCTTCAAGGCTTCGTCGGGGCACTCAGCGGCAAGGCTGATCGCGGGTGTTCATCACCACCAGCTACTTCAGCGCCGGCGCGGTCGACTACGCCGCCCGCGACACGAACTCGCGCCTCATCCTGATCGACGGCGCCCGGCTCACCGATCTGATGATCCGCTTCGGGTAGGTGTGCAGGTCAAGCAGACGGTGCACGTCGTCGAGATCGACGAGGACTTCTTCGAATGAGCCGTGTCGATGAGTTGATCACAGAACTCGCGCCGAAGGCGTCGCATTCAAGACTCTCGGCGATATCGCACAACTCGTGCGTGGCAACGGCATGCCCAAGTCCGACTTGACTGACGAGGGCGTTGGTGCGATCCACTATGGCCAGATCTACACTCGCTACAGTGCCTGGACGGAATCGACCATCTCGTTCGTTTTGCCCGAGACAGCAGCGAGGCTCGCGACCGCCGAACCGGGCGACATCATTATCACCAACACGAGTGAAAACCTCGATGATGTCTGCAAGGCCGTCGCTTGGCTGGGTTCAGATCCGATCGTGACGGGTGGCCACGCCACGATCATCAAGCACAACCTTGAGCCGAAGTACCTTTCCTACTGGTTCCAGTCCCCAGCATTCGCGAGGCAGAAGCGGGCGCTCGCAACGGGCACCAAAGTCATTGACGTCTCGGCACGGCAACTCCTGAAGGTGCGTGTTCCGGTGCCGCCGGTCGAGGTGCAGCGCGAGATCGTGCGGATTTTGGATCAGTTCACCCAGCTGGAGGCGGAGCTGGAGGCGGAGCTGGAGGCGGAGCTGGAGGCTCGCACTCGCCAGTACGCCCACTATCGACAGACGATCCTTGAACCGAAAGCTGAGACCCTGTGGTCCACCCTCGGCGCAATCAGCTCAAAGGTTTCATCTGGAGGCACGCCGCCCTCTGGACGCGCCTCCTACTACGGTGGCGACATCCATGGCTGCGAACTCAAGAGGTCGACTTTGGCCCTGTGACTTCAACGAGCATGACCATTACAGACGAGGGCTTGCGAAACTCTTCCGCGAAGTGGATCCCAAGCACTGCGTAATCGTTGCGATGTACGGCGCGACGGCAGCGAAGGTCGCGGTCAACGAGATCCCGCTCACCACGAACCAGGCATGCTGCAACCTTCAAATTGACCCAGAGCAAGCGGACTACCGCTACGTCTTTTATTGGATCGCCAGCCAGTACGAACGGCTCAAGAGCCTCGGAGAGGGCTCGCAGTCCAATCTGAACGCGAAGAAGGTCAAAGACTTCCCGATCCCAATACCGCCCGTCGAGATGCAGCGAGAGGTCGTCACGTTGCTTGAGAAGTTTGACGCATTGGTCAATGACATCGGTGTTGGCCTTCCGGCCGAGCTAAGCGCCCGACGCAAGCAGTACGAGTACTACCGCGACAAACTCCTCAGCTTTGAGGAGGCCCCGGCGTGATCGAGTCGCTCGCACGCAAGTTCGATCCAATTGCCGTCTCGGCCGAGAGCACGGTCGTCGCCGAGTACATCGCCGATCCAGCGTCGCAGGCGGCGTATCAGTCGGAGGCCGCGCTTGAGCAGGAGCTGATTCGCCTCCTGGAATCCCAGGCATACGAGTATCTGCCCGTGACCTCCGAGGCGCAGCTCGTCGCGAACCTGCGCGCTCAGCTGGAGGCGCTGAACGACATCTCCTTCTCCGACGCGGAATGGGCGGGCTTCTTCGAGACGAAGATCGCGGGAAGAACGATGGCATCGTCGAGAAGACCGTGCGGGTCCAGGAGGATCACGTCCAGCTCCTGAAGCGCGACGACGGCTCAACGAAGAACATCGCTCTGCTGGACAAGCAGAACGTCCACAACAACCGGCTCCAGGTGATCAACCAGTACGAGATCGGCCAGGGCGAGGGCGGCGCGAACTACGCGAACCGCTACGACGTGACGATCCTGGTCAATGGGCTGCCGATGGTGCACGTCGAGCTGAAGCGTCGCGGCGTCGACATCAGGGAGGCGTTCAACCAGATCAGCCGCTACCAGCGCGACAGCTTCTGGGCAGGCTCCGGTCTCTTCGAGTACGTGCAGCTGTTCGTCATCTCCAATGGCACGTTGACGAAGTACTACTCCAACACCACCCGCAGCCAGCACCTCAAGGAGGCGCGCAGACCGGGCAAGGCCGGAAGACGTCGAACTCGTTCGAGTTCACGTCGTGGTGGGCCGACGCGCAGAACAAGCCGATCCAGGATCTGGCCTCGTTCGCGAAGACCTTCTTCGCCAAGCACACGCTGCTCAACATCCTCACCCGCTACTGCGTGCTGACCGCCGACCGCCTGCTGCTGGTGATGCGGCCGTACCAGATCGTCGCGACAGAGCGGATCCTGCAGCGCATCGACATCGCCACGAACTACAAGAGGCTCGGCACCGTCGCCGCGGGCGGGTACGTGTGGCACACCACAGGCTCCGGCAAGACCCTGACCAGCTTCAAGGCCGCACAGCTGGCGTCGAAACTGTCGAGTGTCAGCAAGGTGCTGTTCGTCGTCGACCGCAAGGACCTCGACTACCAGACGATGCGCGAGTACGACCGCTTCGAGAAGGGTGCGGCGAACTCGAACACGTCGACGGCGGTGCTCAAGAAGCAGCTAGAGGACCCGGCTGCGCGGATCATCATCACGACGATCCAGAAGCTCTCGACGTTCATCAAGGCGAACAAGGGCCACGCGATCACCCACGATCACGTGGTGATCATCTTCGACGAGTGCCACCGCTCGCAGTTCGGCGACATGCACACCGCGATCACGCGCGCGTTCAAGCGCTACAACCTCTTCGGGTTCACCGGCACGCCGATCTTCGCCGTCAACGCCGGCGCCGGCGGCAACCCGCAGTTGAAGACCACGGAGCAGGCGTTCGGGGAGAAGCTCCACACCTACACGATCGTCGACGCCATCACCGACAAGAATGTGCTGCCGTTTCGGATCGACTACGTCAACACCATCCGGGTCGGTGACGTGACCGACGCGCAGGTCTCCGCGATCGACACGGAGAGGGCGTTGCTTGCGCCGGAGCGCATCAGCCAGGTTGTGCAGTACACGTTGGAGCATTTCGATCAGAAGACGAAGCGCTCCTCCAGCTACGAGCATTCCGTCGTGACGAACGTCGCTGCATCAACGCGTGTGCGCCGACAGGCTGAAGCGGTGCGTGAGCGCAAGCGCGTGCGAGGGTTCAACGCGATCTTCGCCACCGCCTCGATCGACGCGGCCCGGCGGTACTACAACCACTTCCAACTCCAGCAGGAGGACCTGCCTGCCGAGGGTCGCCTCAAGATCGGCCTGATCTACTCCTACGGCGCCAACAACGCCACCGACGACGGCATCCTTGACGACGAGGCCTTCGACACCGATGCCTCAGCCTGGACGCCCGGGCATTCCTCGAGGACGCGATCCAGGACTACAACGACATCTTCGGCACCAGCTACGACACCAGCGCCGACAAGTTCCAGAACTACTACAAGGATCTCTCGCAGCGGCTGAAGAACCGGGAACTGGACCTCGTCATCGTGGTCAACATGTTCCTCACCGGCTTCGACGCCACCACCTCAACACGTTGTTCGTGGACAAGAACCTGCGCGCGCACGGCCTGATCCAGGCCTACTCACGCACCAACCGCATCCTCAACTCCGTGAAGACCTACGGCAACATCGTCGCCTTCCGAGACCTCGAGGACGAGACCAACGCCGCGCTGGAGCTGTTCGGCAACAAGGACGCCCGCGGGTTGTGCTCCTCAAACCCTACGGCGACTACTACAGCGAGTACGCCGAGAAGGTCACCGAGTTGCTGGATGCGTTCCCGCTGGGGCAGCAGATCATCGGCGAGGCTGCGCAGAAGGAGTTCATCCAGCTGTTCGGGCAGATCTTGCGGCTGGAGAACATCCTGACCTCGTTCGACGACTTCACCCGTAACGAGATCCTCACCGCACGCCAGGGCAGGATTACCGCAGCGTCTACCTCGACCTGTACGCCGAGTTCCGCAAGGACAAGGACGCCGACAAGGAGAGCATCAACGACGACATCGTCTTCGAGATCGAGCTGATCAAGCAGGTCGAGATCAACGTCGACTACATCCTGATGCTCGTCCAGAAGTACCGCGAGCAGCACGGCGACGGTGAAGACAAGGAGATCCGCGCCGAGATCTCCCGCGCCGTCGACGCCAGCCCCAGCCTGCGTAACAAGCGCGACCTGATCGAGGACTTCGTCGATCGCATCAGCATCGACGGCTCCGTCGACGACCAGTGGCAGGCCTACATCGCCCAACGCCGCGAGGCGGAGCTGCAGACCATCATCGACGACGAGCACCTCAGACCCGCCGAGACCCGGCGCTTCGTCGAGCGCGCGTTCACCCACGGCGCGATCCAGACCGGTGGCACCGCCGTCACGACGATCCTCCCGCCGATGTCGCGATTCGCCCCACCGGCGGGCACGGCGAGAAGAAGCAGCGGGTCCTCGACCGGCTCACTGCGTTCTTCGAGCGCTTCTTCGGCCTGGGCTCGGGCAGCGACCCGCAGCCGTAGCCCCGCCAGCTCCCAACCGGCTAGTCGGCGGCGCTGAGAGCGAAAAGCGCCTGCTCATCGACTTGCCGCGCTTTGCGTTAGTGCGAGTCGGCTCTGGGCTGCGACGCGCATGCGTTCTGCCACCTTGTCATACACGGATCGCTAGACGCTCGTCCGCCTTGCGCCAGAGCCATCCGGAGGACCGCACGGTGACCGCGCTCGCCACCAGTCGTTGGGCTAGGGAGGTCAGGAGTCCGTCGTAGTCGTTGGCCGCGGACTCGAAGATTAGCGGCACATCCAGAGGCTGGAAGCCCGACTCCCGAGGCACCTGCCAGCCGTTGTGGGACCAATGCACCGTGGTGGCGTCCCGGCTCACATCCACGCTGAGCGCGCCACACTCGAGGTCGCCACATTGCTGGCAGACGAGCATGGCTGCTCGGCCGTCGGGGAACTCGCCGGCGCCCGCGGATCTGAGGCTCTCAAGCCAAGCCAGCCCGCCCGCTAGGTCCCAACCCGTCACCATCCAAGTGGTGTTATCCGGGGTGTCTCCCAGCCGAGCATGCTTCGCAGTAGTTGGCCGTTCACCGTCCAGTCCAGGAATGCGTGCTCCTTGGCCTCAGCTGTGTCGCGATTCAGCAGCGACGTCGCCGTTGTTGCTTCGGCTACGGCGAGGAGGCCCATGTTGCCAGCCTAGAAGCCGTCGCACGGATGGAACCCCAGACGCCTGGATCTGACCCGAACACGGTGCCGACGAGGGCGGGTCTGTCAAACGAACGGTGTAACTGGGTTGTGTTGTCATGCTGGTCTGGGGCTGCTGAGGCGGCCGTCGAATCGGATGTCGAAAGCGTTGAGGGCTTCCTTCCATCTCTGGGTCCAGCGGCCTTGCCTTTGCCTGTGGGGTCGAGCGCCATGACGGCGAGGTAGACGCACTTGAGCGCGGCCTGCTCGTTGGGGAAGTGCCCGCGGGCTCGGACTGCCTTGCGGATGCGGGCGTTGACCGACTCGATCGCATTCGTGGTGCACACGATGCGTCGGATCTCGCGGTCGAAGCCGAGGAACGGGACGAACTCGGCCCAGGCGTTCTCCCACAGCCGCACGATTGCCGGGTACTTGTCGCCCCACGCTTCGGCGAACTCGAGGAATCGTTCCTCGGCCTCGGTGAGGGTCGCAGCCTGGTAGACGGGCTTCAAGGCCCGGGAGATGGCGTCCCAGTGCTGCCGGGCGGAGTACTTGAAGCTGTTGCGCATCAGGTGCACGATGCAGGTCTGCACGATCGTCTCCTTCCACACCGTGTTCACCGACTCGGGCAGCCCCTTGAGGCCGTCGCACACCACCATCAGGACGTCGTTCACGCCGCGGTTCTTGAGCTCCGTGAGGACCTGCAGCCCGTACTTGGCGCCTTCCCACCGTCTCCTGCCCACAGGCCGAGGATGTCCCGGTTGCCCTCCGTCGTGACCGCAAGGGCGACGTAGATGGGGCGGTTGGCGACCTGGCCGTCTCGGACCTTGACGTGGATCGCGTCGATGAACACGACCGGGTAGACCGGGTCCAGGGGCCGGTTCTGCCACTCCGACATCCCGTCGAGCACCTTGTCGGTGATCGTGGAGATCGTGGTCTTCGACACCTCCGAGCCGTACACCTCGGCCAGGTGAGCGCTGATATCGCCGTGGGTCATGCCCGCGCCGACAAGGACAAGACGATGTTCTCGATCGACCCCAACCGGCGCTGCCGCTTCGCGACGATCGTTGGTTCGAACGTTCCGGCACGGTCTCTAGGGACGCCGATGGTGACCGGACCGGCCTTCGTCAGCACCGTCTTCGTCCGGGTGCCGTTGCGGGCGTTGCCGTCCGCAGAGGCGCCCTTGGTGTGCTTGTCGTAGCCGAGGTGGTCGGTGATCTCACCTTCCAGCGCGGACTCCAGCACCAGTCGGGTCAACTCAGACAGCAGACCGCCCTCCCGTCGACCGACAGGCCCTGGCGTTGCGCGTCACCCACGAGCTGGGCACCCAGCCCCGGTCCACCACCGGCGGCTGTGTCGCCTCCGTCATCACAGCCAATCCGGCTCCCTCCACCACAGCCGCTGGGGCCATGCCAACCTGCTTGCTCATCGTGTTCCTCCTTGATCGGAGTTACACCGTTGACCGTACAGTCCCGCACATCGCGCCAGCTCCGGGGCAGCGCCGCACACATGGCCGCTATCTCCAGGATGCAGCTGGCGACACCGAGGAGGCTTCGGGCCGCCTGCCCGAATCCGCGTAACCCAACATTCGAGCGACCTCATCGAACGATGGGGCTGTGCCCCTGGCGGCCACAGACGATGGCCGCAGCAGCGACACCGCGATCAAGCGCTCTTTGGACATCGTCGAAGTCCGGGAGAGGGACGACAAAAACCCAGCCATGAACGTATCGCCCGCGCCGACGGTATCCACCACTGCCACTTCTCTACCAGGAGAAGCGACCTGCCGGCCGTCGGGTGTCACAGCCATCGCGCCCTCGGCACCGAGTGTGACTACGAACATAGAGAGGCCGAAGTCGCTGGCCCAGCGCTGCGCGTAGTAGAGGGGATCCGAACCGTCCTCCACCAACCACGCGATGTCTTCGTCACTTGCTTTGACGATGCCCGCATTTCGCCCAACAGCGCGCATGAGGCTGGAGACCCGCTCAAGGTATCGCGATCTGTCGGGCATCGTTGAGGGCCGTACGTTGATGTCGTAACTCAAGGAGGCGGCAGTCTGGTTAACGAAATCCAGCAGCGCCGGGGCACCAGCTCCGACCACGGTTCCGATCGAACCAAAATGCAACCAGTCGCCGGCTTGCAGCGTGGGGAAATCACCAGCCTGCCAACCGAAATTTGAGGTCTTGTCGAAGTGGAAGCAGTAGTCCGCCTTTCCCACATCATCCAGGGACACGATTGCCAGGGACGTTGCTTCCTCCGTACTGGTCGAGAGGCCCAGCCCCACACCGGCACCTGCCAGATGCATCCGCAACTGCTGCCCGAAGGCGTCGGTACTGAGCCTTCCCAGGAAGTCGACGTCCTCGCCCAACGTCGCGAGGGCTCTGGCAGTGTTGAAAGGGCCACCGCCCGAATAGGCGGTCCACTTCCCAGCGGTTGCCGCAGGCGCATGATCAGGGATCAGATCGATCAGTGCCTCGCCACAGACGACAAACCTCATCCGTCACTCCTTGTCGTACTATCGTGATCGCCTCGGGTACAAGGAACGCGACAGGCGCGATTCCCCGGATACTCCGGTGCTCATCCCTCTCCCAAGGGGTGGGGTGGGCACGACAGAGCGCCGTGCCCACCGCGCTAGACCCGCGACGCTTTGATCCAACCCTGCATCATGCTGCGGGCGTGGGTCGCCAGGGCTTCTCCGCTGTCCCAGAGATTGCGCCAGATCGCCAAGTCGCTACTCAGGCTCTCCATCACCACTGCGCTGGAGAAACTCTCGAAGGTGATGGCACCTTCGTACCGAATATCTGCCAGCGCGCTGAAGAACGATCCGAAGTCGATGTGCCCGGATCCCAGATAGCCGCGGTGGTTTTCGCCAATGTGGACGTACCCCAACCTGTCGCCCACCAACCGCACGGGTCGCGAGAAGTCCGACTCCTCAATGTTCATGTGATAAACGTCCAAGTGGATGAACATGTTCTCCGCCCCGATGTCGTCGATGAGGCTCAGGGCATCCGCTGCTGTGTTGATCACGTTCGTCTCGTAGCGATTGCAGACCTCCAGGCCCAGATCGACGCCCAATTCAGCAGCCATCTGGGCTGCATCCTTGAGGCTTGCGACGATGTTGGCGCGACCCTTCGCAGACAAGGGAGCCTTAGCCTTGCCGAAGGCGCCATAGAGAGCGCCCGTCAGGACCTTGCCACCCAGTTCATGGGTGATCTTGATCGATTCCTCGATCAGCTCGAGCCCACGCTTCACCACAGCAGGGTCGTCGCTGGAGACATCCGCATCCGGAGCCAACCCCGAGAGCAAGCGACGGACAGTCCTGCCTCTTTCAGGAGGCTGGACGCCTCATCTGGGTCAGAGTCGAAACCAGCGTGGAGCGAGAACTCCAGCAGATCGAAGCCAGCCGCTTTGGTACTGGCGACGGCCTTCTGCACGGATGCTGCACTTGTGTCGCCGGCCCAGACCAGAGCGTGAATTCCTAGCTGGTTCATGGGGCTTCCTCTCAAACGTTCTCAACAAGTTCGACGGGCGTGCCGTCAGGGTCATTCAGGTAAACGACCTTGTTGCCGGCCCAGGGCCCATCGCAACCACCTGCGGTGCAGAGTTGAATTCAATGCTGTCCTTTAGCTCGCCGTAGAGCTTCTCGACATCCTCTACGTTGAGGGCGACATGCATAGCTCCGGCATCGCGGTTGGGGCGATCGTTTGTCGGGCGTCCCTGGGCGTCTGGTACTCAAGCAACTCGAGCACCGAACCCTCATCCATTGGAAGGAAGGCAACGCGGATGACCGCTTCCTCTTCCTGCACCAGCTTGCTGAGCCAGTCGCCTTCAATCGTGAAGATCCACTCCGCCGGCGGCTCGCCGAAACCGAGTCGCGTGTAGAACTCGACGGAGCGCTCGAGATTCGAGACGGTGATTCCAACGTGATTCAAAATGCCCATGACATTTTCCTTTCATAATTGGGCTGCTATGCAGCCACAGAGGGAACTGATTGCTTGGTCAGCTTTCGGCGTTTCCAAGGGAACTTCAACGGGGAGTTGAGCAACGACGCCCCAAGAGCAGGACGCCGAGTGCCAACAACTGCATCTGAGACCCGGCGTTGCCAGGGACCAGCAGCAGGATTCCGGCGTTTAGCCAGACGACCACGAGCGTCGCCAGCAGCACACCGGCGACTCGTCCGATTCCGCCGGTAATGGCGACACCGCCCAACACAGCGATGGTGATTGCAGGAAGCGCCATTCCATTGCCCGAGACCCCAGCGTCCGGCCTCGCAGATGCGAACTGCGCGACGACGAAGACTCCTGCGAGCGCCGAGATGCCACCGGACAGGGCGTAGCTCAAGGCCCGGTAGAGCCGGTTGGGGAGCGCAGCCCAACGTGCCGCCTCATCGTTGGTGCCGGCGGCGTACAGGACCCTACCGAAGGTGGTCCGGTTGAGGAGGGCCCAGACCAACACCGCCACCGGAACCAGGAATGTCAGCAGACCCAGCGGGACGAGAGGCAGGAACCGGCCAATCAGCGGGATCTCAACTGACTGTGCAGCCGAGTAGAAGTCTTGGATGGGCTGCGTGTTGATTGGTGACTGGTTGCTCACCAAGATCGCAATGGACTTCAGTGCGTAGAAGCTCGCCAAGGTCGCAATGATGGGGGGAAAGTCGATGTAGGCGATCAGGACGCCGTTGACCGCCCCGCACGCTGCTCCGACAAGCACTGCCAAGAGAATTGCTAGGAACAGCGGCCAGCCCCACACACCGTAGGCGAAACCGAAAACGATCCCGCTAAGTGAAACCACTGCTCCCACCGACAGATCGATGCCGGCCCGCCCCGAGAGGATCACAAGGAGTTGCGCAAGCCCAACATGGCGAGCGGAATCGCATTGATCAGGGCCATAGCCATGTAGTCGGGCGTGTAGCGGGCGGAGGTGAATCCTGCGGCGCTGAGGGACATCATGCCCACCACCACGACCACAAGCAGCACAGCAAGCAGCAGCACCCGATTCGTGGTCAGATTGGCAAGAACTCGCTGGATTGGGTTTTGCTTCATGCTTCTCTCCTATGGCGGCGCTCACGGATGATGTCGACGCCAACAGCCAGGACGATGGCGATACCTACGAAGAGGTCAGCCGACTGTGACGGCCATCCGAGCTGGGTCACACCCGAACGCACCGTCTGCACAAGGACGGCGCCCAGGAGCGTCCCGAGCACTGAACCTCGGCCTCCGAGGACGGACGTGCCACCGATGACGACTGACGCAATCACGAGCAACTCCATGCCGATGCCCACCGACTGCTCAACGGTGCTCGTGCCCGAAGCAATCACGAAGGTGGCGGCGAATCCGGCCAGCAGTCCTGTGACGGCGTACGCCATGATGGCCAGGCCAGACACGCGAACGCCGGCTCTCACGGCTGCCGTCTGGTTGCCGCCAACGGCATAGAGATGGCGCCCAGCGCGGTATTGGCGAAGAAACACCCAGGCGAACGCCACCAAGATGCACGTCAACACGAAGCTATGGGGAATGCCGAACGTCCGTCCGTTGACGCCCCGCCCGAACACATCCAGGACCGACGGGATGCCGCTGACCGTGGACGAATCGAAGATCCTGAAGGCCACGAACTGGAACAGGTTTGCAGTGCCAAACGTGACGATGATCGGGTGGATCTTGCCGAGGGCGACGACCGTGCCGTTGAACAGGCCCAAGACCGCACCCAAGGCGACGGAGACGACGATGGCCAGCACCGCCGGGGTACCGTTCACGAGGAGCTTCGCCGTGACGACGGCGGCCAACATGACCATGCCGCCGACTGAGACGTCGATTCCTCCTGTGATCATGACGAACGTCATGCCAACGCCTATGAGGGCGATGGGAGCAACACTCACCAGCAGGGGAACGATCGAACCTTGGGTGAGGAAGGCTGGCGTGGTGAGCGCCAAGAATCCCCACAGCGCCGCGATGAGAACTATGAGGACCCATTCTTGGCCGGTCACCAGGTTCGGTAACACCCGTGGCGCTTTACCCTCGGCTGAGCGGGCTGAGCAGCGTCATACTCATGCTGAAGCTCCTTCTTCCTCGGTCACTCCTGAAGCAGCTGCAAGGAGTTGAGACTGTGTGAACCCAGAGCGGAACTCACGCACGATCCCGCCTTCCCGGAAGACGAGGACCCGGTCACACATGCGCGTCAGTTCAGTGAGATCAGTCGTGGCCATGAGGACTGCGGAACCCTCTTCGGCCATCTTCTCGATCAGCTGATGGATCTCTTCCTTCGCGCCGACGTCGACGCCCTGGGTCGGTTCGGCGAGGAGGAGGAGCCTTGGCGAACCGACCATCTGGCGAGCCATGACCACCTTCTGCGCGTTACCGCCCGACATCGCTGCAACGTGCTGATGAGGAGAAGGAGTCTTGATGCGCAGCGCGGAGATGAGTTCCTTCGACCGCTTCAGTTCCTTTTGCAGAGTGAGGAATCCTGCTGAACTGAAGCGTTGCAGTTCGCGAATGGTGATGTTGAACTTGATGCTCTGGAAGGAAAACAGCGCTTGGCGGGCTCGGTTCGCAGGGACAACGCTGATACCGGCAGCCTTGGCTGACCGCGGATCGGAGATTTGAACCCTCTTGCCATCGAGGTGGACGTGGCCACCATGGGTCGAACGCATGCCATACAGGGATTCGACGAGTTCGAAGGTTCCAGATCCGAGCAGCCCGTAGAGCCCTACGACCTCTCCGGTGTGCACGGTCACGTCATTGAAGGGGCCTGCCTCCGAGAAGCCAATCGACTTGGCCTCGAGAACCGGTTCACCGCTCGTGGGACTGGTCGCCTTCTCCCTGGTCTGGATGTCGCCGACCATCCACTCGATGACGTCCCGCATTCTTGCTTCTTTGGTTTCCACGGAAGTCACGAGTTGGCCATCACGCAGCACGGTGATCGCATCGCTGATCTTGAAGACCTCGTCGAGGCGGTGCGTGATGTAGATGACGGCCACCCCACCTGAGGCGAGCCGGCGGACGATGTCGAAGAGGCGGCTGATCTCCGCGTCGGTCAGGATGGCCGAAGGCTCATCCAGGATGAGAATCCTCGCATCGTCAGCGACCGCCTTCGCGATGGCGACTTGCTGCTGTTCCGCTATGGAGAGTCTGCGCACTGGCATTGCAGCGCGTCCGTTGGGGAAGTCAATCAGATCCAGGATCTGCTCGGTTCGCCCGGCCTGCTCCTTCCACGAGATCCGTCCGCCTCGCGTCACCTCACGCCCCAAGAAGATGTTCTCGGTAACCGTTAGTTCGGGGACCAACTCCGGTTCTTGGTAAACAGTTCTCACGCCCAGGCGCATAGCTTCAGCGGTACTGGAAATGGTGACGCATTCTCCATCCATGAGGATCTCGCCCGCATCAGGCGATTCAAGACCGGCAATCATCTTGATCATGGTGGACTTGCCCGCACCGTTCTCACCGATGAGTGCGTGGATCGAGCCTGGCTCCACCACAAGGGACGCACCACGAAGGGCATGGACGCCGCCGAATCTCTTGTGGATATTTCTGAGTTCGATGCGCGGAGGGACGGAAGTCATATCTTTCTCCGGGGTTGAGAGTGCACGCCGGGCAGAGCCGCCAGGCCCGAGGCCCGGCGTGCAACCTGTGATCGCTGGATGGCCTAGTAGTCGAACTGGTCGACGTTCTCGGCAGTGAAGACGAAGGGGCCTCCGAGGAGCATCATCTTGGACTCGGGGTCGTACTCAACACCCTCAAGCTCTCCCACGCTGATGGACTCTTCGAATTCCTCGCCCTGGGCCAACTGCCATCCGGCCCAACCAGTCAGGTAGCCAAGATCCGACACGTTCCAGAGGACGGAGCCGCTCGACGAGCCATCCTTGAGGTAGGGCTTCAGGTCATTGGGGTGCCGCCACCGACCGTGAAGACCTCCCCGATCCTCCCTGCGTCCTGGACCGCCTGCGCGACCGCCGGAGCTGCCGAGGCGCAGATGCCGATGAGGCCGTTGATCTCCGGGTCAGCGTTCATGAGATCCGTTGCCATCTGTGCAGCTTTGGCCTGATCCTCGCCGGCGTAGACGGTTTGGGTGAACTCGATGTCGGGGTAGTCGGAGGTCATCTTCTCCTTGGCGGCATCGATGTAGGCGTTGAGGTTGGTCGCGGTCTCACCACAGGAGACGATTGCGAACTTGCCGCTACCGCCCATGGCATCGGCGAGCGTCTCAGCGAGGGTGGCACCGTGGTTCTGCGTAGTGGTCTGATTGACGAACAGTTCACGGATGGAGTTGGGGCATCGGTATCCGAGGTGGCGACGCGGATCCCTGCGCTCTGCGCCTCCTTCAGGAGGGGCGCAAGCGAATCGGGGTCGTTCGGTGCCACGATGAGCGTGTCGACGCCCTGCTGGATGAAGGAGCGCACGATATCGGACTGCGCGGCGGCGTCAGACGTCGTGGGGCCCTGGTAAAGCCATTCAAAACCGAACTCCGCGGCGGCCTTCTCTCCCCCGCGGTTCATCTCCTCAAAGTAGGGGATGCCCTGAAGCTTCGGGACGAAAGCCACCGTGATGTCACCATCGCCCTGGGCTGTGGCGCTGCTGGCCGTGGTGCCTGCTGTGGCTGCATTCTGGTCATCGCTCGTGCTGCGTTCAGTGCAGCCGGCTGCTAGGAGGAGAGAGGCGGTTGCGGCGAGCGCAACCAAGGAACGCGTCTTCATGATCAACTCCGATCTATGTGTGGTGGAGGGGCCACCCCGTGCCATGCCGCCTTGGAATGGCAATCGATTTCCTTTTATTAGTGTATTCCAGGACACGCGGGGCCGTCAAGCCCTACTATGTGACGATGGAACAGGGTGGTTTGACAGTGACGCAGGAAGTTTCGCAGTGACGCAGGAAACGGTACGGATCTCGGACGTGGCCCAAGCAGCGGGCGTCTCGCCCGCCACCGTTTCACGCGTTCTCGGTGGCAGCACGCATCGCGTGAGTGCGAAGACCCGGGCAAAGGTCGAATCCACCGCACGGGCTCTTGGCTACCGCGTTAACCCGATCGCACGCGCTCTGAGGCTATCCACCACCGGTTCTGTTGGCATGGTGGTTCCAAGCATCGGCAACCCCTTCTTCACCGAACTGGTCGAGGCAGTCGAACACCAACTCGCGGCGGCGCGGGTAAACCTCTACCTGTGTGATGCCCGAGGCGACATCGAGATGGAGGCCTCACGACTGAAATCGTTATCCAACGGAGCTGTCGACGGCATTTTGTCCGTGCCACTCCACGAAACGCTCAGCGAACCCGCCGCATCAGCCGCTGCCGCCAGAGTCCCCTTGTCCAGCTGGACCGTCAGGTAAGAGGGCTGGAAGCGCCTTGGGTGGGCGTCGAGGACCACAAGGGATCCAAGAGCTCATGTCTCACCTCAATGCGATCGGTGCCCGCACGATCGGCATGGTGACCAGCACCTCGGCCAGTATCTCCGCAGGCGTGAGAACACAAGAAGTGATGCGTCAAGCACAGCGGCTGAACATGGACCTCTCATCCGAGCACCTCATTGACACGCACCTCTCACTCGAAGACGGTGTTGCCGCCGCCGGAGTCCTTCTGAAGGCCGGCCCCTGCCAGACGCCATTGTCTGTGTGAACGACCTCCTGGGCATCGGACTCCTCAACGGCTTGCGGCGTCATGGGATCAGTTGTCCTAGAGACGTGCTGGTCACCGGCTTTGACGGCATGAGGTTCTCATCAATCATGGCTCCGAGCCTCACGACTGTGATCCAGCCACTGGCCGGGATCGCGGCGGAGGGGATCCGCCTGCTCTCCGATCCGCACAACGCCCGTACCGGCATCACGGTGGCGTTACCGGGAAAGCTCCGACTAGGAGAGAGCACCGGCGGTCCCATTTCGAGCCAGTAGGCAGTCAAGTCGAGCCAGTAGGCAGTCAAGTCGAGCCAGTAGGCACTCAAGCGTGGCATAAGGCCAAGTCGTGCCGATGGCGCACTCGCGCCGCCTGGAGTCGGAGTCTTGCTGCGTCACCAGCGGTGTTGCACCAGAAACCCGGTGGGCCTAGCGCGGCTCAAGTCCTGTGTGGTGGGCCGCGAAGGTAAGGAGGTCCGCCCACTCGCTGGCGATCGTGTCGAGAGACTTGCCCGCGCCGTGACCGGCTGAGGACTCGATGCGGAGCCAGGCGGGGTTTTCGACAGGCTCAACCAGCGCGTGCTGCAGCGCCGCGGCGAGTTGAAGCTGTGCAGCGGCACCACGCGGTCGTCGTGGTCAGCGGTCAGGATCATCGTCGGCGGGTACTCGACGCCCTCCTCGATGCGATGCAACGGCGAGTAGGCGTGCGCGGCCGCGAAGCCGTCGGGGGTGTCGGGGTCGCCGTAGTCGCTGATCCACGCGGCGCCCACGGTGAACTTGTGGAACTTCACGACGTCGAGCACGCCCACCGTCGAGAGGGCCGCGGCGAACAGGTCGGGGCGCTGCGTGAGCGACGCGCCGACGAGGAGGCCCCGTTGGAGCGGCCGTAGATCGCCAACTGCTGCGAGGTGGTGACCCCCGTCGCGATGAGGTGTTCGGCAACGCCGATGAAGTCGTCGAACACGTTCTGCTTGTTGGCCAGGCGGCCGTCGTCGTACCAGGTGGAGCCGAACTCCCCGCCGCCGCGGAGGTTGGCCAGGACGAGAGCGCCGCCGGCGGCGAGCCAGGCAGACCAGCCGGGCGGTAGTCGGCGAGGACGGGGACGTTGAAGCCCCGTAGCCGTAGAGGAGCGTGGGCGGGGCCCTGGTGGTCGCCGTCGGGGGTGATGAGGAAGTACGGGACTGGGGTGCCGTCGGCGGAGGGGCGCGGTGTCGCGTGATGGTGTGGTCCTTCGACCTGCCCGGCTCGTTCACTTCGACAAGCTCAGCACGGCGCCTCGCGGGGGCAGGCTCAGGAAGCGGCTGAATCCTCAGGTCGTGGAGGGAGACGTGGAAGGAGACTGTCGGGGTGTCGATGGTGCTGATGCCGACGAAGGCCTCGTCGCGCAGGGGCGAGGAGTCCCTGATGATCGCCGGATACTTGGTGCCCCAGGCTTCGGCGAACTCCAGGAACCGTTCCTCGGCTTCTGCCACGGTCGCGGCCTGGTAGACCGGCTTCAGGGCGCGGGAGATGGCGTCCCAGTCCTGCCGGGCGGAGTACTTGAAGCTGTTGCGCATCAGGTGCACTATGCAGGTTTGCACGATCGTGTCCTTCCAGACCGTGTTCACCGCGTCGGGCAGACCGGTCAGCCCGTCGCACACGACCATGAGCACGTCGCCCACGCCGCGGTTCTTGATCTCGGTCAAGACCTGCAGCCAGTACTTCGCGCCCTCGCCGCCGTCGCCGGCCCACAACCCGAGGATGTCCCGGTTGCCCTCCGTGGTGACGGCGAGCGCGATGTAGATGGGCCGGTTCGCGACTTGGCCGTCGCGGACCTTGACGTGAATGCAGTCGATGAACACCACCGGATACACCGGATCGAGCGGACGGTTCTGCCACTCCGACATGCCTTCGAGGACCTTGTCGGTGATCGTCGAGATCGTGGTCTTCGACACCTCCGAGCCGTACACATCGGCCAGGTGCGCGCTGATGTCGCCGTGGGTCATCCCGCGCGCCGACAACGACAACACGATGTCCTCGATCGACCCCAGCCGGCGCTGCCGCTTGGCCACGATCCGAGGTTGGAACGTCCCTTGACGGTCCCGGGCACGTCGACCTGGCCACGGCTGGTGGTTGAGAGTCTTCCTGGCCTTCATGGCCAGGCTCCATTGCGGCGAGCTCGGAGCACACGACCAAGCGGGCGCCTGCGAGCTGGTCTTCCTGGCCTTCATGGCCAGGCTCCATTGCGGCGAGCTCGGAGCACACGACCAAGCGGGCGCCTGCGAGCTGGTCTTCCTGGCCTTCATGGCCAGGCTCCATTGCGGCGAGGTCGGTCAGCTTCTCCTCGTTGATCGCATCAATCGTCTTCCTGGCCTTCATGGCCAGGCTCCATTGCGGCGACTTCGACTCTGACCGTGGCGCGTTGGCTGGCGCGGGTCTCCCTGGCCTTCATGGCCAGGCTCCATTGCGGCGAGCCCGCAGTCCTGACGCCGCTCCTCGCCCGCCAGGTATTCCTGGTCTTCAGGACCAGGCCCCATTGCGGCATCACCTCCACCGTGCTGCCCGACGCTCCAGCACCTCGGGTCTTCCTGGCCTTCATGGCCAGGCTCCAATACGGCGCGACGATGGAGCCATGCCGACTCGGCCCGGGAACCACTTCAACGAGCAGCGACGGGTCAACGTGGCTCGCCACCCAGCATCCGAGATCGACCACCCGCAGCATCGGCAGCCAGGAACCACGTCCCTACAACCACGCGCGGCCGACGTCACCCACGGGCGGGTGCTTGCTGCTCGTCTACCGCCATCGGATGCCCTGTCTCCATGCGTGCCCGATCGAGCCCGCCATGTGCCGGTTTGCGGCTTCGGGGTCGTGCCTGTTTGAGTTCGGGGTGCTGGGTGGGCTGGGTCAGCGAGGGTTCCCTACGGCTGGGCCAGGCCTCCGAACGTGAGCCTGCAGTCCGAGACCTCCGTCCTTCCATCAGGCCCGACGTCCAGCACCCCCAACGGGGCGTACCGGTGCTCGACACCGTCGGGGCGCCTGGGACGCGGAACCTGCACCCGTCGACCTCCTCGACCGGCCACAACACGTCACCGGTCGCCGTCCTCGCCGGGATCATCCAGTAATCGCCGGTCCGGTACTCGTTCGGCTCCCCGTCGACGACCGACGCGGGGAACTGCACACTCACCCCGTCCTCC
Source organism: Tessaracoccus coleopterorum (assembly GCF_011174705.1). Lineage (GTDB taxonomy): Bacteria > Actinomycetota > Actinomycetes > Propionibacteriales > Propionibacteriaceae > Arachnia > Arachnia coleopterorum. The sequence goes on from NZ_JAANIJ010000001.1 coordinate 1,170,576, forward strand.
AACTCGATCCACGCGTCCTCGGCCCCGGATGCCTCCTTCACGAGCAGCGCCCCGGCGTCGCTGGTGTTCGGATCGTCCGGCTTGTGGTCCCACCGCTTCAGCACGGGGTGCAACTCCGGCAGCCGGCCCGTGTCGTCGGCGTCGCCGGAGAGCACGACGGTGAACTCGTCGCGGTCGATGCTCTCCACCCGCAGGATCGGCGACCCGCCGCCCGCAAAGTGCTGACGTCATCGACCAGCTGCACCGCATCACCGGGCTGCAGCCCGGAACGCTCGTCGCGCCCCAGCGTCTCAAGCTCGACGACGACCGTGGTGCCGTCGTCGGAGCGCCGCAGCACCGGGAACAGCACCGAGCCGTTCTCCCGTGACCACACGAACGTCGCCCCGTCGCCGACGGTGCCGCTGCGGTGGATCTCCACCCGGTACAGCTGGTTCTCGGCCCCGCGGTAGCGGGACTCGGGATCGATCACGCACGCATCCATCGACTCCTTCGGCTGCCGGGCCCGCGCCCGCAGCAGCGGCCAGCTCAGCCGTCGGAGCGACCTGTAGTCGGCGCAGTCCAGCGGCCCGTCGCCCCGCAGGACGCGCACCTGCCAGACCAGCTCGGCCGGGTGGCCGTGTCGATCCCGCCAGCGCGACCTCCAGGAGGTCGGCCCGCTCGGCCCCGGAGACGTGCCGCTCCCACACGTCGAGGTACACCAGCGCGCCCCGCGCTCCCTGGAGCTCGTCGACGGTGGTGCCGTCGTCGAACGGGTAGCCCAGCTGCTCGCCGTAGGTCTGCCACGTGTCGCACTGGGCCTGCAGCCCGTCGACGTAGTAGCGGCCCTGCCCGATCAGGAGGTCGCCGTCCTGCATCCGCGCGGTCAGTTCCTTGATCCGCTCGGGCCGGAGCGGGCGCCCGAGGTCGTCCTTGAGGTTCTCCAGGAGGTCGGGGTTGCTGACCAGCTGGAACCCGCAGTTGCTCACCGGCCCACCGTGCGGCCCGATCAGGTCGGCGGCGAGCATCCGCAGCCGCTCGTGCCCGATCGCCGCCTGCTCGTTCCAGTCGGCGTCCAGCTGCACCCGCCCCTGCTGCATCAGCACCCGCGTGTAGTGGTTGCGCCCGCGGTAGGTGTCCCGCGTGAAGTCGCCGTTCATGTTCCCCTCCTGGTTTACGAGATGAAGAAGATGCCGGCCTCAGACCCGGCGGGGTGAACTCGTCGAGCCGGGCCCTGAGGTTGGCCGCCCGCTGAGGCTGGTACAGATCGTGGAAGGCGCCGAGCTCGGCCTCGTCGTCGGCCCCGCGCCAGATCTCCTCGGGCACCGGGTCGGCGAGCTGGCAGTAGCCCGGGTGCCCGTAGCGCAGGCTCGTGAACGACGGCCGCACCCTCTCGACGGCGAGGGCGCGGGAAAGGTCGTCTTCCGCGTCCGCCACGGCCGAGTCGGGCTGGCAGTGGTGCCGCCGCGGGGTGCGCGACCCGGGCGCGAGGTAGCTGTACCGCACGCACCCGACCTGCCGGCGCGCCACCGTCAGCGGCGACGTGAGGATGGAGTCGGTCACCAGGTCGACGGCGTGCACGAGCACCTCGCCGACGACGGTGCAGCGGGCCAGGCTCAACCGCACGAACGCCATCCGGCCGTCGTCGTCGGAGACGGCCACCCGCGCCGGCGACGTCGAGTCGAGGATGGAGTCGCTGAGCGACACCTCCACCGGGTCGCTGCGCCGCTCGTCGGCGGCCACCATGATCGACCCGAGGATGCTGTGCTCCACCGCCAGCCGGGCGCGCGTCCGGTCGAGCGTGATGCTCGGCTCGTCGGGCCGCCCGGGTGAGCAGTCACAGTCGAGATCCCAGCCCGGCACCAGGGTGCAGTGGCGGATCGTGACGTCGCACAGGTCGCCGCCCTCCCGCTCGCCGCCCTCCTCGGTGTCGTCGACGGCGTCGCGGTCACGCCCCGCGACCAGCAGCCCGCGCCCCGTCACGAGGAACCCGTCGAGCACGAACCGGGCGCCCGCCGCCCCGGAGATGCGGAACGGGTCGGGCTCGTTGACGCGGTAGTCGAGCAGCCGCAGCACGGGCCGGCAGCCGGAGGCGGCACGCAGCTGCACGTACTCCCCGCACCGAGGTCGAGCAAGAGCCGCTCCTCGTAGACGCCGCTGTCGGCCACCTCGATGACGGCCGCCCGGGTGGCGTCGCCGCCGTCGGCGAGCCGGTCGTCGCGCCACCGCTTCCAGGCGTCGGCGATGGACGCCGACTCGCCCTCGCGGGGGTCGCTCCCCGCACCCGGTAGACGAGCGCGCCGGCGGGCTCCGACAGCGTCCTTCGGTACTCGCCGCCGCCCATGTCGGCGCTGAATCCGTAGCGGTAGCCGACGGTGACGCCCCGCGGCAGCTGCCCCGACGGGAACACGATCCGCCCGCGTTCGGGATCGACCAGGATCTTCCCGCGCGGGGCCCGGTAGGCGTGCCAGTCGGACAGGTCGGCCGGGATCACCGACTCCGCCGCAACGACCCCGCCCTTCCCGCGCCGGGGCCAGTCCGCCACCCGCACCCACAGGCTCCTGCCCTCCCGTACCACGTCGGCGATGCGTCGGCCCGCAGCGGATGCTCCGATATGCGGTGCTCGAGGACGCGGCGCCGGAGGGGCACCGGGAGGTTGGCCTCGACGGCGATGTGGTCGGGGTCGGGCTCCTCGGTGGGCGCGATGTAGAGGGGCGTGTCGTTGCCGAGCACGCTGAACGTGAAGCACTGGCTGCCCTCCCGTTCGACGCAGTGGGCGGGGGTCTCGGTGACGGGATAGGAGCCGAGCCGCCACACAAACAGGCCGACGCCGGGCACCGAGGCGCGCCCGCGGGTGCGGTGCGAGATGGGGCGCCGCACGTCGACGGTGCGGGTGAGGTCGTCGAACGCCGGGCGGCCGAGTCGCTCCCCGAGCCGGAGGTCGACGGTGCGGGCGCGGTCGGGCCGCTGGTGGTCGAGGTGCTGGGTCCAGCCGAGCAGCCGGTAGAACTCCACCACGCGCGCCGGCCAGCCGGTCGCCCCGGCCGCCAGCTCCTCGAGCAGCGCGACGGTGCCCTTGCGGCGCCGGTTGGCGATGGTGTCGGCGACGTCACGGCGCGGCACCAGCAGGCGGGTGCGGCGCCCCGACCGGGCCGACGGCGGGTCGGGAGCGTCGGCCAGGCCAGCGTCGTCGATCGGGTGGTAGCCGACGAGATCGCCGAGGTAGGGGACGACCCAGTCGTCGCAGGTCTCGATGAACCAGTTGGCATACATCCGCTCGATGTCATCGTCGATGGAGCTGACCTGCTCGCCGATGACGCGCAGCACCTCCCGCAGCGGCCCGCCGAGCTCCTCGTCGCGCCTGCGGTGCAGGCCCGGGAGCAGGGAGTAGAGGTAGTCCACGTCGCGGCTCATCACGCCTCCTCGGTGATCTCATTCAGGATCAGGCAGTCGGGCACCCCGGGCTGCAGGTAGGCCAGCCCGGCGGGCTGGATGACGCCGCCCTCGAGCCGGGCGGTGCCGACCTCGATCCGCGCGGCCGGCCCCGCCCGCGACGCCCCGGGCCCGGGAGTCACATTGCCGGGCGCGACACCGATCCCCGCCTCCAGCCGTCTGGCCACCTCGTCGGCGTCGAGGGCGGCCAGCAGGTCGAGGTCGACGTAGTCGACGCCCGCACGGCCTGGGCGCAGGCGATCACCTCGCTGGCGAGGACGTCGCGGCCGAGCTCCCGGCGGTCGAAGCCGAACCCGTCGAGCAGCGCGGCCCGCAGCCTCGGCTCGACGACGTCCCAGTGGTGGTCGGGCAGCACCCGCACCCGCGCGCTGATCACCAGCGCGAGCAGGTGCCGCACCGCGAGCCGCAGCGGGAGGGCCGGGTCACCGAAGCGGTGCAGGGCCTCGCGGAGGTTGCGGAACAGGTCGGACGTCTCGTCGATGGGCCCGTCGTCGACGCCGGCGATGGTGACGTGCACCACGGTGCGCCTACCGTCGGTCAGCCGCGCCGCGGCGGCCTTCGCCACCCCGGCGAAGGTGCGCGCGAAGTCGGCGTGGTCGCGGGTCGACACCAGCCGGTCGAGCGCGAGCACCGCGGTGGGCACGTTGCCGCGGATCAGGTCGCGGCCCTCAGCGTCGGCTCCGCCGCCGGCCCGGACGGGGTTGACGACGTCCTTCACGCCGAGCGGGCGCGACCCGAGCTGACTCAACTGCCCGGCCCGCACGTTGCCGGCCCGGCCGAGGCCCTGCCGGTAGATGGCGCGCACATTGTCGACCCCGCTCGGAAGGCGCGCGCCGTGCACGCCGTCGCCGAAGGTGACGGTGGTGTAGCCGGCGTCGTCCTGCCGGGTGAGGAACCCGCGGGTCGAGGCGTCCAGCGCCCGGGCCCCGGGGCCTCATGCCAGGTGACGTCGTCGACGCGCACCTCCAGCGAACTCTCGATGCCCGACGTGGTGGGCGCCGACGTCCACGTCAACGGCGGCTGCCTCAGCCGGAACGCCTGCCGCGGCACCCGCGGGTCGCCGCCGCCGAGCACCTCCACCCGGGTCTCGCCGTGGGTGGCGGCCGCGACGTTGCCGTACAGGACGGCGGTGTCGCGGCGGTAGCAGTAGGCGAGCGGCGAGGCGAGGGTGACGAACGTGTGGAGCGCGTCGCCCGGCAGCGGTTGCGCCCCCTTCCCCGTGCTCCCGACCCCGGAGCCGGCCCGGTCGGCGACGGTCTGCACCCGTTGGGAGACTCCCGCCAGCATCACGACCTCGGCGGCCCGCACGCCGGGGATGCCCCGGATGTCGGCCCGTTCCCGGCAAGGATCATCCAGCGCCCGGAACGGAGCCCGTCGTAGAGGCCGTCGAGCTCGAGCTCGGCCCCGCACAGCGGGTCGGTGATGGGCGCCTCCGCCAGGGCCAGCTCCTCGGCGCCGCAGTGCACGACGGCGGCCCGGAGGACGTCCATCCCGTCGCCCCGTCCCCGCCCTCGACGTCCCGGGTGGGGCCCACCACCGGTCGGCGAACTGGAGCCAGGTCGACTTCCCCGTCATCGAGTACGCGTTGCGGGAGAGGTGCCGCACCGCGCTGATCCGGGTCAGGACGGCGGCGGGAAGCTGTCGGTCTCCGGTCGCGTGACCAGAGCCATCCCGCCCGCCAGCACCTCGGGTGGTCGCGGTCGAGGAAGGCGGCGTTCTCCGTCTCATCGCGGCGCAGATCCCATTCGGTGAAGCCGGTGAAGACGCCGTCGCTGAACAGCGCCTGCTGGGGTGCGTTGTGCCCGAACAGCGGCAGCGCGAGTCGCAGCGCCCACACCCTCAGCCCCCGGGAGGGGCAGCGGGCACCGAGCCAAGGGCCCGTACAGCGACGGCGCGAGCTCCGGACGCAGCCGCGCGAGGAGGGCCGGGTAGGTGTCGGCGCCCCGCTTGAGCGTCTCCTCCGCCGTCCGGCCGAGTTGGCGGGTGCTGCGCGGTGGGAGCGACCCCGGTCGCGCGAGATCGTCCAGCAGCGCGTCGAAGCCGTCGTTCTCGGCCCTGGCCAGCCGGCGGGTCTCGACTGGGCCGTCGGCCGGAAGCAGCCAGGCGAGCCGGTCGACGCCCTCCGACAGCCACGCGGTGAGCCTGCCCCATCCGTTGCGGCGGGCGAGGGCCAGCTGGGTGCCGGTGACGGCCAGCGCGTCGGCGATGGCGGAGTTGGGCACCTCTCCGCCACCCGCGGCGTGCCCGCTGAGCGTGCCGAGGGCCTTCAGCACCTTGACGGCGGTGGCGCCGTCGGGATCGACCTCGAAGGCCTGCGGGTGACCAGGTGCCTGACGGTGGCCTCGACGACGGCCGACGACAGGCTGGCGCCCGACCATGCCTCGAGGGTGACGGTGGTGCGCTCGGCCACCGGATCGGGCGTGACGGCGCGCACCCTGTACGGCTGCGGCCCGAGCCCGATCCCGAGCTCGACAAGCAGGGCGGTGCCGACGGCGAGCCCGGTGGCGGTCCCGGCCAGCACGAGGCCGCCGTTGACGACATCGGCCGCGGTCTGCGGGCGGTGGAGCCGGACGCCGATGCCGTTCCACTCGCGGCGCGCCTCGAGCGGCTCGGTGGTCTCGAAGGTCTGCATCGTCTCACCGGGGCCGGGCACGCTCGTGATGCGCGAGCCCGCCGGGATGACGACGGGGCCCGAGTTCTCGTCGATCGTGTAGGCGACGTGGGTGCCCGCCGCGACGCCGGGTCGCGGCCGGTAGCCGACCAGCGCGGCCAGTTCCACCAGCGAGCGCCGCTCGGTGGCGGTGCGCAGGTAGCCCTCGTTGCCGATCCGCTCCTGGTAGAAGGTGAGGACGTCGCCGACGACGGCCCACGCGTCGAGCAGGGCCATGGTCGGGTCGCCCGCTTCGCGGGTGGTGAGGCCCGCGAGCGCCGGGAACTCGGCGGCCGAGAGCCGCGCCGTCATATCGGCCAGCATCGAGGCGTGGGTGCCCACCCGCAGGGCGAGCGTACTCAGCCCCGGCCGGTTCACCACGCGCAGCGGCGCGACCGCCTGCCCACAGCATCCGCAGCCGCTCATCGTCCGCCTCCCATCGTCACGACCAGCCGGCCGAGCTCCGGCAGGTTCGGGTCGCCGGAGAGCCGGGCGATCTCCAGCCCGCGCACCGGCAGGATCCCGTCGTCCAGCTCGCCCCGGTCGGGCTCGCCGAGCCGGCGGAGCCGGGTGACCTCGACGCTGACCACGCCCGGCACCGCCTGCACCGCCGCGACGATCCGCGACAGCCGGACGGGGTGCCGAACGTGAGCCGGTCGGGGTGGAACAGCCCCGTCCGGCCGCCGGGCAGCCGCCTGCTGCTCAGCACATCGAGCACATCGGCCTTCACCGCGGCGCGCGACTGGTGCGGCGCCACGCAGACGGCGACCTCGAGGTCGACCGGCACCTGCGTCGCGGGCCGGACGGCGACGTCGTGGCCGAGGCGGCGCAGCGGTTCCAGGGCCGCGGCGGCCGCGGCCAGCAGGTCGGGGCCCGCCACGTCGGTGCCGACGGCGTCGAGGGCCACCCGGGCCTCGTACCAGCTGCCCGTCCAGGCGAGCCCGGCGGCGGCCGACTGGACGCCGGGCAGCTCCCGGGCGGCGGCCGCGTAGTCGTCGGCGGTGATGGCGCGGCGCTGCCGGAGCCGGAACGCGCCGGGCGCGAGCAGCCTCGCCTCGCCTACGGGTTGCTGGGCGGTGCCGCCGGTGGCCGGCAGCGGGTTGCGGGGCCGCACGTCGAGCCCGCTCCACGCCTGGTCGCGCAGCACGAGCACCGAGATGGCCTCCCGCCCGACGTTGCCGCCGGGCCCGCCGCCGACGCGGTAGCGGGCGGCGAAGGTGGTGCCGATCGCGGGCAGGGCGCCCAGCTGGCCGTCGCCGAAGCGCAGGTGGGCGCCCCGGTCGTCGTCGATCTCCACCACGAGGTCGCGGTCGTCGGGGAGGCTGTGCAGCAGGTCGGGTCGGGGCAGCCACACCCCGGGCGGGCCGTCGGTTGCGGTCAGGGTGACGGCGGGGTGCCGAGGTGCGGGTCGCGCGCGGCGACGGCGGAGGCGGGGCCGGCCCCGTCGACCGGGTCGGCGAACACGAGCGGCCGGGCGCCGAGCACGGGGTGAGCCGGTGCGGCCGCGTCGTCGACTCGACGACGGCGCCGTCGCAGGCGCACTCCCCGGTGTCGTCGTTCCGCCGACGGGCCGAGCGGCTCGGTGACGGTGGCACCCTCGTCGACGAGAACGACGTTGCCGCGGGCGAGCGACACGTCGCGCACCAGCTCGCAGCCGGGCGCGGGCAGGCGGACGGAGAGGCAGAGGCTGAACGGCAGGGCGTCATCGGGGCCCCAGCCGACCTCGACGATGTCGATCCCCAGCAGCTCGTCGCGCGACGGCTCCACCGAGGTGAGGCGAACGGGGTGACGGTGGGTGGGGTCGGCGTCGACGGGGTTGCCGGTGCGGGTGCCGCGCACCTCCTCGAGGATGAGCACGTCTCCGACGGCGAGGCGGAGGCCCGGCCGGGGTCGAGGAGGGTGGCGGAGGTGGCGCCGACGGGCAGGCAGCACTCGTCGTCGCCCCAGGTGTGGAGCCGGATGGCGCTGTGCGCGGCCAGGAAGACGACCTCCCCATCGGGGTCGCCGACCGGCTCGAAGATCAGCCGCCCGGCGCCGGTCAGTTCGTGTTCGGCGACGATGCGCCGGCCCTCGTCGACGGCGGTGGTGAAGCAGAACCGCGAGCGCGGCAGCGGCGGGGTGTCGCCGTCGGTCCAGACGCTCACCCAGGCGCGGGCGTTGAGGCCCTCGTGCAGCGCGTAGTCGACCAGCCGCAGGTGGCGGCGCACCGAGATCCGGCGCCGCGCAGTCATCAGGTACGCCTCGGTGCCGACCGCGTCCTGGTGGTAGCTGAGGTGGTCGGCGGCGTAGGCGAGCAGCTCCACCAGGGTGATGCCGAGGTCGGCCTCGTGACGTTCAGCCCAGTCCGGCATGGTGACGGCCATCCGGTCGAGCAGCAGCCTCCGGAAGGAGGCGTAGTCCTTGGCGAGGTAGTCGATCACGGGCCCGGGCGCCTCGGCGTCGTCGTCGCAGGGCACTGGAGCGCAGTCGAGGTCGGTGGCGCAGTCGAGCCGGAAGGCGACGTCGGCACAGGTGTAGCGGGGATCGGCGCCCGCGACGTCGACGAGGCACACCGAGTAGGTCGACAGGTCGCCCTCCCGGTCGAGCCGCAGCCGCAGGCAGTCGTCGCGTTCGGGGTCGTCGCTGGTCTCGAGCGAGATCCCGACGATGCGGATGCCGGTGATGCGCCGCCCGCCGCGCACCCCGAAGTTGGCCGCGGTCAGCCCATCCGGGTGCTCGGCGTCGCGGAGCGGGGGACGGCGCCGAAGAAGTGCACGCACAGCACCGGGCCGGGCAGCACCTCCACGAAGTCGATCCCGAAGACGGTGTCGCTGGCCAGCAGCGCGGCGCGCCGCCCACCGGGCGGCAGTCCAGGTCGCTCATGGCGTCACCTCCCGGGTGAACGTGGCTGATCCGGGGGCCCCGGTCGCGAGGTTGACGTAGGTGGCCTCGACGCGCAGGGTGGCGTCGTCGCTCGTCACGGTGAGCGTCTGGACGGCGAGCACGTCGCCGAGCCAGCGCTGCAGGGCCGCGCGGACGGTGAACTCGACGGTGGCGGCCAGCTCGGGGCTGTTCGGCCCGAACACCAGGCGGAGCAGGCCGCACCCGAAGTCGGGGCGGTCGACCCGCTCCCCAGGGGCGGTGAACAGCACCTGCTCGACCATGTCGCGCAGGTGGTCGTCGGCGTCGGTGCGGGCGGTGCGGCCCGTCTCGTCGATGCGGAACGGGAAGTCGATCTGCAACGGGCCGGTCATTGTGCCGTCACCCGGCTCTGCACGATGGTGGGGAACAGCGGCGTGCCGGTCGGCACGCAGGTGGCCTGGCTGTCCAGCAGGAGGAGCGGCACCCCGCCGGAGGTGACACGGGTGGCCGCCGTCACGAACGTGGCGGTGACGCACGGCCCGTTGCCTGCCGTGGGAGGCGGCAGGACGCAGCCCGCGATCATCCAGGGGCCGTTGAGGCCGACCACGGGCTGCCCGAGCACCGTCACCCTGGGGACCGGGACGGTGGGGTGGCCTGGCCGGCGTGTGCGCACAGGACGGTGGCGCCGACGTGGAGCAGTGGGCCGGGCATCTCACACCACCGTCAGCGCGCCGTTGTTGACGGTGACGCTCGGCCCGGTGAGGGTGATGGTGGCGCCCTTGCCGTTGCTGATGGTGATGCCGACGTCGTTGATCAGGATCATCGCCCCGGTGGAGCTCTTCAGCATGATGCCTCCCGTGGGGCCGGGGACGTCGCTCAGCACGATGGAGTGCTGCAGCGCCGTCTGCAGGACGATGCTGGGGCTGACGGGGTTACCCGCCAGCGCGAGGGCGGGCACGTCGGCCGCCGATCCCCAGAACCCGCCGTCCAGATGGGGTAGTCGAGGTCGCCCTGCTCGAACTCGATCCACACCCCGGAGCCGATCTGCGGCACGACGTAGGTGCCCATCGACTTCCCGGTGAGCGGCACGCACGCCGTCGCCCAGGTGCCGGGCACCATGCCGGTGGCGTCGGGCACGATCGCCTGGATGCGGCCGCGCTGCTCGGGGTCGACGTTCTGCACGACCGTGCCTCGGTACTTGCCGTAGAACCTGGTGGCGTTGTTGCTCATGCGGAAACCTCCGGAACCGTCGAGATGAGCCCGTTGCGGGTGAGGGTGAACGACTGGCGGTACTCGCCGCGCTTGATGGAGTGCTTGACCTCGGAGACGTAGTGGAGCCCGTCGAACGCGAGCCCGACGCCGCGGACCCCGACCAGCGAGCGGGCCCTGAGGATGTGTCCGTAGCGCTGCACGTCGAGGGAGCCGGTGCCCTTGACGCTGTCGGCCGAGCGGCTCGCCTCCGCGAGCCCGATCAGGATGGCCTGCACCGGCGTCAGCTTGGCGGTCTCCGGCAGCGCCTTGAACCTGCTCGGGATCGGCCCGATCAGCCCGAGCGGCGGGTTGAGGGGCCCGATGTCGGGCAGCGGGACGGGCAGCGGCACCTTCGTCTCCTCGTTCTGCACGTAGACGACAGGCAGGGTGCGCGACTGCGGGTCGTAGCTGAAGGTGATCGCATCGCAGTTGGTCGCGACGTCGAGGTCGACGTTGAGGGCGGGCTGCGGGACGCCGACCTTCACCTTCGGGCCCCAGTACGCCACCGACATGCCCGGCTCGGGGCCGGGCGTGAGGTAGAAGACGTAGCCGACGCGGTTCGCGAGCCACCTGACGTACTCGAGGTCGGTGCCCTTCTGCGTGGGGATCCGCTTGGTGGGATCGGCACGTCGATCATGATGCTCGGCACGATCAGCGCCACGATGCCGAGCGCGAGGTACTTCGCCAGGATCACGGCGACGATGGCCTCGCCGGGCATGGCGGGATACGGCAGGCCGGTCATCTCGATCTTGTCCATCACGGTGATGAGGTCCTCGCCGATCACCTTCAGCGTGGAGTGCTCCGCGTCGTCACCCGGAGCGACCTGGGTGCTGGTGACGACGCCGTCGACGATCACCTCGGGGGTGCCGTTGAGCGTCACCACGACGATGACCCGCACGATCGGGATGGGGCTGCCGCCGGCCACCATGAACAGGGTCGGCAGGATCGAGCGGTTGCTCATGGAAAACGACAGCGAGAAGCCGCCCATCCCCTCGTCCTTCGACGTCACCTCGACGGAGGTCAGCGCGTCGAGCACGTCGCGGGGCACCGGCACCGCCACCACGGGCCGACCATCAGCGTCAGGTGCACTCCCTCAAGCATCGAAACCCCCGGGATCCGGCGGGCAGCGTGATCCGCAGCCGTCGTCCGAGCTCGATCAGGTCGTCGGGGCGCAGCGCGCGGTTGGCGTCGGCGATCCGCCAGAACTGCTCCGGGTCGCCCAGGTGGGTGGCGGTGACGTTGTCGAGGCGGTCGCCCTGGGTGACCTCGTGCCAGCCGAGCAGCGCGAACGACTCGGGTTGAGGCACGGTGCGGCGCCGCAGGTAGGCGATCTCCTCGCCCGTTGCGGTCTCGAGGACGGCCACCTCGACGGTGGCGTAGCGGCTGGTGGGCGGAAATGCGGTGCTCATCATCGAAGTCCCGTCAGTCCGAGGGTGGAGAGGGCTGCAGAGGGCAGGAGGCCGGCGAGGCGTTCCTTCTGCCGCAGGTAGGTCATGAAGACGCCGCCGCCCTGGTGGGCGAAGCCGAGGTCGGCCACCGAGAGCACCCGCATCCCGAGGCTGACGCGGGCGCGGATGGGGTTGAGGGCCACATCGAAGGCCTCCTCGGTGACGGTGAACTCGGTCAGCCGCACCGGAACGACCCGGGTGCGGCTCCAGACGAACAGCACCAGCGCCGTCTCCATGGGCACGATCTCGAGGGTTCCGGCAGAGGCGAGGGCGTCGTTGGCCTGCAGCTGCGCGCTGGTCGGGTAGAGAATCGTCTCCAACGCAGACAGCGCGGGGAAGATGCCGGCCTCGGTGACGCCGGGGAAGCCGCCCGGCTGTTCCAGCTGGTCGGTGGCGTCGATCTCGGCGTCGAGCTTGATGGTCTCCACCGGTGGGCCGGTGAGCCGCAGCGCCTCGGCGTGGTCGGGCCGGTCGCGGCCGGCGTTGCTCGGCTGCAGGGTGCGGGTGAGGGTGTCGGGGTTGTACTGCAGCGCGATGACGCGGCGCAGCGCGAGCGTCGTCGGGTCGGCGAGCACGATCCCGCCCTTGAGGACGGGCGGCGAGCCGGGGAATCCGGTCATGGCGCCACCCCCTCCCGCCGCGCGACGCGGCCCCCGCCCACCGTGACCGACCCGTCGGGCGCGAACCCGACGACGACCTCCCTGGCCTCCGCGCCCCTGCACCACCAGAAGCGCACCTCCGCCAGCCGCCCGTCCGCCCCGAGGAGCGACCCGGGTGCGGCGACGACGCCGCCGTCGTCCGCGCGCCAGCCGGCCACGTCGCCGCCCGAGCGGAGCACCTCGCGGCGGCCGAGCGGGTCGAGCAGCAGCGCGACGGCGTCGCTCACGTCGGCGGCCGGGCGGCGACCGCCCCAGACCCCGGCCAGCAGCGCGAGCGCGCGGGTCGGGTCGAGCACCGGGGCCTCCCCCTCCCTGAGCAGGCCCGATGCCGCGTTCTCCGAGCCAGCCGCGCCCAGGCGGCCACCACGATCCGGTCGCCGGGGCTGCCCGGCACCGGCGCGAACGCCAGCGCCAGGTCGGAGGGTTCGAGCGTCGCGCCCAACTCCCGGGCCCGCTCCACGAAGGCCCGGCGCAGCTCCGCTCCCCGGCCCGTCATCGCGACGCCGCCACCGGGTCGACGTTCGCGTCAAACCACGCCTTGGTGTTGGGGTCGACGTCGTTCAGCCGGGCGCCCTTCCCGCGGGAGTCGGGCGTGTAGTAGAAGTCGTAGGCCTCGGCGAACCACTCACCCTCGTCACGGAACTGATAGGCGGTGAGAAGCCTGGCGCGGGCCGCGACGTCGTAGCGCACCCAGGTGGGCGTGTAGCTCTCCTGGTGCATGTGGAGGCCGAGCGCGGTGCCACCGTTGGGCTTGAACCAGGGCTGGGCCAGGCCGACCGTGACGGCGTCGAACGTCGGGTCGGCCGTCACGGCATCGCGGGTCGCCTGCGGCAGCGGCGCGAACCAGGGGCGCGCCTTCACCCGGGCGACCAGCCCGGCGGTGGTGCGGGAGTTCATCGAGGTCTCGATGTCGGTGACGACGTCGGCCTGCTCGGGACGGGAGGGCCGCGATCCCGCGGCGGCGTCGTTGATCATGCCGATGGCGGCGTCCGTGTGGGTCGCGTGCGTCACCCAGCCACCCGCTCCGGCTTGGCGGGCTCCGGGCCGGTGGAGTAGCCGATCTGCCGGTCGACGGAGTGGCCGGTCTCGTGGCGGATGGTGCCCTGCTTGTCGCCGGCTGGGGTGGCGTTGATGGTGAGCTCGCGGCGGGCCCCGCTGTAGACGCCCATCGTGATGGTGCCGTTGGTCCATGGCGCCGTGAACTGGGTGATCGACCGCAGGCTGGCGTTGCGCGCGGTGTGCGCCTCGGGCAGCTGCTCGAGCGTGAGGTAGGTCTCGCGGAGCGACCCGGCTCCCACGGCACGGGCGCGCGGCCGGGATCGTGGTGGGGCCGACGGTCATGTCGAACCGGATGCCCGCGGCCAGCGTGAGGGTCGGCAGGTCGTCGGTCTCCCGCACGATGGTGCGGAACACGCTGAGCTGGTTGGGCGTCAGCCTGCCCCGCGTCATCGTGTTCATCCAGGGGTGCAGGTAGAGGCTGAGGTGGCCGGCGTTGGAGTTGGCGATGAGCCGGCCGAGCCGGTTCGCGGTGTGGAGCCCCACCAGGAACGTCTCCTGCTGGGCGGGTTGCAGGTTGGCGAACGTGTTGTAGACCCGCACCACATCGGTGTCGGTGACGGCCCAGTCGAACAGGCCGTAGTTGAGGTCGGAGACGGCGGTGGCGAGCGTCCGTACCGGCCCGGCCACCCGCACCACGCGCTGATAGGCCGGGCCCGACCTGGCGGCGTCGGGCAGGTTGTCGAGCAGCCGGTCGACGTACTTCGTGCCGAGCCGCGTCATCCCCGCGGTGAGCGCCGCGTCGGGCAGCGCGTTGAGCAGGGCGAGGGCCTGCATGGCCTCGGATTCGGTGACGGCCCAGTCGAGCACGCCGTAGGACAGCAGGTTCTGGACGTCGTCGATCGCGTCGAGTTGGACGACCTGCGCGCCGCTCTGGGCCTGCGCGACGGCGTGGCCGACCTCGTGCACGAGCACGGCCTCGGAGGAGGCGGCGCGGGTGTCGCCCAGCAGCACGTGGCCGCCGACGGTGAGCGCGCGGGCGCCGAAGCGGTGGGCGGTGCCCGCGGAGTAGGAATCCGAATGGACGCGCACGCCGCTCAGGTCGTGGCCGAACGCCCCGCCGAGGGCGGCCGCGGTGGGCGCGGGGAGCGGCGCCCCGCCGTCGGGAGCTTCGCGATCACGCGGCTGGCCAGCAGCGCGGAGGCACGGCCTCCGGCGACGTGGCCGGCGTCCTCGCGGGTGGGGTGGGCGTGGGCGAGGTTGCTCATGGCCGGGCTCCTCCGATGTACAGGTACACCTGGCGCGCCACCCGGGCGGCGGTGTCGGCGGCCGGGCCGGGGAGCCTCAGCGGGGCGACGGCGCGGGGTCGGGCCGGTCGCGGCCGGGGTCCGGCAGGTCGTGCTCGGCGAGAAGCCGCGTCAGTTCGGCCTCGAGGGCCCGAGGAACCGGTCGCGCTCGCGCGGGGTGACGCGCACGCCGTCGAGCACCACCGTGTCGATGCTGAGCTCGATCCGGGCGTTCATGCCTGCCTCCCGCGGGTTCGGGCCAGCGGAAGTCGGCCTCGTTGACGGGCTTGTCCAGCTTGCGGAGCTCGGCGCGGGCCGCGTCCAGCAGCAGCGGCATCGTGACGGGCGACCCGGCGGCGGCCGCGAGGAACGCGGCGTTCAGCGCGATGGCCTGGATGCTGCCGCCGGTCAGGTCGAGGCGGGCGAGGCGGGCCGCGTCGATCCCCTCGACGGGCACCGCGGGAGGGAGGGCCGCTGCCACATCGCGGTGCGCTGGGCGAGGCCGGGGAACGGGAACGTGACGATGAAGCGGAGCCTGCGCACGAACGCCAGGTCGAGGGCGCTGCGGCGGTTGGTCGCGAGGATCGCGAGCCCTCGTAGCTCTCGAGCCGCTGCAGGAGGTAGTTGATCTCGATGTTGGCGTACCGGTCGTGGCTGTCGCGCACCTCGCTGCGGCGCCCGAACAGGGCGTCGGCCTCGTCGAAGAACAGGATGGCGCCGCCGCCCTCGGCCGCGTCGAACAGCCTGCGCAGGTTCTTCTCGGTCTCGCCGATGTACTTGTCCACGACCGCGGACAGGTCGATCCGGTAGAGCAGCAGGTCGAGGTCGCGGGCCAGCACCTCGGCGGCGGTGGTCTTCCCGGTGCCGCTCTCCCCGCGAACAGCACGCTGATGCCGAGGCCCCGGTTCATCCTCGTGCGGAAGCCCATGGTGTCGTAGACGTCGCCGCGGTGCGCCACCTGGTCGGCGATCCGCCGCAGCTGGGTCATCTCCTCGGCGGGCAGCTGCAGGTCATCCCAGCCGGCAAGGGGCGCAGCCGCCGGGCCAGTTCGTCGAGGCCGGGCGGGTGTGCACGAGGCAGGCGGCCCACGGGTCGGACCGCTGGTCGCCACCCGCACCCTCACCGATCCGGCCGATGGTGGTGAGGTCGAGGTCGAACTGCCCCGTCAGGCGCCGCGCGACGTCCCGTCGTCCCGGGAAGCGCCTCACGCCACGCGGCCAGCTGCTCGGCCTTCGTCGGGCGGCCCACGTCGGCCGCGAGGGCGCCGTCGGCGAGGTCCTGCCAGGGCTCACGGACGTCGACGAACACGAGGCCGGGCGCCTCCCGGAGCCAGCGACGCAGGGCGGGCGCGGTCGGGCCCGAGCGGTCGACATCGTGCGCGTCGATGTGGAGCGACACCGGCGCGAGCAGCGTCTCACGGTGCCACAGCCGGGCGAGCGTGGCCAGCTCGGACGGGTCGGTGGGCAGGTCGTCGGCGGTGAGCTCGAACAGGCGCAACTCCGAGCTGCGGGCCACCTCGGCCGCGACGAGCCGCTTGCCGTCACGGTCGGCACCGAGCAGGAGCACGGGCGGCGGGGGTGCGGATTCCCCGCGCAGCCTGGTGAGCCGGGCGGCGAGGTGGTCGGCGACCGCGCGCTGCGAGTCGGCGAGGCGGCCGGTTGCGGCCCCGGAAGGGCATGGACGACGGCCGCGAGGCGCTCGTCCAGATGGTGGAGGCCCTTGATGAAGTTGACCACCCGGTCGTCGGCGCGGAGCCTGGCGGAGGTGAGCGGTTCGGCGCCGATGCGCGCCGCGTCGATCAGCCGCCAGAAGCGCAGCGGGCCCTCCGGCGAGAGCGCGTCCCAGGACGGGTCGTCGAAGATCGTCATCGCGAGGGCGAAGGTGGGGTACGACATCGTGGGCGCGCGGTGGGCGCGGGCGCACAGCGCGGGGATGCGGGTGTCGAGCTCCATGGAGGCGGCGAGCAGCACCACGTTGCGTTCGAACGCCGTCAGGCCCGCCCGGTGGGCGAGCTCGACCAGCAGCGGCGGCTCGTCGAGGTCGCCGTCGGGCGGGGCGGCGGCACCCGCGGACACCTGCAGGGGTTCCTGGCCGGGAGGGGCGTCGCCCGGTGCGGCGCCGTCCGCCTGCCGAAGATGGCGCGCGGCTCGGCCCGCCCGGCGGCGGGCTGCGGCGCGGGGATGGTGGGTTCGGCCGCCGACTCGAGTCGCTCCCGCAGCCAGGTGAGGGCCTCGGCGAGGAACCGGTCGTTGGCGGCCAGGAAGGCCTCGTAGCCGGTCATGGCACCAGCACCTGCTGCCGGGATCGAACGACGGCACCGGCGGGTCGCCGGCGTAGAGCGCCGGGATGCTGTCGATCCCGTCGACGCGCAGCCGGACGGTGTGGGTGCCCGCCGGCACGTCGGGCACCTCGAAGGTGAGGGTGGTGGGCGTGGCCTGGAAGGCCGGGTCGCCCGGCGTCGGGTTGACCATCGACGTCGGGGCGACCTGGCGGCCACCGAGCAGCAACAGCACCCGTTGCCCGGGCCGGATCCGCGGGGCGCAGGTGACGGTGAGGGTGGAGCCGACGGCGGCGGGTCCCGCCGCCACGTCGGGAGCCACCGTGATCGCCGGGCGATGGCCGCGGTGACCTCGTTGCTGATCAGCACCGGGATGTCCGGCCGGCTGACGGCGGCGGCCACGGACAGGAAGCCGGGGCCCAGCGGCCGAGCGCGTCGGCGTCGTCGGCCAGCGCCGGGACCCTGACGGCCACCAGGTCGGCCGGCTCGCCGGGGTGGGCGGGCGCCCGGTGAGTTCGACGGGGGCGGCCCGTCGGGCAGCAGGGAGGTGAACCGGAACACGGTGCCGGGGCCGGTGAGCTGCGCGCCGTCGACCACGAGTTCCTCGCCCAGCCGCACGGCCTGCTGCCGGTTGGGTGGGGTGAGCGCCCGCAGCGACGGGCCGGCGGCGGCGACGGCCGTGATGCCGGAGTCGCCCGGGCCGCGGGTGAGCACCGGGAGGGGCTGGCGGTGGGCGGGAGCTGTCGATCAGGACGACGCTGACCTGGTAGGCCACCGACAACCGGTACTGGGTGGCGAACCCGCCCAGAGCTTGGAGATGTCGTCCACGGTGAGCGGGAGGGGCGTGACGCGGATGCGCTCCAGCTGCTCGTGCACGTCGGATCCCGCCAGCGCGGCCCGCAGCTCGTCGCCGTCGAGGACGGGGTGGTCGTGCAGCGCCCCCATCGCGGCGCCCAGCGCGCGGTGGCTGGCCGCGGTGGCGTCGCCTGCCTCGGCGCTGTAGGCGGTGAGGAGGTAGTTGAGGTCGAGCGCGAGCGATGGCAGGCCCGACTCGCCGGGCCGCACGACGCGGGGTGGGTCGAGGTTGGCCCAGGCGGCGTTGACCGCCGCGCGGTACAGGAACAGGTTGAGGGACTCGCCGGTCACGTTGGTGCGGGCCTGGTCGGGCGTGCGGGTGGTGATCTGGATGCCGAGCAGGCCGGGGTCCAGGCGCGGGACGGCGACGTCGAGCAGCCTGCGCAGGGCCAGGGTGACGGCGGCGATCGACAGCGAGTTGCTCATCGGTTCACCTCACGTCCCGGCCGGGCGGTTGCGGTGGTCGAGGTAGTCGTCGAGGCTGACCATCCGGCGCTCCCGGGGCGGGGCGGCGGCGCGGCGGCCGGCTCGGGCACGGCCCGGATCTCGAGCCGGCCGATGGTGACGTGCACCGTCGGCGGGGCCTCGGGGGCGGGATCGGGCTGACGGTCGGGGCCGCGGCGGCGGCGTCGGGTGGTGGCCTCAGGCTCGACGGGGGCGCGGTCGTGCCGGGCGGGGGCACCGGCGCAACCGCGGTCTCGGGGCCGGCCGTGGCGCGGGGCGGAGGGCCCCGTCGACCGCTGTCGGCGGCTTCCCCTGCGCCCTCGGGCGGGCTGCGGGTCGCTCCGGGCCGCACGGTCACGGCGCGTGGCGGGGCTGGTTCACCGACCGGTGCTCGCCCGGGGGCTCCGGGGCAGCGGTGCGACGGCGGCCGTCACCTCGCGCTCCACCCGGGTGACCTCGGAGTAGGCCTCCGTGTGCACCCGCACCGTCGCCTCCGCGGCGGGTGGGACGGTGGCCGCGCCGTCGACAGTGGTGGGGAGGGCGGCGGCTCGGGTGCAGGGAGCGACCGGGCGACCCGGGGCGCGACCGGCTCGTCCGGCACGGCGGTGGGGCCGGTGAGGGGTCCTCGAAGCGGGAGGGAAGCCGCGGCGCGAGGCCACCGGCGGTGCCGCGCTCGACGGCCAGCAGTGCCGCCAGAGGCTCGGGAACGGGTGCGGGTCGGGCCATGGCGCTCACTCCCCCACCAGTTGCAGGTAGGCCGCGCGGCGGGCGGGCGTCAGGGCGAGGATGTCGGCCTCGCGCCAGCCGTATGCGCCGGCCAGGGCGTGGACCTCGCGCAGGGTGCGGCGGGCCCACGCGTCGACCTCGCGCCAGAGAAAGCCGCCGACGTCGAGCGGTTCGCCCCAGCCGTGGCCGCATTCCGCACAGCTCAGCCCCACCTCGATCAGGGCCGCGGGGTCGCTCCCGGCGAGCGCGGCCGCCAGCGGCCCGACCAGCGCGTCGGGCACCGCGTCGAGGCGTGCGCCGTCGGGGCCGGTGAGGCAGAGGAGGCACCGGGCGACCAGCTCGGCGGCCGGGTCGACGGCGTCGAGCGCGGCGAGGGCGTCGGCGCTCGTGAGGGGACGCAGCACCGCGGTGTGGCCGTCGACGACCGACTCGGGTCGCTCGGTTGCCGGCCCGGGCAGCGAGGCCAGCAGGCCCGAGACGGTGAAGGCCACGTCCAGCTCCGCCCCGCACGCAGGGCAGGAGGCGAGCGCCTCGACCGGGTCGCCGAACAGCTGGGCGCGCAGCTCGAGCAGGGCGATGTTGCGCTCACCGAGCGGGAGGAGCGCCGGGTCATCCCGGTGGGTGGGCGGCGGCGAGCAGGCCGACGGCGCGGCCGGGCGGCCCGGCGGCCAGGGAGTCCTCCCAGGCGTCGAGCAGGATGCCCACCGCTGGTGCAGCCATTTCGCCGCTCCCGTCAGGCCGGCTCGGTGAAGCTGGGCTCGGACGGCTCCGCAACGTCGTAGTCACGCTCCCACCCCTCGTTCTCCAGCTTGATGTGCTGGATCGCGACGGCGTTGGCGTTGGCGTCGAGGTCGGGCAGGCACTGGTACTCGGAGACCCAGCAGCGGAACAGCTTGTACGAGATGGCGAGCTGGCCCGCCTCGTTGTAGAGCTCGATGGTGATGTCCTTGCGGAAATCCTTGAGCGACACCTCCGCCCCGAGCCCCGAGCCGAAGTTCCACACCTTGTTGGCCCACTGCTCGAAGTCGCGGTCGTGGGTGACGCCGCGTTCGAGGGTGACGGCGTCGTACTCGGTGCGGCCCGGCGACTTCCGGCTCGACGACGGATCGCCGCCCTCGCGGTGCTTGACCACCTCGGTGGTGCGCTTGAGCCCACCCACCTTGCTGATTCCGGCGACGTACCTGCCGTCCCACTTCACCCGGAACTTGAAGTTCTTGTAGGGATCGAATCGCTGCGCATTGACGCTGAACTGAGCCATCGTGATCACCTACACCTGAATCTGTCCGGCCAACTGCTGGATCGTGATGACGACGAACTCCGCAGGCTTGAGCGGGGCGAAGCCGACCACGATGTTGACGATGCCCAGGTCGATGTCGTTCTGGGTGGTCGTCTCCTTGCTGCACTTGACGAAGTAGGCCTCCTGCGGGGTGGCGCCCTGGAAGGCCCCGAGCCGGAAGAGGTTGTGCATGAACGCGCCGATGTTGAGCCGCACCTGCGCCCAAAGGGTTCGTCGTTGGGTTCGAAGACCACCCAGTGGGTGCCGCGGTAGAGGCTCTCCTCGAGGAACAGCGCGGTGCGGCGCACCGGCACGTACTTCCACTGCGACGCGAGCCGGTCGTCGCCCTGCAGCGTCCTCGCCCCCCAGACGACGCGGCCGGCGGCGGGCATCGCCCGGAGGCAGTTGACCGCGCGCGGGTTGAGCTCGCCATTCTCGCCGTCGGTGAGTTGGACGCTCAGCGCCGGAACCCCGACGAGGGTGGCCGACATGCCGGCGGGGCCTTCCAGACGCCGCGCTCGGTGTCGGTGCGGGCCATCACGCCCGCCACCGCCCCACAGGGCGCGAAGCTGCCGAGCTGCCCGCCGCGCAGGGGTCGGGTTGGGTGAGCCGCGGGAAGTAGAGGGCGGAGTTGGCGCTGTTGGTGCCGACGGCGGCGACTCCGTCACGGGCCTTGTCCTTGTCGTTCCACGTCGACGGCGGGTCGACGAGCAGCAGCGCGCGGCGCGACTCGCAGTAGGCGGCCGCCTTCGCGACCAGGTCGGCGTCGACATCGTCGGAGGCGAGGTAGGGCGGGATGCACAAGAGGTTGAACAGGTCGGCCCTGCTCAGCGCGTAGAGGCCCTCCTTGCCCGCCTCGGTGCCCGGGCCGGTGAAGTCGTTCTGGGCCAGGAGCCCACCGTCGGAGGCCATGCCCGCTGCCTCGACCTTGTGGTTGGTGGCCGGTTCGTGGTCGGCCCACACGTCGCTGTCGCCCGGAGCGAGGCCCGGGTGGCCGTCGGACGGTTGGCGGGAGGGTGGCGGGGTCGGCGACCCGCACGAGCCGCGACTCGTTGGCGAGCACGGTGTCGACGCGCCGGATGTGGCCGGCCGCGACCGAGAGGTTCCGGTGGCTCTCCACCTGGCCGGTGACGCCGTCGCGGACGGTGAGGTTGAACAGGTCGGCCGTTCCCCCGGCCACGTCGTGGTCGATCCGGGCCCTGAGCCGGTTGCCCCAGGATCCGGGCTGACCGCCACGAGGTCGAAGCCGACGTCGAGCACGGCCCTGTCGAGCGGGGTCGCCCGGACGCCGCGGTCTTGGCCGCCGCCGTCACCTGGTCGACCGTCACGACGCTGGCCGCCTCGGCCGCGTCGGCCACCTTCGCGGCCGACGTCTTGTCCGGGTCGGTGGCGTACGTGTCGGCCTTCGCGCGGCAGGCGGCTGCCGCCGCAACCGCGTCCGCCCCGTCGCGGCCGCCGCGGTGTCGCGGGCGGCCTGGGTGTTCTCGGCCTCCGCCGCGGCCCTCGCCGCCTTTGCGACGTCGCCCACGGATGGTGGGCCGGCGGCGGCGGTGGCCGCGTCGGCGACGATCTTCGCGGCCGACGACTCGTGGTCGCTGACGTATGTCGCGGCCTTGGTGCGGGCCGCGGCCGCGGCGGCGGCAGCGTCGGCCGCCCCACCGTCGCGTCGCTCGTGGCCTTCGCGGCGGCGACCGCGGCGGCGCGCTCCTCGTCGGAGCCGTAGACGCCGTGATGCAGGCGCACGATCACCGCCTGGCTACCGCCGTTGAGGTAGAAGTCGCGCACGGCGTAGCCGAGGCGGCTTCCGAGCGAGAGCCCGCCGAAGATGCGCTCGAAGTCGGCGTAGCTGTTGATGGTCACCGGGTCGTCGGTCGGGCCACGATCGGCGCGTCCGACGAAGGCTGCGATAGAGGTGGCGACGCCCGTGATGGTGCGGACCCCGCTCTGCGCTTCCTGGATGTAGACACCCGGATAGCTGGTCTGAACCGGCATTGGTCCCTCCCTCCGCGCCGACGGCGTCGGCGACATAGGTGAGCCTGCGTCGGAGGCCGATCCCGGCCAGGTGAGTCGCTCGCGGAGGGAATGTGCGACCGGCGCTGGGTTTGGTAGCGAGCCTAGGCCGGGTGAGCGGGGTCGCTCCCGGTGACGGGAGAGCCGGTGGACGGCATTCCGGCGTGTCACGCAAACCGTGAGGAACGCGAAAGGCTCCGGTGAGGAACGGGCAAGACTCCCGGCGCTCCCGCACCCCGCCCACCGCCGTTCGGAGGAGGGTGTATATGGTCAGACCAGGGAGGCCCCCATGAAGACCACCACGATCCAGATCGGCCCGCCTACCCGACCTGTGCGGCGCCGCAACAAGCACCGACTCCCTCGTGGGCGCTGAAGACCACGATGGCGGTCTCGGGCGCGCTGTGGGTGGCGTTCGTCTCGATCCACCTGTTCGGCAACCTCAAGGTGTTCCAGGGCCCCGAGGCGTTCAACGGTTACGCGGCCTGGCTGCGGGAGGCGTTCTATCCGCTGCTGCCGAAGTCGGGCGTGCTCTGGGCGCTGCGGGTGGCGCTGGTCGTCTCGCTCGTCGCGCACGTCGGCTCGGCCGCCGTGGTGTGGTGGCGCGGCCGCCGGGCCCGCGGCCCGCACCGGGCCAAGCTGCACGGCCTGGCCTCGTGGTCGTCCCGGCTGATGCCGGTGACAGGCGTCGTGCTGCTGCTGTTCCTGGTGATCCACCTGCTCGACCTCACCACCGGCACCGCGCCGGTCGCTCCCGACGGCTTCGCCCACCCGGCCGAGGGCACCGCACACGCCTACCAGAATCTCGTCGCAAGCTTCGGCAGGCCGCTGATGGCCTGGTTCTACGTCGCAGTGATGGCGCTGCTCAGCCTGCACATCGCGAAGGGCGCCACCACCATGGCCGCCGACCTCGGCGTCATGGGCAGGCGGTGGCGCGCCGGGTTCACCATCGTCGGCGGCATCCTCGCCGTTGCGATCCTGCTCGGCAACGCGGCCATCCCGGTCCTCGTCCAGATGGGAGTACTCGCATGAGGTGGCCACGCCGGGCAACCGGTACCCCAGAGGCGACGCCCGTCGACGACTGGCGCGCACCCCGCAGCACGGTGCACGGCGTGCGCACCGGACACAC
Source organism: Tessaracoccus coleopterorum (assembly GCF_011174705.1). Classification (GTDB taxonomy): domain Bacteria; phylum Actinomycetota; class Actinomycetes; order Propionibacteriales; family Propionibacteriaceae; genus Arachnia; species Arachnia coleopterorum. Next base: position 1,193,851 of record NZ_JAANIJ010000001.1, read on the forward strand.
CCTCGACGGGCGCATCCCCGACGGCGACCCCGCCACCGCGTGGGACAGGAGGAGGGCCCAGTACAAGCTCGTCAGCCCGCTGAACGCGAAGAAGTTCACCGTCGTGGTGGTCGGCACCGGGCTCGCGGGTTCCGGCGCGGCGGCCGCGTTGGGCGAGCTCGGCTTCGACGTGCACGCCTTCACCTATCACGACTCCCCCAGACGGGCGCACTCCGTCGCGGCGCAGGGCGGCATCAACGCGGCCCGCGGCCGGAAGGTCGACGGCGACTCGCTGCGCCGGTTCGTGGTCGACACCGTCAAGGGCGGCGACTTCCGGGCCCGCGAGGCGGAGGCCTACCGGCTCGGCCAGGAGTCGGTGCGCGTCATCGACCACCTCAACGCCATCGGCGCGCCCTTCGCCCGCGAGTACGGCGGCATGCTCGCGACCCGCTCGTTCGGCGGGGTGCAGGTGTCGCGCACCTATTACACGCGCGGCCAGACGGGCCAGCAGCTGCAGATCGCCGGTGCGCAGGCGCTGCAACGGCAGGTCAAGCGCGGCACCGTCACGCTGCACGAGCGCACCGAGATGTGTGAGCTGATCGTCGACGACGGGGTGTGCCGCGGCGTGGTCGTCCGCGATCTCGTGACGGGCCAGGTGTGGGCGCAGCCCGCGCACGCCGTCATCCTCGCCACCGGCGGCTACGGCTCGGTGTACTTCCACTCGACGCTCGCGATGAACTCGAACGCGACGGCCGTGTGGCGGGCCGCCCGGCGCGGCGCGTACCTGTCGCACGCCTCCTTCGTGCAGTTCCATCCCACGGCGCTGCCGATCTCGACGCACTGGCAGTCGAAGACCATCCTGATGTCCGAGTCGCTCCGCAACGACGGCCGGATCTGGGTGCCGAAGCGCGCCGGCGACGAGCGTGCCCCGGGCGACATCCCCGAGGACGAGCGCGACTACTACCTGGAGCGCAAGTACCCGTCGTTCGGGAACCTGTCGCCGCGAGACATCTCGTCGCGGGCCGCGAAGGAGCAGATCGACGCGGGCCGCGGGGTCGGGCCGCTCTCCAACTCGGTGTACCTCGACTTCTCCGACGCGCTGCGCACCCACGGCCGCGAGACGATCGCCTCGCGCTACGGCAACCTGTTCGACATGTACGCCCACGCCACCGGCGAGGACCCGTACGAGGTGCCGATGCGGATCGCGCCCGGCGCACACTTCACGATGGGCGGGTTGTGGTCGGACTACGACCAGATGACGTCGCTGCCCGGCCTGTTCGTGGGCGGCGAGGCCAGCTGGGCCTACCACGGGGCCAACCGGCTCGGCGCGAACTCGCTTCTGTCTGCGTGCGTCGACGGCTGGTTCACGCTGCCGTTCTCGGTGCCCAACTACCTGTCGGGGCACCTCGGTGAGCGGCTGCCCGGCGCAGACGACGCGTGCGTGCGCGACGCCGTCGGCCGGGCTACGGAGCGGACGAGGGCGCTGCTCGGCGTGCGCGGCAAGCGCGCCGCGTCACACTTCCACCGCGAGCTGGGCTCGATCATGTACCGCGGGGTCGGTGTCGAGCGCACCGCCGAGGGGCTGCGGGCCGCCGTCGACGAGATCCGCGACCTGCGGGCCCGGTTCTGGCGCGAGGTGCGGGTGCCCGGCGAGGGTGCGCAGCTCAACCAGGCCCTGGAGAAGGCGGGCCGGATCGCTGACTTCCTCGAGTTGGCCGAGCTGATGGCCGTCGACGCGCTCGACCGGCAGGAGAGCTGCGGGGCGCACTTCCGCTCCGAGCACCAGGCAGAGGGCGAGGCGCTGCGCGACGACGGGACGTGGGCGTTCGCCTCCGCGTGGGAGACCCGCGACACGAAGGACCCGCACGAGCTGGCCTTCACCCGGCACGCGGAGCCCCTCACCTTCACGTCCGTTCCCCTGGCGACGAGGAGCTACAAATGAGGCTGCAGGTTGAGGTGTGGCGGCAGGCCGGCCCCGACGCGAAGGGCCGGTTCGAGGCCCACGAGATCGACGGCGTCGAGCCGCACCTGTCGGTGCTGGAGCTGCTGGACGCGCTCAACGAGCAGCTGATCGACGGCGGGCAGGAGCCGGTGGCGTTCGAGTCGGACTGCAGGAGGGCATCTGCGGGGCCTGCGGCGTCACCGTCGACGGCGACGTGCACGGGCCTGAGAAGAACGTGCCGAGCTGCCACCAGCGGCTCGTCCACTACGCCGACGGGTCGAGGATCCGGATCGAGCCGATGCGCTCGGCCGCGTTCCCGGTGCTGCGCGACCTGATCGTCGACCGGGGAGGCCTGGACGAGGTGATCCGCGCCGGCGGCCACGTCGCCGTCGACGCCGGCACTGCGCCCGACGCCGACTCCGTCCCCGTGGGCGGGCCGGTGGCGGAGGTGTCGCTCGACTTCGCGGCCTGCATCGGCTGCGGCGCCTGCGTCGCGGCCTGCCCCAACGGGCGGCGCACCTGTTCACGGGGGCGAAACTGACGCACCTGTCGCTCCTGCCGATCCCCGCCCTGGAACGCACCCGGCGGGCCACGGCGATGGTGGCCGAGATGGATGAGCTGTTCGGCCCGTGCTCGCTGTACGGGGAATGCGAGCAGGCCTGCCCCGCGGGCATCCCGTTGACGGCGATCGCCGCGGTCAACCACGAGCGCTTCGTGGCGGGCACCCGCAGGAGGCTGTGATGACCCATCACGGCCCGCGGACCACCCGGATGGAGGCCCCGACACCGCTCGGCATCCGTAGGAGGCTGTGATGACCCATTTTCGGCCCGCGGGCCACCCGGATGGAGGCCCCGACACCGCTCGGCACCCGCAGGAGGCTGTGATGACCCATTTTCGGCCCGCGGACCACCCGGATGGAGGCCCCGACACCGCTCGACCGGCAGGTGAAAGATCCTTGGCAGACGTTGGTCCTCTCGAGGCAACCGGTTGTTCCCTCGGCCCCTATGGCACCGGCCTCGCGCGGTCCACACAGGCCTCCGGCTAGTGTGTTTCCCATGAGCCACGTCCCTGACCCGTTCCCTGCCCGCCACGTGGCGGCTCGGAAATGGGGCGCTCTGATCGTGCGTTCCGACGGGCTCGCGGCTGAGGCCGTCTACCGGGCCAGACACCCGTGGATCGCCAGTTATGCGGCCCGCACGCAGAACAGCAACCGCGGCTGGCTACGGACCTGGGAGGAGGCGGTCGTCGGGATCGGCATTCCCGTCGCTGCGGTGTTCGCGGCCGGGTCGCTCCAGATGCCTGCCGTCCTGATGCTCCCTTCTGTGATCGTCTCGGTCGTGCTCGTCGTCCTGATGCGGATCCTTGCGGGCAGGGCCGTCACCGGGCGCATCCTCATCCCAGGGAAGGCGATCGCCAGCCTGGCGACCTCCGGCAACGACGACCTGATCGATGCGGCGATCGACCCTGTCATCCGATTCGATTCCGACCCCGCGGGTGCGGCCGCCCTCGTCGACGAGCTCCGCGACGCCTGGGCTGCCGCCGAGGCCAGCACCGCCAACGAGAAGGCCTCCATCATTGCGGCCCTGCGCGCCACGGCCGCGAACTTCCCGACCACCGATGAGGCCGTCAGGCAGGTGCGGGGAGAACTGGCGGTGATGCGCCGCTCGCTCGAGGCGCTCGACACCGCCCAGCGCGCCCTGGACGCGACCACCTCCACCGCGGCCATGGCCGACCCGCCGGCCCCGCCCGCCTCGCTGGGACTGCTGCGGGCGGCGGCCGAGTCGATCGCCGAGGACGCGAGATTGGTCAGCGAGGTAGCCGACGAGACCCGGCGTCAGCTCGATCAGGCCTGACTGCCCCAGCACTCGGTGCCGTCCCCGAGAGGAACCCGGCCCCAGCAGTCGGTTGAGCCGGCCCCGCGCGAAGCGCCGGGCCGGGTCGAAACCACCCCCAACCCGGTGCAGAGACACCACCGCAGCCTGGGGTAGGAGCGATGGCCGAGTACCTGCCCATCGACGGGAGTGGTTTCGACACGGGCGGCGACTCGTACCTCGCCGCCGGCCCGGCTCAACCGACTGCTACTGGCCGACCCCGACGAATACCCCCGACCCAGCGCAAGAAGCCCGGGCACAGCAAGAAGCCCGGGAAGAGCAGTCGATGCTGTCCCGAGAGAAACCCGAGCCCAGCAGTCGGTTGAGCCGGCCCCGCGCGAAGCGCCGGGCCGAGACGAAACCAACCACCCCCGACACGGTGCAGAGACCCCACCACCACAGAAGACAAGAAGTGCTGGTCGAGTGCCTGCCCATCGACGGGAGTGGCTTCGACACGGGCGACGACTCGTTCCTCGCCGCCGGCCCGGCTCAACCGGCAGCCACTGGCCGACCCCAGCTTCCACCGTGGCCCGGTGCAGGATCCCCGCCACAGCGAGGGCGCGCAGGAAGGGGGTCCCTCGACCCGATGTGCCGGGCGGCGCGCCCACCGCACCCCGCTACTGGGGTGACCTGCCCCAACGACCCGTATCGAACAGTGAGTCGCAATCCCATCGACATCCCGGTTTCACCGGAACCTGCGCACCGATCTGTCCGAGCAACACACATAGTCAAACGTCGAATCTGTTCCAAGAAATGTCTTGAGACTAGGTATCGAACGTTGTATCGTAGTTCCATGACAGGGCAGCCGGGTCAGAGTCGACGCGAGGAAGCGATCACGCTCCTCGAGACCGGCCTCGCACTGCTCACAGACATCACCCACGACACCTCCCTGTCCCCAGTGAAGAACTCGGCCTGTTCGCACGCCTCAACACCGCAGCCGACAAACTCGCCACCCGCCTCACCATCACGGCAGCCGACCTCGACCACCGGCACATCGCCGAAACCGCCACCGGCCTGAACCTCTCAACCTGGCTCATGTCGAAACGCCACGCCACAAGAGCCCAGGCCTCCAAAGTCATGCGCACCGGGCACGCCCTCGCAGCCCACCCCCAGGTACAGGAGGCCGCCATCAGCGGCGCCGTATCCAAGGATCAGGCCAACGCCATCACCACCCTCCTCGACAACCTCCCCACCCGCCTCCGAGACGAGCAGAAGGCCAGGGCCGCCGCATTCCTCGTCGAGAAGGCCAAGAGCAACAACACCAACCAGTTGCGAGGTCTCACCACCGAAGCGCTCGACGCCGCCGACCCGGCCATCTCGGAGGCCGACGCAGCCGAACGCGAACAGGCCCACCTCCAGGCCCAGCGCGAACGAGCCATCCGCAACCGCGCCTTCCGTCACCGCTACGAAGACGGCTCCCTCCACTTCAGCGGACAGGTCCCCACCAGCGAAGGCGCCGAACTCGTCCGGCTCCTCGAAGCGCAGGTCGCCGCCGACCGCCGCGACGAACGCGATCACCCCCAGGCAGGCGCCCTTCACCCACACCCGAGCAGCGCAACGCCGATGCCCTCCTCACAATCCTCCGCCGCCGCAACGGCTCAACGAAGGTCGCCGGCGACTCCGCCCGCATCGTCGTGATCATGCACGAAGAATCCCTGGCCGCACGCGTCGAACAGGCAGGCCTCCTCCCCGACGGAACCAAGATCCCCGCCGGTGACCTCCGCCGCATCGCCTGCGACGCCGACATCACCCCGATCGTGCTCGGCACCCATTCCGAAGTGCTCGACGTCGGCCGCAGCCACCGCCTCGTCACCGACCCCATCAGGCTGGCGCTCAGTATCCGCGACGGAGGCTGTGCCTTCCCAGGCTGCACCGAACCCGACTACCGGTGCAGCGCTCACCACCCCGTCCCCTGGTGGCAAGGTGGCACAACAGCCCTCAACAACCTCGTACTCCTCTGCAACCTCCACCACACCACCGTCGAACCACCCCGATTACACCCAACCCTGAACGGGCGGGTACGCGACGGAACCCCAACCAGGCGTGACGACAACCGGGAACGCTGGGAAGTCCGCATCAACACCAACGGACTCCCCGAGTTTCTCCCACCCGCCAGACTCGACCCCGACCGTAGACCGATCCCCGCCCACGGCACCCTGCCCATCGCCAGCTAGCTCGCAACCTCAGCAGCGTGGGCAAATGGTGCTTCGTGCCATTTGCGTCGTGGCCTCACGTCGACCTCCGATAACCCTGGGCAGTGAACCTTCCGTCGTCCGCTCCCTGGGCGGGCAGCGCAGGACCCTAGGGACGACGGCCGTGGCCATCAAGATCCGACGACCTTCCGGCCCAAAGGGCCTGTGTGCAGCGCGCTCACGTTCTCGCATCACAGTGTCCAGTCTCCGGGGCGGCGGACACCGGGGCGCATTGAGGGCGCTCACAGCACCGAGCGCAGCATGCGCCTGAAGATCGACCTCAACGGACCTCAGGGAGGCCAGTACGAAATGGGCGCGTAGCCCCTCGCAACATCCTGGCCAGCCGCTCCAAAGCAGAATCGGCGCCTGACCTAGTCAGACGCCGATTCTCTCGGTGGAGCTAAGGGGATTCGAACCCCTGGCCTTCTCATTGCGAACGAGACGCGCTACCAACTGCGCCATAGCCCCATGCTCTCTCAAGCGTCGACAAGTCTAGCAGCGCCCAGCGGCCGGTCACAAACCGGGCGCCTACTCCCCGACCGCCCGGGGCGGAACTCAGTGATGTTCTCGGCCAGCGTCAGCTCGTCGGACTCGACCACGTCGTGGGCCGGGTTGTCCGCCGTCGGCACCAGAGGCGCCTCCGCGACCACCGGGGCGGACAGGTCGATCGTGCGAACGGTGCGCGGCAGCAGCGGCTGCGACACGTACGTCGCGGGCGTCACGGGGATCGGGTCCCACAGCATGCCCGTCGTCGTCGGCATCGACAGGTCGACGGAGATCTCGATGCCCTCGGTGCGCTCGAGCACACCCAGGTCGATCGCCACGGTCTCCTCGTCCTCCAGGAAGCCCTCGTCGACGGCGGCGGCGCGCGCGTCGAGGCTCCGATGCATCGCCACCACCGAGAACCGGGCCACCGCGAGGAACGCCACAAGCAGGCCGGACGGGATCGCGACGCTCCACCAGGGCGTCACACCGGTGCCCGACAGCACCAGCAGCGTCAGGGCGGCGCCCAGCAGCGTGCCGACGACCGCGAGCCGGCGGCGGGCCGCCTGCCGGGCCGTCATCCGCAGCTCGTGGATCTCTGCGCGACGGGTCAGCGGCGTGGAGACCGCCGCGGTGTCCTCGTCACGGTAATCCTCGACGTCGCGACGCAGGATCCGCACCGAGTTGGAGAACCGCTCAGCGGGGTCACCCTCGAACTCGACATCGGTCGCCCGCTGCGCCATCACCCACGGAGGGCGAAGGCAAGCCCGGCGACGACAACGATTGAGATGAGGATTCCGGCGAGCATGGCCCTACCGTAAACAACAAGGCTGTAATTAGTCACCCGACAGGCCGGGCGCGTCCCCGGTTGCGAGAAGATTCTGGCCGATCAGCCCTCCTCGCGGAGGCGCCACATCCCCAGTCGCCCCAGAAGAGCCCCAGCTCAGTCCTCGTCGAGGAGCCACACCTTGACGGCCTCGCCCGCGCGCACCTGCTCGACGGTCTCGTCGACCACGATCAGGGCGTTGGCCGCGGCCAGCTCGCCGAGCGCGTGGGGCATCGAGACCGGCGCCACGTGACGCACCGAACCCTCCGAGGTGACGCGGCCGCGCAGCAGGTGCAGCTGCCCCGCGACGGAGCGCACCCCCTGGGTCGCGATCGCCCGGACGGCGCGGTGTTGCGTTCCGGCGCCCATCAGCTGGAGGATCAGCGGCCGGGCGAACGCCTGGAAGGTCACGTAGGCGCTGACGGGGTTGCCGGGCAGCATCAGCATCGGCACCCTGTCCTCGCCGATCAGGCCGAACGTCTGCATCCGGCCGGGCGACATCGCCACGTTGACCGAGTCGACGAGCCCGCTCTCCTCCATCACGGCGACGACGGCCTCGTAGTCCTCGCGGCGGCCACCGGTGGTGGAGATCACCAGGTCGGCGCGGATCAGCTGGTCGGTGATGGCCTGCCGGATCGCGTCGCGATCGTTGGAGTGGACGGCAACCCGGAAGACGGTTGCACCTGCGGCACGGGCGGCCGCGGCGATCATGAACGAGTTCGCGTCGGCGCTCTCCCCATGCCCGATGTGGGCGCTGGGATCGACCAGGTGCTCCCCGGAGCTGACCACCACGACCCGCGGCCGGGGCCGCACCATCACCTTGTCGATGCCCGCGCTGGCGAGCAGGCCGATCGAGCGGTCGTCCAGCCTCGCGCCCTGGGTCAGCAGCCGGGTGCCCGCGCTCAGATGCTCACCGGCGGCGCGCGTGTAGTCGCCGGCCTCGACGCGCTCGACGAGGCACACGGTGCCCTCGGCGACGGTGCCGAACGTGACGGGCAGGACGGCGGTGGCCCCGCGGGCAGCACGTCACCGGGAGCGACCACGACGGCGGCGCCCTCGGGCAACCGCTCGACGTCGGCGTCGACGATCCGCAGCGGCTCGGCGAGGTTGCCCTCCTCATCGACCAGGTCGGACGCACGGACGGCGTAGCCCTCGATCTTCGCGGTGCTGAACGGGGCACGTTCGACATCGAGTCGATGTCCTCGCACGCCACCTGATCCCAGGCATCCAGCAGCGACATGCCGAACGGGCGCAGCGGCTGCACCAGTTCGAGCAGGTAGTTCAGGTGATCCTCGACGCTGCGGAGCCCCGCCGCGTCGGCAGCGGGCGGCTCGGGCAGCCGCGGCTCCTCGACGACGGGTTCGGGAGCGACGGGCTCTTGCTTATTGCGGGCAAACCAAGCCATGGCACCTACCATATGGCAATGCACAGCGAGGGCCTGAACGCGGGCAGCAAGTCGCAACTCCGAGCCGCCGTCCTGCAGGCGCGGGAGGCGGTGCCCGCAGCCGAATGGCGGCTCGAGGACGCCGCCCGCCTACGCCACATCGTCGCGCACCTCCCACACTCCGCCGGCACCGTCGCGCTCTACGCCGCGCGGCACGGCGAGCCGGGCACGCACGACCTGATCGATGCGCTCGGCACGCTGGGGTGGCGGGTGCTGCTGCCCGTGCTGCGCCGTCAACCCGACTGGGCAGACTTCACCTCCTGGGACGACATGCGCCCTCGTGGGCGACATCCCGGAGCCGACCGGCCGACGGCTTGGCCCGGAGTCACTGAGCCGGGCCGACCTGATCCTGGTGCCCTGCCTCGCCGTCGGGCGCGACGGTTCCCGGCTCGGCACCGGCGGCGGCTGGTACGACAGGGCGCTCCCCACCGCCGCGACGACGCCCGGATCGTCGCCATCAGCCGGGCCCCGGAGGTGTTCGCGTCGGTGCCGATGCTGCCCCACGACGTCCCCGTAGGGGCGTTCGTCACCGAGACCGGTTGGGTCGATCTTTGAACCCTGAACTATCATGGCCGGGTAATCCCACAACCTGACCCGAAAGAGCCCATGCCTACGTACCAGTACCGCTGCACCAACTGTGGAAGCGAACTCGAGGCCGTGCAGAAGTTCTCCGACGCCGCGCTCACCGTGTGCCCCGAGTGCGACGGCGAACTCCGCAAGGTGTTCTCGGCGGTGGGCGTGGTATTCAAGGGCTCCGGCTTCTACCGCACCGACTCGCGCAAGTCGTCGACCATCCCGGCCGCCTCCACGGAGAAGAAGGCCGAATCGAAGCCCGCCGCCGCGAAGGTCGAGGCCAAGTCGGCCTGATCCGACCGGAACCCGCCTGTGGACAGGCGTGACGGAGGGGCTGCACCGCCGGATAAATCGGGGTATGCGTAACCTCCTCTCCCGGCTCGCCGGGTTCGTCTCCTGGCACCGCAGGTCCATCGGTGCGCTGCTGGCCGCCTCGGCCGTCCTGCTCCTCGCCCCGGGCCTCCGCCCCGAGGGCCCCACCCGGCGGGTCGTCGTCACGGTAACGTCCCTCACCGCCGGGCACCGTCTCGAACCCGCCGACCTGACGCTGCACGAGCTGCCCCTCGACGCGCTTCCCAGCGACCCCCTCACCTCGCTTGACGACGCCGTCGGCCGCACCCTGACGGCGCGCTCCGGCGGAGGCACGATCCTGCAGCCGGGCAGCCTCACCACCGACCATGCGGCAGGCCCCGGCCGGGCCGTGGTGCCCGTGTCCATCGCCGACGCGTCGCTGCGGTCGTTGCTCGACCCGGGCGACCTCCTGTCGCTGGTCGCGCAGGGCCCCGACGGCATGGAGGTGCTGAGCGGTGACGCGCGGGTGGTGACCCTGCCCGCCCGCCGGAGGAATCGTCCCGGCTGGCGGTGGCGACCTCCCGCGACGAGGGCATGATCCTGGTCGATGTCGCCGCCGCCGATGCGCCGATCGTGGCGAGCCTCGGGCAGGCCGGCGAGCTGGCTGTGGTGCTCGGCACGCTCGACGCCGCGGACGGCGGCCCCTGAGAGTTGGCCCGCAGGCGGCGGCCCTGAGAGTTGCTCCCGCAGGCCGGCCCCACGCCTGTGACGAGGCCCGATGCAGCCGGTGTCACGGCGGCGACGGGCGGGCAGAACCCGGTTGCCGCTATATTTCCGCCCGGGCCGCTCAGCCCACCCGTCGAAGGCACCACCCGACGGGACATCCGCCCCGCCTGAGAGCGGGGTGCACGAAAGGACTCATCGCATGAAGGGCTTCAAGGAGTTCCTGCTTCGCGGCAACCTGGTCGAGTTGGCCGTCGCATTCGTCATCGGCGGCGCGTTCGCCACGGTGGTGACCGCCTTCACCACCATGTTCATGGACATCCTCGGCAAGCTCGGCGGCACTCCCGACTTCTCCGGCTGGAACCCCGGCGGCATCAGCGTCGGCGCCTTCCTGACGGCGCTGGTGGCGTTCGTCATCATGGCCGGGATCGTCTACTTCGGCGTCGTGCTGCCCTACAACAAGGCCAAGGCGCTGTTCGAGAAGAAGCCCGCCGAGGAGGAGGCCACGGCCCCCACCGCCGAGGAGCTGCTCACCGACATCCGCGACGCGCTCGTGGCCAGGAACAACTGACCACCCGCTGAACAGACGAGGAGGGCGCCCCACACAACGGGGCGCCCTCCTCTTTTCATCTCTATCCCCAGTGGGGTGGCCGATCGGCTGAGAGCCGCTGCTCGTCCCGGTCGAGCGGACGGCGGGCCTGCAGGTGCCGGTTGAGGCCGTCCAACCCCAGCACGCGACGGGCCTCGGCGAGGGCGGCATCGAACCGGGCGAAGCCCAGCGCCCTCCGCTCCTCGAGCGGCACGGCGAACGGCCAGGGCCGCTGCCCCTCCTGAGCCGCGTGCCGGATACCGGCGAGTCGGTCGGCGTCGTAGCCGGCGGCCGCGAGGTCGTCGGGCAGGCTGGCCACGCTCACCGGCTCCAATCGGACGCCGGTCAGCGCCAGTGCGAGGGCCGAGGCCAGGTCGGCGTCAGTCGCCAACCCGCGACCCGGCGGGAACCGTGGCGGGGCCACCCTGATCGTGCAGGACGGCGTTGCCGACAACCTTGACGCCGGGCTCGAAGGTCCAGTCGCCCTCAACCTTGAGCGACCTCGCCTTCCGCAGCGACGGCGCGGACGGGATGCGCTCGCTGAACTCGTCGACGAGCTTGAAGTACGACGTGTCGAGCGAGATCTCCGGGGTCGCGTCGGTCTGCGCGATGAGCTTGCCCTCGGAGGTCAGCTCGTACACGTCGGAGCGCAGCAGGAGCAGCTCGTTGGTGGTCTTCACGGGCAGGAACCGGTCGCGCCCCACGCAGATGGCGGTCGCGCCCTCGAACACCTCGATGGCCGCGCCCATGGCCGACTCGATCTGGATCACCGGGGTCGACGACTTGTCGCCGGGATCGACGGTCTTCTCGTTGCGGATCAGCGGCAGGCCGAGCACCGAGCCGCGGGCCGTCAGCGCCTCGCGCAGCGCCACCAGGTCGAACCACAGGTTGTTGGTGTGGAAGAACGGGTGACGGTGCTCGTCGGTGAAGTAGTCCATCTCCTCGGGAGCAGTCTGGGCGGTGTCGCGCAGGATCAACTGGTTGTCGGCCCGGCGGATGGCGAGGTGACCACCCTTCTTGTCGTTGACGGTGCGGCGGCACAGCTCGGCCGCGTACGGGCGCCCGACTGGGCGAACCAGCCGGCGATCGTCGCGTTCGGGCAGGCACCCAGGTTGTCGCCATTGGAGACGCAGGCATAGCGGAAGCCGTGCTCGATCAGCTGGTCGAGGACGCCGGAGCCCTCGAGCGCCGGGTACAGGTCACCGTGGCCCGGCGGGCACCACTCCAGCGACGGGTCGGCAGGCCACTCGACCGGGGTGAGGTCGTCGGCGCGGAGCTTCGGCTCCTGGTTCTGCATGAAGCTGAGCGGGAGGCCCTCGACCGCCAGCTCGGGGTACTTCGCGAGGTATTCGAGGGTGTCGGCCTCGGTACGGAACGAGTTCATCAGCAGCAGCGGGAGCCGGGCGTCGTAGCGCTCGCGGGCAGCCAGCACCTGGCGCGCGATCAGGTCGAGGAAGTTGGAGCCGTCGCGCACGTTCAGCAGCGTCTTGGCCTTGTCGAGCCCCATCGACGTGCCGAGGCCGCCGTTGAGCTTGATGATGACGGTCTTTCCGATCGCCTCGCGGGCCTCCGCGTCCGTGATGTCGACATCGCTCAGCATGGGCGGATCGAGCAGCGGCGCGATCGTGTCCTCGGCGATGACACCGGTCGCCCCGGACCCCAGCAGCTCGTAGAACCGGGAGAACACCTCGATCGCGGGTGCGGAGACGCCAGCGGCGATCATCTTCTGACGGGCGGCTTCAAGACCGGCAACGGACACGACTGTTCCCTTCGATAAGAATCGCTCCGATCCTAACCGGCGGTGGCTCCACACGGGAAAGACACCCTCGGCGTCACTCACAAGCGCTGCCCAAGGGAGACACAGCTTCCGCACAGACTCGGCCTGTGTGGTGGGAACCAGCCGGAAACCCCATACCGGCGACAAACGGAAAGGGACCGACATGCCGCGCTACCCGCACGAGGCGACGTTCTCCGCTCTGGGACTCGACTGCCTGCTCATCACCACCTGCCCGGAAGATCTCCTCCGCTCGGTCGACCTGGTTGTCGAGGAGCTGGAGGAGCTCGCGGCCGTCACCTCCCTCGACCTCCACACGTCGGAGGCTTCCCGGCTCACCCGCCTGGCGTGGGCTGCCGACGTCACCGCACCGGCGAGCCCGGTGCTGATCGACTACCTGAGTGCCGCCCTGTGGGCCGCCGAGTTGACCGACTCCATGCCCAGCGGCGACTCGCGGCTCGGAGACTGGCGCCGCATCGAGATCGGCGACGGCACCGTCTCACTCCCCCGCGGCTGCGTGCTCGATCTGGGCGACACGGTGGCAGCGCACGCCGCCGACCTCCTCGTTCTGCTGCTGTCCGACCTGCACCCCGGCGGCGGCTTCCTGCTGGGCATCGGCAACGGCCTCGCCGTTGCGGGTGAGGCCCCCGACGACGGCTGGCAGATCCCGGTGACGGCGCCCAGCGGACGCACGCTCCAGGTCGTCTCGACGCGGAGGGCCGCCGTGTCCAGCACCATCGACCACGGGCACGGCACCTCCGATGCCGAACTCTGGGCCAAGGTCACGGTCGCAGCAGGTACCGCGCTGGAGGCGCAGGCCTGGGCCGCGGCCTCCCGCGTCAAGGGTGAGCTGGCACCCGCCTGGCTCACCAACCGCGGGGTGCCCGCGAGGCTCGAGCGTCGCACCGGCACCACGCGCTACACCGCGGGCTGGCCGGCCCCGGTGCGGATGCCCGCCTGACTCAGCTCACGTGGACGATGCCGTGCGCCCCGCGCTCCGCGTCGCTCATGATGTGGCTGACGACGGCGTAGTGACCCGGCTCGGTGAACGTCATCTCGACGAAGCCGCCTCGGCCGGCTGCAGCGCCAACGCCTGCGCCCCGCCCCGCTGGTGCCGAACGCGTCGATGCCGTCCATCAGGTGGTAGCCGCCCTCACGGTAGAGGGTGTCGAACTGGCCACCGACAACATGGAAGCTCATCGCCCGGTTGGGGCCGGCATCGAGCACGAAGAACCGCACCTTCTCCCCACCTTGGCGTCGAACATCTGCTGGTCGTACTGGTTGGCGATGCCGTTGAACACCACGAAGTCGGGCTCCCCTGTGATCCGGTCGGCCTGCACGTCGGTGGCCTCCGCGGCGGTGACAGCCTGGGTGGTGAACACCTCCGACTGCACGACCACGTATTCTCGGTCGACCTTCGGCAACCCACCCTCCGGGTCGATGATGACGGCGCCGTGCATGCCTGCGGCGATGTGGGCGCTCATCGGCATCGTCGAGCAGTGGTACATCCACACGCCCGCCCGCTCCGCTGTGAAGCGGTAGATCAGCGTCTCCCCGGCGCGATGGTGCGCATCGGCTCGTCGGGTGCGACGGCGCCGGCGTGGAAGTCGATCGAGTGGCCCATGGTGCCGTCGTTGATCAGCGTGATCTCGAACTGGTCGCCTACGCGGCCGCGCAGCGTCGGCCCGACAGAGCCGCCGTTGAACGTCCAGCGCCGTTGCCACACGCCGGGAGCGACCTCGAGCGGCACCTCGGTGACGCGGAAGTCGTAGCGGTGCACGCTCTCTCCGGTCAGTTGCGGTGCCACCGGGTCGATGACGGTGCTCAGCTTCGCGTCGGGGTCAGCGGTGGCGCCGTGGCCCGAGTGTCCGCCGTCGGTGGGTTCCGCCGTCGGCTCCGGGTTCGCCCCGCCGCGGACGATGACGTCGAAGGTCATGCCCATCTGGCGGTGACCGACGATGGTGCACCAGCCGTTGAGAGTGGAGCCGACGACGCCGAGGTCGAGCTCGGCCGTCTTCCCGACCGCGAGCCGCGGGTACGGGCGTCCCCGATCATCAGGTCGTGCAGGTTGGTGGGGTCGGTGTTGGTGAGCTCGATGACGACGCGGTCGCCGGGGTCGACCTCCACCGAGCTGGGCTCGAAGCGCATGTCGACGGCTCTGACCTCGACCCGCACCGTCTGGCCGGTGGGCGCGACGCCCGCCGTCGGGCCCGTTCCGGGCCGGTGAGGCCCGCCGCGCCCGGGTCGATCCCGAACCCGACGCTGAGAGCCAGCGCGAGTGCGGCGACGCCCGCGACGAGCCCGCTGCCGGTGAAGGCCGACCTGCGCTCGACGGGAGTGGACGGCTCCTCCCCCGCGGCGATGCGGCGGCGCTCCCGTACGGAGGCGAGCGTGCCCGCGATCAGGATCGGTACGAACGCGGCGAGGGCCACGAGGCCCACGGTGGAGACGGTCACCTTCGCCCAGCTGGGCAGCGGCAGCAGCCACAGCAGCAGGCCGCCGTTGATGACCGTGAGCCGCGCCGCGGCGGCCTTGTCGAACCAGGCGGCGCCTGCGCGCACCACGCGCGGGCCTCCGCCGAGCACCGACGGGATCAGGTAGGACAGGGCGCCGGTGACGAGTTGGAGCAGGAATCCGACGACCCAGACGCCCCGAGCAGCGGGTAGTTCGTGGCGAGCGTGACGTCGTCGGCGAACGCGACGTGCACCGCCGTCATCACCAGTGCGACGCACGCCCACAGGGCGCCGGCGAGAATGGAGGCGGGCGCGAACTCGCGCGGCGGCCGCTTCCGCAGCGGCGCGATGAGGCAGCGTCCGAACCAGACGAGCCCGACGGCGTAGCCGACGATGCCGACCGCAGACACGATGCGGACGCTGAGCAGCGAGCCCACGAGAATCACAGCCAGCGCCCCGAGCAGGATGGGCAGCGCCTGCCGGGCGAGTGCCTCGGCACGGTCGTCCATCCGGGTGCGCAGCACGGTGGGCCAGAAGGTGACGAGCGTACCGACCACGGTGAGCCCCACCCAGCCGAGCAGCATCGTCATCGAGTGGGCCACCAGCAGGTTGGCGTGCCAGCGGTCGTCCAGGCCGAACGCGAGCGCGACGCCGAACACGGCGCCCACCGGCAGGGTGCAGGCGGCGGCGATGTAGTAGCGGATGCAGATCCGGAACCGGCCGGGGAGCGCCCTACGCAGGTCGCGGACCAGGACGGCTGCGTGCCACAGCACGGCTGCCGACACGACGGTCGCTCCCACGATGACGAGCCACCAGGTGGCCGTCGGGACGCCGATGAACACCAGGAGCGAACCGACCGCGAGGACGCCGAGCCGCACGTCGGCCCTGCGGCGGGAGGCGTCGTCGTCGCGCGAGCGCAGCAACGCCGAGGTGAAGTGCGCGCTCCACACCATCACGGCGTGGGTGATGGCGCCGAGCGCGACGAGGTGGATCATCAGCCAGGTCGACTCGGGCACCCAGCGGTGCACGAGCGAGATCGCGACGGCGAGGACCAGCCAGAGGACGAGCACATAGTCGCGCACCGAGCGCTTGCCCCTCATCCCTTCACCACCGATGCGACGACGGTGACGGCGAACAGGAGCACGGCGACCACGGTGAGCGAGCCTCCAAACTGGTAGAGCGGGACGATCCGGGCGAGGCCGCCGGTGAGCCGGAGGGCCAGGCCGATGTTGAGGGTGACGAGTGGCACCCACATGAGCGGCCGGTACGGCAGCGGCCGGGAGATGACGGCTGGGAAGATGATCGGCGCGTGGGCCATGATCATCATCATCCCGAATCCGAGGAAGACGCCGTGGATGACGGCATCGTACGCGCCGGAGCTGGAGGGTCGGCCGACGATGAGCCAGACGGTGCCGGAGACTGCGAGCCACACGTTACCTGCCAGCAGGGAGGCGGCGTTGAACCGGCGCAGGCCGGTGGAGCGGATCATGCGCCTGCCGACGTCGTCGCGGATCAGCCACAGCGCCGTCAGCAGGCAGGCGAGGCCGAACGCGCGGGCTCCTGCGTCGGGCAGCACGAGGCTGAGGGCCGCGGCGAGCCCGGTCAGGGTGGCGACCGCGAGCAGCATCGGGACGGCGCGCCTGCCCATCGTCAGTTGGGCCAGCTCGGCGCGCTCGGCGGCGATCGTCATGACGAGGAACGCGGCGAGCATCGGCAGGATGGCGGGCAGCTCGGCCACCAGCCACAGCCCGGAGGCCAGCGCGGCGAACGTCGCGGCGAGCACCTGGGCGGCGACCAGACCGAGCGGCGCCCGTCGCCACAGCGCGAGGGTGAGGCCCACGAACGCGAGGGCGCCGTCGAAGAGGAGGAGCTTGCCGAGCGTCACAGGGGCGCCGACGATCAGGGTGAGGGCGCCGAGGCCGAGGAGCCCGGGCGCGAGGTAGGCGAGGGGTTGCGGAGGGCCTGGGCGCGCTCCAGTGAGATGAGGGTGCCCATGAAGCCGAGCACCATGACGGGGCCGTGGAGGTCTGCGATGCGGTCGGAGGCGACGGGCGCCCACACGCCGAGCCGGAGCAGGCCGGCGTTGAGGCCGGTGATCAACGAGACTCCCGCGAGCGCGATCAGCGCGACCCGGAGGGGTCGCGTGTCCTCACCCGGGGCGGCGCCGCGGAGGGCGGTCACGGGTGCGGCGCTTCGTGGTCGGTTCATGGCGCTTCGCGGGATGTTCGAGGGTGTCGAGCCGCGCAGCGGTGTGGCATGGTCCGCTGCGCGGCTCAGGTTCGGCATCAGACGTGGGTGAGCTTCAGCTTCCAGGCCTCGGGCCCACGCTGGACGTACTCGACGGCGATGTCGTCGCCGTGGCGCTCCGAGATCTGGGCGAGCAGCGGGATGGGGTCGTGGGGAGCGACCAGCACGAAGGCACCGCCGGGCTGCAGGCCGTCGACGACGCCGTGGATGGCTGCGTGCCGGACGGCGTGCGGGATGGTGCGGGCGTCGAGCTCGGGGAGATGGTCGTGGGCGCCGCCGCAGCCGCAGGAGGACTTGGGGGTGAGGTTGATCTCTGTCATGGCGGACATATTACTTATAAGTTTCTTGGTTTAATACCGGGGTCCGGTTTGGCGGCCCCTGGGCTTCCCCGATGCGGCCCCGGCGGCCCGCCGCGATGCGCGGCCCGGCCCATGGGGCTATCCTTGGTCGCGCTGGCCCCGTAGCTCAGGGGATAGAGCACCGCTCTCCTAAAGCGGGTGTCGTTGGTTCGAATCCAACCGGGGTCGCCAGCACGACGAGTCGTCGGAAACGAAACGACCCGGCGACATCGGTCGCCGGGTCGTTCGCGTGTGTCAGTTGACCTCGTTGGGGTCGGCGCTCACGCGACCCGAGCCGTCCGCGATGTCCAGGGCGGAGATGGCCGCGACCTCATCGGTGCTCAGCTCGAAGCCGAAGACGTCGAAGTTCTGCCGCAGGCGATCGGCATGCACCGACTTCGGGAACACGATCCGCCCCTCCTGCAGGTGCCAGCGCAGCACCACCTGGACGGCGCTCTTCCCGTGCGCCTCCGCGGCTGCCGAGATGGCGTCGAACCCGCCGAGGTCGTACTTGCCCTGGCCGAGCGGCCCCACGCCTCGACGGCGACACCGTGCTCGGCGCACCAGGCGGTGACGGCGCGCTGCTGGTGGCGCGGGTGGAGCTCGATCTGGTCGATCGACGGCGTCACGCCGACCTCGGCGACGAGCCGGTCGAGGTGCGCCACCAGGTGGTTGGAGACGCCCGCGCTGCGGGTGAGGCCGCGGTCGCGGATGGCGACGATCTTCTCCCACGCGTGCACGTAGTTGTCCTTGGCCGGGGTGGGCCAGTGCGTGAGGTAGAGGTCGACGTGGTCGAGGCCCAGCTTGGTGAGGCTGCGCTCGATCGCCTCGTCGGGCAGGTCACCGTCGTGCATGTCGTTCCACAGTTTCGTGGTGATGAACAACTCGTCGCGCGGGATGCCGCTCTTGGCGATGGCGGCGCCGACGCCCTCCTCGTTGCCGTAGATGGCCGCGGTGTCGATGTGGCGGTAGCCGATCTCGAGGGCCTCGCTGACGGCGCGCTCGGTGTCGGCGGGGTCGACGCGGAAGACGCCGTAGCCCAGCTGGGGAATCTGGACGCCGTCGTTCAGGGTGATGGGGGAACAGTCATGCCCCATGCAACCCCCTTCCTCCGGCGGCGCAACTTCCCGAAGGTCCGGTTCACCGCCGGGTGAAGCGAGGACCCGCGGGCAGTGGCCGAAACTTCCAGGCGGACCGACCAGAACCGGCCACTGGCCGATTTTTCCGGGGGCCCGACCCACGGCAGTGGCCGAAACTTCCAGGCGGACCAACCAGAACCGGCCACTGGCCGATTTTTCCGGGGGCCCGACCCACGTTTCCCGGGGCGGGCCCGAGCCGTCGGCGCGGGGTCAGCGGAGCGACCCGTACGTCGACTTGGCCTTCTCCAGGGCCGACACGTAGCCCTCACGCTCGTAGGCGTCGGCGGCCGCGTTCTTCGGCACGGCCAGCAGGCCCCTCGCCTTCGCAAGCGGGATCTCGTGCGACGTCAGCCACCGGTCGAGCCCGTCGACAAGCACCTGCGCGTACGCCGGCCCACGCCGCACCAGCGACGAGGTCGTCATGACGACGTCGGCGCCGGCCAGCACGTAGCGCACCACGTCGTCCGCGGTGTCGACGCCCGTGGTCGCGGCGAGCGACGCGTTCAGCCGCCCCTGCAGCACCGCGATCCAGGTGCGGGGCAGCCGGCCCTCGATCGGCGAGCTGAGCGACACCCCCGACTCCACGCTCACCCGGTCGATGTCGATGTCGGGCTGCAGGAACCGGTTGAACAGCACCAGAGCGTCGGCGCCCGCGGCGTCGAGTTGCACTGCCATGTTGCCCACCGACGAGAAGTACGGGCTGAGCTTCACGGCCACCGGGATGCTGACGGCCGACTTCACGGCGCTCAGGATCTCCAGGTGCCGCTCCTCCACCTCGGCCCCCGACACCGTGATGTCACCTGGCACGAAGTAGATGTTGAGCTCGACACCCGCGGCACCCGCGTCCTGCAGACGGCGCGCGGTCTGCGTCCAGCCGCCGACGTTGGCCCCGTTGAGCGACGCGATCAGCGGCACGTCGATCGCCTTCGCGCCCGCCTCCACGAGCCGCAGGTACGCGGAGCTCGCGTCGTCGTTCGAGCGCGGCACCGACGGGAAGTAGCTCATCGCCTCCGCGTTGGCGTCGTCGTACAGGTCCTCGAGCAGCGCCGTCGCCTCCGCCTCGCGGCGCAACTGCTCCTCGAACAGCGAGTACATGACGACCGCGCCGACGCCACCGTCGGCGAGCGACCGGATGCCCTCGACCGACTGCGACAGCGGACCGGCCGACGCGACGACGGGGTTGCGCAGCTGCAACCCCATGTAGCTGGTTGTCAGATCCATCTCAGTCCCTCCTGGGGTTGACGGCGAAGCGTTCGGCGCCGCGCACGGCGAGTTCCTCGTACTCCTCCCAGCGCCGGTCGACCTGCGCCTGCGCGAGCTCGGCCAGCCGGGCGGCCTCCTCCGGGTCGGCGGCCTTCAGCACCTTGTAGCGCAGCTCCGCCGAGCGGTACTTCTCCAGAGACATCCGCGGCCGCGGGAGTCGAGCAGGAACGGGTTGCCGCCCGCGTCGCGGATGATCGGGTTGTACCGCATCAGCGGCCAGTGGCCGGAGTTGACGGCCTTGTACTGCTGGTCGAGGCCCTTGCGGATGTCGTAGCCGTGCGCGATGCAGTGGCTGTAGGCGATGATCAGGCTCGGCCCGTCGTACGCCTCGGCCTCGCGGAACGCCTTCAGCGTCTGCTGCGGGTCGGCGCCCATCGCGACGCGCGCGACGTAGACCGAGCCGTAGGCCATCGCCTGCATGGCGAGGTCCTTCTTGTTGCTCAGCTTGCCGCCGGAGGCGAACTTCGCGACGGCGCCCAGCGGCGTCGACTTGGATGCCTGGCCGCCCGTGTTGGAGTACACCTCGGTGTCCAACACGAGGATGTTGACGTCACGGCCCGACGCGAGCACATGGTCGACACCCGACGAGCCGATGTCGTAGGCCCAGCCGTCGCCGCCGACGATCCACACGGATCGGCGCACCAGGGTGTCCGCGACGCTCTGCAGGTCGGCGATCAGCGGCCCGTCCAGCTCCGTGAGGCGCGACTTGAGCCGCTCCACCGCCTCCAACTGCTCGGCCAGCTCGGAGCCCTGCAGCTGCGCCGACCCGAGGATCGAATCGACGAGGGCGTCGTCGCCGATCTGGTCGCGCACCTGTTCGAGACGGACGCGGGCGAGGTCGCCGTGCAGGTCGGCGGCCAGCCGCATGCCGAGCCCGAACTCGGCGTTGTCCTCGAACAGCGAGTTCGACCATGCCGGCCCGCGGCCCTGCGCGTTCTTCGCCCACGGCGTCGTCGGCAGGTTGCCGCCGTAGATCGACGAGCAGCCGGTCGCGTTGGCGATCGTGGCGCGGTCGCCGAACAGCTGGCTGAGCAGCTTCAGGTACGGCGTCTCGCCGCAGCCGGAGCAGGCCCCGGAGAACTCGAACAGCGGCTCGAGGAACTGGGTGCCACGCACGGTTCCGAAGTCGACGCGCTTGCGGTCGTTCATGTCGATCGACTCGAAGAAGTCCACGGCCTGCCGGTCGGGCTCCCGCTCCAGCTTCGGCACCAGGTTGATCGCGCGACGCGACGGCTGGTCGATCGGCTTGACGGGGCACGCCTCCACGCAGAGGCCGCAACCGGTGCAGTCCTCGACGTAGACCTGCAGCGTGTAGCGGGTCGACGGGAGGCCGGCCGCGTTAAGCGGCGCGCTGAGGAAGCCGTCGGGGGCGCCGTCGAGCGCGGTATCCGGGTACGACTTGGCGCGCAGCACCGCGTGGGGGCAGACGAACGCGCAGTTGCCGCACTGGATGCAGCTCTCGGCATCCCATTCGGCGACGATCTCCGAGATGTTGCGCTTCTCGAACTTCGTGGTGCCGGACGGATAGGTGCCGTCGACCGGGAGCGCCGAGACGGGCAGGTCGTCGCCGCGGCCCTGCAGCATCGTCGCGGTGACGGTGCGCACGAACTCGGGCGCGTGGCCGGGCACCGGCGGGATGAAGCCGTGCTCCGACGTGGCCTCCCGGGTCGCTCAAGGTGGTGCAGGTCGGCGAGCGCGGAATCGACGGCGAGGTGGTTCTTGCGCACGACCTCCTCCGACTTGCGGGCATACGTCTTGGTGATCGCCTGCTTGATCTTCTCGATGGCCGCATCCCGCGGCATCACGCCCGAGATGGCGAAGAAGCACGTCTGCAGGATGGTGTTGGTGCGGCTGCCGAGGCCCGCCGCGCGCGCCACCCGGCCCGCGTCGATCGTGTAGACGTTGATGTCGAGATCGATGATCTTCTGCTGCATCTCCGCGGGCAGATGGTGCCAGGTGTCCTCGCCGTGGGGCGAGTTGATCAGCAGCGTGGTGCCCTTCCGGGCGAACTCGAGCACGTCGACGCGCTCCAGGATCGACCAGTGGTGGCAGCCGATGAACCCGGCCTGGCTCACCAGGTACGGGGCACGGATCGGGTTGGGCCCGAACCGCAGGTGCGACACCGTACGCGAACCCGACTTCTTCGAGTCGTAGACGAAGTAGCCCTGCGCGTACGTCTTCTCCTCGGAGCCGAGGATCTTGATGGTGTTCTTGTTCGCGCCGACGGTGCCGTCGGAGCCGAGGCCGTAGAACACGGCGCGCAGCGTCTCCGGGTCCTCGAGATCGAGGGTGGCGTCGTAGTCGAGCGACAGGTTGGTCACGTCGTCGGTGATGCCGACGGTGAACCGCGGCCGTGGCGCCTCGGCGTCGAGCTCGTCGAAGATGGCCTTGACCATGCCCGGCGTGAACTCCTTCGACGACAGGCCGTACCGGCCGCCGATGACCGTCGGGAGCGACCCGCGGCGGCCGCCGGCGACGGCCTCGGCCAGCACGCTGGTCACGTCGAGGAACATCGGCTCGCCCGAGGCTCCCGGTTCCTTCGTGCGGTCGAGGACGGCGACCCTGCGCGCCGTCGCGGGCAGCGCCTCGAGGAACGCGTCGCTCGGGAACGGGCGGTACAGGCGCACCTGGATGACGCCGACCTTGCCGCCCTCGGCGTTGAGCCGGTCGACCACGGGGATGATCGCCTCGATGCCCGAGCCCATCACGACGACGACGCGCTCGGCATCCTCGGCGCCGTGGTATTCCATCAGGTCGTAGTGGCGGCCGGTCAGCTCGCCGAACTTGGCCATCTCGTTCGCGATGACCTTGGGCGCCCACTCGTAGTAGAGGTTGGCCGTCTCGCGCGACTGGAAGTAGGTGTCGGGATTCTGCGCGGTGCCGCGGATGAACGGGTTGGCCGGGCTCAGCGCGCGGCCACGGTGTTCGAGCACCAGCTCGGTCGGGATGAGCTGACGCAGCTCGTCGTCGGTGAGCTTCTTCATGGTGTTCAGCTCGTGCGAGGTGCGGAAGCCGTCGAAGAAGTGCACGATCGGCAGGCGCGTGCGCAGCGTCACGGAGTGCGCGACGGCGGCCATGTCGTGGGCCTCCTGCACCGACGCCGAGCTCAGCAGGCAGACGCCGGTCTGGCGCACGGCCATCACGTCCTGGTGGTCCCCGAAGATCGAGAGGCCCTGCGTCGCGAGCGAGCGCGCGGCCACGTGGAACACGGTCGAGGTGAGCTCACCGGCGATCCGGTACATGTTGGGGATCATCAGAAGGAGGCCCTGCGACGCGGTGAACGTCGTGGAGAGCGCCCCGCCCTGCAGCGCGCCGTGCATCGCGCCGGCTGCGCCGCCCTCGGACTGCATCTCGATGACGGTGGGCACCTGGCCGAAGATGTTGGGGCGGCCGTGGGCGGCCCACTCGTCGGCCAGCTCGGCCATGGTCGAGCTGGGGGTGATCGGGTAGATCGAGCACAGCTCGCTCAACCGGTAGGCGACGTCGGCCGCAGCCTCGTTGCCGTCGATGATGGCCTTCATCGGTTGCCCTCCTGAATCATCTCGATGGCATGCACGGGGCACTGCTCGTAGCAGGTCGCGCAACCGGTGCATAGCTCGTAGTCGAACCGGTATCTGTTGCCCTTACCCAGCTTGATGACGGCGTCCTCGGGGCAGGCCCGAAGCAGCCGTCGCACTCGAAACAGTTCCCGCAGCTGAGGCAGCGGCGGGCCTCGAACTCGGCCTCGGCGTCCGTGAGTCCGGCGACGATCTCGCCGAAGCCCTCGATGCGGTCCTCGACGTCGGCCTCGGCCTGGGTGCGGCGGGCGTGGTCGCCGAAGTACCAGACGTTCATCTGGTCGAGGCTCACGATCGGATGCTTCGGGGTCTGGACCCATTCCTCGGTGTTGAGCCAGGCGTCGATCCGCTTGGCGGCCTTCTTGCCGTGGCCGACGCCGATGGTGACGGTGCGGTCGGACGGGACGGCGTCGCCGCCGGCGAAGATGCCGGGCACGGCGGTCATCAGCGAGTAGGGGTCGACGTCGACGACGTCGTCGTGGAAGCTCATGCCGGGGATCGCGTGCAGGAAGTCGGTGTCTGCGCGCTGCCCGAGGGCGAGGATGACGGTGTCGGCGGCCAGTTTCTCGTAGCGGCCGGTGCCGACGGCCTTGCCGTCCGCGTCGAGTTCCATGATCTCGACTGTGAGGTCGTCCTCATCCATCGAGGCGATGGTGCGCAGCCAGTTCATCTTGACGCCCTCGGTTTCGGCGCCCTCACGCTCCTCCTCGTGGGCGGGCATCTGCGCCTGGCTGCGGCGGTACACCACCACGGATTCCTCGGCGCCGAGGCGGCGGGCCACGCGGGCCGCGTCCATCGCGGTGTTGCCGCCGCCGTAGACGGCCACCTTCCGGCCGATGACGGGTCGCTCGCCGGATGCGACGTCGCGCAGGAAGCTGACGGCGTCGACCACGCGGGAGGCGTCGGCCGACGGGATGTCGACGCGCTTGGAGATGTGGGCACCGACGGCGACGAAGACGGCGTCGAAGTTGCCCTCGGCCTGCGTGGCGAGGAGGTCCTTGATGGGGGCGTTCTGGCGGAACACGACGCCCAGGGTGCGGAGGCGGTCGAGTTCGGCGTCCAGCACATCGCGCGGCAACCGGTACTCCGGGATGCCGTAGCGCATCATGCCGCCGGGCAGGTCTCCTGCATCGAAGATCTCGACGTGGTGGCCAAGGCGGGCGAGGTGGTAGGCGGCGGACAGCCCGGAGGGGCCGGCACCGACGACCATGACGCGACGGCCGGAGACGCGCTTCGGCTTCGGCACCTGCCAACCGTTGGTGATGGCGAGGTCGCCGAGGTAGCGCTCCACCGAGTGGATGGAGACGGCGTCGTCGAGGTCCTTGCGGTTGCAGGCGGTCTCACACGGGTGGTAGCAGACGCGGCCGTGGATGGCCGGAAAGGGGTTGTCGGTGACCAGTTGGCGCCAGGCGGCCTCGGCCTCGCCCGCCTTGATGAGGCGCAGCCACTCCTGGATGTTCTCCCGGCGGGGCACCCGGCGTTGCACGGCGGCAACATGTCGAGATAGATCGGCTTTCGTGAACGGACCGGGGCCACCCGGGCCTCGGTGCTGCTCAGGTCCGGCTGGACCGTCATATCCCGTCGTTCCGGCGCCATTGCCATCATCCTCCTCGGTTCTACTACAAAGCATCGTAGAACGTGGGGTGGGGAATGAGACAACCGGGTTGGACAAGCCCGGTGGATTGGCCTGCCTGCTTCGTCAGCCGGGCCCGGCCGCCACGGACCTGAAACGAGGCCCGACCCCGTCCGGGGCGGGCCTCGTCAGGATCGGCTCGGCGGGAGTGCCTTGTCAGGCCTGCTTCCTGGCCTCCGCCAGCGCGGCGTCGACGTCGAGATCCTTCACCTGCTCGATGAGGCTGTCGAGCTGCTTGCCGTTCAGCAGCCCGGCCTGGCGGAACACCAGCTGGCCCTTCTTGAAGGCCATGATCGTGGGGATCGACTGGATCTCGAGGGCCGCGGACAGGTCGCGGGCGTCCTCGGTGTCGACCTTGGCGAACACGACGTCCCCGTGACGCCCGGAGGCGTCCTCGTAGATCGGGGAGAAGCGCTTGCACGGCCGCACCAGTCGGCCCAGAAGTCGACGAGGACGATCTGGTTGTCTTCGACGGTGGTGGTGAAGTTCTCGGTGGTAAGGGCGGTGGTCGCCATGGGTGACCCCTTTCAGCGTTTGGTCCAATCAGGTTCAACGTTCAACCGTCGATCCGTATTCCCGATCCAGCCTAGGTGCCGGGGCGGCCGAAGCGAAGACCGGACGGTCTCCGTCCTCCTCCGGGCCGGCGGCGACACCTGCCGTGCCACACAGGTGGGGCGGAGCGACGTCGGTATCCGCGGAGAGCAGGCAGGTGCCCGGGTGGACTGCTACTTGATCGCGATGATCCGCCGCATCGGCAGCGGAACGCCGACGGGGCCGTCGACCATCCGGCTGCGGAGGAACTCCACCGCGGACGCCGCCCGCTCGGAGTCGACGGGGGCCCGCAACCCGGCCAGCAGCCGACGCGCGTCCTCCTCGTCGCCGACCTCGTAGTAGTACTTGGCCGCGCGTCCTCGGCCTTGGTGAGCCCGACCGCGGCGAGCGCCTCCCTTGCCCTGAACTCGGTGGTGCCCGGCAGGTGCGGCGGCACGCGCAGGTAGCTGGCGAGCCGGGAGATCAGCCGGATGTCGTCGAGGTTGGCGGGACGCATCGACGGCGTGAGCGCGGCGAAGATCCCTCCCGGGCGCAGCACCCGGGCGGCCTCGGACAGGAAGCGGGGCGGTCGGCCACCACACCGATGCCGAGCGACGTGACGACGGCGTCGAACGAGTTGTCCGCGAAGGGCAGGTAGGACGCGTGGCCGAGCACCAGCGGCCCGCGGCCACGGTCCTTTGCCGCGGCCAGTTCCGACTCGGAGCGGTCGACCCCGATGACGGTGCGCCCTCCCGCCCGAGCCGCTCGATCATCGCGCCCGCCCGCAGGCCAGATCGAGCACGAGGTTCGCCGACGACGAGACGGCGCGCGCGAGCCACTCATAGGGGTGCGGGTTCCGCCGTAGGAGCGGGAGAGCACCTCTTCCATGGCGCCGGGCTGACGGCTGCCGAACCACCTCAGCGTGCGGTCCACGGCCCTATCCCGCGTCCACGAACAGCAGTTCGGCCGCGAACGGGCTGAGGTCGACGACCTGGTCGCCCACGAACAGGGCGATGCCGTCGGCGCGCCGGGCCGCCTCGAACATGGTGCCGGGCCGCAGCCCTGCGGCCGCGATGGCGGCCAGCACCTCGGCGTCGGCCTGGATGTTCTCACTCATCCGGCGCAGCTTGAAGCTGCGCACGTCGGTGGCGACCACGTCGGCCAGCGGTTCCGCATCGTGCCGGAACGGCTCGTGCTGGGTCATGACGCCCAGCTCGCGGAGGCCGGGGATCGGGTTGCCGTACGGGGAGAAGGTGGGCTGGTCGAGGATCTCGACGAGGCGTTTCTCCACGTCGAGGGAGATGACGTGCTCCCAGCGGCAGGCCTCGTCGTGGACCTTGTCCCATTCGAGACCGATCACCTCGGTGAGCAGGCACTCGGCGAGGCGGTGCTTGCGCATGACGTCACGGGCGAGCTTTGCGCCCGCCGGCGTGAGCTTGATGGTGCGGTCGGGCTCGACCACGAGCAGAGCGTCGCGCTCCATCCTGGCCACGGTCTGGGACACGGTCGGCCCGGACTGGTGGAGACGCTCGGCGATCCGGGCACGCAGCGGTTGGACGCCCTCCTCCAGCAACTCGTACACCGTCCGGAGGTACATCTCTGTCGTGTCAATCAGATCGCCCATCACCAGCCCTTTCCGTGACCATCCTAGTGTTGCGCACCAGGGCCGCGTTGATCGTCGGCGGTGTACCCGTGGATGCATCGCACGGCCGACGACCCGAGCCGGACCGGGACGTTCGTCGTGGCCGGACAACGCCGCGAGGCACCTCGTGACGCACCGCGGCTCCCGCACGCAGACGCTCTGAGCGGTGTCACGGTTGACCCGCCCGTGCACAACACGTCGTAGGGTGGCGAGATGGACAGCAGGCACGTGAGCATCGTGATCGGCAGGGGCGCCGGCGAGGTCTACGAGTACATGGCGGATGTGGACAACCTGCCCGCTGGGCCGCCGGGCTCGCGGACAGCCCCGTCGCCCGCGACGGCGACGCCCTGCTGATCGACTCCCCATGGGCGCGATCCGCGTCGTGTTCGTCGGCCGCAACCCGTACGGGGTGCTCGACCACGACGTCGAGCTGCCGACCGGCGAGGTGGTCTACAACCCGCTGCGGGTGGTGCCGCACCCTGAGGGCGCCGAGGTGATCTTCACCGTGCGGCGTCTGGGGATGAGCGACGAGCAGTTCGAGCGGGACGTCGCGGCCGTGGCGGCCGACCTGCGTAGGCTCCGCGAGGTGCTCGAAGCGGGCCGCGGCTGAGCCGGGACCGGCTCAGCCAGCGCTGGGGCAACCACCCATGCGCCGCGACGGATGACCCGCGCAGCGTGCCCTCGTCGTCGACAAGGCAGACATCGGCGAGGCGGCCGGGCGTCAGCTCGCCCACCTCGGTCAGCCCGTGGAACCCCGCGGGCGTGGTGGCGGCCATCAGCGCGGCGTCGGCGATGCTGACGCCGACCTGCTGCACCACGAACTCGAACGCCCTGGCCATCGTCAGCGTGGAACCGGCGATGGAGCCCTGCGAGCCGTCGGACGTGACGAGGCGGGCCGTGCCGTCCTCGACGTCGACCTCCAGCTCACCGAGCACGTAGCGGCCGTCGCCGTGCCCGGTCGCGCTCATCGCGTCGGTGACGAGCGCCACGCGGCCGGGCCCGGCCGACTCGATCGACATCGCGGCGATGACGGGGCGTGGTGCACGCCGTCACAGATCAGCTCGACCATCACGCGCTCGTCGACCAGCAGCACCGGGACGGGCCGGGCTCGCGGTGGTGGATGGAGCGCATGGCGCTGAACAGGTGTGTGGCGATGGTGGCGCCCCACCCGATCTGCTGGGCGGTGACGACCTCGTCGGCGTTGGAGTGACCGAACGCGACCTTGACGCCCGCCTCGACGAAACGGCGGGTCGCGGCCTCGCCGAACTGCCGCTCCGGCGCCAGCGTGATCATCTTCAACGCGGGGCCGCCGGCCGCGATCAGCCGCTCGACCGACTCGGCGTCGGGGTCACGCAGCAGCGCCAGGTCGTGGGCGCCCTTCTTCTCGGGCGCCAGGAACGGGCCCTCGAGGTGGATGCCGCCGATCTCGCCCGCCTCCTGCAGGCCCGCAGCACGGTGAGCTGCGCCTCGAGCTTCTCGATCGGCTCGGTGACGGTGGAGGCGAAGATCGTGGTGGTGCCCTGGCTCAGGTGGTAGGCGATGGCCCGCCGGTTGGCCTCCACGTCGGGGTCGCCGAAGGCCACGCCGACGGCGCCGTGGCAGTGGCTGTCGACGAAGCCGGGAACGGCCCAGAGCCCGCCCGTAGGTCCGGCCTCGGCGCCGGGGGCCGCGGGAGCGACCGAGACGATCCTGTCGCCGTCGATCGTGATGACGGCGTCGTCGACGACGCCTCCGGGGTGACGGCGTGGGCGACATGCAGCTGGGTGACGGACATGCCTCCACGGTAGCCTCCTCCGTCCCGCTCCCGCCGCCCGTGGTGAACCCGACTGCGCGTTTCATGGGCACCCGCGCCGCAGGCCCCGCGGCGCACCGGTCGTAGGATGAGGCCGTGCAGATCCAGATTCCCCACGAGCTCCTGCCCGCAGACGGCCGCTTCGGCTCAGGCCCGGCCAAGGTGCGCGCAGAGGCCCTCGACTACCTCGCCATGCGCTCCGACATCATGGGCACCTCCCACCGCCAGGCGCCGGTCCGCGACCTGGTGCGCGTCGTCCAGGAGAGCCTCGCCGAGCTCTACCGGATCCCCGACGGCTACGAGGTCGTCCTCGGCAACGGCGGATCGACCCTGTTCTGGGACCTTGCCGTCTCCTCCCTGATCGGGAAGCGCTCCGCGCACGGCGTGTTCGGCGAGTTCTCCCGCAAGTTCGCCAAGGCCGCGGAACGCGCTCCCCACCTCGCGGCACCCGCCGTGTCGGAGGCCGCTCCCGGCTCGGTGGCCGTGCCCTCCGCGACTGACGCCGACACCTACGCCTGGGCGCAGAACGAAACGTCGACCGGCGCCGCGGCCCCGATCTCCCGGGTCGGTGACGGGCTGGTCCTGATCGACGCCACCTCGTCGGCCGGCGGCATGGACGCCCCGATCGCGGAGACGGACGTCTACTATTTCGCTCCGCAGAAGAACTTCTCCTCCGACGGCGGCCTATGGCTGGCCTTCGCGTCGCCGGCCGCGATCGAGCGGGCCGAGCGGATCAGGGAGTCGGGCCGCTGGATCCCGGAGATCCTCGACTTCTCCCTCGCGGTGAAGAACTCCCGCCAGCACCAGACGCTGAACACGCCGTCGCTGGCGACGCTGCTGCTGCTCGAGGACCAGCTCGGCTGGATGCTCGAGCTCGGCGGCATCTCAGCGGTCGCCGAGCGCTGCACCGCCTCCACGTCGACGCTCTACCGCTGGGCCGAGGCCCGCAGCTTCGCATCGCCATTCGTGGCCGACCCCGCGCACCGCTCCCCGTCGTCGCGACGATCGACCTGGACGAGGCGGTCGACGCGAAGGCCGTGATCGGGGTGCTGCGCGACAACGGCATCGTCGACGTCGATCCGTACCGCGCGCTGCAGCGCAACCAGCTGCGGGTGGGCTGCTACGCCTCGGTCGACCCGGCCGACGTGGAGGCGCTGACGGCGTGCCTCGACCACGTGATCGAACGCTTGTAGCGGTTCCCGGCCGACCGGCCGGGCCGGTGGCCCGTCAGCGCTTGACGAAATAGGTGACGGCGCCAGCCGCGACCGCGAGCAGCCCGGCCAGCGCGATCGCCACGATCGTGCCCGTCCGGGCGGGCGCGATCAGCGTGCCGTCGTCCGTGTCGTCGGGGCCGCGCTCGCCGAGGGCGCCGGGGTGGCCGCCGCGGTGGGCGACGCCGAACCGGAAGGGCGGCGGAGGGGCGGGTGTCACGGTCGTGGTGGTGTCGGAGGTGGGGACGTCCGCGGTGCGGATCGTCGGCGCCCCGCCGACATAGATCTCGTCGTCCTGGCCCACCGCGATCGACTCGCCCTTCGGCGCCCCGACGATGGTGTCGGTGAACCGGGTCTCCCAGGTGAATGCGTCGACGTAGTCGATGCCGGCGGCGGTGCGCAGCGCCATCGTGGCGCCGTCGGTGAGGAAGACGCCGTCGGTGACCCCCTTGGGCGCGTCAGCGACGCGGGTGAGCGTGTTCATCTGCTGGCGCGACGGCTGGGCGGGCGCCCGGTAGACGCCCGGATCGTCGCCGGTGGTCACGATGTAGATGTTGCCGCGACCCGAGATCATCATGGCCTTGGCGTCGCGCGGCCCGTCCTCGTACTCGAAGTCGTAGGCGAAGTAGGTGGAGCGGCCACCCTCCGGGGCGCCGAGGCGGAAGACGACCACGTGGTCACGTTCCGCGTCCTTGTCACCGATGTCACCGACCCAGAGCCGCCCTCGCTCCAGGCGAGGGCCTGCACCGAGACGGGGTCGCCACCGAAGGACCATTCCTTGCCGCTGTCGGCCTCCACGAACCGGCCGGAATCGGCCCGCGGCCCGGCGAGCCACAGCTCGGAGGAGCCGGGCTGGAAGGCCATGCCGACGACCGGGGTCGCGGCCTCGGGGGCGTGATCTCCTTGGCGGCAGCAGGCAGCGCCACGGCGCCGATGCCGAGGGCGAGGGCGGCGGCGGTCACGAGGCCGCGGGGAAGATTGCTCATCGGGAACCGATCATAGCCGGGCCGTCATGCGGCACCGTCCAGGGCGCCCAGGACGGCGCTGAGGACGGCAAGGAGCACCAGCGCCACCAGGACGCCGGTCACGATCACGCGGCGGGTTCTCGGATTCATCGTGGTCGATGGTACGCCAGCGCTACGGTGGGGCACATGTTGAGGCTCGTGGTCTTCGCCATCGGGATCGACGACGTGCGCGACATCTTCGGCGCCGAGCCCGGGCTCGCCTCCCG
Source organism: Tessaracoccus coleopterorum (assembly GCF_011174705.1). Taxonomy (GTDB): domain Bacteria; phylum Actinomycetota; class Actinomycetes; order Propionibacteriales; family Propionibacteriaceae; genus Arachnia; species Arachnia coleopterorum. The sequence goes on from NZ_JAANIJ010000001.1 coordinate 1,225,575, forward strand.
GTTACGTCAGGTTGCGGCGGACCGCTTCGGCGGTGGCCCGCCCCCAGCCGAAGCGGCGCTGGTTCAAGCCGATGCTGCGCGACGACCCGACACCGAGGTGCGCACAGACCGGCCGCTGCGCACCGACGTCGACACGCTCCTCTCGGGCGGTTACGTGGCCCCGACCGGCTCCCTACTGCTGGCAGGTCCTGACGGCGTGGCTGGAGGAACTGTCCGCCGCCACGTGCAGGTGCCGTGGGATGCCGACGCGTTCGACGCTGTCGAGTGGGACCTGGCGAGGGCCGGCCTGAACAGCGACTATTCCCTGCGCCGGCTCGCCGACCGCGACCTCGGGCCCCGCTGCGGCTGCTGCCCGGCCACCAGGCGGGCTACGCGAAGGCCGTCCACGTGGCCGAGACCCTCGACGCGCTGCGGGAAGCCATCGCCGACGAGGAGATGACACCTGGGACGGCGGCCTTCGTGGCCCGATACTCGACGTGCTGACCGTTGCCGTGGAGCGGCGCCTGGACGTGGTCGTCCTCAGCACCGCCTGACACTCAGGGGAAACGGAGGAGGCCGGGTGGGCTCCCTGCCACCCGGCCCGCCACGCACAATCAGGTCAGCCGATCACGACCACCAGGTCGCCACCCTCCAGCTGCGTGGTGCCGCTCAGCACGACGCGCTGCACGGTGCCGGCGACCGGGCGTTGATCGCCGCCTCCATCTTCATGGCCTCGATCGTGGCCACCTGGTCGCCGACGGCGATCGCGTCCCCAACCGCGACGGTGGGCGTCACGGCCCGGAGAACGGGCGGCCACGTGGCCCTTGTTGGACGGGTCGGCCTTCTCGGCGGCCGCCACCTCCGACATGATCGACAGGTCCCGCACCCGCACCGGGCGGAGTTGCCCGTTCAGTGTGCACATGACGGTGCGCTTTCCGCGCTTGTCCGGCTCGGAGATCGAGGCCACACCGGTGAGCAGCGTGACGCCGCGGTCGATCGTGATCGCGTACTCATTGCCCGGCCGCATGCCGTACAGGTACGGGATCGTGGGAAGCACGGAGATGTCACCGAAGTCGTCGCGCAACTGCTGGAACTCGCGTGTCGGGCCCGGGAACAGCAGCCGGTTGAGCGTCTCCTGCCGGGTGCGACCGGGTTCGGCGAGCAGCGCGAGGTCCTCGTCAGCCACCTCGGTGACGCGCACCGGGGTGCGACGGCCTTCCATGGCCCTGCTGCGGAACGGCTCCGGCCAGCCGCCTGCCGGACGCCGAGCTCGCCGTTCAGGAAGCCGATCACCGAATCGGGGATGTCGAAGCGCTGCGGGTCGGCCTCGAACTCGGCCGGGTCGGCACCCACCGCCACGAGGTGCAGCGCGAGGTCGCCCACCACCTTCGACGACGGCGTCACCTTCGTGGGCGGCCGAGGATCTTGTCCGCGGCCTCGTACATGTTCTCGATCGCCTCGAACTTCTCCCGAGGCCGAGCGCGATGGCCTGCTGGCGCAGGTTCGACAGCTGGCCGCCCGGGATCTCGTGCGAGTAGACGCGGCCGGTCGGGCGGGGAGGCCCGACTCGAACGGCGCGTACACCTTGCGCACGGCCTCCCAGTAGGGCTCGAGGTTGAGGACGGCATCCGGGTCGAGCTCGGGGCCCGCTCGGTCTGGTCGAGCGCCATCAGCAGTGCCGACATAGGGGCTGCGACGTCGTCGAGCTCATCGCGGAGTTGGCCACGTCGACCGCGTCGACCCGGCCTCGATGGCGGCCATCAGGGTGGCGAGCTGGCCGCCGGTGGTGTCGTGGGTGTGCAGGTGCACGGGCAGGTCGAAACGCTCGCGGAGTGCCCGCACGAGGCGGCGCGCGGCCTCGGGGCGCAGCAGCCCTGCCATGTCCTTGATGGCGAGGATGTGGGCGCCCGAGTCGACGATGCGCTCCGCGAGGCGGAGGTAGTAGTCGAGGGTGTAGATCTTCTCTGCGGGGTCGAGCAGATTCGCGGTGTAGCAGAGGGCGACCTCGGCCACCGACGACGTCCCGCGCACCGCGTCGATCGCGGCCGCATCTGCTCGACGTCGTTGAGGGCGTCGAAGATGCGGAAGATGTCGACGCCGGTGGCCGCGGCCTCCGCGACGAACGCCTCGGTGACCTGGGTCGGGTACGGCGTGTAGCCGACGGTGTTGCGGCCACGCAGCAGCATCTGCAGGTTCTGGTTCGGCATCGCCGCACGGAGCGTCGCGAGTCGCTCCCAGGGGTCCTCGCCCAGGAAGCGGAGCGCAACGTCGTAGGTCGCGCCGCCCCAGCACTCCACCGAGAACATCTGCGGCAGGAGGCGCGCCTGGATGGGGGCGACGGCGAGCAGGTCGCGGGTGCGGACCCGGGTGGCGAGCAGCGACTGGTGCGCGTCGCGGTAGGTGGTGTCGGTGACGGCGACCGGGACCTGCCGGCGGAGCGCCCGCGCGAATCCCTCGGCACCGAGCGCCTGGAGGCGCTGTCGGGCCCGTCGGGCGGGACGACGGTGAGGTCGACCTTCGGCAGTTTCACGCCTGGGTCGAGCATTGTCGGGGCTTCGCCGTTCGGCAGGTTGACCGTCACCTCGGCCAGGTGACGCAGCAGCTTGGTGGCGCGGTCGGCGGGCGTGCGGGCCGACAGGAGGTAGGGCCGCTCGTCGATGAAGGACGTGGTGACGCCACCCCGCTCGAAGTCGGGGTCGTCGAGCACAGCGCGCAGGAACGGGATGTTCGTGGCGACGCCGCGCACCCGGAACTCGGCGAGCGCGCGCCGGGCACGGGCGGTGGCCATCCTGAGGTCGTGGCCGCGGGCGGTGAGCTTCACGAGCAGGGAGTCGAAGTGCGGGCTGATCTCGACTCCGGTGCCGGTGGTGCCGCCGTCGAGGCGGATGCCCGCGCCGGAGGCGGAGCGGTAGGCCGTGATCAGGCCGGTGTCGGGCCGGAAGGAATTGAGCGGGTCCTCGGTGGTGATGCGGCACTGGAGTGCCGCGCCGCGGATCTGCAGGGTGTCCTGGCTGATGCCGATGTCGGCGAGGGTGTCGCCGTTGGCGATCCGCATCTGCGCCTGCACCAGATCGACGTCGGTGATCTCCTCGGTGACGGTGTGCTCGACCTGGATGCGCGGGTTCATCTCGATGAAGACATGCTGGCCGGCGCGCGGCCCCTCGGTCTCGACGAGGAACTCGACGGTGCCGGCGCAGGTGTAGTTGATCGCCTTGGCGAACTTGACCGCGTCCGAGGTGAGCGCCGCACGGAGCTCGTCGGAGATGTGCGGGCGGGCGCGATCTCGATCACCTTCTGGTGGCGACGTTGGATGGAGCAGTCGCGTTCGAAGAGGTGGACGGTGTTGCCCTGGTTGTCGGCGAGGATCTGCACCTCGATGTGACGCGGGGCGGCGACGGCCTGCTCGATGAAAACGGTCGGGTCACCGAAGGCGCCCTCGGCCTCGCGCATGGCCGCGCCGAGCTCCGACTCGAAGCGTTCGGGGTCGTCGACCCTGCGCATGCCGCGGCCGCCACCGCCGGCGACGGCCTTGATGAAGACGGGGAACCCGATCGCGGCGGCTCCCTTCCTGAGCGCCTCCACGTCCGTCGAGGGCGGGCACGATGCGAGCGTCGGCACACCCGCCTTGCGGGCCTGCTCGATGGCGGCGACCTTGTTGCCCGCCATCTCGAGGACGGAGGCGGCAGGGCCGATGAACGCGATGCCGTTGTCGGCGCAGGCCTGGGCGAGGTCGGGGTTCTCGGAGAGGAAACCGTAGCCGGGATAGATCGCGTCCGCGCCAGCCAGCTTGGCCGCGCGGATGATCTCGTCGATGTCCAGGTAGGCGCGGACCGGGTGGCCCTCCTCGCCGATCAGGTACGACTCGAGGGCCTTGACGCGGTGATCTGCGTTGCGGTCCTCGTAGGCGAACACCGCGACGGTGCCAAGGCCTAACTCGTACGCGGCCCGGAATGCGCGGACCGCAATTTCGCCTCGGTTGGCGACCAATACCTTCTGGAACATGTGCGTCAGGATAGCGGCGCGTCGCGGCACCCCTCTCTCCGTTCGCGCCGGCCACCGCCCTTGACGCGGCGACCCCGTTTCGCCTAGACGCCCGGCAACGCACCCGGCCCGGGCCTCCTCGTGGGAGACCCGGGCCGGGTGGTCGCGTTTGCGGACGCGTCAGCCGTTCAGCAGGCCGAGGATCACGCCCTGCGCGAAGTACAGGACGAACAGGCCCGCCACCACGTACATGAGCGGGTGGATCTTGCGCCATTCACCCTTGATGAGGCGGATGAAGACGTAGGAGAGGAAGCCCGCCCGATACCGACGGTGATCGAGTAGGAGAACGGCATCAGGATGATGGTGAGGAACACCGGGATGCCGATCTCGTGCTTTGTCCAGTCGATGTCGGTGACCTGCGAGATCATCAGGAAGCCGACGAACACCAGCACCGGACTGGCGGCCTCGAAAGGCACCAGGTTGACCAGCGGGGCCAGGAAGATGGCGAGCAGGAACGCGACGCCGGTGATGACGGAGGCGAATCCCGTGCGGGCGCCCTCGCCGACACCAGCGGTGGACTCGACGTAGCTCGTGGTCGAGGACACGGAGCCGAGGCCACCCGCGACGGCGCCGAGCGAGTCGATGAGCAGGATCTCGGTGGTGCGCGGCGGCATGCCGTCGGAGTCGTTCAGCCCACCCTCGGAGCCGACGGCGACCATGGTGCCCATGGTGTCGAAGAAGTCGGCGAGCAGCAGCGAGAAGACCAGTACCACGAGCGCGAGGAAGTGCGTGAAGGAGAACTGGCCGTCGACGAAGAAGGCACCGAACAGGTCGACGCGGCCGAGGAGGCCGAGGTCGGGCATCGTGAACTCGCTGAGGCTGGGAACGTTCAGCGACCAGCCGGTCGGGTGGGAACCGTCGATGGCCTGGCCACCGATCTTGAGCGTGGCCTCGAGGATGATCGCGAGCACGGTGGCCGAGACGATCGAGATGAGCATGGCTCCCTTGACCTTGAGCACGTGGAGCGTGACCAGGAGGACGAGGCCGATCATGAACACGAGGATCGGCCAGCCCATCAGGTGGCCGTCGACGCCCAGGGTAACGGGGGTGCCCGCGCCCTTACGGACGACGCCCGCGTTGACAAGGCCGATGAAGGCGATGAAGAGGCCGATGCCGACCGAGATCGCGGTGCGCAGCGGCGGGGGACGGCCTTGAATACCGCGGTGCGGAAGCCGGTCAGCACCAGGATGGTGATGATGATGCCCTCCCAGACCACGAGACCCATGGCCTGGGCCAGGTCATCTGCGGTGCGAGGGTGTAGGCGACGAGCGCGTTGAGGCCGAGGCCGGAGGCGATGGCCATCGGGAAGCGGCCGACGACGCCCATCAGGATCGTCATGATGCCCGCGATCAGCGCGGTCGCGGCGGCGACCATGGCGATCGACGCGCCGACGGCGGCGCCGTCAACCTGGGTCATCGCGGCGTCGGTGAACATCGGGGCGCCTGAGATCAGGTTGCCGTTCTTGTCGGCGACGGTTCCGATGATGAGGGGTTCAGGGCGATGATGTAGGCCATCGCGAAGAAGGTGACGAGGCCGCCGCGGACCTCCTGCGGGATGGAGGAGCGGCGCTTGGTGATGTCGAAGAACCGGTCGAGGCCGGAGACGGTGTCATGTGCTGGCGGGGCAGCCGAGGGAGAATTCGTAACCACGGATCCTCATCGTAGGGCGCGCACCGCCCCGGTGGTACACCGGTTCCACTTGGTGGCCAGCCGCTCACACCGGTTGCACCGACGCGGGGGTCGCGTTGCGGTGCTGCCCTATGCTGGGCGTCGGTTTCAGAAAGGGACACCCATGAACCGATTCACGACGACTCTTCTCGCCCTCCCGGCCGGGCTCGCCTTGCTCCTGACGGGCTGCTCCGGTGTGGGCGGCGGCCCGAGCCGGTGGGCCAGGGCACCGCGGCCGGCAACTCGGCCGTTCCCCAGCTCGGGCCGGCGACGGCCCCGACCGAGGTCTCCGTCGAGGCTCCCGCCGGCGGTGCCGCCGTGCGACTCGGCGACACCGAGGAGGCCATCACGCAGGTCGGCTGCACCGAGATCAACGACACCTTCGCCGTCAGCGGCAGCAACGAGGGCGGCGCGAAGGCCGCGGTGACCACCTCGCAGGACCGGCAGAGGGTGCTGGCCGCGAGCGTCGTCCTGGCCGACGGCAAGCTGGTCGACATGAGGAAGGCAGCGGCACCGCCACCATCGCCTGGGACGGCGACAACTTCACCGTCAGCGGCACCGGCCCCTACATCGACCTGATGCAGGGCGACGACGCGGGCGGCCAGGAGATCGGCTTCATGGTGAAGGGCTCCTGCGCGGCCTGACACGCCTGCCGGGGACCCACCCGGCACCCGGACATCCGGCCCCGGACGACACCCGTCGTCCGGGGCCGTCCCTTTCCGGGGCCTCATGAACGAAAGTTCCGAAAAGCATTGCGGGCCTGAGGTGTGACCGGTAACGTCGACGGAGACCCCAGTTTCCCGGCACAGCGGCCGGGACGTCAACGCTCACGGAGGAGCCACCACCCATGCAGATTCCGCACGGGATCCGTCTCTCCAGACGGACCCTTCTCGCAGGCACGGCCGTGGCCGGTGGGGCGCCGCGGCAGCCGCCCTCCTGCCACTGACCTCGTCCGCCTCCCCGCCGCACCCGGCACGACGGCGGCGGGCGCACCCGCCGTCCACCACCCGCCGGCTGGACGGTGCGTCCGTTCGCGCTGAGCGACGTGACCCTCGACGCGGGCAGCGTCTACGAGCGGGCCCAGAAGAACATGCTCGAACTCGCCCGCCGCTACCCCATCGACTCCCTGCTGGTGATCTTCCAACTGCAGGCCGGGCTGCTCACCAAGGAGCAGGCCCAGGCCGCCAAGCCGCGGGTGGCTGGGAGGGCTGGCCCGACGGCGGCGTCGACGCCGCGATCGCCCAGCGCTGGAACGACTCGTACGTGCGCGGCACGAACAAGGCGGGCGCGTCGGGCCTGCTCCGCGGCCACTACACCGGCCACATGCTCTCGATGTTCGCACTCTCCTACGCGTCGACCCACGACGAGGCGATCCTCGCGCGGGCAAAGCAGCTGGTCGACGGCCTCGAGGAGTGCCGCGAGGCGATGGCCGACGGAGTCAGCGGCATCAGCTACTCGCACCCCGGCTTCCTCTCGGCCTACGGAGAGTGGCAGTTCTCCGCGCTCGAGGAGTACGCCCCGTACGGCGAGATCTGGGCCCCGTACTACACGTTGGCCAAGATCCTCGCGGGCTGGTGGAGGTGTACCGGCACTGCGGCTACGAACCGGCCCTCAACCTCGCCCAGGGGATCGGGCACTGGGTCCACGGCAGGCTGTCGACGTGCACCGTCGAGCAGTTGCAGCGGATGTGGTCGATCTACATCGGCGGCGAGTACGGCGGCATGAACGAGGCACTCTACGACCTCTGGGTCGTCTCCGAGGGGAGGGACGATCCCTACGGCGAGCCCCGGAGCACTTCCTCGCCGCCGCCCAACTGTTCGACCAGGACAAGTTGATCTCGTCGTGCACCGCGGATGTGGATCCGCTGACCGACCTGCACGCGAACCAGCACATCCCGCAGTTCGTCGGCTACGCCAAGCTCGCGGCGGAGGGCATCACGCCCCGCGCCGGCACCGCCGCCTACGACTACAAGGCGACGGCCGAGAACTTCTACTCGATGATCACCCCGGCCGGATGTACAGCCACGGCGGCACCGGCGAGGGCGAGATGTGGGGCCCGCGGGCACCGTCGCGGGCGACATCGGCAGCCGCAACGCCGAGTCGTGCGCCGCCTACAACATGCTCAAGGTGTCCCGGTCACTGTTCTTCATGGACCAGGACCCCGCCTACATGGACTACTTCGAACGGACGCTGCTGAACCACATCCTCGGTGGCCGCAGCCGGGGACTGGACAATGCGGCGCTGGACGGCACCCGCCTCACGCCGGGCAACTGCTACATGTACCCCGTCAACCCGGGCACCACCAAGGAGTACGGCAACGGCAACATCGGCACCTGTTGCGGCGGAAGTGCGCTGGAGAGCCACGTGAAGTACCAGGACACCATCTGGACGCATTCCGCCGACGACGAGACGGTGCTCGTGAACCTCTACACCAACTCCACGCTCACCTGGGCATCGAAGTCGGTGACCCTCACGCAGGAGACGCGGTACCCGCAGTCGGACACCATCCGGATCACGGTCACCGGCGAGGCGACCTTCGGCGTGCAGGTGCGCATCCCGGGATGGACGCACGGCGCAACCGTCACCGTCGCGGGCGGTGCCGCGACCCAGGCCCCATCCGGTGCCTACTTCTCGATTCCGGGCCGCGCCTGGAAGACGGGCGACGTCATCGAGATCGTGCTCCCATGGAGCTGCGCACGGAGGCGACGCCCGACCGGCCCGACATCCAGTCGCTCTTCTACGGCCCGACCCTGCTCAACGCCCTCAACCGCGACAAGGCTTTCGCCTCGTTCGGCTTCTACAGCCGCCTCGGGCTCGACGGCACCATCAAGCACGGCTACACGGTGGGGACCGCCGCGACGGGTGAGTTCCAGTTCGTCATCGACGGCACCACCTTCGAGCCGGCCTGGAACGGCAACAACGCCTCGTACCACATGTACTTCGAGCGCTCGGAGAAGACGGTCGCCTTCGCCGGCATCGACTCCGGGGTCACGAACCCCTCCAAGTCCGTGGACGGGGCGAGCATCACGTTGCTCGACGACATCTGGTCGGCCGCCCCGTTCGCCGACCGCCCGGCGTTCATCCGCCGCGTCCAGTCGGTGACGGCGGACTGGCAGGCAGAGAACCGGCTCAACGCGCGCAACCGTCAGGCGATCCTGCTCGCGGCCGGGAAGGCGAAGGTCTGACCCATGACCCTCAAGGAGACATCACACATGCAAGCCACCCTGCGACGCGGCCTCTTCGGCGCCGTCGCGCTCGCCACGGCGCTGGCCGGGACGTTGATCGCGGTCGACGCCGCCGCCGACCCGGTCAACCTCGCGCTCCCGTCCAACCCGCAGAACACGCCCGTCGCGGCGGCCAGCTTCACCAACAGCAGCAACGTCGTCGGATACCTCTTCGACGGCACCGTCGGGGAAGGAACTGGAACTCCTGGAGCGAGGGCGCCACCTCGAGCGTCACCGTCTCGTGGCCGAGGTATGTCCAGGCGCAGGGCACACGGATCCACCTGTGGACCGACTGCCCCACCACCGACTCCTGCTCCGGCGGCGTGCTCCTGCCACGCCAGCTCCAGGTCCAGTACTACGACAAGGCGAGCGACTCCTACCTGCCGGTGGCCTACACCGACGGCGCGGCCCGACCATCCCGACCGGGGTGGCGGGCCAACGCGACTACCAGCTCGACGTCGCCTTCGAGACCGTGAAGACGAGCTCGCTGCGGATCGCCTTCACCAACGGGGCGACCGGTGCGGGCGCCACCGAGCTGCTCATCTTCGGCGAGAACACCACCGAGCACGTGGCCGACCCGGAGCCTGTCGACCCCGGTGATCCGGCCGCCTACCTGGACACCGAGCGGGTTGAGGCACGCACCACCCCTGGCGTGCTGCCGACGCTGCCGGACGGCATCTGGGTGACCTACGAGGCCACCTCGGAGCGCGCCGAGGCCGGCGACGCACCGCTCGTCAACGACGTGCCCGTCACCTGGGACCTCTCCGACATCCCGGCCGCCGACTACGACGCTGCCGGCGACGTCTTCACCGTCGACGGCACGATCGAGGGGTCGGGATTCAGCGTCGAGGCCACGGTGGCCGTCCACGCGGCGCCCCTCTCCGACGCGATCGCCGACGTCGACCCCGTGTCGACGCTGACGACCCCGGGCTCGCACCGGTGTTCCCCGGCACAGTCACGGCCACGTACGAGGACGGCTCGCGCGCCAGCGGCGTTCCCGCCACCTGGTCGACGCCCACCGGCTTCGACGAGGCCGAGGCGATCGGCTTCGCCGACGCGACGGTCGGGGCGCGTCCTACCCGGCCTCGGGCTCTTCTTCGTGGTGGCCCCTCCCCGCTGACGCGCTGCCCATCGTGTGGGTCGAGTTCGAGGAGGGCACCCTGGCGGCGAGCGGCTGGCACACGGCCAAGCCGACCTTCCGCGTGAGGGCCGACCGCGGTGTCAGCGGCTCGCAGATCGACTCGCTCGAGTACTGCCTGAGCGACTGCGGCGCCACCGGCACCGGATGGGAGTCCTTCCGGTACCCCGTCGAGTTGGACAGGCAGGGGCCGGTGAACATCAAGGTCCGCGCCACCGATGAGGGCGGCCGGGTCGGGCACAGCGAGACCGCTGCGAAGATCGACACCCACGCGCCGAAGACGGGCGAGACCCACACGGCCCAGGGACGCGACGCGGTCGTCACCCTCACCGCCACCGACGGGGAGGGCGAATCCGGCGTCAGCCGCACCGTCTGGTCATCGGGCCCCAACAGCAACCCGAACAGCTCGGAGAACGTGATGTGGGGCACCTACAACCCGGACGAGAAGATCCAGGTGCAGCTCTCAACGACCCGCATCACCTACGTGCACTACCGCTCGGAGGATGCGGCGGGGAACCTGGAAGCGGTGCGGACGATCACGTTCCAGAAGGTGAGCGAACCCGAGCCGACACCCACACCCACACCCACACCCACACCCACACCCACACCCACACCCACGCCCACACCCACACCCACCCGACGCCCACACCCACACCCACACCCACACCCACGCCCACACCCACACCCACCCCGACGCCCACACCCACGCCGAGCGTGACCCCCACGCGCACGCCCACCGTGACGCCGACCGCCGGGCCCACCGCCACGGTCACGCCGCCGAGGCCGGTGGACATCTACACGACGCCCGGGTTCCACATCGCCAACGGTCGCTGGTGGCTGACCAGCTGCGAGCCGTACTCGCAGACCAGCCGCTGCACCACGGAGATCTGGGCGACGCAGGTCGTGCGGGAGGGAAGCCGGTTCGTGAACAAGTCGGGCTGGTACTTCAACAGCCTGACGTATCTGCCCATGAACCGGGCCACCTGGGCGGGCAACCCGCTCGCCAGAACCGGTGAGTTCACGAGCTCCGGCCGCAGGTGGCGCACCGAGTGCGACACCCCGGTCACCGGAATGGGCGGGTGCCGCAACTACATCCGGGCCACCACAGTCCAGGCAGACAAGCTGGACGGACGCTGGACATTCCGACAGCAGGACACGTGGGTGCTGAACTCGATGATCAGGTTCAACTGATCCGCACCCGGGAACCACGAGGCGGCGGTCACCCTTTCCGGGTGACCGCCGCCTCGGCGTACGGGTGGATCAGTCGAAGAGGTTCTCGTCGATCCCGATGGTGTCGAACGCCGGGCCGGAAGCTCCTTCGACCGCTGCTCCGCGACGACGTCCGAGTGGCCGCCGCAGCCGTGGTCGAGCGACACGACCCGGCCGTCAGAGGGGAGTACTGGTTGGTGCACGCACCGAACAGGGTGCCGAGCGAGCCCCGCAGGGCCACGAAGTAGCCACAGGTGTGGCAGGGGGCGGGAGCCTCGTGGGAGCCATCGTCCTTCGGCCCGGGTGGGCCGGCGAGCCAACGCTCGGCCGCCTCGTCCCTGCCGAAGTGGCTGAGCACGCGGGCTCGCCCGAGGCCGAGCTCGGCGACGGTGGTGCGCAACTGCACCCAGTCGGCGCTGTCGGCATCGACCGGGAGGTCGGTGGCCGCGAAGCCCGGCTCGAGGCGCGGGTCGTTGTCGGGGGTGGCCATCAGCATTCCGGGGCTGATGTCACCGGCCCCGATGCGGTCCTCCCACGGCACCCAGTCGGGGGCCAGCAGCGCCCCTCCGCCGGGGAGCAGGACAACCTCGTTGACGGTCGGCGCCTTGGCCCTCGAGGCCCTGACGAGCGTCACGGCCCAGTGCCACTCGGCATAGCCCGGAAGCAGGCACTCGAAGGTGTGGGTGGCGATGCGGTCGCCCGGCTCCGCCGTGACGGCGAGATGCCCGCCGACTGCCTCCTCGCCGCCGCTCTCAACCGCGGCTGAACGGGCGAGGTCGACCGCGGCGGCGGTCACGGCGTCAAGCTTGGGCGCTGCCATCTACAACTCCAGTTCATCGGCGACGCGGCGCAGAACCTGCGCCACCTTTTCTGCCTGCCTGCTGTCGGGGTGACGACGATGCCGGTAGCCGTTGCCGATCCCGTCGAGCATCTTGATCAGATCCTCGATCAGGGCCGCCATGTCCTCCGGCTGGCGGCGCTGGGCCTTCGAGAGGGACGGCGGCGTCTCGAGGACCCGGAGGCTGAGCGCCTGCTCACCCTTCCGACCCTCGATGACGCCGAACTCGACCTTCTGTCCGGGCTTCAGCGAAGCCACGCCATCGGGAAGCGCGTTGGAGCGCACATACACGTCACCGCCGTCGTCCTTGGTGATGAAACCAAAGCCCTTCTCGGCGTCGAAGAAGCGCACTTTTCCGGTAGGCACGTCGTCCTCACTTCATTGGTAGTCAGGTGAACGCACAGTCTATCCGGTCGGGCACTGCGCCCCAATCCGAACTGTTGTCAGTCGCGCTGAAAGACCCCGTTGACTTCCTGGAGGTGGCGGAAGTAGTCGGAGTGCTTCAGGTTCGCCGCCGCGGCCTCGTCGATGACGACGATCGCGCGGGGGTGGAACTGCAGGACCGATGCGGGGCAGGTGGCCGCGACCGGGCCCTCCACCATGTCCGCGATGGCCTGTGCCTTGTTCTCGCCGGAGGCGACCATGAGCGTCACGGCGGCGTCCATGATCGTGCCCAGGCCCTGGGTGACGCAGTGGGTGGGCACCTGATCGATGGAGTCGAAGAAGCGCGCGTTGTCCTCGCGGGTCTGCGGGGTGAGCGTCTTGACGCGGGTGCGAGACGAGAAGGACGAGAAGGGCTCGTTGAAACCGATGTGGCCGTTGGACCCGATGCCGAGGATCTGGACATCGACGCCACCCGCGAGGTCGATGGCCTCGTCGTACTCGTCGGCCGCGCCCTGCAGGTCGTCAGCGAGGCCGTCAGGCACGCGGACCCGGGCGGGGTCCATCTTCAGCGGGCCCACCACGTTCTCGCGGATGACGCTGTAGTAGCTCTCCGGGTGCTCCAGCGGGATGCCGACGTACTCGTCGAGGGCGAAGCCGAGGGCGTGGGAGAAATCGAAGGATCCCTCCTCCGCGCGGCGGGCCAGCTCGGCGTAGAGGGCCTTGGGCGAGCCACCGGTCGCGAAGCCGATGACCGGCGTCGGGAGCCCCTCGAGGTGGGTGATCAGCCTATCGGCGGCGACCATGCCAACTTCCCGGGCGTCCTTGCAGATGACAATTTCCATGGCGGAGGTTTCCTCGCTTCGTTGGTCGGGATGACTTCCCTTCAGCCTAGATCCGGGCGGCGGAAATTGCTCATTGAGTGGGCAGATGGGCGGTTTCTGCGCAGAACGGCTGACGAAACGCTCACCTCATCCGCATGAGACTCACCGCCCTGGCGCGCAGGGGTCCGTTTCATCCCCTGCCACCGACCGGAACCCGGCCGCTCCTGCGGTCAGTAGGATGGCGCCATGGCGAGTTGGAAGGACGGGGCCGCGTACGCGCCCATCGAGAGGCCCGACGGGTTCGCCACGCCCCTCGCCGACCCGCTCCCCGTCGGGGACCCCTACGCGGCTGCCACGCCCGGCCCGATCGCCCATCCCGACCGGTTCGACAGCGATCCCGCGCAGGCCGACCTCACCGGGTTGGGCACCCACACCCAGACTCGACGCGACCCCCGCGACCAGTTCGAGGTCGCCTCGATGGCCATGACCGCCGGCCCGGGAAGAGCAGCGGCCGAGACCCGCGCGAGGCCTTCGCGATGAGCGCCTCGACCATCACCGCCCCCGGCCCGCCGCCCCCACCGGAACGCCACTGAGCATCGGGCCCGCGAACCAGACCTGGCCCGACCCCGCCCGGCCCGCGCCTGTGGCTACGGGCCACGCCGGCCAGCCCGGCCCCGTCCCGCCCGGCGCCGTCGCTCCGCAGCAGGGGAACCCGTCGGCCCCCGGAACCGGATGGCCCCCGCCCGAGGCGGGCAACAGATGGCTCCCCAGCAGCGGGCAGGGCAACCGCCCGCCCCAAGGGCGCGGAGCAGTCGCGCACCCTGTGCTGGATCGGCGCAGGGCTCTGCGGGTTCGGGTGATGCTGACCGGCGCCGCCCCGTTCCTGCTGCTGGTTGCCGGGGCGCTCGGCCTCCGCACCACCACCCGCACGTCCTACCTCGGGCCGGCCGCGCTCGTGGTCGGCGCTCTGCTGATCCTGTTCCAGCTGTTCAGCGCCACGCTCGGCAACTCCAGCCTGCTCGGTTACGTGGCCTCGCTGGCGGCCTGCATCTGGTTCGTGAAGGGCGCCCTCAACCGCGACTGACCCGTCACACGGGAACGGTCGATTCCTCCACCTCGCCGAGCTCGATGACGGCGCCACCGTCCCATGCCGCGAGCCCGCCCAGTTCGGAGGGCCACACCGGCTCCGGGAGCGCGGCCAGCGGGAACCAGGCCGTCTCGACCCGCCTCCTGCGCTCCGCGTCCGTCAGGTCGGCGTCGACGGCGTCGAAGCGGGCGGTGCGGAACAGGTAGAACGTCTCGGCCTGGATCAGGATCCGGTCGGAGTAGCCGTGCGTGACGACCCGCCTTGCGACGGGCCCGACGAGGTCACCCCGGTCGATCTCGAGGCCGGTCTCCTCCCGCACCTCGCGGACCGCTGCATCCCGGAGGGCCTCCCCGGCGTCAACTCCCCCGCCGGGCACCTGCCAGAACCGCGAGCCCGGCAGCCCGGGGTCGGTGTCGCCCTGCAGCAGCACCTCGTCGTCGGCGACGACGATGACGCGGGCCCCCTGCCTGCGACGGACGGGTCGCTCAGGCGGGATGCCGGACATGTGAGACCTCGTCCTCGATCAGGTCGCGCCAGGAGGCCACCAGGTCGGCGTCGACGTACGCCTTGAACGACCTGCCCGGGCGTGCGGGCGAGCCGATGTGGAACGCACGCACCCCGGCCCGCACCAGCCACGGCACGTGCTCGGCGGCGAGCCCACCGCCGGCCATGATCAGCCGGGCGACGCCCTGGTCGGCCTTCGCACGGGCCACGAGATCGTCGAGCCCCTGCTCCACCCCGCGTACCGACCCGGCGGTCAGCACCTGGGTGAGGCCCGGCAGCGTCAGCACGTCACCCCAGGCGCGGTTCACGTCGAGGCAGTGGTCGATGGCCCGGTGGAACGTCCACGGGAAGTCGCCCTGGCCGACCAGTTCGCCCATCACCTCGAGGTCGACGCGGTTGGCCCCGTTCAGGTAGCCGAGGACGACGCCGTCGGCGCCGGCGTCCCGGTAGGCGCTGATGAGGCCCTTGAGGCGGGTGGCCTCGCCGCCGTCGGTACCGAACCCTGCGCGGAGCCGCACCATCGGGCGCACCTGGATCGATGTGGCGCGTCGGACCTTCTCGACGACGCGCGGTTCAGGGGAGAGCCCGTCGTCATCCATGGTGCCCACCAGTTCGATCCGGTCGGCGCCGCCGGCCTCGGCGCGCTCGGCATCGGCGGCGTGGAGCGCGATCACCTCAAGCAGACTCATGGCCACATTGTGCCGGGTTGCGGGCGGTGGCGGTCGGCGACCCGCGCGAATCGACGCTCCGGGTCGGCATGCGGCGGGGCCGCCGCTAGTGTTGCCCGGTGCCCGAACCCATGCTTCGTCCCCGACCCCCGACGACGCCGGGGCCTGGTTCGACTTCCTCGTGGAACAGCAGGCCCTGACCTACCGGGCATCGTGCCCGCCGACTTCGCCGACCTCCAGCGGAGACACCGGGACGGGTGGGTGGCCGGGTTGGCCGCGAAGTTCTCCTCCCCGGCACCGCTGCGCGGCTCGTGGCCGTCGCGGACGGCGAACTGGTGGGCCTCGCGTCGATCGTCGACGGCCCGCCGACTGGGAGATCGGGGCCGGGTTCGTGCCCGCCCGGCCGGGCGCGAGCTGAGCAGGCTGTACGTTGCGCCGTCGTTCCAGGGGACGGGGCTCGCCGCCAGCCTGTTCGAGGCGATCGACGACGGGAGCGACCTGTATCTCTGGCTGATCGACGGCAACGAGCGCGGGCGGCGCTTCTACCTGCGCCGGGGTTCGTCGATCTGGACGAGTCGTTCGAGGCCGGCGAGAGCTGGGGCCACGTGGCGATGCACCGGATGGCCCGGCTCCGAGGTTGATGGGAAGGGTCCGCCCGGCCTGAGCCGGGCGGACCCTGGGTTCAGCTGAACAACACGATGTTGTTGAACACCCACTTCCCTCGGATCCACCGGAACGTGGCCCTGCCATCCACCCTCACCTCGGTGAGGACGTCCGCGCGCAGGTAGCTGCGGCAGCCGTTACGCCCGGTGGCCGGGGTGTCGCACTCCGTTCGCCACTGGCGCCCGGACGCGTCGGTCCAGGCCCCGGCGTGGCCGAGGGGTTCCTCGTCCAGGCCGACCGCGGCGACGGGAGGTAGGTGAGGTTGTTGAACACCCAGGCGTTGCGCTTCACGAATCTGCCGTGCTCCTGGGTGATGGTCGTCGCCCAGATGTAGGTGCGGCAGCGCTCCGTGATCGAGTAGGGCTCGCAGGAGGTCTGCCACCAGCGCCCGTTGTAGTGATGGGTGCCCGGCGTGGTGTAGACGCTGAAGGGCGGCTTCGGCGTCGGCGACGCGGTCGGCTTGGGCGTCGGCGACGCGGTCGGCGTCGGCGACGCGGTCGGCGTCGGCGACGCGGTCGGCGTGGGCGTGGGGGTCGGGGTGGGATCGACCCCGCCCGCTTCTGCACGAAGACCACCGCGGAGCGGGCAGGCACCGTGACGGCGCCCGTTGCCCGGTCCCAGGCGGCCGTGGCGAGGACCGGGTCGTCGTGCACGCCGTCGGTGAGCACCGGCGACAGCGCCAGATCGAGCCCGGCCATGCCGTCGACGGCCTGGGTGACCGGCTCGGGCGACGCGTTCAGCGCCACCAGCAGGCCGTCGGAATCCCGGTCGACCTTCGTGCCCACCGTGTCGTCAACCCGCATCAGGATCAGGCCGGCGGTCTGCTCCGCCCCCGCATTCGGGAACGACACCTTCTGCCCGATGGCCTCCGCCGATCCGAGCGTCAGCAGCGGGTGCGCCGAGCGGAGCCGCAGCAGCTCGAGCGCCCGGTCGCGGGATTCGGCGATGTCGGCCGCCGTCGGCTTGTTGGCCGCGTCCGTCAGGAACGGCGTCATGGCCGGCCACTTCGACGAGTTGTCCGCCGCGGGCGGGAGCCCGACGCCGAAGTTGTTGCCCTGCAGCGACCAGTCGAGCGTGTTGAAGTGGTCGCCCGAGTTGTACGAGTTGCGGTCCATCGACTTCGAGCGCAGCAGGTCGGTGCCCGCGTGCCAGAACGACGGCGACTGGCCGAGCGTCACCGTGGCGAGCGACAGCGTGTTCATCCGGATCCGGTCGGCCATCGACGTGTCGGCGGGCAGCTTCCAGACGCCGAGGTCGAACAGCGTCTCGTTGTCGTGCGCGTCGACGTAGTTGACCGACTCGTCGGGCTCGCTGGCGTAGCCGGCGGGCTGGCCGTTGTAGTCGATCTCGCTGCCCTTCTGGACCTTGCCCTCCGCCGTCTCGAACGCGTAGTCGGCGAGGTTGCCCGCCATGCCGATGCGGATCAGGTCCTGCCGGTGCCTGAGATCTGCCAGCTGTTCGGCCGGCGTCGCCGTCGACACGCCGTTGGGGTCGAGGTAGAGGCCCGTGCCGAAGCCCTGGAACTCCGACTTGTTCTCGTCGAAGGGTCCTCCGCCGTGGACGGCGTCGCGGAGCCGGTCGTTGAAGGCGCCGATGTGGGTGCCGCCGAGCTGGCCCTGCGTGGCCTGCGTGAAGCGGGCGTTTCCAGCCACCTCGCCGAAGTCCCAGCCCTCGCCGTACAGGTAGATCGACCTGCCGTCGACACCGTCGTCCGCGAGGGTCAGCCCGTCGAGCGCGGCACGCACGGCCCGCATGTTGGCGACGCTGTGGTGGCCCATCAGGTCGAAGCGGAAGCCGTCGACGTGGTAGTCGGCGGCCCAGGTGACCACGGAATCGACCATCAACTGCTCGGCCATCGCGTGTTCGGTTGCGATGTTCTGGCAGCAGGTCGACGTCTCGACGGCGCCCTTGAGGTTGAGGCGGTGGTAGTAGCCGGGGACGACCTTGTCGAGCACGGACGTGTCGCCCTGCCCGGAGGCTGAGGTGTGGTTGAACACCTGGTCGAGGACGACCTGGTAGCCGAGCCTGTGCAGCCCGCCGACCATCTCACGGAAGGCACCGGTGCGGGCTCCCCCGAACTGGTTGGCGTCGGTGGCGTACGAGCCCTCCGGCGTCGAGAAGTGGAACGGGTCGTAGCCCCAGTTGAAGCCGTCCTCGTCGGCGACCGCCATCACGGCGGCCTGCTGCTCCTCGGAGGCCGGGCCCGCTTCGGGCACCGTCGCGACGGCCTGGTCGGCCCGGCTCTCCTCGATGGTGGCGATGTCGAAGCTCGGCAGCAGGTGGATGGTGTTCATGCCCGCCTCGGCCAGCTCGGCCAACGCCCCGACGCCGTCGGTGCCCTCCAGCGCGAACGCCTCGTAGGTGCCGCGGAGCGCAGCCGGCACCGTCTCATCGGAGATGGAGAAGTCGCGGATGTGGAGTTCGTAGATCGCGCGGTCGACGAACTGCGCGATCTTCGGGGCCACGCTCTCCCTCCAGATCCTGGGCGCCCAGCGCGGGTCGTCGAGGTCGACCAGCACCGAGTGCGTCGAGTTGAGCGTCAACCCTTCGAGTACGGGTCGGTGACCACGTTGTGCGTCACGGCGTCGAGCGACGGCACGAACACCGCGACATCGAACCGGTAGGCGCGGTCGACCCAGTCGGCCTCGCCGGTGACCGACCAGACGCCGTCGGCGTCGCGGGTCATGGCCACCCGCGTCGGTTCCCGGTGCCGAACAGGTCGTCGGAGAGGAGCAGGTCGACGGTGGTGGCTGTGGGGGCCCACAGCCGCAGCGTCGGGACTCCCGCCGCGTAGGTGGCGCCCAACGCGGCGGTGCGGGCGCCCTCGGCGTAGAGGGCGTCGAGCACGCCGGGGAGCTGGACCCCGGTGAAGGCCTGCGCGAGGCCGTCGGAGCCGCGCTGCACGATCGCGAGGTCGCCCTTGAGCGCCTCACGGATGGCCGCGTCGGCGGCGGTGAGCCGGAGCGCCGCGAAGCCGGTGAGGTGGCGTCGGCCCTCCACCTGGGCGTCGGTGAGGCCGGCCGGGTCGCGGTTGAGGTCGCCGAGCTTGACCGCGGCGGCGCCTCCCCGCCCACGACGGCCCCTCCTCGAGGGCAAGGCCGCCGTCCGGGTCGCTCCAGAGCTCCCAGGTGGTGTCGTCGCCGTCGGTGATCAGCGCGGAAGGCCACGCGACGGTGGTGGCGTCGACCCAGTGGCCGAGGAACTCACCGGTGCCCGCGAGCGGAGGATCCTCCACGACGATCTCCAGGGTGTGGTCGGACAGGGTGTAACGGAACGTGACCAGCTTGCCCGCCGCGACGGTGAAGCCGTAGTTCGACCCGCCGGGCACGCCGCCGACGCCGTAGTTCTCGTCCCACGAGCGGCCGTGGGCGACCTTCACCTCGTAGGCGCCGGCCGGGATGGCCGACGACGACCAGGTGAGGACCCCGTCGCCGTCGGCGTCGAACATCAGGGTGCGCAGGCAGTCGGGCTGCCAGTCGCCCGGGCAGCCGACGGCCGCCTGGAACGAGCCGGCCAGCGTGACGACCGGCCCCTGTGCGGTGTTGAAGAACGCGTGGCTGACCGGGTCGTAGTAGAACGTCACTGCACCAGGGCGACGAGCGTGTAGGCGACGTTGTCGCCGTTCGGGACGCCGCCCGAGCCGTAGTTCACATCCCACGAGCCGCCGACGGCCACCTTGTACTCGAAACTGCCGGCGGGCAGGTCGAAGGTGCCGATGTAGAGGCCCGAGGCCTCGTCGAGGTGAGCAGGGCGTCGGCGCAGTCGGGCTGCCAGTCGCCGGGGCAGCCCATCGCCGCGTTGTGGCTGCCGGGCACCGTGACCATGGTGCCGGGATCGACGACCGGGCCCTCCGGTGCGGCGGCGCCGAGGTCGGTGCCGACGACGGCCGTGGTGGAGGCGGCGACCGCCGAGCCGGAGGCGTCGACGGAGACGGCGCGGACCTCGACCACGGTGCCCGCGGGCAGGTCGCCGAGGTCGGCGAACACGCGGGCGCGTCGGTGGTGGCGGTGCCCAGCGGGGTGTAGTCGGCATCGCCGAGGGCGCGGTAGGCGAACGAGGTCTCGGCCCAGCGGTGGTCGGCGACGTCGGCGGTGACGGGAATCAGCCCGTTCTCCGGGGCGCCGGTGACCACCGTGATCGCCTGCGCGGCGCCGGCGTCCGCGACGGGGCGCCCGCCTTGTAGGCCACGGCACCGAGAGCGGGGATGGTGAGCAGGACGGTGCCGTCGGCGTCGGCGGTGACCGGGGCGGTCGCTCCGTAGAGCGGCGCGTAGGAGGCGCCCGGCGTCAGGGTCGTGATCTCGACGCTCGTCGCCTCGGTCGCATTGTTGAGCGCCACCAGGTGCTCGACCTTCTCTTCGCGGTCTACCCGCGCCAGGGCGTAGACGGCGCCGTCGGAGTGGAGCTCGATCTGGGCCCGGTGGCGAGCGCAGGGTGAGCCGAGCGGAGCGCGCCGAGCTCGGCGATGGTGGTGTAGAGCTCACCATCGGTGCCGAAGTGGTCGCCGGTGCCGTAGGCGGAGCCGTCGAGGAGGGTGTTGTCGAGGTAGCTCGGCACCTCAGAGGCGAACATCGACTCGCGGGCGTCCTTGTCGTTCCGGTCTCCGATGAAGCCCTGCTCGTCTCCGTAGTAGACGACGGGCTGGCCGCGGGTGAGGAACATCAGCTCATGGGCGAGCGTGCTGCGCTCGAGCTTGCGGTCCGCGGTGTCGAGCAGGTAGCCGATGCGGCCCATGTCGTGGTTGCCGAGGAAGGTCGGAAGTGATGCGGCCGAGCTGTGGTCGGTGGTGTAGCGGTCGTCGTCGGCGAACAGCGCCGAGAGGCCCTTCGCGGTGAAGCCCTTGGCGTAGTTCAGGGCGGAGGCCTGGTAGGCGAAGTCGAGCACGGAGTTCATGTCGGTGTCGCGGACGTAGGGCGAGAGCAACTTCGCGTCGGCGTCGTAGACCTCGCCGAACATGAAGAAGTCGGGTTGGAGGCGGCGGTGTGGTCACTGATGCGGCGGGTGAACTCCTGCCAGAAGGTGAAGTCGACGTGCTTGGCGGTGTCGATGCGGAAGCCGTCGATGCCGAGATCGGCCCATGCCTCGTAGATGTCGCTCATGCCGTCGACCACGATCTGGTTCTCGGTCATCAGGTCGTCGAGGTCGGCGAAGTCCATCGTGGTGGCGGCCTCACCGGCCGGCCAACCAGGGTCGAAGCCGCGGTTGTGGTAGAGCGTGACGTCGTTGAGCCATTCCGGATACCTGGCGTCCTCCATGCCCGGGGGACCTCCGGGTCGTACGGGAATGACGTGTCGTCGGGTTCAGCAGCGGCATGGCCCGGTTGCCCGCCGCGTAGTCGGAGGGTCGAACGGGTTGCCGTCGACGTCGACGTACGGGCTGGTCGCCTTGGTGACGTAGGGCGGGTTGGTGCCCTCGTGTCCGGCGTAGTAGATGACGTCTGCGGTGTGGTTGGCGATGATGTCGAAGTAGACCTTGATGCCGCGCTCGTGGGCGGCGTCGATGAGGTCGCCGAGCTCGGCGTTGGTGCCGAGATGCGGGTCGATCCGGGTGAAGTCGGTCACCCAGTACCCGTGGTAGCCGGCCGAAGCTTCCGTCCCGGCGCCCTGGACGGGCCGGTTGACGAACGACGGGGTGAGCCAGATGGCGGTGGTGCCGAGGCCCTCGATGTAGTCGAGCCGGTCGTGCAGGCCCTGGATGTCGCCGCCGTTGAAGAAGCCCTTGTCGGTGGGGTCGAAGCCGGTGACGAGCCGGTCGGTGCCGTCGCAGTCGACGGGGAGCACGCCGTCGGCCCCGGCGTGGCCGGTTGCGATGCAGGAGTCGTTGGCGGTCGATCCGTTGTCGAAGCGGTCGGTCATCACGAAGTAGAAGTTGTTGCCCGCGCCTTCATCGGCGAACGGCGCCGCGACGAGCGCGTCGTCGGCTGCCTCGTAGCCGCCCGGGAGGTCGGCGGCCGCGACGGAGACCTTGTTGGTGGCGTCGTCGAAGCTGAAGGTGAGCTTCCGGGTGCACCGAGTTTCAGCGGCCAGTTCCCTCGGCCGGGCCGTAGGCCTCATCCCAGGAGCGGTTGATCGCGATCTTGAACTCGTGGTCACCGGCAGGCACGGTGAAGTCGGCGGTCCAGGTGCCGTCGCCGTCCGGGTCGCCGAGCGCGGTGGCGTCGCAGTCCGGCTGCCAGTCGCCGGCGCAGCCGAGCTCGTCCTGGAGGTCGCCCACCAGCGTGACCGCGGTGGTGGCGGCGGACGCGCTCGGGTGGGGACGGCGGCCGTGACGACCGCGCTGGAGGCTATCAGGGCCGTCATGGCCAAACCCGAGGTGAAGCGGGACATGCGCATTGCGTGACTCCTTCGTCATCTGTGCCCGGACGTCACCGACGATAAGCGGGATCAGCGACGAAACTGTCGCGTTCGCGAACCCGCAACGCCGACCGGGCACCGTTTTGAACGTGCAACTGGGGAAACTCTGGCATTTGAACGTGCAACTGCGCAAGGGTTTTTCGGTTCTTCCTACCTGAGTGTGGGGAGAGCGTGAATCCGACGCTCAGGTACGAAGAGTCGGATTTTGCGTTGGTCAGCCCATCGAAGGGCCTAGCCGAGGGCCGACACGACGGCCGCGGCCACCACCTCCCGCGGGATCCGTTCCTGTTCGAGGCGCAGGTCGTCTCGTCGCAGCAGCGCGAGCGCCGCGAGTTCTTCGAGGTTGAGGTGGCCGATCTCGCCGCGGTAGGGACGCGGCTCCGTCACGGCGAACCCCTGGCCGCAGCCAGCGTCGCCTCGTCCATCAGGACGGAGCGGGTCTGAGGCAGGACCTCACGCACCCGGCCGAGGATCTGGAAGCCGTAGGTGTCTAGGTCGCCCCAGTAGGAGACCTCGGCGTCGCGGATCCAGCCCACCTCGGCCAACGATGGCGCCGCGAACCCATGCCGTGCACCGCGACGGTGTCCTTGAGCTGCGGCAGGGTGGCCACCGAGGTGAGGTTCTCTGAGATCAGCACGTGGTGCGGGCGCCAGGCCAGGTCATGCAACCCGCGAGCGGAACCGAGAAAGGGGTGACGGCGGGCCACGCCGCCTCGTCGAGGCTGCGCACCCGGAACGAGACGCCTTGCCGCACCAGGCCGGTGCCGGCGCCCGTCAGCGCGGCTGCGAGGGGCTCGACCAGCGCGCGGTGGCGCTCGAACCATTTGGTGTCGACCCCGGCACGGGCAGCTCCCGCTCCCACAGCCCGACCGGGGTGCGCGGCCAGCCAGCCGAGGACCGCCGCCAGCCGGTCGAGGTCGTCGTGTTCGCAGCGGGTGAGCGGCCTCGCGACCGCCGCCCAGGCGGCGGCGAGATCGGCCTCGGGCCAGGCCCGTTGCAGCAGGTCGACGGCCTCCAGCGCCAGCCGCCACTGCCGTGCCTGTCCCGCCAGCTCGGCGACAGCCGACGGCGTGGCCGTCACCCGGGCGGGAGGAGCTGCCGCCCAAGCGAGGCCCATCGGCGCTCGACCCATTCGACGGCGATCCCGGGCCGTTCCTCGAGCCGCCGCCAGGCCGAGGCCCAGGCGGCGACGGTGTCGGGGCGGCCAGGGCCGCCGCCTGTGTCGGGGGTTGCAGCGGCCAGGAGAGAGGGTCCTCGGCGCCGGCGGATGCCGCGGCCAACCAGCCGGGAAGCCGCCGGGGCCACTGCCGCCCGGCGAACGCCCGGAACTCATCCACCGTCCTCACAGCAGCGAGTCCTGCTCCGCCTCGGCCTCGGCGTGAGCGGCTGGCCGCTCAAGGTCGTAGTGGAGTTCCTGCAGCGTCGAGCCGCGGCCGGGCTGGTTGGTGACCATGACGACGCCGCCCACGTAGTCGTCGATCGTCTGCAGCATCTTCATGGGGTTGCGAGCAGCAACTGGAACCCGAAGGTGCGGAACACCTCGAGGCCGGCCTGCGTGAAGGTGTGGTCGGCCTTGTCGAAGGCCTCGTCGATGACCACCAGCGCGTAGGTCGGCGCGGTGTGCCCTCGGGGCGAGTTGGAAGCGCAGTGCCGCGGCGAGGCAGAACGTCACGAGCTTCTGCCGCTCGCCGCCGGAGCGCCCGCCCGAGCCGGTGTAGACGTCGACCTGGACGCCGTCGTCGTCGATCACCCGGCCTGGAACGTCACGTGCTGGCGGGTGTCGAGGCACTGTTCGCGCCAGGTCCTGTCCCCGGCTCGGCGGAGCCCAGCCGGTCGAGGAGCGCCTCCATGCGGGCGAAGCGTTCCTCCGCGGCGCGCCGTCCGGCCTGGGCGTCGGTGCCGCCGAGGTCGAGGAGGGAGCCCTCGGTGATCTGGTTGAGGGTGCGGCGGAACTCCTCCACGGCGGGAAGCGAGCGGTCGAGGACCTTGATCTGCAGCATTCCGTCGCGACTGAACCGCGTCAGCAGGAGGGAGCGGTTGACGTCGTCGACCCGGCTGCGGATCTCGGAGCGGGCGCCGCGGATCTGCGAGGCGAGGCTGCTGATGTTGTTGCGGGCCTGGCTGTTGAGCAGGTCGAAGAAGCGGTCCTCGAAGTCGGGGAGCCGGTCGGCCTCCAGCTCTCCCAGCCGGGTGAGGAACTCGGGCAGATACTCGCGCGCGCTGTCCCAGTCGGCCGCAGCGGCGGCCCAGCCGGCCCGGAAGCGGTCCATGAGCCGCACGGCCTGCTTCTCGGCGCGGGCCAGCGCCTGCGCGAGCTCCGTGTCGCGCCGGTGGAGCCGGTCGCGCAGCCGGGCATCGAGGTCGCCCTCGGCGAGCCCGGCCGCCTCCCGCGCGAGCTCGGCAGCCACGTCGTCAGGGATGACGGCGGCCTGTGCCAGGTAGCCGACGAGGCCTCGGCCTCCTTCTCGAGCCGGGCTACGCCGTCCGCGTGGCGCTGCTGTTCGACGTTCAGGTCGCGGAGCTGCGCGTCGGCCGCGACCTTTGCGGCCTCGGCCCGTCGCAGCGCGGCCTCCATCGCGGCGAGGTCGACGTTGCGCTCCCGCAGCTGTTCGAGGCGCCGCTCCACCCCGGCGATGCGCTGGTCATGGGCGGCCACGTCGATCTGCTCCCACGTGAAGCGGGCGAGGTCGCGCAGGGCGTCGGCGCGGGTCTTCACCTCGGCCCGTTCGTCGTCCCAGCGGGTCAGCTCCGCGTCGATCTCGGCGACCTTCGCTTCCGCCTCCGCGATGCGGGCCTCGAGGTCGGCCTCCTTCGCCCTCGTGGAGAAGCCGAGCACCCAGCGCGAACGGTCGTCGACGCGGCTGCGGTCATCCTTCTCGTGCAGCCCCTGCGAGTGCCGGACCTGGCCGTTGACGGTGACGGCCCGCTCCCGGTCGCGAAGGCCTGCGACGTCGGCGACACAGGCGTACATGAACCGGTGCTGGAGCCGCTGCGCCAGCCAGCCGGTGTACTCGCCGTCGGCGAGTTCCAGCTTGCCGGGGAGCTGCTCCGCCTCGAACTGCGGCACTCCCAGGCGGTCCGGCTCGACGAACTCGTAGACGAGCCGCGTGAAGAGGTGCTCGCGGTCGATGTATTCGGAGGCGGCCCGCTGGTGCCGGGCCGGGATGATGAGCGTCCTGGCGAAGTTGCCGAGCACGCGCTCGATGGCGCCGGTCCAGCGGGCCTCGTCGGCGCGGACCTGGAGCAGCTCACCCACGAAGGGGAGCCGGTTGGCCGGCACCTGCAGCACGGCCGCGAGGTCCTCGCGGACCTGCAGGAGCCGCGCGTCCAGGTTGGAGCGGTGGCGGCGCAGCGCCGTCAGGTCGGCCTGCAGGCCCTTCAGCGTTCTTCGCGCATCGCCCAGCTCCGGCAGCAGCCGCCCTGCGCGGCGTCAAACGCCTCCTGCCGGGACACCAGCTCTTCGCGGGCTCCCGCCAGCTCCTCCTCGAAGCGGCCGACGTCGTCGGCGGTGGCGGGAGGGACGAGCGTCAGCCTGCCTGCCGCGCTGGCGAAGGTGTCGCGGTCGCCACGGGCCCGGTCACGGTCGGCGAGGTGGGCCCGCCGGAGGTCCTCGAGCACCGTGAGGTCGCCGCCGCCGGAGTTGTCCACCGCCTGCTGGCAGCGACGGCGTTCGACCTCGGCGGCCTCCGCCGCGTTCGCGGCCGCGCCGACCTCGGCCTCCAGCCTCGCCGTGACCGGGCGTCGGTTCTCCAGCTCGGCCGAGACGGCGGCGAGGCGGCGGGCCCGCAGCCAGGAGTCGAGGTGTTCCACCTGCTGTGCCACGACGTCGCGCCGCGCGTCGAGGGAGTCCAGCTCGGCGGCCAGCGGCCGCAGGGGACGAGGGCCTCGACCTGGTTGCGCGCATCGACGACCGAGCTGTGGGCCGATCGAAGCTCGCCGAACTGCTCGATCATGACCTCCGCCAGGTCGAAGGTCGCGGGCACGTCGAGCATGAAGTCGCGGAACAGCGAGTCGAGATTCGTGAGGTTCTTGGCCGACTGGGTCTTGTGCAGCAGCACCTGAGCCTGCTCCGACCCGATGCCGAGCAGCCGCCGGAAACGCTCGGCGAACGAGCCGTACCGGTCGGCCGGGTAGGCGTTCCAGTCGGGAACGCGGCCTTGAGCTGCCGCGACTCGATGCCGTTGGCCACGTAGCCCTGCAGCGAGAGGAGGTCCACCTCGCCGGGCGCGACGGCGAACAGCGACTTCAGGTCCTCGCGCTGCGTCGAGCTGCCGCTGATGTGGAAGAGCCGGAGCAGGGTGGTGGCGGCGCCTGCCTCGTCGACGAAGGTGAGCGCGATGCCGCTCCACGTCGGGCCCTTGCGCAGGAAGGCGGCCCCGACCTCGCCGGTCTCCTCGTCGGCCTCGCGCTTGTGTGCGCCGCGCACGTAGGTGACGAGGTTGCGGTCGTGGTCACGGGTGTCGGTTCCCTGGGCGGCGGCGTTGAAGCGCAGCTTGCCCGGTGCCACGAGCACGGCGGCCATGGCGTCGAGCACGGACGACTTGCCTGCGCCGGACGGCCCGTCAGGAGAAGGCCCTTCCACGGGACGGCGAAGCTCCAGGCACCGTTGAAGGTGCCCAGTTCACGAGCTGGACGCGGGAGAGTCGACGCTGGATCATTGCGCGGCCATCCGTTCCAGGTCGGCGGTCAGGGCGGCGACCTCGTCGGCCCCGAACACCAGCCGCAGCACCGGCGAGATCTCCCACCGGTCCTCCACCTCGGCCCGAAGCAGGATCGAGTTGTCGGTCATCTTGGCGATGGAGCGGCCGACCTTCGCCTCCTGCGCCTTCTTGTCTGTGCTGTCGTTCTGCAGGAAGCCCGCAGGTGGTCCTCGATCTCGTCGCGGCCCACGAAGACGCGGGCGCCACTTCCCTGGCCGGCCAGCAGCAGCCGCCGCAGGTACAGGACGAGGACGGTGTCGAGGAGGTGAGCGGCTGGCGACGCACGACCTTCGGGCGTCGTCGAGGGCGAGGTTGCGCACGAAGGCGACACCCGCGTCGCGGTCGATGACGAGCTGGAGGTAGAGGTCGGCGAGGCGGGAGCGGACGACGCTCTCGCTCCGCTCGAGCGCCGCCCACAGCTTGGCGTGTTCCTCGGCCCGCACATAGGGGCCGTTGAGCAGCTTGAGGAGGAGCCGTCGCGTGGCGGGATCCAGTTCGCCCGGATCCTCGGGAGCCTCGACCTGCTCGGCGTCATCGAAGTCTTCGAGTTCGCCGTCGGCCCGGCGGGGGCGCTGCTCAGGCTCATGGGAGTCTCCAGTGCAGAGGGACGTCGGTGAAAACATAGCGGGGCGCGCTGACGGTTCGGGGAACCCCTGCGAGGAGACCCACGTCCATTCCTCACGCCCGGGCGCCTCGGTGGCGTTGTCCTCGGCGAGCACGAGCAGGCCGATCACGGAGGCGAGGCCCTGGGTCGCCGGGTGCGCGGCCAGCACGTCGGCCACGGTCGCGCCCGGTGTGCGATCGACGGTGTCGGCGATCTGGCGCTCGAGCTCGGGGAAGTCGATCTCGGTCAACCGGACGAGCAGCCGCAGGTGCTCGAGGTCCAGCTCGGGCACCTCGTTGGCCACGACCTCGTCGACGGTGCGCAGGTCGGCCGGGTTGTGGAGGGCCCAGGAGCCGACCGATGAGATCCGAAGCGACGTCAGGTCGAGGTCGCGGCCAAGCGGGGTGGTCGGCGAGTGCTTCCTGAGCGCGGCGAGGGCCGCCTGGTCGGCGCGGGTCAGCGCCTCCGCCAGGCGCTTGTGCTCGCGGTACTCCTGCGTCTCGACGAAGCGGCGGAGGCTCCGCGAGAACTCGGTGAGGCTGCGGCGCACCTGGTTGCTCTCGCGCTGCAGCAGCGTGAGGTAGCGGCGCAGGAACACGGCGTCGGCGGCCGGCATTGTGCCGGCGAACCCGCGCCCGAGCAGGGCCTCGACGGCACCGTCGAAGCGGTCGGCGAGGACGCTGTCCAGCAGCAGCTCGTGGAAGGCGTTGAACGTGCGGCCGGCCTCGCTGGTCTCGATGAGGTCGACCCCGGCGAAGACGCCCTCGAGGACCCGCCGCGGGAGCCGTCGTGGTTGATGATCTGTTCGCGCAGCTCGCCGTTCAGCGACTCGAGGTCGTCGGCCACCTTCGCGAAGTCGCCGGGCACCTCGCCGGCCAGCCGCAGGATCTCGGTGAGCCGCTCGCGGGCGATGCGGTCGTCAAGGGGCTGGTACTGGCCGGCCTCGATGCGCTCGATCTCCCGGTCGATCCGGTCGCGCTCCTCGCGTAGCCCTGGATGCGTGTGGTGGCGTCGGGGTCGGACTCCCTGGCGAGGGAGTCGAGCAGGCCGGCCACGTTGCTCAGCCGTGAGGACGTCACGGCGGAGCGGGACTCCTGCGCGTCGCCGACGAAGCGCACCACGTCGGCGGCGCTGCGAGACAGCTCGACGGTCTCCTCGCGGGCCGCGGCGCCGGGCCGGCGCACCAGATAGCCGCCGGAGATCCAGTCGGCCACATACTCCTGCGCCGTGCGCGGGAGCGCAAAGCCGGCGTCACGCAGCTCGTCGAGATCCTCGCCGACCTGTTCGAGGAACTCGGCGTAGCCGACGACACGCGTCGCCTCGAAGCGATATGAGAGGACGGCGACGACGACAGGCAGCAGGTCGGCGCGCAGCAGCCGGAAGGGGCCCTCGACGGCCCGCTGCGCGGTGATGGCCCGCGCCGCCACCCCGTCATCCCAGTTCAGCGCCTTCCGGGCGCCCAGGCGCCGCAGCGCGTCCCCGTCGAGGCGGCGGGTGCTCCAGCCGTCCATGCTGTGCGAGCCGATCGACTCGTAGAAGGCGATGGCGGGCGCGTTCCAGTCGAGCACCGTCCACTCGAGGCGGCGGTAGCCGCGCTCCACGCAGATCTCTGCGAGGGTCTTCAGCAGGGCGAAGCCGGTGCCCTTGCCGCGGTGTTCGGGCGAGATGTAGAGGTCGTCGAGGTGGATGCCGTGGCGCCCTCCCAGGTGGAGTAGGTGAGGAACCACAGCGCCAGGCCGATGACCCGGCCCTCATGCTCCGCGACGTGGCAGAAGACGGCGGGCTGGGCGCCGAACAGGTGGGCCTCGAGCGCCTCGACGGTGTTGACCACCGCGTCGGGCTCGCGCTCGTAGGTGGCAAGTTCCCGGATCAGGTCGAGGATGCTCTGACAGTCCTCACGGCGGGCTTCTCTGATCAGGGTCATGGGGACGAGGCTACCGCCCGGCTGGGCGGGGACGCTGCTGGGCGCTCTCCGGGGACATGGTGACGGCGTGGACACGTCCCGTGAACATGTACAGGAAACGCCGTTTCGTGTACGTATCGGCACAAGATGGTCACCCTCGGAACATGTCCTTCGAGGCCATGCTCCCTACCAGGAGTTGCCGCCCTCCCGCCACGGGCGGACATCGAGACGCCCGCG
Source organism: Tessaracoccus coleopterorum (assembly GCF_011174705.1). Taxonomy (GTDB): domain Bacteria; phylum Actinomycetota; class Actinomycetes; order Propionibacteriales; family Propionibacteriaceae; genus Arachnia; species Arachnia coleopterorum. Next base: position 1,255,592 of record NZ_JAANIJ010000001.1, read on the forward strand.
GTATTCAGGGCCGCACTCGATGCGAGCCGTCAGCTCGCTTCCCTCGACATGGCCTGTCAGCGGATGCCCGATCCATCCCTTCTGATCAACATCACACCGCTGATCGAGGCGCAGGCGTCCAGCCACATCGAGAACATCGTCACCACCAACGACGAGCTGTTCCGCGCGGCCAGCGGCGCCTTTGACGAGCTGACGCCAGCCGCGAAGGAGGCTCTGCGCTACCGCGAGGCTCTCTGGGCCGGGTTCGCGTCCGTCACGCAGCGTCCCCTCACAGTTCAGACGGCGCGCACCGTATGCAGCACCCTGCACGGAGCGGAGATGCCGATCCGCAACCGACCGGGCACGTTCATCGGCAATCCCGTCACGGGACACCGGGCCTACGCCCGCCCGAGGGCGAGGCACTCATCCTGGAGAAGCTGGGGCAATGGGAGCGATTCATCCATGAACACGAGCCACTGGACGCCCTCGTGGCGATGGCTCTCCAGCACTACCAGTTCGAGGCGATCCACCCGTTCTTCGACGGGAACGGTCGCACCGGACGCATCCTCAACCTGCTGGTTCTGCGGCAGCACGGCCTCCTGACGAGGCCGGTGCTGTATCTCTCCGGCTACCTGGTCCGGCACAGGGACGACTATTACCGGTTGCTCCGCGCAGTCACCGCGGACGGGGCGTGGGAGGAATGGGTCATCTTCATGGCCCGGGCCGTTGAGGAGTCGGCCAGGTCCGCGCTTCAGCTGGTGACCACGGTCATCGGCCAGCGCGATCGGATCGAGGCCTCGATCCGCGAGTCCCACCCGACGTTCCATGCGGCCGAGCTGGCGCGCATCCTGACCCGGCAGCCATACGCCCGCATCGAAGACGTCGTGGCCGCGGGGCTCGCGCAGCGCCAGACGGCCTCACGCTGGCTGACCGCGCTGGCCGACGACGGGCTCATTGACCGGCAGAAGGTCGGGCGCAACGTCGTGTTCATCAACTCCGAACTCCTGGCTGCGCTCTTCGACACCGACCTGGTCGGCCGCTGAGAACGCGAAAGGAGGGCGGCCCTTGCGGGACCGCCCTCCCCTCAGACGTTGCGCGTCAGGTGCGGATCAGAAGCCACCCATGCCGCCCATGCCGCCCATGTCGTCGCCACCGGGCATCGGGGCAGCCTTCTCGGGCTTGTCCGCGATGACGGCCTCGGTGGTGAGGAACAGGGCCGCGATCGAGGCCGCGTTCTGCAGCGCCGAGCGGGTGACCTTCGCCGGGTCGATGATGCCGCTGTCGACCATGTTGACGTACTCGCCGCTTGCCGCGTTGAGACCCTCGCCGACCGGCAGGTTGGCGACCTTCTCAGCAACGACGCCACCCTCGAGGCCGGCGTTGGCGGCGATCTGCTTCAGCGGAGCCGAGGCGGCGGCCAGCACGCTGGCGGCACCGACGGCCTCGTCACCGGTCAGAGCAGACAGGTCGACGGCCTTGGCCGCCTGCAGCAGCGCCACGCCACCGCCGGGACGATGCCCTCTTCGACGGCCGCCTTCGCGTTGCGGACGGCGTCCTCGATGCGGTGCTTGCGCTCCTTCAGCTCGACCTCGGTGGCCGCGCCGACCTTGATGACGGCGACGCCACCGGCCAGCTTGGCGAGGCGCTCCTGGAGCTTCTCGCGGTCGTAGTCGGAGTCCGAGTTCTCGATCTCCTTGCGGATCTGCGAGACGCGGCCCTCGATCTGGGCCTGGTCGCCGGCGCCGTCGATGATCGTGGTCTCGTCCTTGGAGACGAGCACGGAGCGGGCGCGGCCGAGCAGGTCGAGGGTGACGGCGTCGAGCGAGAGGCCGACCTCCTCGGAGATGACCTCGGCGCCGGTGAGGATGGCGATGTCGGTCAGCATGGCCTTGCGGCGGTCGCCGAAGCCCGGGGCCTTGACGGCGATGGACTTGAAGGTGCCGCGGATCTTGTTGACGATCAGGCCGGCGAGGGCCTCACCCTCGACGTCCTCGGCGATGACCAGCAGCGGCTTGCCCGACTGCATGACCTTCTCGAGGACCGGCAGGAGGTCCTTCAGCGAGGAGATCTTCGAGTTGGCGATCAGGATGTACGGATCGTCGAGGGTGGCCTCCATGCGCTCCGTGTCAGTGACGAAGTACGGGAGATGTAGCCCTTGTCGAAGCGCATGCCCTCGGTGAGTTCGAGGTCGAGCCCGAAGGTGTTCGACTCCTCGACGGTGATGACGCCTTCCTTGCCGACCTTGTCCATCGCCTCGGCGATGATCTCACCGACGGTGGTGTCGGCGGCCGAGATCGACGCGGTGGCGGCGATCTGGTCCTTGGTCTCGACGTCGATGGCCATGTCGGAGAGCTGGTCGATGATCGCGGCGACCGCGGTCTCGATGCCCTTCTTCAGACCCATCGGGTTGGCGCCGGCCGACACGTTGCGGAGGCCCTCGCGGACCATCGCCTGGGCCAGCACGGTGGCGGTGGTGGTGCCGTCGCCTGCGACGTCGTCGGTCTTCTTGGCGACCTCCTTGACGAGCTCGGCACCGATGCGCTCGTAGGGATCCTCGAGCTCGATCTCCTTGGCGATGGACACGCCGTCGTTGGTGATCGTGGGTGCGCCCCACTTCTTCTCAAGGACGACATTGCGGCCCTTGGGGCCGAGGGTCACCTTGACCGCATCGGCCAGGGTGTTCATGCCGCGCTCGAGGGCGCGACGCGCGTCCTCGTTGAACTGAATTAGCTTTGCCATGGTGGTTCGGGAGTCCTCCGTTATGGGGTGTCAACCCGGTTAACGTTCTTGGTCATTGGACCGCCGATGCCCGCGACGGACGGCCTGAGCCTCATCCACGATCCGGTAGCACTCACTGGTAGAGAGTGCTAAGTCCATTATTAGCACTCGACCCAAGAGAGTGCAAAGAATCCGCGACACGACACGGCGTCGCCCGGGTGGAACGCCGCCGCTTCGTGGGTCGGTCAGACGACGGCCTTGGGCCACGCTCCACCGGGGACGGCCTGGTTGGCCGCGTTCGACATGGTGTTCATCGACGAGATCATCGACGCCATGGCGTTGATCCACACCATCACGTAGCTGATGATGGCCGCGATGAGGCCGACGATCTGGGCCGCGCCCAGGGCGGTGCCGACGGGGACGGCCGCCATCTCGAGGACGGAGATGATCACGCCGACGGCGGCGGTGATGTACTGCGTCACGAAGTTGACGGTGGTCTCGACGCCCTTGGCTCCCATCTCATGGACGGCCTCGCCGAACTTCCTGGCACCGTCGGCCACCCGGGCCGCGGCGTCCTGCTGAGCGGTCAGCGAGGAGAAGAACGAGGATGAGGCCTCACCGCTCCACGAGCCGGCCGACCTGAGCCGGCCCAACTCGTACTGGAGGGCGAAGGCCTCGCACTTCGGGACGAGCTGGTCGACGATCGACTTGCCGGCCGAGCGCACCTCCCAGGGTGCCAGCACGTGCTTGAACACCTCGAGGGTGCCCTGGATGCCGCGGTTGATGACGTTGACGGTCGATTGGATGATCCGGCAGGCCCGCTCGACGAAGCTCTTCGCGAACTTGCCGAGGCCGGGCACCCAGCAGAACCAGTCGAGGATGCCGCTGAGCGCCTTCAGGAAGCGCCGGGCGACGTCGAGTACCTGGTTGACGACCTGGCTGATCCTCTCGACCGTCTTCTTGACCCGGTCGACGATGTCGAGGATCCACTGGACGTCGAGGGTGAAGGCGCAACCACCGGTTGCGAGGGCTGGTGAGGTCACTGCACTCCCCTTACTTGTTGATCTGGCCGGAGAGGTGGACGCCGCTGGCCTCCGCCTCCTCGTAGCGCTTGGCGGTGTCGGTCAGGGCGTCGCTGACGGCCTGGAGTTCGGCCGCCGCGCCCTCGTAGAGGGAGGCGAACTGCTGGCAGGCCCCCGGTAGGCGCCCGCGACGGGGAGCCACAGCCCCAGTGCTGTACCAGGCCCGACACGGACTCCCAGCAGCCCGAGAGCTCGTCGGCCGAGGGGATCAGGTTCGCCACGTATCTGGCGTCATCGCGCAGGTCGGAGAGGTCGACGATGAAGTCGGTGCCGCCCGCACCACCCGGGTTGCCGGAGCTCGGGTTCCCGCCACTGGGACTTCCGCCGCCCGGGTTCCCGCCACTGGGACTTCCGCCGCCCGGGTTGCCGCCGCCCGGTTCAACCGTCGGGTTGCCGCCGTCCGGGTTGCCGGTGGGAACGTCATTTCCCGGCCCGTTCGTCCCGGTACCGGGAGGCACATCGGTGGGATCCTTCGGCCGGCGTTGCCGAGCGCCTCGACCGCGTCGGGGATGCCGTCGTTGTCGGAGTCGGTGTCCCGGTAGTCGGGATGCCGTCTCCGTCGGTGTCGACGGGGTTCCAGACCAGGCCGTCGCCGTCACGGACACCGGGTCGCCGGTCCCCACACCCGGCGCGCCGACAACGGTTCCCGGGACGTTGCCCGGGCCACCGGAGGCCTGCGGCCCCCGGGCACGAACGTGTCCGGCAGCACCGGGCCACCCGGGCCATCGGGTCGTTGATCGTGGTGTCGCCCATCGGCACGCGGCCCGACCCGAGGTCGGTACCGCCGACCGGGGACCCTCCCCCATAGGGGCCCTCCGCCAGGGAGCCTCCACCCACGGGCGATCCTCCGCCGAGATCGCCCCCGCCGCCCGCTCCGCTGCCGGAACCACCGGTATCGCCACCACCCGAGGGAGCCCTGAGCCGGCACCGCCGTCGGCATCCTGCGGGGTGTCCGCACCCGGCTCAGCGGCACCGGATTCGCCGCCGCCACCGCCGGAGCCGGCGCCCGACCCAGCGCCGCTGCCCATCTGCTCGTACTCGGAGGGCAGGTCAACGTCGACCGTCCCGTCCGCGTTGATCGTCATCGTCTGGCCGTTGGCCTGCTCGACGGTGACGGTCCCGTCATCGTTGAGGGTGACGGTCGTGCCCTCGGCCGTCTCGAAGGATCCGCCCGCGGCGAGCGTCGACACGTCGCTTGAGTCGTTGTCCATGAAGTCGGCGTCGACGGTGACCTTCCCGTCGGCACCGAGGGAGATCTCGACGCCGTCGGACGTCGAGATGACGGTCGCCTCGGCAGAGGTGTCGATCACGGTGCCGTCGGGTGCGACGGCCACAGCCTCGTCGGAGACGGTCACGTCCGAGGTGATCTCGATCGCATCGTCCGGGACGGCGGTGACGGCCTCACCCGTGACGTAGCCGCTCTGCGGTTCCTGCGCGGCGCCGGCGTCGCCCGGGCGGCCTGCGCCGTCGGGCTCTGCCCGCCACGCATGGCCCGATGTGTTCGCCCTGCGTGGGCCACTCGAACGCGCCCCGTGCGATTGTTGTCTCTGACATGGCTCCCCTCCTCAGCCTGCGTGGTTCAGCTGGTCGATGATCTGGTCGAAGCACTCGCTGATGACGATCCCCGACCTGCCCTCGACCCAGTTGCGGTGGATTCCGAGATCGACCACCGAGCCCTGGTTCACGGTGAGGGTGACCATCGAGTTCTGCGAGCGGAACCGGACGCCCTCGACCTCGGTCAGGCCGAGCTGGGCGGCCTCCTCCAGCGACACGGGCTCCGCGACCTCCTGCAGTCGCTCGCCCAGGCGCTGCAGCGCGTCGTCGAGCTGGTCGAAGAGGTTCGGCAGGTTGTCGATCCTGGCCTGCAGGTCGGTATCGGTACCGGGCGTCTCCAGCACGGCCTCGGCGCGACGCGTCATCTCGTCGCGCCTGGCCGCAACCTCCGCGTCGGTGGGTTCCGGCCCGTCCGCCTCGAGACCGGACGCGCTCAACTGCGCCTCGGCGATGGTCGTCAGGATCGTCGTCTCGAGCGCTCCGGCCTCCACCTTGTCCGACCAGCGGGGCTCGACGGCGACCTTCGCCAGCCGTCCGTCCGCCGCGATCGTCACGGCCACCTGCGCCTCGGAGTCGCGGACGGTCACATCCTCCCCTCTCGGCTGCATGCGCAGCATGACGCGCACCAGCTCGTTGAGCTGTGCCTCCATCGCCTGTGGGCTGGTGGTGATGTCGTCCATTCGGGCCCTTTCCGTTCTCGCGTCGCCCCAACTCTTTCAGCGGATAGGGTCAGGAGCCGTAGGTACCCGCGCTCAAACACACTGAAGTGGAGGCTCCCCCATGGCACTGCTGCGCACGCTCCGCGAGGTGGCCAATGTCGTGAATCTCTCCACGCCGCTCGGGCTCGTCCTGGCCCGCGTAGGAGGGGGAAGGATCCGGCGTCTGCGGGGCCTCTGGATCGCGGACGGCCTACGGATGCCGTTCCCGAACGCGAGCGCCATGACCGTCGGGTGCGTGGTGCTGCTGCCCGGCCGGACGCTGGAAGAGGCAGAGGCGCGGATCCCGGGCTGATCGCGCACGAGGACGAGCACGCGTGGCAGTGGTCGGCCTGTCTGGGCCTCCCCTTCATCCCGCTGTACTTCGCGGCGGCGGGATGGTCGATGCTGCGCTGCGGGACAGGGCCTCGGCCAACCCGTTCGAGCGGCAGGCGGGCTCGCGCGCGGCGGCTACTCCGAGAATCCGCGGCAGCCGCTGCGGCGGACCATCGCGCGGATGTTCAGCGCGAGGTGAGGATCAGGAGTGCAGGCGTCGCGCGGATCGGGCCGCCTGGCGCTGGGTGCGCATCCTGCGTAGCCGCTTGACGAGCAGGGCTTGTAAGCGAGTGCCTCAGGCGTGTCGATGAGCTGATTGAGGTGCTGGTAGTACCTGGCGGAGGAGAGCGAGAAGTGCTCCATGATCGCCTGCTCCTTCGGAACCGCGGCCGTGAACCAGTTGTCCTCGAAGTCGAGGATGGCTGCGTCGCGCTCGGCCAGAACGACCGATTCGGAAAGGGATGCTGCCTCAGACATGCAACCCATGGTAAATGGTAATCACACCAGTGTCATTAGGTCGGCTCTGCGCGCCCTCCGTACCGGACGGACCCCGTCACCGGACGCGGGTAGAGTTGTCCTGACCAGCTTCCACCGTCAATGAGGATTGATTCGAGCATGCGCCGACTGACCGGCTACGTCCAGCACTTCCCCTGGGGAGTACCGAGGCGATCCCGACCCTGCTGGGCCGGGAGCCGGACGGTAGGCCATGGGCCGAGTACTGGCTCGGCACCCACGCGAACGGCCCGACGGGTCTCGACGACGGGACCAGCCTCGAGGAGTTCATCCGGGAGCACCCCGAGACCCTCGGCGACACGTCGCGCGCCGAGTTCGGCTCGCGTCTGCCCTTCCTCCTGAAGGTCCTCTCCGCTGCCGGCCCTCAGCCTGCAGGCACACCCGACGCGCGAACAGGCGGAGGTCGGATACGCCCGCGAGTCGCTGCTCGGCATCCCGCCGAGTGACCCCACCCGCTCCTTCAAGGACGACTGGCCCAAACCCGAGGCGATCGTCGCGCTCACCCGGTTCGAGGGCTGCTAGGTTTCCGCGACCCCACAAGACCGCCGGGTTGTTCGAGGGTCTGGGTGTCGCGGACGAGTTGGCCTCCGTTATCGGGCCGCTCCGCGACCGGCGCGCCGAGCCGGCCCTGCAGGAGGTCTTCCTCGACGTCTTGTCCATCAACCGACGCAGGCACCTGGTCGACCTCGTCGTCTCGGCGGCCGTCGAGCGGCTCGATGCCCCGGCGGGCTGGGCGAGTTCGCCCGCACCGCCGTCGAGTTGGATGAGCACTTCCCGGCGATCCGGGCATCCTCGCCGCCCTGCTGCTGAACCGCTTCACTCTCGAGCCCGGCGAGGCCGTCACGCTCGGGCAGGCGTGATGCATGCCTACCTGCGCGGCACCGGTGTCGAGGTGATGGCCAACTCCGACAACGTGATGCGTGGCGGGCTCACCACGAAGCACATCGACGTGGATGCGCTGCTCCAGGTGGTGAGCTTCGAGTCGGGAGACCCACAGGTGCTGTTGCCGGAGGGCAGCGACGGGGTCTACATCTTCCCCACCCGTTACCGGGAGTTCGAGCTGTGGCTGATCTCCCCCACCAACTGCGATCCGCTCCATCTGCCCCGCACCGACAGCGGCCGGATCGCGCTCGTCACGTCGGGCGAGTTCCGGCTGCACGGCAGCAACGAGGAGTACCTGACCAAGGGCAGCGCCGTCTACATCTGCGCGGGAGAGCACGTGAGCCTCACCGGGCAGGGGCAGCTGTTCGTGGCGGTCTCGGGAACCTGACGGGCCCACTGGCGTCTGACGCCGGTCGTTGGCACAATGGGCCAGCACGCCTCCTTAGCTCAGCGGCCAGAGCGCTCGCCTTGTAAGCGAGTGGTCGAGGGTTCGACTCCCTCAGGAGGCTCCACTCTGTCGGCACGCCATCGTGCGACACCAACTCCGTCATCCCTCCCGTTCTGCGGCACCTGCCAGAACCGACCCCGGCCGTAGAAACTCAGGCGACGAGAAACCTTCTGGCGCCCGCGACCGACAGGCTGATGTGGGCCGGACGGCGGGTGTCCGCGGCCCGGTGGCCGACCGCGTCACCGCCTCCCGGCGCGCAACGACCTTGTCCAGCACGCAACAATGGCTGCATGACCGAACCGAGCAAGTGGGCCCGCATCATCGAGGCCGACCCCGACCATTCCCGCCGCTACATCGAGCGGTTCAAGATGATGGAGGCGGCCGGCCACGATCTGTACGGCGAGGCCCGGGCCGTCGACGCGATGGCCCCCCGCAACGCCAGGATCCTGGATGCGGGATGCGGCCCCGGCCGCCTGGGCGGTCGGCTGCACGCACTCGGCCACCGCGTGGTGGGCGTCGACGTCGACCCAACGCTGATCGCCGCCGCCGAGGAGGACCACCCCGGGCCGCTGTGGCTCGTCGGCGACCTGGCCGACCTCGACCTCCCTCCAGGGGAATCACCGACGGCTTCGACGTCATCGTCTGCGCGGGCAACGTGATGGGTTTCCTCGCACCCTCGACGCGCGTTGAGGTGCTGCGCCGCTTCAAGGCCCACCTGGCCCCCGAAGGCCGCGCCATCATCGGTTTCGGAGCGGGACGCGGCTACGAGTTCGGCGAGTTCTTCTCCGACGCCGACAAGGCGGGCCTCGAGTTGGACCTGCCGCTGTCGACCTGGGACCTGCGTCCCTTCGCCGCCGACTCCACGTTCCTGGTGGCCATCCTCGGCTGACCGGCAGGGCTTCCCTCGGTGCCCGACGTCCCGCTCAGTGGCCACTTTCTCCAACAGGACCAACCAGAATCGGCCACTGGCCCATTTTTCCGGGAGGGCCCGGGCGGGCCCACCGGCCCGGTCGGGTCGGGTCAGCCCTGCTCGATGCGCAGGAAGTTGCCTGCCGGGTCGCGCAGCGCACCGTCGCGGACGCCCCAGAACTGGTCGGTCGGCTCCTGCACCACGCTCACCCCGGGCACCGAGGCGAGCTTGGCGAACAGGGCGTCCAGGTCGTCGCTGCGCAGGTGCATCGGGCTGATGACGCCCTTGGCGATCAGCCCGGCGAGCGCCTGCGCGTCCGCCTCGGAGCGACCCGGTTCGGGCTGGGACAGCACGATCTTGAGGTCCGGCTGCGCGTCGCTGGAGAGCGTGATCCAGCGGTACCCCTCGTTCGCGACGTCCTGCGTGATCTCGAGGCCGAGCGCGTCGCGGTAGAACACCAGCGCGGCCTCAGGGTCGTCGACGGTGATGTGTACGGTGCTCACTGAAACGGCCATGTCGGCTCCTTCCCGAAGGTGGCCCCGATGGCCACACAGACGAGGCTAATCCGGGCGACACCGCCGCGCTTCTCGAATCCTGCTCAATTCCGCGGGTAGCTGCGGCGGGGTCGCGCCACCACCATCAACTGGCACGGCGACAGTTCTGTGGCGTCTCCGGGATGGCGTTCCCGGTAGTCGCTGGGGCTGCAGCCCACAAGGGCAGCGAAGCTGGCCGAGAACGACCCGAGCGACGAGCAGCCGACGGCGATGCTGACGTCGGTCACCGACATCGCGGTGGCAACCAGGAGCGCCTTCGCCCGCTCGATGCGCCTCGTCATCAGGTACGCGTGGGGCGTCTCGTCGTAGGCCGCGCGGAAACGGCGACTGAAGTGCGACGGCGACATCATCGCGGTGCGGGCGAGGTCGGCCACGGTCAGAGGCTGGGCGTACTCGCGGTCCATCCGGTCGCGCGCCAGACGCAACGCCCTCAGCTCCGCGAGGTCGGGCATCAGTCCCGCCCGGCCCCGGCCCTGCGGGCCTCCGCATCCCTGGCCTTGCGCACCCCGGCCAGATACGTGCTGACGAACACGACCACCAGCAGGGCGATGGCCACGTATCCGGCGATCTTCGCGTACCAGTTCAGCACGGCCACCGCGGCATCACCCAACTGCCAACCGAGGATGAAATACCCGGTCAGCCAGAGCGTCGAGGCGATGTAGTCGTAGATGAGGAACCGCTTCAGGCTCATGCCGGTGGCGCCGGCGAGCACGAAGACGACCTGCATGAGCGGCAGCGGCATCGGGATGTAGGCGATCAGGAAGCCGATGGGCCCGAGCTTCTCGGCCCACCGCTCGGCCCTCGCGTAGTTCCTGGCCGCGCGCTTCGACTGCCCGGCCCAGATCTCGATCATGCCGCGACCCCAGAGCTTGCCCGCCCACCAGTAGATCCAGTCGAACTTGAGGCTGAGGATCGACGCCACGATGAGGACGATCGGCCAGTGGGGCATGGCACCGGTGGAGGCGATCGCGCCACTGGCCGCGACGGCGGTGCGGCCGCCTGTGATCATGGCCAGCCAGTCGGGAGCGACCCGAGCAGCCATGCCCGCGTCGGGATCAGGATGAGGCTGAAGACGGCGATGACTCCGAACCAGGCGAGACAGGCGTAGTCGGCGCGGCCCGGCTTCTTCTTCCAGGGCATCCCGTCGGCCTCCCACCAGGCCTCCTCCGCCTCGCCGTCCGCGCCTGCCGCACCGACCGGTCCTGCGGGGCGGACTGGGGCTCACCTGCCTCACCCATCGGTCCTGCGGGGGCGGGCTGGGGCTCGGCGTCAGCCAGGGGCGCCCCGCCTCCGCTTCGACGACGTGGTCGTCGAAGGCCGGGGCGTCGTCTCGTTCATCGGTCACGCGTGAATGCTACGTCACCGGCCACCGTGCCCGACCGGGCCGCCCGCCGCCAGGCTACCCGCACCACCGTCCAGCCCACGCGGGGTGTCAACCCACCGAAGATCGCAGTTTGATAACAAACGCCGACCCGATGGCCAGGTGTTGGTCACAGCCGGGAAGGAAAGGCATTGAACCTTGTCAACGTCGGATCATCGCCGTGTTGACCGACCTCCTGCGCGCCGGGCATCCCCACCGGAGCCCCGGACGGACGGCCCCCGCTGCCCCGACGGGGGACACCCTGCCGGCCCCAGGCCGGAACATGGGTGTAGAGTCCGAAATCAGGAACACCTAAACATAGGTTCCTATCCACTACGGATCGTCGGGCACGTACCTGCCCGTGGAAAGGAATGTGGCATGGCCACTGTCAGCTACCGGGAAGCCTCGCGCGTCTACCCCGGCACCGATCGCGCCGCCGTCAACAAGCTCGACCTCGAGATTGAAGATGGCGAGTTCATGGTTCTCGTTGGCCCTCCGGTTGTGGCAAGTCCACCTCGCTGCGCATGCTCGCAGGCCTGGAAGAGGTCAACTCCGGCTCGATCTTCATCGGCGACCGCGATGTCACCGATCTCCCGCCGAAGGACCGCGACATCGCGATGGTCTTCCAGAACTACGCTCTCTACCCCACATGACGGTGGGCGACAACATGGGCTTCGCCCTGAAGATGCAGAACGTACCCAAGGCCGAGCGCCAGCAGCGCGTCCAGGAGGCAGCCAAGCTCCTCGGCCTGGAGGACTTCCTCAACCGCAAGCCGAAGGCCCTCTCGGGTGGCCAGCGTCAGCGCGTCGCCATGGGCCGCGCGATCGTGCGCCAGCCGCAGGTCTTCCTCATGGATGAGCCGCTGTCGAACCTCGACGCCAAGCTCCGCGTCTCGACCCGCACCCAGATCGCCGCCCTCCAGCAGCGTCTCGGCGTCACCACCGTCTACGTCACGCACGACCAGACCGAGGCCATGACGATGGGTGACCGCGTCGCGGTGATGAAGGACGGCATCCTGCAGCAGGTCGACACCCCGCTCGCGCTGTACGACGCCCCGAGGAACCTCTTCGTCGCGGGCTTCATCGGCTCGCCCGCCATGAACCTGATGACAGGCAAGATCGTCGAGGGCGGCGTGCAGGTCGGCGACTACACCGTTCCGGTGCCCCGCGAGACCCTGGCCAAGGCCGCCGGCGAGGACAGCCTCACCGTGGGCATCCGCCCGAGGCCTTCCGCATCGCCGACGAGGGCATCGGTCTCGACGTGGCCGTCGTCGAGGAGCTCGGCGCCGACTCGTTCCTGTACGGCACCCTTGCGGGCCTGTCGGACGATGAGGTCGTCACCGCTCAGCAGTACGTCGCCCGCGTCGGCGCCCGCACCGCTCCCGAGAAGGGTTCCGTCGTCCGCCTGACGGCCGACCCCGATCAGGTGCACGTGTTCAGCACCAAGACCGAGGATCGCATCTCCTGATCGCAGCTCGTTCATAGAGGAAGAGGGGCCCGGTTCCGACCGGGCCCCTCTTCCTTGTCGCGTTCGGATCGCGCCCGGGTTTCGCTCACAGCACCTGTCCGGCGCCGGACACCGTGCCCATGGCGTCGGGCTTGGTTCCGTATGCTCGAACCTGAGGAAGGGAAGTAGATGGCTGAACTCGGAAGATGGACCCGCGGCATGCGCACCGGGCTCGGGACCGATCCCTCACAGGGGCGGTCGTCCCGCCGATCTACCTGAGCACCAACTACACGTTCGAGGCCATCGGCGAGCCTCGCGCCTACGACTACTCCCGCTCCGGCAACCCCACCAGGGACCTGCTCAATGACGCTGTCGCCGCGCTCGAGGGTGGCGTGGGCGCGACCGCGGTGGCGACGGGTCTGGCCGCCATCACCCTGGTGGCCGAGGCGTTCGTCCCGGCCGGTGCCCGGGTCATCGTCCAGCACGACGCCTACGGCGGCACCTGGCGGCTGTTCACGTTCCTCGCGGAGCAGGGCAGGTTGGCCGTCGACTTCGTCGACTTCAATGACGGCGCCGCCATGGCCGCCGCCATGGCCACATCCCCCGCCCTCGTCTGGATCGAGACCCCGTCCAACCCGCTGCTGCGGATCACCGACATCCGGGCCACCGCCGATGCCGCACACGCCGTCGGAGCCCTCGTGGCCGTCGACAACACATTCCTCTCGCCGCTCTACCAGCGGCCTCTCGAGCACGGCGCCGACGTCGTCATCCACTCGACCACGAAGTTCATCAACGGGCACTCAGACGTCGTGGGCGGCATCGCGGTGGCGGCCGACGAGGCGATCCATGAACGGCTCCGGTTGTGGGCCAATGCCTTGGGCCTCACGGGCAGCGCGTTCGACGCCTACCTGACGCTTCGTGGGCTCCGCTCCCTCGACGCGCGGATGCGCGTCCACACCGACAACACCGAGGTCCTGGTCGACCTGCTCGATGGCCACCGGTCGGTGGCGAACCTCTACTACCCAGGCCTGCCCGGCCATCCCGGCCACGACGTCGCCAAGCGGCAGCAGACCGGCATGGGGTCGCTCCTCGGGCTGGAGCTCCATGGAGGCAGGGCGGCCGCGGAGGCCTTCCTCGACGGGCTGCAGATCTTCCACCTGGCCGAGTCGCTCGGGGTGTCGAGTCGCTCATCTGCCACCCTGCGTCGATGACGCACGCGGGTATGACGGAGGAGGCCCGCGCGACCGCCGGGATCGGAGACGGGCTGCTCAGGATCAGCGTCGGCGTCGAGTCGGCGGAGGATCTGGTGGCCGTCGTCGCCGAGGCCCTCGACCGGGCACAGAGGGCCGCGGGGTAGCCGTGCTCGCGCTCGCGCTCGCGCTCGACCTGGCATCGGCCGGGCTCGAGTGGACCCCTTCCGAGGGGACCGGTTCGCCATCCGCCGCGCGGAGATGGTCGACGAGGTATTCCACCTGGCCGACATGGTCATCGAGACGAGGCGCCTGGAGACCGGAACGATCTTCGCCTTCAACGGCACCACCGAGTGGGCGCTCGACTCGATCCCGCAGGCAGCGACCGTGTGGCTGCCGTCGGAGGCCCAGCTACGCGCGCTCCTCGGGAGCGGTTCGCCTCCCTCACCCTCGCCGGGAACGACTTCGTCGTGACGCTCTCCGACGGCACCACCCACCGGGCCCACGACGCGGAGGACGCCTACGCGAGCGCACTGCTGACGACGCTCCCGCACTCCCCTGGCGGCGCACAGTAGGGTAGTGGGCGTGCCCAGATTCCTCGCCGCCAAGCCCGATGCCGATCTGATCAGGCTCCCCTGGCAGCTCGCGCTGGCCGACTGGCCCACCTATCATCTGGTCGCGCTTCCGCGCGGCATCTCGCGTCACGTCGTGCGGTTCATCCAGGTCGGCGACGACATCCTCGCGGCCAAGGAGATCCTCGAGGAGGTCGCGGTTCAGGAGTACCGGTTGCTCACCGAGCTGCGGCGCCTCGGCGTCCCGGGGGTCGAGCCGGTGGGCGTTGTGACGGGGCGGGTCACCAGCGACGGCGAACCCCTCGATCCCGTGCTGCTCACCAGGCACCTGCCCTTCTCCCTTCCCTACCGGTCGCTGTTCTATCCCGGCGTCAAGCACGAGACCGTCGGTCGCCTGCTCGACGCGATGGTGGTGCTGTTCGCCCGCCTCCACCTGACGGGCTTCTACTGGGGCGACGTGTCCCTGTCGAACATCCTCTTCCGGCGTGACGCGGGCGAGTTCGCCGCCTACCTGGTCGATGCCGAGACGGGGGAGATCCACGACCAGCTCACCGAAGGTCAGCGTCGCCACGACCTGCAGATCGCGCGCACCAACCTGTTCGGGGAGTTCCTCGACCTCGAGGCGGGCGGCATCCTCGACCCGTCCCTCGATCCCGAATGGCTCGTCAACACCATTGAGGAGCGCTACCACCAACTCTGGGCCGAGCTGACCGGCGTCGAGGAGTTCGACGGCTCCGAGATGTATCGGCTCGAGGGCCGCGTGCGACGCCTCAACGCGCTCGGCTTCGACGTCGCGGAGATCGACGTCGACGCCTCCCCGGACGGGCGCACGATCCGGATGCGGCCCAAGGTCGTCGACGCAGGCCACCACACCCGCCGCCTGATGCGACTCACCGGCCTGGACGCCGAGGAGCACCAGGCTCGACGGCTGCTCAACGACATGGACACGTTCCGGGCCAAGAAGGCCCACACGCCCCCGAATCGGTGGCGGCCCACAAGTGGCTGGTCGAGGTGTTCGAGCCCGCCGTCAACCGGATCCCGTCCGACCTACGGGCAAGCGTGACGCGGCCCAGTTCTTCCACGAGGTGCTCGACTACCGCTGGTACCAGTCGCAGCGCGAGGGCCGCGAGGTGCCGACGGCGGAGGCAGCCAGCGGCTACATCCACGAGATCCTCTCGACGCTGCCCGACGAGCAGATGGGCAACCTGCAGCCGGTGGGCGGCGAACTGGTGGACAAGTTCGACCCTCGAAGGGCTTCGTCGACGCCGAGGAGAACGACAAGCCGTACGACCCGTGGGAGGACGGCGCGAACGACCCCGACATCCCCGTGGTGGCGGGCCTCGACATCGCGGCGCTCAGGGCGAAGGCCGCAGCCAAGGAGGCAGCGAAGAAGGCAAAGGGCGGCTAGGCCGCCTCACGCCTCGACGCGGGCCGCCATCCCGGCCGCCGCGACCGCCAAATAGTGGCGGGGCTCGGCCATGGCCTCGTGCGGGGAGCCGGCCAGGCCGCTGAGCGACCGCACGTCGACGAAGGCGCCGACGTCGGCGTCGCCCCCGATCCGTCCAGCCACCAGGCCTACGGGAACGCCCGCGTCCCGGGCCAGGTCGGCGACGTACCCCGGCACTTTGCCCGCCGCGGACTGGGCATCGAAGCTCCCCTCCCCCGTGACAACGTAGTCGGCGCCGCGGACGGCGTCGACCAGTCCGATCATTCGCGCCACCTCCGCCGCCCGGGCACCAGCTGCGCACCCCAGGCGAGCAGCGCGAACCCGCTGCCCCCGCCGCACCCGCACCCGGGGTCTCCGGGTCGGCGGGCAGCAGGGACGCGGCGTGGGCGAGGCATCGGTCGGCGAAGGGACGTCTTCGGGCCGGATTCCCTTCTGGGGCCCGAACACCGCAGCCGCCCCGACGGCCCGAGCAGCGGGTTGGTCACGTCGCTGAGCACGACAGCGCCTCCGGCGGGTGGCGGCAGCAGGTCGGTCAGGTCCGCCACGACGATCGAGGCGAGACCCCGGAGGCCGGGCGCGGCCTCCGATCCGTCGTGGTCGCTGAACCGGCCCCCGAGCGCGCGCAGGAGTCCGACGCCGCAGTCCGTCGAGGCGGACGAGCCGATCCCGAGCACCAGACGCTGCACGCCGTGCGCGAGGGCGGCCGCGATGGCCTGGCCGAATCCAGTGGTGTCGGCGTCGAAGGGCAGCCTCCGCTCCCGAGCAGTTCGATGCCCGACGTCGAGGCCAGCTCGACGACACCGGTGCCGTCGGGCAGCAGCAGCCACCACGCGGCCACCTCTGTGTCGGCCGGCCCCGTCACGAACACCGGCATCCGACGGGAGCCGGGCACGGCCACCTCGAACGCGGCGAGGGTCCCTCCCCTCCGTCGGCCATGGGCCGCAGGATCACGTCGTCGTCGGGTCGAACGGTGCGCCAGGCGTGTGAGATGGTCTCAGCCGCCTCGGCGGCACCGATCGACCCCTTGAAGCTGTCGACCGCAACGACGACGGTGCTCATGCCAGTCGCGGGGTCGAGTCACGAACCTGGACACGGACGGCCAGGGCCGCAGGGTCCGGTTCCCAGTCCCGGTCCACCGCCGCGCGCAGCGCCTGTTCACCGATCGCCTGCAGCGGCACGCTCACGGAAGTGAGATTGGGGGTCACGTCGAGACTCGCGGGGACATCGTCGAAGCCGGCGACCGCGATGTCCGTTCCGACGGTGCGGCCCGCCCCCGCAGCGCCGCGAGGGCGCCGAGGGCCACGACGTCGGTCACCCCGAACACGAAGGTGCCGGGTTCGATGCCGTCCGCAAGGGCGGCCGTCATCGCGCGGTACCCGGCGTCGCGGGTCAGGCCGTCCCGATAGCAGCGCGAAGCGTCCCCGCCGAAGCCGGCACGGAATCCGGCAACGCGTTCGTCGCTGGTTACGACGCCCTCCGAGGCGGCAAGGACGACGGCTGTGAGGTAGCCGAGATCGGTCATCGCCCGGCCCAGCGCCTCGGCCCCACCCCGGTTGTCCACCTTCACGGAGCGCAACGAGGGCGCGCCCCCGCCGATCGCGACGGCGCGTCCACCGGCCGCCTCGAGGAGCCGCAGCTCGGTGTCCAGTTCGGAGGGGTCCCCGTCGCTCGAGCGGGATGCGGCGAGGATCATGCCCCTCGGCCGTTGTCCGCGCAGCTCACGCACCACCCGAATCTCGCGGACGGGGTCGCGGTCGGTCATGGCGATGGTGACCATCAGGCCCTGCTCCTCGGCAGCGTGCGCCACGCCCACGGCGATCTCGCCGAAGTAGGGGTCGGCGATGTCGGCCACCAGCAGCGCGACGGTGGCCGAGGTGCCCTTCGCGGTGGCCTGGGCCGACCGATTGGCGGTGTAGCCGAGCTCGGCCGCGGCGGCCTGCACCTTCACGCGGTACGAGTCGGCGACCGCGCGGGTGGAGCCGTTGAGCACCCTTGAGGCGGTTGCGAGGGACACATCGGCCAGCCTGGCGACATCGTGCAGGGTGGCGTTCCGGGCGGTGGAGTCACAGGGATGAGTCTACGGTTGCAAGGAACGGCTGCACGCTCGACGCGAAGCTCTCCGCGGTCCGGCGGACAACCTCCTCGAACGGGGCCGCCCAGATGTCGGCGTTGAAGATCTCCACCTCGATGTCGCGGTCGTACCCGGTTGCCTCGACGGCACGGGTGAACGACCCGAAGTCGATGACGCCGTCACCGGGATAGTGCCGCGACAGCAGCACGTCGGCCGGGAGCGGCGTCGCCCAGTCGCACACCTGGTAGGTGGCGAGGCGTCCCTCGCGGCCCGCGCGCGCGATCTGTGCGAACGCGTCCGGGTCCCACCAGATGTGGAACGTGTCGACGGTGACGCCCACCACCCGGGCGCGAAGTCGGCCGCGAGGTCGAGCGCGTACCCGAGCGTGGGCACGACGCACCGGTCGGACGCGAACATGGGGTGCAGCGGCTCGATCGCGAGCGTGACGCCTGCCGCCTCGGCGGCGGGGCGAGCTCGTCCAGGGCCGCGCGCACGCCGTCGCGGGCCGCGCCGAGGTCGCGTGAACCGTCCGGCAGGCCTCCCGCGACGAGCACCAGCACCGCCTCGGAGCCGTCGGCGCCGGCCGCGGCGAGCGTCGCGGTCTCCTCGATGGCGCGGCGGTTGTCGTCCAGGGCGGCGCGCCGCTCGGGCGACTCCGGGAGAGTGAAGAAGCCGCCACGGCAGTAGGTCGACATCCGCAGGCCCGAGTCCGCCAGCATCTCTGCGGCCGTCGCGAGGCCCACGTCGGCCACCGGCTCACGCCACAGCCCGATCGACCCGACACCCGCCGCCGACGTGACCCTCAGCGCGGTGCCGAGGTCGGCGTGCTTGATGGTGGCCTGGTTGATCGACAACCTGCCTGACGCGCTCATGAGGCCACCCCGTTCACGGCGAGGAGCGCGTGCCAGCGCTCGGCGGCGAGTTCGGGTCGCTCCAGCGCGTTGGCGGCGTTGGCCAACTCCACGATCCGGGAGAGGTGCGGAAGGCTGCGGGTGGCGTGCAGGCCCCCACCATCTGGAAGGCGGCCTGATGGCCGTTGAGCCAGGAGAGGAACGCGACGCCCGTCTTGTAGTAGAAGGTCGGCGCGGCGAACACCTGCCTGCTGAGCTCCTCGGTGGGGCCCAACAGCTCGAGGTAGCGGGCGGGGTCGCCCGCATCCAGGGCCTGGATCGCGGCCGAGGCCACGGGAGCGACCGCCGCGAAGGCACCGAGGAGCGCGTCGGAGTGCTGCCGCTCCGAGGCCGGGTCACGGTCCGGCTGGGTGGCTGCGGGACGTCGCTGCCTCCGATGAGGCCGACGTAGTTGAAGTCGTCCCGGTGTACATCCGCACCGAACGGGGAAGCCGTTGCCTGACGGCGACCTCGGACTCGGCGTTGAGCAGGCTCATCTTGACGCCGGAGACCCGGTCGACGTCGGCCTCGATGATGTCGAGGAGCACCTCGGCGGCCGTGCCCCACCGGTCGGCCGGGTCGCCTGTGAAGTAGCCGGCCAGCTGCGGGTCGAATGCGGTGCCGAGCCAGTGCAGGATCACGGGCGCCGAGGCGCTCTGCAGCACCTGGCCGTAGACGCGGCGGTAGTCGTCGGCGCCGGTGGCCGCGCGGGCGAGGTGACGGCTGGCCATCAGCACCGGCACAGCGCCCTGCTCCTCGCAGAAGTGCAGCTGGCTGCGGTAGGCGTCGACGATCTGGGCCAGGGTGAGGCTCTCGTCTTCGACGTGGTCGGTGTTGACTCCGACGACGACCGATCCGCCCTCCTCCCGTGCGGTCTGGGCAGACCGCGCGATCAGCTCGCGGGTCGCGGCTGCGTCGAGCCCATGTTGCGCTGCGCGGTGTCCATGGCGTCTGCGACGCCCAGGCCCCAGGAGTAGACGTGCCTGCGGAAGGCGAGGGTGGCGTCCCAGTCGATCTCGGCCGGGCGCCCGGGCGTGTTGTCGGCCCAGGCGACCGGCACCACGTGCGCGGCGGCGTACGCGGTGCGGGTGCGGAGCGGCCCGGTGGGCCGGGCGATGGCGGGTGGATCCAGGAGGTCGACGCGCCGGGTGGATCCGGCCGCGTCGAGCAGGGTGACGGTGGAGCTCATGCGGATCAGCCCAGCGTCAGCTCGTCGAGGGTCACCTTGCGGCCGTCGCGGGCCGAGGCGAGCCCGGCCTCCGCGAGCTGGACGCCGCGCGCACCGGCGAGCAGGTCGAACGGGTAGTCGGTGCCCTGCACGTAGGAGGCGAGGAACTCCTCCCACTGCTGCCGGAAGCCGTTGAGGAACAGGTCGTTGGTCGGCACCTGCGCCCAGTCGTCGGCGTAGTCGTGCCCGTCGGCCAGGTCCGGGTTCCACACCGGCTTCGGCGTCTGGTTGCGGCCCTGCAGCTTGGCGCCGAACAGGCCGACCACCGCCGAGCCGTGCGTGCCGTCGACGTGGAACTCCACTAGCTCGTCGCGGTTGACGCGGGTGGTCCAGCTCGAGTTGATCTGGGCGACGACCCGCCCTCGAGCTCGAACACGCCGTAGGCCGCGTCCTCGGCCGTGGCCGCGTACTCCTCGCCCTTCTCGTCCCAGCGCCGCGGGATGTGGATCGACGCCTGCGCGTAGACGGAACGCACGGGCCGAACAGGTTCTCGAGCAGGTAGTTCCAGTGCGGGAACATGTCGACGATGATGCCGCCGCCGTCCTCGGCGCGGTAGTTCCAGCTGGGGCGCTGGGCGGGCTGCCAGTCGCCCTCGAACACCCAGTAGCCGAACTCGCCGCGAACCGAGAGGATCCGGCCGAAGAAGCCGGAGTCGATCAGGCGGCGCAGCTTCTGGAGGCCCGGAAGGTACAGCTTGTCGTGCACGACGCCGGTCTTCACGCCGGCCTCACGGGCCAGTTGCGCGAGCTCGAGGGCCTCCTCCACCGACTCGGCGGTGGGCTTCTCGGTGTAGATGGTCTTTCCCGCGGCGATCGCCTTGCGGAGCGCGGCCGCCCGCGCCTTCGTCACCAGGAAGTCGGCGTAGATCTCCCACTGCGGGTCGGCGAGGGCCGCGTCCAG
Organism: Tessaracoccus coleopterorum; assembly: GCF_011174705.1. GTDB lineage: Bacteria > Actinomycetota > Actinomycetes > Propionibacteriales > Propionibacteriaceae > Arachnia > Arachnia coleopterorum. The sequence continues at coordinate 1,276,367 of NZ_JAANIJ010000001.1, forward strand.
GTCGGTGGTGTAGTCGACGATGCCGTGCCGCTCGGCGATCTCGGCGAGCTTCGCCTCGCTGCGTCCCACCAGGAGCGGCCGCACGGTCACCTTGGTGCCGTCAGGGAGCTCGACGCCACCCGCCTCCCGGATCGCGAGGATCGAGCGGACCAGATGCTGCCGGTACCCCATCCGGCCCGAGACACCATTCATGATGATGCCGATCTCGCGGATGCCTGCCGAAGTCGTGGATGTCACGCCTGAATCTCCTTGTAGTGTTTCTCACCATTGGGTAAACGCTTTCCCATATCGTGACACAGACACCCGGGTTCGGCAAGAGAACACGGGAAGCGTTTACCGGAGATACCGGTGGAGGATCAGCAGCCCTCGGGCCCGCAGGCCTCCCCTGGCCGCCCTCGACGGTGATCAGGCTCGGGGCCTGCTCCGAAAGCACGGTGCCGAGCACGTCGAGAAACACCTCGGAGGGCTGGGCACCGGAAACCCCGTAGCGGGAGTCGACGACGAAGAACGGGACGCCGCGGATGCCGAGCCGGGCCGCCAAGGCGATGTCATCCTCGACCGCGCGGTCGAGCTCCTCGGAGTCGAGCGCGTCCCGCGCGGCATCCGCGTCGAGCCCCGCGGCGGTCGCCAGCGCGACCAGGGTGTCGGCGTCACCGATGTGACCACCCGCTCGAAGTGCGAGGAGAACAGCCCTCCTCCAGGGCATCGGCGCGATCGCCACCGTCGGCCGCGTCCGCAAGCTTCGCAGCCTGGAGGACGCGGTGCGCGCGGCGGGAGTTGGCCACCACCAGCGCGTCGAAGTCGTAGTCGAGCCCCTCGTCCGCGGCCACCTGCTTCACCTGGGAGACCATCTGCTCCACCGCGGCGCGGGCATCCCTTGGTCTCCGCCAGGTAGCCGATCTCGTCGCGGTCGCTGCGCTCGGGGAGCGTCGGGTCGAGCTGGAAACTCCGCCAGGTGACGCGCACCTGATCGCGCTGCGGGAACCCGGCGAGCGCCTTCTCGAAGCGGCGCTTCCCGATGTAGCACCAGGGCAGGCGACGTCGGACCAGATCTGGATGTCAATGCTCACGCATGTAATTGAACCATGAACTACCAAACGGGGCCCCGACCGCGGCGACCCACCGCCGCTGCTAGGCTCCACAGCGTTCAGGGCTAGAACCGGGTGTGATCCCGGGCTGACCCGCAACCGTATCCACCTAGGCGTGGGAGCCGGACCGACCCCTGAGCGATACAGATGCTGCCCGCGCGGAATCGGGAAGCGCGGGGACCTCCATGCGCCGACCTTCGCGGGCCTGATCCGCAAGGAGGCCGCCGAATGGCGCCATTCAGAGGACTGGTCGCGGGACTGCTCGCCAGTCTATTCCTCATCCACGCCCCGTCGCGCAGGCCGACGGCCCGACCTTGGCCACCGCCATGCCGGACGCGGCGCTGCGCGCGTGCGTCACCGACAAGCTCGGGCTGCCCGCCTCAGCGGAGCCGACCCCGCCCAGCTCGCGACGGTGACCGACCTGTCGTGCACGGGCGCGGCATCGCCGACGCCACCGGCGTCGCATCGCTGCCCAACCTCACCAAGCTCTTCCTCGGCAACAACAACCTGACGACCGTCGCGCCGCTCGCGGCGGCCGGGAAGCTCCTCACCCTGGGGCTGGCCGACAACTCACTGACCGACATCTCCCCGTTGGCCGCGCTCAGGGAACTCGGCAACCTCGACGTCGCGGGAAACCGGCTGAGCGACGTGTCGGTGCTCGGCTCCTTCCCGAAGGCACCCTCTCGGGCACCCGGCACGGGCAACGGGTGGCCGGCCACCCCGCCACCGCGGGAGAGGCCACGCTCGCGCCAACGCTCGTCGGGCGCGCCGGTGGCACCTTCACCGCCACCCCTCCGGCGGGCGTCACCATCACCGGAGGGCGGGTGACCTACGACACCGCAGGCACCTACACCTGGGCCTTCCGCGACCAGGACGACTTCTACTACAACGGCTCGGTGACCGTCGAGGTGACCGCGGCCCAGGCCACGCTCCTCCGGACGCGGCGCTCAAGGGGTGCGTCAACTCGCGGCTCGGACGGGCCTCCGACGCGGAGCCGAGCGCCGACGATCTGGCCGGGCTGACCGGCACCCTGACCTGCAACGGCAAGGGTGTCCGCGACCTCACCGGCATCGGGCGCCTCACCGGGCTCACCACCTTGACGCTCAACAGCAACGAGATCGGCAACGTCGCCCCGTTGGCGGGCCACCCGAGCCTGGTGACCGTCAATCTCAAGGACAACGCGATCAGCGACCTCTCGGGCCTCGCTTCGCTCCCACGCCTGAAGACGCTCGACCTGACGCTCAATGACGTCATCTCGCTCGCCACGATCGGCCGCAACTCGACCCTGTACACCCTGCGGGTGGGGCAGACGGCATCCTCCGGGCACGCCAGGCTCACGTCGCTGGCGGGGATCGAGCGGCTCACCGGGCTGGGCGTGCTCAACATCAACCACACGGCCGTCACGACCCTGGCCCGCTCGCCGGTCACCCGCACTGACGACCCTCGACGCCGAGAATGCGCGGCTCACCGACATCGGGGCACTGGGCAGCGTGGCGACCCTGAACAGGGTGCGCATCTCCGGCAACCACCTCCATGACCTGTCCGCATTGGCCACCGTGCCGACCGGCAACATCACGGCCACCGGTCAGGTGCTCACGGCACCGACCGCCCAGGCGACGGTGGCCACCGACGCCCGCGGGTCACCGACCGGGACAGGGCGGCCCACTTCGCGACGCCTCCGGCCGGGATCACGCTGACCGACACGACGGTCACCTTCGCGGAGCCGGGCTCCTACACCTGGACCTTCGAGGTCAGGGCCAACACATGGGAGGCGGCCTACTTCTCGGGCACCTTCACCCAGCAGGTCACCGAGGCCCCCACCCCATCGTCGGGGTCGACATCCCCGACGCGGGGTTCCGGGGCTGCCTCGCCGACGCCGTCGGCGTCGGGGACGGGGACCCGATCACGGCCGCCCAGCTGGCCGCCCTCACCGAGGTCAGCTGCGTCGCCAGGTCCATCACGGATCTCACGGGGCCGAACACCTCACCGGCGCCACCAACCTGATCCTGAGCAGCAACCGGATCGCCGACCTGGAGCCGCTCTCGGGCCTGTCGGGCCTGGAGCGGCTGCTCCTCCCCGGCAACTCGATCGCCGATGTGGCGCCGTTGGCCGGCCTCAGCAGGCTCGCCGTGCTCTCGCTCAGCCAGAATCCGGTGGCCTCCATCGCCGCCCTCTCCCGTTGACCGGCCTGACCGACCTCGAGGTCACCCAGCGGGCGCGCCACGACCACGCCGACCTGACAAGCCTCTCCGGGGTGGAGACCATGACGGGGCTCCAACGGCTCGTGGTCAACAACTCGTCGCTGAGCGATCTGACGCCCGTCGCCGGCCTCACGAACCTCACGCGGCTCTACGTCTCAGGCAACGCGATCAGCGACCTCACCCGCTCGCGGGACTGACGCGGCTGACCCACCTGGGCCTCGGCTCCAACGAGGTCGAATCCGTCGCCCCGCTGCGCGCACTCACCGCGCTCGAGTCGCTCGATCTCGCGACGAACCGGATCGCCGATCTTTCCCCCTCGGAGGGATGCCGAGCCAGGCCTACATGGGCCTGAAGGCGCGCTGGCAGGCGGCGACGGTGGCGGAGGTGCCCGCGGGGATGAGCGTCGCGGTCCCCGCGTCCTCGACCACGACGGGTCCCCGTCGCGGTGCAGCCGCCGGCCGGGGTCACCGTCGACGGCGCGCTGGTCAGCTACCCCGCGCCCGGCAGCTACCCGTGGACATTCTCGGCCCGCACCGACCTGGGGGAACACTTCTCAGGCACCGTGACCCAGCTGGTCGGCGAGCCGGTGGCCGACCCGGCGAACATCCCCGACCCGGCGCTGCGCGCCTGCGTCGCGGACGCGGCCGGGTTGGCACCGGGCGCGGTCCCGACCACGGCGCAGGCCGCGGAGGTCACGTCCCTGACCTGCCGTGACGCGGGGATCTCCGACCTGACCGGGCTGGATCTGCTGACCGACGCGACCGCCCTCGATCTGGCCGGGAACCCGTTGCCGGGCCTCGGGCAGATCGCGTCCCTGACCGGCCTGGAGCGGCTCGACCTGAGCCGCACCGGCCTCTCCAGCCTCGCGGGCCTCGGGGCGCTGTCGGCTCTCGAGACCCTCCGGGTCGACGGAAACGCATTGACCAGCCTCGTGGGGGCTCCCACCGGGCTGGGCACGCTGAGCGCGCTCGACCAGACCGCCGCGTTGCCGGACACCGCCGGCGACCTCGTCGTGCCCGTGCCGAGGCTGACCGGGCGCGGCGGCGTCACGTTCGCCGCCGTCTCCCCGACGCGGCGGAGCCCGCCGAGGGCGGTGTCGTCTTCCCGTTGGCGGGCCGGTACCGGTGGGTCTTCGCTTCCGACGACGCCACGTTCACCGGGGTGCTCACGCAGCGGGTGACCAGCGACCGGGTCGACGAGGGCGTCAACGAACCAGCTGCGGCCTGCGTCGCCGCGGGCAACGTCTGGGTCACCGTCGAGCGGGACACCGGGCTGCGTGACGGAGGCTGTGCCACGCAGTTCCGCACGGGCCTCGAGGCGCTCGCGAGCGCCGGGTTCACCGCGACCACGAGCGGGTCGCTCCTGACGGCCATCGACGGGTACCCCGGGCGGGCTCCGGTGACCACTACTGGTCCTACTGGCACGCCGAGCCGACCGGCGACCCGGTCGGGTACCCGTGGACCTACGCCGACCGCGGCCCGGCCGGACACGCGCCCCGCGCGGGCAGTGTCGAGGGCTGGCGCTACGTGGAGTGGGTTCCCGGCACGGATGCCCGGCACCGAGCTGGTCGCTCTCCGCGTCCCTGACACCCACCCCGGCTCCTTCCCCGACGCCGACCCCGTCGCCGACGCCGACCCCGTCGGTGACCCCGGCCCCATCGGCGGCACCCAGCCCGACGGCCTCGCGGGGGCCGTCAGTCACCCCGGCCCCACCGCACCCGCATCGGGCCCGGCACGTCCGGGCCTCCCGTCCACCGGATGGTGAGCGGCCGGGGTTGAACGAACGGGCGGGCACCTCCGGGTGCCCGCCCGTTGCGTCCACGGATAGCCACCCTCGTCGAGGCGCGATCGCCCGCCCCGAGATCCGTGCCGGGCACCACCGGCGAATGCCGCACTGCCATATTTCGGCCATGACCACGGCAGACACCGCAATCATCGCCCCGAGACCACCCCGGCGGAGAGGCCACGCGCCTCGACGCGTCGGGAGCGACTCGTCGTGTTCCTGGCCTCGGGGTCGTCGCCCTTATCGCGGCGGGTTGGTTCGTGCTGGCGCAGGGCACCCTGAGGAGCGTCCACGTCATGCAGGACGCGCAGCCGGTGGTCTGCTCCGGCGCCGAGGTGACGCGGCTCGAGAGTGCGCTGCCCGGTGACGAACCGATTTCGGATCCGGTGCAACTGCCGACGGTTCACATCACAGAGGGCATGGAGTGCAGGCTGCGTCTCTTCGTCGCCAACGACAGCGCGATGACGGTCGACCTCAACGGGATCTACCTGCCCTCATGGGTGAGAGCGCGTTGCGGTTCTCGGTGCAGTTCGCCAACCCCAACCCGGGGCCCGTCCAGATCGACGAGGCCGACGTGGATGCGGTGGCCTACCTGGACTCGGTCACCGTTGCCCCGGGACAGAGGACGTTGGTCGAGGTCCTGTTCACCTACGAGGGCGGGGCCATGCTCGACGAGTGCGCCTCCATGACGATCGGAAGCCCGGCAGCGCTGGTCTCTGCGCTCGGGGCCGACGCCGCCGTGGACGGGGACTGCCCATCACGTACTTCATGGGCGACCCGGCCGCCTGCGGGGAGTGAGCCGGGCCGCCATCTGCGCGTCGCACCCGCCGGGTGCCAGAATGCCCAGCGTGCGCTACATCCTGTTTCCCGGCCGCCACCACCTGATCACGGCCTTCCAGATCGCCCACCTCGGCTCGCTTGTCGAGGCCAACCCTGGCGCGGAGGTGGTCTGGGCGATCACCAGCGCCGATCACGGCGGCACCCAGCGCAACCCGATCGCGGGTGAGCGTCGCCTCGGCCTCATCGAGTCCGTCGCGGCTGCCACCGACCTGCCCTCGCTGACCTTCCTGATCGGCAACCGGCGCCCGAAGCCCGACTTCGCCCACTTCGTCATCGAGGAGATCCGCACCCAGACGGGCGGCGACGTCGCGCTGCGTCCGGGCAACACCCTGGTCGCCTGCTCCACACCCGCCGTCAGCGCCGGCTACGAGGCCCTCGGCTACCGCGTCGACCCGGTGGAGCTCGGCACCGACGAGGCCCGACCCTGGCAGGTGGTCGAGGAGATCATCGCCGCCGGGGACGACTGGACCAGCCGGGTCGGCGGGGTCATGCATCCGGCGGCCCTCAACTACTACCGGCGCTACGGGCTCGCGGCGGCCGTCCAGTCGATCTACGCCGACCCCTGATCGACTCCGACGACGGCGACATCACCGTCACGCGCGACTACGCAACCTACCGGGCGGCGTTCGAGGACAACGCCTGGCGCAAGGTCTCCGAGTTCGCGGGCGCGGTGCGCCCAGGCAGGATCGTCGACGTCGGCTGCGCCACCGGGCAGACCATCAAGCTGCTGAGCGGGAAGCCGGAACTCTTCGAGTCGGACTTCTTCGGGTCGAGGTGGCAAGACCCTCTACGAGATCTGCGAGCAGCGCAGGAGCAACGGCGAGTTCGGCGACGCCAACGTGTTCTTCCATCAACGCAACGTGATGCAGACCAGGCTCTTCGAGGCCGACTCTCTCGACACGGTGATCTCGATGGCGCTGACGCACGAGATCGAGTCGTACCTCGGCCGCGACGAACTGCTCGAGTTCTGCAGGCGCGTGTTCACGATGCTCAGGCCGGGCGGGGTGTGGATCAACTACGACGTCGTCGGCCCCGACGGCAGGGAAGAGCCCGTGCTCGCCGACCTGACGAGCGACGACGGCGCCGCGGACGGTGACCTGGCCGGGCTGTCGACCAGGGCCCGCTTCGAGCGGTTCGCCGTCGACTTCCGGCGCGAGGAGGGCGACGGCATCACCTACCAGGAGGTGCGGCGCGACGGGAGGAACCTCGTGAAGCTCACCCGCGGGCGCTGTACGAGTTCCTCGCGAAGAAGGACTACCTCGACTCCTGGTACTCGGAGGCGCACGAGGCGTTCTGCTTCTTCACCCCGACGAGTGGGTGGCGCTGCTGGAGGCCAACGGCTTCGTGATGACCCGCGACACCCGTCCCATCCGAAACCCGTGGCTGATCGAGAACCGGTTCGGCCCGGCCGCCCGCGTCTACACCGAGGACGCCGAGGGCGGCCTCGTCGCCGACGAATGGTCGTGGACCAACGTGCTCCTCGTCGCGGAGAAGCCGGCACCCTGAGCCCGGGGACCCGGGTCGTTCCCACGGCGGTCCGCCCGGGGGCCGGTCACGGTAAACTTCCTCACCGTGAAGCTCTATGACACCGCAACGCGCTCCGTGCGCGACTTCGTGCCCCTCCGGGACGACGAGGTGTCGATCTACCACTGCGGCCTGACGGTGCAGGCCTCCCGCACCTCGGCCACATCCGCAAGGAGGTCGTCTTCGACGTCCTGCGGCGGTGGCTCGAGCACAACGGCCACACCGTGAAGGTCGTCGCCAACGTCACCGACATCGACGACAAGATCCTCCAGAAGTCGGCGGAGAACGGGGAGGACTGGTTCGCGCTGGCCTACCGCTTCGAGCGCGAACTGCACGACGCCTACGCGTCCCTCGGCTGCATCCCGCCAACCTACGAGCCCGCGCGACGGGCCACGTGCCCGAGATGCTTGAGCTGACGGAGGCCCTGATCGCGGCCGGCCACGCCTACGTCGCCCCGACGGCTCCGGCGACGTCTACTTCGACGTGATGAGCTGGCCCCGCTACGGCGAGCTGAGCGGGATGAAGGTCGACGAGATGGAGCCCGCGGCCGACGCCGACCCGCGCGGCAAGCGCGACCCACGCGACTTCGCCCTCTGGAAGGGCCACAAAGCCGGCGAGCCGGAGACGGCGTCCTGGCCGTCCCGTGGGCCGTGGCCGCCCGGCTGGCATCTCGAGTGCTCCGCGATGGCGGGCAAGTACCTCGGCGACACCTTCGACATCCACGGCGGTGGGATCGACCTGCGCTTCCCGCACCACGAGAACGAGCTCGCGCAGTCGGCGGCCGCGGGCCGCGGCTTCGCGCGGTACTGGATGCACAACGCCTGGGTCACCATGGCGGGCGAGAAGATGAGCAAGTCGCTCGGCAACACGGCGCTCGTCTCCGAGGTGACGAGGGCCTACAACCCGCGCGCCGTGCGCTTCTTCCTGCTGAGCCCCACTACCGCTCGACCATCGAGTTCTCCCCGCCGACGAGGACACCCGCGGCTCGCTCGCCGAGGCGGAGAAGGCGATCACCCGGATCGACACGTTCGTCCGCCGCGCGGCGGAGCTCGTCGGCGGCACCCCGGGCGACACGGCCGCGGCCGACAACCCGAGGTACCGGGCCTTCGCCGCGGCGATGGACGACGACCTCGGCACCCCGGCCGCCGTCGCGGCCCTGTTCGAGGCCATCCGCACCGGCAACCAGGCCATCACCGCCGCCGACGGCGACGCCGTCCGGAGCGAACTCCTGGCCGTCGACGCGATGCTGACGGTGCTCGGCATCCACCCCTCCGCCCCGAATGGGCCACCGGCGCTGTGGGCGATGACCTGACCTCCGTCGTCGACGGCCTCGTCGCGGCCCTGCTCGAGCAGCGGGCCGCCGCGCGCGCAGCCAAGGACTGGGCCGCGGCCGACACCATCCGAGACACCCTGGCCGCCACCGGCCTCAAGATCACCGACACCCCAACGGGGCCACCTGGAGCCTGGAGAACTGATATGGCCGGCAACTCATCGCGTCGCGGAGCAACAAGCAAGGGCAAGGGGAAGGCGGCCGGTTCCGGCGGCCGGATCCGCAAGTCGCTCGAGGGCCGCGGCCCCACCCCAAGGCGGAGGACCGCGTCTACCACAAGGCCACCGTGCCAAGAAGGCCGCGGAGCGGCAGGGGCAGCCGCGCAAGCAGGCACACCGTAGCCCGGCCGGCGCCGACTGGGTGGTGGGCCGCAACCCCGTCTTCGAGGCGATGACGGCGGGACTGCCCGCCAAGCAGGCCTACATCGCCGAGGGCGCCGAGCGCGACGACCGGCTGCGTGACATCCTGAAGTACGCCGCCGAGCACAGCATCCCGCTGCTGCAGGTGACCCGGGCAGAGCTGGACCGCGTCACCGGTGGGCTCGTGCACCAGGGCGTCGCGATGCAGCTGCCCGCCTTCGACTACGCCGACCCGGAGGACGTACTGGCTGACGCGTTGGAGGCCGACGGCATCGTCGTGGCCCTCGACGGCGTCACCGACCCCGCAACCTGGGCGCGATCATCCGATCCGCGGGCGCCTTCGGGGCCACCGGCATCGTCATCCCGTCGCGGCGCTCCGCCTCCATGACTGCGGCCGCATGGAAGACCTCTGCCGGGGCCGCCGCCGGCTCCCATCGCGATGGCCACCAACCTCAACCGGGTGCTGGAGAAGGCGTCGAAGATGGGCTTCACCATCGTCGGGCTCGCGGGCGAGGGCGACGTGCCCGTCACCGGCACGCCGGGCGCCGACGGACCGCTGCTGATCGTGGTGGGCTCCGAGGACGAGGGCCTCTCCCGGCTCGTGCGCGACAACTGCGACTCGCTCATCTCGATCCCGATCGCCAGTGCGGTCGAGTCGCTCAACGCCTCGGTCGCCGCCGCGATCGCGCTGTACGAGGTGTCGCAGCAGCGCTCCGCCGCCCGCGGCCAGGCGTAGCGCTCAGTCGCCCCGCGGGGTGAACTTCAGCGTGTATCGCGCCTGTTCCGGCGCGCCCGTGAACTCGACGGGCACGTCGGGGTGGTCGGGGACCTGGCGACCGCGGTAGATCATCGTCTGCATCGCTATGTATCGGCAGGACGACCGTCGGTGGCCAGATGGCCAGGTAGGCGCAACCGGTGGGGCGGGTGTAGATCGTGGGCCGTCAGGTCCGATCCGCGGATCGCCGTCGATCTGACGCGGACCACCACGTCGGTGGCCTCCTCGATCCGGGTCCGGTAACTCCACCAGCCTGACCTTGCCTCGCGCCTGCCAGTGCCAGCCCATATCACGGGCTCCCTCCTCACTACGACCGGTGCGGGTTCACGCCTGCCTCCCGTCAGCACGTGTCGCTCCCGCCGTGCGGGCACCGCCGTGGCTGGCCCCAAACCGGTCCCACACCCGGTGCGTCGCGAGAAGCCTCGCCAACTGCGACACCGCCTCCCCAACCTCCGCCACCACGACGCCGGGAGCTCCTTCAGACACTCCCGCCGCCGCGAGGACCGCGACCGCGTCGGGCACCACGGCGATCGCCTTGCAATGCCGGAACATCTCCGCCACCAGCTTCACCATCCTCGGATCCACCGGCTCACCGGCCGTGGAATGGCCCGCCTTGGCGTCCAAGGTGGGCACCGCGTCGGGGCCGCGACCGGTGCCACCAGCGCAAGGGCGGCGTCGAACTCGATGGAGGCCGCCGTCAGGTATGCCCGGTCCACCACCAGGTCGCCCAGCTTGCCGCCGGATGGGGCGGTGATGAACGCAGCCATACCCAGCACCTGCACCGCCTCCTTCGCGGCGAAAGCGACATCGGGTGGGGTGTCGGCGTCGACGATGACCGCGATCTTGCGGCCGGTCACCGGCCACTTACCGCGCAACTGCGACACGGCAGGGCTGGGCTCGACCGCGGCCGGGGCACAGTCGGCTCCGGGCCGGAAGGCCGAGGCCGCGGGCCACGTCGGCACACAGGTCGGCGTCGATGTTGGCCAGGCACTGGAGTTGACGTAGCCGGACGGACTCCTCGAAGCATTTGCCCAATTCGAAGGTATAGGCCAAGGTCAGGTGCTGGCGCTCCACCTCCGTCAGGGACCGCACGAAGAGCGTGACCTGGCTGAAGTGATCGCCGAAACCGGCCGACAGCTCGCGTACCTTGTCCCCGGCCACCGGCGTCGGGATGTCGATGAACGCGCCGGAGGCATCGTCGGCCTGGGAAGGGTTCCCGCAGTCGAGGGAGTTGGGTCGGTACGGCGCGACCCCGCCGTGGACCGCGTCCTGGTGAAAGCCGTCGCGGAACATGTCGTTGACCGGGCAGTGGGCCCGGTTGATCGGCAGCTGGCTGAAGTTGGGTCCGCCGAGCCGTGTGATCTGGGTGTCGATGTAGGAGAACAGGCGGACCTGGAGCAGCGGGTCGTTCGTCACGTCGATGCCCGGAACGAGGTTGCCGGGGTTGAACATCACCTGCTCGGTCTCGGCGAAGAAGTTCATCGGTCGCCGGTTCAGGGTCATGGTGCCGATGATCTCCACGGGGCACAGCTCCTCGGGGATCAGCTTGGTCGGGTCAAGCAGGTCGATGCCCTGAAATGTCTCGTCGGCGGTGTCGGGCATCACCTGGAGACCGAGGTCGAAGGACGGGAAGGCGCCCGCGTCGATGGCATCGTAGAGGTCGCGACGGTGGAAGTCCGGGTCGTTGCCCGCCGTCATCTGCGTCTCCTCCCATACCTGTGAGTGGACACCCTGGCGCGGCTTCCAGTGCAACTTCACCAGGCATGTCTCCCCAGCGGTGTTCATCAGCCTGAAGGTGTGGACGCCGAATCCCTCCATCATCCGGTAGGACAGCGGGAGGCCGCGGTCGGACATGCTCCATGCCACGTGAGCCTGCGCCTCCGTGTGCAGGGACACGAAGTCCCAGAACGTGTCGTGCGCACTCTGGGCCTGTGGGATCTCGCGGTCCGGCTCGGGCTTGACGGCGTGAACGATGTCGGGGAACTTGATGCCCTCCTGGATGAAGAACACCGGCATGTTGTTGCTCACCAGGTCGTAGTTGCCCTCTGAGGTGTAGAACTTGGTCGCAAAGCCGCGGGTGTCGCGGACCGTGTCCGACGAGCCACGGAATCCGGCCACCGTCGAGAACCTCACGAAGACGGGAGTCTCCACGCCCCTCTTCAAGAACTCGGCCCTGCAGATCTTCGACGCCCGGCCGTTGGCCACGAACACCCCATGGGCCCCGTGCCACGGGCGTGCACCACGCGCTCCGGGATGCGCTCATGGTCAAAGTGGGTGATCTTCTCGCGCAGGTGATGATCCTGCAACAGCACCGGCCCGCGTGGGCCTGCCTTCAATGCATGGTCAGTGGTGCGGAGGCGGGCACCCTGCGAGGTGGTGAGGTACTCCCCTGCTGGGCCACCGACTCGGGCGGCGCGCCCGTGGGGACGCCGGTGGGCGTCACTGTCGCGGGGCCCTGCTGTGATGGTTTCGGTGGGGGCGGGGCGACGGGGGCGGTCGGCTCCTCCGCGGGAGGCGAATCCACGCCGGGCCCGCTGGGAGGGGTGGGGGTCTTCTTCTCTGCTGGCGACATTGCATTGCTCCTCGGGTGGTCCGGCCACCCGGCCAGGCGGCCAGGCGACGTAGATACTTCTTCAGGAGCCTCCCGGCTTTTTCGGGCTCAGGAGGCTGTCACCCGATGGGGCCGGGATGGGCCGCCATGGGGCTCGACCGCGACACGGGGGCCGGCCATCGGCCATTCGGGCGGCCCCGACCGGTCAGGCGGTGGGGAGCTGGTGCGCTTCGGTTTTGGTCTCGTGGGCCTTGACCTGGCTATCGGTCTTGACGGTCTCGGCCGAGGCCTTGGTCTGCCGGGCCACCTCTTCGGTGGCGCTCTGCGCGTCGGCCTTGATGGTCTGGCCGGCATCCTGTGCCGCCTCCAAGATGTTCTCCGCGGCTTCCTCGGCGAGCGGCTGCAGGTTCTCCTTCGCCTCCGTCGCCATCGCCTTGAGCTCCTCGATCGCCGGCTCAGCGGCATCCCTGAACTGCGCGGCCCGTTCCTTCTCCATCTCCGAGGGTGGGATCAGCCCACCGATGAGCGCCCCGATGCCTGCGGCGATCAGCCCTGCGGCGATCGGGTTGCCCCGCGTCGACGCCTTCAACTGGCGGGGCGCGTCGGCCACCGCGTCGCGGGCATCGGCCACAGCGACACCTGCCTTGTCCCCCACTGCGCCCATGGCACCCTGATCGTAGGGGTCGGTGTCGGAGCCGAAGATGCGCTCCTTGATGCTGTGGACGCCGTCCTTGACCTGATCCACCTGCTCGCGGACCAGGTTGCTCGGCTTGGCGCTGTCGCCGAAGGCGTTGACGTTCTCGCTCAGTTCAGCGCGGGTCCGCTCGATCTCACGACGGATCTCATCCGGATTGCTCATCAGTTCTTCTCCTCATTGCCGGTGGCGGCGTTCGGGATCTTCTTCACGGTCTCAGCGGTCCTGGGCAGGCCCGCATCTTGGCTAACTCCCTCTTCCCCACCATCGCCAGGATGGCGGCGACCGCGAACCAGATCACTGCCACGGTCACGCCCTCCACCCCAGGGACGGGTCCTCGGCCGAGCCCAACAGGACGGCCAGCCCCCACCAGAGGGCCAGGGTGAGTGCGATCAGGCCCAGTAAGGCGGTGATGCCGGCACCGACAAACATGCCGGCACCCTTCCCAGCCTTCGACGCCGACTGCCTGGCCTCGACCTTCGCGAGCTCGACCTCCTGCCGGATCAGGGTGGTGGCGTTGTCGATCAGGTCCGAGGCGATGTCGCCCAACGAGCGCTCCTCAGCCCGGTAACGGGCATAGCTCGCTTCCTTCTCGACCTCTCCCGGGTCGGTCCCTGGCGGGATGGCCGTGTCCGGATAGCCGGCGGCGAAGCGGTCGCCGGCGGTGCGGGCCGATCCGTACGGGTCGGGGCCGTGGGGATCGGATCGGTTTGAGGGGAGGTCATCGGAGGCCCTCCCGCCACGGGTCGCCACCCTCGACGGGGAGATCCTCGTACCGGGGCTCGGGCTCGGCGAACGTCCGGTTGGACATTCGAGACTCGCGACGCGGAGCAGCACCTTGCGTGGACGCGACGTATGGATCGGCAAACTGCGACGCGGGCGGGGTGACCGGCATCCCGGCCACGGGACGGTACCCGGCCGCGGGCTGCGCCAGCCGCTCCTCGTCCGCCTTCGCGCCCTGAAGCCCGCGCACGATGCGCGCACCGATGAAGCCCACGCCGGCTGAGATGGCCAGGAACTGCCAGGGGTTGCGTGCGGCGTAGCGGCGCACCGACTCCAGGACCTCGTCGGGCCGCCGGCTCTCCAACCAGGCGGCCGCCTCGTCGCTGAACCGCTGCGCCTTGTCCATGTATCTGCCGAGCATGCCGTCCTGGTCCGCCTCGGACATGGACCTGAGCTCTCCGCTCAACGAGCGGGCCAACTCGGCGACCATCTGCTGCCCGGTCCCGGCCTGGGCCCGCAACTCGCACATCGACTCGTCGAGCAGCCGCTTGCCCTGAACCTTCGCCTCGTCGACGACCGTGGCTGCCTCCTGCTTGGCGGTCTCGACGACGTGGCCGCCCGCATCCTTGGCAGTGTCGGCGACCTCCTTCGCTTCGTCCTTGGCCGTGGCCGTGACATCCTTAGCCCGATCACCGGTGCGAGCGGCGACCCCTTGACCTGGGCGGTTGCCGAGGGGCCGGCGGAATCGCCGCCCCAATCCGTTCCACCTGACTGACCAGGCGTGGTGACCGGCACCACAGTCGCGCCGGACTCGCTCAGCCCACCCGTGGGTGTCTCATTCGGATACGCCATGGTGATCCTCCATTTACGTTTTCGGTTGTGCGAGAGCTTGTGCGCTCCTGTAACACACTCCTTACCCACAATCAAGGTTCCGAAACCTGATTGCAGCGCTCCTGGTCTGTTGCCGGGTCGGGGTTGAAACGGATGGGTTCGCCGTCGGGTCGATCTTTAGGTCCCACTGCACAGGGTCGTGGGGCACCTCGAGGGCCTACTGCTCCGCCGGGGGAGAGTGCCTGAAGCCACCGGCCTCGAGTAGGCGGCGGGCCTGTAGGTTGTCCCGGACAACTGGGCGAAGGCGGGGTTCATGCCATGACCACGCCCACCGCGTTTGAGATCAGCACACCGAAGATCGGCACACCCTCGCGCAGTGCGGAGCCCATTTCCGGCAATGCGGGCCGGCCACCCGGAGTGGCCGGCCCGCATCGTGGTGCGAAGTGGCAGAGAGGCCACCCGGGGCTCTACTTGAAGACGTCCTTGATCTTCTCGCCAGCCTGCTTGACATCGGCCTTGGCCTGGTCGGCGCGTCCTTCAGCCTCGAGGCGCTCATTGTCGGTCGCCTTACCGACGCCCTCCTTGAGCTTCCCGGCCGCTTCCTGAGCTGCATTGCCGATCTTGTCGTCGATTCCCATGATTCCTCCTCGTTGTGGGTTGGTAACCGGTACATACCCACCTTCCGGCCGGCCAAACATGATCGCAACGGTTGGGTGTCGATGATCGATCTCGTCGTAGCGTTCGTCCCTCCGCAGCGGGACACGCTCCATCCCAGGCGTCTCAGGGAGTTCGGGGCGGCCCGGCCGTGACACACTCCGCCGACGCGTCATTGAGCAAGTCAAGCGGGCGCGTGACTCGCGCACTGATCGCTTGGGCCAGCTCCTCATCGGTGGACCAGCGAGGATTCGCGCTTGAGAGCTCGAGCTGGCCCTGAGTGCCTCGGGAGGGCTATCGGCAGAGAGTTCCCACTGCCGCCTGGCTCAGCCCGCCGCGTTCTCGAACCTGAGTGATGAGGGCCCGGCTCTACCGGGAGAGGCCATCGCTTCGCGCCGCTCAGTACTCCCGCGGGGTGAATCTCAGGGTGTACTGCGCCTGCTCGGGCACGCCCGTGAACTCGACGGGCACGTCGGGGTGGTCGGAGAACCTGGCGACCGCGGTGCCCACGGGGTTGCAGACGAACCTGGCCTCCGCGGACGCGCCAGGAACGATCCAGGTGACGTCGAGTTCACCGCTGCCCCGCTGGATCGACTCGGTGGTGATGGTCTTCGGCAGGTGCGCCTGGATGGGCGCCTGCATGCCTCGGTGTAGATGAAGGAGCGTGGCACGTCCAGCTCGATGACGACGGTCGGGTCACTCGGCACGAACTCGACGCGCGCCCGCATCGACACCCGCAGCCACTGCATCCCCTCCGGCGCCCAACCGCCCTCCGGGTTCCACGGCACCAGCCCATAGCCCGCGCCCGGGTCGAGGCCCAGCCGGAAGCGCGACGACAACTGCTGCCCGTTGACCGGCGCCGTCGTCAGGTCGCGGTCCAGCACCTGCTGGCCTCCGACCACCTCAATGCCGACGCGTTCCCGGAAGCCGCGGGTGGCGTGCCATGCGTCCCCGACCAGGGGCGCGCCGGTGCGCAGATCGACCGTCACCTTCTTCGCCTCGTCGGTGACGCTCAACGCGACCGCGGATCCGCTGCGCACGGCGAACACGAACAGCGCCCAGGCACGGTCATACGTGCCACGCTCGGTGCTGAACAGGCCGAACGGGGCCTTGACGGGGTAGACGACACCCTCCCCACCTCGATCTCGATGCGTGCCGATGAGGCGTCGGTCTCGCCGAAGGTCGGGGTGCCCGCCTGCAGGGTGAAGGCCACCAGCTCGTACCCGTCGGGAGCCCTGATGCCGGTCCGTTCACGCACCTGGGCCGCGGTGACGGCGCCGAGCGCGTCGCCGACGAACCGCCGGTCGAGGCGGGCATCGAAGTGGGGCGTGGAGATCCGCTGGGGCGCGGGCACACCCTCCGACAGGGTCCGCGCACCGGAGTCGGGCGACTGGGCGAAGTAGTCGGCCCGCACCTCGACCGCACCATCGCCGACCGCCGACTCGGAGGGCCCAACGGCCCCTCCTCCCACGTGATCGGCGTGAACGTGCAACCGCTCAACCCGGTGACGGCGAGCAGCGCGAGCGCGGAACGTCTGGTCAGAGGCACGGGGTCAGGGTAGTTCATGAGGTGCCCATCTCACGCCGTGGAGGCGGGCCGACCGGGGCCGCGGGTTAAGCTGAGACCACCCGTCCTAACTGAGGAGAACTGTGAGCGAACTCGAGTCGATCTCGTCGGCGTACCGGAGCCTGTTCAACCTGATCGAGTCCGTTGAACCCCGCATCGCCGCCGCCACCCGCCAGGAACTCACCGATCAGCGCAACTCCCTGAAGCTGATCGCGTCGGAGAACTACGCGAGCCTTCCCGTCCTTGCGACGATGGGCACCTGGATGAGCGACAAGTACGCCGAGGGCACGGTCGGTCACCGCTTCTACGCCGGTTGCCAGAACGTCGACACCGTCGAGTCCGTCGCCGCAGAGCACGCCCGCGAGCTGTTCGGCGCCGAGTACGCCTACGTGCAGCCCCACTCCGGCATCGACGCCAACCTCACCGCCTACTGGGCCATTCTCGCGCACAAGATCGAGTCGCCCGCCCTGGCCGACTTCGGCGCGAAGGGCGTCGCCGAGCTCTCCGAGGCCGACTGGGAGACGCTGCGTCGCCGCTTCGGTGAGCAGCGCCTGCTCGGCATGTCACTCGACGCCGGCGGCCACCTGACGCACGGCTTCCGCCCGAACGTTTCCGGCAAGATGTTCCACCAGCGCTCCTACGGCACCGACCCGAGACCCAACTCCTCGACTACGACGCGCTCGCCGCCCAGGCCCGCGAGTTCAGGCCGCTCATCATCGTCGCCGGCTACTCCGCCTACCCCCGCCGCGTGAACTTCGCCAAGATGCGCGAGATCGCCGACGAGGTGGGCGCGGTGCTGATGGTCGACATGGCCCACTTCGCCGGGCTCGTCGCGGGCAAGGTGTTCACCGGTGACGAGGATCCGGTGCCCTTCGCCGACGTGGTCACGACCACCACGCACAAGTCGCTCCGCGGCCCCGCGGAGGCATGATCCTGTCGACCGGCGAGTACGCCCCGTCGATCGACCGCGGCTGCCCGCTCGTGCTCGGCGGCCCGCTCGCCCATGTGATGGCAGCGAAGGCCGTCGCGCTGGCCGAGGCCCGCACCGAGGCCTTCCGCACGTACGCGCAGAACGTGGCCGACAACGCGAAGGCCCTGGCAGAGGGGCTGCTGACGCGCGACGCGCAGCTGGTCACCGGCGGCACGGACAACCACATCGTGCTGCTCGACGTCCGCAACTTCGGGCTCACCGGCCGCCAGGCGGAGGCCGCGCTGCTGGACTCCGGCATCGTCACCAACCGCAACGCCGTGCCGAACGACCCGAACGGCGCCTGGTACACCACCGGCGTCCGCCTCGGCACCCCGGCACTGACGTCGCGCGGCTTCACCACCTCCGACATGGACGCGGTCGCCGACATGATCGTCTCGGTGCTGAAGTCGACGACGCCGACCACCACGTCCGCCGGCGCGCCGAGCAAGGCGAAGTTCGACCTCGGCTCGGATGCGCGCGACGCCTCGCTCTCCGAGGCGCAGCGCCTGCTCGACCTGCACCCGCTGTACCCGGGCTCGAGCTCGACTGACCCCGCGCAGGCGACACGCAGAGGGAGGGCGACCCGTCGGGTCGCCCTCCCTCTGCGTGTCGCTACCGCGGCATCCCGGTCAGGGCATCTCGGCGGCCACACCCTCAACGATCTTCCCGGCATCCTCCACGCTGACCCTCCCGTGGAGGTGAACATGACCAGCCCGAAGTCCTGAGTGGTCAGGACGCACAGCGTCTCCTGCAGGACGTCGCCGCATCCGCCGCGTCCACCCGCAACAGAGGCCTCCAAGCCGAAGGACTCCACGGATTCGTCCGCCCCATCGCCAGCGGCGTGACCATCTGGCTGCCGCGAACGTAGCTCAGCACGAACCCGGTCTCCTGGAGGGTGAACTCACCGATGCTGGCGGGCAGGTCGTCGGCGGTGAGCACGGGCATGTCGGCGAAGTCTGTCGGCAGGTCGTCACCGGGATCCGATGTCGGCTCGGTCCCGGTCGAACCCGGCTCGGTCGCGGGCTGCGTCGGGTCGGGCGGAGCGACGTTGGGGATGCTGCTCTCGGGGAGCCCGACCTTCGGGCTGAGGTCGCGGGTCATCACGAAGACGCCGACCCGATGAGGCCGATCACCAGGAGCCCGCCGATGATGATCCACGGCAGTTTGCTGGACCTCGGTGGCTGCGGCGGCTGCTGCCCGTACCCCTGCGGCGGCTGCCCGTACCCCTGTGGCGGCTGCTGCCCGTACCCTGCGGCGGCTGCTGCCCGTAGCCCTGCGGCGGCTGCTGGCCGTAGCCCTGCGGGTATCCGCCCGGCTGTGCCTGCTGCGGGTACCCGCCCGGAGGGTTACCGCTCCAGTTGTCGTTGCTCATCTGCTGCTCCTCACGTCTGCCACCACAGGGTAAGGGTGGGGGTGCCAGGAGAGCGGTGGACGCCTGCGCCAGCGCGCGGGTCATGACCGAAAGTCAACGCAGGGTGAGCCGCCCTGCAGCGTGGTGATCAGCTGGGCCAGGGAAGAGGGCAGGTCCCGGAGATGCCAGGTGGCCGGAGCGTGGTACCAGTCGAGCGCATCCGGGTCGGGGCATCGGGGTCGGCGTCACCGGCCACGAGGGCGTCGAGCCAGCGGTCCCGGCTGCCCAACACGACGGTGTAGCCCAGCACCTTCGACGCCTCCGCAAGTTCGCTGCCCTTCGGGAGCTCGTCGGTCGGCTGGACCGCGAGCACCGCGGCGAGGGCCTGCAGCCCGCCCAGCACGGCGGAGCCCGCCGCAGTGCGGCGCGGCATCCGTTCGGCCACCCACACCAGCCCGGCGCCGAGCGCGAGGAGCACCAGCGCGACCAGCCCGAGGTTGGTGAACATGACGAGCAGCACGGCCGCGACGAAGGCCGACGCGAGTGCACCGTAGCCCCTGAGGCGCCAGGACGAACGGGTCGAGTCGGGGCGCGACTCGAACCAGCCACGCGCCACGACCTCGTCGTACAGCGCGTCCTGCACCCGTCCGACGCCCGCTGCGAGGGCGGCCGGCAGCTCCGAGACGAGCGGCCGGGTGCCCTCGGGCGCAACGACGTCGAGCAGTTCCCGCTCGTATGTGGCCAGCGCGTCAACGTCCTCCCGCCGCTCCAGGCTCCAGTCCATGAGGCCGTGGTGCTCACGCGGCAGTTCGGTGATCCGCAGGTGGCCCGGACTGCGAGGTCGAGCAGCGTCGCGGTCACATCCAGCGGATCGACCCGTTCATCGGCCACCGTGCCGACCAGGCCTGGCCGGATCGCGTCGCGCGCCTCGAAGACGCTCTCCCCGTCACCCGTCGGTCGGAACCCGGCCACCGGGGTGGGGCCGGCGCCGCTCTCGAGATCCTGCCCGGTGCGGCGGTGCAACAGGTACAGCAGCAGCCCACCGAGAGCGGCGGCCAGCAGCGCCCAGCCGAGAGTCGGCAGCGATACCTCGAAGGCACGGTCGAGGCTCCACCGGTGCTGGAGCAGGGCGTCGGGCACCACGTCAGCCACGTCGTAACCAACGGTGACGACCACTTCATCGGCGGCGTTGCGTGGACCGTCCTGGAAGACGGGATCGGGCGAGTCGAACGTACCGCCGGAGATGGCGCCGCACTTGCCGACGCTGGCGGCGGGCCCGGCGACGCAGTCCATCAGTTCGGGCCCGGGGCCGGTGACCCGTACCTCCACGCGCTCGACGCCCACGGACAGCCCATGGAGGGCAGGCCACGTCGTGACCGCGAGGTCGCCGTCCTGGCCCTGCTGCTCCGAGGTAGCTCCCACGACGCGGTAGCTGCTCTCCAGCACACCCGCGCCGGCGACGTCCGCCGTCAGCACGAGGGCATCGCCACGCTGGACGAACCCGTCGACGGTCGCGCCGTCGAGCGTGGTGACGGCGCCGGTGACGGTGAAGCGGTGGTAGGAGGAGTCGTCGACGTCCCAGGTCAGCGGCAGGATCCTGGTGACCTCGCCGGGGCAGCGGAGAACCCGAGTCGTTCCGTCACGAGCAGCGAGCCGTCAGCGTTCACCTCGATGGCCACGTCCAGGGTGTCGGCCGCTGTGTCGGCGCTCGCGGTGGGCGCACCCACCACCAGCAGGGCGGCGGCCACCAGTGCCGTCCACCGAAGTCGTCGCCTCATGGATCCTCCTCGGGTGCTCAGCGTAACGGTGGGTGGATCAACGCGACGGCGATGGCCGCCACGCCCTCACCCCGGCCGGTGAGACCGAGCCCGTCGGTCGTCGTCGCGCTGATGCTCACCGGCGCCCGAGCGCCTCGCTCAGCACCCGCTGGCACTCCTCGCGGCGGGGTGCGAGTTTCGGCCGGTTGCCGATCACCTGCACCGACACATTACCGACGGTGAAGCACGCGTCACGGAGTCGGCGCACCGTCTCGCGGACGAACGCCACCCGCTCGCGCCCGCCCATTCGGGTTCGGCGGTGCCGAAGTTGGAGCCGAGGTCGCCGAGGCCCGCCGCCGAGAGCAGCGCGTCACAGACGGCATGGGCCGCGACGTCGCCGTCGGAGTGTCCGGCGAGGCCCGCCGGCTCGTCCGGGAAGTGCACCCCGGCCAGCCACATGGGCACGCCGGGCTTCAACTGGTGGACGTCGGTTCCGATGCCGACCTGCATCATCTGTTCCTCTCCGCGAGCAGCGCCGACGCGAGGATCAGGTCGACGGGCTCTGTGATCTTGAGTGCGTCCCGGTGGCCCGGCACGAGGGTGACATGGAGTCCGGCCAGTTCACAGACGGCGGCGTCGTCGGTGACCTCAATCCCTTCGCGGGCCGCCAGTTCGTGGGCGTCGCGCAGCGCACCGAGCCGCGCGCCCTGCGGGTCTGGACCGCCCGCAGCACGGAGCGGTCGACCACCGAGGAATCGTCGCCGTGAAGCGCCCGGATGGAGTCGACCACCGGCACCACAGGGATGACGGCGGCGGCGCCGTCCACCAGGGCACGGGCCACCGAGGCGACGACCCCGGGTGGGACGAGGGCGCGGGCGGCGTCATGGATCAGCACGACGGCGTCGTCCGGGGCCGTCAGCGCCGCAAGGCCGAGCCGGACGGAGTCCTGACGCGTTGCGCCACCGACGGCGAGGACGGCGCCGGTGCCCGCGAGGGCGGCCTCGAACCCGGCGCGGTGCTCCTCCGGGATCGTCACGACGACCTCGCCGACACCCCTGCACGGAGCGCATCGACGGCGCGACGAACGAGCGCCACGCCGTCGAGTTCAACGAGGGCTTTCGGCACCGCAGCGCCGAGCCGGGAACCAGAACCGGCCGCCACCACAACGGTGACGACCGGCACTAGGTTGTTGTTGCTCATGTGAGGAGTCTAGGAGGCGAGCACCTCATCCAGCATGACCTCCGCCTTCTCCTCCTCCACCTGCTCGGCGAGCGCGAGCTCGGCGACCAGAATGGAGCGGGCCTTGGCGAGCATCCGCTTCTCACCCGCGGAGAGTCCCTTGTCACGGTCGCGACGCCACAGGTCGCGAACCACCTCGGAGACCTTGATCACGTTGCCGGAGTGCAGCTTCTCCATGTTGGCCTTGAACCGGCGCGACCAGTTGGCGGGCTCCTCCGTGTGCTCGGCGCGCAGCACCGAGAACACCTTCTCAAGCCCGTCTGCGTCGACCACGTCGCGCACGCCCACGAGATCCAGGTTGCACGCTGGTACCTTGATCACCAGATCGTTCTGCCCGATAACTCGAAGCACGAGGAAGAGCTTGTCTTCCCCCTTGATGGTCCGGTTCTCGATGTCTTCGATGACAGCAGTCCCATGATTGGGGTAAACCACCGTCTCACCGATCGAAAAAGTCATACTAAGCGACCCTTTCAAAGTCAATTCTAGCAGGCGTGTACGATCCCGCCCAGACCTCACGTTCCGGGCGTCGATCCCGCCGGTGGAACGAATCGATGCAACCCCTGGCCGAGTCTGGTTAGGATGTGGTGCACCCACGCGCCCTCGGAGGACAAATGAGTAAGCCCATGCGCCGCCTCGCGGCCGTCGTCGCAACCGTTGCGCTGACCGTCGCGCTCAGCGCCTGCACCCAGGGTCACTGGGTCTACGAGGCTCCCCGGCGGCCGGCACCCAGGCCGACGACGGCGGCATCAAGCTGCGCAACTTCCTCGTCGTCTCCGACGCAGAGGGTGAGGCCATCCTGCTCGGCGGCATCGCGTCACGCGACGAGTCGACCGAGGTGACGGGAATCGAGATCGCCGCGCAGGGCAGCGACGGCGAGTTCGGCCAGCCGCAGGCGGTCTCCTTCTCCGAGGAGATCTTCAAGGGTCGCACCATCTATCTGGACGGCACCACCACCGCCTTCTCCGACCCCGGCCTCGAGCTGGGTCGCCTCGCCAACGTCACGGTGAGCTTCTCCACGGGACAAAACGTCAGGCTCGATGTGCCCGTGATGTCGTCGGAGCATCCTGACTTCGCCAAGGCCTGGACGACCGCCCGGGGCTGACTCCCGCGGATCAGCCCTCGAACTTGTATCCCAGACCCGGACGGTGACCAACCGTTCGGGTTTGCCGGATCCTTCTCCACCTTCGCCCTGAGTCGCTTGATGTGGACGTCGAGCGTCTTGGTGTCGCCGACGTAGTTGCTGCCCCAGATCCGGTCGATCAGCTGGCCGCGGGTCATCACGCGGCCGGCATTGCGGAGCAGCAGCTCCAGCAGTTCGAACTCGCGCAGCGCGAGGCGCACGTCCTCGCCGTCGACGTTGACCTGGTGCCGCTCGACATCCAGCCTCACACCTGAGACCTCGATGACGTCGGGCAGCAGCACCTGGTCCTGCCCGCGCCTCAACACGGCCCGGATCCTGGCCACCAGCTCGCGGTGGCTGAACGGCTTGGTGACGTAGTCGTCCGCGCCGAGCTCGAGACCGACCACCTTGTCAACCTCCGAGTCTCGCGCCGTCACCATCACGATGGCGACGTTGCCGCGGGCCCGGAGTTGGCGGCACACCTCGACGCCCGGCATCCCGGGCATCATCAGGTCGAGGAGCACCAGGTCGGCACCCTGCTTGTCATAGAGCGAGAGGCCCTCCAGTCCGTCGGCGGCGGTGAGCACCTCGAAACCCTCCTTGGCGAGCATGAAGCTCGTGGCGTCGCGGTACGACTCCTCGTCCTCGATGATCAGGATCCGGGTCATTCGGCCTCTCCTTCGGGTTCCTCTTCGGGCGTGGGGCCCAGGTACATGGGATGCAGAGGGTGAAGGTCGATCCCTGGCCGGGCCTCGACCAGACTCGCACCGTACCGCCGTGCGCCGCTGCGATGTGGCGCACGATGGAAAGCCCGAGGCCGGTGCCGCCACTGGCGCGCGAGCGGCCGTAGTCGACGCGGTAGAAGCGTTCGAAGATCCGCTCCTGGTCCTCGAGCTTGATGCCGATGCCGTTGTCGGAGACCTTGATCTCCACCTGCTGATCGCCGTCCTTCTCGGTGGCCGCGACCGACACGGTGACCCGCGCCCGCTCCCCGAGTAGTTGATGGCGTTCTGCAGGAGGTTGGTGACCGCGTCGGTGAGCTGCCACCGGTCCCCAGCACCAACGCGTCCGACGTGCGCGCAACGATCAGACTGACCTCACGCTGTGTGGCCCGTTCCCGCGACCGGGCGACGGCCTCGGTGACGATGTCGTTGACGTCGACGACCTGGCTGGCCAGCATCGGGTCCTCCGACTGGAGCCGCGACAGGTCGATGATCTGGTTGATCAACTCGGCGAGGCGCGCCGTCTCGATCTGCAGCTTCGTGGCGAACCGCTGCACTGCCTCCGGATCGTCGCTGGCCACCTCGACCGCCTCGGAGAGGACGCTGATGGCGCCGATCGGGGTCTTCAGCTCGTGGGAGATGTTGGCGACGAAGTCGCGGCGCACCGCCTCGATCCGACGCTTGGAGGATTCGTCCTCGGCGAGCACCAGCACGCGTTCGTCGTCGAATGGTGCGATGCGCACCTCCAACTCGAGCGCCTGGGTGCCGGGCACCGCCTCCCGGGCGAGCGGCCCCAGGTACGGCGTCGAGGTGGCCCGCGCGTCGCGCACCTTTTCGAGCAGTTCGGAGAAACCGACGCGGTTGCCGCGGGCCAGGCTGAGTTGGCTCGCCTGCTCGTTCGCGATGAGGATCTCGTCGTCGGGGCCCACCATCACGACACCCGAGGGGACGAGGGCCAGGACGTCCCGCAACTCACGCGAGACGAGGTCGGCCGCCCGCTGGGCCTCGAGCTGACGCCACCCCTCCCTGCCCCGGTAGATCAGGTACCAGAAGAGGCAGCCGGCGAGCGCCACGCCGGCCCCGATCAAACCGGCGAGGGCTGGGTGCATGCCGCCATCATAGGTCGACCCGGCGGGCGCACGCCACCTCGCTGCCGCGTCGGGACGACCCGGCGCCAAGGCTTCACCGCTCGTTAACCAGCGGTTCATGTCGCGGCAACGCCACCGTAGGGAGGCGCCCTAGGGTCGTGCTGTCCGGCTTTGGCTAGACTTCAACCGAAGCACTAAGGAGCAACGATGCGTACCAGCTACCACGAGGAACTCGACTCCATCCTCGACAGCCTCGTCCACATGGCCGAGCTCGTCGAGGTGGCGATCCGTGACGGCGCCGAATCGCTGCTGACCGCCGATCTCGGCCGCGCAGAGTCCGTCATCACCAACGATGCCGAGCTCGACCAGATGCATGAGGAGATGGAGTACAAGTGCCTCTCTCTGCTCGCCCTGCAGGCCCCGTGGCCGGCGAGCTGCGCACCATCGTGTCCGCGATCCGGGTCGTCTTCGAACTCGCCCGGATGGGTGACCTCGCCGCGCACGTGGCGAAGATCGCACGCCTGCGCTACCCGGCCCACGCGGTACCCACCGAGTTCGAGGACAGCTTCCGCGAGATGGCCGACATCGCCATCGAGATCATCGACCAGGCCCGGGTGTCCCTGCAGGAGCGCGACGCGAAGGGCGCGGAGCGGCTCACCGAGATCGATTCCCGCATGGACGACCTGCGCCGGGACCAGTTCACGAGGATGCTCGCCGACGACTCGACCATCTCGGTCGAGGGTGCCGTCGACGTGGCGCTGCTCGGTCGCTACTTCGAGCGCTTCGCCGACCACGCCGTCGCCGTCGGACGCCGGGTCATCTACATCATCACCGGCACTGTGCCCGAGGGTGAGGACTGGCCCAACGCCTGACAAGCCGCAACACGCTGGGCCCTGAGCGACCGGGATGGGCCCGGGGTAGAGTATGCAGCGCATGATCACCCACTCCTGATGGGATTTTTCTGTGTCTCCTGTGCGTCCCCGTCGTTCCATTGCCGCCTTCGCGATGTCGGCGCTGGCCGTCACCGCGTGCGCCCCGGTCGGTGTGGCCACCGGGCCGGCGCCCGGATCCGGAACGCCCACCACGGTCGCGACGTCGCCGGCGCCCTCCGCAGCGGCCACGCAGTCCGCCACCCCGACCCCGACGCCCACACCCGTCGTCAGCCCGACGCCCACGTCCTCGCCTTCCGCGACACCGTCGGGCGGCTACACGGGCGATCCCGATGCCCTGGTGCCGGACGCAACCACATCGGCTCCGCCGAGGCCTACACCTACCCGTCGCTCCTGGTGCAGCAGTGGCTGGAGGGCGAGGTGAAGCCGACGGAGAAGATCGTCTTCCTCACCTTTGACGACGGGCCCAACCCCACCACGACGCCCACCATCCTGAAGGCGCTGAAGGCCGCAGGGTGCACGCCACCTTCTACGTGATCGGCTCCAACGTCGGCGACCAGCCCGAGCTGCTCAGGCAGGAACTCGCCGAGGGGCACGCGATCAACCTCCACAGTTGGTCGCACAACTACAAGTCGCTCTACCCGGGCCGCAGCGCGAATGCCGCGAACATCGAGAGCGAGTACCTGCGCACCATCGAGGCCGTCCAGGGGATCCTCGGTAAGGACTTCAACACCGAGGGCTGGCGCTACCCCGGCGGCCACATGTCGTGGAAGTCGATGGCGGCCGCCGACGCCGCACTAGCGGAGCAGGGTGTGCACTGGGTCGACTGGAATGCCGACACACGCGACAGCGCCCGAAGAAGTCAAGGCCCACGACTGTCGACCAGATGGTGCAGAACGCCACCGAACCCATCCGCAACGGCTTCCACGTCGCCGTCATCCTGGCCCACGACACACCCGACAAGAAGCTGACCGCGCAGTCGGTGCCCGCGATCATCCAGGCTTACAAGGACGCCGGCTACTCCTTCGGGGTCATCTCCTGACAGACGGGTCGCGACCGACGGGTCCTCCAGCTCCCGCGCCCGGGGCTGGGCCGTCTCGGTCAGGGCCGAAAGCACCGCCCGATAGCCGGGCCCGCGGCCGGTTTCGGTAGGCTGATCCCATGACCTCGAAGTTGATCCTGCTCCGCCACGGCGAGAGCGAGTGGAACGCCAAGAACCTGTTCACCGGCTGGGTGGACGTCGACATCAACGAGAAGGGTGTCGAGGAGGGAAGAAGGCGGCCAAGCTGCTGCTCGCCGAGGGCCTGCTCCCCGACGTGCTGCACACCTCACTGCTGCGTCGCGCCATCCACACCGCCAACCTCGCCCTCGACGGCTGCGACCGTCACTGGATCCCGGTGAAGCGCAACTGGCGCCTCAACGAGCGCCACTACGGCAAGCTCCAGGGCCTGAACAAGACCGAGATCCGCGACCAGTTCGGCGAAGAGCAGTTCATGCAGTGGCGCCGCAGCTACGACGTGCCGCCGCCGCCCATCGAGGTCGACAACGAGTTCTCGCAGTACAACGACGCCCGCTACGCCGACATCCCGGCCGACGAGCGCCCGCTGACCGAGTGCCTCAAGGACGTCGTGGCCCGCATGCTGCCCTACTGGGAGGCGCACATCGTCCCCGACCTGGCCGCCGGCAAGACCGTCCTCGTGACGGCGCACGGCAACTCGCTGCGCGCGCTGGTCAAGCACCTCGACGGCATCTCCGACGACGACATCGCCGGCCTGAACATCCCCACCGGCATCCCGCTGTACTACGAGCTGGATGAGGACTTCAAGCCGGTCACCCCGGCGGCCGCTACCTCGATCCGGAGGCCGCCAAGGCCTCGATCGAGGCTGTGAAGAACCAGGGCAAGAAGTAAGCCCGCTGAACCTGTGAGGGGCCGACCGGTGATCCGGTCGGCCCTTTCCAATCCCGCAATCGACCCCACCGTCCACTCCCCTCACCACACCCACGCGCACATGCTTCACCCGAGGTCAGCCTCAGGTGAGCCTCCCGCTAAGGTTCGGGCAGGGCACTGAGTGACGCAGTTTGGGAGGGCCCCGGAAGGGCGGTACGCGACGTGAAGACCTGGATCATCGGCGGCGTCGCCATCGCCGTCGGGGCTGTGTTCCTTTCAGGCTGCGACTCGGCGGGCATCGCGGGCCGGCCCCGGACAGCGACAGGGTCATCGCCGCCGCCTCGCCGTCCGTGAGCCCACTCCACTCCCGAGCCGACCGGCCGCGCCCACCGCGACGCCGACCCCGGAGCCCACACCGACCCCGGAGCCCCGCCCTGACTCCACACCCACCCCGGAGCCGCAGCCTGCGGCGGCCCTCCACCGCGTGCTCGGCGTCATCGACGGCGACACCATCGACGTGCGCATCGACGGGCAGAAGACCCGTATCCGGGTGATCGGCATCGACACCCCGGAGCGCGGCGAGTGCGGCTACCAGGAGGCGGCCAGCGCGATGCAGTCACTCGTGCAGTCGCGCGACGTGATGCTCGAGGCGGATCCGTCACAGGACGACGTGGACCGGTACGGTCGCCTGCTGCGGCACGTCTTCACCGCGGACGGCGTGAGTGTCGCCCAGTCGCTGATCGCCGACGGCTTCGGCCGGGAGTACACCTACTCCAGCCCCTACACCCACCACAGCGACCACGTGAACGCCCAGTCCGCGGCACAGGCCTCGGGCCTCGGAGTCTGGGGCGGCACCTGTGGGCAGACGTCACAGGGGTCGTCGAGGACCCGGCTGGCGGCTCCACCTCCGGCGACTGCACCATCAAGGGAAACATCAACCGCGAGGGCGTGAAGATCTACCACATGCCAGGGCAGCAGCACTACCACAGGACGATCATCGACGAGATCGACGGCGAGCGCTGGTTCTGCTCCGAGCAGGAGGCCACCGAGGCGGGTTGGCGCAGGTCGAAGCGCTGACCCCTCCCCGCCCTGGTCAACCCGTGAAAATCGGCCAGTAGCCGATTCTGATCGGTCCTGCTGAAACTCTGGGCCACCGTCTCCCACCTTCGGCCCAAGCTCCCGATCTGACGTGCGCAGACCGGTAGGCGGTGGCCGGACGCCCCCGCCGGGTCCGGTGGTCGCAGCCTTCACCCGTCAGGCGTGTCCGGAAGAATCGGCCGATCCCAAGCACCCCCCGACGCTGCGACGCATGAGCCCCCTCGGCTGAAGGGTGCGGCCCCATCGCAGAGACCCCTCGCAGAGGCTGGTCTGCCGTGTCCTAGGCTGCTGGCATGAAGACTGCAGTGGTTACAGGCGCGAGTTCGGGAATCGGAGAGGCCACGGCAAGGCTGCTGGCAGGCGAGGGCTACCGCGTGATCTGCGCGGCAAGACGTTTCGATCGCATCAAGGTGCTCGCCGATGAGATCGGTGGCCAGGCGGTCGAGTGCGACGTCACCGACCCCGCCGCCGTCGCCCGGCTCGCAGAGGTCGTCGGCGATTCCCTGGACGTGCTCGTCAACAACGCCGGCGGCGCCGTCGGGCTGGAGCCGGTGGCTTCGGCCGACCTCGATGCATGGGAGACGATGGTCCAGACCAACCTCTTCGGCACCGCCCGCGTGACGAAGGCGCTGCTCCCCGCGTTGACGACCGCGGAGGGCGTGATCGTGTTCGTCACCTCGACCGCGGCCGATGCCGGCTACGAGGGTGGCGCAGGCTACTGCGCGGCCAAGGCGGGTGAACGCTCGATCGTCGAGACCCTGCGCCTCGAGCTCTTCGACCAGCCTGTGAGGGTCACCGAGATCTGCCCAGGGATGGTGCACACCGACGAGTTCGCGCTCACCCGCTTCGGCGGCGACCGGGCCCGCGCCGACGCCGTCTACCAGGGCGTGGCCGAACCGCTGTCGGCCGTGGACGTCGCCGAAGCAATCGTCTGGATGGCTACGAGGCCGGCGCACGTGAACATCGACCGGATGACGATCCGTCCGCGGGCGCAGGCCGCCCAGCACAAGGTGCACCGCGCCTGAGAGACCGGGCCGGGGACGGAGCACTCGGCCGGACCACACGATTGGGTCTACTCGGCCCCGTCGTCATCCTGATTCTGCCCGGCACGCCCGCGGAACAACCGCCGCCAGGCTCCTGCCTCCTCCGCGGCGGTCGCCTCGACCTCCTCGACCGTCTGCTTGGCGCGTCCCCGGACGAGGGCCTTGAAGAAGGCCGCGGCCCGCTCGGACTCGGTCGCCACCGTCTGCCCGTCATCGGTGAACCAGACGATGTCGCCCGCGCGCTTCTCCCCGTGCGTAGGTCGGTCAGGTCGCCCAGGTAGCGCACCAGCACCGCCGCGGAGGCGGCGACAGGCACCGCGAGGAACGCGCCGACGATCCCGGCCCAGGAGCTGCCGAGCAGGACGGCGAGCAGCACGATCACCGGGTGGAGCTGCATGACCCGGGATTGCAGGAGGGGCTGCAGGATGTGTCCCTCGAGCTGTTGGACGCCCAACACCACGGCAAGCACCAGCAGCGCTGTGGTCAGGCCGTTGGACACCAGCGCCACCAGTACCGCGATGGTGCCTGCCGTCACGGCACCGACGATGGGGATGAACCCGGCCATGAAGGTCAGGACGGCGATCGGGAACGCGAGGGGCACCCCGAGCACGAAGGCTCCGAGGCCGATGAAGAACGCATCGACGAAGCTGACCACCGCCTGGGTGCGGATGTAGCCGGAGAGGGTCGACCAGAGGCGCGTGAGGAGCTCGGTGGCATGGAATCCGGCCCTCCTGCCCACGAGGCCACGGACCCACCCGACGAACTTGCTCCCGTCCTTGAGCATGAAGAACGTGATGATGAGCATCGTCAGGAGCGTGACGACTCCGCTTCCGACGCTGCCGCCGATGTTGACGAGCGAGGTGACGATGTCGCCGCTGCGGTCCTGAAGCCAGGAGACAGCCTGGGTGATGTAGCGGTTGATCTCATCGTCATTGATGTTCAGCGGCGGCCCAGCCAGCCAGGTCTGGATCCGCCGGATGCCGTCGAGCGACTGGGTCCTGAGGTCGTCCCACTGGTGGGCCACCGACGGCGCGATGAGGCCGATGAGTCCGCCGATGATGCCGATGCCGAGCAGCATCGAAATGATGGCCCCGAGCGCATAGGGAACGCCCCAACTCCTCAGCCGGGCCGTGAGCGGCCACAGAACCGAGGTGACGAGCAGCGCCAGCAGCACAGGGAGGATGGCGCCGGAGACGTACTTCAGCCCGATTCCCAGCACCACGAGGGCCGCCACGATGACCAGAAACCGCCCGCCCACGCCGCCGCGCCCTTGCCGGCCTCGGCGAGCACATCGGCCCGGTCGACCGGGTTCTCCGGATCTGCGGTGGGGAGCGCCTCGAGCTCGGCCTCCGTCAGGCGCGTCTCCTGGCGTTCCGGTTCGTCGCGTCCCGCCTGTGGGCGGTCGGATCGTCGGTCAAGGGAGGCCTCCTCGGTCACGCTGACCCACCCCATGTTACCCACCCGTCGATGACCATCTCTGCCGGATGACACCATGTCGATGGGGCCATGGCCCTCACCGCGCGGCAGTTCGCCCGGATCCGTGCCTCACCATCCGCGGCCGCGCGATGCGGTCCGCGGACGCAGAGGGCGGCCCCGGGGATGCTTCCCCGGGGCCGCCCGAACTGCTCTATGGCGCTCGGTCAGAGCTCGATGAGCGCCTGGCCGCCCTGGACCGCCTCCCCAGGGCCGACGAGGATCGCGGACACCTTGCCCGCGGCGGGTGCCTTGATCTCGGTCTCCATCTTCATGGCCTCGAGGATGAGGAGGACCTGGTCGGCCTCGATCTCATCGCCCGCAGCCACCAGGATGCGTGCCACCGAGCCGGCCAGCGGTGCCAGCACGGCGTTCGACGACGTGGCGGTCATGGACGCCTTGGTCGGGATGGGGTTGGCACCACCGTTGACGCCGATCACGATCGGGCCGAGGGTCTGGGGCTGCTCCTCCTCGACCTCGACGTCGATCTCGTACTCCGTCTGGTTGACGGTCACCTTCAGCTTCATCATTTCTCCTTAGCGAACGTGCGGGACGGAGCGGTCATGGACTCGGGAACGCGATGCCGCGCCCCAACGGTTCTGCGAACCGTAACGGATCGCCCGGATCCTGGCCTTGTGGCCGAAGAACGCGGCGACCGCTGCGCCGATGGCGATGAGGTCCGCTTCGGGGATCTCCTGCTGGGCTTCCAGCTTGGTGACCTTCTCCTGCAGGCTCGCGACCTGCTCGCTGAGCGCCGCGACGGTGTCGCGGAGCTCCTGCAGCGTGTTGTCTTCCATCGTCTGTCCGATCAGGCCGGGCCGAGGCCGTGCTTCTTGGCCGGGCGGAGCTCCCGCTTGGCGGAGAGCAGCTCGAGCGCAAGGGCGATCTGGCGGCGGGTGTCTGCCGGGTCGATGATGTCGTCGACGAGGCCACGGCTGGCTGCCATGTAGGGCGTGGAGAATGTCTCGCGGTACTCCTCGACCATCTCGGCGCGCTTCGCGTCGCTGTCCTCGGCAGCCTCGATCTCCCGGCGGAACACGACGTTCGCGGCGCCCTCGGCGCCCATGACGGCGATCTCCGCGGTGGGCCAGGCAAACACCTTGTCGGCACCGAGATCCTTGGAGCACATGGCCAGGTACGCGCCGCCGTAGGCCTTGCGCAGGACGACCGTGATCTTCGGGACGGTGGCGGCGGAGTAGGCGTACAGCATCTTCGCGCCGTGGCGGATGATGCCGTTGTGCTCCTGCGCGACACCCGGCAGGAATCCGGGGACGTCGACCAGGTTCACGACCGGGATGTTGAACGCGTTGCAGAAGCGGACGAACTTGCTCGCCTTGTCGGAGGAGTCGATGTCGAGCACGCCCGACATGACGCTCGGCTGGTTGGCGATGATGCCGACGGAGCGACCGACGATGCGGCCGAAGCCGACCACGATGTTCTGCGCCCAACCGGCCTGGACCTCCAGGAAGTCGGCGTGGTCGACGACCTCGCGGATGACATCGCGGACGTCGTAGCCCTTGTTCGACTCGACCGGCAGGATGTCGCGCAGCTTCTCGTTTGGCTCCACGACAAAGTCGGGATCCACGATCGGGGCGTCCTCGGTGTTGTTCTGCGGCAGGAAGCTGAGCAGCTTCTTGGCGATCAGGATCGCCTGCTCGTCATCGTCGGCAACGAAGTGGACGACGCCGGAGCGACCCATGTGCGCGTCGGCGCCACCCAGGTCGTCCTGCGTGACCTCTTCACCGGTGACCTGCTTGATCACGCCGGGGCCCGTGATGAACATGTGGGCCTTGCGGGTCTGAATGATGAAGTCGGTCAGCGCGGGCGAGTAGGCCGCGCCACCGGCGCAGGGGCCGGCAATGATCGAGATCTGCGGAACCGCGCCGGAGAGGAGGACGTTGGCGTAGAAGACCTTGCCGTAGCCAGAGAGGGAGTCGATGCCCTCCTGGACACGGGCGCCGCCCGAATCGTTGATGAAGACGAACGGCGTGCCGGTCATCAGGGAGGCCTTGAGGGCCTCCGTCACCTTGATCGAGTGGGCCTCGCCCGCGGAACCGCCCATGACGGTGAAGTCCTGGGAGGCGAAGTGGACGGGGCGGCCGAGCACCGAGCCGGAGCCGGTGACGACGCCGTCGGCGGGCATGTCCGCCTTGTCCATGCCGAACGTGGTGGTGCGGTTGCGGCGGAAGGCGCCGTCCTCCTGGAAGGAGCCCTCATCGAGGAGCGCCGCGAGACGCTCACGCGCGGACATCTTGCCCTGCGCGTGCTGCTTCTCGATCCGCTTCTCGCCACCGCCGGCCTCAACCGCCGCGCGGCGCTCAGCGAGCTGCTCGAGCCGCTGTTCCATCGTGTGCTGGATAGCCATCCGTGATCTCCTTAGGCCGGCTCGACCGCGACGCTGTGCGAGCGACCGGCGATGGTGACGTTGTACTTGACTGGGCCGGTGATGCCCTTGGCCGGGCCAGCCGCTGCCGACTTCTCGGCGGCGAGCTGGGCCGGGGTCTTCGCGACGCTCTTGGGGCCTTCAGCCCTGCTCTGGAAGAACTTCGGCGCGACACCGGGGAACATCGCGTTGGTGAGGACGTCCTCCTCCGAGCCGTCGAAGCCCTCGAGCTTCGACGCCGTGGCGGTGAGCTCGCCCCACTCCGGCTTCAGGAGATCGGCCGGACGAACCGTGATGACGTCCTTCTTGTTCTGGGCCTGCGCCAGGGCGACGACCTCTTCATTGCGCGGGCGAGGCATTCGCCGTAGTAGCCGAGCATCAGGTCGGCGAACTCGCCCGTCATCACCTTGTAACGGCCCATCAGGACGTTGAACACGGCCTGGGTGCCGACGATCTGGGACGAGGGGGTCACGAGCGGCGGGTAGCCAGCGTCGGCCTTGACCCGCGGCACCTCCTCCATGACCTCACGGATGCGGTCGCCCGCACCCTGGGCCTTGAGCTGCGACTCCATGTTGGAGAGCATGCCGCCGGGGATCTGCGAGGAGAAGATGTCGGTGTCGACGAGGGTGGCCGACTCGAACTCCTTGTACTTGGGGCGGACGCCCGCGAAGTGGTCACGGATGCGCAGGAGGCGCTCCATGTCGAGGTCCGTGGTGTAGCCGGTGCCCTCGAGCATCGCGACGAGCGACTCGGTGGGGTTGTGGCCCGGGCCGAGCGACATCGAGGAGATCGCGGAGTCGACGACGTCGGCGCCGGCCTCGATGGCCTTCATGAGCGACACGAGGGTCACGCCTGTGGTCGAGTGGCAGTGGACGTTGATCTGGACGTCGCCGTAGGTGTCCTTGATGCCCTTGACGATGTCGTAGGCGGGCTGCGGCTGCAGCAGCGCAGCCATGTCCTTCAGCGCGATGGACTCGGCGCCCATGTCGAGCAGCTGGCCCGCCAGCTTGATGTAGCCCTCCACGGTGTGGACCGGGAGACGGTGTAGCAGATCGTGCCCTGGGCGTGCTTCCCCGCCGCCTTGACGGCGGCCATGGCGCGAGCCATGTTGCGGGGTCGTTCAGGGCGTCGAAGACGCGGTAGACGTCCATGCCGTTCTCGGCGGACTTCTCCACGAACTTCTCCACCACCATGTCCTCATAGTGGCGGTAGCCGAGGAGGTTCTGCCCGCGCAGCAGCATCTGCAACCGCGAGTTGGGCATCAGTTCACGGAAGGTCCGCAGACGCTTCCAGGGGTCTTCATTGAGGAATCGGATGCAGGCGTCGAACGTCGCACCGCCCCAGCACTCGACCGACCAGTAACCGGCCTTGTCGATATCCTCACACGCATCAACCATGTCTTCCATGGCCATGCGGGTCGCCATCAAACTCTGATGTGCATCTCGGAGGACGAGCTCCGTAACGCCGATCTTTCGCGCAGTCATGGGAACCATCCAATCATGGGGCCGGGGCGTCGGTTGAGGCACCCCCTCCAGAACTGGTCTGACCTGAATTGGTAGGGTAGAGACGATCGTCTGCGACCGACGGAAAGGCCCGGCGGTACGCAAGAGGGGCGGGTGTGACCATCGTCACACCCGCCCCTTTTCAGGCCCCAGAGGGTCAGCCGCGTCGGGCGAACCGGACGCCGGCCGCGAGCGCTGTGGCCAGGAGCAGGGCGGCGCCCGTCAGCGCGGCAGCACCTTCACCCCGGCCCCGAGGACGGTAGACCCGGTCGACCACCCGGCGTAGCAGACGAGGTCGGCGAAGCCGTTGGCCTCGGCGTGGACGACGGGCTCTCCGACGGTTCAGGCGTCACCGTGGCAGTGGGCGTGGGCGAAGGCGTCACCGACGGCTCCTCAGACGGCTCAGGCGACGGCGTCACCGACGGCTCCTCAGACGGCTCAGGCGAAGGCGTCACCGACGGCTCCTCAGACGGCTCAGGCGACGGCGTCACCGACGGCTCCTCAGACGGCTCAGGCGACGGCGTCACCGACGGCTCAGGGTCACGGTGCCACAGGGCAGTTCGGCAGAGAAGCTGTGGTGGTGCTGCTCGCCTGCGCCCGGCCCGGAGGCGAAGTTGCGCGAGATCCACTGGCCGTTGGTGGTGATGTTGCTGTTGAACGTCAGGTTGACATCGGGCGACCAGACCGCCCCATCTCGAGCCCGTCGATGGTCACGTCGCCCGTGACCCTGGACAGATCGAGCAGGATGTAGCGGGCGAAGGCCTGATCGGCGCCGGCGGTGGCGTCCCAACCGCCGAAGTCGAGCTTGTCGAGCCGCGTGGTGCCTGCCGGCACCTGGACGATAAGCGGGGCCGCGGCGGTCGGCTCGTAGGAGCCGGGATCGATGCGCTTTCCGACCAGGTCGGAGTAGCTCATCACGTTGGGGCGGTCGGTGGCGAACCCGGTCAGCGTGTTGCCGTCGACGCTGGGGAACGCCACATCGTCGTTGGTCTTGTCATAGGTGGCGAGGCACTCGTTGACCGTCGTGATCCGGGAGTCGAGGTCGGGCAGGTAGTCCGCCACGCTCGAGGCCCGGGTCTTCATGGCGGCAAGCGCGGACGCCTGGTCCACGAAGGGCAGCGCCTCGAGATCCAGGATGGCCGGCCCGGTGGTGACCCGCGTCCAGTTCCACCCACGGGAGGAGGCCTGCAAGCCATCGGTGTCCACCAGCTTGGCGATCCCGTTCCCCTCGTTGCTGCCGGCGGGGCCCCGGCGTTCGTGATGGCAAGCCCGTTCTCCCAATCGCCACCGCTCGCGAAGCTGCCCGCGAGGAGGCGAACGGGCACCCCGTCGATCGACGGAATGGTGTAGTCACCCAGCCCGGCCACCTTGTGCACGAGCGGGAAGTTCTGCTTCGTGCTGACGATCCGCCCCGTCACGGCGATCGAGCCCTCGAGCTCGCCGTTGCCGAGGGTGGCGTCACCCTGCGCGAGCACCGTGAACCCCCGTTGACAGCAAAGGGGTTGATCCGCACCTCCGCGGCATTGGCCGCGGGCAGCATGCCCGCCACCAGCAGGCTGACCCCCAGCGGGGCCGCGATGACCAAAGCCGCACGGCCCCGATACGGCGCCGCGGCGCCGTCCCATTCCAGTTCACTGACTCTCCCCTGCGATTGCGAAATTCTGAGGGAACGCTCTCCCGGGCCCGACCCGCCGCTGCCGGCGACTGGCTCTGGTCTTTGGCGCTCCCAGCTGGGAGTCTACTGACCCGCTCGGGGCCGCTTGGACGGGAAGGCTATTCCCTCCCCTTTTCCCCCTCGCGGCCGGGCGTCGGGGCCAGCACTATAGTGCTGCCCAACCATCTCGAGGAGAAGCAATGGAGCGTGAACTCGTAGCCAACGAATGTCAGTCGCGATGCGTCTGGGAGCCGACCGACGAGGAGATCGGCGGAAGGCAGGTCTTCCAGTGCACGGGGTGCCGGTCGGAGTGGACCTCGGCACAGGCGTGGACGCCGCGGAACTGGGACGGCCAGGTCAGCCAGGAGGTCGCGCGGGCCCGGCGCATCGCCTGACCGGTCTCGCCGCAGACACGAAGTGGCCGCCCCCGCACTTGAGGGGCGACCACTGCTTTCGTGGGCCGGTTCAGGCTGGCGAGCTACCAGGAGCCGCTCTTGAACCTGTCTTTGATGTCCTCAGCCTTCTCCGAGACGGTGTCGGCTACCAAGCCGGCCTTCTCCTGGATCTTCTCGCCCAGTTCCCTGGTGCTGGCTTCGAGGCGGTCTTTGCGTCCATCGCGGCTGAGGTCCTCGTTTCCGAGCGCTTCGCCGATGCCTTCCTTGGCCTTACCGATAGTTTCCTGAATCTTGTCTTCTAAGCCCATAGGTTCCTCCCAAGGGGTGGGGATCAGGTCCAACCAGCATAGGTCGGCTTCGGAAGAACCGGAACGACCTGCCTGAGGTTTTCCTGGTCGAGGTGGCCCCGGAGCGGGCTCCGGGGCCACCTCACGGGTTCAGCCGCCGAACTGGACGATGTTGTTGAACAGCCACTTCTGGGTGGTGCGGTACTTCCCGTTGACCTGCTCGGCGACGGTGGCCCAGATGTAGGAGCGGCACCCGTTGCGGCCGCTGGACGCGGTGTCGCATTCAGTGCGCCACTTGCGGCCGTCGGTCGCCGTCCAGGCCTTGTTGTAGCCGACCTTCCCGTAACCTCCGAGCGGGTTGCTGGCCCAGGTGGCGCGGGGCGAGGGCAGGTAGGTCAGATTGTTGAACACGTAGCCCTTGGCCGTGGTGAACTTGCCCTTGCTGTAGGTGATCTGGGTGGCGTAGATCTCGGTGCGGCAGCGGTTGATGGTGGGCGAGTACTTCTCGCACGACGTCTTCCAGTCGCGTCCGTTGTGGCGCCAGACGCCAGGCTGGGTGTAGACGTTGAAGTCGGGATCGCCGGGCACCGGCGGGGCCGACCGCGTCCAGGTGAAGTACGTCCAGGGCAGGTCGCCGCTGATGTCCGTGTAGCCCTTGGTCACGTTGACGAGCCGCGTGCGGTACTTGCCGGTGGCAAGGCCGGCGGGAAGCTTGCCCATGACGCTGGTGGTGCCGCGCTCGCCCACCGTCGCGTAGCCCTGGTAGGTGATGTCGGTCCAGGCGCCGTTGCGGAGCAGCTGGACGCCGTACTTCTGGCCCGGCAGCCCGGCCTCCAGCGTGCGGAACATGACGCCATCGCTGCCGATGGTCGTCGGCTTGAACCCGCGGTCGCTGCCGCGCGAGGTGAGCACCTGCCAGTTCTTCTGCGAGGTTGTCGTCTCGGTGTCGGCGTAGGTACCGACCATGGAGTCACCCTTGCGGAAGTCGGCACCCTGGATGAAGATCTCCCCGCCGTCGACCCCGCGGGCGGCGTCGGCACGGTGACCGAAACCCTCGCGTAGCCGTAGTTCTGTGTGCCCTGCTGCACGAGCGTCGCCGGGACGGTGTCCGAGATCGGCACGAAATCGTACGTGTCCTTGCCGGTCCACTTGACCGCGAACACGCGGATCTGGACCGTCTTGCCCGCCTGGCCCTCCACGTTCACGTTGAACGGCTGGCCCTCCCTCATCCGTTCTGGGTGGTGGAGACGGGCAGGGAGATCCCGCACCGCGACGTGTTGGTGCAGAGCGTCTGGTTTTGTCCGATGAGCGCGTTGGTCGCCGCCTGCGGGGAGACGACCCCGCACCGGTGGCCAGGGTGGGCCGGAGCTGCTCCGCGATCCCGCTCACGGGAGCGGGCGCGTCCTGGGCGGTGCCGTCGGCCGAGGCCTGCGGGGCCGCCGCGACGATCCCCATCCCGGCCAGCAGACCGGCGGCGAGCATCGCCCCGGGCAGTCTCGTGAAGAACATGTGATCCCCTTTTGCGCGTAAGTGTGTGGCGACCACAGTGAAGCGGATGAGGGGGTCACAACCGGACGCCGGCGGCACCGCGTCCAGGGACTGGCTGGACTACCAGGCTCCGCCACGCACCACGAGATCGGTCGGCAGCCGGTACGTGGTGGCCGGCGAGGTGTCGCCCTCGAGCCGGGCGAAGAGCCGCTCGGCCGCAAGCCGTCCGAGCCGACCGGGGTCCTGGGCGACAAGCGTCACCGACACGGGCAGCACGGACGCATACTCGGGGACATCGAAGCCGAAGAGCTCCGATCGCCGCTCCGCGACCCGCAGGGCCGCGACCGCGCCGAGGATCAGCCGGTTGTTGGTGCACATGAGCGCCGTCGGGGGGTCGTCCATGGACAGCACCCGGACGGCCCCACCCTCCGCTCCGAGGGCTCCGACACGTCACGGACGATGAGCTCGGGGTCGATCTCGATACCGACAGCGCCCAGCGCCTCCATGATGCCGGCGAACCTCTCACGGTGGGTGTAGATCGATTCGCTTCCCAGCAGGATGCCGATCCGGCGGTGCCCACGCTCGACGGCCAGCTTTGCCATCCGCCGTCCCAGGCCCCGGTTGTCGACCAGCACGGTGTCGGCGTCGACCCCACCCCTGGGCGGTCGGCAAACACCACCTGCAACCCACGGGCGATCTCGTCGGTGAGGTAGGCACACGAGTCGCCCGCCGGGGTGACGATCAGGCCGCGGATCTGCCGCGCGCACAGGTCGAGGGCGATCTCCCGCTCGGTCGCAGGGCTCTCCGCGGAGCCGGTCATCAGCACCCGTAGCCACGCTCCCGGGCCGTCTCGTCGACGGCCCGTGCGACCGACCCGAAGAACGGGTCGGAGATGTCGGCGGTGATGAGCCCGATGAGCCGCGACCCCGCCCCGACTTGAGGCTCGCCGCGAGCAGATTGTGCCGGTAGCCGAGTTCTTCGACGGCCCTGATCACGCGTGCGGCCATCTCGTCGTCCACCGTCGCGACGCCGTTGACCACCCTGGAGACGGTCTTGAGGCTGACCCCGGCGAGCTCCGCCACGTCGGCCATCGTCGGTCGCCGCTGGCTGCCCATGCCCCACCTCCTCAGTCAAACAAGCAACAAGTTACCGTGGCGTGGCGGGTCGCCCCACCCCGGGAGCCGGTCCGGAACGCTGCTGAATTCACGCGGACGCCTCTGCCCTACGGGCCCTGATGACGTTGATCATGACGGCGATGAGCACGAGGGTGCCGCGGACCACCTGCTGGAGGTACGGGTTCATACCGAGCAGGACCATGCCGTTGAGGAGGATCGCGACGAAGAGGACACCGATGAGGGTTCCCGCCACCGACCCCTTGCCGCCGGCCATCGACGTGCCGCCGATGACCGCGGCCGCGATGGCGTCGAACTCGAGCCCCTGGGCGATGTTGCTGTTGCCGGAGGACAGTTGGGCGGTCTGCAGCAGGCCGGTGATCGCTGCGGTGAAGGCGCTGATCGACATGACGATGATGCGGACCCGGAAGACGTTGATGCCGAGACCTCGGCCGCCTTCGCGTTGCCGCCGACGGCGTACACGGAGCGCCCGAAGACGGTTGACTTGGCGATGAACGCCACGACCGCGAACGCGATCAGGAGGTAGATCGCCGCCACCGGGATGCCGAGAATCCTGCCGCTGCCCAGTAGAAGAACACCGATGGGTCGAGCGGAATGGGGAACGTGTTGGTGATGAGCATCGCAGCTCCCCGCAACGCCAGGTACAGCGCGAGGGTGCCGATGAACGTCGGCACGTTGAACACGTGCCGGATGAAGCCGACGAAGGCGCCGAAGAACACCGCGACCACGATGGCGACGAGGCAGGCGACGGCCATGTTCCAGCCCATCATCCCGACCATGTAGCCCACCAGCGACGACGTCAGGGCGGCCTGCGAGCCGACCGACACGTCGATTTCGCCGGAGACGATCACGAGCGTCATGGCGAAAGCGACGATGCCGAAGAACGCCGCCTGTTGCAGCACATTGAGCAGGTTGCCTGCCGTGAGGAAGTTGGGGGCGAAGAACGAGAGCAGGATGAACACGAGGATCAGCACGCCCAGTAGGCCGGTGCCCTCCCAGGCGAGGGCCCCCGGAGGCCACCGTGCGTGTTCTTCGTGGTCTCTGTCGTGGTGGTCATGCGAGGTGACCTTCCTTTCCCTTCATCGCGAGGGCGAGGAGGCGGTCGCTCGAGGCTTCGGTGCCCGGGACCTCCTCACGGATCATGCCGTCGCGGAGCACGAGCACCCGGTCGCAGACCTGGGTGAGTTCCTCCAACTCGGAGGAGACGAAGATGGATGAGACGCCCGCCGTCGCGAGCTCCCGGATGAGTTCGTAGATCTGGCCTTTGGCATCCACGTCGACGCCCCGGGTCGGCTCGTCGAGCAGCAGGACCCTCATCTCACTTGCGAGGCAGCGGCCGATGACCGCCTTCTGCTGATTCCCGCCGGACAGCGTCCCGATGGGTTGCCGACCGCTGGAGGCCCGGATCCGCAGCCGGGCGATGAGGTCTGCCACCGACGCCCGCTCCTTGAAGACGTCGATGAGGGTGCGCCCGATGACCCGTGACCGCGCCGTGAGCATCATGTTCTCGGCGACGCTGAGGATGGGCACGATGCCGGTGCGTTTGCGGTCCTCGGTGGTCATGGCGACCCCCACCGCGAGCATCCGGCCGGGCGTGCGGTGGGTCATCTCCCGACCGTTTACGCGGACGGTGCCGGTGGCGTCACGGCGGGTGCCGAAGATCGACTCGAGCAGTTCGGTGCGGCCGGAGCCGAGGAGCCCGGCGATCCCGAGCACCTCGCCCTCGCGGAGGATGAGGTCGACACCCTCCAGAATCCCGGAGATGCTGAGATCCTCGACCTCGAGGATGACGGTCGATGAGGGGTCGCGCGGTTCGTGGCGGGCCCGTTCCTCGGCCGCGAGCCCTCAGTGCCCGCGATCATCCTGGCGACCTCCTCGGTCGTCACCTCCGACACCCTGCGCGTCGCGACCTCCTCGCCGTCCCTGAGGACGGTGAGGGTGTCGGCCACGGCGGGGATCTCCCGCATCCGGTGCGACACGTAGATGATGGCCACGCCCTGGCCTGCGAGGCGTCGCAGGAGGGCGAGCAGGACGTCGACCTCGGCCGTGTTGAGCGCGCTGGTCGGCTCATCGAGGATCAGCACCTTCGGCCTCGTCAACAGCGCCTTGGAGATCTCAACCAACTGCTGTTGCGCCGTTGAGAGCCGGCTGACCGGCATCCCGGGGCAGCTTCACCCCCAACAGGTCCATCGCCTCGGTGGCCCGCCTCCGCACCTCACGGTGATCCACGATGCCTGCGCGCCGGGGCCAGCGTCCCAGGGTGATGTTCTCGGCGACGGACAGTTCCGGCACCAGTGAAAACTCCTGGTGGACGACCGCGACGCCACCCTGTTGGGCGTCGTGGGCGTTGGTCCACGCCACAGGGTGGCCGTCGAGGAGGATCTCTCCGCCCGGCCGGTCGGGTGTCTCCAACCCTGCCAGCAGCTTGACGAGCGTCGACTTCCCGGCGCCGTTCTTGCCGAGCAGAGCCCGTACCTCGCCCTTGCGCAGGACGAGGGAGGCGGACCGGAGCGCCCGCACCCGGCCGTAACTCTTGCTCAACTCGCGGCACTCGAGGACGACCTCTGCCTCGCGTTCTGCGGGAGATTCTTCCATCTCCGACCTCCTGTGGCGTGGATCTGATCAGCGGTTCAGGTATTCCTCGGTGGTGGTCAGGTCATCGTGGCTGTAGGTGATGCCGGGGATGAGTTCCTCGATCGGGTCGTTCTTCTCACCTGCGATCGCCTTCTTCGCCATCTCGTAGGCCTTCGCGGCCGTGCTCTGCGGATCCTGTCCGGTGGTCGCCTGCAGCGAGCCGTCCTTCACGAAGCCCGCGATCTGCTCCGAGATGTCGGTGCCGAAGACGGCGACCTTCGCCCCGGCCTGCTTGACCGCTGTCACGAGGCCGACGGTGCCGCCCTCGTTCGAGCCCCACATCACGTTGATGCCGGGGTTGGACGACAGCATGTTGGTGGCGATGGGCGTCGCCTTGTCTGCGAGGTAGCCCTCCTGGTCGGCGGCGTAGTCGGCCTCGACACCTGCATCCTCGAGAGCCTTCTTGAATCCGGCCTTGCGGAGCTTGCAGGTCTCTGCGGCGGCGTCGCAGTTGAGGATCCCGATGACGGCCTTGTTGCCGAGGTTGTCCTTGATGTACTTGGCCGCCGCCTCACCGGTCGCGGTGCCGAGGGCGGTGTTGTCGGACTGGGCCGCACCCTGCACCAGGTCGGGGTTCAGCGCCTCACCGGTGCAGTTGCCGTAACAGATCATCGGGATGCCCGCGTCCTTGATGCTCTTCAGGGTCGCCATCGAGGAGTCGACGCTGACGGGCTGGATGATGATGGCATCCACCTTGCGCTGGATCAGGTTCTGCACACTCTGGGCCTCGGTGCCCGGGTCATTGTTGGAGTTCACTGGGACAACGGTGCCTCCGTCGGCCTTGACGGCGTTCTCCATGCCGGTCTGGATGTTCTTGGATTAGTCATCGCCCTGGAGCATGACGAGGCCGATGGTCAGGGCCTTCGACGTTTCACCTCCACCGGCCGAAGTCTCACCCGGAGCGGGCGATTCGGTCCCCGACTGGGTACCACAAGCGGAAAAGGCGAGTGCGGCAGCCAGCAACACGCCTGCGAATAGGGCCTCTTGGACATTGGCAAGTCTCCTTCGACTCGGCGCAGCGACAGTGCAACGCCTCCTGCACGGAACCATAAACTCAACAGACCCGTTCAGACAACGCTGTCTCATATCTGTGTCCTTTTCGTTATCTTCCGCACACAGGGGCTGGGACGGGTACGCGCCGGGGCCGCAAACGCAGGTGGTCGCCCCCTGTAGAGGGGGCGACCACGGCTTTCGTCTCGTGAGGTGGGGTGCTTCGGCTTCCGCCTCCCGCCCGTGAACATGTTTCGCTTGATCGTTTCGATGTCCTCGGCCTTCACCTCGCGCGACCGGTTGACCGGTCTGCACTCGGATCCTGACGCCCACCATGGGCTGGCTCAGAGGCGATCTCTCATCTGTTCATCGCGGCGAGGTGCTCGACTCCGAGCGTGTCCGCCGAAGCGGATCCCTACCTGTCCGACTGTTTCAGATCTA
The DNA here is from genome assembly GCF_011174705.1 of Tessaracoccus coleopterorum. Taxonomy (GTDB): domain Bacteria; phylum Actinomycetota; class Actinomycetes; order Propionibacteriales; family Propionibacteriaceae; genus Arachnia; species Arachnia coleopterorum. The sequence goes on from NZ_JAANIJ010000001.1 coordinate 1,320,831, forward strand.
CTCATGTTGACCCATAGATTGCCTCCCAGGGGTTGGGTTCAGCTTCCAACCAGCATAGGTCGGATTCCCGGATTCGGGGCGAAACGCCAGAGAAGTTTTTTTGCCGCAGCGTGTCCCGCCTGTTCAGCCCCAAGCCCCTCCACGCACGACCAACTCGGTGGGCACCCGGATCGTCGCGGCGGGCGAAGGGTCACCGTCGAGCCGTGCGAAGAGCCGCTCGGCCGCGATCCTGCCCAGCTCGCGCGGGTCCTGCGCGATCAGGGTGACGGGTATCGGCAGCACGTCGGCGTACTCGGGTTCGTCGAAGGCGATGAGGTCGACCCGTTGCCGGGAGCCACACAAGGCACCCAGCGCGCCCAGGGTCAACCGGTTGTTGGTGCACAACAGCGCGGTCGGTGGTTCCCGCAGCGACAGGATGCGGCGTGCACCCCCTCGGCCCCATGCGGCTCGGTGATGTCGCTCACCACCAGGTCCGGGTCCAACCCGACACCGGCCGCCCGGAGCGCCTCCCGGATGCCCGCGAACCGCTCGCGGTGCGTGTAGACCGACTCATTGCCCAGCAGGATGCCGATCCGGCGGTGCCCCCGCTCCACCGCGAGCTCCGCCATCCGCCGACCGAGCCCGCGATTGTCGACGAGCACCGTGTCGGCCTCGATACCCTCCGCCGGACGGTCGACGAACACGACCCGCAACCCGCGGTCCACCTCGTCTGCCAGGTAGGCACACGATCCCCCGCCGGGGTCACGATCAGCCCCGGACCTGACGGGCGCACAGGTCGAGGACCAGGCCCCTCTCGGCCTCCGGGCTCTCCGTGGAACCGGTCATCAGTACACCGAAGCCCCGCGACCGGGCCACAGCGTCGACAGCGGCGGCGACCGATCCGAAGAACGGATCCGAGATGTCGGCCGTGATCAGCCCGATCAGCCGTGTCCCGGATCCGGCCTTGAGACCCGCGGCCACGAGGTTGTGGCGGTAGCCGAGATCCCCGATGGCACGGTTTACCCGGGCCACCCGGCCCGCGTCGACCGTGGGCACCCCGTTGACCACCCTCGAAACGGTCTTCAGGCTCACCCCCGCGGCCCTGGCCACGTCGGCCATGGTCGGTCGCCGTCTGCTATCCATGCCTCATCCTCGGCCGCCCTCCTCAGAGGACGGTGCCGTCCCGGAAACCCGAATCGAGCAGGTCGGAGAAGCGCCGGCCGTCGAAACGGCCGCCGACCGCCTCGTCCAGCACGCGCAGGGCCACCAGGTCGTCGTGTCCGACGGCGTCGCGGACCAGCGCCCATGCCCGGTCCGCATCCCAGCCGGGCTCCTGGCTGAGGCGGCGGCCCCGAGCACGACGCCGAGCGACACGTGCCGCGGCGCGATGCCCTCCGCGCGGCAGAGCAGGTAGGCGCCGAGCAGCCGGTCACCGGGCTGCATCTTCCGCACCGGGTCACGGCCCACCCGGGCAGTGGTGTCGCCCAGCCCGCGGTTGCCGAAGCGCGCGAGCAGGTCGTCGACGTGGTCGAGCAGCGGCCCGAGGGCCTGCCCGTAGCGGAGGCTGAGCGCCGAGGCCGCCTCCACCATGGCCGAGCGCACCAGGTAGCGCAGGTCGAACCGGCCGACGGCCTCCCAGATGTGGGTGAGCCCCTGTCCCTCCCCAGGTAGGCGAGGAGGCAGTGGCCGAGGTTGTGCAGGTACAGCTTCCGATCGGCGTAGAAGTCGAAGTCCCCCTCGACAGGGACCAACCCCGGACCTGCGGGGGTGGGCCCAGGAGTGCCGCGGCCTCGTACGGGAGGAGCGAGTACGGTTCGACGCGCACGTCCGCGGGTGCCCTGGGTCGGGGATCTGGATGGGCACCATCCGGCCGATCGAGGTGCGCGCCATGCCGACCGGGGCGAGGTCCCACGCGCCTCGCCTTTCACCAGGTCCATGAGGACGGCGGGCGCGTCGTGGAGGTTCTCACACACGAGCACGTCCAACGGGCCCCACCCGACCGGCCCTTGCCTCGAGTCCCGCGGCCAGCAGCCGGGCCACCGGCGGGAGGTTCTCGGCCCCCACCGCCGTCGCAACGATGTCCGCATCGATGAGCGCACCGACCACGGCGGCCTCGTCACCCAACAGAAGCGCGTCGACACCCGGGATCTCCACGAAGGTCTCCCCGTCGTCCCGCACGACCACCTGGCGGTAGCGGCCGTCGGCCGCCAGCCTGGCGACCAGCGGCTCCGCGACGTCGACGAAGGTGACGCGCCATCCGGCCGATCCGAACAGGGCACCCACGAAGCCGCGGCCGATGCCTCCGGCGCCGAAGACGACGGCCCTGCTCACGGCGCCACCAGCGGGTCGCCCTGGATGGCGCGTCCGACGACAGCGGCGGCCCAGCGGGCGGAATCGACGGCGTCGCGCCCGTCGAGCGCGGCGGCGAGGAACGCGACCGTGAAGGTGTCGCCCGCACCGTTGGACGAGATGAAGCGCCTCAGGGGGCCGCGGGGATCCGGGCGGTGCGGTCGGCCCAGAGCGACGGGTCGACGCCCAGCGCCCCGGCGAGCCGGTGGACGCCGTCGGCCCCGAGGTCGCGAGATGGGACCCTCCGCACCCAGCGTGATGACGACCACCCCGGCTCCCAGCGCCAGCAGGCGCCGCGCCTCCGCGTCGACCGCCCGGGCTCCGGTGGACTCGCCTCGCCGCGGGCGCTCGTCAGGTCGTCCCAGCTCGGGCAGAAGACGTCCGTGTGCGGCAGCACGGCCGCGAGGTACCCCTCCCAGTCGTATCCGCGCAGCGGCGAGTTGTCCGCGCAGAACGACAGGTCGAGCGAGGTGGCCGACCCCTGCGCGTGGGCCCGCTCGAACAGGGCCACGGTCGGGCCCCGAGGTCCGCCGTCATGGCGGGCGCGAGGGTCGGGTACCCGAAGTGCACGAGCGACGCCCCACCAGGTCGCAGGTGCCGTCGAACTCGTCGTTGGTGCCGGTGTGGTGCCAGATGCTGCGGTCGCGGTCGGGGGCTGCACGACCACCGAGTACGACGTCGCCGCCGTGTCGGAGCGGCTGAGGCTCACCCGGCCCGGCGCCAACTCCTCGAGCGCCGCCCGCACAGGCCGCCCAGCGCGTCGCTCCCGATCCGGCAGGCCACCGCGAAGTCGCGCCCGAGCCCCGCCGCGGCGCGCGCCCCGTTGCCCACGGCGCCACCGACGGAGATGCGCGGCGCGCCGATTTCAGACAGGACGCCGGGCTCGAGCGAGACGTCTGCCCCGATCCCGGGCGCGATGTCGACGCAGACGTGCCCGACGATCTGGAGCTCCGTCATCTCACGCCTCTTCGACCGAGATGGCATGCCGGAAGACGAGCTCTTCACCGGCGGTGAGGTTGACGGCGGTCGCCGCGCCGGAAGCCGTCAGGGGATTGGGCTGGCCACTGACGGAGGTTCCGTAGTCGAAGGCCGCTGTGACCGGTTCGACACCGACGCAGAGGTTCGTGCCGCCCCAGGGCGCGTAGTCACGGCCGCGCTGACTCAGCCACAGCATCAGGTGGTTCAGAACCGACGTGTCCCAGGTGAGCCGTGCCCGGTATCCCTCGTCGTGGTTGACGATGGCGAAACCGGTCGGGGCGACGTCGACGAGGAGCACGAGGTCCTCGCTCCGGGAATCCCACGGCAGGCGGCTGAGGTCGACGGTGCCGCCGCCGACGGCTGGGGCCGAGACGGCATCGTCGAACCGCTGCCCCGGGAGCAGCCTCGAGGTCGGCTCCGGCGCCGCCGCCGAGCTCTCGATCCAGCGGGCCGCGGGCAGCTCGAGGGTCGCTCCCCGACGCGGTCGGGCAGTCGGAAGATCGGGTGCAGCCCCAGCGGGAGCGCGGTGTCCACCCGGGTCAGGACCCGGTCCTCGAACGCGATCCCCGCCGCGCTGCAGGTGACCTCGCGGGTCAACCGCTCGACGGGGTCGCCGTCGGGTAGGCGACGGTGAGGACCACCCGGTCGTCCGCCCGCTCCACGACCTCCCAGTCGGCATGGCAGGAGTAGCCGTGGGCCAGCTCGCCGGGGCGGGTTCTCCCTGCGGCCAGCCGGGCAGTGGTGCGGCCGGCGTGATCCCGAACGGGACACAGGGGAAGTCGCCGCGCAGCCTGTCGAGCAGCCGGTCCTCCGGGAAACCCGGCCATCCGGCCACGTACAGCGGTTCCACGGTGCGGCCACCGAGGGAGAAGCGGCCTGTCGTCATGGCGCCGCGACGAGTGATGCTGGCCGTCGTGCCGCCCGCCGCGATCGTGAGCTCGCCCATGTCGGTCAGTTCCCCCGACGCTCTGGGTGCGGGCCCAGGCGGTGAGCCCCAGGTTCAGCGGCGTGAATGCGTAGAGCGTGGCCTGGAACGCGTGGTACAGGTCGGGCTTACCGGGCCACGTGTGTGTGACGGGCTCCCCGTTGTCGTCGAGCTCGGGAACCAGGAGCCGTCGACGTGGTCGATGAAGCGTTCGTCGCAGTACTGCCAGAGCTCGCGGTAGCGCTCGAGGTAGCGGGCGTCTCCGGTGGCCAGGTGGAGATAGTGGGCCGCGCCGATGCCCTCCGGCGGCTCCCAGAAGTAGCGCTCACGCACCACCGGGGTGCCGTCCCAATCGACCGTGTAGGCGAACCCGGGCAGCCATGCGTCGGCGAAGGCGCCGTCGAAGAGCCTGGCCGCGGCAGTGTCCATCCAGTCGCCCTCGACCCGAGCCCTTCATCTGCATCAGCAGCTTGGCCCACTCCAGCCAGTGGCCGGGCTGCGACCCGAACGGGCGGAAGGGATGGTGGGGTCGTCGCGGTTGAAGTCGGGCAGCGGGTTCCAGCCCTCGTCGAAGTGTTCGACGAGACGCCAGGAGCCTTCGGCGGGGTCGGCGGCCGGCTCGGCGATCCGCCGGGCGATCCGGGCCGCCCGATCGAGCAGGAGCCGGTCGCCGGTGGCCTCGTAGGCCGCCATGAACGCCTCCGTCAGGTGCATGTTGGCGTTCTGCCCGCGGTACGGGTCGGAGACGCGGAACGCCCGGTCGTACGCCTCGACGCAGGCCCGTCATCCTCGCGCCAGTAGCGGGTGTCGATCAGCTCGAGAACGTGGTCGAGCAGGGCCGTGCCCGCTCGAAGCCTGCGGTGAGCGCCGAGGAGGCGGCGAGGAGGACGTGCGCCTGCCCGTAGAGTTCCTTGCGGTCGGACGGGGCGTCGCCCCGACCGTGGCGTAGAAACCGCCGTACTCATGGTCGCGACCCCCACCGTCCAGATAGAAGTCGAGCCCGTGCTCGACGACCTCGGCCGCGCCCGGCCGACCGAGGAGGTGGGCGATCGAGAAGCAGTGCATCATGCGGGCGCCGAGGTAGAGATGCGCCCCTGCCCCGGGACGGGGTTGCCCTTGTGATCCAGGTACGCGAACCCTCCCCTGGGATGCACACCTGGGGCTGGTAGAAGTCGAGCAGCCCTGCGCGCTGCTCCTCCAACCAGCTCAGCGTGTAGGGCTCGGTCAGCGACGACGCGTCCGGCACGGTGGTCTCCTTCGACTCTCTACGCCCACTCCGTGGGGGCGCTCTCCCCACGACCCTAGACTCCCGCGACACAAAAGACAACGCTGTCTCCGGGGTCCGGACGGCCCTTCCGGGCGTATCGTCGGCCCATGAGCACAATCGCCATCCGACACGCTGAGCTCGCCGCCAGGTTCGCGGCCATCGCCGAGGGCGTCACCGACTGGGACGCCCTCACACCGGTGCCCGAGTGGCGGGCCAGGGACGTCGTCACCCATCTGGTGACCTGGCTGCCGGGGTTTCTCGGCGGCTCGGCGTGGAGATGGAAACGGTGAAGGGCGACGACCCGTCGCCGTGTGGCGCACCCACAGCGAGGCTGTGCAGACCCTCCTCGACGATCCCGAAGTCGCGGGCCGGGTCGTCGCGTCACCCACGGGGCCGCGCCGCCTCGATGAGACGCTGGACACGTTCTACCTCGCCGACGTGTTCATGCACCGCTGGGACCTCGCCAAGGCCTCCGGCCAGGATCCCGACTGGGAGCCGGCCACCGCGGCCGCGATGTTCGAGGGATGGCCCCGATGCGCGACATCCTGGCGAGCTCGGGACAGTACGGGACGCCGGTCATCCTCGACCCCTCGCACCGGCCGGAGGACCGATTGGCCGCACTGATCGGGCGCGATCCCGCCTGGCGGCCCGGCCCTGAGCCCGGGAAGCGAAATGTCCGGGTCGCCTCATACTCGACCCGGACATGTCCGTCGGCCATTCCACACCAGATTCCCGATCGACGCACAGCGACACGCCGCCGGCGGAACAGCACAACCCCGGACCCGACTGTCAAGTCAGACACGCCGCGCTGACCACGGTCTTTACCGATATTTCCGCGGTTTCCCTGCGGGGTTCCGAGGGCAGTGGTGGAATATGCCTACGCAATCCACTCCGGTGGAGAGCGGAGGACAACCAATCCGACGTCCACTTCCCGCAAGGGGCCCGCAAGGCGGCGGGCGAACGTGTCAGGCGGATACGTCCTCGATGGCAGTGACGCCAACTGTTGTCAACAGGGATGGGTTGAGGCACCTCCTCCCCAGCGGAGCGATCCGCGGGCCGTCGAGACGAGACGGCGAGGTACACCCGGTCCACCCGACCGAGGGCCCGTCGCCCGAGGGTCAATTGGGATGGAAGAGTCCTTCTTCCCCACTCCGGGGCTGCGGCCCACCGGGCCCGACCGGCAGGGCGGGCAGGGGAATACCCGGACGTCCACCCGGATCGACGCGCTGCCGCACGCCGGTCACCTCGAAGGGGCCCGAGCAACTCATACCTGCTCGGGCCCTCTCCATTGGGAGCCCGCGCGAGGCCCGGTTAGGCTCTGCGCATGGATTTCCGTGACTACGACACCCGGGTCGGCGCCTACGCGCTCATCTTCGACGGTGACTCGGTGCTGCTGACCTGGTGGAACGGGCAGGGCCGCCCGGACTGGGCCTCCTGGACGCTGCCGGGCGGCGGGGTCGAGCTCGGCGAGCAGGTCGAGGGCGCCGTGATCCGGGAGGTGTTCGAGGAGACGGGCTTCCGCGTCGAGCTCGACGACTACCTGACGACGCACTCCTGGGCGCGGATGGACGACGAGCATCCCGCCCTTCAACGCGGTGCGGATCATCTTCACGGCGCACATCGTCGGCGGAACCCTCGGCGTGGTCGAGGTGGGCGGGTCGACCGAGCGGGCCGAGTGGGTGCCGCTGGACAGGCTCGACAAGATCGGCCCGCGCGGCCAGTTGGTGGACGTTGCCCTCGACACCTGGCGGCGCCGCAGCTGAGCCCGGTCAGCCCTCGCCGGCCCGGGCCGCCAGGTCGAGGACGGCGGCGGCCACCTCGTCCGGGCGCACGAGCAGGTGGAGATGCGCCCCTGCATGGCCCTCCACGGCCAACCCCAGTCACGGGCCTGCTCCCGCTCGTCGGTGTAGGCCACCCCGAACGCCAGGTAGCCGGCGGGCCGGTCCGCCCATCCCTCGGGAACCGTCAGCGACTGCTCGAAGTAGGAGAGCGGGAGGCGGGGGCACGCCTTGTCCAGCTTCCGGAACAGCGGCTCGGGGACGATCTCGTCGAAGGCCTGTCTGGGCCACCAACGTGTCCACTCGGGAAGGTTACCCTTGCGGTCGGCAAGGCCCTGCAGCATGGGCAGCAACCCGCCCTTGGCCAACTCGAAGCCACCGGAGGCGGGAGGCAGCGCCGCGTCCACGAACACCACCGGCTGCTCCGGGGCGGCGACCAGCGGGCGAGGAGCCCCGCGTTGCTGTGGGCGACGAGCACGTCGGCCGATCCGGCCTCCGCCCGCCAGGCCCGACGATGGCGGTGGCATCGGTCAGCCTGCCCACCTCGGCGACGCCGGCCGTGTGGCCGGCGGCCTTCAGCGAGTCGGCGAGCGGCCGGTAGGCCATCACCGGGAGCAGCGGGCTGGGCAGGATGAGGACGCGGAGCGGTTCGGACATGCCCCAAGTCTCCCAGCTGCCCAGCCGTGCCACTAGCTGCTGAGCATCACCTGTCCACCGGTGACGGGCACCGCCTGGCCGGTCTCGTACTCCTGCTCGATGAGGTAGTAGATCGCGCGCATCACGTCGGAGCCGTAGGTGCCGCGGCGCAGCGGGACCTTCGCCTCGTAGAACTCGCGCACCTCGTCGACGGTGGTCGCGCCGGGCACCTTGCCGGAGCGGAGGTACTGCACGAACAGCCCGCGATCGGGATCGGACCACAGCGGACCGTCGTAGAAGTTGCCGGGGCAGATCGCGTTGACCTTGATCCCGTGCTCGACCAGCTCCAGCGCGAAGCTCTGCACGAGGCCGATACCGCCGAACTTCGACCCGGCGTATGCGCCGTTCTTGTTCGACCCGACAAGGCCCGACTTCGAGTTGATCTGGATGATGTCGGTGGTCCACGACGGTGCCGTGCGGCGCTGCGTGGCCAGCAGGCCGCCCAGGTGCTTGGTGATCAGGAAGAACGCCGTGTAGTTGATGTCGGTGGTCAGCTGGAACGAGGCAAGGTCCTGTTCGAGCACGCTTCCGGCCCGGACGATACCCGCATTGGAGACGACCAGGTCGAGCCCGCCTGTGGTGGCGGCGATGGTCTCCGCCATGGCGCGCACCGAAGCCTCGTCGGCCACGTTGACGGTGATCGGTGCCGTCTGCGGGCCGAGCTCTGCGGCCAGCGCGGCCGCGCCGTCACCGTTGAGGTCGGCGATGTAGACGAACGCGCCCGACGACACCAGGCCGCGGACGATCTCGGCGCCGAAGCCCTGGGCGCCGCCCGTGACGACGGCGACCTTGCCCTCCACCACGCGGGCGCGGGCCGCGGCCGCCGAGGCGGCCGCGGTCTTGCCGTGCGGAAGCGGTGTGGGGCCCCGACGGTGCCGACGGCGAACCCGTAGGTCTCGCCGCCGACGGTTACGAGGAGCTTCTCGGCGAGCGGCGCCACGGCGAGCGCGGCGGGCAGCTGGTCGAGGACCTCGACCTCGACCATGGCCATCCCCAGTCCGCGTCGGCGGCCCGCAGGCCCTCGACGGGGTGACGGCCAGCTCGGGGTCCGGCTCGTCGGCTTCAGGCAGCTTCCGCGCCACGACGGGAACGCCGAGTCGTTCGAGGTAGGCGCCGCGCACCAGCGGCGCGATGTCGACAACGTCCATCGGATCAGCCCTTCCGTAGTTCCGTGACGGCCTGGTCGACCGTCAGCTCGCCGTCGACGACCGCCCTGCCCAGCGCGCCGTAGCGGCCGACACGCTCGGTCAGCGGCAGCCCGCCAGCGGCCCCTCCTGGGAGAAGAGCCCCAGCGCGAGGTCCACGTCGGAGACCAGCTCGTGGGCCACCATCGCCCAGGTGGCGTCGTTGAGGTGGCTCAGTTCGGGGCGCTGGAGTTCCACGCAGTTGAACTGCTGGCGCGGCGTGTTGATGTCGACGCCGGAGACCTCGAGCAGCCCGTACTCGGCGGCGAGTGCCGCGATGCGGGCCATCTGCTCCGCCGTGTTGCGCGGCGGCATGTAGGTGATGGCGGGCATGCCGAGGCGGCGCAGCTCGCCGAACAGCTCCTCGAGGAAGTCGTCCTCGAACTTCTCCGCCTTCTTGTCGCCGGTCGGGGACGCGGTCACGTCGCCGAGGTAGGCGTAGCACGGGATCGCGCCCACGGACGTGGCGAAGGCGATCACCTCGGCCATCGACGGGCACTCGCCGCCGTCCTGCGTGCGGGCGGGGACGACGTAGATCTTCTCGAGGAACTCCGCCTTCATGACGCCGAGCAGGTCGAACGTCAGGTGCGGGTTGTCGACGTCCGAGAGCTGGGCGCGCACCTTGTCTGCCAGGTTCAGGCCGAGCTCGGCGAGCCCGTCGACGAGCCCCTGACCGCGGCCGAAGCGTGCGATGAGCTTGTCGGCCATGGCCGCCAGCAGGTGACGCTCGGTGACGGAGCCGCCGGAGCGGAACTGCGAGCGGCCGACGATGTCACGCTCGACATCGATGGCCTCGGCGCCCAGCCCGGTCAGGATGACGTTGGCGCGCTCCACCATCTCGCCGGTGCGGCGCAGCCGCGCCTCACGGATCGGCGCCAGGTAGGCGGCGACGGCGTCGCGCTGGTGCGCGGGGATGCCCTGCACCGTCATGTAGGCGATGCCCTCGGTGTCGGGGTTGTTGAGCTTCCGGTCGTGCAGCGGGGCGTTGCTGGAGGCCACCTCCTCGGCGCTGTGGACGTAGACGCGGCATTCGAAGCCGGTGACGGCGCCCATCCCGAGCGCCGTGGCGGCCGCGGCCATCTCGCCTGCCCCGGCGGCCGAGTCGTGGTCGACGGAGCCGACGACCATCAGCCCGGCCTCCCGGGCCCGCAGCGCGGCGGCGGCGGGCGTGTAGGGGCTGAAACTGTAGATGGTGTGGACGTGGTTGTTGGATTCCGTCACGAACGCCGGGAACGAGGGCGAGCCCTGCAGGTACTCCTGCAGGGCCGCCAGACGTTCCGCGGGCGAGATCGACGGGTCGTTGATCTTCTCGCGCATGTCAGTTGTCTCCTCAGAGGCCTTCGCGCGAGCGGCGCGCCAGCTCGGCATCGGTCTGGTTCGAGGTGGCGACGTGACCCTTGAGCGGGAGGACCCGCTCGTTGATCGCGTCGATCAGCCAGTCGGCCTGCGGGAAGAAGATCTTCTCCAGCTCCGCGGCCGGCGTGATGATGTTGCGGGAGCCGACCACGGTGACGGGGCGTCGAGGTGGTCGAACGCCAGCGTCTGGATCTGGGAGGCGACCGTGTGCAGGAACGACCCGCGGTCGACGGCGTCGGAGGTGAGCACCAGGCGGCCGGTCTTCTTCACCGAGGCGACGATCGGGTCGAGGTTCAGCGGCGCGACGAAGCGCAGGTCGATGACCTCGGTCGAGATGCCGTACTTCTCCTGCAGGATGTCGGCGGCCTCGATGACGCGGTAGAGCGTCGGGCCGACGACCGCGATCGTCAGGTCGGTGCCCTCACGGCGGACGACGGGCTCACCCTCGGGCACCTCGTAGTAGCCCTCCGGGACGCCCCCTCCTCGAACTGCTCGGCCACGTCGTAGAGGAGCTGCGACTCGAAGAAGACCACCGGGTCGGTGCCGCGCAGGGCGAGGTTCATCATGCCCTTGGCGTCGTACGGGGTGGCCGGGTAGTAGACCTTGAGCCCGGGCATGTGGGCCACGAGCGCGGCCCAGTCCTGCGAGTGCTGGGCGCCGTACTTGGAGCCCACGGAGACGCGCATCACGAGCGGCATCTTCAGCAGGCCGGCGGACATCGCCTGCCACTTCGCGGCCTGGTTGAAGATCTCGTCGCCGGCGCGGCCGAGGAAGTCGCAGTACATCAGCTCGACCAGCGCGCGGCCACCCGAGAGGGCGTAGCCGACGCCGGCGCCGATGATGGCTGCCTCGGAGATGGGCGAGTTGAACAGGCGGTGGTACGGCAGCAGCTCGGTCAGGCCGCGGTAGACGGCGAACGCGCCGCCCAGTCACGGTTCTCCTCGCCCCACGCGGCCATGGTCGGGTCGGTGGCGAAGCGGTGCGCGATGGCCTCGAAGAGGGCGTCGCGGTAGGAGTAGGCCTTGGCCTTGGAGACGGGCTTGCCGAACTCATCGGTGGCCTTGCGGACCTTGGCCTTGAGCGACTTGACCCGGGCGTTCTCCTCGAGCGGCTGCAGCAGCTCCACCTCGGCGTCGGAGAGCTTCTCCTCGTTGCCGTTGGAGTAGATGACCGACTCGATGAACTCGACACCGACGCGGGGGCTGACGTCCTCGTCGCGGGTGGCGAGCGCGATCACCTTGGTGAGTCGCTCGTCGAACTTCGCCTGGATGTCGTCGACCTCGCCCTGCGAGAGGACGCCGTTGGTGACGAGGTAGGCGGCGTAGTTCTTGAGGCCGTCGTGCTGCTCCCACAGCTCGACCTCGTCGCGGGTGCGGTAGCTGGACGCGTCGGAGGGCGAGTGGCCGGAGAAGCGGTAGGTGATGGTGTCGGTGAGGACGGGGCCGCGGCCGGCGGCGAGCAGCTCGCGCTTCCGGTTGACGGCGTCGGCGACGGCGAGCGGGTTGAGGCCGTCGACGCGCTCGGAGTGCATGCCCTCAGGGTTCACGCCGAGGCCGACGCGGGCGAGGATGTCGTAGCCCATGGTCTCGCCTGCGGTCTGACCGCCCATGCCGTAGAAGTTGTTGAAGAAGTTGAACCAGATCGGCGGGTTGCCCTCGACGCCGTCCTTCCACAGCGTGCGGAACTGGTCCATGGCCGCGAAGCCCATGGCCTCCCACACGGGGCCGCAGCCCATGGAGGCGTCGCCGATGTTGGCGATGACGATGCCGTCCTGGCGGTTGATCCGCTTGAAGAGGGCCGAGCCGAGCGCGATGTCTGCCGAGCCGCCGACGATGGCGTTGTTGGGCATGGAGCCGAACGGGGCGAAGAAGGCGTGCATCGAGCCGCCGAGGCCGCGGTTGAAGCCTGCCTTGCGGGCGAAGGTCTCGGCGACGGTGCCGTAGAGGATGAAGTTCTCGGCGAGCTCGGTGAGGTTGTCGTAGCCGACCTCCTCGGCGAAGGCGAGGGTCTCGCCGTCGAGGAAGGTCTTCATGATGTTCTCGAGCTCGGCGCCCTCCAGCTTGCGCGAAGCCGAGTAGCACTTGGCGAGGATCTCGCCGTGGCTCCGGTGCGAGCCGAACAGGAAGTCGTTCGGATCGAGCTGCGAGGCCTGCCCGACGACGGCCGACTCCTGCCCGATGGACAGGTGCGCGGGCCGCGGTGGTTGTACTCGACGCCGTTCCAGGCGCCGGTGGTCTTGATCGAGTTCAGCATGGTCTCGAACTGACGCACGGCGATCATGTCGTGCAGGATGTCCACGAGGCCCTGCTTGCCGTAGGTTTCGAGTTCCTTCTCGAAGTTCGGCACGTAGGCGTTGACCGGGATCTCCGGCGCGGTGATCACCGAGCGGGCGCGGACGTTGCTCGGATCGACGATGAGATTGCGTGGCATGGGCTGGTTACTCCTATTTCTGTGCTCAGGCGTTGACGGCCCAAGCTGCCTCTCGGATGAGTTCACTGACGGTGGGTGGGGGAAGACGACCTGGCGCAGGTCGGTGACGTTGAGTTCGGTCTCGAGCACAACCGAGGCGCCCCAGATCATCTCCGAGGCGTAGCTGCCGAGCACGGTGAGGCCGAGCACCTGCAGGGTGTCGGCGTCGTAGACGAGCTTGGCGGCGCCGGGGCCTTGAGGCCGTTCTCCGCGACGAAGCGGCCCGACATGTAGCCGGGGACGGTGACGGAGGCGGCGTTGATGCCGGCCGCCTTCGCGCTGGCCTCGGTGAGCCCGATGCCCGCGGCCTCGGGGTTGGTGTAGACGGCCCACGGGATCGCGTTCCAACGCATCACCTCACCCTTGCGGTGGGCGTCCTGATCGAGGATGTTCGCGACGGCGATCTCCCCATCCGGTATGCGGCGTGCGCGAGCAGGGAGCGACCCGTCACGTCGCCGACGGCCCAGACGCCCGGCAGGTTGGTGCGCATCCGGTCGTCGATGACGACGCCCTTGCCGGAGAACTCGAGGCCGGTGTTCTCGGCCCCCAGCCCTGGACGGCGGGCGGCGGCCGACGGCCATCAGCACGGAGTCGGCCTCGACGGAGAGTTCCCTGCCGTCCGCGGTGGTGAACCGGACGATCCCGCCGTCGATGGCGGTGACCTGGCAGCCGAGGTTGAAGGTGACCCTTCGAGGCCCTTGCGTAGCTGGGCCGCGACGTCGGCGTCCATGAACGGCGCGATCTCGGGCAGCATCTCGATGACGGTGACCTCGGAGCCGAGCATCGCGAAGAGGCTGGCGAACTCGAGCCCGATCACGCCGCCGCCGATGACGGCGAGGCGGGCCGGGATCTCCTCGATGGCGAGCATGCCGGTCGAGTCGATGACGTGCGGGTTGTCCTTGGCGCCCGGGATCGGGGCATCACGGGACGGAGCCCGTGGCAAGGATCACGTGGTCGGCCGTGTGCGTAGTGCCGTCGACGCTCACCCTGCCCGGGCCCTCGAAGGTGCCGTAGCCCTTGACGACCGTGACACCTGCCTTCTTCTCGGCCGCGCCGACGCCGCCCACGAGGGTGGCGACGGTCTGGGCCTTCCACTTCTGCAGCCGGGTCCAGTCGACGGTCGCGCCGTCGACGTTGACCCCAGCTGAGCGCCGTGGACGGCGTGCTCATAGGTCTTTGCCGCGTTGAGCAGGGCCTTCGTCGGGATGCATCCGACGTTGAGGCAGGTGCCGCCGAGCGAGTCGGCCTCGATCAGCAGCACGTTTTTCTTCGCGTGTCCGAGGCGCTCGGCGGCGATGTAGCCGCCGGGGCCGCCGCCGAGCACGATGACGTCGTAGTGGGTCATGACAGTTGCCTCTCAGCCCAGCACCGTGACGTCGATGTTCTCGACGTAGGTGACGAGGTCCTGCAGGAAGCGGGCGGCGTCGGCGCCGTCGATCACCCGGTGGTCCGCGGTGAGCGAGAAGCCGATGCGCTGCTCGACGCCGAACGAGCCGTCGGCGTTGACCGTGGCCCGCGGGAAGATGGCGTCGACGCCCAGGATCGCAACCTGCGGCACGTTCAGCAGCGGGGTGAACGACTCGATGCCGAAGCCGCCGAGGTTGGACACCGTGAAGGTGGCGCCGCCCAGCAGGTCGGGGTTGATGTTGCCGGCGATCGCGTCGCCCGCCAGCTGCTTGCTCGTCACGGAGAACTCGCGCAGGCTCATCTGCGACGCGTTGCGCACCGTCGGGACCAGGAGCCCGCGGGGGTGTCACAGGCGAAGCCGAGGTGGACCTGCTCGAAGGTGGTGAGCACCCCGTCGCTCAGGTGAGCGTTGTGGCTGGTGTGCTTGGCGGCGGTCTTGATGGCGGCGAAGCCGACCAGGTCTCCGATGGTGACGGCGTTCAGGCCGAGCTCCTCGGGTGAGCCCTTGAGCTTCCTGCGGAGGGCGAGCAGGCCTGCCGCGTTGGCGGTCGAGGTGTAGGTGAGCTGGGCCGAGGTGGCCAGCGACACCATCATCCGATCGGCGATGGTCTTGCGGATGCCCTTGAGGGGGCGGAGGTGCTGGCGCCGGGGTACTCGCGGGCACCGGAGGTGACGAAGGCCGGGCCTGCGCGGCGGGAGCCTGCGCGGCGGGGGCCGTGAGGTCGCCGGTGGTGACCCGTCCCCGAGGCCGGTGCCCTGGGCCGTCGCGCCGTGGGCGCCTGCCCGGGCGGCGCCGCGGGTGGCGTCGGCCAGCGCGGCCTGCACGTCACGCTCGATGACGCGCCCCTTTGGCCCGGAGCCCTCGGTGACGGCTGCCAGATCCAGCGAGTTGGCAGCGGCGAGGCTACGGGCGCGGGGCTGGAGGCGCCGGTGGCCTCGGTGCGGGTGGGTTCGACGGCGGCGGCCGCGGCCGCGGGGGCCTCGACGGCGGGGGCCTCGACGGTGGGGCGTCGCCCTCGCCGTCCCTGCCCTGCCAACCGGCGGCCTCCAGCGCAGGCGCCGGGTCCTCGCCCTGGGCGCCCACCACGAGAAGCGGCTGCTTGACGGGGACGTCGTCGCCCTCATCCCACAGCACAGCGAGGACCGTTCCCGATGCGCTGGAGGGGACCTCCATGGAGGCCTTGTCGGTCTCGACCTCGCAGACGATCGCGTTCTCGGCGATCTCGTCGCCGACCTTGACCTGCCATGACACGATCAGGCAGGACTCGACGGAGTTGCCGAGCTGCGGCATCACAACAACGGTTGCCATGTAGCTGGACCTTTCTTCCTTGGTTAGACGACACACACGCGTGTGTGCTCTTGCAGTGCCTTGACCGCCTCGGCGGGCAGCCCGGAATCGGTGATGATTCCGGTGAGCTGCCCGAGAGACAGAAAACTGACGAAACCGGCCTGGCCGTACTTGGTGGAGTCGGCCACCAGCCAGGTCTCCTCGGCGCGTTGACACATCAGCGACGCGATCTGGGCGCCCTCGACGAACCGGGCGGTGAGGCCGCGGTCGGAGGAGAAGCCGTCGGTGCCGACGAATGCGATGCGGGTGTTGAAGTCGGCGATGGCCCGCTCCGCGGTCGGGCCGACGAACGACTCCGACTCGCGGCGGAACACTCCACCGGTGAGGATGACATTGAGCGCAGGGTTGGCGCGCGCGGAGTTGAACACCAGCGCGGAGTTGGTGACGATCTGGACACCCCTGCGACCGCCCAGGTAACGCACGATGGTGGCCGCGGTGGTCCCCGCCTCCAGCATCACGGTGTCCTCGTCTCCGATCATCGAGGCGGCCATCTGGGCGATGCGCTGCTTGGCGTCGACGTTGATCTGCTCGCGCGCGACGACGGACTTCCAGGTGGTCGGGCGGGCCCCGCGCGGGTGCGTAGGAGCATGCCCTGTTCCTCGAGCGCGCGCAGATCGCCACGGATGGTGACCTCGGAGACTCCGAGCTCGGCCGCCAGACCGGAGACCGTGAGGGCGCCGTCGACGTTGAGGCGGTCCATGATCTGGAGCTCCCGCTGTTCACGTTCGACGGTCATTGTCGGCTTTCGTTGACGTTACGAATTGCTTTCGTTCCACCAACAATAGGTGTCCCCGTGCCCCGCGTCAGCCCCTGGGGAAGCCTGAGCATATGCTCACGTTCCGGCCGGGAGCCGGTGCGCCATTACATCTCCACCACCCTCACCCGACCACAGGAGTCGGTTGAGCCGGCCCCGCGCGGAGCGCCGGGCCGAGCCGAAACCACTCCCGGCTCGGTGCAGGATCCCGAGCAGAGCCTCCCTGCGGCCAAGCACCAGCGCAACGACAGGGGTGGCTTCGACACGTACCTCGCCACCGGCCCGGCTCAACCCAAGTCGGCACGGGCGCCGCAAGGAACCCGACCCCAGCAGTCGGTTGAGCCGGCCCCGCGCGGAGCGCCGGGCCGAGTCGAAACCACTCCCGACTCGGTGCGGTATCCCGAGCAGAGCCCACCTGTGTTTGAGTATCTGCGCATCGACTGGAGTGGCTTCGACACGGGCGGCGCCTCGTACCTCGCCACCGGCCCGGCTCAACCGACTGCTACTGGCCGTCCCCGACGACAGCAGGACACCCAGGCGCAGGAACCGGACAACAGCAGGATTCCCGACCGCAGCGGGAAGCCCGACCCCCAGTAGTCGGCTGACCTCACCCCACCCAACCCCTCTCGCGCAACTCTTGCGTATGCGCATATTCTGCGCATACTGGGTTCATGTCCAAGTCCACCGAACTGGCACGACAGGCGCTCGAGGCCCTCCAGGCCGCTGAGGCCCGCGACGATCCCATGGAACGGGTGGCCGCGCTGGCCGAGGCCCGCGACCGACTCGACGCCGCCTACAACGAGGCATTGGCCGAGGCGGTCGTCTCCGGTCGCTCGTTCCGCGAGGTCGCCCAGGCAGCCGGGGTGGCACCCAACAGCGTCAGCCCCCGCCTCGCGCGCACCTCACTGTTGTCCGCCTACGCATCGCAACCCGGCCGGGTCGCGGCCGACGACGTCACAATCGCCCAGCACGACCTGCGGGGTCCGGCGCCGCCGCCGTCCCGCCGATGCGCTTCACCCCACGCACGAAGACCACCGGAGGAGACCCCACATGACCGACCCCACGTACACCCACCTTGCGTTCCTGCTCGACCGCTCGGGCTCGATGCAGTCCATCAGGACCGACATCGAGGGCGGCTTCGACGCCTTCATCGCCGACCAGCGCACCACGCCGGGGCGCTGCACCGTCACGCTCGCCCAGTTCGACACCGACTACGAGGTGACCTACCTGGACCTGCCCATCGACCAGGTGCCGCCCTGGACCTCAAGCCCGCGGCAGGACGGCGCTGCTCGACTCGATCGCGCGCCTCGTCAACGACACGGGCGCGCGCCTCGCGGCGCTGCCGGAACACGAGCGGCCCGGAACCGTCATCGTCGGCATCATGACCGACGGCCACGAGAACGCGTCGAAGGAGTGGACCCACCCGGCCGTCAAGGCCCTCATCGAGCAGCAGGAGGGCTCCTGGTCGTGGACGTTCTCCTACCTGGGCGCGAACCAGGACGCGATCGAGGTCGGGGCCTCCATCGGGATCTCCCCGACCGCTCGATCACCTACGACGCAGACCACGCGTCGACGGCGATGGGCGCCTTCGCCCGCAGCGTGGCGCGCCTGCGGTCCAGCCGGGCGGCCGGGCGCAGCATCGCCGACGCCCGGGCCGACGCCGCCTACTCGGACTCGGAACGCGGATCGGTCGTCGGCGACACCGGAGCAGGGAGGCACCCGGGGCGGGGCACCGCGCGCTGATCCGTCATGAGCGGTCGGCACCGATGGCCATGAACACGGCTCCCAGCGTGGCGGCCACGAGGCCGACGAGCAGCATGAGTGGAACCCCCGAGACGTCGAGAACGATGCCGCCTGCGACGGAGCCGACGACGCTGCCGCCGGTGGCGGTCATGGTCATGAAGGCCTGGCCGGTCACCCGCTGATGGGGTGGGAAGTGCCGGTTGATGTAGTACACCGATGCCGGCGTGACGAGCCCGAACGCGAGGACCTGCAGCATCTGGGCGCCGTACAGGCCGGCCAGGTTGGGGCGAGGAGGGTGGCGAGGCTCTTCAGCGCGAAGGCGGCGCCCGCCACCGTCATCAGCACCCCGGGCGTCCAGCGGCGCGCGAGGAGGTTGAAGCCGATCATCGTCGGCAACTCGGCCAGCGCCCCGATCATGACGGCGATGCCCATGTCGCCCGCTCCCCCGCCGTGGGAGGTGGCGATCTGATACATGAACCCGCTGATCAGGTTGTGGCTGGTCATCGCGAGCGTGAAGCCGACGAGCAGAAGGGAGAACCTGGTCCACGCTGCGCGGTCGAGGGGCCGCGGTTCGGGAGCCGCGACGACGGCTGCCCCACGATCACCACTCGCGGGCGTCCTGCGGAACAGGAAGGTCGCCGCCACCACCACGAAGACCAGTTGCACCCCGATCAACAGCACGGGCAGAGCCCGGTGGGAGGTCGCCTCGACCACACGCCCGACGGCAAGCGACAGCAGGGCGAAAGTGAACGAGGCGAAGGCCCTCGCCAGGCCGAAGTTCAACCGGAACCCGCGGTTGAGCAGTTCCATCCCGATCGAGTTCACGAGCGGCTGCACGATCTGGATGGCCCCGATGAGCAGCCCGTAGTTGATGGCGAGCAGCAGGCCGCGCCCGGACGGGAGCAGCAGAGTCGCCCCCAGCGCCGCGGTGAGGACGCCGCCCGCCACGATCCACAACCGCAGAGGCCACTTCGAGCGCTCCGCCACCCCTGCCACCAACGGTTGCAGCACCGTCGCGAACGCGCTCGCCACCGCGATGACAAGGCCGATCTGGGCGTTGCTCATCCCCTCGCCGAGCAGATAGACGCTCGCGAAGCTCACGATGAGGCAGAACCCGCTCCAGTAGGACGACTGGAGGGCTGCATAGCGGGCCGTAGGCACCCGAAGAGTCTCTCACGCCCAGCCCGACCTGCGTCCCTGCCGACCCCACCCGGGCGTCGCGTCCCCGTGGGCATGCGCCCGACATGTGCCATCGGCGCGACGCCGGGCCGGCCGGCGTGGTGGAATGGTCCTGCCCGCGACGGGTGGGCACGACGCGGAAAGGTGCGCGATGGACATCCTGTTCGACACTGCCAACCTCGAGGACATCGAGCGGTTGACGCCGATCTACCCGGTCACCGGTGTGACGACGAACCCGAGCATCCTCAAGCGGGAGGGAAAGGTCGACTTCTACGCCCACTTCCGCCGGATCCGCGAGATCATCGGCCCCGACCGGACGCTGCACGTCCAGGTGCTCGCGAAGGACACCCAGGGCATGATCGACGATGCGCACCGCCTTCTCGACAAGATCGACGACAGGATCTACGCCAAGATCCCCACCACGGAGAACGGGATCGGGGCCATGCGCCACCTCAAGGAGGAGGGGTCAACGTCACCGCGACCGCCATCTACTCCAAGACGCAGGGTTTCCTCGCCATCGCCACCGGCGTCGACTACCTCGCCCCTACTACAACCGGATGCAGGCCCTGGACATCGACACGCGGGGAACGCTGCAGGCGCTGGCGACCTTCATCCGGAGGTTCGACGCGCCGAGCAAGATCATGGCGGCCAGCTTCAAGAACATCGTGCAGGTGTCGCACGCCCTGGAGGCCGGCGCCGACGCGGTCACGCTCTCGCCGAAGCTGCTGCGCCAGGCCCTCTCCGCGCCGGACATCACGCACGCGGTCGACGACTTCATCGACGACTGGCACTCCGTCTACGGCACCAAGACCCTCCCGGAGGACTGACCGGCAGCCGCCTGGGCGGGGTCACCCACTCAGGCGGCAGGGTCACCGATCAGCGTCAGGAACAGCGGCCACCCGGTGCGGGTGTCGAGCACGCGCAACACATAGGGCCGGTCGACGATGAACTCGCGCGCCTCCTCGGGCGCCGGGGCGCCGGCTCCGACGGCGACCTCCGTCACCGCCGCCCCGACCGTGCCCCGTGCGCCCACCTGAAGCCGGACCTGCTGCACCCACTGATCGCCGGTGGCCCCGTCCGCGATGCCACCCAGGTCGCTCAGGTCGATCTCCGGCAGGGCGGCGATCAGGTCTGTCTTCCCCTTGAGGTCGAAGGCGGGCATCGTGACGGCGACCCGCTCCTCTGCGGCCGCGTCGAGGGCCAGGCGGACGGCCGCGAGGTCGCCGGAGGAGAGGCTCTCCGGGTCCGCGGCAGGCAGGATCACGTCCGCCGCCAGTGCATCGTCGTAGGCGAGCCGGACCGCGACCCAGCCGTCCCCCTCTGCGTACCTGGCCGTGACGGTGTCCGCCACCGCATCCACCCGCTCCGCACCCGACGACGCGGCGAACTCCACGCTCGCCTCCTCGAAGGCATCGCGCCAGGCGGCCGCGAACAGGAGGGCGTCCTGCAGCACGGCCAGGGTGTCCGGCCTGACCTCGACGGCCGACCTCTCGATGAGTCCGGCGGTGTTGCGCTCTACCCAGGCGTCGAGCACGGCCTTGGCGTCGGCCCGGGCCACCTGGGTCGCGCCGGTGTCGTAGTAGGTGGCGAGGCGGTCGAGGAAGTCGCCGTTCACGGGCCGGTCGATGGCGACCACCTGACCGGCGAGGTGCACCACCGGCGTCGAGGGCGGCTCGTCGACGCTCACCGAGCCGGGCAGGTCCTCGTAGCCGAGCAGCGACTGGCGCAGTGCCCCGAACGCGCGGCCCGTTCCTCCCCTGCCACGCCGAGCGCCGCGTCGATGCTGGCCAGCGACGCGCCGCGGGCACCCTCGGCCACCATGGCGAGGCTCATCGCCAGCGAACTGGGCGACGTCAACCGGTTCGCCCCTTCCGAGTTCCGGATCACCTGCCAGGCGAGGGCCTCGCTCGCCGCGGCCGCGTCGGGCGCGCGGGTGTCCCCGACGGTGAGCGCGAGGACGGGCAGGTCGCTCCGCACCTGCTCGCCGGTGGGGCTGGCGCACGCCACGAGGAGGAGGGTCACCGTCGCGGCAACGGCACGGATGGTTCTGCGCACGGCGGTCACTCCCCGGGTCGACGACGGAGGCGAGGAAGAGGGGCCACCCCGTGTCGGTGTCGACGACGCGGAAGGCGTAACCGCGGTCGACCACGAGCCTGTGGTCGGACTGGACCGCGCTCTCGTAGACCCCATCTCGGTGAGCGCCGCACCGACGGTGCCCTCCGGGAGACCTGCAGGACGGCCTGCTGCCACCACTGACCGGCGAATGCGCCGTCGAACATGCCGCCGAGGTTGCTGAGGTCGACGCCCTGGATCGCCCCCAGCAGGTCGGCCTTCGTCCGTAGGTCCAGTTGGGGCATCGTGACGTCGACCGGCGACACACCCGCGGCCGCCAGCCCGCAGAGGCCTCCTCCAACTCGGCCGCGGTGAGGTCGGCCGGGGAGACGCCCTCGCTGGGCAGGATGACGTCGGCAGCGAGCCGGTCGTCGTAGGCGAGCCGCACCGCCGTCCAGCGCTCCCCCTCCGCGTAGCGGGCGGGAACCACGCCCTGCATCGCCTTCACGGTGCCGGCGCCGTCGAACTCGAGCTGCAGGTCGCCGACGGTGAACGGGACGGCCCAGGCCGCGGAGAACAGCAGCGCATCCTGCGTCACGAGCCGGAGCTCCGGGACGACCTCGATGGCGGACTCCCTGATCAGGCCGCCGGTGTTGCTGCGCGCCCACTCGTCGAGCACACCCTTCGCCTGGTCGTGGGTGGTCTCCACGAGCGGGGCACCGAACCAGCGCCCGAGGCGCTCGACGAACGGCGCCTCAGCCTCCTTGTCGATGGTGACGAGCCTGGCGGCGAGATGGAGCTTTGGGGTGGCGGGCGGGTCCTCAAGGTCGATCCGGTCGGGCGCGGTCTCGTAGCCGGAGAGCGACTCCCGGAGCCCGGAGTAGGCGGCCGACCGCGCCTCACCGCTCAGCCCGAGGACCGAATCGATGCTGGTCAGCGAGGCCCCCTCGGCGCCCTCCGCGGCCATCGCGAGCGAGATGGACAGCGAGCTGGGCGAGACGACCTGGTTGCCTGGGCCGGCACCGAGGACGGCGTCCCAGCCGACCCTCTGGGCGGCCCGGGCCGCCGTGACGAGGTCGGCCGGGTTCGTCTGGTCGGGCAGGCTGCCCACGGCCGACGCCTGCGAGGAGCCCGCCTCCGAGCCGGCCGCGTGCCGGGCGGCGACATCTGAGGTGGACAGGGCGGCTCCCGGCCCCAGCCCGGGCCCCACGATGCCCACGGCCACGGCGAGCGCCCCGATGCCCGCGACCGCGCCGGTCGTCGCGCGGGATCTGGCCCGGCGCCTGCGGGCGCCGTCCAGGAAACCCGACGGCACCGCCGGATCGGGAGCGACCCGCTTCAGTGCGGAGGAGACGTCGGAATCGTCGTGGAACATGGGTCAGACCTCCTGTAGGTGCGCCGACTCCCGCAGGGCGGCGCAGCCTCGGTATGCATACTTCTTGACGGTCCCTCGCTGATGCCGAGCGCCTCGGCAACCTCGGCGACGGAACGGTCCTCGACGTAGCGCATCGTCATCACGGCGCGCTGCATGCGGGGCAGGGATGCGAGGGCGCGCATCACGTCCATCCTCAACTCGGCCGTGGTGTCGCTCCCCTGCGACTCCGGGAGGTGCTCGGAGGGGTCTCCGAACGCCAACTCCTCCGGCGCCACCAGGAGATGTAGGTGCGGTACATCGTGGTGCGCAGGTACGCCTCGAACTTGTGGTCGTTGGCGAGCCTGGCGTAGGCGCCCAGCGATTTCGCGAGCGCCGTCTGGAGGAGGTCCTCGGCATGGTGCGAGTCACCGGTCAGCATCCACGCTGCCCGCAGCAGATCGCCGCCCCGCGCCTCGATGAACGACTCGATGTCGGACATGCCTCACCTCCCTCAGGGCCCACGACGCTCTGACCGTCGTCGTGGGTTGTCACGGAGGCTACTGCGATTCCCGCGCATCGGGCGGTTTGCACCGGTTGCGCGTCGGGTCGCTACGCTCGGAGGCATGCGTGGCGAATACAAGGTGCCTGGTGGCAAGTTGGTGGCGGTCGATGTCGAGGCGACGGACGGGGTGATCACCCAGGCCTTCGTGTCCGGCGATTTCTTCCTCGAGCCCGACGAGGCCCTCGAGGACATCAACGCGGCGCTCACCGGCATGCCGTCCGCGTCCTCGGTGGCCGACCTGGCCTCCGCGATCAACACCCGGCTCGCCGATGACGTCCGGATGATCGGCTTCACGCCCGAGGCGGTCGGCATCGCGGTGCGACGCGCGCTCGGACACGCGACCGACTGGTCGGATCACACGTTCGACGTGATCGGCCCCGTCAGCATGGACCCACGGATGCACGTCGCGCTCGACGAGGTGCTCGCCACCGAGCTCGCCAAGGGCGAGGTGAACCCGAGCCTGCGGATCTGGGACTGGGACCAGCCCCTCGTGGTGATCGGTTCCTTCCAGTCGTACCGCAACGAGATCGACGACGAGGGCCGCGAGCGGCACGGCATCAACGTGGTGCGCCGCATCACCGGCGGTGGCGCCATGTTCATGGAGCCCGGCAACTGCATCACCTACTCGCTGGTGGTGCCGCTCTCGCTGGTGGAGGGGTTGAGCTTCGAGCGCAGCTACGAGTTCCTCGACCAGTGGGTGATGGGGCGCTGGCGAAGGTCGGCATCAACGCCCGCTATGTGCCGCTGAACGACATCGCCTCCGACAAGGGCAAGATCGCGGGCGCCGCGCAGCGCAGGGTGGCCGGCGGAGTCGTCGTCCACCACGTGACCATGGCCTACGACATCGACGCGGACAAGATGCTCGAGGTGCTGCGGATCGGCCGCGAGAAGCTCTCCGACAAGGGCACCAAGTCGGCCAACAAGCGGGTCGATCCGCTGCGCTCGCAGACGCAGCTGCCCCGCGACGAGATCATCGCGACGTTCCTGGCGCACTTCGAGTCGATGTATGCCACCACGCGGCGGGAGTACAGCGACGAGGAGCTGGCCGCCGCGGGCGAGCTGGTGGCGACGAAGTTCTCCTCCGAGGAGTGGACCAAGCGGATCCCCTGATCCCGCTCAGCCGGCCAGGTGGCTGACGGCGGCCAGGACGCCGTCGCGGGTGGCCGCGAGGCCGTCCTGCAGCGACGCCGTCACCACCCAGGCGGCCGTCAGCAGCAGGAGGCCGACCCATGCGATCCGCAGACAGCGGCAGACGCGTCGTCGTGTCATGGGCCGGCCCCTTCCTATACCTCTTTAGACGCCTCAGGCACCCGGTTCGGTTGCATCGGATCCGGGATCGGCTTGCTCAGTTCCCCTGCACGGCTGCGAGCGCCTCGGCGATCCCGGCGGGGGCGTCCACACCTTGGAGGTGTCGTCGGCCCAGAAGGTGTAGCCCCGCCTGCCAGCGCCTGCATCGAGAACAGGCCTCCGAAGCGGTCGGACAGGATGAGCGTCGAGTCGCCGTACTCCAGCACGGCGTCGGTGGCCGCGACGGCGTCGGCCTGCACCGACTTGCCGATGCCACCGACCAGGGTGGCGTCGACGTCATGGATGGCCGTCCAGGTGCCGTCGGCGGCTGGCGCGCACAGCGCGAGGGAGGCCAGGTCGCCCAGATCGGCCGGGATCATCGAGGCCTGCTGCTCGCAGGTCACCGGTGCCGGTGCGGCAGTGGGCTCGGCCCCTCCCGGGCGGCCTGCCACTTCTCGACGGCCAGGTTGTAGAGCTCCTCCCCGCCGCTGCGCCGGGTCGCCCCGTCGCTGAGGGTGCGGCAGCCGTGCAGCTCACCCGTAACGGGACGAGCGTCCCGTCCCCGTACTGGAAGGCGAGCGTGTAGGAGAGCCGGTACTCCATGGTGCAGGCCTGGTTGGGATCGGCCTCCCCGGAGTCGAGGAAGGCGCCGGCCAGCTCGTCGACGCCCACGGTGAGGGGTTCCGCGGGGCCGGCGGTCATCTGGTCGCCGCACAGCCACACCCGGGTCGCTCCGGGCTTCACCGGGGAGTCGCCGCCGGAGAGCTCGGCCCACCCGGTCGTGGCCTCGGAGGCCGCGGCACAGGCCTCGGCCGCGGTGGCCGCTGCGGGGCCGGTCGGCGCTGGGGCATCGGTCGCGGTCCGGGTGGGCGTCGGGCCGACGGCGGGGTTGGCCACGTTCTGGTTGGGCTGGTTCAGCACCGAGATGCCGAGAGGTACCGCCAACGCCACGACCAGCGCGCCGCCCGCGATGCCGGCGGCGGTGCGGTTGCGGCGCCGCCGGGCGTGGACCTTCTCGGCCCACCCGTCGGTGTCGGGATCGTCGGGCCCGCCGCATGGAACAGGTTCTGGATGTCACTCATGATGCCTCCTCAGACAGGTGGGTCGAGCGGCTCAGGCTGGCGCAGCCCGTGAGGAGTGGGTCTTGACGGATCCCTCGGAGATACCGAGCAGCGCGGCCGTCTCCCCGACGGACCGGTCCTCGTAGTAGCGCAGCACCATGACGGCGCGTTGCATCTTCGGCAGCTCGGCCAGGGCACGGGCCAGGTCGATCCGCATCGGCCCGGGCCGCCCCGGTCGCGCCCTCGGGCAGCGCTCCGGTTGGCACCTCACCGTTCCAGCGCCTGCGCCACCACTGGATGTACGTGCGGTACATGGTGGTGCGCAGGTAGGCCTCGAACTCCTCGTCGTCGGCCACCCGCAGGTAGTGCGGATACGCCTTCGCCAGGGCAGCCTGGACCAGGTCCTCGGCCTTGTGGCCGTCACCGGTCAGGAACCAGGCGGCGCGGTACAGGCGTCCCGACCGGGTCTTCACGAACCGGTCGAAGTCCCGCACCTGGTCCACCGACAAGGGATCCGCCTGTGCTGCGGTCTCGGTCATTTCTCCTCCTCACCCGACTCAATGGCCTGGACACCCCATCAGGTTGACACGGCCGGGGAGGAGATTTTCCCGCAGGCGGGCCGTGACCTACGTGTGGGTGGCGCCGGTGATGGCGGCGATGATCTCCTCGTAGGTGGCCGTCTCGGTCGGGAACGACCCGTTGTTACGGCCGTGGCGGAGCACCTCCACGCGGTCCGCGACCGCCCGCACGTCGGTCAGGTTGTGGCTGATCATGATGATGCCGAGCCCACGGTCGCGGAGGTCCTCGATGTAGCTCAGAACCTCCGCGGTCTGGCTGACCGACAGCGACGCGGTGGGCTCATCGAGGACCACGATGCGCGGGTTGTCGACCAGCGTGCGCGCGATGGCGACGCACTGCCGCTGCCCTCCCGAGAGCCCGATCAACGGCTGTTTCAGGTCGGGGATCCGGGTGCGGAGCCGACCGAGGTAGTCGCGGGCGAGTTCGCCCATCGTGTCGGCCTCGAGCACGCCCCACGCGTCACCTCACGCCCCAGGAAGATGTTGGAGGTGACATCGAGCGACTCGACGAGCGCGAGTTCCTGGAAGACCGTGGCGATCCCGAGGCCGAACGCGGCCTGGGCGGAGCCGATCGTGACGGGGCTGCCGTCGAGCAGGATCGTGCCCGCATCGGGCTGGTGCACCCCCGCGATCATCCGTGCCACCGTGGACTTGCCCGCGGCATTGTCGCCGACCAGGGCAACCACCTCTCCGCGGTGGACCTCCAGGTTGAAGTCGACGACCGCCTGCACGCCCCCGAAGTGCTTCGTCACGGAAGCCAACGCGAGCAGCGGTACTCGGGAAAGATCCATCCTCATCCTTCCGTTCTGTGGGAAGACTCGGCCAGGTCGGCGGCGATGGCGAGCGCGCCCCTGGCCTCCGGTGCCTCGCACTCCGCGAGGACGACGAACCCGTCAGGATCGGGCAACAGTGGACGCGAACGCATGGCGCGGCGCACCGAGTCGATGAAGACGGCTCCGGTGGCCGTCAGTTCTCCCGAAAGGCAGACGCGGTGCGGCGCCAACAACACCGCGGCGTCGGCGGCCGCGGCGCCGATGGCGGCAGCGGCGTGGGCCACTGCCTGCTGGCAACCCGCGTCGCCGTCGTTGGCGCGCTGGACGATCTCCCGCAGGCTCAACTGGCCGTGGGTCACCCGCAGCAGGTCGGCCAGGGTCTCGACCGAGGCAAGCGTGTTGAGGCAGCCGCGGGCGCCGCAGCGGCAGATCCGTCCACCCGGATCGGAGCGCATGTGGCCAATGGCCCCAGCGATCGACCCGAGACCGGGTGCGGGGCGCCCCCGATCACGATCGAACCGTCGATGGCGTGGCCTGCCCTGATCACGAGCGCTGAGGGGATCGAGCGCAGAGCACCGTAGCGGCTCTCGGCGACAGCGACCGCGTCCGCCTCCTTGATGGCGGTCACCGGACGGCCGAGCCTGCGCCCCAGCACGTCGACGGCGTCGACCTCGCCCCATCCCGCAAGCCCTTCGGGGAGGAGCCCGTCCGGGGCGGGGATCGCGAGACCGACGGCGGCGACGTCGTCCATGGAGGCCCCGACCTGCTCGGCCAACTCGGCCACGAGCAGGGCGACGCGATCGAGGGTGGTGTCGTAGCGGTGCTCGACGGGGAGCGGGAGCCGCTGCTGCGCGGAAACGGACCACGAGGCATCGGCGATCAGCACCTCGAAGGAGCGGCGTCCGACATGGACGCCCACCGCAAGATCGGACGAGCGCACCAGCGAGACGGCCTGGGCGCGGCGTCCGGAGCGGACGGTCGCCGAGGTCTGCACGACCCCGGACGACTGGAGGCTCTTCACCAGGTTGGAGACGGTGGCCGGGGAGAGCCCCGTCACCGAGGCGAGTTCCACCTGGGTGATCTGTCCGTAGATCCGGACGGCCTCGACGACGGCAGCGGTGTTGGCTTCACGCAGAGAAGTCTGCGATCCCGGGCACCGTTGACTTCGATCACCTTCCAACCCTAGCAACCTCCGGCGCCCCGAAGGCTCGCACACCGCATGCTGACTTCAGATTCGGAACTCAATCGATGGGGGCGGCCCAAGGCGCGTCCGGGCGGCCGCTGGCGGGCTGGCTACGAGGGACGGTGATCCGAAAGACCGGATGGCGACCGGAGCACCCTCCGGAACTGGGTCACGATTCGGTAACGCTTGGATTTACTAGTTGACGCCAATCCGGGAGCGGGTCTAGCGTTTGCTGCAGCCCATGAAGCAACCGTCCGGTCATCGGGGACCGGCCTTCGGGGCTGCAGTTGCCGAAGGGATCCGTCCATGGCAGAGGATCCGATGATGCTCGAGATGTCGCACATCACGAAGGAGTTCCCAGGGGTGCGGGCCCTCGACGACGTCACCATGCGCGTGCGCAGGGGCGAGATCCACGCGATCTGCGGCGAGAACGGTGCAGGCAAGTCGACGCTGATGAAGGTCCTCTCCGGCATCTACCCGCACGGCACGTACACCGGGCAGATCCTGCTCGACGGCCAGCCGGTCAGCTTCCACAACATCGGGCAGTCGGAGCAGGCCGGGATCGTGATCATCCACCAGGAACTGGCTCTGATCCCCGAACTCTCCATCACGGAGAACATCTTCCTCGGCAACGAGGACACCCGCAGGGGCGTCATCGACTGGACCAAGGCCACCCGGGAGGCGACTGAACTCCTGGCACGGGTGGGGCTGGCCGAGAACCCGTCGACCCCATCAAGAACCTCGGCGTCGGCAAGCAGCAACTGGTCGAGATCGCCAAGGCGATGAGCAAGAACGTGCGGCTCCTCATTCTGGACGAGCCGACGGCCGCGCTGAATGAAACCGACTCGGCCCACCTGCTCGATCTGCTGCGTGGGCTGAAGGCGCGCGGGGTCACCTGCATCATGATCAGCCACAAGATCAACGAGATCACCGAGATCGCCGACACGATCACCATCATCCGGGACGGGAAGACGGTCGAGTCGTTCCCGTCACCGCCGACATCGACGAGGACCGGGTCATCCGGGCATGGTCGGCCGCCCCTCTCCTCCCGCTTCCCCGAGTACACACCGAACGTCGGAGAATCCTTCTTCGAGGTCAGCGACTGGACGGTCGCCCACCCCGATACCCCGACAGGCTCGTCTGCAAGGGCTCGACCTTCAACGTGCGTCGCGCCGAGATCGTCGGCTTCGCCGGGCTGATGGGCGCGGGCCGCACGGAACTGGCCAGGTCGATCTTCGGGCACGGCTACGGCACCTACCTCGGGGCCAGATCGTGATGGACGGTAGGCCGATCGACACGTCGACGGTCCCACGGGCGATCGCGGCGGGGCTGGCCTACGTCACCGAGGACCGCAAGCAGCTCGGTTTCAACGGGCTGGACACGATCGAGCAGACCACCGTGTCGGCCGACCTGCGCCGCATCTCCCGCATGGGCGTCATCGACGAGGCCGCCCAGTACAAGGCGGCGGTCCACTACAAGGATCAGATGCGGACCAAGACGCCGAGCGTCAAGGAACCCATCACCAAGCTCTCGGGCGGAAACCAGCAGAAGGTCGTCCTCTCCAAGTGGCTGTTCACCCAGCCTGAGCTGCTCATTCTCGACGAGCCGACCCGCGGCATCGACGTGGGCGCCAAGTACGAGATCTACGGCATCATCCAGACCCTGGCGAGCTCCGGCAAGGGCGTCATCGTGATCAGTTCCGAGCTCCCCGAGCTCCTCGGACTCTGCGACCGCATCTACACCATCGCTGAGGGCCGCATCACCGGCTGCCTCGCCCGCGGCGAGGCAGACCAGGAGTCACTGATGCGCCTGATGACCATCGGAACCACCAAAACCCAGCAGGACATCGATCCTGAACACCTCATCGACCGACACACCGACAGGACCGAACCATGACACCACGCAGACAGTTCTTCGGTGGCAATCTCCGCCAGTTCGGCATGCTGTTCGCACTCATCGCACTCGTGGCCTTCTTCCAGTTCCGCACCGGCGGAAAGGTGTTGACGCCCACCAACCTGATGAACCTGCTCAACGGCAACTCCTACATCCTGGTCCTGGCGATCGGCATGGTGCTCGTCATCATCGCGGGCCACATCGATCTGTCGGTCGGCTCGATCGCCGCCGTCGTCGGCATCGCGGTGGCGCTCATCATGCGCGACTGGAGCGTCCCATGGCCCTCGCGATCCCCATGGGGCTCGCCATCGGCGCCGCCATCGGCGCCTGGCAGGGGTTCTGGGTTGCGATCGTCGGCATCCCGGCGTTCATCGTCACCCTCGCAGGCATGCTGCTCTTCCGCGGCATGAACCAGTGGATCGGCGAGTCGAACACCATCCCCGTGCCGCCGGCTTCCAGAAGATCGGTGCGGGCTACCTGCCGGAGATCGGCCCGGACACCGGATACAACAACCTCACGCTGCTTCTCGGACTCATCGCCCTGGTCGTGCTCGTGATCGTCACACTCCGCAAGCGCAGGCAGCAGGCCCGCATCGGCGCCGACCTCAGCCCCTGTGGATGACCGCCGTGAAGCTCGTGCTCATCGGCGGCGTCATCGTGTACCTCACCACGGCCTTCGCCTCCGGCAGGCCGGGCACCTCATTCCCGTGAGCGGGTTGATCCTGGTGGCGCTCGTGATCATCTACAGCTTCATCTCCAGCAGGACGGTGTTCGGGCGCCATGTCTACGCCGTCGGCGGCAACAAGCACGCCGCCGAGCTCTCCGGCGTGAAGACGAAGAAGATCAACTTCCTCGTCATGATGAACATGTCCATGCTCGCCGCGCTGGCAGGCATGATCTTCGTCGCCCGTTCCACGGCCTCGGGCCCGTTCGACGGTGTGAACTGGGAACTCGACGCGATCGCCGCTGTCTTCATCGGCGGCGCGGCCGTCTCGGGCGGAGTCGGAACCGTCACGGGCTCCATCATCGGCGGCCTGGTGATGGCCGTCCTCAACAACGGCCTGCAGCTGCTCGGCGTCGGTGCCGACATGACCCAGATGATCAAGGGCCTCGTCCTGCTCATCGCCGTCGCCTTCGATGTGTTCAACAAGTCCCAAGGTAAGCCCTCCATCTCCGGGCTCATCACGCGTGCCTTCCGCCGTCAGGATCCGGTGAAGGCAGAGCCATCCACCACCCGCCCTGACCCTCCACCCACCTCAACTCCATATCCCGGGTCACAACGACGGACCCGAAACCAGGAAGAAGGAACCCATGCACAAGACACTCAAGGCGCTCCTCGCAGTGACCGCCGCCAGCGCGCTTGCGCTGACCGGCTGCGCCGCAAGCGAGCGGGAGCCGTCCGCCTCGCCCACCGGGGCGCCGCTGCAGGCTTCGCCGCCGATTCCCTGATCGGCGTCGCCCTGCCGCAGAAGACGTCCGAGAACTGGGTGCTCGCCGAGAACCTCTTCAAGACGGGCCTCGGGGACGCCGGATTCAAGTTCGACGTCCAGTTCGCCAACGGCGGCGTGTCCGAGCAGCAGAACCAGATCCAGGCCATGGTCACCAACGGCGCGAAGGTCATCGTCGTCGGCGCCATCGACGGTTCGCAGCTCGGCACCCAGCTCCAGGCGGCCAAGGACGCCGGCGCCACGATCATCGCCTACGACCGCCTCGTGAAGAACACCGAGGCCGTCGACTTCTACGTCGCATACGACAACTTCAAGGTCGGCGTGCTGCAGGGCACCGCCCTCCTGGATGGCCTGAAGGAACGCAAGGGCGGCTCCGGCCCCTGGAACATCGAGTTGATCGCAGGCAGCCCTGACGACGCCAACAGCCAGGTCTTCTTCGACGGTGCCATGAGCATCCTGCAGCCCGAGATCGACAAGGGCACGCTCGTGGTGGTGTCCGGCCAGACGACCTTCCAGCAGGTCGCCACCCAGGGTTGGAAGGCCGAGAACGTGCAGAAGCGCATGGACACGATCCTGAGCGCCAGCTACAGCGGCGACACCGAGCTGCACGGCATCCTGTCCCCGAACGACACCCTCGCCCGGGCCGCCATGACGTCGGTCAGGAGCGCAGGCAAGGAACTGCCGGTCGTCACCGGACAGGACTCCGAGGTCGAGTCGGTGAAGTCCATCGTGGCCGGTGAGCAGTACTCGACCATCTACAAGGACACCACGGCCCTCGTGGAGCACACCATCACGATGGTCAGCGACCTGCAGCAGGGCAAGACCCCGGAGGTCAACGACGACAAGTCCTACGACAACGGCGTCAAGATCGTTCCCGCGTTCCTGCTCGAGCCGGTGATCGTCACCCAGGCCAACGCGGCCGAGGTGTACGCCAACGACAAGACCCTCGGCCCGCTGACCAAGGGCTGAGCCACACCCGCGGGGCACAGGTCCCCGACCAACCGATGGGCCCCGGCACTGCCGGGGCCCATCTCCCTTCCCTCTCCGAGACAGTGGATGGAACCGCCCCCACAGGGCTGTTGGACACGTGCAGAACTGTCGGGAGCCTTGCCGGGCCTCCAAAAGGAGGCGCCCCGCCGCACCGGGCTCCACGCGATTCAAACCGATGCCGTCACGCGCTTGTGCACCCACCGGAACGACGACGACCCGGCCCGCGGACGGGGTCGGGGTCGCGGCCTGAGCCGTGGGCTACTGGTCGCTGGTGCGGACGCCCACCGTGAGCATCACGTTGGCGTACAGGCGCTGGTCACCCGACATGACGTAGACGGTCACGTCGCTGGACTTGGCGGCCTCGTAGAAGTCCCAGCGCTTGATCTCGACGAACGGCGTGCCCGCCATCGTCGCGCGGTATTCGTCGTGGGCCGGGATGGAGTCGGGGCGCTCGACGCCGGTAGCGTCGTCGGCGGGCACCATGATGGCGACCTGCTCGATCGGGATGGTCTCCTTGATCACCTCGAGGATCTGGCTCACCGAGAGCAGGCCGGGGCCAGGTTGAGGTAGATCCGCTCGGCACTCGGGTTGACCCGTTCACTGACGGGTAGTTGCCGTCACCGATCAGGATCCTGCCGCCGTGACCGGCGCGTCCGAGGGCACCGAGGAGCTGGGGATGGGTCATGGGTCCGTAGAGCACGGGTGTTCCTTTCAGGTTGATTCGCGGACGATGAGGGTGGCCGGGACGACCGTCGTCTCGGCCGGTTCCCCTCGAGCATGAGTTTGAGCGCGTCAACGGCGAGCTCACCGACCCGGGAGAAGTCCTGGCGCAGCGTCGTGAGCGAGGGAAACAGTGCATCGGCTCCGGCCATGTCGTCGAAGCCCACCACCCGCACCTCGCGCGGGATCGCGATGCCGCGCCGCTGCAGCATGCCGAGGCAGCCGAGCGCAAGCTGATCGTTGGCCGCGAACACGCCGTCGAAGCTGCCCTGTTCGAGGCCTTCGATGAGGGGATAGGCGGCCGACGCGTCCCAGGATTCGGCATGCAGTACCCGCTCGGGGATCCCGGCCTCGGCACAGGCCTCGCGGTAGCCCTCGAGGCGCAGCGCGGCATCCATCCAGTCCAGCGGACCGGCGATGTGCACAATGCGACGCGAGCCGCGCCCGAGCAGGTGCGCGACGGCCTGTTTCGCCCCCTCCTTGTGGTCGACGGCGACGCCGACCGAGGTGGCGGGCAGGTCGTGGGCCCGGCCGACGACCACCGTCGGCGTGGCTGCCGCGATCTCGGCCACCCATGCCGGCGAATCGGCGCGACCACCGAGGATGATGATGCCGTCGGCGCTCAGCGGCACGAGGTCGCGCGGGTCGGGAGTTTCGCTGAACCCGAACGGCGCGACGGTGGTGGAGATGTGCAGGTCAAGCGCGGCGAGCTGCTGACAGATCGCCACGAAGGTCGCGGCATGGCCATGGAACAGCGGCACCGCGTCGATCACGTGGACCGAGCCGGTGCGGTGCGCCGAGAGCGATCTGGCGGCCAGGTTCGGCTGGTAGTTCAACTCCTGCACCGCCGCCATGACCCGCTCGCGGGTCTCGTCTGCGACCGCGTCCACGCCGCGGACGACGCGGGAGACGGTCTGGATCGACACGCCCGCCATGTCGGCCACGTCGCGGAGCTTCACCCGCTTCACGGCCGGGTTCATCTGCGGGGCCGGTACGTGACGGTGGATGCGCTCGCCCCGATGACGGCGTTGCGGTCGACCGGATCGAGGCTGCCCATCACCTCGAGCTGGGCCAGCATCGAGCCGAGGACAGATGCCTCGACCGGACCGGCCACGACGGGGATCCCGAGGGCGTCGGCGGTCAGCTGGCACAGCAGCGCGTTCCGCGACCCGCCCCCGACGAGGTTGAGCTGAGGCACCTGGACGCCGGTGAGTTCGTTGAGGGCGTCGATGGCCCTGCTGTAGCGGGACGCGAGCGACTCGAGCACGACCCGGACGATCCCGCCCTCCGTCAGGTCGCCCTCGACCCCGGTCTCCTTGAGCGCTGCACGGATCCGGTCGACCATGCCGCCGGGAGCGACGAAGCGCGGATCGTCCGTGTCTATGGTGACGCCCGTCGACGGGGCTGCCTCGGCGAGCCGGATCAGCTCCACGATGTTGTCCGTGCGTCCCTCGGCGCGCCACTGGCGCTGGCACTCCTGCAGGATCCACATGCCGGTGAGGTTGAACAGTGGGCGGAGGCCGGCGTCGGCCTGCGCCTCGTTGGAGAGCCCGAGCGCCCTGGCCTCCGGCGAGAGCAGCGGGTCGTCCCGCAGCACTCCGAGAACCGACCACGAGCCGCAGCTCAGGAAGTAGGCGTCCCGGTCGAGGTCGCGCTGGAGGGCGTGGACGGCGCATGCGGTGTCATGGCCTCCCGCCCGCACCACGGTGAGAGACTCGAGGCCCTCGACGACGCACGGCCCGGCGACGACATGCTCCGGCGCGGGATCACCGAACCAGTTCCTGGGGATCCCGAGGGCCTCCATCACCTCGTCGGAGAAGGCGTCGGCACCCGGGACGCACAGGCCCGAGGTGGACGCGGGCGAACGGGACCACCCGAGGCGGCCGCTCAGCAGGTAGGTGAAGTAGTCGGCGAGGAACAGCACGCGCTCGGTCCGCGCGGCGGCCTCGGGCTCCTCCGCGATGAACGCGAAGAGCTGATTGCTGGTGTTGATGACCGCAGGGGCGATCCCCGTCGCCGCCCAGGCGGTCTCCTCATCGAGCCGCGCCGTGTAGGCGGGCAGTGTGCGGTTGGTCCGCTCGTCACGGTAGGCCCGCCCGGGGGTCACCGGCTCCCCGTCAGCCCCGAGCGCCACGTGGTCGACTCCCCACGTGTCGACCGAGACGCTGATGGCGTCGGGGAACATCCGGACGGCGTCACGGAGGCCCGCGATGACCTCGTCACCGATGTAGTCGAGATCCCAACTCAGATATCCGTCGACGAGGCGCGCCTCATGCGGGAACCGGCGGACCTCAACCTCGTCGATGCGGCCCTCGTGGAAGGTGCCTGCGACGATGCGGCCGGACGACGAACCGAGGTCGACGGCGAGGACGGTGACGGACACGGGGGCTCCTTGGTCGGTTTGGGTGAGATGGGACGCCCTGGGTCGCCCGGCGGCCGAGGCTGCCGGGCGACCCAGGGCGGGGTTGATCAGGCGTACAGCGGTCCGAAGTTGGCGCAGGCGCGGAAGTCCGCACCCTCGAGGTCCTTCGTGCCGAACGATGCCCACACCTTCGGCCGGAAGATCTTCTCCTCAGGCACGTTGTGCATGTTGACCGGGATGCGCAGCATCGAGGCCAGGGTGATCAGGTCGGCGCCGATGTGGCCGTACGAGATCGCACCGTGGTTGGCGCCCCACTGGTTCATCACCTCGTAGACGCTGGTGAAGGCGCCCCCGCCGGTGAGGTTCGGGACGAACCAGGTGGTCGGCCATGCGGGGTCGGTGCGCAGCTCGATGGTCGTGGCCACCTCGTCGGGCAGTTCGACGGTGTAGCCCTCGGCGATCTGGAGGACCGGGCCGAGCCCGTCGACCAGGTTGATGCGGCACATCGTGACCGGCACCTCGCCCGCGGAGCGGAAGTGCGTCGAGAAGCCGCCGCCGCGGAAGTAACCCACGTTGGCCGGGTGGAACTCCGTGGCGTCGAGCATGGCCTGGCAGTCCTCGTCGGTGAGGTCCCACCAGTTCTTGATGACGTTCTCGCCGTCCTGGGTGGCGGCGAAGGTGCCGTCAAGGGTGGTCGAGCCCGAGTTGCGCAGGTCGATGACGCCACCGGCGGCGCGGCCCTCAAGCTTGTGGCCCGTGACACGCTCGACGGCCTCGGAGCTCCAGAAGGTACGCACGTCGGAGAACAGCTGCGACTTGTTGGTGAGCAGGTGGTTGAACAGCATCGAAGCGCCGTTGAGGGAGTCGTTCTCCGTGGCCAGCATGTAGGGCGCACGCTTGCCGTTCCAGTCGAACGTGGTGTTGAGGATGGTCTCCATCAGGTCACCGTTGGGCATTCCGTCGGTCCACTGACGCTGGCCCTGGAAGCCTGCCACGAGGGCGCCGTGGCCGTTGGCCTCCTCGCCGAAGCCGAGCTCGGCAAGACGCGGGTTACCGACCATCAGGTCACGCGCGATCAGCGTCATCTTCGTGCAGTACTCCCACCACGCCTCGTGCTGGTCGTCCATCCGCTGGTCTGCGGGGTTGAAGTCGCGCCCCTGCTTCAGGTTGGCCCGCACCCACGCGTAAGCCACCTCGTACTCGTCCTTGTCGAAGATCTCCTCGCGGACGCGGCGGTCGAACTCGGACATGTCGATGTACTCGTTGCGCATGCCGAGGTACTTGACCCAGAACTCGTCCTTGACGACGGAGCCTGCGATGCCCATCGAGACACCACCCATGGCGAGGTAGGCCTGGTGGCGCATCTGCGCGACGGCGAGGCCGGCACGCGCGTAGGAGAGGAGGCGCTCCTTCTCGGCCTCGGGGATGGTCTCGTCATCTGCGTCGAGGACGTTCTCTCCGTAGATGCCGAAGGCCGGGATGCCGAGCTGGGCGTGACCGGCGAGGGCGGCCGCCAGGTACACGGCGCCGGGACGCTCGGAGCCGTTGAAGCCCAGATGGCGTGCGGCATGTTGCGATCCATGTCCACCGTCTCGGTGCCGTAGCACCAGCAGGGGGTGACCGAGAGGGTGAGACCGACATTCTCGCGGCGGAACTTGACGCCTGCCGCCTGCGCCTCGGCGACACCACCGATGGTGCTGTCTGCGATCACCACCTGGACGGGCGTGCCGTCAGGGTAGCGCAGCTCCGATTCATAGAGCGCAGCCACCCGCTTGGCCATATTCATCGTCTGATCCTCGAGGCTCTCGCGGACGCCGCGGCGTCGGCCGTCGATGATGGGTCGGATCCCGATCTTGGGGTAGTTGGACACGGATCACACCTTCTTGAGTGCTTGTTCTGGTGAAGAGGAAAATGTTGTCCGGCTGGACGGCACGGGGACCGCAGGCCGGGCAGTGCTGCGGGGGCGCGATGTGGGGTGGGGTGTGGGGTGGGGTGGGCCCTGCGGCCCACCCCACCGGTTACTCACTCGTAGAGGTTCGCGGCGATCGCGGGATCGTCGATGTTGTTCTTGTCGTACCAGGCGAAGCCGGAGTCGATGATCTTCGGCAGCTCCTGGCCGTTGATGGCCTTGATCGCGGCGGTGACGGTCTCGTAGCCCATCTTGACCGGCGACTGGGTGATGGCGCCCGCCATCTGGCCGTTGCGGATGGCGTCGAGCTGGGTCTTGCCGGAGTCGAAGCCGACGACCGTGACGGTCTTGCCGGACTCGATGGCACCCTGGACGGCGCCGGTGGCTGCGGCCTCGTTGGAGCCGTAGACGCCGACGATATCGGGGTTGGCCTGGATCATGGCCTTGGCGGTGTTGGCGGCGAGGCCGACCTCACCGGCGAACTGGGGGTCGAGGACCTTGATGTCGGGGGCGTTGGTCTTCATCCAGTCCTGGAACCCGTCGCAGCGCTGCTTGCCGGTCTGCGAGGTCTGGTCGTGGCAGACGAGCCCGATGGTGCCCTTGTTGCCGACCAGTTCGGCCATGTGCTTGGCGGCCTCCTCGGCTGCGGCGTAGTTGTCGGTCTGCACGGTGGTGAGCGGCAGGTCCGAGTCGACGCCGGAGTCGAACGCGATCAGCGGGATCTTGGCGGCCTCGATCTGCGCGAGCACCGGCTCGGCGGCACCCGTGTCGAGGGCGGCGAAGCCGATGGCTGCGGGCTTCGAGTCGAGAGCGGTCTTCAGCTGGTCGAGCTGCTGGGTGACCTTGGTCTCATCGTCGGGGCCGACGAACTGGATCTTGTAGTTGTACTCGGCGCCAGCCTGCTCGGCGCCCTCCTTCACGGCCTGCCAGAAGCGGTGCTGGAAGCCCTTGGAGACGAGGTAGATGGTCTGGGTGCCGTCGCCCTTGGGGATTTCGCCGTCGCCGGGGGCCGCCGACTCGGTGGGCGTGGTGGGTGCCGTGGTAGGGGCGGTGGTCGTCTCCTGGGGTGCCGGTGCCGAGGGCGAGCCGGTCGGTGCCGAGGTCGAGCAGGCCGACAGACCGAGCACGAGCACGGCCGAGGCGGCGAGGGCGGAGCGCAGCATGCGCATTGCGGATTCCTTTCGGTCGTTGGGAGAACGTCCCCAAACATTTGTTTATTCAGTTGTGGTCCGGGCGACAGTGCCTAGACGGCGGAGGCGCGCTTGCGCCTCAGGATGTCCACGAAGACGGCGATCAGGACGACGATGCCGGTGACGACCAGTTGCCATTCCTGCGCGATGCCCATCATCTGCAGGCCCTTCTTGAGGGTCTCCATGATCAGGGCGCCGACGACGGTGCCGAGGATGTTGGCGCGGCCACCGGCGAGCGAGGTGCCGCCGATGACCACGGCCGCGATCACGTTGAGCTCGAAGCCGACGCCCTCGGCGGGCTGCACGAAGCCGAAACGGCCCGAGTACAGCAGGGCGCCGAAGGCGATGAAGATGCCTGCGGTCACGTAGACCAGGGTCTTCCAGAGCTTGACGTTGACGCCGGAGAGGCGCGTGGCCTCCTCATTGGAGCCGATGGCCAGCGCGTAACGTCCGAGCAGGGTCTTGTTCAGGAGGAACCACGCCACCACCGCGAGGAGCACGAAGATCAGGACGGCGTTGGCGACGCCGGGGATCAGCTGGCCTGACGCGAAGTACTTGAAGTCGGGATTCGCGATGGTGATCGACGAGGCGCCGGAGATGATGAGGGCGAGGCCACGGGCGACCATCATCATGGCGAGCGTCGCGATGAAGGGGGCAACCCGAGCACGGAGACGTTGAGGCCGTTGATGAGGCCGACGAGGGCGCCGAACGCCAGGACGAGGATCAGCCCGAGCCCGAAGGGCAGGTTCATCCGGTCGCCAGCCATGAACACACCCGCCATGACGGCGACCAGGGTCATGCCGGTGCCGGCGGACAGGTCGATGCCGCCGGTGGCGATCACGAAGGTGGCGCCGAGCGCCATCACACCGATGTAGGCCGACTGTTGCACGATGTCCAGCGCAATGCTCGGCTGCGCGAAGTTGGGCGCGAAGATCATGAAGAAGATGTAGATCGCGACGAGGGCCGCGAAGACGAACACCTGCTGCAGTGAGGACTTCAGGAACCGGGACACCGGCGATCCGCTGGAGGCTTCTTCAATCTTGGGCGAGGTGGCGGTGGTGCTCACGCTGCGGTTCCTTTCCCGGAGCCTTGCCGACGGTGGCGAGCTCCATGATGTTTTCCTGGGTGGCGTCCTTGTTGTCGAGGACGCCGGTGATGAGGCCGTGGGCCATCACGGCGATGCGGTGTGACACGCGCAGCACCTCGGGCAGCTCGGAGGAGATCACGACGATCGCCTTGCCCTGCTCGGAGAGCTGCTCGATGAGCTCGTAGATCTCTTCCTTCGCTCCGACGTCGATACCGCGGGTCGGCTCGTCGAAGATGAGCACGTCGCAGTTGCGCACGAGCCACTTGGCGATGACGACCTTCTGCTGGTTGCCGCCCGAGAGTTTCCCGAGAAGCTGGTTGACGTTGGGGTCTTGACCCGGAGCTTGGAGGAGTACTCGGTGCCGACGGTGCGGATCCTGCCGTCGAGGACAAAGCCACCGATGTTGAAGTCGCGCATGGCG
The DNA here is from genome assembly GCF_011174705.1 of Tessaracoccus coleopterorum. GTDB lineage: Bacteria > Actinomycetota > Actinomycetes > Propionibacteriales > Propionibacteriaceae > Arachnia > Arachnia coleopterorum. The sequence continues at coordinate 1,361,112 of NZ_JAANIJ010000001.1, forward strand.
GCCATCACGGTGTTGGCCTTGACGTCCTGGTCGAGCAGGAGACCGTACTGCTTGCGGTCCTCCGAGAGGTATCCGATGCCTGCCCGCACCGCATCGGCGGCGCCGCGGATGCGGAGCTTCTTCCCGTGGAGGTAGACGTCACCCGACTGCCGCGGGTCGGCGCCGAAGACGCAGCGCGCGACCTCGGTGCGGCCGGCGCCCATCAGGCCGGCGAAGCCGAGCACCTCGCCCTTGCGGACCTCGAAGTTGATGTCATGCAGGAGCTTGCGGGTACTGAGGTTCTCCACCTTCAGAACGACCTCGTCGCTCTCGACCTTCGTGCGGGGCCTGGCGTCACCCGACACCTCACGGCCGACCATCATCGAGATGATCTCGCGGATCTCCACGTCCTTCGTGACGACGGTGCCCACGAACTGGCCGTCGCGGAGCACGGAGACACGGTCTGTGATCTCCTCGATCTCCGGCATCCGGTGGGAGATGTAGATCAGCCCGGTCTCGGGTGTGATGAAGTCGCGGATCATGCCGAAGAGCGCATCGGTCTCGGCGAGCGTCAGCGCCGCGGTCGGCTCGTCCATGACGAGGATGCGCGAGTCGTAGGAGAGAGCGCGTGCGATCTCGACCATCTGCTGGCGGGCGACGGAGAGGTCGCGGATGTGGTCCTTCGGGTTGATCTTCATGCCGAGCCGGTCGAACAGGTCACCGGCCATCGCGTTGAGCTTGGCGTCGTTGATCACGCCTGCCGAGTGACTGCCCTGGCGCCCGATGTAGAGGTTCTGGGCCACCGTCAGGTCGGGAACCATGTTGAGTTCCTGGTGGATGATGCTGAGGCCGAGCTCACGGGCGTGGTTGACGCCCTTCACCTCGACCTGGGTGCCCTGGAGCCAGATCTCCGCGCCCTCGTCGGGTGTGTAGATTCCGGTCAGGATCTTCATCAGGGTGGATTTCCCGGCGCCGTTCTCACCACAGAGGCCGAGCACCTCTCCAGCATTCAGGTCCAGGTTCACCCCTGGAGCGCCTTTACTCCCGGGAATGTCTTGCTGACATTCCTGAGCTCAAGCATTTTGGTCACGCGCACTCCTTCGTACTACGCCATGGCCGATCAGCACTGCTCGACCACGTCTGATGTTAACGCTAGCACCCTGCCTGCGTGAAGGCCACCCCGTTATCGAATTGTGATGGGACGGTGACCGCCCTCGGACCCACCTGAGCGGCACGGCCAAGGCGTGTAGGTTTGCGGCACAAGTCCGAGGGTGGGAGGGGCCGCGCGGTGAGCCGGGGAAGCTGTACGAGGATCTTGCGGGAATGATCGCGGCGATCGGAGAAGGGGCCCGGGTCGCCTGGCTCGTCGGACCGGAGGGCGTCGGCAAGTCGGCCCTCGCGCGACGGAGCAGCAACACGTCCAGACTCCCGGTCATCCGGGTCGACGTCTACCCGGAGGATCGGGAGGCCCCGCTGTCGACCGCGGGTGAACTGGCCGCGAGCCTCGGCGTCTCCCTCGGGGAAGACCCCGCCCAGGACCTGCTGCGGGCGCTCGAGTCCCTCGGGCCGGCGGTCATCATCATCGAGGACGCCCAGTGGATGGACCAGGCCTCCCAGGTGGCGATCTGGCAGGTCGTGCGCCGCTTCCGTCGGCTTCCGATCTGCCTCATCGTCACCAGCACGCACGCCACCGGGACGCTGCTCGACGGGCTCGGGCTGCTCCTCCGGTCCCCGGAGCGCGGGCAGGTACTGAAGGTCGAGCCGATGGCCGTCGGAGAGACTGCCGCGCTCCTCAAGGCCGAGCTGGGCGTGCCGATCGAGGGCGAGACGCTCGACCTCGTCCAGGCGGTGACAGGCGGCTACGCGACGCTCCTCGACTCCCTGGTCACCCAGGTGCGCCTCGGTGGCCCCGACGTCACGGTGCGCAGCGCCCTGCAGAGCCTCACCAACTCCGACCAGGGCGGGGCCCTGCTGCGGCAACACGTGGTCGGCGCCCTCGGGACGCTGCCCGCGGGAGCACGCGGCGCGCTGCTCGCTCTCGCCCAGTCCGGCCAGCTGACCACACCGCAGCTGACCCACCTCCTACGACTCCGCGGCCTTCCCGACACCGACACCGGGTCGCTGCTCGCCACCGGCCTGGTCGAACGCGCCCCAGCCGATGCCCTGCGCCTGCGACACCGGCTCGCCGCGCGGGTCATCAGGGATGCCGTGCCGTGGACTGAGGCGAGACTCTCACATGCAGCACTGGCCGGAACCCTCACCGGGTTGGAGGGGCTCGAGCACCGCGTCGCGGCGATCGACGCGGCCGAGGTGCCGGAGGTCGCTGCCGAACTGCACGGGCAACTGGTGGGTGCCTACATCGCCAACGACCTGACACTGGCCCTCAGGGTGGCGCGCCACGCCTCCCGCCTCGACCCGGCCATGAAGATCGAGGTGGTCCTCGCCGCCCTCCGGTCAGGGCGTCCCTCCCGCCTGATGGACGTGGCCGACGTAGTGGCCACCATGGCCGCCTCCCCGCCCGCACCGCAGCCCTGACGATCCTCGACCTGCCGGGCATCGGGGTCCGCGCCGCGGTCGACCGGCTCCTCGGAATCGACGCAGGCATGGTCGAGGATCATCGGGATCTCGTCGTGATCGCGCACGCCGCCATCCAGGTGGCGCTGCAGGCGACCCTCGGTGCGATCCCGGAGGCCATCGGCGGATTCGCGGCCTTCGTCGACCCGCTCCGGCTGCGGGCCGCCACGCTGGAGGCCGCCGAGCCGCACTCGGCCGTCGAGCTCAGGATGAACGCCGCCTCGCTGGAGCTGCTGCTCGTCCTGCTCGACGACACGGTTCCGGCACACCTCCGCATCGAGCCCCTGCAGATCCTGGCCGAGCGGATGCAGGACGATCCCCCGTGGCGGCGCTGCTCCTGCCGCTGCTGCCCGCGCTCACGGGCATCCTGAGGTACGCAACCGGCGACCTTGCGGCCGCGAGGGCTGACCTCGCACAGGTGGCCGCCTACCAGCTCCCGGCCGTCCGGGCCCAGGCGGAGCTGGCGATCGCGCACATCTGCTTCCTCGACGGCGCATGGGACGTGGCACATGCCCATGCCGACAGGCAGTTGGCCTCTGCGCTCGACTCGCTGCAGTCACCCGCCTGGGCGCAGGCGTTCGCCGTGGCGGCACTCGTCCCGGCCGTCCGGGCGAGGCTGAGACCGTGGGGAAGTACCTCGGCTGGCAGGCAGCTTCGTCCGACCCGCACAACGTGGGCGACGCCATGGGGCGCGTGGCACTCGCATGGGCCGACATCGCCGCGGGAGGCGACCCGGCGCGAACGGCCGAGCTGCTCGACCGGGCCTGGCCGAACGTGTCCTACCTGAGTTGTTTCCCCACCGGGGTGCTCCGGGTCAGGGCGCACCTGGCCGCAGGCAACGCCGCGGAGGCCGCGGTGGCCCGGGCCGACCTGGAGGTGGCCCCTACGAGGCCCAGGCGCACGCCTACGCCCTTGCACACGCCGAAGCGCTCCTCACCGACGGCGATGAACGGCGCGGGTGGTTCGTGACGGCCGCCCGGCACCTGCGGGCCCAGGCCCGGTCGAACGAGGGCGCGTCGCTGAAGGTCTACGGCTTCGTGCTCGCGGAGGACTGGGCGTCGGCCGTGATCACGGACGACGCGCCTCCCCGCTGGAGCTCACCGCCCTCCTGGACGACGCCATCGACGCCCTCAACACCAACGGCGCCGCCGCCTGGCGCGACCGGCTCTCGGCGTTGGCGCGCCGGATGCGGCCCTCGACCCCGTCGGGCGACCCGACCTCGGTGCTGGGCAGGATGGCGAAGCTGACGACCCGCGAGCGCGAGGTGGCGCTGCTGGCCGCGAAGGGGCTCAGCAACCGCGAGATCGCCACCCATCTCTTCGTCACCGTGCGGACGGCGGAGTACCACGTCCACAACGCCCTGACCAAGCTGGGCATGACGTCACGGACCCAGTTCCAGGACGCCGACCCCGCCGCATAGGAGGTGCGGTCAGTCCTCGATGATCATCGGGGCACCCGCCCGCCGTCAGGCTCCTGGCCGGGTCCCTCCGGGTCTCGTTGCAGGTCGGCCGGTCGGGCTCGTCGGGCTGGGGCGCCACGGGTTCCGGGATACTCACGGCCTCTCCTTTCCGGAGGTGTTCGGTCGCTCAAGCTTCCCCCGCGTCGCCCACCGGGCCAACCCAGGCCGGTAACCCTGGTAGCGCCCCGAAAACCCGGTAGTGGCCGCCTGGGAAACTGGTGGTCGGAGGGTGGCCAAGGCGCGCCACAGCGAGCAGAATTGGTTGTCGAGGGGGCTTCGCGGCGATGCCGTCGAGGAACTCCCCTTGCGACTTCCGGAAGTGCACTGCCGGATTTTGGGGGATGCCCGGGGACGCCTAACGCGTTCCCGGGCATTATTTTTCCCCGCTCCCGGCAGCCGGCCCCGACATGACCCGCAGGGTGAGCGCGGAGGAATCGCCGGATGTCCACGGGATTGACTCACCTCCCGGCTAGGTTGAGGCTCTCACGCCTAGAAGAAGGGCCAGTTACATGGCACAGAGCAGACGACTCCGGCGGTGCGCCGTGGCGGTCGTGGCCTCGGCGCTCGTCCTCACCCCGGCGCCGCGTTCGGCGCCCCGGGTGAGGACGGCCGGGTCACGATCCGCGGGGATCGACCGACACGAAGGACCTGACCAAGCAGTTCGTCAACACGAAGAAGTGGTTCATCGAGCTGGAGAGCGAACCGACCTCGACGGGTGGGAACCGCAGCACGATCGAGCGCCAGCAGCGCGACTTCACCACAAAGGCGAGGGGCGTCGGCAGGGCCAACCGGATCGCGCGGCACTACACCACGCTGTTCAACGGCGTCACCGTCGAGGCGGACGCCGAGGCTGCCCAGCTACTGGCCGAGCTCCCAGGCGTGAAGAACCTGTTCCCGGTGATCCCCGTGGAGGTTCCGAAGTCACAGAATGCCTCCCCTGCCATGTTCACGGCAGGCACGATGACCGGGGCCGACATCGCACGCAGTGAGCTCGGCCTCACGGGCGAGGGCATCAAGGTCGGCGTCATCGACACCGGCATCGACTACGACCACCCGGCCTTCGGTGGAAGCGGCACGAACGGCGGCACCACCTTCCCCACTGCGCGGGTCGCCTACGGCTACGACTTCGTCGGCGATGACTACAACGCCGATCCCGCCTCGGACGGCTACAACCCGATCCCTAAGCCGGACGGCAACCCCGACGACTGCGAGGGGCACGGCACGCACGTCGCTGGCATCGTCGGAGCCGACGATGACTTCAAGGGCGTTGCACCCAACGTCACGCTCGGCGCATACCGCGTCTTCGGCTGCGAGGGTTCGACCGACACCGACATCATCCTCTCCGCCATGGAGCGCGCCGAGGCCGACGGCATGGACGTCATCAACATGAGCCTCGGGGCAGCCTTCGAGACCTGGCCCCAGTACCCGACCGGCACCGCCGCCGACCGCCTGTGGCGCAACGGCATCGTGGTCGTCACCTCGGCGGGCAACGAGGGCGACTACTTCACCCAGTCCGCCGGTTCGCCCGGCGTCTCGCGCCACGCCATCGGTGTCGCCTCCTACGACAACGTCGCCGTGCGCCTGAGCGAGATCGTGTTCACCGGCACCACCGGCGAGCCGATCTCGGCAGGGTACCTGCCCGCCGCCGGTTCCCCGACATCGGTTCCACGGTCGACGGGACGGTCGCCGCCGCCATGACCGATCCGCTCGGCTGCAGCGCCGGCGGCAACGTGGCAGGCAAGGTGGCCGTCGTGTCGCGCGGTGGCTGCCCGTTCCACGACAAGGCACTGATCGCGCAGAAGGCAGGAGCGAAGGCGCTGGTCATCTACAACAATGCGCCCGGCCACATCAGCGCGACGGTCGAGGGCGACACCGCCATCACCATCCCGGTCGTGACGGTGTCCCAGGCCAGCGGCCTGGCGATCGTCGCCGGGCTCCCCGGAACCTGAAGGTCACCGTCCCGGCACCGAGGTGGAGGAGCCCAACCCTCCGGTGGGATGATCTCCGACTTCTCGTCGTGGGGGCTCGCCGCCGATCTGACCCTCAAGCCCGACCTGGGCGCGCCGGGCGGCTCGATCTACTCCACCTATCCGCTGGAGCAGGGCGGCTACCTCACGAACTCCGGCACGTCGATGGCTTCGCCGCACGTCGCGGGTGCGGTCGCGCTGATGCTCGAGTCGGATCCTGGCCTGACGCCCGACCAGGTGCTCACCAGGCTGCAGAACACCTCGGCCCCGAGCCTGTCCCCTGAGGCCCTCGCCGAGGGGTTCGAGGTTCTGGATGCGACCCACCGACAGGGTTCCGGCCTGATCCAGATCGACAAGGCCATCGGGGCGACCACGCTGATCTCCCCTCGAAGATCTCCGCCGGTGAGGGCCAGGACGGCCCGTTCACGCAGAAGCTGACGCTGACCAACACGGGTGACGAGCCAGTGACCTGGTCGCTCAGCCACATCGATGCGGTCTCCTCGGGCATCGATCCCGCAGACGACGAGGCTTGGCAGAACGACCCCGACCTCTTCAGCGAGGAATCGCGGGTGTCCTTCTCGACGAGCACGGTCACCGTCCCGGCAGGCGGCACCGCGAAGGTGGACGTCACGATCGCCCCGCCGACGGGTCGCGGGAGGGCACCACCTACGGCGGCTTCCTGGTGCTCGTCTCCGGGAGGGCATCACCCAGACGGTTCCGTACGCAGGCATGTCCGGCGACTACGGCAACCTGAAGCTCTTCCCGGGCCTGGGCATGGGCCTGCCCACGGTCGTCGAGGTCGCCGCCTGCGGCGCCTGGCAGGACCAGCAGTGCGTCGACCCGGGCGCCGAGCTCGGCTTCCCCGACGCGAGCAGGATCTTCACCGGCAACGGCGACAACCCCTCGGTGGCGGTGCACATGGCCTACCCGGCCCGCTCGCTCACCATGGAGGCGCTGAAGGTCGACGCCAAGGGCAAGCCGATCGAGGCGAGCGCCGGGCAGGTCTTCCGGATGGATTACAAGGGTCGTTCGGCCGAGCTCGACATCTACTCGTGGGACGGCAGGGTGCGGGCCACCTCCGGCCTGATGGTCGACGTCGCCCCGGGCCGCTACGTGCTGCGTCTCACGGCGGTGGAGGCCGACGGAGACGGGGGCACGCAGTCGTGGACCTCTGACCCGTTCAACTACAAGACGCTCAAGCCCACCCCACCCCGACCCCGACCCGACACCGACCCCGACCCGCCGGTGCCCACCCAGCCGCCCGTGGTGCAGGACGTGTACAACACGCCCGGCTACCACTTCGTCAACGGGCGCCGCTGGCTGACGACCTGCGAGAAGTACTCGCAGACCACCCGCTGCCGCACCAGCATCTGGGCCACCACGGTGGCCGAGGTCGACGGCCGCTACGTCAACACCAACGGGTGGGTCTTCAACAACCTCACCTACCTGCCCGGAATGACCAGGGCGCAGTGGGCGAACAACCCGCTCGGCGTGACCGGTTCCTGGACCGCTGCCGACGGGCGCAAGTGGCGCACCGAGTGCGACACCGCCGTCTCCGGCCGCAACGGCTGCCGCACCTTCGTCACCGCAAAGGTGATCCAGGGCACGAAGGGTGCCGACGGCCGGTTCACCTACAGGTGGGTGACGAAGGAGATCATGAACAACATGGTCCGATTCAAGCCGTGACCCACTGAGACGGCCGCTGGGCCCGACCCTCATCGATGTGGGGGGTCGGGCCCAGCGTAGTTCTCCGGCACGGTCAGGCCGGATCGCCCTCGGCCGGTCCCTCCGTGTTCGGCCTCCAACCCAGGGCGGGGCGACATGCGTCGCGAAGGACTCCAGCACGTGCAGGTTGTAGGCCGGCCCCAGCTGATTCGGGATCGTCAGCATGAGGGTGTCGGCCGACCGGACGGCCGAGTCGGCAAGGAGCTGCTCGATCAGGACGTCGGGCTCGGCCGCGTAGGTCTTGCCGAAGGTCGAGCGGAGCCCGTCGATGATGCCGACCTGGTCGGCCTCGTCGCGGCTTCCATCACCGAAGTAGCGCACGTCGAGCTCGCTGACGATCGGGAAGATGCTGCGGCTGACCGAGACGCGGGGCGTCCCGGTGTGGCCGGCCTCACGGTACGACTGCCGGAACGCCTCGATCTGCTCGGCCTGCAGTTCGTGGAACGGCTGCCCGGTCGCCTCGGTCAACAGGGTCGAGCTCATGAGGTTGAGCCCCATCCGGCCGGTCCACTCGGCGGTCGCGCGCGAGCCGCTGCCCCACCAGATGTGCTCCGGCAAGCTCGCGGAGAGGGCTCGATGCGCAGCCTCGTGCCCGGTGGCGCCTGCCGCGGATCGGCGTCGACGAGCTTCTCACCGTTGATCGCGGCCCAGAACAGGTCGAACTTGTCCCGGGCGAGGTCGGCCCCACGGGGGTCGGTCGACCCGGTGTACCCGAACGCCTCGTATCCTCGGTTGGCCGTCTCCGGCGATCCCCGGCTGACTCCGAGCGCAACCCGCCCGTCCGAGATCAGGTCGAGCGCGGCCGCCTCCTCGGCCAGTTGGAGGGGTTCTCGTAGCGGAGGTCGATCACGCCGGTTCCGACCTCGATCCGCTTCGTGCGGGCGGCCATCGCACTCAGCAGCGGCATCGGGGACGCGGCCTGCCGTGCGAAGTGGTGGACCCGGAGAAACGCGCCGTTGACGCCCAGCTCGTCGGCGCCCTCCGCGATCTCGATGGTCTGCTTCAGCATGTCGGCCGCGCCACGGGTCTGCGAGCCCGGTAGCGGTGCGTAGTGCCCGAAGGACAGGAATCCGAATGCTCTCATACCCGCTCCAACCCCTGGAATCCGGCGGAGATTCCCCAAACTGGTACAACGTTCAACTTCATTGAGCGATTACCCTTCCGGACCCCCGGAAAAATCGGCCAATAGCCGATTCTGGTCGGTCACGCTGAAAATACGGGCCACCGACCCGCCACTGGTCCGCCGGGACCTCACTGGGCGGTCCAGCGCTGGATGAGGAAGACGTATGCGAGCGCGAACACCGCGACGATGCCGACGTTGACGCCGAGGCGCTCCCAGAAATGATCCCTCAGGAACGCGATGTCGACCGAGACGATCAGCGTGACCATGAGGAGCAGCCACCCGGCTGCCACGAGGATGCGGGTCATGACCCTCCTTCGGAGTCCGTGCATCCAGGCTACCCGCGATCCAGCGGGATACGGCGGGAGGCCGGCTCCCCATCCGGGGAACCGGCCTCTCGTCAGAGACTCAGCGGTCAGCGGTCACTTGATGGCGGTGCCGGCCGAGCGCAGCTGCTGGCAGGCCTCGACGATGCGGGCCGCCATGCCGGCCTCAGCGGCCTTGCCCACGCACGCGGGTCGTAGGCCTTCTTGTTGCCGACCTCGCCGTCGATCTTCAGCACGCCGTCGTAGTTGCGGAACATGTGCTCCACGACGGGGCGGGTGAAGGCGTACTGGGTATCGGTGTCGATGTTCATCTTGATGACACCGAAGTCGACAGCGTCGGAGATCTCCTGAGCGGTCGAACCCGAGCCACCGTGGAACACCAGGTCGAACGGCGACTCCTTGCCGTACTTGGCGCCGACGGCGTCCTGGATCTCCTTGAGGACGGCGGGGCGCAGCTTCACGGCGCCCGGCTTGTAGACGCCGTGCACGTTGCCGAAGGTCAGCGCGGTGATGTAGCGCCCCTTCTCGCCGAGGCCGAGGACCTCGATGGTGCGGAGGCCGTCCTCGACCGTGGTGTAGAGCTTGTCGTTGATCTCGGCGGCAACGCCGTCCTCTTCGCCGCCGACGACGCCGACCTCGATCTCGAGGATGATGTTGGCCTTCGAGGTGCGGGCGAGCAGCTCATCGGCGATCTGGAGGTTCTCCTCCATCGGAACGGCCGAGCCGTCCCACATGTGCGACTGGAACAGGGGCAGCTCGCCGCGGGCGACGCGCTCCTCGGAGATGGCCAGCAGGGGACGGACGAAGCTGTCCAGCTTGTCCTTCGGGCAGTGGTCCGTGTGCAGCGCAACGTTGATCGGGTAATTCTTCGCGACCTCCTGGCGAAGGCGGCGAACGCAGCGGCGCCTGCAACCTTGTCCTTGATCGTGGGGCCGGACATGTACTCCGCGCCGCCGGTCGAGATCTGCAGGATGCCGTCCGAGCCAGCCTCGGCGAAGCCCTGGAGCGCGGCATTGAGGGTCTGCGAGGAGGAGACGTTGATGGCCGGGTAGGCGAACTTGCCTGCCTTGGCGCGATCGATCATCTCACCGTAGACCTCGGGAGTTGCGACTGGCATGGAAGCCTCTTTTCTCGATGATGTCGTTTCGGCCCTAGCTTATCGCGTCGCCCGATCGGGCGACGGGCGGGTGGGGTCACGGACGACCCACCGGGCGCGCCCTCACACGACCCTGTCGAGCGCCTCGGTGTCGAGTTGAACGCGGCCCAGGGAGTAGGCACGGGCCGCGGAATCGATGACCGCAGGTGCCGCATCCAGGAAGCTGAGCGGAACCTCGGCAACCCGGGCTCCTCCCGCCTCGAGGGCGACGGATGGGCCTGCACCGAGGGCACCGCCCTGAGCTTGAGTCCGGTCACGTCCTCCCAGGGCACACGGACGCTCACCGGGTAGAAGAACTCGACGCCGAGGGGCCGAGGTGGAACGCCGATCCCTCGGGATGCGCGCCAGGTCACGCTTGGCGTTACGCAGCCCCACGGCCGAGACGCCGAACCAGAACGCGGTCGAGGCCACCCACAGGGAGGCGATGGTGATGAGCCAGGTGGTCGACCACTGGTCGCGGAAGAACCAGATGATCACGGCAGTCACCGCAAGCGAGATGAGCGAGGTGACGATCCGCATCCGGAGCGCGCTGCGGTGGCGGGACACCCGGGCCGCCGTCGGGAGCGGCGTGAGGCCCACCACGAATCGCTGCATGTCCGCCACTCTAGTGGCCCGGATCAGTCACCACGGGGGCGCCTGACCCGCCACCGCAGCCGCGTGACGGTGCTGGAGCGACCAGTGGTACATCGCGATCGCGGCCGCCGCGCCCGCATTCATCGACCTGGTCGAGCCGTGCTGGGTGATCGCGACGAGGGCCCCGCACCCCTCCACCATCGCCTCCGTGAGCCCGGGCCCTTCCGAGCCGAAGATCAGGCAGCAGTCCGCGGGCAGCGCGGTCGCCTCGAGGGGCACCGACCCGGGCAGGTTGTCGACGCCGACCGGGGTGATGCCCTCGGCCGCAAGATGGGCGAGCAGCGCGGCCTCATCCTCATGATGGCGGACGTGCAGGTAGCGGTCGGTGACCATCGCACCGCGCCTGTTCCACCTGCGTCGCCCGACGATGTGCACGGCCGCCACGTTGAAGGCGTTCGCGGTGCGCACCATGGAGCCGATGTTGAAGTCGTGCTCCCAGTTCTGGATGGCGACGTGCAGCCTCGCCCTCGTCCGGTCCAGATCGGAGACGATCGCATCCATCCGCCAGTACCGGTACCGGTCGATCACGTTGCGCCGATCCCCCGCCTGCAGCAGGTCGGGGTCGAGCCGGTCATCGTCCGGCCACGGCAGCGGGTGGGGTCCGACGCCGACGGTCGGCGCCGTCGGGTCAGGCAGCTCGTCGGTCATGCATCCGAGGGTGCCCCACCGCCACGCCGCCCACCAAACCGGCGGGACGGCGAAGGCCCCGACCCGGTGCGGGTCGGGGCCTCGGAGAGATGTCTGCGAGCAGAGGCTCAGGCTGCCTGCTCGATTGCGGAGATCTCGAGCTCGAGGGTGATCTTGTCGGAGACGAGGAAGCCGCCGGTCTCGAGCGCGGCGTTCCAGGTGAGGCCGAAGTCGGAGCGGAGGATCTGGGCCGAGCCCTCGAGACCGACGCGGACGTTGCCGAAGGGGTCCTTGGCGGTGCCGGCGAACTCGAGCGGGAAGGTGACGGGCCTGGTCACATCCTTGATGGTCAGGTCGCCGGTGATCTCGACGACATCGCCCTTGATGGCGGCGTCGGTACCCACGAAGGTGAGCTTCGGGAACTGCTCGGCGTCGAAGAAGTCGGCGGAGCGCAGGTGCGCGTCACGGTCGGCGTTGCGGGTGTTGATCGACGCGGCATCGATGGAGACCTCGAGCTTGGTCGACTCGGGCGCCGCGCCGTTGACGATGGCCTGGCCCTCGAACTGCTCGAAGGAACCGCGGACCTTTGTCACCATCGCGTGGCGGGTGATGAAGGACAGCGTGGTGTGGCTGGGGTCGAGAACGTAGGTGCCGTTGAGCTCATTGAGGTTCGTCATGATGAAGTCCTTTTCCTTGTCGGTGCAACCAATATAACAAGACCTGGTTTAGGTTTCAACTACCGGCGTGTCGCGTTCGCCCAGGGCATACGGAAAACGCCCCGCTCCCAGGAAGGGAACGGGCGCCTCGGAAGCGGAGCGGTCAGCCCTGGAACGGGGGCCGGTCGGCGGGCTGCTGCACCGGCTGCTCGTACGGGTTGGGTGCCTGCACCGGGTTCTGGACCTGCTGGGGCGCGATCTGCGGGCCTGCTGCGAGGTGGGCCGCTGCGAGATCTCACCGAAGTTGACGTCGGGAGCCTGGCGGGCGATCGGGTCGTTCAGCTCGAAGTAGGTGGCCTTCTCGAACTTCGCGAAGCCGGCGATGATGTTGCTCGGCACCGACTCGACCTTGGTGTTGTAGTCGCGCACGTTGGCGTTGTAGAAGCGGCGGGCGGCCGCGATCCGGTCCTCGGTGTCGGTCAGCTCGCGCTGGAGTTCGAGGAAGTTGGTGTTGGACTTCAGCTCGGGGTAGGCCTCCACCGTCACGAGCAGCTGGGAGACGGCCTGCGAGAGCTGGGCCTCGATCTCGGAACGCTGGTCGCTGGGCTGCCCACCACTCTGCCCGCGAGCGCGCGCGCCTGGTTGCGCAGCGCCGTGATCTGCTCGAGCGTGTTGCGCTCGTGCGCGGCGTACCCGCGGACGGTCTCGACCAGGTTGGGAATCAGTTCATAGCGACGGTTCAGCTCGACATCGATCTGGCGCCATGACTCCTGGATGACATTGCGGCTCCGGACAAAGCCGTTGTAGGCGCCGACGCCCCAACCGACGATGCCGAGCACCACGACCAGCAGGATGATGGGGACAATCAGAATGGCTTCCACAGGTGTCTCCTTAACGTATCTACTTCACGGTAGCGGACGGTGGGGCTACGGGACAGGGATCGGTCAGAGACCCAGATCGTCCAGGTCGACCGCGTACCGGTACTCGAGCCCCTCGGCGGCCACGGCCTCGGCCGCTCCGGTGCCGCGATCGACGACCACCGCCACCGCCACGACCTCGCCGCCCGCCTCGCGCACGGCCCTGACCGCCGTCAGGGCGGAGCCACCGGTGGTGGATGTGTCCTCCACGACGAGCACCCGGCGCCCCTCGACGCCCGTGCCCTCGATCTGACGCTGCATGCCGTGCGCCTTGGACGCCTTACGCACCACGAACGCGTCGAGGCGACCGCCTGCCGCGGCCTTCGCATGCAGCATGGAGGTGGCCACCGGGTCGGCGCCGAGTGTCAACCCTCCGACGGCGTCGAAGTCGAGATCGGAGACGAGCTCGTTCATCACCCGGCCGACGACCGGTGAGGCCTCACCGTCGAGGGTGACCCGTCGCATGTCGACGTAGTAGTCGGCCTCCTTGCCGGAGGCGAGGGTCACCTTGCCGTGCACCACGGCCAGGTTCCTGATGTGTTCGATCAGGTCGGTACGGTCGGTCATCTTGTCTCCGTCTCGGTGAGGGTGCCGAAGCCGACGGCGCGGTCGAGCGTCTCGATCACGTCCTCGGCGGTGGTCAGGGTGAGGAAGGCCCGGGTCGGGACCTCGTCGGGTGCCCCGGGCACCGGATCGATCACCCAGCTGTCGTCGGCCTGCACGGTGAGCTCTCCGGGCGCCGAGATCAGCGTGTACGTGAACGCGGCATGCGGCGTCTCGACCACCACCTCGTCGCCGACCCGCAGTTCGAGCAGACGCCTGAACGGTTCGCCGTTACTGAAGCGGTGGCCGGCGATCGCGAAATTACCCAGCTGCCCTGGCAATGCGGTGCCGGGATACCAGCCGACGCCCCGCCCGAGATCGGCCGGGTCGACACCCGCGATGACGGGCGCCTCGAGATCGAGGGATGGGATGCGCAGGATCCATGCCGCCGCGTGGGAGCGGGGCTGCGCGACGACAGGTGCGGCGTCATCGGCAGGCGGGTCCGCCTCCGCGAACGAGGCCTTGAGCCCGGCCAGTTCGCCCTCGGCGGTGCGTGCGGCGACGAGATTGGTGCCGAAGAACGTCCACCCGACGACACCACCGAGGCCGAGAGCCACGACGAGCAGGATCAGCAGCAGCACCAGCAGCGGGGAGATGCCCCGCCGCGTCGCCTCCTGCGCACGCTGAGCCTTCACGGTGCCCATTCTTGCAGGTCGCCCCGCTCACCAGCCACGGCCGAGTGGCCCGGGCGACGGTTCGGCCGCCGCGTCGACCATGGGGACGGCCCCACCGGGCCATGCCCCTGCCTCACGCCCTGAGATCCAGCGGTAGCCGATGGTCAGGCGTCCCGACTCTCGTTCGATGCCCGCCAGGTCCGGCCTGACATCGCTCGCGATCAGCACCAGGTTGCCGAACCGCTTACCCTTCGCGACGACCGGCTCCATGCCGATCAGGAGGTTCCGCCAGCGCTCGGCAAGGCCCGCCGCGAGCCGCTTCGACCAGGGGAACGGGGAGCGGTCGGTCACATTGAAGATGGCGACGGCCCTCCGCGGACGATCCGTCGGATCTCATCGAGGGCCTCCTCCGTGGCCAACTCTCCGGGCACCTGAGCGCCGTCGAAAGCGTCCACGATGACGACGTCGGCCCAGCCCTCCGGCATTGCGGCGAGCCCGGTGCGGCCGTCCACGTCACGCACCTTGATGCCGGATCGGGGTGCGAGCGGGATCTTCCTGCGCACCTCGGCGGTGAGTTCGACGTCGGGCTCGCAGACGACCTGGGCGGTGCCGGGGCGGCGCCAGGCCACCCACCGCGGAAGCGACATGCCTGCCCCGCCGACATGCACGACCCGCAGTCGCTCCGACTCCGGGCACCCAGCACCGTGTGGTCGAGCGCCATGGCGATGTGCTGCACGTACTCGAAGGCGAGAAAATCGGGCCGCGCGGGATCGACCCACGACTGGGACGTCGGGCCGAACCGGACCCAGAACGCGCCAGGGTTGTCGAGGTCGGGGAACAGGCGGTCGTTCATCCGGCGAGCCTACCGGGGCCCACCCCCGCGGTCCGGGAGGGGCATGCCGCCCGGAGCACCTAGGCTTGGCGGCGATCATGTCGCTCACCCGTCGCATCCTGTCCCTCGCCGTGCCCGCGTTCGCCGCGTTGCTGGCGCACCCCCTCATGCTGCTCGCCGACACCTGGATCGTCGGCCGCCTCGGCACTGTCCAGTTGGCAGGCCTCAGCATCGGCAGCGGTCTGCTGCTCACCGTCGTGGGCCTGTCGATCTTCCTGGCGTACGGCTCGACGGCGGTCGTGGCACGGTTCGTCGGTGCCGGCCGAAGGCGCCGAGGACTGGAGATGGGGGTGCAGGCCATCTGGGTCGCCGCGGCGATGGGTGCCCTGATCGCCGTCGTCATGTGGCCGCTGGCACCGCTGCTCGCCCGGGCCCTCGGGCAGACGCCGGATCGCTCGCCTACGCCGTCGACTACCTGCGCTGGTCGCTCCCGGGCTCCCCGGATGCTGATGATGCTGGGCGCGACGGGCACGTTCCGTGGCCTCTCCGACGCGAGGACCCTCTCGTCCTCTCCGTGGCGTCCGCCGCCCTCAACTTCGCGCTCAACCTCTTCTTCGTCTTCGGGCTCGGAATGGGGATCGCAGGGGCCGCCCTCGGGACGGCCGTGGCGGAGACCACACTCGGGCTGACCGCCACCTGGCTGGTGACGGTGCAGGCCCGACGGCTCGGGGCCCGCCTCGCTCCGGTGTGGGCAGACATGCGGCACAGCCTCAAGGTCGGCTTCCCGCTGTGGCTCCGAACGCTCCTGCTCCGGGCCGCCCTCCTGTTGACGACCTACGTGGCGGCCAGGCAGGGTTCCTCCGCGCTCGCTGCCCACCACATCGCCATGAACGTGTGGAACCTGCTCGCCTACGCCCTCGACGCCCTTGCGATCGCGGGCAGACCATCATCGCCACCTCACTCGGCGCAGGCGACCGCGCCGAGGCCCGCCGGTTCGCCTCGAAGATGATCCTCTGGTCGATCGGGCAGGGGTCCTCCTCGGCCTGCTCGCCATCCTCACCCGCGACCCGATCGCCGCGGCCTTCAGCACCGACCCCGACGTGCGCACGATCGTCGCCCACCTGCTGCTGATGGTGGGAGCGACACTGGGCCTCGCCGGCTACGTGTATCTCCTCGACGGCGTGCTGATCGGCGCCGGCGACGGGCCGTACCTGGCGAAGGCAGGGCTGATCAACCTCGCGGTGTACGCACCGCTGGCGCTGCTCGCGCTGCTGCTGCCCACAGGGGAACCGGCCCTACTCGGGCTGTGGGCCGCGTTCACGCTCGGTTTCATGGGTGCCCGTGCGGTCACGCTGGGCGTGCGCGCCCGCGGCGACCGTTGGATGGTTGTGGATGCCCACCACGCCGACGCGGGGTAGCGTCGCTACATGGTGGGACTCCGCGTGGCCACAGGCGCCCTGATCGTCGGGCTGGCCGCCGCCTGCTCCGGCCCCTCTCCGGAACCCCCACGACCCGCGCCCGACCGAACGGCCCTCACCGCCTGCCACCGCCACTGCGACCACGTCGCCCGTGTCGACTCCAGCGTCGTCGGCCTCCCCTCCGCGGCCGAACCCATTCCCTCGACCCACACCTTCAGCGTCGTCGAGCATGAGAGGTTCGACGAGCCGTGGGCAATGGTGGCGCTGCCCGGCACCCGGGTGCTCGCGGTCACGGAGCAGGGGGCGCCCTCAAGCTGCGCGACGCAGACGGTGTCCGGGAGGTGACCGGCGTTCCCGAGGTCGTCGTCACCGAGCAGGGTGGCCTCGGCGACATCATCGCCGGCCCGACATTCACAACCGACGGCACCGTGTACCTGAGCTGGGTCGAGGGCTCGGATGGAGCCACCGGCGCCGTCGTCGGCACGGCGCACCTCGACGTGGCCGCCGCCCGGCTGACCGACGTGCGCCGCATCTGGCGTCAGACGCCGGAGATCGACGGTGGCGGTCACTATTCCCACCGGCTCGCCATCCACGACGAACACCTCTTCGTCAGCTCGGGCGACAGGCAGCAGTTCACCCCGGCCCAGGAACTGGACACCGACCTCGGCAAGATCCTGCGCCTGACGCTCGACGGGAAGCCCGCTCCGGGCAACCCGTTCCAGGATGACGGTCCGCCGGCTGACGGCTTCTGGAGCATCGGGCATCGCAACCCGCTGGGCCTGGCCTTCGACGCCGACGGCAGGCTCTGGTCGAGCGAGATGGGCCCCAAGGGCGGCGACGAGATCAACCTCATCCGACCTGGCGCCAACTACGGCTGGCCGGAGGCCTCGAACGGATCCAACTACGACGGTTCCGACATCCCTGACCACAGGCAGGGCGACGGTTTCACCGCGCCCCTTCTCTGGTGGAACCCCAGCATCTCCCCTGGCTCTCTGATGATCTACGGGGCGACCTGTTCCCGGCCTGGCGCGGCGACGCATTCGTCGGGGCACTCTCCGGCGAGGCCCTCATCCGCATCCATCTGGACGCAGGCAGCGCGTCGCTGGGCGAGACGTGGCCGATGGGCACGCGGATCCGCGAGGTGGAGCAGGGTGCCGCCGGGAGATCTGGCTGCTCAGCGACGGCCCTGAAGGCAGGCTGCTGGAACTCAGTCCCTCCTGAACCGCCCTTCCCGGTACCGTCCCGCCTCCGCGGTGCGGGGCTCAGGGCTGGAGACGCTCACCCCGCCAGCCGTCCTCGGTGCGGAGCAGGAGGACCCTGTCGTGCAGGCGTCCGGGGAGGCCCTGCCAGAACTCGAACGTGTCGACATCGACCACGTAACCGCCCCAGTTGGGCGGACACGGCACCTCGCGGCCCGCGAACCGCACCTCCGCCTCGCGGACGGCGTCCAGCAGGTCGGCCCGGCGCGCGAGAGGCTCCGACTGGTGGCTCGCCCAGGCCTCGATCTGCGAGGCGCGCGGGCGCGTCGCGAAATAGGCCTCCGAGCGCGGTCGCGGGATCCGGCTCGTCGCGCCGACGGCCCGCACCTGGCGCATCAGGGTGGGCCACCAGAAGGAGGCCGACGCGACCGGGTAGGCGTTGAGGGCGCGGGCCTTGCGCGAGTCGTAGTTGGTGTAGAACACGAGCCCCGCTCGGAGTGCTCCTTCAACAGGACGATCCGGGACGAGGGCCTCTGGTGCGCGCCGACCGTCGACAGCGTCATCCCGGTCGGTTCGGGCTCCCCGCCGCGATGGCCTGCGCCAGCCACGACCCGAAGAGATGCCAGGGATCGACCCCGGCGGGGTCGTGGGGCAACGTCTCGCCCGCGTACTCGCGTCGGATGTGATGCAGGTCGACCATGGACCCATCAAAGCACCGTGGCGGCGGCTCAGGACCCGAGTTCGCGGTTGATGGCCCGCACGGTCATGGTGGCGGTGTAGAGGTCGGCGCCGGTGAGTTCGCGGTAGCGCTTGATGGCCGCCACCTCGCCCTGGCTGTGGAGCGAGAGGATGATCTCGTCGCGCTCCGAGTAGGTGAGGGACGCGGCGGCGCCGCCTGCTGAACCTGACGGGCAGGGTTCCTGTGCATGCTCGGCCAGATCACCCAGATCCAGATCGCAGTGAGCGGCACGAGGAACCAGGCCCCGTCGAGGGCGCCCGTGAGGACGATCGCGATCATCAGGATCCACCACTGGGCATACCAGGGCCGGGCGGTCCTGTAGTCCTGTAGTTCGCCGGAGGGCGCGCCCCAGGCCGCCGGGTCCTGCGGGCCCTGGCTCTGGTCGAGGGTTCTGTACGGGTCGCCGTAGGTGGGGACGGCAGGCGCCTGGTAGGGGACGCCCCGCCGGCGGGCAGGTCACGGAAGAGCGCCGTGAGTTCGGCGCCGGTGCGCGCCGCGAACGCCTTGTCCATCCGCTCGTTGAACTCCTCGGGGTCAGACGCCCGGCGGCAAGGTGATTCTGGAGGTCCGCCACCGCGGCCTCACGTTCGGAGTCGCCGATGCGCATGTTGTCGTCGCCAGCCATTGGTCCAGCGTACCCACCAGGCGCGCCCACCGGCCCCACCTCCACGGTGGGGGCCGGAGCGTGGTGGATCACGCCATTGCGATGCCGTCTCCGACCCGGTCGAACCGGATCACCTGCCCGTCCTGGACGGCACCGGCCAGCAGCGCCCTGGCGAGCTGATCCTCAATCGTGGACTGCACCAGCCTCCGCAGCGGGCGCGCCCGTAGATCGGGTCGAAGCCGACCTCGGCCAGCCAGGCACGCGCGGGCTCCGTCACCTCGAGGGTGATGCGGCGATCGGCGAGTCGGGCATTGAGCTTGCCGAGCTGGATGTCGACGATGCTGGCGAGGTCCTCGTGGGTGAGGGCTCAAACAGCACGGTGTCGTCGAGCCGGTTCAGGAACTCGGGACGGAACGCCTGCCGCACCACGCCCATCACGGCGTCGCGCTTGTTCGCCGGATCGAGCAGCGGGTCGGCGAGGAACTGACTGCCGAGGTTCGACGTCAGGATCAGCAGGGTGTTGCGGAAGTCGACCGTGCGCCCCTGGCCGTCGGTGAGCCGCCCGTCGTCGAGCACCTGGAGCAGGATGTTGAACAGGTCGGGGTGCGCCTTCTCCACCTCGTCGAGAAGGATCACCGAGTACGGACGCCGCCGCACCGCCTCTGTCAACTGGCCCCCTCCTCGTAGCCGACGTAGCCGGGCGGGGCGCCGACAAGGCGGGCCACCGAGTGCTTCTCGGAATACTCGCTCATGTCGATGCGCACCAGCGCGGTCTCATCGTCGAACAGGAAGTCGGCGAGCGACTTGGCCAGCTCGGTCTTTCCGACACCCGTCGGCCGAGGAAGAGGAACGAGCCGATGGGCCGGTTCGGGTCGGAGATGCCTGCGCGGCTGCGGCGGACGGCGTCGGAGACGACCCTGACCGCATCCCGCTGTCCGATCAGGCGCGCGCCGATGCGCTGCTCCATCTCCAGCAGCTTCTCGGACTCCCCGGCGAGCAGCCGGCCAACGGGCACTCCCGTCCACGCCGAGACGACCTCGGCGATGTCGCTCGCACCGACCTCCTCGGAGACCATCGACTCGACGGGTCCCGTGGACTCGGCTTCGGCGATCTCGCGCTCCACACCGGGGATGTCGCCGTAGAGAATGGTGGAGGCGCGCGTCAGGTCACCTTCACGCTGGGCACGTTCGGCCTCGATGCGCAGCTCGTCGAGCCTCGTCTTGAGGTCGCCGACGCGGTTGAGCCCGGACTTCTCCTTCTCCCAGGCGGCCTCCAGGCCGCGGAGCTTCTCCTCGGAGTCGGCCAGCTCGGACTCCAGATGGGCGAGGCGCTCCCCGACGCGGCGTCGGTCTCCTTCTCGAGCGCGAACTTCTCCATCGTCATCCGGTCCACCTCGCGGCGCAGCATGTCGATGTCCTCCGGCGAGGAGTCGATCTCCATCCGAAGGCGGGAGGCCGCCTCGTCGACGAGGTCGATGGCCTTGTCGGGAAGCTGACGGTTGGTGATGTAGCGGTTCGAGAGGGTGGCCGCGGCGACCAGTGCCGAATCGGTGATGCGCACCTTGTGGTGGGCCTCGTAGCGTTCACGCAGTCCACGCAGGATCGCGACGGTGTCCTCGACCGAGGGCTCGCCGACGTAGACCTGCTGGAACCGGCGCTCGAGCGCGGGTCCTTCTCGATGCGCTCGCGGTACTCGTCGAGCGTGGTGGCGCCGATCATCCGCAGCTCACCGCGGGCGAGCATCGGCTTCAGCATGTTGCCCGCATCCATGGCGCCCTCGCCGGATGCGCCGGCACCGACGACCGTGTGCAACTCGTCGATGAAGGTGACGACCTGCCCCTCCGACTCCTTGATCTCGTTGAGCACGGCCTTCAGCCGCTCCTCGAACTCGCCGCGGTACTTTGCCCGGCGACCATCGAGGCCAGGTCGAGGGAGACCAGCCGCCGGTTGCGCAGGGAATCGGGGACGTCACCTGCGACGAGCCGTTGGGCGAGGCCCTCGACGACGGCGGTCTTCCCGACCCCGGGCTCCCCGATCAGCACCGGGTTGTTCTTGGTGCGGCGGCCAGCACCTGCACCACACGCCGGATCTCGGCGTCGCGGCCGATCACGGGTCGAGCTTGCCCTCGCGGGCGCGCTCGGTCAGGTCGACGGAGTACTTGTCGAGCACGGACTCGCCGCCCTCCGACTCGGCGGACGTGACGCGCTTGCCGCCACGGGATGCGGCGAAGGCCTCGGTGAGGGCGTCGGCACCGACGTGCGCCTTCTCGAGGATGGTCCGGGCGGCCGAGGGGATCATCGCCATGGCGATGAGCAGGTGCTCCGTCGCGACGAAGCTGTCGCCCATCTCGTCCGCGAGGGTCTCAGCCTGTGCGAGCAGCCGGGCGAAGGGCCGCTCAGGGCGGGCTGGCTCACCGACTGGCCGCTGGTGGAGGGCAGCTTCCCGATGGCGAGTTCGGCCGCGTTGTCGATGACCGCGGGGTCGGCGCCGACGGCCTGCAGGAGGCCACCGACCGTGTTGTCGGGGTGAGGAGCAGACCGTGGAGCAGATGCTCCGGTTCGGTGTTGGGGTTGCCCTTGGTGAGGGCCTGCCGGACGGCGGCGGTGAGCGCGTCGCGGGACCTGGTCGTCAGCCTTTCAGTGTTCATCTGATGGTTTCTCCTGGTGTCGATTCAAAGTTGAGTCTACTAAGCTCAACCTTGATTTCAACGGCCGTATTCCCGATTCGGAGCACGACAGCCGCCGGGGCCGGCCTGGGGCGGGCGCCACAGGCGGGTCGCAGGCGACCCACAGGAGGTTGCCGACTAGGCGTCGGCCACCTCGTGCGGATCGACGAGGCGCAACTGGATCGCCTTGACCAGGATCTGGGTACGGGAGGTGACCCCAGCTTCGTCCCGATGTGCGAGAGGTACTGCTTCACCGACCCCTCGGACAGATGCAGGTTCCGGCCGATCTGCCGGTTGGTGAGGCCCCTCATCAGTTCCCTCAGCAGATCGGTCTCCCGCGGGGTCATCGCCACCGCAGGCTCGACGCGGCCATCCGCCACGACCGCCTCGACCAGCTGCCGCCTGACCGTGGAGGACAGCGGCATGTTCCCGTCCAGCGCCTGACGGATGCCGTTGAGCAACTGCTGGGGCTCGAGTCCTTCAACAGGTAGCCCGCGGCCCCGGCCTTGAGCGCAGCCACGATGTGGTTGCGGGTGCCGAAGGTGGTGAGGGCAAGCACACAGGCACGCGGGTGTTCCGCACAGATCGCCCTGGTTGCCTCGACCCCGCTGACCGGCGACATGTTGAGATCCATCAGGACCACGTCGGGGAGATGGACGCGGTACGCCGCGATCCCCTCGCCCCGTCGCGGGCTTCCGCCACCACCTCATGACCGGCCGACGACTCCAGGAGGGCTCGGAAGGCGCCGCGTACCAGCGGCTCGTCGTCGACGATCAGCACGCGGATGGCCATGACTTCGGGCATGGACCCATTGTCCTCCATGGCTCTGACAGATGAGAAGGTGCCGTGCAATACGCGCCAACTTCGAGCAGGAGTCGCTTAGGAACCCGTGGCCCGGTTGTTTACACTACCTTCAAGTCAGGGAGGGGATACGGTGCATCAACCGCAGGGCACGCGGCCGATGGCCTGGGTGATACCCGTGGTCAAGTGTTCCCTGGTGCTCTGGCTCGTCCTGGGTGGAGGCATCTCACTACCGCTCGATCTGCGCTCCCCGGCCGACCTCTGGTCGGCCGTCGACACACTCGCCGGCGTGATCTCCCTCTGGCTGCCTGGGCTCGGCGTCGCCGTCGCCGTCCCTGTGCTGGTGATGGCCCCCTTCCACTACACCACCGGCCTCGGGCTCGTCTCGCTCCTGTTCACGAGCGTGATGGCAGGCATCCGGTGGCCATGGCGGAGGCTCGTCGTCCTCATGGCGCTGCAGGCGGCCTTCCTCCTCTACGACTTCGTCATCGTCGCGACACTCTCGCGGACGTTGACGCTGGCAGGTGTCCTGGCCGTCTCGTACGCGGTCGGACGGTGGATCCACAGATGGCTGGTCCGCCAGCACCGCGGTGAGAAGCGGATCGCCTCCCTGGCCCGACGCACCGCACATGCCCGCGAGGAGGAGCGGACTGCGCTGGCCAAGGAGTTGGCGACCCTGCTCGTGCGCGGCGTCGGCGACATCGCGAGGTCCCTCGACCGGGCACGATCGGAGACCGACCTGGCCGCGAAGCGCCGGATCCTGCACCGCGTAGGCGATGACTGCAGGACGGCGCTGGCGCGCCTGCGGCTCCTCGTCCCGACGCTGCGCGCCCGGCGGCCGACGGCGACTGCATCAACCTGGTGGCCGCCATCGAATGGTTCGAGGACGAGCTCGTATCCCACGGGTTCGAGGTCGAGACCGAAGGCACCCTCGACCGCGACTTCAATGCCCCGTCCGTCGTCTCGCGCCTCCTCCATCTCACGTCGTCCGCGTTGACCCACCGGGCTCCGCCCGGTTCCCTGGTCATCGTCACAGTCGATACGTCGTCCGGGCTGACGATCACGGCCGCCTGCCCCGATCACTCCCCGGGCGGGTGGAGGCGCTGCACCAGATCCAGGACCGGGCCTCTGCCATGGGCGGCACCCTCGCCGTCGACGGCACCGAAGGCCTCACCCTCACGCTCACCCTGCCCGCGCCCCAGTCGACCCGCAAGGGCCCCTGTCCTCCCTGTCACCGGACCGCAGGATCATGGCGATCATCGGCACTCTCGGCATCCTCGCCTCGCTGCTGGCCACCACCGCCAACCTGACCCTTGACCGCCCCTGACCGATTCCGTCCAGTGGCTCACCCTCAGCGCCGGGATCCTCGCGGCGGCCTGGCGTCCCTGGGTGGGAGCGGGGATCCTGCTGTTCGAGGTCGCGGTGCTGTCCTACCTGCTGCCGCCACACGATCTGTGGGCCACCAGCCAGCCGTCGCTCGCGGCGATCGCGCTGACCATCATCGCTGTCTCGCGCATCCCGTGGACCGCTCCCGCGTTGCTGGCCGGCTGGGCCGTGTTCATCGCGACGACCCGTGGAACACCACGCTCGGCCCTTTCGATTCCCTCTCCATGTCGGGCCCGGCAGTGCTGGTGGGCCTCGGCAGCCACTTCTTCATCACCGTGCGGAGGCGTCAGGCGCGCGAGATGGCTGCGCTGGAGCGCGAACGGGCGGCCGCACGGCTGGCCGAGCGGCGCGCGCTCGCCTCCGAACTCCACGACATCGTGGCGCATCAGCTGTCGCTGATCTCCATGTACCTCACGCCGACGGCGCTCGGAGAGGACCGCATCGACGGCACCATCGAGCAGCTGTCCCGCACCACGCTGAGCGCGAAGGACGACCTCACCACGCTCCTCTTCTCGTTGCAGGCGGGCGAGTCGGGCGACCCGGGCACGCAGACCGTCCGCTCCACCTCCAGCGCGGTGGCAGAGACGCTCCGGGAGGCGGGCCACCCCACCGAGGTACTCGCCCCGGCATCCCTCGACGTGCTCGACTCGACCACCCAGAAGACCCTCTCGCGGATCGTCCGGGAGAGCGCGACCAACGCCATCCGCTACGCCGCCGAGGACTCCCCTGTCTCGATCAGCTTCGCGATGACCCCTGCCTCGGTGTCGCTGCGGGTCACCAGCCAGCTCGCCCCCGTCCGGCAGGAGGACCCCGACTCGACCGGAAGCGGCCTGCTCGGACTCCGCGAACGCGTCGAGTTCACCCATGGAACGCTGAGCGCCGGCGAGGTCGGCGACGAGTGGCACGTCGAGGTCACACTGCCGACCGCGGCCCTCGTCACCGCCAGCTGAACCGCGCATCGCACGGGGCGGCGGGCTCCACCGCCCGTCCGGCCCGGCCCGGGTACCGACCGTCCCACCCTGTGGCAGGCTCGACACCATGAGCCACCGCGACCGCCCAGAGGTGCCCCGGAGTTCATCTCGCGCGTCCACCGCATCGTGTCCGCGCTCCCTGAGACCTACCAGGAGAACGCCTGGGTCGGTGTGCGCTGGCGGATCGGCGGCGCCACCGTCGCCCATCTCTTCGGTGGCGAGGACCAGCGCTTCCGCGTCACGCTTCGCGGCCGGTCGCAGGACGTCGCGGCCTTCGAACACCTCGGAGAGCCATACTTCCGGGCCGGGTGGGGATCCGACGTGATCGGGCTGATCATCGACGACGACACCGACTGGGATGAGGTGGCCGAGCTGTTGATCGAGTCGTACTGCATCATGGCGCCCAGGCACCTTGTGATGCGACTCAACCTGCCTCCGGGCCGTAGCCCGGGTACCGCCCACGCCCAAAGTCGGCCGTGAAAAGATGAGAAACATGAAGGCCCTCGCGAAGACGCGGCCCGGCAACGGGCTCGAGTTGATCGACGTTCCGACACCCACCCCCGGCCCCACCGAGGTACTCATCCGGGTCAGTCACACAGGTATCTGCGGAACCGACCTCCACATCTCGTCCTGGGACGGCTGGGCGCAGAAGACCGTGCAGACCCGAGGATCATCGGGCACGAGTTCTGCGGCCACATCGTCGAGCTGGGCTCGTCGGTGACCGGCCTCGAGGTCGGTCAGTTCGTCTCCGGCGAAGGCCACTACGTGTGCGGCCGCTGCCGCGCCTGCCTCGCAGGGAGACGGCACCTCTGCCGCAACACCCGGGGCATCGGCTACCACGTCGACGGCGCCTTCGCCGAGTACTTCGCCATGCCGGCCGCGAATGTCTGGGTTCACCCGGCCGGTCTGAACCCCGAGGTGGCGGCCATCTTCGACCCCTTCGGCAACGCGGTGCACGCCGCACTCCAGTTCCCGCCCTGGCCGAGGACGTCATCGTCAGCGGGGCCGGGCCAATCGGCATCATGGCCGCCCTCGTCGCGAAGTTCCAGGGCGCCCGCAACGTCGTCATCTCCGACCTCAGCGAGCCGCGGCTCGCGCTGGCGAGGTCGCTCGGAATCACCTCAACGGTCAATGTCGGGTCGGAGCGGCTCGAGGACGTGTACGACCGGTTCTCCATGAAGGAGGGCTTCGACATCGGCCTCGAAATGTCGGGCTCGGGGTGGCCCTGACGTCGATGATCGCGAACATGACGCACGGCGGTCGCATCGCGCTGCTCGGGACGCCGACCAAGGAACTGACCGTCGACTTCTCGACCATCATCTTCAACATGTTGACCATCCAGGGTGTCACCGGCAGACAGATCTTCGAGACCTGGTATGCGATGAGCGCGCTGCTGCGCTCCGGTCTGGACATCTCGGGGTCATCACACACCGCTTCCCGGCCGACCGCTTCGAAGAGGCGTTCGCCGTCGCAGGCGATGGGCAGTCCGGCAAGGTCATCATGACGTGGAACTGACAGGAGTAGAGATGGACATCCTCGACCAGATCAACGAAGAACTCGCGCAGCTGCGGGCCGAAGGCCTCTACAAGGAGGAGGCGCCGCTCACCACCGCACAGGCCGCCCACGTCGGCACCCTCGACGGCCAGGTGATCAACCTGTGCGCCAACAACTATCTGGGCTCGCCGACTCGCCCGTGCTGATCGCCGCCGCCAAGGAGGCCCTCGACCGTTGGGGTTCGGGATGGCCTCGGTGCGGTTCATCTGCGGCACCCAGACCCAGCACAAGGAGCTCGAGGCATCCCTGACCCGCTTCCTGCGTCTCGGTGCCGACGGGTTCGACACCATCCTCTACTCGTCGTGCTTCGACGCCAACGGTGGCCTCTTCGAGACCCTCCTCGGCCCCGAGGACGCGATCATCTCCGATGAGCTGAACCACGCCTCCATCATCGACGGTGTGCGCCTCTCGAAGGCCGACCGCTACCGGTACCGCAACCGCGACCTCGACGACCTGCGCCGCCAGCTCGAGGCCGCCCACGGGCGCGCCACAAGCTGATCGCCACCGACGGCGTCTTCTCCATGGACGGCTACGTCGCCCCGCTCGACGCCATCTGCGAGATCGCCGACGAGTACGGCGCCCTGGTGATGGTCGACGACTCGCACGCCGTCGGTTTCATGGGAGGGACGGGTGCGGGACACCGGAGCTGTTCGGGTCGCGGACCGCGTCGACATCCTGACCGGAACGCTCGGCAAGGCCCTCGGAGGCGCATCAGGTGGGTTCACCTGCGCACGGGCACCCATGGTCGAGATGCTGCGGCAGCGATCGCGCCCGTACCTGTTCAGCAACTCCCTGGCACCGTCGATCACGGCCGCGTCGATCGCCGTGCTTGACCTGGTCGGTTCGCATCCGGAGCTGCTGGATCGACTGCGGGAGAACACGCAGTACTTCCGGAGGAGGATCGTGGAGGAGGGGTTCGAGGTGCCGGAGTCGGACCACCCGATCGTGCCCGTGATGTTGGGCGAGGCGGTGGTGGCCGCCAGGATGGCCGACGAGATCCTCGCTCGCGGCGTGTATGTGCGGGCGTTCAGCTACCCGGTGGTCCCGAAGGGAAGGCCCGGATCCGCACGCAGTTGTCGGCATCGCTGACGCGGGAGGACCTGGACAAGGCGATCACGGCATTCGTCGAGGCCAGAGCCGCGGTCACCGCTGCCGGCTGAGCGGGCAGCCGGCCGGTGTTGTCCCCGAGAGGAGCCCGACCACAGCTAGGAACCCGACCCCAGCAGTCGGTTGAGCCGGCCCCCGCGCGAAGCGCCGGGCCGTGATGCTCCTATGTGTTGTCAAGGGTCGCTAGGCGGTTTGTGATGGTTTGCAGGTCGCGGAACAGTTCACGCACGATGGCTCGCTTGAGGAGGCGGATGATCGTGGGGCGTTTGTCTCCGAGCGCGGTTCGCTTGGCTTTGTAGAGCTGTGTCTGCAGGTCCTGCGTGTCGTAGTAGCGGTGGAACGCGATTCGCCAGAAGGCCTGGTTCGCGGTCCTGTCTCCGCCCCGAGAAAGGCGGTAGCGATCCTGGATCCTGCCAGAAGAGATAGGGATCGGAGCGACCCCGCTGAGGGCTGCCAGAGCCTTTTCGCTGACCAGCCTGTCGGGGTTGGCGCCGGCGGCCAGGATCAGCTGGGTGGCCGATACCGGACCGACCCCGCGACGGGCCAGGAGCTCAGGCGCCAGCGCCTGGAGCCAGTGGCGCATCCACGTGGTGTACTGCTTGGCTTCGTCATGGAGGAGCAGCCATCTGGTGGCCGCGTGAGACAGTTCCGGGTACTGCTGCAAGGCGGTGACCTTGCCGGGGGTCAACTTGCCCTTCACGGGATCTGGAGAGCACGGGCAGCGGCGTGGAGTTCGTTTCCGACCTGGGTCTGCTGACGCAACGCCGAAGCCCGGAAAGTGTATGCAGTGCGTAGTCGGGCAGGTTTGAGAGGTCCTTGACCGGGGAGACACGCTGCCCGATCCGGATCGCTTCAGCGGCCTGGAGAGCATCGATCAGGTCGGACTTGCCGCGCTGTCGACGGGTCACCTTGTTGGCGGCTGTGACCTCCATGATCGTGTGCCCGGCGCCGAGCAGAACGGCGGTGATGGTGGAACCATACGACGAGGTTCCCTCGATCCCGATCGCGATCGGCGCCAGGCTGGTCAGCCACACGGTGGCGGCCTCGATCGACTGGGGATCGGTGAGGATGTGGCGGTCTTCGAGCAGGTGACCGTTGTTATCGGTGACCACGATGAGATGGAAGTCGGCGTGGGAATCGATACCGGCCCAACGGTTGGAATCGAGGGTGGTTTGGTTCATGATGGATCCAGATCCTCCATGGTGTTGGTGGATGCTGGTGGTCGACAGGACAGTCAAGGGAAACGAGACGTTTCAGGCTCCTATTAAGTCAGGCCAACAGCGGTGTTGTAGGTGCCGGAGGGACGACACATCACGACAAGGGCATCCCAGCGGAAGTCAGTCGAAACCAGAGTCAGGCCCTCCGGCACCATCATCCCCTCAAAGAGGGACCACCCAAAGCATGACTGTCGAAACCACTCCCGACTCGGTGCAGAGACCCCACCACAGCAGAAGACAAGAGGCGCCGTGGTTTCGACACGGGCGACGACTCGTTCCCGCCGCCGGCCCAGCTCAACCGACAGCCACTGGCCGACCCGTCCGAACACATCACCACGTACGCGCATGCCATGTCCCGACTCTCAGACCCCACTCTGTCTACCCGTCGGTTCCCGCGGACCGGCAAACCCTTGGGCATCGGAGCGACCCGAACCTATGCTTGCGGGCATGTGCCGCAACATCCACCCGCTCAACAACTTCGAGCCGCCCGCCACCGGTGACGAGGTCCGGGCCGCCGCGCTGCAGTACGTGCGGAAAGTCTCGGGGACGACCAGACCGAGCAAGGCCAACGAGGAGGCCTTCAACCGGGCCGTCGAAGAGATCGCCCACATCACCGGCCATCTCATCGAGGCCCTCGTGACGACTGCGCCGCCCAAGGACCGCGAGGTCGAGGCCGTCAAGGCACGGGCCAAGGCCGCCAAGCGCTACGCGACCTTCGCCTGAGCGACCCGCGGCGCGGCACCCGGCCGCCCGCCCTCCGACGTGGTTGAGTTGTCCGGGCCGCACGGATGCGGCCGGGATGAATCGGGAAGGTAGGCATCGTGGGCACAGGTGCGCTCTTCGACTGGGGGCAGGTACCCGTCCAGGTTCTCCTGGCAACGATCGCCTTCGTGCTGTGCGCGATCATCGGCATGGAGCGCCAGTTCCAGCACAAGTCGGCCGGCATCAAGACCCACGCCCTCGTCGGGCTCGGCAGTTGCGTGTTCACGCTGATCTCGGTGGAGGGCTTCGTCTACCTCGCCGAATACCAGGTCACCCGCGACCCGTCACGCATCGCAGCCCAGATCGTCAGCGGCATCGGCTTCCTCGGCGCCGGCCTCATCTTCGTCAACCGCGACGTCGTCCGCGGCCTCACGACGGCCGCATCGATCTGGCTCTCCGCCGCGATCGGCATGGCCTGCGGCTCCGGGCTCATCCCGCTGGCCATCCTCGCCACGCTGCTGCACTTCGTCTCCGCTGTCGTGTTCCCGCCGCTGGCGCGGATCCTCCCCAGAAGGGCGACCGGTCGACCGTCGTCGTCACGTACGAGGACGGCAAGGGTGTGCTCCGCACGATCCTCGAGGAGGCCACCGCCATCGGATGCCGCACCACGCTTCTCACCACGAAGCAGCGCTCCGAGGACGGGCAGCGCGTGATCCGGGCCGAGATGCGCTTCCAGGGTGGCCCTTCGACCCGCGATGTGATGGCGCAGCTGATGGATCTCGACGGCGTCGTGGGCGTGGAGCAGGCCAACAGGGCCGACCCGGACGAGCTCTGATCCGCTCCGCTCCGTCCGGTGACGCCTCCGCGACCACGTCCTGGGCCCAGACCGCACGCTGCTAGGCTGGCTCCGCCGGGGTGCCCCAGAGGGTTGGGCTGAGATCACACCCGCAACACCTGATCTAGGTCGTGCTAGCGAAGGGAGCAGAATGCAGCCGATCATCGCCGTCCTCGAAGAGGTCCGGACCAGCACACCGTTGGTGCACTGCATGACCAACACCGTCGTCCCCGAGATCACCGCCAACGTGCTGCTCGCCATCGGCGCCGCGCCGGCCATGATCGACCTGCCCGAGGAGGCCGGGATCTTCGCGGGCATCGCGTCCGCGCTCCTGATCAATGTCGGGAACGGATCGGCCGAACAGCACCGCGGCATGCGCCTCGCCGCCCCCGCAGCGGAGGCAGCCGGTCGGCCATGGGTGCTCGATCCCGTCGCCGTCGGCGCCCTCCCCATCCGGACGGCGCTGGCCCGCGACCTGCTCGCGCACCGCCCACGGCCATCCGCGGCAACGCGTCCGAGATCCTGGGCCTCGCAGGGGTCAGCCGCGGCGGCCGCGGCGTCGACTCCACCGACGACGCGGAGGCGGCGCTCGACACCGCCGTCGACCTCTCCCGGCGTCACGGCTCGACGGTCGCCGTCTCGGGCCCCGTCGACGTGATCGTCTCCCCGGCCGCGTCACCCGGGTCACCGGCGGGAGCGACCTGATGCCGCTGAACACGGGTACCGGCTGCTCGCTCGGAGCCACCGTGGCGGCCTGCCTCGGCGCCGCCCGCATCGCCGGGCTCGACGACCACGATGCCGTGGTCGCGGCCCACGCACTCTTCGCCGCGGCCGGCACCCTGGCCGCCCGCACCACGACGGGCCCCGCATCGTTCCGCACCGCGTGGATCGATGCGTTGCACGAACTCAGGCCCGCCGACATGATGGGCCTCGTCGGCGTGGAGCGGTCCTGATGCAGGCCGCGCCAGGACTCGCCGCCGGCGTCGACTGGCGGCTCTACCACGTCACCGACACCACCCTCAGCGGCGGCCTCGACCGCGTGCCCGGCATCGTCGAGCGGGCCGTGCTCGGCGGTGCAGGGGTCATCCAGGTGCGCGACAAGGACGTCGATGACGAGGCATTCATCCGACTCACCCGCGGCTGCCTCGACGCGGTTGAGCGCGCATCCGATGCCACCGGGCGTCGGGCGGCCGTCGTCGTGAACGACCGGCTCGCCATCGCCGAGCGCTTCGGACTCCACTTCCACCAGGGGCAGTCCGACGGCGACGTCCGCGAGGCCCGCACCCGGCTGGGTCGCGACGCGCTGATCGGCCTGTCGATCTCGAACCGGGCGCAGCTGCTGGCCGAACTGGCCGCTCCCACCGCCGACGTCCTCGGTCTCTCACCGATCTGGGCCACCCCACGAAGACCGACACCGACCCCGCCCTCGGCCTGGACGGGGCCCGCGCCATCGTCGACGAGGTTGCGGGCGGGCGGTGACCGTCGGCATAGGCGGGATCAACCCCTCCAACGCCCGCGACGTGATCGCGACCGGGGTCGACGGCATCTGCGTCGTCTCCGCCATCTGCACCGCCCCCGATCCCCGGGCCGCGGCCGCCTCCCTCCTCTCCATGTGGAGTTCCGAATGAACCCGAAGATCGCACTCACCATCGCCGGCTCCGACCCCAGCGGGGCGCGGGCATCCAGGCCGATCTCAAGACGTTCACCGCGCTCGGCGTCTACGGCACCGCCGCGCTCGCGGGGCTGACGGTGCAGAACACCCAGGGGGTGCGGGCCGCCCTGCCCGTCGATCCCCAGCTGGTCCGCGACCAGGTGGCGGCCGTTCTCGATGACCTGCCGGTCGCGGCCACCAAGCTCGGGATGCTGTCCAATGCGGAGGTCGCCGCCGCCGTGGCCGACCTCATCGAGGAGCGGCGCGCCGACTTCGGGGTGATCGTGCTCGATCCGGTGATGGTCGCCACCTCGGGTGACGCCCTCCTGGAGGACGACGCGGTCTCGGTGGTGCGCAACCGGCTGATGCGACTCGCAGATGTCATCACCCCCAACTCCCCGAGGCGGCTGTGTTGCTGGGCACCACCCCGGCCAGGGACACCGACGACCTGATCGCCCAGGCGGTGGCGTTGCGCGGCCTCGGCGCCAGGGCCGCACTTCTGAAGGGCGGCCACCTGACCGGTGAGGAACTGACTGACGTGCACGCCAGCGACGAGGGCGTCGCCCTGTTGAGCGGTCCCCGCATCCACACCCGCAACACGCACGGCACCGGCTGCACCCTCAGCTCCGCGATCGCCGCGTACGCGGCGCTGGCCGGCGACACCGTCGAGACGGGCATCTCGCTGGCCTCCGTCGAACTGGCCCGCGACTATCTGCTGCGGGCCATCGCCTCTGCTTCGGAATGGTCGCTGAGCCGCAGCCCGGAGACGGGCCACGGCCCCGTCGACCACCTCGTCGGCACCTGGAGGACCAGTGACCTGGAACATGGGCCATTCAGTGCCCGGGTGTGGAAGGAGACGGTCGATCTGCGCCGCCGGATCGATGCCCTACCGCTACTGACCGGGCTGGCCGACGGGTCGCTCGAACCGCACCGCTTCGTCGGGTACCTCGCACAGGACGACCTGTACCTGCGCGGCTACGCCCGTGCCCTCGCCATGCTCGCCACCCGGGCGCCCGACGCGGGGCGGCCGCCTTCTGGGCGACCGGGGCCAGCGGCGCGGTCGCGGCCGAGTTCGAGATGCACGCCGCCCTCCTCGCCGACGACCGCCTGGCGGGGCTGCCGCGCGCCAAGGTCGCCTCGCCGACGACCCGCGCCTACGTCACGATGCTGCAGGCAGCGGCCGCGTACGAGCCGTACGCCGTCGGGGTGGCGGCCGTGCTGCCCTGTTACTGGGTCTACGCCGATGTGGGTCAGCGGCTCGCCGCGACGGCGTCGGTCGTCGACGACCACCCGTACCGCGCCTGGGTCGCCGCCTACGACGATCCGGCCTTCCAGGAGGCCACCCGCACCGCGATCGCCCTGATGGACGATGCGGCGGAGGCGGCCGACGCCGGGACGCGCGACGCGATGGCCGAGGTGTTCGCGGCTGCCACCTGGTACGAGATGCGCTTCTGGGCGAACTCGTACGACCTGGAGGCCTGGCCGCTCCCCTGACGTGACGCCCCTCAGCAGCCGTCCCAACTCACGTCGGTGGTGTACCGCTGGGCGGACATCTCGTAGATCACATCGGTGTCGACCAGCGGCGGGTGGGCGCGAACACGTAGCCCCGTGGCCGTCAGGCCCACCGAGGACGCGGAACTGGATCTCACGGTTGCCCTGCCGGTAGGAGCCGAAGTACTGCGTCTCCCCGTAGTTCAGCTTTGCCACCACCTTGAACGACGCTCCGTACAGCGCCCGCACCTGGGCGACCGTCATCCCCACCTTCGCACCACGATCGCTCGGGTTGACGGTGTTACGCACAGAGACGTCGGGCAGACCCAGCACAAAGAGCTTGCGGGTGGTGAGCGGCGCAGCCTCCTCCCAGCCCACGCACGGCTCTGTGAACGGCTTGACGTAGCCCAACCTGGAGTAGTTGGTCATCGTCTGCGCCAGGGTGGTGTCGTGGGTGACCTTGATGCCGAGCGGCCCGAGCCCGTCAACGGTCAGCACGCTCTGGTCGAGGACATGGGCAGGGATGGTGCTGACCGGCGGGATGGACGACGACGAGAACGTCACGATGTTGTTGAACACGTAGCCGGAGCGGCGCACGTACCGGGTTCCCTGCCGCACGAGGTAGTCGGTCCAGATGTAGGAGCGGCACCCTCCCTGCCCCGTCTGCGGGTGTTGCACTCCGTGCGCCAGCGGCGACCCGATGACGTCCACTCGATTGATCCGCCGTTGACGCCGCGCCCGGCGAGCGGGTTGCTGCCCCACGCGGCCCGGGGCTGTGGCAGGTATGTCAGGTTGTTGAAGTGCCAGCCGGTGACGCTGCGGTAACTGCCGGAGACCATGACGACCTGGGTGGCCCAGATCTTGGTGCGGCAGCGGACCACGACCGACGAGTACCGCTCGCAGGTGGTGCTCCACAGTCTGCCGTTCTGGATGTGTCCGCCGGGGTCGTGTAGACCGACGGGCCGGCCGCCTCGGCGGTCCGGACGCCGAGTCCCGTGACTGCCGTGGCCGCGGCCACGAGCCCGACCGCGATCCTGGTGAGACGATTCATCTCGATGCTCCTACGTTGGAGGGAATCTGTGCGGGACCGACGCGGGGCCGGACTTGGCGCTGCGGCGGCCAGGTGAGGGTTCCGTATCCCTCCGACACCACCCACTGTCTTCTACGCCGAGCGGAAACGTCTGGTTTCGGCCATCTGGGATCCCCGACACGCCCAAACGGGCCCGAACGGCTCTGACAAGGTGTTTCAACAGCAACCCGCCGGGGGGTGGACCGAATTGGATCGTGCCAATTATTGTGGGGTCATGCCAGAGATTGAGCACACCATGGGATCCGCCCCGACCGACACCCCTCAGAGCCCTCGCAGCTACGGCCCGGCCGCCACGCCGACCCACCCGCTCGCGACCGCTCCCGTCGGCATGCCCTCCCACTCGGTGGACGGTTTCGTCCGCGAGTTCCTGCATGAACTGAACACGAACCAGGGCGTGATGCTGTCACGCTCGAGCGTCAACGACCAGTACCTGGCCCTGGCCAGCACCGTCAAGAACTACCTGATGGCGCGGTGGCTCGAGACGGGCCGCAAGACCCGCGACGCCAAGGTCAAGACCGTCGGCTACCTGTCGGCCGAGTACCTGCTCGGCCGCCAGCTCGACAACGCGCTCCTCGCGACCGACCTCAACGAGGTCGCCACGAAGGGCCTCGAGCTCTGCGGCCTCGACCTTGCGACCCTCCGCGAGCAGGAGGTCGAGCCCGGCCTCGGCAACGGCGGCCTCGGTCGCCTCGCGGCCTGCTTCATCGACTCGCTGGCCACCATGAGCGTGCCCTGCATCGGCTACGGCATCCGCTACGAGTACGGCATTTTCCGACAGACCTTCGTCGACGACCGCCAGGTCGAGAAGCCGGACACGTGGCTCACCCTCGGCTCGCCGTGGGAGTTCCCGCACCCCGAGGCCTCCGTCCAGGTGAACTTCGGTGGCCGCACCGAGAAGTACACCGACGCCGAGGGCCGTGAGCGCACCCGCTGGGTGCCGTCCTGGAACGTGCTGGGCGTCCCCTACAACTACATGGTCCCCGGCTACCTGAACGGGCGCGTCAACACGCTGCGCCTCTGGTCTGCCCAGGCCACCAAGGCGTTCGACCTGCAGATCTTCAACTCCGGCGACTACGCCCAGGCCGTGCGTGCCCAGACCTTCGCCGAGAACATCTCCAAGGTTCTCTACCCCGAGGACTCGACGCCGCAGGGCAAGGAGCTGCGCCTCCAGCAGCAGTACTTCTTCGTTGCCTGTTCGCTGCGCGACTTCATCGACCAGGAACTCGAGCAGGACTTCGACCTCCACAACCTGCCGGAGCGCATCACCTACCAGCTGAACGACACCCACCCCGTGATCGCGGTGCCGGAGCTGATGCGTCTCCTGATCGACGAGCACGGCTTCGAATGGGACGAGGCCTGGGATGTCACGAGCCGGTGCTTCGACTACACGTGCCACACGCTGCTGCCGGAGGCCCTCGAGGTGTGGCCGACCGAGCTGCTCGGCCGCCTGCTGCCGCGCCACCTCGAGATCATCTATCAGATCAACGACCAGTTCATGGCCGAGGTGCGCGGGCCTTCCCGGGCGACGAGATCCGGGCCCGTCGCATGTCGATGATCGCGGAGCACCCCGAGCGCGGCGTTCGGATGGCCTTCCTTGCGACCGTCGCCTCGTCCAAGGTCAACGGCGTCGCGGCGCTGCACTCCCAGCTGCTGCGCGACAAGGTACTGCCCGACTTCTCCGAGCTGTGGCCCGACAAGTTCACGAACGTGACCAACGGCGTCACGCCGCGTCGCTTCGTCAAGCTCAGCAACCCGAGGCTCTCCGACCTCATCACAGACGCCATCGGCCCCGGCTGGGTGACCGATCTCGAGCGACTCAAGGAGCTCGAGCCCTATGCGGACATCCCGCGTTCAAGGAGGCGTTCGCCGAGGTGAAGGCCGCCAACAAGCACCGCCTCACCGAGCTGCTGAAGAAGCGCGACGGCATCGAGCTGCCCGACGGGCACCTGCTCGACGTGATGGTCAAGCGCCTGCACGAGTACAAGCGCCAGTCGCTGAAGCTGCTGCACATCGTCTCGCTCTACGAGCAGGTGATCTCCGGCAAGCTTGCAGCCTCGGACCTAACGCCCCGCACCGTCGTCTTCGGCGCGAAGGCGGCCCCGGGTACAAGATGGCCAAGGACACGATCCACCTGATCAACGCGGTCGCGCGCACCGTCAACAACGACCCCGCACTCGAGGGCCGTCTCAAGGTGGCCTTCCCTGCCAACTACAACGTGACGCTCGCCGAGAAGTTGATCCCGGCGGCCGACCTGTCGGAGCAGATCTCGCTCGCCGGCATGGAGGCCTCGGGCACCGGCAACATGAAGTTCGCCCTCAACGGCGCGCTGACGGTCGGCACGGATGACGGCGCGAACGTCGAGATCCGGCAGCTCGTGGGCGACAAGCACTTCTTCCTGTTCGGCATGGACGAGCCCGCCGTCGCTGCACTCGGCGCCAAGGGTTACGACCCGGCCTCCTACTACGAGTCGAACCCGCAGCTGAAGGCCGCCCTCGACCTGATCCTGTCTGGCCGGTTCTCGGCCGGCGACCCGCACGCCTTCGACTCGGTGGTCTACAACCTGCTCAACCAGGACCGGTTCATGGCCCTCGCCGACTTCCAGTCCTACATCGACGCACAGGCCAGGGTTGAGGAACGTTACGCCGACCAGGACGCATGGACCCGTTCCGCGATCCTCAACGTGGCTCGCACCGGCTACTTCAGCTCGGACCGTTCGATGCGCGACTACCTGCAGCGCATCTGGCAGACCACGCCGATGATCTGACCCGGAGTCGTCGACCGGGTCTCCCCGGCGCCTGACCCGACCGCGGGCCCGTCCTCCTGGAGGACGGGCCCGCGGTCCGTTGTCCGGAGAGGATGCGGCCGGGGTCGGCTCCGGGTCAATCCTTGACGATCACGGCCTGGAACGCGAACGGGCCGAGGTCCACCCGGAACCCACCCTGCGCGGGGTGCCCGCCGTCGACGGGCTCGACGCGGCCGACCACCTCGCTGGTACCGAGGTCGATGACGGTCGCCCCTCCGGGAGTGCCGCGGCACGCACCACGGTGCCCGCCGCACGCTCGGAGAAGTTGAACACGCTGACCTGCACGGCCCCGATCGCCAGCCGGTTGACCATCACGAGGATCGCGGGGTCGTCAGGCAGCGGGATCTCGAGCAGGGTGCCGGTGGCGATGCCGTGCGCCTCGCGCAGGTGCAGCATCGACGCCAGCCGCCGCGCGAACGACCCCGGGTCGGCCAGCTGCGCGGGGAGCGACCCGTACAGTGACCTGGCCCTCGGCAGTCCGGAGGCCGAGCGGTTGGCCTCGGGATTGCGGCCCATCAGGTCGAACGCCCCGCGCTCGATCCACCGGGTGTCGCCGGTGGAGATGAGGTCGGCGACGTCGTCCCGGTCGACGGGCAGGGCCCCCACCAGGTCCCAGCCGGACAGCGCGAAGACGCCCGGCTGCAGCGCGTTGAACGCGGCGAGGAGGAGGTGGGCGTCGCGGACCCGACGCACA
Source organism: Tessaracoccus coleopterorum (assembly GCF_011174705.1). Classification (GTDB taxonomy): domain Bacteria; phylum Actinomycetota; class Actinomycetes; order Propionibacteriales; family Propionibacteriaceae; genus Arachnia; species Arachnia coleopterorum. Next base: position 1,399,226 of record NZ_JAANIJ010000001.1, read on the forward strand.
TCGTCGTCGGTGATGGCGCCCAGGTCGCTGATCCCCAGGCATGCGGTGATCACCGACGCGGTGGTCGACGCGATGCCGTTCTGCGTGAAGATCGCGTTGTAGGGCGCCGCCGGCCCGGCGATGGCGCTGCGCAGGTCGTGCCGGATGCGCTCGGCGAGTTCGGCGCCGGTGTAGTCGACGCCCCCCAGCCGGTAGGCGTCGGCGCGATGGGTGGTGCCGAAGTGCACCAACTCATAGGTCAGTTCATCGTGGTTCTGCAGGGCGTGCACGAGCGCACCCTGGTCGATGCCGATGCGCAGCGCCTCCCCAGCGTCAAGCGCAGGAACTCCGTGTCGCCGGTGGCCAGCGCATGCTGGTAGGCCGGGCGCGTGACGAAGTCGTACGACAGGTCGGGGCCGGCGAGCGACGTCGAACGGATGGCGTCCATGGACAGGTTGAGCTCCTGGAAGGTGAATCCGCCCACCTTGCGCACCATCGACCCGATCAGCTGGTTGGCGGCCACCGAGAGCGGGTGCCCCTCCGACCAGGCCGGTCCGCCCTCGTCGTCCTCGCTGGCCCGCTCGACGCCGAGGAACCCGTTGGCGTCCAGCCGCAGGCCGCCTGCGCCGAGGTCGGTCAGCGCGTGCAGCGCATCACCCATCACCAGCCGCATGCCCGCGAAGGTCGGGTCGAGCCAGTTGATGGAGGGCTGGCCGTCCTTGAAGTAGTGCAGATACACCCACCGGTGCGGTTCGCCGTGCGTGTCGAGCACCTCGGCGGTGGCCGACCAGTTCGTCTCCTTGACGCCGGGCTCGTAGAAGATGACCCGCTGCAACTCGCCGATGATGAAGCCGGCGTCCTTGAGCCGCCGCTCGTCCTCGGCGCTCAGGTTGGTGGAGTCGCGGCCCACCGGCACGTCCGGGAGGAGGTGCCAGGCATCCCGCGGGATGTCGATCATGTGGTAGATCCCGGGTAGTCGCGGTAGTTCATCTCCGCGAGCCGGAAGTCGGAACCCTTCCCTGTGTGGGCGGGCACGAGGTCGTCGATGATGGTGGCGCCACGTTCCGCTGCGGTGCCCTGCATCGTGCGGTACTCGTCCTCCGTGCCGAACATGGGGTCGATCCCCATCGAGATGCGGTCGAAGTGGCCGTCGATCGACGGCGTGCGGGACCAGCCGGAGACGCCGCCGGCGAGCTTCACCGGGCCGGTGTGGACCGCCCTGATCCCGATCTCCGCGAACGCCTCCCACAGGTCGTGGGCGCCGAGCGCCCCAGGAACGACACCCCGTCGAGCGTGATGTGCGACAACGGGTAGGCGGTGAACCACACGGATGCGGTGTCGACCGCGCCGCGGGGTGCGGCCGGGCGTAGGCGCGACCCCACATCTCGGGCTGCCCCGACAACTGCCGGGCGATCGCCTTCGCATCGCCGAGCATCGAGTGGTTGACGAGCCACTCCACGTAGGCCCTGTTGGTTCCCACCGGCTCGAACGGGGTGGCGAGCGTGCCCGTGAACGAGGCGTGCCGCCGCGCCCTGGGCCGCAGCGCCCGAGGCCGCGCCGGGTAGAAGGCCTCGTCGAAGTTGATCTCCTGGTCTGCCACCTCCGCCACCGCGGGATGTGCCTCGGCAACCCCGGGCGGGGATCGGGATGGTGTCCGCGTGCGGTTCGTGCTCTTCGATCGGCTCGCTCACTGGGGTCCTTCCTGTCGGGCCTCCCCAGCCTATGCCGGGAGGACACAGGCGTGGCGGCCGGCCGGTCCGCTGGCCGGAGGTGGCCGAAGGACCGCAGTGGAAAAACGGTGAATGCGGGTCACCGCGGAGGCGCCGGAACTACACTCCCCAGATGCGCACGATCGTCGAGAGGATCAGCAGAGACGCTGCCTCGTCCTGGACGTACTTCGCACGCTCGTCCAATCAGTTCGACGTGGTGCATCACCGGCATCCGGAGATCGAACTCACCTTCGTCCTGGGTGGTGAGGGGATCCGGCAGGTCGCCGGGTCGGTGGACCGCTTCTCGGACGGCGACCTGGTGCTCGTCGGCTCGAATGTCCCGCACGCCTACTGGACAGACAAGGCTCCCGCACCGGTCACGGCGCCCGGCGGGCAGGCGTTGAGCTACATGGTGGAGACCGCGTTCCCTGAGGCGTACGCGAACCTCGGCATCACCCCGATCGCCTACAACCCCGGCCCCGAGCAGGGCGGCTTCTTCACGTTCATGGAGAAGAAGGCTGAGACCGACCCGGGATACCGCGAGGTCATGGACGCCGTCATCCTCGACATGAACAACCCCTCAAGTCGGGCACGGCGTTCATCGATCCGTGGAGCGCGAAGGCCGGAGACGTGCAGAAGGCGATCTGGAACCCGATGCTCAACGGGAAGAAGCCCGTGGATGAGGCCGTCCAGGAGTACATCGACAAGGTCAACGCCCTGGCCAACGCCTAAGGGCCCGGCCGGGGACGGCGCCGTCAGAGGGTGTGGAGCACCGTGCCCGATGCCCCGATGACGACCCGCTGCCCCCGGCCGAGCGTCAGGTGATCGTCCTCGATGCCGTCCCCGAAGGCCACGAGGGTGTCGGACTCCACGATCAGCGCGAGGTCCTCGCCGGCCCCAGTGTGCCGCTCGTCAGCCGCACGCCGGTGGTCGGTGAGGGCCATGCCTCCCGCACGAACCAGGCAAGTGACGGGTCGGTCGGGGCGGGCAGCCGTCCCTCCGGGTCCATCACCCGCTGGAGGGATGCACACCAGCCGGTCGCTCCCGTGCCGGTGCCGACGATCAGCCCGGAGGAGGTCTGGCGCTCCGTCCGCCCCTCCACCTCCATCAGGTACCTGGCCGACTGGTGAGTCGGCTGGCCCACGTAGATCTCGTTGAGGGCGGTGAGCTGCTGGCCGTCGTCCGTGCGGATCGACACCATGGTCCGCCGCATCGGGCTCGCCGTCGCCGAGGTGGCGAGCAGGCGGGCACAGTCGTCCGGACGGTGGGGCACGAGCACCCCGGCATGGCCGCCGGGGTTGATCCCGATCACAGGCTGGCCGTCGAGGTACTTGGCGACGTTTGCCACCAGCCCGTCCTGCCCGACCACGACCACCACGTCCTCGGGGTTGAAGACGAACCGGGACACCTCGCTCCGCTCGACCTCGGCCCGCCTCCACTCGGCGGGGATGGCCGCCGCGACGGCCGCCCTCGCCTGCGCCTGCGCGTCACGGCGCACCTCGAGCTCGTCGATGCTCCGGCCCCGGCTCCGCATCACGAAGGCGGCCTGCCCGCGCGTGCCGTGCCTGGCCAGCAGCCCCTCGATCTCGGTCGCCCGGTAGACGACGACCGCTCTCGGCCTTGCCATGGCTGCTCAGTCCCGCCCGCCAGCGGTCAGCCGACCGAGCATCCCCGTGATGAGGTCGGGGGTCAGCACCAGGGATTCGACCTTCGGCAGGTTGGCGGCGAGCTCCCGCAGGGCGAGCGCGAGCAGGACGTCCCGGCTGGCCTCCCGGTAGGCATCGAGCCTCGCGGCCTCGGCGTCGGCCTCTGCCTCCCCCAGCACCCGGGTGGCGTCGGCCTTCGTCTGCGAAAGGGTCGCCGCACGGCTCGCCTCGGCCCGGACCCGGACGGCGTCGGCCACGGCGGCATCCTCGGCCTCACGGCGGGCGTTGGCGCCGTTCTGGGCGATGAGCTGTTCCTGCCGCCTCGCCAGCTCGATCTGGTTGGCCAGCTCGTTCTCGCCGATCGCAGCCTCCTTCTCGACGGCGAGCGCGCGGCGCTCGAACGTCGCCCGGTCGGCCTCCTGCTGGACCTGTTCGCGGGCGGGCAGCTGCAGGGCCCGCTCCACCTCGGGCTCGGGCCGGAGCAGCGAGAACCGCACCCCGATCACCTCCACCCCGATCGCGGTCAAGCGCTCGTCGGCGCGGAGCCGGGCGATGGCCCCGTCAGCGATCCCGGCCACGTCGAGGGAGAGCACCTCGCGCAGCGGGCGGCCGCTCAGCGTCCCGGTCACCGCGGCGCCCGTGGCACCGTGGATCATGGCGCCGACCGTCTCGAGCGGCGACTCGAGCCAGCGGCCGTTCGTCGGGTCGATCGAGAAGTCGACGCGCGCGGCGGCCTGCGACGGCTCGGCAAAGCGGTAGGTGACGGTGGCCGGTGCTGTGACCTCCTGGAGGTCCGAGGTGCGGATCCTGACGAGCGCCTCCTGCTCCCGGTCATCGACCGGTACCTCGCTGATGGCGGCGGTCAGTGGTCGGAACCAGAAGCCCGCGCCGACTCCGGCCTGCGTGCGACGCCCCTTCGTGAGGCATTCGGTGTAGGTGGTCGCGGTGCCGCGCAGGTGGCGGACGAACGGGAACCGGGTGATCTTGGCCATCGCTGGCCTCCTCTCAACTCTTATCGTGATATTGACGATAAGGGTTGTTCCGCAGGAATGTCAATCTGACGATAAGGGCGGTAGGGTGGCGCCATGCAGCAGAAGTTCTTCGTCACGGTCGACCTGGTGGTTCTCACCATCCGCGACGGACGGCTGCATGCGCTCCTGATCGAACGCAGATTCCCACCCTTCGAGGGGAATGGGCGCTGCCAGGAGGCTACGTGCTGCCGGGAGAGGACCTGACTGCGGCCGCCTATCGTGAACTCGCCGAGGAGACCGCGATCGGCGCGGGCGTGCATCTCGAGCAGTTGGCGACCTACGGTGAGCCGGGGCGCGACCCGCGGGGACGCACCGTGACCGTCGCCTGGCTCGCGCTCGTTCCCGAGGTCCCCGAGCCGGCGGCCGGGACGGACGCTTCGGACGCTGCCTGGGTGCCTGTCGAGGAGCTGGAGGGGGCGCCGTGAGCCTGGCGTTCGACCACGACGCGATCCTCGCGGACGGCATCGAACGGGCGCGGGCCAAGCTCGAGTACTCCCCCTTGCCGCGGCCTTCTGCCCGACCGAGTTCACCGTCGGCCAGCTTCGGCGCATCTACGAGGCCGTGTGGGGCACCCGCTGGATCCGAGGAACTTCCACCGCAAGGTGACCCGGTCCGAGGGGTTCCTGGAGCCGACCGGACACACGAGCACGATCGACGGGGCAGGCCGGCGCAGCTGTACACGCGCGGCACCCTCGACACACTGTTTCCCCGATCACCCGCGCAGCCGGCTGACGCCGGCCTCAGCCCTCCCCCAGCAGACGCAACCGGGCCGCCGCTTCGAGCGCCGCGGCCCGGTCGGAGGCCCCCAACTTCCGGTACAGCGGCTTGATCTGGGAGCGCAGGGTGCCGAGCGTCACGAACCGCTCGGCGGCGATCTCCGAGTTCTTCAGCCCCCGTCGCATCAGCGTCAGGATCTCCCGCTCGGTCGGTGTCAGAGAAGGCCGTTGCTGCCACGTCACCGGTCGGGGATCCCGGCCGCGGCTTCGAGCGCCTCCCGCAGCGGGCGGGGCAGGTCGTCCTCCTGCGTGTCGACGATGTGGACCAGGCGTTCGGTGATGTCGGCTGGGACGAAACGCAGGGCGAAGCGGAGGAGGCGCGGTGACGGCACCTGCCGCCAGCCGAGGGCCAACTCGTCGCGGGCGGCGTCGGGGTTCTCCAGCCGGATCTGGGCGGCGGCGGCATAGACGTGGGCGAGCACCTCGAAGCGCGGGAAGCCCTGCGCGTCGAGCCCCGCACAGTGCCCGAGGGCGGCCGGGTAGTTCCCGTCACGCAGGGAGATCGCGCAGCGCGTGAGCGTGTCGAACAACCCGTCTCCCTCTGGTTGCCGTGGGAACGGGTCCCGGTCCAGCTCGAGACCGGGATCGAGCCCGCGACCGTCGTGGCCCATGCGATGAAGGAGCTCGGGCGGTGGCCCCGCCAGAGCCGGCTGCTGCGTCGCACCACGTCGCGCACCTCGTCGCGCCCCAGCCCCGCTGGATCGGTCTGAGCGCGGACCACGAGGACGAGCGCGTCGAGCGCTGAGCGCGACTGCGAGGGCGCGCCCCGTTCGAAGATGGGCCGCACCGCGGCGAGCGCATCGGCGTCCCTGCCCTCCTCCATCAGGCGGAGGGCCGCAGCGTCGCTGGGTATCTGGTCGTCAACCTCCTCATCGGTGAGCGACCGCAACCCCGCAAGGTCCTGTTCCGTGATCAGGCTCACCCGCTCCAGGGCGTAGAGCCGGTCCGAGGGAAGGCTGAGGTCGGCCATCACGCCCGCGAACCGGAGGGCATCCTGATGTCGGTCGAGCTGAAGGCACGCCCAGTAGGCGAGGTACAGCTGTCCGACCCGGCGGGTCCGTCGCAGGTCGGTCACCTGTTGCCGGGGTTGGTCTGCCTCCAGGAGTTCGCCCACGTGGTCGACGAGGCGGTCGGCGCGGTCGCGTTCGCCCGCAGTCACGGCCGCGAAGAGGGCGACCGCCGTCCGGGCCGACTCATCACCGAACGACGAGGGACTCAGGTCGAGCAGCGTCGCGAGCGCCCTGCGGGCCAGATCGCGTCCCTTCTTCCTGCCCCAGCCTCGGCCCGCGCCCCAGTTCCACCTGTAGAAGCGCCAGGGCGGGCCACTCCGCAGGGTCGGGGCCAGGGCGTTCAGCGCGTCGACGGCGTTGGCGTCGGTGAACATGAGGAACAGCCGGAAATCGTCGCGCACCATGCGCTCGGCGCGGGCCGCTTCACCGAGCTCCAGCAGGGGCCGAGGCCCATCGCCCGCCTGCCCGATGCGAGGATCCGGCGCAGCCCCTCCCGTAACTCGCCCTCCCGTTCCTCGGCCGGGGTGACGCGGTTGAGCGCGGCCCATGCCCCGAGGTCCAGGACAGCGCCTCGACGCCGGCCTCGGCGTCGGTGTCGGCGGTGAACAGCGGATAGGCGCCGGCGCGGGCGAACCAGTCGCCGGTCAGGCCCCCGAAACCCCGCAGGAGATCCCGGGTGAAGGTCCGCATCCCCCTCGCTGCGAGCAACCAGGCGCGGAAACCACCGTCACCCGGCGGTTCCGCTGTGTGGGAGGTGCCCCGCAGCGGCAGCAGCGCCAGTTCCGGGCGGTGGGCGGCACCGTCCACACCCCTCCGGCCGCATCGGCGCGGACCTGCTCGAGGTACCGGTGAACCAGGCTCGGACATCCGGCCATGGTCTCGGGGATCACCGTGAGGTCGGGATTGGGGCCGGTCAGCAGCCGACGGGCGAGGACGGCCGTCTCATCCGGGTCGAAGGCGAGGTCGCGCTCGTCAAGGATGCGTGGTGCAAGGGCGCCGACCGGCCCCGATCCCGGCGGATCCTCGCTGGAGACGATGAGCCTCAGCGACGGTGCCGTCGCAAGGGCCAGGCGGATCTCCTGCCAGAGGGGATCGTCAGCACCGTGGATCAGGTCGTCGATGAACCAGACGGCGGGCGCGGCCTCGGCCGACAGGCCCGGAACCGTTGGTGCAGTTCGTGTCTGCTCCGCGGCCACAGCGTCTCCACCGATGGATCGCCATCCAGCACGCGCCGCTCACACTGACGCATCAGGGTGGTTCGGCCCCAGCCGGGAAGCGCCACCAGTACCACCAGCTGCGGCAGGTAGTCCCACACCTGGTCGAATCGGCGACGCCTCAGGAGCGTCCCGCCTGCGGCCCGCCTCAGACCCATCCGCACCCCAGATACTTGAGCAATACTCCTCCCAGTGTCCCGCATGGGAGGAGCCCCCACAATGGGTCTCACGGGTGCCGCCCGCCCGCGGCTAGGCCGTACGCAGCGCCCGCTGCAGGGAGGAGAGCGAGCCGAAGCCGGAGCGACGTGCCAGGTCGGCCCGTGCTATGCCCGGATGTTCGGCGAGGATGCCGAGGGCGGCCTGCGCCCTAGCCTCGAGCAGGAGGCGGCTGAAGCTGGTGTCCCCCTCCTTCAGCTCCGCCTGGACGGTCCGCACGGAGACGCCGAGGTGCAGTGCCACCTGTTCGATCCGCAGTCCCGGGTCCGTGAAGTGCTGGAGGATGTAGCGCCGGGCCCGCATGAACAGCGGTTCGGCCTGGGTTCGTGTCCCCAGCGCCGCGACGAGGAGGCTGCGGACCACCTGTTCGGCGGCTGGCGCAATGGCGCGGGCGGCGGCGGCCGACAGGTCGTGCACGGAGCAGGTGTTGGTGATGAAGGCCAGCATCGGGCTCAAAGCCCCACATCCATGATCCGGGGAATCGGGAGCCCCGTCTCAGTCAACAGGTCGGCGAAGCGTTCGGGGCACAGTCTGACGACGATCACCTCGTTGCGCGGCTCGATCGTGTGCAGCACCGTTTCACCGCTTCCGGCACCGATCAGGTGGATGCCCGGGGCACGGACCGTCCCACCGCCTGGCCCGTCGATCTCGGTACGTCCCTGAAGTTGCACCAGCAGGGTTGCCCGCCTACCCGTCCGATCACCCCGGTGCCACACCTGTTTCGACCGCGGGAGCCTTGCGTGCGTGATGGAGAAGTCCCGGAACCTCGCGGACCGCGCGGCCATGGTTTCTCTGCCGAGTTCGACGATCTCGAGTTCCATCTGACGCAGAAGCTCCGCCGAACGGCGCGACAGCTTTCCCCTGCCGCCGCCGTCCACCACGAGATCCGAGCGCCTCAGCGGTCGATCGGGCTCGCCGAGCCGACCTCGCGGCGCCAATGCCTGTTCCCCCACGGTTTCCCGTCCCCCAGTGCCGAGTCAACCTGGAGTCATTGGTACCAGATCCGGCGGCTCTCCGGGTACCTGCAGCGGCGTCTCCCCTCCGAATTCCTCCCTTCGGCGCTGCACGGGAGAATTCAGGGGTCGGATGCGGCCTCCGACGGCGCAGGGTGTAGGGGTGAGACGGCCGGCGTCAGCGGCGCTCGGCCATCTCCCACCGCTGCCCGTTTCGAGGAGGCCGCATCCGGGGTTCACCTGGGATCCGCCTGCGGGACGGGGGCCGGCCCTGCAGATCATCGGTTCGGGCAGCGGTGACAACCGCCCGTGGAGACAAGCTTGTCCCAGGCCTCACCCCCGGTCCATGACCCTGCGTTGCGGTTGCGCAAAGTGACACCCGGGCCCTCCGAGGGGCCTCACCAGTCCTTGCGGTCCTCGGCATCGAGGTTGCCCTCGACATCGTCGGCTGCGGCCCGGACGGCCTCCGCGGCCTCGTCCGCGGCCTGTACCACGTCGTCGGCGAGATCGGAGGCCGTGTCTGCCAGGTCGTCCACCGTATCGGCGGCCCCATCGGCGGCGGCCTTTCCACTTGCCCTGCCCGGTCGACCAGGTCGCGGAACACCTTGCCGAGATCACCGACGAAGCTGTCGAGCTGGTCGTTGAGTTGGCTCAGCAGGTGCTTCGCGGTGGGTTCCTCGGTGAGGTCCGGGTGATCGGTGGAGTACTGCTTCTTCTGCTCCTCGTAGTACCCCTTGACGCGGTCACTCACGACCCCGACCAGACCGATGGTGGCGTAGGCCGCGTCGGCGGCCACCTTGGCGAGGTTGTCGCCCAGCTGGTTCAGCTCATCGGTGGCCTTCTGGAGTCGGTCATGGGCCTCGGTTGCCTGGGCATCGTCCGCATCCACGATCGGCTCGTGTGGGTCACCTCCTCGACGCGCTCGGCGTCGTCGAAGGGGCATCGCCGTGGACGTTGTCGGTGTTGTCAGGTCGCTGGGTCTGTTCGCTCATGCTGGCTCCTCGTCGCGTTCTCTCTTACCAGTGTGCGTTGCACACGGCGCAACCGAAAGGGTGGATGCCCCGGGATCACCCCTGAGCCTCCCCCGAGCGGTCCACCACGATCGACCCCGGCGAGCCGCGCAACGATCCGTCGGCTCAGAACCCGAGCCTGGCCGCCACCGACCGGATGTGGTCGGCGCTGTTCTGGAGGCCGAGCAGTTCCTGGGCAGACACCGGCAACTCGAGCGGCTTGACGACACCCTCGCGCCCGATGATCTGCGGCACCGACATGCACACCCCGGAGATGCCGTGCCAGTCGTGCAGCATCGCCGACACGGGAAGCACCGAGTGCTCGTTGCGGAGGATCGCCTGAATGATCCGGGTGCCCGCGAGCCCGATCGCGTAGTTGGTCGCACCCTTGCCCTCGATCACCTCGTAGGCCGCGCCCACCACCTTCTCGGCGATCTCGTCGCGACGCTGGAGGCTGAGCTGCCCCGTCTGCTCCTCCCACTGCCGCAGCGGCACGCCACCGATGGTGGAGGTCGACCAGAGGGGATCTCGGAGTCACCGTGCTCGCCGCACATGTACGCGTGCACGTTGCCCATCGCCACCTCGCACTCCTGGGCCACGAGCCAGCGCAGCCGGGAGGAGTCGAGCACCGTGCCAGATCCGAACACCTGCTGGTCCGGCAACCCGGAGATCTTCAGCACGGCCTGGGTGGTGACGTCGACGGGGTTGGTGACGAGCAGGAACACGGCGTCGGGCGACTGTTCGACGAGCCCAGGCACGATCCTGGCCATGAGGCCGACGGTCTTCTCGGCGAGGTCCATCCGCGTCTCGCCCGGCTGCTGCTTGGCTCCCGCCGCGATGACCACGATGTCCGAGTCGGCCGTGACGGCGACGTCCGCCGATCCCTCGATCTTCGCCGGGGCAGGAACTGGCTGCCGTGCGCCAGGTCCAGCGCCTCGGCGCGCACCTTCTTCCCGTTGATGTCCATCAGGGCCACCTCAGAGGCCGCCCCGCGGATCAGTGCGGCGTACGCAAGGGAGGTGCCGACGGCGCCCGCCCCCACGATCGACAGCTTGGTTCCGGTCCGCCTTCTCACAGCTGGGCTCCCCTCATGCCGGTTTCCTGGATCCTACGCGCCGCGATGGACATGCGGCGGCCCGGGACCTGAGCCAGGTCCCGGGCCGTTGCCACAGGTTTCACTGCCGTTCGATGGCCGGAGGCAACGCCCGCGGGTGGGCGGCCGGAACCGTCCGGTGTAGACGGCGCCTGACGCCTCGGCGGTGAACACGCGCGCCGACGCCTCCTCGGTCTGCAGCCGCCGCACCATGTCGGCCATCCGCTCCACCTGGGCGCGCATGGAGTCGACCTCCTCCTCGAGTGCGAGGATCCGCCGGATCCCCTCGAGGTTGATCCCCTGCTGCGACAGGTTCTGGACGTGACGCAGCTTCGCGACGTCACGCAGCGAGTAGCGGCGACCCCGGCCCCTGGCCCTCTGCGGTACCACCAGCCCGAGCCGGTCGTAGCCGCGGAGGGTCTGGGCGTGCATGTCGGCCAGCGAGGCGGCCACCGACACCGGAAACACTGCGGCCTCCGGGTCGAATGGTTGCAGGTGCTGGCTCATCTGCCTCACGCGCCGAACAGCGCTTCACGCGGGTTGGCCTGGTGGGCCTTCTCCGCGTACTCCTGCAGGGCGGCCTTCGCCTCGGGCGACAGGTCGTCCGGGACCTCGACCATGAGGGTGACCAGCAGGTCGCCCATCGAGCCGTCGGCCTTCCTGACGCCCTTGCCGCGCACCCGCATGGTCCGCCCGTTGGGGTGGACATCGGCACCCGGAGCTTCACGCGGCGGCCGTCGAGCGTGGGGATCTCGATCTCCGCGCCGAGCGATGCCTCCGCGAACGTCACCGGGACCTCGAGGGTGAGGTTGTTCCCGTTGCGGCCGAACAGCTTGTGCGGGGTGACCTTGACCGTCACGTACAGGTCCCCCGTCGCGCCGCCGTTCTCACCGGCAGCACCCTTGCCCTTGAGGCGGATGCGCTGCCCGTCCTGCACCCCGGCCGGGATGCGGACCTGCATCGTCTTGCTGGACCTCCCACGGCCCGAACCCTCACAGGTGGGACACGGGTCGTCGACGAGCAGGCCGCGGCCGAGGCACTCGACACACGGCTCACTCATCTGGAACACGCCGCCGCTGTGGGACGACTGCATGCCGGACCCCTCGCAGGAGGGCAGACGCGCGGGAGCGTGCCCGCCTTCGCCCCGGTTCCGCGGCACGAGCCACACGGCTCGTCCGAGATGGTGCGCAGCGAAATGGTCGCGCCCTCGGCCGCCTGCTCGAACGAGATGGTGGCCTCGCCCTCGACGTCGGCACCCCTGCGGGGACCCCGCTGGGTCGCCCGCCGGGTGGTGCCGCTGCCGTTGAAGAGCCCACCGAAGATGTCGCCGAGGCCGCCCGAGTTGGACGCCGCGTTGCGGAACAGGTCGTCGAGGTTCGTCGCCCCGCCCGGCCCGCCCTGCTGGCCGGGACGGTTGAACTTGAAACCGCCACCGAACAGGCTCCGCGCGTCGTCGTACTCCTTGCGCTTGTCCTTGTCGCTCAACACCGCGCTGGCCTCGGACGCCTCCTTGAAGCGCGCCTCGGCCGCCTTGTCACCGGGGTTCTGATCCGGATGGTTCTCCCGCGCGATCTTGCGGAACGCCTTCTTGATCTCGTCCGCGGACGCGCTCTTGGAGACGCCGAGAATCTTGTAGTAGTCCTTTTCGAGCCAGTCCTTCGTACTCACTCCCGCTCATCTCCTTTCTGGGGATCGCCGATCAGGGGTTCGCCACCGCGACGCGGGCGGGCCGGATGACCCTGCCCTTGAGCTGGTAGCCCTGCTGCATGACCTGGGACACCGTGACAACCTCGACCGGCTGGTCGAGCGGGACGGCCATCAGCGCCTCGTGCAGCATCGGGTCGAACGCGTCGCCGACCTCGCCGAAGGCGACGAGACCGTGCTTGGCGGTGACCTTCTCGAGTTCATCGGTGACGAGCTTGAAGCCGCCCTCGACGTCGCCGTGCTGCCTGGCGAGCGAGATGGAGTCGAGCACCGGCATGAAGTCGGTCAGCACCGCCTCGATGCCCGCCTGGCGCGACAGGTCGCGGTCGCGGTCGACCCGCTTCTTGTAGTTGACGTACTCGGCCTGCAGCCGCTGCAGATCGGCGGTGCGCTCGGCCACGAGGGTCTCGAGCTCCGTCAGCTTCTGCTCGCTGCCTTCCGCGACCTCCGGGGCAAAGCCCTCGGGCGAGGGCGCCGATTCGGCGCCCTCACCCGTGGTCACGCGGTCCGCATCCTGATGCGAATCGGTCACTTGTCTTCCTTCTCCTCGTCGATGATCTCGGCATCGACGACGTCGTCCTCGCCCGCGGGCGAATCTGCAGACTCGCCGTCGGCGGGGCCGACTCCTGCGCCTTGGCCTGGGCCGCGGCGTAGATGGCCTGGCCCATGGAGGCGGCCTTGGTGTTGAGGTCGTCGATCGCGGCCTTGACCACGTCGTTGTCCTCACCCTTCAGGGCCTCCTTGAGGGCCTCGGTCGCCTCGACGACGGGTGCCTTGACGTCCTCACCGATGGTTTCGGCGTGCTCGGCGAGCAGCTTCTCGGTGCGGAACACCAGGGCGTCGCCCTCGTTGCGCATGTCGACGGCCTCGCGGCGCTTGCGGTCCTCATCGGCGTGCGACTCGGCATCCTTGACCATCCGGTCGATGTCGTCCTTGCCGAGGGCCGAGCCGCCGGTGACGGTCATCGACTGCTCCTTGCCGGTGGCGAGGTCCTTGGCCGCGACGTGCACGATGCCGTTGGCGTCGATGTCGAACGTGACCTCGATCTGCGGCACGGAGCGCGGGGCGGCAGGATGCCGGTCAGCTCGAAGTTGCCGAGCGACTTGTTGTCGCGGGCGAACTCGCGCTCGCCCTGGTAGACCTGGATCATCACGGAGGGCTGGTTGTCCTCGGCGGTGGTGAACACCTCGGATCGCTTGGTCGGGATCGTGGTGTTGCGCTCGATGATCTTGGTCATCACGCCGCCCTTGGTCTCGATGCCGAGGCTGAGCGGGGTGACGTCGAGGAGCAGCACGTCCTTGACCTCGCCCTTGAGCACGCCGGCCTGCAGCGAGGCGCCGAGAGCGACGACCTCGTCCGGGTTGACGCCCTTGCTGGGCTCCTTGCCGCCGGTCATCTCCTTGACGAGCTCGACGACCGCGGGCATGCGGGTCGAGCCGCCGACGAGCAGGACGGTGTCGATCTTGTCGACCGAGGTCTTGGCGTCGGCGATGACCGCGTTGAACGGGGCGCGGCAGCGGTCGAGCAGCGGCTGGGTCATGCGCTGGAACTCGGAACGGGTCAGCTTCTCGTCCAGGTGCAGCGGGCCCTCGGCCGAGGCCGTGATGTAGGGCAGGTTGATCGAGGTCTCGGAGGCCGAGCTCAGCTCGATCTTGGCGCGCTCGGCGGCCTCCTGGAGGCGCTGACGGGCCATCTTGTCCTTGGACAGGTCGATGCCGAACTTGTTCTTGAACTGCGTGACCAGCCAGTCGACGACGAGGGAGTCCCAGTCGTCGCCGCCGAGGCGGTTGTCGCCCTTGGTCGCGCGGACCTCGAAGACGCCGTCGGCGATGTCCAGCAGCGAGACGTCGAACGTGCCGCCGCCGAGGTCGAAGACGAGGACCGTCTGCTCCTTGTCGGCCTTGTCGAGGCCGTAGGCGAGTGCGGCCGCGGTGGGCTCGTTGATGATGCGGTCGACCGAGAGGCCCGCGATCTCGCCGGCCTCCTTGGTGGCCTGGCGCTCGGCGTCGCTGAAGTAGGCGGGACGGTGATCACCGCGTTGGTGACCGACTCGCCGAGGTAGGCCTCGGCGTCGCGCTTCAGCTTCTGGAGCACGAAGGCGGAGATCTGCTGGGGACGGTAGTCCTTGCCGTCGATCTCGACCTTCCAGTCGGTGCCCATGTGACGCTTCACGGAGCGGATGGTGCGGTCGACGTTGGTGACGGCCTGACGCTTGGCGACCTCGCCGACGAGGACCTCGCCGGAAGGCGTGAAAGCCACGACCGACGGGGTGGTGCGGGCGCCTTCAGCGTTGGGGATGACGGTGGGCTCGCCGCCCTCGAGGACGGCGACGACCGAGTTGGTGGTGCCGAGGTCGATACCTACTGCACGTGCCATGTGGATTCCTCCTGGAGTCGTGTATCTGTGCGAGATTTCGGGTTGATCCCTTGAGCGGGGTTGACTCAAGTTAATCACATGAGCCAACCAGACTCAAGTTCGAAGTTGAGCCTGGTCGACTCAAGGCACGTGCCTCACGTCGGTGGGTCAGTGGGATGGGACCATGATCGTGAGGGCGCCCGGGACGACTTCAACGCTCACCGCCCGGATCTCCCCGAAGATGTCGCCGTCCAACTCGATGTCCTCCGGGTCCCGGAGCACCACATCGATGTGGGAGCACTGCAGGTAGCGCAGCTCACGGGCGTTGTCGTCGCGCTCGCGCAGGCGGGCCGGCTTGAGCCGCCGCAGGAACGCGTTGTCGACGAGCACCCGCCAGGCCACCAGCAACCATCCGAACGGACCCGTCGGCCGCACCGCCACCACGTCGAGGGCGCCGTCGGTCAGCGAGGCGTCCGGCATCAGGGTGACGCCCCGCGCGATGGTGCCGACATTGCCGACCAGCACCGTGTGCACCTTCGCCACCTTCGGGGCCCCACCGTCGACCCGGTACTGAAGCGTCATCCTCCGGCCCTCGAACAGGGCCGTGAGCCCCGCCTTCACGTAGGCGAGCACACCCACCTTCTTCTTCAACTCCTCGTCGGTCGACGACATGATCCGTGCGTCGAGGCCCATACCGGCCATCACCGTGAACGCGCGACGCTCCGTCGACCCGTCGGTGCGGGTCCAGGTGGCGATGCCGAGGTCGATCGCGCGGGACTGCCCGCCCAGTCCCGCCGCGAAGGAGGCGGCAGGATCACCGATCGGGAGGCCGAGTTCATGGGCGAGCAGGTTCCCGGTGCCCCGCGGCACCAGTGCCAGCGGCACCCCGCTCCCCTCGAGACCCTCGGCCACCGAGCGCACGGTGCCGTCGCCGCCGACGGCGAAGATGAGGTCGCAGCCCTGCGCCACCGCCTCCCGGGTCTGCCGGGTGCCCGGGAGTCGGCGGTGGTCTCAAGCCACAGCGCCTCGCCGAAGCCCGCCCGGGCCAGCAGCGGGTCCAGGATCTCCGCCAGTTCGGGGCGTGTCAGCTTGGTGGGGTTGAACACCACGGCGGCGGTAGGCATGTGCCCATTCTTACCGACGGGCGGGCCTCCACCCCGGCCTGGACACATCACTGCCCGGACCGCTCCTGCCAGACGACCACCGACCATGCGGGAGCGACCTGGGTGCCGCCGGCCTCCGGCCCCTCACCCTCGGGCCAGAAGTTGGCGTGCGCCTCCTCGCTGACATCGGTGTTGATCAGCAGGCGCCACGACTCCCCCAGCCCGATCCCGGGGCCGTGAACTCGACGGGAACATCCGCCATGTTGACCATCACGTAGAAGTTGTCACCGGGCGAGTTGACGTAGACGGCCACGGCGCGGTCCCCTCGGCCGGGCTTCCCACCCCCGTGGGGTGCGGAACAGGAACGACACGTCCTCATCGTCGGCGATCAGATCGCCCCAGTGGTTCTGCTGCAGCGCCTCATGCCGCTGCCGGAGGTTGGCCACGAAGGTGGCGAACCGGAAGAGGCCGTTGACACCGGCCGGGGTTGCGAACTCGCCGAAGTTGTCGTGGTAGGTGGCGTCGACCCCGCCTCGACCGGCACCCGTTGAGGGGCGTTCGTGGGATCATGGCGTAGTTGTTGCACATCGCGGGCGAATGGAGCTCCCACGGGTTGTTGTTGCCGTTCTGGGTCCGGCCGAACTCGTCGCCCGCCACCACCATGGGCACGCCGCGGGAGAAGAACAGGATGGCCCAGAGGTTCCGGGCGCGTTGGCGGCGCAACGCCTGCGAACCGCCCGAGTCCCATGACAGGTTGTCGTCGGATCCGCCGTCGGATGGGCCGAACGGGAACGGGTCGCCATTGTTCTTCTTCTGATAGCTGACCAGGTCAGCCATGTTGAAGCCGTCGTGCGCGTCGATGAAATTGATGGTCTTCTGGGCACCTCCCGAATCGTGGAAGTGGTGGTAGTCGCCGTTGACCATGTCGATGAAACCGGGCGCGTTGCCGTCGCCCTTGGTGAACCGGCGGATGGCATCGCGGTAGCGGCCGTTCCACTCACCCCACCCCTTTGGGAAGTTGCCGACCTCGTATCCCCACAGGTCCCACGCCTCGGCGATGACCTCGATGTCCTGTTCCGCGGCGAAGTCGCGGATCGCGAGCAGCAACGGGTGATCCCCGAAGAACCGCCTCTGCCTGCCCCAGTCCTCCGGGCGGCCTCATCGGGGAGCCTGCCGAGCACGGTGGCGAGGTCGAACCGGAAGCCGTCGACCTGCATCCAGTCGGTCCAGTACGCCAGCGAGTCGAGCACCAACTGCCGTGCCGCCTCCGATGAGTAGTTCACCTGGTTCCCGGTGCCGGTGGCGCCGTCGACCAGCAGTTTCGCATCGGTCATCTGGTAGTACTCGGCACCGGCGAACCCGCCGAGCGAGGTGAACCCGACGGTGTTGACGTCGCCGCCCCAGTTGCCGCCCTCCGCGGTGTGGTTGTACACGACGTCGAGGTACACCTCGAGCCCCACGTCGTGGAAGGCCGAGACCATCTCCTTGAACTCGCGGGTGGGGCCGCCCCAACTGCGGTCGTGGGCGTAGCGGCGGTTGGGCGCGAAGAAGCCGAGCGTCATGTAGCCCCATGCGTTCGTCTTCGTGTCGCGGCCCGACTCGGATGCGTTGGTCTCGTGCACCGGCAGCAACTCGATGGTGGTGATACCGAGCGCCTTGAGATAGGGGCGAGCATGCCCGCACCCTTGTAGGTGCCGTGGTACTCCTCGGGATGTCGACCACGGCCCCGAAGCCCGGCTCCCCGCCAGCAGGTCACCGAGGCGCGCCGCCGACGGGTGCGCGGTCGCCTGCTCGATGGACGCCTCGTAGATGGCGGCACGCTCCCCGGGATCCGGGCTTGGCCGTGACGGGCGTGTGGTCTGCGATGACGACCCCCTTCGGCGCCCAGCCTGCGGTGTCGATCAGGCGGCGGGCGATGCCGTTGACGAGGTCGCCGCCGGTGCCGAACACCCCGTCGTTGATGCCGACGCGGGCCAGCTTGTCGGTGTAGACGTTGTGGGTGATCTCCCGGGCGTACGGGTCGAATAGCACCTTGTTGGGGTTGAACCGGTTGCCGTCCTCGTCCAGGTCGGCGATGAAGCCCGCCTCGGAGCCGGGGCGCCAGTCCGGGACCAGGGCCAGTTGCGGCCCCAGACGCGGAAACCGTAGAGCGCGTTGAGCTGGAGGCCCTGCAGGTTGCCGCGCCAGACGCCGTCGGCGCCCTTCGCGAGCAGGAAGGTGTCGGTTGCGCGTTCGGCGAGCGCCTTCGCGAAGATCTCCAGCTGCACGCGGGTCGCGCCCGGCGCGTAGACGGAAAATGTGATGCCCTCGGCCGACGGGTGCGCGCCCAGCGGCCAGGCCGCGGTCCCCAGGAAGCCTCATCAAGTGCGATGACCATGGGCCGAGTCTAGGACTGCGCCTGTGTCAGTCAGGTTTCAGTTCCGGGCCGGGAACGCCTCGAGCCGTCGGGTCAGGCCCCTGGCGTCGCGAGGGCGTCCTTCATCGACTCGGGTCCCCAGACGAGCATCTGGGCGCCCGGGACGGCGAACAGGCGCACCGCGTTGCCGTGGCCGACCCACACGGTGGCCGCGTCGTCGGGCTGGGCGTACAGCTCGTATCCGGAGGCCAACGCGCTCTGCGTGACGGCGTCGATGACCGCGGCGGGGTCCTCGTCGATCATCATGACGAGGAGTTCCTGCGAGTCGGTGACGATGCTGGACTCGGGCAGTTTGATACCCGTGGGCACGATGACGTCCTGCGGACCGACCTTGATCGACTCGGTCGAGACCTCGCCGTCGAACGACTCACCCGTCTCGCCACCGCCAGGGGTCTGGCCCTCGGTGGGGCGCCGGCCTGGGCGGTCGTTGGCCCCGGGGTCGGCGTGGAGTCATCAGAGCATCCGGCGAGCGCGACGAGCGCGACGACGGAAAGGGCGGCTGCGGCAAGGCGGGGAACATGCTGTTCAGTCTATGCGTGCGCCGACTCAGGCCTCTGACCGGTCGAGGCCCGCGAACAGGTCGGTGGCGGGCCCGTCGCCCGGGGGAAAGGACGGCCGTGGCCGAGGAGGTACGCCTCGCCGGCCCCGGGCAGTTCCTGGACGATCCGGAAGAACTGCCAGAACGGCTGGTTCGGGTCGACCTGGCTGCGGTAGACGTCCAGTGCCGCGCGACACACGTCGAGCCACGGCTGCGTCTCGATGACGGCCACGACCTTGCCCGGGTCCGGGCCGAACGAGTCGGCGTCGCGCTCCTGGTCGGGCCACGGTTCGAGACCACGCTCCTTGGCGATCTCGTAGGCCTCCACCCACTTCTCGGTGTTGTGCGAGTTCCAGAGCACCCGCTCGATCTGCCAGGGGCGCCGAGGTCGGGTCGGTGGGACGGCGACGCGGCCAGCAGCATCGCGTACATCGTGACGCGGTGCGCCTGGATGTGGTCGGGGTGGCCGTAGTTCCCGTGGGGGTCGTAGGTGACGACCACCTGGGGCCTGCGGTCACGGATGACCGCGACGAGGAGGTCGGCGGCCTCGAGCAGGTCGGCGCGCCAGAAGGCGTTGTCCGGCACGCTCTCCGGGACCACGACACGGCCACGGTCGTCGTACACCATCCCGGAGTCGTGGTAGCGCCCTCCCCGCCCAGGAAGACGTGGTCGGTGACGCCGATGACGCCCAGGGCCTCCCGATCTCGCCGACGCGGTGGCGTCCGAGCTCGGCAGGGGTGTAGTGGGCCCACTCGGGCACGAGGATCTCGCCGAGCTCGCCGAGGGTGCAGGTGACAAGCGTCACCTGGGCGCCCTCGGCGAGGTAGCGCGCCATGGTGGCCGCGCTCTGGCTCGACTCGTCATCTGGATGGGCGTGGACGAGCAGCAGGCGGCGATCGGTTGGCACGGCGTCCAGCATAGGTGCGCTCACCGGCCCAGCAGGGTGGCGAACTCGACGAACCCGTCGGCCGCCACTGGGCGCGCCAGACCCGCGACGGCGTCGGCCAGCTCGTCGGCGGCCTGGGCGACGCGCCCCGTCAGCGACGCGGCACCCTGCCCGCCGAAGTCAGAGGTGGCCGCGAACACGCCGGTGCGCACCGGGAGGGCCCGAGGTAGCTGAACAGCGGCCGCATGGCGAACTCGATCATGAGCGAGTGGCGCTCCGTGCCGCCTGTCGCGGCGAGCAGCACCGGCTTACCCGTGAGGGTGCCGGGCTCGAGGATGTCGAAGAAACTCTTGACGAGCCCGCTGATGGAGGCGGAGAAGGTGGGGCTCACCACCACCAGCGCGTCGGCGTCGCGCACCTGTTCGACGACCCGGGCCAGCTCGCCCATCGGAAAGCCGGTGAGCATGGCGTCGGTGATGGGGTGCGCGAACTCGCGCAGCTCCACCACCGTCTCCTCGAGGGTGTCGTTCCCCAGCGCTAGCGCGTCGCGGAGGCGGGCAAGGATGTCGTCGCCGAGCACGCGGGTGCTGGACGGCGACCCGAGGCCCCCGGAGATGACGACGATGCGGGACATGGTGGTTCCTGTTCCTCTTCTACTTGATCGGTGAAAATGGGCGCGGCAGGTCAGAGCCTGTTGTCGTCCTCGGCGCGGGTGCCGGTCCAGAGGTCGGTCTGCGGCTCCCCGCGGTCTCGACGGCGGGACCACCGTTGGCGGCGACCCTGTGAGCATGCGTCGGCCCTCGGGCACGCCGGGTCCGCGGAGCGCGGCGAACTCCCTGCGGAGCACGGGAACGACCTCCTCGCCGAGCAGGTCGAGCTGCTCGAGGACGGTCTTCAGGGGAAGGCCCGCGTGGTCCATCAGGAAGAGCTGGCGCTGGTAGTCGCCAGCGTAGTCGCGGAACCCGAGCACGCGCTCGATCACCTGCTGCGGCGAGCCGACGGTCAGCGGGGTCTCCCGGGTGAAGTCCTCCAGCGACGGCCCGCCACCGTAGACCGGGGCCTTGTCGAAGTAGGGCCGGAACTCCCGGACGGCCTCCTGCGAGTTCTTCCGCATGAACACCTGGCCGCCGAGGCCGACGATCGCCTGGTCGGCGCGCCCGTGCCCGTAGTGCTCGAAGCGCCGGCGGTACAGCTCCACCATCCGACGGGTGTGGTCCGAGGGCCAGAAGATGTTGTTGTGGAAGAAACCGTCGCCGTAGTAGGCGGCCTGCTCCGCGATCTCGGGCGAACGGATCGACCCGTGCCAGACGAACGGCGCCACGCCGTCGAGAGGCCTGGGGTCGAGGTGAAGCCGTGCAGCGGCGTGCGGAACCGGCCCTCCCAGTTGACGACGCCCTCGCGCCAGAGATCGTGGAGAAGGGCATAGTTCTCGATGGCGAGCGCGATGCCGTCGCGGATGTCCTTGCCGAACCAGGGGTAGACCGGGCCCGTGTTGCCGCGCCCGAGGGTGAGGTCCATCCGGCCGTCGAGAAGGTGCTGGAAGGTGGCGTAGTCCTCCGCGATCCGCACCGGATCGGTGGTGGTGATCAGCGTGGTGGCGGTCGACAGGATGATGTTCTTCGTCTGCGCACCGATGAAGGCCATGGTGGTCGTCGGCGACGAGGCCACGAACGGCGGGTTGTGGTGCTGTCCGACGGCGACGACGTCGAGCCCCACCTCCTCGGCCTTCAGTGCGATCGCGACCGTCGCCTTGATGCGCTCGTGCTCCGAGGGCGTGCGGCCGGTCGTGGGGTCGGTGGTGACGTCTCCAACGGTGAAGATGCCGAACTGCATGTCTGCCTCCTTGTGCTTACACCAGGCTACAACATGATTGAGTGTTCAACTATTCCGTGGCGCATCGGCCCACGGCGTCAGCCACTCCTCCGCGCCGACGCGCGAAGCACGAAGCCCGCGATCAGCAGGAAGAGGGCGACGATGAGCAGACCGAAACCGGCAACGGCGAACACGACTCCCAGCGTGATCGCGCCCATGCTGAGAGGCGGCCCGACGACGACGCCCGCGCCGTCGCACTCCACCGTGTAGGTGCCGTTGTCCTGATCCGGCCCGCCGATCCGCCCGATCGCCGAGTACGCGATGTCGTCGCGGGTGAAGCTCATGCTGGAGTCGAGCGCGAGGTCGGGCGCATTCTCACCCGGGGCGAGCACCGAGCAGGTGGTGTCGGGATCGGTGGCGTAGATCACCTGCATCACGTTGTCCTCCACGGTCACCGGCGTGCGTCCGGTGATGGAGGTCAGGGCCTCCGCCGGGGGAGCACTGACGTCATCTGGAAGGCGAATGCCCCACCAGCGCGGCACCCACCGCGAGACACACGGCCCCGACAATCCTCAGCACCTTCCCGCCCGGCCGGAACGCGCCGGAGGACGGGGCCCGTGCCCTGCCCTCGGGTCGTAGCCGAACTGCCCGGACGGCCGCTGCTGGAACTGCTGACCCGGGTACTGCTGACCCGGATACTGCTGACCCGGATACGCCGGCCCGGGAGGCGCCGGGTAGCCCTGCGCCGGCTGGTGCGGATGCGCACCCCGCCCCGGGTATGCGCCCGTCCCGCCCCGCCCGCAGGCGGCTGGGTGCCGTAGGGGCCGTACGGACCCGGCGCCTGAGCGTTCGGGTCGGCCGGGGTTGCGTCATCGCGTGGTCCTCTCGCACGGTGGGCTGGGACAAGCTTAGGCACTCACCGGGCTGATGCGTCGCCCGATTCGCCGCCGGTCAGACCCGGGCGCGCGTCCGTGGGCTGTCACGGTAGGCGCGCCACGCCACGAGCAACTCGTCGCGGCCTCCCCGGGATGACTCGCATGCCATGCCCGGGTGAACCGGTTGAACTCGAACTGGGATCCGATCCCGGCCCGTTCGCCGCGCGTGGCCCGGTAGTGCGCGAGGGCGTCGCCGAGGGTGCGGACCCCGTCTGCCTCGGCGAGGAAGGCCCGCATCGGCGCGTCGAAAGAGAAACCGGTGCCCAGGTGCGCCTCGAACCAGGCCCGTAGGTACTGGCTGCACCGCTGCCCCGGCGGGATGACAGTCGAGGCCCTGAGCTCCCCGCGAGCTGTGAGCCGGTCACGCGACGCGACGAGGGCTCCTCGAAGGTGACGCCGTCAAGCGCGGCCGCGATGCGGCCGGTCAGGAGGTCCTTCGATCCGGTGGTGCGCACCCCGAGGGCGCGGGCGAAGACGACCAGCTCGTCCTTGACCCAGTACCAACGCAGGAACTCGGCCCGGTCAGCCCGGCGGTGAGCCGCGGGCGCACGGACCGCTCGGGGTTTCCACCGGCGGGATGGGCGGTCAGGCGACCTTGCGGGTCCAGCCGAACGGGTCCGCGACCCGGCCGTACTGGATGTCGACCAGGTGCTGACGGATCTCGCTCGTCCTCGCGCCGGGAGGCCGTCGGCCACCTGCTGCACGCCGCGGTCGGGCGAGTTGAACCCGACGATCGGCGTCACGACGGCGGCGGTGCCGCAGGCGAACACCTCCGCGATGGCACCGGAGGCAACGCCGTCGAGCACCTCGTCGATGCTGATGGCCCGCTCCACGGGCGCAGGTCATGCAGGGGGCGAGTTTCAGGATCGACTCGCGCGTGACGCCTGCCAGGATCGAGCCGAGCGCGGGGTGACGAGTTCGCCGTCGGCGGTGACGAACATGATGTTCATCGTGCCGCACTCCTCGACCCACTTGTGCTCGGCACCGTCGGTCCACAGCACCTGGCCGCAGCCGTTCTCGGCGGCCTCCTTGGTGGCGATGAGGCTGGCCGCGTAGTTGCCGCCGCACTTGGCGGTGCCGGTGCCGCCCGGGCGGCACGCGTGTAGTTGGGCGTGATCCAGAGCTTCACCGGCTCGGAGTAGTACGGGCCCGCGGGCGTCGCGATGACGGCGAAGCGGTAGTTGTTGGCCTCCCGCACGCCGAGGTAGGGCTCGGAGGCGATCATGAAGGGCGGATGTAGAGGCTCTGCTCGTTCTCGGAGACGGGCACCCATGCCTTCTCCAGCTGGACGAGGCGCTCGACGGCTTCGAGGAAGAGGGCCTCGGGAAGCGGCGCCATCGCCATCCGCTCGGCGGAGTGGACGAAGCGGGTGGCGTTGCGGTCCGGGCGGAACAGCCAGATGGAGTCGTCGGCGCGGCGGTACGCCTTCATCCCCTCAAAGATCTCCTGCCCGTAGTGCAGGGTCGCTGCGGCCGGGTGGAGCGCCCACTCCTTCATCGGGATGATGCGGGGGTCCTGCCAGCCGTCACCCTCGATGTAGTCGATGACGACGTGATGATCCACGTAGTAGCGGCCGAACCCCGGGTCGGCGAGCGCCGCTTTGCGCGCCGCGTCGGACGTGGGTGCGGTCGACTGGGTGATCGAGAACTGGGCCATGCAGGCGATGCTAGCCGCCGTCGATTTGGCGGCGGCCCCCGTATCACGGGCAGCGACCCGGTGGACGAACGCTCCCGGCCGGGTGTACGTCGGCCTACAGTTGCGCGCATGACAGAAGAGACCCGTCGCCCCACCACCGTCAGCATCGCCCGCACGGGGCGGCTGGGCTACACCGCCACCAATGCTCGAGGTGGAACCATCGACGTCGGCTCCGGGAGTCCGACGACTTCACTCCCGTCGAGTTGATGATGGTCGCGATCGGCGCGTGCTCGGCCATCGACGTCGACCTGGTCACCACCAGGAAGGTGGAGCCCGGCTCGTTCGACGTCGACGTGCACGCCGACCGGGTCAAGGACGCCGACGGCAACCGGGCCGACAACATCGAGGTCGACTTCATGGTGCGCCTCCCCGAGGGCCCCGAGGGGACAAGGCCCGAGCCATGCTCGAGCGCGCCATCGCTTCGGCGCACGACCGCCTCTGCACCGTCTCGCGCACCATCGAGCTCGGCACCCCGGTCGCGATGCGATCGGTCGGCTGAGGTCCACCGCGGTTCACGGCGACCCGACCGATCCGGAATGAAACTCCCCGCGCCCGGTTGTCACCGGGCACAGAGACCAGCCTCCCCATGCCCTCATGACCCGAGACAAGGAACGAAACATGCTCCCGCTCAGCCGCGTCACGCGCGCCATCGCCTCAGTCGTCGCAGTAGGACTGCTGCTCACCGGCTGCGGTGGCTCCAACTCCCCACATCATCGGGCAGCCCCTCGGCCGACGCGGAGATCGAGATCGGGTCGCTCTACGAGCCCGGCAACCTGAGCAACGTCGACGCGGGCGGTCAGGGCATCACCGAGGCGTTCAACGGCAACGTGTACGAGTCGCTGATGAAGCTGGGCGACGACGGCTCCGTCTCACCGCTGCTCGCCGAGGGCTACGCCGTCAGCGACGACGGCCTCACCTACACCTTCACGCTCCGCGACGGCGTCACCTTCCATTCGGGCAGGGCGCTCACGTCGGCGGACGTCAAGGCCAGCTTCGAGCGGGTCGTCGCCGAGAGCTCACAGGCGGCGCGCAAGTCGAGCTATCAGGTGGTCAGCGACGTAGCCACGCCCGACGACAAGACGGTCGTGTTCACCCTGTCCCAGCGCTCCATCTCGTTCCCGTATCTGATGGCCTACGTCTGGATCGTCAACCCCGAACTGGCCGACCCGCTGGCCCAGGCCGACGGCACCGGCCCCTACACATTCGATGAGTGGAAGCGCGGCTCGACGCTGTCAATCGTGCGCAACGACGCCTACTGGGGTGAGAAGGCGAAGAACGGGCGCGTCACGTTCCACTACTTCACCGACGCGTCCGCCGAGTCGAATGCCCTGCTCAGCAACGAGATCGACCTGGTGACCAGCATCCAGAGCCCGACTCGCTGACGCCGTTCGAGAACAACTCGGACTTCACCATCAGCGAGGGCACCTCAACCACCAAGGAGGTCCTCGCCTTCAACGACCGGGTCGCCCGTTCGACGACCCGCTGGTGCGCCGGGCCGTCTACTCGGCCGTCGACCGGCAGAAGCTGCTCGACTCGGTCTGGGCCGGGCACGGCACGCTCATCGGCTCGATGGTGCCGCCCACCGATCCTGGTACGAGGACCTGACCTCCCTCAACCCCTACGACCCGACCTGTCGAAGCAGTTGCTGGCCCAGGCGGGGCTGGCCGACGGGTTCAGCTTCACGCTCCTGACACCCAACTATGACCCGCACCCCGTCGTCGCCGAGTTCCTGAAGTCGGAGCTCGCGAAGGTGGGTGTCACCGTCGAGATCAAGGTGATCACGGCCGACGAGTGGTACACCACGGTGTTCAAGGAGCGCGACTTCCAGGCCACGCTGCAGGAGCACGTCAACGACCGCGACGTCGTCTGGTACGGCAACCCGGACTTCTACTGGGGCTACGACAACGCCGAGGTGCAGCGCCTGATCGGCGAGGCCGAACAGGCGACGTCCGAGGCGGACCAGACCGCGAAGCTCAAGGAGGCCAACCGGATCATCGCGACCGAGGCCGCCAGCAACTGGCTCTACCTCTACCCACAGATCGTGGTGGCGAGCAGCGCCGTCTCGGGATACCCGTAAACGGCCTGAACTCGCAGTTCTACGTGTACAACATCACCAAGGCCTGATGCCCTGTCCGGGCCTGGAAAGGCGGAGCCATGGGTAGGTACCTGCTCAGGCGCTCCGCCTTTCTCGTCGTCTCCTTCCTGGGAGCGATGCTGTTGATCTTCCTTCTGCTGCGGGTGCTTCCCGGCGATCCGGCCAACGCCTTGGTGTCGATCGACGCGACACCCGAGCAGATCGAGGCGGCCCGCGAGCAGGTCGGCTCGAACCTGCCGCTCCACGAGCAGCTGGGCAACTGGCTGGGCGACCTCGCCCGGCTCGATCTCGGCACCTCGTTCATCTCCGGGCCTCGGTGGCCGACGACATCGCCCAACGCCTCACCGTGACACTCCCACTCACCCTGATCGCCTTCGCCATCTCGGTGGTTCTGGCGAGCCTGCTCGGCTACGTGGCCGCGGTGCGGTCGGAGACCCGGCTCGGCACCGCGGTGTCCGGCATCGCGCAGGTCGGCATCGCCGTGCCCGTGTTCTGGATCGGCATCCTGCTGGTGTGGATCCTTGCGCTCGAGCTGCGACTGTTCCCTCCGGAGGCTTCCCCCGCAAGGACTGGGCCGACCCCGCCGACGCGCTGCGCTCCCTGTTCCTGCCTGTGCTGACCATCGTCATGGTGATGACGGCCTCGCTGACCCGCTACGTGCAGTCGGTGGTGCTCGACGTCCTCGACAGCGACTACCTGCGCAACGCGCAGGCCCTCGGCGCGAGCTTCGGCCGGGCATTCTGGCGCCACGGCGTCCGCAACGCCTCGGTGCCCGTGATCTCCATCCTCGGCATCGAGTTGGCCTCGACGCTGCTCGGGGCCGTGGTGGTCGAGAGCGTGTTCACCCTCCCGGGGCTCGGCAGCATGCTGACCCGCGGCATCGAACAGCACGACTACCCACCATCCAGGGCGTCCTGCTCGTGACCACCTCTTCGTGCTGGCGATCGGCTTCCTCGCCGACATCGTCCAGCGCGTCGTCGATCCGCGGTTGCGGGTCAGCCTTTCGGGGCCCACGCATGAGCGCCGACCTGCAGGACACCGTGGTCGCCGAGCCGGGCGGCGCCGTCGCCGGTGGCCCGTGAGCCTGACGCTCGGCACCGTGCTCCTCGCCCTGACCGTGCTGCTGGCCCTCCTGTCGCTGGTGTGGCTCCCGTTCCCGCTCGGCGACACCTCCGGTTCCCGGCTCGAGGCACCCAACGCGACCCACTGGCTGGGACGGACACGTTCGGCCGCGACACGTTCAGCTACCTGATGGTCGGCACCCGGATCGCGCTCGTCGTCGGGGCCGGCAGCGTCATCGTCGCGATGGTCGTCGGCGTCACGGTCGGGACGCTCGCGGCGTTCGCGCGCGGCTGGGTCGACGACATCCAGTCGTCGCTGCTCGACGTGCTGATCGCGTTCCCGACGCTGCTGCTCGCCATGCTGATCGGCGCGGCCCGCGGCGCCAGCCTCTCCACCGCGGTGGTCTCCATCGGCCTGGCGGCGTCCGCCGTCGTCGCCCGGTTGACCCGCATCCTCGCGAAGCGCCTGCTGAACCAGCAGTTCGTGACGGCGGCCCGCACGTCGGGCACCAACGCGTGGGGCATCGTGCGGCTGCACCTGCTCCCCAACATGTGGCCGATGCTTGTCGTCACGGCCGCCCTGATCTTCGGCAGCGCGGTGCTCGCGGAGGCGAGCCTCAGCTACCTGGGCCTCGGGGTCCCGCCGCCCAACTCGTCGCTCGGCCGCCTGCTGCAGGGGCCGAGAAGACGGTGCTGACGGCGCCGTGGGCCGCCATCGCGCCGGGCCTGGTGATCGTCGCGATCGTCCTCGGCGCCAACTTCCTGGCCGACGGCCTGCGGGAGCGACTCGACCCGACGAGAAGGGAACGCGGATGAGGATCGACGTGGAGAACCTCTCGATCGCGCTGCCGTCGGGCCGCCGGGTCGTCGACGGCGTGTCGTTCGGGCTGGGCGACGGGGAGCGGCTCGGGGTGGTCGGCGAATCCGGCTCCGGCAAGTCGGTCAGCACGCTCGCCATCCTCGGCCTGCTGCCGCGCGCTCTGCGAGCGAGCGGGTCGATCGTGGTCGACGGCACCGAGGTTGTCGGGGCCGACCCGAGGTCGCTCCGGGCCATCCGCGGCCGGAGGGTGGCGAAGGTGTTCCAGGACCCGTCGACCGCGCTGGATCCGCTGATGCGGATCGGCAGGCAGGTGGAGGGCCGCTCGCCCGGCACCGGGGCTGAAGGGCCCGGCGCTGCGCTCCGCGGTGCTGGAGGCCCTCGAGGAGGTGCGGCTGCCCGACCCCGAGCGGATGGTGAGGTCGTTCCCGTTCGAGGTCTCCGGTGGCCAGCGGCAGCGCGTCGCCATCGCCATGGCGCTCGCCTGCCGGCCGGAGGTGTTGATCGCCGACGAGCCGACCACGGCGCTGGATGTGACGGTGCAGGCCGGGATCCTGGCGCTGATCCGGCAGCTGTGCGACGAGCGGGGCATGGGCCTGCTGTTCGTCTCGCACGACCTGGCGGTGGTGTCGCAGACCGTGACGCGCGGCATCGTGATGGAGCACGGTCACATAGTCGAGGAGGGCCCGATCGACGCGCTGATCTCGACCCCGCAGAATCCGTACACCCGTCGCCTGGTGGCAAGCGCCCGCGCGCTCGACGAGGCGTTGACGACCGGGAGGCTGAAGTGAGCACCGTCCTCGCCCTCGACTCGGTGACGTTCCGCTACCGCGGGCCTCCGGTCCGGCGCTGCGCGACGTGAGCCTCGCCGTCGAGGAGGGGAAGAGCCTCGGGATCGTCGGCGAGTCGGGCTCGGGCAAGTCGACCGCGCTGAACCTGCTGCTCGGCCTCACCCGGCCCGAGAGTGGACGGGTGCTGTTCGAGGGCGCCGAGCTGAGTGGCCGCGACGCCGTCCGGCGGCTGCGGCGCGCCGTCCAGCCCGTCTTCCAGGACCCGTTCGCGTCGCTCGACCCGCGGATGCGGATCGACCGGATCGTCACGGAGCCACTGGTGTCGCTCGGGATCGAGCGGACCGGCGCGGTGTTGAAGGAGCGGGTCCGCACCGTGCTCGCCGAGGTGGGCCTCGGCGACGACACGCTGAAGCGGTACCCGCACGAGTTCTCCGGCGGGCAGCGACAGCGGATCGCGATCGCGCGGGCGCTGGTGACCGACCCGCGGGTGCTGATCGCCGACGAGCCCGTCAGCGCGCTGGACGTGACGACCAGGATCGACGTCATCGAGCTGCTGGGCCGGTTGCAGAAGGAGCGGGGCCTGAGCGTGGTGATGGTGTCGCACGACATGAGCGTCGTGGCGGCACTGTGTGAGCGGGTCCTGGTACTCAGAGACGGAGCCGCCGTCGAGACCGGGAAGACGCTGCGGGTGCTCGCCGAGCCGGTCGATCCGTACACGAAGGCCCTGATCGGGGCGATCCCCGCCTGCCGGCGTAACGGGCCTGGTATCCGCGGCTGCAGCAAGCAGACCGACGCCAGACGCGGGAAACTGCGCAAACAGGGCCAAACGGGCCGCGGCAGAAGACAGACGCGACCCGCCGGGACCACGGCAGGAGACAGACGCGACCTAGGGAACCCACCGGCCGCACAGGGCGCCCGTCGCCAACGGCGCAGGAACGCCCAACCCGACGATCACCCGACCGGCATCCCGCCCAGACCCACCCGGCCCAGGGGCGACGCGGCCGCATACCCACGGGCGTGCACTCCCGACCACAGCTTCGCGCACCGGAAAGGGCAGACCCGGACGGACGGCCGGCGGCCTCGACAACCTGACCCCCGCAGCCACACAGCAGCCCACAAAACGCAACAACCACGCCGCCGGACGACCGGCCGGGGCTGCCCGGCGCCAGACGCATCACGCATCCAGGCACCAGACGCATCCAGCGACGCCGACAGCGACAGCGAAGCACCCCGCAGACCGCCCCTCCCGAAACGGCGTTTCGGACGCCAGCCACAGCACACGTGGTCGATTGTGTCGGCCCCACCGTGTTAGGTTGCTTCGTGCTTTCAGACCAGTCGGCCAGAAGCCGCGCCTTCGCCCACGTCCTGATCAACACCGCCGCCGCGATGCTCGGCACGGCGTTCGCCTGGTACGCCATCACCTTCTGGGCCTACCTCGAGACCCGCTCTGTCCTCACCACCGCGTTCCTCGGCGGCGCCTACATGTTCGGCATGGCGGTCCTCGGCGTCCCCTTCGGCTCGCTGATCGACAGGTTCCGCAAGCACGTCGTGATGACGGCCTCGGCGATCGGCACGACGGCGATGTTCCTGCTGGCCGGCCTCATGTACCTGTTGGTTCCCGCGCGCAGCCTGATCGACCTCGGGCAGCCCTGGTTCTGGATCTTCGCCTGCCTGATCCTCCTGGGCGCACTGCTCGCGATGATCCGCGGCCTTGCGCTGTCGACCTGCGTCACCATGCTCGTCCCGTCCGAGGGGCGGGCCAAGGCCAACGGCATGGTCGGCGCGGTCAACGGCCTGACGATGCTCGTGACGGGCGTGCTCTCCGGCCTTGCCATGGGCCAGCTGGGCCTCGGCCCGGTGCTGCTCATCTCGATCGTCGTGATGCTGGCCTCGATGGTCCACCTGTGGCTCATCCGCATCCCGGAGCCGGAGATCGTCCACGCGGACGGCACCCCGAAGGCCGTCGACTTCAAGGCCGCGTGGGGCGCCGTCATCGCGGTGCCCGGGCTCATCGGCCTGATCGTCTTCTCGACGTTCAACAACTTCCTCGGTGGCGTCTTCATGTCGCTGCTCGACCCCTACGGCCTCGAGCTGATGCCCGTGGAGACATGGGGCATCGTGTTCGGCCTCTCCAGCATCGGCTTCATCGTCGGCGGTGGGCTGATCGCCAGGTTCGGCCTCGGCGCAAGACCGCTGCGCGCCCTCCTGCTCGCAAACCTCGTCATGTGGACGATCGCCGGCCTGTTCACGCTGCGCGACTCGATCGTCCTGCTGGTCGTCGGAATCTTCCTCTACATGGCGGTGGTGCCGTTCATCGAGGCGGCCGAGCAGACGCTGCTGCAGCGGGTGGTCCCGCTGGCGAAGCAGGGCCGCGTGTTCGGTTTCGCCCAGGCCATCGAGGTGTCGGCCGCCCCGATCAGCGCGTTCCTGATCGGCCCCATCGCGGAGTACTGGCTGATCCCTACGCGGAGTCCCCGTCGGGCCACTCGACCTGGG
Source organism: Tessaracoccus coleopterorum (assembly GCF_011174705.1). Classification (GTDB taxonomy): domain Bacteria; phylum Actinomycetota; class Actinomycetes; order Propionibacteriales; family Propionibacteriaceae; genus Arachnia; species Arachnia coleopterorum. The sequence goes on from NZ_JAANIJ010000001.1 coordinate 1,430,567, forward strand.
GTTGGCTGCTGGGCGACGGCCACGCCCGCGGCATCGCGCTGGTGTTCGTGCTCGCGAGCCTGGTCGGCTTCCTGGTCACGTGCCTCGCCTTCCTGACCAGGAGCTACCGGACGCTGACCGCGAGTTACAACGCGGGCGACGTGAATGCCGACCTGGCCAACGACGACAGCAAGGACGTCCACGTCGCGGAAGGTCCAGCACCCGACCTCCCGGGCCCGGACGTCCTCGGAAAGGGGTTCAGCGAACACTGAGAGATCCAGCTGCGGCCCACAGGCGACGGACAAACCCACCTACTCCGGCCGGCACTCGGTGGCGCCATCATCGGCGATGACGCACACCTGATGGACCGCATCAGTAATGACAGAGTCGGGATGGCGTCGACCAGACTCCGATGGACGCTGGACTCACGCCTGACCTCCCCTGGGGAGTCAGATACTGTTCGCCAACAACCTGACCACCCGCTGGGTCAAGCTTCATGCGGTGGGTTCCCCTGCATCGCCGATCCCCAGCACCACGACGTCCCTGCCTGCGTCGACAGACTCCTCAGACACCTCGATGCCGGGCAGCGACTTCAGCACACCGAAGAGTGAGGACCGCAGATCGGCGGGAACCAAGCCCGAGCGCAGCACATCTGCCACGTAGACGAACACCTCCGAGTGAGCGTCCTGTCCATGCCCACGAGAGTCTTCGTAGAGCCGCTCCCGCAGTTGGGTCACATCACGCGGGAGAGATGCCAGGAATGCCGGGCTCGGATGCTGCCAGGAGGCCGGCCTCTGGTTAGGGATGATGTCGTTTGTGAACGTGTCGCTGCGGAGCGAGGAGGAGTCGACACACGGTTGCTGGTTGCTCGCGACTTCGGCTGCCGAGCTCACAAACCAGGATGGTGATTCACCAGTAACTGAGACGTATGTGAGGTCGATGGTCTTGTAGGCACATTCGCCTGACTCCTGGTCAGGGTCGGAGTACTCAGCAACCCCCGTTGATGTGGTGCTGATGAGCCAGAACTGGCCGGGCTCGGCCGGAGGATCAACGGCGTTGATTGCGGCCTGGGTCAGCACTTCCTCGGCGCGGGCGGTTGCCCCAGAGCCCCGAGGCTGCCGATTCCGAGCGCGACGACTGTGAGGGTCGCCGCCGCCACCGCGCCCATGCGCCAGCCGAGGGGCGGCGGGAAGGCTTGGGGCCGGGCGGCGGCGCGGCTCAGGATGTCTCGGCGCTGGGCGGGCGTGTAGGCGGGGTGTCGGCGCCCGGGTCTGCGGCGCGGAGCAGGGTGTCGAGGTCGTTCATGACAGGTCTCCTTGAAGCTGAGGGACGACGCGCAGGCTGGGCGCGGCGGAAGGCTCCGCGAGGAGCTTTTGGGCGCGCTGCCGTGCGCGCATGAGGCGGGAGCGCGTTGCGGAGTCGCTGAGGTCGAGCACGACGGCGATCTCCGCCGGGGTGAGCTCCTCCCAGGCGGCGAGCCGCAGGATCTCAGCATCGGTGGGCGCGAGTTGGGCGAGCACGCTCTCGGCCAGCACGCGGCTGGCCGAGTCGGCTCCCGGCGCCGGGCCCGCGGCGACACCGGCGACGGCGTCGCGCACGTTGAGTCGGCGGGCGAGCGACCTCTTCTCGTGGGCGATGACGTGGTGCGCGGTTCGCAACAGCCATGGAAGGGCCGGTTCGGCGACCGCACCGCGGCGTCGCCAGGCGGTGGCGAAGACCTCCGAGACGACATCGTCTGCGGCGTCATGGCCGACCCGCCGGATCGCATAAGCCCGCACCGTCGTGGCGTGGAGGTCGAACAGCGCTTCGAGCCACTCCTGATCGCGACCCGGTGGTTTCTCTCTCATACCCCTTGGTTCCCGCATCCGGACGGTTCGTGGCACCCGAGCCGGGCCCGGTCCGCGTCACTCCTGCGGGATCGACCCGTCGAGGGCCCAGGCGAGGAACTCCTTCAGGTCGCCGGTCTCCCCGTCGCGGCCGCCACGGCCGATCACGAGCGGGGCGAGCGTCGGCTGGAGCTTGACGCCCGTGAACCGCTCCTTCCACCCTCCGGGCACGACGAGCGAGTAATAGTTGCCATCGGTGTCGAGTGCGACGGAATGGTTCGTGCGCAGGTACCAGCCGACCTTGTCGGTCTTGACGAGGTGCCCGTCGAGCGTGCGGGCCTTCAACGGCCTCGGCTTGAGCCCGGCGGCCTCGGCGTCGAGCAGGAACTGGTCGATCAGCACCTGCGCCTTCGCCGCCTCCGCCCGCGCCGACGCCTCAGTCAGCTGGTGGCGGATCAGCGCGGCCTTCTGCCGCTCGGATAGTTCCTCAACCATCCCCGAGCCTACCCAACCGTCTCCCCGCTCCCGCCCTCTCCCTGCCGGACCCTTCCCAAAATCGGCCAGTGGCCAGTTCTGACCGGTCCCGCTCAAAAAACCGGCCACAAACCCCACCCCGGACGACCCTTCTCCCTGCCGGACCCTTCCCAAAATCGACCAGTGGCCAGTTCTGACCGGTCCCGCTCAAAAAACCGGCCACAAACCCCACACCGGACGACCCCACCCCTTGGCGGAGCCGGCGTTCTCAGAGCCGCGGCAGCAGGCCGAAGTGGGCCACCTCCTCGTCGGTCAACATCCGCGACCGGATCAGGAACCGCTGCCCGGTCGGAGCCTCGACGCTGAACCCGGCACCGCGGCCGTGCACCACGTCGATCGTCAGGTGCGTGTTGCGCCAGTACCCGTACTGCGATTCCGACATGTACACCTCGACCGGGACTGTACGTTTTCCGGTGTAACTCCGATGTAGGAGGTACCCGATGAGGATGCAGGTTGAGCCGGTCGCTGAGGCGGTCGTGATGGAGGGTGACGAGGTGACGGCGACGGGAACGGCCCCGCTGGTGGACAAGGATTTGGTGGCGCAGCTCGTGGGCGACGCGCAGCGGCTGGGGCTGTCGGTGGAGGGCGAGGGCGGGTTGCTGGCGCAGCTGACCAAGCTGGTCCTGGAGTCGGCCCTGGAGGGCGAGATGACCGCGCATCTGGGCTACGACAAGCATGAGCGGGTCGAGGGCAGCGACAATGCCCGTAACGGGACGCGGTCGAAGACGGTGCTGACGAAGGCCGGCCCGGTCGAGATCGCTGTGCCTCGGGATCGGGCCGGGTCGTTTGAGCCGGTCGTGGTGGCGAAGCGGCAACGGCGTCTGGGGCGATCGAGGATGTGGTGTTGTCGCTGTCGGCGCGCGGGCTGACGCATGGCGATATCGCGGCGCATCTGGCCGATGTGTATGGCTCTGAGGTGTCGAAGACCACGATTTCGACGATCACTGACAAGGTCCTGGACTCGATGGGCGAGTGGCAGAACCGGCCGCTGGACCCGGTGTATCCGGTGGTGTTCATCGACGCGATCCATGTGAAGGTCCGTGACGGGCAGGTCGCGAACCGGCCGATCTACGTCGCGTTGGCGGTCACTGTCGACGGGAACCGCGACATCCTGGGGTTGTGGGCCGGTGACGGCGGCGAGGGCGCGAAGTACTGGCAGCAGGTGCTGACCGAGATCAAGAACCGTGGCGTGACGGACGTGTTGATGCTGGTGTGTGACGGGCTGAAGGGGCTGCCCGAGTCGGTGGGTAACGTGTGGCCGCAAGCGATCGTGCAGACCTGCGTGGTGCACCTGATCCGCGGGTCGTTCCGTTACGCGGCAAGGCAGGACTGGGACAAGATCGCCCGCGCGCTGCGGCCGATCTACACCGCTGACACCGTCTCGGCGGCCGAGGACCGGTTCCTGGAGTTCACCGAGCAGTGGGGCGCCCGATATCCGGCGATCGTGCGCTTGTGGGAGAACGCGTGGGCCGAGTTCGTTCCGTTCCTGCAGTTCGACAAGGAGATCCGCCGGATCGTGTGTACCACCAACGCGATCGAGTCGGTCAACGCCAGGATCCGCAAGGCCGTCAAGGCCCGTGGGCACTTCCCCAACGAGCAGGCCGCGCTCAAGTGCGTCTACCTCGCTGTGATGGCGCTGGACCCCACCGGGAAGGGCAGAGCCCGTTGGACGCAGCGCTGGAAGGGTGCCCTGAACGCGTTCGAGATCACCTTCGACGGACGGCTCTCCGCCGGCCGCCGATACTGAGAGTCAAACAACCATGAGATACACCGAAAACTTGACAGACCCCCGGCAGTCGAAGGAGGCTAGGTGGTGGTGCGATTCATCCTCGAGCTGATCGTCGGCGTCGCCCTGGTGGCGATCGTCACGGCAGCAGTCATGGTCACGATGTTCTACTTCGGCCCGTGGGCCGATCCGCCTGGGATGGACGAACTGTGGTGGCTGCTCACGACCGCGGCGGTCATGCTCGCGTCTGACCACTTCAGGATGAGCCGGTCACCGTCGAAGGTCTGCAGCCAAGCCAGCGCGTTGCTGTCGCTCATCACGATCTTGTCGCAGCTCGCCATCTGCCTGCCGAAGTCCTGGGACAGGACGCTCCCGAGCCACGCCGCTGCGCCGGGAGCTCCGTCGTGGCCGAACCGCTCACGCAGGACCACGGCAGCATCGTGTGGCTCCCACAGCATCACCAACGAAGTCATGCACCGAACTCAATCACAGTCCGGTAGAGCGCAGGCCTTTCCGCGTAAAGCAGCGGACGTCAAGCACCCATCGCATCCGGACCTCCAGGGGCGACACCGTGCTCGCGACGTCGCCTCAGCTACCGTTTGGGCATGGGCATGGGCCTGGTCGCCAGGAGGAAGTCCGATCTGCTGGGCGAGGTTTGTATGCATTGCCGGTTGACGGTGGCCCCGGGCAGGGGAGCATGAGCGGGTGAGTACCCCACCACCCCAGGTATTCGGCGTCAGCGCATCCGTCGACGTGTGAAGGTCATCGTGGCCACATTCCTCGTCCTGCTTCTGCTGGCGGGTGCCGCGGTCTGGAAGTTTGGTCCGCGTTATGGCGTGTACCTGGTGCCTCCGAGCCCTGCGGCCTATGCCGATGCCGCGCTGGGCATCATGGATGGCGGGTACTACGCGACTGGTGAGAGCTGGCGCACGGCCCGGGCACAGGCCGTCGCGGACACGCGGGACGCGAAGTCCTATGCGGAGACCATCCCGGCGCTGCGCAGGGCGGTGGTCGTCGCGGGCGGTCACCACAGCAAGGTGATGGATTCGGGCAAGGGCCTGGATGAGGCGATGCCGCAACGGCCGTTGCCGACGCTGCGCAGCGCCGGAGGGATCACCACGGTGGTGGTGCCGGAGCAGGCGGTGTCGGACAAGGCCTTCAAACAGACCTACGCGGACACGTTGGCGAACGGGATTGCCTCGTCGCGCACGGCCACGACCTGCGGTTGGATCGTGGACCTGCGCCACAATCATGGCGGTGACATGGGCCCCATGCTCGCAGGACTGTCGGCCTTGTTGCCCGACGGCAACCTCGTGGGCTTCAAGGACCGCTCTGGCACCGTGGTGTGGGAGACCTTGGAGGGCGGCACAGTGTCCCAGGGCGGTCAGGTCTCGATGGCCGTCGCCGATGCCGCGAAGCTCTCCCAGCCGATCGCGGTGCTGCAGGGCCCGGACAATGGCAGTTCGGGGAGGCGACGGTGCTGGCCTTCCGCGGCCTGGGTCATGCGCGCAGCTTCGGTGCGCCGACGGCCGGCTACTCGTCGGCCAACCAGGTCAGGAGCCTGTACGACGGCACCCAGATCCTCATCACCACGGCAGTCGACGTGGACCGTACTGGCAAGACCTGGAACGGCGGTCCGGTACCACCCGAACAGTCCGCCGACGTGGACACTGCCCACAAGACCGCAGCGACCTGGCTCAACACACAGTGCCACCGCTGACCGTGCGTATGTGCTGAGGCGTGGGTCACCCATACCGTCTAGAGGAAGCCCCTGGCGGTCGCGAGGATGCTGTTGGCAAGACACGCGATGAGGAAGCCGCGCCATCCGCCGCGCCGGGACAGGGCACCGTCCCCGCCGCGCCACAGCTCCCGGGCCGCGAACCAGAGGACGCCAGGGTCCGCCCCCGCGCCCGCTCACTGTGATAGCCCGGGTGCCACACCACGCCAGTGACACGCTCACGGTCATCACGGACACCGCCGTCAATGCCGACCTGGATCTCCAGGTGGTACTGGTTCACCGCCGCCTCCAACTCAGCCGCGTTGTCGAAGGCAGCCACCACGACGTCTCGACGCTGCCGCCTCTCCGGGTCGAAGCGGTAGTGATGAATGACCCATCGCCAGATCGTGTCATCCATCGGATCCACCTCGGCCACCCCGCTCACCCCCATGCTTCCGCAACAGTCAATCGATCCAACACACAGGCCCACAGTGGCCCTGGAAGCCCCACCAGTCAACGATCGCCGGGCCAGCGCGGGACCACTACGCGCCCACGCGGCGCGGCCGCGGAAGGTCCCCGCCGCTCTCCGCCATGAGCGCGCGGTAGAAGAGTGCCCAGTGCTGCTGCGCCTCGCGGCAGTACAGGACGTTCATCGGCTACTGCAGCCCGGTTCACGAGGGCGGGGATTCGTTTCACCGTGGCACGTGATTGAGAATTGCGGCCATGGAGATTCGCATGGTCACGGTGCCACCGACGGGCGCCGTTGACGACGTCGTGGTCGATCGTCGCACGGGAGAATCCTGGACGGTCAGGGTGGAACCGTTCGACATCGCGGAGACTGTCGTGACCTGCGAGCAGTGGGACAGGGCCATGGGACAACCGAGTGACCTCTCCCTGTCCGGGCACCCGAAGTCCGGCATCAGCTGGAGGGAGGCGATCACTTTCTGCAACCTGCTCTCCACTCGCGAGGGTTGGATCCGGTTTACGAGGTCTCGAAGAAGATCGTGGCGGAGCCGACCCAGTGGCGACCGCACAGCGAGCCCAGGCTCGATGACTGGGACGTCGTCTGGAACCACCACGCAGACGGGTACCGCCTGCCCAGTGATGCGGAATGGCACGTCGCTTGCCGCGCGGGAACCACGGGTGCCCGGTATGGCGAGTTGGAACACATCGCCTGGTACGCCGACAACTCTGGCGGATCTTCCAGTCCCGTGCGGTTGAAGGAGCCGAACGGCTGGGGTTTGTTCGACATGCTCGGCGGTGTGTGGGAATGGTGCTGGGACCTGTACGACGCGGACGTCTACGGCTCATACCGCATCATTCGTGGTGGCGGGTGGAGCGATGCCGAGTGGAGCTGCCGATCAGGAGTGCGCCGCAAGACCAACCCAGCGGCCTCCTTCGATGACCTTGGCTTCCGGCTGGCTCGCGGTGCCGTCGGTGTCCCACCGGTCAGGCCGAGCTGACGTAGATCCCGGAGATGCCCATGCCCGAGCTCAGGGCGGCATGTCCGGATGTTCGGTGGGGGCTACTCGTAGTGGGTCCACATCCTCAGGATGTGGACGACGTGGCGATCAGGCAGCACCTCATAGACAAGTCGATGCTGGATGTTGATGCGCCGTGAGTAGCAGCCAGCGAGGTCGCCGACCAACTTCTCGTACTTGGGCGGCGTGGTGAACGGGTCCTGGGCCAGAACCTCCAGCAGGTGCCGCGCCTTCGTCTTCAGCCCTGAGGAGGCCAGCTTCCTGGCGTCCTTCTGGGCCTGGCGCGAATACACCAGAGTCCAGGGACTCACCAGTCAAGCTCGGTCGAGCCAGCGTCGACACCCTCGGCGCGGGCGCGACGGATCGACTCGGCCAACCCCGGTACCGACTCAAGGAACAGCGTCTCCTGGATGGCGAGCCAGTCCTCCTCGCCGATAAGCACGGCGTTGCCACGCTGGCCGGTGATGGTCAGCGGCTCGGACTCCTCGTTGACCTGGTCGATCAACCGGTACAGGTTCGCGCGGGCAGACGTTGCGCTTACAGCAGTCATGGGTACCACCTCCACCAAGCAGCGTACGTTATGACGTACGTTCCTGCAAGTATGGACGGAAGAGTCGAAGTCACGCGGCAGCGGCACCGATGCGATTCGGCCTGGCGATACACCTGCCAGACCGGACTTGAACGTCCCAGAAGCGGCAATTGAGGGCGGTCGTGCTCGGGGACACCGAAGCCGAAGGCTACCCTCGCACACCGCGGCATGAGAGTGCATCCCAATATGGGACCCGTGCTGGTATGATCGGTGACATGACCGTACAGATCGCGATCCGACTCCCCGACGACATGGTGGCCTTCCTCGACAAGTCCGTGGCCGCCGGCAACGCTCCCAGCCGAGCAGCACTGGTGGCACGTGCCCTCGAGCGCGAGATGCGCCGTCAGGTTGCCGAGCACGACGCCGCCATCCTGCGCGAGCGGGGCACCACTGACGAGCTCGACGAGCTGGTCAACTGGTCCGTCGCACACACCACCGTCGAGGACTGACCAGTGCGCGAGATCTGCCTGGTGCGGCTCGACAAGACACGACCAGCAGTCGTTCTGACTCGCGAAGCCGCGCGTGCTGCCATGACGAAAGTCACGATCGCGCCGATCACCTCCACGACCAAGGGCCTGTCCAGCGAGGTTCCGGTCGGCCGGGCCAACGGCCTCGACCACGACGGCGTGATCTCACTCGACAACGTCGTCACCGTTCCGAGGAAGCTGCTCGGCCGGACCGTCGGGTTTCTCACCTACGCACAAGAGGCCGAGCTCGCCCGGGCGGTTGTCCTGGCTTACGACCTCGACATCCCGCTGCTCGATTGACGAACCCGAAAAGGTCGCACCGATCACACCGGGCGCGGCATGTCCGGATGCGTTTGGGCTGGCGACTGCGGCAGGTGGCAGCGTCCAAGTTGGTTGACGCAACGACAACCACGCTAGATACTTTCCTCATTGTAAACCAACTCACAGAGAGGCGGCCATGGACGCCCACGAGCAGCCCACGCCTGAAGAGGCCCGGGCCAGCCTCGAGCAGATCACCGCGTCACGCACCGCCGCCGCGACGGCCACCCGGCGGCCCGCGTGGATCGACGCGGGCATCAGCACCGCAGCGGGCGCCACCATCGCCCTCGGCACAGCCGGATACTGGGTGGCCGCGATCGTCGTCCTGGTCGTTGGCTCGCTCGTGTTCGCGGTTGCCCTGCACCGGCAAGCCCGCGGACGAGGGCAGGTGCTCGACCAACGCGCCATCGGTGCTCGCACGCTCAGGTTCGCCCTGCTGTACGCCGTGCTGTTCGTCCTGGGCCAAATCGAAGCACCACCCAACTGGCAACCCTGGTACTCCCTCGGGCGGGACTGATCGCGGCCATGGGCGGATACGCCTGGCTGCGCTCGGAAGAGCGCTACCGCATCCGGCGCCTCATCGCCGGGGACTACGACCGCTACGACCTCATATGAGCTGGGAACCCCCCGTCCCCAGATTCGACGACCTGATCCACGCCCCAACCCGGCTCCGGATCACCGCCGCCCTCGCGACCGCCACCGACCTCGAGTTCAGCGCCCTCGAAGACGCCCTCGAGATCTCGACGTCACTACTCTCCAAGCAACTCAAACTGCTCGCCCAAGCCAACTACCTCACCCTCGAAAAACGCCCCCAACCCTTCGGCAGACCACGAACCTGGATCCGACTCACCCCCGCAGGACGCACCGCCTACCTCGGCCACGTCCAAGCGCTCCGGCAACTCACCGAAACCGAGGGACCGTCTCACGAATAAGCCACCGGGTCGCGGCAGATCCGGATGTTCGGAGCGCCGCCAAGGCGAGTCTGGGGACTGTACGTTTTCCGGTGTAACTCCGATGTAGGAGGTACCCGATGAGGATGCAGGTTGAGCCGGTCGCTGAGGCGGTCGTGATGGAGGGTGACGAGGTGACGGCGACGGGAACGCCCCGCTGGTGGACAAGGATTTGGTGGCGCAGCTCGTGGGCGACGCGCAGCGGCTGGGGCTGTCCGTGGAGGGCGAGGCGGGCTGCTGGCTCAGCTGACCAAGCTGGTCCTGGAGTCGGCCCTGGAGGGCGAGATGACCGCGCATCTGGGCTATGACAAGCACGAGCGGGTCGAGGGCAGCGACAACGCTCGTAACGGGACGCGGTCGAAGACGGTGCTGACGAAGGCCGGCCCGGTCGAGATCGCTGTGCCTCGGGATCGGGCCGGGTCGTTTGAGCCGGTCGTGGTGGCGAAGCGGCAACGGCGTTTGGGGGCGATCGAGGACGTGGTGTTGTCGCTGTCGGCTCGCGGGCTGACGCATGGCGACATCGCGGCGCATCTGGCCGATGTTTATGGCTCTGAGGTGTCGAAGACCACGATTTCGACGATCACTGACAAGGTCCTGGACTCGATGGGCGAGTGGCAGAACCGGCCGCTGGACCCGGTGTATCCGGTGGTGTTCATCGACGCGATTCATGTGAAGGTCCGTGACGGGCAGGTCGCGAACCGGCCGATCTACGTCGCGTTGGCGGTCACTGTCGACGGGAACCGCGACATCCTGGGTTGTGGGCCGGGACGGCGGCGAGGGCGCGAAGTACTGGCAGCAGGTGCTGACCGAGATCAAGAACCGTGGCGTGACGGACGTGTTGATGCTGGTGTGTGACGGGCTGAAGGGGCTGCCCGAGTCGGTGGGTAACGTGTGGCCGCAAGCGATCGTGCAGACCTGTGTGGTGCACCTGATTCGCGGGTCGTTCCGTTACGCGGCAAGGCAGGACTGGGACAAGCTGGCCCGCGCGCTGCGGCCGATCTACACCGCTGACACCGTCTCGGCGGCCGAGGACCGGTTCCTGGAGTTCACCGAAGCATGGGGGCCCGATATCCGGCGATCGTGCGTTTGTGGGAGAACGCGTGGCCGGAGTTCGTTCCGTTCCTGCAGTTCGACAAGGAGATCCGCCGGATCGTGTGTACCACCAACGCGATCGAGTCGGTCAACGCCAGGATCCGCAAGGCCGTCAAGGCCCGTGGGCACTTCCCCAACGAGCAGGCCGCGCTCAAGTGCGTCTACCTCGCTGTGATGGCGCTGGACCCCACCGGGAAGGGCAGAGCCCGTTGGACGCAGCGCTGGAAGGGTGCCCTGAACGCGTTCGAGATCACCTTCGACGGACGGCTCTCCGCCGGCCGCCGATACTGAGAGTCAAACAACCATGAGATACACCGTTAATTTGACAGACCCCCTCGACCGGATCGATGCCCTCGACGGCGAGTGTTTCGAGCAGCACGTCGGAGGAGCCCGTGAGGAACATCCCCACCGGGTAACACATCGGCGAGCTGCCGTCGCAGCAGCCGCCGGACTGGTGGAACATCAGGGGCCCGTGCTGCGCCGCGAGGGTGCGCAGCAGGTCGGCGGCGGCGTCGGTGATCTCGACCCGGCGTGGTTCACTCATGGCCTTCTCCTTTCGGAGGATGCCCCGGTGCCTCCTCGTGGGGGCGGGGAGGCTCCGGGGCCCTCGCTTGGGCGGTGCGGTGAAAGGACCGCGCCGCCGATCAGAAGAACCCCATCGCCCGTCGGCGTAGGAGACGAGGAGGTTCTTGGTCTGCTGGTAGTGCTCGAGCATCTTGAGGTGGTTCTCCCGGCCGATGCCCGACTGCTTGTACCCGCCGAACGCGGCGTGGGCCGGGTACTGGTGGTAGGTGTTGGTCCAGACGCGGCCGGCCTCGATGGAGCGACCCGCACGGTAGGCGGTGTCGCCGCTGCGACTCCAGACGCCCGCCCGAGCCCGTAGAGGGTGTCGTTGGCGATCGCGATCGCGTCGTCGAAGTCGGTGAAGCTGGTCACAGCGAGCACGGGCCCGAAGATCTCCTCCTGGAAGATCCGCATGTCGTTCGTGCCCTCGAACACGGTCGGGGTGATGTAGTAGCCGTCGCTCAGGTCGCCGCCGAGGTCGGCGCGCTCGCCACCGGTCAGGAGCCTTGCGCCCGACTGCCTGCCGATGTCGATGTAGGAGAGGATCTTCTCGAGCTGGTCGTTGGAAGCCTGGGCCCCGATCATGGTGGTCAGGTCGAGCGGGTTGCCCTGGATGATCCGTCCCACCCTCTCGAGGCCGTCGCCGAGGAACCGGTCGTAGATGCTGCGCTGGATGAGCGCGCGGGACGGGCAGGTGCATACCTCACCCTGGTTGAGCGCGAAGAGGGCAAACCCCTCGAGGGCCTTGTCGTAGTAGGAGTCGCCGGTGTCGCGGGCCACGTCCTCGAAGAACACGTTGGGCGATTTGCCGCCGAGCTCGAGGGTCACGGGATCAGGTTCTGCGACGCGTACTGCATGATGAGGCGGCCGGTGGTGGTCTCGCCGGTGAAGGCGATCTTGCGGATCCGCTTGTGCTGCGCGAGTGGGGCACCGGCCTCGATGCCGAAACCGTTGACGATGTTGACCACGCCGGCGGGGAGCAGATCCCCGATGAGCTCGAACAGGAACAGGATCGAGGCGGGGGTCTGCTCCGCCGGCTTGAGCACGACGCAGTTGCCTGCGGCGAGCGCAGGGGCCAGCTTCCACACGGCCATCAGCAGCGGGAAGTTCCAGGGGATGATCTGCCCGACGACGCCGAGCGGCTCGTGGAAGTGGTACGCGACGGTGTGCTCGTCCAGTTGGCTGAGGCCGCCTTCCTGGGCCCGCAGCACGCCTGCGAAGTAGCGGAAGTGGTCGATGGCGAGCGGGATGTCCGCCGCGAGCGTCTCACGGATGGGCTTGCCGTTCTCCCACGTCTCGGCCACGGCGATCGCCTCGAGGTTGTCCTCCATCCGGTCGGCGATCTTGTTCAGGACGTTGGCGCGGTATGCCGCGGAGGTCTTCTTCCACGACTGGAACGCCTGCCACGCGACGTCGACGGCGCGGTCGATGTCCTCCACCGTTCCGCGACCGACCTCGGTGAACGGCTTGCCGTTGACGGGCGACAGGTTCTCGAAGTTGCCGCCCTTGACCGGTTCGACGAACTCGCCTCCGATGTAGTGGCCGTACCTGGCCCGGTAGGTGGCCTTCGCGCCGGGCCGGCCGGGCGCGGCGTACGTGGTCTCGTTGGCTACTGCGTCCTCGGTGAGTGTCATTGCGCGTGTCTCCTTCGACTCGTCGCCCGCGGAGATCCCTTCGTCTCCGGTGACGTGTGGGAGACGCTAGGCCGTCGAAGGTTGCAGCTACGTTGCGTCGAGGCGGTCGATGCGCGCCAACACCCCTGCCCGCCGCGGTGAACGGGCCGGGAGCACGTCCAGCAGCAGCATCAGGGTCTCGCGGTCGAAGGCGCCCTCCTCGGTGTCGGCATAGGCGAGCAGGGTGTCGGGGCTCGCCTCGGCGAGCAGGGCCTCACGCAGAGCGGTGCGGACGGTGTTGCGGAAGGCGATCACCCCGGGAGACTCCGATCCGGGCAGCACCTCGCCCCGGTAGGCGGCCAGAGCGACCCGGTGGGCCCCGCGGTCGAGGAGACCGAGGACGCCATGCGCGTCGGTGGTCAGGTCGCCCACGAGCCGGTAGGGACGCGACGCGAGGTCGATGCGGGTGGTCGCCTTGCGCAGGGTCCTGCGGAGCCGCACGATCTCGGGGCGGAGGGTGGCCGCGTCCGCGCCCTCCCCGTAGACCAGCTCGGCGAGCCGCTCCGCCGAGAGGCCCGCGGGGCTCAGGCGCAGGAGGAGCAGGATCTCGGCGTGCCTGCGGCCGAACTCCACGGCCGTTGCCCCGTCATCTGCCCTCAACTCCAGGGCGGCCCGGCTCCGACCCAGCACCTGGAGCGTGGCCGTGTCCACCCGCTTCCTGCGTGACTGCCGCCGGACGGGCACCTCATGGCGCGCCCGGAGCCGGGCGATGAGCAGCTCGGACTCGACGGCCCGGGCGGTGGCGTCGACGAGCATCTGGGCCTGCGGGGTCGCGGCCTGCGGGCCTCCCGTGATGTCGAGGACGCCGATGACCCGCCTGGTCTCGGGGTCGCGGACCGGCACCGCGGTGCACGACCAGGGGCCACGTTGAGGTTGAAGTGCTCCGACCCGCGGATCTGCACCGTGCGGCCGAGCGCGAGCGCCGTGCCTGGCGCCGACGTGCCGATCGCGGCCTCCGACCAGTTGGCACCCGCGACAAACCCCATGCCTGAGGTTCGGTCTCGGATCTCCCGGTCGCCCTCTACCCACAGGAGCCTGCCCGCGGCGTCACCCACGGCGATGACGATCCCGAGTCGCTCGTGTCGCCGGGAGGAGCAGGCCGCACACCAGGTCCAGCACGGACGCGAGCGGGTGCCCCTGAGGTACTCGTCGAGTTCGTTGCCCGTCAGGTCGACCGGGGCAGGGCGTCGACCCTGATGCCGCCTGCCGACGCCCGGCGCCAGGATTCCGCGACCAGGGCGCGGAGGTCGTTCAGGGCGTCCTGGGAGGGATCGTCTGTGAGCAGTTGGGCACGGGCGCGTTCGATCATCCGTAGCGTCTCAGGCGAGACGACGCTGCGGTGTGACCACGACGTTGACACTCGGAGCCCCATTTCCCCGTGGGTGTTGGCCAAGTTTAGGTCGGACACCGTGCACTTTCCAGGGTCTCCCGACGACCACTCTCGGCACTTACGCTCGCGTTCGCCAAGCGGGAGATCGTCTCGACCACCGTGCAGGTGGGTGGCGACCTCGACGCCACCGTCGAGTCGATCGCCAGGCTCAATCCGCGCGCCGTGCTGCTCGCCTTCCCCGTGACCGGTGAGCTCGGCCAGCGGCTGCTCGCCGAGGGTGAGCGGGTCATCTCACTGGTGGCCGCGTCCCCCTTCACGCTGTCGATCGGCCACCTCCAGGTCGATCACTCGTCGAGGCCGGTCACCGGCGGATCGCGTTCGCCGACGTGGTGGACTCGACCGAGTTCGGCGTGCTCCCCCGCCGCGCGGAGGTGCTTGCCGCCTGCGCATCCAGGGGCCTCCCGGAACCGCTGGCGGCCGAGGTGGCGCGCAACGGTGACGGCGCCCGCGAGACGATCGAGGCCTGGCACCGTGAAGGTGTCACCGCGGTCGCCGCCTACAACGACGAGGTCGCGCTCGCGGTGCTCTACGGCATCCGCGAGGCCGGCCTCTCCTGCCCCGGCGACATCGCCGTGATCGGGTGCGACGACATCCCGGCCGCCTCCGTCGCGTATCCGCCGCTGAGCACCATCTCCATCGACCTCTCCGCGGTCGACTGGGTGGTCGGGTCGGTGCTCCACGTCCTCGGCCTCGCGGAGGCCCCACCCACGGCCGAGGTGCCCCCACTCAGCGCGCGCCGCCGCGCCACCACCTGAGCGACCCACGTCGCAGCAGGGCAGAACCTTCGGAAAAGGTCGATCCATGTTCCCCTCCCACCACGCCCGTCCAAGCAGAAACGTCACGCGATGAAGCTCAACCACGCCGATCTGATCGAACGTCTCACCCTCGAGGAGAAGGCTGCGCTCACCTCCGGGGCCAACTTCTGGAACACCGTGGCCATCGAACGCCTCGGCATCCCGTCGATGATGCTGACCGACGGCCCGCACGGCGTGCGCAAACAGGGCGGGAAGGCCGACCACCTGGGCTGAACAGGTCGCTCCCCGCCACCTGCTTTCCCACCGCCGCGACGCTCGCCAACAGCTGGGACGTCGCGCTGATCGAGGAGGTCGGCGACGCGCTGGGCGCCGAGGCCGCCGCCGAGGACGTCCAGGTGCTGCTCGGCCCGGGCCTGAACATCAAGCGCAGCCCGCTCGGCGGGCGCAACTTCGAGTACCTCTCCGAGGACCCGTTCCTGACGGGGAAGCTCGCGGCGGCCTTCGTGCGCGGCATCCAGGGCCGCGGTGTCGCAGCCTGCCCGAAGCACTTCGCCGTCAACAGCCAGGAGACCCACCGGATGACGGTCGACGAGATCGTCGACCGCCGCGCCCTGCACGAGATCTTCCTGGAGGGCTTCCGCCGCGCTGTCGTTGAGGGGCGGCCCCGCACCATCATGACCTCATACAACCGGGTCAACGGCACCTACGCCCACGAGAACCCCTACCTCCTCACCGACGTGCTGCGCGAGGGCTGGGGCTTCGACGGGATGGTGGTCTCCGACTGGGGCGGCAGCTTCGACCGGGTCGCGGCGACCAGGGCAGGCGCATCCCTCGAGATGCCCTCGACCGACGGCATGACCGACCGCGAGGTCATCGACGCCGTCCGCGCCGGCTCCCTCGACGAGGCGGTGCTCGACGCCCGCGTCGACGAGGTGCTGACGGTGGCGCTGGCGGAGCGGGGTCGGCCCTGCCGCCGCTGTCCCACGACGAGGCCCACGCCCGCGCCGTCGACGCGGCCGCACGGTCGATGGTGCTGCTGAAGAATGCGACCATCCCGGGTCGCGACGGCGACGCCCGCGCGCTCCTGCCGCTCGACGAGCCGGGCCTTCGGGTCGCGGTCATCGGCGACTTCGCCGAGACCCCCGCTATCAGGGCGCGGGCAGTTCCCTGGTCAACCCGACCCGGCTCAGCGCCGCGCTCCCCGAACTGCGGGGCACGGGCCTGCGCATCATCGGCTACGAACCCGGCTACCGCAGGCTCGGTGGCCCTCGGAGAAACTCCGCGACAAGGCCGTGCGGCTCGCCGCCCGGGCCGACGTCGTGGTCGCGTTCATCGGGCTCGACGAGGCGGCCGAGACGGAGGGCCTCGACCGGGCCGACATGCGGCTCCGCGCGAACCAGCTCGACCTGATGCGCGAGCTCACCGCCCTCGACACCCGCATCGTCGTCGTGCTCGTCGGCGGTGCGCCGGTCGAGCTGCCGTTCATCGACGACGTGGACGCGGTGCTGCACGCCTACCTGGGTGGCCAGGGCGGCGGTGAGGCCATCGCCCGCCTGCTCACCGGTCGCCGGAACCCGTCGGGCAGGCTCGCCGAGAGCTATCCGATCCGCGGAGAGGACGCCCCTCCTCCCCTGGTTCGCGCGCGCCGAGGCCACCGCCGAACACCGCGAGTCGATCTTCGTCGGCTACCGCTACTACGACGCGGTCGACAAGCCCGTGCTGTTCCCTTCGGCCACGGCCTCAGCTACACGACGTTCACCTACTCCGACCTCAGCGCCACGCAGGAAGGCCTCACCGTGACGGTGACCAACACCGGCGCCGTCGAGGGTGAGGAGGTGGTGCAGGCCTACGTCTCCGCCCATCGAACGGATTCCGGGCACCCCGCGAGCTGAAGGGCTTCGCGAAGGTCGCCCTCCTCCCCGGCGAATCCAAGGTGGTTCGGGTCACGCTCGACGGGCACGCGTTCGCCTACTACAACGTCGACGTCGACCGCTGGGTCGTCCAGGCCGGCACGCACACGGTCGCCGTCGGGGCGTCGTCCCGCGACCTCCGCCTCACCACGTCGGTCGACGTCTCCGGAGAGGACCTGCCGTTCCCCTATGACGCGACCCGGCTGCCGCACTATTTCTCCGGGGCCGTGAAGGGCGTCGACGGTGCCGAGTTCGAGGCGCTGCTTTGACGGCCCCTCCCCTCCCCGACTGGGACCGCAGGGCGCCCTCGGGACGAACGACATCCTGGCGAGGGCGGGAGAGCGCAGGGGTCTCGGGCGGATGCTCGTCGGCACCCTGACGCTTGCCCGCCGGGCGCTGATGCGCCTCGGCAGGCCGATCCCCGCCAACTACACCCACTTCGTCCTCGACCTACCCTTCCGCAGCCTGGCTCGGATGTCGGGCGGTCTGGTCGACATGGCGATGCTCGACTCGATCCTGACCGCGATCAACGGCCACCCCGTCAAGGGACTGCGCCGGCTGATCAGGACGTGTCGTGACCACCGACGCAGCAACCGCACCGAAGCGAACTGAGAAGAGAACATGCAGACACGTAGAGAGACCCGGCGCGCCGTCATCCAGGAGGTCGCGTCCGACAAGCAGCGGCACCGGGAACGCGCCGCCGAGTTGAGGGCCATGGGCGCCGAGGAACGCACCGCGGCCAGGTCCGCCGACCGCGCCGTCGCGAAGGAGGCCGAGGCGGCCCGCAAGGCCGAGGTCAGGGCGATGACCGGGCCAGGCGCAGGCTGGCGAAGCGCCACGACCGGATGTACCGGAAGGTGTGGCACCGCCCGCGCCGCGCGATCGCCTGGACGGCCGCTCTCCTGGTGGTCGCCCTCGTGGCGACCCAGGTCGCTCCCATCGTGCGTGACATGTCGCGCCTGTTCGGCCTCTCGATCGACACCTCCTCTCCAGCGGCGGTGGAGGCCCGCGCGAACGGTGCCGAGATCGCCGGGGCGCTCTCCGACGAGGGGATCGTCCTACTGCGGAACGACGACGCGCTGCTCCCCTCGCCGAGGGCAGGGGCCTCAACGTGTTCGGCTTCTCCTCCTTCGGGATGCGCTTCGGCGGTGGCGGCTCCGGAGGCGCGGATCAGTCGGCGGCGAAGGGGCTCTATGCGGGCCTCGAGGAGGCGGGCGTCTCCTACAACCGGGAGCTGCGCGCATTCATGGAGGAGCAGGGCGCCTCCGAGGAGCGGGAGTCCTCCAGCGGCCTGATGCAGATCGTCGGCTCACTGATCGGCGGCGACGGGCCGGACGAGCCCGCCATCGACTACCTGACCGATGAGGCGATCGCGCAGGCGAAGCAGTTCTCCGACACCGCGCTCGTGGTGGTCGGCAACGACGGCGTCGAGATGCAGGACTTCACGCCCGAGGAGCTGCGCCTCACCGACAACCACGTCGCCCTGCTCGACAAGGTGACCGCCAACTTCGACAACGTCATCGTGGTCGTCAACAGCGGCAACGTGATGGAACTCGGGTTCCTGGACGACCACCCCCAGATCCGCTCCGCTCTGTGGATCGGAACGCCCGGCCCGCAGGGCACCGTGTCGCTCGGCCATATCCTCGCCGGTGAGGTGAATCCCTCGGGCCGGCTCACCAGCACCTACGCCTACGACGTGACCGGCGCCCCGCCGCCGAGAACTTCGGCGACTTCCGCTACGACAACATCCCGGGCCGGGCCCTGCTCAACTACGAGGAGGGCATCTACGTCGGCTACCGCTACTACGAGACCCGTTTCCTGGGCGACGAGGCGGGCTACGCCGAGGCGGTGCAGTTCCCGTTCGGGCACGGCCTGAGCTACACCACGTTCGAGCACCAAGTCTCACGGCCCGTGGTGTCCGACGGCACCGTGAGTGTCGAGGTCGCCGTCACCAACACCGGCGACGCGGCGGGCAAGGATGTCGTGCAGGTATACTTCTCGGCCCCTACACCGACGGCGGCATCGAGAAGTCGGCCATCGAGCTGGCGGGCTACGCGAAGACCGACGAGCTCGCCCCGGGAGCGACCCAGAGCGTCACCGTCACGTTCACCGAGCGCGACATGGCCTCCTACGACATGGAGCGTCAGGCGTACGTGCTCGAGGCGGGCCGCTACGACATCTCGGTCGGCACCGACGTCCACACCCTCGAGGCGACGTTCCCACACGAGGTGCCCTCCACGGTCGCGTTCACCACGGACGAGACCACCGGCCACGGCATCGAGAACCGGTTCGACTACGCCGACGGCGACCTGACGTATCTCTCGCGCGAAGATTGGGACGGCACCTGGCCCGACGGCGACGACACCACTCTGACGGCGCCCCAGTCGCTCCTCGACGCGATGGCCGCGGGATCCCGAGGGAACGGGCGACGCCCCGACGACCGGTGCCGACAACGGCATCCAGCTGGCCGACCTGCAGGGCAAGGCGTTCGACGACCCGCTCTGGGAGGAGTTCCTCGACCAGTTCACGCTCGCGGAGCAGATGGACCTGTTCAGCCGCGGCGCCTACCAGACCACCGCCATCGAGCGACTGGGCGTGCCCCAGGCGATCCTGCTGGACGGCCCGGCAGGCATCAACTTCTTCTTCGGCGAGGTGACCGCCGCGTCCTACCCGACACAGGCCGTGATCGCGGCGACCTGGAACGATGAGCTCGCCTACGCCATGGGTGATGCCATCGGCCGGGAGGCCGACGCATACGGCGTGCAGGGCTGGTACGCGCCGGGGATGAACCTGCACCGCACCGCCCAGGGCGGGCGCAACTTCGAGTACTACTCGGAGGATCCGCTCCTGTCCGGGAAGATGGGCGCCGCCATGACGGCCGGGCCCAGAGCCACGACGTGATCGTGTTCATGAAGCACTTCATCGTCAACGACCAGGAGACCAATGCCCGCAGCGGGATCAATGTGTGGGCCAACGAGCAGGCGCTCCGCGAGCTGTACCTGCGGCCGTTCGAGATCACCGTCAAGGAAGGTGACGCGAAGGGCGCCATGTCCAGCTTCATCCATGTCGGCCACAAGTGGGCCGGCGGCAACCCCGAGCTGCTGCAGGACGTCCTGCGCGGCGAGTGGGGTTCGAGGGCGTCGTCACCACCGATGCCGTCCTCGGCGGCTTCATGGACAACCGGCTCGCCGTGCGCAACGGGAACGACCTGATGCTGGACGTGCTGTCTCCCAGCCGCAACATCGCCCAGCTGGAGAGGGCCCACGCCGACGACCCGGTCGGCATCGGCCAGGGGTTGCGCGACCGTGTGCACACCATCTGCTTCGCCCTGCTCCAGACGAGGCTCTTCACCCAGTAGACCGGCTGCGGTGGGTCAACCTCCGACCCACCGCAGCCCTCCCCGTCCGGGTTCGGACGGGCAGCGACGCCCCGGCTTCCCCTCCGGGGCGTCGCCGCATCTCCAGGCCTCAGCCCGGACACAGAGGAGCGGGGCAACCGGTCAGGTCAGATCGACCGGTTGCCCCGCTCCAGACGTGGGCGGCGCCAGGGTCCAAGGCGCCGCGCCCGGGTCAGCTACGCCTGCGGCGCGTTCCCCAGGCCAGGCCCAAGAGCCCGACCAACGCCCCAGCGGCAGCACCCGGTCAAGGGGGTCTCTCCGATGGCACCCACCGATGGGAGGCCTGGGCGACTCACCACTTCCACGGTGACCGAGGCCTCGGGCCCCTCGTCATCGATCTGCGCGGTGTTGGTGTACTTCTCGCTGACGTCGCCTACGGCGAGCTTCAGTTCGAGGGTGTAGGTGAACGAGACGGCGGTTCCGTCGGCGTTCCAGGTGGCCGAGCCGAGCCTTGTGCGCTTGGCACCCGGGTTCGTCAGGTCGTCGTAGACGTCGACCGTCCGGTTCTTCTCGACATCGAGCACGTAGGCGATGGCAGCGGTGGCCGGGACGCTGACGGTGTCGCCGTAGGAGTCGAGGAACGAGATGTCCGCCCCACCTCTGAGGGCATCCCGCCCGGCCTGCCCGTGCAACCGAACGGCACGGCGAGCGCCTCCGTGTCGCCAGGTACCTCCACCTGGAGCCCAGGGTCTCCGGGTCGGAGTCCGCCGCGGTGACGGTGCAGGTCGTCCCTGCCGGCGCCGTGAGGGCACCGACGGTGACGGTGATCGCCTCCGCGTTGGGGTTACCGATCAGGAGTTCGCCGGTCGCCTCGAAGCCGGAGTCGGTGAAGCCGGCCGGGATGGCATCGACCAGGTAGGTGAACCGCGCGCTGCCCGCCTCGGCGACCTTGCGGGTCGCGTCGACGTCCTTGACGATCTTCCACAGGTACTCGCGGTCGAAGGTGCCCGCACCCGCGGCCTCGAGCGTCAGGGAGCGTTCGGCGGACAGATGGTCACATCGGCCGTGTCCTGGGCGAGGCGCGCCGGCGCGTCGTCGGCCGCCACCTCGTCGACCTCGACGAGCGCCTCGATCCATGCGGTGTTGGTCACGACCTCGCACCCCGCCTCGAGGCCGGAGAACCCGACCTCGTACTCGAAGCGCGTCGGGGCGTCGTCGACACTGATGATGTCGATCAGGCTCGGTTCGCCCTCAGGGTCGCCGTGGTCGTCGAAGACCCCGACGTACTCATTGACGGTGGTGTACCCGAAGTCGATCTCCCCGGACTCGAGGGTGGTCTCGCCGCCGTCCCACGCCGCGGTGGCGGTGACGGTGACGGGAGCGTCGAGCGAGGCGAGGACACAGTCGAAGTCGACCGTGGCACTGCCGTCGGCCGGGAGATCGATCTGGACCCCGGGCTTCGCGGCGTCGACATCGGCGGCCTCATCGACGGTGCAGGTCGCCCCGGCGATGTCGGCGGTGAGCGTCGTGCGCACGCCGACGAAGTCGTTCGGGTTGCCCAGACCGACCTGGCCGGACACGGTCCAGCCGCTGTCGGTGTGGCCCGTGACGTCGGCCTCGACGACATAGCCGATCGTGGCCGTGCCGTCCGGGGATGCGATGACGCTGTCGGCCTGACCCTCGGCCAGCAACTTGTCGATCGACCATCCGTAGGTGCGGATGAAGTCGCCCGAGGCATCGATGTCACCGGTCAGGTCTGCGAGGCGGCATGCCTCCGCGTCGGCGGAGGTCTCGGCGGTGAAGCCGTCGTCCCCGTCGATCGAAGCGGTGTTGGTGAACACCTCACAGGTGCCCGCGGTGCCGACGTTCCAGGTGACCTCGTAGCTGCGGGTCTGGGCGCCGTCGGCCAGGTCGACGACCCAGACCGGGTCGAAGGTGAAGTGGTCGTCGGTGACGGTCACGGTGTCGTCGAACGGGTGCACCGTCCAGTCGGCCGTGGCGAGCGCCGCGGTACCGTCGGCCGAGCCGTTGGCCGTGTGGGCGGCCTCCGCATCCCAGGTGACCGTGGCGGTGTTGGTGCCGTCGTAGGCAGGCTTTCCGGTGAACGAGCAGGAGTAGGCGAACACCTCGGTGCCGTCGGCGACGAGGGTGTAGGGGAACGTGACCGGCCTGATCTCACCCGACGGGTCGCTGGTGCCGGTGATCCGGCACTCCGCGCCTGCCCGAGATCGGCGAGGTCGGCCACGGTGATGCTCACGTCCTGCCAGTCGTTGGGGTTGGTCACCGCGATGGTGCCGCCGACCAGCCACCCGGAGTCGCTGGAGGTGCCGGGGTGACGGTGACGTCGTAGCCGACGGTGATGTCGCCGGTCTGCTTGTCGGCCTCGTAAGGCTGGGTGCCGCGGGCCGTCTTGTCGACGTCCCACACCCAGGTGCGGTCGAGCTGCGCGGTGATCGTCTTCTCGACGGTCAGGTCGGCGGCCCGGCACACCTGAACCTCGGCATCATCGGTGTCGGTCAGTCCGCTGTCGCCGGTGATGGTGGCGACGTTGGTGAACGTCTGGCAGGTGCCTGCCTCGTCGACGGTCCAGGTGACCTCGTAGGTGCGGCGCTGCTCGCCGTCACCGGCGGTGACCGTCCAGGCCGGGTCGAACGTGACGTGGTCGTCGGTGACGGTCACCTTCTTGTTCGACGGGGTCTGCGACCACCCGGACGCCGTCACGTCGGCGGTGCCGGTGGCGGTGGCCGACGGCGTGTGTGCCGTCCCCGCATCCCAGGTGACGGTGGCCGTGTTGGTGCCGTCGTAGGCCGGCTGGCCCGTGAACGTGCACGTGTAGTCGAGGGTGACGCTGCCGCCACGGGGACGACGGTTTCACCGTCGGCCACCGTGCAGTCGGCGCCGCCGCCGACGTCGACCGTGTCGGTCACGGTGACGGGGACGTCCTGCCAGTCGTTGGGGTTGGCGACCGTGATCTGGCCGCTCATCGCCCAGCCGCTGTCGGTGTGGCCGGTGGGGTGACGACGACCTCGTAGGTCACCGTCGCCTCGCCCGTGGTCGGGTCGGCGACGACGGGGCCGTCGGGCCCGGTCTTCGTGACGTCCCACAGGTAGGAGCGGTCGAAGGAGCTGACGACATTCTTCGTGACGGTGAGGTCGGCACCGCGGCAGGCCTCGATCTGCTCGGCGTCGGAGCCGGTGAAACCGTCGTCGCCGGTCAGCGACGCGGTGTTGTCGAATGCCTGGCAGGTGCCGGCCTCGCCGACGTTCCAGGTGAGCTCGTAGTGGCGGGTGGATTCACCGTCGGCCAGGTCGACGACCCACCCGGGATCGAAGGTGTGGTGGTCATCGGTGACGGTGACGGTGTCGTCCTTGGGCGCGATGTCCCAGCTGACCTCGGCGACGGCGGCGCTGTCCCAGTCGGATCCGACGGTGCTGCCCGCGATCTCCGGGTCCCAGGTGACGGTTGCCACCGCGGTGCCGGTGTAGAACGGCTTCGTCGCGAAGGTGCACGTGTAGCTCAGCATGACCCGCGTGCCGGCGGCGATCGTGGTCTGGAAGCCGTCGGCGGCAGCGTCCTCGTCGGTGCCGGAAACCACGCAGACCGGGTCACCGCCGGTGGTCAGCTCGACGTCGAGGGTGACGGGGATGTCCACGAACTCGTTCGGGTTGTGCAGTTCGACGGTGCCCTGCCCGGTCCAGGCCTTGTCGGTCTGGGCGCCGGGGGTGACGGTGACGTCGTAGCCGACGGTGACGTTGCCGTCGGCGTCGGTGCGGAACGGGCCCTCCTCGGCCACCTTGTCCACCGACCAGTCGTTCCAGCGCTCGAAGGCGCCCGAGAAGGTGGTGTCGATGATGTTGACGTTGGCACCGCGGCAGGCCTTGATGCGCTCGTCGTCGGAGGCGGAGAAACCGTCGTCGCCGGTGACGGTGGCGATGTTGGTGAAGTCGGCGCAGGTGCCGTCCTCGGCGACGTTCCAGGTGATCTCGTAGCTTCGGGTCTGCGCGCCGTCCGCGACGTCGATGGTCCAGGCCGGGTCGAAGACGTATTCGGAATCGGTGACGGTGACGGTGTCGTTGGTCCGGTTCACTCCCCAGTCGGCCGTCGCGATCGGCGCGGTGGCGGTCGCGCTCCCGTTCGCGGTGTGGGCCGCGGCCTTGTCCCAGGTGACGGTGGCGGTGTTGTCGCCGTCGTAGCCAGGCTTCGAATCGAAGGTGCAGGTGTAGGCCATGACGAGCGTCTGGCCCGCGCGCACCGTGGCCGGGAACTCGCGTGCGATGGTACACTCGCCCCCGCCGCCGAGGTTCAACTCGTCGACGGCCTCGATCTCGATGTCCTGCCAGGCGTTGGGGTTCCGGACGCTGATGGAACCCTCGGCCTTCCAGTTGGAGTCGGTCGCGGCGCCGGGGTGACGGTCACGTCGTAGCCGATCGTGACGTCGCCGGCCTCATCGGCGCGGTACGGGCTGTCACCCTTGGCGACCTTGTGGATGGTCCAGTCCCAGTCGCGGTCGAGCCCGGCCGAGATGGTCTTCGTCACGGTGAGGTCGGCGGCGCGGCAGACCTCGACCGTGACCGAGGCCGACCCGCTGAGGCCGTCGGAACCGGTGAGGCTGGCCGTGTTGGTGAAGGACTCGCAGGTGCCGGGCTCGGCGACGGTCCAGGTCACCTCGTAGTCGCGCGTCTGCGCGCCGTCGGAGGCGTCCACCGTCCAGGCGGGGACGAACTCGAAACGGTCGTCGCTGACGGTGACCGTCTTGTTGATCGGGTCTGGGACCAGGCGGACTCCGCAACTGCCACGACCTTGCGGGCGGTGCCGCTCGGGTGTGGGCCGCGTCGGCGTCCCAGGTGACGACCGCGGTGTTCGAGCCGGTGTAGTCGGGCTGGCCCGCGAAGGTGCAGGAGTAGCCGAACACGAGAGTCGTGTCGCGCGGAACCACGTACTGGAAGCCGGGGGCCGTTGCGTCGGCGTCGACGGCTGCGGGGTCACCGGTGACGCCGGTGACGGTGCAGGTCGCTCCCGTGCCGAGCGACACCTCGTCGCTGACGGTGGCGGTGACGTCCTGCCACAGGTTGGGGTTGGTGACGGTGATCTCACCGCTCATCGCCCAGCCGCTGTCGGTGTGGCCGATCGGGGTGACGGTGACCTCGTAGCCCGCGGTGACCTTTCCGGTGACGGGGTCGGCGTACAGCCGGCCGGTGGGGCCGGTCTTCTCGATGGTCCACATGTACGAGCGGTCGAAGGAGTTGACGGTGTTCTTGTCCACCGTCAGGTCGGCGCCGGAGCACACGGTGACGTCGGCGCTCGACGACTGGCCCGTCTGGACGATGCCGGCCGTGTTGTCGACGGTCTCGCAGGTGCCGGCGGCCGCGCCGAGATCGGCGGTGTAGGAGCGGGTGTGCACCTTGCCCGCGCCCGCGGCGCGGTCGTAGGTGATGGTCCAGGCGGGTCGAAGGGGTAACGGTCATCCGCGACGGTAATGGTCTCGTTGACCGCGGTGACGGCGTAGTTCAGGGGCACGACGGCATCGGTCGTCCTGAGGCCCGCGGCCGCGCCCTTGTCGACGTCGGCCTGCGTCTCGGGGTACTTCGCGAGGTCCCACGCGAGGGTCGCCACGACGGTGTCGCCGTCGGGTTGGCGCCCACGCAGGAGAAGGCGACCGGGCTCGCGCCCGGTGCGAAGTCGAGCTGCAGCCCCGGCGTCACGGGATCGGCGTCGGTGCCCGTGAGGGTGCAGGCGCCGCCCGAGGCCAGCGCACCCGCGACGGTGGCGCGGACCGCGACGGTGTTCGGGTTGGCGACGGAGAGGCTGCCGGTCACGGTGGGGCTGGTCGTGGTGCGGGCCCCCTGCGTGACGTCGACGGTGTAGGTGAAGGTGGCCTTTTCATCGCCCGCGACGTAGGCGTTGTCGCGGTCGACGCGCTTGGCGATGGACCAGGGTATGTCGCCGTGTACGAGCCCGTGGCCGTGGCGCCCAGCGTCAGCGGCAGGTGGGCGCGCGGGTCGGTGAAGGTGAGCGTGACGACCTGGTAGGGCGCGAGCACGATCGACCTGACCCGGTCGGCCGGGGCCGGAAGCAGGTAGCCGGGCGGCGCGACGGTCTCGGTGACGGTGAGCGGGCCGGGGTAGGAGACCTTGGGCTTGATGATGCCGTTGGCCGCGCCGTCGGTGTCGCCGGCGCCGCCGTCGGTGACGGTCAGGGTGCCGGTGCCCGTGGCGGGTTGGGGCTGAGCAGGAAGGTGGCGCCGGGCACCAGCTGGCCGGCGGTGTTGCGCTTCTCGATGGCGAACTCGGGCAGCTCGACGGCACGACGGCCTCGAAGCGGGCGCGGTCGCTCAGCTCCGACGACTCCGACGGGAGGTGCGGGTGCGGATGTCGATCTGTCCGAAGGAGCGGCGGTCGCAGGTGGCGCCGCCGGAGGCGAAGTCGAGGGCGGTGAGGTTGATGCCGACCTCGAAGAAGGTCTTCGGCGCGTAGCCGGAGACGGTGACGGCGTTCTGCTCCCCGATGACGGCGCTGGCGTTGATGCTCTGGGTCACCCAGGCGCTGCCGTTCCAGATGGCGAAGCTGATGAGCTGGAACGGCCCATTGCCGCCCTGCTCGATGCCAAGCATGAAGTCGCCGACGGTCCGGGTGGGGGCGATGCCCGTCGCGACGACCTGGTTGAACTCGACGTTGTAGTAGACCGAGCCGGAGCCGTCCTTACGCACGAACGCCATGTTGAGGTACTGCTGGCCACCCACGTTGTCGAGGTACCAGCGGATGAGGCCGAAGTCGGCCTTGCCGGGGGCGGTCGCCGACTCGCTGGTCCAGCCCGCCGGGTCGTTCTCCTTGCCGCTGAGCTGCGTCGCGTCGGAGAACCCGTCGTCGAAGCTGTTGTGGAAGACGGAGTTCCAGTCCTTGCCGGGAGGGTTCATGGTGCCAGCGGTCAGGTCGCCGTCGATCTCGAACCCGCCCGATAGCGCGGCGAGCGGCGCCATGGCCAAGGGAGTGGGCTGCTCAGCGGCAACAGCCTCGTCCTCGGTCGCTGGAGTCACCTCGCCAACCGCGGGCTGAACCGGGCTGGTCTTCTCCTCGGCCGGGGCGCTGGGCTCCTCGGCCGGAGCGCTGGGCTCCTCGGCCGGGGCACTCGGCTCCTCGGCCGGGGCGCTCGGCTCGGCCGGGGCACTCGGCTCCTCGGCCGGGGCGCTCGGCTCCTCAACCGGAGCGCTCGGCTCCTCAGCCGGGTCCTCGGCCTGCGGCGACTCAACCGTGTTGGCAGTGTCGGGCGTCGTGGCTGGTTCCTTGGCGCCGGCGATGACGGGCTGGGCCGCCATCGAGAGCATGAGTAGGAACGCCAGACAAAGGCGTGGAAAAACAGTCAATGAACGCGACATGGCGCCATCTCCCCAAGATGGAACGGAAAAATAGGCACCCCCTGCGCCTTCCGTTTGCTGAAGGCTAGGGCATGCAGTTCACACTGGCAATCAACTTCCGGCCAGTCTTCGTTCGTGGACACGAGCGCGGCGACGCATCGCCCTCCGCGCCGGGCCCCGACCGGTTCGGAGGTGCGCCCAGGAACGCGGTCCCGGTCCTCGTCACAGCCGTGTGAGCACGCCAGCTCTCGGGTTTCCAACCACCTACCCCGGTCGGCAACGGCGATCGGGGGCGACCGCGGAACCCCTCCACCTGGAACTCCCCTCGTGGGACCCGGCCACCTCTCTCACGCAACGGGTCCCCGGCCACGGTCACCGCGGCGCCGTCTGAGAAGATGGACCCGGCAATCACAAGGAGGACCGATGCCGGAGTTTCGCTACGTTGACATGCTGCCGATCGGGAAGGACGAGACGCCCTACCGACTGCTGACGACCGAGGGGTCGAACTGGTCGACGGACCCGACGGCCGGAAGTTCCTGAAGGTGGCACCCGAGGCGCTCACGCTGCTCGCGGAGACGGCGATGCACGACATCGCCCACTACCTGCGCCCCGCGCACCTGCAGCAGCTGCGCAACATCATGGACGACCCGGAGGCGTCGCCGAACGACAAGTTCGTGGCGCTCGACCTCCTGAAGAACGCCAACATCGCGGCTGGCGGCGTGCTCCCCATGTGCCAGGACACCGGCACCGCGATCATCATGGGCAAGCGTGGCCAGCAGGTGCTCACCGAAGGCACCGACGAGAAGCCGCTGAGCCTGGGCGTCTTCGACGCCTACACCAAGCTGAACCTCCGGTACTCGCAGAACGCCCCCCTCACGATGTGGGAGGAGAAGAACACCGGCTCCAACCTGCCCGCGCAGATCGAGCTGTACGCCGACACCGCCGAGGGCCACGAGAACAACTACAAGTTCCTCTTCATGGCCAAGGGCGGCGGCTCCGCCAACAAGTCGTACCTGTTCCAGGAGACCAAGGCGATCCTCAACCCCGACTCGATGATCTCGTTCCTCGAACAGAAGATCCGGGCGCTGGGCACCGCGGCCTGCCCGCCGTACCACCTGGCGATCGTCGTCGGCGGCACGTCGGCCGAGTTCGCGCTGAAGACGGCCAAGTACGCGTCTGCGAAGTACCTGGACAACCTGCCCACCGAGGGCTCGATGGCGGCCAATGGCTTCCGCGACCTCGAGTTGGAGGAGCAGGTCCTCGAGCTCACCCGGAAGCTCGGCATCGGCGCCCAGTTCGGCGGCAAGTACTTCTGCCACGACGTCCGCGTCATCCGCCTGCCCCGTCACGGCGCTTCGCTGCCAGTCGCGATGGCGGTCAGTTGCTCCGCCGACCGCCAGTGCCTCGGCAAGATCACCCCGGAGGGCGTGTTCATCGAGCAGCTCGAGACCGAGCCGGCCCGCTTCATGCCGGAGACCGTCGACGCCGATCTCGATGCCGAGACCGACGGCGTCACGGGCACCGGAAAGGGCGCGGTCGTCCGGATCGACCTCACCAGGCCGATGCCCGAGATCCTCGCCGAGCTCAGCAAGCACCCCGTCAAGACCCGGGTGTCGCTCACCGGCCCGCTCATCGTCGGCCGTGACATCGCGCACGCCAAGATCAAGGAACGCCTCGACGCGGGCGAGGAGATGCCGCAGTACCTGAAGGACCACCCGGTGTACTACGCCGGTCCCGCCAAGACCCCGAGGGCATGGCGTCTGGTTCCTTCGGCCCCACCACCGCTGGACGGATGGACTCCTACGTGGACCAGTTCCAGGGCGTGGGCGGCTCGATGGTGATGCTGGCGAAGGGCAACCGCTCGCAGGCCGTCACGGACGCGTGCAACACGCACGGCGGCTTCTACCTGGGCTCGATCGGAGGCCCCGCCGCCCGGCTCGCGCAGGACTGCATCAAGAAGGTCGAGGTCGTCGAGTACGAGGAGCTCGGCATGGAGGCGATCTGGAAGATAGAGGTGGAGGACTTCCCGGCGTTCATCGTGGTCGACGACAAGGGCAACGACTTCTTTGCCGAGGTGAACAAGCCGCTGGTGCTGAACATCCCGAAGCGCGAGGGTCTCTGATCCTGGCCTGACGCAGCCCCTTCCGCCGCCGTGCGGAGGGGGCTGCGGCGTCTTGTCAGGCAGTGACGGTGCGCACCCACCGGTTGCCGTCGTGCACGAAGCCGACCCGGGTGAGGTAGCCGGCCTCGGAGTCGGGGACCCCCTCCACGATGACGCGCTGGAATCCCTTGTCGGCGAAGATCCCGGACCTGCGGTGCACGAACTCGCCCGGGGTGAAGTCGCGGTATCTGGGCGTCACCCAGTCAAGCTCGACCCTGGCCTCGCCCGGTTCCCCGGCGCGCACCACCACGACGCCGACGGTCTCGTCGCCGCGGACCACGAGCCAGGCCGACCGGCCCGACGGGTCGGCATCGGCCAGAAACGTCGGATAGAAGGTGGCC
This sequence comes from Tessaracoccus coleopterorum, assembly GCF_011174705.1. GTDB lineage: Bacteria > Actinomycetota > Actinomycetes > Propionibacteriales > Propionibacteriaceae > Arachnia > Arachnia coleopterorum. Next base: position 1,460,728 of record NZ_JAANIJ010000001.1, read on the forward strand.
ACGTCGTTGGCGTGGACGTCGAGCACGCGGCGGAGGTACGCGTCCGACGGGGATACCTCGACCACCTCGAAGGCCCCCTCGTTGTGCTTGGCGCGGTAGAGGCGCACGAGCCAGTAGATGTCGATGACGGCGATGATCGCGTTCATTGCCATGAACGGCCACACGCCGATGATGCCGTTGTAGGCGGCGGCGATGGCCGATCCGGCCAGGTTCATCCAGCGGAAGCGGATGACCCGCGCGACGATGAGCGACCACACCACCAGCCCGGATCCGATCCAGCCGATGATCTCCAACCAGGGCATCGCAGCCTCCTCTGCTGCCCGATCCTAGGGGTGGCGCCACGGCTCCGCCCCCGGGTGCGCATTCTGCGTGACGCGGGCCCTTTTCGTCGAGGCCATGGGCCTCCCGTAGACTTTCGGGTTGGCCGCGACTCTCTCAGCCGCGGTGCGGCGGATGGGATGTGATCGGGTGCGGAGCCCAGGCTTGGACCGGAACTTCAACAGATTCTGGACCGGTGAGTCGCTCTCGCATTTCGCCGTCCAGCTCGGCGCCGTCGCGCTCCCCGTCATCTCGGTCGAGCTTCTGCACGCGACCGAGGCACAGCTCGGCTACCTCAACGCGGCCTCGACGGCCGCGTTCCTCATCCTCGGCCTTCCGGCTGGTGCGTGGGTGGACCGGTGGTTCAAACGCCCGACGATGATCTGGGCCAACCTGACCCGTGGCGCCGCCATCGCCATGGTGCCGCTCCTGTACTACACCGACCTGCTCGAGCTGTGGCATCTGTACCTGATCGCAGGCGTGGTCGGCGTCGCCACGGTGTTCTTCGACGTGGCATACCAGAGCTTCATCCCCATGCTGGTCGGACCCGGTCTGATCTCGCGGGCCAACTCGAGGATGGAGGCGACCGCGCAGTTGGCCCGGCTGGCAGGCCCGCGCTCGGCGGGCTGTTGCTGAAGGTGATGAGTGCGCCGCTGCTGTTTCTGGCCGACAGCCTCGGGTACCTCGCCAGCTGGTGCTTCCTGCTCATGACGCGCGACCACGAGGCGGAGTACCGGGCAACCCGCCCGCCTCGGGCCGATCGCAATCTGGTTGCGGAGATCCGCGAGGGTCTGCGGTTCGTCATCCGGCAGCCCGCGATCAGCCGGATCACCTTCGCGTCGTTCCTCAGCAACTTCGCCTCCACCGCCACGTACACGCTGGTGCCGATCGTCGTGCTGCGGCTCCTCGGGTTCACGCCTTTCGAGTACGGGTTGATCATGACGCTGGGCGCCATCGGCGGGCTGCTGGGCGCCTCCATGGCGGGCAGGATCGGGAGGAGGGTCGGCACCGCCAACGCGGTCAGGTTCTCCACCCTGTCGGGGCTCTCGCGGTGTTCTGCTACCCGGTGGCGCTGCTGCTGGACAACGGGCTCGCGCAGTTCACGGTGTTGGTGGTCGGATCGTTCATCGGAAACGCGGCCATCCTGGTCTACAACGTCACGCAGGTCTCGCTGCGGCAGCGGCTGTGCCCGCCCACCTGCTGGGCAGGATGAACGCCTCGGTGCGGTTCATCGTGTGGGGAATCATGCCGATCAGCGCGATCGCTGCCGGCACGCTCAGCCAGGTGCTCGGGGTCGGCAACTTCCTGTGGATCACCGCGGCGATGGGGACGCTGGCGTTCCTGCCGCTGCTGCGCCTGCACCGCTACATCGACGCCTGACCTGCGTCCCTCCTCGGGGCAACCACCTCCCCCGCCTCTTGGCTGCCCACCCGCGGCGGCCCTCCCCTCCGCCCCCACCCCGGGTGCCAGCCCGCAGCCCCGGCCTGGTGGCTGGAAAAATCGGCCAGTAGCCGATTCTGGTCGGTCTGCCTGAAAAAGGCGCCCACTGACTTGCCCGTCCTCCTGCCGGGCCTCCTGGAAAAATCGGCCAGTGGCCGGTTCTGGTCGGTCCTGCTGAAGAAAGTGACCACCACCCCGCTCCTTGGTGGCGTCGCGGCAGACGGGGAACTCCCTCTGGGCCGTCGGCCAAGGCTGCGCGGTGGTCGGGGTTCTTGGCAGCAACGGGGATGGTTCTACGTGCGCCGGGTCTGGGCTGCCGGGCCTCGGAAAAATGGGCCAGTAGCCGATTCTGGTCGGTCCTGCTGAAAATAGTGGCCACTGCCCTCTACCGGGCTCTCGGAAGAATGGACCAGTAGCCGATTCTGGTCGGTCCTGCTGAAAATAGTGACCACTACCCCGCTCCTTGGTGGCGTCGCGGCAGACGGGGATCCCCCGTCTGGGTCGTCGGCCAGGGTTGCGCGGTGGTTGGGGTTCCTGGCAGCAACGGGGATGGTTCTGCGCGCGCCGGGTCTGGGCTGCCGGGCCTCGGAAGAATGGACCAGTAGCCGATTCTGGTCGGTCCTGCTGAAAATAGTGACCACTACCCCGCTCCTTGGTGGCGTCGCGGCAGACGGGGATCCCCCGTCTGGGTCGTCGGCCAGGGTTGCGCGGTGGTTGGGGTTCTTGGCAGCAATGACGGACGGGCCGACGCTGGGGAAGTCTCGCTGCCGGGTTTCCGTCCGCCGACCCCACCGCCACCACCGCGAAGGCCAGCCCGTGCCTCCCGCCAACAGCAGTCGGTTGAGCCGGGCCGGCGGTGAGGAACGAGACGCCGCCCGTGTCGAAACCACTCCCGTCGATGGGCAGGGGCTCGACCACTAGGCATTTTGACGTCGGCGTTCGTTGGGCTGCGCTGCCGGGCCACCTGAGCTGTCGTCGGGTTCGTGGCAGCAACGGGGTCGTGCTGCCGGGTGGCCGTGCTCCTGCCAGCCCCTGGGAGAGATCGGCCGGTGGCCCGATCCGCGATGAGGTGGCCACGTCGAGGACCCTGACGGCGGGGCAGACGGGCTCAGCGTCAGGTGGTGAGGGGCAGGGTGCCGTGCCCCGGAATGGGGTCCGGCAGGGGTCGAGCCGTGCCGGGGCAGGAACTCGGGCATCGCGTGCTGGTTGATCCGGACTTCCCACCGTTCCCGGGCAGGGTCCCGCCCAGAGATTCGGTCTGGGGTCTGCCTGGTGGGTGGTGCATGCGGGGTGGTTCGACCAGTTTGTGGTGTTTCGGACACAGCAGGACCAGGTTCCCCAGGCAGGTCCGGCCGCCATCCCACCACGGAACCACGTGATGGGCCTCACACTCATGGTCGGCCGCGTCGCAGCCGGGGAACGCACAGCCGCGGTCCCGGATGCTGAGCGCGAGGCGGATCTCGTCGGAGACCAGCCGCCGCGTTCGGCCCAGATCGAGTATCTCAGAGGCGGTGCCCAGGACGACGGGGGTGAGGTCGGCGTCGCAGCACAGGCGCCGCAACTCGCCGGCGCTGATCTTCTGCCCCGACGGCAGCACTCCTGCCTGCTCAACCCGACGCCGCAGCGTCTCTTCGTCGAGGTGGACCACGACCCGGGCCCGGTCCTGCGCCACCCGCACACCCGAGGTGTCATGTCCGCGGATGATCGCCATGAACGCGTCCGCCGCCCGCTGCTCCGGAGTCACCTCAGGCCGACCCACGCCTGCCGAGCGTCGATCGTCACGGGTGGCGCGCTTGACGGCCTCGACCCGCGCCTCGACCAGCCGCACGAGCTCGGCACCGTCGACGGCGGGGACCTGACCGGAGAAATGCAGCGATCCGTCGTCGTAGTGGTACCGGAACGCCCGGTTCCGCTCCGCGCGACGCTGCTGCGCCTCCAACCGCACCTGCTCCCGCTCCGCCGCATCCGCTTCGCACGAGACGGGATCCGCGACGTCCAACGCCTCACCAGCGAGACGCTTCAACGCGTTGGTGTCGAGCCGGGCCGCCTTCGCGACCAGGAACTCCGCCGCCCTGCCCTGCTGCTCCACACTCAACCGGGACGGGAGATCGTCGAGCATCGCCGTGATACACGCGGCCTGCCTGGTCGAGACCGTCCCGTCCACAGCCGCCCGCCCAACCTCGGGATGTGCGGCCAGGTCGTGGCCGGCGAAGATGATCCCGGTCGCCTCACCCTTCGTGGCCCGCCGGGTCGATTTCAGCCAGACCGCCATCGTCAACCCGGTCGCAGCCTCCGCAACACGGCGCCGGTCGGCGTCGGAGATCGCCAGGGAACGGGTGGCGAGCAGTCGGTCGATCAGGGTGTTGAGGGAGGCCAACTGCTCCAACTCGTGTTCCGGGTGACGGAGGCCTCTGGTGGGGCCGCATTCCACTGGTCGAGGCCCTGTTCCAGCCGCGCGATTGCCTCATCGCGGGTGTTCGGGAAAAGGGTGTTCGACACGCCTCTATTCTAGCCATTCCGATGCCTGTATCCAATAGTTCCGGGGCATTTTCTTTTGCTCTGAACCGACTGTTGGCTAGGGGTGTTGTCCGCAATCACCCCGGTGTTGTCCGTCGGGAGAATACCTTTCCCTGGGGTCGATTAAATGCCATGTTCCGGCATCGTGTCGACGGGTTAGTGGTCATTAATTTTCGTGTGACCGATCAGAATGGGCCACTGGCCGATTTTGGGGAGCAGCCCGGGACGTGGGTGGGCGCCCCCGGACCGCCCGCCCAGGCGCCCCACCCGGCTGCCCCAGGAGTGCGACAGATGAGAAGATTCTCATCTGTGCCTACGCACAACCTCATCGGTCGCGGCTTTACTTTCACAAGGAGGCTGACATGCGAAGGAACTGGCTCATCGCGCTGGGTGTGGTGACCGTGTTCGGCCTGCTCGCGGGCTGGGCGATCGCCTCGCTCCTGAGTTCCCCGGAGGATCCCGAGCCACAGCCTGCCATCCGCGTGACGGCGTCCTCACCGGTCGACTCCCCCTCCCCCGCACCCACGGCCCAGGGCACCGCGCCGTCAACCGTCGTGCCACCTTCCCCGTCCCAGACTCCGACGATCGAGCCCACCACCCCGCAGCAGGTATCACCCGCAGCACCCAATCCAGTCGACGATGACGACGACGACGATGACCACGAGCCCGACGACGACGACGACGACTGAGTCTCAGAGACGACTGAGACTCAGATGAGTCGGTAGCCCATCCCCCGAACCGTCTCGAAGCGCTCGCGCCCCAGTTTGCCGCGCAGGTACCGCACGTAAACGTCGACCACGTTGGAGCCTGGATCGAAGTCAAAACCCCACACGTTGCTCAGCAACTGCTCGCGACTCAGCACCTGGCCGGCGTTGCGCAGGAACGTCTCGGTGAGCGCAAACTCGCGGGCAGAGAGGTCGACCCATTCACCGTCGACCTCCGCCCTCCGACTGCGGAAGTCGAGGGTGAGCCCGTTGTGGCTCAGCTGCGTTCCCGCCCCGACGGCCGTCGGCTGCTCGGTGCGGAGCCGCAGCCGGATCCGGGCCAGCAACTCCTCGAAGGAGAACGGCTTCGGCATGTAGTCGTCGGCTCCTCCCTCGAGGCCAGCCACCCTGTCCTCGACCGAGGATCGCGCCGTCAGCATGATCACCGGAACTGTGACCCCTGCCCACGAACCCGCTCAAGCACCTCGAACCCGTCGATGTCGGGAAGGCCGACGTCGAGGAGCATCAGGTCGAACTCACCATGCACGGCGAGCGAGACCGCCTCAATCCCGGACGCACATTGGTGGGCCGTGAATCCCGCGGCCTTGAGACCCTTCGCGATGAAGGCGGCGATGCGGGTCTCGTCCTCGACGATGAGCACAGTGCTCACGGCTGGTCTCCTCGGGTCTCGGTGTGGCTCGGGACGGGCTCTGGGCTGGGGCAAGCGGCAGACTCATGGTGAACGTGGATCCCTCATCGACGACGGACTCGATGTCCAGACGACCATGATGGGCGCCGACGATGGACTCCACGATGCTGAGGCCCAGCCCTGCCCCTGCTCATCCGTGGACGCCCGGCCAAAGCGCTCCCGCACGAGCCCGAGCTTGTCCCCAGGGATGCCGACTCCCTCGTCGCGCACCCACAACTCCACCTCTCCACGGTGCAGCCGTGAGCCCATCGAGATCACAGAGCCGCTGTGGAGTACTTGACGGCGTTCGCCGCCAGCTGGAGCCAGGCCTGGGTGATCCGGGTCGGATCGAGCCACGCCTCGGCGGTCGCGACTCCCTCGAGCCGCCACCGTCGCTCGCCCAGGGTGCGGGCCTTCTCGAACGTCTGGTCGGTCAGCAGGGCAAGGTCCGCCCACTGCGGCGTGACGAAGTCGGTCTGGCCGGCCTTCGCGAGGACGAGCAGGTCGTTGACGAGCCCACCCATCCGGTCGAGCTCATCGATCGCGAGGTCACGGGTCTGCCCCACATCGGCCGGGTCAAGGGATCGACCAGCTCGAGATGCCCCGCACGATGGTGATGGGGGTGCGCAGCTCGTGGCCCACGTCGTCGAGCAGGCGCCGCTGAGCGAGCACCGAACGCTGGATCCGGTCGAGCATCCGGTTGATCGTCGCGGAGAGCGCCGCGAGTTCGTGGCGTCCACGCACATCGACGCGCGTGGTCAGGTCGCCCTCGTCGATCGAGTCGGCGGCGATCCGCAGCTCGTCGATCGGCTTCAGCATCCGCCCCACCAACGGCCAGGCCACGAGCGAGGCCACCGTGAGCATCACAGCCGCCGCGACGGTGTAGATGAGCATCGTGTTGCGCAACTGCTGTGACACAAGGACGGCGTCGAAGACATGCACCAACGCCCCCTGCGCGTTGCCGACGATCACGGGAGCGACCAGGACGCGGTACCTACCCGTCGACGTCTCGAGGGTCGTGATGACGACCTCATCACCCAGCGCCATCGGCCGCATGAGGGCGACGAGTTCGGCATCCTTCTCGGGCCTCAGCACCACATCGGTCGACGCCACCCATCGCACCTTCTCACCCACGAACGCGAGCTCCCCTCAGCCTCGCTGACGACGGTGCGGGCCAGGTAGGTGCGCAGGAGCTCTGATGGCCCGGCAAAGGGCTGCCCGGTTCCCGGGTCGATCCCGTCCTCGGCCAGTACCCGCAGTTCGTCTCGGACGCGGATGAGTTGGGCATCGGTGCCGCCGACGATCTCGCGCTGCTGGATGGCCGCCACGATCGCTCCGGACGCAGCGAGCGTCAGCGCCGCCATCAGGATCATCGGCCCCATGATCCTGACCCGGAGGCTGGTGCGCGCCTTCCCGTCCGTCTCGGTCATGGCCCCATCCTGCCCTGTCACGGTGTGCCAACGAACTCGCATGAGAAGGCTCTCATCCGCAGCCACCTACCGCCCTCATGTTGCGGATGTGTGATGTTCACAACCGATCAGAAGGAGAAGGATCATGGCCTGGAAGCTCTCAACCCCACTGGTGCTCGCCGGAGCGTTCGGCGTCGCGGCCGCCGGCGGCGGCCTGTTGACCTCGTTCGCCGATCCCGGCACCCCGTCCAGACGCCCACGCCGACGGTCAGCGCCCACCTGCCCGCGATGCCACCGTCGGTGCTCTCGGCCACGTCACCGGCCTCGCCGACCGAGTCGGCAACCGCAACCCCCGAGGCGTCCGCTGACACGCCCGCGTCCCCGGTGTCGACGACGTCCCCCTCACCCCGCAGACGCCCCAGTCGCCCATCTCAGCCAAGACGCCCGTCTCCCGGCCTCTCCGGTCAGCCCCACCTCACCGGTCACCCCGGCATCCCCGTCAGCCCGGCCTCGCCGTCCTCGGCCAACTGACGGCCGACTCTCCGGCCCGCATCGCCGCGATGCGGGCCGGCATGCTGCACGGATGAACCCGCCTCGGACTAGGGTCGACGCATGCCCAGCGACATTGCGATGCTCCGGGAGTGGCTGAAGTCGATCGACGACGACACCTTCGTCGCGCTCCCGCCCCGACCACCCGGAACGGCCCGACCGACGCGGCGGAGGTCCACGAGCGGGCATTCGAGCTCATTGATGCCCGCGGCCTCAGCAGGGACACACCGTACATCGGCGGCCACATCCAGTCGGAGGCCTTCAACAGCAGGGGCGCGATGGTCGGGGTGCTCGAGCTCCAGCACTCCGGCCACCTTGCGGCAATCCGTCAGCGCCTGACCACCATTCCCGACCACTTCGAGGTCTCCGGGGCACCTCCGGCAGGGAGACCTTCGCGATCGCCCTCCGCTTCGTCGCCGAGGAGATCGACCTCGCCGACGAGACGGCGGTCGAGGAGGCGGTGGAGGCGATGAACAGGGGCGGATTCTGGCCCGACGGGGATCCGAGGCTGCACGGGGTGGCCCTCACCCCGGAGCGGCTCGCCTGGTTGCACAGCGTCCTGGCCCACGGCGGCCACGACCTCTTCCTCCGCGAGCGGATCATCCAACTGCTCGACTCGCACCGTGCCCTGACCGACGGCGAACTCGACGTCATCCTCGCCGACGCCCTCGCCGAACCGGACCATTGGTACTACAGCGCGCCCGCGCTCACCAACGCCCTGTTCGAGCGTGGGCGACGCGACGACGCCGTGGCGCTGGCCCTCGCGGTGGCGCCGTCAGCGGGTGAGGAGTTCCGCCCGCACGACTGCGGGCTGCTGACCTTCGCGCCGGACATGCGCACCCTGGAACGGGCCTGCGAGCTCGGGGCGCTGCCGGAGGCCGAGGCCATCGCGGCCGCGCTTGGCGGCGCCGGGGCATAGCGACGCAACCGCCGCTCCGCCTCCCGCGGGGCCCGCTTGTAGCTATCCCACAAACTTCATCAGGCGACATTGGGTGAGACTCGCGGCGCATCGGCCCTCCGCATGCGGAACAGTTGCATAGTCCGACGCCTGTCGTGCCCCAGGAGGTTCAATGTTCAAGCGCATCGCGATCGTCAACCGTGGCGAATCCGCCATGAGGCTCATCCATGCCGTCCGCGATCTCAATGCCGAACACCCCGATCGGGAGCCCATCACCACCATCGCGCTGTTCACCGACGGCGAACGCTCCGCGATGTTCGCCCGCGAGGCGGACGAGGCCTTCTGCATCGGCCCCGCGTCCGAGCGTCCCTACCTCAACCACGATCTCCTCGCCCGCGTGCTGCGGGAGGCCCGCGCCGACGCGGTGTGGGTCGGCTGGGGCTTCGTGGCGGAGGACGCCTCGTTCGCCGACCTCGTAGAGAACCTCGGCATCACCTTCATCGGCCCGTCCGGCGATGCGATGCGCAGGCTCGGCGACAAGATTGGCTCGAAGCTGCTGGCCGAGGAGGTCGGCGTGCCCGTCGCGCCCTGGTCGCGCGGCGGCGTCGACACGCTCGACGAGGCCCTCGCAGCCGCAGACCACATCGGCTACCCCTGATGCTCAAGGCGACCGCGGGCGGCGGAGGCCGGGGAATCCGGCGTGTCGACTCCGCGGCCGACCTGTCAGACGCCTACCAGCGCACCCGCGACGAGGCGGAGCGCGCGTTCGGCTCGGGAGTGGTGTTCCTGGAGAAGCTCGTCACCGGTGCCCGACACATCGAGGTCCAGTTGATCTCCGACGGCGAGACGGCCTGGGCGCTCGGCGTACGCGACTGCACGATTCAGCGCCGCAATCAGAAGATCATCGAGGAGTCCGCCTCCCCGCTCCTCACGCCGGATCAGACGGCCGAGGTGAAGGCCTCGGCGGAGCGGCTCGCCCTCAAGGTGGGCTACTGCGGCGCGGCCACCGTCGAGTTCCTCTACCATCCCGCTGACCACCTGTTCGCGTTCCTCGAGGTGAATACTCGCCTGCAGGTGGAGCACCCGATCACCGAGGTCACCAACGACTTCGACCTGGTCAAGGCCCAGATCCACGTCGCATCGGGCGGGAAGCTCACCGAGCGACCCGACGAGTTCGGCCACGCGGTCGAGGCCCGCCTCAACGCCGAGGATCCCGACCGCGACTTCGCACCGTCGCCGGGAAGGATCGCCCGCCTTGACCTCCCGGCCGGCCCGGCATCCGCGTCGACACCGGCGTCGCCGAGGGTGACACGATCCCCGCCGACTTCGACTCGATGATCGCCAAGATCATCGCGAGCGGCCGCACCCGCGGCGAGGCGCTGGGCCGGCTGCGGCGCGCCATGCGCGAGACCACCGTCGTGATCGAGGGGGCGCCACGAACAAGAGCTTCGTGCTCGAACTGCTCTCCCATCCCGAGGTGACCGGGCCGGCCGCGGGTGGTGGGGCCCGCCGCGCGAGCGTGGCCTGGGCCGACACCGGCTGGATCGACCGGGTGCGCGCCGAGGGCGGGCTCGTGGCCGACGAGCATGCGGGCATCGCGCTGGTGGTGGCCGCCATCGAGGCGTACGAGGAGAACGTCGCGATGGAGACCGAGCGGCTGTTGAGTACCGCCCAGGGCGGACGCCCGCAGACGCAGCACAAGTCGGGAGCGGCCGTCGAGTTGAAGCTCCGCGGCGTCGTCCACCAGGTCGCCACCTACGCCACGGGCCGGGCAGCTACCGCGTCGTGGTCGACGGCCAGGGAACTGAGGCGGCGATCACCCGCCTCGACGACGTGCACGGTCGCGTCCGCGTGGGCGACGAGACCTTCCGCATCGTCACGGCTGCCCACGGCCCGGTGCACCTCATCGAGGTGGACGGCGTGATGCACCGCGTCTCGCGCGACGAGGGCGGCGTGCTGCGCTCCCCCGCACCTGCGCTGGTCGTCGCGACCCCGGTGGCCGTCGGCGACACCGTCGAGGCCGGGGCCCCGATCGTGGTGCTCGAGTCGATGAAGATGGAGACGGTCATCCCCGCCCCTTCGCCGCGCGCATCAAGGAGCTGCACGTGATGACCGGCTCGCAGGTGGAGACCATGGCTCCGCTGGTGAAGTTGGAGCCGCTGGGCGGCGACGAGGAGGCCGACTCCGCGGCCCCGGCCCACATCGACCTGCCTGCCCCGCTGCACGACGCGGACGCGAAGGCACGCTGCGACCGGCTGCGCGCCGAGCTGTGCGCGATCCTGATGGGCTTCGACACCGATCCCTCCCGCAGGGTGCTGGACGAATATCTCGCGGCCCGCGAGGACGTGCTCGCGGAGGGCGGTGACGTGCTGACCGGGGAGACGGCGTTCATCGGCCTGTTCGCCGATCTGGCCGAGCTCTCCCGGAACCGCCCATTCGGCGAACAGGACCACACCGAGCTGCGCATCCACTCCGATCGCGAGCACCTGCACCGCTACCTGACCACGCTCGACGTCGACCGGGCTAAGCTACCCGGCCAGTTCGTCGACCGCCTCGGCCGCGTGCTGCGCCACTACGGCGTCGAGTCGCTCGACCGCACGCCGCAGCTGGAGGCCGCGGTCTTCCGCATCTTCCTGGCGCAGAAGCGGGTCGCCGCCGACGTGCCGCTGGTGCTCGGCATCCTCGACAGGTGGATGACCGGCCCTGCCCCGACGCCGCGCGCGCCGACTCCGCGCGGGCCGACCTCGAGCGCGTGCTGCGCGCGACCCAGCTGCGCTTTCCCGCCGTCGGCGACATGACCCGATCGATCCGGTTCCGCTGGTTCGACCAGCCGCAGGTCGACCTGGAGCGGGCCTCGGTGCTGGCCGGCTTCGGCGACGAGGTGGAGGCCCTCGCCGCTGCCCCGGACGCCCCCGACCACGCGGAACGGATCGCGCGACTGGCCGCGGTGCACGAGTGGACCGCCGACTACCTGGCGCTGCGGCTCGGTCGCGGTGTTCCCGCCGTCGAACCGATGCTCGAGGTGCTGCTGCAGAAGTACTACGCCCCTACGATCTGAGCGACGTGGCACCGACGACGGTGGACGGTCGCGCCGTGCTCACCGCCCGCTACGTGATTGAGGGCACCCCCGCCGCTTCGTGGCCACCCTCGGCACCTCTGCAGAGTTGGGCGTGGACGGTCCGCTGCGGCGCATCCTGGGCGACGCGTTCGCGGCCCGCGAGGCTGGCGACGACGCCGTCGGCGAGCTGTACGTGCTGTGGGACGTACAGCCTGGTACCGGAGAGGTGGTGGCACAGCTCTCGGCCACCCTCACATCGTGGGGTTTCGGGCCTGAAGTCAAACGGATCGCCGTGGGTGTCTGCACGGCCGACGGCGAGGTGCAGTACTACACGTTCCGCCTCGAGGATGGGATCGCATCCGAAGACGAGCTCGTCCGCGGCGCTCACACCATGGCGGGTCGCCGGCTCGACCTGTGGCGCCTGTCGGAGTTCGACATCACCCGCCTGCCCGCCACCGACGATGTGTGGCTGTTCGAGTGCGTCGCGAAGTCGAACCCGGACGACCGACGGCTGGTCGCGATGGCCCAGGTGCGCCAGTTGGCCGCGGTCCGCGACCGCGACGGTGGCCTGGTCGGGCTTCCGCACGCCGAGCGTGCCGTCTCCAACTGTCTCGAGGCGATCCGCCGCACCCGCGCGTCCCGCGGCTCCGCGGGTAACAAGCTCGACATGAACCACGTCTGGGTGGATGTGTGGCCGGAGATCGACCTGTCTCTCGATGACATCAAGCCGCTGCAGTCGAAGATCACCCCGCTGTCCGACGGCGCGGGCATCGAGGAGGTGCTCTGCCAGGGCCGGTTCCGGCAGGGTGACCGTCTCACCCCACTCGCACTGCGGTTCCACGCTCAGCCCGGCGCCGGCGTCACGACCACCGTGGGCCGCCCCCGTCGGAGCCGCTGAAGCCGCTGGACGACTACCAGGGCAAGGTGCTGCGCGCCCGTCGACGCGGCCTCGTCTACCCGTATGAGCTGTCCGCCACCCTGGCGGGCGAGGGCGGTTCGCTCACCGAGCTCGATCTCGATGCGGACGGCCGTCTCGTGGAGGTTAACCGGGAGCCCGGTCGCAACAGGGCAGGCATCATCGTGGCCAGGGTCGTCACCCCGACCGCGCTGCACCCTGAAGGCATCACCCGCATCGTCCTGTCGGGCGATCCGACGAAGGGCCTCGGCGCCGTCGCGGAGCCCGAGTGCTCCCGCATCATCGCCGCGCTCGACCTCGCCGAGCAGCTTGGTGTACCCCTGGAGTGGTTCACGCTCAGCTCGGGTGCCAAGATCTCGATGGACTCCGGCACCGAGAACATGGACTGGGTCGGCGCGGCGCTCAAGCGCGTCGTGGAGTTCACCCAGGCCGGCGGCGAGATCAACATCGTCGTGGCGGGCATCAACGTCGGAGCGCAGCCGTACTGGAACGCCGAGGCCACGATGTTGATGCACACGTCGGGCATCCTCGTGATGACGCCGGATTCGGCGATGGTGCTCACCGGCAAGCAGTCGCTCGACTTCTCCGGCGGCGTCTCGGCTGAGGACAACTTCGGCATCGGCGGCTACGACCGCGTGATGGGCCCCAACGGCCAGGCGCAGTACTGGGCGCCCAATCTGGGCGCGGCGATGGAGATCCTGCTCACCCACTACGACCACACGTTCGTGGTGCCCGGCGAGGAGGGTCCACGCAGGGCCACGACGACCGACCCGTCCGACCGCGACGTGTCCGACTTCCCGCACCACTGCGACGGCTCGGAGTTCACCACCGTCGGCCAGATCTTCTCGGCCTCCCACAACCCTGACCGCAAGAAGCCGTTCGACATCCGCACCGTGATCGCCGCGGTCACCGACCAGGATCACGCGCACTCCGAACGCTGGGCGGGCATGGCCGAGGCCGAGACGGCGGTCGTGGTCGACGGCCGGATCGGCGGTCACTCGGTGGCCGTGCTCGGCATCGAGTCCAAGCCGGTCCCCCGCGCAGGCTTCCCTCCCACCGACGGCCCCGACACCTTCACCGCGGGCACCCTGTTCCCGCAGTCGTCGAAGAAGGCTGCCCGCGCCATCAACGCCGCTTCGGGCAACCGCCCGCTCGTCGTGCTGGCGAACCTGTCCGGCTTCGACGGGTCACCCGAGTCGATGCGCAACCTGCAGCTCGAGTACGGCGCCGAGATCGGCCGCGCCATCGTCAACTTCCGCGGCCCGATCGTGTTCGTGGTGATCTCCCGCTACCACGGCGGCGCGTTCGTGGTGTTTTCCAAGAGCCTGAACCCCAACATGACCGTGCTTGCGGTCGAGGGCAGCTTCGCTTCGGTGATCGGCGGCGCCCCGGCCGCGGCGGTCGTGTTCGCGCGCGACGTCGAAAAGCGCACCGCGGCCGATCCGCGGATCAGCGGGCTCGACTCGCGCCTCCGTTCAGCCGAGGCGCAGTCGAAGGCGGAGCTGAGGGTGGCACTGGACACGCTGCGCAAGGCGGTGCGCGCCGAGAAGATCTCGGAGATCGCCGCGGAGTTCGACGGGGTGCACAACATCCACCGCGCCGTGGAGGTGGGCTCGGTGGACAAGGTGATCGCTCCCGCCGAGATCCGGCCGGCGATCATCGCCACCATCGAGGCGTTCCGGGGCTGACCCGGACGCGGACGCCCACGACCAGTGGGTGTCCGCGGGCCTCACCGGCCCGCCGCAACCGCCCCGTCGACCAGGTCGCTCAGTTCGCCGTCGGGTTCCCAACGCAGCAGGTCCCCGGGCTGACAGTCCAGGGCGCGGCAGAGGGCATCCAGGGTGGAGAACCGGACCGCCTTGGCCCGGCCGTTCTTCAGCACGGCGAGGTTCGCCGGCGTGATGCCGACGAGCTCGGCGAGGGTGCCGACGGCCATCTTCCGGCGGGCCAGCATGACGTCGATATCGACGATGATCGCCATCACCACTCCCCGCCACTAGACGACCTGATCCAGCTCGGAGCGGAGGTTGCGCACCTCGCCGGCCTGGTCGATGGCCTGCCGCAGCAGCCTGCGGAGCACGAGCACGAGCAGCGCGATACCCCCAGCACCAGGGAGGCGCCGCAGATGAGCCCGACCATCCCGGGGGCGACGTCTCCCGGTGCCAGCAGCACTCCGAGCGCGAGCGCGAGCAGAGAGGCAGCCACGAAGGCCCCGATGACGACGTCGACGTAGCGGAACGACGCCTCGGAGAAGACCGATCCGCGGCGCACAAGTGTCAGGAGGCGCCAGATGCACACCGCGAACACCTGCATGGTGAGCACCGCCAAGCCCCCGATGGCGACGAACGCGACACGCGCCCATCCCGGACACCGGGGTCGTCCAGGTCGTTCCAGACGGTGGGCAGGATCATCACCTGCACCACGAGCGACCCGGCCAGCGACAGCGCGATCACGGCCTTCAGCACGCCTATCGTGACATTGCCCATCTCGGACCTCCTCCACGCCCTTCGCCGAAAATCTATCGTTTTACGATAGCTTTCTCAAGACAGTCGACAGATCCGGCGGCAACCCGCCCTGGCGAAGCGGCCCACCCGCGGAGGATGAGCCCATGACGACTCTGCGACCCATGACCTTCCGGGACGCCGCCGCCCTGCACGCGTCCTTCGCCACGCTCGGCTGGGACAAGCCGGCCGCCCTGTTCGAGGAGTACGCGCGACTTCACGCCCGCGGAGAGCGGGTCGTCCTCGTGGCGGAGGTCGACGGCGAACCTGCCGGCTACTGCACCCTGCGGTGGGCAGCCAACTATCCCCCGTTCCGGGCGGCGGGCATCCCGAACTCGTGGATCTCAATGTGCTGCCCGGTACCGGCGGCACGGCATCGCAACCCTGCTGATGGACGCGCTGGAGGCGGCCGCCGCGGAGCGGTCGGACACGATCGGCCTCGGCGTCGGGCTGTACGCCGACTACGGCCCTGCCCAGCGGATGTATGTCCTGCGCGGCTACGTACCCGACGGGCGGGGCATCGTCTACGCCGACGAGCAGGTCGCTCCGGGCGGATCGATCCCCATCGACGACGACGCCTGCCTGATGTTCACCAGGCGCCTGCGGTAGGAGGGCCTCCCTCGACCAACCGGCCCTTCCGGGGGACACGTTACGGAAGGCCCGGGGCCTTCCGTACCTCCAATCTATACCGGGCAGGGGCCTTGTGGCAAGGCCCAACCGCGGAGCAGAATCGCTCTCCTGCACCGCCGCCCCGCCCTCACCCGAGGGCCCTGGGCGGCATCGGTCAGGAGGAACGCCCATGCAGCTGTCCGTCTTCAACCTTCCCCCGCGCGCCACGCCAAGGCCGACCCGACCCTGATCGGACCCGACGACGAGCGCCTCACCGCGATCGCCGCCACCCTGGCGACACAGGTCGCCGAGGCCGGGCGCCGCCTCGATGAGCTCCGGCTCGAGCCGGCGGGGAACGGCCGCAAGGCCCTCGACCGCGACCTCGCGATCCACCACCTCACCTCCCGGTTGGGAGTGCTGCGGCGCTTCGGGGTCGACGTGTGCCTCGGCAGGATGGTGCCGACCGACGGGAGCGACCCGGTGTACGTCGGGCGCGTCGGACTCACCGACTCCGACGGCGATCCGCTCCTGATCGACTGGCGGGCTCCGGCCGCCGAGCCGTTCTTCGCCGCCACCCACGCGGCACCGGCCGGGCTCGCCAGCCGCCGCCGCTACCGGTGGCGCGACGGCCGCGTCGTCGACTACTGGGACGAGGTGTTCAGCGGCGAGGTCGGCCCCAGCGCGGCACACGACGACCAGTCGGCCTTCATCGCGAGCCTGGCCGGGCGCAGGACGAGCCGGATGCGCGACGTGCTGGCCACGATCGCGTCCGATCAGGACGCCGTCATCCGCGCCGACGCAGACGGGGCGCTGGTGGTCGACGGTGGGCCGGGCACCGGCAAGACCGTCGTGGCGCTGCATCGCGCGGCGTACCTGCTCTACGAGGACCCACGCCTCGGCAGCCGCGGCGGGGTGCTCGTGATCGGCCCGCACCGCGGCTACCTCCATTACGTCGCCGACGTGTTGCCGGCCCTCGGGAGGACGGCGTCGCCGTCGCCACGCTCGCGGACCTCGTCCCCCAGGGCAGGGACGCCGGGCCCGAGACCGACCCCGAGGTGGCGCGCCTGAAGTCCTCTGCCCGCCTGCAGGACGCCGTCGAGGCGGCGGTCGCGTTCTACGAGGAGGCCCCGACGGACGCGCTGACGGTGGAGACGGCCTGGTCGGAGGTCGAGGTGGAGGCCGCGGACTGGCAGGAGGCGTTCGGCTCACCCGAGCCGGGCACGCCGCACAACGAGGCGCGCGACGACGCCTGGGAGGCGTTGCTCGACATCCTCGTCGACAAGCACGGGGGCGACGACGACCTGGATGAGGCCGACGTGCGGGCCTCCCTGGCAGGCAACGGGGAACTGCGCGACGCCTTCCGCGCGGCCTGGCCGATCCTCCACGCCGACGACCTCGTCTCCGACCTGTGGTCGGTCCCGGCGTACCTCAGGCTGTGCGCACCGTGGCTCTCCCCGGAGGAACGGGTGACCCTGCGCAGGCCCGAGGGGTCACCGTGGACGCAGGCAGACCTGCCGTTGCTCGACGCCATGCGCCGCAGGCTGGGCGATCCGGCCGCCTCGGCCCTGCGGCAGCGCGGGGCGACCGCGATCGCGGAGAACCGCGCCTACATGGACGACGTCGTGTCAGGGCTGCTCGCCTCCGACGACGACCCCGAGTCGCCCCTGCCCTACCTGAACCGGGCCTCGATCCGCGAGGCCCTGATCGATCGCGACGTCGCTCCGGCAGGGAAGCGCGACGCTCTTGCAGGGCCGTTCGGGCACATCATCGTCGACGAGGCGCAGGAGCTGACGGACGCGCAGTGGCAGATGGTGCTGGCCCGGTGCCCCTCGCGCGCCGTCACGGTCGTCGGGGACAGGGGCCAGGCCCGCGACGGCTTCCCGAGAGCTGGGACGAGCGCCTCGCGCGGGTAGGGTTCGGGGCCGTCACCACCCGCACCCTCACCCTGAACTACCGCACCCCGCGGCAGGTGATGGAGGCCGCGGAACCGGTGATCCGCGCCGTGCTGCCGGACGCCAACGTGCCCGAGTCGGTGCGGGAGGGTCCCCGGTCCGCTACCGACCCGCCTCCGACCTCGGCCTGTTGGTGGACGGGTGGTTGACCGGGCACGAGGAGGGATCGTCGCGGTGATCGGCGAGCCGGGGTATCCGTCGTCCGAGCGGGTAAGCAGCCTCACTCCCGAGTTGGTGAAGGGCCTCGAGTTCGACCTGGTCGTGCTGGTGCGCCCCGACGAGTGGGGTGACGGCATCCGCGGGCTGTCGACCGCTACGTCGCCATGACGCGGGCGACCGACGAGCTGGTCATCCTCAGCTGAGCGGCCGAGGTACGCCAGCGCCTGCGACGCCTCTTCCTGCTCCCACTGCCGGCAGCGGTGGCGGGCCGGACCGACAGCCCCGGCGCAAGCCTTCTCCCGAACCCACTCCAAGGGCCGACGGTCCGCGATCTACGCTCAGACACCGGCGCGCATCAGGCCTCCCGACCGCGGCGGAAGCGCCGCTTGAGCGTGCCATCGGGCAGCTCCGGGGCCCGCAGGCGCGGCACCGGGCCGCGGTATCCGGGCACGCGGCCGAAGCGGTCGTCAGGCGCCTCGTTCCACTCGGAGCGGAGCCGCGCGATGTCCTCGTGGCTACGGCCGATGAAGTTCCACCACATCACGATCCCTCGTCGAACGGTTCCCCGCCGAGCAGCATGATCCGGGCTGGCGCGTCGGTCGGGTTGTGCAGCCGCAGGTGGCCGAGGCCCGCGTCGCGGACCCCGAGGACGCTGTTGTCGAGGCGCACACCATCGAACTCGACGTGACCGGTGTCGACGAGGACGCCGTGCTCGAAGCCCGGGTCGACCTCGGTCTCCCAGGTCGTGCCCGGGCGAGCCAGATCTCGGAACCGAGCAGCGGCGTCTCGGTGTGCACCGGCGAACCGGACGCGCCGAGCGAGCCGATGAACGTGCGGGCCTGCACACCGGGGTGGTCGTCCCAGACCTCCGGCTCGTGATGCTGGAACTCCCGGGTGAGGTCCTTCGCCCGGTCGGGCAGCACCACCCACAGCTGCACCCCGTGCAGGGCGGCACGGCTCCTCGTCGACACCTCGGAGTGGGAGATCCCGTATCCCGACGTCATCAGGTTCACCTGCCCGGGCAGCACCATGGC
Organism: Tessaracoccus coleopterorum; assembly: GCF_011174705.1. GTDB lineage: Bacteria > Actinomycetota > Actinomycetes > Propionibacteriales > Propionibacteriaceae > Arachnia > Arachnia coleopterorum. Next base: position 1,479,480 of record NZ_JAANIJ010000001.1, read on the forward strand.
GTGCACGCCACCGGAGTCACGGTGCTCGATCTCGCCGGAGAACAGCCAGCTGACGGTCTGCAGCGACGTGTGGGGTGGGGCGGCACGTCCATGCAGGCGCCCTCTTCCGGGCCGTAGTGGTCGATGAAGCACCAGGCGCCCACGAAGGATCGGCGCAGGTTCGGCAGCGTGCGCCGCACCCGGAGGGCGTCCTCGCCCCGAGCGCGACGTCCTTCGGCGGGAACGTGTCGACCAGGTCGGGACGATGCTCGAACGGGACGGGCAGTCGAGCACGGGGCGTCGGTCTCGGTGTTGCTCATGGCGGCTCCTCTCCTCCGAACACCATCCCCCGGGGTAGGCGGCCGGTCAAGGTCCCGGACAACCCGGTTGCCGGGCGGGTTAGGCTCGTCGACGAAGGGGTGCCAGGAAGTGAGAGCTGTCGACGCCATCGTCATCGGGGCGGGTCAGGCCGGGCTTTCGGCCGCTTACCACCTGCAGCGCCTCGGCATCGACTTCGTCGTCCTCGACGCCAACGAGCATCCCGGCGGGGCATGGCAGCACCGCTGGGATTCCCTGACGATGCGCGACGTGCACGGGGTGGCCGACCTGCCGGGTATGCCCGTGCCGGACCTCGACCCGACGGCGCGCGCGAACGAGACGGTGCCCGCCTACTTCGCCAGCTATGAGGCCCACTTCCACCTCCCGGTCGAGCGCCCCGTCACGGTCACCTCCGTGACCCCGGAGGGCCCGTCACCGGACGCGCTCCTCACCGTCGACACCTCCGACGGACGCTGGTCCACCCGCGCCATCGTCAACGCCACCGGTACCTGGGACACGCCGTTCCTCCCCTACTATCCCGGCGCCCGAGACTTCACCGACCCACAGTTCCACACGGCCAGCTACCCGGGCCCCGAGTTCTTCCGCGGTAAGCGGCTGGTGGTGGTCGGAGGTGGCGCCTCCGCGGTCCAGTTCATCGGCGAGCTGGCGGGCATCGCCTCCGGCATCGTCTGGGTGACGCGCCGCGAGCCGGTGTGGCGAACCGGGGACTTCGACCCGGAGGCCGGGCGCGAGGCGGTCGCCATGGTGGAGGACCGCGTCCGGCGTGGCCTGCCTCCCCGCTCGGTGGTGAGCGTCACCGGGTTGGCGCTGCGCCCACAGGAGCGCAGGGCGGCGGAGATGGGCATCTACGAGGCACGCCGCCCGATGTTCGACCATGTTGAGGCGGACGGTGTGCGCTGGGCCGACGATTCTTTCGAGCGTGCCGATGCGATCGTCTGGGCGACCGGGTTCCGGGCCAGCATCGGGCACCTCACGCCCCTGCGGCTGCGTGGCGTGAGCGGGGGCATCCAGCTGGAGGCGCCCCGCGACCCGCACACGTACACAACTGCCGCCCGTGATGGGCGCATCCACTTCGTCGGCTACGGGCCCTCCGCCTCGACGATCGGTGCGACGCGGGCGGGCGGGTGGCCGCGCTCGCCGTCCGCGACCAGTTGGCCCGCTGACCCTCGCTGCGCCCTGTGGAGTCCGCGTCCAGGGTTCTCCTGCCCGCAGGTTCGCGCTAGAAGTCGAAGTCGAGGTCGGAGATGAAGTCGCCGATGCCCTCCACGAAGCCTCCCAGCCCGTCCGCCACGTCACCGATGCCGCCGAGCACGTCGCCGATGTCGAACATCGCATCGAAGTCCCCGAACATCGCCATGGAGTAGGCGAAGTCGACGCCCAGATCCATCCACAGCAGACCCTCCATGATGCCGCCGTCCCCGAAGCCACCACCCTCGCTGGCCTTCGCCACATCCCCGAACACCTTCGCCCAGTGCGCGGCGACGCCGAACACCAGCGCGTAGGGAAGGTAGCGGCTGAAGATGCCCGCGGCCTCCTCGGAGCTGAACTGGTCGGCCTCCGCCGTCGCAAGGTACTTCTTGAAGCCGAGCGCCTGGATCATCGCCGCGGTGCCGGTCGCGGTGCGGGGCACGCGCCTCTTGACGCGCCTCGCCGCGAAGACGGCAGCGCCGATCAGGATGCCCGCCGAGAGGAGGGTCCACAGCGAGAGCGTGTTGACGAACATCAGGAGGCAGTAGGCACCCAAGGCGATCCAGCCGAGGGCGGCGAGGCATCCGGCCGACTTCGAGCGGGGGTCCTTGTCATACCAGCCGTTGTTGACCGTCTGCGCGTACAGCTCGTTCTGCAGGCCACGCACATCTCCACCGCGGAGCTGCGTCCAACGGCTCATCAGGACGCCGTTCGCGTCCGCAACCGAGAACAGCGAACGGAGCAGCCGCTCCTCGAACGGGTCGAGGCGGTCGCCGGCAGGTTGAGGATCGACAGCGGTGATCTGCCAGTCGCGGGCCTTCTTCTTCGGATCCGCCTGCCGCTTGGCGTCGGCGTCCACCGCCTTGATCCTCAACCAGCCGCGCACCGCGAGATCGACGACGGTGGCGGTGATGTCGCGCATCTCGGCCTGCCCGTCGACGATGGTGCCGACGAGCCCCGGGCGGAGCCCGCGCGGCGGCGAGAACGCGACGGCGACCTCGCCGGAGTACTCACGACCCGGCTGCACCTTCGTGATGGGCGCCGACTGCCCCACGGGTGGCACGAGGCCCGGGGTCAGCCCGACGAAGATCCGGTCGTGGAAGAACCGGTTGGCGAGCGCTCCGACGGCGAACAGCGCGCCGGAGCCGAGGACCGCGATGACCAGAAACCCGAGTTCCATGGAAGACATGCCTCCCATTGTGTCGGACGAGGCAACCAGCCGCACCGGCGCCGATCGGCGGTCTCGAGGAGCTCAGGCCCCGGTCGCGGAGTCAGCGTCAGGCCATGCGCCCCGCGCCGGTCAGCGGACGATGTCGTAGCGGGCGAGCTTTGCCTTGTCCGCCTTCGACGTCGAGCCCTGCAGCGCGAGCAGCTCGGCGTAGATGCCACCGGTGGTCGCCAACTCGGCGGGCGTGCCGACCTCGTCGACCCGCCCCTCACGCAGCGTGACGATCCGGTCGACCGAGGAGATCGTCGACAGGCGGTGCGCGATGATCAGCGTGGTGCGTCCCTCCATCAGCTCGTCGAGCCCGGCCTGGACGGCCCGCTCGGCCTTGGTGTCCAGCGAGCTGGTCGCCTCGTCGAGGATCAGGATGGGTGCGTCCTTCAGCAACGCCCGCGCGACGGACAACCTCTGCTTCTGCCCCCGGACAACTTGATGCCCCGCTCGCCGATCTCGGTGTCGAAGCCGTCCTTCAGCCGGTCGATGAACGTCAGGGCGTTGGCGCGGCGCGCCGCGGTGGCGAGCTGCTCGTCGGTCACGCCGTCGATCCCGTAGGCGATGTTCTCCCGGATGGTGCCGCTGAACAGGCTCGCATCTTGGAACACGACGCCGATCTCCCGGCGCAGCAGCTCGGACGGCACGTCGTGCACCGACTGGCCGTGCACGTGGACGGTGCCGGAGGTCGCCGGATACAGCTTCATCAGCAGGTTCACCAGCGTCGTCTTGCCGCCGCCCGACTCGCCGACGAACGCCACCCGCTCACCGCGGTTGATGGCGAGGTCGATGTTCTTGAGCACCAGGTCGGTGGTGTCGCCGTAGCCGAAGCTGACGCCGTCGAAGGAGACAACCGGGTCGTCGTCGCCCCACGCGACCGTGGGCTGTTCCGTGGCCACGTCGAGCGCGAGCGGGCTGTTCGGCTCGTCGATCTCGGCCATCACCTTGAAGAACTCCTCGCTGCCCGCGATCGCGCGCTGCGTGGTGTCGACCAGGTAGCTCATGCCGGTGACCGGCTGCTTCGCCATGTTGACCAGCTGGATCAGCATCACCATGACGCCGATCGTGAAGGCACCCTGCGCAGTCTGCACGAAGATGATGGCGAAGATGACGAAGAACACCACGTCCAGCACAGCGCGGCGCAGGGTATCCATCTTGTGCCAGAACGCGGACTGCTCCGCGGTCAGCGAGACGGCGTCATCGTAGTGGCCGCCGAAGCGGGCCAGTTCGTTCCGCTCGGTGACGAAGGACTTCACCACGCGCATCTGGCCGACGACCTCGGCGAAACGGCCGCCCGCGATGTCGTAGTGGTCGTTCTTCCTGTGCTCCCAGACCTGCCACTTCTTCGAGGTGAGCGCGGTGAGCCACACGAACGCCGGGTAGATGATGATCAGCAGCAGCGCGAGCCACGGCGAGTAGACCAGAGCAATCACCAGGACAGCGAACACGGTGATCAGCATCGGGAAGAAGTTGTTGGAGAACATCTGCAGGAAGTCGGTGATCGACGTGATCGACCGGTTCAGCCGCGAGATGATCGTGCCGGTGAGCTCGTTGTCGTAGTAGCGCTGGGGAAGGCGCAGCAGCTTGTGGTAGTAGCGCCGCGACAGGATGGCACGCAGCCGCGTCGCCATCAGGTCACCCCAGTACCCCGTCAGGTTCGTCAGCAGGGTGTTGGCAAGCGACAGCACGAGCAGCGCCCCGGCGAGCCAGATCAGCGTCGAGATCTCACCCCCGTGGCCGCCCACGATCCCCACGACCACATCGGTGGCTCGTGCGATGACGAACGGCATCAGCAGGGCGGTGGCCGCGATGGCGATGGCCCGACGATGATGCCGAGATATAGGTGCCACAGCTCCCTGGCCGTGGACAGGATCCTGACGATGCTTCGCATTTCTTGTTTCTCCTCCGGCCGAAACTCTAGACGGCGGCGGAAGGAACACCTAAAGGCTCCGGCTCGGCCCTCCCGTGATCTCATTCGGGGCACTTCCGGTGTTCACGGGCCCGCCGTCGCCTCGATCGCAGGGTGGCGCATGCAGACGAGGGCAGGTGCCTCCGGTTGCCTCCTGCTCGTCCTTCCTTGATGAGAAGGGCACCCACTCGTCAACGCACCCGTCGGCTGGTGACGACAAAGAAGGGCAGGCGGCCGAGGCCACCTACCCTTCTAATTCATTGGCGCCAACCCCACGATCGCGGAGCCCGGTGACGCCTCAGACTGTTGTGTCAGCGCTCGTTGACCGGCACGTAGTCGCGCTTCTCAGGGCCGACGTAGATCTGGCGCGGGCGGCCGATCTTGCGGCCGGGCTCGGCGTGCTGCTCACGCCACTGCGCGATCCAGCCGGGGAGCCGGCCGAGGGCGAACAGCGCCGTGAAGTGCTGGGCCGGGAAGCCCATCGCCTCATAGATCAGGCCAGTGTAGAAGTCGACATTCGGGTACAGCTTGCGCTCGATGAAGTAGTCGTCGCTCAGCGCCGCCTGCTCCAACTCGAGGGCCATGTCGAGAAGGTGGTTGGAGCCGCCGGAGTTGCGCAGCAACTGGTCGGCGTGGCCCTTGATGATCTTGGCCCGGGGATCGTAGTTCTTGTAGACGCGATGCCCGAAGCCCATGAGCTTCACACCAGACTTCTTGTCCTTGACCTGGGCCACGAAGTCCTTGATGTTGAGGCCCTCCTTCGAGATCTCACGCAGCATCTCGAGCACGGCCTGGTTCGCGCCGCCGTGCAGCGGACCGGAGAGGGCATGGACTCCCGAGCTCATCGAGGCGTAGATGTTCGCGTCGGCGGAGCCCACGAGGCGCACCGTCGAGGTGGAGGCATTCTGCTCGTGGTCGGCGTGCAGGATGAAGAGCGTCTCGAACGCGCGGACGACGTCGGCGTCGATCTCGTACTCCTCCTGCGGCGTGCCGAAGGACAGCCGCAGGTAGTTCTCCACGTAGCCGAGCTTCGTCTGCGGGTACAGGAACGGTGCGCCCACCGACGACTTGTACGCGTACGCGGCCAGCGTCGGCATCGAGCCGAGGAGCCGGAGGCTGGCCTCCTCGACCTGCTCGTGGTTGTGCACGTCGAGGGTGTCACGGTTGAACGACCCGAGGGCGGTGACGCCCGCGGCGAGCACCTGCATGGGGTGGGCGCCGCGCGGGAACGCGCGGAAAAGTTCCCGCATGCGCTCATCGAGCATCATGCGGCGGGCGATCTTGCCGTTGAATGTGTCGAGCTGCTCCTGGGTGGGGAGCTCACCGTAGATGAGGAGATACGCGACCTCGATGAAGGTGGCCTTCTCGGCCAGCTGCTCGATCGGGTAGCCGCGGTACTGGAGGATTCCCTTGTCGCCATCGATGAAGGTGATCGCCGAGACGCACGATGCGGTGTTCACGAAGCCGGGGTCGAGCGTGGTCACGCCCGTTGTCGACAGCAGCTTGCCGATGTCCAGCCCGTTGTTGCCCTGTGTGGCCTTCACCGTCGGGAGCGGGAGTTCGGCATCCCGTACCTGAGGACTCCGCTTTCGGTCATGCGATTGCCTTTCTCTGCGATTCCTGGCGGCCGCCATGGGCGCCGGGCAGCCTCTCTTGGGCTCTGCGGAACCCCACCATACAGCCCTCCGTGAACAACCCGGAAGGCTCGTTCGCGGCCGGGGCGGCCCTGGACAGGAACCGGCACCGTGGCTGTACGGACCACAGGGAGGCTCTGGCTACCCATCATGACCGAGCCTCGATCCCTGGCTGGGGAATCGACGAAGGTTAATGGATGGCTTCGGTTCGCGGCCCGGTACACAGTAGGTTGACGGCGTGAGCACCCCAGCACCGGCGGCACCCAGGACCGCCCTCTCCTCCTCCAAGGCCTCCACCCGGAAGGTCCTTGCCTGGGCCATGTGGGACTGGGGAACCCAACCATACGCAAGCGTCATCACGACCTTCGTGTTCTCCGTCTACATCGTCAGCAGCGCCTTCGGCGAGAACGATGTGCTCACCCAGAGGCTCGCGTGGGCGACCGCACTGTCGGGCCTGTTCGTGGCGCTGCTCGCTCCGGTCCTCGGGCAGGGTTCCGACCGCAGGGGTCGCCGCATGTTCCACCTGCGGTGGCAGACGTGGCTGCTCGCGGCCATCTCCGCGGCCATGTACTTCGTGGCGCCGTCGCCCGAGTACTTCTGGCTGGGCGCGATCCTGCTGGCGGGCGGCAACGTGGTGGCGGAGATCGCCAACGTCAACTACTACGCCGCCATCGACCAGGTCTCGACGCAGCGCAACGTCGGCCGGGTCAGTGGGTTGGGCTGGGGGCTCGGCTACCTCGGAGGCATCTCCATCCTGTTGCTGATCATCGTCGTGCTCGGCGCCGACTTCCCCGCCTCCGACGTGCGGCTCGCCATGCTGATGTGTGGCGCGTGGACCCTGCTGTTCACCATCCCCATCTTCGTCGCGCTGAAGGACCGCAGGCCCTCCGAACCGGTCGAGAAGCTGGGCGTCGCGGGCTCGTACCGGCAACTGTTCGTGTCGATCCGGGATCTCTGGCGCACATCGCCGAACACGGTGTTCTTCCTGCTGGCTTCCGCGCTCTTCCGCGACGGCCTGGCCGGCGTCTTCACCTTCGGCGGCGTGCTCGCCGCAGGCACTTTCGGCTTCGAGTTCAGCGAGGTGGTCATCTTCGGCGTCGTTGCCAACGTGGTCGCGGGCGTCGCCACGATGCTGTTCGGCCTGTTGGACGACCGGGTCGGCCCAAGGCCGTGATCGTCTTCTCGCTCGCCTGCCTCGTCGCCCTCGGCATCGGCATCTTCCTCCTGCACGACGGCGGAAAGCCGGTCTTCTGGGTGCTCGGCCTGCTCATGTGCCTGTTCGTCGGGCCGGCCCAGTCGGCCAGCCGCAGCTTCCTGGCCCGCCTGATCCCGGAGGGCATGAGCGGCGAGATCTTCGGTCTCTACGCCACCACCGGCCGTGCGGTGAGTTTCCTCGCCCCGACGCTGTTCGGGGTAGGGATCGCCTTGGGCCACATCGTGCTCGACGACCCGGCGACCGACACCCAGTACTGGGGCATCCTCGGCATCGTGCTCGTGCTGCTGGTCGGGCTGGTCGTGGCCCTCGCGGTGAAGGAACCGGCCCGTCCGGATCACGCGCCCGGGACGGCCTGAGGGGTGCGCTGGAGGCGCCACCAGCGCGAAGCCCTCGACGCTGTCGACGGGTCGACCGACGCCAGGCACTGGGTGGTGCTTCCTCCCGGGGCCGGCAAGACACTCGCCGGGGTCGGGGCCGCAGCGGCCTGGGAGCGACCCGTCGTGGCGTTCGCCCCCAACGTTGCGATCGTCACGCAGTGGCGGGCCGCCTGGGAGTCGTTCACGGGTGAGCGCGCCACCTCCGAGCGTGACCTGCCCACCGGTTTCACCGCACTCACCTACCAGTCGCTTGCCGTGTTCGACGGCGAGGCCGACGGCGGATCGCAGAAGGCGCGGCTGCACCCGAACGGGCTGGCGCTCGTGGAGCGGCTGCACGACGCGGGCCCCATCACGCTGGTGCTCGACGAATGCCACCACCTCCTCGAGGTGTGGGGCGATCTGCTGGACGAGATCGTCGCCGGGCTCCCCGATGCCATCGTGCTGGCCCTGACCGCAACCCCGCCGGACATGCTGACCGCGGCCCAGGCGGCCCGGGTGGAGCGGCTGTTCGGCGACATCACGTACCAGGCGGGGATCCCCGCGCTCGTGGCGGAGGGCGACCTGGCCCCGTTCGCCGAGTTGGCCTGGTTCACGACCCCGTCGACGCGGGAGGAGGAGTGGCTCGACGACCGCGCCGCACGGGCGCGCGAGTTGGTCTCTGAACTCACCCGGGTCGACGTCGTCGACGTGCCGCTGCTGGCCTGGGTGGGGCTGCACGACTGGCGCGACCTGGAGCCGGACATCGCGGACGCGGTCGTGCGGCTTGCGCTGTCCGGTCATCTCGACCTGCCGGAACATTCCCGGGTGCAGGAACGGCACCGCCGCGACGTGACGCTGGAGGACTGGCTGCTGGTGGCCGACGGCTGGCTCGCGGGCCTGGCGAAGGAGGACGGCGCCGGCCACGCCTTCCAGCGGCGGGTGGCGAAGCTGCTGCCCGGCGTGGGATACCGCTGGACCCGGCACGGGATCCGGCCCGGCCAACCGCTGGTCGACCGCGTGCTGAGTCGTTCGTCGTCGAAGGCCCAGGCCACGGTCGAGATCGCGGCCCGCACCCTGGCCGAGGATCCAGAGGCGCGGCTGCTCGTACTCACCGACCATGCGCGGGCGGCCGCGCTGCCCGCCGACCTGGACGGCATCGTCGAGCCGCAGTCGGGTTCGGTCGGCTGGCTGCTTGAGGCATTGGTGGCCGACGACCGGCTGGCCGACGCCCGGCCCATCGCCGTCACGGGTTCGAGCATCGGCGCCGAGGCCCATGTGCTGCGCGAGTTGCTCCCCGACGAGGCCTTCGACGCCACCGAGGGCGTCGTCGTGCTGGAGGGTACCGCCGCCGACAGGTGGCTTCTGGCTGCGACCGAGGCCCTGAACGCGGGCTGGACCCGCTGCCTCGTCGGCACCCGCGGTCTGCTGGGTGAGGGGTGGAATGCCCGCGCCGTCAGTGGGGTGATCGATCTGACCACCGCCACCACGTCGACGGCGATCGTGCAGACGCGCGGCAGGTCGCTGCGCACCGACCCCGGGCGCCCCGACAAGGTGGCGGTGAACTGGACGGTGACGTGCATCGCACCTGACCGGCCGCAGGGTGACGCCGATTATCGACGGTTGGTCCGCAAGCACACCGGCTGGTTCGCCGTCGATGAGGAGGGCGACGTGGTCGACGGGGTGGCTCATCTCGACTCGTGGCTGAGCCCGACCGCTCCCCGGCCGAGATCGGGTCGCTCAATGCCCGGGCCATGGCGCGCGCCGTCGACCATGCCTCGATCCGTGAGGCGTGGTCACGGGTCGATCCGGAGCGCACGGATGCGGTGGTGACCCTCCGGATCACGGCCGACCGCGGCCCCGTCGCCGTATCGGGCTCTCCCCTTCGTTCCCCCGCGGAGCTGGCGCCCAGGGCGCCGGTCGGCGCCGCCGGACTGGGCGTCGTCGCGGCTGGGATCGCGGGCGGGCTGGGGGTCATCGCGGGGCCGGTGGCCGCGGTGCTGATCGCGGTGTTCCTGGTCGCGTTCGTCGGCGAGTGGCTCTTCCGGGCTGCGCGCGTCCGCTCGGCTCTGACTGCGGAGCCCGCAATCTCCGACTACGCCCGCGCCGTCGCCGATGCCCTGCGCGACGCCGGCGAGTCGCCGGTGGGCGCCGAGGGCGTGCGCGTCGAGGTGACCTCCGGCGGTGAGACCCGGGTGCACCTCGAGGGCGTCGACGAGTCGGTCACGCTGCTGTTCGCGACCGCCGTCTCGGAGGTGATGGGCCCCATCGAGCAGCCCCGCTATCTGATCTCGCGCCCCGTCTGGGACCGGCGGCCCCTCTCGTTGAGGGACGCGCTGAGGCCACCGGCCGCCGACCGTGAGGTGTGGCATCAGGTGCCGGCCGGTTTCGCCCGGACGGCCGCCCGCGCCGAGCGGTTCCGGGTGGCGTGGGCGCGCTGGGTCCGCGACGGAAGGGTCGTCTACACGGGCAGCCCCGAGGGCGCCGGGCTGGCGACCGCACTGCGGTGGAGCTCCCCGTTCGGCGAAGACGCGGGCCTGCGGATCGTCGAGCGCCGCCACTGGTGAGGCGCCCCGCCCGCCCATTCGGAAAAATCGGCCAGTAGCCCATTCTGGTTGGTCAGCCTGAAAGTTCCGGCCACTGACCGGCCCCATGTGCGGCCGTGAAGGTCACCCCGAGCAGAGAAGAGAGGCGGCAAAGAGCTGAGCCCCGGCACGAGGAGAGGATGATGGTACCGGAGGGCCTGGCGTGCGTGAGCTGTTCCGCGACCTGCAAACCATCACAAACCGCTTGACAACACATAGGAGCAGGCGACGTCTCGTACCTCGCCGCCGGCCCGGCTCAACCGACTGCTACTGGCCGACCCCGACGACCACCCCGACCGGCGCAGAAACCCGAGTAGAGCCCACCTGCCTGTGGTCGGGTACCTGCCCATCGTCGGGGGTGGTTTCAGCACAAACCGCCTGGTGACCCTTGACAACACATAGGAGCCTCACGACAGGCGGTCGACTCCGTCGACACCAGTCAGGTTCACCCAGCAATCCGGATCAGATCAGACCCAACCCAGCGACGGCCTCAGCCTCCCGCCGAAGCTCCTCAACCGAAGCATCCAATTTCGACCGACCGAAGGCATTCATCTCCAAGCCCTGAACGATCGACCAGTCCCCGCGGAGCAGGTCACCGGGAACGACGACACCAGACCGTCAGGCACACCGTAGGACCCGTCGCTCGGCACGGCCATCGAGGTCCATACCCCTGGTTCGGTGCCCAGCAGCCAGTCCCTGGCGTGCTCGATCGTCGCGTTCGCCGCCGAGGCCGCACTCGACGACCCGCGCGCCGCGATCACCGCCGCGCCACGGGCAGCCACCTCAGGGATGAAGTCGAAGTTCAACCAGGCGTCGTTCCCGATCCACGTCGCCGCCGACACCCCGTTGATCCGGGCGTTGAACAGATCCGGGTACTGCGTCAGCGAGTGGTTTCCCCAGATCGTGACCCCCTCGACCGCATCGACGGGCAGGTTCGCCTCCCGCGCGGCCATGGAGCGGGCGCGATTGTGGTCGAGCCTCGTCAGCGCCGTGAACCTCTCCCTCGGCACGCCGGGCGCGTTGCGGTACGCGATCAACGCGTTCGTGTTGGCCGGGTTGCCGGTGACGACGACCCGCAGATCATCGGCCGCGACATCGGCGAGCGCCCTCCCCTGTTCGGTGAAGATCGCACCGTTTGCGGCAAGCAGGTCGGAGCGCTGCATGCCCGCCTTCCGCGGCATGGCGCCCACGAGCAGCGCCAGGTTGGCCCCGTCGAACACCTGCCTCGGGTCCGACCCGATCTCGATCCCCGCGAGGAGCGGGAACGCGCAATCGCTGAGCTCCATGACCACGCCCTCGAGCGACCTGAGCGCACCGGGCACCTCCAACAGCCGCAGCTCGACCGGCCGGTCGCCGGCCAGGTCACCGGCGGCGATCCGGAAGAGCAACGAGTAGCCGATCTGCCCGGCGGCGCCGGTGACGGCGATCCGTAGCGGCCGCATGGTCAGCGGACGTTGAGGTCGTCGACGAGCACGCAGCGGCGGGTGCGGGCGAAGTTGCGGGTCCGGGTGAGGCCCTCACCGGTCGGCCCGGCGATGGTGAACGTCGAGTACCCCTCGCCACCGATGCCGATGCCGTTGAACGACGGCCCGTTCTTCACAAAGATCGTGGTCTGGATCTCGCGGCCCATCTTCGTCAGCATCTTGACGTCGCGCGAGTGCATGATCGCCGTGTGCCGGTTGCCGTGCTCGAGTTCCACGGCGAGCGCGATGGCCGTCTCGACATCGGGCACCCGCACGATGCCGAGGATCGGCATCATCAGTTCGTGCACCACGAACGGGTGGTCGGCGGCGGCCTCGCACACGATGAGCCGGACCCGACGGGCGGCTCGACGCCGATGGCGCGCAGGATCTCGGCTGCGGGCTTGCCGACCCAGCCGGTATCGGGGCCGGTGCCCTTCGGGTTGAGGACGAGCCGCTCCAGCTTGGCGACCTCGTCGGCAGTGGCCTCGTAGGCGCCGGCCTTGATCATGTTGAACTTCAGCAGGTCGGCGATCGACTCGACGGCGATGCATTCCTTCTCGGCGGTGCACGGCAGGTTGTTGTCGAAGCTCGCTCCGTCGACGATGCTCTTGGCCGCGTGCTCGAGGTCGGCGGTGGAGTCGACGACGACGGGCGGGTTGCCCGCGCCCGCGCCGATGGCCTTCTTGCCCGAGCTGAGGACGGTGCGCACGATGCCGGGGCCACCGGTGGCGACGAGCATCTTCACGCTCGGGTGCTCGATCATGGCGTTGGTCGCCTCGATGGACGGTTCCGCGACGGTGACGATGAGGTTGTCGGGGCCCCGACGGCACGGAGCGCCTGGTTGAGCTGGCGCACCTGCCACACGGACAGGTTCTTGGCACGCGGGTGGGGGCTGAACACGACGGCGTTGCCTGCGGCGAGCATGCCGATGGCGTTGCAGATGATCGTCTCGGTCGGGTTGGTGGTGGGCGTGATGGCCCCGATGACACCGTAGGCGGAGTACTCGACGGTGGTGAGTCCACCGTCGCCCGACCAGGCGGAGGTCTCGAGGTCCTCGACGCCGGGGTGTTCTCGGCGGCGAACTTGTTCTTGAGGTATTTGTGGGCGACGTCGCCCATGCCGGTCTCGATCACGGCCTGCGCGGACATGTGGTCGAGGTTCTCGGGCGGAGCATGACCTCACGGATGGCCGCGACGTAGCGTCGACGCTCTGCCATGGAGCAGCGCCGGTACTGGTCGGCCGCGGTGGCAGCGGCCTCGATGGCGCTCTGCATGTCGGCGAAGACGCCGTCGCCTACGGTGTCGGCCGATCCGGCCGGAACCTGGGCGAGCACCTTACGGATGACGGCCTCAATCTGGGATGCGTCGATCGTCATGACATTTCTCCAAACACTTGATTCATCGCAAAGTTCAGGATTTCGCAGTCTTCTTCGACGGTTCCGCCGGAGACGCCCAGCCCACCGAGCAGTTGGCCGCACGCGAATACCGGCTCGCCGCCCCGAAGAGGACGACGCGCCCCTGGTTGCCGTCGGCCAACCCTGGAGGGCGGTGGAGGCGGCCCGGCCGAGCGCGGCCGTGGACTGCTTGAATGCCGCCGCGCTCCACGCCTTGTTCTGGGCGATGTCGACGCTACCGAGCAGCGAGTCGGCCATCCGGTGCAGTAGGACGGGCACGCCGGAGGCGTCGACCGCGGCGAACACGATCGGGACGCCCATGGCGGCGGCGCGCTCCTCGGCGGCCTCGGCGAGACGCTTGCACGAGTCGAGGGTCATCTCGACAGGTCGGGTGGCCTGTCGCATGGCGCCCCAACGGCCGGGTTCGGCTGCGGGGAGCAGGCGGGCGACGACGTCGCGCACGACCTGCTCGATGCGGGCCAGCTCGAACCAGGTCTCGGTGAGCCTGGCCAGCGCGTAGACGGCGTCGGAGAGCCGGTTGAGGTAGCGGACGAGTTCGGGCCGCACGGCCTCGGACTCGGACAGCGTCAACACGCGGCGTTCGGCGCGGCGCACGATGGTGCGGGCGGTGTGGAAGGGCGCGGAGACGGCATCGCGGCCGGGCACGACGAAGGCGCGCTGCGGGCCGGTGACCGCGAGGCAGTCGTCGATCAGCCGCTCGAGCAGGGCGACGTCGTCCTCGGAGATCTTGTTGCCGAGGATCTCGGCGCCGGCAGCATCGGAGGCGAGTTCGGCACCGAGCACGAACAGCCGCTGCTGGACGGCGTGCACGCGGTCGCGCCAGGCACCTGGTTCGAGGCCGGCCTTGGCGACGCCGATGGCGGCGTTGGCCTCATCGACGGTGCCGTACGCCTCGACGCGCAGGCTCTGCTTCGCGACGCGCGAGCCACCGAAGAGGCCGGTTGCTCCCTTGTCGCCGGTGCGGGTGTAGACGGCAGGCATGGCTCAGCCGATCTCCACCTCGTCGACGATGCCGACGATGGTCGAGTCGATGGGGGCGTCCGAGCGGTCCGCGGCGAACCGGGCAGACGAGCCCTTGGTGACGATGACGGTCTCACCGCGGCCGGCGCCGACGGTGTCGACGCACACCTCCGGCAGCCCGTCCTCGACGGCGTCAGCGGTCAGTCGGCGCGTGAGCAGCAGCTTGAACCCGGTCAGGCGGGCATCCTTGCTTGTCGAGACCACGGTCCCGATCACCTTGGCGAGATACATCCTTCACACCCTCTCTAGCGTGATGTGGGCGGAGGCGGCGGCCTCCAGGGCGAGGTCGGTGATGATGGCGGCGCGGGCGATCCGGACGGTGCTGTCCGGCCTCATGCCCGCGACTGTTGAGGCGGAGATGACCCGTTCACCGCAGTCGACGGCTGCCTCGTGGGAGGCGCCGACCAGCCGGGCGACGGCCCGGTCGAGTCGTTCGGCGGCGGAGAGCTTGACCCCGAAGGACGCCAGCCGGGTGAGATTCTCCCGCAGCATCGCGGCGTATCCCTCGGGCATGGCGGGGAACCACCCTCGCTTGTCTGCCGAGTCGGGGCAGGCGGCGTTGGTTGCGACCACCACCGGCTTGCCCGACATGATGAATTCGGACAGCACGTTGGAGGCCAGGCAGTCACCGATGCCGTGCACGACCTTCGCGATCATGTTGACGGTCATGGTGGGCACGATGAGAAGGTCGTGCGAGACGACCAGCGAGGTCGACGCCTTCGTCATGCCGACCCGCTCGATGGCGGCCTGGTCGAGGATGCGGGAGGCGCTGTCGGTCTGGATCCAGTCGAGGTTGACGGTGGACTTCGCGCGTCCGAGCGACTCGAGTGATGCCTCGAAGCCGAGCAGCGCCCCGGTGAACAGCACCAGCGCGTTGGGGCGCTGGGACTCCGGTGCGCGTGCCTCGGAGGCAAGGGCCTGCGCGACGATCTCGGCGATCATGGCGCGCAGCTCGTTCTCACTCATGGGTCCTCCTCATCGCTGTGCCGAGCGGGGTCGGGTAGAGCGGGTCGGGCGCCTGGGTCACGGGACGCCCGAGGATCTCGGCGAACACCTCGGCGGTGCCGGGCAGCGAACTGGCGCCGCCCACCAGGTGGATGGACAGCTCCGGTTGTCCGTCCAGCACACCGGCCGCGATGGTCGCCATCTTTTCGATGGTGGGTCGGATCAGGCCGAACACGAGGTCGGCGTTGGCCTTCTTCCGCTTGTACTTCTCGGCCGTCTCGAAGTCGATCCCGAGTGCACCCGCGACGACCAGCGACATGTGCTGCCCGCCGGTGGCCTCGTCGGCGCTGAGCTCGACAATGCCGTCGCGGAGGATGGAGACGCCTGTGGTGCCGTGGCCGATGTCGATGACGGCGCCGGTGGCGATCCCGAGCGCGGTGGCGGCGGCCACCGGCTCGTCGACCACCTCGGCCGACTCGAGGCCTGCTGCCTCAATGACGTTGGTGAAGATCTTGATGGTGGCCTTGTCGATCCCTGGCGGGACGGCGACGGCAGCCTCGTCGAAGCGGATGCCGAGGCTCGCCTCGAGGGCGTCCCTCAGCTTCTTCACGGCCCGGACGGCGCCGAGCCAGTCGATGACGACGCCGTCGCGCACAACGGTCGAGCGCATCCGGGCTCCCGCGATGGGCGCATCGGAGCCGTCCACGGCCGCCAGCACGATGTTTCCCGTGCCGAGGTCGACGCCGAGTCGCGTCGGCCCGGACGGCGTGCCCGTCTCCCCGTTCGCACCATCCGTGCGAACCGGTGCAGCGGTGTACGGCTCCCTCCCATGTCAGCGGCAGATCCGGACGTGGTCGCCCGTGCGGGCGCCGATGGCATTGCCCTCGTCGGTGTCGAGGTGCAGTTCCAGCAGGTAGGAGTCCTTCACCCGGACGAGGAAGTTGTCGAGGCGTCCGCCGCGCTCCCCCTCGAACTGGACGCTGACGCGGTCGTGGTTCTTCACGCCCAATGCTGCGGCCTCCGTCGGGCCCATGTGGATGTGGCGTCCGGCGACGATGACGGCATGGTCGAGCTTCACCCGGCCGCAGGGCCCCTCGATCTCGATCGGCGCGGCGTCGGCCAGGTCACCCGACTGCGCCATGGGCGCGTCGATGCCCAGCGCGAAGCAGTCGGTGCGGCTCAACTCGACCTGCGTCTGGGACCTGTTGGGACCCATGACCCGGACGCGGGCCATGGCTCCCTTCGGGCCGTGCAGCGTCACGCTCTCCTCGGCCGCGAACTCGCCGTGCTGGCGCACATACTTCCTGACCGACGGCGCGTCGTAGCCGAAGAGGGTCCGGAAGTCGGCGTCGCACAGGTGCAGGTGCCGGTTCGAGATCCCGACGATCACGCGTCGTGGGTCCGACTCCGCGATGCGGGCCAGTACCCGTTCCGCGAGGGTTGCGATCAGCTGCGTCTCCGTCACGATCAGGCCTTCGGCAGGATCTTCTCGACGTCGGCGTGGGGACGCGGGATGACATGCTGCGAGACGAGCTCACCGACGCGGGAGGCGGCGGCGGCACCGGCGTCGACGGCGGCCTTCACGGCGCCGACGTCACCACGGACGAACACGGTCACGTAGCCGGCGCCGATCTTCTCGGTTCCGACCAGCGTCACATTGGCGGACTTGGTCATGGCGTCGGCCGCCTCGACGGCTCCGACGAATCCCTTGGTCTCGACGAGACCCAGCGCTTGGCTCATGGGTTACTTCCTTCCAGCATTGGTCTTGGCAGGGTTTGCCGTTGCCTTGGCGGGAGCCTTGGCGATTTCCCGGGCCGGGCTCTTCGTCCCGGCGGGCTTGGTGGGGGCGGCCGCCTTGGCGGGCGCCTCTTCCGGGGCCGCTGCGGGCTCCGGGGCCGCTGCGGGCTCCGATGCGGGGCAGGCTCCGGTGCGGGGCGGACACGGGCGGCGTCAGGCCGACGGTTGCCGCGGAACGGACCATGGGCTCGACCTGCGTGTTGGGCCGCGGGATGACGAGCTTGCTCACCACGCGGGTGATCCTCGAAGCGGCGAGCGCGGCGGCGTCGACGGCGGCGGTGACCGCGCCGACCTTGCCGAGGACCTTGATGGTCACGAACCCGCCGCCCTTGGCGAGTTCGTAGCCGACCAGCTCGACGTTTGCGCTCTTGCAGGCCACGTCAGCGGCCTCGACGCCGGCGGTAAGGCCGACGACCTCAATCAAGCCGAGTGCTTCCATCAGTGCTTCCTTTCAGTCACCGGGGTTCCAGGGGTGCGGGTGGCGAACCCCCGCAGTGGGAGTCGCTTGACGACGCGGGCGGCGTCGCCGCCGATGAGCCTGCCGTCGACATCGGCCAGGAACCGTGCGATGTACGGGCGGTCCTCTGGCAGCTTCTCCGTGGTGATGACGACGTAGTCGAGCGAGACGCCGATACCGATGCCGAGCTTGGAGGCGACGGCGGCGGCGTGGGCGAGCTTCAGCGGGTTCAGCTCGGCGTGGCGGGTGAGCTCCACCGGGACCCCCTCTTCCTCGATGCCGAGCAGCAGGGTCACCAGGTCGTCGCCGGGCACCTGGTCGTGGACGTGGATCAGGATGCTCGGTGGAGTGAGCTTCGGGTTACGCGGGTTCATCGCTTCTCCTCCGCCCAGCTCAGCGCCAGCCCCGTCGCGACTGCGTTACGGGGCCCCTCGGTGCCGCGGATGTTCGCCCGGCCCGCAACCACGCGGTACTCGGCGAGCGCCTTGGTGACCAACTGCGGGATCTCGAAGTCGAGGGCGGAGCCGCCGACCAGCACGACAAAGTCGATGTCGCGGACGTTGTCGTTGGGAGATACCTTCCGCAGCGCGCGGATGGCGTTGGTGACGAAGACGCGCTCCTTTGCGCGGATCCGGATCTGGCGGATGGTCTCCACCGGAAGATCGATGTCGAGCGGGATCATGCCCTCGGGCTTGAGGACCACCACGCGAGCGTAGACCTGGGGCGGGAGCGGCTCGTCGAAGAATTGGACCGTGCCGTCCTCGTGCCGGATGTTGAAGACGGTCTCGACCTTGGCGAGCGGGTAGCGCTTGATGTCCTCGGCGGTGTCGAACATCTCCAGGCCGAGTTCGGACTGGATCATCAGGGTCACCATGTTGCCTGCGCCCGCCAGGTGGATGGAGACTCCGGATCCGTCGGCCCGCATGACGGAGGCGTCGGTGGATCCCGCGCCCATGTCGAGCACGGCGATCGGGGCCGCGCTGCCCGGGGTGGTGAGCGCGCCGCGGATGGCCATGTCGGCCTCGATGCCGCCGACCTCGACGGGCACGCCGACCTGGGCGGCGAGCAGGCTGGCGATGCGGTTCATCTGGAGCCGGTCGGTCTTGACCATCACGGCGATGCCGACCGCGGCCTCCATGGAGAACTCGTTGGCGATGCCGCCTGCCACCATGCGCGGCACCTGGGTGTCGACGGCCAGCAGGTCGGTGATGCGGATGTCCCGGGGCGACTGGTCGGTCAACTGGGCCATCGTGACCCGGACCTTCTCCATCATGCCGCCGACGTTGGTGCCGGGTTCGCCCGTCACATCCGAGACGGCGCGCACCGACACCACGGCGTCCATGATCTCGTCGGCGCCGCGCTCGACGTCGACCTCGGTGCCGCGGGGCTCGCCGTGCACGGTGAGCCTCCCTGCGGGGATCCGGCGCTCCTGGACATCACCCTTCGGGTCTTGATGACCACCGCGGAACGGTTGCCGACCAGGGAGCGGGCGAGGGGAACGACGTGCTTGGTGTCCTCGTTGTCGAGCTCGAACAGGGTTGCGATGCCGTAGGGGTTCGAGAGCGTCTCGACGATGCGGCCGACCTCGGCGACCTCGATGGCGGCGAGCATGCCCAGCGGCACCTTCTCGATGAGCCGCACCTCGTCGACGATCGGGATCTTGCAGTTGAGGCGGTTGTGCACCAGGTTGCCGTCGTCGGCCTGCAGGATGGCGCCGGTGACGTTGAGGTGCGGGGAGTCGTTGATGATCTGCGCGACGCGGTCGAAGGGGTGGCCGTGGTCGGCCACGACGATCCAGGGCCGGTCGGCGGATGCGCCCGCCAGTTCGGAGATGTGGATGGTGGTGCCGACGCCGATGCCGAGGCCACCGGGGGTCGACGGATTGTGTCCGATCATCGTGGACTCGGTGATGATCGTCTCGGTGATGGTCTCCATCGCGACGTCGCCGATGACGGGCGCCGCCTCGTTGACGCGGATCATGTCCAGGTCGTGGAGCTTCAGGTCTGCTTTGCCGAGGGCCACCTGCAGGGCGTGGAAAACGCCCTGCAGGTTGGCCTCGGTGCCCTTGATCCCGGTGGTCGGGATCGTAGAGCTTGCGAGGAACGAGATGCCGTCTCCGGTGACCCTGGCGAGCGCGACCTCAGTCGTCGCGTTGCCGATGTCGACGCCGGCTACGAGGCTCATCTTCGGTTCCTTCGGTAGTGGTGGATGGGAAGTTGAGGCTTGTCAGTCGACGCGGAGTCGGCCCCGGGCCTCGTAGACGTCGGCCGCCTCACGGAGGAAGCCCGCGGAGACGGTGGCGTCGTAGGTGCCTTCGAGCTCGGCAGCGATGTCGTACAGCTCGGCCTTGGTCGAGCGGTACGGGCGCAGCGCGTTGTAGATGGCGAGGAGGCGCTCATCGGGGACGGACACCAACTCGGCGGCACGGCGCATGTTGCGGGCAAGGGGGCCACGACCGGAGTCGTCGGCAACCTGGGCCTGCAGTTCGAGCGTGCCGGACGAGATGCGGAAGTCCTTGGCGTCGATGGCGCCCGACTTCATCTTCTCGAAGGTGAGGTCGTTCAGCTTCACGCCGCTGTCGGTGGTCACCAGCTGGGGTGACTTCTCAGCCAGCGGGTAGTCCTTGACTCCGACCGTTGCTCCGGTCGCTGCAGCGGCCGGGGCGGGCTTCTTCTCGAAGCTCACCTGATCGCTGCCGCCTCCGAGGTTCTTCATCACCTCGGCCATGATCTGACGAATCAGTTGCTCTTGATCCATTTTCGCTTCTCCTTAGCCGAAGCTGATCTGAAGGCCCTGGGCCTTCTTCTTCAGGTCGACGAGCGTGGTTTCCTTGTTGTGTAGCAGGGCCGCGATCGCCTGGTACTTCGGCCGGGCCATCTGGTCGTTGCGGACCGGGACGGGCGTCGGGCTCTCACCCTTGGCGTACTTGGCCGCGTTCTTGCCGATCGCCCGGAAGGTCGCCTCGTCGATCAGCGGCGACTGCGAGAACAGTTCCACGTTGCTGAGCGGCGGAAGGTCCTTCTGGTGGATGACGGTCGTGCCACGCGACTGGATCCCGATGCCGATGCCGGAGCCCGACAGCTTGGCCGCCTCGTGGGCGAGGAAGCCGACGTCCGCGGTCTTGTAGAGGCGGACGAAGCGGTACTTCAGCCCCTCCTCCTCGATGCCTGCGCAGATCTCCTTGAGCACCTGCGCGTGCGGGATCCCGATGATGGTCTCGTGGATCATCGTCGAGAACGCGGGCGAGAGGGCGATGACGACCTCCTTGGGATCGGTGCCGCGCGTGGCTTCACCGGTCTCGGCGATGGTCAGGTTCCCGACCGTCGTGGGCGTCATGGTGGCGACACCACCACCTGTGGGCTGGGCGGCCGGCTGCGAGACGAGCTCACGTACGACCTCTTCCACGAGTCGCTTGATGGTTGCTTGATCCATGGTGCTCACCTCAGATGCTTTCCGGGCTGACGGCCTGGCGGATCGTCTTGAGGATTTCCCACTTCTCATCCGAGATCTGGTAACCCGTCCTGGGTCCGGCGTAGTCGTTCGGGTTGTTGACGGCGGAGTCGACGTTGAAGTTGCGGTCGAAGATGGCGCTCGTGTGCAGGTAGTCGCCGGCGGCCCGGCGCTTCAGCAGGTTGAACACCGCCTCGGACACGTCGTCGAAGCCGCCGCGGGACAGCGCCTTCGCCACGTCGAGGCCGGTGACCTCGCGCTTCATCATCTCTTCTGCCGCCTTCAGGTCCTCGACGACATTGCGCGCCGGCATGTCCTTCGAACCGTTGGCGTAGGTGGCTGCCTCAACCTCTGCATCGGTGATGGCCGGGAGACCCAGCTCCTTGAAGGTGGCCTGGATCGCACGGGCGGCCTTGCGGCGCACCGCAACGACGTCTTCCTCGACGGCGGGCACGAGGCCTCCGTCTACGCGCAGGTCGCGCTGCAGGATGACCCAGTCGTCGTAGTCCTCGGCGTCCCAGTTCGAACCGGCGAACATGTTGTCGTAGTTCGGGGTGGCCGAGTAGCCGGAGCAGATGAAGTCCGTGCCGGGCACGAACTGCATCAGTGTGCGGGCGACGCGGCGCAGGTCCGAATGGGTGAACGTCTGGTCGTTGGACGAGGCGCACTCGAGGTCGAGCATGATGGCGATCAGGTTCTCGGCCAGGATCGCCCGGATGCCCTGCGGCACGGCGGCGGGAACGCCGACGCAGCTGACGGAGCCGTTCTGGGTGCCCTGCGAACCTGCCGCCTTGGTGACGAACAGGCAGCGGCTCTCGAGGTAGAGCATGCTCATGCCCTCGGCGAAGCCCATCTGCACCTCGGAACCGGTGCCCGACGTGAAGCGCATCTTCAGGCCGCGCGACGCGTAGCAGGAGGCGAGGAACGCCTTCGACCACGGGGTGTCGTCACCGTCCATGAACACTGCCTCGGTGCCGTACACCGAAACGGTCTCGGCGTATGCCGTCAGCCCCCGCATTCCGAGCTGGAGCTCGGTGGCTTCCTCAACCGCGCACTGGGTGAGGATGCCCGGGCGACCGACCTGCGCACCGACGAGAATCGCCAGGGCGTTGAACGGCGCGTAGCGCACGATGCCGACGGTGGTCTCCTCCTCAGCGAAGCCACGCAGGGCTGCCTCGGCGGCGTCCGCCGCGATCTGCACCGGGTTGTCGGCGACGTTGGTGACATGGCACTGGTTGGCCGGCGTCTTCCTTGCGCGCAGCTTGGTGACCGCGTTCATCATCTCGAGCACGCTCATCTGCGAGACGACCTCGGCCGCCTTGGCGGGGGTCATCGCGGTGGTGAGCGGGATCAGGGCGCTGCGGGGCACGTTGATGTCGCACAGCATGTGCGCGAGCACCACCGAATCCATCGCATTGACTTCCTCGGCACGCTCAAGGTTGATGCCGTAGGTGGCGATGAACGTGTCGAGCATGTCGAACTCGGCCTCGGCCTTGCCGTCAAGCTCGACGACCTTGCCGCCGACGATCTTGATCGACGGCTTCGGGTCGTTCGGCCCGTCCATCGCGATCAGGCCGACCTCCGGCCATTCGCTGACGAAGCCGTCCTGGTTCACGGGGCGGGCGTCGAGAACCTCAAACCTCTTGGATCTCACTGGTCAGTCTCCTCAGATGTAGGGAGTGGTCGAGGACTCGGGGTATGCCCGAGCGCACCCAGCAGGCCGCGGCCGACGTCGCGGGCGGCCACGATGGCCTGCCGGACGGCACCCGAGTCGCCGCTGAAGGCGCAGATGACCTCGTTGGAGAAGCTCGTGCCCTTGGCCGGGCTCGAGTAGGCGATCACGTCGATGGTCGACGCCTTCACCGCGGTGTCCGCCAGGACGACACCGATGGCGGCTGGGCCGCCGACGGTGATGCCGAACGACTTGCCGATGGGGCGCCGAACGCCTTGTTGAGGGCGTAGCTGGCGCGTGCCGTGTACTGGAACTCGAGGTGGCCCGCGTCGTTGCCGTACACGTCACCGAAGGTGCGGTCCAGCTCGGAGAGGGTGACCTCGACTGCGCGACGGGCGTCGGAGACGTCCTCGGCACCGAACACGATCAGCGAGCCGTGGCCGGCACCGCCCTTGGTGTCACGGGGGAGCTCGATCGTCAGGATCTCGCAGTTGGTGGCCTTGACTGCCTCATCGGCGGCGAAGATGTGCGGGCCTGCTCCGGTGCGGGCGCCGACGATGCCGATGGAACGGTACTTGGCCTCGAGGC
Organism: Tessaracoccus coleopterorum; assembly: GCF_011174705.1. Classification (GTDB taxonomy): domain Bacteria; phylum Actinomycetota; class Actinomycetes; order Propionibacteriales; family Propionibacteriaceae; genus Arachnia; species Arachnia coleopterorum. Next base: position 1,502,705 of record NZ_JAANIJ010000001.1, read on the forward strand.
CCATCATCTCGTGCAGCGCCGGGTCGACGTTTGCGATGACGAGTCCGATGGTGTCGCCCAGTGCGTTGGTGCCGACGAACTCGGTGGCGGCCGGGCGCTCACCTGCGGCGACCGCGGGGCCTGGTCGACAGGAAGCTTCTTCATGACCTCGGCCATGACCTTGTTGATCAGATCTTCAGACATTTCCACACTCACTTCACGCTCGGGAGGAGCTTCTCGACATCGGTGTGGGGACGCGGGATCACGTGGACGGAGATGACCTCGCCCACCTTGCCCGCAGCAGCCGCACCGGCGTCTGTCGCCGCCTTGACCGCTCCGACGTCGCCACGGACCATGACGGTCACGAAGCCGGCGCCGATCTTCTCGCTGCCGATGAGCTGGACGTTTGCCGACTTCACCATCGCATCGGCGGCCTCGACCGCACCGACGAATCCCTTGGTCTCGACAAGTCCCAGTGCCTCTTGCATGCTGGACTCCTTCGTCTGTCAACGGCCGCCCTGGCCGCATCTCCTGAAGGGTAGGCAGGCTTTGGCTACACGTTGCGGCCCCGTTGTTACACAATCCCGCCACCACCTGAGGGCACCCCTTGACCCTCTGGAGGCACCACGTATGGTGGGGGAGCAGGGAGGCACAGAGGCCGATGGAGAGCACCACAGAGAAGCAGCGGATCATCCAGGAATTCGTTCCTGGCAAACAGGTCACGCTCGCGCACATCATCGCGAATGCCGACCCGTTGCTGTTTCCGAAGATCGGCCTCGCGGACGCCCGCGGCGGTTCGGTCGCAGTGTTGACCCTGACCCGGGCGAGGCCGCGATCATCGGTGGCGACATCGCGAGCAAGGCCTCTGACATCCAACTCGCCTACGTCGACCGGTTCTCCGGATCATTGTTGATCACGGGGCAGTTGGCGGACGTCGAATCGGCCGTCCAGGCGGTGGTCGAGACGCTCTGCTCTGTGCTCGGTTTCACTCCGGCCCCGGTGACCAGGACGTAGACCTTGAAGTCGATCCTGCTCGTGGGCAGCGTTGGCGCGGGAAGACGACCCTGCGGCAGCGCCTCCAGGGCGGCGTCCTCGACTACGCGAAGACCCAGGCCATCGAGGTGCACGACGGAGTGGTCGACACCCCGGGAGAGCTCCTGGAGTCCATGTTCTTCAAGAACGCGCTGATCAACGCCTCATGGAGCGTCGACAGCGTCGTGCTTGTGCAGGCTGCCGACGAGCGCGGCACCCGATTCCCACCCGGTTTCAGCACGGCCTTCAACCGTGAGGTGCTGGGCGTGGTGACCAAATGTGCGCAAGCCCCGAGAGCCAGCGCGACGCCGCCGTCGGCCTGCTGAACCTCGCCGGGGCCTCGCGCGTCTTCTGTCTCGATTCAGTCACCGGTGACGGGGTCGACGAGTTTGTGGAGGCGATATGTCTTCCCTGATGCTGGGGACGCCCGGAATGGGCCCCGACCTGCGTCACCTGGTCGACATCGACCGGTTGCAGGAGATCCAGGACAACTACGCGGCCGAGACGGGTCTCGCGATGATCACCGTCGACTCGACGGGCTCACCTGTGACGACGGCGTCGCAGTTCAGCCAGCTGTGTCAGCTGCTGCGCCGCGACCCGAAGGTGCGGCAGCTCTGCTACGGATGCGACGCCCACGGCGGCTTCCAGAGCGCCATCGAGGGCCGCCCTGTCATCTATCAGTGCCACGCGGGCCTGGTCGACTTCTCGGTGGCCATCACACGCGGATCGCAGTACCTCGGCGCGGTCATGGCCGGGCAGGTGCTGCTCGACCGCGACCAGGAACAGCTCAACCGGATGCTGACTGGAAGTTCCGACCTCCCCTACTCGGAGGAGGCCAGGGCCCTGGCGAAGGAACTGCGGGTGGTGGCGCTCGATGAGCTGCACCACGCGGCCGAGGCCGTCGTGAAGCTGGCCAACGACACCCTCCTCGGCCGCGACTCGAAGCTGCTGCTGAAGGCGAGCGCCGGCCCGTACCTGGGCAGGCGCGCCTCCGAGCCACGCGGAAGCAGCACCCTGGTACCCGAGGGGACCCCACCGTCGTGCGTCGACCCCGTCGAGCTGGTGAGGCACCTCCACGAGCGCAACCTCGCGGGCAACCTCGACCTCGTGGGCGACTACCTCGACCAGTTGATCCCGCGGTGGAGCATGAAGGTGCCCCGCGAGCGGTTGGGCGACCTCGAGGACGTGCTGATCGGCGTCGCAACCGGCGAGGGTGTGCAGTACGGCCGTGACATGACGGTCGAGGTGATGAGCCGCCGCAAGGGCCGCCGCACGTCGATGAACCGGTACGAGGCCCAGGTGCACGCGGAACGCCTGCTGATCCTGTTGCACGAACTGGTCGAGCCGAAACTCGCCATGAACGAGCGCACCATCTCCACGTTGCTGAACGAGATCGAGAAGGATCCCACGGCGTTCCTGTCCGTGCAGAAGGCGGCCTCCTATCTCGCCTGGTCGGAGTCGCATTTCGCCCGCCAGTTCAAGCAGCAGACCAAGCAGAGCTTCATCAGCTACGTCACCACCAAGCGGCTGGACCGCGCGAAGCTGATGCTCGCCCACACAACCAAACCCGTGTTGCGGATCGCTGACGAGTTGGACTTCCAACCTCTCAACTACTTCTCGCGCACCTTCAAGAAACACACCGGGCAGACACCCACCGAGTACCGCCAGCATCTGGCAGAGGTCGATTCATGAGCACATTCACCCTTGCCACCGAGATCAGCTTCGGAGAGGGCGCGCTCGAGGGATTGCGGGAGTTCGCCGACCGACGGGTGTTCGTGGTCACGGATTCCTTCCTGGCGGGCACGGACGTGTTCGCGCTCGTGCTCGACCTCCTCGGCGCGGACACGGTCGTCTTCGACGAGGTGCTGCCGAACCCGACGGTGGCCGTGATCGGCAAGGGGGTCGCTTCCTATCTCGCTGCGCGCCCCGACGTGGTGATCGCCTACGGCGGAGGATCCCCCATCGACGCGGCCAAGGCCATGCACAAGGCGGCCATCGAGGTCGGCCTCGGGGCCGTGGACGGCCTCGTCGTCATCCCCACGACGTCGGGCTCCGGCTCCGAGGTGACGAGCTTCTCGGTGATCACCGAGGAGACCACGCACGCCAAGCTCCCGATGGTCTCACCGGATCTGGTGCCGAGGCTCGCGATCCTCGACGCCCGGGCCGTGCTGGGCGTCCCCCGCGCACCACCGCCGATTCCGGTATGGATGTGCTGACCCACGCGATCGAGGCCTACGTGTCGACCGGCGCGAGCGACTTCAGCGACGCCCTCGCGGAGAAGGCGACGCAACTGGCCTTCGCGAACCTGGTGCGCTGTTTCGAGGACGGCTCCGACGTCGAGGCACGCACGTCGATGCATCACGCATCGACGCTCGCGGCGATGGCCTTCGACAACGCAGGGCTGGGCATCGTCCACTCACTCGCCCATGCCCTCGGAGGGCGGTTCCCCGTCGCGCACGGTCGGCTCAACGCGATCCTGCTGCCTCACGTGATTGCCTTCAACGCGGAGCGCAGCGCTCGTTGCGCCGAGCGTTACGCCTGGCTCGGCCACCTCGCGGGGCCAGCGCGGTGGGTCCGAGGGCCGGGGTGCTCTCCTGCATCGCGCGGATCGACAAGCTCAACGCCAAGCTCGGCGTCGGCCCGGGCTGGCCCAGTGTGGCATCCCCCGCGATGACTTCACCGAGGCTCTCGACGAACTGGCCGACACCGCCCTCGCCGACGGGTGCACCGCGACGACCCCCGTCGCACCCACCCATTCCGACCTCGTTACGCTGCTGCGCGCAGCCTTCTGACACACCCTTTGGCAACTCCCGCGCCATCGGCGCGGGGCATCGGCCTGCCCGCCCCCGCCCTGCCAACCACCCACAATGTTTACGTCACCATCTTTTATCGGGAACCCGCGACAGATTGTGACACGCGTAGCCAAACGTTAATGCGACTCCGCAACTGAATCGGATGCCGAGTGCCGCAGACAATCGTTATCAATTCGCAATCATTTCTTGCGTTCAACTTCTTGACTTAAGCTCGAGGGCGCCGTCAACGAGGCGCTGCCGGTCGTGGGGCACTTCCGCGCCGCGCGCGACCCGGCGTGTCTCGCGATCATCGCCGACCGGGTCGCCTCCCTCGACGCCCCCGATCCTCAGGAGTGAGGGAGCGGCTCCATCACGTCGAGGCTGTCACGAACCTGCTTGCGCAGCACCTTGCCGAGCATCGACTTCGGCAGCTCATCGATGATGTAGAAGTCGCGAGGCACCTTGTAGCCGGTCAGCCGCTCCTTGCACCAGGCGCGCAGCTCCACGTACGTGAGGTTCGCTCCGGGCTCGGGGTTGACGGCCGCGATGACGCGCTCGCCGCCGACCTCCTCGTTCGGCAGGCCCACCACCGCGGCGTCGCGCACAGCGGGTGGGTCAGGAGCACAGCTTCCACCTCGGACGGCGCGACGTTGAACCCGCCGGTGATGATCAGCTCCTTGACGCGGTCGACGATGGTGGTGAACCCGTCCTCGTCCTGGGTGACGATGTCGCCGGTGCGCAGCCACCCGCCGGGCAGCAGGGTCTTGGCCGTCTCCTCCTCGTTGTGCCAGTAGCCCTGGAACACCTGGGGGCCGTGGATGAGCAACTCTCCACGCTCCCCCTGCTCCACGTCGCGGGTGGGATCCTCGGGATCGACGACGCGCATCCAGGTGCTGGGGAACGGCACGCCGATGGTGCCGCTGCGACGGGACTCGGCGAACGGGTTGCCGAGGCACACGGGCGACGCCTCCGTCATGCCGTACCCCTCGACGAGCAGGCCGCCCGAGACGGACTCCCACAGCTCGACGGTCGAGGCGGGCAGCGCCATGGCGCCGGAGATGCAGTACTTGGCGGAGCGCAGCGAGATGCCACGCTCCTTCGCGCGGCGGGCCGTCGCCTCGTAGATCGGCGGGACGGCGCAGTAGACGGTGGGCGGGCTCTTGACGGCCGCGTCGAGCACGAGGTTGACGTCGAAGGACGGGAAGAGCACGAGCCGGGCCTGCTTGAGGATGCCGTAGGTGAGGAACAGCGTCATGCCGAAGGCGTGGAACAGGGGCAGGATCGCGTAGAAGATCTCCTTGCGGTACTGCGCGCCGTGCATCCAGGCCTCGCCCTGGCGGGCGTTGGAGAACAGGTTGGAGTGGGTGAGCATCGCGCCCTTGGGCTGGCCCGTGGTACCCGAGGTGTACTGGATGACGGCAAGGTCGTAGACCGCCGGACGCGGGTGGGCCGGGTTGATCGGATCGGCCTTGAGAAGCTCCTCCCAGGGAATCGTTCCGGGGGCCGGCTGCGTGAGCTTCGCCTTGGTGGCGCGTAGCTTCTTCACCGGCAGGAGCGTGAGCGCGAGACGCTTCACAGTCGGGAAGGCCTTGAGCAGGTTCACCGACACGATCGCGTCGAGCTGGATGTCTGAGGGCTGCTCGCGGAGCTTCGCGACGGCGGCGTCCCAGGCGATGACGACGCGGGCGCCGTGGTCCTCGAACAGGTGCCGCAGTTCGCGCGCGGTGTAGAGGGGTTGTGCTCGACGACGACCGCACCGAGCCGCAGCACCGCGTAGAACGCGACGACGTGCTGCGGGCTGTTGGGCAGGATCAGGGCTACCCGGTCGCCGGCCTTGACGCCGAGCTTGCGGAGCCCTTCGGCGGCGCGGGCGATCTGGTCACCCAGCTCGGTGTAGGTGGTCTCCCTGCCGAAGAACTCGAGGGCGACTGCGTCGCCTCCCTCGGCGACCGACCGCTCGTACAGGCCGACCAGCGACTCGGTCGGGGCTTCGATCTCGGCGGGCACACCGGGCTGGTAGTGCCGTACCCAGGGGCGGTCAAGGGAGTTGTCATGCTTCATTTCTAGCAGGCCACGGGATTCGTGCGGTTCCGGGCCCGGGTGAGCCGTGTCGCGTCCGGCCCGGCCCTCACCGAGGGCCCCGGAGGGTCAGACTGGGGGATGGAACTCACCGCTGTGCTGGGCGACATCACGCGCCAGAGGGTCGACGCGATCGTGAACGCGGCCAACAACGCCATGCGCGGGGCGGCGGAGTCGACGGGGCGATCCACCGCGCCGGAGGCCCCGCTGTGCTCGAGGACTGCATCGCCCGGTTCCCCCACGGGTTGGCGACCGGTGACGCCGGCTGGACGGTAGCCGGCGACCTGCCAGCCCGCTGGGTGATCCACACCGTGGGGCCGAACTACCGGGCGGGTCAGCGGGACCGGAGGCTGCTGGAGTCCTGCTACCGGCGGGCGCTGGAGGTGGCCGACGAACTGTCTGTGGAGACGCTTGCGTTTCCCCTGATCAGTGCGGGCATCTACGCCTGGCCCCGGGAGGACGCGATCGATGCGGCTGTGACGACGTTGAGGGGACGCAGACCGGGGTCGGGGAGGTCCGCCTCGTGGCCTTCGACGAGGACACGTACGCCGGGATCTCTGCCTGCCTGGCATCGGCGGTTTGAGCCGACCGGCGTCGAGGAAGTCGACCGCCCGTCGTGCCGAAACCACCCCAGACGATGGGCAGGTACCCGACCACAGGCAGGTCAGCTCTACTCGAGTCTCAGCACCTGGCCGGGAGTGATCGTCGGGGACGGCCATCAGCAGTCGGTTGAGCCGGGCCGGCGACGAGGAACGAGACGCCGCCCGTGCCGAAACCACCCCAACGATGAGCAGACACCCAACCACAAGAAGGCCAACTCCACTCAGGTCCCTGCACCAAGTCGGAAGAGACCGTCGGGGACGGCCACCAGCAGTCGGTTGAGCCGGGCCGGCGACGAGGAACGAGACGCCGCCCGTGCCGAAACCACCCCAACGATGAGCAGACACCCAACCACAAGAAGGCCAACTCCACTCAGGTCCCTGCACCAAGTCGGAAGAGACCGTCGGGGACGGCCACCAGCAGTCGGTTGAGCCGGGCCGGCGACGAGGAACGAGACGCCGCCCGTGCCGAAACCACCCCAACGATGAGCAGACACCCAACCACAAGCAAGTCAGCTCCACTCAGGTCCCTGCACCAAGTCGGAAGAGACCGTCGGGGACGGCCACCAGCAGTCGGTTGAGCCGGGCCGGCGACGAGGAACGAGACGCCGCCCGTGCCGAAACCACCCCCAACGATGAGCAGACACCCAACCACAAGCAAGTCAGCTCCACTCAGGTCTCTGCACCAAGTCGGAAGAGACCGTCGGGGACGGCCACCAGCAGTCGGTTGAGCCGGGCCGGCGACGAGGAACGAGACGCCGCCCGTGCCGAAACCACCCCAACGATGAGCAGACACCCAACCACAAGAAGGCCAACTCCACTCAGGTCCCTGCACCAAGTCGGAAGAGACCGTCGGGGACGGCCACCAGCAGTCGGTTGAGCCGGGCCGGCGACGAGGAACGAGACGCCGCCCGTGCCGAAACCACCCCCAACGATGAGCAGACACCCAACCACAAGCAAGTCAGCTCCACTCAGGTCTCTGCACCAAGTCGGAAGAGACCGTCGGGACGGCCACCAGCAGTCGGTTGAGCCGGGCCGGCGACGAGGAACGAGACGCCGCCCGTGCCGAAACCACCCCCAACGATGAGCAGACACCCAACCACAAGCAAGTCAGCTCCACTCAGGTCTCTGCACCAAGTCGGAAGAGACCGTCGGGGACGGCCAACAGCAGTCGGTTGAGCCGGGCCGGCGACGAGGAACGAGACGCCGCCCGTGCCGAAACCACCCCAAACGATGAGCAGGCACCCGACCACAAGAAGGTCAGTTCCACTCGACTCTCTGCACCGAGTCGGGAGTGGTTGGTTTCGGCCACGGCCCGGCGCTTCGCGCTGGGGCCGGCTCAACCCGAGTCGCACGGCCGGCGCTCCGCGCGGGGGCCGACTCAACCGACTACTGCGGTCGGGTCTCCTACTGCAGGTGGGCTCCTCCACCGAGCCGGAAGAGATCGTCGGGACGGCCAACAGCACTCGTCGGCCCGATCTGCTGCCCCAGTCGTCCGCGACAAGGCGCCCTGTGCCAAGCTATCGATCAGCAACGGGGCTCAGGGGAGGCCATGGAGATCAAGCGCTGGCGTCGCTTCGGACACGACAGGCTCTACTTCACCGACGACGGCGGCACCCAGATCGGCTGGTGGGACCTCCCACCTCGACCCCGCACGAGGTCGCCCCGAACACCTCGCCACCGTCACCGCCGCCGCCGCGGCTGGTTGCAGCGCAACCCCGTCAGCCCTCCCCGGACCCGCCAACCCAAGCCCCTCGCCCCGGTGCCACCGCCGGTCCCCGTCACCGACATCGCCCACACCCTCCCCGGGCGACAGCTCTTCGAGCACGCGGCCGTCGAGGGCCCCGACTCGTCCTGGAACAAGGGCATCGAGGGCGAGAACGTCGTCGCGAACTGCCTCTTCGCCGCCCGCCAGGCCAACCCGTACTGGAGCTTCCTCAACTCCGTCCCCGTCGGGGAGACCACCGACATCGACCACGTCCTGATGGGCCCAGGGGCGTGTTCACCATCAACACCAAGCACCACCGCGACGCGAACATCTGGGTCGGCGGCGACACGGTGCTCGTCAACGGGCACAGCCACCCGTATGTCCGCAGCGCCCGTTCGGAGGCGGCCAAGACCGAGCGGCTCCTCACCAACGCCTGCAACTTCGACGTCGCGGTCCGTCCGCTGATCGTGGTCGTCGGCAACGGCAGGATGCAGATCAAGCAGCAGCCCGACGATGTGCTCGTGATGCACTACACCCACCTCACCCGCTTCATCCTCGAGCTACCGGCGGTGCTCCACCCGGACGCGCTGACGAGGATCCTCCTCACCGCCCGCCGCAGCGACAGTTGGCTGCGCCCACAACCGCGCCGCGCCGCCAGGTAACCCACCCCGCGGGACGACGGCCACCGCGGGCTGATTGGATGAAGCCGTCGTCTCCCGGAGGTTCCTCCATGCCCAGTTCCACGGTCGCCCACCGCCGCGTGACGCGGTGGGCCAACATCGCAATCTTCATCACGGTGCTGCTCGGGGCATCGTGTGCGCCACCGACTCAAGCTCGACGTGCCCGGCGTGGCCGGTCTGCTACGCCGACCAGGTCGGCCCCGACCTGGCTCCTGGCTGGCTGGAGAACCCGATCATCGAGTTCGTACACCGCTTCATCAGCTTCTCCGGGCTCGTGCTGCTCGGGGTCTCCGGCTGCCTGGGCCGCCGCTCCCCGACGCCCGGCTGCGCGTCCTCCCGTGGGTCGCGCTCGGCTGCGCGATCGGGTCGGCCGTGTTCGGGATGATGATCATCCTCTTCACGCTGCCGCTCGCGCTCGGCCTCCTCGACCTGCTGTTCGCACTCATCGCGATGGCGCTGATCGCCGTCACGGACGCCGCGCTCCGCAGGAAGCATCCTTCCTCCGAGGCCGCGGCCCCACGGCGTCTGGCAGGCGTCACGCTCATCCTGCTGTTCGCGATGCACCTGCTGGGCAGCATCGTCGCAGGCACGACCACCGCAGGCACCGGGTCCTTCACCCGCTGCCTCAGCTGGCCGCTGTGGGAGCTGCACGACATAGACCGCTTCCCGGCCCTGCAGATGCTGCGCATCGCGATGGCAGTGATGGCGATCGTCCTGATCGCCGCCCTCGTCGTGCTGTCGGCACGGAGGCCCGCACTGCGGCCCCTGCCCTCCTCGTCACCGCAGCGCTGCTCGTCGAACTCACGCTCGGCGTCGTCATCACCATCGGCGGGCTCGCACCGACTCAGACCAACGGCATCGACGCGACGATCGCCGTCAGCTACTCGGCCGCGGCGGTCGCGCTCATGTGGTCGCTCGCATGGCTGATGGGTCGCACATTCCCGGCGGCCAGCGCGGACGCACCGGTCCCGTTGACGGTCGGTCAGGCCTCCTGAGTCAGTCGCCCGCCTTCAGCATCGCCGACGGCATCAGGCCGGGCAGCACGTCCTCCAGCGTGATGACGCCCACCTCCCTCTCGCCGTCGGTGACGATGGCGAGTTGGGTGCGCTCCTTGCGGATCAGCGCCACCGCCGCGGCGAGACCGGTATCCGCGTCGATCACGACCGGGGTCGCGCCAACGACATCGCGGGCGTCGCCGGATCCTCGACGGCGAGCGTGTCGCGCACGTGCACCACACCGACGGTGTGTCCGGCCTCGCGCACCAGCACCCGCAGATGCCTGGTGTAGCGGGTGACCTCCTGCACGGCGGTGATGGTCGCATCGACCGGCACCTCGGAGAGCTGCTGGTCCATGTCGACCACCTCGCGCACCTTGGTGGTGCGCAGCGTCAGCACCTGTTCGAGCGACCCGGTGTAGCGCGAGTCGAGTGCCCCGACGTTGGCGGAGTGCTCGACGAGGTGCCGGAGCCCAGCCGCGTCCTGGCCGTGGTCCAGTTCGCTGACCGGTTCCGCGCCCGCCCTGCGCACCAGCCAGTTCGCCGATGCGTTCATGGCCTTCAGGATCGGGCGGGTCAGCCACATGTACCCGCGCAACGGCAGCGCGAGCAGCACGGACGAGTCCTCGGGGTGTGCGATGGCCCACGACTTCGGCGCCATCTCCCCGATCACCAGGTGCAGGAACGTGACGATGATCAGTGCCAGCACGAACGCCACGACGTCGGCCGCCGCGGGCGGGAGCCCCAACTCCAGCAGGGGCATCAGCGCATGGTGCACCGCCGGCTTGGTGATGGCTCCGAGGGCGAGGGTGCAGATCGTGATGCCCAACTGGGCGCCGGCGAGCACCAGCGTCAGCTCTGCCGAGTTCTTCAGCGCCGCCCGGCCCGCGGCCGTGTCGGCCCGGCGTTCGAGGCGGTGCTGCTTGGCCGCCATCAGGGCGAACTCGGAGGCGACGAAGAAGGCGCTGAGGAAGATGATGACTACGGTCCACAGCGTGACGGTCCAGCCGTTGGTCTCGAGGGGATCATGCCTCGGCCTCCCCGTCCTCCGGGGCGATCTCGATGCGGACCCGCGAGGGTACGTGCCGTTCGATCTCCTGCACCTCGAACGCGACGATGGTGGCGGGCAGGTCCTCGTGCAGGGTGCGCTCGCCGAGCGTCGGCTCTAGGCGAAGGGTGATGACGTCGCCCGCCGCAGGGAGGTCGCCCACCTCGTGGATCAGCAGCCCCGACAGGGTCTCGTAGTCGCCCTCTGGCAGCCGATGCCCGATGAGCTGCTCCAGATCGTCCAACGGCATGTCGCCGCGGACGACGTGGATGTCGTCGAAGGGGTTGGTGTCGAGGTCGTGCTCGTCGACGAGGTCGCCCACGATCTCCTCAACGAGGTCCTCGACCGTCACGATGCCGACGAAGGCACCGAACTCGTCGAGCACGCAGGCCAGTTCCTCACCCGCGTCACGCAGCACCTCCTGTGCGTCGGGCAGCGACATGAACGTCGGCAGGAAGAGTGAGTCGCGGGCGATGGTGGTGACGGGGCGCCACAGGTCGGTGTGTTGGTCGAGCACGTCGATGAGGTGGACGACGCCCAGCACGTCGTTGTTCTCCGCGATGACGGGGTAGCGGGTGTGGCCGGTGGCCATCATCTCCCGCACCTGCGCGATCGTCATCGAGTCACGGACGGTGCCGACGCGCACCCGGGCACCATCGCGTGCTCGACGTCGCGGCGGGGAAAGTCGATGATCCGGTCGATGACCAGCCCGATCTCGTCGGGCAGCGTGCCCGCCGCGCGGGAGTCGGCGACGACCCGCTCCAGGTCGGTGGCGGTGACGGCCGACTCGACGTCGTGCACCGGCTCGATGTGGAGGAGGCGCAGCAGCAGTTCAGCTGCCTTGTCGAACACCCAGATGACGGGGCCGAAGACCTTCAGGTAGACCCGGGTCGACGGCGTCAGGGCGCCCGCGACCTCACCGGGACGGGAGATCGCGTAGTTTTTCGGGAACAGCTCGCCGAACAGCATCTGGACGAGCGTCGAGAAGGCCAGCGCGACGAAGCCGCCGATGCCGACGGAGACCGCCGTCAGCGCCCCACCCGACAGCATCGAGCCGAGCGCCTGCCCGATCAGTGGCTCGGCTACGTAGCCCACGAGCAGGCCGGTGACGGTGATGCCGAGCTGGGCCCCGACAGCATGAACGAGGTGCGGCGGGTGATGTCCAGGGTGGCAGCGGCGCGTCTGTCACCGTCAGCCGCGCGGCTGCTGAGCCGAGACCGGTCGACCGCGACGAACGCGAACTCCTGCGCAACAAAGTAGGCGGTGGCTGCCGTGATCAGCAGCACGACCCCGATCCCGACCAGCAGCGAGACTATCGGGCTCACGAGGTGACCTCAGGATGACAAATGCGTTTATGACTCTCCGAGTCAGTGTTTGGCATGCGCACAAGTATTGCAGGTGTGTGGCCAATCAGCCCACGTTGAAGCCGGGGCTCTCCGGCGGCCGCCGGTGGTCGGTAGGCTGAGCGTCAATTCCCAGGGAAAGGGCACCCACGTGAAGGGCATCGTCGTCTTCTCCGGCTCGGCACATCCGGCTCTCGCCGACGAGATCTGCTCCCACCTCGGCATCGAACGCTCCGGCGTGAAGATCTCACGCTTCTCCAACGACTGCCTCCAGGCGCAGCTGCTCGACAACTGCAGGCAGCGTGACGTGTACATCGTGCAGCCGCTGGTGCCGCCGACGCAGGAGCACCTGATGGAGCTGCTCCTCATGATCGACGCGGCGCGCGGGCCTCGGCCAACCAGATCACCGCGGTGATGCCGCATTACGCCTACGCCCGCTCCGACAAGAAGGACGCGTCGCGCATCTCGCTCGGCGGGCGGTTGGTGGCCGACATGTTGTCGACGGCGGGCGTCGACCGCGTCCTGACGATGGCGCTGCACGCACCCCAGGTGCACGGCTTCTTCTCGGTGCCGGTCGACCACCTCACCGCGCTGGGTGTCATCGCCGACCACTACCGGGGCCGCGACCTCACCAACCACGTCGTCGTCTCCCCCGACCTCGGCAACGCGAAGCAGGCGACGCTGCTGGCGCGTCTGCTCGGCGTGCCCGTCGCGGCCGGCTCCAAGCAGCGCCTCGCCGACGACCGGGTTGTGATCGACAGCATCGTCGGCGACGTCGCGGGCAGGAAGGCGATCGTGCTGGACGATGAGATCGCCACCGGCGGGTCGATCATGGAGATCATCAACCGCCTGGGCGACTTCGGCTGCGACGAGGTGTCGGTTGCCTGCACGCACGGACTCTTCACGGGCAACGCGGTGCAGAAGCTGACGTCGTCGGACCGGATCACGGAGGTCGTGTCGACAAACACCGTCCCGGCGCCGGCCGAGTTCACCGGGCTGACGCAGTTGAGCGTTGCCGGGTTGTTCGCCGAGGCGATCGACCGGATCCACAGCGGCCGGTCGGTGAGCAAGCTGTTCAACGGGGTCGACCCGTCGCACGCACCGCCGCCGGAGGCCCTGAGGGCCTCTTCTGACGGCGCCGTGGGTGGGGAGGGTTCAGCGCCCCCGCCGCCCGCGGATCCGGTCGACGACCTCGCGCCAGGACGGCACGACGACGCCCTCGGCGGCCATCATGCGTCGCAGCCGGGCGCGGCTGAGCAGCATTCCGCCGATGCCGACCGCGAAGAATGGCGCCTGGAGCATCCACCCCCACCGCAGCTGATCGGCCGTGTACTCCTGCCCACCGGCGATACGGTCGAGGAAGATGCCCATCAGCAGGATCAGCAGGGTACCGCCGGTGAAGCCGCCCGCGATCACGATGCCGTTGGCCGCGCCCAGCCTGGTCGCGGGCAGGTTCGTGCGGGGAAGTCGAAGCCGATGCCGGTGCCGGGCCCGTTGACGGCGATCACCACCACGAGCAGGAACAGCAGCGGGGCCGGCGCCTCACCGGGCCAGAGGAGCACCGCCGCCCACACCACGATCATGGCCCCGATCAGCAGCAGTGCCAGGTTGCTGCGGCGGAGCGGGTGTCGCGCCGTCAGCGCACCGACGATGGGGCCGCGACCATGGAGGCAACGGACAGGACGACGATGAGTCCCGACGCCTCCCACTGCTCCAGGCCCTGTCCGATGATCAGGAACGGCATGCCCCACATGAACACGAAGGCGTTGAAGGAGAAGCCGGAGGTGAAGTGGATCCAGAATCCCAGTTGCGTGGCGGGGTGGGTCGTGACGCGCAGCATCCGGCGTGGGATCTCCCGCAGCGGGTCGACGACGACCGCGGACGGCTGGCCCTCCGGGGCGTTGCGGATCAGGGCGAAGGCGCCTCCCGCCCTACCAGGCAGAGCGATGCGGCGATCAGCAGCCCGTCGCGCCAGCCGAGCCCGTGGATCAACGGCAGCACGATGCCCACCGCGGCGATCTGGCCCAGCGATGAGCAGATGCCGGTGATCTGGGTGAGCAGCGGCACCCGTTTCGGCTCGAACCAGCGGGGCAGCAGCCGCAGCACGGAGTTGAAGAGGGCCGCGTCACCGAACCCGAGGAGGATCCTCGCAGCGTAGGCGAGCGGAAGTTGGTCGGCCAGCGCGAGGGTTACCTGCCCGAGCCCGACCACGATCGAGCCTCCGGTGATGAGGGCGCGGGAGCCGAACCGGTCGAGCAGCAGCCCGACGGGTACCTGGGCGATGGCGTAGGTGGCCAGTTGCAGCACCACGAAGGTCGAGATGACGCCGGGGTGGTGTTGAAGTGCTCGGCCGCCTCGAGCCCGGCGACACCGAGCGCAGTGCGGTGCATGACCACGATCGCGTATGCGAGGATGCCGACGCCCCACACGATCCACGCCGTGCGTCCGTAGCCGTTCGTGCTCACTTATCGCCTCCGCGGCAACCTTAAACCCCGCCACGTCGGGAGGGGCGATCCCCGTCTCGTGCCGGGTCGGACGGCGGGTCGGTCGGGCTGGGTCAGCGTCCGGTCGGCGGTCGGCCGCTGGGGTCGGCCCGGTTGCCGGGATGCGTGCGGGCCGACCCGGCCGGCCGCAGGACAGTGGACGCTGCCTGCTGGAACTATCCTCGCATGGCGAGCGAAACCCCAGTGGAGGGGTGTGGCCTCTCCACTGGGGCGGTGTGCTACCGGGCTCCGCCTAGATGGTCGAGGCGTCGATCACGTAGCGGTACCGGACCTTGGAGGCGATGACATTCTCGTAGGCCTCGTTGATCTGGTCGGCGGGATCACCTCGATGATCGGGCGCAGGTCGTGCTCCGCGCAGAAGTCGAGCATGGCCTGGGTCTCGGCGATGCCGCCGATGTTCGACCCTGCGAGAACCCGGGCCTGCCCGGTCAGCACCCCACGTCGAGGGTGGTCGGGTGCTCGGGAGGCCGACGTTGACGAGCACGCCGTGCGCCTTGAGGAGCTTCAGGATGGCGTCGAAGTCGATGCCGTCGGAGATGGTGGAGAGGATCACGTCGAACGAGCCGCGCAGCTTCTTCATGGCGTCCGGGTCCTGCGTCGACACGTAGTCGGTGGCCCCAGCTTGAGCCCGTCCTCCCGCTTGGCGAGGGTGCGGCCCAACACGATGGTCTCGGCGCCCATGGCTGCGGCGAACTGGACACCCATGTGTCCGAGGCCGCCCATGCCGACGATGCCGACGCGCTTGCCCGGGCCGGCGCCCAGCGCTTGAGGGGTTGTAGGTGGTGATGCCCGCACACATCAGCGGTGCGGCATGTTCGAGGCTCATGCCCTCGGGCACGCGCATCAGGTAGTCCTGCTCGACGGTGATGCCCTTCGAGTAGCCACCGGCGGTGGGAGGCCGTCGCGGCCGACGCCGTTGTAGGTCCACACGGTGCCGGGACGGCTGGTGCAGAACTGCTCCTCACCCTGGCGGCAGGAGTCGCACTCCCGGCAGGAGTCGACGAAGCAGCCGACGCCGACGCGGTCGCCGATCTTGAACCTGGTCACCTCGGAGCCGACCTTGCTGACCGTTCCTGCGATCTCGTGGCCCGCCACGAACGGGTAGGTGACGGGGCCCCACTCGCCGCGGACGGTGTGGATGTCGGAGTGGCAGATGCCTGCATAGGCGATGTCGAAGAACACCTCCGTCGGCCCGGGTTCGCGCCGGGTGATGGTGGTGGGCTCGTACCGACCGGTGGGCGAGTCGATGGCGTAGGCGGCGACCTCAGGCATTGCTACCTCCATGGAGCAGATGTGCGTTCAACCGCACCATATCGCTCCGCCGCCGGTTGCCCGAACTCCCCTGTGGAAGCCGCGCTCCCGGGGCAGGTCACTCGCCGCTGAGGCCCTCGAGCCAGTCGGCGGTCGGCTCCGCTCCGGGCATGGGCGCCTCGGCGTCGGCGGACGGCACGGTGCAGTCGGGCTTCTGCCCTGCGGCGGGGCCGAACTCCTTGCCGCCGAAGACGTACGTCTTCGCGTACTGGTAGTAGGCGTCGTACCTGCCCGTGTCGTAGGGGTTGTCGAGGGCGCAGCGGCCGACGTAGTAGCCGACGACGTCCGCGAAGGTCTCGGTGACGCTGCGGCCCGCGTAGTCGGAGAAGCGGCCCTGCTTGGCGTACAGCTTCTCGAAGGTCGTCCAGTACTCCGGATCCTCGTAGCGGTCAGAGTTGAGCACGTGCGCCAGTTCGTGTGCGACGAGGCGGGTCAGTCGGCCTTCATCGCCGGAGTCGAGTGCCTTCTGGAACTTGGAGAAGTCGAAGGTGACGTAGCTGCCCTTGGTGAGGCTCCAGTCACCCCACGCGTAGCCACTGATGCGGGCTGCGTTGAAGCCGACGTTGCCGTTGACCTTGGACTGGAGGTCGGCGCGGTAGGTGGTGCACTCCATCGCGTCGAGGGTCTGCCAGAGGATCTTGATCGAGGGGCGACGCTCCTCGGTCCACTGCGAGCCGGTGAGCTTGAAGCCGAAGTTCTCGGTGATGCCCGCCTTGAGCTGCTCGATGGACGCGCCCTCCGGGAAGGGGACGGTCGAGGCACAGGGCGTCGGGATGCCCGTCACGGGGCGACCGGCGTCGGGGCCAGTGGGAGCGCAGATGCGGAGGTGGAAACCACCGATGCCACGGCCACGGCCAAGCCGATTGCCGTCGCGGCGATCCATTTGCGCACAGAGCACTCCCTACAACTTGTCGTACCGACCAACCAAGAATCTCTCAGGAATCTCAGGAAGTCAAAACCTGTGTCCACCACACGCGCGGGACGGACGGCCCGTCGCCGTCGACTTATCCACCTGTCCGCGGACACCTGCCCTGTAGTCGGCACCCGCAAGCACCCGAAACCTGCCGTCGAGCACAGGTGCCGAGGAACAGCGGTGGTATCCGCCGCAGGTTCGTAACCCGGACCCGCCGCGAGGTTTCCACAGATTTCCACGTTCGCCTCCACTCCTCCCTCTACAGGTTTGAATGAAGCCCCACGGGAGGGAGGCACCGATGCACAGCCCACAGAGACCGACGAAACCGGACCTGACACCGCCCTCCGCCCCACGCCCGGACGCCGTCGCGCTCCGTGCGCGACGCAGCCCGAAGCTCGTGGCGCTCGGGGTGCTGCTCGTGGCCCTCGGCGGGATCGGCGCAGCCGCCCTGTTCACCATGAACGCCAACCAGGAGGCGGTCATCGTGATGGCGGCCGATGTCCGCAGGGGCGAGGTCGTCGAACAGTCAGACCTCACCGTGGTCGAGGTGCCCGACACGCTCACCGTCGAGCGGCTCCCCTCCACCGACCTGGACCGGCTGATCGGCCACCGCGCCCTGAGCGACCTGCCCAGCGGGTCGTTCCCCCTGGCGCGGCACGTCGGCACCGATCCGCTGCCCGACGGCCAGACCCTCGTGGGGCTCCGCCTTCCGTTGGGAAGGCTCCCCACTCCGACATCCCGCTGGCCACGAAGGTGCGCATCGTCGGCCTCGCAGAAGGCGACACCACCGCCGTCACCGCGAACACCATGAGCCTCCCGACGCTGCTCGACGACGGCGTCACCTACGCGCTCGATGTGGCGGTCACCGACTCCGAGGCCGACGCGGTGGCCCGCCTCGCCGCCACCGATCAGGTCGCCGTCATCGTGGTCGGTGCGTGATGGCTGTCATCCTGCTGACCTCCGCCACAGGGTCACCCGGCGTGACGACGACCGCGCTCGGGCTCGCCCTCACCTGGCCCGTCACGTGCTCCTTGCCGACTGCGACCGTGATCCGGGCCAGGCCGTGCAGGCCGGCTATCTGCGCGGGATGGACCATGGCGGCCGGGGCCTGGTCTCCCTCGCGCACCTGCACCGCGAGGGCGGCGCGCTCGCCCCGGAGCTGTGGCGGCAGACGCTCCCGCTGACCCAACCAGGCGACCCGCAACGCAGGCTGCTGCCCGGATTCAGTTCGGCCGGCTCGTCGCGGCTGTTCGAGCACATCTGGTCGAGCCTCGGTGAAGCGTTCGCCATGCTGGATGGGCAGGGCGCCGACGTGATCGTCGACGCGGGCCGCATCTCTGTCAGTGGGCTTCCCCTCGGCATGCTCGCGACGGCAGATGTCGTGCTTGTGTGCGTGCGTTCCACCCTCCGCTCGCTCGCCGCTGCCAGGATCCACCTCCTGACCTTGGAGGACCAACTCCGCAGCCTCACGACGCAGCCGCCCTGGGCCTGGCCGTGGTCGGCCCCGGCCGCCCGTACGCCACCGGTGAGATCGCGGCGCAGTTCGGCATCCCGGCCTGGGTCGAGCAGGGTGGGACCCCCGCTCGGCCGCCGTCCTCAGCGACGGCGACCCGGAGCCGCGACGCTTCCGCTCCGGGCGCTTCATGGGTGCCTTCCGCTCGGAGGCCCACGGGCTCGCCGACCGGGTCCGGAGGACGCGGGACCAGCTGGCCGCCGTCGCGGAGCCGGTCCGGTGAGCATCGGGGGCTTCCTTCGCTGGCCGGGGCGCTCGGCCAGCTGGGCGTCGTGCGCGATCCCGGCGTCCTCGGCCCACAGGGCCCACCCACCTGCGCGTCGAGGTCCCCTCCGCCATCGACTGGCCGGTGGTGGTCGGGATGCGGCGCGAGGCTGCCGAGGAGATCGCGTCGGAGTCGGCGAGGTGGCTCGCATCGAAGGGCCACCCCATGCCGGAGGCCGACAGACGCGCCAAGGGCCGGGCCGTCATCCGCACGATCGTGCATGAGAGGGCCAAGAGCCTCGGCGAGTCGGGGAAGGCGCTGTGGCCCATCGACCTGGAGACCCGCTACGCCGACGTGGTTGAGAACGCGATCTTCGGATACGGCCGTCTCCAGCCGCTCTTCGAGATCCCGACCGCGGAGAACATCGAGATCAACGGCTGTGACTCAGTGCATGTGCAGTACCCCGACGGGCGGCGCGAGCCCCATCCCCCGATCGCCGACACCGATGAGGAACTCGTGGAGGCGATCCGGTTCCTGGGTGAGACCGCCACCCCGCCAGGCCGTTCGACGATCTCCACCCCACGATGACACTCGCGCTCGGCGACCGCTACCGCCTCCACGCCATCGGGTTCGGCCTGTCGTTCCGGCCCAGCGTCGTCATCCGACAGCATCTCCTCACCGACGTCACGCTCGCCGATCTCGCCGAGGACGGCATGCTCCCCAGCGCGTCGCCCGCATGCTCCAGGCCGCGGTGATGGGCCGCAAGTCCATCGTGATCTCCGGCGACCAGGGCGCCGGGAAGACCACCCTCCTGCGGGCTCTGATCGCCGCGATCCACCCCACTGAACGGTTCGGCACCCTGGAGACCGACTACGAACTCCTCACCCATCTGCTCGCCCACCGCAGCAACGTCCTGGCGCTGCAGGCCCGGATCGGGATGGGCGAGCAGTCCGCTGCTGGAAGCGTCGGCTCATACACGGTCGCCGACCTCATCCCGGAGGCGCTGCGTCAGAACCTCACGCGGCTGGTGGTCGGCGAGGTCCGTGGCGCCGAGGCTGGAGCGATGTTCGAGGCGATGCAGTCCGGAGACTGAATAGGCAAGTTAGCACCATGGTGACCAACCGACAGTAACGGGGCCGACGAGGAGGACACTATTCCCGCGCGGCTACCACGGTCAGGTGGACGGGGTTGATGATGACTGCGCAATCGGCTCCCGCAGCAGCGTCCCGCTCAGCCAGGCTTACACACCAGGTCCGCGACACGTTGCCACGGGATGCGGGAGGTACTCGTTGCTTGCAGCACGCCCGGCCAGAGTTATCGCAGTTCTCGCAGTTTTCTCTGGCCGATCGCAGTTTTGAAATGCAAAACTGCGATAGCTTTCCGAGCTACCAAGTCCTGTTTGACTAGGGGTTTTCTCCTATATACTTCAAGATTCAATCTAATATCGCAGTTCTCGCAGTTTTCTACAGGTTACGCACGCGCACGCGCACGCGCACGCGCACACGCACGCGCGCACAAGCAGTAACTCGGGAAAAACTGCGAGAACTGCGATCGCGCCATCTTCGAGGACAAAGCCCCTGATCGGAGCACCAATCGTGCTATCGCAGTTTCAGTTTGCGAACTGCGATAACTGATTCAGAACTGCGAGAACTGCGATAACTGCGGCGTCACCGCACGGAGCCGGAGGTCATCGGTCGCCCCGCATCACCCGTCGCCGTGCCCGCTACCTCGCGGAAGCCCTCTCGATCGTCTCCGATGAAGGCGACTAGTCATGAGGTTGACCGGCCTGCTAGGATCGCCTCAGACATCAGAAACGGCGAATCGCACCGTCAGTAAGGTAACCGGCGTTGATGGGAGTGGGGTCGAGCCCGCCCGGAGTCGAGGAGACCGATTTGAACCTCTGGGTAACCAGGGGAGCGCCGTAGGAGGGCAACCGCCCTCCGCCCGCCGGCGGCGGGCCAACCCTCCCGGGATAGAGGAGCCCGATCCGGGGTCGCGAAAGGCGACCCTGATGACGGCGACCCAGCCGACCCAACCGACCCGGGTTGAGCATCTCGATCCAGCACACTTCGACCTCAACCAGCAGTACCCGATCCGGCACTACGTCGCGCACGGGATCGGGTCCGACGCAACCTTCCGGCGTCACCTCCGGTCCGGTGCCCTCCCCCACGAGTGGGACCGCGGGCGGATGGTGATGTTCCCCGCGGACGTGATGCGGGCGCTCCACCCCAGGCAGAACCCCAGCAACGACGAGCTGCAGGCCTGGGTCGAGGCGAAGGCCGCCGAGGCCCCGCCGATTACGTCCGAGCAGGCCGAGCTGGCGGCTCGCGTGATGGGCGCAGCGCTGCGGCAGCGCGTCGCTGAGTTGGGCGGTGCAACGGGATGAGTGCACAAGAAAACCCCCGGCGGGCAACCGAGGGGTCATCGAAGAGTTTGTCGGCTCTGAGGTCCATGATACCGGATCCACCCGTGACGACAAGCCCCAGCAAGCCTCCGCAATCCCTGCGGGGGCGCTAGGACCCAGAACGACATCATCGCCCAGGCCACGGCCGACTACATCGCGGGCCTGGACGTGGATGATCCTCCTCCGCCTCGTCAGATCGAGCGCGAACTCCTCGCGGCCACCAACTTCGCCTTCGGCTTGCAGAATGCCTCCCGCAAGGGTGACAACAAGATCTCGTTGCTGAAGACATTGACCTTCTCCCAGGTCGCCCAGCTGATGATCCACCTGCACCGCGTGGTCGCAGTGGCGCCCTCGGGAAGAACTCCGATCCCGACTACGACCTGCTCGCCGTCTACTGCCCCGCCGGCGATGACGAGGGCATCTACCTCACCAGCGAGAGGGACCTGAGGAAGGTCGCCCGGGCCTACAACCGGGAGATCACCATCAACCTCGCGAACGAGGTCTTCGCCGTCCTGCGCGAGGAGGCACCCCGGGTGCACCGCTGTTCTGACCGCGACCTGATCGCCGTGAACAACGGGATCTTCAACTACGCCACCAAGCAGCTCGAACCCTTCACCCCCGAGCATGTCTTCTTGTCGAAGTCGTCGGTCGACTACGACCCTGCTGCCATCTCGCCGGTGATCGATACTCCCGACGGGGACACCTGGGAGGTCGAGGAGTGGATGGCCAGTCTCTCCGACGACCCGAGATCGTCGAGTTGCTCTGGGAGGTCTGCGGTGCGGTGGTGAGGCCGCACGTGCGCTGGAACAAGTCGGCCTGGCTGTATGCAGACAAGGGCAACAACGGCAAGGGATCCCTGGTCGAGCTGATGCGCAACCTGTGTGGCCCTCGGCGCACACCTCCATCCCGCTGACCGAGATGGGCAAGGACTTCATGCTGGAGCCGCTCACTCGGGCCTCGGCGATCATCGTCGACGAGAACGACGTCGGGCAGTACATCGACAAGGCCGCCAACCTCAAGGCGATCATCACCAATGACGTGATCATGATCAACCGCAAGCACAAGTACCCCATCAGCTACCAGTTCTGGGCTTCATGGTGCAGTGCTTGAACGAATTCCCTCGCGTCAAGGACAAGTCCGACTCGTTCTACCGCAGGCAGTTGTTCATCCCCTTCGAGAAGTGTTTCACCGGTGTGGAGCGTCGCTACATCAAGGATGACTACCTCTCCCGTCCCGACGTGCTGCGCTACGTGCTGAAGCGAATTCTGCACATGGACTACTACGTGCTCTCCGAGCCCGAGGCCACCCAGCAGGTGCTGCGCGAGTACAAGGAGTACAACGACCCGGTACGCAACTTCTGGGGCGATCACCGCGATCTGTTCAAGTGGGACCTGCTGCCCTTCCCGTTCGTCTACGACATGTTCCGCAGCTGGTTCCCCGAACCAACCCTCCGGGTCGGCGGTGGGACGCAACGTCTTCATCAACGACCTGCGGCGGATCGTGACCGATGACCCGAGTGGGCTGTGGCTGACAACTCAGTGGCCAGCAAGGGCCGGATGGACGACCCCGAGCACCTGATCGCCACCTACGAGATGAGGTCCTGGTACAACCCGGCCTACGCCGCCCCAAGAGCGGACCACCCGGCCTCGACCGGTTGTGCACCCCTGTGTTGAACCCGTCCTATCGCGGACTGGTTCGTGTTGCGCCGCTGGCTGGGCCGGGAGGCGACGATGAGTGACCAACAAGACCGGGCCCGTCGAACGGGCCGCCCAAACGACTGGGGATGGGCTCCCGGCCAACGAGAGGAGTCATCCATGAACGACAAGGCATTGACGGAGTTCACCAGCCACATCACGGGCAAGAACGCCAAGGTCCGGCTCTGGCCGGACCGCATCGAGTGGGAGCTAGTGGGCCGCATGAGCACCGGCGCGAAGGCCGTGCTCGGCGCGGCCACGATGGGCATGTCGCTGCTCGCGACGGGGGTCCGCGGGAAGCGTGAGACCAACATGATCCTGGTCCGCTCGATCACCGGCGTCACGACCCGCAAGTCGGGCCTGATGCAGAACGAGGTCGTGGTCTCGACCCCGGCCGGGACCGTCGACTTCCGCTGTTCGACGTCGGAGGCAGCCGAGTTCAAGCGCCAGCTCCTGGCGCTGATCGGCTAGGCGGGAGGAGCTGGAGATGGGATTCCTGATCACTGTCGCCGTGATCGCGGTGATCGTGCTGCCGATCATCTTCGTCGGCGCCGTGGGCAGCTCGCTCAACTCTGACAAGAACCTCCGTGCACGGCTGCCGGAGATCTTCGACGAGTTGTTCGACGGTACCGACATCGTCACCTACAACGTGCCGATCGCGGTACAGGTGGGCGAGGTCATCGAGGCGGGTCGGGAGCGCGGCTACGTGTTCCGGCAGAGCGTCGACGGGCCAACTGGGACGCCGACGCTGTTGTTCGACAAGGACCCCGCAGCGTGGGCCGCGAAGCGTGCCCAGACTGGTCCGCCACCGTGGACCGGGAAGGGGCCCGGGCCGACGCCGAAGGGTCCGGCCAAGCCTCGTGCCAAGGGGCTGAAGGGCATGGAGCAGCGGATGCTGGAGGTCGAGCGTGAGTGGGCCAAGGCGAACCCCGGCTGGCCCGGGGACTGAAGATCGGACTGGTCAGCCTGCTGTGCCTGGGCGGCGTCGTGTCCTGCGTGTCGTGGGCCAACTCGGGGTCGGGGGCGGCAACAGCAGCACCTCCCGAGTCCTGCGTGAGTCCACCGCTGAGGTGGCCTGTGAGCGAGTGGTCCGCGAGAACCTCGGGGTTCGTCTGAGGTTCAAGCAGGGTGCGAACTGGGAGATCGACGGGGTTGGGCAATCAACGGTCGAGCCACTGGCGAGGGGTCAACTTCGGCTACTCGTGCGAGGTCACCGGCCCCGAGGGAGCGCATCGCGTCGAGATTGTCTCGCTGGGGTGAGGCCGACGACGACTACCCGCCCACACCCGGAGATGGGCACCGGGCCATCAACCAGAACCAACAACAGGAGGTATCAACCATGACATCTACGACCATGAGCAAGCGCCAGCGGAGGGCGCAGCAGCTCGCTGATCTCGTCGCCGAGCGCAAGGCGATGGAGGCTGAGCTGGCCGCCAGGAAGCGCGCGATCGAAGCCGAGGAGGCGGCCGACGAGAAGGCCGTCGACGAGGCGCTGAAGTACGCGAGCCGCGCCCGGTGTGCTGCCGTCGAGGAGCTGTACGAGGTGCTCGGTATCGAGGAGGACGTCGCCGTGACGACGACCAAGGACGGGACCGTGCGACGCACCCGCAGGGACCGCGACGAGACCCAGCGCGCAGCGCGCCTGGTCGAGGCCGTTGTGGCTCTGGTCTCCTCGCGCGACGACGCTGCCGAGCCGGTCGAGGCGGGGATCGAGCTGCCCCGGGAGGCCACCGACGACGCCGATCCCGAGGACGCCGAGGGTGATGGCGAGGACGCTGAGGAGGACGCTGAGGAGGACGCTGAGGACCCGCACGAGCGGGGCTACCAGCCGTTCGACCGGTAGCCGAGATGGCCCACTCGAACCCGGTTCCGCGGATGCGGGGCCGGGTTCCTCATTGCCCTGGGAGGGGACCCGGCGGAGCCGGGAGGGCGGAGCCCTCACCCCGAGGAGGCGCAGCCGACGAGCGGCAAGCACAACTGGGAGGGGTTTGCGGAGCAAACGCCCGTACAGTTGAACTGCTTGCCGTAACTCAGTTGTCCGGTATCCTGAATGCAGCGAAGCTCATGGGACCGAAGCAGCCAACTGAGTTACCGAGGGGAGGTCGAACGCATGACGACGAAGCCAGACGAGGCGCAGCCGAGACGGCGAGGAGGCAGGCGGGCGATCTACCCGAAGCGGGTCGAACTCAGGATGACGCAGGAATCGTTCGACCTCGCCGAGGAGTCCGCGAAGCGGGCGACCGAGGCGACGGGCCGCACCGTCACCGTCTCGGACGTCATCCGCGCAGCGGTGACCGACGGGTGCGCGCGGCTGGCGAGGGAGCAGGCGCAGCCGGTTGCCCCGAGCAGTGTGGAGCCGTGGATGCTGGACGCGCTCGTCGAGGGGATTCAAGATATTCGCACCGAGGCCAGACGGATCGGCCACAACGTCAACCAGCAGACGAGGGTCGCGCACGCAACGGGCCAGCCGACCGATGACCTCGACGAGGTCAAGGCACAGCTCGCGGACATCGACGCGAAGCTCGTGAGGCTGGCGGCGACCATCGCGGGCGTGGACGGTTGAGCTGATGAGGTCCCTTGCAGCGATCGTGGTGACCAGCCCGACGAGGAACTCGGCGAGGCTGGTCGCGTACGTGCTGACCGAGAAGAAGGGTCAGGCCCAAGGTGATCGGTTCGTCGCCGCGAGTGGCATCAACGGTGCGATCCCGGAGTTCGCCGAGAAGCAGTTCCGGGACAACCGGAAGCGTTGGGCGAAGGACGGCACGAGGACCGTCAAGGTGCGCTCGGGTACCGACGCGACCACCGGTGAGCCGCTCTACCGGGACGCCACCGAGGGTGCCTACGTTCAGGCGTATCACGTCATCCAGTCCTTCGCCCGGGACGGTGAGGGTGCCCTCGATCCGAGGATCCCAGGCGTGGGAAGAGGCGCACCAGCTCGGCCAGGAGTTCGCCCGGGAGCTGGCCGGACGGGGTCGTCGTGCGATCGTGGTCACGCAGATCGACGGGAGCACCGGCTGCGTGCACAACCACATCGTGCTCGACAGCATCGACCGGACGACCGGCAAGAGCTTCGCGTCGTCGAACGTGAAGCACTCCGTGCTGGCTGGCACCCACGACGCGCTGCTGACCAAGCATGGCTACGAGCAGATCAACGAGCGCCACTCGACGGGCTGGAGGCTGCAGGAGAAGAGCGAGGAGCGCGGCCTGGTGAAGCATCGGGAGTGGCGGGCCAGTGATCGTTCCGGGTCGAGCCGTTCAGCGTGGCGGTGTTGAAGGGCCGCATCCAGGCTGTGCTCGGCGACACCAGCTACGCCGACTTCGACGGCTACGCCGAGGCGCTGGCCAAGGTCGGCGTCCAGGTCGAGAAGCGTGGTGAGAAGGGTCGCGGGCTCACTTACGAGATGCTGTGCGAGGGCCCGGATGGTGAGTACGTCAGGTCGAGCCCGAGCCGCCGACGACGGGCTGGAAGGCTTGGGAGGTTCGCGATGCTGGACGCGGTCGAGCAGGCCCTGGCGCGCAACGTGGAGCTGGCGCGCGAGCAGCAGCAGACCGCGAAGCCGGCACGGCCGATGACGATGGCGCAAATGATCGCGGCGATGGATGATCTGGATGCTGTCATGGCCGAGCAGCGGGCCAACACCATCGCGGCGTACCTGGACGATCAGGCACGCGAGCGCCGGACGAGGGAGATGCTGGCCGAGGCCCTACGGGCCGAGGTGGAGGTGTCCGACGAGACCGTCGAGGAGACCACTATCGACCGCATGGCCCTCGCCGAGCAGGTGTGCCTGGACGCCTCGGAGCTGCGTCGGTGGAACCTCCGGAGCCCCGATCGGTACGAGATGCGACTTCGCGGGATGGCCGACCAGGACGTCGAGGACGCGATCCGCGCGTGGTACGACCTCGACCAACCGGAGACTACCTGGGAGCGCGAGCGGGAGGCCCAGCATGGCGCGCCGGCTACCGCCGGCACGGCTCCGGGGTCGGCCCCGGCTACCGCCGGCTCCTCCCCGAGATGGCTGCCCCGCTCGCCGACCCGGTGGTCGAGATGAAGGCCCCCGAGCCCGAGACGACGGTGACCGTCGAGACGCCGCAGGTCGTGCGAGAGGCTGCGGAACCGCAGGCCGAGGAGACGGTCGAGGACAAGGCCGAGGTGCGCGCGCCGGCTACCGCCGGCTCGACGCCGGACCCGCGCCGGCTACCGCCGGCACCGGGCCCGAGGTGTCCCCGACCTCCGGGGAGCGGGACGTCACGCCCTACCGGTCGCGTGTACGGAGCCGGAAGCCGACGCGCGAACGCGAGGAGCCGGCGTGGGACCAGATGGTTGCGATTGACGAGCGTTGGCAGGCGCAGTTGGCCGACGGCCAGGCTGTCGACGGCGGGCTGGTGAAGGGCCTGAGGGTGAGCACGTTGCAGCGCTACGAGGAGGACCTCGACCCGGCGGTTGCGTACGAACTCTGGCGGCGAGCGGCGAAGCTGGCCGAGGCGAAGAGGGTCCGCGAGATTCGGCAGAACGAGGAGTTGGCCGCGGCGATGCGCGCCGAGGTCGACGCCGGCGACCTCGCCTGGAGCGGCGAGCCGACGACCCTGGAGGACCTGAAGGTGGTGGCCACCAGGGGGCTGACGTCGCGGGAGAAGGCGCTCAAGCAGTTCAACGAGCCCGTCCTCGAGACGCGTCCCGAGGACGGCGAGCTGGAGCACTGACGCCAGACGGAGACCCCGCCCCAACGGGGCGGGGCCATGGCTCATCGCCTCGACGAGACCGTCGCCATGAGGCGATCGAGCTGATCTCGGATCGACATCAGACGCTCGAACTCGGTGTCGTTCAGCACGTCCGATCCAGTGCACGGAGCGGTCGTGTCGCACAACCCGTCAAGGATCAGCACTACCACTCCCAACGTGCCCAACACGCGACCCTTCTCTTCAGCGCGGGTCATGCCGGAACACCCGGCTCCAGGCGCATCGCGAAGTCGTCCCACAACAGCGGTGGGAGGCACTCCACCACCGCGTGGTTGAGCACCCGCAGCATTGGGTGGTCGCGGTCCAGCTCGGTGAGCTGGTCGATGCAAGCGTTGACCAGCGCCCCCTCCCCGGCCGCCCACGCGGCGCAGCCGGCGGCCACCAGCGGCAGGACAGCGACGGGTCCCTCGGAGGCGCGGACGACCTCGGCCCAGTACGCGAGCCACATCTTTGAGTTCGTTGTGCGGATGCGAGCGAGGACGGGCTCGACGGCGGAGTGGTCCATGCCGAGCGCGGCGATCCGGCCGAGGTTGACTGGCTGGCCTGCCTCCCACTGGTCGAGGGCCTCCACGACGGCCCGGACGATGCCGGAGCCGGACATGTGGGCCATCTCCGCTTGGGTGCTGGCGAAGGCCTCGTCGAAGCCTTCCGGGAGGGCCCCGGAGCCGGCTTCGAGCTGCGCGACGATCTCGGATCGGGAAGCGGCGAGCACGTTCCCGTTGTAGATGCGTTGGCAGCTGATCGGGTCGCTGGCGACCTCGTCGAGGCTGCCGCTCTGGCCGGAGACAAGCGAGGTGTAGCTTTCGGCTCCCACCATGACGTGCTCCAGCAGCTCGACACCCTGGCTGGCGAGGTGGGCCACCAGACGCTCGATGAGCGGTAGGTGGCGTGGATCGGGCTGGTAGCTGACGACGATGAAGCCGTTGGCCCGGTCTGTGCCACAGCTCGCGACATCTGGTGGTCGAGCTTGACGTCGGTGAGGCCGTCGAGATCGGTCCGTGCGGTGATTCTGACGATGTGGTCTTGCAGGAGGCTCACGACGGCGCTACGGCTCGGCCGGAAGCCGAGCTGGAACTCGTTGAGGGCGATGAGGCTGGCGCCGTTGGTGGCGCGCAGTGCGGGTACGGTCATGTCAGTTCTCCTCGGTGGTTATGGCAGTGCAGTCGACGAGGACGTCGTGGGTGGACGTGACGAGCCGGGCCCGGCCGTCACGGATGAGCTGGTGGGGAAGCTGCGAGGTGGCGCTGGTCACCGGCCCGGGCACGGCGAACAGCCCGCGGCCGAGGTTCTCCGCCCAGGTGGCCGACCAGCCAGCGTTGGAGCGCCTCGCGGCCTCGACGACGACCGTGCCGCAGGCCAGGGCTGCCAGCAGGCGAGCCGAGGCCAGGAAGCCGGCCCGTGACGGCGGTGTGCCGGGCGGCTGCTCGGCAACCACGGTGCCGCGCTCCTTGGCGGTGGCCACGAGGGACTCCGATGCCCGCGGGTAGACCGCGTCGATCCCGAGGCCAGCACGACGAGCGCGTTGCCGCCGGCGGCCAGGGTGCCGCGCAGGGCCGCGGTCGGGATCCCGTAGGACGAGGTGGTCACGACCGAGTGGCCGCGCTCGGCCAGCTCGGCAGCCATCTCGCGGGCGACGTTGTCGCCGTAGGCGGTCGAGGCCCGCGACCCGGTGATCGCCACCGGCTCGTTGGCGGCCAGCAGGGACTCCCCGGCCAGCCACAGGCCCAGCGGCGCCCAGGGGCCGCCCAGGTGAGGTGCATCGAGCTCATCGAGGGCGACTGGCCACTCCTCGTCGCCGGGGACGACGAAGCGCGCGCCAGCGCGCTCGGTGCCCACCAGGACAGCGTCGATGTCGAGGTGCCGGGCCTTGTGGCCGGCTCCGGTGTCCTGGGCCATCAGCCGCAGCCAGCCCTCCACCGGGCCGCGCTCGGCGGCCACCCGGGCCACCTCGGAATCGTAGGGACGGGCGACACAAGCCAGCGCCAGGCGGGCGGTGCGCTCGGTGAGTACGGGGCGGAGACAGGCATGAGCCCTCCTTCGGGACGGACGGGGCGCGCGGATCGACACCCTCGGTCGCGCCCCCGGCCGGGCTCCGCCCGGCGAGGCCCACCACCTGCAAACGCAAGACCCCGCGGCGCTGGGCCACGGGGTCTGGTGGGGTCGCTCAGGCCGGCTGGGCGGCCTTCTGGCGGCGCTGGCGGCCTTGGGAGCCGGCTGCGCCTCCTCGGTCGGCTCGGGCGCCGTGGCGGCCTCAGAGGCCTGCTGAGCCTCGCGCAGGCGGCGGGCCAGCCGATCCAGGGTCACCGCACGCGATTCGAGCGGGTTGGCCGACTCGATCCTCAGGTACTGCTTGTAGATGATCTCGCCGGTGGCCGGGTGCGGGTATTCCTCCGAGCGCATGGTGTACGCGAACTGGACGAGGTCGCCCTGGTGGAGGTAGTCGAAGATGCCCAGGCCCATGGTCTGGGCCGAGACGAAGGTCTCCAGCGAGATGCGGTCGGAGTCACGCTGCCCGGCGCGGTTCTTGAAGTTCCGCCGCGTGTAGATGGTGACGAAGACCTTCTTGCTGCCGTCCTCGTTGGTGAAGGAGATCGGGTCAGCGGCGAGGTGGCCGGTGATCGAGCCGTTGTTCGCGGGTTGGTCATGATTGCGCTCCTCGTGGTCGAAGGTTCTGTGTCGATGGTTGTCCCGGACCAGCACTGCTGGTCCCCTACTGTCCTGTCAGGCCGAGTTCGATGGCGTGTGAGGTGAGCAGACGCCACAACGGGATCCTGGGCTGATCAGGCGCTCGATGTGGCCCGAGGCGCTGTAGGCGACGAGCCGCGCGCGCGAGATCGTGTCGTCGCGGTCGACGATCGCCTCGGCGTAGACGCCAGGGCCACCGGTGGACAAGGTGATCCGCACGGCCCGCAACGGAACCGCTTCCATGACCGACTGCCAGATCGCTGTGCCTGGGTCTTGGAGTTCGCCGGAGCCGTCGTCGTAGGGCGGCACTCATCCATGGCGGCGATCAGCTCAGCCCAGACCTCCTCGGTTCTGTCGAGCTGGTGTTCAAGGTAGGTCTGGTCGTCGGACATGGTTGAGCCCTCCTGCTCTCGTGTGAGTTCAGAAGGGCTCCCGGCACAGCTTCAGCTGTGCTGCTGCGGCGCTGCAGGTGCGCTGTCGCTGCCTGCCATGTCTCGGTTTGTATCAGCCACTGATACACTCCGAAGCAGTGCGAGGCATGGTCCGCTCCACTGTCAGTGGCAACTGGCAGGATCAGCTCTGAAGTTGGCCAGGTACGAGGAAGGTCGCGGTTCGAGGTATGAACGAAGAAGAAGCAAGGGCGATCGCGCGCGGTCTGATCCCAGGCAATGCGAGTCCCGTGACGCTGTCCGAGCTGGAGAGCTACCTGGCCGAGGCTGCAAACCTGTTGCGGGGATCGATCGACCAAGCCGACTTCAAGGCGTACATCTTCCCGTTGATGTTCTTCAAGCGGATCAGCGACGTGTACCTGGAGGAGTACGGAGAGGCCTTGGCCGACTCCGGTGGCGACCACGAGTTCGCATCGTTTAGGGAGAACCATCGTTTCGCCATCCCGGAGGGCTGCTTGTGGGACGACGTGCGGGCGCGGACCGAGAACATCGGAACAGCGCTGCAGACGGCGTTCCGGGAGATCGAGAAGGCGAATCCCGAGACGCTGTACGGCATCTTCGGCCACGCGAGCTGGACCAACAAGGACAAGCTGTCCGACGCCAAGCTGGCCGCCCTCATCGAGCACTTCTCCACCAAGGCGCTGACCAATGCAGCGGTCGCCCCGGACGTGTTCGGCAATGCCTACGAGTACCTGATCAAGCGGTTCGCTGACCAGTCGAACAAGAAGGCCGGGGAGTACTACACCCCGCGTTCGGTCGTCGGGCTGCTGGTCGACATGCTCGACCCCGGGAGGGTGAGACGGTCTACGACCCCGCTTGCGGCACCGGCGGCATGCTCATCGAGGTCATCGAACACGTCAAGCGTGCCGGCGGCAACGCGAGGCGGCTGTGGGGCAAGCTGTACGGCCAGGAGAAGGTCTTGGCCACCTCGGGCATCGCCCGGATGAACCTGCTGCTGCACGGCGTGGAGGACTTCCACATCGCCCGCGAGGACACGTTGCGCACACCGGCGTTCTACACCGGCAACCGACTGGCCCAGTTCGACTGCGTGGTCGCGAACCCACCTTCTCGCTCAAGAAGTGGGGCGACGTCGAGTGGACCACCGACCCGTGGGGTCGCAACAAGCTGGGTGGCGTCCCGCCGAAGGGCTATGCCGACTGGGCGTGGGTCCAGCACATGATCACCTCGGCGCGGCCAGGTGTGGGCCGCATCGCCGTGGTGCTCCCCAGGGGCGTTGTTCCGACAGGGCGCGGAGGCCCGTATCCGGGAGCACGTGCTCAAGGCGGACCTCATCGAGGCTGTGATCGGCTTGGCCCCTAACTTGTTTTACGGCACGGGGCTGGCCGCCTGCGTCTTGGTGCTTCGCACCGAGAAGGCCCGTGAGAAGAGCGGCAAGATCTTGTTCATCAACGGTGAGTCGTTGTTCAAGCGAGGCCGGAACCAGAACACCTTGGAGCCCGAGCACGCGAGGGCGCTGCTGGAGACTTACCAGGGTTCTCCGACGTCGAGGGTTGGCACACGTGGCTGACCTGGGCGAGATCGAGGCCAACAGCTTCAACCTGAACATCCCGCTGTACGTCGCGCCCGTCGACGACGGCGAGCAGATCACACTCAGCGACGCGCTGGCAGAACTGGAATCAGCGCATGCCGCGGTGAACGAGACCAGAGCCGCGCTGGAGGCCGAGCTGGCGAAGTGGGGCCTCGGCTTGGAAGGAGCCAACGCATGAGCGAGCGCATCACCCAGCGCGAGCTGGAGACGTACCTGTGGGCGCAGCGGTGGTGCTGCGCGGCCTGATCGACGCCGGCGACTACAAGCAGTACATCTTCCCGCTGGTGTTCCTCAAGCGTCTCTCCGACGTCTACGACGAGGAGCAGACTGCGGCCTTGGCGATGTACGAGGGCGACGAGGACCTGGCGAACCTGCCGGAGAACCACCGGTTTGTGATCCCGGACGGAGCTCACTGGGCAGACGTGCGAAAGGTTACCCAGAACATCGGGGCTGCGGTGCTGAAGGCGATGCGAGCGATTGAGAGTGCGAACCCGGACTCGCTGCCGGGCGTGTTCGGCGACGGCGACTGGGGAAACAAGAACCTGTTGTCGGACTCGACGTTGTCGGACCTGATCGAGCACTTCTCGACCCAGACGCTGTCGATCGCCAATCTGCCCGAAGACGAGCTCGGCAACGGGTATGAGTTCCTGATCAAGAAGTTTGCTGATGACTCCGGCCACACGGCCCAGGAGTTCTACACCAACCGCACGCTGGTGCACCTGATGACGCAGATGCTCAAGCCTGAGTCGGGCGAGTCGGTCTACGACCCCACCTGCGGCACCGGCGGCATGCTGATCTCGACGGCCGCTGAGCTGAAGAAGCAGGGCAAGGAATGGCGCAACCTCCGGTTGTACGGCCAGGAGCTGAACTACGGGACCTCGGCTATCGCGCGGATGAACCTGTTCCTGCACGGCATCGAAGACGGCCTGATCGCCCACGGCGATGTGCTCGGGCGACCGGCGTTCCACGACAGCAAGGGTGCGCTGCAGAAGTTCGACGTGGTGCTGGCCAACCCGCCGTACTCGATCAAGGCCTGGAACCGGGCTGCGTTCGTGAAGGATCCGTACGGCCGCAACATGTGGGGCACGCCCCCGCAGGGTCGCGCCGACTACGCTTTCTTCCAGCACATCGCCAAGAGCCTCGACCCGCACACCGGCCGCGCAGCGATCCTGTTCCCGCACGGCGTGCTGTTCCGTCGTGAGGAGGCTGCGCTGCGCGAGGCGCTGGTGAAGACCGACCTCGTCGAGTGTGTGCTGGGCCTGGGGCCCGGCCTGTTCTACAACTCGCCTATGGAGGCCGTGGTCATCACGCTGCGCGCTAGGAAGCCCGTGTCTCAGCAAGGCAAGGCGCTCTTCATCAACGCCGTGAACGAGGTGGCACGCGAGCAGGCACAGTCGTTCCTGCGCGAGCGGCACCAGGAGAAGATCCTCGGCGCCTACCAGGGCTTCGCTGATGTGGAGGGCTTCGCCGCGGTGGCGACGATGGACCAGATCGCCGACAAGGGCTACAGCCTTGCCATCCCGCTCTACGTTTCCGGCGCCAAAGCTGCGTTGTCTGGTGACGAGCTGGGCGTGGCGGATGCGCTGGAACTGTGGCGTGAGGCGAGCAACGGGGCGGACGCCTCGATCGAGAGCGTGCTGGGCATGCTGCGGAAGGAGGCCTCCTGATGAGCCTCAACCTGGACAAGAGCACGTGGCGCCGGGTGAAGTTCGGCGATGTCATCGACTCGATCACCGATCGGGTTGACGACCCCTCGTCTGCCGGAGTCGACCGCTACGTCGGCCTTGAGCACCTCGATCCCGGCGTGCTCACGGTCGAACGGTGGGACAGCCCCGACAAGGTGGAAGCGCAGAAGCTGCGTTTTCAGCCGGGTGACGTCATCTTCGGGCGCCGACGCGCTTATCAGAAGAAGGTTGCTCGGGCTGACTTCGAGGGATCTGCTCAGCGCATGCGTTGGTTCTCAGGGCGAAGTC
This sequence comes from Tessaracoccus coleopterorum, assembly GCF_011174705.1. Lineage (GTDB taxonomy): Bacteria > Actinomycetota > Actinomycetes > Propionibacteriales > Propionibacteriaceae > Arachnia > Arachnia coleopterorum. Next base: position 1,536,896 of record NZ_JAANIJ010000001.1, read on the forward strand.
GGGGCTCATGCACCCGGACTTTCTGCCGGTGTTCCTCGCCAGCGACTACTTCCTTGACCGAGCCATCGGTATCTCAGTCGGTTCGCTCTCTCCGACGGTCAACTGGCGCGATCTGAAGGTTCAAGAGTTCGACCTACCGCCCGTCCCCGAACAGGAGCGGCTCGCGGACCTGCTGTGGGCGGTGGAGCGGCACCATCGGTCACTATCGAACCGACAGTCAGCTGCCGCCGTTTCACGGTCGACGTGGCTCGACCAGATGCTTGCGTCGGGGCTTGGGAAAGGCGCCCGATTTCAAGCCTGGTGCTCGCTGGACCGACCAACGGTAAGTCGGCTCCGGGTAATGATGAGGGCGTGGTGTGCCCACGCTTAGCATCAGCGCCGTCAGGGACGGTCGCGTCGTGGGCGGGTCATCTGTGAAGTATATGGATGTCACCCCCGAGTCGGTGGCGAACTTTGTCATCGAGGAGAACGATTTCCTGATTGTGAGGGGCAACGGAAACAAGTCGCTGACCGGCCTCGGAGGTTTGGCGGTGGGCGGACTACCCGATGGATGCGTCTATCCAGACCTTCTGATCCGTTTGCGGTTCGATCGAGCGCAGATACTCCCTGCGTTCGCATGTGCGCAGTGGAACTCCGCAGCGGCCCATGCGGCACTGCTGCGGAACGCGAAGTCGACCAACGGTATCTGGAAGATCAACGGCCAGGATATTAAGACCCATGCGCTCGTGACTCCCCTATCCCGGAACAGCGAGCGATTCTGACACGTGATGCAACTTTTCAAGAGGGCGCGGGTGCCGACGGCGCTGAGCTGGAGAATCTGACGGCTCTTCGAGCCTCCCTCCTCAACGAGATCTTCGGAGGCAACTGATGTTCAACGAAGCCAATACGGTCCGTGACTACGTGCGCGACGTGCTCGTGCAGAACGGCGTGCCGTTCGTGGCCGGCTCACAGCTGCCCGGTCGACGGGCGAGGTGATGATCGAGAGCCAGGTGCGCGACGCCCTGATCCGGCTGAACCCGGAGGTCGCAGCAGACCCGGCCAAGGCCGAGGAGGTCATCTACAAGCTGCGGGCGATCCTGATCTCGGCGCGGAACACCCCGCACCCGGTGGTGGCCAACGAGGAGTTCGCTGCTTGGTTGACCGGTCAGCGATCGATGCCGTTCGGCGCCGACAACGAGCACGTCACGGTGCGGCCGGTCGACTTCGACAACCCGTCAACAACGACTGGGTCGTCTCGACGGAGGTGACGTTCCGGCAGGGTCGGGTCGAGAAGCGGTTCGACCTGGTGCTGTGGTGCAACGGTATGCCGCTGGCGGTGGGTGAGGCGAAGACCGCGACCAGTTCGGCCATCAGCTGGATCGACGCTGCGGCGCAGGTGCATGACGACTACGAGAAGAGCGTCGCGCAGTTCTTCGTGCCGAACGTGCTGTCCTTCGCCACCGAAGGCAAGGACCTGCGCTACGGAACTGTCGGCATGCCGATCGAGAAGTGGGGACCCTGGCGCGACGAGGACGATGATGCACCCCTCGTGTTGGGCCTGGGTGCCGTGCGCAGCGCGGTGGAGGGTGCGCTGGTGCCGGCCTCGGTGCTGGAGTTCCTGAGGTTCTTCACGGTGTACGCCACCGACAACAAGCATCGTCGGATCAAGAACATCGCGCGCTACCAGCAGTTCCAGGCCACCAACCTGATCGTGGAGCGGGTGCTGCTGGGTGAGACGAAGAAGGGCCTCATCTGGCACTTCCAGGGCTCGGGCAAGTCCCTGCTGATGGTGTTCACCGCGTTGAAGCTGCGCGCGATGGCTGCCCTGACGAACCCGACGATTCTGATCGTGGTGGACCGCCGTGAACTGGACACCCAGATCACGGGGACGTTCAACTCCGCAGACGTGCCAGGGCTGGTGGCGACCGAGTCGCGTGCCGAGTTGAAGCAGCTGTTGTCGCAGGGGCCCGCAAGATCATCGTCACCACGATCCAGAAGTTCGGTGAGATCGAGGGCGTGCTCGACGACCGCGACAACATCATCGCGATGGTCGACGAGGCCCACCGCTCGCAGGAGGGCGACTTCGGTCGGCAGATGCGCCAAGCCCTGCCAAACGCCTTCCTGTTCGGGCTGACAGGCACACCCATCAACAAGCGCGATCGCAACACGTTCATGTGGTTCGGATCGGACCAGGATGAGGGCGGTTACCTGTCGCGGTACTCGTTCTCGGCCTCGATCCGTGACGGCGCCACGCTGCCGCTGCACTTCGAGCCCCGGCTCTCTGAGATCCACATCGACCAGGACGGCATCGACCAGGCGTTCGACGAGCTGATTGCGGCTCACAACAACCTGAGCGAGAGCGACAAGGTCACCCTGTCGAAGAGGGCGGCCTCCATCGAGGTGCTGATCAAGGCACCCGACCGCGTCCGCCAGATCGCGGCCGACATCGCCGAGCACTTCCTGACCCGCATCGAGCCGCAAGGCTTCAAGGCGCAGGTGGTGGTGTACGACAAGTACTCGTGCGTCGCGTACAAGGCCGAGTTGGACAAGTACCTGCCGGTGGAGGCTTCCACGATCGTGATGTCGAAGGCGCGCACGGATCCAGCGGAGTGGGCGCAGTGGACGCCTGACGCGGCACAGACCGAAGCGTTGCTCAAGCGGTTCAACGATCCCTCAGATCCGCTCAAGATCGTCATTGTCACGGCGAGGCTGCTCACCGGCTTCGACGCCCCATCCTGCAGACCCAGTACCTGGACAAGCCGCTGAAGGACCACACACTGCTGCAGGCGATTACGAGGACGAACCGGACCTATCCTCCGGACAAGACGCACGGTCTGATCGTCGACTACCTCGGGGTGTTCGACGACGTGGCGGAGTCGCTGAAGTTCGACGACGAGTCGGTGCACGAGGTGATCTCGAACATCGAGGAGTTGAAGGCGCAGTTCCCTGACGCCATCGCGGCTGCGCTCGCGTTCTTCCCCGGCGTCGACCGCACAGTGGGCGGCTACGAGGGCCTGGAGGCTGCCCAGACCGCACTGGGGCCGACAAGGGCACGAAGGACGCGTTCGGGCTCGCGTTCAGCATCGTCACCCAGTTGTGGGATGCGATCAGCCCGACCCGCTTCTCGGGGAGTTCGAGAGCGACTACCGCTGGCTCGTGGACGTCTACGAGTCCGTGCGGCCGGTCGACACCGCTGGCCGGCTGATCTGGCACGCGCTGGGGCGCAAGACCATCGATCTGATCAGCCAGTACGTGGAGGTGGAGGTCCCCAACCGGCTGAGACGATCAAGCTGGACGCCGAGACCATCGAGGACCTGCTCAGTGGCGATCCCAGCAAGACAGACCCGAAGGAGATCGAGAAGCAGATCACCGCGCGTATTGCCCGGCACCTCACCAACCCGAAGTTCGTCGAGCTGGGCAAGCGACTCAACGACCTGCGCAAGCGCTACGCCGAAGGGCAGCAGTCCAGCCTGGACTTCCTGCGCTCGCTGCTGGAGCTGGCCCGCGACACCGTGGCGGCCGAGAAGGCGCTGAACGAAGTGCCGCGCGAGGAGCGCGGCAAGGCTGCGCTCACGGAGCTGTTCGAGGCTGTGAAGGGCGAGGACACGCCCGTCATCGTCGAGCGCGTGGTGGATCGGATCGACGAGGTGGTGCGAGGCATCCGGTTTGACGGCTGGCAGGCCACCAGCGAGGGGGATCGCGAGGTCAAGCAGGCCCTGCGCAGGACGCTGTACATCCAGTTCAAGATCCGCGACGAGGACGTCTTTGAGAAGGCCCTCGGTTACGTCCGCGAGTACTACTGATCAAGGAGCCAGCCCATGATGCACTATTTGGGCCCCAGCGTGGGCAAGGTGCCGCTCTCGACCTGGGACGAGGTTGTCACGGCTGCAGCAGGGGCCTGCTGGAGGAGACCCAGTGGGTTGAGCTGAAGGCGATGTTTGGTCCGGCGAACAAGGCAGTGAACGTTGAGCTGGCCCGTGACCTGGCTTCACTGAGCCTGTACGGCGGTGTGCTCGTGTTCGGGTCAAGGACAAGACGTTCGAGGTGGTCGGATGCGACGTGGCAGGGATGGTCGAGCGGATCTCCCAGGTCGCCTCGACCCGCGTGCATCCGCCACTGTCCCCGTGATCTACCCGGCGATCCAGCATCCCGAGGACGAAGGGTCGCATGTGCTGGTTGTCGAGGTGCCCGCCTCAGCGCAGGCACCACACATGGTGGACGGCGCTTACTGGGGCCGCTCCAGTGATGGCAAGAGGAAGCTCGCTGACCCGAGGTGCGGGAGCGGATGGAGGCACGAGCAGGTGACGCAGCCACGTTCAAGGCGCGACTGCTGTCGATGGTCGACCGAGACCCTCTGGCTCCGTCCATTGCGGACCACCCGACCGGGAACGGACATATCTACCTCTTGGCAGAACCGTGTGCTCCGGTGTTGGGTCGAGACGAGGAACTTCATCTCCAGAACGTGGTGGCGCAGTTGTTCCGTGATCAGGACGCGCGCGGCTCGCTGTCCTCGCTCGACAGCTCTGCTCGCGACCCCTGGGCTTGGCGGTGACGACGCGGTACTCCGAGCCGATGGAGCGCAGGCACGAGGACATGCTTTGCCACCTGCTGTGCCTGGACGAGGATTCCAGCCTGGAGTTCGTCAGTGGTGGCGGCACGATGTACCGCCCGCGTGGATTCCGAGAAGAGGGCGCGATCGAGGTTGTCGGTACCACGACGATCCTGAAGTCGACGCTGCAGTTCTTCCAGCTCATCGGTGAACTGTCGCTCCGCCACTGGGGTTATGCGGGGCAGTGGCGGGTTGGCATCCACGTAACGAACCTGGCCGGCAAGGAAGTCTCGTTCAATGACTTCTTGCGACGGGGCACCACGTTCCCCGCGATGTGTACACCCACCAGATGCTGACTGCGCCGGCATCTTGGACGGAGGGTGCAGAGCCTGAGGCGCGCAAGTTGTTGGCCGGGTTCCTGAGGGAATCGGGCGAGAGGGTGCAGCGCTGCACGAGGTGCAGTTGTGACAGCCGTGTGGGCTGAGCGAGTGCGGGAGGCCCGGAAGCTGCGGGGCTGGTCCCAGACCCAGCTCGCTGAAGCTGCCGGTGTTTCCCGGCCAACTGTGGCCCGGATCGAGGCAGGCCAACGGGTGAGCCTCAGCACCTTGACCAGAGTCGCTGCCGCTGTGGGACTGGAGGTCCAGATATTCGTTCAGCAAGCCGAGGGTGACCACTCCCCGACTAGATTCACCCCATGACGCGCTGTGCAGCCCACAGGTGCCCGAGGAGGCTCTCCCCGGGCATCAGCTGTGTCGTCTCACCAGCGCCGCCTGGAGGCCGGTGGAGGGCTTCCTGTGGCTGGTGAGCCGGTGGTGGGCGACCCCTCGGGCCACGGGCGGTACGGCATCCTCGACACCAACGAGTACGGCGTGCTCTGCCACGAGTGCGGCGACCGTTTCGCGAGCGTCGGGATCCACTCGCAGCGTGTGCATGACCTGACCGCCCGGGAGTACCGCGAGCGCCACGGGGTGGAGGGCCGCTGGCGTTTCCTCGGGTGAAGGGACCCGTCGGCGACCGAGGGCCTGTCCCAGGTGCGGCAGGACGGTCACGACCCGCCGACGGACCTGCGACCAGTGCTGGGCGGTGAAGCAGGAGCGACCTAGTTCACCGTCAAACAGGGTCTACCCCAACTACCACGACCGGATGCGGCGTTTCCTGCGTCCAACGGCATCGGTGATGTGTATCGCTGGACAGGAGTGGAGAGGCGGTCCAGGCATGGTCGGACACAAGGGCCAGGTGGTCGGGTACGTGCGCATGAGCGCGGCCGACCTGTGACTGGCAGCGATACATGGCGGGCTTCTGGTGACGCTGAGTGGCACCCAGCTCGGGGCCGGCATCGCTGGGGCTAGCGGACCTCTGCTCCTCAGAAGATCGATCTCGAGCTCCCTAGCCGTGGGTACTCCTGCCGTCCGGCGCCTCGCAGTTACACGCGGTCTTCGAGGGAGGCCAAACGCCCAGCCTCAGGGCGGAACTTCGCCCCCATGTCCCGCACCCGCTCACAGATCGTGATGACGCGCGGCTGCCACACCGTACCTCGTGGTTGGCCAGACGGCCTCGGAGGCGTCACTGTCAGAAACCGCCCGATTCCCGTGCTGGGCACGCTTAGGTTCCGTCGCCCCAACGCGGCTACCTGGCTGTCGTGAACCCCCGCAATATCGTTCATCGCCGCTTTCAAGTACGTCATCGAGCCGGCCGACCCGTGCGCGATGGCATTGCGGGTGGCGACCATGAGCGCGAGGACCTTCCAGTCCAAGTAGTCCAGCGACTTCGGCAGCGCAGCCAGGTTCGGTACTAGGTGATTGTCCGCCTTGGCGTCCGAGGACCGCTTGTCCTTGAAGGTGAGGTTGTAGTCGTTGGGTCGAGCATTCCCGCGACCCGCGCCATCGTCGGGTGCTTGGGCAGCACGACTTCAAATCGGCCCTCGGGTCCGCCTCGATGCCCTCGATCAGGGCCTTGACCTTCTGGTCAGACTTCGCGGCGTCGACCACGCGGTTGCTCACCCAGGCGCGGAACTGGGTCGCGTCGCAGGCGATGGCTCGTATATGCCAGTCGGTCCGAAACGCCTCCCAGTTGGTGGCGCAGGCGCTCAACGTGGCCTCAGAGGTGGCGTGCAGCGCGGGTTGGCCGAGCACATCCGCCTGCGCCTGGATCGCCCACCAGTGGTCGATGACGCGCTGCTGCGCATCGAGGTAGGCCTCGACGGGTTTGCGGAGGTCCGGGGTCCTGGTCACCCGCCCGATGCTATCGGTGCACGGCGGTGAGCGTTCATCTCCGATGCCTCTGCCGATGCGCAGCTGGCATAACTACGTCGATGCACAGGCTGCCTAGTGTGAGCCGTAGGCGGGGCGAGCGCACAGAGGATGAGGTCGCAGGCACCTAGCAATAGAGGAACATCCACGCACGCGTATAGGACTGCCGCCCTCGAACAACCACTTGGGCGCGTTCGATAGCCGGTCGTTCACCGGGACGGCCGGCTGGACATGAGGGATTGGGCGGCCACGCGGGACGCGGTGTCCCGTTTAGGGCGTCCGATGATGTGTTTCGATGATGGGGCCTCTAACGGTACAATCGAGGCATGAAGATCGGGTACGCGCGGGTCAGCACCGGCGGGCAGGACTCCACGGCGCAGCGCGAGGCGCTGGAGGCGATGGGAGTGGCCGCCGCCGACATCTACGTCGACGAGGGGTTGACCGGCCGGAACCGGGCCCGGCCGGAGCTGGGCAAGGCGCTGGCCGCCGTCCGCGCCGGCGACGAGTTCGTGGTCACGAAGCTCGACCGGCTTGCCCGCAGCATCAGGGACGCCCAGGACATCGCCGAAGAGCTGCAGGCCAAGGGGTGACGCTGCGGTTGGGGGCGTCGGCCTACGACCCGGCCGACCCGATGGGCCGGATGATGTTCAACGTCATGGCCACCTTCGCCGAGTTCGAGGCCGACCTGATCCGACTCCGCACCAAGGAGGGCATGGCGGTCGCGAAGGCGAAGGGCCGGCTGAAGGGCAAGAAGCCCAAGCTCAGCACCGTGCAGGAGAAGCACCTGGTCGAGCTGTACCAGGCCGACGAGCACACCGTCGGTGAGCTGGCTGAGCTGTTCGCCGTGGGCAGGTCCACCGTCTACCGGGCGGTCGAGCGGGCTAGGGCGTCTTCCAGGTGATGCGTACGGTCTCGGGGTTGACGATCCGCTTGCGGTAGTCCCCGAGGTAGGCGTTCTCCTTGGTGCCCGGAGCCAGGATCTCGATCACGCAGAAGGCATCGATCAGGGCACGCTTGGCGTCTTGGGTGAGGCCATGCCACGCGGCACCGACGTCGTCGGCCTCAAGGATCTCGCGCGCCGCCGGCGAGGCGGGCATCGGGAGCTGTGACTCCAGCTCCTCGCGCTTGACGCTGGTGACCCGGTTGAAGGCCAGCAGTTGGGGCAGCGTGATCTCGTTGCGCGCGTGAGCCTCGGCCATCTCGATCGAGCTGGTGTCGAGTTCGCGCAACTGCGCCTCGATTCCGGCCACATCGACGGCTGGGCCGTGGCGATCGTGAGTTGCCGCCGTGTTTCGGGCCGAGACAGCCGGGCGATCATCACGCGCTCGACATAGTCGTCGATAGGACCGCTTTCCCGGTAGACGTGCTGACCTTTGAGACCACACCTGATGCGCCGGCGACCGTTGCGCTGGCCACCGCTCATCATCGGACTACCGCACTCGGCACAGCGGGCCAGCCCTGACAGCAGCTGACGCTCGCCGCTCGGGAATCGGCGCTTCTGGGAGTTGGTTTCCAGTACGCGCTGGACCGCGCGCCACTGCTCGCGCGTGATGATGGCCGGCCAGGTGGCAGGCACCGGTTCGCCCGTCTCGGGGTCACGGACCTCCTCACCCTTGTAGGTCACGATTCCAGCGATGCGACGGCTCCGGAAGTGTGCACGGACCCGTTCGCCTGTCCAGCGAGAGGGGCGCAACGAGGGCAACGGCGGGGGTTCCTCATTCTTGGCAAGCGCATCCTCGACGGCCTCGGCGTGGGCGGCCAGCTCCTCCTGCGAGCGATGCCGACCCTGTGGAGGCAGCAGCCCCGCCTCGTTCCAGCGCTTGGCGATGCCGTACAGCGACCCCTCGTTCAGGATGGACTCCACGCCCTCGCGAATGGCCTGGGCCTCGACGTCGCGGATGGTGACGCCGTCGGGCTCGTAGCCGAAGCATCGGCGTGTGACGTGCATCTTCCCCTGCAGGGCACGCTGCTCGTTGGCGGCACGGTGGCGGGCACCCTTCTGCTCGGCCTCGTACAGCGCGACGGACCCGGCGATGCGTGCCTGCAGCCGTCCGCTCGGGAGGGTCAGGTTGAGGGCGCTCGACATCACTGCGTGAGTCGGGACGGTCGCGGCCTGGCACACGTCGATGTAGCGCTCCAGATCGGAGATCTGGCGGTACAACCGATCGTGGTGCCAGCACACCACCACATCGACACGCTTCTCAGCGATCGCGGAGAGCATGTCCTCGTAGCGAGGGCGACGGGTGCCGGAGTAGGCCGAGACGTCGTTGTCGGAGAAGACCTCGACCTCCTGCCAGCCGCGGCGCTCGATGAGCTTGCGGCAGGCCTCCAGTTGCCGGCGAACACCCATCCCAGTACGGGTGACGTCCTTGGAGATGCGGGCGTAAACGACTGCGCGAGACCCAGGGGCAGGTCTTCGGGGTGTCGGTCGTCATGGTCATAACTCTATCATCCAAGCTGGAGCGGGCACCTTGTCCACAACGCATTCCCACTCCGCCTCGTCCACCATCGACCGGTTGGCGGCCCGTGTCGCGCAGGGGCGCGTGATGAGCATCGAGGACGCGATGCGCCAGATCGCGCACCACATGAACTTCGTGGTCCACGTCACCCTGCAGGACGACGCCTGGCGTGGCGGGACGCGAAGGCGGTTCGTCTCGGAGGTGCGCCAACTCACGGGCTCGATGGAGGCGGGCGCCCGTCCACACACCTCGTCTACCGCGCCGCGACCGCCACGGAACCGGAGCTCTTCCAGCCGGAGGCCGGCATGTCGGCCGAACTGGCGCCGTTCGAGAGGGCGGGCAATGGGGCTGACTCTGGCGATCACCGCCGGCGGCGCCGTCGGCCTCGGCCTCGTCCTCGTGGTCGCGGGCTGCTCCGCGCGGAACCATCCACAGATTCATCCACAGGTCTGTGGACAAGTGCCCGCCGATGGTGGGAAACCCTCTCGGCACGCAGGCGGGGCTGGATGATCGGATCCGCTCTCGCGGGCGTCCTGATCGCCGTCGCGACGGGCTGGTTGATCGCGCTGGTGATCGTCCCCGCGGGCTGATCCTCCTGCCCGGCCTGCTGTCCAGCCCGCCGCAGCGGGAGATCGAGACACTCGCCGGGCTCGACAGGTGGGTCCGCCTGATCGCCACCTCGTTGACCGCGGGCAAATCGATCCGCGACGCGATCTTCGCAACGAGACGTCAGGTCGCTCCCGTGCTGCGCGAGCCGGTGGCGCGGCTGTGCACCCGGCTCGATCAGCGGTGGACCATGCGCGACGCGTTGTGGGTGCTCGCCGACGACCTCGACTCCGCCGATGCGGACGCCGTCGTGGCCGCGCTGGCCATCGCGTCCTCCCGCGGTGGCGCGGGCGCCCGGGTGACGCTCGGCGCGCTCTCCGACAACATCCAGGACCGACTCAGGGCTCTGCGTGAGATCGCAGCCGAGCGGCGAAGCCCCGGGCGGTGGTGCGGCAGGTCACGCTGATCACCCTCGCCGTGCTGGGCGGCGCGCTCCTTCTGAGCCCGCAGTTCTTCGAGCCCTACTCGACCCGGTGGGTCAGGTGGTGGCCTCACGCTGGCCGCCGTCTACCTGGGCTGTCTGATCATGCTGCGCCGCCGCACCGTGCCGCAGCCCACGCCTCGCTTCCTGCGGAGCATGCAGTGACCGGGCTCGTGGTTGCGTTCGGCATGCTCGTGGGCCTCGGCGCGTACCTGGCCGTGCGGGGCAGCCTCACCCAGCCGGTCCGGCTCGGAGACGCGCTGGCGATCCTGGACCGGCATCACCTCGTCACCGATCGCAAGCCGACGGCTTCCGGGCTCGAGGGCCTCGCCCAGCGCCTGCAGCGCGGGCTCCGCCTCCCTCTCACCGAGAATCAGCAGCGACTGCTTGCCATGCAGGGCCGCACCGTCGGTGACTTCTTCACCGAGAAGTTCGTCTGGACCGCTGCGGGCCTGCTCCTGCCGACCCTGTGGGCACTGATGCAGTGGGCATTCGGACGCGCCCGGGCCTCGCGTCGGTGGGCGTCTCCCTGGCATGTGGGCTCCTCGGGTACTTCGTCGCCGATGCGCGGCTCAGGGGCGGCGCAGAACGATATCGCGCCTCGGCTGTCGACGGGATGCACACCTTCTTCGATCTGGTGGTGCTGGAGCGGCTGGCCAACGCCTCGGCGGCGCAGGCCGCCGCGAACGCGGCCTCCATCTCCGACGCCCCCTGTTCCATCGGATCTCCGCGGGTCTGGAGCGGGCCCGCATGGAGCAGAGCCAGCCGTGGGACGAATTGCGTCGGATCGCCACCGAGTGGAACGTGTCGGAACTGGCCGACTTCGCCGACGTCATGCAACTCGAGGAGCAGGGCGCGGGCCTCGCCGACATCCTGCAGGCGCGGGTGCGGGAACTGCGCGACGCGCATCTCAGCCGGCAGAAGGCCGAGGCGCAGGAGGCCAGCGAATCGCTGTCGCTCTGGATGACCCTGCCTGCACTGCTGCTGGGTGTGGCTCTCGTCACTCCCGCGCTCCTCACCCTGCTCGGGCCGGGGTGAAACCGTGGAGAACGTGACTGTGGACAACCGTGGATCCGGCGTCCGGCCGGCGGAGAGTACAAATCAGGAGGAACCCATGTCGATCATCCACCACAGCGTCGGGATGCTCGTGCATCTGCTGCACGGAGCGCCCCGAGCCGAGACGAGCGCGGGCTCAGCCAGAGCACCGAGAACGCCATCCTGTTGGCGGGTGCCGCCGCGATCGCGCTGATCGTCATCGCGGCCATCACCGCTTACGTCACAGACCACCTCCCAAGTGACATGACCGACGAGGCATCCAGGCGGCCTGGGAGCGCGCGATGAGGGCGGCACGTTCGGCCGGCGCGCTCATCGTGGTGTGCCTGCTTGTCGCCGGGGTGCCATGGGCGCTGAACCGGTTCGGGTCGGCAGGCGACCTGCTCACGGTCGACTGGTCGTCCGTGCTCACCGCACCCATCGGGAGCGACCTTGTGCTTGCCCTGCTCAGCGCTGTCGGTTGGCTCGCCTGGGCATTCATCACCGCGGCCCTCGCCTGGAGTTCCTGGCCGTCGCCTCCAGGCAGCGCATCCGCGTGCGGCTCCCGGCACCGGATGGTTGCGGCCGCTGATCGGGACACTGGTGGTGGCCGCCGCCGCATCCCCACCCTCGCCTCGGCGGACGTCGCGGCCCCGCCACCCGGGACGCTCGCACAGCCGACCGGCGGTACGACGGCGCCTGCGCCCCGGCCGTCGGCCGGGAGGCCCCGGTCGGGCGCGGATACGTGGTGCAACCCGGCGACGAGCTCTGGGACATCGCCGAGCGCGAACTCGGCAGCGGTGAGCGGTGGCGCGAGATCGTCGCGCTCAACCCGGCCATCGGCGACTCGCTCAAGGTGACCACCGGGCAGAGCCTCCGGCTGCCCCAGGGCCTGAGCACGCCCCGCTCCCATGGACGATGCGCTCGTGGTGGTGCAGCGGGGCGACTCGCTCTGGGCCATCGCGGAGCGGGTCCTCGGCGACGGCGCCCGATGGCCGGAGATCCACGAGCTCAACCGGGGCATGATCGCCGATCCCGACGAGATCGAGATCGGATGGGTGCTCGCGCTCCCGGACGCGCAGCCACCCGCCCCGGCTGATCCCCCACCTTCCCACCACCCGCGGCCAGGCCTGCCGACCCCTCCCCTCGGAGACCCGGATCGCCGGTGCGACGGGCACCGCGTCGCTTCCCCCGCCAGCGCCGACTACGAGCCCACCCCACCCGGGACCGCAACACCTGAGCCCACGACACCCCGGGCGTGACCCCGGCCACGGCGGAACGGCCCCGGCAACCACGTCCGGAGCCGACCGGGCGGCCGACCCGCTAGGCATCGTCGCGCCCATCGGCGCAGTGCTGGCCGTCGGCCTGATCGGGGGTTCGCGACCCGCCGCCGCGCCCAACTCCTGGGCCGCTCCGTCGGGCGACGGGTCCTGCCCGTCGAACCGGCGGTCGCCAGCTTCTGGGGCGCCCTCGCCCGGCACGCCGAGTCGGCTCCCACCACCGACGCCAGCCACACCCCGCCACCGTCCTGCTCGGCTGGGAACCCGACGGGACCCCGCTGTGGTTCGACCTCGAGTCGGCACACGCCACGGTCCTGACCGGTTCCGAGGCCGACGGGGGCTGGCCGCGATCCTGACCTCGCTCTCCTCCGCACCCTGGTCGGAGCCGGTCGAGGTGGCTGTGGTCGGGGGCGACGAGTGGGCCGAGGCCCTCGACGACCCTCGGATCACGGCGCACCCGTCGACCGCCGATGGCCTCACTGCGCTCGCGCGGCTGTGCGCGACAAGACGGCTCGAGCTCCGCCATGGCGCGCTACCCGAGCTCCGCGCCGATCCCGACCGGGCGGGCACCTGGCGCCGACGGTGTTCCTGTTCGAGCACCCCTCACCCCTGCGCAGTTCGACGCGGTCGGCGACGCCATGGCGCTCGGCGAGGTCGGCGTGAGCGTGGTCGCGACGGCCGCCGATGCGCCACACATCGCCCACACGACGATCGACCTGATGCCCGGAAACGGTAGGCGGGCGGGACAACCTTCACCCCCAACTCGTAGGCGTGCCCGCGCGACGCATGCTGGTCGACCTGTTCCACACGACCGGATCGACCGAGACCCTCCCGCCCCCTGGTGGGCCGAGGACGGCACGGAGCCGTCCAACGTCCTTCCACTCCCCGCACCGAGACCCACGGTGAGGAACACGACATGCCCGAACCTCCAGACCACCGGGACCATCCGACGCTGCAACTCCTCGGCGACGTGGAGCTTCTGGCGCCCGCCGGGCCACCCCGACCAGGGCCGTCGCGCAGTGCATGGAGTACTGCGCCTGGCTGCTCAGCCACCCGGCTCGACGCCCACCGCGATGTCCCGCGACCTCCTGGTCGCCGAAACCACCCGCCGCTCAAACATGAGCCGGCTGCGCACCTGGCTCGGCTCCGCACCCGACGGCGCCCCGTACCTGCCTGACGCCTACACCGGCCGCATCCGCCTGGACACGCGGGTCTCCTCCGACTGGGAGCGCTTCTGCGCCCTGCTGTCGGGCGGGGTCAACGTGTCCTCGTCGGCCGCGCTGAGGCAGGCGCTACACCTCGTGCACGGAACCCCACTCGGCGCGTTCGGCTTCCAGTGGCTCTGGGCCGAGACCCTGCGATCCGACATGGTGGCGATGATCGTCGATGCCGCGACCGTGCTGGCCGACCGGGCCATCACGCACGAGGACCTCGATCTCGCGCTCTGGGCCGTGGGCCGGGGCAGGTTGGCCGCCCTGATGACGACCAACTGGCCGTGCGGGCGATCCACGTCTACGCGCTCTCGGGCCGCACCACCGACCTGGACGACGCCGTTCTCAGGCTGAACCGCACGGTCCGTGCCGCCGGGCGCGACCTCGACCCGGCGTTGGCGCGGCGCGTGCAGCTCGCCATCCACCTTTCATCCCACGGGGTGGCCGCAGACGCCGAGTGACGCTGGAGCCACATCGTCGTTTTGTCCTAGTTTGCCGTCGCCCACACCCTGGGAACGGTGTTCCCGTCCCGCTAGTTTCGTCTCCATGAACACCGAAGACTCCGCCGTCACGCTCCCCCACCCCTTCCGGGCTGGAGCCAGGCCAGGTGGCGGCCTGGTCGGAGCCCATCGTCATCGACACCTACGACGTGGAGACCCCTGACGATTACCCGGCGTACCTCGACCGGCGCGTCTACCAGGGGTCGTCGGGCCGCGTCTACCCCAGCCGTTCTACGACAGGGTGAGCGGCAGCAAGGCCCCGCGCAGCTGGGAGGCCCTGCACCTCGAGAACGAGTACGTGCGCCTCACCGTGCTGCCCGAGTTGGGCGGCCGGATCTACTGCGCGATCGACAAGACCCGCGACTACGACTTCTTCTACAAGAACAACGTGATCAAGCCCGCCTGGTGGGCGTCCTCGGCCCATGGATCTCCGGCGGCGTCGAGTTCAACTGGCCCCAGCACCACCGCCCGGGCACCTACCTGCCCTCCGAGTGGACGATCGAAGAGGAGGCCGACGGGGCCCGCACCCTGTGGTGCGCCGACCTCGACCCGTTCGCCCGGATGAAGGGCATGCACGGCATCCGGCTCCGCCCGGCAGTTCCGTCATCGAGGCCCGCGTCCGGCTGTTCAACCGCACCACCGAGGTGCAGACATTCCTGTGGTGGGCCAACGTGGCCGCCCGCGCCGGCGATGACTACCAGTCGTTCTTCCCCACCGACGTGCACTTCGTCGCCGACCACGCCAAGCGCGCGGTCACCGGGTTCCCCGCAGCCAACGGGGAGTTCTACGGGATCGACTACCGCGACCGGGTCACCCTGAGCGACCCGACGGTGACCGAATCGACTGGTACCGCAACATCCCCGTGCCCACCTCCTACATGTGCCTCGGCAGCAGCGACGACTTCTTCGGCGGCTACGACCACGGCGTCGGCGCCGGGTTCGTGCACTGGGCCGATCACCGCGTCTCCCCCGGCAAGAAGCAGTGGACCTGGGGCAACGATCCGTTCGGGTGGGCGTGGGACCGCAACCTCACCGACACCGACGGCCCGTACGTCGAGTTGATGGCAGGCGTCTACACCGACAACCAGCCCGACTTCACCTTCCTGCTGCCCGGCGAGACCAAGACCTTCAGCCAGTACTGGTACCCGATCCAGGGCATCGGTGCCGCGCACCAGGCCACCCTGGAGGGCGCCGTCCACCTGTCGCTCGACGGTGATGTCGCGACGCTGAACTTCGTTCCGACCCGCGCCGGCGACCTCCGCCTCACACTTGACCTCGACGACGGCGAGGTCTGGGCCGAGGACGTCGCCGCCGCTCCCGGCGAGCCGGTGCTCCGCCAGGTGCGCCTGCCCCGCCCGGCCGACCTGCCTGCGCTCACCGCGACCGTGCGCAGCGGCGACGAGGTGCTGCTGGCCTGGCGGCCCGCCCCATCCCCGACCACGTCGACCTGCCCGACCCGGCGACCGAGCAGCCCGCCCGGACAGCATCGCCAGCATCGACGAGCTCTACCTCACCGGCGTGCACCTCGAGCAGTACCGGCACGCCACCCGCTCCCCGGAGCCCTACTGGGAAGAGGCGCTGCGCCGCGACCCCGGCGACACCCGCACCAACACGGCGATGGGCGCCCGTCGCTACCACGACGGAAGGCTCGACGAGGCGGAGACGCACCTGCGTCGGGCAGTCGCACGCCTTGTCAAGCTCAACCCCAACCCCGCGACGGCGAGGCCCACTACCTGCTGGGCCTGGTGCTGCTGGCCCGCGGCGACCTGCGCGGGCGGACGCGGCCTTCGGCAGGCTGGCTGGAACGCCGCCTGGAAGGCGCCGAGCGAGCTGGCCCTCGCCCGGATCGCGGCCACCACGGGTGAGTGGGGCGACGCCGTCCGCCGCGCGGGCGAGGTACTCACGCTCGACACCCGCAACTCGCAGGCCCGCGCCATCCGCGTGATCGGGCTCCGCGCGCTGGGGCGCGACGGCGAGGCCGCGGCCGAGCTCTCCGCCGCCAGGCTCGACGACCCGCTCGACTGGTGGCTCCGCAGCCTCGACGGCGACACTGATGCCGACGCGGCGACCCTGATCGACGTCGCGCTCGAGTTCGCCAGCCTCGGCCGCCTCGGCGACTCCCTCACCGCCCTCGACAGCGCCGAACGGCGCGAGCGCGACCGCCCTGTGCCGGGCATGAGCAACCAGATCCCGCTGATCCGCCTGCACCGGGCCGACCTGCTGGCCCGCTCCGGTGAGGGCGCGGCGGCCGACGACGAACTCGCGGCCGTCACAGCCGAGGGGCACCGGGGCTGCTTCCCGGCGGGCTCGACGACGCCCTCATGCTCGGTCGAGTGCATGCGGCCCGCCCGACCACGCCGGTGCCGCCGCCCTGCTCGGCCACTGGCTCTACGCCCACGGCCGCGCCGAGGAGGCGATCGCCGCCTGGTCGGTGGCCCGCAGGACCCGGTGTCGCTGCGCAACCGCGGTGTCGCCGCGTTCAACCACCAGTACGACGCCGCGCTGGCCGTGGAGTGCTACGACGAGGCCCTGCGGCTCTCACCCCGGGACCCGCGCCTCTGGTTCGAGCGCGACCAGCTCGCCAGGCAGCTCGGCGAGCCGCTCGAGGCCCGGATCACCCGCCTCGAGGCCGTCCGCGACATGGTGGCCGCCCGCGACGACCTGACAGTCGAGTACACCAACCTGCTCATCCGGCTCGGCCGCCTCGACGAGGCGCACGACCTGCTGCTCCGGCACGAGTTCCATCCCTGGGAAGGTGGCGAGGGACGCGCACTTGCCGCTTGGGAGGACGCCAACCTCGGGTTGGCCCGACGGGCACTCTCCGGTGGTGACGCCGAGGCCGCGCTCGCGTCCGCCGAGGCCGCCTGGGCACCCTGCCCACCCTCGGCGAGGACAGGCACCCGCTTGCCAACGCGGCGCACCTCGACCTGGTGACCGGTGACGTGCTCGCGGCGCTCGGCCGGGACGCCGAGGCAACGGCCGCGTGGGAGCGGGCGGCCGCCTCGCGCGGCGACTTCGTCTCCATGGCGACCACCGAGTTCAGTGAGCGGTCGATCTGCTCGGTCCACGCGCTGCGACGGCTCGGCCGCGAGGGTGAGGCCGACGATCTGGCCAGGGCGTTGTCCGACTGGGCGGTCGCGCTGCGCGACGTTCCCGCCATGGTCGACTACTTCGCCACCTCGCTGCCCACCATGCTGCTGTTCCACGAGGATCTGCAGCGGCGCCGGGAGCTGACGTGCGACACCATCGCGGCGCAGGCGGCGCTCGCTCTCGGTGACGGCGCGGCCGCGGCGAGGCTCGCGGCCGACGTGCTCGCCGTCGACCCGGCCGACCCGCATGCCTTGGAGGTGGCCTCGGCCGTCTCCGCCTGACCGGTCGCGCAGGTGGCGTAGCCCCGGTCTGCAGGCGCAGGCCGGGGCGAACGCATCCTCAGCCCGGTGCGGGGTCAGCCGCACTCGTCGCATTCGCCGCTGACCGGAAGCAGCCCGAGCTCGGGGTGGACGGGGCACACCTTGTTGCCCTGCAACGGCCCCTCGTGCGCCCGCCCAGCTGCGCGTGCGTGGAGAGTGGCCGGAAGGCACCCCGTTCGCGGTGCGCTGCGCATCCGCGGGCTCGCAGCCCTTCGCGAACTCCAGGAAGCCGGGGTTGACGTACATCACGGTCCGCCCCCTCTCCGCGCATGGATGTAGCTCCCGTCGGGGCCTCCTCGAAGCTGGTCACCTCGAGGCGTTCGATCTGCTCGAGGATGTAACTCAGATCGCGGTCGGCCCAGGATCGCCAACGCAGTGCCTGCTCGCGCGACAGTGCGCGGCGGCTCGACATCGATTCCCTCATGCCCTGATGCTAGGGATGGATGCCGACAGTTTCTGCAACTAGGGACAAGATCTCCCGCCGCCCTTCCCGGGTCAGGCCAGATCCCAGCCGATCTCAAGCGTCGTCGCCTGTCCGGGGCAAGGTCCACGAGCGGCCCGAGGACCTCCAGTTCGACGAGGTGCGCCTGCGGATGCAGCCCCCGAATTGGGCAAGCGGAGCCCGATCGGGTACTGGAGCCACAGCTCCACCCTCGCGCCGCCGTCCGGATAAGGCGCGCCGTCGATGGCGTCGAAGGTCAGTCGGAGCCCGGTCCCGTCCCGCGGTCGAGGGCCACGAACCGCTCGGCCGCGGTGAACCCCAGCTTTCCGACGACGTCCTGTACCGGAATCTCCCACGCACCCCCGCGGTAGCGCCCGGTGTCGATCTCCCCGACCGCCTCGATCATGCGCACGGGTGCCTCGTCCGGGCCGCGCCCACGCGCAGCACCCCGCGCCGGCGAGCCCCACGGTGGCGACCTGACACACCTCCCACACCGCCCACCGCACCGGATCGGCGCCGACGTTGCGGAACTCGACGCTCTGCCGGAACCGCGACCCCGTGGCGGGATGTCGAACGCGCGCGTCACCTGCAGCCCGGTCCGCGGATCGGGCGGGCTCGTCATGGTCAGCCGATGCCCTGCGGCGGTGTCGGCGAGGGTGGCCCGCCAGGAGCCGGAGTCGAGCACGGGATCGGGTGGCCCGCCCACTGGCCGCGGACCGGCCCTGCGGCCGGTGCGGAACGTCGCTGGCCGCCGGAGAGGCCGGTGAGTGCACGCGCTGCAGGACGCGCGGTTCGCTCGCCGCGGACGCCCTGGCCCACCTGTTCGGCTGACCGGGGACCGCGTCCGACGGGGCAACGCCACCACGGAAGAGGGCGGCGCCCCACCTGGTAGGTGGGGGCGCCGCCCTCGTTCAGCAGAGACTCACTGCATGAAGCCGTTGGACTTCGCGTAGGCCTCGAGGTCGGTCTGCCAGGCCTTGTAGGCCTCGGTCAGGGTGCCGGAGCCGTTGTAGGCGCCGTTGACCTTGTCGCCGAAGATCGAGTTGGCGTAGACCTGGAACGGCAGGTAGCTCCAGCCGGGGAGCACGTCGGCAGCGGCCTGGGCCAGCACCTTGTTGTACTCCTGGCCACCGAAGTACTCATCGGTGTGGGCCAGCCATTCGGCGTTGTCGAGGTCGGCGGTGGTCGCCGGGAAGTTGCCGCCGGCGATGCGGATCGGGGCGCCGTCACCGTTGGAGACGTACTCCACGAACTTGTAGGCCGCCTCCTTCTTCTCGCTCGACTCGAGGATCGCGATGGAGGAGCCACCGTTCTCGGAGTTGGCCTTCTTGCCTGCCTCGGGAACCGGCGTCGTGGCGACGCGGAACTTGCCGGAGGCCTCGGGGCCGAGCCGATCAGGTTCGCGGGCATCCAGGCGCCCGTGATGAGGCTGGCGAGGGTGCCGTCGCCGAGGCCCTTGAACCAGTCGTCGGACCAGCCGGAGACCTTCGTGTTGATGAGGTCCTCGTCGATCATCTTCTGCCAGAACTCGGCGAACGAGACGACGCCCGCGTCACCCAGGTTGATGGTGACGGACTGGCCGTCGATGCCGAACGGCTTGCCACCGGCGAGCCACATCATCGAGGTGTGGAAGCCGGCGTCGCCGTTGTCGGAGGTGATGTAGTTGTTCGGGCCGAGCGCGCGGATCTTCTTGGCGGCCTCGTAGAACTCCTCCCACGTTGCGGGCGGGGCGGCGATTCCGGCCTTGGTGAAGACCTCTTCGTTGTAGAACAGGGCCATCGGCCCGGAGTCGACCGGCAGACCGAAGACCTTGCCGCTCTCGGCAAGCGTGACGGCATTCCAGGTGCCGGTCGTGTACTTGTCCTTGAGATCGGCGGCGCCGAACCCGGACAGGTCGGCGAGGCGACCGGGGATGGCGTACTGGCCGACGGCGTAGTACTCGATCTGGGCGATGTCGGGCGCACCGGAGCCGGCGGCGATCGCGTTGTCGAGCTTCGTGTAGGTGTCGCCTGCACCACCGACGTTCTCGAGGTTGATCTTGATGTCGGGGTTGGCCTTCTGGAAGGCCTCGACGACCGGCGTCAGGGTGGGCTCCCACGCCCACACCGTCAGCTCGGTGGTCTCACCGGTGGTGGGGGCCGAGGCGGAGGCGGAGGTGGTGCCACCCGCGGTCGGCGAGGCCGCCGGGGTGGTGCCGCCGCCACAGGCGGTGAGCCCGACGGCGAGGGTCGACGCCAGGGCGGCGCCGAGGATCTGCTTGATCTTCATGAGTTTCCTCTCAACAGTGAAGGGATCTTGGGGTTAGGCGGTGGACAGGGACGGGGTCATTCCTTGACGCTGCCGGCGGCCAGGCCGGACTGCCAGTAGCGCTGCAGGAACAGGAAGGCGATGATCAGGGGGATGATCGTCAGGAGCGAGCCGGTGATGATGACGTTCTGCAGCGGGTTGGCTCCACCCGCGGCCGAGTAGGTCTGCAGCTTGATGTCGTTGAGGCCGGTGGTCAGCGGCTTCCACTTCTCAGACGTGAGCATGATGAGCGGCAGGAAGTAGTTGTTCCAGGTCGCGACGATGGCGAACAGGGCGACGGTGACGATGCCGGGGCCGAGCAGCGGCAGCGAGATCCGGAAGAACGTGTTGAACTCGCTCGAGCCGTCGACGCGGGCGGCCTCGAGCAGCTCGTCCGGCACGGCCTCGGAGGCGAACACCCACATCAGGTAGAAGCCGAACGGGGTGATCAGGCACGGGATGATGACCGCCCACGGCGTGTTCACCAGGCCGACCTTGCTGAACATCAGGAACAGCGGGACCGTCAGCGCGGTGCTCGGCACCGCGATGGCACCCATGACGACGGCGATGACGCCGCGCCGCCCGGGGAACTTGTACTTGGCCAGCCCGTAGCCACCCAGCACCGCGAGCAGCGTTGCACCACCCGCGCCGACCACCACGTACATGATCGTGTTGAGGAACCAGCGGCCGAAGATGCCGTCGCGGTAGGCGAACGTCTGCTTGATGTTGTCGAACAGGGCGAACGAGTCGCCGAAGGCGAACCCGAAGGTCGACACGTAGTCGGCCTGGGTCTTGGTCGCGCTGATCAGGAGCCAGACGAGCGGGATGAGCGCGTAGATGACGAACAGCGCGGTCAGGACCGTGAACACGACCGACCTGCGTGGCTTGATCCTCGGGCTGCCCTTGATGGCCTTCGCCCTCATCATGGTGGGTGCGGACATCACTTGACGCCTCCCTTCGCGCCCCAGAGCTGCACGACGTAGGCGACGGCGACCGTGATGAGACCCATCACGATGGCCAGCGTCGCCGAGTAGCTGGGGTTGTTGGCCTCGAACGCGAGGTGGAACGCGTAGAAGTTGGGGGTGAAATAGGTGGTGATGGTGTTGCCCGCCATCTGCTGCAGGACGTTCGGCTCGTTGAAGAGCTGGAAGCTGCCGATGATCGAGAAGATGACGGCGATCATCATGGAGCCGCGGATCGCGGGGAGCTTGATCGCCTTAATGACGTTCCACTCGCTCGCGCCGTCGATCGCGGCCGCCTCGTAGAGCGATCCGGGGATCGTCTTGAGGGCGGAGTAGAAGATCAGCATGTTGTAGCCGATGAACTCCCAAGTGACGATGTTGCCGATGCCGACCCAGATGAGCGACGGGCTGAAGAAGTCGACCGAGGTGCCGAGCAGGTTGTTGACCTCACTCATCACGCCGTATCTGGTGCCGTACATGAAGCCCACATCAGCGTGGCGACGACGGCAGGGATGGCGTAGGGGAGGAACACCGCGACGCGGAAGAAGTTGGCGCCCCAGATCCGGCCTGAGTCGATCGCGAGCGCAAGGAACATGGAGATCAGGAGCATGATCGGCACCTGGATGAGCAGGAACAGCGCCACGCCGACGACACCTGACCAGAAGTTGGGGTCGGCGAAGAGTTTGACGTAGTTGTCGAAGCCGACGAACTGCTCTCCCTGGGAGACGCCCCACACCATCTTGGGCTGGAAGAAGGACAGGTAGATCGCGTAGATCAGCGGAGCGATGAACACGATCACGAAGAAGAAGAGGAACGGCCCCACGAACATCCAGCCGCGCCAGTCGCGCTTCCGCTTCCTCGTGATGAGACTCGCCGCGGTGCTGCGGGCTTCCATGACTGTCATGTGGGTTGCCTCCTATGCCTCGGTGTGACCGAGACGGGGAGCGGACACGAAGGTGGCGACCGGACGGGCGGCCGCGTCGAGTTCCCAGACCACGATCCTGTTGCCCGCGGGGCGCAGGAGCGGACCGGGCACGTACATGGTCTCGGTCGGCCCTGCGGACCAGTACCGGCCGAGCAGGAACCCGTTGACCCAGACGAGGCCGGTGCCGAACCCCGTCGTGTCGAGGAACAGATCGACGCCCGGCTCGGCGTCGAAGTCACCGCCCAGCAGGACGGGACCCGCCAGGGGGCGGTCGGCCGGCAGCGCCACGGCACCGTCGGTCAGGCCGGGCATCGCGTCGTGGTCGACGATGGAGACCGCCCAGTGCGTGAGGTCGCGGGTCGCGGTGCGGGCCGGGCCGATGAGCCCCTTGGACTCCCCGAGACGGCCCGCGTAGTTGACGCGGCCGAGATCCTCGACGAGCAGACGGAGCCGTCCGGCGCCGGGCAGGGCAAGCGAGCGCTGATGCTGGGTGCGTTCGATGGTGCCGACGGGGCGGCCGTCGAGGAACGCGAAGACGCGGTCGCGGACCTCGTCGAACACGACCACCCGGTCGGCGTCGGTGACGTCCGTCTCGTAGACGGCGAAGCTCGCCTCAGGGTCGACCTCATCCTGCAGCGGCAGCCGGTCGAAGACCTCGGGGACGCCGACCGCGGCCGCCCAGTCGGAGCGGCCGAGGGCCACCTCGAACTCGGGGCCGCCACCCGCCCTCAGGGGTCTCCTCAGGCACCGGGGCGTACCGCGCGATGACCTCACGGAAGGCGTCGAATTTGGGCCCGGGGGTGCCGTCCTCGCTCAGCGGCGCGTCGTAGTCGTACGACGTGATGGTCGGCACGTAGACGCCCTTGTCGTTCGCGCCGTTGTAGAGCGCGAAGTTCGTCCCGCCGTGCAGCATGTACAGGTTGACGCTGCCTCCCACGGCCAGGAGCGCGTCGAGGTCGGCCGCGCTCTGCTCGGGTGCGGTGATGTGGTGCTCGCGGCCCCAGCTGTCGAACCAGCCGTCCCAGAACTCGGTGCACATCAGCGGCCCTGTCTCCTGGTGCCGGCGGAGCACCTCGAGCCGCTCGGTCGTGCGGGATCCGAAGGTTCCGGTGCGGAGCAGCTCCGGGAGCCCCCCGCGGCCGAGCATCTCGTCGTTGGCCTGATCACAGGTGAACAGCGGTACGTCGATGCCCTGGGCCTTGATGAGTTCGACGAGCGAGCGCAGGTATGCGGCATCGTCGCCGTAGGCGC
The DNA here is from genome assembly GCF_011174705.1 of Tessaracoccus coleopterorum. GTDB lineage: Bacteria > Actinomycetota > Actinomycetes > Propionibacteriales > Propionibacteriaceae > Arachnia > Arachnia coleopterorum. The sequence continues at coordinate 1,560,457 of NZ_JAANIJ010000001.1, forward strand.
CGTACTCGTTCTCGACCTGCACCATGAGGACGTTGCCGCCCCGGCTGATCTGGCGCTCTCTGACCAGTGGCAGCAACTGCGCGTAGTACGCGGCGGTGGCGTCCATGTATCGCGGGTCGCTGGTCCGCACACGGATGCCGGGCTTAGCCGTCAGCCAGGTCGGCATACCTGCATTGCGCCACTCGGCGCAGATGTAGGGGCCGGGGCGCACGATCGCGTAGAGCCCGTGCTTGGCGGCCAGATCGAGGAAACGGCCCAGATCGTGCCAGCCGTCGGTGCGGAACTCGCCCTCGCGGGAGGAGTGGAAGTTCCACGCGACATAGGTGTCGATCGTGTTGAGGCCGAGCTGGCGGGCCTTGATGATCCGGTCCTCCCACAGGTCGGGGTGGACACGGAAGTAGTGCAGTGAGCCAGAGATGATCTGGAACTGCCTCCCGTTCAGCCGGAAGCCGTCATCGGCTACCACGAAGGACACATGCGCTCCTCGTTGAGTTCTGATGTTTACGTCACCATTTGACCACCATCCCGTGCCTCGCGCAAGTCACGACTTGATAACGGGGAGTATCACCACAATCATGGTGCTGAACGACTGCACAGTGTTAACGTAGACACAGCAGCAGAGAAGGTGTCACCGAAGCCATGAGCACGCATCCGCCCGGATCAAGGGCCCATCCATCGAAGACGTGGCCCGATTGGCCGGCGTCTCCGCACAGACCGTCTCGAGGGTGTCGACCGGGGCCGAGAAGGTTCGCCCCGTCACACGGGACAAGGTACTCGAGGCGATGGCGCAGCTCGGCTACACCCCAACCACGCGGCGCGCGCGCTCCGCAGGGGCGCCTTCCAGACCATCGGGCTGATGGCCAGCCGGTTCGAACGCACCGGGGAGGCTCTCACCACATCGGCGGTGATCGAGGCCGCACGGGCCGAGGACTACGGCGTCACCATCGTCAACGTGAAGGATCCGGGCGCCGAGGGCTGGGAGTCCGCGGCCTCCCGCCTCTCCAGCCAGGCGATCGACGGGCTCGTGATCCTGCGCGCGGAGGGCACCCCGGAGGACCTGTCACTCCCCCGCACACTGCCGGTCGCGGTGTCCGATTCACGGCTGATCGGCCTCTACCCGGCCGTCAGCTCCAACCACATGCAGGGAAGCGCCGACGCGACCGGACACCTGCTCGCCCTCGGACACGCGGTGGTCCACCACATCGCAGGCCCCGCCGACTCCGACCCGGCCATGGCCCGCATGGCGGGCTGGCGGCGCACCCTCGAGCAGGCAGGCATCACCCCACCCGAGCCGCTGCACGGCGACTGGAGCGCCGAATCCGGGTATGTGCTGGGCCTCACGCTGGCAGCCGACCCGACGGTGACAGCGGTGTTCTGCTCCAACGACGAGATGGCCATCGGCGCCATGCGGGCGTTCCATGAGGCGGGGCGGGTAGTTCCCACCGATGTCTCCGTGGTGGGGTTCGACGACCTCACGCTCAGCCCGTTCCTGCCTGTGCCGTTGACGACGGTCCGGCAGGACTTCCGGGCGATCGGCCACGAGCTGGTGGCCCTGCTGCTCGACCAGCTGAGGTCGGCCGTGCGGAAGCCGCACGAGCGCGTCACCATCCCCACCGAGCTGATCGTCCGGGGCACGTCGGCACCGCCCAGGGCGTAGCCCGGTCGAGCTCAGGAGTCGAGCAGGTCTTCCGTGTGCTCCTCCGCGGGAGCCGCCACCCGCTGACTGCGGTAGTTCTGCAACCGCAGCGAGTTCTGCACCACGAGAACGCTCGAGAGTGACATGGCCGCCGCCGCGATGAGAGGGTTCAGGAGCCCGGCCGCCGCCACCGGCACCGCGGCCATGTTGTAGGCGAAGGCCCACACCAGGTTCGTCCTGATGGTGCGCAGCGTCCTGCGGGACAGGCCGACCGCGTCGGCGATGGCCACGAGGTCGTCGCGCACGATGATGATGTCGGCGGCGCGCAGAGCGATGTCCGTGCCGGTGGCGATGCCCAGCCCCAGGTCGGCGGTCGCGAGCGCGATCGAGTCGTTGATGCCGTCGCCGACCATCGCGACGAACTCCCCGTCAGCGCGCAGCTTCTCGATGACATCGGCCTTCTCCTGCGGGAGTACCTCTGCGATCACCCGGTCGATCCGAGCTCGGCGGCGATCCGCTCCCCGGCCTGGTGTGAGTCCCCGGTCAGCAGCACCGTCCGGAGCCCCTGCGCCTTGAGCGACCCGATCGCCTGTCGGGCATCGGGCTTGATGGTGTCGCTGATGGCGATGCAGCCGACGAGTTCCCCGTCGACGGCCACGAGCGAGACGCTGTCGCCGCGGTCGCGGGCCCGTCCGACGGCCTCGCGCAACACGGCCGGGGCCTCGAGGCCGCGGTCGGTGAACAGTTGCGGGTTGCCGACGATGACCTCGACGTCGTCGACGATGGCGCTGGCGCCCAGCCCGGGCAGGGTGGCGAAGCCCTCGGCATCGGGGTGACGAGCAGGCGGGCGGTCGCCTCCCGCTCGATGGCGCGGGCGATGGCGTGTTCCGATCCGCGCTCGACGGCCGCGGCAAGCGCGACCACGCGGTCGGGGTCGTCTGCGACAACCTCATCGACGTCCATGGTGCCGGTGGTCAGGGTGCCCGTCTTGTCGAGGACGACGGTGGTGATCTGGCCGCTTGCCTCCAGCGCGTCGTGGCCCTTGATGAGCACGCCGAGGCTGGCGCCGCGCCCGATGCCGACCATCAGGGCGGTCGGCGTGGCGAGCCCCAGGGCGCATGGGCAGGCGATGATGAGGACGGCGATGCCGGTGCCGTAAGCCTGCTGCAGCGGGGCGCCCGCGATGACCCATCCGATGGTGGTGAGCACCGCGAGCCCGATGATGGTGGGCACGAACCAGGTGATGACGCGGTCGACGAGGCGCTGCACCTGCGACTTGCGGGCCTGCGCGTCCTCGGTGAGGGCCGCCATCTGCGAGAGCTGCGTGTGTGCGCCGACCGCGGTGGCGCGCACCACGATCCGGGCGTCGGTGCTGATGGTGCCGCCGGTCACGGCGTCGCCCACCCCGAGCGACACGGGCACCGGCTCGCCGGTGAGCATGGACGCGTCGACGGCAGCGGAACCCTCGACGATCACGCCGTCGGTGGCGATGCTCTCACCCGGCCGCACGATGAACGCGTCACCGACGCCGAGCGCCGAGATGGGAACGACCCGCTCGACGCCGTCGCTCAGCACCCGAACCTCGGTGGCGGCGAGCGCGTGCAGCGCGCCGAGCACGTCGCTCGCCTTCCTGCGCGACCTGGCCTCGAAGTAGCGGCCGGCCAACTGGAACGTCGTCATGCCCGCAGCGACGTCGAGGTAGACGGAGTTCGCCCCTCCGGCGTGGCGCCGAACCCGAGCCAGAAGCCCTTGTCGCTGGCCTCACCCAGCCCGAACAGCAGCGTGGCGACGGCCCATCCGAACGAGGCGACGATGCCGAGGGAGACAAGGGTGTCCATGCTGACGGCGCCGTGGCGGAGATTGCGGAGCGTCGCCTTGTGGAACGGCCACGCGCACCAGGTGACGATCGGGAGCGCGAGCAGCAGACATACCAGTTCCCAGCCGGGGAACCGCCACTGCGGCGAGAGGGCGAGCACGATGGTGATGTCCATCAGCGGGATGGCCAGCGCCGCGGCGGTGATGAGCCGACGGCGCAGGGAGGTGATGTGCATCTCGGTGGCCCGCTTCGACCACATGTCCTCATCGTCGACGCGCTGGTGCGCCCGTAGCCGGCCTTCTCGACCTCCGCGATCGCGGCTCCGACGTCGTCGATCCCGGTGATGGTGGCCCGGTTGGTGGCGTAGTTGACGGTGGCGGTGACGCCGTCCAGCTTGCGGAGCTTCTTTTCGATGCGGTTGGCGCAGGCCGCGCACGTCATGCCACTGATCTCGAGCTCGATCAGGCCCGGTCGCGTGTCGAGTTGGCTCATCGCCCGCTCCCCTCCCGCTTGTCGGTGCCGCGTTCGGCCAGCGCCGCGAGCATCGCGTTGTAGTCCTCGTACTCGGTGTCGCGGCCCGTGTCCATGTGTCGGTCGCGGCGCGCGGCCTCCTTACGGTCCTGCCGCGCCCACTGGATACCGAGGGCCACGACCACCAGGAGCGACGGGATCTCGCCGCCGGCCCATGCGACGCCGCCGCCGAGTTCCTGCGCCGCGGGAAGGTCGGCCCACGGGATGTCGAGCATCCGGTAGAAGTCCTGGCCGATGATGGAGCGGCCGTTCATCAGGATGACGCCGAAGAAGGCGTGGAACGGCATCGCGGCCATCGCCATGCCGAGCTTGGCGATGTGTGGCAGCGGCTTCGGGCCACGGTCGACGCCGATGATCAGCGAGTAGTAGATGTAGCCGACCACCAGGAAGTGGACGTTCATCAACTGATGACCCCAGTGGTAGCGCATCAGGGTCTGGAACAGGTCGGTGAAGTAGAGCGCGTAGTACGACGAGATGAACAGCACGAACGCGACGAGCGGGTTGTACAGCGCCTTCGAGACGCGCCACGAGAGAAGCCACGACACCCAGTCGTGCAGGCTCGCGACCGGTCCGCCAGCGCGGCCTGCACGCAGCAGCAGGGTGAGCGGGCCGCCGAGCGCGAGCAGCACAGGCACCAGCATGCTGAGCGACATGTGCATGATCATGTGGATGCCGAAGTGGGGGGCCGAGTAGTAGCCGAGGCCGGAGCTGGTGGCCATGACGGCGAACACCCAGCCGAGGATCCACGAGACGGTGCGGCCCAACGGCCACGCGATGCCGCGGCGGCGCACCACTACGAGCGCACCGAGGTAGACGGCGATGCCCGCAACCGCGATCGCGATGTAGAGCAGGTTGGGCCGCCAGGTGCCTGCGATGGCCGCGAACGTCGGAGCCACCTGCGGGTCGAACCCGAGGAACACCTCGTTGACGCTGGTGGGGACGTCGTACTGGGGCGGGGGTTTGCGCAGCATGGCCGCCGCGACGGCGACCCAGCTGAACACGCCGACCGAGGCGAGCGCGAGCAGGCCGTTCTCCGCGCGCCGGAAGCGGCGGCGTCGGCGGGTGACGACGACGGCGATGGTGGCGGTCACGATCAGCGCGAGCGCCGCCCATCGGACGAGCATCAGCCAGCCGGTCGCGCTGGCCAGCAGCGGGGTGCCCGCCAGCTTGAACCAGGTGACGACGACCTCTGCCAACGCGATCAACGGCAGGGCGACCACCGCCATGCGGAGCCAACGACGCCAGGTGACGGTGGCGATGACGCTGCCCAGCAGCGACCGGATCGCGAGCACGACGAGCACACCGAACGTCGGGTAGGCCGCCACGGCCTGGATGACTGCGGCGTCGAGGCCGAGGTCGTGGTTGGGGCCGACGAGCACCTGGCCCACGACGATGGGGGTCAGCACCGCGATGGCCGCGGCCCAGAGCCCGATCAGCAGCGTCGTCCAGCGCGACGCCGTCCGTGCGGTGAGAGCGACGATCGCGGCGAACGCGAACCGGATGATGGAGGCCGACAGGTTGCTCGCGGCATCGACGACGTAGGCCGTGATGCCGGGCTGCCCGAGCGCCGAGAGCGGTACGCCCGCGGTGTCGAGCGCGTACAGCGGGATGAGGGCGAGGGCGGCGACGGCCCACACGGCGCTGGCCCACCGCAGGATGGTGAGGTCGCTCCCCGCGGGAAGCGGGAAGGCCTTCCGGCCGGGCAGCGGCCGCAGGAGCAGCACGTGGATGAGGGCACCGACGGCGACCAGCGACGACATCTCGGCGAGGGACTGCGCGACGGCGGTGGCGGCGGAGATCGCCGGGCCCGGATACGTCCTGATCAACTCCGTATAGGGGCGTCGCCGAGGTAGACCGCGAACGCGGCCGGGAACACCAGCACGAGCGCAACCCGAGGGTGGTGACGGCGCGCAGCAGGCCGCCGCGTCCCTTGGGATCGACCGTGGTCGTCATCGCTTCGAGCCTCTCAGATCGGACGCCGCAACTCTACAGGATGTGTTGTTGTGGGCCCTCGGCGTCTGTTACGTTCTCTACAACCTGTAGAACCGAATCGAGGCCTCCGTGATCTCCGACCCCACCGTACGGCTGCTCTTCACCATCCTCTTCGTCGCCATCGCCGGCTACCTGGGGTTCAGGGCGGTCGCCGAACGCAGGCGTCCCGTCCAGGTGATCTGCGACGTGTTGCACCTGCTGATGGCGCTCGTGATGGCGGCCATGGCCTGGCACTGGTGGCGGATGCTGCCCTGGACCGCGCAACTGGTCTTCTTCGCCGCGGCGACGCTGTGGTTCATCGGGGTGGCGATCGCGTTGCGGGTCGGGCGCTTTGAGCGGGAGCAACTTGTCCACCCGGCGTGGCACCAGGTGGTGCACGCGATCATGATGGCCTCGATGACCTGGATGGTCGCGGTGATGCCCCCGGTGGCCACCACCACGCGATGTCGCCGTTCGCGATGGTGATCGGCTACGCCTTGACGGCCGCCATGCTGGTGGGGCCGTGTGCTTCGCGGTCAGCGCGGTCCGGCACCGCGATCACGGCAGGCACGGCACCCTCGACACCGTGGTGATGATCGCCATGCTGCTCGGCATGTCGTGGATGAACTGGCTGATGTTCTGAGCCACCAGCGACGTCAGGAGCCGGCGGGCCGGTGGTGCCGCGCACCACGAGGCGCGGCTGCAGCGCCCTGGCCTGAGGTTCGCGCGAGGGATCGGCCACCCTCTCCAGGGCCAGCCGGACGACCATCCGTCCGAGCGTCACGGGCTGTTGATCGACCCTCGTCAGGTCGATCGCCCGGAGTTCCGACGTGCGGAGGTTGTCGAATCCGACCACCGCGATGTCCTCCGGCACCCGCAGCCCGGCATCGCGGATCGCCCGGGTGGCCAACACCACCGGCACCGATCCGGACAGTTCCCGGACTTATGTCGCCGGACAGGACCCGCTGATCATGATCAGGACGTCGACCTGCGCGCCGAGCAGTTCGTTGATCGTGCGGGTGTCGCGGGCGCCGTCGGGGTCGGAGATGCCTACGACCACTCCGATGTCCCGTTCATCCGCCTCCGTCTGGATGCCCGCCAGCACATCCGTCCATGAGGTCATTGCGCACGTCGAACACCAGCACACCGATCGAGCGGACACCCTTCGAGGCCAGTCGCGAGGCGAGCGTGTTGCGGCGGTACCCGAGCTTCTCGCCCATCCCCAGCACATATCGACGGGTCTGTTCCGAGGCCCCTCAGCGCCGCGGTAGACCACCGAGACCAGTGCCCGGGAGACGCCGTCGGCACGCGCAACATCGGCCATCGTGGGCGGCCCTTCCACGACCGGCCCCTTCCCAGGACTGCTGATGGCTCTGTCTCCTCTGCCGGGAGCCACGGGATCGAGGCTCCGAACACCCTGCCAAGGGGCCCTGGTGGCCGGGCGCGGCTCAGACGCGCACGGGTTCGGGGAGGCCGACGCCGACCACACCCGCGGCGGGCAAGGCCCTCAACCGCTCGGCGCGCACCAGGAAGCCCGCCTCGCCGCTCACCTGTGCGAGGCGCTCGAGCGCGACGGCCACCTGCGCGGAGCCCGCCTGGCGCGCGGCGACGTCGTCTGCCACGAGCTCGACCAGCATGACTGTCGCCCGGCGCAGCCCCGTGCCCGCCGGCACGAAGCGCGGCAGGCACGACGCGTTCAGCTCGGCCAGCCGGACAAGCAGGCCGTGCCTCCCGGTCAGGTGCGCGTACTCGTGCGCCAGCACGGCCCGCAGCTGCGCCGGTGTGAGCGCCTGCTCCAGAGCCGAGGACACCAGGATCTCCGGCCTGCGGCCCGGAACCGCGACGGCCACCGGATGCTCCGACTCGAACCTGACGAGCGTGAACGCCGTCCTGTCCTCCCGTGAGGTGGCCACCGGCGTCAGCCTGCGCAGCGACCTGCGGTAGGAGTCGACCAGCGGCTCCGACATCCCGGAGGCGAGCCCGACGACCGCGGCCACGAGCAGCACGCCGCCCCACGCGCCGACGGTGGCCAGCAACGAGGTGTCGGCCCGGAGGCGGCCACCGCGACGGTGACCGCGAAGGCGGCGGCCGCCATGGCGACCCCGAGACCGAGGGCGGAGAACCAGAGGGTCAGCGCGAGGCGCGGGCGGAAGACCTGCCAGCGGCCACCGCCCAGCGCGATGGGTGCGCCGAACGCGAGCGCGACCGCGCCGGCCAACAGGGCCCCCGCGAGAGGCACCGTCACCGCCGCTTCGCCGCGAGCGCGTCACGCAGGAACGTGACGTCGGCGTCGTCGAGGTTGCCCGCGAAGCGCAGCAGCACGGCGCGCCGGTCGTCGACCTCGCCGAGCACGCCGAGCATGAGATCGGAGGCATGCTCCTCGGTGCTCTGGGCCGCCGTGAACAGGACCTTCCGGGGCGACACCTCGACGCGTTCGACGAGGCCCTTCACGCGGAGCCGGTCGAGGATCGTGAGCAGCGACGTGTACGCGGGCGCGGCTCGTCGAACAGGTCCTGGACGGCGCGGGCACCGACGGGCCCGTCGAAGCCGCGCAGGATCCGCAGCACCTGCGCCTCCAGTTCGCCCGGCTCCCGGGACCGCTTACCCGCCATGGATCGACCTCCTGCCGGAATGCTACGCCACGTAGAGATCCAGCGGTGGTGGTGACGCTCAGCGGTCACCCCGCAGCGAGCTTCCGCGCACGTGCAGCACCGGGTCCAGCAGGATCCGGGCGTTGGTGAGTTGCCCTCCGCGGCGCGGGTGGCGAGCAGTTGCCCGCCCAGCGTCCGAGTTCCTCGGACGGCTGCTCGACGACCGTGACCTGTGGCTCCACCATCAGATTCCACCGGTCGTCGTCGACCCCACCAACCCGATCTCCGGGCCGATCGCCCTGCCCTGGCTGCGGAGCGCGCTGAATGCCTCACCGGTCAGCGTGTTCGTGGTGGCGAAGACGGCATCGGCCTGGGTCGTCGCGACGATCCGGGCGACCTCGGCCGGCCGGTCGGCGTGGAAAGGCAGCGAGAAGACCCGGTCGGGGTCCACGGGGTGGCCCGCCGCGGCCATCGCCCGACAGAAGCCGTCCTCGCGGTCGCGCATCGGCGAGATGTCGATGGTGTGGTTGAGCACCAGCGGCGTGAACCGGCCCTGCTCGAGGAGGTGCTCCGCCGCGAGCCGGCCGATCAGCCGGTTGTCGACGGCGACGGCGTCGCCCGCGAACCCCACCACGTCGCGGTCGACCGTGATGACCGGGATGCCCGCGCGTTCGAAAGGCCGCAGGTGGCTCGGCTTCGGTGAGGCCGAGGCGATCAGCACCCCGGAGACCATGTGCGCGATGACCGTCTCGATGGAGGCGCGTTCCCGCGCGGCGTCCTCCAGGGTGTTGCAGAGCACCACCGAGTACCCTCGGCGTTGGCGACCGTCTCGAATGCCTCGACCAGCCGCACGAAGAACGGGTTGCGCACGTCGGGCACGATCGCGGCGAGCAGGTCGGAGCGCTGCCTCCGCAGCGCGCGCCCCGCCCCGTTGGGTCGGTAGTTGATCTCGCGCGCCGCCACCTGGACGCGCTCGGCCAGGTCGGCAGCAACCTTCGGGTGCCCGTTCAGCACGCGCGACACCGTCGCGGCGGACACCCCTGAAGCCAGCGCGACGTCGGCTATCGTCGGCTCCCGCCGTCGCTCATCCATGGCGGCCCACCCGGCACGGACCCGCGTCCGGGGTCACGTCGTCGGGGAACCCGAACCTGGCGCCGTCGTCTCCGCGCACCACCTCGCGCACCGTCAGCATGCCGCGGTGGCAGATGATTTCGGCGGAATCGGTCTCAACGCTCACCGTGCCCCAGCCCTCCCCGTCAGGATCGGGAACTGCCCGTTCCGTCCGACCTTCAGCGTCCCGTCGATCTGATTCCAGCTGAGGCCGAGCGACGCTTCGAACAGGCTCCAACCGGACATGGCCCGCACGTAGTGGTCGCCGCATTCGACCTCGTTGAACGGGTTCCGTCGGCGACCGTCGTGTCGATCCCAGATGGCCTCCGCGACGGCGGCCCCTCCTCGAGGAGGCCCTCCCGCACGCAGTGCGCCGCGACCTGGTACTCGACCCCGGTCCACACCTCGTCACAGTACAGCGTCGGCACGTCCGGCCTGCCACCGGTCGGCCACGTGCACAGCACCAGGCCGCGCTCGCCCGCCACGGCGTAGGGCCGCTGGGTTGCGGTGCCGGCATCGTCCAACAGATTGTGCCGCACGACGTTGGCGAGGGCCTCCCGGACGTGGTCGCGGGCAGCAGATAACCGAGGTCCAGCTCGTGGGCCCACCACTGGCCGATGAGTTGATCGGACAGGCAGCCCGGGCCCCACTGGTGCACGTCGGGCAGGCCCGGGTCGGGCACCTGGACGTAGTAGCCGCCGCGGAAGCACTCCCGGTCGAGCGCGGCCGAACTCCTCTCGAAGCGGTCCTGCCACCGCCCGGCCCGCTCCCGGTCGCCCGTCAGCAGCGCCAGCTCCTCGGCGGCGCGGAGCGCGGCGAGCCAGTAGGTGCCCATGTAGGTGTTGGCACCGTGCAGCCCGATGTCGTAGGTGCAGGGCTGGATGCCGTGCAGGAGGCCGGTGTCGTCCGGATCCCAGGTGGTGGCGATGTGGTCCATCAGCGCGACGATCCGGCCCCAGCGTCCCCGCACCCAGTCGAGTCCGATCGCGCCGCGGCGCAGCTCGCGGTAGATCTTCAGGATCGACCCGCACATCCCGTCGAGGGCCGGCTGGTCGGGCGCACCGACGGGGCCGTCGCCGTGCTGGCGGAGGTAGCGGGGCAGGTGGACGCGGTGCGGGAGGGCCCCGGACGGGGCCTGCATCAGGTCGAGTTCGGTCTCCCGCATCGAGCGTTCGAGACCAGGGAAGATGGCCGAGGCGGCCTGCGCGTAGTTCCAGACGTGGGTGCAGTTCAACGGGCAGGCGCCGCCGACGTCGCCTGACCACATCAGCGTCGACTCCCCAGCAGCCCCTCGTAGCCGTAGAAGTTGCCGTCCCGGGTGCGGAAGGTGGTGGGGGTGCGTAGCGCGACGGGTTGCGCGGCGAGGTGGGTGCGCCACCGCTCCGGCAGATCGACCGCATCGAGGGCGTCGGTCCAGGCGCGGGTCGTTCCCCAGTGCGCATCCCACCGGCCGAGCGCGTCGTCGGCGACGGCGAGGGCGTCGGGAAGCGGGTGGCGTAGTGGTTGCCGATGAAGAACCGGGTCGCCCCGACATCCGGCCGGTCGGGACCGTACTGGACGAAGTCGACGTACCGGTTGGGGAAGTGCCAGGTCAGCACGAAGCGGACGGTGACGCTGCCTCGGGCCGGCACCTCGTTGTGCGCGATGAGCGCACCCAACCAGGTCGACCCGGGCGGGCTGGGCCCGAAGCGTGGCTCGGGGCGCTCGCCTGCCCGACCTGCGCCCACGACACCGCGTCGAGCACCGTCCGGTCGCCCCAGGGTGCCAGCACGCGGAGGAGGTCGAAGAGTTCGCCAGGCTCCTCGAAGCACGGCAGAGCGACCACCAGGTCGCCCTCGCAGGAAAGGACCTGCTGCCCGACCACGGCGACGACGGCGCCACCGACGGATTGTCCATCACGATGTCGGCGCGTCTGCCGGAGCGCCGGAACCGGTTGACGTTGCCGCCGTAACCGGGGCCCGTACCCCACGGGGGTTGAGATGCGGGTCCAACCCGACGGCGTTGTGGGCGGCGAAGGCGAGCCACGTCCAGGCCACCACGTCGGAGGTGTTGACCAGTTCGACGTCGACGAGCACCGCCGGGAGGCCCGACGCATCCGGGTCGCCGGGCACCAGGGGTGAGACGGCGCGGACCCGCACCTCGATGGGGCCGCCCGTGTCGTGGGTCACCTCTGCCACCGGGTAGGTCGCCTTCATGGTGGTGCGGGTGCCGCCGTGCGCCCCGATCAGGTCCCGCTGCCAGCGCGGCACGAGGTCGTCGTTGAACATCGGCGTGGCCGGCCGGCCGCGCGCGCCCTCATCGTCGCGGGCGGCCTGCAGCACCATCGAGCGGTTGAGGATCGGCTCCAGTTGCTGAACCCGCAGCGCCATGAAGGTGCCGGGAAGGTCGCCGTGGTGGGTGCCGACATTCATCAACTGGGCCTGCCGGAAGCCGCCGTCGGAACCCAGTGCGATGGAGCCCGTCCCGACGCCGCCGAGCGGCAACGCGACGGCGGGATGGTCGTCGGGATTCCAGGTCACTTCAGGCCCGCCATCTTGATATTGCCGATGATCTGGCGCTGGAAGATCAGGAACAGCACGATCACCGGGAGCGCCGCGAGCGTCGAGCCGGCCATCAGGAGCCCCAACTCGGTGTTGCGCTCCGAGCGGAAGGTGGCCAGGTACTGCTGCAGCACGTACTTGTCGGGCGAGGTGATGGTCAGGATGGGCCACACGTAGGAGTTCCAGTAGGCCAGGAACGCGGTGATGCCCATCACGACGAACGGGGCTTCGACAGCGGCAGGAACAGGCTGAAGTAGATCCGCAGGCGCCCGCAGCCGTCGAGCATGGCCGCCTCCTCGAGGCTCGAGGGGATGTTCAGGTAGAACTGGCGGATGAAGAACACGCTCGCCGCGCTCGCGGCGCCCGGGATGACGAGGACGGCGAGGGTGTCGAGCATGTAGAGCTTGGTCACCACGATGAAGCTCGTCAGCAGGATCGTCATGCCGGGGATGAACATGGTGGTGATCACCAGCACCCACAGCGTCTTCTTGAACCGGAACTCGAGCCGTGCGAACGCGTAGGCGGCCAGCGAGTTCACCGTGAGGCTGAGCAGCGTGAACAGCACCGCGCCGAGCAGGGTCCAGGCCAGCGTCCGGAGGAAGGTGGGGTCGGCGAGGATCTGCGCGTAGTTCTCCCACTTCCACACCTCGGGAAGAACTGGAAGGGGTCTGGATGACTTCGGTCTTGGTCTTGAAGCCCGCGATCACCATCCAGGCGAGCGGGAAGAGGGCTGCCACGATGTAGACGGCGCCGACGAGGCCCTTCAGGATGCCGCGGATCCACCACGCGGCGTTGCGGGAGGGCGACGGATCTCGGGATCTGCCATGTCAGTCCACCAGCTTCTCGGAGTTGAGCACCTTGAACACCATGGCCGACACGGTGCCGAGCACGACGAACAGCAGCAGCGCCGCCGCGATCGAGTAGCCGACATTGATGTCGTTGCGGAAGTGGTTGAAGATGAACAGGTTGGGCAGGGTGGTCGAGTCGAGCGGGCCACCGCCGGTCATGATGAGTGGCAGTTCGAACTGCTGGATGGCCGCGACGAAGCCGGTGATCAGCAGGTAGAGCAGCACATTCTTCATCTGCGGGATCGTGATGTAGAAGGTCTTGGCCCACCAGCCGGCACCCTCCATGGAGGCCGCCTCGTAGAACTCCATCGGAATGTCGACCATGGCTGCCACCATGATCAGCGACGTGAGGCCGAGCCCGAGCCAGATGGCGGGCACCGCGATCGCGAGCAGCGACCAGGCGGGGTCCCCGATCCAGGCGATCGGGTCGATGTTGAAGTGGCCGAGGAACCAGTTGAGCAGGCCGCCCGAGTAGTCGTAGATCAGCACGAACACGATGGATGCGATCACCGTGGAGATGATCGTCGGGATGTAGATGCTCACCTTCAACGCGCTCGCGAACCGACGCGACACCGCCACCACGAGACAGGCGAAGAAGAAGGCGAGGATCAACATGATCGGCACCGTCATGGCGACGAACAGGAAGCCCCGCTTGATGGTCGCCCAGAAGAGCGGGTCCTTCAGGACGGCCAGGTAGTTCTCCGTTCCGACGAACTCCGGGGCCTTGTAGAAGCTCCAGTTCTGGAACGACAGGTAGACGGCGTACACGGCGGGCCAGACCACGAAGATGCCCAGCAGCGTCACCACCGGTAGCAGCAGCAGGTAGGCGACCTTCGTGTCACGGTACGCGTAGCGCCCGCGGCGTCGTCGCGTCGCCCGGTCCTCGCGACCGGGGGCGGTGGTGGTCATGGTTGTCTCTTCCCAACTTGGGCGGGCACGGCGGGGGCGGCTGACCACCGCCCCTGCCGTGTCCGCTCGGCGACTACTTCTTCGGAGCCTTTTCGGGCAGCTTCTCACGGTCGATGACGGTCTTGATCGCGGCCGTTGCGGTCGCGAGCGCCGCGTCGACCGGGGCTGCGCCCTTCATGCCGGCCTCGATCGCGGTGCCGACGGCGAGCGACACGTCCCAGGGGTAGGTGGGCTCGGGGATGGCAGTCGGGGCGATCTTGTTGGTGACGATGTCCGACCAGGGGCGTCTGCGGCCTTCTGGTCGGCGGCAACCGCATCCTGCACCGACTTGCGGACCGACACCTTGGTGAACTGCGTCTCCACGAAGAACGGCACCAGGTTGGCCGGGTCACCGGCGATGGCCCAGGAGAGGAAGTCGCCCGCGGCCTGCCCGTTCTTGGTCTTGGCGTCGATGACCCACTTGAAGTTGCCGAGCGTGGTCGCGGTGCGGCCGTCGGCGGAGGCCGAGTTCGGCATGGGGCCGATGCCGGTCTTCTTCAGCAGGTCGGGGTAGTCGGAGCCGATCTCGGACATCATCCAGGAGCCGGACACCTTGAAGGCGCACTTCTTCTGGCCGAAGTCCTTGCCCTCCACGTAGGCGGCGAGCGCCTGCTTCGGCATGTACTCCTTGTCCCACAGCGTCTTGTAGACGCCGATCAGTTCCTTGTAGCCGGGCTCCTCGACTGCGGCGGCGGTCCAGGTGTCGTTCAGGGCGAGGTGGCCGTTGAAGTTGTACTGCTGGCCGACGCTGGACCAGGCGAACGTGATCGCGTCGCCGGCCGGCGAGATGCAGTACTGACCCTGCTGGAGGGTGGGCTTGATCTTCTCGCACATCGCGAACAATTCGTCCCAGGTCTCGGGCCCCTTCTCCGGGTCGAGGCCGGCGGCGCTCAACATGTCCTTGTTCCAGAACAGGACGGCCTGGGGTTCGAGCAGCAGCGGGTAGGCGTAGAAGTTGCCGTCGATCTCCGAGACGGGCCGGGCGGCCTCGATGATCTCGTCGAGCGCCGACTGCTTCATGACGTCGTTGAGCTTGAAGAGCTGGCCCGCGGTGACGGCGTCCTGGATGGCCCCAGGGTGGGTGTAGACGTCGGGCGCCTTGCCCGCCGCCTGCGCGGCCTTCATCTTCTGGTCCCACGCATCGGCGGGCACCTCGGTGCCGACGACCTTGACCGCGGTCTGCGCCTTGTTGAACTGGTCGATGATGCTCTTGTACCACTCGTTCTCCACCGGGGTGAAGGTGCGGTGCCAGAACGCGATGGTGGTCGCGGCCGCGGCGCTGCCGCCACCGCCCCGCCTGTGGTCTGGGTGGCCGCGGGCTCCCGGGGGTCCCGGATCCGCATGCGGCAAGCACGCTGACGGCGGCGATCCCGCCGGTGGCGCCGAGGAGCTTCCGCCTCGAGATGTTGTTGGTCATCGTTGACTCCTTGGGTTTGTCTCCCGCATCTGTGTGCGGGTGGTTGGTTGCTCCGACCCGGACGATCTAGTGGTCGCCGGCCCGGCGGAGGTCCATTGCGTACCAATAGACCTGGTAGGGCCCCAAATTGAGAGCGTGAAGTAGACCCGTCGCCCGTCCTCGTCGACGTAGCGGGGCACAGGTAGGGGCGTAGAGCCCGGGGTGTCGGCCTGGCTGAGGATCTCGTGCGGGTCGCTCCACGGCCCCACGGCGACAGGCCCTCGTAGAGGACGGCCGACCCGTTGTCGAGCATCGTGGTGAGGATCCACCGCTCGAGGTGGGTGGACCACATGACCGACAACTCCGCGGTGCCACGGTCGAGCACCACGACGGCGTCGTCGGGGTCGCGGCTCCAGGTCGCCACCGCGTCGGTCTCACCGGCGAAGTACTCGTAGGCGCCGAGGTCGGCGACGGCCTCGTCCGTTGCGGGCACCCGCATCAGCCTGACCGGTCCGAACCTGCCTGCAGGGATGCCCCACAGATAGATGTGGTCGACGCCGTCGACGGTCAGCGGCACCTGGGCCAGTTGGACGAAGTTCGAGTCACCCGGCCAGGTGACACCGTCGAGGATCTCCCAGTTCCGGCCTCCGTCCGTGGAGCGGGCCAACCCGGCGTGGTCGGCCTCCCAGACCCCGGGGTCGCCCCAGTGCCACACGGACATGTAGGCCAGGTAGAGGGTCTCCCCACCGCGAAGAGCTGCGTGGGGATCTTGGTCACCTCCCCGACCTGCTCGTTCGGCTTGTGTTCTCCGGGAGCACCTCCTTCACCTGATCGAGGTCGTCGAGGATCCAGCCGTCGAAGGTGAGCCCGTCGGTCGGGTCGTCGTCGGTGGTCCAGGCGAGACAGTTGGATTTCCACACGTCACCGGTGCCGCCGAAGGCGTCGTCTTCACGGATCCCGAAGTTGTCACCGAAGACGAGCCAGGTGCGGTCACCGACGGTGGTCATGTGGCCGAGGTCGGCGCCTGCGAGCAGCACCGATGCGGTGTCGTTGATGGCGCCCGGGCCGGTGAGCTGGGCGATCCGGGTGACGCCGGTCACGCCGTCGAGCACGAACCCTCGGCGACCGGGGTCGCCAGCGGGCCGCGCGGCGGCGCGCCGCATGCCGTGGCCAGTGAGGCCACGGTGCCCGCGGCGAGCAGCCCTCGACGGGTGATGTCCATCAGGCGAGCCTCGGCATCCGCTGCGCGACCGGGGGAGGGTGAGGGTCTCGTCGATGCGGTCGAGGTACCAGTAGGCAACCGAGGAGATGTCATCGGAGCGCTGGTTGTTGTGACCGTGTTCGATGGTGACCCGCACCGACTCGCTGAAGGTGACCGGATCCTCGATGTGGAAGCGGTACATGGAGATCTGGCCCGACCAGTTCGGGCCACCGGGCATGGTGATGCCGTGGTAGGGACCGTGGAACGGCTCCGACGGGCACCATGCGGTGTTGAAGTAGTCCTCGGTGCCGGTCCCGTGGATGTTGGGCGGCCAGGACTCGCCGTCGACGAAGATCATGTCGTCACCCTCGCCGTACCAGTTCCAGGCCTCGGTGTGGCGCAGGTTGGTGACGTTGAAGGTACAGCCGACGTAGTGGCCGCGGCCCTTGGTCTCGAGGATCGTGTAGTTGCCGTCACCCGTGGTGTTGTCGCCCTCGAAGAGGAACTGGCCGTTGGTCAGGTCACCCTGCTCGATCCCGTCGGTGGGGCACTCACGGTGCCACGAGGCATGGAAGCGGCCGATGCCGTCCTCGAGCTGGTCGAAGGCCTCGTAGTCGATGTAGAAGTAGAACCAGAGCACGAGCTCGTCGCACTCGCTCGTCAGCTCGAAGCGGGCACCGTCTGCGAACGGCATGTGGAAGAAGCTGTTGAACGCCTTGCCGTCCTGGGGCTCATCTGGAGCGGGAGCGACGCGAAGTTGGTCGTCTTGGCGTGGCCGACGCCGAAGAAGTCGCCGAGGGGACGAGGATGCTCGGCTTGCCTGAGCCGTCCCAGTAGGCGCGGAGCACGAGCTTGCGGAGGAAGTCGTTGTCGGGGTCTCGGGCGTGGTCGGTCCCGCCGGGCGACCGTCATCCAGATGTGGTTGACGTCGCCTGCGCCCGCGATGTCGGCGAGCTGAACCGTCTCGCCCGGGCGCAGCGTGATGCGGTCCTCGTTGCCGCCGGCCGGGTCGTAGGACGAGACGCGCCTGCGTTTCGTGTCCCGGAGGCGGGCAGGTCCCGGAGGCTGGATCCGTGGTCCCCGTAACGTGTCATGTGTGGTTGCCCTTCCTCGGATTCCCGGGACTCCGACGTCGCGAGAAATGCTGAGTAATCGATTTCTCAGATGCTAGATCCGCTGCGCCCCGGACGTCAACCCTCCTATGCCGGCCATTCGGACGACACGGCCCGCGATATGCGGGCCCGCCGTGGGCGCGCCTGCGCGGCAGACGCACAATGAACCATGAAGATCAACGACGCTGCGGCCGAGTTCCTGGCCTGCCGAAGGATCGCCGTGACAGGGGTCTCCCGGACCCCGGAAGCCACGGTGCCAACGTGATCTACGACCGGCTCGTCGAGCGTGGGTTCGACGCGGTCGCGATCAACCCGAACGCCACCGAGATCTCGGGACGGCCCAGCTACCCGGATCTGCCGGGGCACCCGAGGGATCGGGCGGTCGTGATCGCCACCGCCCGAAGCACGCCCTGGCGACGATGCGGGAGGCGGTCGATCTCGGGATCACCAAGGTGTGGCTGCACCGCTCGATCGACGGCGGCAGCCTCGACGAGCAGGCCGTCGCATACGGAAGGGAGCACGGGGTCGTCGTCATCGATGGCGGCTGTCCCCTGATGTTCGAACCCGTCTCCGACGGCGCCCACAAGGCGATGTGCGCCGTGATGAAGTTGACCGGGAGGGTGCCGCGAAACGTTACCTGATGTGCGGGCGGACTACGCTCGCATCATGCGCCAGTTTCCCGACGACGAGATCGGCTTCGGAGGCGGTCGACTCCGCCCGCTGCGCGAGGACGATCTCACCGACATCACCGCGGCCTGCAACGACGAGGCGATCCGCGCCTGGCTTCCGATCCCCATCCCTACACGACCGATGACGCGCGCGACTTCGCCATGGCGTACGCACCGGCGCAGCTGGCCTCCGGCGACGGCATCGAGCGCGCCGTCGAGTCCGGTGGTCGGCTCTGCGGGGTCATCGGGCTGAAGGACGCCGACTGGTCGGTCGGGTCGACGGAGGCCGGTTACTGGCTCGCTCCGTGGGCAGGGGCCGCGGCTTGATGACCACCGCGCTCGCCGTTCTCACCGGTTGGGCCTTCGATCTGGGCATGCAGCGGGTCGAGGTCCGCGTTGCGAGCGGCAACCTCGCGTCGCTCTCGGTGGCGCTGCGCGCAGGGTTCCGGATCGAGGGGACTCTCCGCAGCTCGATCCGGACCCACGGTGGGTTGCGCGACGCGGTCGTGCTCAGCCGGCTCGCGTCAGACCCGCAGGGTTGGTAGCGGGCGGCCACCCCGCGTCGGGGGCGTGCGGGTGGCCGGTCCTGCCGGGTCGCTCAGCGCGCCTCGGCGGCGTGCTTGGCGATGATGTAGCCGTAGACGAGGCCCTGGCTGATGGTCGCGCCCGCACCCGGGTAGCTGTGGCCGAACACGTTGGCCGCGGCGTTGCCCTGGGCGTAGAGGCCCTCGATGACCTCGCCGGACTCCTTGACGGCGCGACCGAACTCGTCGGTCATCACGCCACCGCAGGTGCCGAGGTCGGAGACCACCATCTTGACCGCGTACAGAGTCCCACCGAGTGGACGCAGGTTCGGGTTCGGGGTCTGCGTCGGATCGCCGTAGTACCGGTCGTACGCGCTGTGGCCGCGCTGGAAGTCCTCGTCGACGCCGGCCCCCGCGATGAGGTTGAACCGGTCGAGGGTCGACTTCAGGGTGGACCGGTCGACGCCGATCCCGTTGGCGAGCTCGCCGATCGACTCGGCCTTGTGCGCGATCCCGGCCTCGTACCAGGCATCCGGAAGCGCCATCCGCGGGAAGATGCCGCCGGCGAACACGCAGGAGTTGCGGTACTGCTGGTCGAAGATGAGCCAGATGTCGGTGACGGGATCGCCCTCCTGCTCGCGCCGGAGCACCTCCTGCCCAAAGCTCATGTAGTCGGTGGCCTCGTTGATGAAGCGCTTACCGGTCTGGTCGACGATCATCGAGCCGGGGAGCGACCGCTCGGCGAGCAGGATCGACGGGGCCTGGCCCTCCGCCACCGGGGCGACGGCCGGGAACCACCACGCCTGGTCGAGGTTGGCCAGCTCGGCACCGACGCCCTCGGCCATGGCGAGCGTGTCACCGGTGTTGCCCTCGGAGCCGAGGCTGAGGTTGTCGTAGTAACGCTCGGACTGGTGCTCCCGACGCAGCTTCCGGTTGTGGTCGAACCCGCCGGCGGCAAGGACGACGCCCTTGCGCGCGGTGACGGTGGCGCGACGCCCCTGCTGCTCGACGACGGCACCGGTCACGGCGCCCCGCTCATCGGTCACCAGTTCGACGATCGAGGTCTCCGTCCACACGGGGATGCCGGCGTTGAGCACTCCCGCGTACATGCCGCCCGCGATGGCCTGGCCACCGGCGGAGTACTCGCGCTTGATGGCGAGGCCTCCCATGCCCTGGACGACCCGACGGATGATCTTCGGGATGGACTTCAGCGGGGTGCGCATCATGAGGTTCATCCACTTGTAGTCGGCGCCGGTCACCGGCATCGGCACGGGCGCCTCCATGGTGGCGGGGCGGAACCGGGCGCGCTGGTCGCCGAGCTTGCGCAGGTCGAACGGCTTCGGCTCGCAGCTTCGACCGGCGGCGTCGCCCCCGGCTCCTCCGGGTGGTAGTCCGAGTAGCCCTTGGCCCAGAAGAACATGTGTGGTCCCAAACTACCCCATCCAAAACCTGCAGCTGAGCCGCGCAGGCGTAGTCGGATCGCGGTTCTGGAGGGCCTTGTCGACCATACCAACGTCGGCAGCGCCTTCCGCAATGCTGCTGCTCTGGGCCTCGACGCTGTGCTGGTGTCACCGACCTGCGCTGACCCGCTCTACCGACGCTCAGTGCGGGTCTCGATGGGCACGGTCTTTCAGGTTCCGTGGACGAGGATCCCGAGTGGCCGGCGGGTATTCACGAGTTGCAGGAGGCCGGCTACGTCGTGGCCGGCATGACGCTGGGGAGGGCGCTATCACCCTCGATGAGCTAGTAGCGGAGGATCACGAGAAGCTCGCGCTCGTGTTCGGTACCGAGGGCCATGGCATCACGCCCCAGACAGACGCACTGCTCGATCGCCGGGTCACGATCCCGATGATGGGCGGCGTGGACTCGCTGAACGTGACGGCGGCGGCAGCAGTGGCGTTCTACGCGACGCGCTGATGTCGCGGGGACCCGAGCGTCAGTGGTCGCCGATAGCCTGTGAACGAACAACCCAGCACCGTGATTGCGCAGTGGCGCGGAGGAGACAACCCTATGGCACCGACCACAAAAGAGGCGCAGCGAGCCGAGTTGCATAAGACGATCTGGCGTATCGCGAACGACCTGCGTGGCAGCGTCGACGGGTGGGACTTCAAGTCCTACGTGCTGGGCATGCTGTTCTATCGGTTCATCTCCGAGAACCTCACGGCGTACCTCAACAAGCACGAGCATGATGCGGGCGACGTGTCGTTCGACTACCGGCTGACGGCGGATTCCGACGCGGAGTTCGCGCGCGACGAGGTCGTCGCGGAGAAGGGTTCTACATTCTGCCGTCCGACCTGTTCGCCAACGTGCGGGAGGGTGCGGCGCGGGACGAGAACCTCAACGAGACGCTCGAGCGGGTCTTCAAGAACATCGAGGCGTCGGCGCTGGGTACGGACAGTGAGGATGACATCAAGGGTCTGTTCGACGACCTGGATGTGAACAGCAACAAGCTCGGCTCAACGGTCGCCAAGCGGAACCAGAAGCTGGTGAAGCTGCTCGACGCGATCGGCGACCTGCCGCTGGGACGGTGGGAGGACAACTCGATCGATCTGTTCGGCGACGCCTACGAGTACCTGATGCAGATGTACGCCGCCAACGCAGGCAAGTCCGGTGGTGAGTACTACACGCCGCAGGAGGTCTCCGAGCTGCTGGCGCGTATCACGGTGGTGGGCAAGAAGCAGGTCAACAAGGTCTACGACCCGGCGGTGGGCTCCGGGTCGCTGCTGCTGAAGTTCGACAAGGTTCTCGGAAGAACAACGTCCGCCAGGGGTTCTACGGCCAGGAGATCAACCTGACCACGTACAATCTCGCCCGGATCAACATGTTCCTGCACGACGTTAACTACGCGGACTTCAACCTCGCGCACGGCGACACGCTGATCGATCCGGCGCACTGGGATGATGAGCCGTTCGAGGCGATCGTGTCCAACCCGCCCTACTCGATCAAGTGGGAGGGCGATGCGAACCCGCTCCTGATCAACGACGAGCGGTTCTCCCCGGCCGGTGTCCTCGCGCCGAAGTCGAAGGCTGACTTGGCCTTCACGATGCACATGCTCAGCTGGCTCGCCGTCAACGGCACGGCCGCGATCGTTGAGTTCCCCGGCGTGCTGTACCGCGGGGAGCGGAGAAGAAGATCCGGCAGTACCTCATCGACAACAACTACGTCGACGCGGTGATCCAGCTGCCGCCGGACCTGTTCTTCGGCACGACGATTGCGACCTGCATCCTCGTGCTGAAGAAGTCGAAGAAGACCAGCGACGTGCTGTTCATCGATGCGTCGGCCGAGTTCAAACGCGTTGGCAACAAGAACAAGCTGCTCGAGGGCACCAGACGAGAATCCTCGAAGCATTCACGACGCGCGAGCCCCAGGACCACTTCGCCACGATCGTGGGTAACGAGGACATCGCGGTGAATGACTACAACATCGCGGTGTCATCGTACGTGGAGGCGGAGGATACCCGCGAGGAGGTCGACATCGTCGAGCTGAACGCCGAGATCGCGCGCATTGTGGCTCGCCAAGCGGAGCTGCGGACAGCGATCGACGAGATCGTGGCCGATCTGGAGGACTCCAAGTGAGCCGCATCGACGAGCTCATTCAGGCGATGTGCCCGGAGGGGGTAGAGTACGCCAAGATTGGTGTGCTCGCGCAGGTCGGAACTGGTAGTAGCGACCGCAAGGACGCTATTTACGGCGGAAATTACCCGTTCTACGTCCGCTCGAAGGACGTCATGCGCATCGACTCGTATGAGTTCGACGAAGAAGCACTGATTATCCCTGGCGAGGGCGGCATTGGTGAGATTTTCCACTACGTTAATGGCAAGTATGCATTGCACCAGCGTGCATATCGGATTCACTTCACAGACCCTCGTGTGCATCCCAGATTTGCCTATTTCTACTTCTTGACATATTTCAAGAGATTTATCGTCCAGAAGGCCGTCAGTGCAACTGTGACCTCGATCAGGAAGCCGATGATTACGGACTTTCCATTCCCGGTGCCGCCTCTCGAAGTGCAGCGCGAGATCGTGCGAGTATTGGATAAGTTCACTCAGCTGGAAGCGGAGCTGGAAGCGGAGCTGGAATCCCGGCGCGCCCAGCACGAGCACTATCGGCACGCCGCGCTAACGTTCGGCTCAAACGTGGCGATCACTAAACTTGGCGATCTTGCGAAAAACCTTGACAGTCGTCGCAAGCCAGTAACCCGTGACGCACGTGTGCCCGGTGAAATTCCCTATTACGGTGCGTCCGGAATTGTTGACTACGTGAGTGAGCACATCTTCGACGGGGACTACCTGCTGGTGTCGGAGGATGGGGCGAATCTTCTCGCGCGCTCGACCCCGATCGCGTTCTCGGTCTCAGGCAAAACTTGGGTTAATAACCATGCCCACGTTTTGGAGTTCACCACGTACGCCGAGCGACGCTTCGTCGAGTTCTATTTGAATTCGATCGATCTTGCCCCGTACATATCTGGCGCGGCGCAGCCGAAACTGAATAAGGCAAATCTCAATAAGATTCCGATTCCGAATCCATCGATGACTGTGAAGGAGCAGATCGTCGAAGTGCTCGATAAGTTTGACGCCCTCGTCAACGACATCAGTATCGGCCTCCCTGCCGAACTTGATGCTCGTCGCAAGCAGTACGAGCACTATCGTGATCGGCTCCTGACGTTCAAGGAGCTGGCGTCGTGAGTGATTCACCCGCGCGCACGTACGATCCGATCGCAATCTCTTCGGAGAGCACGGTCGTCGCTGAGTATGTTCATGATCCGTCGCAGGGTGATGCGTATCAGTCGGAGTCTGCGCTCGAAAGGGAGATGATTCGACTCCTCGAGGAGCAGGCATACGACTACCTGCCGATCACATCGGAGACAGATCTGGTCGCGAACCTCCGCATGCAGCTCGAGAGGGTCAACAGGATGACCTTCTCGGATGCCGAGTGGGAGCAGTTCTTCACAACGAAGGTCGCCGGTGCCAACGACGGCATCGTCGAGAAGACGGTGCGTGTGCAGGAGGATCACGTGCAGATCCTCAGGCGCGACGACGGGTCGACGAAGAACATCGCGCTGATCGAC
Source organism: Tessaracoccus coleopterorum (assembly GCF_011174705.1). Classification (GTDB taxonomy): domain Bacteria; phylum Actinomycetota; class Actinomycetes; order Propionibacteriales; family Propionibacteriaceae; genus Arachnia; species Arachnia coleopterorum. Next base: position 1,584,416 of record NZ_JAANIJ010000001.1, read on the forward strand.
AAGGCGAACATCCACAACAATCAGTTGCAGGTCATTAACCAGTACGAGATCGGGCGCGACGGTGGTGACGCGGGCGACAACGGTGCGAAGTACGCCAACCGTTACGACGTGACCGTGCTCGTCAACGGGCTGCCGATGGTGCACATCGAGCTGAAGCGTCGCGGCGTCGACATCCGGGAGGCCTTCAACCAGATCAATCGCTATCAGCGCGACAGCTTCTGGGCCGGGTCGGGCCTGTTCGAGTATGTGCAGCTGTTCGTGATCAGTAACGGCACGCTCACGAAGTACTACTCCAACAGCACTCGCAACAGGCACCTTGCCGAGCAGAAGAAGGCGAGTGGTGCGGGCAAGGGAAGAAGTCGAGCAACTCGTTCGAGTTCACCAGCTGGTGGGCCGACGCGAACAACAAGCCGATCACCGAGCTGACGGCGTTCGTGAAGACGTTCTTCGCGAAGCATGCGTTGTTGAACATCCTGACGAAGTACTGCGTGCTCACCGCGGATCGGGACCTGCTGGTGATGCGGCCGTACCAGATCGTCGCGACCGAGCGGATCCTGCAGAAGATCCAGATCTCGACGAACTACAAGACGCTCGGCACACTCGATGCCGGAGGATACGTCTGGCACACCACGGGGTCGGGTAAGACGCTCACTTCGTTCAAGGCAGCGCAGCTCGCATCGAAGATGCCGAGTGTGGACAAGGTGTTGTTCGTCGTCGACCGCAAAGACCTCGACTACCAGACGATGCGTGAGTACGACCGGTTCGAGAAAGGGGCGGCGAACTCGAACACGTCGACGGCGGTGCTGAAGACGCAGCTCGAAGACCCCAGTGCGCGGATCATCATTACGACGATCCAGAAGCTGTCGACATTCATCAGGGCGAACAAGGGCCACGAAGTCTTCTCGGGCCACGCGGTGATCATCTTCGATGAGTGCCACCGGTCGCAGTTCGGCGACATGCACACCGACATCACACGCGCGTTCAAAAAGTACAACCTGTTCGGATTCACCGGCACGCCGATCTTCGCCGCGAACGCCGGCAGCGGTGGCAACCCTCAGCTGCGCACGACCGAGCAGGCGTTCGGCGACAAGCTGCACACGTACACGATCGTCGACGCCATCACGGACAAGAACGTGCTGCCGTTCCGGATCGACTACATCAACACCATCAAGGTCGGGAACCCCGACGACTCACAGGTGTCAGCGATCGACCGTGAGCGAGCGCTTCTGGACGTGCGTCGTATCCGGGACGTCGTGGCGTACACCCTGGAGCACTTCGATCAGAAGACGAAGCGCTCATCGAGCTACGAACACGCAGTCGTGACGAACGTCGCCGACTCGGTGCGGGCCGGCGTCAGGCGGAGGCACTCAAGGAGCGGAAACGAGTTCGCGGATTCAACGCGCTGTTCGCTACCGCGTCGATCGACGCCGCGCGCCGTTACTACAACCAGTTCCAGCTGCAGATGGAGGAGCTGCCACCGGACAAGCGGCTGAAGGTCGGGCTGATCTTCAGCTACGGTGCGAACGAGGCCGAAGCCGACGGAATCCTCGATGATGAGGCGTTTGACACCGATGCGCTCGACCGTGACACGCGCTCGTTCCTGGAAGACGCGATCCAGGACTACAACGACATGTTCGGGACCAGCTACGACACGAGCGCGGACCGGTTCCAGAACTACTACAAGGACCTGTCACAGCGGATGAAGAACCGCGAGATCGACCTGGTCATCGTGGTGAACATGTTCCTCACCGGCTTCGACGCGACGACGCTGAACACACTGTTCGTCGACAAGAACCTGCGCGCCCACGGACTGATCCAGGCGTACTCGCGCACGAACCGCATCCTCAACTCGGTGAAGACCTACGGCAACATCGTCGCCTTCCGCGATCTCGAGGAAGAGACGAACGCTGCGCTGGAGCTGTTCGGCAACAAGGATGCCCGCGGCGTCGTCCTGTTGAAACCGTACGTCGACTACTACGGCGAGTATGTCGACAAGGTCACCGAACTGCTCACGCACTTCCCAATTGGGCAGCAGATCGTGGGGGAGCAGGCGCAGAAGGACTTCATCCAGCTGTTCGGAGCGATCCTGCGGCTGCAGAACATCCTCACGTCCTTCGACGACTTCGACGGCAACGATCCACTGACCGAGCGACAGCGGCAGGACTACACCAGCATCTACCTGCGGCTACGCGATGAGTTCACGCGCGATCGTGACGGCGACAGAGAAGTCATCAACGAGGACGTCGTGTTCGAGATCGAGCTCGTCAAGCAGGTCGAGATCAACGTCGACTACATCCTCATGCTCGTCGAGAAGCTCCGCGCCGAGAAGGGCGACGGCGACGACAAAGAAGTCCGTGCCGAGATCACCCGCGCGGTCGACGCGAGCCCGACCCTCCGCAGCAAGCGCGACCTCGTCGAGGACTTCGTCGAGTCGGTGTCGCTGCAGGGCGCGGTCGATGAGCAGTGGCAGGCGTACATCGCCGCGAAGCGAGAGGCCGAGCTTCAGGAGCTCATCGAAGCGCACAAGCTCAAGCTGGAGCAGACGCGGTCGTTCGTGGATGCCGCGTTCCGGGACGGCCAGCTGCGCACAGCGGGCACCGAGATCACCCGCATCTTGCAGCCAGTGTCGCGGTTCAACCGCGAGTCCAACCATGGCGACAAGAAGAAGCGGGTCATCGAAGCGCTCTCCAGGTTCTTCGAGCGGTTCCGGGGACTTGCCACTGGGGTGGGGAGCCTGGGGACTGAGGTCAGCACGAAGGGCGCTGGCGGCACAGCCGCTCACGCGCCACAATCTGCGCATTCAGCCAGGCACGCAAGGGTGCGGCATGTTCGAGCATCTCGGCCTGGCCGTTCAACCGCGCACCGCTTCGGCCACGGCCGTCTTGGTCCGCGCGGCCAGGTCGTCGACGAGTTGCTGGCACAGCGCGATCCCGGCCGCACCGTCCTGCTCTTGCCGGCACTCGGACAAGCGTGCCTCGTCGATCGGGATCCGCTTGGCGAATCCACGAGTGGTGCTGACCTCGATGTACGCGCCGGTCTCACCGGGCCCGTCGGCTCCCAGCCGCATCTTCACAGGAGTGTCCCACGGGACGTCGGCCGTCTGCATCGCCGCGTTGCCGAAGTTGGACGCGCTCGTGTTGAACGGGCTGCTGATCATCAATGCCCTCCTTCCTCGAATGCTGGGCGATCTCGCAGTGTGGCACCGTTCGGCGAAACCACCACCTCGCTCGGTGTGTCCGACGTTCCAATCTACATTGCAGGACGGCCCGCATCCCCGTCAGCACGCCACCTGGACAAGTGCCGGAGCCGTCTCGATCTCATCGCAGTTCGGCGCTTCGGCATCCTCACTCACAGCGATACAAAAGCCAGAGTCGTCGCTATCGGTATGATCTATCCAATTGCTCATGCGATAAGCGCTTATGCCGTTGTGCCTGGTCAGGCGCGGTTTCCTTGCAGCCGATCGTAGTCGGACACCACATCAAGGTGAGCGGGGTGTTGCGCTCCAGCATCTTGATCGTGTCGTCGCCGTAACGCATGAACGCCTCCCAGCGGGGCGCGGGGCCGAGTCGCCCACGACGCTTCCGATGTAGGTGAGGCCGCGTTCGTGCGAGTCGATGCCGCCGTCGCGCAGCAGCACGGGGTTGGCGGGATCCAGTAGGCGCCGCCGGAACGGGCGGTCGAGCCGCCGACGTACTTCGTCTTCTCGATCACGAGGACGTTGAGGCCCTTTTCGGGCTCATCACAATCCACGGTGTAGCTGAGGTCTGAACCCACCGGCCTCGAGTAGTGATCTGGCGATGTAGTTGGTGAGGTTCCGGAAGCCGAGTGCGGAGCCTCGGAGGTGTTCGAGGCGGCCGTTGATCGCTTCGGTGGGCCGTTGGAGGCCGGGCCGGTCGAAGTAGGCAAGGACGTCAGCCGCTCGGTTCTTGAGTGTTCGGCCGAGCGAGCGGAGTTCGACGAGCGCGGTCGGGACGCCGTTGCTGAGGCTGGCGATCAGGTTGTTCATCAGGTCGCGGCCGCGAGCAGGGTCAGCCTCGCGGTAGGCGATGATCATTCGCTGGTAGGCCGCCCAGGTGACCTCGACGGCGGCGTGGGCGTCGTCGGCGAACAGCTGCTCGAGCCGGGTCTTCTGTTTGTCGGTGAGCAGGTCGGTGCCGGTGTGCAGGGTGCGGCGGGCGGAGTACAGCGGTCACCGGCCCGGCCGCGGTGGCCGTGAAGGTCTTGCTGGATCCGGCGGCGGCACTTGTCGAGGGCGTCGCCGGCGAGGCGGACGACGTGGAAGGGGTCCATCACCGCGACCGCGTCGGGCAACTCTTCGGTAGTGGCGGTCTTGAACCCGGTGAAGCCGTCCATCGCGACCACCTCCACGCTGTCTCGCCAGGCCTGGTCTCGTTCGGCCAGCCAGGTCTTGAACACGCTCTTGGAGCGGCCCTCGACCATGTCGAGCAGCCTGGCTGGACCGGCGCCGGCGAGCTCGCGCGAGGGCTCAGCGCAGCATCGTGAGGGCAGCTTTGGCCAGCACGCGCGGGTCCTTCTCGTAGTGGTGCAATGTGGTCAGCCGCTCGCTCGGGATGCCCAGGAAGTGGTAGACGGCGATCTGGGCGGCTCGAACCGAGTACTGCTCGGTGAAGACCATGTCGAAGGGCATCTCGACGAACTGGCTGATGAAGGCGAGGTTCACCGAGTTGGCGGGCACCACCTCCGGGCGGTCCCCTTGGCCCGACGGGCGAAGAGCGCGCTGGCGTACGGCATGTGAGCGGGCACCACATTGACGATCGAATCCCAGATCTCCTCGGTCTTGGCGGAGATCTTCACCGCCCGGGTATCGACGCGTTCGAGCTGGCCGAGCGCTTCGGTGAGCATCTCGCGCCCGGTCATCTCGATGAAGGGCTTCTTCACGACGTCTCCGGTCCGTCGCGGGTAGAGCGAATAGCCCCAGAACACGGTTTCGTTCGGTTGCTGGGCGGCGAAGTGTGGCTGGTGGTGAATCACCAGCGAGACCACCGCATTGCTGTCGACGAAGGTGTTCAGTGCATTGCCGGGCAGCTGTCGGGTGATGGCGGAGATTTCGTTGACCAGCAGGTGGTTGTTGGTGGTCACCGTGAAGCTGGTCCACTCGCTCTGGGTGCGGTCGGCGAAGAACTTGTCGGGGTTGCCCAGGCCGTAGAAGTGTTCGGTCGCCTGCTTCCACAGCGCTGCGGACGGAGCGTAGCGTTCGTCCTCGACGATGGCGGTGTCCAGATCGCCCAGCGAGGTGGAGTCGGTGATCGAGCCGTTGGTGCAGAACACCAGGTCGCCCTCATTCACATCGATCAGGCCTGGCTGATTGTCCTTGTCTACCTGCTCGTACTTCAGCCCGATCACGGTGATCCGGTCGCGCATTGGGTCATCATCGGCGAACACGAACTCGGTCACCTTGCGGTTGCCGACGAACTCGACGCCCTTGCCTTCGAGCCAGGCGCGCATCGGCACGATGATGCTCTCGTACTGGTTGTACGGCGTCCGCGTGACGCCTTCGAGGGTATTGATCCGGCTGAACTCCAAGATCATCCGGTTCATGTAGCGGCGAAGTTCCATCGCGGAATTGCTGCGTAGGAAGGCGAAGGTGGTCTCCCACATCCTCCAGAAGTTGGTGGTGAAGAAGTGCGGGCTGGAGGCGAACCACTCTTCGATGCTGACATCGTCCAGCCTGGATTCTCGCGATTCTGGCAGCGTCATCAGCTTGGTCAGCAGCACGCGATCGGCCTTGCTGAACTGCATGTGGCTGTAGTCATCGGCATCGCCTCTAGTGCGCGGGCCGCGGGTGTCCATCAGCCGGCCGATGTCCTTGGTCGGATGGGCGTGATCGAAGTCGAGGATCTCCTGGGTCAGGGTCTTTCCCGGCGAGGTCAGAGACGGAATCGAGCCCAAGACGTCCCACAGATTCTCGTAGGTCTCCTCGTTGAGCATCCGGCCGCCGCGGTTCAGGAAGCCGGCTTTGTTGCTAAGCGCCTTGTGCCCGTACTCGGTCTCGTAGGCCGCTACGCGATTGCCGTCGTTGGCGCCGTGGTCTTCCAGGCCGAGAATGGTGATCTGGGAACCGTCCCAGTGTCCATCGCGAATCAAGTAGACGGCGGCGGATAGGCTGCCGATCCCGGCGCCGATGAGGTAAGCCTTGCGAGTCATGGTGTTCTCCTTGTCGATTGGTGCGTCTCAGAGGTGGCTGGTCGCGCTGAGGGTTGATTCGCCGGATGAGGCCTTGTTCAGGCCGACGAGGAAGCCGTCGACCATGATCGCCACCTGGGCGTGCAGTTCGGTGGCGGCCGCCCGGTCTGGGTGGGCGCCAGTGGAGGGCTGAGCCAGCGCCAGGTGCAGGCAGGCGAAAATGAGCCGGGCGGCGCGCTCAGCCAGGAGCCGTGCCTGCGGGCCGTCCGCTTGGCTGGCCGCGAGCAGTGCGGACGCAACGCCGTCCTCCAGGTCTGCCACGAGTTGCAGGCCGGTCTGGCGATGGAGCATCTTCTCGTGCCCGAAGAGCAGTTCACGCTGATACAGGATGGCGGTGTCCAGCTGTTCGGCGCTTCCCTTCAGGACCGGCATGACGAGGGCGAAGACGGCCTCGATCGGATCTGACAGCCCAGCGGCGGCGCGTCGCCCTTCGGTGATCGCCTCACGGAATCGCTCGTTATAGACCATGAGCAACAGGTCGGCCTTGGTGGCGGCGTAGCGGAACAGAGTGCCTGCGGCCACATCGGCTCGGTCGGAGACCTGCTGGGTGGTCATGCCGGCGTAGCCATGCGTTTGGAGGAGATCGTGGGCCGCAGCGAAGATTCGGGCGCGCTTGGCGTCCATGTTGCGATCCCGACGCGATCCTAGGGCTTCCATCGAGCCTCCTACTGAGTGGACTCATTAACGAGCATACTCAGTATGCCGGTCATGGCAAGACCCCTGCAGAGGTATCGTCGGCCGTTCTTTGGCGGGGTGACACAGCGCTCAACCGGCTCATCACAGATGAGGGTGTAGGGGCTGTTCGGCGCGTCGGGCCGGGTAGGGGTCGAGGTCTCCCGATGATGGAAGTTCTCACACTGCCCATCTGGAAGACCTCGACGTGTCTGATGCTACCCTGTGGCGGGGTTCGCCTGCCCTGACCTGACCTCGTTCTGTCGGCTCGACGAGCTCGGCTTGGAGGTCACCGGCCAACTGCTGGAGCCTGGCCGCGCGGTCCTCGCCTGCCGGGTGGTGGAGCCGGATCAGTGGTGCCGACGTTGCGGCTGCGAGGGCCTCGCGCGTGACACCGTGACGCGGCCGTTGGCCACGAGCCGTTCGGCTGGCGGCCGACGACGTTGCTGGTCACGATCCGCCGCTACCGCTGCACCGGCTGCGGGCATGTGTGGCGACAAGACACCAGCCTCGCCGCGGAGCCGCGGGCGAAGCTGTCACGCCGCGGGCTGCGGTGGGCGTTGGAGGGCCTGGTAGTTCAGCACCTCACCGTCGCCCGCGTCGCCGAGGGCTGGGGGTGTCGTGGAACACCGCCAACACGGCGGTCCTGGCTGAAGGCAAGCGGGTCCTGATCGATGACCCGACCAGGTTCGACGGCGTGAAGGCCATCGGCGTGGATGAGCATGTGTGGCGCCACACCCGCCGCGGTAACAAGTACGTCACCGTGATCATCGACCTGACCGGCATCCGCGACCGGACAGGGCCTGCCAGGCTGCTCGACATGGTCGAAGGGCGCTCCAAGCAGGCGTTCAAGCAGTGGCTGTCCGAACGCGACCAGGCATGGCGCGACAGAGTTGAGGTCGTCGCGATGGACGGGTTCACCGGGTTCAAGACCGCCACCACCGAAGAGTTGCCCGACGCGACCGCCGTCATGGATCCCTTCCACGTCGTCCGCCTCGCCGGCGACGCCCTCGACCGATGCCGGAGACGCGTCCAACAGGCCATCCACGGACATCGAGGACGCACCAGTGACCCGCTCTACTCGGCGCGCCGCACCCTGCACACCGGCGCCGACCTCCTCACCGACCGGCAGAAGGACCGGCTCACTGCCCTGTTCGCGGGCGATGATCATGTCGAGGTCGAAGCCACCTGGGTATCTACCAACGGATGATCGCCGCCTACCGTGAACCCGACCGGACCAGAGGCCGGGCCCTGATGACCAGCCTGATCGCCTCGGTCAGCCACGGCGTCCCGCCGCGTTGAGCGAGGTGATCACACTCGGCCGAACACTGAAGAAGCGAGCAGACGATGTGCTGGCCTACTTCGACCGGCCCGGCACCTCGAACGGTCCGACCGAGGCCCTCAACGGCCGCCTCGAACACCTCCGCGGATCGGCACTCGGCTTCCGGAACCTCACCAACTACATCGCCAGATCACTGCTCGAGACCGGCGGATTCAGACCCCGACTACACCCTGGATTGTGATGAGCCCCTTTTCGGCGCCCGCGAGGGCGGTGGCGAGGCCGGTGCCGGTACCGACGACCAGCAGGTCGACGGTGCAGTCCTTCGCGGGCACCGGCGGGGAACCATGTCTGCCATGGGTAGCTCCTTTGCTGAGTGGCTGAATCCGGGTGCTGAGCTCGGATGTTGATCAAATACTAGCCGCTCGGCAAGTATTCTGTGAAGCTAGGGGAAGAAGATTCCCAGGGACTGCTGGCATGCTGTCCTCGGAACTGATCGGAAACGGGGCAGACATGGGACGGGCAGCGGCAGGCGTCGGGCGCGAGAGGGTGCTGGACGCGGCGTTGGACCTCTTCGCCAGGAACGGGGTGACGGCGACGTCGCTGCAGGCGATCGCCGACCATCTCGGCCTCACGAAGGCCGCGATCTACCACCACTTCCCGCCAAGGACCAGATGGTCGTCGAGGTGCTCCGCGCCGGGCTGCAGCAACTCGATGACGTTGTCGCCGACTCAATGGCGGCCGACGATCCCGCCCGCCGGGTAGACATCGTGGTGGAGGGGCTCGCCGACATCATGATCGACCACAGGCCCCGCTACTCCATCATGATGAGCGACCCCGCCGTCGGGGTGGTCCTGGCCGCCGACCCGCACACCGCGGAGACCTTCGACCAGATGGAGAAGGCGCTCCTCGGGCCCGAACCGACGGCGGAGCGACGCCTCGCCGTTGCCTACTTCCTCGCCGCCTGCAACGCTCCGGCCCAGCAGTCGCTGCGCGAGCACGCATCGATCAGCGACGAGGCCATCCACTCCAGCATCGTCGCCCTCGGGCACCATCTGCTCGCTTGATCCTGTGGGCACCCAGGGGTTCGTGCAATGACATTGCACTAATCCCACCCCTCCCACGCTGCCTCCCCATGCGGTGAAACACTATGCAGACCCGATTGGAGAAGGTGCCCCCGTGACCCTCAGCAACGTGGAGATCGCCCAGGCAGCAACGCCGCTGCCGATCACGCAGATCGCCGAACGACTCGGCCTCCCGGCCGACCAGATCGAGCCCTACGGCCGGTTCAAGGCCAAGCTCCCACTTCAGCTGCTGGAGAAGCACCGACGCGACCGTCAGGGCCGGCTCATCCTCATGACCGCCGTCTCACCCACCCCGCCGGCGAGGGCAAGACGACCACCACCGTCGGGCTCGGGGATGCGCTGACGCGGCTCGGTCAGAAGGCGGCGCTGTGCCTGCGCGAGCCGGCACTCGGCCCGGTGTTCGGCATGAAGGGTGGCGCCGCGGGTGGCGGCTACGCGCAGGTGATCCCGATGGAGGACATCAATCTGCACTTCACGGGCGACTTCGCCGCGATCGCCGCCGCCAACAACCTGCTCGCCGCGCTCATCGACAACCACATCTTCCACGGCAACGAGTTGGGCATCGACCAGCGTCGGATCACCTGGCGGCGCGCGCTCGACGTCAACGACCGGGCGCTGCGTGACACCGTCACCGGCCTCGGCGGCGTCGGAAACGGCTTCCCGCGCTCGTCGGGCTTCGACATCGTGCCCGCCAGCGAGGTGATGGCGGTGTTCTGCCTTGCCACCTCACTGTCCGACCTCAAGGAGCGACTCGGCCGGATTGTCGTGGCACACACGTTCGACAAGCGACCGGTGCTGGCCAGCGACCTCAAGGCCCAGGGCGCCATGGCCGCGCTCCTGCACGACGCGATCGCCCCGAACCTCGTCCAGACCATGGAACACACCCCCGCCCTCGTGCACGGCGGCCCGTTCGCCAACATCGCCCACGGCACCAACACCACCATCGCGACGAAGGCAGCGCTCGGGCTCGCCGACTGGGTGATCACGGAGGCCGGCTTCGGGGCCGACCTCGGGGCCGAGAAGTACTACGACATCGTCAGCCGCGCCGCCGACCTGCGGCCGGCCGCGACGGTCGTGGTGACGACGGTGCGGGCCATGAAGTTCCACGGCGGCGTCGCCGTCGCCGACCTCCCCGACGAGACGTCGCAGCCGTCGCCAGGGGCATCTGCAACCTCCAGCGGCACGTCTCGACGCTGCGCGACGTGTTCGGCCAGAAGGTCATCGTCGCGATCAACCGACGGGTCGAGGACGATCCCGAGGAGGTCGAGGCGATCATCGGGGCTGCGCAGGCGATGGGGGTGCCCGGCGTCGAGGCCCGACACTTCACCGAGGGCGGTGCGGGGGCGGAGGAACTGGCGCGGGTGGTGATGGAGGTCGTCGGGGACGACGAGCCGTGCAGGCCGGGCCACGCCTACGAGCTGGAGGCCCGCTCTGGGAGAAGGTGCGGGCCGTCGCGACCCGCGTCTACGGAGCGAGCGACATCAGCGGAGGCTCCGGCGTCCACAAGCAGATCGCACGGCTCGAGGCGGAGGGCCACGGCCACCTGCCGGTATGCGTCGCGAAGACGCAGTACTCGTTCTCCACCGATCCGTCGCTGCGCGGTGCGCCGACGGGGCACGTCGTCGACGTGCGCGAGGTGCGGCTGAGCGCGGGCGCCGGATTCGTGGTGATGGTGTGCGGATCGATCATGACGATGCCTGGGCTGCCCTCCAAGCCGTCGGCACACACGATCGACGTCACCGATGACGGCACGCTGGTGGGCCTGTTCTGACCGTTCGGCGCAACGTCCCTGACTGCGCGGCGGTGCGGCTAGGTTTCCCACATGAGGTTACACGCCGTCCTGCGACTCCTGGTCGCCGCCCTGATCCTGGCGGCGACCAGCTGGACGTACGGGCCCTCTGGCGGGTGAACGGCGCCGCACCCAACCCGGCCAACTTCTTCGGGTTCTTCACCGTGCAGTCCAACCTGATCGGCGCGGCCGTGCTCGTGGCGCTCGGCGTCCTCGAGCTACGCGGCAGGGCCCAGCCGGGCTGGCTGCCGCTCGCGCGCGGGTGCGCCACCGTGTATCTGATGATCGTCGGTCTGGTCTACGGGCCCTGCTCGCGCCGCTCGGTGAGGAGGGCGGGGTTCCCGTGGTGTGGGCGAACACCGTCCTGCACGTCATCTCACCGCTCTTCCTTCCCTCGACTGGGTGCTCGTCCGCGACCGTCCCGCCCTGCGGTGGCGGGCCCTGCCGTGGGTGTTGGCCTACCCGGCGCTGTGGCTGGTGGTGGTCCTGCTGCGGGGGCGACCGACGGGTGGGTGCCCTACCCGTTCCTGGATCCGTCCATCGGGTACGGGATGGTCGCGCTTGTCTCGGTCGCGATCTTCGCCGTCGGGCTGGGGCTCGGGGCGCTCGTGTGGTGGGTGTCGCGCGCGCTGCCGGCGCGGCAACCGGGACGATCGGGCAGCGCATCGGACACGGCCACCCCTGACGTCCGGGCCGGAGGACCGGCCGGGCTAACGGACGTCGGCGCTCAACGCCGCCCTGGCCCGCGCCACCGCTTGGCGCATCGTCCGGTGCCCCGTACCTCGTACCCGACGACGGCCACCCACGGGATCAGCATCAGCAGCGCGAGGTCGACCCCGAGCGGAACCCCGAGGGACGCGAGCGCCACACCCAGGACCGCGACCGCCACCGTCACCGCCAGCAGCAGGCCATGGAAGGCGTCAAACCCGCCGAGCAGGGTGGTGAAGTTGGCGAAGGTGAGCAACACCACCGCGGTCGCGGGGACCGCGACGGCCAGCGCCAGAGCGACCCGGGTGGCGCCCGACTCCCCTCGACGAAGCTGGCCGACAGGTGCAACCCTGCCCCGACGGCCGCGATCGACGCGTACAGCAGGATGTGCAGCAGGATGACGGCGTGCAGCCGGCGGGGCCGCAGCCCGAGCAGTTCGCCGCACGGCAGGATGAAGTAGAGCCACCAGAGCCCGAACGCGAGCCCGAGCCCTGCGACGGCGACCGCAATCGCCGTCGCATTCCAGCCGAACCCGTCGACGTCGGCCTGCACGGCGGTGACGGTGCCGAGCACCACCTCGCCGAGCGTGATGATGGTGAAGGCACCGAGTCGCTCGGCCATATGCTCCGGATGCCACGGCATCTGCTGGCGCCGCTCGGCGAGCACCGGGTAGAGCACCTCCTGGACGAGCCACACCCCCATCACCGTCAGCGCGATCCGGGGCGGAATCGGGAGGAACGCCTGCAGGCACCAGCCGACCTGCGAGATCACGAGGGCGCGCACGTACGCCGTCGCCATGACGCGGTACCGGCCCGAGACCCTCGCGACCCGGAGCCAGACGATGATCGCACCCACCCGCATCACGACGTAGCCGAGCACCATCACCTTGTTGTCGAGGCCGCCGGAGTCGATCGAAGCGACCATCGGACCCAGCCCGAGGGCGAGCAGCAGCACGCCGACCATCTGCATCAGGGTGATCAGGCGCACGCCCCAGTCGTCGGTGTCGAAGGCCGAGAGGAGCTGCGAGTACGTCGACCACGCCCAGGTGATGGCGAAGACCGCGAAGAGGAAGGTGCCGATCCCCGTGACGATGTGGCCCTCGTCGAGCAGGCGGGCGAGGTTGGACGAGGCGATGGAGACCGCGACGACGGCGATCAGGTCGAAGATGAGTTCGAGGGGAGAACCGGCGCGGCCCTGCTCGCCCGGGTCGCGTCCGCGCATGGGCAGCAGCCCATGGGGCGAACGGTGGCCGACGGCGGTCGTCGGCCCTTCAGCCGGTGTCATGTCGGTGTCCCGTCGGCGCCTGGGACGAGCCTACGACCCTGGCGCCGTCGCGACACCTGACCGGCGAAGCCGACTCCCACCACTCAGGCGGTGGCCTCGCGGCGGCGGACGATCTCGGCGATCCAGGTCGGCGCGAACGGTGAGGTGCAGTTGGGAGGCGTCGGGTAGTCCCGGAGCACCCCGAGTCGCTCCCCGATCGCGACGGCCCGCTCCCGCAGCTCGGCGTGGTAGATGCCGATGTGGGCGAGGCACTGGTTCATGGCCCACTGCAGTCGCTCCGGGGCGTCGCGCATGTCGGCCTCGATGACGTCGAGCAGACCCGCTGGGTCGATCCCGTCGGGCTTCTTCGCGACGCGGTCAGCCGTCAGCGCCCACCCCGCGGATCCCACCACCGGGTCGGGGTCGGCCAGCCACACCACCCGCAGTTCCTCGACGTGCGGGCTCTTCTTCACGACGTAGCTGACGAGCCATTCGTGCGCCTTCGGCGTCCCGCGGAGCGGAGCATGGCGTCGAGTTCGTCGGCCGTGAAGAGCCGCGGGCGGCACACCAGGGTGGCGAGCAGCTTCGCCTCCGTCACGCCCGTGGCCCACAGCTCGCGGGACAGGTCATGGTCGACGCCCAGCCGCTTGGCGACGGCGCGCAGCTTCGTCAGATTCACGGCGTGGTTGTCGCCGTGACGCTCGTTGACGGCGAGGATCTTCGGGTCCCCGAGCGCGCGCAACTCTGCGAGGATCTCTTCGATCCGCGGTTCCGTCATGGGGTCCTCCTGTCGTTCGGGCAACGTTACGGCAGAGTGCCGCCCCGCCCTTGCCGCTGCCCGCTCCATGGGTAGGCTGGCCGCACCTCGATGCCTAGGAGAGTCATGTCCGAGCCACTCGCCCCGCTACTCGTCTCGTCGGAATCCGTCGAGTCGGCCGATCCGTACGACGTGATCCTCAGCAACATCGAGGTGGTCAACGATCTCGCAACCCTGCTCGGGCCCGATGAGCTGGCCCCGAGGCGCTGATCAGCTACTACACCGACTTCTACCACGCGCAGATGGACAACGGCGGCTTCGCGCAGTTCGCGTTCAACTCCGAGTGCTCACCGCTGATCCTCGAATGCGTCTCCGCCGGTTTGGAGGCCTTCGACACGCCGCGGCACGCGGCGGTGTTCGCCCGCGCGAGGACCATCCTCGACGCCCTCCCCGGCACCGAGATCGAAGACTTCCTCGAGTCCGACCTGTTCGCCGAGTCCCACCCACTACGCGACCTGCTCAACGGGGCCGCAGCCGGTTTCGACGAGGCTGAGGAGGATCTCGTCCTCCGGAACGCGGCCTACCTGATGAGCCGCCCTCGCTCCTGACCGTCCCGAGACGGAGCTCGAGCAGACGATCGAGGCCGTGTTCGCGGCACTCCCCGACCGGGCCGAGCGGGAAGCGGAGCTCGACGATGCGCCGCAGCCCGAGTTCGTCCAGGTGATCGTGGGGCTCACCGACCGGGCCGGGCTCACGCTGGACCGGATCACCGCGGGCTCGCCGTCCCCCGAGGGGATCGTGTGGCACTTCCTCACCGGGCAGGGCGCCTACCGCTACGTGCAGCAGGGCAACGACGCGGTGCTGTTCGCTGACGAGGACGACGCTGAGGTGCTGCGGGTTCCCGTCGCCGAGCTGGTCACACACCCGGAGGGTCATCCCGCCCAGACGTCGTAGCCGAGCTTGACGATCAGCGCCGCGGCGACGGCGAGGAACACCACGCGTACGAAGCCGGTGCCCTTGGCGATGGCGGTGCGCGCCCCGAGGTAACCGCCGGTCATGTTGGCGGCGGCGAGGCACAGCCCGAGGCCCAGACGACGGCGCCGGTCGGGATGAACAGCAGCAGGGCGCCGAGATTGGTGGCGAAGTTGACGATCTTGGCCTTGGCACTGGCGGCGATGAAGTCGTAGCCGACGACGCTGACCAGAGCGATCACGAGGAACGCGCCGGTGCCTGGCCCGAGCATCCCGTCGTAGAAGCCGATGAGCACCCCGACCAGGCAGACGACGACGAGGTGGCTGCGCCCTGTGAAGCGGAGCGCGGTGGCCGCGCCGAGCTTCGGGCGGAGCGCGACGAAGATCACCACCGCGGTGAGGGCCACCACGATGATGGGCTTGAACAGGGCCGGTGGCAGCACCGTCGCGACGACGGCGCCCCCGAAGGAACCGGCCAGCGCGAGGCCCGCCATGGGCAGGGCGGTGCGGAGGTCGGGTTTGACGCGCCGGTAGTAGGTGAGGCTGCTGGTGCCGGTTCCGAAGATGGAGGCGAGCTTGTTGGTGGCGAGCGCCTGGACCGGTGCCAGTTGCGGCACGAGCAGGAGCGCGGGGAGTTGGAGCAGCCCACCGCCCCGACGACGGCGTCGACCCACCCGGCCGCGAAGGCGACCAGCATCAGGAGGGCGACGGTCTCGATCCCGACGCCTTCCGGGAACCAGGCGTTGAGGTCGGGCATGGCGTCAAATCTACGCTCACTCGTGCCGCCGGACCCGTCTGGAAAAATCGGCCAGTAGCCGATTTTTCCGCTCCATCTCCGCAGGGACGGCGGGGGCAGGACCGCGGACGGCGGGGGACGGCGGGGGCGGACGGCGGGGGACGGCGGAGGGGACCGCGGGGGACCGCGGACGGCGGGGCTACAGTGGGGCCGGTGCAGGCAGCAACCAGGCGACAGATACCGGGCGAGATCTGGGTTCTCGTCGCCGCCGCCTTCCTGATCGCGCTGGGCTACGGCCTCGTCGCACCGATCCTGCCGCAGTTCGCCCGCTCCTTCGACGTCGGCGTCGTTCTCGCCTCCGCCATCGTGACCGTGTTCGCGCTCGTGCGGCTCCTCTTCGCCCCGGTGGCGGCGCCCTGGTCGCCAAGTTCGGCGAACGACGCATCTACCTCATCGGCCTCATGATCGTGGCCATCTCCAGCGCCCTCTGCGGGCTCGCCCCGGGTTACTGGTCGCTGCTGTTCTTCCGCGGCCTCGGCGGCATCGGATCGGTGATGTTCACCGTCTCCTCGATGGGCCTGCTCGTCAGGCTCTCTCCCCGGCGCAGCGCGGCCACACCTCATCCCTCTACGGCACCGCGTTCCTGCTCGGCAACATCTTCGGACCCATCCTCGGCTCGCTCCTGTCCGGATTCGGCATGCGGGTGCCGTTCTTCATCTACGCGGCCGCCGTGACCGTCGCCGTCGCGGTGGTGGCGATCTTCCTCCGCGGAGGCGCGGGCGGCCGCCCGCTTGACGACGTCATCCAGGAGCGGATGACGCTGAAGGAGGCGCTCGGGCTGCCCTACTACCGTGCCCTGCTCTACACGGGCTTCGCCCACGGCTGGTCGAACTTCGGCGTCCGGATCGCCCTCCTGCCCCTGATGGCCGCCGCGATCCCGGCGATCGGCGAGGCCGCCGCGGGCATCGCACTGACCCTGTTCGCCCTCGGCAACGCCGTCACCCAGCAGGCCACCGGCCGCCTGATCGACAAGCGCGGCCGTCGCCCTTCCTCATCCTCGGCCTCGGCATCTCCGCCATCGCCACCTTCCCGTTCGGCTGGCTCGACACCCTTCCCTGGTTCCTGGGCTCGCCACCCTCGCCGGCGCGGGTGCCGCATTCATCGCGCCCGCCTCCCAGGCGCTGCTCGCCGACCTGATCGGCTCCAACCGCAACGGCGGCCAGGCGCTCTCGACCTACTCGATGGCCACCGATCTGGGCTCCATCGCAGGCACGATGCTGGCGGGCATCATCGCCCAACTGATCGGGTTCGGCTGGGCATTCGCCGTCACCGGCGTCGTGATGGCCACGGCGATGGTTCCCTGGTTCCTCGTGAAGCGGCGCACGGCCTGAGCAAGAATGGGGGATGCCGCGACGCGCCCTCCCCTCCCTCGTCACGGCACTGCTGGGCCTCACTGTGCTGGCCTGGTCACTCTGGACGCCGATCGCGTTCGACCCGTGGTGGCCGTGGCCGTACGCGGCGGAGGGCTCGCCGACCGGACGCGTGGCCGCAGTCTGGGCCGACATCCTGCAGCCAGCCACCGCATACCTTGCTGTGATCGGCCTCGTGGTGACCATGTTCCGTTGCCGGTGGCGCGACCTCGCGGCGTCGATGCTGTTGGCATCCCTTCTGACCCTCTCGCTCGTGACCGTCCTGAAGGTGACGATCGGCCGTGCCCGGCCGACGACGCCGTGGCTCGGTGCCCTCGGCGAGAATGCCTCCTTTCCCTCCGGGCATGCATCCGCGGCAGCCGCACTTGCGATCGCCGTCACACAGGCGACGTGGGCGCTGACCAGACGTCGCAGGCCGACCGTGGTGGCCGCGGTCGTGGGCACGGCCGTGGCGGTGCTGGTCGCGGTCGGAAGGCTGGTGCTCGGCGTCCACCATGTCAGCGACGTGCTCGCCGGCGCCTTGGTGGCCGCCTTCTGTGCCGCCCTGGCCGCGGCCCTGACCGGCGCCTGGCGCACGCTCACGCCGTCGGGGCGGCCGGGAAGCGTCTACGTGGTGTGGCACCCGCACCGCGTGCGGGCCAGGCCGGAGTGCGGGCCGCCTGGATCGCGAGGCGGCGCGGCGCGGTTGCCCCGCACCTGTGTGGCTGGCCACCGAGCGCGACGGGCACGGGGTCGAGCAGGCCCATGCCGCGGTCGATGCGGGCGCCGACCTGGTGCTCTCCCTCGGCGGCGACGGCACCATCCGGCAGGTGCTGAGCGCGGTGGAGGGCAGGGCCGCTGTCGGGGTGCTCCCGGCAGGCAGCGGCAACCTGCTCGCCAAGAACCTGCGCATCCCGCTCGACATCGGGCGCGCCATGGACCTGGCCCTCGACTCGCCGGCCACCCCGCTCGACCTGCTGCTGATCGAGGCCGACGGCGCGGCCCCCACCGTGGCGGCCGTCATGGTGGGCGCAGGCGCGGACGCCGCCGTGCTGGCCGACACGTCCGAGCGTGGCAAGCGGCTGGTCGGGCCCCTGGCATACATCTCCGCCGGCCTGCGGCACATCGTCGCGACGCCGGTGGCCGCGGAGGTCATCGTCGGCGGCGAGGTGATCTCAGTCGACACGTCGCTCGTGACGGTGGGCAACGTCGGGTCGCTCCACCCGGGGGTCGCCCTCATGCCCGCCGCCGACCCCGCCGACGGCAGGCTCGAGGTGCTCGTCGCCTCCCCGGAGGGCGCCGTCGACGTGCTGCGGATGATCCTCGGCGTGCTGGCCGGACGCGACCGGATCGACGACGTTGTGCGGCTCTCGGGCGTCGAGGTGACGGCCCGCTTTGAGCGACCCGTCGCGTTCCATGTCGACGGCGATGTGGTGGGCGACGTCACCGTCGTCAGGGCGACGGTGCTTCCGGGCGCCGCGCGGGTCGTCCGACCGGGCTAGTGTTCGACGACGACGTCAGCCGGCGGCCTCAGGAGCCGGCCGCCCTCACGAGCCGGTAGCGTCCACCTGCGACGGTTCGGTATGTGGCCGCCTCGACGCCGAGTTGGTGCGGAGCGACGACGGCACCGTCCGACCCGGAAAGGGCGTAGCCGTCGATGCCCGGGTAGCTGAGGGTCAGGTCGTTCCCGCTGCCAGAGGCGATCGCCGCGCTGACCAGGGCACCCCCTTCCCAGAGGAGGTCGATCTCGAAGTTGCCGCGGGCCCGCAGCCCCGAGACGCGTCCTTCCGCCCACGCCTCAGGTAGCGCCGGCAGCAGCCGCACGCGCCCGAGGTGGCTCTGCAACAGCATCTCGGCCATGCCTGCGGTGAGGCCGAAGTTGGCCTCCACCTGCATCAGCGGGATCTCATCGTGATCGTCGCCCTGCCCGTGCCCGGCCAGCAGGTTGTCCATGATGCCCGCGATACCCCTCGGCGGGCCGACCAGCCTCGTCAGCGCCAGGTGCGCCATCTCCGCGTCCAGGGCCCGGGCCCACAGGCTGAGGCGATGCGCCTTGCCCCACCCGGTGGTGGCGAAGCCGCGCTGCTCCAACGACACCTTCGCGGCCGCCAGCACGTCCTCCTGGCCCGGCGTGATGAGGGTGCCTGGGAACAGGCCCACGAGGTGCGACAGGTGGCGGTGCGGGAGCGGCCGGTAGCCGGCATTCCAGTTGGGGATGTCCGTCTCGGGCAGGTCACCCGCCTGCGCCCGGCCGAAGGTGGTCTCCTCGTACCATTCCCTGATCTGGCCCGACCCGCCGATCTGCACGGGATCGAGCCGCCCCGGGCGTCGGCCCACCGAGCGACCAGATCGTCGTCAACCCCCAGCTCCCTGGCAGAGCCGATCGCGTCGCCGAACAACTCCCACACGAGCGACTGGTCGTAGGTGGAGCCGTTGACGGTGGGCCCTGCTCCGCGGAGACCGACGGCGTCACGACGAGCCGGTCCTGGTAGGGGCTCCACCAGAGGTAGGTGAGCCAGAAGTTCGCGAGCTCGCGCTGCATCGGATAGATCCGGTCCCGCAGGAGCTCGCCGTCCTGCGTGAACTTGTGGTATTCGCCGACATTCTGCAGCGCCCACGTGGAGCCGCCGATGTTCCAGCCGAACTCCTGCACGCCGTAGGGCGCCGTCAGGCCGAAGATGTTGTTGACGGTGTGCACGAGGAAGCCGTTCTCCTCGCCCGGCCCGCTCGGCACGGCGGACGTTGCACCCGCCGTCACCCGTCCGGGCACCCGGAGCGACTCCATCCACTCGATGAACGGTTCCGCCGTCTCGGCAAGGTTCGTCACGAGGTTGGGCCAGTAGTTCATCTGGACGTTGATGTTGAAGTGGTAGTCGGCGTTCCAGAACTGCGAGGCGTCTCCGATCAGCCACGCGCCGTTCAGGTTCGACGGCAGAGTGCCGGGTCGCGAGGTGGCGATGCTGAGGTAGCGGCCGAACTGGAACGCGAGCGCCTCGAGAGCCGGGTCCACCTCCCCGCCCGGTAGCGGGAGAGCCATTCATCGGTCGGGATGTCGACAGCTTCGCCGAGGTCCAGGTCGACGCGCGAGTAAAGGCCGTTGTGGTCGGCCACATGGGTGGCCCGCACCGCGTCGTAGCCCTTCGCGGCCGCGGCCCTCACCCGGCCCACCACCCGCGGTGCGGATCCTCCCCGCGGTAGGTGGGGTGGTCATTGGCGTAGTCGGTGCCGGTGGAGAGGAAGAGCGTGACGCTGTCGGCTGCCGCGACCCGGATGCCGGTGGAGTCGGTGGTGACCTCACCGCCGTCGACGACCACCCGACCTGCGCCTCGTAGCGGAGCTGGTTGTCCGCGAGCTCACCCGACAGCGTGACGGTGGAACCGTCGGCCACCACCACCGCACCGGCCTGCGCGCCGGTGAGCGTGATGTGGACGGACACGGCGCCGGGCGCGTCGGTCGACAGGCGCGCGGCGAGCACGTTGTCCGGGTGGCTGGTGAACATCTCCCGGGTGTGGGAGACGCCGTCGCTGCGGTAGGAGACGGTCGCGACGCCGGTGTCGATCGCCAACTCGCGCACGTAGTCGGACACGCCGGTGAGCGGCTGCCGCCAGAAGTCGAGCCGGAGGTCGCCGAGGTCCTGGTACATCCCCATGCCGTCGCGCCACGCGGCGGGATCGATGATCTCGTGGACGAGGTGTCCGCTCGACTCCTCGAACGGCATGCCGAACACATGCGTCGACTTGTCGTCCAACCTCCCCGCGAACTCCTCGATCGTCGCCCGGGTGACGGGGATGGTGCGGTTGCCCCGTTGTAATCGGGGCGCGACCTTCCCGGCCCGCCGCTCCAGAGTGTCTTGTCGTTGAGGTGGATCCGGTCGCGGGTGAGGCCACCGAAGACCATGGCTCCGAGGTGGCCGTTGCCGAGCGGCAGGACGGTGGACTGCCAGCGGTGCCCGTCCGTGTCGACGGGGGCGGGTTCGTCGAACCAGACCCGGTGCGACGGGGCGACTCCCGCGGGGCGCGTTCCTGCCATGGAGGCTCCTTGGATGATCGACTCTGATCCCGGTTGACGGCCGGCGCCGGACGGCGACCCCTCCGTGGGGCCGCCCGCAGCCTAGTGTCCCGTGTCAGATATTCGCTGCGCTATGCGGCCCTCCGCTGGCGCCTCGCGGCGTTCTCCTCGCTCGACGAACGGCAAGGTGCGACTCCGGTCGTCGGCCTTGCGATGCATCCACCGGCGAGCCACCTATCATCAACTAACCTCTGACACGAAACACTAGCGGGACAGCCCGTTGACCCAGGCCCGCGCCGCGTCGAACTCGGAGTCACTGAAACCGACCCCGATCTCCGGGCGTCTGCCGTTGGCCCGCG
Organism: Tessaracoccus coleopterorum; assembly: GCF_011174705.1. GTDB lineage: Bacteria > Actinomycetota > Actinomycetes > Propionibacteriales > Propionibacteriaceae > Arachnia > Arachnia coleopterorum. The sequence goes on from NZ_JAANIJ010000001.1 coordinate 1,605,656, forward strand.
GGTACGAGCCGAGGAAGTACACCTGCGGGCACACCCGGTGCAGCCCCTCGAGCGCCTCGGCGACGCGCTTGTCGCGCAGGTGCCCCTCGCAGTCGATGGAGAAGCAGTAGGAACCGAGCGTCGTCTTGGTCGGGCGCGACTCGATGCGGCTCAGGTTCACGCCACGCACCGCGAACTGCTCCAGGATCTCCAGCAGGGCACCGGCGTGGTCCTGCCGCATGAACGCGACCAGCGTCGTCTTGTCCGCGCCGGTCGGGTCGGGGATCCGGCCCGCGGGCCAACCTGGACGAAGCGGGTCACCGCGCCGGGTTGTCCTCGATCTGGTACGCCAGTTCCGTGAGGCCGTACATCCGCCCGGCCACCTGCGCGCAGACGGCGGCGTCGTAGCGGGAGTCGGGGCGGGCGACCTCTGCCGCGGCTCCCGCCGTCGACCCGGCCTCGGTGACGACCGCGTCCGGCAGGTTCGTCGCGAGCCATTCGCGGCACTGCGCAGCGGCATGCCCATGCGTCAGCACCTGGCGCACGTCCGCCATCCCGGTGCCCTCCCGCACGTACAGGCCGAACTCGACGGGGATCACGATCTCGCCCTTGATGGCGAGCGGGGCACCCGCGATCAACTCGTCGAGCGTGGCGGACACGCCGCCCTCGACCGAGTTCTCGATGGGGACGACCGCCCGCGTCACGGCACCCTCGCGGACGGCGTCGAGCGCCTCGCGGACCGAAGGGAAGGCGACCGCCTCCTCCTCCGTCACGGTGCGGAGGGCCTGATGGGTGAACGTCCCCGCGGGACCGAAGTATCCGAGCACGTTGCCTAGTCTGGCAGGCGCCGACCCGTCCGCGCGTCGCGGTCCGTCCGGCCGGGCCACCGGATCCTGTCCTCTGGCCTGAGCGCCGACTACCCTTGCGGGCGTGAAGCCAATGATCGTGCGGCTGGCCGCCGCCGCCACCGCAGGGGCAATGCTCTGCGCGGGCGGCATGGTGCCCGCGCGAGGCGACGATGTGCGCCACCTGATCCAGGAGAACTGCACCGCCTACCAGGCCACCCCGTCGAGTGAGCTCACCAACGCCTGGCAGTTGCAGCGGCTCGGCATGGAATCGGTGTGGCGGCTCGCCACGGGCAGCGGGATCCGGATCGCCGTGATCGACACCGGCGTCTCGACGCTCGGTTCCCCCTACCTCGCCGACAAGGACCGTTTCGTCGTGCGCGACATGATCCCGCCACGGTGCGGCCGAGCGACGACGGCAGCATCGACTGCCTGCACGGCACGATCGTCACGTCGATCCTGGCCGCGGGTCGCGGCTCCGACGGATCGGCGCTGGCCAGCGCGACCAACTTCTCCGGGATCGCCCCCGACGCCACCGTCTACGCCTACCGGACGCTGCTCTCCTCGGAGCAGCAGCCGGGGCAGGAGAGCGACGAGAACCTCCGCTACACGATCGACGCGGTGCGTCAGGCCACCGCCGACGGGGTCGACATCATCAACCTGTCGCAGGTGACGTTCGGTGACGCACTGCTGCCCGACTTCCAGGCGGCCATCGAGGACGCCATCGACGCGGGCATCGTCGTGGTGGCAGCCGCGGGCAACGCGGGGCAGGCCCAGCAGGGCGTCCCTACCCCGCCGCCTTCCCGGGGTGATCGGCGTCGGCATCTCCAACCAGCAGGATGCGGGCGACCCGGCCACCTACCCCAGCCACGACATCACGGTCGGCGCACCGGGGCGTTCGCTGGTGGCGCTGCGCCCGTCGAAGGACGGGCCGCAGGCGACGCTGGAGAATCAGGCCTACCTCACCGACGCCACAGGCACCTCATACGCGGCGCCCGTCGTGACGGGCATCGTCGCCCTGCTGCTGCAGTACGAGCGCGACGTGCACGACCGGCGACTGACCCCGGCCGAGGTGAAGCGGCGGCTGATCGCCACCGCCGACCGCCCCGCCGTCCCGCTCCCCGACTCCTACCTCGGCTACGGCATCGTCAACCCGATGCGGGCCCTGACCGACACCACGTCCGAGACAGCGACCTCCGCGACCGCGACCCCAGCACCGACGCGGAGGTCGTCATCAAGGGCCCGAGCGCACCCCGGTGATCTCGATGGTCGCGCTCGGGTTCGGGATCGCGGCCATCGTCGCGGTGCTGCTCGGCGTCGTCGCGGCGATCGCGATCCCCGCGGCCCGCCGCAAACGGTAGGCCGGAGACCGGGACAGGCCTAGGGCTGCTCGGCCCCGGGCAGGTGCGCGGTCTGGATGAGGCCCTTGAACCCGCGGGTGATCAGCGTGCCGCGGCCGGGTGGCATCGGTGAGCCCTTCACATCCCCGTAGAGGGCGCCCTCCTCCTTGTTGCCGCTCATCACGAGCGCCGGGTTGACGGCGTCCTTCATCCGGCTGATCAGCTGGTCACCGAAGATCGCCCGGCTCGCGCCGCCGAAGGCCCTCGTCATGATGATGTGCAGGCCGATGTCGCCCGCCTGGTTGATGAGGTCGGCGAACGGGGCCATCGGGTTGCCCGACGGCGTCGCCACCAACTCGTAGTCGTCGACGATCACGAACACCTCGGAGCCCGTCCACCACGACCGGTCGCGCAGCTGCTGCTGGGTCACGTCGGGCCCGGAAGGCGGGCGCGGACGGCCTCGGCCGTCTGCTGCAGCATCGGGGTCGCCGCCGCCGCGGACGGGTAGTAGCCGATCAGGTGCTCCGTCTCGACCTCACCGAGCAGCGAGCGCCGGTAGTCGACGATGATGATCTTGGCTTCCTTCGGCGTGAACCTGGTCGTGATGCCCTTCAGGAACATCCGCAGCAGGTTCGACTTGCCCGACTCGGGGCGCCGAACGCGACGAAGTGCGGTTCGCTCATCGTCTCGAGGTACACGGGCGCCAGCTCGAGCTCGTCGACGGCGTACGGGATCCGCTTGTCCGGGGCGTGCCCGATCGCGGGCAGCGAGGCGAATCCGAGGTTCTCCGGCAGGAGGCGGACCTCCGCGGCCCGCGGGCCCTTCCAGGCCGCGTTTACCGCCGTCATGAACCCGCGCTGCCCCGCGCTGACGTCGGTGGCGTCCTCCACCCCGTCGATGCGGGCAGGCCGATCATCGTGTGCAGGCCGCCCGACATCAGGCCACGGCCGGGACGGGCGGCGGGGACGATGGCCTGGATCTTGCGGTCGACCTCGGAGTCGAAGGGGTCGCCGAGCTTCAGCTCGATGCGCGACTGCAGCGCGTCCTTTGTACCGGAGCGGATCTCCGACCACTTGGCGGCGGCGATCCATACGTGGATGCCGAACCCGAGGCCCCCGTTGGCGAGCGCCTGGATCTGCGGCTCGAGGGCCTCGAACTCGGTCTTCATCGTGGCCCAGCCGTCGATGACGAGGAACACGTCGGTGGGAAACCGGTCGGGCACGATGCTGCCGTCGCGGCGGCCCTGCCGGTAGGTGGTCATCGAGTCGACGCCCAGCTCCGCGAACTGGAGCTCGCGGCTGGAGCGCAGCGACGTGATCTCCGCGACTGTGCGCCGCACGCGGTCGACGTCGAGCCGCCCGGTGACCGAGCCGACGTGCGCGAGGTTGCGCATCGACGTCAGCGAGCCACCGCCGAAGTCGAGGCAGTAGAAGCCGACCTCCTGCGGGGTGTGCGTGAGCGACAAACCAGCGATGCCCGCGCGCAGCGCCATCGACTTGCCCGACTGGGGGCCGCCGACGACGCCGAGGTTGCCGCCGGAACCGTCGAACCGGATCCACCACGGGTCGCGCCGCTGCTGCCGGGGCCGGTCGATCAGGCCGAACGGCGCCGCGAGCGCCCCGCGGAAGGCCGGGTCGGATGCCTGCAGGCCGCGACCCTCGACCTCGGCCAGGCCGCCGAGCAGCTTGTCCATCGTCGGGGGCTCGTCGAGTGGCGGCAGCCACACCTTGTGCGACGGCCAGCCGTGCCCCTTGAGGCGACCGACGGCGATGCTCAGCAGGGTCTCATCCTCCTCCTCGCGGTCGTCGTCCTCCTTGACCTCGACCACCTCGGCGCTGCGGGCGGGCAGCACCTCGACCGCCTGCTCCGGGGAGCGACCGGCATGACGTAGTCCGCGCTGAACTCCAGCACCGGCGGGGTCCAGCCCCTCGATTCGACGACGACCTCGTCGATGGGGCGGTCCTCCGGGGCTGCCGGGGCCGACTCCCCGTGCCACGGGCCCGACACGTAGGCGGCCTTGAACCGCGTCATGCCGGTGGTGTCGAACTTGAGGTAGCCGTTGCCGGGCGGGGTGGGCAGCTCGTACGCGTCTGGCACCCCGATGACGGTGCGCGACTCGGCCGGAGAGAAGGTACGCAGCGCGATGCGGTACGACAGGAACGTGTCGAGGCCGCGCAGCTTGTTCTCCTCGAGCCGCTGCGACGCGAGCAGTTGGTGCACGGCGATGGAGCGACCCACGCGGCCGATCTGCACGAAGAGGTCGATGAACTCGGGCCGGGCGCTCAGCAGCTCGGAGAACTCGTCGACCACGATGAACAGGCTGGGCATCGGCGGGATGTCCGCGCCTGCCTGGCGGGCGTTCTCGTAATCCTCGCGGTTCTTGAAGTTGCCCGCGTCGCGCAGCACCTCCATGCGCCGGTCGAGCTCGCCGCCGATGGCATCTGCCATGCGGTCGACCAGCGACAGCTCGCCCTCGAGGTTGGTGATGACGGCGCTGACGTGCGGCAGGTGTTCGAGCCCGAGGAACGTCGCGCCGCCCTTGAAGTCGACGAGGATGAAGTTCAGCTGCTCGGTCGAGTGCGTCATGGCGAGGCCGAGCACCAGCGTGCGGAGGAACTCCGACTTACCCGATCCGGTCGCTCCGATGCAGATGCCGTGCGGGCCCATGCCGCCCTGCGCGGACTCCTTGATGTCCAGTTCGACGGGGCTGCCGTCGTCGGCGGTGCCGAACGGGATCCGCAGGTGCTGACGCAACGGGCGGGGCGCCAGGCCTGCCGCGGGTCGAGGGTGAGGGGTCACCCACGCCGAGCATGGCCGGGTAGTCCTTGGGTGGCTCGAACACAACCTCGGCGGGGCCGTCCTCCGAGCCGAGGGTCACGTCGGGCATCCGGTACGGGGCCATGGCGCGGGCGAGCATCTCGCAGTAGACGACCGGCACCTGGTCGGGGCGGCCGAAGGGCGTCTGCGCGTGCGGGGTCTTCGAGGTGCGACGGTGCAGCACGATCGCATCGTCGCGCACCTCGAAGACGGCGACGCCGCTTTCGAATGTCTGCGGAAGCTCGCGCCGCCCGGTCACCTCGATGGTGACGGCGCGGGTGCTCGGAGTGACGAACTGCTGCGAGTTGACGCCCTCGACGCCGTCGGAGACGACCACCGTCAGCGACGGCGGATTGGCGGCCGACTGCGCTGACGTGCCCATCTGCGACAACTCACCGGCGCCGGTGGCGAACATCCGGACGGGTCCGACCCCGTCGCGCTCGGTGGGATGCTGCAGGTGTGGGAGCCACTTGACCCACTGCCACTGGTCCTGGTGCTGCCTGCTCGCCGCCACCATGAGCGACACGTCTGTGGGCGCGTGCCACGTGACGAGCTGGGCGACCATCGAGAAGGCCACCTTCCGGCAGGCCTCCTCGTCACCCACCAGCGAGATGGCGCGGAAGCCGCGCACGTCGACGGCGAGCGGAACCGACTGGATGAGGCGGTGGGTGCGGATGAAGCGGCGCAGGGCGCCGGTGGTGAGGGGCTCGAGGTCCTCGATGGGCTGCGATTCGGGCGGCGTGATCCGCTTGGCGGACTGCTGCCGCCCAACCGAGAGTCGCAGCGATCCGAACTCCTCCGCGTCGGGGCGCCGTTCCCACATCCGCATGCCGCCGACCACGGTCCACAGGCTGTCGGGCGAGGGATGGCGGTAGGCCATGCTGGCGCGCTGCTCGTCCGCGGTCCTGGCGAAGTTGCGGCGGGTCTGGGCAAGGTAGCGAAAGTAGTCGCGGCGGTTGGCGTCGAGCTGGGCCGACTGGTCGTCGTTCTGCCTGCCCACCTGGGAGAGCATCATGCCCATCATCGACACGGCGTACAGGCCACCCACGATGCTGCCCATGAGGCCTTTGCCACCCCTGCGAACATCAGCCCCATGGCGAGGCCGCCCGCGACCATCGGGAGCATCCGCAGCAGGTTCCCGAACGGCTTCGACGCCGCCGGGGCGGGATCTCCGGGGGCGATTCGAGCAGGAGGTCGCCTCGTGGCATCGCCGGCGGGGTCACCCGCTTCGGCCGATGGAACGTGATCAGGCCCATGCGCCGATTCCCTCCGGTGAAGTTGCTCGACGCCTAACTTAACCGACGAGGCGTCCGACTCCCCGCCGTCGCAACGGCTGTGACGTGCTCCCGCGGGCGTTAGGGTACGGGCGTGAGTACCTTGCCCGAAGAGGACCTGTCGAGGGTCACGATCATCTCGAGCAGCCGCCGCGTCGATCTCGCGCTCCCGGGGCCGTGACGCTGAACGAGCTGATGCCGAGCATCGTGCGCTTCTCCGGGCTCGAGTCGAACACCCCGACCGACGCCGTGCACGGCTGGGTCCTGCAGCGCTTCGGCTCCGACCCGTTCGACCTCTACACCCCGTCGGGAAGCTGAACCTGCGCGACGGCGAGACCCTGCACCTGCGGCAGCGTGAGAACGCGATTCCCGATGCCGCCTTCGACGATGTCGTGGATGCGGTGGCGGGCGCCACCAACTCCAGGCCGTCGTGGGTCGCCCGCAACTCCCAGCGCATCGGGCTCATCCTCATGATGGCGGTGCTGATCGGGTTGCCGCTGCTCATCATCCTGGCCCAGCCGAACGTCGATCCTGAGCAGGCCCGGGTGGATCCGTGGCTCCGGTTCCCGCTCGGTGTCGCCGTCGTCACGACGGCGTTCCTCAGCTTCGCCGCCTGCATCGGATCGGTGGCGCTGGCCCGGGCGGCGAAGGAGATCCCGACGGCGACCTGCCTCGCCTGGGCGAGCGCCGCGCTGGCGGGCATCGCCGGCTGGTTTGCGGCTGAGCCGGTGTCGGAGACGGTGCCGATGTCGATCCGGCTGGTCCTGTCGTCTGCGCTGGTGCTGATCGCCTCGGCCGCGGCCGCGCTCGCCGCCCGGGTGAGCGCGCTCGCGCTGTTCGCGGTGGCCCTGTCATCCGCGTTCACGCTCGTCGCTGCCAGTTGCATGATCATCTTCCCCGGCAACAACGTGGAGGTGGCGGCGATCACGCTGACGGTGATGGCCTTCCTGACCTCGTTCCTGCCGACGCTGAGCTACCGCATCGCGGGCATCGCGCTGCCCAACCTGCCGGTGACCACCGAGGCCATGCTGGCCGACGAGACACCGGTGCAGTCCGACATCGTGAGCAGGGCGCTCTTCGCCGACCGCCTGCTCGGGTCGATGCTCGCGGCGAGTTCCGCGACCGCCGTACTGGCCGCGCTGCTCACCCTGACGCAGGGGTCGATCTGGTCGACGCTGCTGCCGGTGTGCGTCGGGCTCGCGTTCCTGCTGCGGGCCCGCTCCTTCGTGGGCCTGACGCAGCGCATGGCGCTGCTGATCGGCGGCGCCCTGTGCGTGGCCATGGCGGTCGTGACGCTCAGCATCGGGGCCTCCCGGTCGCTGCTCGGCATGTCGCTGCTGTTCGCGGGCTGCCTGGTGCTCGCCTATGTCTTCGCCCACTACTCGGCGTCGACCTACAACAAGGTGCTCTCGCCGACGTGGGGGCGCTGGGGCGACGTGTTCGAGTGGCTCGCGATCATCGGGATCGTTCCCACCCTGCTCGGCGTGCTCGACCTCTACGCCTACTTCGGCAGCCTCCTCTGACGGAGGCCCCGCGGCTATCCGCCGAACAGCAGCCGGTACTCGGTCGGCGACGGCGGCATCGACACCCTCGTGACGCGGCGCACGCTCGCCAGCACGACCTCGGTCTCCGCGAGGTCGGTGACGGCCTTCACCTGCCCCGTCGACAGCGCGTAGGCGCGGCGCAGGTGCTCGGCGCCCTTCGTCGACAGTGGCGCGATCAGAGCGACCTCGGCGGCCCTGAGGTCGCTGACGGCGCGGCCCGCCTCCGGATCGCCCATGGTGACGAGCGTCTGCCACGCCCGAGCCGGTCGGTCGGGGCCACGGCGCCCATGCCGTCGATGATCAGGCTCGGCCGGTAGGGGCGGCCCTGACCGGGAAGGTTCTCCGGGGTGCGGAGCAGGTCGATGGTGCCGCCGCAGGCGCGCACGGTGTCTGCGAGCGTCAGCCACCGGCGGTGGTCCTCGACGATCACGGAGAGGTGGGCTCCGAGACACATGGCCCGGAACGCGAGCAGCCAACTGACGTACTCGGGCGTGGCCATGAACACCCTGGTGGGTTGCTGGCGGAACAACCTGAGCGTGACGGGGCCGCGAGCCCCGTGCCGAGCACGAGGCCCCACGGGCCGGTGCGCATCTCCTGCTCCTCGGGCTGCACGGCGGGGCCGAGCGCCTGGAATGTGATCTCGGTCATCGGCCGATCCGCCTTCCCAATGCCATGGTGGCCAACAGGCCCGGCACCTGGTTGCCGCCCAACGGGCCGAGCCGCAGGTCGCCCTGCACGGATGCCATCACGAACTCGTCCGCGGCCGCGGCCTGTTCCAGGTTCGCGGTGACGAGCCGGACGGCGCCACGCGGCGGCTCACCCGGCGAGACGGTCAGCGAGGTGACGGCGAACATCGCGGGCGACTGCGCCACCACGTCGAGCAGGCCCTGGTAGTGGGCGCTGGGGCGTCGTCGAAGCCGCTGATCCCTCGGGTCTGATGGACGAGCGTGTCGCAGGTCCAGTGTTCCCACGCCTCGCTGCTGCGCTCCTCCGAGGGCTGGTCCGAGGCGCCGGTGGCCAGCGCGAGGACGTCGGCGATGCCGAGCGGGTCGAGCGGTTCGGTGGGCATGCCGTGGCGCTTGAGCGTCGCCTGGGCGCGGTGGAGGCCGAAGCGCAGTGTGGCGAACACGCCGACCTGGCCCGAACCGCGCCGGTCGACGGCCTCGAGGCAGAGGCGCGGGTCGAGCCGCAGCGCGATCCAGGTGCGGCGGACGGCGGGCGGGGTGGCGCGCCCGGCGATCTCGCGGTAGGCGTCGAGGGCGGGCGAGTTCGGCGGAAGCATGGCGCCGGCGGGCCCGGGACGGTGTAGGTGACGATCTGGATGCCGGAGAAGACGACGTCGTCCTGCCTGGTCAGCGAGCCGAGCACCGCGAGGTCGAGGCGGGCACCCCGGTCGGTGAACAGGGAGTTGTCGCTGGTGACCTCGAGGATGCCCGACCACGATTCGCCGTCGGCGACGACGCCGATCTCGCCGTCGTGGGCGTCCTTGATCTCGGTCACCTCCAGCTTCGGCAACCACTGGGCGAGCGGCACGAGTTCGGCCGCGACGTCGGGGTGTTCGAGCCGGTGCCGTGCACGGGACGCGAACCGGCGGCGGGTGCGCACGGTTCGGCCGAGGGTGCGCCCGTTGACGGGGATGGTGAGAAGCAGTGCGGCGAGCAGCATCAGCGCGGCCAGCGAGATCGACCAGATCTGCATGCGGAGGGCCAGCGCGACGGCGACCACGAGCACGATCTGCCAGGCGACGACGAGCCCGAGGTGGCGGGTCGAGCGACTCCGCCTGGGCAGCGCCGCCCGCGAGGGCTGGGTCCTGCGCAACATCTGTTTTTCCCTCCTTCAGGCCGCGGCCCACTCTATGGCCTCGCCCGCGCACGAACGGGGCCGTGCGCGCCCTGTTGTGCCGCCACCGGGGCTAAAGTGGCCCGGACCGCTCCCCACGATCACCCAGGACAGGCATGGCGACCCGTAAAGACCTCCTGAAGGCCCAGTCCTTCACGTCGCGGCGCATGATCGCGGCCTTCGTGGACCGTGACCCCGACGACCCGACGCCGCCGCTTCGCCGCGTGGGGACGGCGACCTTCGTCTCCATCCTGATCGGGGTCGTGCTGCTGGCGGGCACCACACTGTTGGGGTGCTGCGTGGGGCACGGCCAACGAGTCGTGGAAGGACCAGTCCAACGTCATCCTCTCCGACGCCCAGTCCGGGCCCTGTTCGTGTACCAGGACGACAGGTTGTACCCGATGGCCGACGTGTCGTCGGCCCGCCTGAAGGCGGCGGGCGCGGAACCGGAGGGCCAACCCCGTGTCATCGAGGTCAAGACCGAGGCTCTCCGCGGGCAGGTCCAGCAGCCCGAGGAGGGCATCCCTGGCTCGCCGCGCCAACTGCCCGCCGTCAAGGACCTCCGCGGCTACCCGCTGCGGCTGTGCTCGACGGCGCCGCAGGGCCACGACCGCCGGTACCTGACGCTCGAGTTCGGGTCGGGGGCCTCCAGCAGCAACGACTTCGCCATCGTGGCCAGGCACTCCAACGGCACCGACTACCTGCTGTTCGGCGGCCAGACCCACCAGCTGTATGCGGCCCCGGGTCAGCAGTCGAGTCTGATCGGGGACCTGCCGGTCGTGACGCCCGGGACGGCTGGATCGCGGCCCTGCCCGCCGGGCTCCCATCAACCCACGGGTCGTCGAGGGATACGGGGCGCCAGGCAGCGACCGGATGAAGATCGGACAGATGGCGGTGGTCGACGACGGTGACAACGACCGTTACTACATCCAACTCTCGGGTGGCCTTTCGCGCATCTCCTACCTGGAGATGAAGGCCATCGCGCAGCAGAACAAGGATGAGAGCGATCCCGTGCCACTCACCGACGTCGAGGTGACGCAGATGGGCAACGCGGAGATCCCGCGGTTCAGCGCCGACGGGATCCCGCTCGGCGAACCCGCCCTCCCCGGGTGACTTCTCCTCCGAGAGCGCCTCGGTGTGTGCCACCTTCGAGGAGGATTCACCGGGGCGGGTGTCGCTCGGCATCGACCAGCGCACCCCCGAGATCCCCTCGAACGCGAACGCACCGCTGGGACAGTACGTCGACCTCGTGACGCTGCCCCGCTCAGCGGGGCCCTGCTACGCAACATGGACGCGGTCACCGACGAGGGCGCCACCACATTGCTGCTGAACGGCCGGAGCTACGCCATCCCGACGACGGGTGCCCGCCGGGCGCTGGGCTACGGCGGGTCAAGCCGATCCCGGTGCCGGGTGGCCTCATCAACCTGCTTCCACCCGGCCTGGCCAACACCGGTAGCGCACTGTCGGCCGACATGATCGTCAGGACCGGCGACTAGGCGCAGATGAGCGTCGCCCAACCGGCCCTCTAGGTACTGCTACTCGAAAACGGCGGGCCGCTGGGAACTGACCCGACCTCCGCCTAGTGTTTTGCCCGACAGCACAGCAGCAAGCGCGATCCTCTCGCCCGAGTTGCTACCAATGAGTCCCGAACGGACTCACCGTCGAAGGGAATGGAACCATGGGCGATAAGTCCGTTGACCGCGCTGCTATGCAGAAGGCCACGCAGCAGATCGAGACCAAGCACCAGCAGATCCACCAGCTGCAGAGCCGCCTCCAGGGCCAGATGATCGACCTCTCCTCGCGCTGGCACGGCAACGCCTCGACCGCGTTCCAGCAGGGCTACCAGCAGTTCGACACGGAGTTCGAGAAGGTCAAGCAGGGCCTGGACAAGATCCACACCTCCCTCGTTGAGACGCTCCGTGAGTACGGGTCGCGTGAGGAAGAGAACCAGGCCACCGCAAACCAGATCGCCGGCCTCATCGGCTGACCCAGTCACTTTCTGATTCGATAGGAGACACCAATGAGCGATTCAACCACTTACTCCGTCGGCGGCCTGCAGGAGGGCATCAGCAACCTCTCCGCCGCCCACAAGGAACTCACCACCCTTCTCGAGGACCTCAAGGCTGAGCTGTCGACCTCGCTGGGCGCGTGGGAGGACAACGCCCGTAACGCCTACGTCGAGGTGCAGCGTTCGTGGGACGCCTCGGCCGCCAAGCAGCAGGACATCGTGCAGCGCATGCCCGTCCTCCTCGGCAACATCGCAGACGGCTACAACGCCACCGAGTCCCGCAACGCGGGCATCTGGGGCTGACCGGTTCCAAGCGCAACAGCAGTGGGGTCCGGCGATGCCGGGCCCCACTGCTGTTGCGCGGGTTCCTTCGCGGATCAGGTGGCCCGCGGTGCGGCCCGCAGCGGGCCGCGAGCGGTAGGCCCCGCAGGCCTCGTCGATGCGGATGAGCTCGTTCCACTTCGCGGTGCGTTCGCCGCGTGCGATGGAGCCGACCTTGACGATGTCGGCGCCCATCCCGAGGCGAGGTGCGCGACCGTCACGTCCTCCGTCTCGCCCGACCGGGCCGACACGATGACGCCGAGGCCCGCCTCGCGGGAGGCGCGCACCGCGGCCGCGGCGGCGCTGACGGTGCCCGCCTGATTCACCTTGATCAGCGACGCCTCCACCTCGCGCGCGGCCGCGGCGGACCGCACCCGCCCCGCATCGGTCACCAGGTAGTCGTCGCCGACGACGACCGCGGGAACGGTCGACACGGCCAGTGCCATGCCCTCCGGATCGTCCTCGCCGGCCGGGTCCTCGATCGTGGCGACCGGGAAGTCCTCGCACAGGCCGCGCAGTTCGCCGATCCACTCCCGGTCGGGTACCCGGTTCCCGCGATCCGGTAGGCGCCGTCGACCAGGAACTGGGTGGCCGCGATGTCGAGGGCGATGGCGATGTCGACGCCGGGCCTGAGACCCGCGAGTTCCATGCCGTCGACCAGCACCTGCAGCGCGTCGCGGGTGCCTGCGACCTCGGGCCAGTGCCCGCCCTCGTCGGCGACCCCGCGGGGTTCGCCGCGGCGGAGCATCACGTCGCCGACGGCCAGATACACCTCGGCCACGTGGCTCAGCGCGTCCGCGATGGTGGTCGCTGCGATGGGATAGACCATGAAGTCCTGCACGGCGACGCGGTGGGCGGCGTGCGCGCCGCCCCCATGATCTGGATCTGGGGACGCGGGATGTGGGTCAGGGGCTGCCCGAGCCGGGCCCACAGCGGCAGGCCGAGCGAGGCGGCCCCGCGTGGGCCACAGCCATCGACACCGCCGTCGTGGTGTTGCCTCCGATGCCCGAGCGTTGCGGGTCGGGATCGGCGGCGTCGAGGATCGCGTCGATGGCCTCCTGGTCGGTGACCGGCATCCCACGCAGCGCGGGGGCAAGGGTCTCAGCCACCTTCCGCACCGCCTCACGCACGCCGAGGCCGCCCATCCGCCTGCCGCCGTCACGCAGTTCGATCGCCTCGCGGCGGCCGGTGGAGGCCCCTGCGGGGCGATCGCGCGCCCCACGGCCCCACCGATCGTCACCACCTCGGCCTCGATGGTGGGCAGTCCTCTGGAGTCCCAGACCTCCCTGGCGCGGATGTCTGCGATGGTGTCGGTCATTTCTCACTGCTTCCGTGGGTGTCGGTGTGTGACGAGCTCCGAGACGGCCCGGTCGCGGACCATCCGGCGCTCGGCCGGGTCAGATACTCGGCCGGTGAGGCGCCCGCGACGCGCGCGAGCTGCAGCGCGGGGAGGCACCGGGAGATGCGTTCGTCGAGCTCCGCCACCGGTTCCCAGTCGACCAGATCGAGGTAGGCACGGCGCAGGGCACCGGCCGCCCGGGCGAGGTTCGCCGCGTGCGGCGGGAGGTGGACGGCCTTGAGTTCCAGGTGGTTCAGGCAGAAGGCGACGTCGAAGGCGGGTCGCCCAGGTGGCGCACTCCGCGTCCAGGAGAACGGGCGAGGAGGCGCCCACGAGGATGTTCTTCGGGCTCACGTCACCGTGGACGAGCGCGCGGGGTTCGCTCCGAGCATCCCGATGACGTCGGCGATGGCATCGGCCACCTCGGGGACGGCCAGCGCCGTCCTGCGCAGGTAGGGCTCGATCCGGAGCGACTCGAACTGGGCCTGGTTGGCGAACCCCGCCGCCAACCCGGGGGTCGCGGCACTCGCGGCGTGGATGCGTCCCAGCATGCGGCCGACGGAGGCGGCGAAGCCGACGTCGACGAGGCCGCCAGCAGTTGCTCCTTCCAGTTCGGGAAGTCTCCGGGTGGGAGGTAGTCGAGCGCGACCGCGAAGGTCTCGGCGTCCGTCGCGAGCACCGCAGGAACCGCCTCAGGCACCACGGTGGCGACGTAGCGCAGCCACCGCGCCTCCGCCGCGCCCCGCTCGAGGGGGCGTGCCATTCCGCCTCGACCCGCAACCGGCCGAGGGCACGTTTGAGCACGAAGGCCCGGTCGCCCACCCTGACCAGCCGGATGTCGGAGGACACCCCTCCGGTCAGGGGCGTCAGCTCCGGCTCCTCCCCTCACGGAGGAGCCCCATGCGGGTCAGGATGGCGCGGTCGTCGTCCACCTGTCGTCCCTGCGGGCGGGATGGCCGTAGGCCGCGTGCTCGAGGCCACGGATGTAGCCGATGGCGAAGAGGCGGCCGAGCATCTCGTAGCCGGGCGCGTCGTTCGACTCACCCTCGAGGGTCGGCACGTGGTCGGGGCGCATCGCGCCGCCGAACCCGATCTCGTGGTACGCCTCGAGGCAGGCGGCCATGTCGGTCTGACCCGCGTCGTGGAACGTCTCGCGGAACTCCTCGACGGTGCCCCTCACGTCGCGGAAGTGCACGAACGGGATCTTGGCCGTGCCGAACTCACGGATCAGGTCCGGGATGCTGGTCTCTCCCGCGAGCACCTCCGGCATCAGCGCGAAGTTGCCCTGGCAGAACGTCATGCCGTTGTAGTCGGACGCGACGATGTCGAGCATGCGGCGGTAGTTCGCGACCGAGCCCATGATGCGCGGAACGCCACGGTCGAACGGCTGGGGCGGGTCGTCGGGATGCAGGGCCAGGCGGACGCCGGCCTTCTCGGCCTCCGGGACGACGGCCTTCAGGAAGTACGCGAGCGCGTCCCACATCTCCTCCGGGTGACCTCGCCCTCGGGAGCAGTGGTTCGCGCGCCTGCGCGACGGAACGGTTGTAGCCCGTGACGAGGGCGCCGCCGCGGTCCTCGAGCGCGGTCGAGGTGCGACCCCAACTGCTGAGCGCCATCCAGTTGTAGGCCATGGTCGGCACCCCGAGCACCCCGAGCGCCCGGATCTGCTCGATGAACTGCTCGATCTCCTCGTCGCGGCCGGGGAGCCCGAGGCGGGTGCGGTCCATCGGCGCGGTGTCCTCGGTGGCGATCAGCTTGAAGCCCCACTCCTCGTAGATCTCCTTGTTCCTGCGCAGCGCAGCGAGGCTCCACGGCACCTCCGAGCGGTCATCGATCTTCCAGCCGGCGCTGCCCACCGAGGCGAACATCCGCGTGTCCTGTTCACCTCCGTTCAGGACTCCGACGACGTTGTCGACACCGACCTGTCGGATGAGCTTCCAGTTGCGGGACGGTCGCGGGGGAAGGAACTCGCTGAGTTGGAGCATGGTCACACCTTCTGTAGTCGTCGGGTCAGGGCTTCTCGGGAGAGCGGCCGCGGTACGCGCCAGCAGGCCGCCGTCGACGCGGATCTCCGCACCGGTGATGAAGCTGGCCTCCGAGCTGGCCAGGAACGAGCAGGTGCTTCCGAGCTCGGAGGGGCGGCCCACACGGCCGAGCGGGTGCATCCTGCCCCACTCGGCGATGACCCCTCTTCTCCGGCGTCGGTGCCGTCGGACCAGTCACGCGCCGCGGCGCGCAGCATCGGGGTGTCCACCGATCCGGGCAGCACCGCGTTGACCCGGACCCCGTAGGCGGCCTCGTCGACCGCGAGAGCGCGGGCCATCGCGTTGAGGGCACCCTTGGTGGAGGTGTAGCCCACCACGTTGTTCTGGGTGGCGACGCCCTGGGCGGACGAGATCAGCGAGATCGTACCGGCGTTGCGTCGAATCTCCGCGATGGCCGCATGCACCGCCAGGAAGACACCACGTACGTTGACCGCGAAGACGCGGTCGAAATCGGCGGGCGTCGTCTCGGCTGCGTCGCCGTAGGTCTGGATCCCTGCCGACGTGACGAGGTGGTCGATGCGTCCGAAGGCCGACATGGCAGCCTCGACCAGCGCGGTGTGCGTCTCCTCGAGCGACACCTCTCCTGCCACCCCGACGGCCGCACCACCGTCCGCGATGATCCGTGCGACGCCCTGGTCGACCTCCTCCCGGCTGAGCCCATGGATGACGACCGAGGCGCCGTCGGCCGCGAAGGCCTCCACCACTCCCCGACCGATTCCTGCCGAACCGCCTGTGACGATGACGACCTTTCCGGTGTGCCTGCCCATGTTCTCCGGTTCTCCTTGGTTGTTCTGAACGAGTTGTTGGTGTCCTGGTCAGAGCACGCCGAAGCGTGCGAATGCCTCGGTGGCGCTCATCCCGCCGGCGATGGCCGCGGCGACGAGGTTCTCCGTTCCCGCCTTCTCAAGGGCGGCCCGATCACCTCGTCCTCGAGTTCCTGCGGGATCACGAGCACGCCGTCGACGTCACCGAAGATCAGGTCGCCCGGCGCGATGCGGACGCCACCGACCTCGACGGGCACGCGGAACTCTCGGACCACCGTGCGCACGGACGAGTCCTGCGCGTAGCCGCCCCAGCTGAAGACGGGGAAGTCGCGCGCGAGGGTCTGGGGGTGTCGCGATGGTAGCCGTCGACGACGGCACCGACCGCCCCCGCTGCTGGGCCGTCGTGGTGAGGATCTCGCCCCACATCGCCACCGGCTGCACCACGCGGGTACCCACCCACACCTCGCCGGGACGGAGTTGGTCGAGGGCCTCGGTGAGGTACCCGAAGGGCTTCTCCTGCGGGCCGTACACGTCCGCGACGAGGACGGGCATCGCCCTGCCTGCGAGCTTCATCTCCGGGCGCAGCGGGCGGACGGCCGGCGGGAGGAACTGGTGCGTCCGTCCGAGCCGGTCGAGGATGTCGCCCACGACAGGCGTGTACAGCGACGTCCTCATGAGTTGGAGGAGTTCCTCGTCGGTATGTTGACCCATGATCCTCGCTTCGTTGCTGGAACTCGACTAGCCACCACAATCGTGACATACTTGTATACTAGTTTCAAGAGTCGACGAGAGGAGGGCAGGTCGATGCTGGACACACCGCAGGCAACCCTGTCATCGCTGCAACCCCTTGCCAGCCCGAAGTCGCGCTACCGGATCTCCGACGCGGTGTTCGAGTCGCTCAGCGAGTCGATCCGCAATCTGCGGCTCCCACCCGGCTCCCCCATTTCGGAGCCCGCGATCGCCGCCTCGCTCCAGGTGAGCCGCTCGCCCGTCCGCGAGGCGATCACCCGCCTGGTGGATCTGGGGCTCGTCTCGGTGGTTCCTCAGGTGGGGAGCCGGATCGCGCCCATCTCACTGCGCGAGGTCGACGAGGCCGTCTTCATCCGTCGGGCGTTGGAGACCAGCGCCTTCACCTACGCCATCCGTGACGTCCGCCCTGACGTCTCCGAGATCCAGGGCCACGTCAATGCCAACGCGGCCGCCGCGGCCGAGGGCGACGCGGAGCGGTTCTTCGAGACCGACGAGCTGATCCATCAGGCGGTGTTCATCCTCGCGGGTGTGCCCCGCCTCTGGGACGTGGTGCGCGGAACGAAGATGCAGCTCGACAGGCTCCGGCGCCTCCATCTGGATGCCGCCCTGTCCAGTGAGGACCTGCTGGCCGAGCACCAGGCCCTCGTCGACGCCCTCGCCGATCGCGACCTGCCGAGGGCACCGCCCTGATCGACGAGCACGCGACGCGCATCCTCTCCGATACCACCCGGCTCCGCGAGAGCCATCCGAGCTTCTTCACCGACTGATCCTCCACACGTTCAGGAGAAATGAAAGTGACCGAACACGTCAACGTCGTCGTACCTCGTCACACACAATGCGGAGAGGGTCCGTACTGGGACCCGGAGAGCCGCACCGTCGTCTGGGTGGACATCATCGGTAAACAGGCGCTGCGCACCACGATCGGCGGCGACACCACCGTGATCGACTATCCAGAGATGGTCGGGGCCGCCGCCCCGCGCGTCGGCGGCGGGCTGGTGCTGGCCGTCGAGTCCGGCTTCGCGCTGCTCGACGCCACCGGCGAGGTCACCTCATGGGTCGACGTGCTGACGCCGCCGCTCCGGATGAACGACGCGAAGGTCGATCCGGCCGGGCGCTACTGGGCCGGGGCCTGCGCCATGGACTTCAGCGAGGGAAAGGGCGGGCTCTGGCGGCTGGACGAGAACCTGTCCGCCGAGCTGGTGCTCGACGGCCTGACGCAGCCCAACGGGATCGGTTGGAGCCCTGACGGCACCACGATGTATCTGGCCGAGACCCAGGCCCGCCAGCTCCTCAGCTACGGGTTCGACCCCGTCACGTCCAACATCCTGAGCGGGCCGTCGGTCGTCGCGGAGGGCTTCGCCGACTACCCGGACGGCCTCTGCGTCGACCGGGACGGCCACATCTGGCTCGCCGAGTACGGCGGGGCGTCGTGCACGAGATCACCCCCGACGGCGACGTGGTGCGGAGCATCCGGTTCGACACCCCTCAGACCACGTCGTGTGCCTTCGTGGGCGACGACCTCGACACCCTCCTGGTCACCACCGCCGGCGTGGGCCTCGACCCGGAGACCGATCCGATCGCCGGGTCCCTCCTCGAGATCACCGGGCACGGCACCGCCGGGCTCGCAGTCGCCCTGTTCAAGGGCTGACCCGGGCACGACGCAGCCTCCACTCCCGACCGACACCGCTGTCACCTAACGAAAGGACAACAATGCAGTTCCAACGCCTCGGCCCCTCGGCCGTGAGATCCCGGTCGCCGTCGTCGACGGCCGCACCCTCGACCTGCGCCCGATCACTCCCGACATCACCGGTGACTTCCTGGCGGACGACCCGGTGGGCACGGTGACAGCCCGGTTGGGGGAACTCACCGACCTCGAGGGTGCCGCCGCGCTGCGCGTCGGGGCCCCGGTCGCCCGCCCCGGGTCGGTCTACTGCATCGGCATGAACTATGCCGCGCATGCCCGGGAGGGTGGGTCGGAGCCGCCGGAGCGGATCGTGGTGTTCATGAAACCGTCCCACACGCTCGCCGGCCCGGATGACGACTTCCCCGCATCGCGCGGGGCGCAGAAGCTCGACTGGGAGGTCGAGTTGGCCCTCGTGGTCGGTCGACGCGCCTGGAACCTCGGACCCGACGACGACGCGCGGGGCGTGATCGCCGGCTATGCCGTCGCCAACGACATCTCGGAGCGCGCCTGGCAGTTGGAGGAGTCGGGCGGTCAATGGTCCAAGGGAAAGAGCGGCCCGGGCTTCCTTCCGCTGGGCCCGGTGCTGGTCCCGACGGCCGACCTCGACCCGTCGGACCTGCGGTTGCGGTCGTGGGTGAACGGCGAGCCCCGCCAGGACTCGACCACCGCCGACCTGATCTTCGACATCGACACGATCGTCCGTGACCTCAGCACCTACACCGTCCTCGAGCCTGGAGACGTCATCCTCACCGGCACACCGGAGGGCGTTGCCCTCTCGGGCCGCTTCCCGTACCTGGGCGTCGGCGATGTGATGGAGATCGACATCGAGGCCTGGGGCGACAGCGTCAGGTCGTCGTCGCAGACGGGACGCTGCGATGAGCGATCCGCGCTTCGACGGCCTCGTGGCCGTGGTCACCGGCGGCATGTCGGGGATCGGCGCCGCGTGCGCCGCCCGGCTGCAGGAACTCGGGCCGACGTGGCTGTGATCGACCGGGATGTCTCCGCCGGGGCGTCGCCGGCGCTGTGCCTCGAGGCCGACGTGAGCGACGTGGCGGCGGTGGGGCCGCCGTCGCCGCGGTCGTCTCGCGGTGGGGCCGGATCGACATCCTCGTGAACTCGGCCGGGATCGGCGCTGCGGGAACCGTGCTCGAGAACGACGTGGAGGAGTGGCAGCGCGTCCTGGGCATCAACGTGATCGGCATGGCCAACGTGGTCAAGGCGTGCCTTCCCCACCTGATCGCCTCGCCTGCGGCGAGCGTCGTCAACGTGTCGTCGGCGGTGGCCCTGACGGGCTTCCCGAACCGGGTGCTCTACACGGCGAGTAAGGGCGCGGTGCTGTCCATGACCCGCGCCATGGCCGTCGACCACCTGGCCGACGGCGTGCGCTTCAACGCCGTGTGCCCGGGCACCACGGAGACCCCGTGGATCGGCCGCCTGCTCGGCGACTCGGTCGACCCGGCGGCGGCGCGGGAGGCGCTGGAGGCGAGGCAGCCCCACCACCGGTTGATCTCGGCCGAGGAGGTGGCCGAGGCGGTCGCCTACCTGGCCGGCCCGCGGTCGGCCTCGACGAACGGAGTGGCGCTGTCGGTGGACGCGGGTATCGAGTCGCTCTACGTGGCGCACTGAGGCCAGAGACGCGGGTGAGGGGGTGGGCCAAGGCCCACCCCCTCACCTGTCCCCCGTCTCAGGCGCGCACCACGACGGCGGCCCGTGAGCGACGACGACACCGCTTCGCTCACCCGGTCACAAACGCTCACCCGGCCCCGGCGGGCCGTTGGATCGCGCACCGGCGGCGAGCCGGCGCTCAGCGGGTGGTCAGCGCAGGCTGACGGCCTCGTCGTCGGCGACCACGGCGATCGAGGCGCGGTCGAGGTCGACGCGCACCTCACACCAGCGCGAGCCGGAGGTACAGCGGTAGAACAGGGCGCGGTTGTCGCGGTGCAGCACCTCGACCTCGGCGGTGGCCAGCCAGGCGTGCCTGCGGCGGAAGCCGATCGCCCGACGGTAGGCCGCGTGCAGCCGGGAGCCGAACGGGCTGAGAGCCCCGGGCGAGTCGGGCAGCGGGGGCCGCACCTCATCGTCGCCGGCGAACTGGTCGCGCTTGGTGCCGGTGAAGCCCTGCTCGTCGCCGTAGTAGACGCTGGGCACGCCGGGGAGCGTCATGAGGAGGAAGGCGGCGATGCCCGCGAGGTCGGGGCCCACGAGCGTGGCGATGCGGCTGACGTCGTGGTTGCCGACGAAGGTCTGCGGGAGGAACGAGCGGCAGAAGTCGGCGTGCCGGTCGATGGCGTGGGCCAACTCCCAGAGATTCTCCTCCTTCAGCGACGACCAGATCGCCTTCCACAGCTCGTACTGCGTGACGGTGGTGAGCGTCGACCCGGAGACGAAGCCCGCGTAGTCACCATGGATGACCTCGCCGACGAAGACCACATCGGGGAACTCGGCGCGGACCCGCGCGGCGACATCACGCCAGAACGCCGTCGGGACGGCGTATGCGACGTCGAGCCGCCACCCGGCGGCCCCTTCCGCAGCCAGTGCAGCATCACGTCGACGACGAGGTCGGCCACGGCGGGGTTGGAGTGGTCGAGCTCGACGAGGTCGTCGTGGCCCTCCCACCCGCGGGCCGGTCGCCGTCCATGGCGATCAGATCAGGTCGCTCCGTGACGAGGGGGTGGCTCCTGGCAACGTGGTTGAAGACGCCGTCCAGCACGACACCCAACCCACGCGCACCGCACTGTGCGATCAGGTGGTCGAAGTCGGCGTCGTCGCCCAGGCGCGGATCGATCCGGTAGTGGTCCAGCGTGTCGTAGCCGTGGCTGACGGACGCGAAGATCGGGTTCAGGAGGAGGCCGTTGCAGCCGAGTTCGACGACGTAGTCGAGCCACGCCTCGAGGCGGCGGAGCCGGTGGGCCGGCTCCCCGTGGTCACCGCGGAGCGGGGCACCGAGCGCGCCGAGTGGATAGACCTGCCACCAGATGTCGTACTCGAGCATGCCCATGAGCCTAGGGCTACTTCAGCAACTTCGACATCCGACGGTCGGCCAGCGGCTTCCCGCCGGTCTGGCAACCCGGGCAGTACTGAAGCGACGAGTCGGCGAACGAAACCTCCGCGATGGTGGTGCCACACTCGTCGCACGGCTCCCCGCGCGGCCGTGCACGCGCATGCCGGAGCGCTTTGCGTCCTTCAGCTTGTCGATCGGCACCCCGGACGCCGCGTCGATCGCCTGACCGAGCACCTCACGGAGCCGGCCGAACAGGTCGGCCACCCCGTCCCCGTCGAGCCCGTCGGCGGGCTTGAACGGGCTCAGCCGGGCGGCGTGCAGGATCTCGTCGGAGTAGGCGTTGCCGATCCCGGCGAGCCGGCGCTGATCGCGCAGCACACCCTTCAACTGCGCCCTCCCCGCCTCGGCGAGGACGCGGCCGAGGTCGGCGGCGGTGAAACCCTCGGCCATCGGGTCGGGCCCGAGCGCCGCGATCCCGGGCACCTCCTGTGGGTCGTCTACCACGTAGACGGCGAGGTGTTTCTGGGTGCCGGCCTCGGTGAGACTGAAGCCCGACCCGTCGTCGAGCACGACCCGCAGCGCGAGCCCCGACTTCCCTGGTCGCGCGGGCACCGTCGGGGCGACCTGGTGCCACTGCACCCACCCGGCACGGGCCAGGTGGAAGATCAGGTGGATGCCCTGCGCCCCGATGTCGATGAACTTGCCATGCCTGGCCACGCCGTCGATCTCGAGCCCCGCGAGCGCATCCAGTGGGATCCGGAACGTCTTGAGCGCGGAGAAGGACACCAGGTGCCCCGACGCGATCGCCCGGCCCGCAGGCGCCCGTCGAGGGTGGTGGCGAGCGCTGCCACCTCAGGCATCTCCGGCATGGTTCCTCCTCACGCACACGCTACCGCTCAGCCGCCCGCCCGAGGCGGCCCGCCGTCGCGTGCCGGTCGCGCATGCCGCGCCAGGCGCTCAGCAGCTCGGCCCCGGGAGGCGACCGCGGTCGGACCAGCCACGCGTGGGTCGCTCCAACACCAGCGACAGCCGCCGCAGGTACTCCTCGCGCGGCACCTCGTAGGCCCCAGCGTCCCGAGGTGCTCGGTGAGCCACTGCACGTCGAGCAGCTCCACCCCGGACGCCTCGAGTTCCAGCACGAGCCGCACCAGCGCGACCTTCGACGCGTCCCTGCCACGCTCCGGGTCGTGGAACATCGACTCGCCCGCGAACAGGCCGCCCACCTGCACCCCGTACAGCCCGCCGACCAGTTCACCGTCGGCATCCCACACCTCGACGCTGTGCGCCCAGCCCGCTCGTGGAGGCGACGGTAGGCGGCCGAGATGCGCGAGTCGATCCACGCGCCGTCACGTGCGGGGTCGGCGCAGCGCCCGACGACCCGACCGAACTCCAGGTCGGTGGTGGTGCGGTACCGCCTCACCATCTTCCCGAGCGACCTGGTGACCCGCAGCCCCTGCACCGGCAGCAACCCCCGCAGCACCGGCGACCACCACCCCATCTCCGACCGGTTCAGGGGCATCGGGAAAACGCCGCAGCGGTAGGCCTCCAGCGCGACGGCAGCATCGAACTCGTCGGAGTATCCGATGAGATCACGCGGCGGCCAGTCCTCCGGCCGGCCGAACAGGGTGCCGAGCATGCCCCAAGTCTGTCAGCGTCCGGGACATCGGCGGGGAGCTCACCCGGAACCGTCCCCAACCGGCCCTGACTCCCTCGCCTTCCTTGGTCGCGTATGTCACGCTTGAGTGCGTAGGAAGGGGTGCGGATGGCTACCCAGAACCAGGCGGTCGCCCTCACTGAGGGCATCACCGCCAACGCGATCCACGAAATCCTCGAACTCGCGATCGAGGGCAAAGGCAGGCTGCCCGGGGCCAAGCACGCCGCGAAACAGCTTCTGGTGCAGCGCAATGACGCCGAGCTTGCGATCTCGCGCATGCTCACCACCCACGTCGCCATGGCCAGCGGCCAGGGCTTCGCCACCAACTGGGCGGGTTCCTCGTCTCCCTCGTGACCATTCCCGCCAACATGGCCGCCGCCACCTTCCTGCAGGCCCGCCTCGTCGCCGGGATCGCGCACCTGCGCGGCTATGAGCTGACCGATCCTCGGGTCCGCACCGCCATCCTCATGGTGATGCTCGGCCCGGCAGGCAACGCCGACCTCGTCTCCAAGGGCGTGCTGCCCTCGTCGCCGCTCGTGGTGGCGACGGCGCCGGTCTTCGATGCCCGCCTTGACCGTCAGGTCTCGAAGGCTCTTCTCGACCGCGCACTCAACCAGATGACGGGCAAGCGGTTCGGCGTGTGGATGGCCAAGCGGGTGCCGATCGTCGGCGGTGGCGTCGGCGCGGCAGTCGATGGCTGGTCGACCAGGTCGATCGGGATGCACGCCATGGAGGAGTTCACGAGCCGCCGTCCGCGGCTGACCCGCACCGTCGTGGAGACCGACCCTCAGTAGTCGCGCTGCACACGCGCCGTGATGAGGCAGGTCACCTCATAGGTGATCGTGTCCATCAGGGTGGCGAGTTCCTCGACGCCGATCCGCTGGTCGCCGCTGGTGCCCATCACCACGACCTCGTCGCCGACCCTCACGGTGGTGGGGCCGGGCCGAGGTCGAGCATCGTCTGGTCCATGCACACACGCCCCACCACGGGGTACGAGACGCCGTCGATCAGCATCCGGCCCCGGGACGAGAACCGGCGGGAGTAGCCGTCGCCGTAGCCGATGGCGACCGTCGCGATCCACGTGTCGCGCTCCGCCTCCCAGGTGCGTCCGTAACCGACGGTCTCACCGGCGCGGATGCGCTTGACGAAGTTGACCCGGCTCGTCCACCGCGCCACGTCGCGGAGCCCGGCCGGGTGCCCTCCGACGACGTCGGGGTAGGACCCGTAGATCATGATGCCTGGCCGGATCAGGTTGCTGCGGCCCAGATCGTGGCCGAGGACGGCGCCGGAGTTGGCCACGTGCACCAGCCCGATGGGGCCATGGGTCCGCTCGACCTCATCGACCACCGCGTAGAACCGGGCAAGCTCCGCGACCGTGTAGTCGGCGCCGTCGTCGACGTCGCTCACGGGGAGGTGGGTGAAGATTCCCTGCAGCCGCAGGTTGGGCGCGGCATCGATCCTGGCTGCGAGCGGGGCCGCCGCATCCGGGTCGATCCCCACACGTCGCATGCCCGTGTCCACCTTCAGGTGCACGTCGATCGTGCGCCCAGCCAGCGCGGCGGCCGCCTGTGCCTGGTCGACGGTGTCGTCGTCGTCGACCGACAGCGTGACGTCGGCCGCGATCGCGTCGGGCAGTTCCTCGGCGAGCGAGGGGAGAACTTGAGGATCGGCAGGGTGACGCCGGCGGCGCGCAGTTGGCGGCCCTCCTCGACGAGCGCGACGCCCAGCCATTCCGCCGATCCGCGCTCCTGGATGCTCAGCGCCACCGGCACCAGCCCGTGTCCGTATGCGTCTGCCTTCACCGGGGCGAGCACCATCCTCCCGCCGGCCAACTCGCGTGCGACGGCGAGGTTGTGGTGCAGCGCATCGAGGTCGATATGCAGGCGCGTGAGCATGGTTCCCAGTGTGGCCCCGGCCAGGTAGGAAAGTGAAAACGCCCGGCAGCCCTGAACTCAAATCGTGGCAGACTTGCGGCCATGTCGAACCAACAGTGGAACAGCGGTCAGGGCTCCAATGAGTGGGCGCCGCAGCAGGACTGGGGTCAGCAGGCCCAGCCGCAGCCTTCCGGTCAGGACTGGGGCCAGCAGGCCCAGCCCCAGCCTTCCGGTCAGGACTGGGGACAGCAGGGTGCACCGGCGCAGGACTGGGGACAGCAGGCCGCCCCGACCCACGACTGGGGACAGCAGCAGGCCCAGCCGCAGCCCTCCGCTCAGGACTGGGGCCAGCAGCAGGCCCAGCCGCAGCCTTCCGGTCAGGACTGGGGCCAGCAGGCCGCCTCCACCCACGACTGGGGACAGCAGCCGCAGCCTGGCGCTGACTGGCAGTCTCAGCCGGCGCAGCCCGACTGGAATCAGCAGCAGAACTGGCAGGGCCAGCCGCAGCAGGGCCAGTACCTCCCAGCCCAGCAGCAGTTCCCGGCCAGGCCGGTCGAGCCCAAGGGTGGCCTGTTCGACTTCAGCTTCAAGAAGCTGTCGCTGCCCGGCTCCGCAGGCACGATCTTCCTGGTTGGCACGATCGCCGTCGCCGTCGGCTGGCTGTTCGGGTTCATCAACCTGCTCGGCTCCGGGTTCGCGACCCCGCTCAATGTCATCGAGTCCCTGGTCAGCGGCCTTGCCACCGCTCTGTTCCAGATCCTGGTGCTGCGGGTGCTGGTCGAGATCGGCGTGATCGGCACGAGGCTGCTGACCAGGGCGGAGGAGAAGCCGGCCAAGAAGACCGAGTCACCCGAGGCACCCTGATCCCACCCACGGCGGCTCAGGCGTCGGGCCTCACCTGATGGTGAGCAGGGCGTCGACGGCCTCCGAGGTGACACCGATCACCGGCCAGGCGCCCGGTGAGCTGTTTCCGAGCACGCTCACCGTGGTGGCCGCGGCCGGTATGTGGGTGGAGCAGAAGGAGACGCCCGCGTCGTAGCCCTCGATCATCGTGGCGGCGCCTGTCGCATGCAGCCAGAGCCCGAGGCCGTAGGCGTTGCGGGGCTCTGATCCGTCGGCCGGGGGCGTCCGCATCGCGGCCACGGTGGGAGGCGACACGATCCGCCCGGAGTGGAGCGCTTCCCAGAACCGGTGGAGGTCGGCGGCGGTGCTGAAGGCTCCGCCGTCGCCGTTACCGAGGACCGGCAGTCGGAGGGCGTTGACGGCGTCCCCCTCTTCGAAGAGGTAGCCCGTGGCCGCCGAGCCTGGGAGGTCATCCATCCGCAGATACGCGGTCTCGGTGAGGGCCGCGGGTGCGAACACCGAACGCTGAATGACCTCGTGGAAGGCCTGTCCGGTGATGCGTTCGAGGACGATCGCGAGCACCATGTACCCACCGTTGCAGTACGAGAAGGCACTCCCGGGCTCGAACTTCTGCGGGAAGCCGTCGAGCGCAGGCAGAAATGCCTCCGCGGTGGTGAGGGTGTGCACCGGGAGGGTGAAGACGTAGTCGTCGACCTCCCACTCGCCGTCCTCATCCAGGTAGTCGCCGATCCCGACGTGTGCCTGAGCAGCTGCTCGATGGTCACGGCATCATCGATCAGTGGGAGGTCCCCGCCGAGGATCCCACGCACCGGCTCATCGAGCCTCAGGCTGCCGTCCTCGACGAGCCGGAGGATCGCAAGGGCGGTGAACGCCTTGCTTCCGCTGGCAAGGCCGAACTGCATGGCGGCCGTGACGGGCACCCCGTACCCGCGGTGGGCCAGGCCGTAGCAGCGCTCGAACACGCGCCGGTCGGCGACATCGACGGTGACGACGCCCGAGAACGAGCGCTCGCGCGCGGCGGCATCAAGGGCGGCGGCATCGAGCGTGAGCATGACACACATCATGACACCGCCCCACGATCCACCGGTGCCCGCGGGCGCGGGTCAGTACAGCAGCGCCATCGCGGGCTCGGCGAGGATCGACGCTACGTCGTGCAGGAAGCGCGACCCCTGCTCGCCGTCGATGATCCGGTGGTCGAACGCGACGGCGAGCGTGGTGACCCAGCGCGGCTCGACCCGCTCGTCCGCGCCCTCGCCGACCACCCACGGCCGGCGCTGGATGGCGCCCATGCAGAAGATGGCCGACTCGTCGCCGTTGATGATGGGCGTGCCCGCGTCGATACCGAAGACGCCGACGTTGGTGATGGTGAAGGTGCCGTGCGCGTAGTCGCCGGGCCGCAGCTTGCCCTCGCGGGACACCTGCACAAGCCGGTTGATGGTCTGGCACAGCTCCAGCAGGCCGAGCCGCTGCGCCGCCTTGATGTTGGGCACCATCAGGCCACGCGGGTGGCGGCCGCGATGCCGAGGTTCACGTCACGGTAGTAGACGATCTCCTGACGCTCCTCGTCCCACGAGGTGTTCAGGTCGGGGTTGCGGCCGAGCGCGAGACAGATGGCCTTCGCGTAGATCAGCAGGGGTGACACCCGGAGGCCCGCGAACTCGCGGCGTTCCTTGAGTCGCTCCACGAACTCCATCGTCCCGGTGACGTCGACGGTGGTCCATTCGGTGACGTGCACGTGCGTGTTCACCGAGCGCACCATGTTCTCGGCCGTCAGTTTCCGCACGCCCTTGATGGGCACCCGTCGCTCGGCGCGGCCCTCAAACGGGTCGAACCCGCCGAGCCCCTCGGTCGGGCCACCGAACGCGGAGCCACCCATGCCCGAGTCGGAGAAGGACGGACCGGGCTGACCCCCGTCACCGGCGGAGAAACCGCCACCGGCCTGGAAGGTGGCGCTGTCGTTGATGATCCGGCCCTCGCGCGGCTGCTCCGACAGGAAGCGGAACGCGGCGGCGGCCTCGACGTCACGTCGGGTGATCGACCCGTCGGGGCCGGTGCCGACGATCCCGGCGAGGTCGACGCCGAGATCCTTCGCGTACTTGCGCACCGGCGGCTTCGCCTTGACCGACCCGGCCTCCGAGGCGAGCACCAACTGCGACTCGGCGGGCGCGCGGCCCGGGTCGGCAGCGGATCGCCCTCGGGCTGGGCGGTGATGGTGGTGGTGGGATGCACCTCGTCGGTGCGGCGCCCCGGCTCGTGCGGTTCATAGGCCGCGGACAGCGCCTCCGACGCGGCCCGCGACTCCTCCGCCGGGCGGGTCCGACGGCGTCGACGTGACGGCGTCGCATCGCTCGCCCCGTAGCCCACCAGGTTCGGCTCCGGCTCGTCCTCGGCCGGGTCGCTGCCGTCATCGATCTCGACGATGGGCGCGCCCACCTCGACGGTGGTGCCCTCGGGCACCAGCAGCGCGGTGACTGTGCCCGCGTACGGCGAGGGAAGCTCGACGAGCGACTTGGCCGTCTCGATCTCGACGAGAATGTCGTTGACCTCGATCGTCTGGCCCTCGGTCACCCGCCAGGCGACGAGTTCGGCCTCGAGAAGCCCTCACCGGGGTCGGGCAGCAGAAACTGGCGCTTCACGCGAGCGCTCCCTTCATCATCGGCTCCATGTCAGGCTCCTCAGTACGCAAGAGACCGGTCGACGGCGTCGAGGATCCGGTCGACCGAGGGCAGGTACTGCTCCTCGACCCTTGCAGGCGGGTATGGCATGTCGAAGCCCGCCACGCGCTGCACTGGCGACTCCATCACGTAGAACAGGTCCTCGTGCAGCTTCGCCGCGATCTCCGCACCCACGCCGAGGGTCTTCGGCGCCTCATGCACGATGATCGCCCGCTTCGTGCGGCGCACCGACGAGATCACCGTCACCCAGTCGATGGGGCTGATGGTGCGCAGGTCGACCACCTCGAGCGAGGTGCCCTCCTCCTCAGCGACGGCGGCCGCGTCGAGGCACGTCTTGACCATGGGCCGTAGCAGAACAGGGTTGCGTCGGTGCCGTAGCGGGTGATGGCCGCCTGATGCATCGGCTGCGGCTTCGCGGTGAAGTTCACCTCGCCCTTGACGTGGTAGCGGCGCTTCGGCTCGAGGAAGACGACGGGATCGTCGGACTGGATCGCCTGCTGCATCATCCAGTAGGCGTCGTTCGGGTTGGAGCACGCGACGACCTTGAGCCCCGGGGTGTGCGCGAAGTAGGCCTCGGGCGACTCGGAGTGGTGTTCGACCGCGCCGATGCCGCCGCCGAACGGGATGCGGATCACCATCGGCATCGGGGTCTGGCCGCCGGTGCGCATGTGGAACTTGGCGACCTGGGTGACGATCTGCGAGAAGCCGGGGAACACGAACCCGTCGAACTGGATCTCCACGACCGGCCGGTAGCCGCGCATGCAGAGCCCGACGGCGGTGCCGATGATGCCCGACTCCGCCAGCGGCGAATCGACGACGCGGTTCTCGCCGAACTCGGCCTGCAGCCCCTCGGTGATGCGGAACACGCCGCCGAGCTTGCCGATGTCCTCGCCGGCGAGCAGCACCTTCGGGTCGGCCTGCAGCGCGCGGCGCAGCCCCGGTTGAGGGCCTTCGCCATGGTGAGCGTCTCGCTCATGCTTCCTCCCCCTCGAGGTACTCGGCGAACTCGCGACGCTGGGACTCGAGCGCAACGGTCGGCTCGGCGTAAACCGTCTCGAACAGCCGGTCCATCGTGGTGTCCTCCAGCTCAGGGATGGCCGCGCGGATCTCCACACCCAACTGCTTCGCCTCCTCCTCGACGGCCGCGAACCATGCGTCGTCGACGGCGCCCTCGGCCCGCAGGTACCGCGTCAGGCGCAGGATCGGGTCGCGGCCACGCCAGGCCTCCTCATCGGAGGACGCGCGGTACTTGGTGGGATCGTCCGATGTGGTGTGCGCCCCCATCCGGTAGGTATAGGCCTCGATGAAGCAGGGCCCTCCCCCGATCTGGCGCGCTGGAGGGCCCAGTCGGTGACGGCCTTCACGGCGAGCACATCGTTGCCGTCCACCTGGACGCCGGGGAAACCGAAGCCTCGGGCACGCTCGAAAAGCGGGATACGCGACTGCAGGGCGATCGGTTCGGAGATGGCCCACTGGTTGTTCTGGCAGAAGAACACGACCGGGGCGTTGTAGGAGGCGGCGAACACGTAGGCCTCGTTGACGTCGCCCTGGCTCGCGGCGCCGTCACCGTGGTAGACGACCACTGCGGAATTCTCGGCGTCGTTGTCGTTCCCGACGGCACCGTCCAACTGGAGGCCCATCGCGTAGCCGGTCGCGTGGAGCGTCTGGCAGCCGATCACGATCTGGTAGTTCTTGAAGGTCTCGAGCCGCTGCCAGTCGCCGCCGTCCGAGCCGCGGAACAGGGCGAGCAGATTGGTGAACGGCACCCCGAGCACCATGGCGACGGCGTGCTCGCGGTACGACGGGAACACGACGTCCCCTCGCGCAGCGCACGCCCGGAGCCGACCTGCGCAGCCTCCTGGCCGAGCAGCGGCGTCCAGAGCCCGAGCTCGCCGTGGCGCTGCAGCGCGGTGGCCTCTGCGTCGAAGCGGCGGGCGAGGATCATGTCACGCAGGTAGCCGACAAGGTCCTCGGTGGTGCCGACGAACTCGAACGCATCGTGACTGACCCGTTCCCCTCAGGGGTGAGGAGCTGAACCATGTCGTGGCTCTGACCGCGCACGCGGACCCCTTTCGACAACCTACGAAACCGTAACTTACGCCAGCGTAGCTTACGGATCGGGCGGCCCGGAGATGGCGATCCACCAACCTGACCCCCGGGATTGTGGGAAGCCGACAAACGGCCGGGACCGTGAACGACCGGTGACCCTTCGGTGACAACTCGGTGGATTCGCCCTTTCCAGCTTGCCGACCACCTTGTGTGCCTAGAGTGTGGAACCCAGCGGCAGGGGGCAGGATTTCTGCCGTCCTGCGGCAGATCTCATACGTCAATCGACCATTGGAGAGAGATGACCACACACACCTCGCGGTTGACGGCGGGCCTCGCCGCCACCGCATTGGTGGCAAGCGGCCTGGCGATCACCACCGGCGCCACCACCGCCACCGCCGACGTCAAACAGTGCGTCGCGACCAACCCCACGGAGACGGTGTCCGTCTTCGGCATCAACGACTTCCACGGGCGCGTCATCGACGACTCGAAACCCGTGACGGACCCGACCGCGTACCTGGCGGGCCGACTGTTCACGCCGGTCGAGCAGGCCCGCGACACCCAGGGCGAGGACAACGTCCTGCTGATCTCCTCAGGCGACAACATCGGCGCTTCCACGTTCGTGTCGATGATCACCGACGACCTCCCGACCCTCGACATCCTCAACGCTGCGGGTCTCGACGTGTCGACCGTCGGCAACCACGAGTTCGACAAGGGCTGGAGCGACCTGTCCGGCCGCGTGGCCGCAGACTCCGAGTTCGGCTACCTCGGCGCCAACGTATACAAGGGCACCGGCACGACCGTGCCTGCACCCCTGAAGGAATACGAGATCTTCGAGAAGGCCGGCGTGAAGATCGCGGTGGTCGGTGTCGTCACCGCCGACGTGCCCTCCCTCGTCTCCCCGCCGGCGTCGCAGGCCTGAGGTTCGGCGACCCCGCCGCGGCCGTGAACCGCGTCACGAAGGCGCTCCTCGACGGAGACACGGCCAATGGCGAGGCCGATGTCGTCATCGCCTCGTTCCACGAGGGCGCAGCCAACGGGGCCCTCACGGCCGCGCAGAACGCCGCAGACAGCGCCGCATTCGACGAGATCTTCCGCGACGTCGACCCGCGCGTCACCGCGATCTTCAACGGCCACACGCACCAGAAGTACATCTACGAGTCGAC
This sequence comes from Tessaracoccus coleopterorum, assembly GCF_011174705.1. Classification (GTDB taxonomy): domain Bacteria; phylum Actinomycetota; class Actinomycetes; order Propionibacteriales; family Propionibacteriaceae; genus Arachnia; species Arachnia coleopterorum. Next base: position 1,637,485 of record NZ_JAANIJ010000001.1, read on the forward strand.
CAGCAAGGTCCCGATCATCCAGACCGGCTCCTACGCGGCCAACATGGGCAGGATCGATCTGGTCGTCGACTCGATCACCAAGGGCGTCTGTTCCGCGACCCCTGCCGTGACCGAGTCGCCCAAGACCCCGACGAGTCATTCCCAGCCATCGCGGCCATCAATGACATCGCCGAGGTGGCGTTCGGCGTCGCCGACGAGCTCGGCAGGGAGGTCGTCGGCGAGGCGACCAAGGCGATCTCGACCCCGGCACCGGCGGCTCGGGCACCCGCGACCAGGAGTCGCCGATGAGCAACGCCGTCGCCCAGATGTTCTACGACACGCTCAGCAACGGCAACCCGAACTTCATCGGCCTGCAGAACCCCGGCGGCACCCGAGACAGCTTCAACGCGGGCGACATCACCTACCGCGAGGCTGCCATGACGCTGCCGTTCGCCAACTCGCTGTTCACCACCGAGATCACCGGCGCGCAGTTCAAGACCGTCCTCGAGCAGCAGTGGCAGCGTGACCAGGAGGGCAAGGTTCCGTCGCGTCCATTCCTCCAGCTCGGCCTCTCAGACAACGTGACCTATACCTACGACGAGACCCTCGAAGAGGGCTCGCGGATCACGTCGATCATGGTCAACGGCAAGCCGATCGACCCCGCCGCGAAGTACACCGTCGGCTCCGGGTCGTTCCTGATCGCGGGCGGCGACAACTTCTGGGAGCTCGCCAAGGGCACCAACACGAAGGACACCGGCCGCGCCGACCTTGAGGCATGGGTCAACTGGGTGGCCGACTCCAGCCCACTCAGCCCCGACTACACCAAGCGGGGCGTCTCGGCGAAGCTCGCCGACGGCACACTCGTCGAGGGGGCGACGACCTTGTCTTCTCGTTCGGCCAGGTCAAGGCCGACGGCGTCGCTCCGCAGACCCTCGACATGTACCTCGAGACGGGCGACAAGGTCTCCCGAAGCTCGCCAACCGGCAGATCCGGGCCTACCTCGACGGAGTCCAAGTCGGTTCCGGCAAGGTGACCAACGGCGCGGGCACCATCTCCGTGTGGCTGCCCGAGGGCACCAGCATCCTGAGCGGCAACTACACGCTGGAGTTCAAGGTGCTCGAGTCCGGCACCACGATCCACTTCCCCATCAAGGTGGAGACCACGGCCAAGCCGAAGCCCACGCCGACCCCGACCCCGACGCCGACCCCGCCGCCGGTCCCCAGACGCTGTACACCACTCCCGGCGTGCACCGTGTCAATGGGCGCCTCTGGGTCACCTCCTGCGAGCCGTACTCGCAGACCACGCGCTGCCGCACAGAGATCTGGGCCACCCAGATCCGCTACATCGACGGCAGGTTCGTCAAGGTCAACGACTTCGCGTTCAACAACATGACGTACCTGCCTCGAAGCGGTCCCTGTGGGTGGGCAACCCGCTCGGCACGCCAGGCAACCACGTGGTCAACGGTCGCAACTGGCGCACCGAGTGCGACACGGCCCTGACGGGTCGCAACGCGTGCCGCAGCTTCATCAAGACGTGGGTGATCGAGCCCGCGCCGGGTGGCGGCTACCGCAACGTTCAGAAGTATGTGCTGAACAACATCGTGCTGTTCTCCTGAGCATCGCCTGACGCGAGGGGCTGGACGCCGGCGGCGTCCAGCCCCCTCCATGTCGTCACCCCTGATGGGCCGCCGGAGGAGGCGGTCGGCGCCCACTCGGGCCGCTCAGGACATATTCAAACTGTTTCGACTCATCACGGCTCACGGGATCGTTTGAAACGGACAACACCCACACAGACACGGACAACACCCATAGCCAAACCTCAGTAAATCCCCGAAAAAGGTACCCCAGGGTGGTTCCGAAATGTATCGAACGGGGTAGAATCGGAACATGTTGGACGGCCCGTTCCCGAACACCCGCGATGAGGCAATCGCGCGGCTGGAACAGGGCCTCCACCTCTGGAACTCCCCCCAGACGTCCGGAACACCGGAACACGAGTTGGAGCAGTTGGCCCAGCTCAACACCCTGATCGACCGACTGCTCGCCACCCGCTCCCTGGCCATCTCCGACGCCGACAAGCGACGGGTCGCCGAAACGGCGACCGGGTTGACGATGGCTGTGTGGCTGAAGTCGACCCGACGGGCCACGAAGGGCGAGGCGACCGGGATCATCTTCGCCGGCCATGACCTTGCCGCACACCCGGAGGTCGGCAAGGCCGCGGTGGACGGGACGGTCTCGACCAGGCAGGCGGCGTGTATCACGGCGATGCTCGACGATCTACCGTCCCGGTTGAGTGTGGAGCAGCAGGGCAGGGCGGCGGAGTTCCTGGTCGCGAAGGCCGCCAACCTCGACACCAACTCGTTGAAGCGCCTCGCCAGTGAGGCGCTCGACGTCGCAGACCCGGTCGAGTCGGAGGCTGATGCGGCGCAGCGGGAGCAGGTGCGGTTGGAGGCGCAGCAGCGACGCGCGGAACGGAACCGGGCGTTCCGGTACCACTACGACGACGGGTCGCTCCATTTCTCCGGCCAGGTCCCCGCCGTCGACGGCGCCGAACTGGTCCGCCTGGTCGAAGCCAGGGTCGAAGCCGTCAAGCGCGCCACCCGTGACGATCGACGCGGAGCCGATGTGGGGCGGCCTGAGGTGACTCCGGAGCAGCGGGCGGCGGACGCGTTCATGGCGATCATCCGCGGACATGACACCTCGGGTGTGCGGGTGGCGCAGGACCGGGCCCGGGTCGTGGTCCACCTCGACGAAGAGACCCTGCGGCGTCGCGTTGAGCAGGCAGGAGTGCTGCCGTCGGGCAGAAGATCAGCGCAGGTGAGTTGCGGCGCCTGTGCTGCGACGCTGACCTCACCCCCGTCGTCCTGGGCACCGCCTCTGAGGTACTCGATCTGGGCCGGACGCGGCGGCTGGTGTCCGATGAGATGCGCCTCGCGCTCAGCATCCGTGACCGCGGCTGCGCGTTCCCCGGCTGCGACGCCGCCGACCATGAGTGTGAGGCCACCACATGGTTCCGTGGTGGGCAGGAGGTGCCACCACCCTCGGCAATCTCGTCCTGCTGTGTCCGAAGCACCACAAACTGGTCGAGCCACCCCGGATGCACCACCCGCCAGGCAGACCTCCAGACGGAACCCGAACCTCTGGGCGGGACTCTGCCCGGGAGCGGTGGGAAGTCCGGATCAATCAGCACGCGATGCCCGAGTTCCTTCCCCCGGAACGGCTCGACCCGACACGCTCCCCGATCCCGGCCACGGCACCCTGCCCCTGACCGTCTGACCCGCCCCATCGGCGGGTCGGACGGTGCGCCCCGGCCCAGCTGAACATCCGGGAAGGCATCCACCGACCGGAGCCGGCCGTGACCGCGTCGTCCGCATCACCCCATCCGGTCCCCGCGAAGCAGCCGGGGCAGTGGCCACTATTTTCAGCAGGACCGACCAGAATCGGCCACTGGCCCATTTCTCCAGGAGGCCCGGCAGGAGGACGGGCAAGTCAGTGGGCACCTTTTCCAGGCAGACCGACCAGAATCGGCTACTGGCCCATTTTTCCGAGCCCGGCAGCCCAGACCCGGCGCGCGCAGAACCATCCCCGTTGCTGCCAGGAACCCCAACCACCGCACGGCCCTGACCGACGCCTGAACAGAGCACCCCCGTCCGCCTCGACGCAGCAAAGGAGCGGGGTAGTGGTCACTATCTCAGCAGGACCGACCAGAACCGGCTACTGGCCCATTTTTCCAGGAGGCCCGACAGGAGGAGGGCAAGTCAGTGGGCACCTTTTCCAGGCAGACCGACCAGAATCGGCTACTGGCCCATTTTTCCGAGGCCCGGCAGCCCAGACCCGGCGCGCGCAGAACCATCCCCGTTGCTGCCAGGAACCCCAACCACCGCGCAACCCTGGCCGACGACCCAGACGGGGGATCCCCGTCTGCCGCGACGCCACCAAGGAGCGGGGTAGTGGTCACTTTTTTCAGCAGGACCGACCAGAATCGGCTACTGGCCCATTTTTCCGAGAGCCCGGTAGAGGGCAGTGGCCACTATTTTCAGCAGGACCGACCAGAACCGGCCACTGGCTGAATATTCGCTTCTCTGAGCGCCACGAGTATTGCGGTTGAGCGCCACCTGCTCGTGGGCGCGTTCGCGTCGTTGAGCGCCACCGGGTATTCGGGTTCGGCGCCACCTTCCTAGGCTCCTTCTGCCGCGTGGCTGATCACGCGGCAGAAGGAGTAGTTCGGATGGTACGCAGGATCAAGGCGAAGCTGGTGTTGAGGCTTCGCGCGGAGGGGCTCACGGGTCGGCAGATCGCGGCGCAGGGTATGTCTCGGCACTCGGTGTCGGCGGTGCTCGACGCCGCCGACCGGGAGGGCGTCGGCTGGGACGACGTCGCGGAGCTCGACGAGGCGGACGTGTATGCGCGGCTGTTCCCCGGGCGTGGTGAGCACGAGAGTGTTCACGCGCAGCCGGACTGGGACAAGGTACATCGGGAGCTCGCGAGGGTCGGGTGACGTTGAAGCTGCTGCATGGCGAGTACGTCGATGCCTGCCGGGCCAAGGGCGAGACGGCGATGGGCTACGACCGGTTCTGCAAGACCTACCAGCGTCATGTGCTGGTGATCGGGGCGGCATCGCGGGTCGGTCACAAGGCCGGGCAGACGGTCGAGGTCGACTGGTCGGGCAAGACTATGCAGCTCAGCGACCCGGTCACCGGGCAGGCGACGAGGGTCTACCTGTTCGTCGCGACGCTGCCGTTCTCCCGCTACTCGTTCGTCGAGCCGACGCTGGATATGAAGCAGGACACCTGGCTGCGCGCGAACACGGCGATGTTCGACTGGTTCGGCGGCAGTGTCCCCGGATCGTCCCGGATAACCTGAAGGCGGGTGTGATCAAGCACCCTGCCGAGGGCGAGGTGGTGCTGAACGACGCGTATCGGGAGCTCGCGGCGCACTATTCGGCGGCGGTGCTGCCGGGACGGGTGAAGAAGCCGAAGGACAAGCCGAGTGTCGAGGGCACGGTCGGGAACGTTGCGACGGTGGTGATCGCGGCTCTCCGCGACCGCACCTTCGCGACGCTGCCGGAGTTGCGGGCCGCGGTCTACGAACGCGTCGCCGCTTACAACGCGAAGCCGTTTCAGAAACGCGCCGGGTCGAGGCTTTCGGTGTTCGAGGGTGAGGAGAAGCCGCTGCTGCGGCCGCTCCCGCAGGTTCCGTTCGAGATCTCGCAGTGGCTCTACGGCCGCAAGGTCCAGAAGAACGGACATGTGGTGTTCGAGAGGAACTTCTACTCGGTCCCTTACGAGAACATCGGCCGGTCCGTCGACCTGCGCATCACCGACACCACCCTCGAGGTGTTCGCCGGCGATCAGCGGCTCACCAGCCATCTCCTCGCCCCAGCCGGGGTGGTCAACGAGTACCGGACGCACGACTCGGATCTGCCCGACGGGCCCCGCTACCAGCAGATGGACCCGCAACGGGCACGGGAGTGGGCCGCTCGGATCGGGGAGAACACCACCACGATCGTGAACCGGATCTTCGAGTCCGTCCCCGTCGACGAGCAGGGGCTGGGAGCTGCGCTGGCAGTGCTCAGGTTGACCCGCCGCTATTCCGCCACCCGGGTCGAAGCCGCCGCCGGCATCGCACTCGATGCCCGAGTCCGATCACCCAGGTATGCGCACCTGCGGCCGATCCTCGACTCGAATCAGGACCAACGCGGCAGAGGCCCATGGTTCGAACCAGCCGACGAGGAACCCGCCGGCTACGTCCGCGGCGCCGACTACTACGCAGGAGGCACCCGATGAGCCGGCTCGACTCCGAGACGAAGCGGAAGCTGCGAGAGATGGGCGTCCCCGCCCTCGTCGACGCGCTCGACATCCAAGACGAGGGCCTCACGATGGGGCTGGTGTTCGAGGAGCGGATCAAGCTCGCCGTCGACGACGCCCACGCCGCGTTCACCCACTCCAAAGTCGAAGGCCTCATCCGCCGCGCCGGGCTCCGCTACCCGAACGCGGACCTCCGCCGCGTCGACATGCTCGAACAACGCGGGCTCGACAGAGGCGTGATCGCGCAGCTCGGGACCTGCCAGTTCATCCAGAGGCACATGAACGTCGTGTTCCAAGGCTTCACCGGGTCCGGGAAGAGCTATCTCGGGTCGGCGCTGGCGAAGCAGGCGTGTCAGCACCGCTACCGGGCGCACTACATCCGCATGCCCGACCTCGAAGAGACCTGGACCGCGGCGAAAGACAAGCCCGCCGGTCGGGAGAAGTGGTTGCGGAAGTACTCCACGTTCACGCTCCTCGTGATCGACGAATGGCTGCTCGACCCGCCCACCGACGACGTCCGGTTCATGCTGCTCGAGCTCCTCGAACGCCGTTACGACGCGACCTCGACGGTGTTCTGCACCCAGTACGCGAAGAAGGACTGGCACCAGCGCCTCGGCGGCGGGGTCCACGCCGACGCGATCATGGACCGCATCGTCCACAACACCCTCTGGATCGAGACCGGCGACGTCAACATGCGCGAGCACACCGCCGCCGCGGCCGGCTGAACCCGGGCCGGTGAGCGTCGCGCCGACCGGGGTGGCGCTCACCGGCAATACCGGTGGCCCTGAGAGTGAATATCGACTGGCCCTCAACCGCAATAATCAGTGGCGCTCACGACTCCAAATACTCAACTGGCCCATTCTTCCGAGGCCCGGCAGCCCAGACCCGGCGCACGCAGAACCATCCCCGTTGCTGCCAAGAACCCCAACCACCGCGCAACCCTGGCCGACGCCCCAGACGGGGATCCTCCGTCTGCCGCGACGCCACCAAGGAGGGAAGCAGGGGTAGTGGTCACTATTTTCAGCAGGACCGACCAGAACCGGCCACTGGCCCATTTTTCCGAGGTCCGGCGGAATCAAGGCCGACGGGAGCGGAGCGGGGCGGGTCGGTCGGCGGGGCGGGTCGGTCGGCGGGCGGGTCGGTCGGCGGGAGCGGGTCAGTCGTCGATGACGTCCTCGCCGCGGCGGGCCAACTCGGCGAGAGACTCGCGCATGCCGAGGATCTGCTCGGCACTGTGCCCCTCCCAGTCCATCAACTCACCCACGACGCGGACCGGGTCGGCCGAGCGGTAGGACTGCGTCGGGTTCCCCGGAAACCGCTTGTCCGTGACGTTCGGGTCGTCCTCATACGCGCCTGTCGGCTCGACGACGTAGATGCGCTGCACCCCGTCCCCGTCGGCCAGTTCCGCACCCCAGGCCGCCGCGTCGAGCGTCCGCGTGAAGTAGACGTGGTTGGCGCTCCGACCGCCACCGAAGTTCGACCGCCACCCGGCGACCAGCAGGTCACCCACGACCAGATCCGCCTTGGTGCCGTGCAGGAACGCTCCGGAGGGGTGCGCCTCGAAGGGGTCGGCCGGGTCACGATGCCGCCAGCGTCGCGACCAGCACCGCCTTGATGGTGTGCATCCTGTTCTCGGCCTGGTCGAACACGATGCTCGCCGGCGACTCGAACACCTCGTCGGTCACCTCGACACCCTCGATGCCGAACTGCTCGTGGAGATCGCGACCCACCGCCGTGGCCAGGTCGTGGAAGGCAGGCAGGCAGTGCATGAACTTCGCGTCAGGGTTGCCCGTGGCCGCCATCAGCTCCGCGTTGACCTGGTAGGGCCGCAGCAGTTCGATCCGTTCGGCCCACACCTCCTTCGGTTCGCCGAGCGACACCCACACATCGGTGTAGACGAAATCAACGCCCCGCACACCCTCGGCGACGTCGTCGGTGATGGTGATCCGGGCCCCGGTCGTGGCGGCCAGCCGTCGTGCCTCTTCGACGATCTCGGGCGCGTTCTGCTGCGAGGGGGAGCGACCATCCGCACATCCATGCCCATCATGGCGCCGGAGATCAGCAGCGAGTTCCCCACATTGTTGCGGGCGTCACCCAGAAACGCGAAGGCGATCCCGCTCAGCGGCTTGCCGCTGTGCTCGAGCATCGTCAACTGGTCGGCGAGCATCTGCGTCGGGTGCCAATCGTCGGTGAGCCCGTTGTAGACGGGCACTCCGGCATGCTCGGCGAGGGTCTCGACAATGCCCTGCCCTGCCCGCGGTACTCGATGCCGTCGTACCAGCGGCCGAGGACGCGGGCCGTGTCGGCCGCGGACTCCTTGTGGCCGATCTGCGAACCTGCCGGATCCAGGTAGGTGGTGGTGCCACCCTGATCGGCCATCGCCACCTCGAAGGCGCAGCGGGTGCGCGTCGACGTCTTCTCGAAGAGCAGCACGACCTGACGGCCCTCGAGCCGACGGACCTCACGCCCCTCACGCCGGGCGGCTTTCAGGTCGGCGGCCAGGTCGAGCAGCGAGCGCCACTCGTCAGCCGTGAAGTCGAGTTCCTTGAGGAAGCTGCGTCCGAGCAGGGTCATCGTCGCGCCTTTCGGGTCTGGAAGCCCTCAGGATAATCGGCCCGCGGCGCGGCCCCCGAGGGGTCCAACCCCGGACCGGGCCTCACCCGCCGACCGCATCGAGGATGCCGGGCATGGCCGCCTCGACGTCCTCGAGGGTCTCCTCGAAGCCGGCCTGATCGCCGTACCAGGGTCCACCAGCGCCTCACCCTTCGGTTTACGCGGGTTGAAGTCGTTCAGGAGCGCGACCCTTGCACCGGGCGCCGAGCGCAGCAACCGCTCGACCTGGAAGGGCTCAACCGCAACCACCAGGTCGGCCCCGAGCAGGTCGTCCGCGGTCACCCTGCGGGCCTGATGGCCGGAGGCGTCGTAACCGTGGGCCGTGAGGGTACGCGCCGCGCGCCGGTCGATGGGGTTGCCCGCCTCCTCCGCGGAGATACCGAAGCTCTCCACCTCCAGGTCGATCCCGCGCTCCCGCGCCTCCCGGATCGCGACCCGCTCCGCCATCGGGAACGACAGATGTTGCCCCAGCACACGAACACCAGCTTCGACATCGCCCCACCCTAATCCCGGGCACGCGGACCGGGAAGCGGGATCCGTCCGACGACCCGGGTAGGATTCCGGCAGGTACCGGACGAAGGGTGGGCCCACATGCAGATCCTGGTGGTGGACGACGATCAGGCCGTGCGCGACTCGCTCGCGCGTTCCCTGACCTATTCCGGCGACGAGGTGCAGACGGCGGGCGACGGCGTGGAGGCCCTGGCCAAGCTCGTCAGCTACTCCCCCGACGCGATCATCATGGACGTCATGATGCCCCGCCTCGACGGCCTGGAGACCACCCGAATGCTGCGTGACGGCGGCAACGACATCCCGATCCTGATCCTCACCGCCCGTGACGCGGTGGGCGACCGCGTCGACGGCCTCGACGCCGGCGCCGACGACTACATGGTCAAGCCCTTCGCGCTCGATGAGCTGCTGGCGCGGCTCCGCGCGCTCACGCGGCGGGCGAAGCCGGCCGCGGAGGCCGAGTCGCGGGTGCTGACGTTCCAGGACGTCACGCTCGACACCCAGCACCGCGAGGTGACCCGGGCCGGCCAGCACATCTCGCTCACCCGCACCGAGTTCGCGCTGCTGCAGGTGTTCATGGAGAACCCGCGCCGCGTGATGGAACGCAACACGCTCCTCAACGAGGTGTGGGGCTTCGAGTTCCCGACCACCGCCAACTCGCTCGAGGTCTACATCGGGTACCTGCGGCGGAAGACCGAGGCAGGCGGTCGCGCGCGCCTGATCCACACCGTGAGGGGCATCGGGTATGTCCTGCGCGAAACGCCCCGTGATCTCCAGCTGGTGGATCAGGATCCAACGTGCCATCGGTCGGCTGGTCAGCGGCCAGTCACTCCAGTGGCGCCTGGCGCTCCTGACCGGCGCCAGCGTCGCCATCTCGGTGATCGTGGTGGGCGCCACCACCTTCACGGTGACGCGCTGGTCGCTCCAGGATCAGCTTGACCGTGAACTGATCGAGGTCGCCCAGAGCACGACCTCGTCGGTTGCGGGTGAGTACTCCGACAGTGGCCGGCTCACCCAGGGTTGCTGGTCGCATCCAACGGGCTGCTTGCCGTGGTAGGTGCGGACGCCTCCGTCGAGCAGCTTCCCGGCCAGAGCCGCGACATCCCGGCGACCGCCTCCGAGATCTCGATCGCGCGGCTGCAGACGGGCTCCTCGGCCCGCACCCTCTTCACCGACGCCCTCACCTACCGCGTGGTCGCCGTGCCGCTCCGCCTGAACGACGGCACCCCTGTGGCGGTGATGTTCGCCCGCCCCATGACGAGCCTCGAGACCACGCTCGGCACCCTGTGGATCGTGCTGCTGATCGCCGGGGCGCTCGGCGTCATCACCGCGACGATGGCGGCGCTGTGGACCGGCCGCGCCGTCCTCGCCCCGGTGCGGCGGCTGTCGCAGGCCGTGAAGTCCGTGACGCAGACCGACGAACTGAACCCGATCCGCATCTACGGCCGCGATGACCTCGGCGAGCTGACCCAGTCGTTCAACACGATGCTCCGCTCGCTGCAGCAGTCGCGCGAGCAGCAGCGCCAACTGATCGCAGACGCCGGCCACGAACTGCGCACGCCGCTGACCTCGATGCGCACCAACATCGAGCTGCTGGTGGCCGACGACACCACCGGCATGCTGCCGGAAGGCGCCCGCTCCGAGGTGCTCGGCGACGTGGCCGCCCAGCTCGGCGAGTTCTCCGCGCTGGTCGGCGACCTCGTGGCGCTGACCCGGGACGACCACCTCCAGCGTCCACACGAGATGGTCGACCTCGCCGACATCACCATCTCCGCCATCGAGCGCGCCCGCAGGCGCGGCCCGGGCATCGAGTTCGACGCGAGCCTTGAGCCGACGCCGATCATGGGCGATCCCGCCACCCTGGAGCGGGCCATCACGAACCTGCTCGACAACGCGGTGAAGTTCTCCCCGCCGGACGGTGTGATCCGCGTCCACCTCGAGGCCGGCGAGCTCACCATCATCGACCATGGCCCGGGCATCGAAGAGGACGACCTTCCCCTTGTGTTCGACCGCTTCTACCGCTCCGACAAGGCGCGCAACACCCCGGCACCGGCCTCGGGCTCGCGATCGTCGCCCACACCGCGGAGGTGCACGGCGGCTCCGTGAAGGCTGGCAACGAGCCGGGCGCGGGCGCGAAGTTCACGTTCCGGGTGCCGATCCTGGAGATTCCCGCCGAGGCGTACGAGTAGGAGTCCCCGATCGGGCTAGCGCTTGCGCCCCCACAGCAGATAGGCGGTGGGCAGGATCCCCACGGAATTCACGAGCGTGAGCGCCGGGACCCAGACCTCCTTGGGGCCGTTGATCGTGCTCTGGTCGCGCCGGGCGACGTCGACGAGGGCGTAGGCGCGGAGCACAGCGTCGAGGACGCCCCGATCCACAGGGCGCCCCTCACGGGCTTGGGTAGGTTCTCGAACCGGACTTTGTTGGACTTCATCGTCTTTCCTCCTCCCTCCAGCGTAGCCTCGGGCATATGTCCGCACATCAACCAAGTCCTCTGCTCGAATTCGACCCGACGACCCGCGCGTTCATCGAGCCCGGCGCGCTGATCCGTCCCCGTGGGGACATGCCGAAGGCCTGCGTCCTCACCTGGTTCCGGGACGCGGCCGACCGGATGGTCGAGACCACCTTCGGACGGCGGATCGTCCAGCTCCGCTGGGAGGATGGACCGCGGCCCGTCTACGCGATCGAGCACGACTCCCGCACGGTGGCGCTCGCGCCGATGCCGGTGGGAGGGGCGCCCTCGGCGGCCCTGCTGGAAGAGCTGATCGCGCTGGGCTGCCGTTCGTTCATCGCCTGCGGCGGAGCAGGCGCCCTGCGGCCCGAGTTCACCGCCGGGCATGCCGTGCTGGTCACGTCCTCGCTGCGGGACGAGGGCGCCTCCCACCACTACCTCCCACCGTCGCGCACCGTGGAGGCCGACAACCACGCCGTCAGCACGCTGCGCCGCACCCTGACGGAGGCAGGCGTGCCGTTCGACGAGGGCCGCACCTGGACCACCGACGGCCTGTACCGGGAGACGGCAGACAGGATCGCCGCCCGGGTCGCCGAGGACTGCGTCACCGTCGAGATGGAGGCCGCGTCCGTGGCCGCGGTCGCCGAGTTCAGGGTGTCCGCCTGGCCCAGGTGCTCTACTGCGGCGATGACCTCACCGGCGAGGTGTGGGACGAGCGCGGATGGCAGGACAACCACGACGTGCGCGACCGGCTCCTGTCTGTGGCCGCCTCCGCCGCGTTGCGTCTCGAAACCCCCTGACACCTGCCCGGCCGGGTGGCAGGATCGTCGCATGGGAACCATTGACGAGTACCTCGCGGGTCTCCCCGACGCGGACGCGGAGGTCGTCCGAGGCGCCTACGACGTGGCACAACGGGTCGTGCCGCAGGCTGAGCAGGGCCTCGGCTACGGGATGCCTGCCCTCACCTACCGGGGCAAGCCGCTGCTGTCTGTGATGCGCGCGCGGCAGCACTTCGGCATCTACCCGTTCAGCGGCCGGATCGTCGAGGACATCTCCGAACTGCTGGAGGGGATCGACCACGCCAAGGGCACGATCCGGGTGCGGCCCGGGCAGCCGCTGCCCGACGCGGTCATCGAGGCGATCGTGGAGCGCCGCCGCGCTGAGATCGACGGCTGAGCCCATCGACGGCTGGCCCTCGGTCAGGCGCGGTAGTTTCTGAACGCGGGGAACGCGACCGCGACGACGGCGATGCCGACCAGCACGAGCAGTCCCCCACCACCGCTGGCCCAGGCCGGGCCGACCAGCTCCGAGGCCGCACCGTGCGCGGCATCGGCGATGCGGGCCCGCCCGCCACCACGACGATGAACACGCCCTGCAGCCGGCCCGGACATCGTCGTCTGCCGCGGAGAGCAGGATGGTCTGCCGGAAGGCTGCGGACACCATGTCCGCGGCGCCGCCCACGATCAACATGGCGAGCGAGGCGCCGAGCATCAGCGTCACGGTGGACGGGGCCAGCCCGACGAAGAGGCCGAAGAGGGCCATCGCCGCGCCCCACACGCAGATGGCCACCAGCACCGCAGCGCCCTGCAACCGCACCCTCGTCACCCAGCCACTGAACACGCCGCCGAGCACCGCGCCCAACGGCATCGCGGCATACAACAGCGCGAACTCGAGCCCGCCCTCGTCGGGCCCGCCGAACGCGACGTGCGCGATCTCGGGATAGAGCGCGCGGGACATGCCGAACACCATGGCGATCAGGTCGACCAGGAAGCTGAGCAGCAGGATCCGGTGCCCGCGAGATACCGCAGCCCCTCCACCACCGAGCGCAGCCCCGGGCTGCCGGAGCGCCGCTCAACGGGCAGCGGGGCAGCCGGTAGACCGCGTACAGCGTCGCGAGCAGCGTGAAGGTGTCGATCAGGTACAGCCAGGAGTAGCCGAGCACCGGGATCAGCGCACCGCCGACGAGCGGCCCGGCGATCGCACCTGCCGACATCACCGTCATGTTGAGCGCGTTCGCGGCGGGTAGCTGCCGCAGCGGGATCAGCTTGGGCAGGATCGCCACCCGGGTCGGCTGGTTGACGGCGAAGAATGCCTGCTGGAGCGAGAAGAGTGCGAGCAGCAGCCACACGTTGCCGAGGCCGAGGAACGCCTGGAGCCAGAACAACGCTGAGGTGGCCACCAGCCCGAGGGTGGTGATCTCGAGGAGCCTGCGGCGGTCGACGTGGTCGGCCAGCGCCCCACCCCAGAGCCCGAAGACGATGAGAGGCACGAGCCCGAACACGCCCGTCAGGCCCACCATGCCGGACGACCCCGTGATCGCGTAGATCTGCGCCGGCACCGCCACCACCGTCAACTGGGCGCCGATGACGGTGACGATGTTGGCCGTCCACAGGCGCCGGAAGTGTGGTTCGCTCAGCGGCCGGATGTCGGCGATCATCCCGCGCAGCCTCCGCGCGAGGCTCACCTGGTACCCGACCGGTCGATCACGGCCGACACGTTACTCCGCGGTGTGGCCCGCCTCACGCAGTGCCGTCCACTGCAGGACAGACCAGGGGCTGATCAGGAACGGCGTGTTGTCGACCAGCGCGTCCAGGTCGGCGGTCGTGACCCAACGGAACGAGGCGACCTCTTCGGGTTGGGCTCGGGAGCGACATCGGCGTCGAGGATCCACACGGGGCAGATCTCGTTCTCGACGACGCCCGAGTCGTCGACGGCGCGGTAACGGAAGTCGGGCAGCGCGAGCGTGAGCCGCGACGCGTCGACGGTGATGCCGAGCTCGGCGAGGCCATGGCGGGCGATGGTTGCAGTCGGCTCCTCACCGAGGTCCGGGTGCCCGCAGAAGGCGTTGGTCCACACGCCCGGCCAGGTGAGCTTCGACACGGCGCGCCGCGACAGGAGCCAGCGGCCGTCGCTGCCGCGCACGTGGCAGGAGAAGGCACGGTGCAGCGGCGTCGCGTCGGTGTGGACGGTGGACTTGGGGCGGTGCCAAGCACCACGTTCGCGTCGTCGACGAGCACCACGTGCTGGCCGGATCCCAGGTCGGTCATGCCCGGACCCTAGCCGGGCACCCGGGTTTGTGCACGTTCCGGCTGCGCGTCGACGGTCAGCTTCAGCACGCGCGCGTTGGGCAGCGTCGCGAGTTCGGCGCCGTCGACCAGGAGCTTCGAGCCGCGCACGCCCCCGCCGATAACGACCGGGCCTGCCGCGGCTACGGCCTCGTCGACAAGGATGGGCCAGTGGGCGGGCAGGCCCACCGGCGTGATGCCGCCCTGGGTCATGCCGGTGAGTTCCTCGGCCGTCGGCTGGTCGGCGAACGACATCTTGCGCATCCCGAGTTCCCTGCGCACCACCTTGTTCACGTCGGCCCTGTCGGTGGCGAGCACCATGACGGCGGCGTGCACGCTCTCGTCGCCGCGGCGGCCGAACACGACCACGCAGTTGGCGGAGGCCTCCTGCGCGACGTCGTAGGCCTCGCAGAAGGCGGCGGTATCGGCGAGCGTCGCGTCGATCGCGGCGACCCGCGCACCGGGCACGTGGCCCGCCGCGGCCGCCACGGGTGGGGCGACCAGCTCCGGGTTCTCGCGCAGCGGCTTCCAGTCCAGGGTTCCCTCGGCAGATGGCATGGGGATCAGGCTACGCGCTCCAGCAGCGCGGTCGCCGTCGGCTCATCGGTGACGAGGGCATCGATCAGGCGACCCGCCACCGCGCCGCGGATCGCGTCGACCTTCTCGAGACCCCCGCGACTGCGACCACGTTGCTCAGTTCGCGGAGCTCCTCGAGGCCGAGGCCGATCCGGCGGCGCGACCAGTTGGTCTCGACGACGTTGCCCTCGACGTCGAACCACTCGCCCATGATGTCGCCGACGGCGCCGCGGGCCGCGAATCCGGCCACCTCGGCGTCGGTGGTGACACCGAACTGGACGGCGGAGCAGCCGGGGGTCGCCGAGCCCATGCCCGTCAGGGTGACTGCGGCGGAGCGGGCAAGGTCGAGCACTTCGCGCACCGCGTCCTCCCCACGGATCGCCTCGGCCACCTCCGGGTGGACACGAGCAGTGGGGCGGGCAGGGTCCGCAGCCGCTGGAGCACGTGCGGGCTGCGGGTGAGCACCTCGTCGATGGCGGTCAGGGCGCCCGCGGTGGCCACGATCTGCACGCCGTCGAGGTTCTCCTCCGGCAGCATCGACAGCGACCGGGCCACCGAATCGCCCCAGCTGACGCCGACCACGGCGCCGGGGTGCAGGTGGCGCCGGACGAACGCGGCGAGCGCGGCGGCCACCCGCTCGTTGGTCCGCTCCCGGGACATCCGGCCCTGTGCGGTGGGCACGACGACGGCGTCACGGAGGCCGAGGCGGTCACGCAGCCGGGTGGCGAGCTGCATGGCGGCCAGGTACTGGGAGTCGAGCTCGATGCGGACGATGCCCTGCTGTCGGGCGCTCTCCAGCAGCCTGCCGACCGTCTGGCGCGACACGAACAGCCGGGTGGCGATCTGCGCCTGGGTGAGGCCGTCCTCGTAGTAGAGCCACGCGGCCCGCACGACCATGTCGATGTCGTTCGGGGCCGGGTTGAGCACCATCGTGTGTCCTCCTCAGACGTGTTGTGTCCGTGAGCATATGCCCAGTTGGG
This sequence comes from Tessaracoccus coleopterorum, assembly GCF_011174705.1. Taxonomy (GTDB): domain Bacteria; phylum Actinomycetota; class Actinomycetes; order Propionibacteriales; family Propionibacteriaceae; genus Arachnia; species Arachnia coleopterorum. Next base: position 1,653,460 of record NZ_JAANIJ010000001.1, read on the forward strand.
CCGCCGCCCCTTTCCGGGACGGCCCCGTTGCCTATCTTGGTGGAAAGACTCCAGAGAAAGGCCTCCGGTGAGCCAGATCCCCGCCCTCCAGCACGCCATCCAGATCGTCGGCGTCGATGAGATCGTCGTCAACGACGCCAAGCCGGTCGACCCGGTCGGCCCGCACCAGATGCTGCTCCAGGTCGAGTCGTGCGGCATCTGCTTCAGCGACACCAAGCTTCTGCACGCGTTCGACTCCCACCCACGCAAGGCGGAGGTGGTCGAGGGCATCTCCGCCGAGGCGCTCGCCGAGATCCCCGGCTACAAGCCCGGGTCGCTCCCGACGGTGCCGGGCCACGAGCCGGTTGGCCGCATCGTCGCCGCGGGCGACAAGGTGACGCACTTCAAGGTCGGCGACCGCGTCCTCGTGCAGGCCGACTGGAAGCACCTCCGCACGCCCAAGTCGAACGGCGCGTTCGGCTACAACTTCGAGGGCGCGCTGCAGGAGTACGTCGTCATCGACGAGCGCTGCGTCGTGTCGCCGTCCGGCGAGGAATTCCTGATCCACGTCTCCGACGGCCCGTCCGCCGCTGCCGTCGGCCTCATCGAGCCCTGGGCCACCGTCGAGGGCTCCTACGCCTGGGCCGAGCGCAACCACGTCAAGGATGACGGCACCCTGCTGGTCGTCACCGACGGCGAGGCCACCGGGCTGGCCGACCTGACCGCCGCCCACGCCCCCGGCGAGATCGTCACCATCCCGGCGGCCGACATCGCCTCGATGGAGGGGCGCACGTTCGACGACATCGTCTACTACGGCGCCGACGCGGCCACGATCGAGTCGCTTGCGGCCCTGCTGGGCACCCGCTCGGTGTTCTGCGTGGTGCTCGGTGGCGCCGCCATCGACCGGAGGGTGTCGCTGGACATCGGCCGCGTGCACTACGACTTCATCCGCTTCGTCGGCACCACCGGTGACAGCCCGGCCGACGGCTACGCCTGGATCCCCGCCAACGGCGACCTCCGTGCGGGCGACAACATCGCCATCATGGGCGCCGCGGGCCCGATGGGCCTCATGCACACGATGCGCGCCGTCACGTCGGGCGTGCCCGGCATCACCGTGACCGGCACCGACCTGAACGACGACCGCCTGCGGCACCTCGCCGAGACGGTGGCCCCGGCCGCCGCCGACCGGGGCGTCGCCGTCAGCTACATCAACTCGGGCACCACCGAGCTGCAGCCCGGCTACACGCACATCTCGTGCATGGTTCCGGTGCCGGCGGTCGTGTCGCAGGCCGTCGACCTTGCCGCCGAGGACTCGATCCTCAACGCCTTCGCGGGGATCCCGGCCGGCACGCTCGGCGAGTTCGACCTGCAGGGCATCATCGAGCGCCGCATCTTCATGCTCGGCACCTCGGGCTCCGATGTCTCCGACATGCGCACCGTGCTCGACAAGATCGAGAAGGGCATCATCGACACCCACATCTCGCTCGACGCCGTCACCGGCATGGCCGGGTTCCGCGACGCGATCGACTCGGTGATCAACCGCACCTCCGGCGGCAAGATCATGGTCTACCCGCAGCTCCACGACCTCCCGCTGACCAGGCTCGTCGACATGCCGGAGAAGCTTCCGCACGTCGCGGCGAAGCTGAAGGACGGGATCTGGACCAAGGAGGCCGAGCAGGCCCTGCTCGGCTGACCGCACGGTGTGCCTCCGCGGGAGGCACACCGTCTTCATTCCCGGGCCCGCAGCTTCTCGATGGCCCGGCGGTCACGCTTGGTGGGGCGCCCTGCGCCCCGGTCGCGCACCGCGACCCTCCCACCATCTCCGGGATCGGGGCGGGCTTCTCAGGCGTCCGGTCGATGTAGGCGGCCTGGGCGAGCGGGGCACCGACGCGCTTGTCGAGCGTCGGATCGACGACCTCGATCAGCCTCTCGTCCTGCTCCTTGCGCACCCGCACCTTCTGGCCGGTGACGACGGGCTGCGCGGCCTTGGCGAGCTTGTCGTCGACGCGGACATGGCCACCGCGCACAGCGGCGGTGGCCATCGAACGGGTCTTGTACATCCGCACGGCCCACAGCCAGGAATCCAGTCGCGCCATCGCCCCAGCTTAGGCGAGCCGGTCCCCGCCATGGGGCTGCGGGGTCAGCGGAGACCGAGCCTCCGCGAGCAGGCGGGCCACTGGCCCCAACCGGCCTTGGCCTGCAGCATCTTCGCCCGCTTCGTCTGCTCGGCCGCGGAGGCCCGCGAGGGCAGCCCGGAGCCTCCGACGGAGCGCCAGGTGGACACGGTGAACTGGTAGAGGCCGTGGTAGAGCCCGTTGCTGCTGACGATGCGCGGGTTGCCGCCGGACTCGCACTGCGCGAGCCTGGCCCACACGCCCCACCGATGGCCGACGCGGTGTCCTCCGCCTTCTCCACCTTCGTCCCCACCGTGGTCACCTCGTCCACGGCCTCAACCGCTACCGTCTCCGAGAGCAGCTTCCGCTGCGTCTCCACGCCGTCGCGGGTGGTGACCTCGAAGAGGCGGTCGATGCGTCCGTCGATGCCCTGGGTGGTCACCTGCGTGGTGCCGGACCTGTACTTTCCGCTCTTGACCTGGCTGGCGCCGTGGGCGACCGCCTCGGACTCGGTGACCTGTGTGGTGGCCCAGCGCACGATCGTGAGGACGGTGGCACCGTCCTCCCCGACGGCCACGGTCAGTTCGTCGGCGTCGCCGAGGCTGAGGTCCTGATCGTCGAGCACCGACTGCAGCGGCGTCGGGCCCTCGAGCGAGGCGGTCGAGGCACCGTCGACGTGGACGATGCTGATCTCCCCGCCAGCGGCAGGTCGATCTCGGCACGGCCCTGCGACCGGGAGACCGTCATGGCCATGTCGCGGCCACCCGCCGCCTTCGCGAGTGCGGCACCCGCATGGTCCTCGGTGGTCCAGAGGATCGTGTGCTCGCTGTCGAGGACGACGTCGACGGCCCGCGCCCGGTCGATGCGGACGGTGCTGCCGTCGGCCAGCCGCGCGTCGAGGGCCGGGCTCACCTCGTCGTGTTCGCCCAACTCGATGCCCTGCTCCGCCAGGAGCTCCGACACATCGCCGGTGAACGTGCCGGTGCTGAGGAGCCGTCCGTCCGCCTCGAGGGTCACAGATTTGTGCGCGGCGGCCACCCCGACGCCGCCGAGCCCGAGCAGCAGCGCCAGCGAGATGGCCACCCCTGTGACCGCGACGCCGGGGCGCCTGCCGCGCGGCGCGGAACGCTTCGGGGAGGCCAGCTCGGTGACCTCGTCGATCCGGATCGACGCGTCGTCGGCCATGCGGCGTGGTGTGCTCATGCTTCTCCCATGGTGGCTCGATCGGCGCCAAGACTACCGATGGGGCCTTGTCACTGTCGCATCGCAGGGCACCGGCCGCACGGTCCGACCCCACCGGTAGGCTGCCTGGCAGGAGGAGAAGCACATGAGCATTCAGGATTACGGACCGCAGCCCAACGTCTTCGACATCGAGGCCGCGACCGTCGCGAACCCCAACTACCGCACCGTCGCGTGGACCGGGAAGTACCTTCAGGTGACGCTGATGTCGATTCCGGTGGGTGGGTCGATCGGCCTCGAGACGCACCCCGAGACCGACCAGTTCCTGCGCATCGACGCCGGCCGCGGCCGCGTCACGATGGGCCCCGCCGAGGACGACCTTCCGTTCAGCGAGGAGGTGGGTGACGGCTGGTCCATCCAGGTGCCCGCCGGCACCTGGCACGACGTGATCAACATCGGCGACGAGCCCCTCCAGCTCTACACGATCTACGCCCCACCCATCACGCGGCCGGAAAGGTACACGCGACGTTCGCCGACGCCGAGGCCGACGAGGAGTCCGGCAACGACGAGCCACCCGCATGGAGCCACCAGCCGCACCCGGAGCACTGAGGATGACGCGCAGGGCCATCGTCACCGGCCACAGCCGCGGGCTCGGGGCGGCAGTCACGGCCGCGCTCACCGCGGACGGGTGGGACGTGCTGGGTGTCTCCCGCTCGGCCGGCGAGCGGGTCGATCTGGCCGATCCCACGGCGCTGGCCACCTGGCTCGACGGCCCCACGGTCGCCGACTTCCTGGCGGGCGCCGATGAGGTGCTGCTGATCAACAACGCGGGGCTGCTCGGACCGGCAACCGTCGCGGGTCCGCAGGAGGCGGCCTCCGTGACGGCCGCCGTCAACGTCAACGTGACCGCCCCGATCCTGCTCACCAACGCCGTCCTCGCGGCCCGCCCGGACGGGGTGCCCGTGAGGATCGTGCACGTCTCGAGCGGTGCGGGACGGCGCCCGATCGTCGGGTGGAGCGTGTACTGCGCCACCAAGGCGGCCGTCGACCAGCATGCCCTGACGGTGGCGGCCGAGCGGTTGCCCGGGTGCGGATCGCGGCCATCGCGCCGGGCGTGGTCGACACGTCGATGCAGGCCCAGATCCGCGGCTCGGAGGACTTCCCGGGTCGCTCCGACTTCGTCGCCCTGAAGGACGAGGGCCACCTGCTGACGCCCGAGGCCTCCGCCTCCCGGCTGCTGGCGATCGCCCTGGCCGACGATTTCGGTGCGGAGACGCTGACGCGGGTCTGACGCGTCGGGTTCTTCGCCGCGGAACCGGGACTAACCTGGAATGCGGCAAAGGAGACGACATGGGTCGGATCGAGACGCTGCGGGCCTTCGGGCGCACAGACATCGCCACCGCCGGAGGCAAGGGAGCCAACCTCGGCGAACTGGTGAGGGCCGGGTTCCCCGTGCCCGACGGCTTCATCATCACGACGGGGGCCTACGACGAGTACCTGGGGCAGACGACCTGCGCGCCCGCCTCGCCGCCGCCCCGACGGCACGGCGGCGAGGGCGCTGTTCGATCGCCCGCTCCCCGCGGACCTCGCCGACGCGGTCACGGAGGCTTACCGCGCCCTCGGGAGGGGCCGGTCGCCGTCAGATCGTCGGCCACCGCGGAGGACCTCGCCGACGCCTCGTTCGCCGGCCAGCAGGACACCTTCCTCAACGTGCGGGGCGCCACCGACCTGCTCGACGCCGTCCGGCGGTGCTGGGCATCGCTGTGGACCGACCGCGCCATCGCGTACCGGGCGAGGGCGGGGTGCGTGACGCGAGCCTCGCCGTCGTCGTGCAGCGACTCGTCGACGCGGACGCGGCGGGCGTCATGTTCACCGCGAACCCGGCCAACGGGCGCCGTGGGGAGGTCGTCATCAACGCGGCGTTCGGGCTCGGCGAGGCCGTCGTCGGCGGCGAGGTGACCCCGACGAGCTCGTGGTCGAGGCGGGCAGCGTCACCTCCCGCACCACCGCGGACAAGGCGGTCCGCACCGTCACCACCGGCTCCGGAACCGTCACCGCCGGGCAGTCCGCCGACCGGCGGCACGCACGGGTGCTGACCGACGCCCAGGCCGTGTCCCTCGCCGATCTCGGGCGCCGGATCGAGCGGCACTTCGGCTCCCCGCAGGACATCGAGTGGACCCTCCGCGACGGCGCGTTCCAGGTGGTGCAGAGCCGCCCCGTCACCGCTCTCCCGCCCGAGACCGGGCCGGCGCCCACGACGTGGCCGCTGGAGCGCAGCGACGGCATGTACGTGCGCGCCTCGATCGTGGAGCAGCTTCCCGACCCGCTCTCGACGCTGTTCGCCGACCTCATCCGCCCGTCAGTGGCCGCATCGCTGCGGACCGTGCTCGAGCGCTACTTCAAGGACGGCGTGCTCGAGCCGGAAGACATGGACTTCCCGACCGTCAACGGATTCGCCTACTACTTCTACTCCAACGCGGGATGTGGCGGCTGGTGAAGGCGGCGCCCACCGCGTTGCCCGTGGTGTTCCGCAGCGGGAGCGACCTGAACGGCCTGACGATGTGGCGCACCATCGGGCTGCCCGCCTACCGGGCCGTCGTGGAGCGGCACGCACACGACGACCCGACGACGATGACGGCGTCCGCCCTGCTCGACACGGCCACCGAGCTGATCTCCGCCGGCGCCGAGTACTACACCTTCGTCCAGGCCCTGATCCCCAGTCGGCGACCGCCGAGATCGCCTTCACGAAGCTGTACGGGGCCCTGGTGCGGCACCCCGGTCGGCCGCCCGCGCTGGCCCTGCTGCTGGGCGCCGAGTCGGAGCCGATCCGCGCGGAGCGGTCGCTCTACGCGCTGGCGACGTGGTGCAGAAGGTATCCGGAGGTGGTCTCGGCGATCCTCGACGGGCGCCGGGTGCCTGGGGCGCGGCGGGCCCGGTTCGATGAACTGCTGCGCGAGCACCTGGACCGCTTCGGACACCTGACCTACAACCTCGACGTCATGCAGCCGGTGGCGGCCGACGACCCGTCCGCCGTCATGGTGGCGCTGCGCTACGCCGTGTCGGGCCGGGCGACCGACCCGGACGATCGACTCGCCCGGCTCCGCGCCGACCGGGAGTCGGCCACCGCCTGGTTGTGGGGCCATGTCGGCCCGCTCCGCAGGCGCCTGCTGGAGCGCGCGCTGAGGAAGGCCCACGAGCTCGGCCCGCTGCGGGAGGACGCGCTCGCCGACGTCGGGCTGGGCTGGCCTGCGGTGCGCCGGATGCTGCGCGAGCTGGGAAGCCGCCTCACCGAGGCCGGCGTCGTGCTGGAACGCGACGACGTGTTCTGGCTCACCGGTGAGGAGGTGCGGCAGGCGGCGGGAGCCTCGACGCCGGGCGCGAGGCAGGATCGTCGCTCGCGGCCGCCGTCGACGCGCGGAAGGTGCAGTGGCGCGGGCGCAGGCAGATCGCGACCCCACCGGGGTGGCTGCCCGCCAGGGGCTGGGCCTACCGGGCGTTCCGGCGGTTCATGCCGACCAACGAGTCCACGCAGGACGGCGACACGCTGCGGGGCCTCGGCGCGAGCGGCGGCACCGCGACGGGCACCGCGCGGCTGCTGCGGGGCCGGAGGACTTCGCCTCGATGCGGCCCGGGGATGTGCTGGTCGCTCCCATCACCACACCCGCGTACACGCCGTTCTTCGCGATGGCCTCAGCGGTGGTCACGGACGTCGGTGGGCCGCTGTCGCACAGTTCGATCGTGGCGCGCGAGTACGGCATCCCCGCCGTGCTCGGCACCGGCTCGGCCACCGCGCGGATCCGCAGCGGCGACCAGGTGACGGTCGACGGGGACCGCGGCCGCGTGCTGTTGCCGAAGGCCGGCTGACAGCGGCCGGGTCGGCCGGGCGTCACGCCTGCTCGGAGGCGGTCAGCGGGGTCGCGATGGCCCACCCTGCGACGCGGGTGGCGAACCTGCCCAGCGGCAACCCGACGAGCCGGTCGAACCACCTCGACGTCGGGAGGTCGAGCATCTGCCTCGCCCAGACAGGCAGCGTCGCGACGGCGCCGGCCGCGAGCATCCAGTAGCCGAGCTTCCCGGGCCACGGCACCGGGGGCGTCCGCAGGATGAAGTCGACGGTGTCGCGCGCGGCGGGCGAGACGCGAAGCTCGGGCCGGTAGGCGTCGATGACCGCGAGCAGGTCGGCCTCGGTGCGTGGCAGGTCGACGGCGCCGAGCAGTTCCCCGACCGGTGCCGCCGAGGCGACGTACGCGTCGGCCTCCCCCGGCCCGAGCCGCGCGGGCCCGAAGGCCTGGTAGGAGGCGAGGAAGCTCTGCGTCTCGGCGACGTGCACCCAGGCGAGCAGGTGCGGGTCGGACGCCCGGTAGGGGGTGCCGTCATCGGTCTTGCCGCGGACCCGCTCATGCACGGAGCGGACCCGGCCGATCAGGGCCTCGGCCGACGGGATGGGGCCGTAGGTCGTCATGGCGATGAACTCGCCTGTGCGCTGCAGCCGCCCCCACGGGTCGGACCGGTACCCCGAATGCCCGGCGACGCCCGCCATGGCGGCGGGGTGGAGCGCCTGGAGCAGCAGCGCCCGGATGCCTCCGGCGTACATGGCGGCGTCGCGGTTGATACGCCAGATCGCCTCGTCGCTCCGGTGCCAGCGCTCGCCGTCAGCGCCCCAGATGCTCGCTTCGCGGGCCTCCGGGTCGGGGCCGGCGACCTTGTCACGGATCGCCGACCCGATGAGGTGACGCAGCTTCTCGATCGGGCGCATGCCCCAAGGGTATGCGCGAACCGGCTAGATGTACTTCCCCGTGACGTTGTGAACGCGTTCTGAGGGGTTTGGCCGCCGATCCCGGTGTGGGGTCTGTGGTGATTGTAGTGATGCAGCCACGTTTCGTAGGCAGCGGCTCGTTCGGCTTCGCTGGTGTAGGGCTTCGCGTATGCCCACTCGGCGGCGAGGGTGCGGTTGAAGCGCTCGACCTTCCCGTTGGTCTGCGGCCGGTAGGGCTTGGTCCACTTGTGTTTGACGCCCTCTCCGAGAGCGTCGCGGAAGGCGTGGGATCGGTAGCAGGCGCCGTTGTCGGTCATCACCGCGGTGACGGTCACGCCGAGTCCCTGGAAGAACGCGTTCGCGCGGGTCCAGAACCCGCGGCGGTCTCCTTGCGTTCGTCGTCGAGGATCTCCGAGTACGCGACCCGGGAGTGGTCGTCGACGGCGTGGTGGAGGTATCGGTAGCCGCGGGAGCCTGCCGCTCCTGCCCGCGTTGCCTTGTCGCGGGCGGAACCCGCGGCGCGGTCCTGCGTGGATCCGCGGCCGTGGGCGTGCCAGCCGCCGCCGTCGGGGATCCGGCCCTGCTTCTTGATGTCGACGTGCACGAGCTGCCCGGGCGCGGCGACCTCGTACCGTTTCGGCTTCGGCTTTCGCACCGGCAGCCCGGTGGCCTGGTCGATGTCCACCAGCTTCGGCATGCCGTACCGGGCCAGCACACGACCCACCGTCGAGCGTGCCAGATGCAGGTGATACGCGATCCGGTGCGGACCCCACCGGCGCGTGAACCGCAACGCGATGATGCGCCGCTCCAACTTCCGCGGCAGTCGATTCGGCGAGGACGCCGGCCTCGAGCTGCGGTCAGTGAGTGGCTGCCCGGCCCGATACCTGTCGACCCACCGTTTCGCCGTCGCCGGCGAGCACTGGAACCGTTCCGCCGCGCGTCGCAGCGACCAGCCGCGATCGACGACGAGAACAACAAGACGACGACGCCCCTCCGGCGTCAAAGGCGCGTTAGCGTGGGACATGAAGACCTCCGTGAGCAAGATGCGAGTGTGGTAACCCACATCCTGCACGGAGGTCTTCGCCTACCTCACCCGTTCACAACCTGCCGGGGAAGTACAGCTAGAAGACCTGTCTCCAGTTGGTGGCGGCGAGGTCGAGCAGTTCGTCGCCGCGGCCGTTGAGCACGGTGCGGATCGCGTACAGCGCGAAGCCCTTGAGCTGCTCCTGGGTGATCTTCGGCGGGATGGTCAGTTCCTGGCGACCCGTGGGGATGTCGATCAGCGCAGGTCCGTCGTGCGCGAACGCCTCGCGGAGCGTCTCCTCCAGCTTGGCGGCGTCGTCGACGCGGTAGCCCTTGACTCCGATCGCCTCGGCGACCTTCGCGAAGTCGGGGTTGACGAGGTCGGTGCCGAAGTCGACGAAGCCGGCGGCCTTCATCTCGAGCTCCACGAAGTTGAGGCTGGAGTTGTTGAGCACGACCACCTTCACCGGCAGCTTCTCCTGGACGAGGGTGAGCAGCTCACCGAAAAGCATGGTGAGGCCGCCGTCGCCCGACATCGTGACGATCTGGCGCCCGGGGAACGCGGCCTGCGCGCCGATGGCCTGCGGGATCGCGTTGGCCATGGAGCCGTGGCTGAAGGAGCCGACGATGCGGCGCCTTCCGTTCATGGTGAGGTAGCGGGCTGCGTAGATGACGGGCGAGCCCACGTCGGGGAGGAAGACGGCGTCGTCAGCGGCGAGCTGGTCGATCACCTTCGCCACATACTGCGGGTGGAGCGGCTTGCCCTTCGGCGTGGGGGTGGCGAGGTCGTCGAGCTTGGTGCGGGTCTTCCGGTAGTGCTTCTGGGCCTCCTCCAGGTGGGAGCGGTCCTTCTTGCGCGGCACCATCCGGATCAACGCCTCGGCGGTGTCCTTGACCGTGCCGACCAACCCGAGGTCGAGCTGGACGCGGCGGCCGAGCTGCTCGCCGCGCACGTCGACCTGGATCACCTTGGCGTTGTCCGGGTAGAACTGCTGGTAGGGGAAGTCGGTGCCGAGCATCAGGAGGGTGTCGGCGTTGGCCATGGCGCGGTAGCCGCTGGCGAACCCGAGCAGGCCCGTCATGCCGACGTCGAACGGGTTGTCGTACTCGACGTGCTCCTTGCCACGCATGGCGTGCACGATCGGGGCCCCCAGCACGTCGGCCAACGCGACCAGCTCATCGTGTGCCCCCGCCGCGCCTGCGCCGGCAAGGATGGTGATGCGCTTGCCGTTGTCGAGGAGCTCGACGGCGCGCCCCAGATCCTCCGAGCCCGGGATGACGCGCGGCTCCGCCTCGAAGGCGTGGGCCAGCTGGTCGCCGGCGGCCTGGCTGAGCGCCACGTCCCCGGGATCACCAGCACCGCCACGCCCCGCTTGGAGATGGCCTCCTGCATGGCGATGCGGAGGAGGCGGGGCATCTGGTCGGGGCTGCTGACGAGTTCGGCCCAGACGGAGCACTCGCGGAACAGCTCCTGCGGGTGGGTCTCCTGGAAGTAGTTGGAGCCGATCTCACCGGAGGGAATGTGCGCGGCGATCGCGAGCATCGGCACCCGGCTGCGCTGGGCGTCGAAGAGACCGTTGATGAGGTGGAGGTTGCCCGGCCCGCAGGAGCCTGCACAGACCGTCAGCCTGCCGGTCAGCTCGGCCTCGGCCCCGGCGGCGAAGGCGGCGGACTCCTCGTGTCTGACGTGGACCCACTCGAGCTTGGACGAACTGCGGACCGCGTCTGTGAGGCCGTTGAGCGAGTCTCCGGAGAGACCGTAGATCCGCTCGACCCCTGTGCTTCCAGCGATGAAACGATGATCTGCGCGACGGTAGCCATGTGCTTGATTCTTCTACATTCTCCGCCCCATCACCGACGAAGCACAGGGTCGCCCGCAGTCAACGCCGTTACTCCGGTCGCGAACACCCGACACCCGGGCGGGTCAGGCAGTCAGCAGGCCGTCGATCTGGTTGATCGCCGAGGTCGCTCCCTCGATCATCCCCATGTCGAGCACCTGCTGCAACGACTCGGCGGTCGGGTAGACCGATACCGCCGTCATGGTGGTGTGCCCACCGTTCGGCTCGAAGCGGTAGGTGTTGATGCTGACCGGGAGATCGGTGTTCTCGGCAAACGTCTCGTCGACGGCGAACCCGTCCTCGAAGGTGAAACTCCTGGGCGAGTCCACCTCCGTGACGCGCCAGAAGCCGTAGTACCGCTCCCCGTCGGGACCGGTCATGAAGTAGTTCATCCTGCCGCCCGGTGCGAGGTCGTGGTCGACGAAGGTGGCGGGATGCGTGGGCGGGCCCCAGACCCGCTCGAGCTGACGCGGGTCGGCGTAGACCTGCCAGACGCGCTCTACGGGGGCCGCGAAGTCGGCGGTGAGGATGATGGTGCGCGACTCGAGGTCGTGCGTTGCATCGGTGAGAGGCATGGTGGTTCATCCCTTCGGATCGGGTTGCGGTTCGGCCAGGAGTTCGTCGATGCGGGCGATGCGCCCGCGCCAGACGTCCTCGAGCTCGGCGAGCATGTCGCGCACGGAGCGGACCGCCGCGATGTCGCCGCTGGTGAGGGCCTCGCGGCCCTGTCGCCGCTTGGTGATGAGGCCCGCCTTCTCCAGGACGGCGATGTGTTTCTGGACGGCGGCGAAGCTCATGTCGTACTTCGCCGCGAGGGCCGAGACGCTGTGCTCCCCGGCAAGTACCCGACGCAGAACATCGCGCCGGGTGCGGTCGGCGAGCGCGTGGAACAGTGCGTCTGCACGATCCTCTTCGTTCCCGGCCATGCCGCCCAATCTACAACCATTTAGTTGCATGTCAAGGGTCCGCGGCCCACTTCCCGCCCGACGCGCCCTCCCGGGCCACCCGCCGACAGCATCCGGACACCGACCCAGGGCATTTTGGTTAGCCAAACTAATGAACTAGGCTAACTACCCGAAGAGGGAGTACAACACATGAATCTGTCGGCGGAGACCGGGAACAACGCGGAGGACGCGCCCATGATCACGCTCGCGAACGACCTGCGGCTGGCGTGCCAACGCATCGCCCGCCGGGTGCGCTTCGAGTCGACGACCGCCGTCGCACCGCACCAGTTCTCGGTGCTCGTCTACCTGCACCGCATCGGCCCGCAGACGCCGACGCAGCTCGCCGCCCACGACCGGGTCAGCGCGCCGTCCATGACGAAGACCGTCAACTGCCTCGCCGAGGACGGCCTCGTCGAGCGCTTCCCCCATCCCGACGACCGGCGGCAGGTGCTCGTGCGCCCCACCGAGGCCGGGCACGCCGTCATCCGTGACACCATCGCCCAGCGCGACACCTGGATGCTCGAGCACCTCGAGGGCCTCAGCGAGGAGCAGCTCACCCTGCTGCGCAGCGCCGCCGACCTGCTACTGGAGGTCTCGGATGCCTGAACGCCTCAGTACCTTCGCCTCCCTCGGGATCCGCAACTACCGCTACTTCTTCGTCGGCGCGCTCGTCAGCAACCTCGGCACCTGGATCCAGCGCATCGGCCAGGACTGGCTGGTGCTCACCGAACTGACCGACAACTCCAGCACCGCTCTGGGCATCGTGACCGCCCTGCAGTTCCTCGCGATCCCGCTGCTCGCCCCCTATGCGGGCGCCATCATCGACCGCTACCCCAAGCGCAAGGTGCTGATCGTCACCCAGGTCGGCCTGATGCTGACGGCGCTCGGGCTCTGGGCCCTTGTCGCAACCGGAACCGTCGCGTTGTGGCACGTCTACGTCTTCGCTCTGCTGATGGGCATCATCACGGCCTTCGACAACCCGGCGCGGCAGGCGTTCGTCACCGAGATCGTGCCGGAGGACCACATCACCAACGCCGTCGGCCTCAACTCGACGTCGTTCAACGGCGCCCGTCTCGTGGGTCCCGGCCTCGCCGGCCTACTGGTCGCCGCGGTCGGCGTCGGCCCGACCCTGCTGATCAACGCGCTGAGCTTCCTCGGCATGATCGCCGCCGTGATCGCCATGCACGGCGACGAGCTGCGCCCCGCCCCGATCCCCAAGACGAGGGCGGCGCCCTCGACGGGCTGCGCTACCTCTGGCACCGACCCGACCTGATCGTGGTCCTCGTGATGGTGTTCGTGCTCGGCACCTTCGGCATGAACTTCCAGATCTTCAACGCCACCATGTCGACGGTCGAGTTCGGGAGGGGTGCCTCCGCCTTCGGCATGCTGGGCACCATCATGGCCGTCGGCACCCTCGCGGGCGCCCTGATGGCGGCCCGCCGCACGAAGCCGACGCTGCGCACCCTGATGCTGTCGATGGTCGGCTTCTCGATCAGCACCTTCGCGCTGGCGCTGTCCCCCAACTACTACGTCTACGCTGCGCTCCTCATCCCGACGGGCTTCTTCTCCCTCACCGCGATGACCACGGCGAACGCGTCGGTGCAGTTGGGCACCGCCCCGGAGTTCAGGGGCCGCGTGATGGCCGTCTACATGGCGATCTTCCTCGGCGGCACCCCGCTCGGGTCGCCTTTCATCGGCTGGGTGGGCCAGGTTCTCGGGCCACGCGCCTCGGTGCTGGTCGGCTCGGTGACGGTGGGACTCTGCGCCATCGGCGTGTTCGCCTACCTCGTCCTCCACAAGGGCATGCGGGTCAGGGTGGCGCGACACCCGATCCGGATAAGGGTGTGGACGCACCGCTCGGAGGCCCCGGCCGTCAGCTGAAAACCCGCGCGCTAGTGTCGGTGCCACAGGCAACCATCGGAGGCGGCATGTCGATCAGCGCGCTCGATCTGTTCAAGATCGGCATCGGTCCTTCTTCATCGCACACGATGGGTCCGATGCGGGCCGGGGCCCTCTTCGCGGAGGCCCTGGCCGACCTGCTCGATGAGGTGGCCCGCGTCCGGATCGACCTGTACGGGTCGCTCGCCGCGACGGGCATCGGGCACGGCACGGACAAGGCGGTCGTCGGCGGGCTGCTCGGCAACCTGCCCGAGGCGACCGACCCCGACCGCTTCGAGGCCGACGTCGCCGCGGTCGGGCGTGAGGGCCGCCTCCTGCTCGCGGGGCGCCGTCCCGTCCCGTTCGACTGGGCCACCGATCTCCGGTTCCACCGCGAGGCGCTGCCCCGACACCCGAACGCGCTCGACCTGACGGCCCTGGGCGAGGACGGCCGCGTCGTCCACACGGCCCGCTACTACTCGATCGGCGGCGGCTTCGTCGTCGATGAGGAGGAGGCCGCGCGGGGCGGCACCGGGGTCGACGAGGTGAGCGTCCGGTACCCGTTCAACACCGCCGAGGAGCTGTTGGCGACGGCCGCACGCGAGTCGCTCAGCATCGCGCAGGTGGTCGCGGCCAACGAGGAGGCCTGGCGCCCCGCCCACGAGACGCGGGCCGCCCTGGTCAACATCTGGGGCGTGATGGAGGCCTGCGTGGAGCGTGGGATCAGGCAGGAGGGTCTCCTTCCCGGCGGGCTCCGGGTGCCGCGGCGCGCGCCCGACCTGTACCGGCGGCTCACCTGCGACCCGCGGCCGAACCTGATCACCGTGACCTTCTCGGCGATGGAGTGGGTCAACCTCTACGCGCTGGCCGTCAATGAGGAGAACGCGGGCGGCGGCCGGGTCGTCACCGCCCCACCAACGGCGCGGCCGGGATCATCCCGGCCGTGCTCCACTACTACATGGACTTCGCCGAGCACCCGGGCGACGACGACATCGTCGACTTCCTGCTGGCCGCCACCGCGGTGGGGGTGCTGTTGAAGCAGAACGCCTCCATCTCCGGTGCGGAGGTGGGTTGCCAGGGCGAGGTCGGTTCGGCGTGCGCGATGGCCGCTGCGGGCTCGCCCAGGTGCTGGGCGGCACGCCGGGGCAGGTGGAGAACGCGGCGGAGATCGGCCTCGAACACAACCTGGGGCTGACGTGCGACCCGATCGGCGGGCTCGTCCAGGTGCCGTGCATCGAGCGCAACGCGATGGCGGCCGTGAAGGCGATCAACGCGGCCCAACTGGCACTCAACGGCGACGGCACCCACCGCGTCACCCTCGATCAGGCGATCCGCACCATGCGCGACACCGGACACGACATGTTGAGCAAGTACAAGGAGACCTCGGAGGGCGGCCTCGCGGTCGCCTTCATCGAGTGCTGACGCCCGGTCAGGTCGGGTCGGCGGACTCCTCGGCCGGCCCGGTCGCGACGGTGCGTTCGTTCAGTTCGATCCAGGACGAATCGCAGCCGGGGCAGCGGTAGACGGGCGCCCCTCGACCCGCTCGTCGGTCTCGACGGTGCCGCAGGCATCCTGGCACGGCCAGGTGGAGAGGAACCTGGCGCTCACCGGGCCGCCCAGGTCGCCCGGAGCCACGAGAGGCAGAGCCCCAGCCAGGCCTGGGCGTTCTCGGGCAGGGCGCCGCGGTCGGCATTGGAGAGCGGCGTCGCCATCGACAGGCCGTGCGGGCCGCGGTCGAAGTGGTGGTACTCGAACTCGACGCCCGCCTCCGCAAGGGCCGCCGCGAAGCGCAGCGACTGGGTGGGCGGGACGGTGGTGTCCTCGTTGGTGGTCCAGAGGAACGTCGGTGGCGTCGCGGCCGAGACGCCCGCAATGCAGTCGCCAAACGTCAGGTGGGGGCGGGAGCGGCCGTCGTCCCAGTCCATGGTGAGCACCGCGTAGCAGGGGACGATGGCGTCGGGGCGGGGCTGAAGGCCATCAGACCGGCGTTGATCTCGACGCCCGCGGCAACCAGCGCGTCGTATTCGGCCCGTTCGGCGGTCTCGAGTGCGGGGTCGTCCCAGGCGGTGCCGATCATCCCCGTCACGTGGCCACCGGCCGAGAAGCCGAGGACCGCAACCCGGGTCGGGTCGTTCCCCAGCTCTTCGGCGTGTGCCCGGACCCACCGGACGGCGCGGGCGGCGTCGACGGCGGGGTTGGGCCCGGTGGCGTGCTCGTTGATGGAGTAGCGCAGCACGAACGTGTTGAAGCCGCCCGCGAGGAAGGACGCGACCACCGGGTCGACCTCGCGCTGGGAGAGGAACTCGTAGCCGCCCCGGGGCAGATGACGATGGCCGGCCGCGGGTGCTCCAACGGCGTGGGTCGCTCCGAGTGCAGCGGCAGGTCGAAGACCGTCGCCTCAAGGGAGACGCTCCGTTGTGGGTTCAACTCGACGGTGAAGGTGCGCACCGATCAAGCCTATCCCGATCGGGCAGGGGCACCGGGATGTGAGGATGGGGTGATGGCAGCGCACCCACCGCAGTTCGACCCGGCCGATCCGTACCTGGCCCGCCTCCGCACGGTGGCGCTGGCGCTGCCCGGCGCCGGGGAGAAGCTCGTGGTCGGGCACCCCGCGTTCTACACCCGCAAGGTGTTCGGCTACTTCGGGATGAGCTACAAGGTGGGGGTGAGTGGGCGCACTCGCCGCGGTCGGCAGCCTTCCTGCTGCCGGAGGACGAGCGACTCGCGCTGCTCGACGACCCGCGCGTGCACATCCCCGGCTACATCGGGCCGTTCGGCTGGATCGGGGTCACGCTGGACGACTCGACCGACTGGGACGAGATCGCCGAGCTGATGGAGCTGTCCTACCGGGAGACTGCGGGCTCCCGGCTCCTACGGGAGCTGGACGCCCGGCGCCCCTGAGCTTCAGAGCCCGCGGACCTTTCCGGAGACCCACTTCCCGAGGTCGGTCACGCCCTCCCCAGGTCGCGGGCCAGCTTGGCCAACGCGTCCTCGCTCTGCCTGAAATCTGCGGCGTAGGCGTCGGCGGCGGCGCTCGCCTCCGACGAGATCTTCGCATCGGCGTCCTCGTCGCGGCGCGGGTACCCACCGCGAGGATCGCGGCATAGGCTCCCGACTCGACCCACCGTCGGATCTCGCTCGCCCGCACAACGTTCATCGGGTGGGTGGAGCCGTCGACGAGCATCAGCTTCGCGATCGAGTCGCGCAGGTCGTCGCTCTCCTGGTACTCCCGCGCCTGGGCAAGGAACTCCGTCTGGTCGAGGTCCTCCAGGTGCCCACCGGAGGCGAGCTTCATGTTGACCCGCACGGCCGCAGGCACATCCTGGGTGGCGAGCAGCCCGGCCCGGTCGGCGGACAGCTCCGACTTGCGAGACCACTCCGTGAGGGCCGAGCGGAGCGCGATCAGCCCGATGCCACCGAATGGGACGCTCGTCAGGGTGAACCCGAAGGTGAGGATGTACTGCAGCAGGGTGCGGTAGAGGGCGTGCCCGCTCAACGCGTGGCCGAGCTCGTGGCCGAGCACGAACCGCAACTCCTGGTCGTCGAGGAGGTCTACCAGCGCGGAGTTGACCACGATCTTGGGCTTGTCGATCCCGATCGTCATGGCGTTGAGCACCGGGGAGGCCATGACATACAGCTCGGGCAGTTCGGGGCGTCCAACGCGGTGGCCGCGTCGGCGTGCAGCCGATGGACCCGCGGGAACTGGCGCTCGCTGACGCGGACGGCGGAACCGAGCAGCTGCATCCGGATGGAGCGCTCGTTCATGAACGCGGAGAACTTCCGCAGGATGGTGTCGAAGCCCTGGAGCTTGCGCAGCGCGACGAGCGCCCCCTGTCCGCCGGATGCTCCCAGGCCCGGCTGGAAATGCCCTTGAGGGGTATGCGGTGTCGGGTGGTGTCGGAGGTCATGGGTCCAGTGTGCCCGCTCCCCCGTCCAGCCCGCCTGCGACCCAGGTCCCTGTCACGACCCTTTCGGCCGGGACGGTGGCCCATTCTTCCGGGCAGACCGACCGGAATCGGCCACTGGCCGATTTCTCCGGCAGGCCCCGAGGGATGCAGCCGACCGGGACGCTGGCCCATTCTTCCGGGCAGACCGACCGGAATCGGCCACTGGCCGATTTCTCCGGCAGGGCCCCGGGGGATGCAGTTGGCAGGGCCGAGGATGCAGAGAGGGCCCGGCCGAAGCCGGGGCCCTCTCCTAAAGGACTTCGTCCTGTGGGATCACTCAGCGGTGACCTCGAACGGCACGTGCGCGGTGACCGCGCCGTGCAGCTTGACGTTGGCGGCGTGGCCACCAACGGACTTCACGGGCTTCGCGAACGAGACCGAGCGCTTGTCGATCGTCGGGCCGCCGGCCTTCTTCACGGCAACCGCGAAGTCGTTGGCGGTCACGGCGCCGAACAGGTGACCCTGCTCGGAGGCGCGCGAGGTGACCTTGATGGTCAGGCCCTCGAGCTGCGAGCGGATCTCCTGCGCGTGCTCGACACCGCGAACCTCGCGGGCGTCGCGGGCACGCTTGATGCCATCGATCTGCTTCTCGTTGCCACGGGTCCAGCGGATCGCCTTGCCCTGCGGCAGCAGGTAGTTGCGGCCGTAGCCGTCCTTCACCTCGACGATGTCGCCGGCGATGCCGAGCTTGTCAACGGTGCCAGTCAGGATGAGCTTCATAGTGAACCTTTCCCTTCCGTGATCAGCGAGCGGTCGACGCGTAGGGCAGCAGGGCAACCTCACGCGCGTTCTTGACGGCGATGGCGACCTTGCGCTGGTCCTGGACCGAGAGGCCAGTGACGCGGCGGGCGCGAATCTTGCCACGCTCGGAGATGAACTTCTTGAGCGTGTTGGTGTCCTTGTAGTCGATGTTGGCGACGCGGGTCGTCTTCACCGGCATGATCTTCTTCTTGTTCACAGGCTTGCGCTGTGGACCGGCCATTGTGGTGCTCTCCTTTGTTGGTGGGCGGGATGCCCTGAAAGCCCGTCTCGCGACGGAATGTGCCAGCTAGCCCGCGGAGGGCTAGATAAGCGGTGGATCAGAACGGGGCTCTTCAGGCTGCGACTGGGCCCACGGATCGTTTCCGCCGCGGTTGCCACCGGCATTGCCGGAGCTTGCCCAGGGATCAGCCTGCTGCTGCGGCTGGTTGCCGCCGCCGCCGTTGCCGCCCTGACTGCCCTGCCACGAGCCGCCACCGCCGCCGCCACCCTGGGTGCGGGTGACCTTCGCGGTTGCGTAGCGCAGAGCGGGACCGACCTCGTCGACATCAACCTCGAACACGGTTCGCTTCTCACCCTCGCGGGTTTCGTAGCTGCGGGCCTTCAGTCGACCGGAAACGACGACGCGCATCCCCTTGGTGAGGGATTCGGCCACGTTCTCGGCGTACTGACGCCAAACCGAGCAGTTGAGGAACATGGCGTCGCCGTCCTTCCACTCGTTCGTCTGACGATCGAACGTGCGGGGGTGGACGCGACCGTGAAGTTCGCGACAGCGGCCCCATTGGGCGTGAAGCGAAGCTCCGGATCGGCGGTGAGGTTGCCGATGAGCGTGATGGGTGTCTCGCCTGCCATGTTTTTCAGTGCCTTCCGATGGATCGGACTTCGATGGGCCGAGCGGCCCACCTCGTGTTACCTCCAGATTCTCGGGCCAGGGCCCGACAATTTTGCAGGTAACTGTGAAGTTGTGGAAAAGAACCCGGTCCCCGCGAGGGGAAACCGAACTCAGTCCTCGAGACGGAGAACCTTGGTGCGCACGATCTTCTCGTCGATGGACATCAGACGGTCCATCTCGGATACGGTCGCGGGCTCCGCGGTCAGCTGGAGGACGGCGTAGATCGCCTCCGACTTCTTGTTGATGTCGTACGCAAGGCGACGACGTCCCCAGATGTCGATGTTGTCGATCGTGCCGCCATCCTTGGTGATGACTTCGAGGTGCTTGTCAACGAGTGCGGGTGCCTGACGCTCATCAACGTCGGAATCGATGAGAACCATGACTTCGTACTTACGCATAGTTCAGCCCCACCTCCTTCGGACTAACGGCCACGGGTCGTTCCCGTGGCAGGAGGGCGTGACCGACCAGGTGGTCAGTCGATCCACCACCCTACCGTGGGGCGGACGGCTGGCGGAAATCCTTCAGGCCTCCCGGAGCCCTCGATGACGCCCGAGGAGACGATGGAGTCCCAGTACAGGTCGGCGAACGCCAGGTAGCCCTTGTCGTTGGGGTGGAACCAGTCGGCCGCCGTCTTTGTGTAGAACCGCAGATACCCGTTGTCCCGCATCGACCGGTAGATGGGCACGAGGTGGTGCCCGTAGCTTTCGATCAGCCCGGTGGCGCGCCGCGTCATGGCCAGCGACCGCTGGGAGAGGCCGGGGATCAGGAACCAGGGCACGTCGCCGACGAAGCTGCCCGGCGGCAGCGCCGCCAGGATGGCCTCGAGGCTCGCGGCGAACGACTCGACGCTGTTGTCCGCCGCGAAGATCACGTCGTTGCCGCCGATGTCGAGCGTGACGATGTCGGGGGTGAAGCCGAGTTCGGCGAGGTGCGGGAGCTGGCGCGCCACGACGTCACCGGAGACCGCACCCGAGACCGAGAGATTGGTGATCGCAACATCACGCCCCGTCGCCTGCGCCAGCCGGTCACCGACGATGGCGACATAGCTCGCGCCGACGTGGCTCGCTCCGACGCCCTGCGCCGCCGAGTCGCCCAGCGCCACGTAGTGGAGCACACCCTCGGCGTGCCCCCACGCCGCGACTCCCAGTGCGCCCGGTAGTCGTCGACGTGCCGGTTGATGAGGCGGTGCCCCTTCAGGTAGTTGTAGCCGACGGCGGCCAGGCCGGCGGCCGCGGCGCCTACGGCGAGGCCGGCCCGAAGCGGTTCATCTCCGCCTCCGGTAGGGGCCGGGATCACCGGGTTGCCGTCCTTGGCCCAGGCTCGCAGCCCACCCGCCACCGACTCGGCGAGAAGGCCCCTCTCGCGCAACTGGGCAGCGACCAGCGATGAGCGCAGCCCGTTGTCACAGATCACGACGATCGCGGCCTCGCGGTCCGCCAGCGGGTCGTCGCCGTGGATCGCCAGGAGCGGGTCATCCCCGAAGTCCTTGGGCTCCACCGGCCGCGCCCGGGGGCGTGGCCGGACTCGTACTCGATCGGCGTGCGGACGTCGATCAGCACGGCCCCTTTGCTGAGCGCCATCAGCGTCTCTTCGATGCTGAGGCCGCCCGCGGAGCGCTTTCCGAGGAAATCCATGAAACCCATGCGCCCATCGTGGCTTGCGGCAGGGCCGCAGCCAAGTCGGTTCGGCGAATGGACTGCGATTTCGTGGCAGGCTGGCCGGATGGGCATGGCGGTCGGGATCAGGGACTACGGGCCGGGCGATGCCGCGGCGACGCTTGAGGTGTTCATCGACGCGGTGACGGTGACCGGCGCCGCCTTCTACAGCGCGGCCCAGCTCGAGGCCTGGGCCGATCCCGGCAACCGGAACTGGAGGCCTGGCACCGGGCCAGGAGCGCGCGGGGACCTTCGTCGCGACCATCGACGGCGAGGTGGTCGCCTTCTCCGACGTCGATCCCGCCGGCCACATCGACATGCTGTTCGTGTCCCCGCGTTCGGGTCGGCAGGGCATCGCGACGCGCCTGCTGAAGGAGGTCGAACGGCGGGCGCGCGCCTCCGGCGTGACCACGTTGACCACGGACGCCAGCCTGGCGCTGCGGCCGCTGCTGGAGCGCCTCGGCTTCACGGTGACGGCGGAGCAGCACCCCGTGACGAGGGGCGTCGAGTTGACCAACTTCGCGATGGAGAAGGCGCTGGCGTCAGAGGATGCCGAGCTGGGTCAGCCCGACGACGCCTGACACGGCGGCGAGGCCGAGCCCGAGGAGCACGTACCCCGCCCACCGCCTGCGCGCCCAGAACACCGTCAGGACGGGCAGCACCAGCCCCGCCAGCGCCTGCACCCCGAACCCGATCGACTTCCACAGCGGAGGCGCGGCGATCTCGAAGTCGATGCCCGCGCTGTCGACGGGCGGGATCACGACGTAGGCGAGCCCGGTCAGGGTCCCGGCCGAGCCGAGCAGCAGCGCGGCGGCTCCGAGCGTGAGCGCACCGGGCCAGGTGGTCCACCACCTGCGACGTTCAGCCATGCCCCGACCCTAGGGCTGTGACGCAAGAACGTCAGCGGTCGTCCCGGGCGCGTTCCTTCAACCGGGCGTACATGTCGTCGATCATCGCCTTGAACCTGGCCTCCACCTCGCGCCGCTTCACCTTCAGCGTCGGCGTCAGCAGGCCGTTGTCCATCGTGAACTCCTCATCGATGACCTGGGTCTCCTTCGGCCGGTCCTGCGACGGGAGCTTCGCCGTCAACTCGTCGACGCGCTTCCTCATCTCGTCGAGGAGCTCGTTCGAACGGAGCCAGTCCTGCAGCTCACCCTGCCACTTGCCCGCCTTCGCCAGCGCCTCCACGTGCGGGAGGGACGGCTTGACGAGCAGCGTCACGAACGGGCGGTTGTCGCCCAGCAGCACTGCGTGCTCGAACAGCGGGTCGGCAAGGATCAGGCCCTCGATGGGCTGCGGGGCGACGTTCTTCCCGCCGAGCGTGACAATGATGTCCTTCAGCCGGTCGGTGATGGTCAGGAAGCCGTCGGTGTCGATGTAGCCGACATCTCCGGTGCGCAGCCAACCGTCCTCGATCGTGTCGGCGGTGGCCTGCTCGTTGTTCCAGTATCCGAGCATGACGTTGGGGCCCTTGAAGAGAATCTCGCCGAGGTCCCCGATCCGCAGCTCGCCGCCATGGAGGACCTTCCCGGCGGTGCCCTCCTTGAAGTCGGACGGTGCGTTGAACGACACCAGCGGCGAGGCCTCCGTCAGGCCGTATCCGGTCATCACGGGCAGGCCGATGGAGCTGAAGAACTCCTCGATCTCGATCCGGAGCGGGGCGCCACCGCAGGCGAGCACGGTCTTCGGCCCGCCGACGGCGTCACGCACGGCCTTCAGGACGAGCTTGTCCGCGATCTTCAGCTTCGCGCGCAGCACCGATCCAGGCTCACGGCCCGCTCGGTGCGCGTACTGGTTGTGGCGGCCGATCTTGAGCGCCCACGCGAAGATGCGGCGCTTTGCGGCCGAGCCGGCCACCTTCGCATGGGCCGTGGTGTAGACCGTCTCGTACAACTTCGGGACCGACACCATCATGGTCGGCTTGGCGAGCACCATCTGCTCGGCGACGGTGCGGGCGTTCTCCACGTAGGTGTTCATGCAGCCGTTCAGGAGGACGACGATGGTCCAGGCCCGCTCCAGCGCATGCGAGAGGGGCAGGAAGCAGAGCGAGTGGTCTTCGGATCGGAACGTGAAGAGCAGGTCGAGGGCTTCGCCCTGCGCAAGGAGCGCCTTGTGCTGGATCATGACCCCTTCGGCGCACCCGTGGTGCCCGAGGTGTAGATGATCGAGGCCAGGTCGTCACCGCTCGCGCGGGCGAGCCTCTCGTCGATCGCAGCCCGGTCGGGGTCGGCGAGGAAGCCGGGGTAGGCGACCATGTCGGCGGGCATCCCCTCGTAGGGGTGCACCACCACGATCGTCTTCAGCTCGGGAGCTCCTCCCGCGCCTCCAGGACGCGCTCGGCCTCGCTCTTCCCACCCACGAACATCACCGTCAGGCCCGAGTCGCGCGAGATGTGCGCGATCTGCTCCGGCGTCGACGTGGCGTACAGCGGGACGGGGACCGCGCGCACGGTGCAGGCGCCGAAGTCGATCTCCGACCACTCCGGCTGGTTGTTCAGGAAGATGCCGATCCGGCCGCCCTCCTCGACTCCCAGGCCGATCAGGCCCTGGGCGACCCGCTCGACGCGCGCCCCGAACTGGGCGTAGGTCTGGACCTCCCAGTCGTCGTCTCGCCGGATGCGGGTGGCGGGTCGCTCCCCATGGTTCTCGATCACGGATCGGAACCTGGTGATGATGTGGTCGGACAAGTCGGCCTCCTTCGGCAACTGCTCGCCCCAAGGCTACTGCGGCCGCCCAGGCCGGGGAGCCGGTTCCGTCGTGGTGGATCCGGGGCTAAGCTGGCCTGACCCCGACCAGGAGGAATGAATGACCGACTGAGCCTGGCACGCCCGTTGGCGCGTGCCGTCCCACAGAGACCGCATCCCAGCGACCCCAGGACCAGTAACCATGGCTCATTCCCCGCCGTCGTCGTCGACGGCCTCACCTTCACGCTTCCCGACGGAACCGGCATCCTCCTCGACGTCACCGCGACGTTCCCGGTCGGCATGACCGGCCTGATCGGCCCAACGGCTCCGGCAAGACGACCCTGCTGCGCCTGATCGCAGGCGAGCTCACCCCGACCTCCGGGACGGTGCGTGCGGCCGGCCGGGTCCACGTGGTTCCGCAGCGCCTGTCCAGGGCGGGCTCCGTCGCGGACCTGCTCGGCATCGCAGGGAGCCGGGCGGCCCTGCACGCGATCGAGGCCGGGTCGGTCGACCAGGCGCACTTCGACGCGGTCGGGACGACTGGGACGTCGAGGCCCGCGCCATCGCCGAGCTTGCGGCACTTGGCCTCCCGGCCGACCACGACCTCCTCGACCGCGACGCGTCCACGCTCTCCGGAGGAGAGGCGACCCGGATCGCATTGGCGGGTGCCAGGCTGGCCCGCGCCGACGTCACCCTGCTCGATGAGCCGACCAACAACCTCGACACCCGCACGCGACGCTGGCTCCACGACGCGCTCGACGACTGGGAGGGGCCCGGATCGTGGTGAGCCACGACCGTGACCTGCTCGAGCGGGTCGACGCACTTGTCGACCTCGATCCCGCGGGGTCGAGGTGTTCGGGGCCCGTTCAGCGCATACCTGGAGCAGCGCGCCCTGCGGCAGGCGGCCGCCGAGCGCAGGCTGCGCGATGCCGATGCCGAACTGGAGAGGGCGAGGCGGCAGGCGCAGGTCGAGCTCCAGCGGCAGGCCCAGCGCGACCGCTCGGCACGGAAGGAGCGCGCGCTCGGCAACGTGTCGAAGGGCGCGGTCGACTTCTACAGAAACCGCGCGGAGAAGGGCGTCGGGTCGAAGGGCGTCGCGCACCAGAAGGCGGTCGCCGACGCCGGGGCGACCCGCGCCGAGGCCGACGCGTCGGCCCGCACGGCCGACACGATCCGCATCGCGCTTCCCGACACCACGGTGCCCGCGGGCAAGGACGTGCTGCGCCTCACCGTGGGCGGCACGCGCCTGGACGTGGTCGGCCCGGAACGGATCAGGCTGGTCGGCGACAACGGCTCGGGCAAGTCCACCCTGCTCGCGCTGCTGACCGGGGGCGACGGCGACGAGCCGTGGCGCCGGGCGGTGCTTGACGGCGTCCAGCTCGACCTCGCACCCACCGTGCCGCTCGGGATGCTCGCGCAGAGCCTCGACGACCTCGACCGGTTCGCGACCGCCATCGAGGCTGTGCGCGACGCGGCCCCGCTGCGCACCCCGCACGACGCCCGGGCGCTGCTCGCACAGTTCCTGATCCGCGGCGACCGGGCCGACCAGCCGCCGTCGACCATGTCGGGCGGGGAACGGTTCCGTGTCGGCCTCGCCCGGACGCTGTTCGCCGACCCGGCCCCGCAGTTCCTGGTGCTGGACGAGCCGACCAACAACCTGGATCTCGACTCCGTCGGGCAACTTGTTGAGGCGCTCGAGGACTACCGGGGCGCGCTCCTGATCGTGACGCACGACGGGCACCTCGCCGCCGAACTGAGCATCCACCGGACGTGGGAGCTCGAGCGGCCTGGCGGGGTGCCCGTGGTGCGCGACGCGATCGTCTAGCCGCGCGCCTTGTCGGCGGCGATGACGCGGCGCATGCCCTCGATGGCCACGGGGATCAGGTTCTCGACCTTCGAGGCCTCCTTCTCGGCGTCCGTCATCGGCGCGAAATCGTGGTGGCCCATCACCATCATCACGCCGCCCGCGCGGACGCGGCGCACGGACGCGACGAGGAAGAGGGCTGCGCACTCCATCTCGGAGACGAGACAGCCGCCCTTCACCCAGGCGTCCCACCGCTCCCGGAGGCGCGGGCCGACCGGCATCGAGTCGGGTCGTGCTGCCCGTAGAAGGAATCCTTCGACTGCGAGACGCCCACGTGGTAGCGGCGCCCCATCTCGGCGGCCGCGAGCACGAGGCCGTTGATGATGTCCTGGTCGGCGACGGCCGGGTACTCCATGGGCAGGTAGTGCAGTCCGGTGCCCTCGTCGCGGATCGACGCGTTGATGACGGCTATGTCGCCGGGCTGCGTCTCGGGCTGCATGGCACCGGAGGTGCCGACGCGCATGAAGGTGTCGGCTCCGACGTGGATGAGCTCCTCCACCGCGATCGCGGCGCTCGGGCCGCCCATCCCGGTCGAGGTCACGGCCACGGGAACGCCGTCGAGCTCGCCCACCCAGGTGGTGTGCTCGCGGTGCGAGGCCACGAAGCGCGGATTGTCGAAGTGCTGCGCGATGACCTCACAGCGGCCGGGGTCGCCGGGGAGGAAGACGTAGCGTCCGATGTCTCCCTGCTTGAGGTGGATGTGGTACTCGTAGCCCTCGGAATAGGCCATGTCGGCTCCCTGGTGGTCGGTGATGTGTTGCCCCTACGCTAACGCCACCGTCGCCCCGGCCGCTGGCGCGGTGGCCTGATCGCCCTCAGCGGAGGGTCGGTTCCGGGAGCAGCCGGCGGTGCAGGGTCGCGTCCCCGGTGAGCTCCGGGTGGAACGCCACCACCGTCACGGCACCCGAGCGCACACCGACGACCCGGCCCCGGTGCTCGGCGATCACCTCGACTCCCGGCCCCACCCGGGTCACGACGGGTGCCCGGATGAAGGCGGCCATGACCGGCCCATCCACCGTGTCCACCACCGCCTCCTCGGAAGCCACCTGCGACCCGAAGGCGTTGCGTCGCACCGTGATGTCGAGCAGGCCGAGGCTCTGCTGGCCGGGGCGGGATCCTCGATCCCGGTGGCGAGCCCGATCATCCCGGCGCAGGTGGCGAGCACCGGCAGCCCTCCCCGGACGGCGGCGCGGAGCGGTTCGACGAGCCCGAACATCCGCATCAACCGGTCGATGGTCGACGACTCACCGCCCGGGAGCACCAGGGCGTCGAGGCCCTCGAGGTGCGCGGGGCGTCGCACCGGGACGACGTCGGCGCCGAGGCCCTCGAGCACCCGGGCGTGCTCGACCACCCCTCCTGGAGCGCGACGACGCCGACGCGTCCCGTCACCAGCCGCGCTCGGCGAGGCGGTGCGGCGCGGGCAGGTCGGAGACGTTGATGCCGACCATGGCCTCGCCGAGCCCGCGTGAGGCCTCGGTGACCACCTCGGGGTCGTCGAATGCGGCGGTCGCCTTCACGATGGCCGCGGCCCGCCTCGCCGGGTCACCCGACTTGAAGATGCCGGAGCCGACGAACACACCGTCGGCGCCGAGCTGCATCATCATGGCGGCGTCGGCGGGCGTCGCGACGCCCCCGGCGACGAACAGCACCACGGGAAGCCGGCCGGTGCGCGCGACGTCGGCCACGAGGTCGTAGGGCGCCTGCAGTTCCTTGGCCGCGACGTACAGCTCGTCGGGCGACTTGGCCTGCAGCGCGCGGATCTCGCCGAGGATCTGCCGGATGTGCCGGGTGGCCTCCGACACGTCGCCGGTGCCCGCCTCGCCCTTCGAGCGGATCATGGCCGCGCCCTCGGCGATCCGGCGGAGGGCCTCGCCGAGGTTTGTGGCGCCGCACACGAAGGGGACGGTGAAGGCGTGCTTGTCGATGTGGTTGACGTAGTCGGCCGGGGAGAGCACCTCGGACTCGTCGATGTAGTCGACCTTGAGCTGCTGCAACACCTGGGCCTCCACGAAGTGCCCGATCCGCGCCTTCGCCATCACGGGGATCGACACGGCGTCGATGATGTCGGCGATCAGGTCCGGGTCGCTCATGCGGGCCACGCCACCCTGGGCGCGGATGTCGGCGGGCACCCGCTCCAGCGCCATCACGGCGACGGCTCCCGCGTCCTCGGCGATGCGGGCCTGCTCGGCGGTGACGACGTCCATGATCACGCCGCCCTTCAACATCTCGGCGAGGCCGCTCTTGACGAGGCGGCCCCGACGAGGGGGTCGGGTCGGTGGAACGGTTCAGCGTATCGGTCATGACGGACACCTTCCCCGCCCGAGTGGATCATCACAAGAGCCACTAGCATGGAGTTCCATTGGACCACTTGGAGGCGGCATGCAGCGCACCGAGGTCGACCTACCGCTCCTGCTCGACCGCCGCGACCCACGGCCCTCACGCTCCAGGTGGCGGACGGGATCCGCGAGCTCGTCGATGCGGGGGCGCTGCGCCCCGGGGAGCGACTGCCGGCGACCCGCCCGCTGGCCGTGCGGTGGGGGTGGCCCGTGGCACCGTCGTCGCCGGCATCGACCAACTCGTCGCCGAGGGCTACCTCACCGCGGTCACCGGCGCGGGCACCGTCGTGAACCCGCGCCTGCGGACGATCCACCCTGGCCTGCCCTCCGCAGCGCGCACCGTCGCACCACCCCCGCGCCGGAGCGACCCGCCCTGGTGGATCTCACCCCCGGACGGCCCGACGCCGCGCGCCTCGTCGATCCACGCTGGCGCGAGGCGTGGCGGACGGCGGCCTCCCGGATGGCGGCGACCGCGCCTCCCGCCGCCGGCCTGGCCGAGCTGCGCGCCGAGTTGGCGGCCCACCTGCGCCAGGTGCGGGGCGTGCTCGCCGACCCGGCCGACATCCTCGCCACCACGGGGCCCGCGACGGCCTCGCGCTCGTGCTGCGGCTCGAGTCGCTCCGACGGGGTCGCGACCTCACCGTCGCCGTCGAGGACCCCGGCTATCCCTCCCTGCGCCGGGTGCCCGAGCGGCTGGGCGCGAGGCTGGTGGAGGTGCCGGTCGACGGCGACGGGCTCGATATCGCCGCGCTGGGCGCACTGAGCCCGGCCCCCGACGCCGTGATCGTGACGCCGAGCCACCAGTACCCGTTGGGCAGTTCGATGTCGGCCGCCCGCAGGCACGCGCTGCTCGCCTGGGCCGGTGCCACCGGCGCGCTGATCATCGAGGACGACTACGACTCGGAGCTGCGCTACGTGGGGGCGCCCTGCCCGCGCTGGCCGCGCTCGACCGGCAGCACGCCCCGAGGGCCGCTCGGTGGTGACGTTGGGCTCGTTCTCCCGGACGGTCACGGGCGACCTCGGGCGGGTTTCGTCTACGCCCCGAGGTCACTGATGGCCGACCTCGTGCGGCTCCGCGCCGACCTGGGCGGCCTCCCCTCGGGGTGGCGCAGCGGGCCCTCGCCGGCTACCTCCGCTCCGGGGTCTGCGCCGCCACATCGAGCGGATGCGCCGCGACTACCGGCGACGCCGCCTCGTGCTGCTGGGGCGCTGGCCGATCTGGAGGGCGGCGAGGTGACCTGCATGGACGGCGGGCTGCACGCCGTGGTCCACCTGGGGCGATGCCCACGCTGACCGCGGCTGACCGCGAGGCCCTCGTGATCCGCGAGGCGGCCGACCGCGGGATCGTGGTGACCCCGCTCAGCCGCTACTGGGCCCACACACGCCCGACCACCGCCTACGGCATCGTGATCGGCTATCCGCCGCCCGGCCCGAGGGAGGGCGGGCCCTGGCGGCGCTCTGCGCCGTGATCGCGTCGACGGCGGGGAGTGTGGTCGACCTCGGGTCACCCCTCCTGCCGGGCACCCCGGTTAGGCTGAGCCCATGACGATCACCCTGGGCGCCCACGTCTCCTCAACCCATCCGCTCGTCGATGCCGCGGGCATGGGGGCCGACCTCGTGCAGATCTTCGTCGGCGACCCGCAGAGCTGGAAGAAGCCCACGACGCTCTTCCCCGACGGCGCCGCCGCCCTCAACGCCGCCGCCTCCTCGGACGGGGTCGGGATTGTCGTCCACTCTCCCTACGTGCTCAACGTGGCGTCCACCAACAACCGGATCCGCATCCCGTCGCGCAAGCTGCTGCAGCAGACGATCACCGAGTCCGCGGCCATCGGCGCGATGGGCGTGGTGGTGCACGGCGGCCACGTCACCGCCGACGACGACCCGGCCGTCGGGTTCGAGAACTGGCGCAAGTGCATCGACGGGCTCACCCTCGACGTGCCGATCTTCATCGAGAACACAGCGGGAGGCACCAACGCGATGGCCCGCACGCTCGAGTCGATCGAGCTACTGTGGGCCGCGATCGGCGATTCGCCCAACATCGACCGCGTCGGATTCTGCCTCGACACCTGCCACGCCCACGCGGCGGGGCTGGACCTGGAGGGCTCGTCGCCCGGGTCGTGGCCATCACCGGCAGGGTCGATGTCGTGCACTGCAACAACTCGCGGGACGCCGCGGGCAGCGGGGCCGACCGGCACGCGAACCTCACCGACGGCACGATCGACCCCGAGCTGCTGCTCACGGTCGTGCGCGAGGCAGGCACCGCGACCATCCTCGAGACCCGGGTGAGGTGCCCGAGCACGCGGCCGAGATCGCCTGGCTGAGGCCCACCTGGAAGGGTGACCCGGGGCCTTGTCGGGTCCGATAAACTACCGACCGCCACCACGTACCCACCGGAAGGGACCACTGGCGTGCTGTATGCCCTGATCGCAGTCCACGCGATTCTCGGCGCGTCCACTCCCTGTTGGTCAGGAGGCTCGGCGCCCGGGTCTTCTATGTCCTGGCCGCCGCTCCGCTGGCCGCGGGCATCTGGCTGACGGCGATGGCCCCAGGCGTCCTCGGGGCGTGCCGTATGTCGAGAACCTGGCCTGGATTCCCTCCCTCGATGTGACGCTCACCCTGCGGGTGGGGCTCGTTCAGTGGATCCTCGCGATGATCGTCACCTGGATCGGCTTCCTCGTCCTCCTCTACAGCAGGTGGTACTTCGACGGCCTCACCACCGGCCGGTCCGCCGCCATCCTCACGGTGTTCGCCGGCACCATGCTCGGCCTCGTCACGGCTGACAACCTCATCGTGATGTTCGTGTTCTGGGAGCTGACCACGGTCTTCTCCTTCCTGCTCATCGGCCACGACCCGACGCGGCGCGCCAACCGCGGCGCCGCCCAGACGGCGCTGGTCGTGACGACCACAGGCGGCCTCGCGATGTTGGTCGGCATCGTCGCCGTGCACCACAGCAGCGGCACCATGTCGCTCGAGGCGATCCTCGCCGATCCGCCACGGGGACGCTCGCCGGCGTGGGCGCGCTCCTGATGCTCGTCGGCGCCCTCAGCAAGTCGGCGCTCGTGCCCTTCCACTTCTGGCTCCCCGGCGCGATGGCCGCCCCACCCCGATCTCGGCCTACCTGCACGCCGCGGCGATGGTGAAGGCGGGCGTCTACCTGGTCGCCGTGCTCGCCCCTGCGTTCGCGGAGGTCCCGTTCTGGCGGCCCGCGGTGCTGCTGCTCGGAAGCATCACGATGATCCTCGGCGGCTGGCGGGCCCTACGCCAGACCGACCTGAAGCTCCTGCTCGCCTACGGCACCGTTTCCCAGCTCGGCTTCATGGTGCTCCTGCTCGGCGTCGGCACGAAGTCGGCCGCCATGGCCGGCCTCGGGCTGGTCATCGCGCACGCCCTGTTCAAGTCGGCGCTGTTCATGTGTGTCGGCCTGATCGACCACTCCGCGGGCACCCGCGACATCCGCGAGCTCAGCGGCGTCGGGTACCGCGTGCCGTGGCTCGCCGTGATGGGCGGCCTCGCCGCGCTGTCGATGGCCGGGATCCCGCCACTGGTGGGCTTCATCACGAAGGAGTCGGCGTTCGAGTCGATCGTCAACCTCGTCGACGGCGACCTCCCGTCGCTGACCCCCTGCCCGCCGTCGCGCTCGCCGCCGCGCTCACCTTCGGTGCCGCGCTGACGGTCGCTTACTCGCTGCGCTGGTGGTGGGGCGCGTTCGCCTCCAAGAGCGGGCCCCGCCCTCAACTGGCACCGGCCCGCCGTCGGCATGGCCGCCGTGCCAGGTCTCCTCGGCGGCCTGAGCCTCGCGCTCGGTTTCCTCGGCCCCAGCTGACAGCGCTGATCGCCCCTACGCCGAGACCCTCGGCACCGGGGAGAAGAGCCACGGCCTCGCGCTCTGGCACGGCTTCACCTGGCCGCTCATCATGTCGCTGCTCGCGGTGGGCGCCGGCGTCGTGCTGTTCCTCTTCCGCAGGCGGATCGCCGCGATCCAGGCGACGTTCCCGCAGGTGGCCACCGCCGAGGAGATGTACCACCGCTCGATGCACGGCATCGACCGGATCGCCGTCGAGGTGACGGCGCGCGTCCAGCGGGCTCCCTGTCGATCTACCTCGGCACGATCCTCGTGACTCTCGTGTCCGCCTCGCTGTTCGCGATGCTGCGCATCCAGCAGTGGCCGAAGCTACGGCTCTACGACACGCCCGCCCAGCTTCTCGTGGTGATCGTGATCGCGACCGCCGCGGTGCTGGCCGCCGCCTCGCGCGGCCGGATCCGCGCGGTCCTGCTGGTCGGGGTCACCGGTTACGGCCTCGGGCTCCTGTTCGCGATGGGCGGCGCCCCCGACCTCGCCCTGACCCAGGTGCTCGTGGAGACCGTCACCCTGGTGGTCTTCGTGCTGGTGGTGCGCAAGCTGCCCCGCTACTTCACGAACCGCCCGCTCAGCTCCACCCGCTGGTGGCGGGTGCTGGTGGCCCTCCTGACCGGCACCACCGTGACGCTGATCGCCCTGGTCACGCTCGCCGCCCGGGTCGCCGAGCCCGTCTCGAAGGACTGGTACCGGCTTGCCTACGAGTACGGATACGGGAAGAACATCGTCAACGTGGCGCTCGTCGACACGAGGGCGTGGGACACCTTCGGTGAGATCTCGGTGCTCGTCATCGCCGCCACAGGCGTCGCGTCACTGATCTTCCTCCGCTCACGCGTCAGCAAGGTGACCTCGACGAAGGAGGCCTTCGAATCCCGCGAGGACGAGCCGCAGGCCGACACCGCGCCGGGTGTGTGGCTGCGCGCCGGGCAGACCCTCTCCCCGATGGTGCGCTCAATCGTGTTCGAGGTGATCACCCGCGTCCTGTTCGGCGTGATGATCGTCGTGTCGGTCTACCTGCTCCTCGCCGGCCACAACTGGCCGGGCGGCGGCTTCGCCGGCGGCCTCGTCGCGGGAATGGCGCTCATGATCCGTTACCTCGCCGCCGGCCGCCACGAGCTCGACGAGGCCGCCCCCGTCGACGCCGGTCGGCTGCTGGGCGGCGGCCTGCTGCTTGCCCTCACCGCCGCGGTCGCGCCGCTGTTCTTCGGCGGCACCATCCTCCAGAGCTACGACTGGCCCATCCACATCCCGCTGCTCGGCGAGCTGCACCTCGTCACGTCGACGCTCTTCGACATCGGCGTCTACCTCGTCGTGGTCGGCATGCTGCTGGACGTGGTCCGCAGCGTCGGCTCCGGCATCGACCAGCACGCCTCGGAGGAGATAGCGCCGGTGCCCATCCCCGACTCGACGAAGACCCTCCCGGGATACGGGGTGGCCGATGAGCGCCAACCTCGCCCTCGCGATCACGGCCGGCATCCTGGTCGCGGCCGGCGTCTACCTGCTGCTCGAGCGCTCGCTGACCCGCATCCTGCTCGGCGTCCTGCTCACCAGCAACGGCGTCAACATGTTATTCCTGATCGCCGCGGGCGAGCCTGGACGGCCCCCATCGTCGGGCTCGCCGCCGGCGACGTCTCCGATCCGCTCCCCAGGCGATGGTGCTGACCGCCATCGTGATCACGATGGCGGTGGCGGCCTTCGTGCTGACGTTGGCGTACCGCAGCTTCCAACTGCACGGACACGACGAGGTGGCTGACGACGTCGAGGACGCCCGCATCCGCGAGCTGGCCGAGGCCGACTTCGCGTCCGACTCCTACGAGGACACCTCCTTCTCCGACAGCGGCCGGGACGCGGTGAGCGAATGACGAACCTGCTTCCCGTTCCGGTCCTCCTCGCGATCTTCGGCGCGGCCGTCGCGCTGGCGCTGCCGCGCCGCCCGGGCGTGCAGCGCGTCGTCTCGGTGCTGAGCCTCACCGGCATCGTCGTGGTGGCCAGCGTCTTCATGTACTGGACCCACACGCACGGCTCGCTGGCCCTGTGGCTCGGAGGCTGGCCGGCCCCGCTCGGCATCGCGCTCGTCGTCGACCGGTTGAGCGCCCTGATGCTGCTGGTGGCATCCGTGGTGGCGCTGGCGGTCCTCGTCTTCGCCACCGGCCAGGACAAGGACGAGGTGCGCCGCGAGACACCGGTGTCGATCTTCCACCCGACGTTCCTGCTGCTCGTGGCGGGCGTGTCGAATGCCTTCCTGGCCGGTGACCTGTTCAACCTGTTCGTCGGCTTCGAGATCCTGCTCTTCGCCTCCTACGTGCTGCTGACGCTGGCGGAACGGCCGACCGGGTGCGGGCGGGCACCACGTACGTGATCGTGTCGCTGCTCAGCTCCTCGTTGTTCCTGATCGCGATCTCCGCCATCTACGCCGCCACGGGCACCGTCAACATGGCGCACCTGTCGGTGCGGTTGCGCGACCTCTCGTCGCCCGTGCAGCTGCTGCTCGAGGTGCTGCTGCTCGTGACGTTCGCGATCAAGGCTGCGGTGTTCCCGCTGTCCTCGTGGCTGCCCGACTCCTACCCGACGGCGCCGGCCCCGTCACCGCGGTGTTCGCGGGCCTGCTCACCAAGGTCGGCGTCTATGCCATCATCCGCACCGAGACGCTCCTGTTCCCGCTGCACACCGTCGACACGATCCTGCTCACGGCCGCGGGCCTCACCATGCTGATCGGCATCTTCGGCGCACTCGCGCAGGTTGAGATCAAGCGAATGCTGTCGTTCACCCTGATCAGCCACATCGGCTACATGATCTTCGGCATCGCACTGAACACCACCGAGGGCCTCGCGGCCACCATCTTCTACACGGCGCACCACATCACCATCCAGGCGACACTGTTCCTCGTCACCGGGCTCATCGAGCGCCGGGGAGGCACGTCCTCTCTGGAGGGCCTCGGCGGTCTGCTCAAGGTCGCCCCCTGCTCGCGTTCCTGTTCTTCGTTCCCGCCATGAACCTGGGCGGTATCCCGCCGCTGTCGGGGTTCATCGGAAAGCTCGGCCTGCTGCAGGCGGGTGCCGCCGTCGGCACCCCGCTCGCCTGGGCGGTGATCGCGGCGGGCGTCGTGACGAGCCTGTTGACGCTGATCGCGATGGTGAAGGTGTGGAACAGGGCGTTCTGGGGTGTGACCCCTTCCGAGCAGCGCAGGCAGGCGGCCATCGCAGCCAACCAGGATCCCGATGAGGTCGTCGACGACGATCCCCGGGTGATGCCCCGGTGCAGGTCGGGGCCACCATCGGTCTGATCCTGTTCGGGCTGGCACTGACGGTGTTCGCGGGTCCGCTGTACGAGTACGCGACCGCGGCCGCAGAGGCGCTGCGCGACGGTTCACTGGTCGCGGTCGTCCTACCGGAGGGGCTCCGATGACAAAGACGTACCCCGCGCGGCGCAGCGGATCGGGTTCCGCCCGATCTCCGTGCTCGGCATGACCGTGGTCTGGGTGATCCTCTGGGGAAGCATCTCCCCATGACGATCGCGTCGGGCGCCCTGCTGGGCTGGCTCGTGTCGGTGGTGTTCCCACTCCCGCCCATCCACTGGGAGGGACGCTTCCATCCGATCGGGTTCTTCAAGCTGGTCTGGCATCTGCTGCACGACCTCGTGCTGTCCTCGTTCCGGATGATCCAGCTCGCCTTCCAATGCAGGATCAACCTCAACGCGGGCATCGTCCGCGTCGACCTGGACAGCAACGACGACCTCTACCAGGTGCAGGTCGCCGAGCTGATCTCGCTCGTGCCCGGCACCGTCGTCGTTGAGGTCGTCCGGCACCCACGGCGCCTCTACCTGCACGCCCTCGACCTGGTGGGACCGGATCCGGTGGGCCGCATCCAGAAGATGACCCACGACGTCGAGGCCCGGGTGCTCAACGCGTTCGGGTCGGCGCAGGAGATCGCCGATTACAGGGCGGCGAGGGCGCGCGGAGAGGTCGGCGCCGAGGAGCTTCCCGAACTGGAGGTGGATGAGTCATGACGATCGCCATCCAGGTGGTGCTCTCCATCGCCGCGATCCTGCTGTTCACCGCGGCCATGATCGGCGTCAACCGCATCGCGGTGGGCCCGACCCAGCTGGACCGGTCGGTGGCCGCCGACCTCATAGTGGCCACGGTCGTGGCCGGGTTGGGGCTGTGGACCGTGTGGTCAGACCTGACGACCGAGCTGCTGATCCTCGTGCTGCTGTCGATGCTCGGCTTCACCAGTGCCGTCTCGATTGCGCGGATGGTCGGCGACCGGATGGCGTCGCGCCGGAGGTTCTCCCCACGAGACGACAGGATGACGACGCATGACCGACCAGATCTTCGACCTCATCGGTGCCCTGTTCGTGCTGGTGGGCGCCGGGCTCTGCTTCGGCGCGGCGGTGTCGCTGGTGCGGTTCCCCGATGTGCTCAGCAAGATGCACGCCATCACGAAGCCCCAGGTGCTCGGCCTGATCTGCATCACCGTGGGGATCACGTTCAGCATCCGCGCCTGGTGGGCCGTCGGGCTCGGCCTGCTCATCGTCGCGCTGCAGCTGATGACCTCGCCCGTGTCGGCGAGCATGGTGGCCCGCAGCGCGAGTCGCTCCGGCTTTGTCGATGAGGCGCACCTCAACGTCAACCACCTCGCAGACGACCTCGAGGAGATGGGCTACTCGCGCGACGGGCACTAGTGCCCGTCGCTGCGACCCGCCGACCAGCACAGGCACGCGCGGTTGCCCTGCCTGTCCTCCAGCACGCGGAACGTGCCCGTCTCCCGGGCGATCCTGCCCCGGCGGCCAGCGCGCCCTCGTGCGCGGCTCGATCTCCTCGGGCGGCAGCGTGACGTCGAGGTGGAACCGCTGACGGGGTGGCTCGTGCGGCTCGGAGTGCTGGAACCAGAACAGGGGCGCGATGCCGCGCGGATCGACCACCGCGTCGTCGCGCACGTTGCCCGGCCCGCCCGTGAGCACGACCGACCAGAAGTCGGCGATCCCGGCCACGTCCGTCGTGTCGAGGGCCACCTCGACGACCTGGGTCGATCCGGGGTCGGCCACCAGGCCGCGGGCCTCAGCGAGCCGGGTGATCTCGCGCGCGAGGTCGACATCGCGCTCGGTCACGCCCCCGAGTCGTGGGACGTGAGCACGATCCGCACGTCGGGGTAGGTGAGCGTCACGTCGGGGTGGTGGTCGGCCTCGTCGGCCACCACGGCGATGGCGGCGACGAACTCGGCGCCGGTCTCGAAGTCGCCCGTCACATACCTGGCATGGATGGCGTTGAGCAGCGTGCGCCAGTCACGGAGACCGGCCTCGAGGATCTGGGGGTTCGTGAGGCGTGTCATGGATCCACCCTGCAACGCCCCCGGCCGGTTGTCACGGTTTCCGGCGGATCAGTCGAGCAGCGCCCCGGCCAGCAGCTCGAGCCCCGGAGCTTCGCCGGCCAGGCGTCCGCCGGCTCACCCGGGTGGGCGCCCTGCACCGGATGGACCATGATCTCGTCGACCCCGAACTCATCGGCGGTGGTCCGGAGTTGGTCGGCGACCTGCCGCACGTCGCCGATCGCCCAGGTGTGCACCGCGGGCGCGATGACCTCGCGGAGCTCGGCGGAGAACACGCTGGAGACGTCGTCGCCGACGAGCCTTCCGCGCTCCAGCCTGCCGCCTGCGCGCAGGCTCGCCATGGCATGCATGTGCGGCTCTGCCAGCTTCCAGGCCTCTTCAGCGGTGTCTGCGACCGACACGTTGACCGTGACGAAGGTGCGCGGCACCGCACCGCCCCGGCCGGCCTGAACCCCTCGCGGTACAGCGCGAGGGCCCGCTCGGTGCCCGGCCGGAGAAGTGGTGGGCGAACACATACGGCAGGCCGAGGTCGGCCGCCAACTCCGCCGAGAAGTCACTGGAGCCGAGCAGCCAGACCTGCGGCACGGCCGCCAGGTCGGGGGCGGGGTGCATCGCGTAGGTCTGCCCGTGCCGGAGCCTGATCTCGGCACCGCCGGGCGAGAACAGCGTCAGGATGTCCCTGACGTTGGAGGGGAACTCCGCGACGGGGTCGGCGGGCCTTCCGTCGGGCCCACGTAGGTGCCGCCGTGGAGGTGCCCCGGATGGCGGCAGAGGTGATCGGGTCGGTGCCCGGCGCACGGCCGATGCCGAGGTCGATCCGGTCGCCGTAGACGGCGGTGAGCAGCGCGAACTGTTCGGCCACCGCGAGCGGTGAGTGGTTGGGCAACATCACGCCTCCCGACCCGAGGCGGATCTGTGAGGTGCCCTCGCCCAGGTACATCAGCTCGACCGCGGGCGACGTCGACGCCACCGACTCGGTGTTGTGGTGCTCGGCCACCCAGTATCGCGTGTAGCCGAGCCGATCCGCGGCCCGCACCATCGCCCTGCTCGCCCGCAGGGACTGCCCGCGCTCTGGCCGGTCCGGACGCTGATCAGGTCGAGCACTGAGAGTCGCATGGCCACCACGCTACCCGGGCGCCCCGACTTTGGAGGATAGTTTAGTTCTCAACTATCATGGTCGGGAACGCAACCTCTTCCCCGAAGGAACCAGATATGAAGATCGGCATCGTGCTCGGATCCATCCGCGAGGAACGCAACGGCACCTCCGTCGCCCACTGGGTCAGGGACAACGCGGCCACCCGGGGGACGCGACCTTCGACATCGTCGACCTCGCGAGCTTCGACGTCCCGCTCCTGACCGACTCCGTTATCCCCGCCGCCCGCGGCGGCGTCTACCCCGATGCCCGGGTGCAGGCGTTCGCCGACGCCATGGACGCCTTCGACGGCTACATCGTGGTGACCCCCGAGTACAACCACGGCATCCCCGGCGGCGTGAAGAACGCCTTCGACCACCTCGGCCCGGAACTCAACACCAAGCCCGTCGCCTTCGTGTCCTACGGCGCCGAGCGGGGGTCCGCGCCGTCGAGCAGTGGCGCCAGGTGGTCGCCAACTTCAACATGTTCGACATCCGCGCGCAGGTGACGCTCGACCTGTTCACCGACTTCGACGGCGACGGCGCGAACCCGGCCGAACGCAAGGCGGGCGAGCTCGTTTCGATGATCGACTCGCTCGTCCCGATCGCCGTGAAACTGGCCGCCTGAGCCTCCCCGACGCGCCCCGGCATCGCCTGGGGCGCGTCGGCATGTGCGAAGAGGTGGCCCCGAGGCCGATGCGGGGCCGGTTCCCGCGGGAAGCAAGGTAAGGTGACCCCCGTGACCAAGAGTGTGTTTATTGCCTCGTCGGAGCGGCAAGTCAGCAAGTCCTCCATCGCGCTGGGCGTGATCGACCTGTTCGCGCGCCAGGTGCGCTCGGTCGGGGTGTTCCGCCCGCTCGTCGCCTCCTCGGAGCATGACGCCGTCACCGAGGCGATGCTCTCCCAGAAGGGCGTGACCCAGTCGTTCGAGTCGGCGATCGGAGTCTCCTACGCCGAGTACGCCGACGATCCGGACGCCGCGATCGACACGATCGTCGCGAAGTACAGCGCCATCGCCGAGACCCGCGATGCCGTCGTGATCCTCGGGTCGGACTATGAGGACATCGACACCTCGTCCGAGTTGGCCCACAACGCCACCATCGCCGCCAACCTCAACTCGCCGGTGCTGTTCGTGTGCCGCGCCGAGGACCGCTCCGTCGAGCAGGTCCGTCGCGCCACCGAGGCCGCCATCGAGGCGCTCAACCAGCAGCACAACACGGTGATCGGCGTCATCGCGATGCACGCAGAGCCCTCCTCCGTCGAGGAACTGCGCGGTGCGCTCGGGTCGCTGGGCGAGGTCGCCGTCTCGGTGCTCCCCTTCAACGCGGTGCTGCGCGCCCCCTCCGTCGGCGACCAGTTCGACGCCGTCGACGCGGTCCAGTGGCTCGGCCAGGACGACTTCCGCCGCCACGAGTCGCTCCACACGCTCGTCGCGGGCATGACGCTGCCGAACCTCCTCACGAGGCTGAAGCGCGAGGCGACCGTCATCGTCCCCGCGGACCGCCTCGACCTGCTGCCCGGCCTCCTGATGGCCCACCGTTCCACCGACTACGGCCCGCTCGCCGCGCTCGTCCTCACCGGCGGGTTCGAGATCCCGGCGTCCGTGTCGAAGCTGTTCGCCGACTCCGCGATCGACCTGCCGATCGCCGTCACCCAGCGCGACACCTTCCCGACCGCCGTCGCCCTCCAGGCGATCCGCGGTACCTCGACCAGCTCGGCCCGCAAGATGGCCGAGTCGCGCACCCTCTTCTCGCAGCACGTCGACGAGACCGCCCTGCTGAAGGCGATCGACTTCCCGCGCACCGAGATCCGCACGCCCACCATGTTCGAGTACCAGATCATGCAGCAGGCGCGCGCGAACCGGCAGCGGATCGTGCTGCCGGAGGCCACCGACGACCGCATCCTCGAGGCGGCGGCGGTGGTGCTGCAACGCTCCGTCGCCGACCTGATCCTGCTGGGCGACAGCGCCCGGATCAGCCAGCGGGCCACCGAGCTCGGCCTCAACCTCAGCGAGGCCACCATCGTCAACCCCCACGACCCGGAACTGCTCGAGACGTTCGCGGCCGAGTACGCACGGCTGCGGGCCCACAAGCACGTCACGCTCGACCAGGCCCGCGACAAGCTGCGGGACCTGTCCTACTTCGGCACCATGATGGTGCACCAGGGGTTGGCCGACGGCATGGTCTCCGGCGCCATCAACACCACGGCCAACACCATCCGCCCGTCGCTCGAGTTCATCAAGACGATGCCCGGCGTCAGCGTGGTGTCCGGGTCGTTCCTGATGTGCATGAGCAACCGTGTGCTCGTCTACGCCGACTGCGCAGTCAACCCCGATCCCGATCCGTCGCAGCTGGCCGACGTGGCGATCTCGTCTGCCAGGACCGCCGTCGACTTCGGCATCGAGCCCCGCATCGCGATGCTGTCGTACTCGACGGGCGACTCCGGCTCCGGCGCCGACGTCGACAAGGTCCGCGAGGCGACGCGCATCGTGCGTGAGCGGGCGCCCGAGCTGAAGGTCGAGGGACCGATCCAGTTCGACGCCGCCGTCGACATGGTGGTGGCGCAGAAGAAGATGCCCGACTCCGAGGTGGCAGGCCGCGCGACGGTGTTCATCTTCCCGACCTCAACACCGGCAACAACACCTACAAGGCCGTCCAGCGCA
Organism: Tessaracoccus coleopterorum; assembly: GCF_011174705.1. GTDB lineage: Bacteria > Actinomycetota > Actinomycetes > Propionibacteriales > Propionibacteriaceae > Arachnia > Arachnia coleopterorum. The sequence goes on from NZ_JAANIJ010000001.1 coordinate 1,694,280, forward strand.
CCTCCGGCGCCGTCGCGATCGGTCCGGTCCTGCAGGGCCTCCGCAGACCGGTCAACGACCTTTCGCGTGGTGCGCTCGTCGACGACATCGTCTCGACGATCACCATCACGGCCATCCAGGCCCAGTCCGTCTAGCCCGAACCACTCCCGCGTACGGCGGGAGAGAGCTCCGCCGACGCGGCGCGCTCAAGTCGATAAAAGAACAGGAATGCCCATGTCGCAGCCGATCCTCCTCCTCAACTGTGGATCGTCGTCGATCAAGTACCAGTTGCTTGACCCGCACAACCCGGCCCGCAGGCGGTGGGGATCGTCCAGCGCATCGGGCAGGGCATGTCGACGATCGACCACGAGGTCGGCGACTCCGAGTACCACGAGGACGTCCGCTTCGCCGACCACACCGAGGCCGTCGCCGCCGTCGTGAAGATGTTCTCCGACCACGGCCCCAGCCTCGAGCACGTGGTGGCCGTCGGGCACCGCACCGTCCACGGCGGCTCCACCTTCGTCGAGTCGACCCTGATCGACGACGCAGTGGTCGCCAAGTTGGAGGAGCTCTCCGACCTGGCCCCTCTCCACAACCCGCCCGGCATCGCCGGGATCCGCGCCGCGCAGGCCGTCCTGCCGGACGTGCCGCACGTTGCCGTCTTCGACACCGCGTTCTTCTCGACGCTGCCTGCCGAGGCCTACACGTACGCCATCGACGCTGCCACCGCGGAGAAGTACGGCATCCGGAAGTACGGCTTCCACGGCACCTCGCACAGCTACGTGTCCAAGAAGGCCGCAGAGGTCCTCGGCCGGCCTCTCTCCGAGTTGAAGACGATCGTCTGCCACCTCGGCAACGGGCCTCGATCTCGGCGGTCGACGGCGGCGTCGCCATCGAGACGTCGATGGGCCTCACCCCGTTGCAGGGCCTCGTGATGGGCACCCGCTCCGGCGATGTCGATCCCGGCATCTCGAAGTACCTGAGCGTCGCGGCCGGCATGAACGCCGACGACGTCGACGACCTCTTGAACAAGCGCTCCGGCATGGGCGGCCTCTGCGGCTACACCGACATGCGCGACGTCAAGACCCAGATCGAGGCGGGCAACGAGCAGGTCAAGCTCGCGCTTGACGTGTACGTGCACCGCCTCGTCGGCTACATCGGTTCCTACATCGCCATCCTCGGCGGCGTCGACGCCCTTGTGTTCACAGCGGGCGTCGGCGAGAACGCCTCCCACGTGCGCGGCCCTGTCATCGAGCGCCTGAAGGCGCTCGGATTCGAGCTCGACGAGGGCGCGAACCTCGTCCGCTCGAAGGAACCCGCGACATCTCGACCCCGGAGTCGAAGGTGCGCATCCTTGTGATCCCCACCAACGAGGAGCTCGCGATGGCGCAGGAGACGCTCGAGGTCATCGGCACCCTCTCCTGACCCACCCGCGCAGAGGAGGCCCGGCACCCGCCGGGGCCTCCTCTGCGTTGCGGGCAGGGCACGGGTGGTGACCGCTGCGGTGCCGATGATTGTGCTGGCTGCACAACCCCGCCACACCCGCCTTGTCCGGGACGCACAATCCGGACAGGTGAGGCCCGTTCCGCTTGGGCAGCCAGCCGCGCGGTGGCGTACCTTAGAGTCCATGGCTTCAGCTTTGATCACGGGTGGCACGTCGGGCATCGGTCTTGCGTTCGCGCGGGAGTTGGCCGCACGCGGAACCGACCTCGTCCTGGTCGCCAGGGATGAGGCCGACTCCGGGAGACCGCCGCCGAGCTCACCGAGGTGCACGGCGTCGAGGTCGAGATCCTTCCCGCCGACCTCTCCGTCCGCGACGACGTGCTGCGTGTCGCCGCACGGCTCGAGGATTCGTCCCGTCCGGTGGAGTGGCTGGTCAACAACGCGGGCTTCGGGCTCCACTCCACGGTGCTCGACCCGGCCGACATCAACCTGCATGCGAAGGCCCTCGACGTCATGTGCCTTGCCGTCCTCATCCTCGGCGGCGCGGCCGGACGCGCCATGCGGGGCGCGGACACGGCCGCATCATCAACGTCGCGTCCTCCTCGGCCTCGATCTTCACGGGCAACTACTCGGCGATCAAGGCGTGGGCCCGCACGTACTCCACCGCGCTGGCTCTCGAGTTACACGGCACCGGGTCACCGTCACGGGTCTGCTGCCCGGCTGGGTGAAGACCGAGTTCCACGAGCGGGCCGGCATCAACTCGAGCAAGCTGCCCGGAATCGTCTGGATCGACCCGGACAAGCTGGTCCGCACCGCCATCGACGACGCCGAGAAGGGTCGGATCGAGTCGGTTCCCGACTGGAAGTGGCGGGCGGCCATGTTTGTGGCCGACCACGGCCCCGAGGCGTCACGCGGCTGGTCTCCCGCCTGCTGACCGCCTCGCGGAAGCACCACTGATGTCGCGTGAGCTTGAGCCGGACAACAGCCGGTATACGTCGAAGCTGCAGGCGACAACGCGGCAGACCGCGCAGCTTCTCCTCCTCAAGCCCGCGCTGAGCAGGCTCCTCAAGATCCGCGTCCACGGCCTCGCGAACCTCGACGGCCTCGAGGGCGCATTCGCCGTGTACGGCAACCACTCGTCGCACCTGGACGCCCCCTGATCCTGTGCTCGCTGCCGAATCGGCTGTCGCGTTACGTCGCCACCGGCGCGGCGGGCGACTTCTTCTTCGGCAACTGGGCCAAGTCGATCTCGATGTCCCTGTTCATGAACGCATTCGCCATCGACCGGGGCAAGGGTGGGAAGGGGCGACGCGGTATGGCCGGGCATCTGCTCGCCGACGGCGTCCCGATCCTCCTGTTCCCGAGGGGACCCGGTCCCGGACCGGCGCCATGGGCCCGTTCATTCCCGGCGTCGCATCCCTGTGCGTCTCGCGCGGCGTGCCCGCCCTGCCGGTGGCGCTGGTGGGGCCTACGAGGCCTGGCCTTCCAATCAGAAGAACCTGCCGAAGGGTCGGCCCGAGGTGCACGTCGTGTTCGGGCGGCCCTTGACCCCTACCCGGGGGAGATCGCACTCGAGTTCAACGAGCGGATGCGCCGCCATCTGCTGGAACTCCACGACACGACGGCCCGGGCATACGGTAAGAAGACCCTTGCAGAGTACGCGCGGACCGTGGCGCTCAAGAAGGCGGAACGCACCGAGATTGCTTCCCTGGTCGAGGACGCCAAGGAGCAGGCAGACAAGCAGGAGGACAGATGATCGAGGGCGTCAAGCAGCAGAAGTGGTGGGGCTGGGGTGAAGAGGGTCACGCCTACCGCTACGAGGACAAGCCCAAGTTCGTGCCGTTCGTGAAGAAGATGGTCGGGATCGACATCACCACGACGGCGCAGCCGGTTCCCCGCTTCTCATCCCTGACGGTGCCCGCCTCCCAGCTGGGCGAGGGGCTCCGTGACACGTTCGTCTCCATCCTGGGCGAGCGCTACGTCCAGACCGACGACGAGACGCGCGTGGTGCACGCCTACGGCAAGGGGGTGCGCGACCTGATCCGTGTGCGCAACGGCAAGCTGGGCCGTGTTCCCGACGTCGTGCTCTACCCCGGCGACCAGGGCCAGGTTGAGCGGCTCCTCGATGCCGCCGTCGCCGCCGACGCGGTCGTGATCCCGTTCGGTGGCGGCTCCAACATCGTCGCGGCCCTGGAGGCCGAGCCGGGCGAGACCCGCCAGGTCGTCTCGGTGAACATGGGCCGCCTCAACAAGGTGCTGGAGATCGACGAGGTCTCCGGCCTCGCGCACATCCAGGCAGGCGTGTTCGGCCCGACATGGAGGACCAGCTCAACGCGCGTGGTTGGACCATGGGGCACCACCCGACTCCTTCGTCTGGTCCACACTGGGCGGCTGGATCGCGACGCGCAGCTCCGGCATGCAGTCCGACAAGTACGGCGACATCGCAGACATCGCACGCGGCCTCACGATGGTGATGCCGGGCCAGGTGCTCACCCTGCGTCCGCTCCCTCGTCCTCGTCAGGCCCGAGCGTCCGCGAGATGGTGCTCGGCTCCGAGGGCGCCTCGGGATCATCACCTCGGCTTGGGTCAACGTGCACCGCATCCCCGAGGTCCGCGAGATCCAGGCCTACTTCTACGCCACCTACGAGGACGGGCTGAAGGCCTGCGAGCAGATCGTCGCCTCCGACGCCTCGGTCATGATGGCCCGTGTCTCCGATGCGATCGAGACGCAGTACATCATGGCCAACGGCAAGAAGTCGGGCAAGGTGTCATCCCTGGTCAGCAAGGGCATCCAGAAGGTCATGCTGCAGAAGGGCTGGGACCTCGAGAACATCGCGATGAGCTTCGTCGGGTTCGAGGGCAGCGCCAACCACGTGCGCTACGAGAAGGGCCTCGTCGGCAAGATCGTGCGGGCGAACGGTGGCCTCGGCGTCGGTAAGGGCCCCGGCACCCTGTACGACCAGAAGAAGTACGACACCCCTACATCCGTGACTTCATGCTCGACCGAGGCCTGATCTGCGACGTCTCCGAGACGACGACGCCCTGGGCGTACGCCGCCGAGATCCACGAGCGCATCGTCGAGCGGTTCGAGGAGAAGATGCAGGAACTCGGCGTGCGCGGCGTCGTGTTCTGCCACCTCAGCCACTCGTACCACTCGGGCGCCTGTCAGTACTTCACCTTCGCCATCGCGGACGACTCCGACAACCAGGAGGCGACCTACGACGCCGCGAAGCGGGTCATCCAGGACTCCTTCATGGACTTCCACGGGACGGTCTCGCACCACCACGGCGTGGGCGAGGAGCACAGCCCGTGGATGGATCGCGACATCTCCCCGGCAGGCGTGTTCATTCAGCGCAAGCTGTTCGAGGGGTCGACCCCGGCAACAACCTGAACCCCGGCAAGATCGTCCACGACGGGGCCCGGGCGTCTCGTCGAACTCCGTCGACGTGTGAGGTGAGGGGTGGGCACGCCGGTAGACTCGCCGGCATGCTCACCGTGCTCTCCCCGCGAAGTCCCTCGACTACGAGTCGAAGCTGCCGACCAGGAAGCACTCCGAACCCAGGCTGCTGACGCAGTCCGAGGGACTCATCGAGATCATGCGGACCAGGTCGCCCGCGGACATCTCGAAGCTGATGCACATCTCCGACGACCTTGCGCACCTCAACGCGACGCGTTACGCGCAGTGGTCGCGCGAGCACACCCCCGCCACCGCGCGTCAGGCGGTGCTCGCGTTCAACGGTGACGTCTACCAGGGCTTCAGGCGTCGACGTTCGAGGCCCGCGACTTCACCGACGCGCAGAAGACGCTGCGCATCCTGTCGGGTCTGTACGGCCTGCTGCGCCCGCTGGACCTCATCGCCCCGTACCGCCTGGAGATGGGCACGAAACTGGCCACCGGCCGCGGTGCGAACCTGTACGACTGGTGGGGTCATCAGGTGACCGACCTGCTCGCACGGGACCTGGAGGCCTCCCCGGCTCCCCGGTGCTGATCAACCTCGCCAGCTTCGAGTACTCCAAGGTGATCGACCGCGAACGTCTCGGCGCGCGGGTGATCTCGCCGCGCTTCGAGGACCGGGACGCGTCGGGTCGGCCCCGGATCGTCAGCTTCTACGCGAAGCGCGCGCGCGGCACCATGGCCGGCTGGTTGGTCCGCAACCGGGTCCGCACCGCCTCCCACCTGAGCGACTTCGACGGCGACGGCTACGCCTTCGACGAGGCCCGCTCGACCCGCGACGAGCCGGTCTTCGTCCGCTGAGACCGGCGCGCCAGGTCACTCAGAGGCCACCCAGCATCGCGAAGATGAAGATGAAGTAGATCACGTAGAAGATGATCGCCAGCGAGAACCCGATGATGCTGAGGATGCCGAACACCTTGCCGAGCGTGTAGCCCGTCTTCAACTGCCCTGCCCACTGGTACGGGGCACCCGCCTGGATCTCCTTCCGGGCCTGCCCGCCCATGTACCAGGCCACGAACGCCGTGATGCCCGTGAAGATGCCGAGGATTCCCAGGATGAAGACGAGCTGGCTCTGCGGGTGCTCCACGTTCTGGTAGCCGTACGGCTGCTGGTAGGGCTGCATCACGTAGCCCTGCTGCTGCATGCCGTAGGGCTGCTGGAGCGGGGCGTGGCGTAGCCCTGCTGGGGTAGCCGTACTGCGGGCCGTCGGCTCGCCGTAGCCCTGCGGCCGCGCCTGATAGGGGGACGGGAGGAGTAGGGCGCCTGCCCGTAGCCGGAGTGCTCACCGGGCCGGAAATCGGGCTGCTGATCGGACATCGTGTGTTCTCACCTTCCCAGGGTGTGGTTGCAAAGTGTCTCACGGTGGAGCGCGGGAAACGGAAAACGGGCCGGGCGTCTCAGGAACGCCCGACCCGTATTCGCTTGTCGACTGCGGATCAGCCCATCGTGGCGGCGCCGAGGCCCGCGATGATCGCGAAGATGATGAACGCGATGTAGAGGGCGAAGAACACGATGTAGATGATCGAGAACACCTTGCCGAGCGTGTAGCCGGTCTTGAGCTTCGTGCCCTCCCAGCCGTAGGGCGCACCCGCGTCGATCTCCTTCTTCGCCTGGTTGCCCATGTACCACGCGATGAACGACACGATGCCGACGAAGATGCCGACGATGCCGAGGATGAAGACCGTCTGAGTCTGGGGTGCTCCTGCACGCCGTATCCGCCGGCGGCGCCGTACGCCGGAGGCTGCTGGCCGTACGCCGGAGGCTGCTGGCCGTACGCCGGAGGCTGCTGGCCGTACGCCGGGGCTGCTGGCCGTACGCCGGGGCTGCTGGCCGTAGGCCGGGGGCTGCTCGCCGTAGCCGAGGTTCGGGGACTGCTGCGGGTCAGGCTGGCCGTAGCCACCGGGCTGAGTCATGTCGTCTCCTGTCAGAGGTTCGTTGCGTGACGATTGTGGGGATGCATCGGGTCAACCGCAATAGCCCTCTCGAAAACAGGCCTAGAGGCCCGACGACATCATGAGCATGACGAACCCCACGAAGAGCACCATCAGGACGGTGTAGATGATCCCGAAGATCCATCCCACCATGGCCAGGCCGGAGAACTTGTAGGGGGCGCCGTTGGCGATCTCACGCCGCGCTCTGGAGCCCAGGTACCAGGCGATCGGCGCGGTGACCCAGACGGCCAGGCTCGCGATCCCGAGGCCGAAGATCGCGCCGGTGTTCGGATGGTCCGGAACCACCGGGTACGAGTACGGGTACGGCTGCTGGTACGGCACTACGTTGGGCTGGTAGCCGTAGGCAGGGACCCGTAGGGCTGCTGGCCGTAACCCTGCGGCGGCCCGGCCTGCGGATAGGGGGCATGGACCGGCGCTGGCGCGGGGCGGCTTCCCTCATCCACGATCGGCGCCGGGGTCGGCGTGAGGTACCCCTCGTCGTAGACGCTCGGGGCGGGTTCCAGCGCGTCGTAGGCCGAGGCGAAATCGGGGCCGCTGGTCGGAGCGGGCGTCGCCTCCACGGGTGCGTCCTCCCGGGTCCCGTAGTCGGGGCTCAGGTAGTTCGGCCCGTAGGACTCGCGCTCTGACGACATCTCCCACCTCCAGATCGGTACGTCCCACCAAGTGTAGGCCGGACCCGGCACACCTCCCGGCGCGTGGCACCGGGAGGTGTGGAGCGGGTGCGTCAGCGGGCGTTCAGCACCGCGCGCGCCGCCGCGAACCGGGCGATCGGCACCCGGAACGGCGAGCAGGACACGTAGTCGAGGCCCACCGAGTTGAAGAACTCGATGGAGTCCGGGTCGCCGCCGTGTTCACCGCAGACGCCGCACTTGAGGCCGGCTTGGCACCGCGGCCCCTCTCGACGCCGATCGAGACGAGCTGGCCGACACCGTCGACGTCGATCGACTCGAACGGGTTGCGCTCCAACACGTGGTCCATCACGTAGCTGGTCAGGAAGCCGTTCTCCGCGTCGTCGCGGGAGATGCCGATGGCCGTCTGCGTCAGGTCGTTGGTGCCGAAGGAGAAGAAGTCGGCGTGGCCCGCGATCTGGTCGGCGACCAGCGCCGCGCGGGGCAGCTCAATCATCGTGCCGACCGTGTAGTCCAGCCTCCTGCCCGCCTTCGTGAGCTCGTCCTCGACGGCCGCCACCACGATGGCGCGCTGCGTCTCGAGCTCCTGGCTGAGAGCGACCAACGGGATCATGATCTCGACCCCGACCGTCTCGCCCTCCCGCTCGAGGACCGCTAGCGCCGCGCGGATGATGGCCCGCGCCTGCATCTCGGGGATCTCCGGGTAGAGCATCGCGAGCCGCACGCCGCGGGTGCCGAGCATCGGGTTCATCTCGTTGAGCTTCTTGACCTGGGCCAGGGTCTGGCGCGCGTCGGCCAGTTCCTGCCCTCTGCACCCTGCAGTTCGAGCCGCTGGACGAGCAGCGACTGCTCCACCAGGTTCGGCAGGAACTCGTGCAGCGGCGGATCGAGCAGCCGCACGGTGACGGGGAGCCCCTTCATGGCCGTGAAGATGCCCTCGAAGTCGACCTGCTGCATGGGCAGGATCTCGGCGAGGGCCGCGGCCCGTTGGTCCGGGTTCTCCGCGAGGATCATCTTGCGCACGGCGGGAAGGCGGTCCTGTGCCATGAACATGTGCTCGGTCCGGCAGAGCCCGATGCCCTCCGCGCCGAGCTCCCGGGCCTTGGTGGCATCGTCGAAGTTGTCGGCGTTGGCCCTGACTCCGAGGCGACGGACGCCGTCGGCCCACTCGACGAGGCGGGTGAAGTCCTCGTTGATCTGCGGCGGGATGAGGTCGAGCGCCTCACCGTAGACCTTGCCCGTCGAGCCGTCGAGGGTCATCACGTCGCCCTCGCGGTAGACGTTGTCGCCGATCGTGAGCGTCCGGGCCACGGGGTCGATCCTGATGCCCGCGGCGCCCGCGACGCACGGCTTGCCCATGCCGCGCGCCACCACGGCCGCGTGCGACGTCATGCCGCCGTGCGCCGTCAGGATGCCCTGCGCCACGATGACGCCGTGGATGTCGTCGGGTGTTGTCTCGAAGCGGACCAGGATCACCGGTTCACCACGCTCGCCGCGCTCGGCGGCGGTGTCGGCGTCGAAGACGATCTCGCCGACGGCGGCACCGGGAGAGGCGGGCAGGCCGGAGGCGACCGGGGTGCGGCCGTGGTTCGGATCGATGGCCGGGTGGAGGAGCTGGTCCAGCTGGGCCGGTTCGATGCGCAGCAGCGCCTCCTCCTTCGTGATCACGCCCTCGTCCACGAGGTCGGAGGCCACCTTCAGCGCCGCGGCCGCGGTGCGCTTGCCGTTGCGGGTCTGCAACAGGTAGAGCTTGCCGTCCTCGACGGTGAACTCCATGTCCTGCATGTCCTTGTAGTGCTGCTCCATCTTGTGCATGGTGTCGATCAGCTGGCCGTACGCCTCGGGCAGCACGGCCTCCATCTCACCCAGCGGGTTCGGGTGCGGATGCCCGCGACCACGTCCTCGCCCTGCGCGTTGACGAGGAACTCGCCGTAGAGGGCCCGCTCGCCGGTGGAGGGGTTACGGGTGAAGCAGACGCCCGTGGCCGAGGTGTCGCCCGGTTCCCGAACACCATCTGCATGATGTTGACGGCCGTGCCGAGGCTGGCGGGGATGTTGTTCGCGCGGCGGTACACCTCTGCGCGGGGGTTCTGCCACGACTTGAACACGGCGTTGACGGCGCGGTTCAGCTGCTCACGCGGGTCCGAGGTCCACTCGCCGCCAAGCGCCTCGTTGGCGATGTCCTTGAAGGTGGCGACCAGTTCCTTCAGGTCGTCGGCGGTCAGGTCGGTGTCGTTCGCGACGCCGCGGTCGTGCTTGAGCGCGCTCAGGGCATCCTCGAAGGCGTGCGAGGGGATCCCCTCCACGACCTCGCCGTACATCTGGATGAAGCGGCGGTAGCAGTCCCAGGCGAAGCGCTCGTTGCCGAACTCCTCACCGAGCGCGACCACGGACTCATCCGAGATGCCCAGGTTGAGGATCGTGTCCATCATGCCCGGCATGGAGAACACGGCACCGGAGCGGACCGAGACGAGCAACGGCCTGTCCGCCGCCCCAACCTGCGCCCTGTGCGTTCCTCGAGCCGGGCGAGGCCTTCGGCGATCTGGTCGGCAAGGCCGTCCGGCCATTGCCCGCCGTTGTTCATGGTCTCTACGCACGCCGTCGTGGTGACTGTGAACGCGTCGGGGACCGGAACTCCGACCCTGTTCATCTCGGCAACGCCCGCGCCCTTGCCCCGAGCAGGGACTTCATGGTGGCATCGCCGTCGGCAAGGTCGTAGATGTAACGAACGTCACTCATAGTGGGGAATCTCCTTTGACTGCCCAAGGACACCTCTGTCCTCTTGCCCAGAGCCTAGTGCCGACATTCCCCCGGTGGGGCGGGGCGGACGAATGTGTGTCCGTCCCGCTCCCCGGAGCGTCAGGTGATCGTCCAGGCCCCACCGTCGGTGCTGACCCAGACCAGCAGCGGCCCGTCGGTGAGTCCCAGGCTTCCCGTGAACGCCCCGGTGGTGTCGACGAGGAGGGTCAACTCCTCGGTGACCTCGAAGACGAGGATCCGGCCCGAGCCCGAGTAGGTGAACTGCTTGGTGGTCGCCGGGCCGTAGTACCAGAGCACGGCGTCGGAGACGCCCTTTGCGCTGGTGGTCAGCTTCGGCGCGGCCGTCCACGGCCGGAGGGTGATGGTCCACTCCCCCTCCCCTGCACCCTGAGGTGGCCGGATGAGTCCTCCACCAGCCCGATCATGGTCGACCCCGTGTAGTTCCCGGTGCCCATCAGGCCGTCATCGGTGGGGTTGCCCGACGGGTCGAGCGTGCTGACGAGGAACTCGTCGGTTCCCTTGTAGGTGAATGTCAGGTAGGCGATGTCCATGCCTGCCGGGAGGCTGATGGTCGTGGTCCCGGTGCCCGAGTAGGTGGCGTACACGTTGTCGGTGAACCGCACCATGTTGTTGAACTGCCAGCCCTCGATCGTGACGTACCTGGTCCCGGAGGAGGTCCGCTCGGCCTGGATCGCGGTGCCCCAGATGTAGGAGCGGCAGCCGTTGTTTCCGGTGGTCGGGGTGTCGCACTCGGTGAACCAGTCCCGACCCTCCGACTCCCACGCTCCGCTGCGGCCCAGGTTGTTGTTGATCCAGCGGGCACGCGGGCTCGCCTTGTAGGTCAGGTTGTTGAACACCCAGCCGGTCTTCTGCACGTACCTGCCGCGCTCGACCTTGACCTGGGTGGCCCAGATCTCGGTGCGACACCGGTCGACATTCGACGAGTACTTCTGGCACGCCGTGTTCCACTGACGGCCGTTGACGGTGTGCTTTCCGGGCGTGATGTAGACGTCGACGGCTGCTTCAGCGCCCTGCGTGAGGGGACCCATGACCGCGACCAGCGCGAGCGACGAAGCGATCGCCAGTCGGGAGAGTAGCTTCTTCATGGCGGTCGATGTAGGCGATCCCCTCCGGCGCCGGGGTGGACCGGGAGTTAATTGTGTCCCGGGCTCCAGGGGTCTCCCGGGGCCATCACTCCCGGCGGGCGGCGCAGGTGCGCCCCGACCTTCTTCGCGCGCTCGTCGACGATCTCGATGATCCTGGCCGCCGCCTCCTCCAACGCGACGCCCGTCGTGTCGATCACCGGGGCTCCGAGCCTGCGATGGATCCGGGCGATCTCGTCGAGTTCGTCATAGATCTTCACGAGGTCTGCGTAGCCGTCCTTCGTCCCGAAACCGCCCAGCCCCTTCACCCGTTCGCCACGGATGGTGAGGAGCCGATCCGCGTCCATGGTCAGCCCGATGATCCGCCACCGGTCAACGGTGAAGAGCTCGGGAGGCGGGGCGATGCCCGGCACGAGCGGCACGTTGACGGCCTTGTACCCCAGATAGGCGAGGTAGATCGACAGCGGGGTCTTGCCCGAGCGCGAAGGGCCAACGAGGCAGATGTCGGCCTCGTGCAGCACCGCGGGCATGGCTCCGTCGTCGTTGCGCACCGCGAAGTCGATGGCCGCCATCCGGACGAAGTACTCCGCCTCGACGGCAGGGCCCGCATCGCCACCTGGTCAGCCTCGATGCCACTGATCTGCTCGAGCGCATGCATGGCGTCGGTCATCAGATCCGCGTGCGGGATGGAGGCGTCCCGGCAGAAGTTACGCACCAGGCTCGCCAACTCCTCGTTGACAAGCGTGTAGAACACCGCAACGGGGTTTCCCGCGTCCCGGACGGCCTCGAGGGCGAGGATCAACGCCCTCGTCGTGAGCATCTTGCGATGCCGGACGATGGTGAACTCCCGCGACGGGAACTGCGCGATCGCCGCGCGGGCGATCCGGGCGGCCGTCTCTCCGGTCGAATCGGCGATGATGTGGATCTCGAGAGGAGCCATGCGCCCAACTGTAGGCCGCGGCGGCCTGGACACGCGGCCGCCCCGGCAACCTCACGACACCCGCATCCCGGGCGACGGATTCCGACCCCGATCGTCCCGCGTCGAGGTGGGCAGGGATAGGCTGATCAGAACCGGCCGGGCGAAGGTGCCCCGCCGCAGCAGGAGGTGCAATTACCGATGGAGACCACCACCGAAACAGAATCGGCAAGCCTCGAGGTGTCGCTCGCCGTCCCCAAGCCACTGACGGCGGTCTGGTCCGCCCTGATGACCCTCCGGGCAACGACGCCCTCCTCGGCGTCGGAGGCCGACTCGGCTCGAAGGGTGACGACTGGCGGCCGAGGACGGCACATACGGCGTCACCAGGAGCTTCCACCCCATGGAGCAGATCCGCTTCTCGTGGCATGCGGACGACGAGGCACCACGCTCGATCGTAGACCTGCAGTTGCGGGGCGGAGACGACCAGACCCACCTCGTCCTCGCACAGCAGCAGCTGCCTGCCGACGCCGACATCAACGCACTCTCGGCGCGCTGGGAGGGAGCCCTCGGCAGGATCGCGGAGCTGGCCTGAACTCAGCCCCACACGGTCAGGGTGCCGTCGGGGCCACCGTCACGAGACGGCGGCCGATCCGGGTGAAGCTCAAGGATTCGCCGCTGTCCCTCCATACCCAGTCGAGCTCACCGGCGGTCGTGACGGCTGCCATCGCGAACCTGGGGTTGGCGGCCTCCACGTCGCGCATGCGGACGATGAGTGCCGTCCGTCCTGGCAGCACGTCCAGCACGGGCGCCAGGTGTCGAGCCGGTACGCAGACGCACGTCCCGCCGTGTTGCGCAGGTTCGGCATGTTTCCCCACCCCAGAGGTCGGTTTCGAATGGTCGGTCACGCCGGCGGCGGACCGTTGACGCCCTTGCGGGCGCGATCACCCCGGACCGAGAGGGTGCCGTCGCGGCCCAACGTCGCCAGGTGGGGCCGAACCTCGGCATGGACCACGAACCCAATGTGTCGTGGCGCACCCATGCGATCCGACCGTCGGCTGTGATCGAGGCGACCGAGAAGCGTGACACGGCCGTGCCCGGGTCGCACATGCGCACGATGAGCGTCCGGTTACCCCGGAGCACGTCGAGCACCGGCGCCGGGGTGACCGTGTGCCAGAGGCGCTCTCCGGTCTGCATGTCGTAGGCCTGAACCCATGAGCCGGAGGTTGTCTCTCCCGCCGTTCCCCGCTCGGGAAACAGCGTCTGCGCCCCGGAATAGAGGATGAGCCGCCCTCGAACTGGGTCACCCGCGTGAAGATGCCTGTGTCGGTGAGAGTCCAGCGCGTCGCACCCGACCACGGGTCGACCCGCTGCAGGCTTCCGGGGACTCGAGCAGCAGTGCATCGCCGACGACGTAACCGTGCCCCCACTTCTCCTCCCGGCGCCACAGTCGCCGCCAGGTGTCGAGGCTCCAGCCGTCGGTGCCGTCGGTCCCGGTCAGCACGGCGACCCCGTCCACCACCTGGAAGGCCGGACCATCCGCCAACCAGCGGGGCACCGCGCCGTCGGCGGCCCGGATGCCGAGGGTGTACTCCTGTTGCCCACGCCAGCCGTACGCGGTGCGCAGCAGGAGCATGCCGTCGCGCTCGATGACCACCGGATTACGCATCGCCCGGTTGAGGGCCTCACTCATCGGCACCTGCCTGCTCCACACAACGGCATAGGGGAGGGTGCGGCGAGCCTCGTCACCCGGAGCGCGGGCCGCCGACGCCGTTCGTCGGCACCGCGACCAGGAGGGAACCCCGGTCGCTCGACCCGAACCAGCCGACGCCCGCGTCGCTGACGGGGACGTCGAACCGGAACTGTCGTTCCCCGGTGAGCCGGTCGAGCAGGGTCACCTGCTGCCCGGCCTGGAGTGCGACCCACCCGGTGCCGGGCAGGTCCCGGACCACGAACGCGGATGCGGCACCGGTCAGCCGGTAGCGCCACCGCACGTCGCCCGACTCGGCGTCGAGGCCACGGACGCCGGCCCGGCTCGGCCATGGGGCGGTTCCTGGATCCCGATCAGGTCGCTACCCAGAGCGACCGCGTTCTCCCCTCCCTCAGCCGGGTCGACCAGATGGGTGGCGGAACGGCCCCCAGGTGCAGGCCGTCGTCGTCCATGGTGGGGAGGCGGCAGCCCCGACGAAGGCGACGAGGCCAGCCACGGCTGCGAGCGCCGTGCACAGGTGGCGCGTGTGGCGCCGGGTCCATCGGGAGACCGGGGCGGGCCCGGCGATCTCGGTGAGTTCCAGGACGTCCTGGTCGTCCTCGTTTCCTGGCAGTCTCATGATCCCCCTCAATTCGGGGTCAATGTAAGTCTGCCCAGACCTCATCGGTAGACCCTGCGCAAGCCTCCATCCAGCGACACGACACGACGAGCACCGCCGTGTGGCGACGGGTCCACACCCACATCGGCGCCCCGTCTGTGGCGGGCTGAGTTCGACCACGTCATCGGGTTCGATCCGTCAACCCTGGTGTCCGCGCGGGCCGCCGTTCCGGGCGGCGCGGAGCGACGAACCTCACCCCCGGCGGTGGCCGCGGGGCGCCCGGTCCTAGTATGGGCAGGGACGGCAACGAAGCCGTCATCAGACCTGGTTCACAGGAGAAGTGGTCGACATGGACACACGTTTCGGCACCAAACCCAGAGCACGCGGCGCCGCCCTCGGCGCCCTCACCCTGCTACTCCTCACCGGCTGTGCCGGAGGTGGGGGCGGGGTGAGACCCACGTGGCGGCGAGGCCAACCTGCAGCTTCCCGACCTTGGATCGGTCACCTTTCTCGGCCTGCCCGGCAACGTCCTGCTCGGGCTCGGCCTTATCGTGTGCGCGCTGGGCCTCGGCTTCGGTCTCCTCACCTACACCCAGCTGAAGAGGATGCCCGCGCACCAGGCGATGCGCGAAATCTCCGAGCTCATCTACACCACCTGCAAGGCATACCTGAGGCAGCAGGGACAGTTCCTGTTCCTGCTGTGGGCCTTCATCGCGACGATCATCGTCGTCTACTACCTGTCGCTCGGCTTCGGCGTCGGAAAGACCGCCATCGTCATCGCGTTCTCCCTGATCGGCATGGCCGGTTCATATGCGGTGGCCTGGTACGGAATCCGCGTCAACACCCTCGCGAACTCCAGGACGGCCCACGCGGCCATCGGCGGGCGCCCCTACGCGCTCCACGACATCCCGCTGCGCTCCGGCATGAGCATCGGCATGGTGCTCATCTCCGTCGAGCTGGCGATGATGCTCATCATCATGGTGTTCCTGCCCGGCGAGATCGCTGGCGCCTGCTTCATCGGCTTCGCCATCGGCGAATCGCTGGGCGCCTCCGCGCTGCGCATCGCCGGCGGCATCTTCACCAAGATCGCCGACATCGGCGCCGACCTCATGAAGATCGTGCTGCACATCAAGGAAGATGACGCCCGCAACCCCGGCGTCATCGCCGACTGCACCGGTGACAACGCCGGCGACTCGGTCGGCCCGTCCGCCGACGGCTTCGAGACCTATGGCGTCACCGGCGTCGCGTTGATCACGTTCATCCTGCTCGGCGTCCCGGAGCAGACGATGCAGATCCAGCTGCTGGTGTGGCTGTTCGTGATCCGCGCCGTGATGATCGTGGCCTCCGGAATCTCCTACTTCATCAACAGCGCCATGACAAGGTCCCGCTACGCAGGGGCCGAGGAGATGGACTTCGAGAAGCCCCTCACCTCGCTCGTGTGGATCACCTCCCTGGTGTGCATCGCGAGCACCTTCCTGACGTCGGCGCTGCTCATCGGCGACATGCCGGGTGGCATGTGGTGGAAGCTCTCGCTGATCATCTCGTGCGGCACCCTCGCGGGCGCCCTGATCCCCGAGCTCGTGAAGATCTTCACCTCGGTGAAGTCCCGCCACACCCGAGAGGTGGTCATCTCCTCCAACAAGGGCGGTCCCTCGCTCGGCATCCTGTCCGGGCTGGTCGCGGGCAACTTCTCCGCCTACTGGCTCGGCATGGCCATCGCGGGCCTGATGGCCGTCGCCTACTGGATCTCGACGCTCGGGCTCGGCGACGCGATGCTGGCCCCGGCGGTGTTCGCCTTCGGGCTCGTCGCCTTCGGCTTCCTCGGCATGGGTCCGGTCACGATCGCGGTCGACAGCTACGGACCCGTCACGGACAACGCCCAGTCGGTGTTCGAGCTCTCCACCATCGAGGAGGCTGGGGTCGAGGACGAACTCGAGCGTGAGTTCGGGCGGCGCCCGGACTTCGAGAAGGCGAAGTACCTGCTCGAGGCCAACGACGGTGCGGGCAACACGTTCAAGGCCACTGCGAAGCCGGTCCTCATCGGCACCGCGGTCGTCGGCGCCACCACGATGATCTTCTCGATCATGATGGGTCTCACCGGCGGGCTGGAGCACGACGTGGAGAACCTGTCGCTGCTGCATGCACCGTTCCTGCTGGGGCTGCTCATCGGCGGCGCGGTGATCTACTGGTTCACCGGCGCGTCGATCCAGGCCGTCACCACCGGCGCCTACCGGGCGGTCGAGTTCATCGGTGCGAACATCGACCTCGACAGCGACGCCAAGCGGGCGAGCGAGGAGGACTCCTCGAAGGTGGTCCAGATCTGCACCAAGTACGCGCAGAAGGGCATGTTCAACATCTTCCTCGGCGTGTTCTTCGCGACGCTGGCCTTCGCCTTCGTCGAGCCGTTCTTCTTCATCGGCTACCTGATCGCGATGGCGCTGTTCGGCCTGTACCAGGCCATCTTCATGGCCAACGCGGGTGGCGCCTGGGACAACGCGAAGAAGCTCGTGGAGGTCGACCTCGCGGCGAAGGGCACCCCGCTGCACGAGGCGACGATCATCGGCGACACCGTTGGCGACCCGTACAAGGACACCTCGTCCGTGGCCCTCAACCCGGTGATCAAGTTCACGACGTTGTTCGGCCTGCTGGCCGTCGAGCTGTCGGTGCTGCTGAAGGCCAACTTCGGAGGCGTGCTGACGGGCGTGCTCGCGGCCGTGTTCCTGTTGGCCTCGATGGTGTTCGTGTACCGCTCCTTCTACTCGATGCGGATCAACGAGGAGATGGAGAACATGGAGATCGAGGTCGTCAAGGCCTCCTGAACAACACCCGACGGCCGCCCGCAGGCTCTGCGGGCGGCCGTCGCCGTTGTCCAGGGTGGTGCGCTCACCAGTGGGTGATGCCGTTGGCCCTCAGGAGCGCCCCGGGTCGGAGGCGGTGTAGATGTCTCCGGGGTGGTGCCGGGCTCGTAGTACTCGAGGTGCAGGTGGGCACCGAATGAGCGCCCCGTCTCCCCACCTCGCCGATCTGCTGCCCGACCGTTACCGTGTCGCCCGGGGCGACATCCGCGTCGCTCAGGTGGGCGTAGAGGGTGTGGGATCCGTCCGCTGCCCGGATGATCAGGTGGGTGCCCGCCCATCCGCCCGCCGTCGGCTCGACGACTGTGCCCGCGACCACCGCGTGTACCGGGGTGCCGACGTCGGCCGCGAAGTCGAGGCCCGTGTGATAGCGCGACCATGACCCGGTCGCCCCGAATCGGGCGCTCAGACGGTAGCTGCCACGTTCGAGCGGGAGCGACGCGGTCGGCTCCGGCTCCGGGCAGGCGCGGCCACCGGAGTGGGCGCTGGGGAAGCCGCGGGCCTGGGGGCAGGCGTGGGCGCGACGAAGCGGCCGGCCTCCACCGGCACCGGCGCAGCGACAACCGGTTTCGTGGCCGCGGAGGCCGACGAGACGCCGGTACCCATGAGGGCGAGCGCTGCGACGGTCAGGTTCAGGACTGCGCGGCGCGGATGGTTGAAGCGGAACTGCATGGATCTCCCTGAGTTGGACACCCCTATTCTGAGGGTTTCTCAGGCAATTCTCAAATACCACCGGCCTTGCGCGCTCAGATCGGAGCCTTTGACGGTTGGGCTTCACCGACTTCCTGAGACCACTCCTCAGGTTGATCAGGCTTCCGGGAAAGACGAAGGCCGCGCCCGGCTCGGGCGCGGCCTTCAACGTGTCGGGTGGATCAGGTGAGACGGATGAGGTCGCAGACGAAGATCAGCGCCTCGCCCGGGCCGATCACGCCGCCGGCGCCCCGCTCGCCGTAGGCGAGGTGCGACGGGATGGTCAACTGGCGACGCCCCCCGACCTTCATGCCCTGGATGCCCTGGTCCCAGCCCTGGATGACCCGGCCGCCGCCGAGAGGGAAGGAGAGCGGCGCACCGCGGTTCCACGAGGAGTCGAACTCCTCGCCGGAGCTGAAGGCCACGCCGACGTAATGCACGTGCGCGACGTCGCCGGCCTTGGCCTCGGGCCGTCACCCTCGACGATGTCGGTGATGACGAGATCAGCGGGGGCCTCGCCGCCCGGGAAGTCGACCTCGGGCTTCTCATTCATGTTGGTCATGGCCCCGAGCCTACCCGGACGGCAGCCCTTCCCACACGCCCGGAAGCGCGCGAATCCTCCCCTCCACGGCTCGCCGGGTAGCCTGTCGGGGTGAGCATCACCTGTCGTCCCATCTCCGCCGAGCAGCACCTCGGGTTCATCGTCGAACGCGGCTCGGCGTCGTTTCTCCAGACCCCGGCATGGGCGAGCGTCAAGCCCGAGTGGCGCGCCGAGTCCGTCGGCTTCTTCGACGGCGGAGTCCTCACCGGGGTGGGGCTGATCCTCTACCGCCAGCTTCCCAAGCTGCGGCGCTTCCTCGCCTACCTCCCGGAGGGCCTGTCCTGGACTGGACCAGGGGAGACATCCCGAGCACCTCGCCGCGCTCGTCGCGCACGCGAAGAAGGCGAGGGCCTTCGCGGTGCGGATCGGCCCGACCACCGTGCACCGCCGCTGGTTCCCCGCCACGATCAAGGAGGCGATCGCCGACGAGACGGTCACCCGGCTGTCCGAGGTGACGCCGGATGTCACCGTCAACGCCGCGACCAGGCTGCGCAACCAGCTCCTCCACGGTGGCTGGCGGACCGATGAGACGGGCCACGGCTTCGCCGCCGGCCAGCCGATGTTCAACTTCCAGCTGCCGCTGCGCACCGCGGACGGCGCCCAGAAGACCGAGGACCAGATCCTCAAGGGCATGAACCAGCTCTGGCGCCGCAACATCAAGAAGGCCGCCAAGGAGGGTGTCACCGTCCGTAACGGTGGTCGTGCCGAACTCGCGGACTTCCACCGCATCTACCTCGAGACCGCGCAGCGCGACGGCTTCACCGGCCGCTCGCTGAGCTACTTCCAGACGATGTGGGATGCCCTGAACTCCGAGGCCCCCGACCGGATGAAGCTCTATCTCTCCGAGCATGAGGGCGACCTGGTCGCGGCGACCACGATGGTCCGCGTCGGGGAGCATTCCTGGTACTCGTACGGCGCATCCACCAACGCCAAGCGCGAGGTCCGGGGATCCAACGCCATCCAGTGGCAGATGATCCGCGACGCCAACGAGGCGGGCTGCGCGGTCTACGACCTACGGGGTATCACCGAGGGGTCGGAGCCGACGATCCCGAGATCGGCCTCATCCAGTTCAAGGTCGGGACGGGCGGCGAGGCCGTCGCCTACGTGGGCGAGTGGGACTACGCCATCAACAAGCCACTCCACTACGCGTTCAACCTCTACCTGAAGCGGCGGTGACCTGGTGCCCCTCACACTGACGATCGACCGCGCCCGCTGGGAGGCGCATCAGCGCGACCTGATCTCCCAGGTCCCGGGTTGGTGCCCGTAGCCAAGGGCAACGGTTACGGGTTCGGGCTCGACGTGCTCGCCCGGCAGTCCGGAGTGCTGGGCCTTCCCGTCCTCGCTGTCGGGATCGCCCAGGAGGTCGCCAAGGTGCGTGCCGGCGGCTGGGCCGGCGGGTTCAGCGGCGACCTCGTCGTGCTCAACCCTTGGCGCCCCTTCGACGACGTGGCTACGGCCCAACTCGCGGATCCGCACGTCATCGTGACCGTCTCACGCGCCGAGGACGTCACCGCCCTCGCGGCCGCCCACCCGGGCACGCGGGTTCTGCTCGAGATCGAGACCTCGATGCACAGGCACGGGCTGACCCCAGGCGACGTCGACGTCGCGGCCCTCGACCGGCTGACGTTCGAGGGCTGGACGATCCACCTGCCCGCCGACGGCTCCCTTGCGGACGCCCACCGGCTCGCCGCTGGCGGCCTCGCCGTCCGCACCGGCCCGATCTGGGTCTCGCACCTCAGCGTGGCCGACTACCGGGCGCTCAGCGCACGCCTCGACGTGCCGACCCACATGCGCATCGGCACGCGGCTCTGGCTGGGCGACAGGGAGGCCTACCGCACCACGGCGACCGTGCTGGACGTCCATCGGATCGCGAAGGGCGACCGGCTCGGCTACCACCAGGCAACTGCCCCGAAGGACGGCCACATCCTGATCGTCTCGGGCGGAACCGCGCACGGGGTGGCGATGGCGGCCCCGTCCCGCAGCGGTCGCTGAGGCAGCGCGCCGTCACCGTCGCCCAGGGCGTGCTCGAGGCGGCCGGTCGGACGTTGTCACCGTATGGGATCGCGGGGAGGAAGCGGGCCTTCGCCGAACCACCCCACATGCACTCGTCGATGATCTTCGTGCCCGGGAGGGACCCGCTCGTGAAGGTCGGCGACGAGGTGCCCGTCACCACGAGGATGACGACGGTGACCACCGACGAGGTCCGTTGGGCCTGAGTCGGGGCGTCAGCCGATCGGTTGCCCCACGGGGGGCATCCGCTCATACCGGTTCAGCACCCCGCCGAGGGATCAGGCACCTCGGGCGTCTTCAACCGGTCGTGCAGGGGATCGCGGATGTCACGGATCGACTCGACGACGATCCACGCATGCACGCCTGAACGCAGGATGATGGCGAGCCAGTAGAGCAGGTACGGGCCGCTCTGGCTGATCGTCAGGGCGCCACCGAGCCAACCCCAGATCGCGAGGTAGTGGCCCACCTCCACGACGGTCAGGGCGATGAGTTCGGTGCGGAAGGGTCGCGACAGGATGAGGGCGACGACGAGCCACAGGCCGGTCTGCGGTGGGTACGCCGGGCCCAGCAGCGCCGCGGCGAAGAGCACCACCGCGATGAGTGACCCGATGCGCGGTCGCCGCTTCGTGACGTAGAGCCAGGCGATGAAGACACAGAGGGCGAGCACGAGTATCGCGAACGCGAGCGACCCGGTGTCACGCAGCTGCAACCCGAACAGCGAGACCAGGTACCAGAGCGACCCGTATCCGGTCTGCTTGTTGATCTCCTGGTGGTAGAACGCGTAGACGGCGTCGAAGTTACGCAGCAGCAGGGGAAGGTGGATCAGCAGGAACGTGGCGACGGCCGGGATCGCGAACCTGAGCGCCGTCGCCCAGCCCGAGCGCAACCCGCAGGCGACCACGACCGCGAGCGCGACACCGACCGGCATCGTCCCGGCGCAGGCCGCGATCCCGACGACCACCCCGCCTCCACCGTTCGCCCGCGGGCGAACGCGGCCAGCCCGATCAGCGTGATGGCGATGGGCACCAGATCCCACGAGATCAGGCCCGAGGCCAGGACAACGGGCGAGGCGGCCAGCAGCACCGAGTCCCAGGACGGCCGCCCGTTTTCCGTCCCGCGACCGGAGCGCGCGAGCGCCAGGCAGGCGACGAGGAAGCAGAGGTAGAGGCCGACTGCGGTCAGGGAGAAGAAGGGCACGCTCTGGTCGATCTGCGCCTGCAGATCGGCGCCCGACACTCCCGAGAGCAGGGAGGCGAGGTTCCTGGTCAGCAGCACGATCACGGCGATGAGCGGCGGGAACACCAGCTGTTCGGAGGAGAGCGGTGACGTCCCCGCCCCGAGCCCCTGGCTCAGGAATGTCGTCTGGATGTCCGAGTAGCAAACCCTGATATAGGAGTTGATGGGGTTGGTCGCCTCGGTCTGGAGGCACGGGACGTGCCGCAGGTACAGCGCGGTGAAGAGGAGCGCGCTGACCGCCGCGACCGTGGCCAGCGGGCTGAACCAGAACCCCCGTCGGACGGGGTGCCTGCCCATCGGCCCGCCGAGTCGCGGGTACAGCGCGTTGTCCACGGCGTCACTCTAGCCGTCGACTTCTTCCGCGGTCAGTCCCCGGGGCCGGCGCCGCCCCGTCACCGGAGCCCTGCCCACCCGTGTTGCCGCCTCCCGGTTTGCCGCCGCCACCCTGGTTGCCTCCGCCCTCTGACGCCACACCGGTTGGTTCCTTGCCCGGCTCCTTGCCCGGCTCCTTGCTCGGCTCGCTGGTCGGTTCCTTGGTCGCCTCCTTCGACGGCTCCTTGCTGGGTTCCTTGCTGGGTTGCCTGGTCGGCTCCTTGGAGGGTTCCATGCTCGGCTCGGGGCTGGGCGCCACCTGGGATGGCGTGGCCGACGGCTTGGCACTCGGGGTAGGCGACGGCTTGGGCGTCGGCTTGGGCGAGGAGCTTTCCTTACCCTTTTCCGCCTTGATCGGTTCGGGCCTGTCGAAGTCCTCCACCGGCATCGAGTCGGTGGCCTGCAGCATGAAGTCCACCCACGTCATGAGCGGATAGCTCGAGCCGAAGAAGGTGGAGTCCTGGGGCCGCTTGTAGGCCTCCAGGTTGTCGTTGCCGCCGTCTCCGGCGACGTACATGACGGCGGTGGAGACCTGCTTCGTGTACCCGACGAACCACGCCGAGGTGATCGCCCCGTCGAAGTCATTGGTGCCCGTCTTGCCCGCGACCGGACGGTCCAGTTCGCCCGCCCGGCGACCGGTGCCCTCCTCGACCACGGAGGTCAGCGAGTCGGTCACGTTGGCTGCCACGTTCGGGTCGATGGTGCGCTCGTTGGCAGGCTTGGCCTCGTAGAGCACCTCCCCCTTCGAGTCGAGCACCTTCGAGACGATGTGCACCTCGTTGCGTTGCCCCGAGTTGGCGAGCGTCGCGTAGGAGTTGGCCATGTTCGTCGGGCTGACCTCGGCGAACCCGAGGGCCACGCGGTTGATCGGGTCCCACCCGCGGCTGGTGGGAGCTCCCGCGTCGTTGGCCGCCTGCATCACCTTCTGGGGACCGTCATCCATCTGCCCGGTCATGTCGACGAAGGCCGTGTTGATCGACTTCGCCGTCGCCTCACGCAGCGTGACCGGGCCGTACTGATGGCTGAACTCGTTGCGGATGGGCTTGTCGTCACCCTTGGGCGTGAAGGTGTTGCCCTTGAAGATCGACTTGAGTGAGAAACCGTTGCGGAGCCCGGCGATGGTGGCGAAGGTCTTGAAGGTGGACGCGGCCGGGCGGTCGGTCGTGGCCCAGTTGCGCGAGTCCGCCACGTAGTCAGCGCCGCCGTAGGTTGCCAGGATGCCGCCGGTGGCGGTGTCGACCGAGGCGATGGCCACGTGCAGGTCGTTCGGGTCGGGGTCGCCCTTGGCCTTCTCCGCCGCCTTCTTCGTGTACTCCTGGGCGGTGAGGATGGCCGCGGTCTGCATTGGCTTGTTGAGCGTCGTGATGATCTTCAGGCCGCCGCCCTGGAGCTCGGCGTCGGTGAATCCCTTCGCGAGCAGCTCTTCCTCGACCTGCTTGATGAGGAAGCCCTTGGGGCCGCCGTAGCGGTTGTTGATGGGCACCTCGGGAAGGTGGGGAGCTGCGCGTACGCCGCGTCATGTTCCTGCGGGGTGATCGCACCCATGGTCAGCATGCCGTCCAGCACGTAGCGGTAGCGGCCCAGGAGCCTCTGGAGCTTCTCCTCGCCTCCGGAGGGGTTGAATCCCGCGGGGTTGTTCAGGATGGCGGCCAGCGCGGCGGTCTCCTCGAGCGTCAGCTCGGCGGCCGGCTTGAGGAAGTAGGACTTCGCCGCAGCCTGGATCCCGTAGGCACCACGCCCGAAGTAGATGGTGTTGAGGTAGCCCTCGAGGATCTGCTCCTTACTCATCTCGCGGCCCATCTTCACAGCGAGGAATAGCTCCTTCACCTTGCGCGACACCGTCTGCTCGGAGGTCAGGTAGAGGATCTTGATGTACTGCTGCGTGATGGTGGAGCCACCCTGCACCTCACCGCCGGTGGCGATGGACCAGACGCTGCGGGCGATGCCCGTGGCGGAGAAGCCCGGATCCTCCCAGAAGCTCCGGTTCTCGGCCGCGACGACCGCGTCCTTCATGAGCTGGGGCATGTCCGCGTAGTCGAGGCTGACCCGGTTCTGGACGGCGAGCGAACCGAGTTGGTTGTTGCCGTCCTGGTAGTAGATGAAGGTGGTGTTCGTGGTGAACTCGGCGTTGGCGTCCGGAAGCTCGGCACTGCTGTAGAGATACGCCACGCCTCCGAGCCCGGTGATGCCGAACACGATGAACAGCACCAGGAAGGTGACGCCGATCCGGCCCCAGATCCTCCTGGCCCGCGACCGGGGTTGCTTCTTCCCGCCGCGCTTCGCCTTCGCCTCTGCCATTGGTGTCCTCGTGTCCGATTACAACTCCGTGTGGTCGCCGCGGCCGTGTCCAGCCTCCGACGTCAGCCGGGTTCCCCGGTCCTGACGGGACTCGGACGCCCTCGGATCGCGTGCCCCTGGAGGGTCACGGCGCCTGGAGGGCGCCGGGTGAACCCGTTGACAGGGCCGTCCCGCGCGGGACCACATCGTCACAGGATACGTGTGGCGCCCAAGAATCCTGGTGCCAGGGGCTGCGACCACGGTCGCCGGTTTGCCGCACCGGACCCCGACCCAGGTGCCGCTGCACCCTAGCGGCCGCGGCGCGACAACCACGACAGGGTGGCGGGCCGCAGGCATTCCGAGCACCTGCCCGCTCCACCTGGAAACGCAGCGGCACCCGGCGGCTTCGCGTCCCGGTCAGTGCCCGGTGGCGCCGGCCACCGTGGTCCGGATCCCCGCCTCGGCGAGCGCCCTCTGGGCCCTGGACCGCACCTCGCGCGCAGGTGCCCAGTGGCGGTTCGGCTCGGCCTTGAGACCGATCTGCACGGTCATCGTCGCCCCGGACAAGCCCCGATGCCGAGCACCGACGGCTCCTCGAGGAGGATCTCCTCCCAGTCGGGCTCGGCATGCATCTCGGCCACGGCCTCCCGCAGGAGAGCCACCACCCTCTCCGGATTCTCATCGATCGGGACCGGCACATCGATCGTCAGGGTCGAGAAGCCCTGCGACACGTTCCCGAGCGTGAGCACCTCCCCGTTGCGCACGTACCAGACCGTGCCTGTCCCGTCGCGCAGTTGCGTGACCCGGAGGGACACCTCCTGAACGGTCCCGTCAGGTCACCGACGCGGATCACGTCCCCCACCCCGAACTGGTCCTCGGCCAGCATGAAGATGCCGAGAGGTAGTCCTTCACCAGAGACTGGGCCCCGAAACCGAGCGCGACGCCTCCGATGCCCGCCGAGGCCAGGAGTGGCCCATCGGCACGCCGAAGATCGCGAGGACCGTCAGCACCGTCAGACCCACCAGCATCACGTCGACCACGTTGCGCAACAGCGACCCCAACGTCGCGATCCGCTGCTTCTGCCGGACCCCGCGAGGCCACCCGCCCGGTCGAGGAAGCGCCTGGCCTGGGAACGGCGCGTCTGGTCCGCCTCGGCCTCGTGCTTCGCTGTCAGCGCCTCCACCGTCCGCCTGATCACGAAAACGGCCAGGAACCGGACGGTCACGGCCACGGCGATCACGATTCCGGCCTGCAGGAGCTTCTCCCAGATCTCTTCCATGTGCCAAGCCTGCCAGTGCGGGACGGCCTCCGCCTGCGGCTCGCGTAGACTTGTCCCCGTGCCAAGCCTGACCCGAGCCCAGACGAACGCAATGCAGGAACTCCTCCGCATCGCGCCGGTCATCGACGACCTCGGCCGGCTGTTCTCCGACGCCGGCCACGAGATCTTCCTGGTGGGTGGTTCCGTGCGCGACGCGCTGCTCGGGACCCTCGGCCAGGACCTCGACTTCACGACCTCCGCCTCGCCCGATGAGACAGAGGCCCTCCTGAAGCAGTTCACGCCCACCACCTGGGCGATCGGCAAGGCGTTCGGCACCATCGGCGCCATCAAGCGCTCCGAAGGCGTCGAATGGCAGATCGAGGTGACCACCTTCCGCGCCGACGTCTACCGGAGCGAATCACGCAAGCCAGAGGTGGCCTTCGGCGACTCGATCGACGGCGATCTCATCCGCCGGGACTTCACGGTCAACGCGATGGCCATCGACGTGGCCACCAAGGCCTTCGTCGACCCCTACGGCGGCCTCGACGACCTCGCCGACGGCGTCCTGCGCACCCCTCGACCCCCGAGATCAGCTTCTCGGATGATCCGCTGAGGATGCTGCGTGCCGCCCGCTTCGCCTCCCGGCTCGGGTTCACCGTCGTGCCCGAGGTCGTCGCGGCGATGAAGGACATGGCGGAACGGATCGACATCGTCTCGGTCGAGCGCGTCCAGGCCGAGCTCACCGGCCTCCTGCTGACCGACTCACCCCGCGAGGGTCTGGACCTGCTCGTGCGCACCGGGCTGGCGGAGCGCTTCCTGCCGGAACTTCCCGCGCTGAAACTCGAGGTCGACGAGCACGCCCGCCACAAGGACGTCTACGAGCACAGCCTGACGGTGCTCGATCAGGCGATCGGGCTGGAGAAGGCCCGCGGCCACGAGCCCGACATCGTCAACCGCCTCGCGGCGCTGCTGCACGACATCGGCAAGCCCGCCACGCGCCGCTTCGAGGGCCCCAAGGTGACGTTCCACCACCACGACGTCGTCGGCGCCAAGCTGGTCACCAAGCGGCTGAGGGCGCTGGCCTTCCCACGCACGTGGTGAAGTCGGTCGCGAAGCTGATCGACCTCCATCTGCGCTTCCACGGCTACTCGGACGGGCATGGACCGACGCGGCCGTCCGCCGCTACGTCCGTGACGCCGGAGACGAGCTCGAGCGGCTCCACATGCTGACGCGGGCCGACTGCACCACCCGCAACCGACAGCGTGCCACCCGGCTCCGCCGAGCCTACGAAGAGCTCGAGTGGCGCATCGACGAGCTGGCCGCCCAGGAGGAGCTCGATTCGCTGCGCCCCACCTCGACGGCACCCGGATCATGGAGGTCCTCGGCATCGGGCCCGGGCGCGAAGTGGGTCAGGCCTACGCCTTCCTGCTGGAGCACCGCACCGAACACGGACCGGTCCCGGAGGAGGAGGCGGTCGAGCTGCTGCGCGCCTGGTGGGCCGGGCGCGACGCCTGACTCAGGAGGCCCTGAACGACCCGGTGCCCGTGCCCTCGGACGCGACGCAGTAGAAGAGTCTGCTGCCACCCTCGAAGGCGGCCTCGCTCGGCGGGAGCACCCGGATCTCCATCCCGTCAGCCGCCGTTCCGGTGTAGGCAGCCAGCGCCTCCGTGGTGCAGGCCTCGATCACCGCGGGATCGGCATCAACGTCGTCGATGTTCGCCGACGGTGTGTCCTCGCTGAGCGAGCCGACCAGGAAGGCCTCCCACTCGTGCCCGGTGTCGCAGTCGACCGTCTGCGCCGTATAGAACCCTCCGATCGAGGTCAGCCCAGCAAAACAGACGGGACTGGCGGGCGCGACGAGGCCCGGTCCGCCCGACCACCGGGATGTCGGCTCCGGCGACGGCACCGTGGGCGAGGTCTGTCCTGCGCCGATGGGGTGGAAGCCGGCGGCACCTCGGCGGAGTTCCCGGGCGCATTCAGCAGGGCGGTGGTCACCGCGTAGGCGCCGACGCCCACGGCCACCGCGGCGATGGCCCCAGCACGATGGGCCACGCGCGGCGCGGCATGGTGGGAGCGTCGATCGGGGCGAGGAGCTGGGAGGAGGTGCGCCGGGAAGGACACCGGAGGCGGGGAAGTTCTGCCGCTGCGGCCCGGGCAACATCCGGGTGACCTCACCCCCGGCGAGGACGTTGTGCGGCCTGCCCAGCGCACCCCTCAACTCGAGCAGCGTGGCGTGCAGGTCGGCCCCATCGGCAAACCGCTGGCCGGGGTCGGGTGCGGTGGCGCGCCACACGACGCCGAGTAGCCGATCGGCGCCCTGCACGTGCGGGGCGTCAGCGAGCGGGCGGTAGAGCGTATTGACGATCTCCGCGACCGTCTGGGGTGACCCGTCCTCCCGCTGTCGCGGCGGCACGCCGGTGAGGATTGAGTAGAGCGTCGCGCCGAGCGACCACACGTCGGCACGCTTCGACGGCGCCGCCTGCTCGAACGCCTCGGGGCCGCGTACGCGGGGGTCAGTGCCTCGAGAGTGACGGAGGCTTCGCCCTCCG
Organism: Tessaracoccus coleopterorum; assembly: GCF_011174705.1. Lineage (GTDB taxonomy): Bacteria > Actinomycetota > Actinomycetes > Propionibacteriales > Propionibacteriaceae > Arachnia > Arachnia coleopterorum. Next base: position 1,722,668 of record NZ_JAANIJ010000001.1, read on the forward strand.
CGGGCAGTGCCGCGAGGCCGAAGTCGCCGAGCCGGGGAGTCCCGTAGGCGTCGATCAGGATGTTGGAGGGCTTGATGTCGCGGTGCAGGATGCCCCGCTCGTGCGCGGCGGCCAGCGCACTGGCGATGGCGATGCCGAGCTCGAGGACGTCCGGCGCAGGCATGGGCCTGAGCGCTTCACGAGCTGCCCCACCGAGCCGTTCTCACAGAGCTCCATGGCGAGGTAGGGCCGGTTGTCCCGCGTGGTGCCCGCGTCGATGAGCGACACCACATGCGGGTGGGACGAGATGAGGCCGACGCCGTCGACTCGCGCAGAAAGCGGCGCCGGTTGCGGGGATCGTCGAGGACACGGGAGTCGATCTTGACGGCCACATCGCGGTCGAGTGAGATCTGGCGGGCCCGGTAGACGGTGGCGAAGCCACCCCTGCCGATGGCGGCGCCCAACTCGTAGCCGGGCACGAGGCCACCGGATACCGGCTGGGACATGGGGCTCCTCGCGGGACAGGTCTGTGTCGGCGAGTGTATCCGGCGGGCGGTTCCCGGCCGTCGCGGGGATTTCACCGTGAGCACCCACCAGATATATGCTTGCTGCATGCAAATAGCTGGCCGCCTCTCGGAGGAGCTCTACCGTCTCTTCTCCAATATCGGTCACGCCGCCCAGCACGGCGAGGAGAAGCCCCTTCTCAGCCCCGTTTCGTTCAGCCTGCTCGCCGCCCTGTCGAGGCGCCCGCACCGGGCAAGCGACCTCACCGGGCTGTCCGGCCTCGATCAGTCGACCATGTCGAGGCGGATCAGCACGATGTGCGAGCACGGCATCGTCGAGCGCGTGCCCGACCCGGCGGACGGCCGGGCCCACCTCATCCGCCCGACCGCCGCGGGGCTCGACCTCATCGCCAGGGAACGTGAGCGGCGCGTGCGCACGATCACCGACGTGCTCGAGGCATGGCCTGACGGCGAACGCGCCGACCTGGTGCGCCTCATCGCCCACCTCAACGACTCCCTCGAAGCCAGCAGGCCCGCCGCCCGCCAAGGAGAAAAGTGACTGACACCCCAACGGGACCTTCAAGCTCTCACCCGAGTCGAAGCGGGTCTTCATCGGCCTGATCATCGGCATGTTCGCCGCCTCCGTCAGCCAGACCATCGTCGGCCCGCGATGCCACGCATCGTCGCCGAACTCGGAGGCATGGAGCACTACTCCTGGGTCGCCACCACCGCGATGCTCGCCTCGGCAGTCGTCGTGCCCATCGCGGGCAAGCTCTCCGACCAGTACGGGCGCCGACCGTTCTTCCTCGCGGGGCTTCTCGTGTTCATGGTCGGCTCGGTCGTCTCGGGCGCCGCCCCGACCTTCGGCGTGCTCGTCGCCGGGCGCGCCATCCAGGGCCTCGGCATGGGCACTATCATGCCCCTGTCGCAGACCATCATCGGCGACATCATCCCGGCAAGGCAGCGCGGCAAGTACCAGGGCTACATGGGCGCCGTCTTCGGCCTGACCTCGGTGGCCGGCCCCCTCGTCGGCGGCGTCGTCACCGATCACCTGGGCTGGCGCTGGCTCTTCTTCGCGGCGCTCCCCGTCGGTGTGCTCGCGTTCATCCTGGTGGCCCGCTTCCTGCATCCGCCGCACAACCCACGCGACGCGAAGGTCGACGTCGCGGGCATGACGACGCTCAGCCTCGCCCTCGTGGCCGCCCTGCTCGCCACCAGCTGGGGAGGCACCACCTACCCGTGGGCGTCGGCCCAGATCCTCGGCCTCTACGCCGTGGCTGCCGTCCTGCTCGGGCTCTTCATCTTCTTCGAGACGAGGGCCGAGGAGCCGGTGCTCCCGCTGCGGCTGTTCCGTTCGTCGACGTTCACCCTCACCAACGTCGCCGTGTTCGCCTTCGCGATGCTGATGTTCTCCACCATCATCTACATTCCCGTCTACGCCCAGGGCGTGCTCGGCGTCAACGCAACCAACTCAGGGCTCATCCTGATGCCGCTGATGCTCGCGTTCGTCGTGATGGGCATCGTGATGGGGCAGATCATCACCCGCACGGGCCGCTACAAGGAGTTCATGCTGGCGGGGGTCGTCGTGATGGCGCTCGGCGTCCTCCTCCTGACCCGGCTCGCCTACGGGTCGAGCTCACTGGAGCTCTCGGTCGCCATGCTGGTGCTCGGCATCGGCATGGGCATGGTCTCGCAGCAGTACGTCCTCGTGATCCAGAACGCGTCCACCCGACGCGACCTGGGCGTGGCGACCGCCTCGACCCAGTTCTTCCGCAACGTCGGCTCCACAGTGGGAACCGCGCTCATGGGCGCGGTGATGACAGGGGGCTAGCCACCGCGATCGCCTCCAACCTGACGGCCGAGGCGGCGGCAAAGATGCCCGAGGGCGGGATCGACCCGGGTGCGGTGCTGGATCCGGCAGCGCTGCAGGGACTCGACCCGGCCGTGGCCGAGGCGGTCCGGATGGGGCTCGCGGATCAGTTGCACACCATTTTCCTGCTCCTCTGGCCGCTGCTGGCGGTCCAGTTCGTCGCGACGCTGTTCATCAAGGCGCTGCCGCTGCGCGACGCCCTGGAGGAGCCTGGCCGCGAGCTGCTCGACTCGATGGCCCAGACGTCCGCCCACCCGGATGACATCGTGCCGGTGTTCCACTCCCCCAGCACCACCGGTGCCCGCTCCCGCGAGCGCGTGATGGGCTTCCGGTTCCACCTGCTTGCCGACGAGGCGAACAACCCGGAACGCAGCATGCTACGCCGCGCCATCGCAGAGGTCGGCGACGGCGACCTGGCGCGCGGGCAGCGGCTGCTCCAGCTGGCCGGGGAGATGCTCACCACTGAGGACCCCGAGGTGGCGGCCAACCGGGAGAAGTACGCGGCCGAGGTGGCGAACCGGGTTCGCAACGGCTCGATCCTCTCGCCCGGCCTGCGGGTGGACCTCGCAACGGTCCTGTCCGACGTCGACCGCTCGGCGGTCGTCGGCGGAGCGGAGCCCACGGTCGCCGAGCAGTACGTGGCCGTGGACGTGGCGCGCCTCGGGGAGGCGTCGACCGACCTGGCGGTGGCCTTCCTCGCCGACGTCTCCGGCCGCAGCGGTACCGCGGGGTCGGCGGCTGATAGCGTTCGCTCACACACCGACGTGACCCGTCAGGGGCTCCTGGGGTGCGCGCGAATCGAGGCTCCCCATGACCGACACCCCCCAGAGCCGTCGGCTGTCCCTCCTCCTGCGCGCGGGCCGGTGCAGCTGGGCCGCCATCGGCATCGTCGCCCTTCTGCTCCTGGTGTCGATCGGGCTCGGCGCCATCGCCGGGATCGTGGTTCCGCTCGTCATCGCCATCATCGTCGGGGTGGTCCTCGAGCCGCTCGTGACCAGGCTTGAGGGCCTCGGCGTCAAGCGCGCGTTGGCCAGCGTCATCGGGCTCCTGACCGCGCTCCTCCTGGCGGGGGAACCGTGACCATCGTCGTGCGTGGCTTCCTCAGCGAACTCCCACAGATCAACCGGCAGCTCGTCGCCGGCTGGATCTCGCTCGTGGCATGGGCCCGGACGCTCGACCTGGACACCGTCGTGCTCGAGCGGCTCCGTGAGGGCGTCGAGCAGTACGCCCCGCTGCTCGCCCAGGGCGTGTTCGGGCTCGCATCCGGCACGTTCTCCAGCGTGGTCGCCTTCGGGATGGGCGCCTTCTTCGGGTGTTCTTCCTGTTCTTCGTGCTGCGCGACGGTCGGCGGTTCCCCGGCTGGCTGGCCCGCGCCGGTGGCTGGAACGAGGAGACGGCCGAGGGCATCGCACGCGAATCCCAGACGGCGCTGCGCGGGTACTTCCGCGGGATCGCGATCACCGCGCTGGTCACGGCCCCATCTTCATGATCCCGCTGCTCGTGCTGAGGGTGCCGCTCGCCACCTCCATCTTCATCCTCTACCTCGCGCTGTCGTTCATCCCGTTCCTGGGCGCCTGGATCACGGGGGGCTTCGCGGTCCTGATCGCCTTCGGATCCGGTGGGCCGGCACGGCCGCCATCGTCGCGGTGACCTTCCTCATCTCCAACGGCACCATCCAGAGCGCGGTCAGCTCCTGGGCCCTCGGCTCGGCCCTGCGCATCCACCCCGTCGTCGTGCTGTTGGCGACGCTGATCGGCGGCACCCTCGCCGGCCTCATCGGCATGGTGCTTGCCGCGCCGCTCGTGGCCGCGGCGATCAGGTCGGCCGAGGTGATCCGCGCCGGGCGCGCCTCAGACCCCGACCCGGCCGATGAACGCCGACAGGAGGAGCGCGAGCGCCCCGAAGAACAGGCTGCGGCCCACGGTGCGGCGGACGCTCATCCCTGAGGTCCGGGCCGCCACCAGCGCCGTGGCAACCACGCCGAGCAGAACCGCACCGATCAGCACGTGCGTGGTCAGGTGGTCCGGCGCCAGGAGCACGGCGCCGATGGGGCGAGCGCGCCCACCACGAAGGCGAGCGCCATGAGCACCGCCGCGAGCACCGGTCGCGGATCCAGGTAGGTGGGCGAGATGCCGAGCTTGGACACCGCGTGCTCGGCCAGGGCCTCACGCACAGGAAGGTGCTCCGCCACCTCCCGGGCAAGTGACGCCGGGAGCCCCTTCGCCAGGTAGATCTCCGTCAGCTCGGCCAGTTCCTCCTGCGGCGACAGCTCACGCAGCCGCTCCTCCTCCGCGAGGAACGAGTCGAGCGCGTCCTGTTCGGAGCGCATCTCCGCGTAGCTGCCGCTCGCCACAGAGACCGCACCGGCCAGGAGGGTGGCGAGCCCCGCGATGACGGCGGCCCGCTCCGGATAGTTGGCCAGGGTGAGCCCCTCGATCACGCCCGCGCCCACCAACAGCCCCTCGTTCACGTGGCCGGCGAGCCGCCTGACCTCGAACCCTGTGACCCTCGTCGCCCACCCCGCCATGCGCGAACCATAGGGCACCCGCGCCTCCGTCCGCCCGGAATCGCGCCAAGGAGGAGGCTGACTAGTGTGGGCCCATGCAGATGCTCCGCACCGTCACGATGAACACGGGCTACGACGACTACTACACGGTCAGCGGCCTCGACTGGGGCGGCCGCGGCACGCAGCACCGGTTCGAGTCCGTGTGCTCCGGAAAGGGCATCAGCTGCGCCCGTACCGCCACCGCGCTCGGCATCCCGCTCATCGCGTACGGTTTGATCGGCCGTGACGACCACGACACCTTCTCCGCCCGACTGACCGCCGAACACATCCCACACCACCTGTTCAAGGTGCCGGGCACGGCGCGGCACAACCTGACGCTCGTCGACGCCACCGGCGAGCGGGTCGCGGCGCACTTCATGGCCGCCGGGTACGACTTCGACAGCGCAGGAGTCGTCGATCCGATGGTCGATGCGGTGCTGGCCGACACCGCCGCCGACGACATCGTCACCCTGAACGGATCGACGTGCACCGGGTTGCCCACCAGCACGTGGGCCGACCTGGCGTCAGGCCTCATCGCACAGGGCGTCCGGGTGGTCGTCGACGCCCAGGGAGCCGCGCTGATCGAAGCGCTGAAGGTGCCGGGCGTGCTGGCGTTCAAGCCCAACGACGACGAGATCATGGCGATCCCCGAGGTGGCCGCGTCGGAAGATCCGGTCGGCACCGCACTCGGCATGTTCCGGGCCGCAGGGGCGACACTCCCGCTGGTGTCGCTGGGCGGCGAGGGCGTCGCCTTCCTCGACGAGGCGGGGAGGAGGGTGCACGGTAGCTGCCACGTGGAGGCCCCGTCCAGTCGGTGATGGCGGGCGACGCCTTCGTCGCCGGCCTCGTCCGCGGCGCGCTCGCCTCCGACGACAGGCTCGACTGGGTGCGTCACGGGCTCGCGGCGGCGGCCGCCCACGTGGCGGGCCTCACCGGCGACGCGCTGCTGCGCCGCGCCGACGCGAACCTCGCCGAGGTCAGGTTCGCGGGCTGACCCGGGAGTCCGCCAGCCCGGCTCCCGAGGCACGCAGCGACAACCCCCGCGCCTCCCGGTCGGTGAGCACCCCGATGACGGACGCGACCGCGATGCCGGTGGCCAGCCACCCCAGGACCTCTGCCGTGGCGCCGATGCCAGGCAGGAGCGACCCGAGCGTCAGCAGCGCCCAGCCGCCGAAGCCGAACAGGAAGCGGGCACCATCCGCAGCCCGGGCGGGCGTCCCACCGCGGCTCGAGCCACACGGCGCGCTGGCCGGGCGACCCGCGCCCCTCCGCACCGCGAGCATCGCGACCAGAACCACGACCCCGGCGATGAAGTCGTCCCACGCCCCCTGCTGTGGGTCGGGCGGCCCAGCACGTAGGTCACGACCACACGGTAGGCGGTGAGCAGGACGGCCGGGAGGGTGGTGAAGAGGGCGGCATCGATGAGCATGCCGACCAGCCTGCGGGTGCGGGTGACGGGCCGCGCGCGGCTCCTGCTGCGAACCGACACCCGCGGGTCGGGGAGGAAGAACAGGAGCACCCCCGCCGCCAGGGCGCCGATCAGGGCACCCGTCGTGTTGAGGATGACGTCGTCGACATCGCCGATCCGGTAGCGGCAGGGCAGCAGCCCGAGCGCGCCGGTGGTCTGGGTCAGCTCGATCGCGGCCGAGAGCGCGAGGCCACTGAGGGTGGAAAAGACGATGCCCCGGCCGAAGTAGCGGCGCAGGAGCGCCCCCACGGCACGAACAGCAGCACGTTGAACGCCACCTGGAGGAAGACGAAGCTCGTCAGCAGCGACCGCCATCCGTTGGCCCGCTGGTACTCCAGCAGGTCACCGACGAACGCGAACGGCGTGAGGTTGCGACCCGGCACCGGGTTCGCGGCACACCACTGCTGCGTCGGGATCGGGAAGAGCGTGTAGGCAAGCAGCGCCACCCCGAAGACGGCCACCATCGCCGCCCCGACGAGCCGGACCAAGCGGATCTGCCCGTGGCGGCGCGACTCCCAGATGAGGATGGGCACGAAGAGTGCGACGAAGGCGAGGGCTCCGAACAGCACACCGATGAAGGCGGGCCAGGTCCAGGCGTCGATCACAGCCCCGAGTATCTCACGCCGTGAACAGCGCCTCGCCTACGAACCCGCCCTCCGCGACGCCCGGTGGGACGGCCCAGATGCCCGAGCCGATGTGCTGGAGGTACTCCATCATGAGGTCGTTGCGGCTGAGCCTGGACTGCATCGGGATGTAGTGGGTGCGCGGATCGGTGACGAACGCGATGAAGAACAGGCCCGCCGACAACCTGCCGAGGTGGTCATTGCCGTCGACGTAGTTGTAACCGCGCCGGAGCAGCTGGACGCCGTCGTTGTGGTCGGGGTGCGCGATCGACACGTGTGATGCGACGTCGACGACGGGGATGCCACCGCGTCCCGTGAGCGCGAAGTCGGGCTGGTCGAATTCGCCACCACCGGACAGCGGCGCGCCCTCCCGCTTCGTCCTGCCGACGATGTTCTCCTGTTCACGCATCGGGGCACGGTCCCACGTCTCGATCTGCATGCGGATCTTGCGGGCCACCAGGTACGAGCCGCCCTCCAGCCAGGCGGCCGCGGGATCGGCCCCCGGCTGCACCCAGACGTGCCTCCCGATCAGGTCGGTCTGCTCCCCGCGGAGCCCCATGGTGCCGTCCTTGAAGCCGAACAGGTTCCGGGGGTCACCTGGTCGACGCTGGTCGACGAGGTGCGCCCGAAGCCGAGTTGCGACCAGCGCAGGACGGCGCGGCCGAACGCGATCCGGGTCAGGTTCCGGATCGCATGCACCGCGACCTGCGGGTCGTCTGCGCACGCCTGGATGCAGAGATCACCGTCGGAGAGGGAGGGGTCGAGGTTGTCGGCGACGAAGTGCGGGAGCGGCTCGAGGGCGGCCGGGCGCCGGGCCGCGATGCCGAACCGGTCGTTCCCCTTCGCATCCCGGAAGAGCCCGGGCCCGAAGCCGAAGGTGACGGTCAGCCCGGAGGGCGGCAGGTCGTATGCCTCGCCGGTGTCCTGCGGCGGCGCGTCGTAGCTGCCCGACATCGCGTCGAGCTCGCCTGCCGAACCGCCCTGGGTCATGCGCGCGGCCGCATCGGTCCAGTCCCGCAGAAGCGCGATCAGGCCATCCCGGTCGAGCCCGTCGGCCGCGTCGAATGAGGCGAAGTGCATCCGGTCCTGGGCGGGGTGACGATACCGCCCTGGTGTTCGCCGTGGTACGGGTAGGCACCCGCTGTCGTCGGAGCCGGATCCGCGGTACCGCTGGGTGTCGCCGCCATCGTGAGGGCGAGGGCACCTGCCGCCGCCCTCCGACACCGGCGGCACCGAACAGGTGCCGGCGGCTGAGGTCGCTCATGAGAGGATCACGCCCGCCATCTGCGACAGCGGCTCCGAGAGGGTGTTGACCGCGTCGGCGAGCTCCTTGACCTGCCCGGCCGTCAGCTTGTCGTAGGTCACGAAACCGTCGCCGTCGCGCTGCGCGTCGAGAAGCACCTGGAGGTCGGCGAAGGCGTCCCCGATCCGGGTGTCGAGGGCCGCGTCCCGGCGCTGCAGTAGGGGACGGAGCCCCTCCCAGGCGACCTTGGCGCCGTCCACGTTGGCCTGGAAGTCCCACAGGTCGGTGCGCGACCAGTACTCCTCCTCGCCGGTGACCTTACCGGTGGCCACCTCGTCGAGGAGGCCCTTCGCGCCGTTGGCGATGTCCGAGGCGCTGAAGGTCATGTCGCGGGTGCGGTCACGCAGGATGAGCGTGTCGGCAACCAGCTTGTCCGCGATCACGGTGCGCTCGGCATCCGTCATGGGGTGTAGCCCTCGGCACGCTCCGGCCAGAGGTCCTTCTCCAGCCGGTGCCAGCCCGTGAAGTCGTCGCCCGCCTCCAGGTCGGCCTCGCGGGCGTCCATCTGCGGGTCGAGGTCGCCGAAGCTCTCCGCGACGGTCTCCACCCGCTCCCAGTGGACGCGGGCCTCGGCATACAGCGCACGCGCCCCGTCGTCGTCGCGGCCCTTGACGAGCGTGGCGAACTCCCCGGTCCGCACCACCAACTGGTCGATCTGGTCACGCACGTACGAGGCGTACTGGCGGTCGGCCTCGGCCACGAGATCCGCGTCCTCCCCCTTCGGCCCGACATCCTCACCGGAGTCGGTGACGGTGAAGCCTGCGCGGATGCCCTCGCCGACCATGCCGGGCTTGCAGGCCGTGAAGTAGCTGCCGGGAGGGGCGGCGAGCACCAGGTCGCGGGTGAGACCGGGGCCGATGTTCTCGATCTCGGCGACGATCCGCAGGCCGTCCTCCCGAGCAGGTAGAACTCGTTGATCTGCGACCCCTCGTTGGTCACCTTGAATGTGATGGTCCCGGACGGCGCCGTCGTGGCCGACACGGCGCAGCCGGTGTCGCTCGCCTGGACGGTGAGGACGCGCTCATCGCCGGTCGCTGTGGTGTTGTCGGTGCAGCCCACGCTGAGCAGCAGGCCCGCGGTGAGGACCGGGACGAGGAGGGTCGGATCATGAGGCGGCTCCTTGGGGAACGGGGTGACGGCCGGCCGGTGGGCCGCACGGTTACGCAGGGCGAAGAGGGTCCCGACGATCACGACGTAGCTCACCCAGGCGATCGCCTCGAGCACGGTGGTGACCGGGGAGAAGTTGAAGATGCCCTTCAGAAGGGTGCCAGCGAGGCTGTCGAGGCTGACGATGTGGCTGACGTCGAAGGCGATGGTGTGCAGGCCGGGCAGGAAGCCCGCCTCCTGCAGGTCGTGGATGCCGTAGGCGAGCACACCCGCGGCCACGAGGATGAGGAAGGCACCGGTCCAGGTGAAGAACCTGGACAGATTGATCCGCAGCGCGCCGCGGTACATGAGGTAGCCCAGCCCGACCGCGACGAGGATGCCGAGGATGGCTCCGATCAGCGGCTGCGAGGTTGCCCCGGAGTCGCGGGCCGCGGCCTTGGTGGCAGCCCAGATGAACAGGGCGGTCTCCAGCCCCTCGCGGCCCACTGCGAGCAGGGCGACCACGACCAGCGACCAGGGCCGTGTGGCCTCGTCGAGGCTCCCCCTCAGGGAGGAGCTCAGCCCCGGGCCGCGGTGGCCATCCACAGGATCATCCAGGTGACGAAGCCGACCGCCACGATGGAGAGGGTGCCGCCGATCAGCTCCTGCGCCTCGAACGTCAGGCCCCTGGGCCCGTAGGTGAGTGCTGCGCCGAACGCGAGCGAGACCGCGACGGCGATGCCGACGCCCAGCCAGATGTAGCGGAGGTCGCGGCGACGGCCGCACTTGACAAGGTAGGCCACGAGGATACTGACGATGAGAGCCGCCTCGAGGCCTTCACGCAGCCCGATCAGAAAATTAGCCAACATCTCTATGCCTTTAACTCACGGGTGAGGGTCACCTAACTAAAAACCCGGGAGGGGGTCGAGTCAACTCCCCTTGCCAACCGTCCACCCCGGCCCCGTTCCGCGCGGGCGTCTACTATTGGGACGGTGAATCCCCGACGGCTGCTGCGCGCGCTGATGGCGGCGCTGCTCGTCGCCGTCGGACTGGTCGCCCCTCCCCGCTCCGCCTCGGCAGATCCGGGGTCCCCGCTCGAGGTCAGGATCGGGGCCGTCTCCACACCCGTGCTCAACTTCTCCGACCCCGCGCAGGTGGTCCAGATCTCGGGCACACTGACCAATACCTCGACGACCCGCCTCACCGACCTGGTCGTGCACTTCTGGCGGTTGCCTGTACCGATCACGTCGACGAAACAGTTGGACGCGCTGCGCGCCGACACGCCCATCGGCGCCCGGGTCACCGACCTCACGAGCCTCTCCGAGATCGATGCCCTCGGCCCGGGCGAACGCGCACCCTTCACCGTGCAGGCGAGCATCGCCCAACTCACCTCTGCCGACGATCCGCTCACCCGGGACGGAGCCGTCTACCTCATCGGAGCGCAGGTCCGCGGCTCGGTCACCACGTCATCGGGTCGGTCAACCGTCGGAGCCGACACCTTCCCCATCGCCGCGACCCGGCTGGCCGTCGAGTCATCGGCCGTTGTCAGCCTCACCGCGAGGCCCAGTTGGCTTCCTGACGGGGGCTTCCGCGACTCCTCCCTTGCCGATGACCTCGACGGCAGGCTCGACATCCTCCTCTCCAGCGGGGAGCGGCCCGGAATCCAGGTGGCCATCGACCCGGCGCTGTACGACGCGGCGCTGCGCATGTCGGGGCCGCACGTGGTCGCGGGTGAGGAGGTCACGGGCAACGGCATCGCCCTGCGCTGGGTGCAGCGCGTGGACGCGCTGATCGCCGAAGGCCGGGTGTGGCGCCTGCCCTACGGAAACCCCGACCTGATGCGTGCCGACGCCTCCGGCCTGCTCCAGCAGACGCTCGCGAGCAGCCGCACGGCCGGGGCGGGCATCCTCCACGATCTCCGGGACGCCGTGATCCTCGACGGCGCCACCGGGCACGTCGTCGCCCAGCTGGGCGAGTTCGACACGGTCATCGTGCGCGACGCCACCGGCGCGGAGCCCGGACCGCCACGCATCCTCGGCGCAGTCGCCAGCGACAAGGCCACGTCGGCACCCGACGGCCACGAGCTCGCGACGCTGCTCAGTGAGGACTTCCTCTCGCCCCGCCCGCCCCTCTACATCATCGACACCGTCCGCTCGGCCGAGGTGGACAGAGACCTCGCCGCCTGGCGCACCCTCGTCGCTCCCACGGCGACCCCGGCTGAACCCCTCGCATGGGAGCAGCAGGAGACCGCCCCGTGGCCCGAGGTGGCCAAGGCACTGGCCGAGGCCGACGCCGACGCCGCCCTGCAGGGTGACCTGACGGGATCCCCGCCCCCGACCTGAGCGCGTTGGGAGCGACGGCCTGGTCGTCGGCCTTCGGCGACCAGGCCGAGGCCCTCGCCTACGTGCGCTCCGGCTCCCCGGCCGACATCGAGCTGAAGAAGGTGACGCTGCGGGCCGCGGGATCGTTCGTGATGGGGTCGCGCACGAACACGTTCCCGATGTCGCTGACGAACGACCTGACGGTGCCCGTCACGCTCGGGGTCGGCTTCCGCTCTGATGCCCCGCAGCGCATCCGGGTGCCGGCGATCGACCCCGTCACCATCGCCCCCGGGAGTCCGTGACGCTGGACGTGACGCCCGAGGCCACCGCCAACGGCGTCGCCCTGGTGCGCGCGCAGGCCATCACGGCGGGCGGCGTCGCGGTCGGCAAGCCCATCACCATCGAAATCACGGCCACCAACTTCGGGCGCGTCGGCTGGATCATCATCCTCGTCTCGGGTGCAGTTGTGCTCGGAGGAACCGCCTGGCGCATCAGGGCGGTACGTCGGGAACAGGCGAAGGCCTCAGCGGAGGAACAAGAGTGAGCCAGGTCAGCACCACGAAGAAGCTCGTCTCGGCGAGCGCGCTGATGGCGTCCGGGACGCTCATCTCGCGCATCCTCGGCATGGCCAGGGTCGCCCTGGTCGCCTACATCCTGGGGTCAGCACCCGCCAGGCCGACATGTTCGAGCTGGCCAACACCGTCCCCAACTCGATCTACATCCTGTTCGCAGGCGGCGCCCTCAACACCGTCCTGGTGCCGCAGATCGTCCGCGCCATCAAGCGCGACCCCGACGGGGCGAGGCCTACACCAACCGGATGATGACGGCGTTCATGCTGATCGTCGCCGGGGTGACGGTGCTGGTGACGATCGCGGCCCCGGTGGTGGCCTCCATCTACTCCTCCTCCGCGTGGCGCGTCCCCGAGCTGGCGGAGCAGTACTCGTCGCTCGTCATGCTCACCTACCTCACCCTGCCGCAGATCTTCTTCTACGGCGCGTTCTTCCTGATCGGTCAGGTGCTCAACGCCCGCGACAAGTTCGGGCCGATGATGTGGGCACCCATCGCCAACAACGTGGTCTCGATCATCCTGCTCGTCACCTACCTGATGATCTGGGGCACCGGGCAGGACACCTCGCAGGCCTTCACCACCGCGCAGATGCTGCTGCTCGGCCTCGGCTCCACTCTCGGCATCGCCGTCCAGACGGCGGTGCTGATCCCGTTCATGCGTCAGGCCGGCTTCCGCTTCCGGGCCCGCTTCGACATCATCGGCACCGGGCTGGGGAAAACCTTCAAGCTGGCCGTGTGGACGCTCGGCTTCGTGGCCGTCAACCAGGTGGCCCTGATCGTGGTGCAGAGGCTTGCCACCTCGGCGACCGCCACCGGCGCCGGCGCGGGCCTGCTGACGTACAACAACGCCCACCTGCTGTGGATACTGCCCCACTCGCTGATCACCGTCTCCCTTGCCACCGCCATGCTGCCCAATGCGTCCCGGTTGGCGGCCGCGGGCGACCTCACCGCGGTCACGGAGGAGTTCACCAAGACCGTGCGCCTCGCGCTGCTGGTGATCGTGCCCGCCACCGTGGTGTTCATCGCGCTCGCCGGGCCCATCTCGGGCATCCTCTTCGGGCACGGCGCCCATCCCGAGGACGCCCGGCTGATCGCGTGGACCCTGATGGCGTTCGCGGTCGGCCTGATCCCCTTCACCATCCAGTTCGTGTGCCTGCGCACCTACTACGCGCTCGAGGACACCCGCACCCCGTTCCTGCTGCAGATCCTGATCGCGGGCGTCAACATCGTGGCCGCGATCGTCCTGGTGCGCCTGACCACGTCGACGGCCTGGGTGGCCCCGGCACTCGCTCTCGCCTACTCGCTCGCCTACCTCGTCGGCGTCCTCGCCTCCTGGCAGGTGCTGCGCCGCCGCCTGCCCGGCATGGACGGCACCAACCTGCTCCTGCACGTCGTGCGGCTGCTGCTCGGGTCGCTCCTGGGCGGTGTGGCCGCCTACTACCTGGCGGGCTGGCTGACCTCCGTGATCCCGAGCCGGCTGCTCGCCAACCTGGCTGCCTGCCTCGCCGGTGGGCTGCTGGTCCTCGGTGGCTACCTGCTGCTGGGCCGCCTCCTCAAGGTGCGGGAACTGGCCAATCTCCGCGACCTCGTCCAGAGCCGCCTCGGGAGGGGAAATCGGCCCCCGCCTCCGTGACCGCCCCTGACCTGACCGACGATCAGGCCACCGTCATGCTGCCCGCCATCGACGACACGCCGACCGGCGTCTCCGACGAGTTCGACGACATCGGGCCGGTGACCATCGTGCGGAACCGCCCCCGCTGAGCCACCACACCTTCGAGGCCCCGGGCAACCAGGCCACGGTGGGGCATCGCAGTTGGGCGGCGACCTTCCCTCCGAGGACGAGGACACGACTCCGGGGCCCAGGACGGGCACTTCGGCGAGGCAGGGACACCGCGGACGGCGGGGACACGGAGACCGACCCCGACGACCGGGAGACCGATCCGGTCGCACTGTTGGGGATCTTCCGGGAGGACCAGGCCGCTCGCCGCGTCCACCCGTCCCACATCGCGGGCATCGGGACGCTGCTGAACACCCGCTACGAACTGCTGGAGCTGCTTGCACAGCGACACGGCACCGAAACCTGGCGTGCCCACGACCAGGTCCTCTCCCGCGACGTACTGGTGCACGTGGTGGCGCCCGGCGACGAGCGGATCTCCGAGCTCATGACGGCGGCCCGCAAGGGCGCCGTCGCCACGGACTCCCGCTTCCTCCGGGTGCTGGACGCCGACGAGCTGACCGACCCTCCCAGGGGATCGGCGCGTACGTGGTGGCGGAGTATGCCAACGGCCGCACCCTCACCGAGCTGCTCGCGAAGGGACCTCTGAGCACCATCGAGGCCGCCTACATCGTCCGGGAGCTCGCCGACGCGCTCGTCGGGATGCACGGCCAGGGCCTGTTCCACGAGCAGTTGAACCCCGACAACGTGGTCATCACGTCCTCTGGCGCGGTCCGGCTGGTCGGCTTCGGCACCGAGGCCACCCTCGCCGGGCGCAACGACGGCGGCAACGCCTGGGCGCTGCGGGAGGAGGCCGACGTGACCGGGCTCGGCAGCCTGCTGTACGCGAGCCTGGTGCGACGTTGGCCGGGTGGGCCCGGCTTCGGGCTTCCGGCAGCCCCGCTGGTGGCGGGCGAGACGGCCCCACCCAACCAGGTCCAGGGCGGCATCTCCCCGCCCTCGACCGCATCTGCGCCACCACCCTGACGCGGCGCGGTGCAGCATCAGAGCGTCGGATCGGCACAGCTGCCCAACTGCTGACGGCACTCAACCAGGTTCTGGGCACCGCGGACGCCTCCGCCGACCTCGAGCAGCGCGTCCGGGCGGCGCACCTGGTGGCCGATGTTCCGGTGCCGACCGCAACCCCCGGCGCCCCGCACGAGACGGCCACCCTCGGCACCGTCACCCTGACCGCACCGCCGGCAGGTCCACCGGGACCAACGCGGGTGAACCCATCGTCGGCGCGGGCCACGCCGACCGTTCACGCAGGGCGATGTGGGTCCTGATCGCGCTCGCCGGCCTCGCGCTCGTCGTCTCGTTGATCGTGCTCGGCATCAACAACGCGCGCGACGGGGCCGGCCAGCAGCCCGCGCCCTCGACCCAGGGTTCCACGAGCCCGACACAGACCCGGGCGGCCCGCCCACCATCGTCGGGGCGCAGGACTTCGACCCGAAACAGACGGCGGCAACGGCGAAGAGCTGCCGGAACGGGTCGGCAACGTGTTCGACGGCGACCCTGCCACGACCTGGAAGACCATGTCGTACAAGAACCGACCCAACCTGGGCGGCCTGAAGCCCGGCGTGGGAGTCATCCTCGACCTCGGCGAGCCCAGCACGGTCACCGCGGTGGACGTGACCTTGCTGGGGGAGCGACCAGCGTCGAGTTGCGGGTGCCCAGCGGCGCCGAGCCGTCCGCCCGGACCGAGAAGGACTGGACGGTGGTGGGTGCCGACGACTCGGCCACCGGCACGGCGCGCATCGCTTTGGACAAGCCCACCGAGACCAGGTGGCTGATGGTCTATCTCACCAGCCTGCCGAAGGTGGGCGACCGGTACGTCGGGGAGATCGCCGAGATCACCCTGGGCTGACGGGTCAGCGCAGCGGACGCCCCTCGGCGTCCGGAAGCCTGCGCATCGCGATCAGGACGATGTCGATCAGCGCCCAGATGCCGAAGCCGCCCATCGTGATGAGCTTCAGGATGCCGAGCCCCGTCTGCCCGAGGTAGAACCGATCGACACCCAGGGTGCCGAGAAGGACGCTGAGCACCAGCGCGACGGTCCAGTCCCGGGTCGAGTACAGGCCTGGCACGTGTGCCGCGGGGAAGTACCCGCCGCCCGCTGCGTCGCGCACCATCGAGTCGGCACGCAGCGTTCCCGACTGGGCCATGCCTTCGAGCGCCTGCAGGGGGTACGGGCCGTAGTCCTGACCCATCGAGGAGACGAAGTACATCCCGGGACGGGGCTGAGGAGTAGCCGTACATGTCGTAGCTCATGCACCAACTCTAGGGCCGGGTGGCCACGCTCCGCGTCCGCCCCGGGAGGATGCCACCCTGAGGGTGCGCTGCCTCCCGGCCCCGGCCACTAGAGTTGAACGCGTGAACCAGCGAGCCGCCAACGAGGTCTACGTCCCGGCCAGCCAGAGGGTGGGTGAGGCGGAGTGCCGCGCGCTCCTCGACGAGGTCGGAGCCGGCCTGTGGATCACTGGCACCGACGGCCCGCCCTCAGCGACGCTGCTCCCGACGCTGTGGCGGGGCGACCGCCTGATCGCGCACGCCTCCGGCCACAACGCCCAGTTCGCGGGCCTCGAGGGCCCCGTGCCGTGCCGGTTCGTCGTGCAGGGAGTGGGCGCCTACATCAGCCCCCGTTGGTACCCCAGCATCCAGGACCCGACCGATGGCGGTGCCGCGCGCGGCCGGGCGCGGGGCCGCGCCGTCGGCACCTGGGACTACCGGCAGGCCCAGGTTGCAGGGGTGCTCACCGTGCACCGCGACCGGGAGCGGCTCCGCCACGAGCTGGGCGAGCTGGCCCACCTGCACGACGAGCTGCGGCTGGCCGACGGCTGCCCGGCGGATGCCGCGCGCGGACCGTGGCGCACCTCGGAGGCCCCGCGGGACTTCCTCGAGGCGATGCTGCGCGGCGTCGTCGGCCTCGAGCTGGAGGTGCGCGAGGTCGTCGGCCGGCACAAGTTGTCGCAGAACCGCACCGGGGCGGACCGGGACGGTGTCGTCGAGGGTCTGACAGCCCGCGGGCGGCCCACGGATCTGGCCGTCGCCGAGGCGGTCCGGACGGCCACCCGCTGTTCGACCCGACCGGTGAGTAGGGCGCCGCTCAGGCGGTGCCCGGATCGACCAGCACCTTGGCAAGGTCGTAGCTGACGGGCTCCTCCAGTTGGGCGTAGGTGCACGATTCGGGGGCGCGGTCGTCACGCCAACGGTTGAACTGCGCGAGGTGCCGGAACCGCACACCCTCCATGTGCTCGTAGCGGACCTCCACCACGCGCTCGGGCGCAGCGGGATGAACGACAGGTCCTTCTTCGCGTTCCATCTGGAGTGTGCCGCGGCGGTGGGGTGCGCGGGAACGACTGGTCCCGGTTGTCGGGCGTCTTCTCCTCCGGCTCGGCCCATGCCCAGGGGTGAGCGTCGAAGCCGGTCACCAGCGGCTGCAGCTCGTCGAACAGCTCGCGGCGTCTCGCCATCGGGAACGCGCCGATTGCGCCGACGGAGTTCAGCAGGCCCTCGTCGTCGTAGAGGCCAAGCAGGAGTGACCCGACGGCGTCGGTCGCATCGCGGTAGAGCCGGTAGCCGGCCACGACGCAGTCGGCCGTGCGCTCGTGCTTGAGCTTGTACATCACACGCTTGTCCTCGGCGTACGGCTCGTCAAGGGCTTGGCGATGATGCCGTCGAGGCCGGCCCCTCGAACTGCTCGAACCACTCCATCGCACGGTCGGTGTCGTAGGTGGCCTGGGTCAGATAGATGGGCGGCCTGGCCCGGCGAGCGCCTCCTCGAGGGCGACCCTCCGCTCCCGGAACGGACGCTCTGCGTAGTTGTCCCTGCCGATGGCCAACAGGTCGAATGCGACGAAGCTCGCCGGCATCGACCTGCTGAGCTTGGCGATCCGCGACGCGGCCGGGTGGATCCGCTGCTGCAGCGCGTCGAAGTTGAGCCGGTCGCCCAGCTCCGGGTCGACCATGACGATCTCACCGTCGATCACGCTGTGGTCGGGGAAGTTCGCGATGATCGCCTCGACGAGTTCCGGAAAGTAGCGGGTCATCGGCCGCGAGTTGCGCGACCCGATCTCGACCATGTCGCCCGAGCGCCAGATCAGGGAGCGGAAGCCGTCCCACTTGGGCTCGAACAGGTACTCCCCTTCGGGAGCTTCTTGACCGGTTTGGCGAGCATAGGCCCGAACGGCGGTGCGATGGCGGTGCCCCACTCCGCGTCGCGCTCGGCCTTCGGGCCATGTAGTCCGCATCCGACCGGTCGGCCTTCCGCCTGCTCGGGGCACCCGCGGCGGCTCCCCAGGCATCTTCGGGTAGTCGGGCGGGAAGTTGAGCTCGCCGAGGCCCCGTTCCAGGTCGGCCTCCCACAGGGCGAGCGCGGCCGCGACGTCACCCTCGTGGTCGTCGATGTCGGCCCACGGGCAGCCGCGGGAGGCGAGCAGGGCCGGGACGGTGCCGACGGTGAGGTCGCGCGGGTCGGCCTCGCCGAGTTCGTCCCAGGTCAGCGGCGTCGAGACGGGCGCCCATGCCAGGGGCCGGGGTGAGTAGGCGCCCGCGATGGTCCGATCGCGGTTGGCCTGGTTGAAGTCGACGAAGACCCGTTCGCCCCTCTCCTCCTTCCACCAGGACGTCGTGACGAGCTCCGGCATCCGTCGCTCCAGCTCCCGGGCGATGCCGATCACGCCGTGGCGCACGTCCTGGAACTCGTGGGTGGGCCTGATCCGGGCGTAGACGTGCACACCGCGGTTGCCGGACGTCTTGGCGTAGGCGGTCAGGCCGTGCTCGGCCATCACGGCGCGCAGCTCGAGGGCCGCGGTCACCGCGTCGCGGAAATCGCGGCCGGGCTGGGGGTCGAGGTCGATGCGGAACTCGTCGGGGTTGTCGAGGTTCGCGGTGCGCACGGGCCAGGGATGGAAGGTGATGGTGCCCATCTGGGCACCCAGGCGAGGTCGGCCGGCTCGTTGAACACGAGCTGTTCATGCCTGCGTCGCGACGGGTAGGTGCACATCACCGTGCGGAGGTGCTCCGGGGCACCGCGCGGGGGCGTTTGGAGAAGAACTCCTCCCCTCGATCCCCTCCGGGAAGCGCTGCAGGGTCATGGGTCGGTCGCCGTTCAGCCGCAGGAACGGCTCTGCGACGGCGACCAGGTACCCGGCGAGGTCGCGCTTGGTGATCCCCGGCCCGGGCCACAGCACCTTGTCGGGGCTGCTGAGCTTCACGCGTCGCGGTTCGGGCCCGGGAAGCTCCAGGTACTCATCGGCCATGCTGAAACACTATGCGCCGCCGGCGCACCGCAGGCCGATTCGCCCATCCCGCGCTGTCAGGCGACGCCGAGGCCACGCAGCAGAACGCGGACCCTGGCCCTGAGCGCGGCGCGCCGGTCCCCGTGCGCGCGACCGACGACGTTCTGCAGGAGCTCGCTGACCAGCGCGGAGAACACCCACCGGGCCGCCTCCTCAACCGCCATCTCCCGGAACCCGGCCACGTAGGGGAGAGGGTCACGGCGATGCGACCCACCATCTGATCGACAAGGTCGAGCGACTCCCTCCGCTCGGCCCCGCCCTCACCGAAGAGCACCTCACGCAGGAAGGGCCCGGCGTTGCCCGGTTGGCTCTCGGCCAGCGAGATCAGGGGCCGAGCAGCAGCAGGATCTCTTCTTCCGGGTCGGCGCCCTTGGCGTCGAGGCTCAGGCCGACGAGCGGACGCAGGTGTTCGTTGACCACCATCAACAGCAGTTCCTGCTTCGTGCCCGCGTAGCGGAAGAGGGTGCCCTCCGCGACGTCGGCCTCGACGGCCACCTGCTGGGTGGTGGTCGCAGCGAAGCCCTGTTCCGCGAAGAGCCTCGCGGCCGCCCGCGAGATGGCCGCCCGCTTCGCCGCCTTGTTGCGGTCGCGCCGGCCCATCGTGACACCGTCCATGGACCCATCCTAGCCCATTATCGAAGTGCACTCATTTCGGAGTACACTCCGTTCTTGTGGAAGCAGCACGACACCTCCTGCAAGCGGGCGACGCTCCGGAGCCCCTCATCACCGCCGTCGATCTGCGCCTGGCGACCGGGCACGGCATCGTCTTCGAGCACCTCACCGTCCAGATCCCGCGGGGCGCGCTCGTCGCCGTCACCGGAAGGGCCGGGCGGGGAAGTCTGCGCTGTTGCTCGCGCTGACCGGTCGGATGCGTGGCGTGACCGGCACGCTGACGGTGGACGGACACGACGCCGCACGCCACCCACGGCGGGTGCGGCGGGCGACCTCGGTGGCCCGGATCGACGACCTGATCGTGGCCGAACCATCGCTGTCCCTGAACGACTGCATCACTGAGCGCACGCTCGCCGACGCGGCACCCGCGCGCTCGAGAATGGCCAACTACCTGCACACCGCCCACCTGTTGGGGCTGACCTCCCCCTCGGCACGCTCTACGGAGACCTTCCCCGGCCGATCAGGTGCGTGCCTCCGTGGCGCTGGCGACCATCCGCCCCGCCCCGCTCGTGGTGCTGGACGACATCGACCGGGAGACGACGGCGCTCGAGCAGGAGGACCTCTGGGCGGGGCTCGCCCGGCTCGCCGCGGAGGGCGTCACCGTGATCGCCACCACCTCCGAGCTGACCACCCTGCCGCAGGGCATCCTCACCATCGAGATGGAACCCACGCATGCACGCTGACTCCCGCAACCCGATGACGCTCGCCCGCTTCGAGCTCAAGCGCTTCAAGGGCCCCCTCCCCGGCTGGCTCTCGCATTCATCCTGCTGATCCCGCTCCTGTACGGGTGCATCTACCTCGCGGGCAACTGGGATCCCTATGGCCGCCTGGACAACGTTCCGGTCGCCGTCGTGAACGAGGACGTGCCCACCACCGTCAACGGCGGCGACGTGCACGCCGGCCGCGACTTTGTGGACAGCCTGCACAGGGACGCGAAGTTCGACTTCCGTGACACCGACGCGGCCGACGCCGAGGCGGGGTTGCGGGAGGGCAGGTACTACCTCGTCATCTCGGTGCCACCGACGTTCTCCTCCGACCTCGTCAGCGGGCAGACCGACGACCCGACGCGGGCCCGGATCATGCTGCGTCGCAACGACGCCAACGGCTTCGTGATCGGCACCATCACCAACTCCGCCCAGGACTCCATCGCGAAGGCCATCGACGAGACCGCCGTCAGCAGCTACTTCGAGGCCGTCTTCGCGAGCCTGGACACCATCCGCGATGCCATGGCATCAGCCGCCGACGGCGCGGCCCAACTCGACACCGGGCTGGCCACCGCGCACGATGGCAGCGCGCGCCTGCGCTCCGGCGCCTCCGACGCGGCGGCCGGGGCAGACGCCCTCGCCACCGGCGCGACCGAGCTCGCGGCGGGCGCGGCGACCGCCTCCGACGGCGCGGCCTCGCTCGCCGAAGGGATGACCACCCTCGATGAGGGTGCCGCCAGGCTGAAGGACGGATCGCGCCAGGTGGCCGACGGCACCGCACAGCTCGCCGACACCCTCGATCCCGTGCTGACGCTGGCGGCAGAGAGGCTCCCCACCGTGCAGGCGGACGTGACGAAGGCCGCGGACGCCGCCTCCGAGCTCACCGCCCAGATCGCCGAAGGCGGCGGGACGATCGCCGGTGCGGGCGCGGACATCTCGCGATCCCTCGACGACCTCCTCGCCACGAACCCCTCGCTTGCCGACGACCCCGCCTTCACACGTCTCCGGTCCGGCGCGGAGCGGCTCTCGTCCGCGACGGGCGCCGCGGCACAGGGGCAAGGGACGTCGCTGACGCCGTCAACCGGGCCGACCAGACCATCCGTGGCGCCGGCGACCTCTCGGCACGGGCCACCGAGGCGAAGACGAAGGTGGACCTCCTCAACAGCGGCGCTCAGCAGGTTGCCGACGGCGCGTCCGACCTCAGCGCCGGGGTGTCGACGGCACTCTCGGGTGCGGAGTCGCTGGATGGAGGGCTCGGCGACCTCGCCTCCGGCGCCGACGAGGTGTCGGACGGGGCGGGTGCCCTTGCCACCGGCCTCCACACGCTCTCGGAGGGATCGGTGACGCTCGACGACGGGCTCGCCCGGCTGTCCACCGGGCACACGAGCTCTCGGCCGGGCTCGCCGACGGTGTGACGCAGATCCCGGTGCTCACCGACCACGAACGCGACGACGCGGTGAGCGTGCTATCCGCGCCGGTCGACGTCAGCATGCAGGTCGACAACCCGGCCCACGTGTACGGCCGTGGCCTCGCCCCGATGTTCTTCTCCATCGCGCTCTGGGTGCTCGGCATCTCCGCGTTCTTCGTCGTCCGGCCCATCACCGGGCGGGTGCTGGCCGCGCGGGCAGCGATGTGCGGATCGCCGTCACCGCGTGGGCCCCGCTCGGGTTCATCTCGGTGATCGCCGGCTGGCTGATGCTGGCCGCCGCCTGGCTCGGGCTGGGGTTGGACCCGGTCCACCCGTGGCTGATGATCCTGCTGGTCACGCTGGTCTCGCTCGCGTTCTCTGCGGTCGCGCACCTGATGCGCACGTGGCTCGGCTTCGTCGCGACGGCCGCCATGCTGGTGCTGCTGATCATCCAGCTCACCGCGGCGGGCGGCACCTACCCACCGGAACTGCTGCCGCCGTTCTTCGCCGCGATCTCGCACGCGGTGCCGATGACCTACTCGATCGACGCGTTCCGGATCGCGATCTCGGGCGGGCTGATGACCCGGTTCGTGCGCGACATCGCTCTACTGCTGGTGCTGTTCGGCTCCAGCATGGCGCTGCTGGTCCTGGTCGTTCACCGCAGGCGCCGCTTCCGGATCACCGACCTCCATCCACCGCTGGGCTGAGACAGAAAAGAGGGGCGCCGACCTGTCGGTCGGCGCCCCTCCGTGTGCGGGTCGTCAGCTCACTCGACGACGTCCTCGTCGATCCAGTCGAAGGTCCGGGTCACGGCCTTCTTCCAGTTGCGGAACAGGCGGTCGGCCTCGCCGCGCTCCATGCTGGGCGTCCAGCGCTTCGACTCGGCCCAGTTGTCGATGACGTCCTGCTCGCCCTCCCAGTAGCCGACGGCGATGCCTGCGGCGTACGCGGCGCCGAGCGCGGTGGTCTCAGCGACGACGGGCGGACCACCGCGACGTTGAGCTCATCGGCCTGGAACTGCATGAGGGTGTCGTTGGCGGTCATGCCGCCGTCGACCTTGAGCTCTGCCAGCTTGACGCCGGAGTCGGCCTCCATGGCCTCGAGCACCTCGCGGGTCTGGTAGGCGGTCGCCTCCAGGACTGCACGGGCGATGTGGCCGCGGTTGACGTAGCGGGTCAGGCCGACCAGCGCACCACGGGCGTCGGCACGCCAGTACGGGGCGAACAGGCCGGAGAACGCCGGCACGAAGTACGCGCCGCCGTTGTCCTCGACCGTCGAGGCGAGCTGCTCGACCTCGGGTGCGGAGTCGAACATCTTCAGGTTGTCGCGCAGCCACTGCACGAGCGAACCCGTAACGGCGATCGAACCCTCGAGCGCGTAGACGGCGGGCTTGTCACCGATCTTGTAGCAGACCGTGGTGAGCAGGCCGTTCTTCGACGGGACGATCTCGGTGCCGGTGTTCATGAGCATGAAGTTGCCGGTGCCGTAGGTGTTCTTCGCCATGCCGGACTCGAAGCAGGCCTGGCCGAAGGTGGCCGCCTGCTGGTCGCCCAGGATGCCCGCGATCGGGACCTCCGGGAGCATGCCCTGCTGACGTCCGACGCCGTAGACCTCCGCGGAGCTCTTGATGGCGGGGAGCATCGACATGGGATGGTCATGTCAGCGGCGATCTCTGCGTCCCAGTCGAGGGTCTTGAGATCCATCAGCATGGTGCGCGAGGCGTTGGTCACGTCGGTGACGTGGATGCCGCCGTCGACGCCACCGGTCAGGTTCCACATGACCCAGGTGTCCATGGTGCCCATGTAGAGGTCGCCTGCCTCGGCGCGGGCGCGGGCGCCCTCGACGTTGTCCAGGATCCACTTGACCTTGGGCCCACAGAAGTAGGTGGCGAGCGGAAGGCCGACGCGCTCCTTGTAGCGGTCCTGGCCGATGTCACCGCCGAGCTCCTCGACGATCTTGCCGGTGCGGGTGTCCTGCCAGACGATGGCGTTGTAGACGGGCTCACCGGTGTTCTTGTCCCAGACGACCGTGGTCTCGCGCTGGTTGGTGATGCCGACCGCGGCGATGTCGTTGTGGTTCAGGGACTTCTGGGAGAGCGCGTCGGCGACGACCGCGCGGACGTTGTCCCAGACCTCGATCGGGTTGTGCTCGACCCAGCCGGCGCGCGGGAAGATCTGCTCGTGCTCCTTCTGGCCCACGGCGACGATCGTGCCCTTGTGGTCGAAGATGATCGCCCGCGAGCTGGTCGTGCCCTGGTCGATTGCAAGTACGTACTTGTCAGACATGTACTAACACTTCCTTGAGTGGTTGATTTCGAAGATCAGGCCGGGAGCAGGACGCCGGAGAGCAGACCCGCGATGATGGCGCCGATGAGCGGGCCGGCGACGGGAACCCAGGAGTAGCCCCAGTCCGAGCCACCCTTGCCCTTGATCGGCAGGATGAAGTGCGCGATGCGGGGCCGAGGTCACGGGCGGGGTTGATGGCGTAGCCGGTCGGACCACCGAGGCTGGCGCCGATGCCGACGATCAGCAGGGCAACGCCGAGGGCGCCGAGCCAGCCGAGGCCCGCGGGGTCTTGGTGGCGGAATCGCCCAGTGGCCGGCGGCGAGCACGACGAAGACGAGCACGAAGGTGGCGATGGCCTCAGTGACGAGGTTCCAGCCGTAGCTGCGGTACTGCGGGCGGTCGAGAAGACGCCGAGCTTGGTGGCCGGATCCTGCTCCTTGTCGAAGTGCTCCTTGTAGGCGAGCCAGCAGAGGGTCGCGCCGATGATGGCGCCGATCATCTGGGCGAGGATGTAGATCGCGATGGACGCCGCGCCGACGGCGATGCCGGGCACGAACTCCTTGGCACCCGAGGACGCGATGCCGACCGTGACGGCGGGGTTCAGGTGGCCACCCGACTTGTAGGAGACCAGGACACCCGCGAACACCGCGAGACCCCAGCCCCAGTTGACGAAGAGGAAGCCGGTGCCATTGCCTTTGGTCTTTGCGAGGGCAGTGTTGGCAACGACGCCACAGCCCAAGAGCATGAGCATGGCCGTTCCGACCACCTCAGAGAGGAAGATGACTCCCAACGACATAGTTGAAGCTCCGTTCCTGACAGCAATGTCAGCTCAGCGTCACTGCTGACGCGCACTTTTCGGGTGACAAAATGCCGCCCTTCGCCTAGCGAACCGTTGATTGCACGTCCTTGCAAGGACCATGCACGTTCGTGCATCGGCCGTGGGAGCAGTTGCACGGTGACCCTTCTTCCAGCGGGCCCAAAAGCCGCGTCAAAAAGGGGGCATGACCGACCGTCTCGTAAGCTTGCCCCGCACGCACGAAGGGAAACCCTCCATGACGAATCAGCCGTGGCAGCCGCAGCAGGGCCAGGGATGGCAGGGCCAGCCCAGGGCCAGGGTCAGGGCCAGGGATGGCAGGGGCAGCCGCCGCAGCCCGCCCGGGCTGGCAGCCCGCCGCGCCACAGCCCCGTCGGGGCGGTGGTGCGGGCTGGATCGTCCTTGCCGTCGTCGCGGCGGTCGCGCTGTTGGGCGGAGGTGCGTTCCTTCTTCCGAAGCTGATCGGTGGCGGCGGCCCGACGGCTCCCCAGCCACCACGTCTCCCGGGGTGCCGACGCACGGCACGGATGGCCCGGAGGCGGAGTTCGGGTTCGATGACGCGCCGCCGCAGGTGGGGGTCTGGACGGCCCAGCCGTCACCGACGGCATGACCGGCTTGTACTACACCGCCGAGGGCATGGAGGACGGGTCCGGCCTCGAACTGATGATCACCGTCGCCAATTCGGGGATGGACTTCGGCGCCGCGGCGGCCGATCTCGGTGGCGCGGTGGAGTCCTCGGGCGGCCGGGTGATGTGTGGTGATGCCGAGTTCGCCTTCTACGACTGCTACATCGACACCGCGGAGTTCGGCACCCTGTACGCGTCGGCCTCGGACAGAGCCGTGGCACCGGCGGATGTCACCGCGGTCGCCGACGCGATCGCCGCGCTGCACCCCTGACGGGTCAGCCCAGCGGCCACTTCCCGTTCAACTGCGCCGCGGAGGATGCGACCTCCGATTCGAGCTTGTCGAGGGCACCCTGGGCGGTCTCGAGGTTCAGGTGCTCCTGGATGTCCGCCTGGAGCGCGCGGAGTGCCCTGGTTGCGCCCAGCGTGCAGGCGAACGAGCCAGGAACCTGAGGGCCGGTGCCGCGCACGGTGCTGCGGGCGGTCTTCACCGCGTCGAGGATCTGGCGCATCGTCACCTTGTTGAGCTTGGCCACCGTCGAGAGGGCCCCGGCATGGTCCCCGCGCTCCCGCTGAGCGTGCCGATGGATGTGTTCTGGGCATGCGCCACTTCGCCGTAACCCGAAGAGGCGGCCCCCGACCACCCTGACACCTTCTCCAGCAGCGCGACGAGTTCGGGCAGCTTGGCGGCGCCCGCACTGACGTCGCTCCACGTTTCCTGGTCGTTGCGCAGCTTCGGCAGCGCCTTCTCCACGCGCCGTTGCGCCATCGCGAGTACGGGGCGCTGGGCCGCCAGCAGAGCGAGGTTGCCCTGGTGGATGCTCCGGCCCGCAGCCTCGGCACCCCTCGCCGCGGCGAGGACGCCCGGAGCGACCCGGCCAGCGGGCCGAGCGTCATCCACAGGCGCCTGCGATCACGCTCGAAGGCCGCCTCCACCGCGTCGCGCAGCGCGTCGTGGGCCCCGGGACGTCGAAGCCGAGCGCGCCACCACCGCCCCGCCCTTCTTCCTCCCCGCTGCAGCAGGGCTGCGATCTGCTGTGCGAGCTTGATTGCCATCTCGATCGGGTTCATGCCTGGACCTTTCCTGCCTCGCCCACGTTGAAGGCCTCCACGTCTCTGTACCCGTCGGCGATCCGGACCAGCTTGGCCGAGATGTCCGCGAACTCGCGGCTGGCGGCCGACGCCTGCGCGGTGACGCCCTCACCGAGGACCTCGACCGAGTTCGTGCTGACGAGCCCCATGTCGCTCGGCACCTCGCTGGCCGCCATCCTTGCCGTGGCATCGCTCAGTTCCGCCCACTGCTTGGCGGCCGCCCGCAGCTGATCAGGGGTCACCGTGTAGTCGGAACCCCCGCCACCGGTGCCGGCAGGCGCAGTGGGCGAACCGCCCGTGGTGGTCGGGGTGGGCCCGGGGAGACCGTAGGGCTCGTCGGTCATGGTCCAGTTCTGCGGATCCTGGCCGCCGCCGGTCCACAACCCGGAGTCCTTGCCGGTGTCGTTGCCGGAGCCGGTCTCATTGCCGGTGCCGGTGTGATCGCCGGAGCCGGAGCCAGTGTCGTTGCCAGAGCCGGTGTTGCCGCTTCCGCCGGTACTGCCACCACCACCGGTATTGCCACCACCGCCGGTATTGCCACCGCCACCGGTGTTTCCACCGCCGGTATTGCCACCTCCGCCGGTGTTGCCGCCGGTTCCGGGGAAGAGGCCCCGCCGGTGCTCCCGCCGGGACCGTGGCCGCTACCGTCGGTGCCTCCGCCCTGGTTCCGCACCCACTCGTCATAATCCGACACGCCGTCACCGTCGGAGTCGACGTCGCGGCGAAGGTAGGTGTCGGGCACGCCGTCACCGTCGGTGTCGACCATGGGCAGCCCGCCGGCCGCCATCGGCCCGCCGGAACCGCCAGTCATGGAACCCGGGAGGCCGCCGCCCGAAGCACCGCCGCCCGATGCACCGCCGCCGGAAAGCCCTCCACCGGCACCGGGACCGCCGCCGGCGCCTGCGCCGAGGCCACCGATGGCTCCCCACCGAGCGCGGCCCCCTGCGCGGACGGGCGGCGGCGGGCATCCCACCCCGCGCCCGAGCCCGCCGATGGACACCGCCCGGGTTCACCGGCCGGCCCGACACCGGCGGCGCCACCGGCCCGACCCGCGGCTCCCGCGCCTCCCGCGCCCCCATCATGGGCGGCATCATGGCACCGCCACCCTTGCCCGCGCCCTTGGAGCCGCTGGCGTTCGGGTTGATCTGTGCCTCACGCAGGTCCTGCGCAGACAGCTCGTCATCGCTGTCGGGCCGCACGCCCGCGAACGTCGCGCCCGCCGCGCGACGCTGCAACTCCGCCCAGGCGGCTTCGGCCTCGGTCATCACTCACTCCTCGGGTTCAGGATCGCGGTCAGTACGTTCGAGAGCAGGCGCCGCTCGGCGAGGAGCCCCTGCAGGTGCTGGTCGGTGGGAGGGGCTCGAAGGCCGCCTGCGCCCGGTCGGCCGCGAGCTGCACGTGCCCGATCAGGGGACCGACCTGCACGTCGTCGAGCCACTTCTCGTCGAAGTCGACGCCAACCGTGTTACCGATGGAGTCGAGCGTGACGGTGACCCCTTGGAGCGGCCCGTGAAGGCGCGGGGAGCGACCCGCTCGGCGGCATCGAAGGCGACATCGAGCCGCTCGTCCAGTTCGTCCTGTGCATCGCTGACGGCGTCGATCAACTCATCGCTGAGCGGGCCGATCGCCTCGAAGGCCGCCCGCACCTCATCGGGGAGGGCGACAAGCTCCGCCATGGGTCCGGCAGGGGCGGCACCGTCGGCCTCTGCCGTCTCTCGGTCGCGCGCGGCCCGGTCGAGGAGCGCCAGCATCAGCGCCTCACGGAAGTGGTCACCGAGGGCCCGCCCTGCCCGAGCCGGGTGTACCAGACGGGGCTGATGCGGTTCTTGACGAGGCGCCCGTCCTCCACCCACACGCGCACGATGCGCTCCGAGTCGGAGAACCCCCGTCACTGTCAAGCTCGTCGTCGACCGCCTCGTCCGCGGCCCCGTAGGCGGGCGCGGCGAGCAGGTCATCCTCATGCGAGGCGGCGTCCCGCCGACCTCGAAACCCTGGTGTGTCATCTCCGCCCCGCTCCTCGGTCCACCGCATGACGTGGACATTAAACCAGCAGGTGGGGCCGTTTCCGGGGCTATGCGGCGCGGGTAAGTCCCTTCCGGAAGGAGTCGGCGGAGACCTTCCTGCGGGCCGAGATGGCTAGGTAGGAAAGGGCCCGGCCACCACGAACATCAGGATCGAGACGGTCGCGATGCCGATCTCACCGGTTCCGTCCGAGAGCCAGGTCCGCACGAGGGTGAACCCGTTGTGCAGCGGCGAGACCATCCCGACAGGCCCGAGCCAGTCGAGCGCCGAGGAGACCCCGAGCCCGACGGTGGCGACGAGCAGCAGCAGCGCCACCGCGCGGCCGACGTTGCCGAGCCACCCGGCGAGCGCGTGGTTGGCGAGCACGAACGACGCGCCCAGGACGGCGAGCAGCGCCATCAGGCCGATGGTCCTGCCGATGCCGAGGTCGAGCACGACGCCCCGATCACGCCGAGACCGAGCCCGAGCGCCGCGATGATCGCCAGCGGCAACCGGAGCGTCCGCCACCACAGCTTCACGCTGGGGGCGCTGGAGGCGACGACGTTCTCGGGACGGGCCGGAAGGCCACGAACGCGGCGAGCGCGCCGAGCCACAGGCCGGCCAGCAGCAGCAGCGATGCCAGCGGAACCTTGCCGGAGGCGATGAGCGAGTCGCTCTGTTCGACGGGGCTTGCCACCACCTTTGCGAGCTTCTCGCGGTCGCCCTGGGAGTAGCTGGGCACCTGGTCGGCGCCCTTTGCCAGCTCGGTGGCGAACGTGGAGAGCCCGTCGCTCAGCTTGTCGGTGCCCGCGGAGAGCGCGACGAGTCCGTCGGCCAGCTCGGCGGTGCCACCAGAGGCCGCCTCGACGCCCTCGGTGTACTGCCGCACGCCGTCGACATAGGTCGCGGCCCCGTCGCGGAGGGTTCCGACGCCGGCGTCGAGCTTGTCGACGCCGTCGGCGAGCTGCGCCGCGCCGGTGGAGAGTTGGTTGACGCCTGCGGGGAGGGCCCCGACCTGGCCGTTCAGCTGCTGGATCCCCTCGTTGAGCTGGGTCGCTCCGGCGGCGAGCGCCGGGGCCCCGGCGACCAGCGGTGCGGTCTTCTCCTCGAGGGTGGCCGCACCGTCGCGGATCTGGGTGAGCCCGCCCTTGAGCTGGCCCATCTGGGCGGCGGTCTGTTCGGCGATGGCGTCCACGGCGGTGTTCAGGCCGGTCTCGAACTGGCCGGCGCCCGTCGCGAGCGAGTCGGCGCCGGAGACGAGGGACTGGCCGGAGGCGTCGGGCGTGGTCAGCATGCCCGCCGCGACCTGGGAGCTGGTCGCGAACCCGGTGCCGACGCCCTGCGCGTAAGCCTGGGCGAGCTGGCCACAGAGCGCGGGGTCCTGGACCTCGCACCGGAAGGTACCGGCGGCCTGGCCGATCGCGCCCTGCGCGACCTGGTCGAAGTTGCCCTGCCCGTAGTCGCCGAGCTTCCCGCTCACGTACTTCAGGCCGCCCGCGATGCCGTTGGCCCCCTGGGTGAGGCCTGCGGCGCCGTCGGTGAGCTGGTCGAGGCCGCCGGCGCCACCGGCTCCGGCCTGGTCGAGCTGCGCGATCATCTGGTCGAGCCCACCGCGGATCTCCGAGACGCCACCCAGCGCAGCGGCCGAACCGTTGGCGAACGCGGGCACCTGGCCGAGGAGCTGGTCCGCCCTGTGGCGAGCTGGCCGACACCGTCGACGAGCTGGGGAGTCTGGTCCGCGAACTGGGCCACACCGTCGGCTAGCTTGCCCGCCCGTCGCTCAGCTGGGCGGTGCCCGACTTGAGGTCACCGATGCCGGAGACGAGCTGGTCGCCCCCGACCACGAGCTTGGGCCCGTTGTCACTGAGCTGGAACATGCCGGCCTTGAGCTGGGCCCCGCCCTGGGCGGCGGCCTCGGTGCCGTCGGCGAGCTCGGAGGCCCCGTCAGCGAGCTGGGTCGCGCCGTCCACGATCGTGGCGAACTGCTCCCCGACCGTGTTGAAGCCGACGTAGATGCCGTCGAGGTAGCTACCGGTGAGGGTCGAGTTGATGGTCTCGATCGCGAGGCGGGAGATCTCCTGGGCGACCGCAGAGTCGGTGATCGGGGCGTTCCCGCTCACCTGCACGGCGATGGTGGCCTGCTCGGCG
Source organism: Tessaracoccus coleopterorum (assembly GCF_011174705.1). Taxonomy (GTDB): domain Bacteria; phylum Actinomycetota; class Actinomycetes; order Propionibacteriales; family Propionibacteriaceae; genus Arachnia; species Arachnia coleopterorum. The sequence continues at coordinate 1,753,694 of NZ_JAANIJ010000001.1, forward strand.
GTGGCCGCGTCGTTGGCGGAGAACGAGGTGGCCGCGGCCGAGAACCCCTTGGGGATCGTGACGACGGCGGAGTACTCGCCGGTCTTCAGGCCGGCGGCTGCGCTGGAGGCGTCCGCGAGGGTCCAGTCGATGTTGTCACCATCGCGGTCGACCATCGCCGCCGCGAGTTGGCGTCCCATCGGCACGTACTGCCCGTTGACCGTGACGGCCTGGTCGAGATTGACCACGGCCGCGCTGACGCCCGGATCGGCCCGGCCGCCGGTGAGGCCGAGGAGGGCCGTCACCGCGAGCAGGGGAACCAGGACGATGGCGGCGATGCTCGCCCAGAGTCGCTTCTTCGAGGTCATGCGTTGCTCCCTCAAGCAGGGTTTCGGCCGGAACGACGTAGCTGCCGTCCAGCGGGATGTCGCCGAGTCCCTCGGCGTTGGAGGCGCAGAGGACCACGGCTCCCTTGGTGCGGGTCCGGGCGACCAGCGCGGCGAGCGCGGCGCGCGCCTCGGGGGTCTCCGCACGTTCGACGCTGTCGACGAAGACGACGCTGCGCTCACGCGTCCGTTCGAGGGCGGACACCGGGTCGGACACGGTGGCAAGATCGACGTAGGTGACGCGTCCGCGCACCCGACCGGCGCCCTCCGGAAGCAGCGCGCCCGCGACGCGGGCCTTTCCGCCGGTGGTCTCGAGGCGGCCGCTGAGCGCGAGCGCGGCACCCGTGCGCCGACCGACCGGACCGATGAGGCCGATCACGTTGCCCGCCACGAGGCGCAGGTCGATGGGTCCGACGACACCATCGACGGTGAGCCCCTCGGAGAAGGCGACCGAGTCATCCCCCGGCCAATCCTTCAGGTGCATCTCACGGGTGAGGACCTCACCCTCGACGTCGAACGTCGGGAGCAGCTTGTCGAGCCAGCCGGGCAGCCACCAGGCCTTGTCCCCCAGCAGCGTCATGACGGCGGGTACGAGCGTCATCCGCACCAGGAAGGCGTCGACGGCGACGCCGACGGCCAACGCGAGCGCGATGGCCTTGATGGCCGCCATGCCCTCGGGCACGAAGAACGCGAACACGGAGATCATGATGACGGCGGCCGCCGCGACGACGGGGCCGGAGGCGACGAAGCCGCCGCGGATGGCCTCGATCGCGCTCTTGCCGTGCACGTACTCCTCGCGCATGCGGCTGACGAGGAACACCTCGTAGTCCATGGCGAGGCCGAACAGGATGCCCATCAACAGGATCGGCAGGAAGGAGATGACCGGCATCGGCTTCTCGAGGTTCACGACCTGGTTGAACCAGCCATGGTTGAACACGAGCGTGGTGACGCCGAACGCGGCACCGACGCTGAGGAGGTAGCCGAGCGTCGCCTTGACGGGCACCCAAACCGAGCGGAACACGGCAGCGAGCAGCACGAGCGACAGGCCGACGACGAGGAGACCGAACGGCAGGAGTGCCTCGGTGAGCTTCTCGCTCACGTCGATCTGGATCGCGGTCATGCCGGTGACGGCGGTGTCGACGCCGTACTCGGCCTTCCACCCGGCCGCGTGGTCGCGCAGGGTGCGGACCAGGTCGGCGGTGGCGGGGTCGTCGGGGCCGGTCGTGGGAACGATCTGGATCATGCCGGTGTCGACATTGGCGTTGGGCGTGGCGATCGGCACCTGCTGGACGCCCGGCAGCGCCTCGATGTCGGCCTTGAGGCCCTCGAGCAGACCCATCGGGTCGGTCGAGCCGATGATGTCGGCCGTGACGATGATGGGGCCGTTGGCTCCCGGACCGAAGTTCTCGTCGACGAGGTCGTAGGCGATGCGGGCGGGTGATCCCGCGTGCTGCTGGCCGGCGTTGGGGAGGGCCACCTGGAGCCCGATGGTGGGCACCGTGAGTCCGATGAGGCCCGCCACCACGACCACGATGGTGACGATGGGGTGCCGGGTGGTGATGCCGACCCACCAGGCGAACAGACCCGTGCGCTCGCGGCCCGCGACGGCCTTCTTCGGAGCTCGGGGCTTCGGCCGCATCCGCTCGCCGAGTGCACCCATCAGGGCGGGCAGGAAGGTGAGCGCGATGAACACCGCGACTGCCACGGTCGCTGCGGCGAACAGGCCCATCACCGTCAGGAACGGGATCTGGGCGACGCCGAGGCCGAGCAGCGCGATGAACACGGTCAGGCCGGCGAACACGACGGCCGACCCGGAGGTGCCGACGGCGCGTCCCGCGGACTCCTCGGGGTCGAGGCCGTCGCGCAGCTGATCGCGGTGTCGCGACAGGATGAAGAGGGCGTAGTCGATGCCGACGGCGAGGCCGAGCATGATCGCCAGGAGTGGGGTGGTGGAGTTGATCTCGAAGACGTTGGTGAGCAGCAGCATCACCGCCATGGCGATGCCGACTCCTGTGATGGCCGTCAGGAGCGGCAGCCCCGCGGCCACGAGCGAACCGAGGAGCAACGTGAGGACGGCGAGCGCGACCACCAGGCCGATCGCCTCGATGATGGTGAGCGCCGGAAGTTCGAGGTTGTAGGCCTCGCCACCCATGCTGACCTGCGCGTCGGCGGGCAGGGCATCGCGCAACTCGTCTCCGACCGCGGTGATGGGAGCGAGTTCCCCGGTGCTCGGCGCGATGGTCGGGAAGTCGAGGCTCAGCTGGATGATGGCCGCGTTACCGGAGTCGGAGACGAGGCCGTCGACCATCTCGTTCCAGGGGCTCGTGACGGCCTCAACCTCGTCGACCTTCTCGAACCGGGACACGGCGGCCTCGATCTCGGGCCGGTAGTCCTCGACGCTCTCCCCTCCGGGGCCACCACGACGACGGTCGCCGAGAGGGCGGCCGCCTCCGGGAACGTCATGCGCAGCTTGTCGAGCGCCGCCTGCGACTGTGAGGAGGGAATGGAGAAGGAGTTGTTGAACGAGCCCATGAAGGCGACGCCGAGGCTGCCGAGCGCGATGAGCAGCGCGAGCCACGCGCCGATCACCGTCTTCTTGTGGCGGTAGCACCACCGGCCCAACGCGTACAGCATCGCTGACATCTCTGAGGTTCCTCCCGACGGTGGCCTGGTCCAGCCCAAGGCTAGGCGCATACAGTCATGTATCCAAAACGGGAGTGTATCCGATACACTCCCGTATCGATACCGGCGACCGGTCCCCGAACCGCGACTCGCTATGCTCCCCGGAGGACATGATGACGAAGACGACCCCACGCGAGACGGCCCGTCGCCGCGCCACGCGCGAGCGGCTCGTCGAGGCCGCCCTCGACCTGTTCGGTCGCTTCGGGATCGACGCCACGTCGGTCGAGCAGCTCTGCGAGGCCGCCGGGTACACCCGCGGCGCCTTCTACTCGAACTTCGAGACGAAGGACGACGTGTGTGAGGCCGTCGCACGCAGGATGGCCGAAGAGTGCATCGACGCGTGCCGGGCGAGCCTCAACTCGTCGGTCGGACGGATCGACCTCGGCCCGGTGCTGTCGCAGCTCTTCGAGGCGGCCGCGTTCGGGCCGGAGCGCAGGCGCACCATGATCGAGATGCAGCTGCGGGCCAGCCGCGAACCCGAACTCGCCGCCCGCCTCGAGCACGCCCGCTCCGACATGTGGCCGCTGCTCAACGAGGTGGTCGAGCGCGCGGCCGAGCAGGCGTTGATCGGCTTCAGCATCGACGTCGACGACCTGCTGCGGCTCTGCGAGGCCCTCTACTTCTCCCCGCTGCTCGCCGCCGACGGCGCGAACCTGAAGATGATGACGGTCGCGATCGAGGCCTTCGTCATCGAGCGGTGACGGGTCACCAACCCCGGGCGATCCACTCCTGCAGGTGTGGGGCCTCCGCCCCGATCGTGGTTGACGGCCCGTGACCCGTGTGGACGACGGTGTCGGCGGGCAGCGTGAAGAGCCGTTCCGTGATCGAGTCGATGATCGTGGCGAAGCTCGAATAGGCCCACCTGGTGGCCCCCGGCCCACCCTCGAACAGCGTGTCGCCTGTGAACACGGCACCCAGCCCGTCCGCGATGAAGGAGGTGGATCCAGGTGTGTGGCCGGGGTGTGCCTCGCCTCGAGTGCCGTTCCCGCAACCTCGAACACCCGGGCGTCGACCAGCGGGTCGAACGGGGCCGAACCGTGGCTCTGCTCCCAGAGGAACGCATCGGCCGGGTGCAGCAGCACCGGCGCGCCCACCAGGTCCGCGAATCCGAGCGCGGCCCGGACGTGGTCCCAGTGTCCGTGGGTGAGCAGCACCGCCTCCACCCGCCTGCCCGCGACGCCTGCGGCGACCGCGGCGGCGTCGTGTGCGGGGTCGATCACGATCACCGATGAGTCGTCGCCGACCAGCCACGCGTTGTTCTCATGCACCGGCGGGCCTCCGGGGTCCACGTTTCCCGCCGTGACGATCCGTTCAATCCGAGCGCTCATAGCCACCTCCCGACACCTACTCTTCCACCTCGGAAGACTACGATCGAGGCTCACCCTGAGAAAGGAAACACATGCAGGTCTTGATCACAGGTGGGGCCGGTTACATCGGCAGCACGGTCGCGTCCGCCTGCGAGGACGCTGGGCACAGCGTCGTCATCCTGGACGATTTCTCCACGGGTCGCCGCGAGTTCATCGGTGACCGGGTGCTGTATGAGGGCGACATTGCAGACGCCGCCCTCCTCGACCGCATCTTCACCGAACGGGCCATCGACGCCGTCGTGCACTGCGCGGCGAGGATCGTCGTCCCGGAGTCGGTCTCCGATCCGCTCGGCTACTACGAGAACAACGTCTCGAAGACGGTGACGCTGCTCGAGGCGCTGCAGCGCAACGGCATCCAGCGCTTCCTGTTCTCCTCCTCCGCGTCCATCTACGCCCCCGACGAGAACTTCGTGGTCACGGAGGCCTCGCCCTCCAGCCCGGCTCCCCTACGCCCGCACCAAGTTCATGGTCGAGATGGTCCTGGAGGACTTCACGAAGGCCTCCGATGTGCGCGTGGCCTCGCTGCGCTACTTCAACCCCATCGGGACCGACCCCAAGCTGCGCTCGGGGCAGCAGCTCGAGCACCCGACGCACGTCCTCGCCAAGCTGCTCGAGGCGTGGACGAAGGGCGAGACCTTCACGATCACCGGCGTCGACTGGCCGACCCGCGACGGCTCCGGCATCCGCGACTTCATCCACGTGTGGGATCTCGCGAAGGCCCACGTCGCCGCCCTCGAGAACTTCGACAAGGCCACCGCCGACGTCGACTACCAGGTGTTCAACATCGGCACCGGCAATGGCGTGACCGTAAAGGAACTGGCCGCGTCGTTCGAGGCCATCTCGGGCGACCCGCTGAAGGTGCAGGACGGTCCGTCGCGCCCCGGTGACGTCGCAGGCGTCTACACGGTGTCGACGAAGGCTGCCGACATGCTCGGCTGGAAGGCCGAGCTCAGCGAGCAGGACGCCGTGCGCGACGCGATCGCCTGGCTCCCTGTGCGCAGGGAGATGCTGGGCTACTGAGCCCTGCCGGTCAGTCCGTCGCCTCGGACCAGAGTTCGCGGCGACGGGCTGCCCTGCTTCGGTCGGCGAGGCTCGTCGCCGTGAAGACCAGCGTCACGAGCGTCATCAGCCAGAACAACTTTCGGATCATGCCCCAATCTAGGAGAAGGGGGTTGCACCACGGCAACCCCGACACGGCGATCCAAGACCGTGGTGCACCGCTCAGACGACGATCGGCGCCCCCGGTCTGACCCCACCCCGAGGATCTGGCCCTAGGCTGATCGGCATCATGAACGAGACTCGTCTGTCGCGGGAGGCCCGCACCGTGTTGCGGGACGCGGCCCTGGCCGGGCTGCTCGCGGCGGCCACGCTGATCCCCTGCTCTGGATGCCGAATGTCGAGACTGTCTCGCTGGCCGCCCTCTGGTCGCTCCTGATGTGCGCGGCCGCGGCGCTGCGCAGGGTCGCGCCCCTCGTCGGGCTGGCCGTCGCCACGGTCGCGGGCATCGGGATGGTGTTCACCATCACGTGGCCGGTGCCCGCGCTGCTGGCCGTGCCCGTCATCGTCTACGGCGTCGGCCGCTACCGTCGCATCTCGGGCCTCGTGCCGGTGGTGGCGTTCGGTGTACTGGGCTCGCTCGCCGGGCCGATGTCGTGGACCCGGGACCTGGACGAGCGCTACCGCTTCCTCGGCACCTCGGTGATCGTGGCGCTGTGCGCGACCATCGTCGCCCTCGCCTACCTCGCGGGCCGCTACATGCGCGAACGCGTCCTGAACGCCTCGCTCGACAGGGAGATCGTCACCGAGCGGTTCACCGCGGCACAGCGGCAGAGCGAGCAGGAGTCGCTGCTGGCAACAGGCCGGGCACGAGCCGAGGTGGCGCAGGAACTGCACGACGTGCTCGCCCACTCACTGTCGGTCATCGTGGTGCAGGCCGAGGGCGCCAAGGCGCTCACCGGCAAGCGCCCGGAGGCGGCGGTCCAGGCGCTCACCGTCATCGCCGACACCGGGCGCAAGTCGATCGACGAGGTGCGTCGCATCGTGTCCCTCATGCGCGGAGAGTCCGACAGTCCCCGCTTCGGCCCGGCCCGACGCTGAGCCAGATCCCCGAACTGGTCGCCACCGCCGGCGACCGGATCGAACTCGCGATCACGGGCGAGGTCCCGATCGTGCCCGAGTCGCTCGGCCTGACGGCCTACCGGATCGTGCAGGAGGCCACCACCAACTTCCTGAAGCACGCCGGAACGACCGCGACCGCGCGGGTCGACATCACCTACCGGGCCGATGGGATCGACATCACCGTCACCGATGACGGGGTTGGCGCACTCTCGAGGCCGGACGGGCGCGGTTCGGGTCTGGCGGGGATGCGTGAACGGGTCGCCGCGATGGGTGGAAAGCTCGACGCCGGCCCCGCGCCGGCGGTGGCTACGAGGTGCGGGCTCAGCTGCCGATGCCGAGTCGACTTGGGAAGAGCTGGCTGAAGGAGGCCTCACGGTGATCAAGGTGTTACTCGCGGACGACCAGTCCCTGGTGCGCAGCGGATTCAGGATGCTGATCGACTCCGCGGACGACATGGAGGCCGTCGGCGAGGTGGAGAACGGCCGTGACGCCGTCGCCATGGTGCGCACCCGCCCGGTCGACGTGGTGCTGATGGACATCCGGATGCCGGTGATGGACGGCACCGAGGCGACCCGCCTGATCTCGGAGCTCGGCGTCGACACCAAGGTGCTGGTGCTGACCACGTTCGACCTGGACGAGTACGTCTTCGCGGCCCTCCGTAACGGCGCGAGCGGGTTCCTGCTGAAGGATGCGCTGCCCGAGGAGTTGCTGGGCGCGATCCGTGCGGTGGCGGCCGGCGACGCGGTGGTCGCTCCCTCCACGACGAAGCGGCTGCTGACCCACTTCGCCGACCTGCTCCCGAAGGCGACCGGGGAGCAGCGGGGCAGCGGCTGGAGGCGCTCACCGAGCGGGAGCGGGAGGTGCTCGAGGAGGTGGCCCGGGGGCCAACAACCAGGAGATCTCGCAGCGTCTCTACATGGCCGAGGGAACGGTGAAGACCCACATCGGTCGGCTGCTCAGCAAGCTGAATGCGCGCGACCGTGTGGGTCTCGTGCTGATCGCCCTCGAGGAGGGCCTCGGCGGGTAGCCGACGGGTCGCTCCCGCCGGCCGCCCACCTCTCGGCTCAACCCCTGGATCCCAGGAGGGAGCGGCCGATGTTGAGCACGCCGAGGACGAGCATCGCGATGCCGATCAGCCACCAGAGGAAGACGGCTCCCCACAGCGGGCTGGTGAGCAGGCTGAAGCCGGCGATCACCGAGATGATCGCGAACACGACGGTGATGGCCTTGGACTTGACGGCGCCGAGCGTGAACAGGGCGGTGAAACCCTCGACGATCCACATCACGCCCACCATCACGACGAGGAAGACGGCGAGGAAGGCCGCGGATTCCTTCAGTGAGCTGAACGCGAAGCCGCCGGCGAGGATGTAGAGCAGGCCGAGCAGGGCGTGGCCGACCCGGCCGCCGGTGCTGAGCCGCTTCGAGAGCAGGCCGATCGCGATGTAGACGATGCCTGCGAGGATCGCGTAGAGCGCGATGACGCCGGTGAGCGCGACGGCGGTCTTGCCGGGCCACACGAGCACGGCGATGCCGAACGCGACGGCGATGACGCCCTCCACGAGCAGGGCGATCCGCGCCCCGCTCGAGACGAGGTCGGCGATTTCTTCTTCAGGGGTGGTTGATTCGGAGGTCATGAGGCGTCCCTTTCCATGGGTACACGCAGGGGAACATCCCCTGAGCGGAAGCATAGGGCCACGCGCCACGCCGTGGGCCCGGCTGTCAGCGGGCGGCCGTGAGACTCTGGGTGCCCTCTTCGAAGGTTGCCGCCCCAGGCGCCTGCGGGACGCCTGCATCGCGACGGCGCAGGCCGCGTACGCGAGGGCGATCCGAGGAAGGCCGCCGTCGACAGCCCCGACGGCGGAAGCACGAACGCCGCCACCACGCCTGCGAGCACGAATGCGCCGTTGAAGGCCATGTCGTAGAACGTGAACACGCGACCCTTGTACCGGTCGTCGACGTGGGCCTGCACGATCGTGTCGACGCAGATCTTGAACGACTGCACCGACAACCCGACCAGGAAGCTGATGGCGAAGAGGACGGGCTTCGCCGTGGTCAGCGCCGAGACGAGCGACGCTGCCGCCCCACCGGCCAGGAGGCCCACGGCCGTGCGGCCCAGGCCGAACTGCCTGGCGAGCACGGGCACGAACGGGGCGGCCAGAATGAAGCCGGCTCCGGTGGCGACACCCCAGACGCTGAGGTCGGCCAGCGCGGCGTCCGGATCCGAGACCGGGTGCCACAGATGCCGGGCGGCGAGGATCACCGCGACGCTGAGGAGGCCGAACAGCAGCCGGGTGACGGCCATCAGGGCCAACGCGATCAGGGCCGTCGGGCGGGTGCGCAGGTGTCGTCCGGCGTCGGCGAGGCCCGCGGCGACGGCACGGGCACCCCCACCGTGGCGGAGTGCTCCTCGGAGGCGTCCGGGCCGAGGGCGTCCGGCGCGAAGCCACGGCACACCAGCACCGAGCCGACGAACCCGGCGGCGGCGATCAGGAAGACCAGCGAGTTGGCCCGGTCGGCGCCCAGCGACGCTCCGAGGCCGAACCTGACCCGAAGCCGATAGCGGCGCCGAGCACGACGCCCATCGGCCCGACGGTCGGCACGATCGACGACGCGGTCAGGAACTCTTCACGGTCGACGGTGTGCTGGAGACCGGCGGACAGGCCGGCCAGCATGAACCGGTTGATGCTCATGGCCACGAGCAGCGCGCCGTACAACACGACCGCCCAGGCCCCGGTCGTGTTGCCGGTGAAGATGATGACCCGATCACGGTGGCGAGCACGGCCCGCGCCGTGTCCGACCAGAGCGCGACGTTGCGTCGCGACCAGCGGTCGAGCAGCGGGGAGACGAAAGGCCCGATCACGGTGAACGGGAGAAGGGTCAGCGCCAGCACCCCGCGATCGCCCATGCGTCGGGTTGGGACTGCGGGGAGAAGAGAATGTAGGAGGCCATCCCCACCTGGAGCGTGCCGTCGGCGGCCTGGCTGAGGATGCGCAGCGTCAGGAGTCGACGGAAGGCGGCATGCCGCCAGAGTCGCCGTACGGCGGAGATGAGCCCCATGGATCAGTCGGCGTCGATCTCGGTCTCGAACGCGGCGTGCGCCCGGCGGGCCTGCTCGACCTCCCAGGTCGTCCCGGTGTCCTCCATGAGCTCGCCGATCCTGGTTTCGTCGAACTTGAGCAGGGCGGTCTCCGCAGCGAGCATCTTCTCGTAGTGGATCTCCCGCTCGCCGGCCTCCCCGTGGTACTGCACGTTGTTGTAGGCGTGTGCGTGCCGGTGGAGCGACTTGACCGCCGACACCATCGCACCCTTCGGCGAGACGAGCGACGCGACCACGGTGAGCGTCAGCACTCCGACGATGATGCCGAGCGAGGTGTACGGATCGAAGTGGTAGACGTCGACCGGTTCGCCGCCGTTGATGAAGAACAGCCGGTTGTCGTACAGGGCCTCGAGGATCAGCTTGACGCCGATGAAACCGAGGATGACGGCCAGGCCGTACTTCAGGTAGACGAGGCGGTCGAGCAGGCCGTCGATGAGGAAGAACAGCTGGCGGAGCCCCATCAGGGAGAACGCGGTCGCGGTGAACACGATGTAGACGTTGTCGGTCACGCCGTAGATGGCGGGGATGGAGTCCAGCGCGAAGAGGATGTCTGTGCCGCCGATGGCGACCATCACCAGAAGCATCGGGTCAGTACCCGCTTGCCGTTCTCGATGGTGAACAGCTTGTCGCCGTCGTAGTGGTCGGTGGTGCGCAGAAAGCGCTTGGCGAGGCGGATGACGAAGTTGTTCGCGTCGTCGTCGCCCTCCTTCTCGGGCGCGAGCAGCCTGCCCGCGGTGATGATCAGGATCAGCCCGAACACGTAGAAGGCCCAGGTGAAGTTGTCGATGATCGCCATGCCGAGGAAGATGAAGCCGGCGCGCGCAAACAGGGCGAACACGATGCCGAAGAGCAGCACCTTCTGCTGGTCGGCGCGTGGCACCGCGAAGCTCGCGATGATCACCACGAACACGAAGAGGTTGTCGACCGAGAGCGCCTTCTCGAGGATGTAGCCCTGGAAGTAGTCGACGCCCATGCCGTGTCCACCGACGACCCAGAGCACGATACCGAACGCGATCGCGATGCCGACGTAGATGGCCGACCAGACCGCCGCCTCCCGCAACGTCGGTTCGTGCGCCTTGCGCACGTGGAAGAAGAAGTCGAAGGCGAGAAGGCCACCGATCACGACGAGTGTGATGATCCACACGTTCAGGGAGACATTCGTGGTCAGTAGGGCAGTAGACAACATCAAGTTGCTCCTGTGGGGAGGCGAGAAAACGGGGTTTCTGCCATCGGTACCCTTCAGGGCCAACGTCGATGACTTCGGTCAAGGATACCCGGGCGTTGCGTCCTGCCAAACCCCACGGGGCCCGGTCGGCGGGCCCGGGTAGCCTGTACCCGATGTCGATTCCCGGAGGTCTGCCGATGCGCCGCACCCTTGTCGCCCTGTTCGCCGCTGCGGCGCTCCTGGTCGGCTGCGCCCCCTCCGGCAAGGCCCCGGACCCGGCCCCACATCGGAGACCGCACCCCCGGCAACCTGCCGAAGGCCGACGCGCAGGTGGCGGAACTGGTGGCTGCGCTGAACGCGAGGGACCTGTCGAAGGTGCCGACGGTGCAGGGGGGAACGACCGCCCAGAGCGACCTCGACGTGATCTTCGCCGGAATGGACGACGTGTATCCCACCGTCACCGCCGGCGACATCGCCTACGGCGACGAGGGCGCGACGGCGACCCTGCAGATGGCCTACCCCGAGCTCGGCGATCCCGGGTGGAACTTCTCGACGAAGGCGGACTTCCGGCTCTCGGGCGATGCCTGGACCCTCGACTGGAGGTCGAGCATCATCGCCCCGAGCTCACCGACCGGACGCGGCTGCGGCACATCCAGAAGGAGGCAAAGCGGGGAGCCATCAACGACTCCGCCGGCCTGGCGATCGTCGAGGAGCGGGCCCTCTTCGAGGTGGGTCTCGACAAGGGATCCCTCACCGAGGCCGAGTGGGCGGGAGCCGCGCTGCAGATCGCGGAGCTGATGGGGATCAACGGCACCGACTTCCAGGCAAAGGTCGCGGCCAACGGTCCGAAGGCCTTCGTGGTGGCGGCCACCGTGCGGCAGGAGAACATCCCCGCGGGCATCGTCGACGTGCCCGGCAGCCACGTCAACGAGGTGACGGCGGTCGTCGGCCCCACGGACACGTTCGCGGCGCCGCTGCTCGGTACCGTCGGGCAGCCCACCCAGAAGATGATCGACGAGTCGGAGGGCAGGCTCAGCTCGCTCGACCGGGTCGGCCTGTCCGGTCTGCAGTCGCGCTACGACTCCGAGCTCCGGGGTGTCCCGAGCGACGGGTCGAGATGGTCGCCCGCAAGGGCGTCGAGGATCCGACGGTGACGGTGCTGTTCCAGCAGGACGCGACCATCGGAAGGCCCATCACCCTCAGCCTCGACCGCGACCTCCAGGCCAAGGCCGAGTCGGTGCTGAGCACGCAGGCAGGCCTCGCGACGCTCGTGGTGATCGACCTCACCACCGGCGGCATGGTCGCGGCCGCCCAGTCGCCGAGCGGCGGCAGCTACCCCTACGCCACCTACGGCAGGTATGCCCCCGGCTCCACGTTCAAGGTGGCCACGGCGCTCGCGATGATCCGCGGCGGGATGGGCTCCACCTCGACTGTCCAGTGCCCGTCACAGCTGAAGGTGTCCACGTACACGTTCGGCAACTACTCGGGATACCCGTCGTCGGCGCTCGGCTCCATCACCCTCAACGACGCGTTCAAGTACTCGTGCAACACCGCGTTCGTGGGCGCCACCGGCGTCACCGGCGACGCCCTGCACGCTGCGGCCGGGTCGCTCGGCGTCGGCACCGACTACGACGCCGGCTTCACCTCGAACTTCGGCACCGTCGCGCCGGGCAACGCCATCGACCTCGCCGCATCGCGGATCGGTCAGGGCCAGGTGACGATGTCGCCGATGGGCATGGCGGCCGTCGCGGCCTCCGTCGCCTCGGGTAAGACCGTCGTCCCGTGGCTGGTGCAGGGTCATCAGGCCACTCCGACGGCCGCCCCCTCACCGCGGCAGAGGCCCAGCAGCTGCAGGCCATGATGGAGGCCACCGTCGACTCCGGAACGGGCAAGGGCCTCAAGGGCGTCATGTCCGGCGCGAAGTCGGGCACCGCCGAGTGGGGCAAGGCAGGGCAGCAGCAGACCCACGCCTGGATGATCGCCTACAACGACCGGTACGCCGTCTCGGCGTTCGTCGAGGTCGGCGATTCGGGTGGCACGACGGCCGCCCGCTGATCGTGCAGCTGTTCAGCTGACGGGGCCCTGCGGCACCGGCGGGTACCACTGGGGACCGGTCGGACCGGCGGCGCCCCCACCGCGGTAGCCGGGCGCCCGATGATCAGCGCCAAACCGAGCAGGAGTGAGCCGCCGAAGGTGATCAGCGCGTTGAGGAGACCCCAACCCGCGATGCCCAGTGTGTCGATCAGGTTGGGCGCAAGCAGCGTCACGACGATGGAGACCGCCTGGATCACCACCCATGCCGCCAGCAGGACCCGCGCGACCCCACGACTGAGCACGACGCCGGCGATGAACAGCCCCAGGGAGATGACGCTGGGATCACGAACGTGAAGAGCTGCAGATTCATGCCCGCGAACCTAACACCCCTCAGTCCGCGGCATCGACCCTTCCGCCGTCGAGTTGCTTGAGCCCGATCACGCAGCCGATGATGCCCGCCAGCAGCAGGGCCTTCAGCCACGACATCGACTCTGCGCCGATCGCCACCGAGTAGCCGACGGTGAGCACGGTACCGATGCTGGTCCACACGGCGTAGGCCGTGCCCGTCGGGATGTGCTGCATCGCGAACGAGAGCCCACCACCGACGCGACGGTGGCCACCAGGAACACGAGCGTGGGCACAAGTTGGGTGAAACCGTTGCTTGCCGAGAGCGCGTTGGCCCACACGGCCTCGAGCACGGCGCTCAGCAGCAGCACCGGCCAGGCGAGGGCGCGGGGAATCGCCGTCGGGCGCGTCATGCCAGCACCTTCAGTCCGACCACGCAGGCCACGATGCCGACGAGGAGGAGCACCTTGATGAGGCTGGCGCGTTCGACGCCGGTCACCATCGCCCACAGCACGGTGAGCGAGGCCCCGTGGCGGTCCACACCGCGTAGGCGGTGCCCGTCGGGAGGGTGTTGAGCGCGATCCCGAGGCCCACCAGGCTCAGGATCGAGGCCACCACGAAGACGATGGTGGGACGGGCCTCCGAAGCCCGTCGGAGCGGCCGAGCGCGGTGGCCCAGACGGCCTCCAACACGCCCGAGGCGATGAGAATGACCCAGTCCATGGGAGGGGAACCCTTTCGTAGCCGACGTATGGCCAGTCTTGTCTTCACCGGGTACTGATCCGTCGTCCGGGGCGGGTCGCCGCATCCAGGCTAGCAAATCACGGGGGCTGCCATACACTCCAAGTAGTTGAACACTCAATCTTTGGAGCTGGGATGGACGTGGAGTTCGGGATCGACACCTTCGGCGACATCACCGCGGGACGCGACGGCGCCCTGCTGCCCGATGACGCCGTCATCCGCAACGTGATCGAGGAGGCGGTGCTCGCCGACGAGCTCGGCCTCGATGCCGTCGGGGTCGGGGAACACCACCGCAACGACTTCGCGATCTCGTCGCCGGAGATGGTGCTGGCCGCGATCGCCGCGCGGACCTCGCGCATCAGGCTCGCCACCGCCGTCACTGTCCTGTCCTCCGATGACCCGGTGCGCGTGTTCGAGCGGTTCGCCACGCTGGACGCCATCAGCTCCGGGCGGGCCGAGGCGGTCGTCGGGCGCGGCTCGTTCACCGAGTCGTTCCCGCTGTTCGGCTACGACCTGCACGACTACGAGGAACTCTTCGAGGAGAAGCTGCGGCTGTTCGCCCAGCTGATGGGCGGCGGCCGGGTGACCTGGAAGGGGAGGCTCACGCAGGATCTGGCCGATGTCGAGCTGCATCCGAGGCTTGCGTCGGGGCCGCTGCCGACCTGGGTGGCCGTCGGGGCTCGCCCCAGTCGGTGATCAGGGCCGCGTCCTACGGGTTGCCGCTGATGCTGGCCATCATCGGCGGCCCGGTCGAGCGGTTCGCCCCGTTCGCGGACCTGCACCGCAGGGCACTCGAGGAGCTGGGAAGGAGCCGCAGCCCGTGGGCTACCACTCCTACGGTCACCTGGCCCGCACCGACGATGAGGCCCGCGAGCGGATGTACCGGCCGTGGCTCGAGCAGTCCCGCCGGATCGGAGCGGAGCGCGGCTGGGGCCGGATGGACCGGTCACACTTCGAGCAGGAGGCCGACCACGGAGCGATGGTGGTCGGCTCCCCGGACACGGCGGCGCGGCGGATCGCGGCAGGTGTCAGGTCGCTCGGCGCATCGCGGTTCCAGCTGAAGATCTCGACCGGTCACCTCGGGCATGAGGCGCTGATGGAGACGATCCACCTGTACGCGACCGAGGTCGTCCCGTTGGTGAAGGACATGCTCTCCGACGACTGAGGCCCCGGGCGACGCCCCGGTGCTAGCGTCACACCATGACCGACTCGCCCGTGCGCGTTGCCACGCCCCTCGACGGGATCGCCGACGACTTCGTCGACACGATCGCCTCGCTCAGCCCCATGACGGCCACCGACATCGGGGTGCCCGGCGACCCCAGGGAATCGACGACTTCTCCCCGAGGGTCGCGAAGCCTTCATCGACGCGCACCGGGCCACCCTGCGCCGCGTCGAGGCCGAGCCGCCGGTTGACGCCGTCGACGAGGTGACGAGGGCCGCCATGATCGAGCGGCTCTCGCTCGAGATCGAGCTGCACGACGCGGGCGAGAGCTACGCCGACCTCAACAACCTCGCCTCCCCGTTGCAGGCGATCCGGGCGGTGTTCGACCTGATGCCGACCGCCACCACGGATGACTGGGCCGACGTGGCCGCGCGCATGCAGGCTGTCCCCGCAGGAATCGACGGCTACATCGCGTCGCTCCGGCACGGCGCCTCCCGCGCCGCTGGTCCCTTCCCGGCGAGGAGGCAGATCGAGATCGGCATCGAACAGGCCCGCGAACTGGCCGGACTCGACGGCTTCTGGTCACACCTCGCCTCCGGGCCCGGGTGCCGGCCGCGCTCGCCGCCGACCTGACCCGTGGGGCCGACGCCGCCCGCGCCGCCTACCAGCGGCTCGCCGTCGCGCTGGCCGACCTGCACGACCGCGCCCCGAGGCCGACGCCGTCGGCCGCGAGCGGTACCAGCGGCTCTCCCGCCGCTTCCTCGGCGCGACGGTCGACCTGGATGAGACCTACGAGTGGGGGCGTGCCGAGCTGGCCGCCATCCTCGCCGAGCAGGACGACATCGCCAACCAGCTGTACGGCGACGCCACCGGCACCGCGGAGGCGATGGAGCGACTCAACGCCGACATCAGCAGGCAGTTGCACGGCACGGACGCGCTGCAACGCTGGATGCAGGAGACCTCGGACGCCGCGATCGCAGCCCTCGACGGCACGCACTTCGACATCGCGGAGCCGCTGAAGACGTTGGAGTGCCGCATCGCCCGACGCAGGACGGTGGCATCTACTACACCGGCCCGACGGCCGACTTCTCGCGGGCCGGACGCATGTGGTGGTCGGTGCCGCCGGGCGTCGAGACCTTCTCCACCTGGCAGGAGAGGACCACCGTCTACCACGAGGGCGTCCCGGGCCACCACCTCCAGATCGGCCAGGCTGTGTATCGCGCCAGCGACCTGAACAAGTGGCGCAGCCTGCTGTGCTGGGTGTCGGGTCACGGCGAGGGGTGGGCGCTCTACGCCGAGCGCCTGATGGCCGACCTCGGCTTCCAGGACGATCCGGGTGACCGGATGGGCATGCTCGACTCGCAGCGCCTCCGGGCCGCGCGCGTCGTGCTCGACATCGGCGTCCATCTCGGCAAGCCGTACCCCGGCGGCGGCACCTGGAACGTGGACAGCGCGTGGAGTTCCTGCGGGAGAACGTCAGCATGCAGCCCGACTTCCTGCGCTTCGAGCTCGACCGTTACCTCGGCTGGGCCGGGCAGGCACCGTCGTACAAGGTGGGTCAGCGGCTGTGGGAGCAGGCCCGCGACGAGACGGCGGCCCGCAAGGGTTCCGACTTCGACCTCAGGTCGTTCCACCGCGCCGCCCTAGATCTGGGATCGGTGGGCCTGGATGTGCTTCGGGAGGCCCTACGGGGAATCTGACGCGGCCATCACCCGTCAACTGGCGCTCAGCGGAGCGGCATCGATCCCGCCTGCACCGTCATCTGGCCCGCGCGCAGCCGCGACACGACGGCGCGCTGGAGCGATGACCACTGGGGAAGGGTGTCCAGGTCGAGGGTCGTGCCGTCGCCGGTCTCGCGGTGGAACCCGAAGTAGAGGGCGTCGCGGGTTCCGTCGGCCGGCTCCCCGTACGGCGCGAACCTTGCCGCGAACCGGGCCATGTTGGAGGCCGGGTCGAGCAGGGCTGCAGCCCACGGTCGAGCAGCCACGAGACGCAGGTGAAGCGGTCGACGGTGAACTCCCCGTAGGCGGGCACCGCGACGGTGCGGGCCAGTTCGAGGGAGGCGTCCACAGCCTCGGGGGTCAAAGGCCCGACTCGGGATGTGCACGCCGAGGGCCCCGTCGTCCGGTTCGAGGGTGAACTGGAGCCTGCCGAGCCACAGCAGGGACCCGCTGTAGTTGACCGGTACCCATGTCCGCCCGCCGAAGCCGAACCGCTTGTGGACAAGCCGGTGGATGTGGACCTGCTGGCCGAGGTCGGCCAGGCTGTGCCACGCGACGTCCTCGGCCACACCCCTGCGGAGGAGTTCGGCGTGCACCAGCGGGGCGACCCGCACCAGCGCGACCAGCAGCGGGAAGTCGGTGCCGGCGGGGTGTTCCACGGGCGGTCCGGCGACCGGGTTGGATCTCTCCCGACCCGCCCCACGTTCGCCTCGAGCGCCGCGTGGAGCGACTCGATCGTGGCGACATCATCGGCGGACAGCCGCCCGAGCCCGGCGCCGAAGTCGACGGCGTCGTCGTCCCTGAACTCGAGCAGGGCGAGCAGTTGATCCAGGTCGGGAACCATCGGTCCTCCAATTCGGTGGGGCCTCCATCTCACCACGAAGGGCAGTCGCGCGCGGGCGGTCAGGCGCGGACCGCCTCGGCGAGGAATGCCCTCCATCCCTCCGTGGTCGCGAGCCGTGCGGTGATTCCCGCCGAGCGCTGCACCTCACGGACGGCGTCCACCGTGCCGGTGTCGTAGTCGCCCGAGAGGGTGACCGGGGCGTTGAAAACGTGCCGCAGGACGCCCTGGACCACCTGGGTCTGCGCCCGCGACGAGCTCTGGAAGACGGGATCGTCGTAGCCGTTGACGCCGTTGTCGACGTGGATGTGATTGTGGTGCTGCGCGTTGTAGGCGTAGGTGAGGGTGTAGGTGAACCGGCTCGACAGCGAGGCCGCGAGCCGCCAGTACTCCCGTAGACGGGCCGGATCCTCGCCCCACTCGTCGTAGCGGCAGGACACGTTGCCCGCCTCGTGGGTGAGCCCCGCGAAGTCGAAGGCCCTGCCGCGGGCGTGCAGGGAGGGGCACTTGTCGACGTGCGCCCGAAGGTGGAGACCACGGTGAGCGGCCCCAGGGCCGCCAGAGCGACCCACTCGCCGGCCCACTGCCGCAGCAGGCCGATGAAGCGGGGTCGGCGTTGAACGCCTGCCGGTTGCCCGTCTCCGCGTAGGCGAGCGGGGCCCCGCCGAGCTCCGCGAATGACTCCAGCGCCTCCGGGCGGTCGCACCCGGCGTTGCCTCCCGGGTCGATACCCGTGGCGTTGCCGTCTTCCCGGCGGGTTCCGCATGCGGCAAGGGGCGCGAGCGCCAAGGTCGCGCCCGCGGTCAGGACGAGTCGGCGCGGAAGCATGGGCCAACCGTAACGGGCGCCGCCAAGTGTCAGTCCTTCACGAGTTCGAGGAGGTCACCGGCCCACGCCTCGGCAAGTGTGTGATCGACGTGGTCGTCGGAGCCGTGCCCGCGGAGCCTGCCGAAGATCCTCGACAGTAGGCCGACCTTCGCTGGCACGAACCTGCCGGGAACGCCTCGGAGGCCACCGCGGCGCACTTGAGCATGGCTGCGTCGTTGTACCCGTGGGCCGTGTCCTGTTTCGCCGGGTCGGCGGCGTTCAGGCTGGTGTTGAACACCGCGACCGTCGTCGAAGTGAGGGCCTCGGCGTTGGCGCGGAGCCACGCCATCGCCTCCGGGTACCACGCCCCGGTGTTGATGCCGCTGCCCACGATGACGAGGTCGGCCCCGTCGACCGCCGGGTCGTCCGAGAGGTTCGCGATCCGCACCCGATGCCCGCAGAGCGCAACACTGTGGCGACCGAATCCGCGACATCGGAGGCCGCCCCCGTGCGCGTCGCATACCCGATCAGGACATTTCCCATGTTCCCTAGGCTAACCAGGGCGACCCCTGCCCGATCGGGCAGGGGTCGTCAACAGCTGACTCAGTCGAAGATCGGGTCGACGGTGCGGGTCCGCTTGAGCTCAAAGAAACCGTCGTAGGCGGTCACCTTCTCGAGCCCGTCGAACAGGTTGCCAGCCTCCTCGCCCTTGGGGCGGGTGACATCACGGGACCGAACAGGCTCTTGCCGTTGACGCGGATCACCGGCGTGCCCACCTCATCGCCCACCGGGTCCATGCCCTCGTGGTGCGAGCGCCGGAGGGCATCGTCGACGGCATCCGTCTGTGCGATGTCGATGATGTCGGTGTCGGCCCGACCGCGGCGAGCGCCTCGCGCAGCGTGTCGAGGTCCTGGGGTCGTCCTCCCGGGTGCAGCCGGGAGCCGATCTCGGTGTAGAACTCGCGGAGACGCTCCGATCCGTGGCGCTGCTCGACGAGGATGGCGGCGCGCACGGGTGACCAGGCGTTGTCCAGCATTCTGCGGTAGCCGGGTGAGAGATCCCTTCCCTCGTTGAGGACCGAGAGGCTCATCACGTGGAAGGTGGTGCGCACGTCGCGCACCTTCTCCACCTCCAGCATCCAGCGGGATGCCATCCAGGCCCACGGGCAGGTCGGATCGAACCAGAAGTCAACGTGCTTCGTCATGTCTCCATCCCACCACACCGTCGCGGGTGTCAGGCGGGGTCCGCGACGGCGATGTCCTCGAGCCCCAACTCCTCGTGTGCCCCGTGGGAGTCGCCGATGAGCTTGTCCATGATCACGGCGATGGCGCCGTCACCGGTGACATTTGTCGCGGTGCCGAACGAGTCGATCGCGATGTAGGTGGCGATCATGAGGCCGACCTGGGCCTCGTTGAAGCCGAGCATCGTCGTCAGGAGCCCCGCAGCCGTCATGATGGCGCCCCGGGCACGCCGGGAGCGGCGACCATCATGATGCCGAGCATCGCGATGAAGGCGATCATCAGCCCGGGCTCGATGGTGATACCGAACAGCATCATGACCGCGAGCGAGAAGCAGGTGATCTTGATCATCGAGCCCGCGAGGTGGATCGTGGCGCAGAGCGGCACCGTGAACGCGGCGACGGGCTCGCGGACCCCGAGCTTGATGGCCTGTCGCAGCGTGACGGGATGGTGGCCGCGGACGACGAGGTGCCCAGCGCCGTGGCGTAGGCGGGAGCATGGTGCCGAGCATGCGGATGGGATTGCCGCCGGAGAGGGCACCCGCAACGGTGAACTGCAGCAGCAGCATGATCCAGGTGAGGATGAAGACGAACACGACGACACCGAGGAACGCGACGATGACGCTCGCCACCTGGCCGCCCTGCGTCATGTTGAGGAAGATGCCGAAGATGTAGATGGGCAGCAGCGGGATGATGATCTTGGTGATGATCCAGTTGACGATCTCGCGGAACTCCCGGAATGCGTCGTGCAGCACGTTGCCCTTGATGACGGTGAGCGCCACGCCCACGATGAAGGCCAGCACCACAGCGGAGGTGACGCCGAACAGCGGCGGGATCTCGAGTGTGAAGTAGGAGGCGAGCAGCGACTCCTCGGGGTTGGTCACCGCCTCGGTGTTGCCTGGCAGCACCCTGGGCAGCACCAGCATCGATGCCCCGAAGCCCATCAGGCCCGCGATCAGCGTCGAGAGGTAGGCGATGCCCGCGGTGATCGCCAGCCACTTGCCGGCGCCCTTGCCGAGATCGGCGATCGCGGGTGCGATCAGCCCGAGGATGATCAGCGGGATGGCGAAGCTGAGGAGCTGGCCGAAGAGGGCGTTGAAGGTTACGAAGACCCGGGTGAGCCAGTCGGGAAAGAAGAGGCCGCACACCACGCCGAGCGCAATGGCGATCACGATGAGAAGGAGGAGGCTGGGCCGTTTCTTGGCGTTCGCCTGCGTCGGTGCAGTCATGGGCCCACGCTATCGGGAGGATGCCGTCGGATCACTTCCGGGTACTTTTTGACCATGATCCCAGGAGATGTCGGGGCTGGTTCCGCACCGCCGGCAACCGTGTGCCCCGCGCGGGCCCGCCTGGCGGCCAGGTGAGGGCGGCTTCGGCAGGGTCTCCCACGACGACGACGTGGCGGCCGCCTTCGAGCTGTTCCGCGGCCGTCCCACCATGGCCCTGACCGGAGCGGGCATGTCGACCGGCTCCGGCCTGCCCGACTACCGGGCCGCGATGCCGTGCCGCGCTCCCCATGACCTACCAGGAGTTCGTCTCCTCCGATCTCAGTCGGCGAAGGTACTGGGCGCGCAGCACGGTCGGCTGGGGTCCGTTCGGGCGCGCGTTGCCCAACCCCGCGCACCTCGCGTTGGCCCGGCTCGCGGACCTGACCCCCGTCACCGGTGTGGTCACGCAGAACGTCGACGGGCTGCACCAGCGCGCCGGATCGTCCCCGGTGGTCGACCTGCATGGCAATCTCGACAGCGTCATCTGCCTGTCCTGCGGTGCCCGTTGCACGAGGACGGACCTGCAGCACACCCTTCTGGACCTCAACCCGCGCTTCGCTGCCTCGATCGACCTCCTCGCCGAGCAGGTCAGGACCGCCCCGGACGGCGACGCCGAGGTCGACCGCACATCCGAGTTCGCCTACCCCGCGTGCGCCCGGTGCGGCGGGATCCTGAAGCCCGACGTCGTCTTCTTCGGGGAGAACGCGCACCGCTCCAGCGTGGAGGCCGCGAACCGTCTCCTGGAGGCGGCCGACGTGCTGCTCGTGCTCGGCACGAGCCTCAGCGTGATGAGCGGGCTGCGCTTCGTGAAGCGCTCGGCCCGCGAGGGGCGCGACGTGATCATCCTCACCGACGGCCACACCCGCGGGGATGGGCACGCGACCCTCCGGCTGCACGGGCGGCTCGCACCGGTGCTGGAGAGGTGGGTCGCACTGGCGACCCACTGACGTCCGACGACCGGTCAAGCCCTCTCGGCCGGTAGAATTCGCGCGATCCACCTGCAGAAAGGCACCCATGGCTGGCGGACTTGCGGCACTCCTCGACGACATCGCGGCGATCGCCCGCGCGGCGGCCGCGTCCGTCGACGACATCGCGGCGGCGGCCGCGAAGGCCTCGACGAAGGCCGTGGGTGTGGTGGTCGACGACGCGGCCGTCACCCCGCGCTACGTCCAGGGCTTCACCCCGACCGGGAACTGCCGGTGATCTGGAAGATCGCCAAGGGCTCCATCGTCAACAAGGTCGTCTTCATCCTGCCCGTGATCCTGCTGCTGAGCTGGCTCGCGCCGTGGCTGCTCACGCCCCTGCTGATGTGCGGCGGTCTCTACCTCTGCTACGAGGGTGCGGAGAAGATCTGGGAGGCGCTCACCGGGCACAGCAAGGCCAAGGAGGCGCCCGCTCTCGTCAAGGGCGGAAGCCACGAGGACGCGATGGTGAAGGGCGCCATCACCACCGACTTCATCCTCTCGGCCGAGATCATGGTGATCTCGCTCAACGAGGTCGCCAATCTGAGCATCTGGCTGCGCGCGGGTGCCCTGATCGTGGTGGCGATCGCCATCACCGCGCTGGTCTACGGCGTCGTCGCCATCATCGTGAAGATGGACGACGTCGGGCTGCGACTCTCCGAGCGGGAGAACACCGGCGCGTTGGGTCGGGGCTCGTCAAGGCGATGCCGATCGTCCTCAAGGTTCTGAGCACCG
Organism: Tessaracoccus coleopterorum; assembly: GCF_011174705.1. Taxonomy (GTDB): domain Bacteria; phylum Actinomycetota; class Actinomycetes; order Propionibacteriales; family Propionibacteriaceae; genus Arachnia; species Arachnia coleopterorum. The sequence continues at coordinate 1,776,340 of NZ_JAANIJ010000001.1, forward strand.
TGGGCATCGCGGCCATGCTGTGGGTCGGCGGTCACATCCTCCTGACCGGCATGGACACTCTGGGCTTCCACCCCGTCTACGAGTTCGTCCACCACCTCGAGGTCGCGGCCGCGGCCGCGGCGGGCGGGTTCGTCGGATGGCTCGTCAACACCTTGTTCTCCGCGCTGCTCGGCGTCGTCGTCGGCGCCGTGGCGGTGGTCGTGATGCATCTGCTCCCGTTCGGGAAGAAGCACGACGACGCGGAGCACCCCGCGACCGATGAGATCGTGGTCGATCCCGCCGCCACCACCGGGACGGGCGGCGGCGCCGTCGACCGCGAGGGGATGGACCGGTCGGGTCCTAATATTTCGCCCCATGACCGCACCGCATCCCCAGAGCCAGCCGATCCCCTACCCGCAGGCACAGCCCCAGGCGATGGGCACCATGCGCCTGACCATGCCGGGCTCGTTCTGGACCAGTTCGATGGTCGCCCCGACCGTGCTGCTTGACGGGTACCGGCTCAACGTCAGCGCCTCATCCGGGAGCTTCGACTTCCCTGTCCCCGCGGGCAACCACCGCCTCCACGCGCACGGGCAGTGGCTGCGGACCTTCGGCAACGCCGACATCGACTTCTCCGTGCAACCAGGCCAGTTCGTCGAGATCTTCTACGCCGCGCCGGTGCACCAGTTCGCCAACCGCGGGGCGATCGGGTTCACGCCTCAGAAGCGTCAGGGCATGGGGATCCTGATCACGGTCCTCGTCGCAGTCCTTGCCGTGTTCGCGCTTGCGATGGTTTCGCCCTTCTTCTTCTGACCGAGGTTACTTGTCGATTTAACTATTCCGGTAGGATGGGCGCCATGACGCGCTGGCTCGACGAACGGGAGATGAAGGCCTGGGTCCGGATGGCCTCGGTGCTCGAGTTGTTGCCGGGCGCGATCGAGGCCCAACTGAAGCACCACTCGGGCCTCTCACACTTCGAGTACTGGGTTCTCGCCATGCTCTCGGAGGCGCCCGCGCGCACGCTGCGGATGTCGTCGCTGGCGGCCCGAACGCGCGGCACGCTCCCCCGGCTTTCGCACGTGGTGAACCGTCTCGAGAACCGCGGCCTCGTGACCCGCCACCCCGACCCTGATGACGCCCGCGCCACGAACGCGACACTCACCGACGCCGGCTGGGACACCGTGGTGCTCGCCGCCCCGGCCACCTCGGCGCGGTGCGCGACTCCATGGTCGACGCACTCACCCCCGAGCAGCTCGACCAGTTGTCCATGATCTGCGAGGCGATCCTCGGCCGGATCGCCCCTGGGGTGGTAGACCTACTGAATGAACCAGCGAAATGACCCGGGGCTAGGTCTTTTGCGGCCCCCGGATTCGCCCGACCCCGACCACAAGGTAGCCTCACCCACATGATCCCCGCCCCACGCAGAAACGACCTCGCTTCGGGCATCACCGCCCTCAGCCGCTGGATCGACGAGGGCAACGTCGGCAGAGACCCCGAGGCCGCGACCTGGGCGCGCATCGCGAAGATCACGGAAGAGGCCGGCGAGGTGGTCGCCGCGCTCATCGGGGTGACGGGACAGAACCCCCGCAAGGGAGTCACCCACACGATGGGCGATGTGGAGGACGAGTTGCTCGACGTCGCGCTGACGGCGCTCGCCGCCCTCGAACATGTCCGTGGACACGACGGGCGCTCGATGGACCTGCTGGACGACAAGGTCGCCCGTACGCTCGCGCGCGCCGGCCTGGAGGGCTGACGCGGTCTGGGTCAGACTTGACCCCATGACCATCCACAGCGAGCATCCGTTCCTGCCTCCCCGGAGGACCGCGATCCCCTACGACGGCTGCGTTCCCGCCTGCCCGCGCCCGTGAGCATCTGGACGAGTTCCGACGGTGCCCACAGGGACGGCTGGACCATCTCGTCGATGCTGGTCGCCGACGGAGAGCCGGGCGAGCTCGTCGCGATGGTGAACGAGGACGCCGACTGGTGGGATCTGTTCCGCGCCACGGGCACCGCGACCGTCAACGTGCTCGGTGCGGGTCAGGGTCCCGTCTCGGAGGCCTTCGCACGGCTCGCACCATCCCGGGCGGCCCCTTCAGGACGGGCCATTGGAGCGACTCGCCGTCCGGCCCGAGGCTCGACGACGCCTCGGCCTGGGTGTCGGTGAACCTGGTCGACCGCGAGCCGGCCCATGTCGGGTGGTGCCTGCTCGTGCGGGCCTCGATCACCTCGATCGAGCTGAACGAGGGCGTGGCCGCGCTTGGCCACCAGTCGGGGCGCTACTTCTAGAAGAACTTTTGGGCGAACCACTTCCATCTACTACACATCGTCGTATAAGGTGTGTGCATCACGGCACCGGTGGACCGAAGAGTCACCCGGCGCCGTGAGTGATGTCCCGGACCATCTGGGACGGACAAGACCGACGCCTCCAGGCACACACCCCCACCCGTGCCCGGTCGTCGTATCCGGTGTCGAGGATGACATCGGCGTAAACGCCCTCGGCCTTCGAGCCCGAGGGCGTTACGCATTCCCGGGAAAACAACAAAGGCCGTTGCCGGAGCAACGACCTTCGCGGGTGGTGGGCCTAACTGGACTTGAACCAGAGCTCAGGCTCAACCCGTCCATGACCCATGAAACTCCTACCTACAAGCACCAAAGCCGTTTCACTAGGCGTGTAATCCTCCTCCAAGGCTGCTCGAAGAGGCTGGGCAGAGCGAGCAGATCGGGCTAGAGTGGACCCGAAACGTCCTCTATTTGTCCTCTCTTGAAGGGATCTATCGATGGCACGCCGCATGACGCTCGGCACGGTCGAGGGCCAGCACAATCATTGGCGGGCGCGGTACCAGCGAGAGGGGCAACGACACGTGCCGGGCCACACATTCAGTACGCCAGAACTCGCGTGGGCCTGGCTCCGCTCCGAGCAAACGTTGATCGACCGCGGAGATTGGACCCCACCGGCCACCCGACGCCGGGAGCAGGCGGCCGAAGCGCAGCGCGAGGCCGAGATATCGACCCCCTTCGGTGCATACGCCCGCGACTGGATCGCGAACCGGACCACACCTCGCGGGACACCGCTGGCGCCACGCACCGTCTCGGAGTATCACGCCTATCTCGAAGGGCCCCTCGCAGACTTCGCCGGGCGCCCGCTCGCCGACGTCAGCCGTGCCGACGTCAAGGCCTGGTGGCAGCGCTTCGCAGACAAACCCCGATACCGACACCACGCCTACGCCTTCGCCAAGTCCGTGTACAAGGCGGCAGTAAAGGACTGCCTGCTCGACGTCAATCCGTGGGACGTCGACAACGCCGCCCGCGTCGTACTGCAAACACCGAAGGCCGTCAGGGCCACCATGATCAACGACCTGACCCCTGAAGACGTCCAAAGGCTGGCCGACGCCACGCAGCCCGGGCAGTGGCAGGCGCTCGTGCTCCTACTCGCCTGGACCGGCCTTCGCCCAGGCGAAGCCTTCGCCCTGCAACGAGGCGACTTCAAGGTCGGCTACATCGACTCAGCTCCCATCTGGCGAATCAACGTCGCCCGCGCAGTGAGCCGAAGCAGGACCCCGAGGGCCGCCGCGTCGACACCATCGGGACACCGAAGACACCCGAGTCCATCCGTCATGTATGGCTCCCCCGCACCTCGTGCCGGTCGTGCAAGACCACCTCCACCGCTTCTCCCAGCCGGGACCCGAAGGGCTCGTGTTCCCATCGACCAACGAAGTTCTGCCCTTCGCGACGACCCAGCAGGTCGCCGGGACAACCGGCAAGCAGCGCCGCGATCGAAAAGGAGAAAAGGTCCGGCCCCCGTCAGGATTCACCGGCGCCCGCGAGGCCATCGGGATGCCTGGTCTACGCCTGTACGACCTCAGACACTGGGCCCGCCGCATCCTCCTGAGCGCCGGCATGGGTGAACTGGCAGTCGAGCAGTACATGGGCCACCGCCTACCCGCCGTCCAGGGCGCCTACGCCGTGCTCGACCCACGCCAGGTCTGGCCCATCATGCTTCGATGCAGTGAGCTGGCAGGCTGGACACCGGACGCCGCCGCGCCCGGAGGCGGGCAGTCGCCGGGTTGCTCAACGCCATGACAGCCGACCAGTTGGCCGCCGCAGTCAGCGCAATGAGCCCGGACCAACTAGCAATCGTCGTGCCGGCACTGAACCCCGAGGCACTAATCCGACTCCTAGGCACCCAGAGCCGACCATGAGAGTCCGGACGTCCACGGATCAGAAACGCCTGCTCAGAACGGGCGCCACGCGCCACCTGCGCACCTCGGCCCTAAGTTGACTTCATGGCCAGATCGCTCGGGGATACCGTCCACTACGCAAGGGAACTTCAACTCAACGCCCACGCGCTTCTCGAGGATGCACAACTCCTCTTCGACCAGGGCCGATGGGCGAGAGCATTCGCACTGTCCGTCTTGGCTGAAGAGGAAGCAGGCAAGGCTTTGCTCGCCATCGCGGAGCAGCTACCGGGTAATGACTTTGCCGACTTCAAACCCAATCGGCACGAGGACAAGCTAACCGCCACGGCCCTCGCTGGGATCGCGTTCCTCGGTGACCTCGGAGACATCCGGGACAAGGCCCGACAGATCGATAGTGGTGCACTCCATCGCGAGAAGCTCGCCGCGCTGTATGTCGACCAAGGCCCGGATGGACTGCAATCACCGACATCAATCACGTGTGAGGGGCCACGCAGGCGCTGAGCCGTTCGAGGAAGCTGATCGGTTGGATGACGGCCCATCTCGGGCAGCTGACGCCGGAGGCCATCGACGCTGCAATCCAGCTGGATGCCTACCTCACCCCAAGATGGAGAACTACTTCCGGAGCACGGAGAGGCGGCGGGACTTGGTTTTCTTCGTCAGATGATGGACTGGAGCTTGGCGCAGGCGCGTGGGGAACCGTCTACCTGCATCGCCTCGCCTGACGCTGCAGGGTGATCCGGCGCTGAACACAGCGCAGTCGGCGGCGTGTCCGGATGCTCAAACGTGGCGTAGAGGGGACTCGAACCCCTGTCGAAACGCCTCTGACTAGGAGTCTACTGAAGAGCACGCCCTGCCGTGCTACGGATCTGCAACGAACCGACCGATTCGCGGACAGAGCCCCAAAGAAGGCGGCTGGGCCTAGATGGCCTCCGCACCGTCTCCAGGATGCAAGACGCGTGACGCTACTGGCCCGGACGGGCCTCCCGCGTGTCGTCACTGCCATCCGTACTTCGGTTTCGGCTCTGGCCTGCCCCACCCGACCCGCTCCTCGTGGGTCCACTGCGGCGGCGCCCCCGCGGGAAGTTGCGACGCGGGTCGGTGGCCCCGAGCAGGCCGCGCGCCCACTCGACGAACTCCCCGGACTGCCCGTCGGTGCCGACAGGGACCTCGTCCAGGAACTCCGTTAGCCCGCGGTGCCGGGCCCAGGCGTCGGTGCGCTCGTGCAGCTGGCACTCCCACTTCTCGTACTCGTCGCGCAGCTTGCCGATCCGGTGAGCCTCGCGTCGGCGGGCCTCTTCCTCCTCCTCGCGGATGCGTTGCTGCTCGGCCAAGTGAAGTGCTCGCTTGGTAGCGTCCTCGATCACGTTCAGGATGTCGACCAGCTGGTGCTCCACCGTCTTGCGGACGCCGTCGACGAACTTTATGTCCGTCTTCCGGTTGTTCTCGGTGAGGTGAAGCCGCAGGCGCCCGGTGCCGAGGTAGTCGTATGCGGGCGGGTGGACGTACTTGCCAGCTGCCCGGTCGGCGGCCTCCTTGGGCGTGTCCTGGTGCGGCTCGCGCTTGGTGACCTCGTCGAACACCAGGCCGATGGGTGCATGTCCCGCGTCGATCAGAAGCAGCGCCTGCGTGTCGTAGCCTATGGTCTTCCCGCTCCAGCGATCTTGGTGCGTGGTGCCCAGCACCGGCGTGATCGTCCAGCCGCGGGCCAGAGCCTCCGTGACCAGCGAGTGCACGATCAGCACGCAGCGGCGGCGTGCGAACTTCGGCAGTCGCCCGGGTCGGTCGCGGATCTCCTTGACTGCAGGGTGCGGCCGCCGTACGACCTGCCTCAGCGGAATCTCGGCGGCAGGCTCCTCGGCGACCGGCACCCCCTCCACAGGGTCCGGTTCCCGCTCGGATTTGGTGATCCGTGCGGCCGGCTGCTTCTGCTTCGCTGGCCGGGGCCCCGTGGAGCTCGGACCGGTTCCCCGGCCTTGGGTGGGTAGGCGCCATGCTCAGCGAACCAGCGGCCAGCCTCAGTCAGCTCGGCCGTCCAGTAGCCACCCTTGCGACGGACGATCGCGAGCTTCCGGGCAACCAGGGCCTGCACGCTTGCCTTCATCCTCCGATCAGGCGGGTCGGCGGTTTCCCCTGCCGCCAGCCAAGCCAGCGCCTCTCGTTGGGTATCATTCACGGGCCGCTGTGACATGTGCCTCAGTCTGCCCACGCTGCACGCCGTCGGAGAGGCGTTGCCGACAACCAGGTCACGCAACAGTTCGAGCCCATACGCCGGAGCACCGCCCGATTCACGAGCAGCTGGGCCCGACAGCCCTTAGGTGCCAGTGGATCAGGAGAGTCCTGATACCCAGTTGTTCATCTCAGTGTTCACAAAATCGCCAGAGTAGACGTTAAAGATGCCGGGAAGTACGCGGACTGAGAGTAACTGTTGGTTGTGGTCCTCAAGGTTCTGTTGGAACCCGCCATCCACAGAGATGGGATGCCGCCCTGCCCTGCCTGTACTCGCCGACTCTGTCAGTCTGCAAGACTACCCATACGCGCTTGTGGCACGGCAGGCTCAGCGGACTGCCCTCCGACATACTCGGGCAGACAAGGGGAGGAGACCGAGGTGGGGACGACACCTGTTGCGCAACTGCAGGAGGCCTTGGAGCAGGCTCAGGCCCTGCCAGTCCTTTTCGTGGGGTCGGGTTTGTCACGAAGGTACCTGGGCTCTCCCGACTGGGATGGCCTGCTCGACCACTTCGCGAGCTTGACAAACCGACCCATTTCCTATTACCGGGGCGCGCTGGAAACGATCGGCCTAAGATTGCTAGCATCATCGCCGATGAATTCTATGACGTGTGGTTCCGCGAACCCGAATACAGCGAATCTCGCACGCTTTATGAGTCGGACGTCGAACAGGTGGCCGATCCGCTTAAGTTTGAGATCGCCCAGTACATCGCAAATCACGATGTGATCTCGGATCCAGGAATAGCGGCTGAGCTAGACGCACTAGGTCGTGCGCGCGCACATGCTGTGATAACGACCAACTGGGACACAATGCTCGAAACGCATTTCGAAGGTCTCGAGGTGTTTGTGGGCCAGCAGGACGTGCTCTTCGCGACCACTCAAGCTGTCGGCGAGATTTACAAGATTCACGGTTCGGTCACTGATCCCAAGTCGCTGATCGTCACCAGCGAGGACTACACGCACTACTGGGATAGGAACCCCTACCTTATCGCGAAACTCCTAACCATGCTGGTCGAACACCCCGTTCTCTTCATCGGATATGGTCTCGGTGATGCGCACATCAACAGGATGTTGGAGAATTTGATCACTTGCTTAACGGCCGAGCAAATCGAGGTCCTTAACGATCGCCTTGTCTTCGTAAGACGGACGCAAGCGGGTGACGAGAGCGTGATGCAACGCGGATCTATGACCGTGGGCCCACACACGCTGACGATCCGCGAGTATGTGTGCGCGGACTTTCTTGAGCTGTTCTCGATGCTAGGAGCGCTGCCCGAACGCTTCCCCGCCAAGCTCCTGAGGCGACTGCGGCAAAGTGTTTACGAACTCACCTTCTCCACTGAGCCCAGCGGTCGAGTCCACGTCCTCCCCATCGACGGCAAAGACATCGATGATGTTGAGATCGTTGTTGGGGTAGGGACAATGGAGCGGCTTGGAGAGAAGGGCTACTCTGCGCTTGGTCGTTCAGACATCTGTCGGGATATGCTTACCTGTGAGACCGACCATAATGCTGAGCGGCTTGCCAGTGACCTCGTCCCACGCCTTCTTCGCGGGGCCAAGTTTGTTCCCGTCTACTACCCCCTATACCTTGCGGGCCTGTTGGATGAGGCCGGAAACCCCACAGATACCGCGGGCTTGCCTGCGAATGGCCGGGCCTTGATCAGTGGGTCGACAAAGCTGACCCCCTACGTCGTGCGCGATAAAGCGAAGCGTCAAAAGCAGACGTTCCGTGAACTCCTCGAAGAAGAAGACAAGAATGTGGCTCTAGAATACGGACTCGTATGCATGTACGAGGTGGCGGACGTGGTCGCACTGAAGGAATTCCTGCTTGAGAGAGTACCCGCGACCGATCCGGTGAGCACCCCTCTGGCCAAGCTGTGCTGCAAGTATGACAGACTTGTCTACGGTCCAGATTTCGATGGGGATCGTGGGGACTTGTACACAGCGTTGGGCGTCAGGAGAGATAGACGTCGAAGGCGCGAGGGCTAAACCTGCCTGTTCACTGTGGCACCCGTGGGCGCCATACAGGATGTCACGACGCGACTTGACCAAACCCGCTTCGCACTGACGCCTCATCCATCGCCTTCCCGAGTGTCCATCGCTGTCAAGACGCCTTCTTCGGCGTGGCGATGGTTGGGCGCCGTGAGAGAGACTTCAAGCGCCGTCGGAGCTGAAAGGTCGATCCGCAGTCGTTCGATCTCGCTCGCATCACCGTCGGTGAAACGCGCCTTCATGAGGGCAAGCATGTCCTCCTGCCGCGGCTGGCCGAAGGTCAGCCGGTACAGCGCCACGTCCCGCTTGACGTTGTCGAGGTTGCTTTCGTCCCTACTCAGGGGTACGGGCGACGTGACGCTCGATCCGGTGCTCTCCCGGGTAGGTCCAGTGAGGCGCGAAGGAACCGAGACCATGATCTTCCCGCGACGCCAATTCGTACAGCTTCGCCCAAGGGTTGGCTGCCCCGCTTCTGCGCGCATCATCGCCGTGTCGGGCCGCAAGGTTCCTCCGGACAGCCAGCCCGTCATATCGGTCGACCCGCCCCTCGCGCTGCTCAAAGTCGATGGGGTTGGGCGGGGTGTTCCAGTGGTAGACGCTCCTGCTCCACCAATGAAAGTCAACGCCTTCCTGCCCGATGGATGTGGTCGCCAGAACGAACGGATGGAACGGACTGTTGAACGCCTGACGCACGACGGGTTGTCGGGCGCTCTCCTCGTTCTCTCGACGCCCGCCGAAGCGGAGTGCAAACCGCGTGGAGAAGCGCCGCCGGTACCCCGCGTCTTGATCGGTCGGGTCGAACACCTCGACGGTCGACGAGCGCATCTCCAGCGCCACCGAGGCCATGCGGGCGATCTCGAGCAGGAGTTTATCGTCGACAGGCGGCGACCCGAGGCTGACGTGGAGGTGGTGGAGGTACTCGTCGAGGGTTGCCTGCAGGTTCCCCCACGCGCAGTAGGTGACGATCTTCCGCCAATACGGCTCCACGCCAGGAACGAGTTGATCCAGGAGCAGGATGGCCTCGGGACGTGAGAACAGAGTGCGTAAGGCGCCTGAAAGTCGCACCGCGGCCACCCATCGGCCGCTGACGGAGACGCCTGGCTCACCAACGGAGAAGCGTGACAGCGCTCGGTACGCAATGTTCCCCGGGCTGTGGATGGCCACGTCGGCCACTGCCGCGAGTCCTTCAGGAGCCAGTCGACGGTCCTGGCCACGCCCCGGATCTGTAGAGCGAGCTCCACGTGCTTCTGCTGGCGAGACCGGACCATGGGCACCTCATCGCCTGACGGTGGCTCGTCCACCAGGTCCTCGTGGCGCTCGAAGGCGGCCAGCACTTGGCGCTCGTCCAGATCGTCGGGACAAGGCTGAATACGACAATGAAGATGATGCACCCGCACCCGACGACTGGGGGCGGCTGGAGCAACGGTTCCGGCCAGCGAATCTCGTCATTATTGACGAGCCAGAAGCGGCGTTGCATCGGGCTGCAGAGCGGCACATGGCTCTCGGCCTGGACGGCCTGACCGTCGTCGGTCCTCAGGTCGTAGTGGCCACTCACTCGCCTGAGATCCTGAACCGGCCCGAGGTCAGCCTGATCCACGTCCACCGCCACCGAGGGGACCCACCTCAACCAGTCAGATGCCCAAGTTCGACCTCGAGGAGTCCTACGCTGAGCTGGGCATGCTCCCCTCAGACCTGATCGGTATGTATCGGGTCTTCTTGTTGGTTGAGGGCGAACACGACGAAATCGTGGTGCGCGCTTTGCTTCCGGATGTGCTCGAAGCGTCGCGAGTGAAGATCGTCGCCATGCGCGGAGGGGCCAAGCTTCCCACCACTGTAGAGAGCCAGTTGTTGTTCGACATGACCACAGCGCATGTCGTCGCGCTGCTGGACAACGTGGCAGCCAGCGAGATCGACGCAACCTGGTTGGAGGCTCAAGAACGCTACCTGAGCGGAGACGCCGACCTAGCCATCGACTACCTCACCGGCCAGATGCGGGGCCGGAAGGGCGAGGAGTACCAGTGGATCTCCCAATGGTTGGCTAGAGCCTTGAAGAAGGGCGTCCACGAGAGACTCCTCCCGTATGGACTGGCCGCACGAGACATCATCGAGTACCTGCCGGCCGAGGCCATCGTGCCCAAAGCGCACAAGTCGTGGGTTGAGTTACGCGCCGAGCATGACGCAGCCAGGCCTGGCCTGGACCGCTCGAAGGGCCTGCACGACTTCAAGACCTGGCTGACCCGCACCTACGCCGCCGACGTCAGCCCTCAGGCGATACGTGCAGCAGCGGCCACCGTCACCGACATCCCCACCGAGTTCCAGAAACTCCGCTACCGGCTACGAGAGGTCGCTTCCCGCCGGCCCTGACCGCTACGTCAGATCCGGCAACACCGGGTGCGGTGTCTAGCTTCCCGAGCTCAACAGCAGAGCCCGAGGTGCTCCTAGTACTCAGCTGCAGAGTGTTCGCCCCGCATGGCCAGACACTTTGCGCTGACGTACCCCGTGGCCCGCCGCTTGACCGCGGCTCACGCGTCGGTCTCGCCGAGCTCGCGCAGGTCCTTGCGGCATTCCGCAACGATCCATGCGACGAAGCCGGGCCTCTCCTCTGTCCGGATGTGTGCGTTCTGGATGAAGATCGAGCAGCCGACGATAGCCGTGTGTCCGTATCGCCCTCGGTAGAACGTGCGGGTCATCCCCTCGCGGAAGGTTGCCTTCCTGCTTCGGCGCGTTGCTGGATCTGTTCGGCCCGTGTGGCGCGGGCGTTGGCGGTGGCGACCTGCTCGGCGGCCTCGCTGGAGACCGCTTCGAGTTGCGCTTCGACGGCTTCCGGATCTCCGACGGTGCGGAGCTCGTCGACCAGACTGCTGAGCTGCTGGCCCAGGTGCTCGATCATCCCCGAGACCTGGCCGGTGATCATGCTCGCCCGCTGCCGCGCCGCGTCGACCGGATATGCCTCAACCTGTTGAGGCCCCTCCGCCAACCTCTGCCGCGCACGCCACGCAGCCGCCCGAGTGTGACCAGGGTCGTCGCAATACTCCGGCGGACGGCCGGTGCCATCGGACGGCACCGCCGGCTGCTCACACCCGGAACCGGCACATCTGCTGATCAGTCTGCTGAGTCTCGGCGTCACGACAGCACGTAACGTAATGACGTAACGCTACGTGACGAAAGCTGCATCAGTCCGCCTGAGACTTCGTCGCGGGTCACCTGTTTGTGCGCCTGGACGCCGAAACGGGTGTAGGAAGGTGTCTATGTTCCGTGCCGATGATGTGATCGAGCTACTGCCCGGCCTCGCGGGGAGCGCCCCGTCTTCCACTCCGAAGCCGACTTCCAGCAGGCTCTCGCGTGGGCGATCCACGTGGCGCATCCCGGCCTTCGTGTGCGGCTGGAGACCCGGCCGGTGAAGGGCGCGCACCTCGATCTGCTCGTCACTGACCCGACCGACGGCGGATCCCTCGCGATCGAGTTGAAGTACCTCACCGACAAGTGGGAGGGCGAAGTCGATGGGGAACAGTTCGCCCTGCTGCGGCAGTCTGCCCAGGACATCCGCGGCTACGACTGCGTCAAGGACATCGCCCGCGTCGAGAGACTCGTGGCGGCTGGATACGCGAAGGCCGGCCTCGTGCTCATTCTCGCCAACGACCCTTCGTACTGGCGAGCCCCTACACACGATCGCGTCACGAATGCAGACGCGTTTCGTCTCCACGACGGCCTGACCCTCACCGGCCCGCGCGCCTGGGGCCCGAGAACCGGGCCAGGGACAAGCGTAAGTCGCACCACACCCATCGACCTAGCGGGCATGTACACGCTGGCATGGCGGGACTACTCCGAGCTGCCCGGAACGCGCGGCCGGTTCCGCTACCTCGCCGTCCCTGTCACGTAGCTTGCCAGTCCCTGTTGCGCGGCCAGGGCGCATCGTTGGACGTGCCTGACCGCGGTGCCGGGCCGGACCCGACCCGACACCTGACCGGTGGTGGTGGCGACAGGTAGCGCCAACCGAAATCTCATCTCCCCGGCCTGTGGTGGAGGGCTACGCTGCGAAGACCTGGACCGGCCCGTCCTCGTGCCGGATGATTGGCGCCGACCAACCTCACGGGCAAGGACGTAGTACCTGGGACACCTCCGAAATCGTCGCCCCAGAGCTGTGGGAGAAGTTCCTACGGAAGGCTGACTGATCATGGCTATGGACACCGAAATCATGAACAAGATTCTCACCGAGCTGGCCTTCGGGACCCTGAAGGCCGACTCGCGGTACGTCATCAACGAGGAGACCTCAAAGTTCTGGGACCAGTTGGTGGTAGAGATTGCCGCCATGCCGGAAGGGGCCATCATCGACGCCCCGTCGGAGATGCCTGACTTCCTGCCGCCCAGCGTTCCACCGATGAAGTGACCGAGCCCCTCACCCTCGCCGCCTAAAGGACGACTGGGTGAAGGGCCTGGCAGGGAAGCTCGGGCTGAGCCTTCCTTCTGATCTCGCCGAGCCGTGGGAGGCCCCGGATTACAGCTCGCAGGCCACCCCGACCGCGACGAAATGACATAACGTGGCTTCTCGGCCAGTGTCCCAGCCAGGCGGAGCTCGCCCCCGCGATAGGGCTGGTTCGCCATGCGGCATGGCTCTTGTTGGATAATGGCGACATGGACGAAAGCCAGCTCCTGCTCCCCACCGTCGATGAGTATGTCCGAGCCTTCGAAGCAGCGGATCGCGCGGGAAGATCACTCCGAAGCAGCGGGAGATGCTGATCTTCCATCACTCGCAAGCAGCGCGGGCAGTCTCGGCGAGGGTCCTTGCGGAGTCGGTCGGCTATGCCAACTACAACGCGGCTAATCTCCACTACGGGAAGCTGGGCGGCACGATCATCGAGGCGCTTGGTGGCGTCTACGGGACACCGAGGTTGGCGTCCTCGTAGACTTCGTGCACCCGAATCAAGCTGCAAACGCTGAATTCCTGTGGGTCATGAGGGAGCGGGTGGCGATCGCTTTGGAGGAGCTTGGCTGGGTGCCGAGGGTATCCAAGTACCTCTACCCTCACGCGGCGCTGAGGCTTCCGCGTTCGGAATAGTAGCCCCGGTTGTTGGGGCAGGGATCTCGCGCCCTCGTTGATTCAGTTCGATGGATTCTCATGAATGACCACGGCGACGAGGGTCGGGCCGTCGCGGCCTTCAGGGTCGTCTACTTCGACGAAAGGGAGGAGCAGAAGTGAGCGCCACCGAGCCAGGGGTGGAGGGATTTGCTGCGCTGATCCCCGAGGAAATGTTGGACGTTCCGGGACACGCGTTCTACACCGGCGAAGCGGGCTTCACTGGTCAGAAACCCCTCTACCTCCTGGGTCTCAACCCCGGCGGGGACGGCGCTGAGACAGTCCGTCAACAGTTCCAGCAGCTCAAGGTCGCCCACAGCGCCTACTCGGCCTACGTCACGCACACGTGTAAGCCGGCCGCCCGCATTGACCACAACGTTCTCCACCTGCTTCGCAAGGTGTCCCTCCAAGCGACTGAGGTTCCGGCGAGCTGCCTGGTGTTCTCTCGGACGCGTGCTGAGGCGGACATTGCTAAGGAGTTCGACAGATTGGCCGCGCTCTGCTGGCCCTTCCACGAGGCCGTCATTCGTACCCTCGGCGTGAAGGTCGTCGTCTGCTTCGGCAAGAGTGCCGGCGAGTTCGTCCGTCGGCAGTACGGCGCCCATCACGAGATCGACCATTTCACTGAGCGGAACAACCGCGGTTGGCGGAGCACGACACATCGTGCTCCTGGGGACTGAAGATCGTCACCGTGACTCATCCGTCGCGTGCCGACTGGCGCAACCCGTTGGCCGATGTCTCACCACTGGTGGCGCGAGCACTCGAGGACGGCCAGAAGCTGTCCTGATTCATTTCCACGGTGAAGGCTTGACGCCATCGGTGGGTAGCAGAATCCACCCACCGATGGCGTCAACGTGTCGTCCGCTGTGACACTTCAATGCCATCCCCCGCGACATACCGGGGAGATGAGCGTGCTCTAAGCGCAGGTGGAGCCGCGCTGGTCGGCGGTCAACGCCAAGACGCGAGGGCTGTCCCTCACGTGCATGTCATTGCTGTCACATGGATGTCATCCGCTGTCACGGACGATGTCCAACTGTCATCCCTCTCGTCACCCAACAGGTGTCAAGAGGTGTCTGAGGGGGCGCGATCGAGATGAAGTGACATAAGGTAGGTTCTCGGCCAGGAGTTCCACGGCGCTGTCGCCCTGCAGGTGCGACCCGCGCGTGATCGGCGCCGAGCGTGACATGGTGGGATGCGGCGTCATTCCTTCTGACACGGCATCTCAGCTAGGAATATGGCGACGAGGAACCCGATGTCACAGCAGTCGGCGCTGAGCGAAGGCTGCGCAGCAGGTAACGTGATGCGCACGGCGCGCAGGCGAAGGAGTTCAGGAGTGGTGCGATTCACCCTCGAACTGCTCACCGGCCTCGCCGTCGCGGCGATCGTCACCGCGATCGTCATGGTCACGATGTTCTACCTCGGCCCCTGGGCCGATCCACCTGGGATGGACGAACTCTGGTGGCTGCTCGCTGCAGCGGCGGTCCTACTCGCGTCTTGGCGATGGTGGGCACGCCGACGAACACCTTGAACACGTGAGCACCACCCATCGCGGCAAGAGCGGATGGATCATCCTTTGGCTGTAGGGACCTCGACCGGGGTCAGGATGAGCCCTTCGTGGGTCACCGTGGATCCGAGGACCGCGTCGGAACGGTCCAGGAAAGTGACGTCAACGTTCCCCAACCGCGTGAATCTCACCGTGTCCCGAGCGGATCTGATACGTACTCAAAAAGGCCGCCGAGATCGATCAGTGCGCGAAGGATGGCACGGTCGTAGCGGTAACGGTGCAAGACGGCGCGCGGGTGCGGTCGCGGGTACCCGGGACGCGCACCGACCCCCTCTTGGCGGGCGGGAACCAGCCATGCAAGCTCGAGTGTCAACGGGTGACTAACGTCACTGTCGTGAAAGAGCAACTCGATGGTCGTGGCCCTGGGCCGGAGCGATTGCATCCATGCCACTTGGCCCGCCCGGTCCAGGCCGGGGATCGCAAGAAGGTCAGCGTTCGTGCTCACCAGCCCTCCTCCATCCAGACCACCAGCCTCGCCTGAGCGTAGGGGAATCTAACCATCGGAACGCGGCATGACCGGATGTTGGGGGCGCCACCTTCGGCGCGTCGCTGGTATTGATGGCCCCGGCGAGCCAGCGATCCGCATCCGAGCGTCAGAGGCGTTTCAGAGGCGAGGGCGCCGAGGCTGTCGCTGATCTGGCCCGCGTCCGTGAGAGGGTCGATCAGGAAGAGGTCGAAGCCAGCGACTTGAGAGACTCCCATCGAGAGGACCGTGCGCGAGCACAACCATGACTGAGTATGCGGATACATCACCCGGCATTGCGCTAGTCGCTCTGCTGCTGCTCCCCACGCTGGTCATCGCTTCTACGACGGCCAGCCTGGTGTCCCTGCGGCGCGTGGGTCTAGCCCGACACCGGTGGCGACTCGCCCTGACAGGAGGCCTCCTCGCGCTCACGGTCTTCGTCATCATGCTCTGGGCTCCCGTAGTCCCGCAGGAAACGGGCGTCGACCTGTACTGCGATCAAGCCTTCCTGGCCATCACCTTGCACGGTTCATCCGGTAATGCCTTTCCGCAGTGGGCTGTCATGTGCAGATCAGTCGCCGTTGGGCACCTGGTTGTCAGTGCCGGACTTACCGTCGCGTGGTTGGCATGGTGCCTAGTTCAGAAGGTCCGTGGTCGGAGGCGCTGAGCGGATTCCTGGTGTCCCGCGTGAAGGCCTGCACCAGCTGGAAGGCTCGTGCTGTGCGGCCTCCACCGCCAGGTCCGTCGGAAGGAGAGGTTGAGTCACGACGCTGGCGCGTTGGTCGTGAACGACCAAGGTGGTCGAAGTCGGAGTGCTGGGTGAGTTGGTGCGTTTCGCGACACCCCGGCCCCGATCAGACAGGTGGGTGGCAGTTGCGAAGAGACACGCAGCTCGCCGGTGCAGGCAGTGTCCTTCGGCGATGCGAGAGTGAGTTCGTCGGTGGTGGACCCGGTCAGGTCTACAGTCTCGTCATGGACAACAGGGGCGTGGCTTTGATTCTTTCCTGCTTGGTCGGCGTCGCGTCCACTACCGGCTGTGCGCTTCTTGCGGAGGAGTATGCGCGATATCCCTCGCCGGACGGGGACCGAACCCTGATTGTCCGCACGTGGGCCGACTGGATCGACCCCATGTACCCACTGCAACTCAAGCACGGCTGGTTCACCACCGACTTGGGGTGCGTCAATGGTGACTACAGCGGAATCAACTCAGTTGAATGGCTCGATAACGCGACACTCCACATCGATCTGAGCGACGGCGGCGCCGGCGATATCCCGGTTGTGCTCCGCTTCGACGGTGAACTGACTATCAGTGGCGATCCTGACGACCTGCTCCACTCGTGCTGACATCCCTCGGGTCCGCTGACTCAACCGAACGGCCAGAGCCGGGGGTCAGTGCGCCGGCTGCGAGAGTGCGGAGCCGGTGTCTGCTCCGCTCAGCGGCAGACATCCGGATGTTCAGACTGTGCGGATGGGGTCTGGCTGGCCGGTGCTGAGAGGATGGGCGTGTGAGTGACATGCGTCGGAGACCGGGCAGTCTGCCGGTGGCGGTGGCAGGTCTCGTTGTGTCTCTTCTGCCTGGGTTGGCGGCGTTCCTGCCTGGGGTTGCGCGTGTGGTGTGGAACCTTGGTGATCCCATCCAGCGGACCTATCTGACGGTCCCGCGGGTGGCGCTGCTGATCTTTCTCCTGGCTGTTGTCCTCGCGCCCTTCGTGGGAGCCGTCGCCTGTCTGGTCCTCGCACATCGCCGTGGCCTCTCGTGGTCGAGCGCGGTGTGGGTGGCCTCGCTAGTTGCGCTCGGGCTGGGCATGTTCGCGGTCTACGCGGTGTCCATGACCGGAGGTGGGTTCTGATGCGCCTCCACGGCGGCTGTCTCAGGGTGGTCGCTCATGGTCGCTGCGTTGATCGGGATAATGCCGCTGTGAGTGTTCGTGTGCGGGGGATGGAGCTGTGGCCGGATGGCGGTCGAGTCGGCCGGCCCTGGGTCGAAGGGGCGCGAGGCGGTGATGCCCTCGCCCGCGCGGGTGCGCCGATCAAGACTCAACTGGGAGAACTGCTGACCGGCCATGAGATTCGGCTGCGTTCGACACTACTGAGGGTCCAGGTCGACGATGTGCCGGCACCTGGACCCGCAGTGGTGGTCACGGTGTTCGACGACATCCCAGGCGGATTCGAGACGGCGCGGGTGGCCGTCCCTGACAGCGTGGCCGATCTGGACCCGGCGGCCCGGTGGTGGCTGGCGTTGCAGGTACTCCTGGAGACCGCCTCAGCACTCCAACAAGGAACCGGAGACGGGTTCGATCGGCAACAGATCGAAGCCGAGATGCTGGCACGCGGAGCAACGGCGGTAGCCGCTTCGCGGTGGATCTCAGCCCCGGGTCGCCGGCACCGCGCTCGTGTGTTGACAGTCCTGCCCGTGGACCAGCCGCGGCGGAGCTGGATCGACGTCCTAGACGCCCGCACGGGCCAGCTCGTGGGCGCCAGCCCGACCGCCTCGGCCGTGGAGGCCGCGGCTAGTTTGCCCCTCAGCCCCGCGGTGGACCAGCGCCACAAGCGTGTCTACCTCGTTGCTCGTGGATCACGGTGCGCTCACCCTGGACGTCGAGGAGCTGACCGTCGACCTCGATGCTCTGTCTCCAGCACAGACAGCCCCTCAGTGCCCCTGGCTACCGCGCCCGCGACCCCACCCATCGAGGTGCGCCATTTCTCCACCAACGATCCGACGCGTCCCAGCGTGGTCGAGTTCGGCGGCATCAACGGTGAACCACATCGCCTCTCAGCCGCGCACCGGCGCGCCTGGGCGCCCTGGAACCCGCCCACGGGCCCGGTTGACGTCCTGGTGGAAGACCTCCGGCCTAGCGACCCTCCACCTCTCAGCCTCCACCACCACGACCGGAGAGCCTGCGCGGGTGGTCACTCAGCGCGACGGCCGCGACCTGTGGGTGGACGTGGCAATCGACCCCAACAAGCCCAGCAGCTCGAACCGGACGAGGTCGCCCAACAGGCACTCCGCCAGGCTGTCGCCAGCGCGGCCCGCCGCGCCAGAATCCCACCCTGCACCATCTAGGTGATCCCCACCAGGCACGACAACCGCCTCGACGCGGCAGATCCGCGCGTTCCCTCGGGCATCCAGCTGGTGCTGGACCCCCTGTCTGCTGTGACTCCTCGAATCCCTGTGATGCAAGCACCGTGGAGTGCTCGCTGGGCACAGCGACCCACCCTCTTGCTAATCCCGAGCGCGCACCCGCCCTCGGAAACTGAGGCCGCGACGGCCATGGAGCACGACAGCCGCAGTCATCAGTGCCAGGATGATCGCGAAGTACACCCCGTAGACCACGAGGTAGATCACGAGCATTTGCCACCCCTGTCGTCCCACACGATGAGGATCGGAAGGATGGTCATCGCCGCAGCCGTTACCCCACCGGCTACGAGGGCCGCCCATCCAGAGGGTGGACGCCAGGCCAGATAGGTGACTCCCGATAGAGCTGCCAGCACAGTGCAACCCAGCGACAGGCTCGACCACGCCAATGGCGTTTCGACAGGTCCTCCCACCACCAGGTGGGCCAGGGTAGGAACCGCCAACATGATTCCCGCTGCCGCCACGATGGCTGCAGCAAATCGGGCGGGAAGGGGAAGGCTTCTTCATAGCAACAGCATGGACCATCCCAGCCAGCGACCGAATAGAGCCCCGGGAAGACATCTCCGCCTCGCGCGCCGGGGCCCTGTTCTGGGCCACGGACCGGTCTATCGTCGCGTCTTCTTATTACTGAACCAGCATGACAGCGGCAAGAGCGGATGTATCATCCTTTGGCTGTAGGGACCTCGACCGGGGTCAGGATGAGCCCTTCGTGGGTCACCGTGGATCCGAGGACCGCGTCGGAACGGTCCAGGAAAGTGACGTCAACGTTCCCCAACCGCGTGAATCTCACCGTGTCCCCGAGCGGATCTGATACGTACTCAAAAAGGCCGCCGAGATCGATCAGCGCGCGAACGATGGCACGGTCGTAGCGGTAACGGTGCAAGACGGCGCGCGGGTGCGGTCGCGGGTACCCGGGACGCGCACCGACCCCTCCTGGCGGGCGGGAACCAGCCATGCAAGCTCGAGTGTCAACGGGTGACTAACGTCACTGTCGTGAAAGAGCAACTCGATGGTCGTGGCCCTGGGCCGGAGCGATTGCATCCATGCCACTTGGCCCGCCCGGTCCAGGCCGGGGATCGCAAGAAGGTCAGCGTTCGTGCTCACCAGCCCTCCTCCATCCAGACCACCAGCCTCGCCTGAGCGTAGGGCATCTAACCATCGGAACGCGGCATTTGCGGATGTTGTCAGGCGACGGGGTCGAGCCTGCGGACGGTGGGTATTCCGGCGGCACGCTCGGCCGCGAGGTCATAAGCCGACTGCAGGGCCAGCCAAACGCGGGCGGTACCAACGCCTGCTCCCTCCAGTCGAACAGCAAGGTTGGGGCTCACGCGGGCATGGCCGTGCAGGACTCGGCTCAACGTCACCCGGGAGATCCCGAGCCTGGACGCGGCCTCCCCGACACTCAGCCCGAGGTCGGCCAGCACGTCCTCGCGAAGGATCTCGCCGGGATGGACCGGGTCCTCATCACCATGTTGTCCACCTCCTGGTCAGTGGTAGTCCTGATAGTCGACGAGTTCGACGTCGCTCTCAACGAAGCGGAACGTCACTCGCCAGTTGCCGTTCACCCAGATCGACCAGTGCCCGGCCAGGTCCCCTTTGAGGGGTGGGTCCGAAACGACGGGATCGCGAGGTCGTCGGGGGTCTGTGCCACGTCCAGCAGCGACAAGATGCGAAGCAACTTGGGGATGTGAGTCGCTTGAACACCCTTCTTCGAACCGTCGCGATACAGCCGCTCCAGACCCTTGTGCCGGAAGCTGACGATCACAAAAACCATCGTATCGCGTAGCGCTACACGATACAAGCCCGCCCACGCCCTCAACGACCACCAGCGGCAGATCAGTGTGCTTCCGCAACGCGCCGCGCCTGCCCGCAGGCGGTCCACGGCAGTACTACGTTGTGCTTGCGACCCCGCTGGAGCCATAGCTCTCTTCGCAATGCTGAGTTGTCTGGGGCGCCGTCCCATGTCGTTGGGTCGACCGAGATTGGTGGTGCCTGCTTGAATCACCACCGCGAACTGCGGGGGCCCCGAGACACACGTCCTCAGCCCGGCACCAAACGTAGTAGCTACCAGCCCCCACTCAGGAAGACTCCCAGGGCCCGCTCTCCTTCGTCGAAGCCGTAATACCGTCGCTTCCCGCAGCGCGCGCACTCCTGATGGTTGGGCCTCCCGTCCTCCGTGTTGTGACGGGTGAGAAACCTATGCCATCCGATCCGGCACAGCAGCCTCTTGGACATAGCCGCCTCCTACTCGGCGGTGCATTACGAGCCCCCGGGGCAGTGGTTACGGCCCGCCGCCCAGGAGATCTGCCACCTGGGGATGCTAACTTATGGCGGATCGCCCACACCATCGGCTGCCCTGACAAGAAGTGGGATCACTTCGAGTGGAAGCGATGCAGACTTCCGACGCCCTGGCATAGGCCCAAGCCGAAGCGCGCTGGCAGCGACACTAGAGTGCGCTCACGGCTCTAGACCAACGGCAGCCAGCGTGCCCAATTCGTCTCGCCGTGCCCCAAGACACGAGCCGTCCCAGCTCCAACGGGCTCCTCTGAATCACCCTGTGTGTATCACGAGGACTTCGGCGTCCGGTGGCACTGGGCTGGTCATCTCAGGGACGAGCGCCCGCGCGATGACGAGAGCGGCTGGGTCCCTATCTCGGACTGATGCAGCTGGCGCCGGCCCAGCGCTGGTCGAGCAGATACTCCCCTCGTTTCCAACAAACGTGAGGAGATCGCCTGCGCAAACGTGACAACCTCACATCGGCATGAGAGTGAAGCGGGGGAGTGTCCAGGGAGGCCTCCGGCCGGACCCGGCGACGATTCGAGGCCAAGCCCGCCGACCTCTTCAGAGAGGGAGTTGGGTGGCTGCGTTTTCTTCCCAGGCGTCTTCGATGCGGGTGTAGATCCCGATGGAGGCCAGGTCCTTGTGCCGGGTCTGGCGGGCGATCTGCAGGGAGGTGGCGCCACGTTTCGCGGCGTAGGTGACGAACCCGCCCGAAGGGAATGCGCCGAGAAGCCGGTGGCGTCGAGACCGGCCCGGGTGACTGCTTGGGTGATCAGGCGGGATAGTCCGTCGGGGGTGAGGCCACGGGCGCTGACGCGGTTGCCTTTGGAAATAGACCGGAAGACCAGGCCTTCGGTGATGCCGGCGACGGTGAGCCAGTGGCGTAGCGCGGTGACGGGGCAGTAGTCCTGGCGGGCACCCCAGGGAGGACCACGAGCTCAAGGTCGCCGGTCTGGTTGGTTTTGGAGTGGGTGAGCTCGATCACCAGGCCCCGTTCGTGGGGTTTGATCTGATCTACCTCGAGGGCGGCGAGTTCGGAGGCGCGCAGCGCGGACACGAACCCGAGCAGCAGGAGGACCCGGTCCCGGATCCCGCTGAGCGAGGGCTCGTCGTCGCGGGTCTTCCATTTCGTCATTTCGGGGCAGGCGTCGACCACGTCGAGGAGGAGTGGGGCATGAGGGGCGGGCCTGGTCCGGGGTGCCCGAGTTGTCGGCGGATCCCTTCCCAGACGGCGATCACGCGTGCGGTCTGGGTGGGGTCGGGATGGTTGCGGACCTTGTGGGCGAACCGGATCGTCGATAGACGTCGGCTGATGGTGCCGACCTTCGCGCCGGCGGTGGCCAGCGCGGAGATGTAGCGGGAGATGGCGATGTCGGTGGCGGGCAGCGCCGTGTGGTGGTTGTCGCGGCACCAGGTGACGAACTCGGTCCAGTCGGAGCGGTACCCGCGCAGCGTCGACGAGGCCCTCGACGCCGAGGCGAACGCGGCCTCGGCCGCATCCAACGACAGATCTTCCGGCAGCAACATCCCCGCCTGCTGATCAACGGCGACCAGACCACCAGCCGTGCCCAGGGCCCCTGGCTGGCTTTCAGACATGCGACTCGTCGGGGTGCTCGAGTTGCTCGGCGAGCCAGGTGCCGGCGGCAGCCTCGGCAGCCGGTTTGGCGGCTGTCAGGGTGGGCTGGACGCCGCGGGCGATGCGGGTGACCTGGTCGGTGCTGCCGGTGCGGTAGACGGTGAGCGTCCAGGTCCACCGGCCGGCGGTGCCGCGCTGGGCCATCAGCTGCAGATCGTGGCGCTCAGAGATCGGCAGGTTGACACCCCACGCCGTCTTCGGGCCGGAGCGGTCGTGGCTCCACTCGTACGGGGCAGCGGCACGTCGTCGCGGGTGACGAGTTGCTGTCGCCGAGTGGCCATGCCTGGATCCTACCGTTATTACATCGGATTCTCTGGATAATCCGATGTAATAGCCGGTCTCTAGTTTCGCCAACGCAGTGACGTGAAACCCGAGTCGAGTCTTGGAGACCGCGGGTGGGGGTCCCCACAGACATCGATAAGCAATTTTGCCCCATCCTCTTCCATGTAGAACACATACGCCAATTCCGGTGCGCTGCGCCCCGAAACACTCGCAAGTAACACGGCGAAAGCAAGCAGCACCCCTCCAGCCCGTACCCCTGTCAGCACTTGTAGCCCCCACCCAGAGGATCGCTTCTCTTTCGTATCGATTCTTGCATGCCTCCCGGCGTCTACGCCCGCGGCTGAGGGATCACGACCGACTACGTCAACACCCTCGCGTCATCGTCGACCAGGAGCAGCGCTCACGACCGAGCGCGGTCTGGCAGACCGCAACCGAGCAGCAGCCGTCCGGTGATCTTCGTGAGACCCCGGGTCACAGACTCCCCCGCTCGATTTCGAGAGGCACATTGAGCATCTCCGCTAATAGGGTTCCGCGCCGAATTCCCCCTTCCAAGTTATCGACTCGGAGCGTAGAATGTCGCTCCCGTGTCGCACGCTAGTCACCAATGTGACGGTACATCCGGATAGCAAGCTCACGCCGCCAGGAAAGAGTCGAACGGAACGGATCTCATCTCGGGGTACCCAACGATCACCCGAAAAGGGACATATCATACGAACGCCGGAACCGATCGCAATAGCAACGTTCTTCCTAATCCCCAACCACACCATGATCGATCCGCCTCCGATAACTAGGACCCCAGTCAAAATGGAAGTTACACTCGAGGACTCAGACAGAATCACCACTCCGATGGCGGGGAACAGCCCACCAAGGGCGAGGATGGACCACTCCCGATAACCGATGATCCAGAGTTGATCCGAGCTCTTCATCGACGTCTCGATGCGTAGGGTCCGAAATTCGCTACACCAGATGCAGCAGCCATGAATGATGATGCCGTTGCTCGGCGGAAGTATCCACCTCGCGCTGCTCGGAAGTTCGGGAGAACGCGTGGCAACACCGTTGCCTTCACCCGTCGAGCCACCACGCCAGTAAATCGGGCATAGGTAGACGTCATCGTTTTCACGCCCCTGAAGGCGGTCCTCCCGTACTTGGCAAACTGAAATGCGCCTCCCAGGCCGAGGGTGGCCCCGGTCACAATAGCGTCCCCAGGGTCTGTCAAACGAACGGTGTAACTGGGTTGTGTTGTCATGCTGGTCTGGGCTGCTGAGGCGGCCGTCGAATCGGATGTCGAAAGCGTTGAGGGCTTCCTTCCATCTCTGGGTCCAGCGGGCCCTGCCTTTGCCTGTGGGGTCGAGCGCCATGACGGCGAGGTAGACGCACTTGAGCGCGGCCTACTCGTTGGGGAAGTGCCCGCGGGCTCGGACGGCCTTGCGGATGCGGGCGTTGACCGACTCGATCGCATTCGTGGTGCACACGATGCGTCGGATCTCGCGGTCGAAGCCGAGGAACGGGACGAACTCGGCCCAGGCATTCTCCCACAACCGCACGATTGCCGGATACTTCTCGCCCACGCTTCGGCGAACTCGAGGAATCGTTCCTCGGCCTCGGTGAGGGTCGCAGCCTGGTACACGGGCTTCAAGGCCGGGAGATGGCGTCCCAGTGCTGCCGGGCGGAGTACTTGAAGCTGTTGCGCATCAGGTGCACGATGCAGGTCTGCACGATCGTCTCCCTCCACACCGTGTTCACCGACTCGGGCAGCCCTTGAGGCCGTCGCACACCACCATCAGGACGTCGTTGACGCCGCGGTTCTTGAGCTCCGTGAGGACCTGCAGCCAGTACTTGGCGCCTTCCCCACCATCTCCTGCCCACAGGCCGAGGATGTCCCGGTTGCCCTCCGTCGTCACCGCAAGGGCGACGTAGATGGGCCGGTTGGCGACCTGGCCGTCTCGGACCTTGACGTGGATCGCGTCGATGAACACGACCGGGTAGACCGGGTCCAGGGCCGGTTCTGCCACTCCAACATCCCGTCGAGCACCTTGTCGGTGATCGTGGAGATCGTGGTCTTCGACACCTCCGAGCCGTACACGTCGGCCAGGTGAGCGCTGATGTCGCCGTGGGTCATGCCGCGCGCCGACAAGGACAAGACGATGTCCTCGATCGACCCCAACCGGCGCTGCCGCTTCGCGACGATCGTTGGTTCGAACGTTCCGGCACGGTCTCTGGGGACGCCGATGGTGACCGGGCCGGCCTTCGTCAGCACCGTCTTCGTCCGGGTGCCGTTGCGGGCGTTGCCGTCCGCAGAGGCGCCCTTGGTGTGTTTGTCGTAGCCGAGGTGGTCGGTGATCTCGCCTTCCAGCGCGGACTCCAGCACCAGTCGGGTCAACTCGGACAGCAGGCCGCCCTCCCCGTCGACCGACAGGCCCTGGCGTTGCGCGTCACCCACGAGCTGGGCGACCAGCCCCGGTCCACCACCGGCGGCCGAGTCGCCTCCGTCATCACAGCCACTCCGGCTCCCTCCACCACAGCCGCTGGGGCCGTCTCAACCTGCCTGCTCATCGTGCTCCTCCTTGATCGGAGTTACACCGTTGACCGTACAGTCCCGCACTTGGGGTTCATTGGGGCACAGGAGGGGATGCCATTCCCACGCCGCCCGGAAGGAGCGCTGCCATGGCTCAGAGCGACCGTCATGAGGCCCGCGTCAGAGTGCGGAGCCAGCTCATCAAACGCCACGAGGCACTCATGGCCCGCGAGGCGAGGATCCGCGCAGAAGTGCTGGAAGCGGCCGCCGCCATCCTCACGCGCGACAGAGCCGTGCTGGAGGCAGAAGCTCGACTCGGCCAAGCCCTGGGGCGCTGACATCCAATGAGGGAATGCCGGTCGATGAGGCGGCAGAGCTGTGCGGACTCCCCGTCAAGGAAGCCAAGCGGGTACTACGCATGCGCGGGATGGCCCGAACCAGCAGGAACTGGCAGAAGAGGTGGCCCAATCATGAAGCGCACCGTGCTTGACGTGGCGGAGCTCATCGGCAGCTACGGCCGATTCGTCTCATATCCCCAGGCGGCGGAGATCACCTCCTTGAGCGTCCGATCACTCAAGCGGGAAACCGCCGCCGGCAACCTGCCCTGCTACCGCTTGGGAAGCGCACGCGTCTACCGGCTCAAGACAGAGGACGTCGCCACGTTGATTCAGCGCGTAGCCTGAGGCCCGCCGACGCTGCGAATCGCCACCGCAGGCTGACCCGCAGCGCCGACGTCGGGTCAGTGGTCGTGACGCTGCGCGCGAAACTTCCTGACCCTCAATCAGCAACACGGCGAGGCGGTGCTGCGTCGTGTCTCTGCGCAGGCACCGACGGAGGCTGACCGCGCGCGTCGGCCCGGGGTCGGCGGCCGAAGATGGCTATGCGGTGATCACGCCTACCGATGACCGCGATAAGCGCGCCAAGTACTTAGTCGCCGACGATCCCTGCGCGGCCAGTCAGGGGACACGGCGACCGGGCAGTCAGCAGACGTGACACGAATCTGCCGACCGATGACCGCGGATGCATCAGTGAGCTCGGCGGCAGCCCGAAGGGTTCCATCAACCACCGATCCGCTCGGGAGAAACGTCCTCTATTTGTCCTCTCCCGAAGAGGGAAATAGTAAAACCCTAGTCACCTAGGGTTTTTTGGTGGGCCTAACTGGACTTGAACCAGTGACCTCTGCCTTATCAGGGCAGCGCTCTAACCGTCTGAGCTATAGGCCCGCTTACCGTCGAGAACTCTAGCGCACAAAAACGTCACGCGGCAAACCGACTCCCCGATGAACCCGCCCGCGGCTCACCGCAGCATCTCCACGGTGTTGAGCCCTCCCACGCTGTGCGCCCACGGTCGAGGAGGTCCTCGGGTTGTACTCGACGGCCTCCTGGTCGAACGTCGTCTCCGGCGCCACCGGGTCCTGGGCGGTCTCCACCGGGGCTGCGGGAGAGGCACCGGCTCGACGGGAGCGACCTGTTCCACGGGAGCCTCGGCAAGCGGGGGACGACCGGCTTCGTCTCCGGCTCCACCGGTGCGGCGCCCGTGTCCGTGGCCGGAGGGGTCGCCTCCGACTCGCGCCCGTCGGTTTCCTCGACCTCGTCGGGCCGGTCGTCGGACGCATCCGCCCGATGCCGGGCCGGCCGCGTCCTCGGTCGCCTGTTCCCCGTCCTCGTCTGGCCTTGTGACGATGATGCCGTCCTCGGTCACGGTGGTGACCCAACCAGCCGACGCGTCGTCCGCCTTGTCCTTGTCCTTGTCCTTGTCCTTGTCCTTGTTCTTGTCACCGCCGTCTGCGGGCGAGGAGACGGCCCTGGGCCACTCGAAGCTCGTCGAGGTGGAGGAGAGGCCATCTGCGATCTGGGTGGCGGACGGGCTCCAGGTCCCCTCCCCGGAGAGCCACCTACCGAGCATCACCTCGACATTGCCCAGGAGCGTCAGCGCGGCGGCGGTCCTGCTGAAGAACGCCGCTGGCGCGGTCGACACGTGCCCGCGGAGCTGCTCCACCGCCTGGGTGAGGATCAGTCCGCAGGCATCGAAGATGTTGGCCTGGATGGCGCCGACCACGAGTACCGACTCAGAGGCCGTCTCGGCGAGGCTCCGGAGGTCGCGCATCGCCTCGATCTGCCGCGGCACGACGGCGAGGTGCGCCTCGGAGGCCCTCCCCTTCCAGTCCGGCTGATCGGCCAATCGCTCGGCCGTCAGGATCATCTCCTCGACCCTCGCCGACTGCTTGCGCCACGCCCGCCCGATGGTGGCCATCTTCTGCGGAGTGGTGGCGCACCGCTGAAGTGACGTCAGGTGGGCACGGATCGCGTCGAGGAGGCGGGCCACCTCCTTTGTGAGGGTGGTTCCCTGCTGCTCGATCGCCGCGAAGATGGCGCTCACCTGGAAGAACTGGGCCTGCGCGCCCTAGCGGTTGCCAGTTCCACGAGGTCGGCAGAGATCATGGAGGTGACGAGGTCGAGGAACTGCCCGGATCGACGTTGCAGCGCTGGGTAGAGGTCGAGCTCTGCCAACTCGGTCAGCTTGTCAAGCACCTCCTGCTTGCGCGCTGCTTCCTGGCTCACTGGGCGCTCCTGACGGTCTGGGCGGCGGCCGCCTCCTGGTCCCGGTAGGCCTGGGCGCCGTAGGTCAACCCGGCCGCAATCTCGTCGAACTCCTTCGAGGCCCCACCCGCCAACTGCCGGATCCCGTTGGTCATCTCACCGTACGGGCCGGCTGGCTGCTTCACGAGGCCGAAATCCTCCAACGACGCCTGTAGATCCGAGGCGGCGTTACCGACCTCAGCCATCCTGGCAGCGAGGTCCGACCACTCCCGCGCCACCTTCTCCACCTGCGCGGGATCGACCGAGATCACATCGGGGTTTCCGGGTGGGACGGCGACCACATCGGCCCTGGGAGCGGAGCCCTCAGTACCGATCCCGCCGACCACCTCATCGGCGGGGCATCCTCCGTAGACACGTCCGCACCGGGCGCCGGTTCGAAGGCGCCGGCTGCGGCCGGTCCCGACGATGCACCGATGCCCGCAGCTCCGAGCCCGGCGGCACCCATCCCGGCCGCGCCAGGCCCGTCGATGTCCCGATTCCTGCGGAGGCCACGGCCGGACCGGCGATGGGAGCGACCCCGGGGAGCCTGCACCCGCGGTGCGCATCGTGACGGCCGCAGCCGCTGCGCCACCGCCTGCCGCTGAGCCGAGCCCACCCTGGGCTGCGCCCGCCGCACCACCGCCAGCTCCACCCATGCCCATCATGGGCGGCATCATGCCGCCGCCGTTCTGGCCACCGGCGCGCTCAGACTCGCGCGGGTTGATCAGGGCCTCGTAGACCTCGAGATTGTCGATGACGTCGTCGGTATCGGCGCTGATCCCGACGAAGCCGGTGCTGTGCGCACGCTCTTCCCTCTGGCTGTACACATCCATGGCGGACCCCTCCCCATGCGTCCCGGGCTTTCGGCTCGGACACTACATGGGGCGTGGGTCACCTCGGGAGTTCGAGTGACGCCTGAAGCCTCAGTCCTCGGCGAGAGTGACCTCGAGGCCGCCCATCACGGTTGCAGCAAGGTTGTACAGGAAGGCGAACAGCGTGGCCACAGCTGTGATGATCACTGCATCGACGACGGCGAGCACGATAGCGAAGCCCATCACGCGGTTCACGGTGAGGAAGTCCTCGAGCTTGAACGACGCCTCGGAGTTCTCGGAGTCGCCGAGAACGGTGTTGATCAGGGTGTTGGCCGACTCGAGCGCACCGGAGCCGGCGAGCACCGACCACAGCACGAACGCGACCACCAGCATCATGATCCCGAACGCGATGGAGAACAGCAGAGTCGTCTTCATCACCGACCAGGGATCGATGCGGGAGAGCCGCAGGCGCGCCTTCCGGGTGCGACGCGACGCACGGGGTTTGGGAGGCGCAGTGACCTCAGGCTTCTCCTCGACCGCGGCGGTGGGGCCGGGCCGGGCCGGGGTACCGGAGTGCCGGGCATCTCCTCGGTCGGCTCGGGTTCCTGGGTGGGCAGGCCGGTCACGGGGACGGCAGCCCATTCCTTCGCGGTGTTCGCGGCCCGTTCCGACACCGTCGGGGTGATCCCCGTGCCTGCCGACTGCTTCGACTCACTCCTGGTGGAGGCCTCCGTCACCTGGGTGGCCTCACGGTCCTTTCCACCGGTGCGGTAAGGCGAGAAATCAAGGCCCGGCGAGCCGTTGCTGCCTGGCCAGCGCGGCGAGTTTTCACTCATCCGTGTCCTCCTCGTTCACCGTCTCGGCGTCCATTTCCTGCCCTACGGTACCCGCTTCGACCTCGGCGACCCATCAGCGGCCTCGGTGGCCGCATCCCCGATGGCCCCGTCGGCCGCCTCCAGGGTCTCCTCGGTGGCGTCGGGCTCCTCGGACTCGGGTACAGGGCGATGGCTCCGACGGCGTCCTCACCGCGGACACCGACGAACTTCACGCCCATGGTGTCGCGGCCCTTCACGGGCACATCCGAGACGGCGGAACGGGTCACCTGGCCGGAGATCTTGATGGCCATCACCTCGTCGGACTCGCCGACGATGAGTCCACCGACAAGCTGCCCACGGTCCTCGTTGAGTTTCATCGCCTTGATACCGAGGCCACCGCGGCCCTGCTGGCGGTACTCCCCGACGAGGGTGCGCTTCGCGAAGCCGCCGTCGGTCACGGTGAAGACGAACTGGTCGGCGTAGTCGACGTCCGCCCTGAGCACGGCCATGCTCAGAAGCTGGTCACCGGCGCGGAACTTCATGCCGGTGACGCCCGAGGTGGCACGGCCCATGGGTCGCAGCTGCGAGTCGTCGGCCCCGAACCGGATGGCCTGACCCTTGCGGGAGATCAGCAGCACGTCGTCATCCGAGCTCACCAGCGAGGCACCGATCAGCTCGTCGTCCTCCTCGCGGAAGTTGATGGCGATGACGCCGGCCTGACGCGGCGAATCGTAGGCCTTCAGCTCGGTCTTCTTGACGAGGCCGTTACGGGTGGCGAGCAGCAGATACTGCGCGTCCTCGTAGCTGTTGATGGTGAGCACCTGCGCGATCTTCTCGTCGGGCAGGAAGTTCATCAGCCCGGCGACGTGGCCACCCTTTGCGTCACGCCCCGCCTCGGGCAGCTGCCACGCCTTCGACCGGTATACGCGGCCGAAGTTGGTGAAGAACAGGATCCACTGGTGATTGGTCGTGGTGAAAAGGTGCTGCACCTCGTCGTCGGCCCGCAGCGTCGCTCCGCGCACACCCTTTCCGCCACGCTTCTGCAGGCGGTACTGGTCGGCGCGGGTGCGCTTGGCGTAGCCGCCGTGCGTGATGGTGACGACGACGTCCTCGTTGGGATGAAGTCCTCTTCCGAGAAGTCCCCGTCGGCCGCGACGATCCGGGTGCGACGCTCGTCGCCGTACTTGTCGACGATTTCCTGCAGCTCGCTGGAGATGATCCGGCGCTGGCGCGCCTCATCGGCGAGGATGTCCTTGAGATCGGCGATCCGCGCCTCACGCACGGCCAACCGCTCGACGATCTTCTGGATCTCCATGGAGGCGAGGCGGCGCAGCTGCTGGTCGAGAACGGCGCGAGCCTGGATCTCGTCGATGTCGAGCAGGTCCTGCAGCCCGCTGCTCGCCTCCTCGGGGTGCGGCTCGCGCGGATCAGCGCGATCACCTCATCGAGCATGTTGAGGGCCTTGACCAGGCCACGGTCGATGTGGGCGAGCTTTTCCTCCTCATCCAGCTGCCACTGGGTGCGGCGCCGGATGACCTCGAGCTGGTGCTTGATCCACAGCGAGATGAACTGGTCGAGACGCAGCGTGCGGGGCACCTCCTCGACGATGGCGAGCATGTTGCAGCCGAACGTGTCCTGCAGCTGGGTGTGCTTGTAGAGGTTGTTCATCACGACGCGCGGCTGCGCGTCACGCTTGAGCACGATGACCAGGCGCTGTCCGGTGCGGGCGGACGTGTCGTCACGGATGTCCGCGATGCCGGTGAGGCGGCCCGAGTTCACCAGATCGGCGATCTTCTGCGCGAGGGTGTCCGGGTTGCACATGTAGGGCAGCTCGGTGACCACCAGCAACTGGCGGCCCTTCGCGTCCTCCTCCATGTCGATCACAGCGCGCATGATCACCGAACCACGCCCGGTGCGGTACGCCTCCTCGATGCCGCCGCGGCCGACGATGAAGCCGCCGCCGGGGAAGTCGGGTCCCTGGATGCGCTGCATCGCGGCTTCGAGGAGCTCCTCGCGGCTTGCCTCGGGGTTCGCGAGCGCCCACTGGACGGCATCGTTGACCTCACGGAGGTTGTGCGTGGGGATGTTGGTGGCCATGCCGACGGCGATGCCGGTCGAGCCGTTCACCAGCAGGTTCGGGAAGCGGGCCGGGAGGACGACCGGCTCCTCTTCACGGTTGTCGTAGTTGGGCCGGAAATCGACGGTGCCCTGCTCGATCTCGCGGACCATCTCGACGGCGAGCGGCGCCATCTTGCACTCGGTGTACCGCATGGCTGCGGCCTTGTCGTTGCCCTGGCTTCCGAAGTTTCCCTGGCCGGTGACGAGCGGGTGACGCATCGCCCACGGCTGTGCGAGGCGCACGAGGGTGTCGTAGATCGCGGTGTCGCCGTGGGGTGGTAGAGGCCCATGACCTCGCCCACCACGCGGGAGCACTTGTTCCAGCCGCGGTCGGGACGGTAGCCGCCGTCCCACATCGCGTAGAGCACACGGCGGTGCACGGGCTTCAGCCCGTCGCGCACGTCGGGCAGGGCACGCCCGACGATGACGCTCATCGCATAGTCGAGGTACGAGTTCTGGATCTCGACCTGCAGATCGATGGGATCAATCCGGCCCAGTCCGGGCGTGGAGATCTCGTCGGTCGTGGTCTCGTCCTTGTCGTCAGCCATGGATGTTCATACCTTCTTTGATTCTTCAGCTCAGATGTCGAGGAAGCGGACGTCTTTGGCGTTGCGTTGGATGAACGTGCGCCGCTGCTCCACGTCTTCACCCATCAGGATCGAGAACATCTGGTCCGCCATCGCCGCGTCGTCCAGCGTCACCTGCAGCAGGATCCGGTTCTCAGGGTCCATTGTGGTGTCCCACAGGTCGTCGGCGTTCATCTCGCCGAGGCCCTTGTAGCGCTGGATGGGGTTGACCTGGGGCAGCTTCTTGCCCTCGGCGAGGCCCGCGTCCCGGAGCGCGTCACGTTCGTTGTCGTTGTAGGCCAACTCATGCGGCGCGTTGGACCAGCGGAGCCGGAACAGCGGCGGCTGGGCCAGGAACACGTGCCCGGCGTCGATCATGGGGCGCATGAACCGGAAGAGCAGCGTCAGCAGCAGGGTGCGGATGTGGGCGCCGTCGACGTCGGCGTCGGCCATCAGCACGAGCTTGTGGTAGCGCAGTTTGTCGACGTCGAAGTCCTCCTGCATGCCGGCGCCGAGCGCGTTGATGATCGCCTCGACCTCCTTGTTGGCGAGGATCTTGTCGATGCGTGCCTTCTCGACGTTCAGGATCTTGCCGCGGATCGGCAGGATGGCCTGCGTCCTCGGGTCGCGGCCACCGCGGGCGGAGCCGCCTGCGGAGTCGCCCTCGACGATGAACAGTTCGCACTCGGCCGGGTTGGTCGACTGGCAGTCGACAAGCTTGCCGGGCAGCCCGGATCCTCCGAGGAGGCCCTTGCGGGAGCGGGCCATGTCGCGCGCCTTGCGGGCGGCGATTCTGGCCTGCGCCGCCGACTGCGACTTGCGGACGATGTCCTTACCCTCGGCTGGGTTCCGCTCGAACCAGTCGCCCAGGCGGTCGTTCATGACGCGCTGCACGAAGCTCTTGGCCTCGGTGTTGCCCAGCTTGGTCTTGGTCTGGCCCTCGAACTGCGGCTCGGCGACCTTGATGGAGACGATGGCGGTGAGACCCTCACGGATGTCGTCACCGGAGACACGGTCCTCGCGCTTCTTCATCAGGCCCCACGACTCGCCCCACCGGTTGACGGTATTGGTCAGCGCGGCGCGGAAGCCCTCCTCGTGCGTGCCACCCTCGTGCGTGTTGATGGTGTTGGCGAAGGTGTACACCGAGCTGGAGTAGCTGGAGTTCCACTGCATGGCGATCTCGACGCCCATGCCGAGGTCGGGCGCGTGGGCCTCCACGTCGATCACGGACGGGTGGATGGCTTCCTTGCCGGCGGAGAGGTACTTGACGTAGTCCGTCAGGCCATCCTCGTAGAGGAACTCGTTGTAGGGGGTGTCGGTCTCGCCCTCGTCGCCCGTGGCGACCTGGTGCTTTGCGCGCAGGTCGATCAGGGAGAGCTTGAGGCCCTTGTTGAGGAACGCCATCTCACGGAACCGCGTGGCGAGCGTGTCATAGTTGAACTCGGTCGTCTCGAAGATGTCGGGCGACGGGTAGAACGTGATCGTGGTGCCGGTGGTATCGGTCGCCTCGAGCTGCTCGAGTTCGGTGATGGGCTCACCCAGATGGAACGTCTGCTCGTAGCGGTAGCCGTCGCGGCTGACCTCGACGATGAGCTTCTCCGACAGGGCGTTGACCACCGAGGAGCCGACGCCGTGCAGGCCGCCGGAGACCTTGTAGCCGCCGTCGCCGAACTTTCCACCGGCGTGCAGCACCGTGAGGACGAGCGTCACCGTGGGGATCTTCTCAACCGGGTGCTCCTTGACGGGGATGCCACGGCCGTTGTCGATGACCCGGACCCCGCCGTCGTCGAGCAGCTCGATCTCGATGGTGTCGCAGTACCCGGCCAGTGCCTCGTCGACGGAGTTGTCGACGATCTCCTGCACCAGGTGGTGGAGGCCACGCTCACCGGTCGACCCGATGTACATGCCTGGGCGCTTGCGCACCGCCTCGAGGCCTTCGAGAACGGAGATCTGGTCCGCGTCATAGCTGCCGGTCACGGTGTTGTCAGCCGCGTCGACGAGACCTTCCATCCGTTCCTCGGGGTCGTACCCGTCGATGTCCTGCATGTCTTCCGACACAATGCTCCTGACCACAGACATTGGCGCCGGCGGGAGACCGGCGCCTTTGAACGGGCCAATTCTACCGCCTCAGGCAAGCATTCGAGGCATCCGACCCGGTCGGATGCCGCTGTAACGCCGAATTTCGCCTCCTGAGCCGTTCAAGGGGCGGATCACGTGGACCCCCACATCGCCCCCGCCCGGGCTGTGGACACCATGCCGGTAGGGTGCTCGACGTGGACTGGGTCATGGTGGTTGCTGCGGCGCTTCTCGTCGGCATCGCCAAGACGAGTTTCGGCGGTCTTGCGTCCCTCTCCGTGGCGCTCCTCGCGATGGCCATGCCGACGAAGGAATCGACTGCCGCGGCGCTCCTGATGCTCATCACCGGAGACGTGATCGCCGTCCTCCGCTACCGGAAGGCGACCGACTGGAAACTCCTGCGGGGGCTCATCCCGGCAGTCATCCCGGGTCTGCTCCTGGGCGCCTGGTTCCTGAACGTGGTCGACGACACCCTGCTGAAGCGCTCGATCGGCTGGCTGCTGTTGTTCTTCGTCCTGCTGCAGTTGGGCAGCAAGGTGCGCCAGGCGCGCGCACCCCGGCAGGAGCCGACGACGGAGCGGCCGCATCCGGCGCTCAGCCTCGTCGCGGGTGTCTCCGCCGGGTTCACCACCATGGCAGCCAACGCCGCCGGCCCCGTGATGGCGATCTACCTCCAGTTGGCGAGGGTGGACAAGCTGCGCTTCCTGGGCACCGGGGCCTGGTACTTCTGCATCATCAACCTTGCGAAGACCCCGCTGACGGCATCGCTCGGCCTCTTCACGCCGCAGGTGCTGACTACCGGGCTCTACATGGTCCCTGTTGTCGTCCTCGGAGCTGTGATCGGGATCGCAATCATCGGGAAGGTGCCCCAGCGCACGTTCGACATCGTGACGCTCCTGACCTCGGTGATCGCCGCGGGCGCCCTCATCATCCTGTAGCGGGCGCCGTTCTCAACAGCGGCTCGTTGTCCTGTTCGGGGTGCCAGAGGTTGTCCTGTTCGGGGTGCCAGGGGTTCGGTTCGCGTTACGGCTCGGTGTCCGGCGGCATTCCTGGCCCTGCTCAACCGTCAGCACGAGTCGGTCCTGCAGGGTGGGTATTCGATCATGGTTTGGGTGGTGGGGTCGGGTTGCTCGGAAAAGTCGGACTCCTTGAACCTGTTTCAGGGCATGCGAACTGGGCGCAGAATTGCGTCGTGAATCCTGCGCTTTGTATTGAGGCCGAAAAACAATTCACAGCCTCATCCACAGATGTGGATTTCCGGGGCAGGAGGCCTGCCCCGGAAATGTCATCGGGGCGGTAACCAACTCAGTGAGGCCAGCTCCCTGCGCTGCACCTGCTCAGCCGCGTGGCGCTCGAGTCGATGCTCGAGGTGGTCCTGGGCGGGCCGGGTGGCACGCTCCAGAAGCCAGAGGCTCGCCCGCAGGGCGATCCGGTCCCGCCACGGGAGGTGGGAGGGTTCAGGCAGCACGATGGTGGTATCAGAGCTGGTCAGATGGACGTGGGACGGGTGCGTGATGTTCACGGGGTTCCTTCGACAGGTGCGTTCACGGTGCGCTACGGCGCGCGGAGCAGGGCACACGGGTGCCCATGGATTGCATGCGGAGAGTTCGGCCGGTTGTGCCCGGAGGGTCAGTCGGCCTGAACGGCGGAGGCCGCGGTCATGCCGGGAGTAGTGAACTCGCTGGTCCTGAAATCAAGGATCTGAATCATGTCGGGCCTCCTTCCTGTCGTAAAGGCAGGGTCAACACTAATGGGTGATCCCACGGGGCGTCAAGCAGATCCGGGCATTGATTTCCGACCGATTCACGTCCTCTCCCAGATAGGGGAGAATCCCATTCCCGGAGGGTTATTCCTCCGTCGACGCAGTGGCCGAGGCGGACGTCGACGTGGAGGGCGAGGCCACCGGCGATGCCGGCTCTGACGCCGACGCCCGGGGTGAGGCCGGCGCGGTGGGAGACGCCTCGGGTGACGCCGGCGCGAAAGCCGATGCCTCAGGCGAAGCCGGCTCAGAGGGCGACGGCTCCGGGCCGGTGAGTCTTCCTGGGTCGGGTCGGGCTCGGCGTGGGCGTTGGAGTCGGGCTCGGCGTGGGCGAGGGAGTCGACGTGGGGTGGGGCTCGGCGTCGACGTGGGGTGGGGCTCGGCGTCGGAGTGGGCGTCACACACGGTGGGGCCGACGGCGCGGGCGAGGCCGACGGCGTGGCCGACGGACACGGGGTCGGGGTCGGGGTCACCGAGGGACTGGCCGACGGCGACGGCGTCAGCGACGGCGGGGTGTGGGTGTGGGGGACGTGGGCACCGTAGGAGTCGGGGTGGGCGAGGGCGGACGCACGGTCGGAGGCGCCGACGTCGGTGTGGGCACCGTCGAGTAATCCATGGACCCGAGGTCCACCACGACGGGATTGCCGTTCAGCCACGGCTCCGGGTTGGTGAACTGCCCGTCCGCGATGACCTCGAAATGCATGTGGCATCCGGTCGAGTAACCGGTGCTGCCGACCCGCCCCACTCCGTCGAGGGCCTGAACCTTCTGGCCCACCCGCACGCCGATCGACGACAGGTGGTTGTAGGTGGTGACGACGCGGTGGCCGCGCAGCATGCCGTGGTCGATCTTGACCTGGATGCCGTTGCCTCCGGCCCAGCCGGCCTTGACCACGGTTCCTGGGGCGGCCGCCCCCACCGGGGTTCCGCACGGCACCGCCCAGTCAAGCCCCGTGTGCAGCTTCCAGACCTTCAGGATCGGATGGAAGCGCATGCCGAACTTCGATGTGGTGCGCCCGCTGACAGGCCTCGTGAGGAGCGCCCCTGCGGTGGCCTTTCCCAGCGAGGTGACCAACTCCTGCTTGATCGACTCGGGCGCGACAGGCAGGGGAATCGGAACCCCGGAAGGCCCCACGGCCTCCGGCGTCACGGCGTTGAACGGGTCGATGAGTCCGGGGCGTCCCTTGTCAGGCCAGGGCCTCGATCGCCTGGCGGACCCCGAGAGGTTGCGCGCGGCGAACGCGGAGGCGATGGCGGTGGGTGCGGGTGGCGGCACCGGGACGGCCTCGACGGCGGTCATCGGGTCGGCCGCGAAGTAGGCGACGGTGGCACACACAAGGCCGGCCGACAGCACGGCCGCTAGCCCCGAAGTTTCACGTGTCCCCTCCCCCAGAATCGGACCTCACCTATGCAAGCACGACGGCGGGTTCCCGGGAAGGGCCTGGGTCACAATGTGACCGAAAGTTCGGCGTGTCCGGGGATCAGGATCCCGCGCGGAAGGTCACGCTGAGGTTCGCGGCCACCTCCACGTCCTGCGGATCCAGGTCGAAGCTGGGTGCCGAATCCTTCGCCAGCATCATCTGCCCGGACTGCCCGAACCCGAAGTGGGGTGCGCCACCGTCGTCGATCCGCACCACGCTCAGCTCCGTCTGGTCGGCCGCCTCCGCAATCCACTGCGCCCGCTGACGGGCGTCTTCGAACGCCCCCGCAGCACCTCCGGCTGGATCCGGCGGAGCGTCTCCTCGGAAAGACGCCATTGGAGGTCGCCGATCTCGACGCCGTCCATCGAGGCGAGGTCCCCGAGAAGACCGGCCACCCGGGACAGGTCCTTGACGGTGACCGAGCCGCGCACCTGCGCGACATGCTGCGGCTCCCCGGCTGCCTGTGCTGGTCGTAGGGGATGTTCGTCCACGTACGCAGGCTGGTGAGCCTTGCGTCGCTGCCCCCGTCGTCAGCGACGACGGAGTCCAACTTCGCGCGAACCTGCTCGGAGGCCTCTGCGGTGTCGCGGAGCACGGCGTCGCGTGAGACACCGGTGAATCCGACGGTGAGGCTCACGACCGCGCACTCGGCGGGGAGGGTCACCGAACTGCTTCCGACAACAGACACGTCCATGGGCGTCAGCCTATGGCCCCGGGCGGCCACCGACCCGGAAACCGGATGGATCGGGCTCCGGGTGGGGCACTCCATGGGTCCTCCTCGGCCGCGACAATCCGCAGCAGTCGGTTGAGCCTGGCCGGCAGCGAGGAACGAGACGCCGCCCGAGTCGAAACCACTCCAGCCGATAGGCAGATACTCAGACACGGCCCCTGCCCCAAACTGTGGCTGGGATCCTGCACCGAGCCGGGAGTGGTTGGTTTCATGACGCTAGGCGGTCTACTCCGTCGACGCCGGTCGGCTCAACCAGCGGGCCGGCCGCACCCCACTATCACAGGGGTGCCGGGGCGAAGAGAGGCACCCTCCCCCATCGGCCGGGACCCGACTCCTACTCTGGAATTACTAGCCGGGTGGCTAGTAACTGGGCCGGGAGCGGCCCCTGGCGAAAGGTCAAACAGTGACAAGCACCCTGGTACTCGGCGGCACCGGCCTCCTCGGATCGCATACCGTCGGCGAACTGCTCCGACGCGGCTACGAGGTCACCGCCGTCTCGCTGCCCGGGTCGGACAACGGCACGCTTCCCGCGGAGGTCGACGCCGTCTGGGCCAACATCTGCACGCTGCCTGACGATGAGGTGCGTGACCTGTTCCGCGGCAGGCACGCCGTCTTCTACGCCATCGGCGCCGACGAGCGCACCATTCCCGCCATCCCCGCGGCACGCTTCTTCTACGAGGCCAACGTGGTCGGCACGCAGCGCATCGCCCGGCTCGCCCGCGAGGCCGGCGTCGCGAAGTTCGTCCTCTACGGCTCCTACACCGCCGAGATGGGCGAGCGCTGGACCGACTTCGGCTACGGCCGCGACCCGTACCCGCGCACCCGTCTGCTGCAGGAGGAGGTCGCATGCCTCGAGGGCGAAGGATCCATGGACGTCATGACGCTGCGCCTGCCCTACATCTTCGGGCTGGTCACCGGTCAGCGCCCGCTGTGGCAGTTCGTCATCGACACCGCCCGTTTCCAGCAGCCGAAGGTCGCGGTTCTCCCCGGCACCACATCTGCGGTCACCGCACGTCAGGTCGCGCAGGCGGCGGTCGGGGCCATGGAGCATGGTAGCCACGGCGCGAAGTACCCGATCAACGCCTACGACCTCAGCTACCTTGAGCTCAACCGGCTCGCCTGCCGTGCCATCGGGCGCGACGAGGCAGACGTCGTCGAGGTGCCACTGGAGGCCGTCCTCCCCGCCTACCGGGCGCGCGACGAGGAGGCAAGGGCCAGGGGCGTCGAGCACGGCGTCCCGGTCGAGCACACCGCCGTCTTCCAGAGCCGCGCCGCCGTCAACGACCCGGCCGACTGCGCGGTGCTGGGGATCGAGGACGACGACGTGGTCGCGGCCATCGTCGAGTCGTTCCAGTGGTGCGTGGACAACCCACAGCAGGCCTGAGCGGCCCACGGACGGGTACGCCCGCGGTGGGATGAACCACCGCGGGCGTACTCCGCTCAGCCGGCCGTTTCAGGCCCGGTTCACCCGTGGATGGATCAGGCGACGTCCTCCCACAGGGACAGCGTCAGCAGCGAGGAGTAGTCGCCGGGCGCCTGGTAGACCGGGGCCCATCTTCGTGGGCACCGATCCGGTGGCCCGCCTAGCGCACCGCCACGCTCACCCGTAGGTGTCCCGGGGCCCCTCCCCTGCACCGAACGCGGTCCCTTCTTCCAGCTCGGGGCGGCCGGTCCACGGAAGTCCACCCGCAGCACGGTCCGGTCGCCCAGCTCACGGTTCAGCCGGGCGACGAGCTTCGAGGCGGTGTAACGCATCGCCTGCGCCCACGCGGTCGAGTCGCACTCGACGACGAGGACGCCATCCTGGTAGTCGACCGGTCGCGAGTGTTCCGCATTGGACTCACCTACCAGGTCGCTCCAGCGACGCAACACGGTGGAGAGCCCGATCCGACGCTTCCAACCCCGCTCGGAGACCACCTGGTCGAGCACCGCCGCGACCAGTTGCGGGTCGCGCTGGTCGGGGTGGGCGCCGGAGCGCTGCTGCTCGACGACCCGGACGCGACGCTTCGGTTTCCTGGGCTGCGCCGGCTCGGGCAGTGCGTAGCCGTGCTCGGATGCCTCGACGGCTGCCCGCGCGATCTCCGACGCGAGCTCGAGCCCGGTCGGATCGTGCGGGGTCTCGCTCATGCAGACGAGGGTACCCCGCGCCGCCGGAGACGACGACCGACCGGCTACCCGACGACCGTCGCGTACAGCGACAGCTGTGACTGCGAGCTCTTCTTGTGCGAGTAGAGGCTCGTCTCGAGGCCCACGATCGCCGCCAACCGGTTGTTGTCGTCGACCGCCTGCAGCCCCGGATTGACGTG
The DNA here is from genome assembly GCF_011174705.1 of Tessaracoccus coleopterorum. Lineage (GTDB taxonomy): Bacteria > Actinomycetota > Actinomycetes > Propionibacteriales > Propionibacteriaceae > Arachnia > Arachnia coleopterorum. Next base: position 1,816,859 of record NZ_JAANIJ010000001.1, read on the forward strand.
CCCACCGGCCCGGGCGGGATGGTGTACGAGGTGGTGCGGGGGATGGCGGCCACGCAACCCGAGGTGTCGCCGAGCGTGCACAGCCCGTTGCCCTCGGCTACCAGTTGGCCGACCATGTGGTGCCAGACCATCCTGCCGTCGCTGCCGACGGGGCACATGTAGGAGTGCCAACCGGTTCCCGGTCGAGCCCGGGTCCCGGCGGGCGTCACGATGCAACCGGCGCCCGTCTTCTCGTACTGCCAGAAGCGGAAGGTCTGCTTCGAAGCCACGAGCTGAGAGCTTCCGAGGCCCTGCACCCACTGCATCGACGTCGCGGAGGTTGGCGCCCTACCCTCGGCCTTGGCGTCCACCAACGTGCCGAGGGAGCGACCTGCACCCGGGGCCCGCAACGAGCCGAACATGAACCCGACGGCGTTGACCGCGCCCGGATGCGATGCCGCCGTCAGGGTCAGCTCGCTGAACGTGCGCCCCGCCGGGGTGACGTTGCGGTAGGTCTCGGTGATCGGGCTGTTGTTCCAGTAGAGGCGGATGCTGTTGCCCTGGAGCGCCTCGTAGGTGCCGTAGCGCACGGTCGGTGCCTGGAGGAAGGAGCGGGCGGTGCGCACGTCACAGGTACCGCCCGGCAGGGCCTCAACCTTGATGAGCCGACGGTCGGCCGCCTCCTTCGAGCCGGCGACACAGCCGGTAGGCCGGTTCGGGATCGGGGCGCGGAAGCGTCCGTAGTCACTTTCCACCGCGTCGTCGAAGCTCCATGACCAGTAGCTCTCGCGGAAGGTGCCGAGTTTGCCGCCCGGGTCGAGCTCGATGTTGGAGATCCGGCCGGTCCCCTTCGTCTTTGTGCCAGCCATGTTCTGCGTGACGACGTTGCCGAGGGTGAGGTGGCGGCGACCCTTCAGGAAGGACGGCGCCGTCGACATGGGCGGGGCAGTCGGGTAGTCGATGGGCGCGGTGGTGAACCGGACCATGTTGTTGAAGATCCACCTGGTCACCCAGCGGTAGCCGGAGCCGGCAGACTCGATGACGCGCGCCTCGATGTACGAGCGGCAGCCGTTCCGGCCGGTGGTGGCCGTGTCGCACTCGGTGCGCCACCTGCGCCCGTCTGCGGTCCAGGCCGCGGTGCCGCCGACGACCGCGTGGCCACCGAGCGGGTTGCCCGCCCAGAGACCCCGGTTGGATGCCACGTAGGTGAGGTTGTTGAAGGTCCATCCCGTCGTCTTGACGAACCTGCCGCCCTTCTGGGTGATGACGGTCGCCTTAATCTCCGTGCGGCACCGTTGGGTCTGGGAGTACGGCTCGCAGGTCGTGCTCCACTCCCGTCCGTTGACGGTGTGGGTTCCGGGCGTCGTGTAGACGTCGACGTCGGCCTTCGCCTCCGGCATTGCCGTCGGTGACAGGGTCACCAGAAGGGTCGCCGTGAGCAGCGCCCCAATCAGTCCAAGTTTGCGCATGCTTCAGATATCCCGAGATCGGTCGAGTTCCCCGAGGCACCATAACAGCCGGCCAACGGCATCCCGGCATCGGGCGTGTCGTCCCGGCCGCGGGCCGCCTCAGGCGGGAGCGACCGTCCCCGCCTCGACGCGGAACCGGCGTTCCGCCGGAAAGTCGGGGACGTCGGCGCCGACCGCGGCGGTGATCAGCACCTGCTCGGCGTCGACGATGGCGGTGGCGAGTCTCTCCCGTCGGGAGGCGTCCAGCTCGGCGAAGACGTCGTCCAGGACAAGCACCGGTTCGGTGCCGTCGTCACGCACCAGCGTGAAGCCTCCGAGGCGCAGCGCGAGTGCGAGGGACCAGCTCTCCCCGTGGGAGGCGTAACCCTTCGCGGGCAGTTCGCCGATGCTGAGCTCGATGTCGTCTCGCTGCGGACCCACCAGGGTGAGGCCGCGCTGCAGCTCGTCGCGGCGCAGCCGCTCCATCGCCCCGAGCAGCCGGTTGGCCAGCTCCGCGCGGACGTCGGGGCCGAGGCGACGTCGTCGAGGTCGAGGATCGTCTTGTACGACGCCGACACCTGGTTGTTGACGGGCGCGATCGTCTCGTACGCCTCCTGCGCGTGCGGCATCACGTCGGCGAGTGTGTCGAGCCGGGCGTGCAGCAACTCGGCGCCGATGGCGGCCAGCTGCTCGTTCCAGACGGCGAGCGTGATGTCCTCATCGCCGCCCGAGGGGGTGCGGGAGCGACCCGACATCGACTTGAGCAGGGCGTTGCGCTGCTTCAGCACCCGGTCGAAGTCCTGCCGCACGCCCGCCATCCGTGGCCAGCGGGTGACCACGAGCGAGTCGAGCCAGCCGCGCCGGTCGGACGGATCCCCCGCACGATCGCGAGGTCGACGGGTGAGAAGACGACGGTGCGCAGCGCGCCGATCAGGTCACGCGGGCGGCTGAGCGGCGCCCGGTTGAGTCGTGCCACGTTCGAGCGGCCGTTTGCGATCTCCAACTCGAGTGAGATCACCCGCGGGTCATCGGCTGCCGCCCGCACCTTGGCCCGCACGATCGCGGAATCGGCACCGGCCCGGATCAGCGGCGCGGTTGCCGAGACCCGGTGTGAGCTCATCGTCGACAGGTATTCGACCGCCTCGACGAGATTGGTCTTGCCCTGGCCGTTGGATCCGACGAACACCGTCACGCCGGACGTGAGTTCGAGCGTCGCGGCGTGGTAGTTGCGGAAGTCGGTCAGGGAGAGCTCGGTGACGAACACGTCGGGACGGTCAGTCCTTCGAGGGAGCGACGGCGTGGCCGCCGAACTGGTTGCGCATGGCCGCGACCATCTTCATGGCGGGCGAGTCGTCCTGCCGCGACACGAAGCGGGCGAACAGGCTCGCCGCGATGGTGGGCACCGGCACTGCGAGGTCGACGGCCGCGTTGACGGTCCACCGACCCTCGCCCGAGTCCTCGGCGTAACCCTCGATGGCATCGAGGTGCGGGTCGTCATCCAGGGCACGGACCATCAGATCGAGCAGCCAGGAGCGGATCACGGTGCCCTCGCGCCACGAGTCGAACACCTCGGGCACGTTGGTCACGACATCGGAGGCCTCGAGGAGTTCCCACCCCTCGGCGTAGGCCTGCATCAGGCCGTACTCGATGCCGTTGTGGACCATCTTCGCGAAGTGCCCCGCGCCGTGGTCTCCCGCGTGGACGAAGCCGGACCCGCCCTCAGGCTTCAGGGCGTCGAACACCGGCATGGCGACCTTGACGGCCTCCTCCGGGCCACCGCACATGAGGGCGTAACCGTTCTCGAGGCCCACACGCCGCCGGAGGTTCCGACGTCGAGGAAATGGATGCCTGCCTCACCCAGGTACGACGCGTGGCGGGCGTCATGGGTCCACTTCGAGTTGCCGCCGTCGATGACGATGTCGCCGGCGCCGAGCAGCGGACGCAGGGTCTCGACGAGCGGCGTGACGGCCTGGATCGGCACCATCAGCCACACGACGCGAGGGCCGTCACCGAGCTTGGCGACCAGATCGGCCTCGTCGGTCGCGTCGGAGATCGCCTGATTGTGGTCGAGCCCGACCACCTCGACGCCGCGGCGACGCAGCCGCTCGCGCATGTTCGCGCCCATCTTCCCGAGCCCGATGAGTCCGATCCGCATGATCTCTCCTAGTCGACGATGTCCGGAATAGTCATACCAATGGTAACCCGGGGTCGGGAGGCATGGGCCTCCGCCCACGGATCAGCCGGGCAGGCGCATCAGCATGATGACGTGACGGTAATCCGTGAGCGGATCGGCGTCGATGCTGGCCAGCCCCATGATGAGGCAGGGCTTGCCCGGAAGGGTGAACGAGAAGTGCGCGTACGGAGCGTCGAGCGCGGTGAGCGCATCGAGCAGGTAGTGCGGGTTGAAGCCGGCGTCGGTGATCGACTGCTCGTCGCCCACGACCTCGACCTGCGCCTCGATCGCCTCGGACGCCTGCGCCTGGTCACCCGTGGCGGCCTCGAGCGCGATGTGGTCGTCGTTGATGCGCATCCGCAGGGGGGTGTTGCGCTCGGCCACGAGCGACACGCGCTTGACGGCTGCGAGCAGGTCGGCGGTGTTGACGCGCACCGAGACACTCGCGGCGACATCCATGAGGTGACGCACCTTCGGGAACGCCTGGCTCAGGAGCCGGGTGGTGGCCTCGCGGCTGCCCTTGGCACCCTCGCCCACGAAGCCGGCGAGGCCTTCGCCCTCAGCCTCGGTGGTGGAGAGCGCGACGGTGACATGCTCGCCGGAGGTCATCGACTTCGCGGTGTCGGCCAGCACCTTGCCGGGGATCAGCACGTTGGCCTCGACGCCGGGGTTGCCCGGGTTCCAGGTGATCTCCTTGAGCGCCATCCGGTAGCGGTCGGTGGCCAGCAGCGACAACTGGTCGCCGTTGATCTCGAGCTTGATACCGGTGAAGACGTTCAGCAGCTCGTCGCGACCGGCTGCGACGAACACCTGGCCGACGGCCTTCTCGAAGGCCGCAGCCTCGACCTGACCGGTCTCGGTGGGCATGTCGGGCAGCGTCGGATACTCGTCAACCGGGAGGGTCTGCAGTGTGAAGCGGGCCTGGCCGCAGGTCAGCTCGACCTTGGAGTGGTCGGCCACCATCTCGACCGGCTTGCTCGGCAGGGAGCGGGCGATCTCCGAGAGGAGGCGGCCCGAGACGAGGACGGTTCCCTCGTCGCTGACGACCGCAGGCAGCGTGACCTTCGCCGACGTCGTCGAGTCGAAGCTGGAGAGCGTCAGACCGTCTGCGTCGGCCTCGAGGAGCATTCCGGCGAGGATGGGAGCCGTCGGGCGGTTGGGGAGGCTGCGGGCCACCCATGCCACGGCGTCAGCCAGCGCGTCGCGCTCAACTCGAATCTTCACGGGTATCCCTTTGAAATCTGGGTTGGATAAAGCTCGTCGCCTGCATCATAGCCGTGCCCCGACGCCGCCCGTCGACTACTCGGAGGCGATCGCCGCGAGGGTGTTCTGGAGGGCGGCCCTCCTGGCGGGCAGGACGGCCGCCAGGACGCCCATCAGGGCGGCCACCACGACGAACAGGGCGAGCTGCCAGCCCGGCACCACGAGGGTGTCGATGCCCTGGTCCCGCAGCAGGATCACAAGCGCGCTGCCGGTCACGATGCCGAGCACCACCCGAGGAGGGCGCCCAGCGTCGCCACGATCACCGACTCGAGCGTCACCATGGTGCGCAGTTGGCGCCTCGTCATCCCGACGGCGCGCAGCAGACCGACCTCCCGGGTGCGCTCCAGCACCGACAACCCGAGCGTGTTGACGATGCCGAGCAGGGAGATCACGATCGCGAGCGCGAGCAGCGCGTAGATCGCGGCGAAGATCTGGTCGAAGCGCGCCACGCTCGCCTCGACGTACTCCGCGGTGTCGGAGACCGCGGCAGTGGGGACGTCGCGGGCAAGGTCCCGCAGATCCCCGAGGACCGCGGCCCTGTCCGCGCCGTCACCGGCGAAGACCACGAGGCTCGACACCATCGACGTGTCGACGATCTGTGTCATGGCCTCGGGGGTGATGACGATGTCGGCCGCTGCGACCGCACCCCGCCGTCATGGACGCCGGTGACGAGAACCTGGACCGTTCCCTTCGGCCCCGTCAGGTCGATCAACCGTCCGATCCCGATACCGAGCGCGGTGGCCCGGTCGGTCGCCACGACCGCCGGGAGCGCGTCGCCGTCGGCCCGGAACGATCCCGCCACGATCCGCAGAGCGGAGCCTTCGGCGACCGCCTCGGGCTGGCCCGAGCAGGCTGACGCGCTCGTCGCCGAGCTGCGCCTCGCCTCGGTGGAACGCGTGCACCGCGCTCACCCCTGCCACGGCCCGGGCCCGGTCGGCGAGGTCGGCGTCGAAGGGCTGGTAGCCGACCGGGGCGATCACGAAGTCGCCGCGCTGGTCGGCCGAGAGCCGATCGCCGATCGAGGTGGTGGTGCTGGATGCCAGGACGGCGACCGTCGTGATCAGCGCGACGCCGATCATCAGCGTGGCCGCCGTGGCCGCCGTCCGACGCGGCTGGCGGACGGCGTTGAGCTGCGCGAGCCTCCCCACCTCTCCGAAGAGGGCCCGGAAGACCCGGCCCGCGAGCCACACCAGGGGCGCGCCGATCAGGGCGGCGGCGAGCACCATCCCGATCAGCAGCAGCGCGGCGCCGATCCCGAGCCACACCAGCGGGAGGGGCACCGGCAGCCAGACTGCGCACACGACCGCCGCGACCCCGAGTTCGACCATCGCGACCCCCACCATCGCGGTGCCACCCGGCTTCTCCGGGCCCGACTGCGCCGCCTCCGACAGGGCCTCGACGGGGCGGGTCCGTGAGGCGCGGCGGGCGGGAACGGAGGCGGCCAGGAGCGTGACCAGGATGCCGATCGCGTAGGACGCGGTGACGGCCTGCCAGGTCAGCGTCGGCGCAACGGGTCCGAGATCGACGCCGAGGGCACGGACCGCGGCGAGGATCGCCCACGTCAACCCGTACCCGACGACGAGCCCGAGGGTCGCTCCGATCAGCCCGACGATGAGGGCCTCGAACAGGACCGAGGTGCGCACCTGTGCCCTTGTCGCTCCACTGCGCGCAGCAGTGCGAGCTCGCGGGAACGTTGGGCCACCAGGATCGAGAACGTGTTGACGATCAGCAGAGTGGCCACGAGCAGCGCGATGGCCGCGAAGACCAGCAGGAGGGTGTCGACGAAGCCGAGGCCGACGTCGAGCTGGTCCTGGACCGCCTCGGCCAACTTCTCCCCCGTCTCGGCCACGAAGCCGTCCGGGAGCACCTCCTGGATTGCGGTCGCCACGGTGCCGGCATCGCTGCCCTGCGTGGTCTGCACCCAGACGGCGTAGTAGCCGTCGGTGCCGCCCTGCGCGATCGTCCTCGCCTCGTCGAGCGTGAAGAACAGGTAGCTGGCCCTCCGGTCGCTCCCGCCCGAAGGTGCCGGTGCCGACCAGGCGGTAGGTACGCACGCCGTCGAGCGGGGTCGAGACGCTGATGTCGCCGCCGATCGAGTAGCCGGCCCGCTGTGCGGTCGCCGGGTCGGTCACCACCTCGTCGTCGGTGGCAGGGGCCCTGCCCTCGACGATCCGCGCGCCCTGCTGGCCACCCGCGGCGGGGGTGTCGTGCCAGTTCATCCCGATGCCGGGGGCGCCCGGGAATGCGAGCAGGCCGCCGTCCCGGTCGAGCGGGAACACCTGCGTGCTGGAGACGATACCGACGGCCCGCACGACGCCGTCGACCCTTCCGATGGCGTCCACCTGCCCGGGGTCAGGCGCGGCTGCTCAGCCGGGTTCACGTTCTCGAAGCCGGCCACACCTCCCGACCCGGCGCTGACGTTCACGTCACCCAGGGCACCCGAGACGATCTGGTCGAAGCTCGCCCGCAGCAGGTTGGTGAACATCAACGACCCTGCCACGAAGGCGACGCCCAGCACGATCGACAGGGCACTGAGGATGAGCCGGACCTTGCGGGCCCACAACGATTTCAGGGTCGCGTGCAGCATGCTCAGTCCAGGGCCGCGCGCCGTGCGATCGAGCGTTCGACGGTCGGTTCCACCGTGTCGTCGACGATGCCCGGGTGCGCAGGCGCCGCTCCGCCGTCGCGGTAGACGCCCCGCGCCGTCGGCTGGTCGTGGCGGGGGTAGATGCGGGCCATGGCGAGCAGCAGGTCGTTCTGGGTGGCCCCGTACACCTCGTCGACGATCCGTCCGTCGGAGAGGAAGACGGCCCGGTCGGCGTAGCTCGCCGCGTGCGCGTCGTGGGTCACCATGACGACGGTCTGTCCGAACTCGTCGACGCTGCGACGCAGGAAGCTGAGCACCTCGGCGGCCGAGGCCGAGTCGAGGTTGCCGGTGGGTTCGTCCCCGAACACGATGTCGGGCCGGTTCATCAGCGCCCGGGCGCAGGCCACCCGCTGCTGCTGGCCGCCGGAGAGTTCGGAGGGCTTGTGCGTGAGGCGGTCGCCCAGCGCGAGAACGTCGACGATGCGCCCGAACCACTCCTCGTCGATGCCCGGCCTGCGATGGCCAGCGGCAGGACGATGTTCTCGCGTGCCGTGAGTGTCGGGACGAGGTTGAACGCCTGGAAGACGAAACCGACGCGGTCGCGCCGCAGGAGGGTGAGCGGGGTGTCGGCGAGCTCCCCACAGCCGTGTCTCCGATCCACACCTCGCCGGAGGTGGGGTGTCGAGGGCCGCGAGCAGGTGCATCAGCGTCGACTTGCCCGATCCCGACGGGCCCATGATGGCGGTGAACTCGCCCGCGGTCACGTCGAAGTCGACACCGTCGAGGGCCGTCACGACGGCATCGCCCGACCCGTAGATCTTCGTAAGGCCCCTGGCCCTGGCTGCGATGCTCACGGGCCCAACGCTAGCCGCTCGCGTTCCGGCGGGAGCCACCACCGGGTCAGGAGGCGGTCTCGTCCGGTTGGTGGATGCCGAAGATGTTTCCCTCGGTGTCGGTGAAGTATCCCTGCCAGGCCATCCCCGGCAGCGCGTACTTCGGCAGGGCGACGCTTCCCCGTTCCTGAGAACCGCCTCCGCGGTCTCGTCGAAGCTCTCGACGCCCATGGTCAGGACGGCCGAGCCCACGGGGTTGTCCGCGATGAGCGGTGCGCGGCGCATCATCATGCCGCCGTTGATCCCGGGGCCTCGTCGGAACCGGTCACCACACCGAAGTACGGCTGGCCGGTGTACTCGCTGTAGTCCTCGAAGCCCCACCCGAACACCTCGGCGTAGAACGCCTGGGCCCGGGACATGTCGTCGACGTGGATCTCGAAGTGGATGGGTCGTGCGGTCATGACCGGTCCTCCTGTTCTGAGGGGACCATCGTCGCAGTCGGCGACGACGATCCGGGGGTTTCCCACATACGTGACTTGTAGTTTCTGAAGGTAATTACATCTTCTTCATACTCATAGGGCCTGTTGAAGGTGTGGATAACCTGCGAAATACCTTGTCAGAGCATGATCTACCCTGAGCACCGGCTGTGGATGGACCACGGCCCGGGTGGGAGGGGTTGTGGACAGTTTCCGGGCGGAAAGTTATCCACAGATGACTCCCCAGCCGTGGACACACGGTTATCCACAGGCTTTTTCGGGCGTACCGGTCGTCAGGACTGCTTGATCTGGTTGGTGAGCTCGGTCACCTGGTTGTACAGGACCCGGTCCTCGCCGATCTTCTCGCTGATCTTGCGGACCGCGTGCAGCACCGTCGAGTGGTCACGGCCACCGAACCTGGCCCCGATCTTCGGGAGCGACAGGTCGGTCAGTTCCCGGCACAGGTACATGGCGACCTGACGGGCCTGGGCGATCGACTGCACCCGGCTGCTGCCGGTCAGATCGTCCATCGTGATGCTGAAGTAGCGCGACGAGGCGTCCATGATGGTCTGCGCGTCGACCGGCGCGGCGTCCTCGGGCATGAGGTCGTTGAGCACCTCCTCGGCGAGGGCCACCGTCATCTCCTGCTGGTTCAGGCTGGCAAGAGCGGCGACCCTTGTCAGGGCACCTTCGAGCTCGCGGATGTTGGTGGGGATGCGCGAGGCGATCAGTTCGAGCACCTGGGTACCGGCGGTCAGACGCTGCGAGGCGACCTTCTTCCGGAGGATGGCGATGCGCGTCTCGAGGTCGGGCGGCTGGATGTCGGTCATCAGGCCCCACTCGAAGCGCGAGCGCAGGCGTGGCTCGAGCGCCTCGAGGAGCTTCGGGGGCCGGTCGGAGGTCATCACGATCTGCTTCTGCGCGTTGTGCAGCGTGTTGAACGTGTGGAAGAACTCCTCCTGCGTCTGGATCTTCGACTCCAGGAACTGGATGTCATCGACGAGCAGGACGTCGACGTCGCGGTAGGAGCTGCGGAACTCGGCGGTGCGGTTCGACGAGATCGCGTTGATGAAGTCGTTGGTGAGTTCCTCGGTTGAGACGTACTTCACGCGGAGCTGCTCGTAGTAGCTGGTCACGTAGTGGCCGATGGCGTGGAGCAGGTGGGTCTTGCCGAGGCCGAGGGCCCGTAGATCATGAGCGGGTTGTACGACTTGCCCGGCGTCTCGGCCACGGCTGCGGCCGCGGCGTGCGCGAAGCGGTTCGACGAGCCGGCGACGAACGACTCGAACGTGTAGCGGGGGTTGAGCCGCACCTCCTGCGCCCTGGTGCGGGGCAGCATCGGCTGCGGAGGCAGGTCGGAGGGCGGCGACGGGTCGGCGACGGGCTCCTCCAGGACCATGTCCGGGTTGATCATCACGGCGAGGTGGGTGGGTTGTCCACATAGCTCGCTGAGCTTGTCCTCAATCTGTGCGCGGAGCCGCGTCTCGACCCGCTCGCGGGTCGTCTCGTCGGCCACAGCGAGCATCAACGTGCTGCCGTGCATGTCTAGTGGTCGCGTCCGGCGTAGCCAGGCGCGAGATGACATGTCGGCGTCCTCGACCACGTCGTCCCACAGGCCGGCCAGGTCTGGCGTCGGTGATGCGCTCACCCCACCCACTTCCCGGCGGTGCACTGTCGGCCCGCCACTTCACTCGTCCACAAGGTTGTCCACAAGAGGGTATAACTCTTCCGCCAGATTTGCTCATCGCGGAGGTCTTGTGGATAACCGTCGGGCAGGAAACCGAAACTAGTGCCCTTCGGAGGGCAGTGCAAGGAGAATCGGGGAACTGGTCGGCGTGTCGGCTGGACTACAGCCTTGTAATTTGCTTGGTTGACCGTCCTGCCGATGGCCGGTTTGGCTAACGGGCCCTTCCCGCGTATCGTTGAACAGTCGCCGTTTTTCGGCGCCACTTCCCCTGCCCATCAGGGCAGTTGCCAACTTTCGATTTTGAGGGAGTAATCCCATGAGCAAGCGCACCTTCCAGCCGAGCAACCGTCGTCGGTCCCGTACCCACGGCTTCCGCACCCGTATGCGTACCCGCGCCGGCCGCGCCATCCTCAGCGCCCGTCGTCGCAAGGGTCGCGTCGAGCTTTCGGCGTAAGGACCCGGTCGTCCCGTGCTACCGGGTCCGCGCCGCCTCAAGCGGCCCGCAGATTTCGGTGCCACCGTGCGGCGGGGCTCTCGAGCAGCAACGCCGACGGTGGTCGTGCACGTCCGACGTACCCCAGACCAAGATCCACCCGAATTCACCCGGGTGGGTTTTGTCGTATCCAAGAAGGTGGGAAACGCCGTCACCCGGAACCGGGTGAAGCGTCGCCTGCGTCACTTGGCGCGTGACCTGGACTCGCCCTTCACCACGGATGTCGTGGTGCGGGCGCTTCCTGCGGCCGCAACGGAGCCTGAACAGCTCCGCGAGGATCTCGGTCACGCGTGGAGCCGTGCCTTTGCGAGGGCCGCGTCATGCTGAAGTACCCCTGATCTGGTTCGTGAAGGGATGGCGCCGCTTCATCTCGCCGATGTACGGCGACGTGTGCAAGTACCACCCCACCTGCTCGCAGTACGGGCTCACCGCACTCGAGACCCACGGGGCCCTCAAGGGCTCGTACCTGATCGTCAAACGTCTCATCCGTTGCCATCCGTGGTCGATGGGTGGGGTTGATTACGTGCCTGGGACGGCTGCGGCCGAAGCCTGGGCAGAACAGAACTCCGATGTAACCCGGGACGCAGCAGCTGCGCCCATGCCGAATGAGGTGTAGCAAGTGGTCGAACTTCTCGTGTCGCTGAATCTGTGGGACAGCTTCATGGGCGTGCTCTCTGCGATGATGCAGCCGCTCTACTGGGCGATCTCCGGGCTGCTCGTGTTCTTCCACTGGGTCTTCAGCCCCTTCTGGGTGCCGACTCCGGGTGGACGTGGGCTCTCGCCATCGTGATGATGACCGTCACGATCCGCACGGCGCTCATCCCGCTGTTCGTGAAGCAGATCAACTCCGCGCGCAACATGCAGTTGCTCCAGCCCAAGCTGGCCGAGCTGCAGAAGAAGCACGGCTCCGACCGGGAACGCCTGGGTCAGGAGACGATGAAGCTCTACCAGTCCGAGGGCGTCAACCCGATGGCCTCGTGTCTGCCGATGCTGATCCAGATGCCGATCTTCATCTCGCTGTTTCGTGTGCTGCAGGGCGTCACGGACGGCAATGTCCGCGGCACCTGGCTGAAGAATGCCCGGAGCTGGTCGAGTCGCTCCAGAACGCCACCGTCTTCGGCGCCCGCCTCGCCGGCCACGTGTTCCCCTCACGCCCTTCGGTGCCACCCAGGTCATCGGCATCATCCTCGTGATCCTGATGGTCGGCACGTTCTTCATGACGCAGCTGCAGCTGATGCGCAAGAACATGCCGCCGGAGTCGCTTACCGGCCAGGCCGCGCAGATGCAGAAGATGATGCTCTACTTCTTCCCGGTCATCTACGCGATGTCGGCCGTGGTCGTCCCGATCGGCGTGCTCGTCTACTGGCTCACCTCGAACCTGTGGACCATGGGCCAGCAGGGCATCCTGATCCGCAACAACCCCGCGCCGAACACTCCCGCCTACATCGACTGGGAGGAGCGCATGCTGGCCAAGGGCAAGGACCCCGAGGCCATCGTGCTCGCGCGTGCCGAGAAGAGCCGCAAGACCAAGAAGACCCCCACGCAGACGCGCACCGTCTCGACCGCTACCGACACCGAGGGTGCGGCAGTGGAGCAGAAGGTCGTGCGCCAGGAGGTCACCCGCCAGACGGTGAAGACGACCGAGGACGGTCGCCGCGTCGTCACGCGCCAGCAGCCCGGTGGGCAGTCGCGCGCGCAGCGGAAGAAGAAGTAACCAAGCCACGCCCCCGGGGCACGAGAGAGGAAACTCCCATGACGAATCACGAGTCTGAAGCAACGCTCCTCGCCGAGGGCGACCTGGTTGCCGACTACCTCGAGGAACTGCTGGACATCGCCGACCTCGATGGTGACATCGAGAACTCTGTGCAGGACGGCCGCGCCTACATCGCGATCGACACCGACTCCGAGCTTCTTGTCGGCAAGGACGGCGAGGTGCTGGATGCGCTCCAGGAGCTCGCCGCCTCGTCGTGATGACCGAGACGGGTAACCGTTCACGCCTCATGGTCGATGTCGCGGGCTACCGTGCGCGTCGCCGTGCCGAGCTCGTCGTGATGGCCAAGGACGCGATCGCGGCCGTCCATGAGTCGGGCGAGCCGGTCCGGATGACCCCCTGAACGCCTACGAGCGCAAGATCGTCCACGATGAGGTCGCTGCCGCCGGGCTCGTCAGTGAGTCCGAGGGCGAGCCGCCGACACGTCGCGTCGTGGTCCGCCCCGCGTGACCGGAACACCCGAGGCCGAGACCGCCCTCCTGGAGGCCTACCCCCAGGCCGCCGACTCGCTAAAGCGATATGTCGATATTCTGGGTGGCCGGGCCTCGAGTGGGGGCTGATGGGGCCGCGTGAGGGCGACAGGCTCTGGACGCGGCACATCGCCAACTCACTTGCCCTTGTCGACGCGGTCCCCACCGGGGTGCGGGTCGCCGACATCGGCAGCGGCGCCGGCCTTCCCGGCATTCCCCTCGCGATCGCTCGGCCCGACCTGGAGGTCACGCTCGTCGAGCCGCTGCTGCGCCGCGCGAACTTCCTGACCCTCGCCGTCGAGGAACTGGGGCTGGGTGAGCGGGTCCACGTGCTGAGGGCCAGGGCCGAGGACACCAGGGAGACATTCGACGTCGTCACCTGCAGGGCAGTTGCCGCCCTCGAGAAGCTACTGAAGTGGACGATCCCACTGTTCGCCCCGCACGGTGCCCTGATCGCCCTGAAGGGGAGTCGGCCGAGGATGAGATTCGCGCCGCAGGCAACGCGCTGAAGGCGGCCGGCCTTGAGGCCCGGGTGATGGAACTGCGCGCCGCCCGGGTGTCGATCCCACGCGTGCGATCAAGGTGACGAAGGCGGGCTGATCCCCGGCGGTTCTGTTCTCTTCTCCCGCGGCTCTGTTTGTTCTCAGACGGTTCTGTTCTATCGTCTGGCGGCCGGGTCTGTGCCGTGCCACTCCCCCGGGCTCGGTTCGTGAGAATCGGCCAGTAGCCGATTCTGCCCGGTCTGCCTGAAACTATCGGCCACCGAGTCCCTTGCTTCCGTTGCGCCTCTCCCGGGGATCGGTGCGTGAGAATCGGCCAGTAGCCGATTCTGCCCGGTCTGCCTGAAACTATCGGCCACTGACCCGGGTGCGGTGCTCCGGGATTGGTTCGTCCCGAACCGCAGCCCCATGCTGTCGTCCGATCGTTCCGGTCGAGGCGGTCGGTGTGGGTCCGTAGTTGTCGATGCTCGACCGGACGGAGTCGCGTCGCCGCATCGGGCCCGACCGTCAGGCGTTGAGGCGGCCCTCAGAGGCACTGGGCGGTTGTGTGGACGGCGGCCGGTCCGGGAGACATTGGACTGGCCAGGTTGAGCGCGAAACCGTGCTTCCTTTCCGGGTGTCAGCAGGTCGTTGCCGTTGCTAGGTTTCACGTGAAACGATCAAGGTGCTCCTCACCGCCATGACCAGTACCCCACCAAGCCAATCAGCTATAAACGGATATAGCGATAAAAGGCTAGAAGGTTAAAAGGTTATACGTCCTCGCAGACGGACGTGTACCGTTTCACGTGAAACGGTTACCCTCTCATTGAGGGTGGAATCGGAATCGTCGGGTTCCTTCGGTAGAGTCGCCTCGTACCCCGAGGAGGCATCACATGGCGTTGTTCTTTCGCAAGCGGAAGACTCGTGAGTTCGACGAAGAACCATGGAAGGACCACAACAGCGTTTCACGTGAAACGGGCGGCAATCCACGGCGTGCGGTCGACTCCCAGACGGTAGATGATGAGTATGGCGACGAGATGGTCCCCACGGGGCCCAAGTCGCCGTAGAGCTCCCCGGCCCAAGGAACCACGCATCATCGTCGTAGCGAACCAGAAGGGTGGCGTGGGAAAGACCACCACGACCGTCAACATCGCTACGGCCCTGGCTCTCGGTGGGCTCAACGTCCTCGTCGTGGACACTGATCCCCAGGGCAATGCCTCCACCGCGCTGGGAGTGGAGCACTCGCCCGGAACAAAGGGCACCTACGAGGTCCTCATCGACCGCGTCGGGATCATCGAACATGCACAGCCCTCCCGCACAGCCCGAACCTGCACGTGCTCCCTGCCGCGATCGATCTCTCTGCAGCCGAGCTGGAGTTGGTCAACGAGCGCGGCCGCGAACATCGGATGCGTGATGCCATCGAGCAGTACGTCGAGGAGTCCGGGGTCGATTACGTCTTCTTCGACTGTCCCCCGTCGCTCGGATTGCTCACGCTGAACGCTCTCGTCGCCGCCACCGAGATCCTCGTGCCCATTCAGACCGAGTACTACGCACTGGAGGGCGTCACCCAGTTGATGCGCACGATCGACCGCGTCAAGGGCAATCTGAACGACGATCTCGTCCTGAGCACCATCGTTCTGACCATGTACGACGCGCGGACGAACCTATCCCGGGAGGTTGCGGAAGAGGTGCGCAAACACTTCGCCGCCCAGACGTTGGATACGGAGATCCCGCGCTCGGTCAAGATCGCTGAGGCCCCGAGCTACGGGCTCCCCGTGATCACCTATCAGCCCAAGTCCGTCGGAGCCGTGGCGTACCTCACGGCCGCGGAGGAAATTGCACGCAGGGAGTGGAGAACTGACATGGCGACAAAGCAGAGTGGGCTCGGCCGCGGCCTCGGCGACCTGTTCGCCCGAACCGACGACGATCAGGAGGTGAAGCCGCTCACCGACGGCTCAACCTTCGCCGATCTCCCGCTGGGCCAGATCTCCCCCAATCCGCAGCAGCCCCGCACGGTGTTCGACGAGGACGACCTGGACGAACTGGCCGACTCGATCGCCGAGTTCGGCGTCCTGCAACCAGTTGTGGTGCGTAGGGCGGGTCGGAACCGTTATGAACTCATCATGGGGGAGCGGCGCCTCAGGGCCAGCAAGCTGGCCGGCCGGGAGACGATCCCCGCGATCATCCGGGGCACGGATGACACGGCGCTCCTCCGCGATGCGCTGCTCGAGAACCTCCATCGGGCGAACCTGAACCCCATCGAGGAGGCCCAGGCCTACGATCAGCTGCTGCGCGACTTTGCCTGCACCAAGGAGGATCTGTCCCAGAAGATCCATCGTTCGCGTCCACAGGTATCCAACACCCTGCGCCTGTTGAATCTGTCTCCGAAGGTCCAGACCAAGGTGGCAGCAGGCGTCCTGAGCGCCGGTCACGCTCGGGCCCTGCTGGGCCTTCCGGATGAGGACGCCCAGGAGCGACTCGCCGAGCGCATCGTCGCAGAGGGCTGTCAGTCCGGTCGACGGAGGAGATCGTGGCACTCGGGCGTGGCACCGTAAGCCGCCCGGCCACCCTCAGCAGGGGAGCCAGGCAGCCGAACGAGAGGGAACGTGACCTCTCAAGTCAGCTCAGTGACCAGTTCGACACCAGGGTCCGCGTCGATATTGGGCGGAACAAGGGGAAGATCACCATCGAGTTCGCCACCGGTGACGATCTCGACCGCATCATGGCCATTCTCGACGGCAAGACCATCTAACGATTCACCGACTAACGGGTAAACCGATAAGTCGATATAGCGACCAGGAGATTAGACGATGACCGAGCAGGTCGACCATCAGCAGGTCACGATCGATGCCGAGGACATCCCCGGTGTGAAGTCTGCGCTGATGCGCTACAGGGTGATGGCGTGGGTGGTGGGCATCCTCCTCGCCGTCCTGATGCTTGTGGGCATGCCCTTGAAGTACATCTGGGGCGACGGACGCGTCGTGATGTGGACGGGCATCCCCACGGCTGGCTCTACATGGTGCTGCTGATCACCGCATACGACCTCGGTCGTCGCGTCCAGTGGTCGCTCAAGTGGTTCCTGGCGATCATGCTGGCCGGCACGGTGCCGTTCCTGTCCTTCGTCGCCGAGCACTTCGCCACGAAGAACGTGCGAGCCGTCCTCGCACGCTCCGAGGCCTGAGCCGCCCTTACGCGGCCTTGGCAGCGCGGTCGGCCTTCTTGGCCTCGTCCTTTGCGAACCCTCGCGCGGCGTAGATCCCGAATGCGACGGCGCCGCCGGCGAACACCCACCACTGGAGGGCGTACCCGCGATGGGTGGGTGACCCCTCAGAGGCCGGCAGTAGCAGGGGGCCGCATCCAGCCCCTGAGCCGACGAATCGGCCGCGCTGAGCGTGACGTAGCCGGCCACCAGCGGGCTTGGCCACTCCTGGGCGAGTTCCTGCACCCGGAGCGTCGGGTGGTCGGCGAGGCTGGTCGAGGTGCCGCTGTAGGGCTTGTCCGGGGCCAGGAAGGTGCCTTCGATGCTCTGCTCGCCCGGAGGGGGCGCCTGAGCCGTGTCACCGGGGGCCATGGCACCACGTACCACCGTGACGTAACGTCCGTCGTCCATCCGGAACAAGGTGGCCACACGCCAGAGATCGGAATCGCCGATCCGCGCCTCCCGGTCTGCGACGTAGCTCCCGCTCAGCGTCACCCGCCGCCCGTAGATGTCCTGGATGGTGCCATCCTCGGAGATGTTCTCCGCGAGGGCAACTGCGGGCTGGGTGGCACGCTCCGCGGAGACGTCGCGGGTCGACTCCTCGTAGGAGCTCATCTGCCACAACCCGAGCAGCATCATCGCGCCGGCGACGACGCAGCCGGCGGTGACGGCGAGGGCCTGCTTCGTCCGCAGTTTCATGTCAGTGTTCCACGGTGGCGACGAGCTTGGCCACGACCTCGCCTACCTCGCGACCCGCGGCCTCGATGGCCAGTGGGGCCAGCGAGGTCTCCGTCATGCCGGGAGCCACGTTGGCCTCGATGAACGTGGGCACGCCGCCCTGGACGATCATGTCGATGCGGGAGATGTGACGCAGGCCGAGGGCGTGGTGGGCGGCGACCGCGAGGGTCTCGGCGGCCTCGAGCACGTCGCGTGGGAGGGCGGCCGGCGTGACGAAGCGGGTCGCCCCGGCGGTGTAGCGCGACTCGTAGTCATAGACACCGGACTCGGGCCGGATCTCGACCGCGGGCAGCGCCACCGGCCCGTCGCCCTCGTCGAGCACCGTCACCGCGATCTCGGTGCCCTCCAGGTACGACTCGATGACGGCGACGGCACCGTAGGCGTAGGCCGCCACCAGCGCACTCGGCAGCTCCGCAGCGGAGTTGACCTTCGTGACGCCGAGGGCGGAGCCGCTGCGGGACGGCTTGACAATGAGGGGGTAGCCGAGCTGCGCACCGATGCCCTCCATCAGCACGGGTGCCCCGAGCTCACGGAAGATGTCGTGGGGCAGGGCGATCTGCCTCGGGGCGGCGAGCCCGGCGGCCCGGATGACGGATGTGGCGATCGACTTGTCGAACGTGATCCGCGACGCGGCGCCGGACGAGCCGACGAAGGGGACCCCAGCACACCGAGCACCTCCCGCAGCGCGCCGTCTTCGCCCAGGCCACCATGCAACATCGGAACGACCACGGCGTCAGGGTTGTCGCGCAGCAGCTGCACCAGGTCGCCGGTGACGTCGGCCTCGATCACATCGACGCCCGAGTCGCGCAGCGATGTGGCCACGCGCCGTCCGGAACGCAGCGACACGTCCCGCTCGTGGCTCAGTCCACCGGCGATCACGATGACGGTCATGTTCGATCCACTCTCCTTGGCTGGCTCAGCTCAGATCCGGGCCCGGGCCAGGCCCGCGACGCAGGTTGGTAGGCGACACGTGGACGCCGAAGGTGCTCATCACCTCGAGCTCACCGCGGATCACGTCAGCGAAGCGCTGGACGCCGAGCCGGATGCGATCGGGTGTGGGGAAACAGTACGACAGGCGCACATTGCGGGCGCCACCGCCGTCGGCGAAGAACGCCGGGCCGGGCACGAACGCCACGCGGGCGTCGACGCCTCGCGGGAGCATCGCCTGCGAATCGATGCCCTCCGGGAGCGTCACCCAGACGAAGAAGCCCCCGCCGGGTGCGTCCAGGTCGATCCCGCCGGCATGAACTCCTCGAGCGCGGTGAGCATCGAATCGCGCCGCTCGCGGTACATGTCCTTGAAGACGGTGATCTGACCCCTCCAGTCCTGGTTGGCGAGGTAGTCGGAGATGGCGAACTGGCTGAACACCGGCGGGCAGAGCGTCGCCGATTCCTGCGCCAGCACGAGCTTCTCGCGGACACCGTGGGGTGCGAGTACCCATCCCACCCGGAATCCGGGGGCGAAGGTCTTCGAGAAGGAGCCGAGATAGATCACGTTGGGCTCGAAGGAGCGCATCGCCGGCAGCGGCTCCGCGTCCAGGGACAGGAGGCCGTACGGGTTGTCCTCGACGACGATCACGCCCTCAGCGGCGCAGGCGGCGACCACCTCGTGGCGGCGCTGCAGTGTCTGTGTGATGCCGGAGGGGTTGTTGTAGTTGGGGATCGTGTAGAGGAACTTGACCCGCCTACCCTCGGCCTTGAGCCGCCGCGTGGTGTCGCGGAGCGCGGCGGGGTCGATCCCGTCGGCGTCGCTCGGGATGTGCACCACGTCGGCCTGGTAGCTGAGGAACGTGCCGAGTGCCCCCACGTAGGACGGCGACTCGGCAAGGATCACGTCCCGGGGTCGCAGAAGATGCGGGTGACGAGGTCGAGCCCCTGCTGGGAACCCGCCGTGATCATCACGTCGTCCGCGTGGGCGGTGATTCCCTCCAGCGCCATCACGCCGAGGATCTGCTCGCGCAGCCCGATCTCGCCCTGCCCTGAGCCGTATTGCATCACCTGGACGCCGTTGCCCACGATCATCGAGCCGATCGACGCGCCGATCCGCTCGAGGGAAGGTCCTTGATGTTCGGCATCCCGCCGGCGAGCGACACGATCTCAGGCCGGTTGGCTACCGAGAACAGAGCTCGGACTGCGGAGACCCGCATGCCGTTGGTGCGCTGTGAGTAGCTGTCGACGAACCCGTCGAGACGGGTGTCGTGTCGATCCTGGTCGGTCACGATTGATGCCTTGTCATATCTGTCGGCGTGGGTACGGCCACCCTAGCCCCTGCCGTCACCCCGTGACAGACTGCTCAAACTGCTCGAGGAGACCGCGGATCTCCTCCTCATCCTGGTCGGACAGTCCCACGACCATGAGGCCGGTGTCGCGCTCGATGGTGGCGCAGCCGACGGTCTCCTCGTCGGAGTACTCGTCGGAGAGGCCGCACAGCAGGTTGCCCGTCGGGGTGGCCACAGGGCTGGAGGATGAGACGGGTTGGGGCGACTCGAAGCCCGCGTCACCCATGAACGAGTCGAGGTCGTTCTGGGGCCACTGCATGACCAGCACGATGGACGCGGTGCCGTCGGAGTAGTCGGCGCTGGTGAGGTGTCCGTCATCGGAGGGCTTCAGGGTGCCCCGGACGTAGGAACCGAGCTGGATCGGCGGCTCCATCGCGAACGGGGGGTCGGGCTCTGGCTCGCTGACGGCGAACCGGAGAAGCCACCGCCCAGGCCGACTCCGAGCAGGATGGCGCCGATGATGAGGGCGGCCAGGGCGGCGAGGCCTCCGTACTTCACCCTGTCCGGGATCGGCGGCTTGGGCTCGACGTGCAGAGATGCCACGGGCTTCCAATCGGAGTCCGCGGGATCCCCGCCCGAGGGGCTTCAGGCCGTTCAGTCATCAGAGGAGCTCGTCGATGGCCTTCTTGAGCGCGTTCTTCGTCTTGCCGCCGGAGAGGGACTTGGCCACGCGTCCACCCTGGAAGAACTGCAGCGTCGGCAGCGAGAGGATGCCCTGTTCGGCCGCGAGGTTGGGGTTCGAGTTGGTGTCGACCTTCACGAACTTCACCTGGCCGTATTCGCCGGAGAGCTCCTCGATGATGGGCGAGAGCTGCTTGCAGGGCGAGCACCAGTCGGCCCAGTAGTCGACGACGACGAGTCCGTCGGCCATCAGCACCTCGTCGACAAACGACTTCTCGGTAACGTCGGTCACTGCCACGGTTGTATCTCCTTCTTACTAAAAGTCTCTTGACTGCTCAGTCGGCGATCGACTGCAGGTAGCGCTCGGCGTCCAGGGCCGCGGAACACCCGTACCCGCAGCTGTGACGGCCTGGCGGTAGGTGTGGTCGACGAGGTCGCCGCACGCGAACACGCCTGGCAGGTTGGTGGCAGTGGTGCGACCCTCGACGAGCACATAGCCTTCGGGTCGAGGTCGACCTGCCCCTTGACCAGCTCGGAGCGTGGGTCGTGGCCGATCGCGATGAAGAGCCCGTTGACCGGAACGTCGCGCAGGTCGCCCGTGGTGGTGTCGCGCAGCGTGATCGACTCGACGGAGCGCTCACCGTTGATCGTCTCGACGGCGGAGTTCCAGGCAAAGTCGATCTTGGGGTCCTTCATGGCCCGGTCGATCATGATCTTCGAGGCGCGCAACTCGTCGCGGCGGTGGACAACCACGACGCTCGAGCCGAAACGGGAGAGGAAGGTGGCCTCCTCCATGGCGGAGTCGCCGCCGCCGACGACGGCGATCGGCTTGTCGCGGAAGAAGGCGCCGTCGCAGGTGGCGCACCAGGACACGCCGCGGCCGGAGAGCCGCTCCTCGTCGGGTAGGCCGAGCTTGCGGTAGCCGGAGCCCATGGCGAGGATGACCGACTTGGCGCGGTACTCGACGTCGTCGGAATCCTTGACGATCTTGATGTCACCCGTGAGGTCGACGGCGGTCACGTCGTCGGTGATCAGCTGGGCTCCGAAGCGTTCCGCCTGGGCCCGCATGCTCGTCATCAGTTCGGGGCCGTCGATGCCCTCGGGAAACCCGGGTAGTTCTCGACCTCGGTGGTGTTCATCAGCGCGCCGCCGGATTCGAGGGCCCCTCGAAGATGACGGGCGACAGGTTGGCGCGGGCCGCGTAGATGGCGGCGGTGTAACCGGCGGGCCGGAGCCGATGATGATGACATCGTGGGTGGTGGTCATGGATTCCTCTCGCGTGACCCGACCCATATTAGGCGCTGGGGCGAAATTGGCGATCCTCGGGAACCTGCCACCCCTTGAGAAGCCTCCCCTTCTGGCGTGCAATGGGTGCCATGACCACCAACGCAGTGCCTTTCCCCATCACCGGCATGGAGGTGGACGACTCGGCCTGCGAGGTTGACGACCTCGCCTTCTGTGGCGGTGTCCAGGTGCGGGTGCCTGCGACCGACTCCTGGGGCGACCTGGTCGAGCACGCAGTCGCCTCCGACTGGGTCGGCATCGAGGCCCTCGCCGCCGTCCCGGGAACTGTCGCCGACGCCGTCACAACCGACGCCACCGCCCACGGACAGTCCGTCTCCGACACCCTCTCGTCGGTGCGCACCTGGGATCTGGCCACCGATCAGCAGCGCAGCTTCCCGGTGGCACAGCTCAGGGGCCCAGCTTCCCGCTGAGGGAGCGGCTCGAAGACGGGACGCCCCGTTACCGGATCCTCGACGTCGCATTCCTGTTCCGGCAGGGCGATCTGACGGTGCCTGTCCGGGACGCCGGACTCGCCGCCCTGCTCGGTGTCGAGGAGGGAGCGCGGGTGCCTCTGGCGGACGTGCGGGCGGCGGTGTCGCGCGGCTGAGGCGGGCGCCGGCCGGGTGCCTCGGGCCGCGGTATCTTTCATGCATGAAGGCCAACGCTGCCCTGCAGATCATCTTCGCGTTCTTCCTCGGCCTCGTGGTGGTCGCGTTCGTCGGAATCGGCGTCAATACGTTCTACCCGGAACCGGACTACCCGTCCACGGAGGCAGGTCAGGCCGAGTGGGCCTCGGTGCACGGCCACTGGGCGCTCGTCACCGGCATCGTCCTGCTGGTCTGTGCGACGCTCCTCCTGGCCGTGTCGCTCCTCCTGCCGGGCGAGCAGGCGGTGATCTCCAACGGGGTTCTGCTCGGCGGTGTGTTCACGATGATCTACGCAGTCGCGATGACCTTCTCCGCCGACACCAGCATCGCCCGGTTCGCGATGATCACGGTCGCGCTTGCCGTGACGATCCTGGTGGGGTACCTGCGCTTCGTCCGTGGCCGTCGCCCCGTCCCGGCGGCGGGTCAGCCTGACGGTGCCGCGATGGGTGAGCTCGGCGAGCGGCTCACCGCCCTCGAGGAGAAGCTCGACGCCCTTGGGCGCGTCCTCCGCGAGTAGTGGCGCCGGGTCCGCTGCTCCGTGCGCGATCCGCCGGCGCCTCGCGGCGTTCTCCTCGGGTGTTCGGCCTAGCGGTGCCAGTTGGAGCGGTAGTCGAAGACCTTGTCGATCTCCTCGGTGGGTACGTCCTCGATTGTCGCGTAACGCCAGGTGGGAGTGGTGTTCTTCTCGATGAGCAGGGCACGCACGCCCTCAACGAAGTCGCCGACGTTGAGGACGCTCTCGGCGAGCCGGAGGTCCTGGTCGAGCACCTCGCTGAGGCCGAGCTTCTCGGCGCGGATCAGGGCGCGGAGCGCCACATGCACTGCGAAGGGGAACGCTCCCGCAGGTCCCGACCCGCCTGGCGCGCCGCCTCGTCCGGATGCGACTCCAGTGCCTGGACGATCTCGACGGGGTTGTCGGAGGCGTAGCACTCCTCGATCCACGTGTTGGACGACTCGAACAGCGGCGCGGGCAGGGCCCGTCGGCCGACTCGTCTGCCAGGTTCAGCAGGAGCGCATCGCCTCCGGTGAACGTGGCGGAGGTCAGCGCGAGGTGGCGGCCGATGGCGCCTGCGCGCGACAACTGGTGCATGACACCGACGTCGGGGAAGAAGCCGATCTTGGTCTCGGGCATCGCCATCACCGTGTCGGCGTAGACGATGCGGCGGTCGGCGTGGCTGCCGAGCCCGAGGCCCCGCCCATCGTGATGCCACGCATGTGCGTGGTCACGGGCTTGGGGTAGTTGGCGATCATCATGTCCAGCGCGTACTCGGTCTCGAGGAAGTGCAGCCACGGGCCGCCCTCCACCACGTTTCCGGCAAGCAGCCGCACATCGGCGCCCGCGCAGAAGCCGCGCTCGCCGTTGGCGGTGATCTCGACGGCGGTGACGTCGTCATCGCGGCTCCACTCCATGAGGGCCTCGTACATGGCCAGCAGCATGGAGTCGTCGAGCGCGTTGATCGCCTGTGGCCGATTGAGCGTGATGCGGGCAATCCCGTCGGTCACATCGGTCATGATGAATTCAGACATGAGCGCAGCCTACGGCAGTGTTATCGCTCTCGTCTTCCGATGCTTGTCAGTTCAGCCTGATGCCGGGCTTCATCCGGGTCAGCACGGCGCGCGCAGTCTCCTGATCGATGACGAGGTCGGTCGCCACGCCTGCCCGGAGCGCCCGAGGGTCGGGGCCGTCTTCGACAGCCCGGTTACCACGCAGATGCGGCGGGTACCCGCTGGAGTTCCTTCGGCGTCATGCCGGTGGCCCTGCCGTTGAGCGGAATGTCGCGGAATGAACCGTCTTCGCGCAGCATCACTGTGCAGATGTCGCCCACAACGCCCATTTCACGCAGTTCACGCTGATCACGTTCGCTCAGGTAGTTGGAGGCGTAGACGTGGGACTGGAGCTCGGAGTTGAGGCCGCCGACGCCGAAGAGGGCGATTCCGCAGTTGTCGCGCACGCTCAGGATGTGTCGGGTCGACTGTTCGCGCCACATCGCGTCGCGGGTGTCCGGGTTGTCGAAGAAGGCGGGGAGGGCGAGGAGCTGTTCCTGCCCGTTGAACGCCTCGGCGAAGCGGTGGAGGATGCTCCCGACGTAGGGCAGGCCCGTCGTCTGGTGGTTGGCTCCGCCGTTGAGGCCGATCACCGTCACGCCGTGCAGTTCCCGTGGGCGTAGGTGCGCGGCGATGGCCGAGGTGGTGGTTCCCCATGCGACGCCGAGGATGTCGCCGTCCTCGACGCTGGCGGCGAGCAGGTCGGCGGCGGTGCGGGCCACCTGGTCGAGGCGGAACACGCTGCTCGCCCCGGCCTCACCTGCACGATGTGGGCCGTCACGTTGAAGTAGCGCTGAAACAGGTCCGCTATCCGGCCCAGGGCCGCTCGGGGTCGACGATCGTCACCCGCACCAAGCCCCTGTCGCGGGCCTCCTTCAGGAGGCGCGACACCGTGGAGCGCGAGACGTTCAGGTGATGGGCGATGGCGTCCATCGTCTCGCCCTGGACGTAGTACATCCGGGCAACAGTCAGTAGTGACTCGCTGCTCTTGTCAGGCATGTTCCTCCCACCTTTGACGTCTCATCCTAGGGGGACAGGAAACCGCCCGGTATGCCGGACGTCCCCACCGAGTTTCGGTGGGGACGTCCGGTGTCGGTCGGTCAGTATCCGCGCGACGAGTCGGCCATCTCCTGCTCACTGCCGAGCGCGTCGACGAACTCGTCGGTCGACATCGGCTTGGAGAACATCGGGTAGTCGTACTTGATCGCGTTGGCGTGCTCTTCCGGCGAGGTGGCCCGACGGCGTCGGTGAGGGTGATCACCTCGAAGCCCTTCTCGTAGGCGCTGCGCATCGTGGACTCCACGCAGCAGTTGGTGAGGAAGCCGGCGAGGACGACGGTGTCGATCCCCTTGGAGCGCAGCACGAAGTCGAGGTTGGTGGAGCCGAATGCGTCAAGACCGCGCTTGCCTTCGATGGTGATGTCGCCCTCCTGCGGGGTGAGCTGCTCGCAGATCTCGGCACCCCAGCCGCCGCGCACGAACGATGTCGACGCGACGACGCCGGCGAGGATGCCGTAGGGGTGCGAGGTGATCTCGCCGTAGCCCGGGGCGAACGAGATCGGCACGTGGAGGATGGCGCCGCCCGCCTCGCGGACCGCGTCGGCCGCCGCGACGGCGTTGTCGAGCGTTCCGGTGGCGTCCATGGTCTCCTTGACTGCGTCGTGGAGGGTGCCTCCCGGAGTCGTGAAGTCGTTCTGGAACTCGATCAGGACAAGCGCCGTCGATTCGGCTTTCATGGGTGCTCCTTTGCACTGGTGGGTCGCGATCCACTGTATGCGGCGTGCCACGTCAAGGCGCCCTATCTCATGAGGAGCGCCTAGCGGGAGCGCGGTTGCTGCACCACCGCGACGTCGCACCCCGCGCCGTGTGCACGAACGTGCACAGCGGTTGCGCAGAACGTGCAGACGGGTGAACCTTGGATTACGAGCAAAGGAGCATCACAACAATGACGAGCACCGCTTTGACGCCGCAGCAGCGCACCGAGTCGCTGCGCGCAATGTCCACTGAGACCTTCGACGTGCTGGTGATCGGAGGTGGCGTCACCGGAGCAGGCATCGCGCTCGATGCGGCCTCGCGTGGCCTCAGTACCGCGATCATTGAGGGACAGGACTGGGCCTCCGGCACGTCCTCGCGATCCTCCCGCCTGGTGCACGGCGGTCTGCGCTACCTCTACAACCTCGACTTCAAGCTGGTGGCTGAGGCCCTCAAGGAGCGCGGACGCCTCCTCACCCTCATCGCCCCCCACCTTGTCGAGGCCCAGCCCTTCCTGTGGCCCCTCAAGACGCCCGTGATCGAGCGGGCCTACTCCGCGGTCGGGGTCGGCATGTACGACGCCCTCGCCGTCATCGGTGCCGGCGGCAAGAAGACCGTCCCGATCCAGCACCACCTCTCGAAGAAGGGCGCCCTCAAGCGGTTCCCCGAGATCAAGCCGTCGGCCCTCTGCGGCGCCATCGAGTTCTATGACGCCCGGGTCGACGACGCCCGCCTCGTCATCACGCTCGTGCGCACCGCCCAGAAGTACGGTGCACAGGCCGCAAGCCGCGTCCGGGTGACCAACATCCTCAAGGACGCCCGGGGCCACGCCTCCGGTGTCGAGGCCGTCGATGTCGAGACCGGTGAGGCCCTCACCATCAAGGCGAAGCGCCTCATCAACGCCACCGGCGTGTGGACCGAGGAGACCCAGGACATGGCCGGCGGCACCGGCGGCCTCAAGGTGCTGGCGTCGAAGGCATCCACATCGTCCTGCCGCGCGAGCGTCTCAAGGCCCAGACCGGCCTGTTCCTCCGCACGGAGAAGTCGGTGCTGTTCATCATCCCGTGGCAGCACTACTGGGTGATCGGCACCACTGACACCGCCTGGCACGAGCAGCTCAAGCACCCGGTGCCCACGTCGGCCGATATCGACTACGTGCTGGCCCACGCCAACGAGGTGCTGGCGGAGAACCTGACCCGCGACGACATCATCGGCACCTACGCCGGCCTGCGCCCGCTGCTGCAGCCGAAGGTGCTCGACGAGTCGAAGTCGACGAAGGTGTCGCGTGAGCACACCGTCACCGAGGTCATCCCCGGCATGGTCGCGATCGCGGGCGGCAAGCTGACCACCTACCGCGTGATGGCCGAGGACGCCGTCGACTTCGCGCTCGGCAAGGAACTCGCGGCGGCCAAGCCGTCGCCGACGTTCGACCTTCCGCTGATGGGCGCCGACGGCTTCGACGCCACGGTCAACCAGGCCGAGCGCCTGGGCGCCAAGTACGGGTTCGACGCCGACCGGATGCACCACCTGGTGCGCCGCTACGGCTCGGAGCTGCCCGACCTGCTGGCCACCATCGACGAGGACCCGACGCTGGCCAAGCCACTGAAGGCCGCGCCTCAGTTCATCCGCGCCGAGGTCGCCCGGGCGTGCACCGTCGAGGGTGCCCTCCACCTGGAGGACATCTTCATCGCCCGCGTGCGCCTCAACTCGGAGTCGCGTGACCGTGGCGGCTCCGCCGTCGACGAGATCGCCGAGATCGCGGCAGCGCAGCTCGGATGGGACGCCCAGAAGACCGAGGCCGAGAAGGCGAACTACCGGGCCCGGATCGCCGCCGAGATCGCCGCTGAGGAACTGCCCACCGACGCGGCAGCCTCAGCCGCGCGCATGGAGGCCGCCGACATCGTCGACTGATCCTCCGAACGGACGAACCGCCGCCCTGTCCGTGGGGCGGCGGTTCCCTGTTCTGGGTGCTAGACGAAGTCGACCGGCGGCCGGGTGGGCCACTGATCCGGGCCCTGCCCCTGCGTAGGCGCCATGGGTGCGGGCCCGGCCTGGGGCTGTATGAGTGGCGCAGGCAGGGCAGATGGGATGTCGGTCGGGGTACCGGGGACCGGTACGCCGCCCGGTGCCCCGGGCAGGTCATCGTCGACGGTAGGGGTGCTGCGACGATTCCGGCGCGTCGCGGTAACCAGCGAGATCACAGCCGAGCCGGCGAGGTGGGCTGCCACGCCCAGCCCGAAGATGAGAACCAACAGCTCGAGACGGCGATCCTGCATCTCCCACTCCCACTGGGCCCGCTGGGACTCCACCGCCTGGTCGTGGGTGAACTGGGCGATCAGGAGTCGTTCCGACAGTTCGGCGTTCTGGAGCCCGATGATCTCCAGCTGATCGTTGGTGAGCCAGCCGTTGACCACCTGCTGTTTCGGTGCGGTGTCGGCACGGATGTTGTTGCTGTCTGCGTCCGAGCGGGCAGTCTTCAGTAGCTTCGCCCAGTCCTGAGTGACGTTCAGGGCGCGCCCTCCATCCGGTGCAGCCGGGAACGCCGGCAGCGGCTGGGTCACGAGCAGTACGGCGGAGACGGCGACCAGGGCCCAGACGATGACGCGGTACAGGTGCAGCGCGATCCCGGGACGGGAATCGGACATGGAGCACTCCTTCGATGTCGAGTACCCAGGACGCTAGCGGAGGCCTCTGACAACGTCGGACGACGGCTAGGGCTGCAACTTCCCGTAGTACCAGCCGGGAGGTGGGAACGGACCCGGAGCAGCACGGCCCCGAGCACGCAGCCGAGCCCGCGCCGCACCCGGGGTCGGCCGTTCGCCGACATCTCGAGCAGGCCGATGCGGGCGAACTCGTTGATGATGTGATCCGCCTGATCGCCGACCCACGCTCGCGTGACCACCGGGGAGCCCGCCGCCTTCACCATCTCTCTGGTGAGCGGGAGCGACTCCAGCTCCCTCGACAGTGGGGTATCGACGTCATCCTCACCGCGGACGAGGGCGGCGGCGAGGATCTCGAACGCCCGGGCCGTGCTGATGTTCCACTCGGCGTCTTCAATGACGTATGTCAGCGCGGCGGACAGCGCGATGTCGTAGGTGAGGGTGAGGCGTTCATCCTGCCGGTCAGCGAGGAACGCGTCGGCCCTCGGGCCTCGGCGGACCCTGCTGCCGTCCAGTTCGATGATCCGCGAGTTGAGGAGGTGGTCCCACCAGATGGTGAGCGGTGGGACGGCGTCCATGGAGAGCACGGGAAGCGCCGCGCCGATGCCGCCGGGTTGCCGGGGACGCCTGTTCACGCCGATGACGTCGATGCCGAGCAGGCCGGCAGTGAAGCGGAGGTCGGCCCGGCGGATGGCACCGGTTGCGGTCACGGCGCGGCCCGCCCCGATCCACGCCAACAGGTCGGGCACCCGCTCGCACACGGCGACTCTCCCCAGGGCCTCGGCGGTCTCTGCCCGGTCGAAGCGGAGCATGCGGTCGGTCAGCAGCTTGGTGACGGCGTCCTCCGCTTCGGCGTTCTGCGCTCCCACCACCGCCTGGACGTCCTTCCAAGCCTCGGCGTCATCTCCCAGATGGATCCGGTGGCTCAGGTATATCCCGAGCATCCAGTAGAGGTCCAACCGATGTTCCTCTGCGTAGGAGCGGTCAGCTGCCAACTCCCGCCCCACCGCCAGCACGTCATCGGGGAGGCGGAGGTCGAGCCCCTAGCGTCGCCGAGATCGAGCAGTTCGTCGAACAGCCCCATGGCGTCGTCGAGCGTTGCCTCCTGACCCGGAGTCGCACCATTGCCCAGCGCCACCCGCAGGCTGCGACGCAGCCGACGCTGCCACCCGAGCGCGCGGGTTGCGTCGCAGGCTGCGGGAGCGGGAAGTGCGGCGCGTGGGGAGCGCGGTGAGCAGCTCGTCGCAGAGGTCGGATACGTCCCGGCCAAGGTGCTTCGCGAGGCAGGCGAGGTAGGAGGCGACGGAGATGGCGGCGCCATGCAACACCGCCTTTCCTCCGTGCGTCATGAGAAGGCCGTTCATGGAGGCGTAGGAGCCCCGTCTCCGGCCGCGGCGAGGATGTCGCCTGCCGGCCTACGGCCGTACGACGGGTAGGGCAGGTAGAACACGTGGAACGGGGGTGGTTCTGCCAGCCAGGTGTCGAGCAGCCCGAGGGCCGTGCCGATGACCTGACTCACCGACGGGAATGCCGTCGACGGGTACGGCCCCACCTTGTCGATCAGATCGAGCGCGTCGTCGGTATGTCCGCCGTGGGCCAGGAGGGTGAATGCGGCGAGGACGTCGAGCGCGGCGACCCGATCGTCACCGGTGGGGGTGGACAGTTCCATGTTGCGGCGCTCGATGGCCCGGGTCATCGCCTCGTTGAACGTGTCGATGTCGACATCGATGGCGTCCAGGTCGATCCCGTCCGCCGCGAGCAGCGGCCTCAGTTCCTCCATCAACTCGGCACCCATGCCGGGCCGGTGCGTGACCCCGGCTGCCTCCATCGCCGCGAGGAACTCCGGGTCGATCGGATCGTTCATGTACCGAGCGTAGAGCGCGGGATGACAACCGGATCTATCTGTTGTAGGACGCCGGCTGCGCCTCCGGATAGAGCGTGTGGAGATCGGTGAAGTACGCGACCGCCGACGAGATGCCGAGGCTGATGTGCGCGGCGAGCTGGGCGTCGGTGACGCCGTGCCGGAAGTCTCCGGGGTGCCTCGTCGACACGCTCAGCAGCCCGCCCTCGCCCGGTTCGACGCAGATCTTCGGGTAGAGGCTGACGGAATGGATGTCGTTGGCGCCCATCAGGATCCGGTGGAACTCGTCGTTGGACACGAGATGCCCCAGGACCCCAACACCTGGAGGCCGTCTCCCTCGCCGGTGACGTAGATGTAGAACGCGTTGCCGTCCCAGATGCTCAGGACGTCGCCCTCGTCGTCGACCTTGTACCCGATGCCCATCGCGTCGAGGATGTCGAGCACCCTCTGCATCGTGAGGGCGTTACCTGATCCGGTTCGGTTGCCATGGGGCCCAGCCTACGGACAGGAGTGTAGGTCACGTGCCCGGGATCTGGCATGGCGTCGGGGAGGTAGCGACGCTGCCCCGGCTCTGGGAGGGGTGCGATGTGGCGACCCGGGCCTAGGCACCCTATACTCTTGCGAGTCTCGGGGCATTAACTCAATTGGTAGAGTGCCACCTTTGCAAGGTGGAAGTTAGGGGTTCGAGTCCCCTATGCTCCACAACTCGAGAACCGCCTGGCACAAGCCAAAACGGATGCAAAACACGTAGTGAGACGGGATTCCGACTCCGCCAAGCTGCGTCACCCTCCGCCACCGTGCACCACTCTGTGGCCCCAAATTGGTCACGAAATAGGCCATAATGGGTACCGATTGGCCCCAAATTGGACACGGATTGGACCCGGAAAACCGGGGAGGGAGCCCGAACATGGCGCGTGCACCCCGCAGACTTCCGCCCGGAATCCTGCTCCTTCCGAGCGGGAACTACCGGGTTCGCTACCTCGGCCCCGACGGGAAGCGGTATTCCAAGACCTTCACCCACCTGCAGGACGCGAGGTATTGGCAGGCGTCCGAGCAGCGCCTCATCGATCAAGACGGCTGGACCCCGCCGGAGGTACGTCAGCGCCGACAGGACTCTGCAGCGCTCACCGTGGCCGAGTGGGCCGAGCAGCGCATCCTGGCATGGTCCACCCGATCGAGGTCGCCCATCGTCGGCAGCACCGTCGAGGACTACCGACGGTGCCTGCGTCTCCGGATCGACGGCTGGCTCGGGGACACACCCTCGCACTCGTCACTGCCGCGATCGTGCGCAAGTGGCACGAGGCTCTCCCGGACACACCGACCATGAACGGGAAGGCCTACGATCTCCTCAAGCACCTCATGAACGACGCCGTCAACGACGAGCTGATCGCGGCCAACCCGTGCCGCATCGTCGGAGCCGGCAAACCACGAGCCAAGGGGCAGCTGAGGCGCTCAGCGCAAGCGATATTGGGCCGTACCTCGAAGCGGTGGAGGAATATTACCGCCCAGCCCTGGCAGTGGCCGTCCTGGGTGGCCTCCGATCTGGGGAGGTACGTGGCCTGCGTCGGCGCGATCTCGACGTGGAACAGGGCTTCATCCGAGTCGCCGGGCCATCCGACGGGAACAGGTGGCCGAGGGCGAGTACAAGCGCGACTACACAGACACCAAGACTCCGGCTGGGAAGCGCGTCATCTACCTACCCGCCGCAGTGCTGGACTACCTCCGGCCTTGGGTCCAGAACCACAATTTCGCACCCGACGAGCTGCTCTTCCCGGCCCGCCGTACAGGCAAGATCATGAACGAGACGGTGCTGGCAGCAGCGCACCGGCGCGCTGCCAGGCAGATCGGCCGTCCGACGCTCACCCTGCACAATCTCCGGGCAACCGCTGCCACTCTCGCAAAGCAAGCAGGCATGACTGACCGTGAGGTGCAACGCCGCTTTGGTCACACAACGGCGGCAATGGCTAACCTGTACCAAGTGCCCGAACTTGAGCGGGACAAGTCGGGTGCTGCCATGATCGATTCTCTGCTCCAGTCACGTGGGCATCAAGCCCGGCTCCCCAGTGACGACTGATCCCTCTGCGCGAGCTCTTACGCTCACGGGCTTCTGATTCACCATTCCTGCCTACTACGGGCCGCGGAGATGCGCGGTTGATCGATCGTCAGGCGTAGCGCATCGTCGTCATCATCCCGACTTCCGCGTGGTAGATGTTGTGGCAGTGCAGCATCCACTCGCCGGGGTTGTCGGTGATGAGGTTGAGTTCGATGGTCTGCATGGGGGTCAGGAGCACGGTGTCCTTGCGGAGGCCTCCGCTGCCCGGGAGTCCCCAGGTGTGGCCGTGGATGTGCATGGGGTGGGCCATCATGGTCATGTTGGTCATGCGCATCCGGACGCGCCGGTCGGGGCTCACGTCGAGTGGTTCGTGGTCGCCGAACTTGCGGCCGTTGATGCCCCAGCCGTAGGGGTCCATCTGACCGTTGAGTTCCACGTCGAAGGTGTCGTCGGGCTCGCCGTCTGGCAGGCGCGCCTGCGCTGCGGCGCGTAGTTGCGTCCCGAGCAGGGCGTCGCCGTCGAGTTCCGGGACTGGGGCATCCGTCGAGGGCGCGTCGCCCGAGGCCGTCCGAACGACGGCGCGGGCGGTCCCGGTCTTGCCCTCGGGCCGTGCCGCGAGCGGGAAGGTCCCGTCGCGCAGGGTGACCGTCACGTCGTAGCGCTCTCCCATTGCGATGTACAGGGCTGCGGTGTCCGCGGGTTCGACGGGGAATCCGTCGGAGTGTGTGACGGTCATGGTGTGGCCCCCAACGCCAGCTTGAAGATGGTGTCCGAGGCGGCGTTGATGATCCTGATGCGGATGCGCTGTCCCGGCTTGGCTTCGAAGGTTGCGGGGGCTTCGGGTACGCGTCCGTTGATGAGGTAGTGCGGGTAGTCGACGTCGCCGGCGTCCCCCAGGGCGAGGATGCCCCGTGTCTCATGTCGCGCATGTTCCCGTGGCCCATTCCCATCGAGACCGGGCCGTTCTCCGCGGCGAAATCCTCGAAGATCTCGTCCGGGCCCCGGCCCACGCCGTCGGTCCAGTCGTCGAGGACCACGATCCATTCGTCGTCATAGGCCCCGGTTCGTCGGGGTCGTCGATGATCAGGGGTGCATACAGGGCGCGGTCGAGTTGGACGCCGGAGTGCGGATGGAAGAAGAAGGTACCGGGGTCCGGTGCGACGAACTCGTAGGTGAAGCTCGTGCCGGGCTCGATGGGGTCCTGCGTCACTCCCGGCACGCCGTCGGCGGCGTGGTGCAGTCGGACGCCGTGCCAGTGCACGCTGGTCGAGGCGGGCAACTGGTTGTCGACGGTGATCCTGAACAGGTCTCCGGCCGTGCCGCGCAGCACACCCATGCTCGAATCGTCGTACGCCCAAGTCTTCGCCGTCAGGCCGCCGAGGTCGAGCGTGACCGGCCGCGGTGTCAACGCCTGCTGCACGACGGAACGCCCCGGCGCCGGAGCGAGCGAAGGGGCCGGGTACGAGCGAGAGGCACCGGAGCCGGGCGCTGGAGTGCCGGGCTTGTTCGAGGGGCTCGTGCAGGCGGACAGGAGTCCCGCCCGGCGATGCCCGTGGCGCCGAGGAGCAGGTGGCGGCGGTTCAAAGCGGTCATGAGCCAATACTCCCCTGGGTATCGTCCTCATCCAAGCGTGGAATGTTCAGGAACGGTCAAGGTTCCGTGGGTAGGGACATGCCAGGATCTTGACGGGATCTTCACCGAATCCGCACCCGGGCCAGATCCGGTGCGCGCACAGTGATCGCGGGACTTTTCACGAAGAACAAGGAGAAAGTCAGTGATTCGCATCACCAAACGGAGCTGGCGCAGCCCAGCGACCCTCACCGTCCTCGCCACGGTGGCCCTTGCGTTGAGCGCCTGCGGCCAAGGCGAGGGCACCGACCCGAACTCCGGCATGACAACACTGGAGCGAGCGGCGACAGAAGATGGCGCAACCGTGGCGACTGAGGACTCAACCGCCTCGGGGTCGACGCTGGAGATCGCGTCCGTCGACGGCACCGTATGGGTCGCCAACGAGGACGGGGACTCGCTCAGCGCGCTGGACGCCGCCACCGGCGAGGTCGTCACGACTGTGACAGGAATCGAGAGCCCGCACAACGTGCAGGTGAGCCCCGATGGCAGCACCGTTTGGGCCGTCAGCGGACACAACAACGCACTCGTGGCCCTGGATGCGGAGACCTACGAACTGCGGGGACGGCACCCACCGGCACGAGTCCCGCGCACGTGATCGTCACACCGGACGGCGAGACTGTGTATGTCACCAACGCCGGCGACGACACAATGAGCGTCTACGAGGCGGACTCGCTCGAGTTGCGTGCCACCATCGACCTGAGCGCTGGCCCGCACGGGCTGCGGGCCAGTCCCGACGGGTCAACCGTGGTCGTCGCCAACACCACGGCCGGCGCGATCGACGTCGTCGATACTGCTACGAACGCGGTGGCCGCCAGTATCCCCGTGGGCGACTCGCCACCTCAGGTGGCGGTCAGCGCCGACGGAAGATATGTCTACGTGACCCTCATCGGGTCCAGCTCGGTGGTGAAAGTCGACCTCGCGGAACAACAGGTCATCGGATCGGTTGCGGTCCCGGCGCCCCGGTGCAGCTTTACCTCACCGCCGACGGGACGCGGCTGCTCTCGGCGGACCAAGGTACCGACGACACGCCCGGCACCACGGTGACCATGATCGACCCCGAGTCCATGACCGTCGAGTCCACCGTGCAAGCCGGGTCCGGGCCGCACGGTGTCGTCATCGAGCCCACCGGGCAGCGAGCCTGGGTCACCAACCTCTACGACGACACGGTCTCGGTCATCGACCTCACCGTGAAGGCCACCATGGCGACGGTGACCGTGGGCGACAAGCCCAACGGGATCAGCTACAGCCCGCTGCCGCCGGCCCCGGGCCGGGCACCGTCGAGATCAGCGTGCCGGAATACGCTACCGCGACCGGGGCCGGCCACGACGAGCACTGACGGATCCCCGATCGCGCGTTAGCTCGGGCAACGTGGACCGCACCCCGGCCATTCGCCGGGGTGCGGTTCGCTTGTGTTGGAGTGCCTGAAAGGCTGATCACTCGTGGTGACCGTCGTGTTCCTCCGCTGCTGGCGTCGCTGAAGGCGCCGGTGCGGCGGGCTCTTCCCCGCTTCGGGGTTCGGGGTTGAACAGGGGCCGAGGACGAGCGTGGAGAAGAGGAACAACGTCGAGAAGATCACGACACCGATTGCGGGCGCCTTCCAGGTGGCGAAGCGTCGGTGGATGCGGCGGAGGAGGGGAATGCTCAGCAGCAGCCCGCCACGTACAACACGGCGTTGCCCAGGAACCCCGTCAGGATCGCTGCACCGGCCAGGAACCCGACGTGGTGCATCACGTGGGGGCGAGCCCCATGAGCGCGCCGAGGGTGGCGCGGGCGCCCGCCCAAGCCGTGCCGAGGAGACTGCGCGCTCCCTCGCCGGCAGGCTCCGCCGGAGCCATCACTTCCTCGGGGGTTGCGTCCATCACGCGTGCGTCCTAGCCGTTGTGGTGGGCGCCCCAGCCGGAGAACCCCTGGTGCATGACGCCGGGTTCTGGGTGCCGCTGAAGCCCATGTCGGCGGCGTGCATGCGGACGTGCTCGGCGAAGTGGCGTCCGGTGGACTCCTCGGCGCCCGCAGGTGCGGCGGTCACTGCGAGCAGTGCGGCAGCGGCGGCCACGAGGGCCGCGATCCTCTTCGTGGGGTCATGTGGGGTCTCCTTTTGTCGGGCGGCGGCACGAGAGCCACCACAACCATCTTCCCGCCGGCAGGTATGGATTCGGTGAAGCCTCGACCCGGCTTCGATCAAGGGTCGGCGGCGCGTCAGGCCGCCGGGCTCGTCGTGGACGCGGCCATGATCGGCGCTTCGGTCCCGGCCTGTGCCGGTTCCTCATCCTCGCTGACTGGAGCGGGCCCGTGCAGGGCCTCCCGGACGATCAAGGCGGTGCCGGCGAGCATGCTGACGATGCCGAGCACCTGCGCCTCGGTGAGGCCGAACAGGATGGGATTGTTGATCCGGACGAACTCGACGAGCAACCTGGCCGCTCCGCTCAGGCGAGATAGGCGCCGAACATGGTGAGCGGGCCGACGCGGCGTCCCAGCGCCCACAGGACGCCCGCGATCAAGAATGCCCGGCCGCCTCATACAGCTGGGCGGGGTGGACCGGGACGTCGACCGGGACCGCGCCGTTGGGAAGGCCATCCCCACGGGAGATCCGTAGGTTTGCCGTAGGTACCGTCGCCCGCAAGGAAACAGCCGATCCGACCGATGCCGTAGGCCACCGACAGCGGAGCAGCCATCGCGCCGGCGACCTTCGGCAGCGACAGCGCGTGCCGGCGGGTCATGACGACCACTGCGAGCGTTCCGCCGATCAGGCCGCCGTACCAGACGAAGCCGGAGCCGCCGAGCATGTGCCAGGACAGGTGTTGGAAGTTGGCGATGAGGAAGTACACCTTGGCGGCGACGAAGCCCCAGATTGTGGCCCACAGCGCGATCGAGTGGGCCAACTCTTTGTCGTATCCGATCCGTTGGAAGGACCGGCCGAGCAGGTAGGCACCCGCCAGCAGCGCGAGCGCCTTGCTCAGTCCATAGGACTGGACCCCCACACCGAACACCGAAAACAACTCAGGCCACACAGTCGACTCCCGTCGTCGAATCACGGAGGACGCGCAGCCGCGCCACTGACTCCACGCTGACCGATCTGCGTCAAGCGCCTGACCGGGATCGGCCAAGATTCGGTCAAGATCCGCCGCAGGCTCTGCCCCCTCGCACCAGTGCACGGATCTTGATCGAACCTCGATCGAATCCCATTGCGGTTCGCATAGTCCCGCCGTAGTCTCGCTGTATACCCCCCAGGGTATGAACTTTCGAGTGAGGTGGCGTGATGGTTTGGCTTGTTCTGGTCGGCGCAGGAGTGCTGACTGCATTGCTGTTGTGGTTCTTCTTCGGTCCGAAGAAGGCTGGGAGCGTGCACGTCGAGGACGGGGTGCAGGTGGTGGAGGTCACCGTCGATGGTGGCTACAGTCCCGGGTGATCGAGGGGTGCGTCCCGGTGTTCCGGTGCGGATCCTGTTCGACCGCAGGGAGGTGGTGAATGCACATCGCGGGTGGTGATGCCGGACTTCAAGATCAATGCGAGCCTGCCGGCGTTCCGGACCACGGCCGTCGAGTTCACCCCTGAGGCTGCCGGCGAGTACCGGTTCGCCTGTGGATGAACATGGTCTCGGGCCTGATCCGGGTCACCGGTGCTGTGCCGGAGACTCCACCTGCCCTCGCCCAGCCCGACGCAGCGGCAGCGGAAGCGGCCACGCCGGGCACCGTCGCGAACGCGTCACGGCTCGTCTCCGACAATGACGATGATGAGTCGGAGCGGGCCGCCGAGATCCGGGATCTCACGCGGCGAGTGCTCGGCGGCGCGCTGCTCACGCTGCCCGTGCTGGTGGCGGTGATGGGTGTCGAACTGTTCAAGGCGGCCTGGGTGCCGGAGTTCCTGATGA
The DNA here is from genome assembly GCF_011174705.1 of Tessaracoccus coleopterorum. Taxonomy (GTDB): domain Bacteria; phylum Actinomycetota; class Actinomycetes; order Propionibacteriales; family Propionibacteriaceae; genus Arachnia; species Arachnia coleopterorum. The sequence continues at coordinate 1,854,652 of NZ_JAANIJ010000001.1, forward strand.
ACCCTTGGCTGCAGCTGGCGCTGATTGCGCCGGTGATGCTGTGGACCGGCTGGCCGATCCATCGCGTGGGCTGGCGGGCGCTGTCGCACCGCACCGCTGACATGAACTCGCTGATCACGCTCGGCACGGTGGCCGCCTTCGGCTACAGCCTCGTGGTGACGTTCGCGCCGCAGATCCTCCCTCCGGAGTTGCAGCAGGTGTACTACGAGGCGGTTGGCGTGATCATCACCTTGATCTTGCTGGGCCGCCTGCTGGAGACGAAGGCGAAGGCGGGCACGGGCGAGGCCATCCGCAAACTCATCGGCCTCCAGCCGCGTACCGCCCGGGTCCTGCGCCTGGGCAGCGAGGTTGAGATCCCGGTCGAGGAGGTTGAGGTCGGGGATGTGGTGCTGATTCGGCCCGGCGAGAAGATCCCCGTCGACGGTGAGGTGATTTCGGGGTCTTCGGCCGTGGACGAGTCCATGGTGACCGGCGAATCGATGCCGGTGACCAAGACCGTGGGCGATCCGGTGATCGGCGCGACGATCAACTCCACCGGCGCGTTGCGCTACCAGGCCACCCACGTCGGGGCCGACACGATGCTCGCCCAGATCATCAAGTTGGTCCGCGAGGCGCAGGGCTCGAAGGCCCCCATTCAGCGGCTGGTGGACAAGGTCTCCAGCTACTTCGTCCCCGCTGTCATCATCATCGCCGTCTGGACCTTGGCGATCTGGCTCCTGCTCGGCCCTCAGCCCGCGTTCGTGTTCGCGCTCGTCGCCGCGGTCTCGGTGCTGATCATCGCCTGCCCCTGCGCGCTCGGCTTGGCGACGCCGATGTCGATCACTGTCGGCACCGGCAAGGGTGCTGAGCACGGCATCCTGATCCGATCCGCCGAGGCTCTCGAAACCGCCCACAAGCTCGACGCCATCATCCTCGACAAGACCGGCACGATCACCAAGGGCGTCCCTATCCTCACCGACGTCGCCGCCGCTGGGGCCACGACGAGGACCAGTTGCTCGGCTGGGTGGCCGCCTTGGAGAAGAGCTCTGAGCACCCGCTGGCCGCCGCGATCGTCGCGGGCGCCGTCGAGCGCGGTATCTCGGTGCCCGACATGGACGACTTCGACTCGATCACCGGGCAGGGCGTGCGCGGCCGGGTTGACGGACATGACGTCCTCGTCGGCAACCGCCGGTTGTTCGCAGCAGGCGGAGTGATCGACGAGGCCTTGCTCCCCTGCACGACGCGCTCGCCGCCGACGGCAAGACCCGATGCTGGTCGCGGTCGACGGCCGCGCCGCGGGGTGGTGGCCGTCGCCGACACCATCAAGGAAGGATCCCCGGCCGCGGTCGCGGCCCTCCAGGCCCGCGGCATCGAAGTGATCATGATGACCGGGGACAACAGGGCCACGGCCGCGGCGATCGCGGCGCAGGTCGGAATCCGTCGCGTCGTCGCCGAAGTGATGCCCGAACACAAGGCCGCCGAGGTCCGCCGCCTCCAGGAGGAGGGGAAGGTCGTCGGTATGGTCGGCGACGGCATCAACGACGCCCCCGCACTGGCGCAAGCCGACGTCGGCTCCGCGATCGGCACCGGCACCGACGTGGCCATCGAATCCTCCGACGTCACCCTCATCTCCGGCGCCCTCTCGGGTGTCGTCACGGCAGTGGACCTGTCCCGCGCCACGATGCGCAACATCAAACAGAACCTCGTGTTCGCGTTCCTCTACAACACCCTCGGCATCCCCATCGCGGCCGGCCTGCTGTACCCGTTCTTCGGGATCCTGCTCAGCCCGATGATCGCCGCCGGCGCCATGGCGCTCTCGTCCCTGTCCGTCGTCGCCAACGCCAACCGCCTGCGAGGCTGGACGCCCCGCCCCATCCCGGAGCCCGGCCCGACCGGGCACGCCACGACGCCCGTCGTGGAAATCGGCGGCACCGTATCCGCCGCCACCACCACCGCAGAAAAGGACACCACCATGTTCGGCAAGAAGAAGACCCCCACCCACATCGACCCCGTCTGCGGGATGAAGGTACAGCCCGCAAAGGCCGCCGCCACCCGCGACCATGACGGCAACACGTTCTACTTCTGCTCCACGCACTGCGCAGCAGCGTTTGACGCGGACCCCCACCGCTACGGGCACCCGCAACCCGAAGCCACCGCGCACGGCCCACACTCCGGCCACTAACCGAGTCGACATGCGGGAGGTAGGATCGACATGGCCAGCACCGACGACAAGCACGCGCTCATCAACCGGCTCAACCGCATCGAAGGCCAGATCCGTGGCATCTCCCGCATGGTCGACCAGGACACGTACTGCATACAAACCCTCACGCAACTCTCGGCCGTCAACAGCGCACTGCGCTCGGTGGCACTGGAACTCACCCAACACCACCTGCAGCACTGCCTCGCCGAAGCGGTCGAGTCCGGCGACCGCCAGCTCCACGACGCCAAGGTGCAGGAGGTCTCCGCAGCGATCGGGCGCCTGCTGCGCAGCTGAGGAAGCCCCTCCCCTGACTTCGCCCCCGGCCCCGCTGGCGGGCGGAGAGCATCGGGAAGAAGAACGCGCGGCAACCCGACGGCCGAACAGAACGACGACCGCGAATAACTCGCAGAACACCACGGCACGAAACAAGCACAGGAGGCTGTCATGAACATCAAGGTTGCCGTCAACGGCTACGGAGTGATCGGCAAGAGGGTCGCGGACGCCATCCGGGCCATGCCCGACATGGACCTCGTCGGCGTGGCCGACGTCGCCACCGACTGGCGCATCCGTAGCGCGGTCGGACGCGGCATCGAGGTGTTCGCGGCCACCGATGACGCGGGAACCGCGATGCGAGCGGCCGGGGTACCTGTAGTGGGCATCCTGGAGGACCTGCTCGACCAGGTCGACGTGGTCGTGGACACCACCCCGAAGAAGGTCGCCGCCACCAACCTGCAGGCCTACCAGGCCGCCGGGGTCAAATCCGTCTTCCAAGGCGGGGAGTCCCACACCACCACCGGGCACTCCTTCGTCGCCCAGGCCAACTACGCCACCACGCTGGGCCGGGACGCCACCCGGGTGGTCTCGTGCAACACCACCAGCATCGTGCGCGTCCTCGGGGCGCTGCAGGACGCCGACCTCCTCGTCCGCGCCCGCGGGGTCCTGATCCGGCGGGCCACCGACCCGGGCGAGTCCCACCAGGACGGCATCATGAACACGATGGTCCCCGAGGCCTCCATCCCCTCCCACCAGGGCCCAGATGCCCGCACGGTCCTGCCTGACCTGGACGTGGTCACCATGGCCGCGAAGGCGGCGCACACCCAGACCCACAACCACTACTGGACCCTCCAGCTGACCCGGCCCGCCAGCCGCGGGGAGGTCCTTGATGCCCTGCGTGCGGCCCCAGAATCGCGTTCATCCGCATGGCCGACGGCCTCACAGCCCTGAACACCACCGTCGAGCTCATGCGCGACATCGGCCGGCCCCGCGGGGACATGTGGGAAGTCGGAGTGTGGGAGGACGTCCTGACCGTCGAGGGGACGAGGCCTACCTGACCTATCAGGTCTACAACGAGGCCATCGTCGTCCCCGAGACCATCGATGCCATCCGCGCCCTGGCCGGCACCGTGACCGACGGCGCCGAATCCATCGCGATGACGGATGAGGCCCTAGGCATGCTCCGGGAGTTCTTGCCCGACCCGGTCCGGGCGACGACGGCCTGAGACATGAGCAGGTGGCCCAGCATCCCGCCAGGCCCCGTCCATGCACCGCCTATCGGCCACAGGCCGGGAAGGGAAGACCGAATCATGAAGAATCAGACCACTGTCCTGGAGGTCGGTGGCTTGCACTGGGCCACCTCTGAACCGGTGATCGAAAAAACGCTCCGCGAACGCCCCGGCGTGCTCGCCGTCCAGGCCAGCGCCGTGTCCCAGACAGCGACGGTCACCTACGACCCGGACACGACGTCGGTGGCCCAGCTTGTCGGCTGGGTCAACGAGTGCGGCTACCACTGCGCCGGACAATCGGTGCCCGACCACATGTGCCACCCCATGTCTGAACCGGCGCCGACCGACGCCCACACCGGGCACGATGCCCCACGCGGCAGGCCGGGCACGACGCCCATGCAGGGCAAGTGGCGCATGATGATGACGCCCATGCCCGGCACACCGGTCACGGGGGCGATGCGGATGAGGTTGACCGCTCCGCGCAGGCGGTGATGGGCCACGGCGGGCACCACGGTGGCGGGACGATGGAGGACATGGCCCGCGACATGCGCAACCGGTTCCTGGTTGCCCTGATCCTGTCGATCCCCATCACGATCTGGTCCCCGCTCGGGCGTGATGTGCTGGGGCTGAACCCGCCGCTGGCGTTCGGGCTGCGCGACGACGTCTTCACCTTGCTCCTTTCGCTGCCGGTGGTGTTCTACTCTGCGTGGATCTTCTTCGACGGCGCTTACCGGGCGTTGCGGGCCAAGACGTTGGACATGATGGTCCTGGTGGCGGTCGCCGTGGGGCTGGGTGGCTCTACAGCTTGGTGGTCACCCTCACCGGCGGTGGTGAGGTCTTCTACGAGGCGGCCACCGTGTTGACCACGTTCGTGCTGCTGGGGCACTGGTTGGAGATGCGAGCCCGCGGCGGCGCGAACGACGCGGTACGCACGCTGCTGCAGCTGGCCCTTCCCTGGCCGTGGTGATTCGTGACGGCCAGCCCGTGGAGGTCCCCACCGCCGAGGTAGCCGTCGGCGATCTGCTGTTGGTACGGCCCGGCTCGAAGATCCCCACCGACGCAGTCGTGGAGGAGGGCGAGTCCGAGGTCGATGAGTCGATGGTCACCGGAGAATCGATGCCGGTGGAGAAGGCGCCCGGCGCGGCGGTGATCGGCGCCTCGATCAACACCACCGGCACCTTGCGGGCCCGGGCGACCAAGGTCGGGGCGGACACCGCGCTGGCGCAAATCGTGAAGATGGTCCAGGAGGCCCAGAACTCCAAGGCCCCGGACAGCGTCTGGCCGACCGGGCGGCGTTCTGGTTGGTGTTCGTCGCCCTCATCGGCGGCACCGTGACCTTCACCGTGTGGATGCTCGCCGGCGCCGGCGTGCCGACGGCGATGCTGTTCGCGATCACCGTGGTGGTCATCACCTGCCCGACGCCCTGGGGCTGGCCACACCGATGGCGATCATGGTGGGCACCGGGCTCGGAGCCAAGCGGGGGTGCTGTTCAAGAACGCCACTGCCCTGGAGGGGACGGCAAAGATCGACACGGTGGTGATGGACAAGACCGGCACGCTGACCAAGGGCGAGCCGGAGGTCACCGACGTCATCACTGTCGGCATGAGCGAGGAGGAGATGCTGGCCCTGGTCGCCGCCGTCGAACGCGAGTCTGAGCACCCGCTGGCTCGAGCCATCGACAGCCATGCCGCTGCGCGCGGCGTGCCGGTGCTGAGCGTGAGCGAGTTCCTCAACGTTCCCGGGCACGGTGCCATGGCCACGGTGGACGGCCGGCGGGTCCTAGTCGGCAACCTGCGTCTCATGACCAGGGAGAACATCGACCTCGGCGACCTAGGCCAGCGGCGCGACGAGCTGGCCGCCTCGGGGCGCACTGCGGTGCTGGTCGCCGTGGACGGACGCACGGTGGGTGTGATCGCACTGGCCGACGCCGCCCGCGACACGGCGGCCGCAGCCGTCGCGGCCCTGCACGAGTCCGGGATCGAGGTCGTGATGCTCACCGGCGACAACGAGGCCACAGCACTGCGCATCGCCGAGCAACTCGGCATCGACACGGTCATCGCCGAGGTCCTGCCCGGGACAAGGCCCAGAAGGTCACCGAGCTGCAGCAGGCCGGCAAGACGGTGGCGATGGTCGGCGATGGCGTCAACGACGCCCCGGCCCTCGCCCAGGCCGACATCGGCATCGCGATCGGTGCCGGTACGGACGTGGCGATCGAGACCGCGGACATCGTCCTGATGCGCTCCGACCCGCTGGACGTCTCCGTCGCGCTACGCATCGGCGGGGCACCGTGCGCAAAGAGCGGCAGAACCTGGCCTGGGCGATCGGGTACAACGTCCTCGCGCTGCCCATCGCTGCGGGGTGTTCTACCCCGCCTTCGGTCTGATGCTGCGTCCCGAGATCGCGGCGCTGACAATGTCCGGTTCCACGGTCATCGTCACGCTCAACGCCCTGCTGCTCAAGCGGCTTAGGCTGCCCGCGCAACAAACCCCGGGCGCGCCCCAGCGCGCGGTCCAGGAACCGATCACACCAGTCCCGGCCGGGACCCGCTGACGGGGTTGGCGTGGACGTCCCTGTTGGCAGCACCGCTTCGCCGGCCGGAGCGGTGGCCCGGGGCCGAAGCCGTTGCGGATGCTGTGGATCACCGCGGCCTGGGCGGCGTGCTTCGTCGTGATCGAATGGGGGCTGCGCGACGCCCCGCTGCTGTGGTACGCCGCACTGCGTGCCCTCGTGGCCGGCCTCGCCCTGCTGGCCCTGGGCTCCATCCAGCACCGCCCGCCCCGCGCGGCGCACATGCCTGGGGCCTGGTCACGGTCCTCGGGCTGGTCAACGTCACCCTCGCCTCCCGGAACCCCCACCACCGCGGCGGTCCGCGCCGAAGCGGATCCTTCAACCATGGACTGGGTGGTGACCGACTCCACCACGTCGACCGATGTTAGGGAGGACGGCCGGCCGCGTCTCGTCGCTGTGACGCGGTAGACAACACTCCCGGAACACCCCGTATCGCCCGTCCGGCCGTGCCGAACGGTGCACCGGCTGCCGACGGCACCGCCCCGTTACCTTGGTAGAGGCCCCTAAGTTGGGGTTACGGTCGCCGGGCCCGGCATGACTTACTGCCCCTGTCGTCGATGATCCGGGGGTGTTGTCACCGGGCCTGGTAGCGCCAGCTGACCGCTGATAGGGACACGGCCTTGTGAAGGTCTCAACGTAGACGTGGGTGCGGCAGCTGACGCAACACCACATGCCCCGACGACCGCCGACCAGAGTTGGAGGGATGGTGACCATCATGGAAGACGATGTTGGCTTCGACATCTGGTGCGGGCTCGACGTGGGCAAACAGGCCCACCACGCCTGCGCCCTCGACACAGCCGGGAAGAAGATCCTGGACAGGCCCTGCCGCAGGATCAGGCACGTCTGGAAGAGTTGCTGGCCAGCCTGCAGACCCAGGGCCGGGTCCTGATGATCGTGGACCAGCCCAACACGATCGGCGCTCTACCGATCGCCGTCGCCCGTTCGATGGGGATCCAGGTTGCCTACCTGCCCGGGCTGGCGATGCGCCGGATCGCTGACCTGCATCCTGGCAACGCCAAGACCGACGCCCGCGACGCATTCATCATCGCTGACGCTGCCCGGACCATGCCCCACACCCTCCGCCGTGTCGATCTCGGCGAGGAAGCCTTGGCCGAGTTGAAGGTCCTGATCGGTTTCGATGAGGACCTCGCAGCCGAGGCCACCCGCCTGTCGAACCGGATCCGCGGGCTGTTGACCCAGATCCATCCCGCGCTCGAACGCGTTGTCGGACCCAAGTTGGACACCAAGCAGGGGCTGGCCGTGCTGGAGCAGTTCGGCGGCCCCAGACCATCAGCAACACGACCCGCGCCAGGCTCCTGCGGGTCATCACCAAGGCCAACCCGCGAGGCGCGCAGACCTTCGCCGACGCGATCTGGCAGGCACTGGCGCAGCAGAGCGTCATCGTTGCCGGCACCGCAGCCGCCGAGCAGGTCCTGCCCAACTGGCCGCATCGCTGCGAACCACCAGGGCGCAGCGGGCCGCGCTAGCCACCCAGATCGAGGAGGTCCTCAACGCTCACCCTCTTGCCGAGGTCCTGACCTCGATGCCCGGCGTCGGAGTCAGGACCGCAGCTAGGATCCTCCTCGACGTCGGTGACGCCTCGATGTTCCCCACCGCTGGCCACCTGGCCGCCTACGCCGGCCTCGCGCCGGTCACCAGACGCTCTGGCACCAGCATCCGAGGCGAGTTTCCCTCCCGTTCCGGCAACAAGCACCTGAAGCGGGCCCTGTTCCTCTCAGCCTTCGCCGCCCTGGGTTCCGACCCGGTCTCCCGCGCCTACTACGACAGGAAGCGGGCCCAAGGCAAGAAGCACAACGCTGCCCTGATCTGCCTCGCGAGACGCCGCTGCGACGTCATGTACGCCATGCTCCGCCACCACGAACTATTCCACGCCCCATCCCATCACCACAGCCAATCGCTGCTTGACAGAAACATAGGGACACCCCCCAACGGAGGGGCACACAACGGGCCGACCCGCCAAGTGGGGGCGCGGCGGGAAGGGAGAACGAGCCCGCAGACGCAGCGAGCGCCGGCCTTGTCGCGAACTTGATCACAGCCATACCAAGTCTCAACACCACCGGTTGATCATGGGCACTAGCAGGCGAGTTTGGAGTGCGGACATGGCGAACAGGAACCAGACCAGGTACGGGAGCACGAGTTGCCGCATGAATCCCAATTTCTTCCTACTCGGCAGAGTGCTGGTCGTGCGCTCCCAGGTACGGCGCCGCGACCGTTGGCATCGGCAGCGGCTGCTGAGGTTCCAGCAGGCTCAGCTTCGTCGCCTGCTGAACCACGCGAGGACGCACTCGCCCTACTACGGCGAAGTCTTGGCCGGAAAGGAAGGCTCGCCGCTATCAGAATTGCCGGTGCTCACCAAGCAGGACCTGATGCGGCACTGGGATCGGATCTGCACGTCTCCTGATCTGCGGTTGGCTGATGTCGAACGGCGGCTTCACGATCTCGAGACCACCGGCGATGACCCGGCGCGAGCGTGGCGTGGTCTGTGGCTGGCGGCGACGGGCGGCACCACCGGCGCGCGTGCGACGTTCGCTTGGAACAGACGCGAATGGACCTCGGTATTGGCCTCCTACGCGCGGGTGAATGACTGGGCCGACGTCCATGTCGGCCCCGGTGCGCCGTTGCGAACCGTGATCGTGAGTTCCCGCGACCCCAGCCACCAGTCAGCGGTGGTCGGAGCCAGCCTCCGATCCGCCATTGTTCCCACCCTGCGGTTGGATGCGCACCGCCCCGTGAAGGAAATGGTGGACGAGATCAACGCGTTCCAGCCGCGACTGCTGGTCGCATATGCTTCCCTCCTTGGGCCACTGGCGAACGCCCAGCTTGAAGGAACCCTTCAGATCTCGCCGGAGAAGGTCGTCGCCGCCTCCGAAGTCCTACCCGCACCGGCCCGCGCCGCAGCTGTGTCGGCATGGGGGTCGCGTGCCCTGGTGGACACCTACGCTGCCACCGAGACCGCGGGCATCGCCTCGACCTGCCAGCATGGCGGATGGCACCTCTACGAGGACTTCGTCATCATCGAACCTGTCAACTCCGACTACCAGCCGGTGCCTGCCGGAAGCCCCTCCGAACGACTTCTCGTCACAGTCCTGTTCTCCCGCACGCTCCCACTGATCCGCTACGAACTCACCGACAGTGTGCGCCTATCGACCAAGAACTGCTCGTGCGACCTCCCTTTCGCCCTGCTTGAATCGGTAGATGGGCGCAGCCAAGACACCTTGACACTGCCCGGCCACGATGAGGAGATCAGGGTCCATCCGGTGGTGTTCGCCAGCGCGCTGCAGAACTCGGCACCCAACGGTTGGCAGATAGAACAGCATTCCGACCACCTACTCGTCCGCCTGGTCTCCCCGGTCGAAGACCCGCACGAGGCCAAAGCCGAAATCGAGAAGGCGCTACGGGATCTTGGTGTAGAGACGATCCCAGTAAAGGTTGTCGCAGTCGGTGAGTTGCGCCGCACACGATTGGGTAAGGCCCCGCTCGTCACAGCACTGCTGACGGATGGACCTCCGCACCACCCTTCATGATCGCGGCGCAGTGCAGCGCTGGAAGCCGTCCGCATCAGATCAAGGCGAAGCCGTGGCACGGCACTCCGAATGCATGCCCCTTGTCGCAAACGTCGTCGCTCTCGGAGAGCGTCCCGTCGTCTAGGTGCTAGGGGCTCGTCAAAGCTTGTCGGAAACTTGACCGCGACCATACCCGCGCTCCACACGGCCCGGAGATGATGGGCTTGCGATCGAAGAGGAGAGCAGACCATGACGAAGCTCAGCCAGACCAGGTACGGCGTGCGGGGACTCACCTGCAACCGCTGCCTCGTGAGCGCGCTCGAGGCCGTCCGGGCGCTGCCCGGCCTCCGCCGGGTCGCGATGAGTCTCGTTCCATCCGGCGAGTCACTTCTCACCGTCACCCCGTCGGACGTGGCGACCGGTTCCGAGCTTCGCGCACTTCTCGGGAGCGTGGGCTTCGAACTCACGCTCCGGCGCCACGAACAGCTGCCCTCCGACCTGATCAAGCCCCGAGCGAGCAACAAGCGCATCGGCCCTCCCACCCCTGACCGCCCACGAAAGGACCGTCCCCATGACGCACCACCCGCACACCGACACCACACCCCACCACTCTCATCCGACCGGCAGCGACGAGGCGGGTCGACCGCCGTCGCGGCACCGGGGACACTACTGGCACATGCTCCTGATGTGCGTTCCCTTGGTGGCGCTGGGTCTGTGGTCGCTGACTCGCGGCGCGGGTGCAGGCACACTGATGGTGGGCATTCTCTGCATGGGCATGATGCTGTTCATGCACCGCATGCCCGGCACCGGTCACCGCCACTGACCTGCGAGCTGCATGAGGGACTGTCCGATTTTCGGTGTAAGTGGCGATTTCTAGTGGTAGGTGCTGGCTGCTGGCATGCGGTCTGCGAAGGTGATGGCGAAGGCGTTCAGGGCGGGCTTCCAGCGCATGCCCCAGCGGGTCTGTCCGGTGCCCTTGGGTCCAAGGATCTCACGGTCAGGTACAAGGTCTTCAGGGCGGCTTGCTCATTGGGGAAATGGCCTCGGGCCCGGACCGCCCGCCTGAAGCGGGCGTTGAGGCTCTCGATCGCGTTGGTGGAGCAGAGGACCTTGCGGATCTCGACGTCGTAGTCCAGGAACGGGACGAACTCGGCCCAGGCACCCCGCCAGAGCCGGATCATGGCCGGGTAGGCCTTGCCCACTTCTCGGCGAACTCCTCGAACGCCCGCTCCGCATCGATGGCCGAAGCAGCCTCGTAGACCGGTTTCAGGTTGGCCGCGATCTCGGGCCAGTGCCGCTTCGACGCATACGAGAAGCTGTTGCGCAGGAGATGGATCAGACAGGTCTGGACCTTCGCTTGCGGGAACACGTTGCCGATGCTGTCGGGCAGGCCCTTGAGCCCGTCACACACGATGAAGAACACATCCTGGACGCCGCGGTTCTTCAGCTCGGTCAGGCAGGCGAACCAGAACTTCGCCGACTCCCCGTCGCCGTTGCCGGGCCAGATGCCCAGGATGTCCTTGTGCCCGTCGAGGTCGACCCCGATCGCGGCGTAGTAGGGCTGGTTACGGACCTGCCCGTCACGGACCTTGACCACGATCGCGTCGACGAAGATGGCAGCGTAGATGCGCTCCAGCGGCCGCGCCATCCAGGTGGTCATCTCCTCCACGACCCGGTCGGTGATGCGACTGATCGTGTCCTTCGAGACGCTGGTGCCATAGACCTCGGCGAAATGAGCGGCGATCTCCCCGGTGGTCAGACCTTTGGCGAACAGGCTCAGGACCATCGCGTCCATGTCCGACAACCGCCGTTGGCGCTTCTTGACCAGCTGCGGGTCGAAGGTGCCGTTGCGGTCCCGCGGGACTTGGATGTCGATCGCGCCAACGTTGTCGGTCAAGACGGTCTTGGTCCGGGTGCCGTTGCGGGAGTTCCCGCTGCCGCGGCCGATCGGGTCGTGCTTGTCATAGCCCAAGTGCTCGTTGAGCTCTTCATCGAGCGCGGCTTCGACGATCTGCGCGGTCAACGTCTTCAGCAGGCCACCCGGGCCGGTCAACGCGATCCCGGCGTCCTTGGCCTGGCGGACCATCTGCGCGATCGCTTCCCGCTGATCGATGTCTAGGTCGGCCGGCTCCTCCGGCATCAGAGGTGGTGGTTCGGTCACGTCGTCCAGTCTGGCCGACACCTCGAGCTTCTCGAGGGTGTTGACGGTGTTCTCAGTCATGATGACTCCTCCTGCCCTCACGGGCACTGGAGCCACTTACACCGTTTGCCTGACAGACCCCGCGCTCACTTGGCGTGTCGCCGAGCTCGCCAAGAGTGCCATCAATCGCGACCGGGACGCCGCCGACGAGCGGCGTTGGCGGCACTGGGCCGAGCAAGTCAATCCCACGTTGACCGGCACACCGCAGTGGCCCGCCATCCGCGGACTCCTGCGAAGCCTTCAGCGACAAGGAACCGACACAGGCAACCTGATCCCCACCTGCAGGACAGATCTGTAGGTGACATCCGGGCCGCACTGATGCGGCTCTCCGCCACCAAGAACCGGCCTAGGGTCATCGGTGGCCTCTCGGCCAGCCGCATTCGTCACACGACTGGCCCCAGCCACCATCGACTCGGGCCTTCCATCTGAACCGATACCAGGACCAGCCGTCACGTAGGCGTTGTGCATGCCTCGGGACGTACGCACGAAGCCCGCAATAACTCTTTGGCGGTACCTTCGAATGGCCTAGCCAGAGCACGTTGCAGCAAAGGTACCCCTGTGGATTCTTTGACCAGGGGTACGTTTCCGAGGCTGTCCACCAGGAGAGTGCATGGACCGATCCCACCGTCGAGAGGAAGGCTCAAGTCGTCCGGTTCTGGATACGCGCGACGATAAGGGAACGTCGCGCTCCACGGTCCGACGAACGATGTCGACCAAGAGGTAGCCGTGGGCTATCCGGTTCCGCATCACCCACGCGAGGTGCCAGTCAGCTCCAAACAAGTCTTCGCGCACCGATGAGCCAAGCGTGGCGAGCCCGCGGAGACGCATGCACGTGGCCTAGGAAGACGGCTCCGGCATTGCCAGGGGTACGTTTGTAAACGCTTGTCAGATCGCATTAGGCGGTGGGGTACGTAGCCCTGGAGCAACGAGGGGGTACGAGTTCGCGGATGTCCGCAGAGCACGCTGAGACGTAGAACGACCCAAGCCCGGGAGGAGCCATCCACCATGAACCGCACGCAGGCTTCCGCCACATCGCACCCTCGTTACGCCACCCTCCTCGAAGCAGCCGAGTACTGCCGTAGCTCCAGACGATCCCTCGAACGACGTATCGCCGAGGGAAGCTGACCCGCTACAAGAACGGCTTCCGAGTAGTCGTCGACCTCAACGAAATCGACGCCCTACTGCGGAGCCACCACACCAGACGGGTATAGGGCCGCAAAGCCTTGACTGCACCTTCACTACACACCGACAGCAGCAGGGCCACGGGATGCCACCGCGGCAACGGACAACCACTTCCCACTACGGGTTTGCTCGAAGCGGCGTGGTGGCGAATCCCTGGCGTTTGTGCGGGTATGACGTGATGCGTTATAGTGGGTGAGTGATCAGATCCTTCAGGGACCCGGCAACCGAACGGCTCTGGTCGCGACAACGAGTCAAGAGCATCGACCCACGCATCGAACGGGCTGCCCTGCGGAAGCTGGTGATGCTGGATGCCGCCGAGATCCTGGACGACCTCCGGGTGCCTCCCGGGAACCGCCTCGAGGCACTTCGCGGAGACAGGGCCGGACAGCACAGCATCCGGATCAACCAGCAATGGCGGATCTGCTTCACCTGGACCGATGCCGGACCCACCGACGTCGAGATCGTCGACTACCACTGAGGAGGTACCAGCCATGACAACAACGATCCCACCGATCCACCCGGGCGAGATCCTCATGGAGGAATTCCTGGAGCCGCTGCAGATCAGCCAGAACCGGCTCGCCGTCGCGATCAGCGTCCCCCACGTCGGATCAACGAGATCGTGCACGGCAAACGTCGGATCACTGCCGACACCGCGCTCCGGCTGGCTCGCTACTTCGGAACCACCGACAGGTTCTGGCTCAACCTCCAGACCCGCTTCGACCTTGAGGTCGAGAAGGACAACCTCGGCAACGCACTCGACCGGATCCAGCCGCTCCAAGCCGTCTAGCGTCCTCGGCGCGGCATGACCGGACGTTGGCTGTCGCTGTTTCCGAGACGCCAGTCTCGCGTGAGGATAGCGTTCACCCATGGGTGACGGGCTTGACCATCAACTGAAGATGAACCAATCGACATGGTCGAAGTTGACCGAACTGGGTGTGCGTCCGGGAGACGCTCTGAGCTGCGCCGCCTTCGAATCCGAGTTCCGATACGTGTCAGCGCAAGTGCCCTTACATTTCAGCCCCGTCCTGCTGGCAGCAGAGGGCGCGAAAGCGGTGTACGTGCCCGCCGTTTCAGGGAACCACTAACCATGTCACGTCGCGGTGGAGACGGGCTGTCACGTCGGCAGCGCGCAAGGCAGGCCAAAGCCAAGCTCGTAGCTGGCCCCGGGGCGACGTGCGGGTGAGCATCATCACTGGCGCGACGAACTCATCTGAGGGCCTGGACCTCAGCCATGAGGTCCGTCTAGTCCGCTCCGCCCTTCTCTACGCCGACAGAGTGGATCTCTTGTCGCCACCCGCAGCGATGCTCGCCGGAATCATCGCCGGCACCGCGCAGGGAGGAGACTTCGTGTTGGACGTCATGAACAATCTCGACGACGCCACGCTCCAGCACCTGTCCGGCGGGAAAGATCCGACCAAGTTGCGCGGCGAACTCCAACTGATGAGTTCCCTCACATCGCTCCCTCGCGCTGAGCGACGCAGACGGCTCGGCGCCGAAGGCTCGCGTCAGCTCTCCGCTCTTTCGCGCCAGTTCCGCCAGATGATGGACAAGGGCGCCGCTGACATGGGGACCGCGATGCAAAGCGTGTGGGAACGCGCAGGCGCCCCCGATCTTGAACAGGCCGCCGAAGCAGGACTGCTTACTATCCGAGGCGACTTAATCGACTTCAACCTCCCCGCCGATCAAGCAGCCGAGAATTTCGCCGCGAGCCTTCAGAAACTCATGGAAGACCCGACCAACCACCTCATGTTCGATGAACAGATGGGTGGACTCACGCGGCGCTTATTGGAGGAACGCCCGGAGCTAAAGAGCAGCCTTACCCCACACACTAAGAGGGCGACACTCGGTTCAGGACTCGCCGCGCGGCTCCCGGCTTTCCCCGACGCTCCGATGGCAGCCATCCTGGCAGCGCGCAACGAACTCGAGGCGCCTCTGGGCCGCTATCGCCGTGCCGTTGGTCAAATGTCTGCACGTCTGGCCGCCGGGCCGGTAGACAATCCACAGCTAGCGACCGAGATCGAGGACCTCTGGCAGGACGACGTGCAGCCCACGCTGCGGCAACTCTCCGACGGCCTGTCCGCAAGCGCCTTTGTCCCCCACTTGTTGGGGCAGCTTCCTGCAGACGGAAAAGTGTGGAGCGGGCTCGCCTCATTCGGCGTTTCGTTCCTCCAGGTGGGAGTTGGTGCGCTGGCCGAACTGACGCAGCCTGCCGCGCTCGCTACGGGAGCAGGACTTGTAGCCACTTCGCTCGGCAAGGCAGCGAAAGCGACGATCGCTAACCGCCAAGACGCACGCAGCCACGGGCTCTACTACCTACTGGCCCTGAACGAACGCCTCGCCTAAGCTGAGTCCGGCAGAGTGGTGTATCGACTGGTGCCCGCCTTGCTGTAGGGAAGGGTGAGGTCAACGGGTGATTCCTTCGAGATCCTCTCGCAACCGCCTCGAAGAGAAGTGCACAAGAGACCGCTATTTCTAGCTTCGACGCGCGGCCTGTGCCACTTCACGATCCGTTGGTTCAGTCGTCGCGGAATGTTGCGTGATCCAGTGGAGTGTTAGTCAACGGGATCCTGTTCGCGCAGATCGACGGGTCTGAGGCGTCGGGCACGCGACCGCTCCGAGGAGCGGGACACCTGCATGGTGGGCGATTGATGGGAACGTCCCGTCATCGACAGATTCTTACTCGGCCACGGGGCATGAGCTGTCATCTCACCGGAAACAACGAGGCCACCTCGTCCTCGAGAAGAACCTTCCCTTGAGGAGACGGCGCGAGGACTTTCGCGAGCCAGCCAGCGGCCGGTACCACCCCCTCAACGTAGGCGCGGGCTTCTCCTCGTCTCTCAGCGCTATCATCTCCGCACATGGCCGCATAGGTGCGCAGACGATCAGCGAGTAGGTCGTAGAGCCGGACGGCGGCTTTGTGATTGATCATCCGAATTCGGTCGCGGGCGGCTTCGATCGCGTCGACATGGGCCTCCGTCGCGGGATCAAGCAAGCAACCGCTAACCGAGGCATTCGACGATTTCTTCTTCGCGACCTCGATCTGGCCAAGCAGCTGGTTAACCGCGTCGCGAGTGAACCTCCGCTCGTGGTTGTCCTTGACAGCGGTCTTGACTTCCCAAATTCGGCGCTCGGAGCGCTTAGGAGTTGACCAGCTCCAGCGACAGTCGCTTGCGCTCTGCTCGGACTTCGGCGGACGCTCTGCGTCGGCGCCTGACAGCCGAGCCAAGTACTCCAATCCCTCGCATTGATCATTGTGGCCGCCCTTCAGCAGGTCTCGCCCATGGGTGAGATTGCGGTCGAGACGGGAGCCTGCCGCCCTGCGCCATTCATCCCAGACTTGGAAGAGACGGTCATTGTCGTCCCCTGATACGCGCTCACCCGCGAGTGTCGCGCTGGTCCGCGCAAGACGGCGGAACCAAGCCGTCTGCGGGCCGCTCTGGATGGCCTCTTCCAACGCTGTCCGAGCCCAGGCGTGGTCCTCAGTGCGGCCCCGGTCGAAGTGAGCGTGTGCCTCGACGTAACGCCAAAAGGCACCGTGTTCGGTTTCACCTGCGGCGGCGAGGAGATCGCTAGCCTCCTTCGCATCTCGTGCAGCCGCGCCGTGGTCACCAAGCCATAGGCTCGTTGCCGCTCCAACCTCGGCCGAGGCGCTGGCCACCTCCCCGCTGCCGGCGGTTGCACGACCTGGACGGTTCCGGCCGGAGAGCGAAGTTGTGGCTGTGGATGGTTTGTCCTTCTCCGGCGGTTCTCCTTGACCCCAGAATTCCTCGCATGTCCTTCGCGTAGTGCCCCAACCTTGATCGTAGAGTTCCAAGGCCTCCCGAACAATGGGGCGGTGTCGGCCGGGATGGACTTCCGCACAGCCGGATCGGCCAGCATTTGCGCGAAGGTCGGGTCCAAACCGAGGTAAAGCGAGCGGTCAGTGGGCGTGCGGTTGGCGCGGCCAAGGGCCTGAGTTACTCGCTGGCCAACGCGGTGGCGCATAAAAGTTGCGTCGCCCAAGTAAGCAACGACGAACCGTTCGAACTCACTGCTGGCTTGTGGCACCGTGGTTATGATCACCAATTTGCACACCTCGCCAGGGAAGTCGAGCCCGTCGTACCGGCCAGCAGTGACTAGCTGGCCTTGGCCAGCAACGATCCACGCCTCGACTTGTTCGTCGTCGCCGGCGCGGAGGCGGAACACTCGCTCGCCGACCTGCTTGAGCTTCTCTTCAAGCAGGTCGGCCTCCGCGTTGCTCGCGCACAACCAAGCCGCGCGTCCATCTGCGGCTGCGACCTGTTCCAGAGCCCATCCGAAGACCTCGTCGTCGAGCGCCGGCTTGCCGGTCGGGTTCAGGATGAACTGACGCTCGCCAGTGGCTCCAGTTGGCAGCACATTGGCTGGTTTGAGCCGAGTGACGCGGTTACCACCGATTCGCCGTTGCAGGTCGTCCATCGAGCCTAGGGTGGCGGACAAGTAGATGCGCTGCTTCGCTTGGGCGTAACCCGGAACGAGCTGGGTCGGAGGATGGTAAGGACGGATCTCTACGGCCGATGGACCAATCAAGCTAGTTGTCCTTCCGATGTCTTGGGTCTGGCCGATACTCCAGGAGACTTACCAATTTGGATGTGGCGGTGGATGGCACCGGTCTGTCCCGGAACCACAGTCGCCGTGGCCCATCGTGCGGTTGTCTGCGAGCATGCCA
Source organism: Tessaracoccus coleopterorum (assembly GCF_011174705.1). GTDB lineage: Bacteria > Actinomycetota > Actinomycetes > Propionibacteriales > Propionibacteriaceae > Arachnia > Arachnia coleopterorum. The sequence goes on from NZ_JAANIJ010000001.1 coordinate 1,872,493, forward strand.
GCGGGTGCGTGCGAGCGCGACTTTGGAGCGGCGGCGGCACGCGCCGGGACCATGCTCAGCTGCGCTGAGGTCGGTCGGCCGTGCCCTCGAACGGAGCGTCGTTCCGGGGCTCGTAGTACGCTCCCCAGGCGTACGCGGCCGTGATGCTGCCGTACCCGCTCAGCCGGTGCAGCTCGATGCCGTTGCCTTGAGGACAGACCTTCAGGTACGCCGTGGGGCGCTGCTGACCGTCCTCGAGACGGACGACCCCGAACCAGTCGTTCCGCTGGGCGGCATTGAGGGCGTATAGCTCGGCGGCCTGATCCGGCGTGAGTTCCCGGGTGAACAGCCCCCACTGCTTAGCGGGGTGCTCCGGGCCCGCACCGATCTTGTCCGCATAGATGTAGCTCACAGTCACAGTCCATGTTCCACACGTCGCCTGGGCCGTGCGGTGGGCTCGACGTGAAGGCGGAAGCAAGACGAGTATTGCGTCCCGGCCTGATGAGTAGGGGACTGTGGCCGAGGAAGGGCGCTCGAGGGCGTCGCTGTGGCACCCCAGGGTCCTAACCAGACCCCTGGGCCTGACCCCAGCGGGTCCGCTTGTAGTGTCCTGATCCATGACGGACCAGCACCCGCACCACCCGCACGCCGCGCGGAAGGGGTCGTGCGCACCCTGCGCCACGACGCGGGGAGCGACCCCACGTGCTCGTCTGGGAGGTCACCCGCGCCTGCCAGTTGGCCTGCAGACACTGCCGTGCGGACGCCTTCACGAAGGCCGACCCCCGCCAGCTCACCACGGAGGAGGGCAAGCGGCTCCTCGACGACTTCGCCGCCTACGGCACGCCGAAGCCCATCGTCATCCTGTCGGGCGGCGACGCCTTCGAGCGACCCGACCTCGAGGAGCTCATCGAGTACGGCACCGGCATCGGGCTGCCCATCGCACTGTCGCCGTCGGTCACCCCGCTGCTCACCGACGAGCGGTTGGCGGCGGTGCGGGCGGCCGGCGTCAAGGCCTTCTCCCTCTCCCTCGACGGTGCAACCGCCGAGACCCACGACTCGTTCCGCGGTATCGACGGCACCTACGACGCGACGATGGACGCGGCGGAACTCGTTGTCAAGCACGGTTTCCGGTTCCAGGTCAACACCACGATCTGCCGCAACAACCTGCGCGAACTCCCGCAGCTGCTCGCCAACACCATCGCCATGCGGGCCCACATGTGGTACCTGCTGTTCCTGGTGCCGATGGGCCGCGGCTCCAACCTCGAACCCCTCGACGGCGAGGAGATGGAGGACGTGCTGCACTGGCTGCACGACGTCTCCGACCGCATCGCCATCAAGGTGACGGAGGCACCCAACTACCGGCGTGTCGCCATCCAGCGCGACGACGCCCGCGCCGCGGGCTGCCGATGCCGGAGCGCGGCCCCCTCCACCGGTGGCTGATGGCAGAGACCGACGCTCTGCTCGGCGAGGTCACCGACCGACGCCCTCCGAGGCCCCCGATCGGCGTGAACTCGGGCCGCGGGTTCGCGTTCATCGACCACATCGGCGGGTGTACCCCTCCGGGTTCCTGCCCCACCTGTGCGGGTCGGTGAAGGAACGGCCCTTCCGCGAGATCTACGCCGACGCGCCGATGATGCAGGCGCTGCGCGACCCGTCGGGTTACTCCGGCAAGTGCGGCGTGTGCGAGTTCAACTGGATCTGCGGCGGCTCGAGGGCAAGGGCTCACGCCATGCTCGGGGACCCGTTGGCGTCGGACCCGACGTGCCTGCACCAGCCGGTCGGGACGGGGTAGTCGCGCCGGGCGGAGAGTCACTCCCGGGCGCCGTCACTGTTGCGAAACGACTCCCGACGATCGGCTGGAACTCGACTCTGCTCGGGTTTCTGCACCGTGTCGGGCCATTCGTTGGGGTCGGCCAGTGGCAGTCGGTTGAGCCGGGCCGGCGGCGAGGTACGAGTCGTCGCCCGTGTCGAAACCACTCCCGTCGATGGGCTGGTACTCGACCACAGACACGTGGGCGCTGCTCGGCTCGGGATCCCGCACCGTGTCGGGGTGGTTGGTTTCGGCACGGCCCGGCGCTTCGCGCGGGGCCGGCTCAACCGACTGCTGGGGTCGGGCTTCTTGCTGTGCCCGGCCTGCTGCTGGGATCGGGTCTCTTGCTGTGGTGGGGTCTCTGCACCGTGTCGGGGGTGGTTGGTTTCGGCACGGCCCGGCGCTCCGCGCGGGGCCGGCTCAACCGACTGCTGGGCCGGGTTTCCTTGCTGGGGCAGGGTTCCTTGCTGTGCCCGGGTGTCCTGTTGTGGTCGGGCTTCCTTGCCGTCGTCCGGATCCTGCACCGAGCAGGGTGGTCGTCGGGGTCGGCCAGTAGCAGTCGGTTGAGCCGGGCCGGCGGCGAGGTACGAGGCGCCGCCCGTGTCGAAACCACTCCCGTCGATGGGCTGGTGCTTGACTACAGGTGGGTGGGCTCTACTCGGCTCTCTGCAACCGTGTTGGGGGTGGTTTGCCTCGGCCCGGCGCTTCGCGCTGGGCCGGCTCAACCGACTGCCGTGGTCGGGGCAAGCTCAGTCGCGAGGCTGGCGCTCCACCCACTCGGCCAGCCCGACCAGCGGGCCGGTGAAGAACGGCGTCTCCTCCCGCACATGCAGGCGGGCCTCGACCCCGCGGGCGTGACGCATCGCGTCGGTGATGCGGTGCAGCTCGTCGGCCTCGAATGCCAGGATCCACTCGTAGTCGCCCAAGCCGAACGACGACAGGGTGGAGGCAACCACGTCCGGGTACTCGCGCCCGGCGATGCCGTGCTCGCGCAGCATCTCGGCGCGCTTGGCCGGGTCGAGGTAGTACCAGTCGTAGCTGCGCACGAACGGGTACACCGTCAGCCAGGGCCGCGGCGCGAAGCCCGCGAAGCAGCTGGGCACGTGCGAACGGTTGAACTCGGACGGGCGGTGCACGGCGACAACCGACCACACGGGCTCCAGCGCCAGGCCCAGCGTGCTGCGCCGGATCGCGTGGTAGGCGGCCTGCAGCTTGGCCGGGTCGTCGGAGAGGGTCCACACCATCAGGTCGGCGTCAGCCCGGAACCCGCCGACGTCGTAGGCGCCGCGGAGCGTCACCCCGGTAGCCTCGACGGCGGACAACACCTCCTCGGCCAGCGACTCCGCCGGTGCATCCTCCTCCGCGGGAAGCAGGGCGGCGGTGGAGAACACCGAGTACATCGCGTACAGCGACGCCTCGTTGAGGGCCTGGACGTCGACTCCGGTCTGGTCGCGGTCGTCGCGGCTGGGGTGCGTCACGGCTTGGTTCCTCCATGTGGGTGGCTGGTGGCGGCGGATCGGGGAGGCAGCAGTTGCCGCCGGCGAACTGGCAGACGGACCGCGGCCGGCGCTCGCCCCGTGCCACGGCGGCCTGCTCGAGCAGGAGGTCGGCGAGCATCGACACGAATCCACCGTCGATGCCGACGGTGCCTGCACGCTCGTACTCCAGGCCGAGCCCCGCCGCGGTCTGGGCCGCCTCGGTGTCGAGGTCGTATGCCACCTCCATGTGATCGGAGATGAACCCGATCGGAGCGACCACCACACCGGTCACGGAACCGGCCACCGCGGTGAGGGCGTCGTTGACGTCGGGTTCCAGCCACGGGACGTGGGGTGCCCCGGAGCGTGAACAGTAGGTCAGCTCCCAGTCCAACGCCTCGCCGAGCTCGGCCTCCGCGAGCGCGGCGACGGCCCCGGCCACCCGCATGTGCTGCGCGTCGTAGCGGTCGGCCGGCTCACCCGTCGCCGACAACTCGTTCATGGTGAGCGGGATCGAATGCGTCACGAACAGCACCCGCATCTGGGCCCCGCCGATCCGCCCGCGGAGGGCACGCACACCCTCGACGAGACGGCGCGCGTTCGCCTCCGCGAAGGCCGGCTCGGCCCAGAAGGGGTCGATCTTGTCGACGCGCACCGGCTGCCCCGCCGCGGCACCCTCGATGTCCTCGCAGTACTGGCGGCAGCTTGAGTAGGACTGGTACGCGGAGGTGGCCAGCGCCACCACCCGCTCGTGACCGTCGACGGCCAACCCCGCCACCACGTCGCCGATGTAGGGCTCCCAGTTGCGGTTGCCGATGAGCACCGGTGGGGTCAGCCCCGCCGGGACAGCTCGCCGCGGAGGGCCTCCATCAGATCGTCGTTGAGTTCGTTGATCGGCGACTTCCCGCCGAAGCCCATGTAGTGCTCGGACACCTCGAGCAGCCGCTCGTCCGGGATCCCCTCCCCCGGGTGGCATTGCGCATGAACGGAAGCACATCGTCGGGCTGGTTCGGCCCGCCGTAGGAGGCGAACAGCACGGCGGTGTAGGGGCCAGGCTCATGAAACCTCCATGTCGGATGGGGTGGGGGTGAGGTCACTGACGGAGAAGCCGGTCACCGGGCACCGCCCGGCCTCGAGCTCGTCCGGGTGGGGGCCGTACTCGATGCCGTAGAGCTCCTGCATGGCCACCAGATACTGGTCGGCGCGCCCGCTCTCTGCGGCCTCCCGCGCCCGGGACGACGGCACGTGCAGCATTCGGGTGGCCAGCCTCCGCAGCGCCTGGGCGGCATCTTCCGTGGTCAGCTCGCGGTTGGGGAGCCGGGCGACCTCGTCGTCCACCAAGGCGAGCACCGTGGAACGCAGCTGGGCGATGGCCGGATCGATCACCCGTCCGCGCAGTTTGGCCAACGTCCTGCCCATCCCTGCCTCGATCAACTGCCTGGCCGCGGTGTCGTCGTAGCCCAGAGACGGTGCTATCGAGCCCTGGATGACGGCCAGATCCACCAGGGTGACCCCGTCGACGGAGCGCACGCCGTGGTCGACATCGCGCACAAGTGAGAGGTCGAGCAACCGCGTTCCTGGGTCACGTGCTCGGCGAGGACGACGGCGCCACGCCCGCGGCAGGTGACCACCACGTCTGCCGAGAGCAGTGCCTTCGTCAGGTCATCGGCCACCATGACACCGTGGCTGGCTGCGAACGACTCGCCCCGTCCCGACGCGGAGTGCACCGTCAGGTGCCGGGCGCCGTTGCGGCGCAGCTGCGCCACAACGGCACCGGCGTAGGAGCCGGTGCCGACGAGCAGGATCCGCGCGTCGGCCCAGGCAACCGGGCCGAGCAGGGCGAGGCCCTCGGTGACGATGGAGCGACCCGCTGCGTCGAGGGTGGTCTGGTTGGCGATCTGTCGCGAGGTCTTGAGGGCCTCCTCCAGGGCGACGCTGAGCGGCAGGGACGAATGCCCGGCCCGCTGTGCGTCGGTCAGGGCCCGACGCAGCTGACCGGCGATCTCCCGCTCACCCACCACCATGGAATCGAGCCCCGCGGCCACCTCGAAGACGTGCCTCAGTGCTGGCTCGCCGATGCTCAGGTCCCAGCCGAGGTCGGCCCCGAAGTGCTCGGCAAGCAGCGGCCGCAAGGGCGGGCCGTCGACGTCGGCGAGCACCTCCACCCGGTTGCAGGTGCTCATGACGACGGCGCCCCGGACGCTGGGCTCCGACAGCACCCGCTCCGCCAGCCCGTCAGCCCGCGCACTCGCGCGCTCGACCTCGGTCAGCCCCTGCCGGTCGTGCTTGATGGAGTAGACATGCATCGCCATTAGAGGGCCATTCAACCACTATCGGGCGATGGGGCAGAATCGGTGCCATGAGCATCCTGATTTCGGCCCTGGAGGGCGGGCGAGAGCACCGGCTTCCCGTGTGGTTCATGCGCCAGGCGGGCCGTTCGCTGCCCGAGTACAAGACCGCCCGCGGCGAAACGTCGATCCTGGAGGCGTGCCTGCGGCCCGAGATGGCCGCCGAGATCACCCTGCAGCCCGTGCGCCGTCACAAGGTGGACGCCGCGATCTTCTTCTCCGACATCATGACTCCGCTGGTGTTGGCCGGGTGGGCGTCGACATCGTCGCCGGGGTGGGCCCCGTCGTCGAGCACCCGGTGCGCACCGCCGCCGATGTCGACAGGCTCGTGGGCCACGAGCTCGGCGACGTGTCGATGATCACCGAGGCCGTGCGACTCGTCACCGCGGAGCTCGGCACCGCCACGCCCCTCATCGGTTTCGCAGGGGCTCCCTTCACGCTGGCCGCCTACCTCGTGGAGGGGCGCGGCTCGCGCGACCATCTCGCCGCGCGCGCCATGATGCACGCCGACCCGGATGCGTGGCGCAGGCTGCTGGCCTGGGCGGCTCGGCTCTCCGCCCAGTTCCTCACCGTCCAGATCGATGCCGGCGCCCGGGCGGTCCAGCTCTTCGACTCCTGGGCGGGATCGCTCAGCCGGGCCGACTACGTGGAGCGGGTCGCTCCCCACTCGGCGGCGGCGCTGGCCGCGGCCGAGGGACGGGTGCCCCGCATCCACTTCGGAGTCGGCACCGGGCATCTCCTGACCGACATGGCGGCCTGCGGGGTCGAGGCGATGGGCGTGGACTACCGCACCCCCTGGACGAAGCTGCAGCGCTGCTGCCGGGCTTACCGCTGCAGGGCAACATCGACCCGGCGCTCCTGGCCGCAGGCTGGGCGCCGCTGGAGGCGCACGCCCGAGACGTCGTCGAGCGCGGGAAGGCGGCCCCGGCACACGTCGTGAACCTGGGCCACGGGGTGCCGCCCACCACCGATCCGAGCGTGCTGACCGATCTGGTCGCGCTCATCCACGAGCTGTGACCGCCGTCGTCATCGGCGGAGGCCTCGCCGGCCTGATCGCCGCCCGCCGGTACCGCGCCGCGGGCCTCGACCCCGTCGTGCTCGAGTCCTCCGCATCGATCGGCGGGATGATCCGCAGCGTCACCCTCGGTGGTGTGAGGGTCGACGGCGGCGCGGAGGCCTACGCCACTCGCAGCCCGGCCGCCCGGGCCCTCGCCGGGCGACTCGGGCTGGAGGTGGCCGGCCCGGCGGGTCGGCCGCACGTGTGGTGGAGCGACTCGATCGTGCCGCTGGCCGACGGCGTGCTCGGCATCCCGGATCCCTCGACGACCCCGCCCTCGTCGCGCTCACCGCCGACGAACGCGAGCGCCTCGCCCGCGACCTCGAACTGGGGCCGGAGATCGGGGCGGACGCGCTCACCGTCGGCGAGCTGGTGGCCGCGCGGATGGGGAGGGCGCCGTCGCCAGGCTCGTCGCGCCGCTGGCCACCGGGGTCTACCGGACCCCGCCGGACGCGCTGCAGCTCGCCGTCTTCGCCCCGCGCCTCAAGCAGGCGATGGCGGAGCACGGCTCACTCCTGGCGGCGGTGGCCGCGCTCCGGGCGCCGGGATCGAGCGCCGTCGAACAGCCGGTCGGAGGGATGTTCCGCCTTGTGGAGGCGCTCTCCGACGGCGTGCAGGTGCGCACCGCCACCCCCGCCGTCGGCCTGCGGCGCGACGGCGACGGTTTCGTCGTCGAGACCCCCACGGGTGAGGTCCGCGCGGACCGGGTGGCCGTCTGTGCGCCCGCCGCGGTGGCCGCGAGGCTGCTTGCCGGGCTCGGGTGCTCGTTCCCGAGGCGCCCGGCCGCCCCGCATATGTGGCGCTACTGACGAGCGCCCACCCCGGGCTCGCGGAGGCGCCTGTCGGTTCCGGCCTGCTGATGGGCGACCGCGATCCGGCGGTGACCGCTTCCGCGCTGACCCACTACTCCACGAAGTGGCCCTGGGTGCGGGGCGCGGAGGTGCTGCGGCTCTCCTACCCGCAGGCCCCGTCGGACGCGCAGCTGGTGGCCGACGCCTCCCGCCTCACCGGGCTGGACCTGGCAGGCACCGTCACCGACACGGCGATCGTGCGCCACGAGATGCCCGGCAAGCTCGACCCGGCTGCCCGCGACGAGCTGCTCGCCGCTGCCGCGACCGCCGGAGTGGACGTGCTGGGAGCCTGGCTGGACGGCAACGGCATCAGCCCGGTGATCGAGGCCGGGGAGCGCATCCGATGAGGCTCCGGCTCGGTACCCGCGGCTCGGCGCTCGCCGTGACGCAGTCGGAACACGTGGCCAACCTGCTGCGCGGGCTCGGCCACGAGGTGGAGCTTGTGCGGATCAAGACCACCGGCGACGTCACGCGCGGTTCGCTGACGCAGCTCGGAACGATGGGGGTTTTCGCGGCGGAGCTGCGGCAGGCGATCCTCGACGGTCGCTGCGATCTCGCAGTCCACTCCCTGAAGGACCTGCCGACGGGCGCTGTCGAGGGGCTGACCATCGCGGCCATGCCTCCCCGTGAGGACGCCCGCGACGCCCTGTGCGCGGGTGGACGGCGCCTGGCGGATCTCCCGCCCGGTGCCACGGTCGGAACCGGCTCGCCCCGTCGCGTGGCGCAACTGCGCGGGCTCCGCCCGACCTCACCTACGTGGACGTGCGCGGCAACGTCGGCACCCGGCTGGCCAGGGTGTCCGACGGTGACCTCGATGCCGTGGTGTTGGCCGCGGCGGGCCTGCGCCGACTCGACCTCACCGATGAGATCGACGACCTCCTGCCCATCATCTCCGCGCCCGGGCAGGGGCCCTCGCCTTGGAGTGCCGCGCTGACGACGTCGACGTGCTGGCCGCCCTCGCCCCGCTGGATGAGCAGGCCGTGAGGGTCGCCGTCGAGGCGGAGCGGGGGTGCTCGCCGGGCTCGGAGGTGGGTGCGCGGCCCCGATCGCGGCCTACTCGGACGGCGCGACCCTGCGGGCCGGCGTGTTCGCCTTGGACGGGGCGGGAGCGGCCATGGTCGAGGTTCCGCTCGCGACGGGCGCCGTCGAGGCCTGCCTCGCAGCGCTGCTCGCCGACGGCGCCGGTGAGCTGGCCGATCTCACGGCCTCCCGCCCTTCGCGGCTGGCCTCGCTGCACGATGACAGCTCCCTGTGGCGCGGCGAGGTGCCGCTCGCGGGCGTCCGTGTGCTGCTGCCCCGCGCGGAGGGTCAGCTCGCCGACGGCCTGCGCGCGGCAGGCGCCGAGGTCACCTGCTGCCCCGTGCAGCGGCCCGTGACCCTGCCCGCCGCAGGCACCCTCGCGGGCGCCGACTGGGTGGCCGTCACGTCCCGACCACGGTGGCGGCCCTCGCTGAGCTGGGCCTCACGATCGGCCCCGGACCCGGGTCGCGGCGGTCGGCCCGGCCTCGGCGGACGCGCTCCGGAAGGCGGGATACGCCGTCGACCTGCAGCCTGAGGGTGAATCGACGGCGGCGGCGCTTGTCGCGGCATTCGACAGCGGAACCGGGCGGGTGGTGATCCCGGCTCGGCGCTCAGCTCACCTGTGCTCGCCGACGGTCTCCGTGCCCTCGGCTACGCCGTCGACGTGCTGCCCATCTATACGATGACAAGGCTAGATGCCGTGCCTGGGCGGGTTCTCGAGGATTGGCGGGCCGGGCACTTCGACGCCGTGGTCATCACCTCAGGATCCGTCGGTGCGGCGTTCGCGACGCTCTTCGGCTGGCGGCAGGGCACGCCCGTCGTGGCGTTCGGACCACCGTCGAGGACCTGGCTGGAGGAGGCGGGAGTCCCGCCCACCGCCGTCGCCGTCACGCAGGACGCGGATGGCCTGGCCCGGGCACTCGGCGAGGCCACCAGGTGAGGCGGGTCGCACCCGCACCGATGACGAGTCGCTCCCCGCATAGGGTGGACGGCGCAGACAACCGATCGAAACCCCTCTGGAATGGAGCTGGCCTGATGGCTGAGACCCTCTTCGACCGCGCAAAGGCAGTGATCCCGGGCGGCGTGTCATCACCCGTGCGGGCCTTCGGCTCTGTGGGCGGCGCGCCGGTCTTCATCGCGGAGGCCCGGGCCCGCACGTCGTGGACGTGGCAGGAAACGAGTACGTCGACCTGGTGTGTTCCTGGGGCCCGGCGCTGCTCGGCCACGCCCATCCGGAGGTGGTCGACGCCGTGCAGCGCGCGGCCGCGCGCGGGTTGTCGTTCGGAGCCCCCACCCTCGCCGAGGTGGAACTGGCCGAGCTGATCCGGGCCAGGGTGCCTCTCGCGGAGCAGGTGCGGTTCGTCTCGACGGGCACCGAGGCCACCATGACGGCGATCCGGCTCGCCCGCGGCGCAACGGGGCGCGACAAGATCGTGAAGTTCGCCGGCTGCTACCACGGTCACTCCGATGCCCTGCTCGCCGCCGCGGGCTCCGGACTCGCGACGCAGGGGCTGCCGGGATCGGCCGGCGTCACGGCCGCCGCTGCCGGCGACACGATCGTTGTCGGATACAACGATCTGGATGCCCTCGGGCGGTGTTCGCCGAGGTCGGTGACCGGATCGCGGCCGTGATCACCGAGGCGGCCCCGGCGAACATGGGCGTCGTCCCGCCCTCCGAGGGATTCAACCGGGAGATCCGGCGCCTCACACACGGGCACGGAGCCATGATGATCCTCGACGAGGTGCTCACCGGTTTCCGGGTCGGCCCGCCGGATGGTGGGGCCTCGAGGGTGGCTACCGGCCCGACCTCGTCACCTACGGCAAGGTGGTGGGCGGCGGGATGCCGCTCGCCGCGCTCGCCGGGCCCGCCGAGATCATGGCGCTGCTCGCTCCCGTCGGCCCGTCTACCAGGCGGGCACCCTCTCGGGGAACCCGCTCGCAACCGCGGCGGGCATCGCCACCTTAAGGCTGGCTGACGCGGAGGTGTACGCGAAGGTGGACGCGGCGTCGCTGCAGCTCCAGGGCGCCGTCGCCGAGGCGCTGACCCTAGCCTCGGTGCCGCACGTGATCCAGCAGGCAGGAAGCCTGTTCTCCGTGTTCTTCCGCGAGGGCGCGGTCCGCAACTACGAGGACGCGAAGGCCCAGGACACCGCGGCGTTCGGGCGGTTCTTCCACTCGATGCTCGAGCAGGGGGTCGCGCTGCCGCCGTCGGCATTCGAGGCGTGGTTCCTCTCGGCGGCCCACGATGATGCCGCGCTCCAACGCGTGGTGGACGCGCTCCCCGCCGCTGCCCGGGCCGCCGCCTCGGCCTAGGCTTCGCGCCAGCAGAATGCCAGGCCCGGTACCTCCTTATCCAAGGCTCACTCCTTAGCCGTGGATAAGGACACCGGTTATCAAAGGCCAAGGAGTGAGCCTGGACCGTCGGGTCACTCATCACCGCCACGCGCAGGATGAACGCGCCCAGGGTCAGCGAGCACGTGTCACTCCGCGTCAGCCGACCCGGTGACTTCGGCCGGCGCCGCGGGCGTCCCCTTCCGCTGGGCCCGGTTGATGGTCTGCCCTCCGGTCCGCCTGGAGCTGGAAGGTGCGGGCCAGCACCCGCGCGCCCGGCCCGGCAAGAAGCCGGGACCGGTGGCGTGCCGCGGTTTCATGGCTGGAAGAATGAGCCCCGGATACGAGATCCCGCACTGGAGCGGATTGGAGTTGTCATGGGGCAGATCGTGGGCGCTTACGCCGTCCTCGGAGGGCTGGAGGATGCCCGGCCGGTGGTCGACGCGCTTGCCGCGTCACCTTTGGTCGAGGGCCTCGAGGTGCCCTTCCGCGGCGGGGTTGTCGATGTGCCTCCGGGCGCGCCGGCGACGTGGCGCTATGTCGTCACGCTGATCCCCGAGACCATGCAGCGGGTCGGGGCCGACCCGACCTTCGGCCTGGCCACGCCCGATCCCGCAGGCCGGGCAGAAGCACTCGACTACCTCCGCCGGGTGCATGCCGCCGTCACCGGCTCAGGCCTCGATGTCATCGCCGTCGAGCTGCACAGCGCGCCGACCCGGACCGCGTCGCTCGCCCACTTCACCGAGTCTCTGACCGAGATCGCCGGCTGGGACTGGGGAGCACCCAGGTCGTCGTCGAGCACTCCGATGCCTGGTCGGACGAGCACCCTGTGGAGAAGGGGTTCCTCACCCTGGCCGAGGAGTTGAAGGCTGCCGAGGCGGCCGGTGTCGGGGTCGCGATTAACTGGGCCCGCTCCGTCATCGAGACCCGCGACGCCGCCACCGGCCTGGCCCACGTGCGCCAGGCTGCGGCCCGAGGCCTGCTGCGGGGCCTGATGTTCTCCTCGGTGTCGCCGGTCGACAACAACGTCGGTCGCGGCTGGGTCGACTCCCACCTCGCGCCGACGGGGCTCAGCATCAGCCCCGAGGGTTCCCTGCTGACCCGGAGATCATCGCCGGCTGCAGCGAGGCCGCAGGCGATGTGTGGCGGGGTTCAAGATCTCGGTGCCGGCGAGCCTGGACGCCGAGGCCCGCGGTGCAGCACTGCTGGAGATGCTGGCGCTCGTGGAGGAACGCTCGCACTGACCGTTCCTCGCCACGGCGTCGGGGCCAAGTGGAGGTGAGAGTCGGTCTGCGGCTGCTGATCCCAGGAGTGCCCAGGCCGAACCGTCAACTCCTCGCGGCGGCGCACCCGGCTCCGGCCCAGGCGACAACCCGCGCCTGGCCCCGCACCCCGCGGCGGTGCGGGGCCGCCGTGGCTGTACATCCGGCCGCTGAACCCTGCATGGAGCACACTGGGGCCCTGCCCCTGCCCAGAGCCTGGAGGAATGTGACCAGCAAGCAAGACCCCGAGGACACGCAGAGACTCCCCGCCATCGACCGCGGCCACACCTACCCGATGCCACTGTGGGTGCAGCTGATCCGCTGGTTCCGCAGCATCCTTCTGGTGTCGATCGCCACGAATGCCGCCGTGCTCGTCCTGACTGTCATCGTCGGGCTCGCGCTCACCGAGACGGACGTCTTATCCCTCCCGTGGCAACTCGTCGATGCGATCGACGAGTTCAGTCGTCTGTTTCTCGGCGTCGCCGGCCTGATCGGGCTCTTCGGGTTCGCGATCATCTTCGCCGTGGTCCACGACGTGTACTGGGCCTGCCTGCGCTGGCATCTGGGGCGCTTCACCGAAGATGTCGGTAACCGCAGGCAGGCGCCCGTCGACTGGCAGCGCGCGTCGTACGGCCCGGACGCCGATGGCACCTCGCTGCTTGTCCTCTACCCGGGCTCGTTCATCCTGAGCCTGTTCGGGTACGTGTTGGGCCGATCGTCGCCCTCACGTCGGTGATCATGATCGTGCAGGACGACGAAGTGGAGTTCTCACTCGTTGCGCTGCTGGTCGGGGTCCTGTTCGTGCTGGTTCCGCTCGGAGTGCGACGCGTGCTGAAGCGGGTCCCGGAGTCGAAGGCGAAGGCCTTCTGGGGGATGCGAAGGCGGGCCAGTTCCAGCCGCGCTCCAAGCAGGGGGACTGTTCCCCGGCGGTGGCGCGTCTGGTTGCCATGTCGGCGAAGACGGAGCGGGTGGCCGGTGTGCTCGCCACCATCGCGGCACTGTCGTTCCTCCCGACCGCGATCGCCACGTTCATCACGCAGCCCTGCCGAGGCTGCGAGCCGCGGGATCTGAGCGACCTCGGGCAGAGCCTGGTCGGCTTCCTGGCCGGAGCAGCCGGCTGGATCGCGGTACTGACGCTGGTTCCCATGCTGGTGGCCTTCGTCGTCGGCGCGGTGCTGAGGTACCGGCTGCGGCGGCAGTTGCTGACTGACGCCGCGGGTGAGGAGACGAACATGCCGCCGTGGCCGGTGCTCAACTGGGTTCTCCTGGAGGAGGCCCCCTCATCCGGTTCTTCGCCCTGAGCCACGTCGTCGGGCTGTTCCTGTTTGAGATCGGAATCACCGGGCTGCTGTTCGAGAGCTCCGCCCTGCAGATTGACGTCGGCGTCTGGTGGTTGCTGTTGCGGACAGGCGTGGGGCTGATCGTGTTCGGTGGCTGGTTCTGGTGGTTCGGCCGCGGCCGGGTGGCGGAGGAGCGGGAACTCCTGATGAACCGTTGGGGCTCTGGGAGCCGGACGAGCCACATGTGAGGTCACCGGCCGCACTCCCTCCCGACCCGTGGGAGGCCTGGGGCCCGGGTAACTGGATCTCCGGGCGGCCAGGGTGCGTCGTCATCCAATGCTCTCCACGAACTGGACGCGCCACTGGTTTCCGTAGGACTGGACATCCAGGCGCAGCTCGCCCTGCGCGGTTTGCAGGGTGGCGGGCGTGATGGCACCCATCTGCTCTCCCAGGCTGATGGTGATCTCGTCGGTGTTGCGCGGATCACCGAGGGAGGCGGCGGAGGTCTTCACGAGGGTCGTGGCGGTCGTCTCGTCATACCTGCTCGTGGCGACCGAACAGGCGAGAGCGCCGTCCTGCTCAACGATGCTCGCAGCGAAACCATCGACCGCCTCCCGGGCGGTGGACGGTCCCACGGGGTTCCGTCGCACGCGAACTGCGCCTTGGGCAGCCACCAGGCGGCAGCCACGATCGCCACGAGGGCGAGCACGGCGACGATGGTGGAGATGACGACGAGCTTCCTCGCTCGCAGCCAGGGTGGACCAGATTCCATGGTGACCCGCCTGTGAAGGTGGCTGGCGATGGGGCCGATCGTGAAGAGGGGCAGACCATCCGGTGTCGATAGCCTAGTGGGAGCTGGAATCAGCGGCCTGCCGGGGTCCTTGGATGCCGTGCGGTTGGCATCGGTGAGGAATGCCGGCGCGGATAGGGGCGAACGCGATGGTGACCGCTGCGGCCGGCGCCTCAGCAGTCGGTGCGGGCCGACGCCCAGCACCCACCTCCACATTGAGCTCCTGCACCGCGGAGTCACCGGCAACGTACGAGATGTGACTCATCCACAACCCGTTCACGAGGGCCGTCTGGCCCACCTCAAGCGAGAAGATCGGATCGTACAGAGCCTCGTCGCGACCGGTCAGGGCCCAGGCCAGGCTCTGCAGTTCGAGGTCCGTGTTGGCGGGAGGCCCAAACTCATCGGCACCGCCCCATGCCCACGCCATGCCCTCGTTCGACCCACCTGCCGTGAACCAACCACCGTCGGCCCCAGGGCCCATGCAGTTGAAGGAGTCGTCTCCGGCTGAGCAGTCAAACCCGAAGCCGAGCAGAGCCTCGTAGTTCTGTTCGCTGAACGGGTAGAACGCGGGTTGCTCCAGCCCGGCGGCCCAACCGGGGTGGTGATGATGACAGAGGTCCAGGGGCTCACGCGGACGAGGCGCCCGCCCATCTGCAACTCAGCGTCCTCGCCACTACCTTTGAACTCCCGTGCGATGCGTGAGTCGTCGAAGTCGTCCCCGGACATGGTCAATGGCCCTCCTGCCCGCCACAGATCATCGAGCAACTCGCCGTCGGTGTTCCCGACGGTGGTGAAGGACAGGTGCGTGAGCCGACCTTCACTGTCGCCTCCGATGTACATCCGGATCTGTGCCGAGTCGTCGACACACCAGATCGACGAGATCTCACGGTGCCGCTCATCAGTGCAGGTGAGCCCCTTGGCCTTGGCCAGGTCGGTCGCCGCTGACACCAGGTACTCCGCTTCCGGCCGCCCTTGTGTGGGTGTCGCCCCGGCAGCCGGACCGTTGGCCGCACTCTCGTCTCCTGCCGGAGAGGCGCTCGGTTCGGCCGTCGGCGATGCACCGGTGGTGGGCGACGGTGGCGTCGCTGTGACGCTGGTCTGGTCGGGCCCGGTAGGGCGGCCGGCTGGCCGTCCTGCATGAGCCACCACGTAGCGAGGACGCCGCCAGCGAACGCGAGCCCCATCGCGAGCGTGACCGCCACCGTCCGACTTCCCAGGATCGCGCGGAACCTGCTCCCCGCCGCCCTGCCGTTGGTTCGTCTTGGGCTGTCAGGGACGCCGATTCGTCGGCATACGGATCCCACGCTGGATCGGTTGCCCCTGGCTGTGCCAGCTCGTAGGGGTCGTACGGATCGTGCTCCAAGGCCTGCTCTCTGACTCAAACCGACTCTGAAGGGCTCGACGCACATGGTCACGCCCCGCTCCGGGGCACCTGGCCCGAAGCGACGATCATCCTAGCGACTCCGCTGAGGGCTGCTCGAGTGAGGTGGGGACCTCTCCGCAACGGGGCGAAGCGGCGGGCGCACTCCCTGATGCACCCATGTCGGTCGTCGCCGGGAAGCAGGCTGCCCTCCGGCCTTCCTGGCCCGAGGCGGCCTTCTCAGTCGGGCGCCTAGATCAGGCCGGTCTCCTGCGCGACATGGATGGCGCGGGAACGGCTGTCGACGTCGAGCTTGGTGAAGATGTGTGAGACGTGGCTCTTCACCGTCGCCTCGGTGACGAACAGGCTGCGGGCGATCTCCCTGTTCCCGGCGCCGGTCGCCATCAGGCGCAGGACGTCGACCTCCCGTGCGGTGAGGCGCGGCAGCGGGCTGCGCATCCCCTGCAACACCCGGGTGGCGATGTCGGGGACAGGAACATGTCGCCGGCCGCGGCGCGGCCGATGGCCTCCACGATCACCTCGGGCGCCACGTCCTTGAGGACGAAGCCGGCCGCTCCCGCCTCGATCGCGCCCAGGATCTCGGCATCCCGGTCGAACGTCGTCAGGATCAGGACGGCGGGTGCGGGGTGAGTGCGCGCAGCGCGGCGGTGGTCTGGATGCCGTCGATCCCGGCGCCGAGTCGCAGGTCGCAGAGCACCACATCGGGATGCAGGTGCCCGGCAAGGGTGATGGCCTCCTCACCGGTGGCCGCCTCCCCGACGATCTGCACCTCATCCGATGCCAGGACTGCGCGCAACCCGCTGCGCACCACGGGATGGTCGTCGACGAGCAACACGGTGGTGGTCATGGCGTCTCCTGCGTCGTGGCCCGGCCTGGGCCGGGGGCGATGGGCAGGTGTGCGGAGATCGCGGTGCCCTCGCCGGGGCGCTCTCGACGTCGATCCCGCCGCCGAGTTCGCGCAGCCGTGCCCGCATGAACCGTAACCCGTAGCCGGAAGCGCCCATCGTCGGCTCGGTCCCGGCCTCCCAGGCGCGGACGTCGAAGCCCCGGCCGTCGTCGATGAGGTCGAGACGGACGGTCTGCCCGTCGTCGATCAGGCTCATCACGGCCCGTGAGGCGTCGGCGTGGAGACGGACGTTCGCGATCGCCGACTGCGCCGTGCGGAGCAGGGCGACCTCCACCGCGGTGGGAAGCATCGGGAGGGTGTCGTCGACATGCAGTTCGACCTGCAGACCGGTCTCCTGGCTGGCCTTCTCGAGGACGCGCCGGAGCGCCGCCGTGAGCGCGTGGTCCTCCAGTTCGGAGGGGCCAGCGCCGCGACGATCCTGCGGACGTCGGCGAGGCTGTCACCGGCGAGCACCTCGACCTGGCTGAGGGTCCGCGCGGCCTCGGGTCCTGGCTTCGGCCCGCGCCGGCGTGGGCGAGCAGCCGGATCGATGAGAGCGCCTGGGCGATGGTGTCGTGGATGTCGCGGGAGATGCGGGTGCGCTCGGCCACCACTCCGGAGTGCCTCTGCGTCAACGCGAGCTCATCCTGCAGACCCGACATCTCCTGCTGCGCCAACCTCAGCGATGTGACGAGGCGTTCGCGTTCCTCCGCGTCGCGGAGGAGTTGGAGGTAGCCGCGGGAGATGCCGAACGCGAACACTCCGCCGATGGTGGGGCCGAACACGTTGGCGTAGCTGGTGGAGCCGTGCTGCAGGATCGGCGCGACGATCACCACCGCCAGGACGATGGCCGAGAACAGCAGCCCCCACCTCGGCGGGAGTAGGTGACCGGCGAGAAGCCAGAGCAGGAACGCGACCCAGACGAACTCGGACGACACCGCCACGGCGGCCACCCAGATCACCGCGAACCCGATCAGCCACCAGGTCACCGTCCGTGACGACCGGGCGCGTGACGGGAGGAGTGCGCCCGCGGTGTGCCAGGCGAGGATCGCCAGACCCGCCACGACCGCGGCCGCGGCCGGCGTGTCCGCGCCGATGGCACGGATCACGCCGATCGCGGTGAGGACGGCCGCGATGAGATGCTGCCCGATCTCCATCGCCCGCACGGTGGGGTCGGCCGGGGACGACCCCGACTGGTCAGGCCGCGACAGCGGGGCGTTGACGAGGTTCATGGGCCAACCCTTCCTGCCCGCCTTCGGCTTCCCGGCCACCAGATGCGGTCGCCGACCAGCGCGAAGATGGCGGGCACGATGACGGTGCGCACCACGAGCGTATCCACGATCACGCCGACGCCGACGATCAGGCCAAGTTGGCCGAGCGTGACGAGCGGCAGAACGCCGAGCGCGGCGAACACCGCGGCCAGCACGATCCCCGCGCTGGTGATGACGCTTCCCGTGTGGGAGACGGCCTCGACCATGCCGTCCTTGGTGCCGAGCACGGCAGCCTCGGCCCTGGCCCGGTGCACGAGGAAGATCGTGTAGTCGATGCCGAGGGCGACGAGGAACAGGAACGCGAGCAGCGGCACCTGCAGATCCAGGGCCTGCTGGTCGAACAGAACGCGGCTCAGCCAAGCACCCGCCCCGATGGCTGCGACGGCGCTGGCGAGGTTGACCAGGAGCAGCAGCACGGGCGCGATGACGGAGCGCAGCAGGAGGAGCAGGACGACGAAGGCGACCGCCAGCACCAGCGGTGCGACCAGCAGCAGGTCGCGCTCGTTGCCCGCGCGGGCGTCGAGGTCGGTGGCGACCGCCCCGCCCACGAGCGCGTCCGCCCCTCCACCGCGTGTGCGACGTCGCGCAGTTGCGTGATCTGGTTCAGGCTTTCCTCTGAACTCGGTGCATACTCGCTTGTCACCATGATCTTCGTGAGCGAACCGTCGTCGGTGGTTCCGATCGGGTGGGCACGGACAACGCCCTCGACGTCGCTCACCGCGGCGACCACGTCATCGGCTCCTGTGCTGTCGGCGACGATGTAGATGGGCTGCGCCTCACCGGGTGGGAAGTGATCCGACAGGACCATGAGGCCGGTGGCCGACTCCGACTGCACGCGGAACTTCTCGATCTGATCGAGGCCCACCGAGGTGCCGAACAGGCCGAGCGACATCACGCCGAGCAGTGCCGCGCCGGCTACCAGGCTGACGACCGGGCGACGGACCACCCCGGTGGCGACCCGGCGCCAGGCGTTCGCCTGCTTCGGGCCTCACCCGGGCGGGGAACGAAAGGCCAGAACACCTTGCGGCCGCACACGGCCAGGAACGGGGGAAGCACGAACAGGACGGCGACCAGCGCGATCGCCAGGCCGATCGCGGAAGAGACACCGAGGCCGTGCGTGCCGGGGATGACGGCGAGCACGAGCGTCAGGAGCGCGAGGACGACGGTGACGTTTGAGGCCACGATGGCCGGGGCCGTCATCCGCCAGGCGGTGCTCAGCGCCGCGCGGTGGTCGTCGGTGGTGAGCAGCTCCTCCCGGTAGCGGGAGATGAGCAGCAGGGCGTAGTTGGTGCCCGCGCCGAAGACGAGGACGCTGATGATGCCCGCGTCGAACTGGAGGTTCCACTGCGACCCCGCGGCGGCCGTCATCCGGCCTGCCAGCCCGTCGGCGAGGCCGACGACGGTCAGCGGGATCAGCCAGAGCACGGGGAGCGGTACGTGGCGATGAGCAGGACCGCGACGATCAGGATGGTCACGAGGAGGAGGGTGAAGTCGGCGCCCTCGAAGGACGCGGCCACGTCCGCCCGAATGCCGGGCCGCCGGTGACTTGCAGGGAGATGCCGTCCGGTGAATGCTCGGCGAGGTCGGCCCGCACCTCCTTGATGATCTGGGCCGTGTCGGAGTTGGTCTCACCGACCGTGATCGGCGTGACGAGGAGGGCGGCCTTCCCGTCCTCGCTCACCATCGGCCCGTTCGAGTCGGCCGCGGAGTGCGTGTTCAGCACGGGAAGAAGGCCGGCGAGTTCGACGAGGTCGGTCTCGCTGAGAGCGCCGCCGTCCGCGCGGGAGGCTACGACGAGCACCGACTGCCGGTCGGCATTCGGGAACTTCGCCATCAGTTCGCCGACCTGGGTCGACTCCGATCCCGCGGGGCCTGCGCGTTCTGGGACGGGGCCTTCGCGGAGCCGAACGCCCCGAAGAGGGCGACCATGATGAGGAGCGCGAGGCTGAGGGAGATCCAGGCGCCCCTGCGCGAGGTCAGCCGATCTGAGATGGGTGTGCGGAGCCGGGTATCTGCCATGTCATCACCCCATCATCTGGGGACGGGCCGGGGCATCGCGTACAGGGCTGAACTGCCTCTCATCCTTTTGGATGGATCGCCGGAGACGAGGCGAGGTCACGAACGCCGACCGAACCGCCGGTCCGCCCGATGTCGGCGATCCAGATCAGGTGGCCTGATTCAGCAGCCCAGAGGCCATCTCCGTCCTGGACCGAGCAGAGGATTCCGGTCCTGACGGAACGTCAGGCTGCCTCCGGAAGCAACCGATCCGCTTCGGTGACGGCACCCGTGTCAGCCGCTTCGGCCTTGCCACGTCGCGGCGTGAACACCGAGGAGAGCACCAGCAGGGCCCCGACCAGGGCCGTGACCAGCAGTGCGGGCGTCGCTGCGTTCCACCAGCCGGCACCCTGGAACAGCAGCGCGCGTGAGCCCTCGGCAAGGAAGCGGAGCGGGTTCCATGGGTAGACGAAGTCCTGCCAGAACGCAGGAAGGAACTCGAACGGCATGTTGGCCGTGCCCATCCCGAGTAGGAGGATCCCCACGGGGACGACCATGCCCCCATCCCCAGCCAGTTGACCGAGCCGATCACCACCGTCATCAGCGCGAAGGCGGCGATCGTGAGAAAGGCGATCGCACCTCCCGTGGAGAAGGCGAGGTCGGGGCGAACAGCGTCAGCACCCAGGTGGCCGCGGCCCCGGCAACGACGGCCGCGACGGCCGCGATTCCCAGCTGCAGCAGCGCGCGGGGCGTGCGACGGGCGACCCGGCCGCCCGCCTCCACGGTGCGACCGTCGAGGGGAACGACCCGCGAACGGTGATTTCGCCTGCGTAGGCCACGATGTAGACGAGGATCATGAACACCATCGGCAGGATGGTGGCCGTCAGCCCGATCGACTCGGGATCTCGTGGTAGGCCTCCGTGACGATCGTGAGATCCGCGCCTGCGGCGAGCGCGCCCAGTGAACCGGAGAGCTGCGCGGTCACCATGGGCAGGCGCGGCGCTATCACGGCTGCAAGGATCTGGCTTGGGTGAATGCCGGGAGAGCCGGAGCGAAGGGTCGGTTCGGCCGACCCGTGAGGGTGTCGTCGAGGGTGACTGACGAAGACGCGGATCTCTGAGGGTTCGGATCAGCTGGGCGTCGTCGAGGGTGCTCGGCGTGGTGTCGGCGGTGGCGCTGGGGTCGTTCCTGCCGATGGCGCTCGCCACGTTCATCGTGCAGCCATGCCGCGGCTGCGAACCACGGGACCTGAGCGAGCAGGGTCAGGGCGTTGTCGCCTTCCTGGCCGTGTCGGGCGGGCTGGTCTGGTGGTACCGCCGCGATCAGGTCGCTTAGGAGCGGGAGCTGCTGAGGGAGGGTGGGGCTGAGCCCGGCGGGTCCTCCCACCCCGGCAGCCCCGTCGGGAAGCCGTCGATGCTGACCAGGTTCTTCTCCTGCTGTTAGGCCAGGAGGCCGTCGTCATCCGACCGCCCGAAGCAGCGCCGTCGGGCCCGTCTCGGGTCAGGTCCGGGCCAGCAGCCCCGCGACTACATCGGTCTTGGACTGGGTGTACTCGTCCCAGTTCGCGCTCGCCTCAGCCGAGGCCAGTTTGACCTCCAGGTACCGTGCCCGCGCCCCGGGGTCGCGGCGAAGGAGGTCGCGGAAGTCGATCCGCCGCTGCCACGACCCGTACTCGACGACGTGGATCACGTAGCGGCGGTCGTCGCGGCTCGGGAATCCGAGCCAGGCGTGGTGCGGGAGGGCGCCCTCGAGGTCGAACCCCTCGTCGCGTAGCTGGTCGGCCACCGTCTGCACCTCGGCAGGTCGACGCCGATCAGTAGGTCGACGACGTCCTTGGCGGGCAGGTCGGGAACTGAGGTCGAGCCGATGTGTTCAATCTTCGCGCCGGGCAGCAGCGGCCCAAGCCTCCCGGCCATCTCCTCGAAGAGGCCCACCCACTCAAGGTGGCGGCTGGGGACGATGGTCACGCCTTCGCTGCTCACCGTCAGTAGCCTGCCAGTCCGCCGAGCCGACTGGCACCCGGCAGGCGGGGCGTCAGCACTCCGGAGAGTTGAACCGGTAGCGACGGCGCATCCTCTGGCTATCCGCTCACTGTGTGGCTCACTGCATGACACTGTGCATCAGTGATATGCAGTGATATGCAGTGAGGCAGGTGACAGCTGACCGCCAGGGGTTCGGCTCTGAAGTGACCCCGCGCGAGTTGAACAGATCTCGACTGCGCCTCACTCGGTCCCGCTTACATACACTGAGACAGCCGATCTGGTCAGTGACTGGTAATCCAGATACAGGGATGAGTGTTACCCGCCTCGTAACCCGCTCAGGAGGGGTGGGCATACCACTGAGGCGGCTGCAGCGGCTGCGCCTCCTGCTGGCAGGCGTCTCCAGTCTGGTGCGCGGAACGCTCCCTGCCTGGATCCCCAGCAGGCTCAAGGCCCGAATGTCCTTACACTCGCACTGTGCTCGGGCTTCAGGCGGGGCATCTGGTGCATGAGCGAGGACGCGCGTACGCATGCCGTGCGCGGTGCGGACGTGCGCATCGTCTCCCACCCCTGGACTTGGAGGCCGAGCCCGGGGAACTGATCGGGGAGGTTCGGCGGCTGGCCCCTGACGATGCAGGAACTGGGCTCGCGTACATTCCTCCGATGAGGAGCGTGGCGTCCGTGTCTGGCGGTGGCTGCAAGGAAGGCTAACCGTCTGCGACGGTGTGAGCGTCCTTATCGAAGCTCCGCGTGCCGCCAACCGTCAGCACAATCTCGTCGCCCTCGCGGATGACCGTGACATCCATATCGACGACATCAGTCACCCCACTGGCCTAGTGCCAGCCGGGCCGGGGAGTCAGCCTTCGCCTGGGTGCGGAAGATTCTGGGAGCTCGAACCTGGAGTTCCCGCACCTGATCAGAGTCATTTGTGGGGTCTGCCAGCGGCTTGCTCCCCAGAGGGAGTTCTTCTGCCGGTGAAGTTGCGGTCGGCTCCGGCTCGGTAGGTGCGGCTGTGGAAATGAGTGCCCTGAGCGCCTCAGCGCGAGCATGACTAAGTGCTTCCGCCTCTTGGCTCTCCGGCAGGAGCGCCCTTGCCAGGCGATCCAGGGTATCGAGGTCTCGGAATGCCTGATCGTGGCTGACCTTCCGACCCGGTGACTCGTGGGCCCAACGGTGGCGAACCGTGAGGGACTCCTTCAACCAGTTGCGGGTCTCTCTCTTGCCCAAGCCTTTGTCTGCGAGCAGGTTCCAGTTTCGGTCAACCACTTGGATGAGGGCGGCCAAGTCCAAGTCAGGTAGATCGGACCAGTGGTTATCCTTCGCGATCTGAGCTTGTTGGGGCGTGAGATTCCCCAGCACGCCCTTGGCCCACCAATCAGAACCGAGCTTGGGCAGTTCGCGCTCCATCACGGTACACAAGACGACAGCGAGCCCGTTCAGGTGTTCCCTCACGTCTCTACCCCTAGTCAAAAGCCAATTTGAGTCAAAGTATCAGGGTGTAGTCCCCGGTGGCCACTACTGTCACGGGCCCCATGAACCCCACCGGTCTGGAGCTTCCCTACCGGAGACGCGCGGGTCCAGAGTGCTACCGGGCGCCAAACCGCCGACAAGCGAAGTGGCAGGGCATGCATGACGGCTACCTCATCCAGTAACTAGGACCTCCGAACTTGGAGCGACTCATGATCCATGTCGTCGCACGATATTCCGCGCCCCGCTCGAGGTACGCATGGGGCTTTGGATCGGATGGGCACTCTTGTCGTTCATCAGCGTTCTTGTGGATCAGCCAGCCGTGCGCCACGTAGGCGGGTCTTCTGGACCTGAGGCAGGCCAACCGGCAGCGGGTGCTCAACCTCGGAAACCTCTACATCCTGAGCTACTTGGAGATCGACGACTACTCAAAAGGAGGCCCGGAGCACTCAAAGGCCTGCCACCGGTACCTGCGGCTGCTTGAGGACGAGTTCGGGGCGCCCGGCCCAAGGCGCAGTTCTGTCTGAGCTCCGACCGTCCGGTCAGCCCGGCGGGTCCTCCCGCACCGGCAGCCCCGTCGGGAAGCCGTCGATGCTGACGCGGTTCTTCTCCTGCTGATACGCCACCAGACCCTTGTCACCCTTCTTCGCCGACCACAGCGCCATCGTCTCCCGATCCGACTGGAACTCCATCAGCGGGACGCCGTATCCGCACGACGTCTGCACCAGGTCGACGTCGAGGCTGAAGATGTTGCGGGCCCCCTGCAGGGGCGGAAACAGGGCGAGGAGGTCGTCCCATCGCGGGTCGCCCTCGTGGACGACGTCTGCCGTGCCGTACAGCCGCAGGATCAGGGGCGCTTCTCGAATGAGCAGAACATGATGGTCATCCGTGGCACGTCCAACAGGTGTGCCGCCGTCTCGTTGCCGCTGCCCGTGCCGTTCAGCCACACCACCCGGTTGGGGCCGAGCACCCGCAGCGAGTCGAGCCCCTTGGGTGAGACGTTGACCCGGCCGTCGCGCGCGGCGGTGCCGACGAAGAAGACATGCTGCGCCTCGATGAACCGCCTGTACCTGTCCTCGATCCGCCCGAACTGCTGTGCCATGCACCCAGTATGGGCGCCGTGACGGTGGGCCAGCCCGGGTGACCGGAACCGGGACGCGGGTCAGGCGACGGCCTTCCTCACCTGCTCGCGGATCTTCTCGACGACCTCATCGGTCACCTCCACGACCGCGAACGACACCGGCCACATCGGGCCGTCGTCGAGGTTTGCCGACTCGTCGAACGAGACCGTCCCGTACCGGGTCTTGAACTTCGATGCCGGCTGGTAGAACACCACCACCTGCCCGTCCCGGGCGTAAGCCGGGAACCCGTAGAACGTCTTCGGCAGCAAACCCGGCGCCACTTCGGCGACGATGGCGTGCAGTTGGGTGGCCACCTGGCGGTCAACGCCGGTCAAGGCGTCGATCGCATCCACGCACGCCTCCAACTCCCGGGCCAACTTCGCGGCGCCCTTCAAGCCCTTCGTGGAGCGCAGCTCGTCGGCCCGCTGCTTCATTGCCGCGCGTTCCTCGTCGCTGAACCCGCCGTCCCTGCCTGCCATCCGAGGCTCCCTTCGTCGTCACTGTCGAACAGGAACACGCTACTGAACAGGTGCTGGTGGACTGCCGGATACTTTGAAAGAGACGACGCCGTCGACAAGGCGCGTCGGGAAGGGCCATGCGTCGTCGCTATCGGGTCTTCAGTTCGTCGAGCCGCGGACGACCAGCTGGCCGGTGATGCGCTGCACGCCGGTGTGTGGCCGACCATCGATTGCATCGAGGAGGCAGCCCGCCGCGAGTCGTCCAATCTTGTTCAGGTCGGGGTCGATCGTGGTCAGGGCCGGCCGTGCGCCGATGGCGATCGGATCCCAGTTGTCGGTGCCGATCAGAGCGATGTCGCCGGGCACGTCCTTACCGAGCTCCCGTAGGGCATCTCCCACCCCGCGGGCGATGAGATCCGAGCCGCAGTAGATGGCATCGACGTCCGGGTTGGCCCGCAGCGCCATCTGAGTGGCCTGTCGGCCCAGGCCTCGCTCCAGTTGCCGTAGTACACCTGATCGACGAGTTCGAGGCCCTCGGATTGGAGCGCGCCCTCGAGTCCCTGCGCCCGTTCGCGTGCGGCGTCGAAGCTCTCCGGACCTGAGATATGGGCGACGCGTGTTCGGCCCATCCTGACGAAGTGGTCGCCCGCAATGCGGCCGATCGCCACGTCATCCACCACTACGGAGCAGTCCCTCGGGTCGGAGGACGGCGACAGCGCGTAGACGACCGGAAACGAGGGCTCGACCGGAAGCGGAGAGCGCGAGTTCGAGCTGCGCCCGGTGACAATGAAACCGTCCACCCGACGGCGTTGCAGCGTCTCGACATGGTGCCGCTCCCGGATCGGGTCGTCGCGGCTGTCGCAGAGGAATACCGAGATCTGCCCAGCTCCGAGCGCATCCTCCACTCCCATCAGGATGGGCACGCTGAAACGCGCGAAGCTGTCGGTGGTGATAAGGCCGACGGTGTAGCTGCGCTTGGCTGGCGATGGGCACTACGGGTGCTGCCAAGCTGGAAGTTCAACTCCTGGGCGGCCGTGACGATGCGTGAACGGGTCTTGTCGCTCAGCTGACCGGTGCCGTTCAACGCTTTGGAGACGCTCCCCGGTGACACCCCGGCACGTGCTGCGACGTCCCGGATCGTCGTTCGTCCCTCCGCCATGACTATCTCTCCTAAGCCTGTGGCAAGCCCTCATCTTCGGGGCTCCTCCTAGCTTGGCAGAAAATTCTGCCCACGTACAGAAACTCCTTGCGGAAACAGAAGTTTGCTGCCTACTGTTTCCATCAAGGTTTCCGAACGAAGGAGTTCAGGCGTGACGACAACAGACCCCGGGGTCATCGAGACCGCGACCACAGAGGGTGCAGAGACGACGGGTCAATCGCTGTTGACGAGGGGTTGTGGTCCTGTTGCCCCACTTGTGACAACCGTTCTGAGGCCGCTGGCGCACGATGCTGTGAGGATCGGCGAGGGATTCCTCGGCGACCTCCAGCGCGGAAACCGGAAAACCTCGATCCCGCGTGGTCACGAGCACCTGACCGAGCAGCAGGCTTGGACCAACCTGGACAACGCGGCCGCCCGCCGCGTCGGAGAGCCCTACCACGGCCCGGTCTACGAGGACGGCGAGGTCTTCAAATGGCTCGAGGCGGTTGCCTGGCAGGAGGGACTCGAAGCCGACCAGATCATGGCGGACTGGCTCGACCGGTACAGCGACCTGGCTGCCCGTGCCCAGGCAGATGACGGGTACTTCAGCACTTTCAACCAGGCCGCCGGAAAGCGCGGTCGCTATGAGTGGATCTCCTATGACCACGAGATCTTCAACATGGCAACGCTTATCCAGGCCGCCGTTGCGCAGTACAGGGCAAGCGGCCGGACAGTGCTCCTCGAGGTCGCATGTCGCGCGGCCGACCACATGGCCGAGACCTTCGGGTTCGGCCAGCGCGAGGAGCTGTGCGGTCATCCGCTCATCGAGATGGCGCTGGTGGAGCTGTACCGCGTGACTCAGAACCCCCGTTACCTCGAGCTGGCCTCCTACTTCGTCGAGCACCGCGGACACGGAACCCTCACCGACCCGACCTGGCAGGGCTGGAAGTCCGTCTACTTCTCCGACCGCATCCCCGTGCGTGAGACCGTCTACCCGGAAGGCCACGCCGTCCGCGCGGTGTACTTCGCCGCGGGGCCACTGACGTCGCAATCGAGACCGGTGACCGGGAGCTCTTCGACACGCTCCGCACCCAGTGGGACAACATGGTTGCGGCCAAAATGTATGTCAACGGGTCGCTCGGAGCGCGCTGGGAGGGGAGGCGTTCGGCGACCCGTACGAGCTGCCCAACGACCGCGGCTATGGCGAGACCTGTGCGGCCGTCGCGTCGATCCAGTGGAGCTGGCGGCTGTTGCTGGCCACCGGTGAGGCCAAGTATGCCGACCTGATCGAGCGCCAGTTCTACAACGCAGTCCTCTCCGGCGTCTCGCTCGACGGTGACAGGTACTTCTACGTGAACTCCTCCAGGTGCACCGCGACGCGCTCGTCTACGACAGCCGGATGCCTGCCAACGGCCGCCAGCCCTGGTTCGGCACCTCCTGCTGCCCCACCAACCTGATGCGCACGATCGCAACGGTGCATGACCTGGTGGCCACTTCGACCGCCGACGGTGTCCAGATTCACCAGTTTGCCGCGGCCGAGGTGTCCGGTGGCAAAGCCAGCTTCGTGATGCGGACCGCGTACCCATGGGACCTCACCGTCGACGTCGAGATCACCTCGGCGCCAGGACGGGATTGGGAGCTCTCGCTGCGCATCCCCGCCTGGGCAGAGGGGCCACCCTCACCGTCAACGGTGAAGCCGTCGACGCCCCGGTCGGTGACTACGCCAGGATCCGCCGGTCCTGGAAAAAGGGTGACCAGGTGCGGCTCTCGCTCCCGGACGCGCCGCGGGCCGTGCTCGGGCAGCATCAGGTCGACTCGTCCCGAGGCGCGGTCGTCATCGAACGCGGACCGCTCGTCTACGCCGTCGAGCAGATCGACCAGCCGGCCGGGCTCGACATCGAGGACCTGCAACTGGCCGACACTGAGCTTCAGGTCGATCACAGGGACATCCTCGGCGGCGTGCCCACCATCGTGTGCAACGCCCGCAGCGGTCCCGACGGCGCCACGGTGCCCGCCGTCGCCATCCCGTACTTCATGTGGGCCAACCGCGAAGTCGGACCGATGCGCGTCTGGCTGCCCACCGCCTGACAGGAAGGAGGAACATCGCAATGACCAACCCATCCGCACCCGCGGTGCCTCGCGCGGAGCATCCGCGGCCCCAGTTCGTCCGCGACAAGTGGCTGAACCTGAACGCCATCTGGCAGTTTGAGATGGATCCGGCCGACACAGGCCTGGAGCGTGGCCTGCTCGAGCGAGAGCTCACCGACGAGATACTCGTGCCGTTCGCTCCGGAGAGCACCCTCTCCGGCGTCGGGCACGTCGACGCCATGAACGCCGTCTGGTACCGCCGCGAGATCAGCGTCCCGGAGGACTGGCAGGGCGACCGCGTCCTGCTGCATTTCGGTGCCGTAGACCACGACGCAACGGTGTGGGTCGACGGCGTTGAGGTGACCCGCCACCGAGGAGGGTTCACCGGCTTCTCCGCCGACATCACCGAACTCGCCCCTCCGGGTCACGCAGCCACGGTCGTGGTCAGGGCCCGGGACCCCTACCAGGGCCCGCAGGCCCGCGGCAAGCAGTCCCGCCGCTTCGGCAACTACGAGTGCTTCTATACCCGGACGACCGGAATCTGGCAGACCGTCTGGCTGGAGGCCGTTCCGGTCGACGCCGTCGAGCAGATCCACATCGTGCCGCACTTGGCTGAACCAGCATTCGACGTCACCGCGACGCTACGCCGCACCCGTCCGGGGCTGACCCTCCGCGTCACGGTCTCCGACGCCGACGGTGAGGTCGTTAGCCGGCAGGTGCCCGCCGACTCGGCCCAGCAGCCTTCGCTCCGGCTTCCCATTCCTGAGGAAAGGGTGCGTCCCTGGTTCCCCGGCGAGCCGCATCTCTACGACCTCTCGATCGAACTGGTTGACGGCGACCGTACCGTCGATACCGTCGCCTCCTATGCGGGGCTCCGCACGGTCACCGTCGTCGGTGATGCCGTCCTGATCAACGGGCGCAGGGTCTTCCAGCGCCTCGTCCTTGACCAGGGGTACTGGCCCGACTCGCTGATGACCGCTCCGAGCGACCAGGCGCTGATCGACGACATCGAACTGTCGATGCAGGCTGGTTTCAACGGGGCCCGCCTCCACCAGAAGGTATTCGAGGAGCGGTTCCACTACCACGCCGATCGCCTCGGCTACCTCGTCTGGGGGAGTTCGGCGACTGGGCGCCTCTGATCCGACGCGACGCCTCGAGGATCACCAACAGCCGAGCGCCTCCTTCATCACCCAGTGGGTGGAGGCGGTCGTCCGCGACCGCAACCACCCGGCGCTCGTCGGATGGTGTCCCCTGAACGAGACCTACCAGCCGATCACCGATCAGATCACGCAGCTCGACGACGTGACGCACGGCATGTACCTGGCAACCCGTGCGGCCGACCCGACGCGCCCGGTCCTTGACACGTCCGGCTACTCGCACCGTGTCGACGGCGCAGACATCTACGACTCGCACAACTATGAGCAGGATCCAGCCAGGTTCGCCGAGCAGGTGGGTGGCCTGGCCGAGGGACGCCCCTGGATCAACGACTTCGAGGGCCGTGCGATGTCCGTCCCATGGCGCGGGCAGCCGTACTTCGTCTCCGAGTACGGCGGCATCTGGTGGAACGCCGCCATCGCCGAGGAGGCGCAGGATCCTGACCGCGTCGGCTCCTGGGGGTACGGCGAGCGGGTCCGCTCGGTCGACGAGTGGTTCACCCGGTTCGCCGGGCTGACCGATGCCCTCCTCGACGACCCCGGGATGTTCGGCTACTGCTACACGCAGCTGACGGACACCTTCCAGGAAGAGAACGGACTCTTCGACTTCGGTCGTCAGCCGAAGTTCGACCTTGCCCGGCTGCACGCCATCCAGACCCGTGAAGCCGCGGTCGAATCGATCGACCTGGCCAACCAGTCCCGAAGGAGGACGCATGACCATCACAACCGTTGCCCCACACTTCCGCGGCGAAGGCGTGATCGAGTTCGCCGAGAAGGCCTACCGCAGCCCCGGTGAGGGCGAGCTCCTGATCCGGATCGGTGCAAACGCCATCTGCGGCACCGACCGCAAGGAGTACTTCGGAGGGGTGGGATCATCCCGGCCATGAGGCGGCCGGCCGGGTGGAGCAGGCCGGTACGGGCACCAGCCTCGCGCCCGGCACCCGCGGGGCCATCTACCTGATGGATTTCTGCGGGGAGTGCCGCTCGTGCGGCGTCGGTTCGACCAACCAGTGCAGCGCAAAGCGCCAGGACGTGGGCCAGAGCTCCGACGGCGGCTTCGGTCCCTACGCGATCGTCCACGAGAACCACTTCTTCCCGATCCCCGACGACGTCTCCTACGTCGAGGCCACGATGCTGCTGGACGTCATGGGCACCAGCACGCATGCTCTGCGACGCGCCGAGCTCGTCCGCAAGGATGCGCGCACCGTGTACATCATCGGCGCCGGCCCGATCGGCCTCGGGCTCCTGGCCATGACGAAGATCTGGTGGGTGAGGACATCGAGGTGCATGTCTCAGACGTGAGCCCGTGGCGGCGCGAGTTCGCCGAGAGCTTCGGCGCCATCAGCCACGACCCCGCCGACAGCGAGTCGATCATCGAAGTGCAGCCAGACCTCGCGTTCGACTCCTCCGGCAGGCAGTCCGCTCGGGAGCTGGCGATGCGGGCGCTCAGCCAGCGAGGAGCCCTGATCTGCGTCGGCCACGGCGAGGGCCTCACGCTCGACGTCTCCCGAGACCTCATCGCCCCCGAACGGGCTGTACTCGGGAGCGAGTACTTCCGGTTCGACGAGATGCCAGACAACCTCGACGCACTCAGAAGGAACCGCGAACTGCTCAGCCGCATCGTCACCCACACCTACGACGTCACCGAGATCCGGGAGGCCTTCACAGCATTCTTCTCCGGCGCCACGGGCAAGGTCGTCGTCACCCAGGACATCGCATGAACCCCGCTCCGCTCCGCGTCGTCGTGGTAGGTGCCGGCACCTGGGGCAGGCAGCATGCCCGCATCTTCTCTCGGCGTGCCGATACCGAGTTGGTGGGCATCGTGGGCCGCACGCCGGATAGGACCGCAGCTCGCGCAGCCGAGTTCGGGGTCCGGGCCTACACCGACCTCGACGTGATGCTGCGGGAGGCCGCCCCCGACCTGGTCACCGTCTGCCTACCGAACGAGGGCCATTACGAGGCGACAAGACATCTCATCCAGGCGGGCGTGCCCCTCCTTGTCGAGAAGCCGCTCGTCTTCGATCTCGCCGAGGCCGACGACCTGATCACCCTCGCCGAGGAGAAGGACCTGTTCTTCGCCATCAACTTCAACCACCGCTGGGCCGAGCCGGTCCGCCGCGCCAAGGCGGCCATCGAGGCTGGTGAGCTGGGCGATATCGTCTTCGCCACCTGGCGGTTCGGGGGCGAGGCCAACCACGGCACTTCTCCGCACGCCAACCTCATTGAGACCCAGTGTCACGGGTTCGACATGCTCGAGCACCTTGTCGGGCCTGTCGAGTCGGTGATGGCCGAGATGACGGACATGACCTACGGCGACATGTCGAGCGTGGCACTGGCCCTCAGGTTCGAGTCGCGGGCCGTCGGCACCATGCTCGGCTCGTACGACTCCTCCTACGCCTACCCGGACTCGCAGCTCGTGGAGATCAACGGGACCGCAGGCAGGCTGGCCATCCACGACACCGTCGCGTCCCTCGAGATCAGCACGGCAGGCAATGAGGAGCGCCGGGTGTGGCAGGCCGGCTACTTCAACGACGAGGCCCGCGGGTTCCACCAGACGTTCGACCGCCACGTCGACCTGGTCCTCGACGCCCTCAGGGGCGGGGACAGCCACCGGTTCACGCCCGGGCGGGCCGCCGGGCCCTGCAGTTGGCCCATGCCGCCATCCGATCCTTCGAACAAGGCCGCCGCGTCCGTGTGGACGAGGTGCGTCCCTGACCCATCAGGGTCGATCCCACTCAGTCGTTTCAACCATCATCACTCAACGAGGAGAACCAAGATGACCAGCAGCACCCGACTCAGCCGACGCGACATCTTCCGCCTCAGCGGGGCCGCCGCGGGAACCGCCGCGTTCGGCGGCATGCTCACCGCGTGTGGCTCCAGTACCCCGGTGGGCACGTCCTCCGCCAGCTCTTCCGCGGGCGCAGCAGTGCCGCCCGGCGATCTGTCGTACATGTTCTGGGGCTCGGTGGCCGAGCAGAAGGCCACCGAGACGATGCTGAAGAACTTCGAGAAGGAGAAGGCCGGGCGCAAGATCAAGTCGCTCTACACTCCGTCCGACTACCCCACGAAGTTGAACGCCCTCGTCGCCAGCAACAAGATGCCCGACATGGTCGCGGTGGAGCCCGCCATGGGCTACCGCCTCAGCGGACAGGGCAAGGCTGTCAACATCGCCGACTACTTCGACAAGTATCCTGCGCTGGCCGACCGACTGCCCGGCTCCTACTACTACTGGGAGGAGGGCAAGTGCTTTGGCACCCAGAGTGCAAACGAGACCATGATCCTCTTCACGAACAAGAAGGCATTCAAGGAGGCGGGGATCGACGAGGCCCCATCAGTGCCGACGCAGCCTGGAAGTGGGATGACTACGTCGCGACCGCGTACAAACTGACGATCGACCAGGAGGGCAGGCACCCAGACGAGGCCGGCTTCGATCCGAAGAAGGTCAAGCGGTTCGGCACACTCGCGAACATGTGGTCCGCCGCATGGCACGGCCTGATCCTCTCGGCAGGGATCGACATCGTCGATGAGACCGGCAAGAAGACGATGCTCGACTCGGCGGCCGGTGTCGAGGTGTTCCAGAACCTCGTCGACCTCATTTACAAGCACCGTGTTGCCCCCTCGCCCACCCAGCTCGGCAACAACGCCCCGTCGTTGGCCGTTCAGCTGACGTCGGACCGGCTCGGGATGGCGATTGATGGGCAGTGGGCGCTCCTCGATGTCAGCAACTCGGGCGCCGACTACGGGCTGGGCGTCCTGCCCAAGTACGAGGAGCCGAAGACCGTCACGATGGGCGGCGCCACGCTCATCAACAAGGACACCAAGCACGTCGAGGAGGCCCTCGAACTCTACGTCTACCAGTCGGACCCGAAGCAGGTGGACCTCTTCGCGAGCGGCCTGTGGATGCCCCTGGAGACGGCCTACTACACGGATCCTGAGCAGATCAAGGTCTGGACGGACAACAAGGCGCACCCAGCCGAATACAAGACCGCCGTCATCGACTACACCATGAACAACTCGCAGGCCTACTTCGCTCAGAGGCTGCGAAACATCGAGAAGATCGACCGGGCCGTGGCGTCGTCGATGGAGCGCCTGCAGACGGGTAAGGACAGCGCAAAGACCGTCATCGATGCCCTGGCCAAGCAGCTCAACGGAGGTCTGCTCGAAGGCGTCTACCCCTCGCACCCGGCATGAGCATGACGCCCACCAGGCCCCGCCCCTTGATCAGGCCGATGATGAGCGGCCTGATCAAGGTGGGCCCGTCCCGGATGACATGCCTGGGACCACTGTGAAGCCCCGACGGCGGGGGTCGTCGTCCTCAAGCGGGTCGAGGCCCGTTGGGGGTACTTCTTCGCCATGCCCGCCATCCTCGGCTTCGTGATCTTCACCGTCGGCCCGATGGTGGCCTCTCTGATCTTCAGTTTCACGGACTGGCGCATCGGAGAGTCGGCCAGCTTTGTCGGCTTCGACAACTACGTTCAGATGAGCCAGGACCCGCTTTTCTGGAAGTCCCTCTCGGTGACCACCTACTACACCCTGGGCGCGGTGCCCTCGGGTTACTGGTCGCGTTCCTCGTAGCCATGCTGGTCAACTCCGGTTTCCGGTTCCAGTCGGCCTGGCGGACGATCTACTACCTACCGACGCTCGTGCCCGCGATCGCCAATGCCGTGCTCTGGATCTGGATCTTCAACCCCGACTTCGGTCTCCTGAACACGCTGTTGCGCTCGGCTGGCCTCCCGGAGTCTCAGTGGATCTACGCCGAGGAGACGGCCGTCCCCTCGTTGATCCTCATGAGCGTCTGGGGGTTCGGCAACGGCATGGTGATCTTCCTTGCCGGCCTCCAGGGAGTTCCCCGTCAGCTCTATGAGGCTGTTGGGATCGACGGCGGTGGCGCGTGGGCGAAGTTCCGCCATGTCACCTGGCCGTACATGACTCCCGTCATCTTCTACAACCTGGTCACCGGCATGATCGGAACTTTCCAGGTGTTCAACCAGGCCTTCGTCATGACCGACGGCGGTCCCAACAACTCGACCTTGTTCTACATCTACTACCTCTACACACAGGCGTTCACGGATGCGGAGATGGGCTACGCGAGTGCCCTCGCCTGGGTGCTGTTCATCATCGTGCTGATCGTGACGGTGCTCCTGTTCCGCAATGCGCGTAGTTGGGTGTTCTACGAGATGGGAGACGCGCGATGACAGACACATCCGCCCGGAGCCGCAGGCGCCGTGGATGGGCGATGACACCGACGCCCCAGGAGCGTGAACGCAAGCCGTGGGTCCGTGCACTGCTGTTCGTGGTGCTCCTGGTTGGTGCGGCGATGATGCTGACACCCTTCGTCTGGCTGGTGCGCAGCGCCCTGATGACAGATGCGCAGATCTTCACCACGCCGCCCGAGTGGATCCCCAATCCCGTTGCCTGGAGCAACTTCCCGGACGCGATGAGCACCCAGCCGTTCCTGCGGTACTTCCTCAACACCATGATCATCGAGCTGTTCGTGGTAACCGGGACTGTGGTCACGTGCGCGATGGCGGGCTTCGCGTTTGCTCGGCTCCGTTGGCCCGGCCGCAACCTGGTCTTCGGTCTTCTGCTGACCGGAGTGATGCTGCCCTACGCGGTGACTCTCATCCCGACGTTCGTCGGCTGGAGCGCGCTCGGGTTCCTGAACAGCTTCGTCCCGTTGACGGTGCCCGCCTGGTTCGCCGGTGCCGGAGGCGGTGTGTTCAACATCTTCCTGTTCCGCCAGTTCTTCCTCGGCATCCCGTTCGAGTTGGATGAGGCGGCCTACGTGGATGGGGCATCGCCCTGGAAGGTCTTCTGGACCATCGTCCTGCCGCTGTCGAAGCCGGTAGTGATCGTGGTGACCATCTTCACATTCATCGGCGTCTGGAACGACTTCCTCGGCCCGCTGCTCTACCTCAGCGACCAGGAGATGTTCACCCTGTCGCTCGGGCTGGCCACGTTCCAGAGCACCTACACCGCGCAGTGGGGCTGCTGATGGCCGCGTCGCTGGTCGTCATCGCCCCGGTGATCATCCTGTTCTTCGTGCTTCAGCGGTACTTCGTGGAGGGAATCACGTTGACGGGCCTGAAGGGTTGAAACCCGGCCTGGCCCACATGCCGGAGGGCGACGCGTCCACACCGATCATGAGACCCGGTCGCCCGGCCGGGGTCTCATGATCGCCAACCGCCCGGTCACGGTCAGCGAGGGTCAGCGGAACTTCACGATGTTGTTGAACACCCACTTCTCAGAGACCGAGAAGGAGTAGCCACCTCCTGGCCTGGGCACCGCCTCCGCGACCCGGGCGAACGTGTAGCTGCGGCAGCCCTTCCTGCCGGTGACGGGGGTGTCGCACTCGGTGCGCCACCTGCGGCCGTCAGCAGAGGTCCACGAGCCCGTCGTCGCCAGGGGGTTTCCTGTCCAGGGCGCGCGGGGCTGGGCGTGTAGCTGAGGTTGTTGAAGGTCCAGCCGGTGACTCGTCTGTAGGTGCCGTTCTCCCACACCACGTGCGTGGCGATGATCTCGGTGCGGCTGGTCCCGGAGTACGTCTCACAGGTCGTGCTCCAGTCGCGGCTGTTGAACCGGTGGAAGCCTGGTGCGGTGTAGATGCTCTCGGCGGTGCTGAGGGTCGCGATGTAGCCGCGGCCCCTGCCGCCGGTGAGGGTGGCCATGCCCACCACCTGGCCCGAGGCGTTGATGTCCTCGATGGTGCTGAGGGCGTAGCCGGAGCGCTCGGGATGAGGTCGTTCAGGTTGTGGACCCGCCCGTCGACCCAGATGACGGCGACGCTTCCGGCAGGGCCCGTGGCGGTGCCGGTAACGACCCCGGAGTTGTTGATCGCCGTGGCGCAGGCGCTCGTGCGCCCGGCCGGCAGCGGAAGTGCGACGGGGGTTCCGGTGGCGTCAAAGCGGTAGGGGCGTTCGGTGCCGCCGATGATGCTGCAGCCGGCGGCCTGCCCGGAGTCATTCACGGTGTTGAGCCGCGAGGAGGTCGCCCCGGAGGGCGTGGTCGGGCGCCTGGCGACGCCGTTGGTCCACACCACCGGCACGTCGGCGTTGCGGAAGCGGGCGGTGCCGGCGACGTTGCGCCCATTGTCCGAGATGCCGCTGGCGCTGGAGTTGCCAGAGCCGCTGGGAGGCAGAAGTTCGGTGCGGTTGGTGGGGCCGCTGAAGGTGAAGGCCCGCCGGTTCTTGGAAGGAGATTGCGCCCACACCACTGCCACGCCATTGCCTGAGATATGCCCGGCGTGGGAGGTGAGCCCGGTCGGACCGGTCCCGACGCTCCTGCTCTCCGCTCGCAGGGTCCCCGGCGACGCACGGCTGCCATCGGCAGGCGCGTACCCCGGTAGCCTCGCAGGGGTGAGGATCGCCACCTGGAATGTGAACTCGGCCAAGCAGAGGATGCCGCGGCTGCTGACGTGGTTGGAGCAACGTCGACCCGATGTGGTGTGCCTGCAGGAGACCAAGCTCGGCGACTCCGCCTTCCACGAACTCTTCGACGCTCCGTTGGCCGACCTCGGCTACCGGGTGGCCCACCACGGCCACGGCGGTTTCAACGGTGTCGCGCTGCTCTCGAGGGTGGGTCTCGACGATGTCGAGGCCGACTTCCGGGGCCAGCCCCAGTACGACGGCGTCACCGAGGCCCGCGCGCTCAGCGCCACCTGCGACGGAGTCCGCATCCACTCGCTGTATGTGCCGAACGGGCGCGAGGTGGGCTCGCCGCACTACCTCTACAAGCTGGCCTGGTTGGACGCGCTCGCCGCCGTCGTCGCCGACGGGCCGGCGGATGTGGCGCTGTGCGGTGACATCAACATCGCCCCTCCGACCTCGACCTCTTCGACCCGGCAGCCTTCGTCGGCCACACCCACGTCACCGTCGAGGAACGGCAGCGCGTCGAGGACTTCGGGCTGGTCGACGTGGTGCGCGCCCGCTGGCCGGAGCACGAGACGCTGTACTCCTACTGGGATTACCGGGCGGGCATGTTCCATCAGGACTACGGGATGCGCATCGACCTGATCCTCGCCTCCGATCCGGTCGCGGCGCGCGTCGAGGCGGCCTGGGTGGACCGGCAGGCACGCAAGGGCAAGCTCCCCAGCGATCACGCCCCGTGATCGTCGACCTCGACGTCGCGCCCGACGGCGACGCCGGCCCGGTGGTCCCGCCTCCGTCGCGACCCGGACGCAGGGCCACCGGCGGCCGCGTGAAGCTGCCGCACGCCGTCGAGTGAGCTCTCGGAGCGCATCCGCAACCACTCCCTCCGGGATCACCCCCGGCGGGTGATGCCACGGCCCGGCGAGACCCGGTTGTCTTGGTGTGCAGACACGAAGGAGCAGGTCGCCTGAGGACGGCACCATCTCCGGGTCCGGCGGCTGCAACCGCCTGTTCGGCTCCTGCACCG
Source organism: Tessaracoccus coleopterorum (assembly GCF_011174705.1). GTDB lineage: Bacteria > Actinomycetota > Actinomycetes > Propionibacteriales > Propionibacteriaceae > Arachnia > Arachnia coleopterorum. Next base: position 1,910,027 of record NZ_JAANIJ010000001.1, read on the forward strand.
CCGCCGACGGCATCATCAGCCTCGGTGACTCACTCGAGATGCGCACCCCAGACGGGGCCACCGCGCTCCGCTTCGTCCGTGCCTGACGCCCGGGCCCCACCAAGAAGGAACCACGATGACTCACGCCGCCCGTACCCGCCGTTCGCCCTCCCCGCCCGAAACCTCGCCGTCACCGTCGGCGATGCCCCCGCCGACCTCGGGGCCGTCGCCCACATCGTCTTCACCGGCGAGAACCCCCGGAGGCCAGCGGCATCGATGCCGGACGCGCAGCCACGCTCGGCTTCACCGCGGCGGTGGGAGCGACACTCGTGCTGATCGGCACCGACGGCCCCGTCATCGTCCTCGTGGGAGGCGGCGACCGGGCGGCCGCCGACGCGACGGTGCTGCGCGACTGTGCGGCCCATTTCGCTCGCGCCATCCCCAGCCAGCGGCGGCTGGGCATCGTCATCCCCGACACCACCACCCGGCTCGACGACATGGTTGTGGCCCTGATCGAGGGCGCCGCCCTTGCCCGCTACGTCTATCGCATCGGCGAGGACGGCCCCGACGCCAGGCTGACGGCGTTGGCGCTGCTCTGCGACCCGGAGGCCGAGGCCGAGGCGGCCGTGGCCCGCGGCCTGCTCCTTGTGAAGGCCACGAAGCTCGCCCGTGATCTCGCCGGAACCCCCGGCGGCATGCTGACCGCCACCAGGCTCGGTGAGGTGGCCCTCGACCTCGGCCCGGGTGCGGGTCTCGAGGTGCGGGTCTTCGGCGAGGAGGAACTCGTCGAGCTCGGTTGCGGCGGTCTGCTCGGCATCAACCTGGGCAGCGTCGAGCCGCCCACCATGATCAAGCTCGTCTACCGGCCCGAGGGTGAACCCGTCGGGAAGCTGGCCCTGGTCGGGAAGGGCATCATGTATGACGCCGGCGGCCTCGCGCTGAAGCCGGGTGATGAGGTGCACGCCGTGATGAAGAACGACATGGCCGGCGCAGGAGCCATCCTCGCGGCCATGACGGTGCTCAAGGACCTCGGCTGCCGCGCCCAGGTGACCGGCTACCTGATGTGCACCGACAACATGCCCTCGGCTCGGCGATCCGCCTCGGCGACATCGTCGTGATGCGCGGCGGCAAGACCGTGGAGGTGGTCAACACCGACGCGGAGGGCCGGATGGTCATGGGCGACGCGCTGGTGCTTGCCACGGAGGAGCCCGTTGACGCGATCGTCGACATCGCCACCCTCACCGGCGCCGCGCTGAAGACACTCGGCACCGATATCGCCGCCGTCCTCGGCAACGACGCTTCCCTGATCGATCGGGTGAAGGCCTCAGCCGAGCGGGTCGACGAGCCGGTCTGGGAGCTGCCCCTGGCGCGCCGCTACCGCGGCCAGCTGAACTCCACCCTTGCGGACCTCCGAAACCTCGGGGCCCGAATGCGGGCACCATCACCGCGGCCCTCTTCCTCGAGGAGTTCGTGGACGGCAGGCCGTGGGCCCACATCGACATCGCGGGCACGGCGCAGCTGTGGGCACCCGACCGGTGGCGCAACCAGGGCACCACCGGCTTCGGCACCCGTCTGCTCATCGACCTGGCGCTCAACTTCGAGGCCTGAGCGGCTGATGGTGTCAGGGGCCGACGCGCTCCCTGACATCCGGTCGAGCAGACCGGCCGCGCGCGCCACGCGCACCGCCTCCCTGCGGCTCCCGACCGCCAGCTTGCGGTAGATCGACTTCAGGTGCTGCTTCACGGTGTTGGCAGAGATGCTGAGCGCCGCCGCGATCTCGGCGTTCGACCCCATCGACGGCAGGTACATCAGAACGGCCAACTCGCGCTCGGTGAGCTCGCCCAGGGGCAGTGAGCGGGAGCGACCACGGGTCCACCGTCCCGAAAGGGCCCAGTCGACGAGGTCGCGGTGGGCGCCGACCACCTCCCGGTGGTGCCGGAGCGCCCCGCGACCTGGCTGCTCTGACGCAGCAGCAGCAGGTGCGCCCCTCCGATTCGGTCAGGTCGAGGGCCGCGAGATGGCCTCGATTGCCAGCGCGTCGTGCCGGAGCCGGGTTTCCGCCGCGGCCACCGACAGCCACGCCTGCAACGCTTGGGTGCCCCCGATCGCAAGCAGATGGGCGACCGTCGGGCGGACGAGCTCGGGCCGCCCGACGGCCAGGTGAAACCTCGCGCGGCAGTTGGCGACGCCATCTGGCCGCCCGTCCCCCTCTCCAAGCGCCCCGCGTCATGCGAGGCGAGGGTGGCGCGCGCACCCTCGATGTCGCCCCGCGTCAGCGCGAGGTCGACCTCAAGTGAGGTGAGGAGGATCGTGCAGAGGGGGAGGAGGGCAGGGTGGCCAGGTGCTCCTGGGCCACGGCAAACCTGCGGCGCGCCTCCGGCACGTTCCCCTCCGTGAGGGCGCCCCGCGCCGAGAGGATGTGGACCGTGGCCGCGACGAACGGGTTGAGCTGACCGGTGCCGGAGTCGAGACAGCGGGTCAGTGCCTCCCGGCCCTCGTCAGCGTCGCCGGAGTACATGCTGGACACGGCGAGCGCGAGCCACGCCCACTGGCCATCGGAGGATCGGGCCCTGTCCGGGAGCCGGGTGATCTTCAGGGCGGGATCCACCGTCGTCCTGGCTCTTCGCAGCTGGCCCGACCCGGCCTGCGCCAGGGCGAGCAGCCCGCGGTGGTGGACCTCGCCGAACGGGCCGCCGGACGCACGGGGACACGCTTCGACGGCGGCCGACAGGAGATCGCAGGCCGCACCCGGGTTCCCCGACCACAGCTCACCGATCCCGCGGAGCGTCAATGTGACGCTCCTGCGCCCCGTCAGGCCGGGGGCATCGGCAGGGCCGATGTGGGCGAACAACGCATCGGCCTCCTCCGCGGCACGCCGCATGGCCGCCGCATCGCCGTCGCGGTGCGCCTGGGCTGAGGCGAGCCCCCGGCCGATGAGGCCGACGATGGAGGCCCGCGGTCCGGGGAGCGATCCCGCGAGCCGCTCCGCCTCGACCGTGCACCGCCGCAGGGTGTCGGCATCCCCGCGGCAGAACGCCGCCATGGCGGCCACGGCCTCGAGTTCTGCGCTGCCGGCGGAGGCGGAGGCCGGGATCCGGGCGGTCAGCTCGGCGAAGCGTTGCCGGTCGGGCCCGAGAATGCCGACGACGCCGGACCGGGTCGCGACCTGCCCGGCGAAGTCCCAATCGCGTGAAGCGATGGCATGGTCGACGGCGGCCATCCAGGCTCCGTTGCCCTCGAACCACAGCGCTGCCGTGCGCTGGAGCTCCCGCTCGAGATCGGGCCGCGACTGTCGGAGCCGCGCCCGCAGCACCTCGGTGAGAAGCGAGTGCGTGCGGTACCAGCCGGTGCCCTCCAGCTGATGGGAGAGCAGTTGCTCGTGAGCGAGGGCGCGCAGCATCGCGTCCGCGTCCTCCTCCCCGGTCAGCGCGGTCGTCAGCGGGGCACACAGCTGATCTGACACCGAGGTCCGCAGCAGAAACTCGCGGTGGCCCTCCGGGAGGAGATGGAACACCTCATCCCACAGGTACTCCGAAACCTGGTGGCTGAGACCCCCGAAGCGCTCCACCGCCCAGGTGGGATCATCGGAGATCTGCAGCGTGAGGGTCGCCAACCGCAGTGCGGCCGCCCATCCCCGGTGGAGCTCAACAGGCGGTCGAGGGTCGCGGGGGCGAGCGTGACGCCTGACTCCACGGTCAGCTCCTCGGCCTCGCCACGGGTGAAGGCCAGGTCGGCCGCCCTGACGTCGGCCACCTGCCCCTGGAGCCGTGACCGGTGCAGCGAGAGGGCGGAGCCTGACGCGACACCAGGACGACGCGCAGGCCGTCGGGGGCCAGCGCAGGAGCTGCTCCAGCACGTCGAGCGATTCCCCGTCATCGATCTCCTGGACGTCGTCGAGGACAAGGACGATGGCCCCTCCTGCCGCATGCACGAAGGTGCGGAGCGACTCGACGTCGGCGATGTCGGGCAGCCCTGCAAGCGACGAACCGCCGGGCAGCGCCGTCATGAGTGCCGACCTTACCGAGGTCCAGAAGCGGGCGGTGCCGGCGTCGCCGCGGTCGAGCGACAGCCAGGCGACCGGGCAGCCGACCTTGCCGCTGACCGTCCAATCGGCCACCGCGAGGGTCTTTCCGGTGCCCGCCGGCCCCGTGACGAGCGTCACGGGTCGAGTGGTTGCGCTGTCGAGCAGGTGGGTGACGCGGGGCGCTGCACGAAGCGCTCAGAGCGCGCTGGGATACGGAACCGGGCGCCACCCAAGCGACGCCCTCGCGCTCCAGAGATCACCGATGGCCCCCATCCCCGGCTCGAGCAGTTGGGCACATCGTAGGGGAGCCCCCAAGCCCGTTCTCACCCGAGGTGTCCGAGATTCAGGTCACCGCCCTGAGACCCGGTTCAACGCGAGGGCATCGAGCACCCGCGGCGCCTCCCACACCGTGGGCCGGCGGATCCGAGCTCGTACCGGCCGTGGCCGCCTATCTGCGTCGCGAGATCAGCCAGCACGTGACGACCCCGGCAAGGAAGACGCCGGTGAGCGTGATCCACAGGGGCGCCTGCACCGAGAAGACGAGCAGATCGATCCCGACGCGCTGCCGGTTCTGCACGATGAACGCGAAGGCCAGGATGGCGATGACGATGCCGGCCCAGGTGCGGGGGAGCGCAGGAAGGCGGTCCCGGATCTCGGCTTCTCACTCACGGTCGTGTCCTCTCCGACCGGGCACATCACCCGGCTGCTCCCGCCGAGCCTTCCACGGAAGTACCGTGGGGGATTACCCGTGCCGGGTGATGCCGGGCACCTCCACCCGGCGCAGGATGGAGCCGGTCTCCGCGGGTGACGCGTGCGTGACGACCCCGAGCAGGTAGGAGCACCTCGTGACCGACAGCGCGATCACGCTGACCGTCCTTGCGGTGACGGTTGTCCTCTTCATCTGGGACCGGCTCCCCGTCGCGGTCGTCGCGATGCTCGTCCCACTGGCCCTGTGGGCCACAGGTGTCCTCGATCTCGGCACTGCCACCGCCGGCTTCGGAGACCCCACCATCTTGTTCATCGCCGCACTCTTCGTGGTCAGCGAGGCCCTCGACAAGTCGGGGTGACCGCCTGGGTGGGTGAGTTCGCCATGCGGCACGGGGCGAGAGCCGCACCAGGATCACGGTGATCGTGATGATCGTCGTCGCGCTGCTCACCGCACTGATAAGCCCGAACGGGCGGTGGCCGCCCTCACCCCCGTCGTGGTCGTCATCGCCATCCGGGGAGGCGGTCGCCGTCGGAGCTGCTGCTGCCCACGGCCTTCGCCGCACACGCCGGGTCGCTCCTGATGCTCACCGGCTCCCCGGTCACCGTGCTGGTCTCCGACTACCTGGAGGAGGTCACCGGTTACCGGATGGGCCTGTTCACCATCGCCGTGATCGGTGTCCCCCTACTTCTGGTGACCATCGCCACGGTGGTCCTGTTCGGCTCGAGGCTGATCCCGGTCCGCACCGCGTCGAAGGTGCTGCGCGACTTCGGGGCGCACGGCGCGACCCTCGCCCGGCACTACGACGTCGAGGGCACCCATGACACCCTCATGTCACGTGGACGGGGCACGGCGGAGTTCGTCATTCCACCGAGGTCGAAGTTCATCGGCGACGTCGTGCACAGGGGATGCTCACCGAGAGCGGTGAACTGGTGGTCGCGGCGATGCACCACAAGGGCCAGGACGTCCACGACGAGCTCACCCTCTCGGCGGGCGACACGCTGCTGCTCCAGGGACCATGGGAGGCCCTCGACAGCGCCGCCGACGATCCCGACATCATGGCGGTCGACAACCCCGATCTCGTCAGGCGTCAGGCCGTGCCGTTGGGTGCGGGTGCGAAGCGCGCCATCGGGGTGCTCGCGGCCATGGTGATCCTGCTGACCACGGGGCTGATCCCCGCACCGGTGGTCGGCGTGGGTGCGGCACTCGCGATGGTGGTCCTACGGGTGCTCAGCGTCGACGAGGCCTACCGCGGCATCTCGTGGACCACCGTGATCCTGGTAGGCGGGATGATGTCGCTCTCGGCCGCGATGGTGGCAAGCGGAGCGGCCCAGTCGCTCGCCGAGGGCCTCGTGGCGCTCATCGGCGACGCCGGTCCCTATGCGCTGATGGCGGGCCTGTTCGCCATCACGGCCGTGCTCGGTCAACTGATCAGCAACACGGCAACCGCGCTCATCGTCATCCCCGTGGGGCTGTCGGCGGCCGCGCAGCTGGACATCTCCGCGATCCCGGTGCTGCTGGCGGTGGCCGTCTTCGCGGCCGGGGCGCTGCTGACACCGGTCGCGACACCGGCCAACCTCATGGTCATGGAGGCGGCCGGATACCGCTTCGGTGATTACTGGAGGCTCGGGCTGCCGCTGCTCCTGCTCTACGGGGTGGCGGGGATCTTCCTCGTTCCCGTGTTCTTCCCGTTCTGAAACGCCACCTCCGTTGCCCCTACGCCCTGAGCGAGCCGAGCCACCCGCAACGGGTGATGATCGGCGCGTCCGGACGCGGAAGAGTGGGCCCCGCCCACGGTGGGCTGAATGGGAGGAATGTGAACGGATGAACGCGGTGCTCGCCTTCGCCATCGTCATGGCGGTCTGGACAGTCAGCGACTGGGTCGCCAAGAAGACAAAATCGCTCCTGTCGTCGCTGTTCGTCGCGTCGATCATCTTCTTCGTCGGCTTCCTCACCGACGTCTTCCCGGACGACCTGCTCGCCAGTTCCTCACTGCTCGGCCTCGGCGGGGTCGTGGTGGGCTTCATCATCGTCCACCTCGGCACCCTGATCAGCATCGACGAGTTCAAGCGCCAATGGAAGACGTTCGTGGTCGGTGTCTCCACCGTCGTCGGCATCGGCGTCCTCCTCTGGATCGCCGGGTTCATCTTCGGCGGGGGCGCCGTCAGGGCGCCTACGACGGTGTCTCCCAGGCCATGGACTACGTCGTCGCAGGCATCGGATCGCTGAGCGGCGGCACCATCTCGGTGCTCATCATCCAGGAGGCGGCGCTCGGCGTCGGCCTCACCTCGGTGGCGATCTTCCCGGTCCTCATCGCGGCGCTGCAGGGCCTCATCGGCTTCCCGTTGACGTCGATCATCCTCCGGCAGGAGGCGGCCCGCCTCAAGGGCGAGTACCGCGCGGGACGGCTCGAGGTGCCAGCGGCCGCGACCGAGGCGACGGCCGAGAAGTCCAAGCTGCCCGGCTTCCTGGACACCACCCCGGCACCCTGCTCGTCGTCGGCGCGGTCGTCCTGATCTCAACCCTCATCAACAACGTGACCGACGGCATCCTCAACACCTTCGTCGTTGCCCTGATCTTCGGCATCGCGCTGCGCGCCTTCGGCATCTTCAAGCCCGGCGTCCTCGCAGGCATCGACGCCTACGGCCTCATGATGCTGTCGATCATGATCCTCGTTTTCGGTCCTCTCGCCACCGTCCAACCTGCCGACGTGGCCGCGCTCGCTGTGCCGCTTCTCATCGCGTTCCTGTTCGGCATCCTGGGCATCGCGCTGTTCGCGGCCATCGCGGGCAAGCTGCTCGGCTACACGATCCCCATGTCGATCGCCATCGGCCTCACCTCGCTCTACGGCTTCCCCGGCACCATGATCCTGTCGCAGGAGGCCGCCAGGGGAGCGGGCGAGAGCCCCGAGGAGGTCGCCGCCATCGAAGGCGCAATCCTCCCGAAGATGATCATCGCCGGCTTCTCGACGGTGACCATCACCTCCGTCATCGTCACCGGCCTGATCGCATCGCGCATCGGCAGCTGACACCCACAACTCCGGGCCCGGACGACCGATCGGGCCCACCACATCCGAACAAGGAGAAATCATGATCCGACGCAGGACCCGCCCAGGGCTCCTCGGCACCGCGGCCCGCACCGCCGTGATCGCGGGCACCGCCAGCAGCGTGGCAGGAAAGGCCGACGCAAAGCGACAGGCCCAGGCCGCAGACCAGGCCGAACTCGCCGCGGCCAGGGCCCAGGCCCAGCAGACGGCCATCGACGAGGCCGCCGCCCGCGCCGTCGCCGCCCAGCAGCCGGTTGCCCCGGCACCTGCCGCGGCAGCCGCACCGGATCCGCTCGCGCAGCTCGAGCGGCTGGCAACCCTCCACGAGAAGGGGATGCTCACCGCCGAGGAGTTCACCGCGGCGAAGGCGAAGCTGCTCGGCCTCTGAGAGGGGGCTTCGCATCCAGGTGGCGCAGGCCTGGCAAGGTTGGCACTGACCTCACAACCGCAAGGAGAGCAGACTGATGAACAAGCCCCTCTGGATCACGGCGCTGGCAGGGTGCCTCCTGATGACGGCGTGCGCCTCCGCGGTGCCGGCGGACCAGCCGACGGCCGACGACCTCGTCGGGGTCACCTGGGTCCTCGAGGACCTGGGCGGGAAGAAGCCAGTGGCCGGTTCGCCCGTCACCGTCCGCTTCGCCGAAGGCGCCATCGCCGGCTCGAGCGGCTGCAACCGGTTCGGTGGCACCTATGAGATCGACGGCGCCGAGCTCACGGTGGACGAGACGCTGCCCGCCACGATGATGGCCTGCGCCGAGGACGTGATGGCGGTCGAGGCCTCGCTCTTCGCCTCGCTCCCGAAGGCCACCGGCTTCGCGGTCGACGGGGACACCCTCACCCTGAAGGACGGGGACGGAACGACGCTCGGCACCTTCACCGCTCAGACGCAGGACCTGACGGGCACCTCCTGGGTGGTCACCGGATACAACAACGGCAAGGGTGGGGTGGTGAGCACCATCGTCGGAAGCGAGGCGAGTCTCGAGTTCGGCGACGACGGTGCCCTGTCGGGGTCCGGCGGCTGCAACAGGCTCACGGGCTCCTACACCGCCACCGACGGCGCCGTCTCGTTCGACCACCTGGCCAGCACCGGGATGGCGTGTCTCGAGCCGGAGGGCCTGATGGAGCAGGAGTCCGCCTTCCTCGCAGCCCTCGGCACGGCTGCCACCTACTCGATCGAGGGTGACCAGCTCGAGCTGCGCACGGCCGACGATGCCATCGCACTCAGCCTCACCCGCGCCTGACGCGGGAACGGCCCGACAAGCGAGAATCGGCCTGCCCAACTAAGCTGTCCCCGATGTCCAACACGCGCGCTGAGGCCGCCTACCGGCGTTCAGCCGCGGCCTTCAGGAATCCGATGCTCGGCCTGCTCCACGGCCGGTACGCCCCTTCGTCGTCGCCGTCCTGTCGATCGTCTTCACGGCAGACCGCGCCACGGTCGCCGTCTCCGACGCCCACGCCGAGATCGCCGAGCTCATCGACCAGCTCCGCGCCGCCGGATACGACCAGGACGAGCGCCGGATACCGACGGGTACCGCCCGCGAGATCTGCCGCTACTGGGTCAAGGTCGGCTGGCTCGTCCCGCAGATCGAGGACGACGTCGAGGTGTACCGCCTCTCGGCCCAGGCCGTCGGCGCCCTCGAGGTGGCCGGCCGGGCCGGGGGAGGCCGCACCCGGGTCTCCCAGTCCCGCGTCCGCACGCTCCTCGATTCGGTCGACCGGTTGAGCGTCGACGCCGACGACAACCGGGAGGCCCGCATGGCGCGGCTCCGCGCCGACCGGGACCAGCTCGAGGCCGAGATCGCGCGGCTCGAGGGCGGCGGCGAGGTCGAGCCCCGCGACGAGGAGCAACTCCTCGAGGAGGCGGAGAACATCATCCACCTCGCCCGCGAGCTGCCCGCCGACTTCTCCCGTGTCGCCGAGTCCATCAACGCCATGCAGCGCGATGTCGTCACCGCCCTTCGCCAGGACGTCCGCCCACCGGCGAGGTGCTGCGCGAGTACCTCCAACGCGGGCGGCACATCATGCAGGCCACCCCGAGGGTCGGGCGTTCGCCGGGGCGCTGCGCCTGATCGGCGAGCCCGAACACATCGACCACCTGGCCGACCAGCTCCAGACGCTGATGGCCAAGCCGTTCGCCCGCCTGCTCGACCTCGAGCAGCGCGCCGACCTGCGCGCCATCAGCCGCCGGGTCGAGCTCGGCGTCGAGGAGGTGCTGACGGCGCAGCGGAGGGCCTCGCACGTCATCACCTCCCAGGTGCGCACCCACGACCCCATCCGTGACCGGCAGGTCGACGACCTCCTGCGCGACGTGATGGCAGGCCTCCAGACCTGGATGCAGACCTCGCGCCCGGGCGACCGCGTCGACCCGCTGCGCAGCTTCCCGTCGCCGACGTCGGCCACCTCCGACAGTCGCTGAGCGACATCCGCCCGCCCGGAGCGCCGGACAAGATCCGCGACGGTGAGGGCGACGACGTCGACTTCCTCGACGCCGACGAGCGCTCCTGGGCGGCCCCACTACGTCGAACTCGAGAAGTACGTCGCCACGCTCGGTGACGCGTTCGACCTCGGCGCAGCCTTCGAGGGCGGCTCGGCCGCGACCCGCCGCCCGTCGACCTGCTCGGACTCCTCGAGATCGCGCACCGCAACGGCATGACCGAGGGCGACGACGTAACCGTCGTCGAGGCCCTCCGCCCGACGGCACCAGCCGTAGGTTCGCCTTCGGCTCCGTCACCGCCCGCACCACCAAGGAGCACCCACGTGACTGACGAGACCACCGGTTTCATCGCGCCCGTCGCCATGGAGAACGATCTCGGTGAGCTGTTCGCCGGAGACCGGGGAGTCCTGGACCACGACATCCGCCGCGTGCTGGTGCGGCTCCTGCAGCGCCGCTTCGTCCTCAAGGAACGCAGCCGCGACGACTGGAAGGTGCTCCTCGACAACCAGCAGGTGATCGAGTCGCGCCTGAACGACCTGTTCGTCCGCCTGGAGATCGACCATGAGCGCGGCGTCGCCTACAAGACGCAGGTGCGCCCCGATGAGCTCGAGGTGCCGATCCTGCTGCGCGACGACGCCTACACCCGCGCCGAGACACTCGTGCTCGTCCACCTCCGCACCATCTTCCAGCGCGAGAGCACCGCCGGGGAGCAGGCGGCCCGCGTCGACATCGAGGAGATCGAGCAGACGGTGCTCACCTACTTCGCCGACTCCGACGGCGACGTCGCGCGCCGCCAGAAGGCCATCCGCGGGGCGCTCGCCCGCCTGCGTAACGAGGGCATCGTCGAGGAGGAGTCCGAGGGTCGCTACCGGATCAGCCCGATCGTAGAGATCGTGCTCAGCTCGGAGCGACTCCGCGAGTTGAGCGCCTGGCTCCGTGACAACGCCGGCGGAAGGGTCCGCGCGGACGACCCGACCCGGTCGACGACGACCTGACGGCCGAGCTCGGCGAGGTCGACGAATCCGAGTTCGACGCGGGTCACCCCGAGCCGGCCGATGACGCCGATGCGGACCGGGACACCGAGTACGACGGGAGCCCTACGAGGCGCCCGACCCAGACACCCAGCCCGCCCTCGACGAAGAAGGAGCAACGCTGTGACCATGCTCGACACCCTCTTCGGGCTCATCCCCGCCGCCTCCCGCATGCAGCAGTGGGTGGCCGAGGATCTCCAACTGGTCAACTGGGGCGGCTACGACGGCTACCACCGCGTGCGCTTCTCCCCGACGGCGACCCTGCTGTGCGGCGGCTCCGGTTCCGGCAAGTCCACCCTGATGGACGCCTACATCGCCCTCATGATGCCGCACACCACCCGTTCAACGGCGCATCCAACGGTGCGGTGACCGGCCGCCCCGCGGCCAGGAACAGCGCAACATCGTCTCCTACGGCCGCGGCAAGCTCGACGAGTCCCGCACCGACGAGGGAGCGACCCGCATGCGGTGCTCCGCGGTGACGGCGCCGACACCTGGACGGCAGTCGCGATGACCTGGGCCGACCACGACGGCGCCCGCTTCACCGCGGTGCGGGCCTGGTACATCCCCGCGGCGGCCCGCATCCACGACGACACCGTCCGCGTCCGCGCCACCTTCGACGGCGACTTCGACCTGCGCAGGCTGGAACAGGCCGCCGAACGACGGCTCACCGACTCCGCCGTCCGCGCGGTCGGCCTCGAGACGGCGGGAACCGACCGCGAGTTCTCCGCCCGGCTGCACACCGCGCTCGGCATCGGGGCCGCCGGCTCCGGCGCGAAGGCCATGAACCTGCTCTCCCGCATCCAGGCGGGTCAGCAGATCACCACCGTCGACGACCTCTACAAGAAGATGGTGCTCGAGGAGCCCGAGACGATGGCCACCGCCGACGCGGTGGTGGCCCACTTCGACGGCCTCGACGGCACGCGTAACCGCATGGTGACGGCGCGTCAGCAGGTCCGGGCGCTCGAGCCGATCCGGGGCCTCCGCTCCCGGATCCAGGCCGCCGCCGACCGGATGCGCCTGATCGACGCCGTCGGCCACTTCTCCGATGCAACCTCGCTCGCCGCGCTGTGGCAGGCGAGCCGCCGTCAGGACCTGCTCCACGATGTGGAGACCGAGTTGCGTGCCCGCAAGCTCGGCGCCGACCAGGCCGTCCGCGAGAAGCAGGAACTGGCAAAGGCCGCTGAGGCGGAGCGCGACGGCATGTCCGAGGTGCTGCGCAGCTCGGGCGGCGACCAACTCGACACCGCCCAGCGTGAGTTGCGCGATGTCGAACGCCGCGCCGGTGAGGTCGAACGACAGCGGGCACGGCTCGATGCCGCGCTCGACTCGATCGGCGCCGAGGTCAGGACCGGAAGACAGTTCACCACGCTGGCCGACAAGGCCCGCCTCGCGCTCGCCGACGCCGAGGGCAAGTCCGGAGCCCGCGACGCCTACGCCGAGGCCCGCTCCGTCCGCACCGCCATCGAGAAGGAGGTCGCGGAGCTCGAGGCCGAGAAGAGGAAGGCCCAGACCCGCAGCGACAACATCCCTGCCGCGCTGCACGAGTCGCGCGAGCTGCTCGCCCGCGCCGCCGGGCTCAGCGTCGACGACCTGCCGTTCGTCGGCGAGCTGATCGAGGTGCGCACCGAGTTCGAGCCGTGGCGCGAGGCGTTCAACCTCGCCCTCGGTGGCTTCGCCACGACGCTGCTGATCGACTCCGACCGGCTGCCGCTGTTCCGCACCGCCATCAACTCCGTCCGCACCCCGTGCGCCTGCGCTACGAGGGTGTCGCCGTGGGCCAGCCGCTGAGCCCGCCGCGCGATGACCGGACGCTGCCCGGCCGCCTCGACTACCGCCCTCGCCGTTCACCGGCTGGCTGCAGGACCGGCTCGTCGACCGCTTCGGCTTCGTCTGCGTCAACGCCCCGAGGAGCTGAAGCGGCACTCGACGGCGCTCACCGTGAGCGGCCAGATGTCGCAGGGCAACCGTGGAGCCCACGGTGGTCACGGTCGCGCCAACGTGCTCGGCTTCTCCAACCAGCACCGCATGCGCGACCTCGCCGGCCGCATCGACGACGCCCGCTGGCGCCTCGTCGACGCCATCGACGCGCAGGACGCCGCCGCCACCTCGCTCGACGCGATCGACGCCCGCAACGCCGCCTACCGTGTGGTGGCCGATCTCTCCTGGGACCAGGTCGACGTCGACGCACTCGAGGCCGAGCGCAGGCGCTGGGTCGGGGTAATCGACGAGGTCACCACCGGCAACCCGACCATCGCCCGCATCCAGCAGCAGATCGCGAAGGCGCAGGACAAGGTGATGACCCTCCGCGAGGACATCGGCCGCGCCAAGCACGAACGCGACCGGATCGCCGAGCGTTGGGGCGAGGTGATGGAGGCCGTCGACTCCGCCGACGAGACCCTCGAGGTCGCCGGCGACGCGGGCATCGTCCTCACCGACGAGCAGGCCGCCTACCTCGACCGCCAGTTCGACGTGCCCGACGGCGAACGCGCCACTTCCGCCTCCGATGAGCTGCGTCGCTTCGATGCGGCCCTCGAGAACGCGGCCCAGCGCCTGTCGGCCGACCAGTGCGGCGCGCAGGAGACGCTGGCCGAGCAGCGCGAGACGCTACGCCGCACGCTGGCCACGTTCCTCGACCGCTGGCCCAATCCCAACCTGCTCGCCGACCCGATGCTGGCCTCGGCGACTTCGAGCGCATCCTGGATGACCTCGAGACCAGCGGGCTGCACGAGCTCGAGACCGAGTGGCGTGACTCGCTGATCAACCTGTCGGGCAACGACCTCACCAACCTCGAATCGGCGCTGAGCAGGTCGCTCAGGGAGATCCGTGAGCGCATCGAGCCGATCAACCTCATCATGCAGGACCTGCCGTTCTACGACGACGACCACCGGCTGCAGATCACCACGCGCGAGAACCAGTCGGTCACCCGGCAGCGGTTCCGCCGCGAGCTGCGCGACGTGCGCGGCCTGATCGAGGCGGCCGACGGCGAGGAGCAGCGCGAGGCCGCCTACATCCGGATGTCGAAGCTGATCGACCGCATCCGACGATCCGCGCCCGATTTCGCCGACCTGATCGACGTGCGGAACCACGTCCGCGTCAGCGCCGAGCGGGTCGACGCTGTGACCAAGCAGCACGTCGCGCTGTACGACCACATAGGCGAGAAGTCCGGCGGCGAGTCGCAGGAGCTGATCGCGTTCATCGTCGGGCGGCGCTGCGCTACCAGCTCGGCGACGCCGGGCGGAGCGCCCGCGTTACGCCCCGGTCTTCCTGGACGAGGCGCTCATCAAGGCCGACGCCCACTTCACGGCCCGCGCGATCGGTGCCTGGCGGGGCTGGGTTTCCAGCTCATCATCGGCGCGCCCAACGACAAGTACAGCGCGATCGAGCCGCATGTCGACGTCGAGTACGACATCCTCAAGGACACACAGGGCCGCTCGTGGGCGAAGCCGAAGGTCGGCCTCTGACCCGACGATGAAGGAGAAGCATGTTCCAAGCCGACCTCGACAATGACGTCGAGATCCGTGGGGCGGTGGTCCTCGAGCGCACGGCGCGGGCCTCCTGCCGAGGAGGGTCACTCCGGAGGGATTCCGGCGGATCCCCGATCGGTTCATGCGTGCCTCGGTGGGCCAGTCCGCCGGCGTGCGGATCGCGATGCGCACCGACGCCACGCTGCTCAGGCTGCGGGTCAACGTCCTGAAGATGATCGAAGACCGGGTGCTTCCGCTGCCGAGCGCCGTGTACGACGTCACCGTCGGAGGGCAGATCGTCAGCTCCGCGAGCTCCGACGTCGGGGACGCTTCATCTTCTCGTTCGAGCGGCCCGACGGCGGTACCGTACCCGGCCCGGATTCCGAGCTGGAGTTCCGGCTGCCCGGGGAGGGGAGCGTGAGCTGGAGCTGTGGCTTCCCTACAGCGACGAGGTGGAGATCATCGGGCTCCGGGCCGACCGTCCGCTCAGGGCACCCGGGCCGGACAGCCGACCCCGGTGGGTCCACCACGGCAGTTCGATCAGCCACGGCTACGCGTCGTCGCGCACCACCTCGACCTGGCCGGTGGTGGCGGCCGGCCTGCTCGATCTCAACCTCACCAATCTCGGCTTCTCCGGCAACGCGCTGCTCGATCAGCTGACCGCCCGCACCATCCGCGACACCCCGGCCGACCTGATCAGCGTGAAACTGGGGATCAACGTGGTCAACGGCGACCACATGCGCCGCCGCGTCTTCCGCTCGGCCGTGCACGGCTTCCTCGACACCATCCGCGACGGCCACCCCACCACGCCGCTGCTGGTCATCTCGCCGGTGTGCTGCCCGCCGGTGGAGACGCTCCCCGGGCCCACGATCCAGGATGAGAGCCGGGACATCCCGTGGACCACGACCGCCGGGCGCATCGAGGAGATCGCCGAGGGCAAGCTCAGCCTCGGGGTCATCAGGGAGGAGCTCGCCGACATCGTCGCCGGTCGCGCGGACGAGGACCCGTTCCTCGGCTACCTCGACGGCTCCAGGCTCTACGGACTCGACGACAACGCCCGCCTCCCGATGCCCGACAACCTCCACCCCGACGATGCGGTCTCCCGCCTGATCGCGACCCGGTTCGCCGAGCTGGTCGACTGGCCACGCGGGTGAGCGAACAGTTCGAGGGGCGCCCGTCGTCCAGGATGAACCGGCCGGCGCCTGGCGCGCCTGGCTGGCCGACAATCACGCAACCGCCACCGCGGCCTGGCTCGTCATCGCGAAGGAACGCAGGCAGGGCTATGAGGACGCCGTCTGCGAGGCTCTCTGCTTCGGCTGGGTCGACAGCGTCACCAAGCCGCGCGACGCGGAGACCAGGTACCAGCGGTTCAGCCCCGGAGGCCGGGATCGACCTGGGTGCGGTCCAATCGCGAACGGGTCGCCCGCCTGATCGGGGCGGCCTGATGACCGAGGCCGGGCTGCGGGTGGTGGAGGAGGCGAAGGCATCGGGCTCGTGGGACCTGTTCGCCGAGGTCGAGGACGGCATCGTGCCCGACGACGTGCAGGAAGGGCTCGATGCGGTGCCGGGGGCGGCTGCCGGGTTTGCGGGTTTCCCCCGAGTGCCCGCAAGCAGATTCTGATGTGGATCGTGCGGGCCAGGCGGCCGGAGACGCGGGCCCAGCGGATCGCCGTCACCGCGCAGAAGGCGGCCAGGGGAGAGAGATCCCAGTAAGGCCGGTGGTGACGCATCACCTCCCTGACGACGGCCGGGGAGGCTGCCGGCTCCCGGGGATGGAGCCGTGGGTAAGGGGAAGGACTGCTGGATCGCGGCCAACGCGACGTCGAGCGCCGCCTCCAACGGTTCCACCACCTCCACTTGGACCAACTCCCAGATCGCGGCCGCGGGCCGGGCCATGCTCGCGCTCCCGAGCACCACGCTGCGCGCGCCCGCGGCGGCGAGCCGGTTCACCTCGGAGGCGAGCATCGCCGCCGACTGCGGCTGGTAGTCGGCCCGCCCCGCCGGCTGGACGGCAATCAGGCGGTCATCGAGCCCGTAGTGCTCGGCCTGCGCACGGGCCATCTCCGGATCCTGGTGGTGCGGGCAGAGCATGCCCCAGTCGATCGCGTAGGCGCGGCGCATCGCCGCCCAGCCGATTCCGATCACCGGTTCGGGCGCCAACGCCCAGCCGTCCGGGAGCCCAGGGTCCATCGTCGAGGCGACGATCATCGCGTCGTACCCGTCGCGGGCCAGCCGCCTCGCTCTCGCCTGCACCATGGACTCGACGGCGCTCACCTCCGTCATCGACTCGAGTCGCTCGGGGGCCCCGGCGATCCGCTCCGTCTCGATGAGGCAGCGGTGCCGACGCGACCAGGCTCCCGACGCCTCGACGAGGGCCGCAGTGGTGGCCCTCGACGATGTGGGATTCAGGCAGAGGATGCGCACATCGCTCACCTACCTCGGGCTGCTGTCGGCGATGATACGGAGCATGGAGGCTTCCTCTCGGGGGCGACGGACACCTGTCTGACGAGCCAACCACGACCGTCGACAGGGCGGGTTACGCGTGATTTACGATCCGGTAACGCCTGCCGGTAGGCCCCGCGACCCTGCCGCTGGGGCGGGGGCGCCGCCCGTAGGATGGCCCGATCACCGCTTCGAAGGAGTCAACCATGACCGGTGTCGCGCACAGGATCGCGTTGGTCGCGCACGACAACAAGAAGGCCGACCTGCTGCGGTGGGCGGAGTTCAACAGGGGCACGCTCAGCCACCACACGCTCTTCGCCACGGGGACGACCGGGACGATGCTCGAGTATGAGCTCGGGTTGCCGGTCACCCGGTTGCTGTCGGGCCGGTGGGGGTGATCAGCAGATCGGGGCGTTGATCGCTGAGGGTGGTATCGACATGCTGATCTTCTTCTGGGATCCGTTGGAGGCGCAGCCCCATGATCCGGATGTGAAGGCGTTGTTGCGGATCGGGGCGGTGTGGAACATTCCGATGGCGTGTAACTCGGCCACGGCCGACATGATCATCAGCTCGGCATGATGAAAGAGGAGTGGGACAACCGCCCCGACATCATGCAGCGCCCCTACGAACCCTGATGGGACGCGCTTCGGCCCGGGATCCGAACAGGTCCCGGGCCGAAGTGTCGAATGGGTCAGGCGTCGAGCCGGACGGTGCGGCCGCTGTGGGCCGACTCCTCCGCCGCCTGGGCCACCACGAGCGCCGCAACTCCGTCGGCGACCGTCGGCGACACCTCGGTGCCGTTGATGATCGCGTCGATGAACGCGGTCAGCTCGTTG
Source organism: Tessaracoccus coleopterorum (assembly GCF_011174705.1). Lineage (GTDB taxonomy): Bacteria > Actinomycetota > Actinomycetes > Propionibacteriales > Propionibacteriaceae > Arachnia > Arachnia coleopterorum. Next base: position 1,927,989 of record NZ_JAANIJ010000001.1, read on the forward strand.
CTGTAGGCATCGGCGTAGCGCTGCAGGAAGAAGTCGAGGTACGGCTGCTGCACGCCCGACGCTTCCTTGGTGTTCACCGAGAGGGTGGTCTCGCGCCAGTTGTCCATGACGGCCGAGCCGAGAGAGCCGTGCACCTCGAGACGCTGGTCGTAGCCGGTGACGCAGCGACGGTTGTTCGTGATCGTCGCGACGGCGCCGTCCCGGCCGCGCAGCAGCACGACGGCGGCGTCGAAGTCGCCGGTCTCGGCGAGCTCAGGCAGCACGTTCTGGCCGAACGCGCTCACCTCGACGATGTCACCGATGAAGAACCGGGCCTCGTCGAAGTCGTGGATCGTCATGTCCTTGAAGATGCCGCCTGAGGCCGCGACGTACTCGGCCGGCGGCGGGCCGGGTCACGGGCGACGATGGTGACCTGCTCGATGGTGCCGAGCTCACCGGCGTCGGCCAGGTCCTTGGCGCGGCGGATCGACGGGTCGTAGCGACGCTGGAAGCCCACCATGACGGGAGCGTGCTCGAAGGTCGCGAGCTCGGCCTCGAGGGCGCGGGCCTCCTCGACGTCCTTCGCCACCGGCTTCTCGACCAGCACCGCCTTGCCCGCGCGGGTCGCCGCCAGCACCTGGGTGCGTGCAGTGGGGTGGGGGAACCGATGATGACGGCGTCGACGTCGGCGTCGGCGAACAGGTCGTCGGCCTCCTTGTACGACTTCGCGCCGTAGACGGCCGCCAGATCCTCGGCGGCCGTGCCGATGGGGTCACAGACGGCGACCAGCTGGGCCTGCGGGTGCGAGGCCACCGCGGCTGCGTGCACCTTGCCGATCCGGCCTGCGCCGATGACTGCTACTCGGAGCATGTTCGTGTTTCTCCTGGTCCAGATCAGATGGCGGGGACGATGATGTCGCGCACGAGCGAGTCGAGGTCGGCGTCGGCGGCCAGGAACTGGCGCAGCGTCTTGACCGTCGGCCCGAAGGTCTCGAAGTCCTCGACCGCGATGCCGTCGACATCGTAGGCGCGGCGGAAGTCCTCGATCCGGTTCAGCTGGTCGAGGTACTCCTGGCGCACCGGCTCGTCGATCTTCTCGACCACCTGGTAGTCGGAGGAGTTGATGATCTGCTGCCACTTGAACGGCGGGGAGACGACGACATCGCCGCCGACGAGCTCCGACCACTGCAGCACGTTGCGGAACGCCGCGGCGAGCACGCGCGAGCGGAAGCCGCGCTCGGTGAAGATCTGGTACGCCTTCTTCGCGCAGGCCACGCCGGCCCACTCGAGGGCGGACGGGTCGATGAAGATGCCGTCGCGGGCGACGACCGACTTCAGCCAGTCGTCGAGGCGGCCCACCATGATGGTGACGACCGGGCCCATCTTCGAGATGTCATGGCCCTCGGCGGCACGGCGGTCGAGGCCGCGCTCGATCGCCTCGGCGGCGCGGACGGCCTGCGGGACGGAGAACGAGACGGTGACGTTGATGCTGACGCCGCGGTAGGTGGCATCCTCGATGGCCTCGAGGCCGGTCTTGGTGGCGGGGATCTTCACGACGATGTTCTCGGCGAGCCCGTCGAACTCGACGGCCTGATCGGCGAGGGCCTTCGCGTCACGGTGGAAGCGGGGGTCGGTCTGCACGGAGAGTCGGCCGTTGCGGCCGTTGTGCTCGGCGAAGATGTCCTCGAGCAGCACGGCGGCCTCGACGGAGAGGTCCTTGACCGCCTGCCAGCCGATCTGCGACTCGCCCCAGGTGGGGTTCGCGGCGGCGATCGCCTTGATGCGGGGGCCCACACGTCCATGTTGTTCTTGATGACGCTGTATGCGATGACGGGGTTGCAGGTCGCGCCGACACCACCGAATGCGATCGACTGTCGCAGCTCGTCGAGGTCGGACGAGTCGTTCCACAGCGCCGTGGGGTGGTCCGCGCGGCCGTCAGTAGTGGGCCGGGTGTGTACTCGATGTCGGTCATCTTGGCTCCTGTCGCAACGACGCCGCGGCGTCCATGCCACGCGTCTGGGTTCAAGTCAACCCCATTGTCCGGCACGAGTCAAGCCTTTGTCCATACATACGCCAGAATTGTGACCTCAGGAGGTGAACAGGGAGAAGCGGAACGAGTACAGCGTCGGGCGGTAGATGTGCTGGCCGATCTCGACGGGCCTGCCCTCGGCGGTCCTGCCGACCCGATGCATGGTGAGCAGCGGCGCTCCCGGCTGCTCACCGAGGGTCGCGGCCTCTTCGGCCGTCGCACCACGGGCACCGATCTCCTGAGTGGCTGACGCGATGTCGATCCCGCGGTTGTGGAGGCACGTGTAGAGGCCGGCGTCACCCAGTTCCTGCCAGGTGGGTGCGATGTCGAGCGGGATGAGGTTCGTCATCAGAGCGAGCGGGTGGTCGTCGGCGTAACGGAGCCTGCTTACGCAGAGCAGCCCGTCCTCGGGTGCAAGCCCCAGCTGTTCCGCCTCCCGCTTGCTGGCCTGGCGGACCTCGTAGGACAACACCTGGGTGGTGGGCACGAAGCCGGCTTCGGCCAGGTCTTCGTTCAGCGAGGAGAGTTTCATGGGCGGTGCACGTGCGGCGGTGTGACCCGGGTGCCGACGCCACGGCGCCGGGTGAGCAGCCCTTTGGTCGCGAGCTCCTGAAGCGCGCGGCGCGCGGTCGGGCGGGCGACGTCGAGGCGGTGCGCCATCGATACCTCGTCCTCGATCATGGCGCCGGCGGGGAGTTCGCCGGAAAGGATCGCGGCCTCAATGGGCCGGCGATCTGCTCATACAGGGGGTCGGGGACGAGCGATCGATCGTGATCGCCGGTGCGTACGTCTCCTCCATGTTTGCCTCCTCGGGGTGGACCGGGCGGCGGTGCCCTGGTAGCCAAATCGTTGTCTTGGGGATCATACAACCAACGTTTGCCTCCTGTATGTAAGCACAAAGAGTTGACCCGCGTGCGCGCGGGCTGGCAGACTGTTCAATGACGTAGGAGGTCGCCAATGGTGGATGACTCGCGAGCACCCGAGGTTCTGGTGATCGGACGCTGCAGCGTGGACGTCTACCCGTTGGAGGTGGGCGTCAAACTCGAAGACGTCGCCACGTTCGGGAAGTTCCTCGGTGGTTCGGCGACCAATGTCGCCGTCGCGGCCGCCCGCTACGGACACCAGGTCACCGCGCTCACCGGCGTTGGGAAAGACCCGTTCGGCCGGTTCGTCGTGGCCGAACTCGAGCGCTTCGGTGTCGACGCCTCCCAGGTGGTGGTCAACGACCGCTTCAACACCCCCGTGACATTCTGCGAGATCTTCCCCCGGACCATTTCCCGCTCTATTTCTACCGGCAGCCCACCACCCCGACCTCGAGATCGGGCCGGGCGACCTGCCCGTCGACCTCGACCGCTACCGGATCGTCTGGCTGACCGGCACCGGCCTCGCGCTCGAGCCCTCCCGCTCGGCCCACCACGCGGTCGTCGCCGCGGCCGTCAACTCCACCGTCATCCTCGACCTCGACTACCGCGAGCGTTTCTGGGGCGATGAGTCCGTGCCGCGCCGCGCCATGGGCGATGTGCTCCCGCATGTCGATGTCGCCATCGGTAACCGTGAGGAGTGCCGGATCGCCACGGGTGAATCCGAGCCCGAGCGCGCCGCAGACGCTTTGCTGGAGATGGGCGTCAAGATGGCCATCGTCAAGCAGGGCCCGCTGGGAACTCTGGTCAAGACCGCCACCGAGCGTGCGTTCATGCCCGCGATCCCCGTCGAGGTTGTCAACGGGCTCGGTGCCGGCGACGCGTTCGGTGGCGCCGTCTGCCATGGGATCCTGCAGGCCTGGAGCCCCACCGCATCATCGAGTTCGCCTCCGCGGCGGGCGCGCTGGCCACCACCCACATCGAGTGCGCCTCCATCATGCCGACCGCTGACGAGGTCAACGCCCTGCTCGCCTCGCACCCTGAGGTTACAGAGCGGCTGGACGTGTGGTCGCGATGAGTCACGTCGCCCGCCTGGCCCAACTCCGCTTCACCCAGCCGGAGGCTTTCGCCCATGCCATGCGGGTGCGGGCGCCCGGGACGCTGCCACGTGGTCCCAAGGCCCTGTTCATCGCGGCCGACCACCACGGCCGCGGCGCGCTCGGCGCCGGTGATGATCCGATGGCGATGGCCGACCGTGAGGACTACCTGCATCGGGTGCTCACCGCCCTGGCCCACCCACGGGTCACCGGCTTCCTCGGCACCCCGACATCGTGGAGGACCTCGCGATGCTCGGCGCGCTGGAGGGGAAGCTCGTGATCGGCTCCATGAACCGCTCCGGCATCATCGGCGCCCGCTACGCCGTCGACGACCGCGTCACGGCCTACGACGTGCCCGGGATCGTCGGAACCCGCCTCGACGGCGGCAAGCTGCTCCTCCGGATCGACCCGTCCGACCCGGCCACTCCAACCATGCTCGAGCGGACGGGCGCCCAGGTGTCCGCCCTCGCCGCGGCGGGCAAGATTGCCATGGTCGAGCCGTTCATGGCCAAGCCCTCGGGCGGTGGCCCCGTCAACCAACTCGACACCGAATCGGTGATCCGCTCGATTGCCGTCGCGTCCGCGCTCGGCAACACTTCCGCCCACACGTGGCTGAAGGTGCCCTGCGTCGAAGACATGCCCCGCGTCATGGCCGCCACCTCACTGCCCTGTCTGATGCTCGGTGGCGATGTTCCGGAGGACGCCGGAGCGACCCTGGAGAGTTGGCGCTCGGCGCTCAAACTGCCCAACGTGATGGGCCTCGTGCTCGGGCGTGCCCTGCTTTTTCCTCGCGACGGCGACGTCGCGGCAAATGTCGAAGCGATAGCGGAGGTCCTGTGAGCGACAACGACACCTATGTCATCCGGGCCGGATCGACGGCCCACGGCCGGTTTGAGACGGACGTGGACGCTGGCCGGGCCGGCTGGGAGTGGAGCTCCATCCGGGTGCTCAACCTTCCGGCCGGCGGCACCGAGACCATCGAGACGGGGAGGAGGAACTCCTCGTCCTCCCACTCGCCGGCGGCTGCACCGTCGAGATCGACGCCATCACCTACCAGCTTGAGGGCCGGCCGGAGATCTGGACGGCGATCACCGACTACCTCTACGTGCCCCGCCGCGCCACAGCGACCATCACCAGCGACGCCGGCGGCCGGTTCGCGCTGCCCGGTTCGAAGGCGACGACCGACCTCCCGGTGCGTTACTGCCCCGTCACCGACGTCGTCACCGGCCTGCGCGGCACGGGCAACTGCTCCCGCCAGGTCAACAACTACGCGCTCGGTAACGCCGTCGAGACCTCGCACCTGCTCGTCTGTGAGGTGCTGACCCCGGCGGCAACTGGTCCAGCTACCCACCGCACAAGCACGACGAGCACACCGACGTGGAGCGCGTCCTCGAAGAGATCTACTACTACGAGGTGCGCCCCGGCCGCGGTGACACCGAGGGCATGGCCCTCCAGCGCATCTACCCGTCGCCCGCCGGCGACATCGACGTGTGCGCCGAGGTCCACTCTCGCGATGTCGTCATCATGCCGTTCGGTTACCACGGCCCGTCGGTCGCAGCCCCGGCTACGACCTGTACTACCTCAACGTCATGGCGGGCCCGGCCGAGGACTCGACCTGGCTGATGACGGACGACCCCCACCACACCTGGATCCGCGACACCTGGAACGATGAAGACGTCGATCCGCGGCTCCCCATGACCCCCTCAACCCCCAGGAGTGACACCATGAGCGAGACCGTGCGACTCACCGTCGGGCAGGCGATCATCCGCTTCCTCGTCAACCAGTTCGTCGAGAGCGACGGGGAAACCACCCGTCTGATCGCGGGCGCCATGGGCATCTTCGGCCACGGCAACGTGGCGGGGATCGGCCAGGCGCTGCTGCAGAACGAGATCGACCCCATCCCCGACGGTGGCGAGATGCCCTACATCATGCCCCGCAACGAGCAGGGCATGGTCAACGCGGCCGCCGCGTTCGCGAAGGCGACCAACCGCCGTCAGACCTGGATGTGCACCTCGTCGATCGGTCCCGGCGCGCTCAACATGGTCACCGGCGCGGCCGTCGCCACCAGCAACCGGTTGCCGGTCCTGCTGTTCCCGTCTGACCAGTTCGCCACCCGCAACCCCGACCCGGTGCTCCAGCAGATCGAGGACTCGCGCTCGCTCCTGACTGCCGCGACCGACTGCTTCCGACCCGTCTCTGCGTTCTTCGACCGCATCACCCGGCCCGAGCAACTGATCCCGTCGCTGCTGGCCGGGCTCAGGGTGCTGACCGACCCGGCCGACACCGGGGCCGTCACCATCGCGCTGCCGCAGGACGTGCAGGCCGAGGCGTTCGACTTCCCGGCGGAGTTCTTCGCGCCGCGGACCTGGCGCATCCGCCGTCCGGCCCCGGAACCGGTCGCCATCGAGCGCGCAGCCGCGATGATCCGCGCAGCCAAGCGCCCGCTGGTGGTCTCAGGCGGCGGAACCATCTATTCGCTCGCCTCCGAGGAACTGCGCGCGTTCGCGTCGGCGACCGGCATCCCCGTGTCGGACACCCAGGCGGGCAAGGGCGCAATCAACTTCGACCACGAGTGCGCGGTCGGCGGCGTCGGTTCCACGGGTGCGGCTTCGGCCAATGCCCTGGCGGACACCGCGGATGTGGTGATCGGCATCGGCACCCGCTATTCCGACTTCACCACTGCGTCCCACACGCAGTTCAAGAACCCCGACGTCAGGTTCATCAACATCAACGTTGGCGCGTTCGACGCGGCCAAGCACGCGGCCGAGATGGTGGTGGCCGATGCACGCGAGGCGCTGGTCGCGCTCACCGAGGCGCTCGAGGGCCACCGGGTCGATCAGGAGTACACCGATGAGATCGCCCGCCTCCGCGACGAGTGGGCCACGGCCACCGACGAGTGCTACCACGTCGACAACCAGCCGCTGCCTGCCCAGACTGAGGTGTTCGGTGCCCTGAATGAACTGCTGGGCGACGAGGACGTCGTGATCAACGCCGCCGGCTCCATGCCCGGCGATCTGCAGGCCCTGTGGCGTGCCCGGAACCCGCAGCAGTACCACGTCGAGTACGCCTTCTCCTGCATGGGTTACGAGATCCCTGCAGCGCTCGGCGTGAAACTCGCACTGCCCGACTCCGAGGTCGTCGCGATCGTCGGTGACGGCACGTACCAGATGCTGCCCATGGAGCTCGCCACGATTGTCCAGGAGGGCGTCAAGGTCATCTTCGTGCTCCTGCAGAACTACGGCTTCGCATCGATCGGCGCGCTGTCGGAGTCGCGCGGTTCGCAGCGCTTCGGCACGAAGTACCGGGGTGCCCGGGGCGAGGTACTGCCCGTTGACATCGCGGCCAACGCCGAGTCGTGGGGCCTGAAGGTGCTGCGGGTGTCGAGCATCGACGAGTTCAAGACGGCGTACGCGGAGGCAAAGGCCCTTGACGTGCCCGTCATGATCCACATCGAGACCGACCTGACGGGCCCGAACCCGCCCGGTTCGAGTTGGTGGGACGTGCCCGTCTCCGAGGTCTCGCGCCTCGAGTCGACGCAGCAGGCCCTCGCGGACTACAAGCGCGACCGAGTCGGCCAGCGCCACTATCTCTGACCCTTCAAGACGTGGGCGTCGAGGCGCCCCTGAGCAGAACACCACAAGGAGACATCAATGAAGATTGCCGGTGCACCCATCAGCTGGGGCGTGTGCGAGGTGCCCGACTGGGGCTACCAGATGACGCCTGAGCGCGTCCTGACCGAGATGAAGGAGATCGGCCTCACGGCCACCGAGTTCGGCCCCCAGGGCTGGCTCCCGACCGATGCTCAGCAGCGGGCCACCCTCGTCGGTGAGTTCGGTCTGAAGCCGGTCGGGTCGTTCTTCCTCGCCGTCATGCACGATCCCGACTTCGACCCGATCCCGCAGGTCGAGGCCGAGCTCAAGGCGTTCGAGGTGGCGGGTGGCGATTTCCTCGTGCTGGCCGCCGACTCTGGCCGCGACGGCTACGACGACCGCCCGAGTTGACCGAAGAGGGCTGGGCCACCCTGTTCAGCAACCTCACCCGGATCCGCGAAGCCTGCGCCGCCAAGGGCGTCACGGCCTGCGTCCACCCCCACTGGGGAACGATGGTCCAGAACGTCGACGAGGTCGAGCGCGTCCTCGACAACTCGACCGTCGGGCTGTGTCTCGACACGGGCCATCTGACCGCCGGCGGCGCCGACGTGGTTGAGCTCGTGCGCAAGTACGCCGACCGCGTCGACATCGTCCACGCGAAGGACGTGCGGAAGGACATGGCAGCGAAGCTGCTGCCCGGCGAGCTCACCTGGAGCGAGGGCATCAAGGGCGGTATGTTCACCCCCATCGGTCAGGGTGACATCGACTTCCCGACCATCGTCGGGCTGCTCAACGAGGCCGGCTTCGACGGCTACTGGGTGCTCGAGCAGGACATCATGCTCGACGAGGAGCCCCGGCCGACGGTGGCCCGGTGGCCAACGCCAAGGCGAGCTTCGACGCCCTGGCCGCGCTGGCCTGAGGCCAGCTCCTACCCGGTCCCGTCACCTGCCCTGCCGTCTGCAGGGCAGGTGACGGGACGGCGGTCGGAACGTGGGCGGTGTCAGGTCAGCCCGTCGCGCCAAGCAGACCGACGAGGTGATGTCGGTCAGGTCGACGATCCACTCCTGCACGTACTGCGCCACGGTCGCGCCAGAGATTCCTACCTGTAGGGAGCGGTGCGGCAACGCGGCCCCGTCAGGGTCCGTTCCGGGTCCCACTGGACCCGCACCGTCGTGGAGTGCAGCTCTTCGCGCCAGGCCTCCATGGACTCGTGGTGAGCCGGATCGAACGCGCTCAGACAGGCCCCCGACAAGGCCTTCAGGAAGCCGTCACGGCGAATCCGGATGCCGAGCACGCGCTCCTGGCCGGGCTTTGTTGCCCAGCCTGCCCGGTACATCATCCACAGGAACGACGGCTTGATCCACGTCATGCGGTGCATGCCGAACGGCGGCACGAAGGTACCCGCCTTGACGGCCGGGCCGCCCAATCCGATGTGACAAATTCCCGGGGCCGAGGGTCCGAGGCTGCAACTTTTCGCTCGCGGGTAACGGTTTGGTAACGATGCCACCGTCGGGGCCTCGCTGGTCGGACGGGCCGCTGACTAGGGAGATCATCAGCAGGCGGCGCAAGGATTGACATAGCAACCATATGTATTGACAAGAAGGTCAATCGTCTATAACAATGGGGCCATTGGGAGACCTGTCATCGGTGACAGGGCACCACAGATCTCTGGAGGAATCGATGAAGAAGACTCTCCTGGCCGGGCTCCTTTCCGGCGCGCTCCTGCTCTCCGCATGCAGCATGGGCGCCACCGAAGGCGGCACGTCCGGCGGTGAAGCCGACGGCAAGCTCAAGGTCGGAGTCATCCTGAAGACGCTGTCCAGCGAGTACTGGAGCTACGTCGCGGCAGGCGTGAAGGCAGCGGAGAAGGATCTCGGCGTGGAGGTCGCCCTGCAGGGCCCGGCGTCCGAGACCGCCTACGACGAGCAGAACTCGATGATCGAGACCATGCTCGCCGACAACTCGATCAAGGCGCTGGTCATCTCCCCGCTGCAGCCCGACTCGGTCGTGTCGATGCTCGGTGACACCGACAAGCCCATCCTGTTCGTAGACACCGATGCCCCGTACGACAAGAAGGTCAGCTACATCGGCACCGGCAACGAGACCGCCGCCAAGACCGGTGGCGAGTACGCCGCAGAGGTCGCTGGCGACGGCGCCGAGGCTGTGTGGATCGGCGGGGTCAAGGGCAACACCACCTCCGACGACCGCGAAGCTGGCTTCACCGCTGGCCTCGAGGGTGGCGGAGTGAAGGTCACCGTCCAGCAGTACGCCGAGGGCCTCGGTGACAAGGCCGCATCCGTGATGGAGAACGTGCTGACGTCCAGCCCGAACGTCTCGGTCGTCGTCGCGAACAACGACGACATGGCAGCAGGGGCCGCCCGCTCCGTCAAGGCGGCGGGTAAGGACATGATCATCGTCGGCTTCGACGGCATCAAGGCCGGCGTGCAGAACGTCATTGACGGCACCGTCACCGCAACCGTCGCCCAGGATCCGTTCGGCATGGGCTACAAGGCCGTCGAGGCCGCGGTGAAGACGGCCAAGGGTGAGTCCGTCGAGGACTTCATCGACACCGGCTCCACCGTCATCACCAAGGACAACGCTGAGGACTACCTGGCCAAGCTCGAAGAGCAGCTGGCCGGCGCCTGATCGGGCGGTCCGACCCGTGATGGGAGGGCCCCGACACTGGGGTCCTCCCTCCCGATCCTTGGCAACACTAGGCAGGTACACATGACCGCGGTCGTCGAACTCCGCAACGTAACGAAGCGCTTCCCAGGCGTTGTCGCCCTCCGCGACATGGGACTCTCCATCGAACCAGGCGAGATCCATGGCCTCATCGGCGAGAACGGCGCGGGCAAGTCCACTCTGATCAAGGTCCTCACCGGGGTCTACATCCCGGAGGAGGGCGAGATCCTGGTCGACGGAGCCCCACAGCGGTTCACAGTGCCGCGGCAGTCGCAGGACGCGGGCATCGCCTGTGTCTACCAGGAACTGAACATCGTCCCGCAGCTCTCGCTGACGGACAACATCTTCATGAACCAGTTCATCAAGCGGGGTCGCCTGCTCGACTACACGGCTATGCACGCCAAGGCGGACGAACTACTCAAGTCGATGGGCATCAACGTCGACGTCACCAAGCCGGCCGGCGTCTTCGGCATGGGCGTGCTCCAGATGGTCGAGATCGCGAAGGCCCTCCTGACAGGCGCCAAGGTCATCATCATGGACGAGCCCACCTCCAGCCTCGGCGAGAGCGAGGTCGAACAGCTCATCCACGTGGTGCGCGACCTCAAGGCCAAGGGCGTCGCCATCCTCTTCGTCTCGCACAAGCTCGAGGAACTGTTCATCCTGTGCGACCGTGTCACCGTGATGCGCGACGGCCAGCACATCATCACCGAGGACATCGGGAACCTCGACAACGACAAGCTCATCCGCGCCATGGTCGGCCGGAGCGTCGGGAACCAGTTCCCGAAGATGGAGACCACCCAGGGCGACATCGCGATCGAGTTCCGCAACGTCACCTCGGTAGGCACACTCAAGGACGTCAGCTTCAAGGCACACTACGGCGAGATCCTCGGGTTCTCCGGCCTGGTCGGCGCCGGTCGCACCGAGACCATGCGTGCCATCTTCGGCGACCTACCCATCGACAGCGGCGAGATCCTGCTCAACGACAAGCCCGTGCGCATCACCTCGCCGCAGCGGGCCGTCGAGCTTGGCATCGCCTTCCTCACCGAGGATCGCAAGGGCCAGGGCCTCGTCCTCAACCAGTCCATCGCCACCAACCTGATCCTCGCTTCGCTGAGGAAGGTGGAGCGCGGCCCGCTCCTGGACAGGTCGAGGGTGAAAGAGATGTGTGACGAGTCGATCGCCTCGATGCGCATCAAGACCCCGGACGCCGAGAACCAGGTGTCCAAACTCAGCGGCGGCAACCAACAGAAGGTCGTCATCGGCAAGTGGATCAACTCCGACGCCGAAATCTATCTCTTCGACGAGCCGACGCGAGGCATCGACGTCGGCGCAAAGGTCGAGGTCTACAACATCATGAACAGGCTTGCCAGCCAAGGCAAATGCATCATCATGGTCAGTTCCGAGCTCCCCGAGGTACTCGGGATGAGCGACCGGGTCATCGTTATGCGCGGTGGCGAGGTCATGGCTGAGATCCGGCGCGACGAGCCGGACTTCAACGAGGACGACATCATGAAGGCCGCCTGGGGAGAACGGAAGACAACATGCTGAAAAACCCACGCGTCGCGGCGATCGTCCGGACGCTGGCGCCCCTGCTCGCCCTTGCGATCCTGCTGATCGTCATGTCAGCGATCAGCCCGGAGTTCCGCACCGTCAACAACGGCATGAACATCCTGCGCCAGACCGCGGTCAACGGCTTCCTCTCCGCCGGGATGCTGGTCGTGCTGATCACGGCCGGCATCGACCTCTCGGTGGGCGCCAACGCCATCCTGAGCGCCTGCGTCATGGGCATGCTGATGACGACCTTCGGCATCACCAACCCGGTGGTCCTGCTGCTGGCCGCGCTCATCGTCGGCACCACCGTCGGCATTGCCAACGGCCTGCTTCTTACGAAGTTGAAGCTGCCGCACCCGTTCGTGTCGACGCTCGGTATGAAATTCGTGCTGGCCGGCCTCGCGTTGTTCGTCGTCAGCACCCGCACCATCTCGGGATTCCCCGACGCTGTCACATGGCTAGGCTCGGCCGACTTCCTCCGCGGCAGCGGCTTCAACGGCATCCCGGGATCGTTCCTGGCCCTGCTGCTGACGTTCGTGCTGCTGCACATCCTGCTCACCCGCACCGCTCTGGGGCGCTCCATCTACGCTGTCGGTGGTAACCCGAGGCCACCCGCCTCTCCGGCATCAACACCGACCGGGTACTGACCTTCGTCTACGGCCTCTCCGGCTTCGTGTGCGCCCTCGCAGGCATCGTGATTGTCGGCCGCTCCGGTGTGGCCAATCCATCGGCCGCAATGGGCGGCAACTACGAGACCGACGCGATTGCGGCCTGCATCATCGGCGGCGCATCGTTCACCGGCGGCAAGGGCACCGTGTGGGGCACCCTCATCGGTTGCCTCATCATCGCGGTCATCCGCAACGGCCTCACCATCATGAACGCGCAGTCCGATGTGCAGTTCATGGTTATCGGCGCCGTCATCATCGTCGCGGTGTTCATCGACGTCCGTCGCACCGCCTCCGAGGAGAAGCGCCGCCGCCTCGCGGCCGCCTGATCGATCCGTTCGGGCCCGGCCGGCGACGGCCGGGCCCTTCCCATTGGAAGGGACATCCACATGACCGACCTGCTGCGCGTCGGCGTCATCGGCGCCGGAGTGATGGGGCGCGACCACGCCCGCCTGCTCGCCACCTCCGTTGCCGGCGCCCGGTTGACGGCGATCGCCGACGTCAACCTGGACGGCGCGCTGGCCGTCGCCGAGCGCCACGGCGCCGAGGGGTCTTCGCCACGGGCGAGGAGCTCATCGATTCCGGGCTGGTCGATGCGGTGATCGTCGCGTCACCGGACCACCTCCACGCGGGCACCACGCTTGCGGCCATGGACGCGGGCCTGTTCGTGCTCTGCGAAAAGCCCTCGCGCCCACCGTCGAGGAGGCGTCAGAGGTGGCGGAACGGCACGCGGCCCTCGAATGGCCCTTGTCACCGTCGGATTCATGCGCCGCTTCGACCCCGGCTACGTGGCGCTGCGCCGTCGACTCGACCAGGGAACCGACGGGCGCGTCCTGATGACGCACTCGGTGCACCGAAACGTCGAGGCGTACCCGGGAAGCCCTCCAGTGCCACCATCACCAACTCCGCCGTGCACGAGATCGACATCCTGCCGTGGCTCACCCGCACCCCGATCGTCGAGGTGCAGTGGACCGCGGGCCGCACCACCTCGCTGCTCGGTGAGCGGCACGACCCGCAGCTCCTGCTGTTGCGCGACGCGGAGGGCGTACTGCACACCGTCTCGGTCCAGGTGCACGCACAGTACGGCTACGACGTGCGCTGCGAGCTGATCTGCGAACGTGGCTCGGTCGAACTGCCGAACGTGCCCGGCCTCGTAGACGACGCCCCGCTGATCGTCAACGCCGACCTCTCGCGTTCCTCCGCTTACCCGGCCGACTGGCGGCCGCGTTTCGAGACGGCGTACCGGCGCGAGCTGACCGCCTGGGTCACCGCATCGCTCGCGGGAACCGTCCCGGCGGAGGCGGCCACCATCGAGGAGTCCCTCCGCACCACCAGGATCGCCCACGCCCTCGTCCGGTCGATGAACGACGGCGGCTGGGTGTCCGTCCCGAGTAGGAGCTACCATGCGCATCGCCCTCCTGACCGACTCCCTCGGTCACCTCCCGTTCGAGCAGATGCTCGATGCGGCCGCCGGGGTCGGCGTCACCGACCTCGAGTTCGCCACCGGCGGTTGGTCGGAGGCCCCGCACCTTGACGTCGAGGCTCTCGTCGCCAGCGTCCACGCCCGCGGTGCCTTCCTGGCCGCCTTGGGGGAGCGGGGCTCAGGGTGGCGGCGCTCAACGCCAACGGGAACCAGCTGCACCCGGTGACCGGGGCCCGGGATGACGCGGTCGTGCGACGCACCGTCCAGTTGGCGGCCCTTCTTGAGATCGAGACCGTCGTGCTCATGTCGGGCCTCCCCGGCGGTGCACCGGGCGACCTGACGCCGAACTGGGTGACGACGTCGTGGCCCCGGAGACGCAGTCGATCCTCGAACACCAGTGGAACGACGTGGCTCTGCCCTACTGGAGCGACCTGGTCGGCTTCGCGAAGGGCCACGGTGTGCGGTTCGCCGTCGAGATGCACGGCCAGCAGCTCGTCTACAACGCGGCGACGCTGCTGCGGCTCCGGGAGGCCGTCGGCGACACCGTCGGTGCCAACCTCGACCCGTCACACCCGATGTGGATGGGCGTCGACCCCCGCCTGCTCGCGAGAGAGCTCGACGGCGCCGTCCACCATGTGCACATGAAGGACGCCCGGATCGAGCCGACGGTGGCAGGGGTGCACGGCGTGCTCGACACCCAGACCGTTGATCGGGCCCGTAGCCGCGCCTGGAACTACGTGACGCTCGGCCATGGCTACCCAGGAGGCGCCCAGTTCTGGTCGCAGTTCCTCTCGGACCTGCGTGCCTCCGGCTATGACGGCCTGCTCAGCATCGAGCACGAGGACGTCGGCATCGATGCCCTCGAAGGCGTCCGGCAGAGTGTCGAACTGTTGCGTGGGATCGTGCCGGTGGGGCCGCCGAGCTGGCGACCCGCGGAGGTCTGAGCGACCCGCTCAGCCGATCTCCTCCAGCCTGACCGCGCGGTGCTCGAGGCTGGAGCGCCGGCAGGCCAATGCGATGCGGAGCGCCTCGACGGCGTCGGCGGCGGAACAGGCGCCCGGCAGCCCTTGGACCGGATTCCGGAGGAAGTGGTCGAGCTCGCGCTCGTAGCACGGCTGGAAGCGCTCGATGAAGTCGTACCACGGCGTCCCGGGCGGGAAATCGATGCCGGGCTCAGTGGAGCGGAACGGCACCTTCGCATCGAGCCCCACGTTGGCGGAGCCGTCGGTGCCCATCAGGTCGAGTCTCACCTCGTGGCCCTGACCGTTGTAGCGGGACACGTGGGCTGTGCCGACGGTGCCGTCGTCGAGTGTGATGATCGTGACCGCGTCGGAGAGGTCGTCGTAGTGGGCGAACTCGGCCATGCCCTTGCCGAGCCGGTGGTGTAGACCTCGACGACCTCCCGCCCCGTGACCCAGCGGATGATATCGAAATCGTGGACGTTGGCATCGAGGAAGATGCCGCCGGAGTGGGGGATGTAATCGGGGGTCGGTGGCACGTGGTCGCCGGTGACGCAGTGGAAGCGGCGCAACTCGCCGAGTTCCCCGGAATCGAGCAGCTCTTTGGCGCGGGTGTATCCGGCGTCGAATCGGCGCTGGAAGCCGATGTGGTGGGGCACCCCGTCTCCTCGAGCGCCCGGGCCGCATCACGTGATGCGGCAAGGTCGAGCCCGATGGGCTTCTCGCAGAACACGGGAAGGCCCGCCCGCGCGGACAAGGTGAGCAACTCGGCGTGGGTGGCCGTGCTGGTGGCGATGACGACGCCGTCAAGGCCGAGCGGGTTTGCGGGGTCGAACACCTCGTCGACCGTGGCAGTCCCGCACCCGAGGCTGTCGGCGAGCCTGGAGGCCCTCTCCGGTGTGGAGCCTGACAGTACCAGTCGGCCGACCAGCGGGTGGTCGAGCAGGATCCCGGCGTGCATCTCTCCGATGCGGCCGACGCCCACCAGCGCGATCACCAGGTCTGCGCGGGGTTGTCCATGAGACTCCTTTGTCCATACAAGCTTTGGGGCGATGCTAGGGATCGCGACTCGGTGATGTCAATGTTGCCGAAATCTTGATGTCACCCCATGGCCATGTTAATGTATAGACAAACTTCCGGCGTCGAAGCCGGGCAATGGAGGCAGACCATGACCCAGACCATCACCCACTGGATTGACGGGGCCCGTACGAGGGCCAGCCGACCGGCACCATCCCCGTGGAGAACCCGGCCACCGGCAAGGTGGACTCGGAGCTCCTCGCCGCGAGCCAGGCCGATCTCGACCACGCCGTCGCCGTCGCCGTCGAGGCCCAGAAGAAGTGGGCACGCACCTCGCTGGCCAAGCGCACCGCCATCATGTTCAAGATGCGCGAACTGGTGCTCGCCAACCAGGACGAGCTCGCCAAGTCGATCGTCAACGAGCACGGCAAGGACTACGGCGACGCGATCGGCGAGATCCAGCGCGGCCGCGAGACCCTCGACTTCGCCTGTGGCATCAACGCCGCCCTCAAGGGCGACTACTCGTTCGACATCTCCTCTGGTGTCGACATCCACACCGTCTCCCAGCCGGTCGGCGTCGTCGCGGGCATCTGCCCCTTCAACTTCCCCGTCATGGTGCCCATGTGGATGCACCCCGTCGCCATCGCCACCGGCAACGCCTTCATCCTCAAGCCGGCCAGCCCCACTCCGACCGCCTCGCTGCTGATGGCGAAGCTCTACAAGGAGGCAGGCCTCCCTGACGGCGTGTTCAACGTCGTCTCCGGTAACCGCGACATCGTCACCAAGATCCTTGAGCACCCCGGCATCGACGCCATCTCCTTCGTCGGCTCCACCCCGGTTGCCCACATCATCCAGGAGGTCGGCACCAAGCACGGCAAGCGCGTCCAGGCGCTCGGCGGTGCCAACAACCACGCCATCGTGATGCCCGACTCGGACCTCGAGTTCGCAGCCCAGCACATCGCCGCGGCCGCATTCGGTGCCGCGGGCGAGCGCTGCATGGCGCTGCCGGTTGTGGTCGCCGTCGGCGGCATCGGCCCGAAGCTCGCCGACATGGTCAAGGCATTCGGCGAGAAGATCAAGGTCGGCCACGGCCTCGGTGAGGGCGTCAACATGGGGCCGGTCATCTCGAAGGCCGCCAAGGAGCGCATCGTCGGCCTGATCGACGACGCCGAGAAGCGCGGCGCCACCGTCGTGCTCGACGGCCGCGAGCTCACGGTCGACGGCTACGAGGACGGCTTCTGGCTCGGCCCGACCATCCTCGACGACGTCCCGCTCGACGCCCCTGCCTACTACGAGGAGATCTTCGGCCCGGTCCTCACGATCGTGCACGCCGACTCCTATGACGAGGCCATCGAGATCGTCAACGGCTCCGAGTTCGGTAACGGCTCGGCCATCTTCACCAACGACGGTGGCACGGCCCGGCGCTTCACGCTCGATGTCGAGGCGGGCATGGTCGGCGTCAACGTGCCGATCCCGACGCCCGTCGCGTACTACTCCTTCGGTGGTTGGAAGGAGTCGCTGCTCGGCGACCTCCACATCCACGGCCCCGAGGGCGTCAAGTTCTACACCCGACTGAAGGCCATCACCAGCCGGTGGCCTTCCGAGAGCGGCCTCCACGCCGCGACCATGTCGTTCCAGCGCCAGGAGTGACCCTGGGCGCTCTGCGCACCGGGCAAGGGCAGGCCTTCGGGCCTGCCCTTGCCCGTCTCCGCAGCGGGTAGGGGCCGCATGGCAAGCTTGTCCCGTGACGAGACTGGTACTGACCTTCCCTGACTTCGACCCGGTGGCGATCAACCTCTTCGGGCTGAAGATTCACTGGTACGCCATCATGTATCTGCTCGCGTTCGCGCTTGCTTACTTCCTCATGATCCGGCGACTGCGCCACGAGCCGTTCCGGTCGATCACGAGGCCGGAGCCGTGGACGAAGACCGACGTGGAGGACATCCTCCTCGGCGCGATCCTCGGGGTTCTGATCGGCGGCCGGCTCGGCTACTGCCTCTTCTATCAACCCGCCCACTACCTGACGAACCCGCTCGACATCCTCAAGGTGTGGGACGGGGGCATGAGCTTCCACGGTGGCGCCATCGGCGTCGCGCTCGGGCTCGCCTGGTATGCCTGGAAGAAGAAGCGCCCCTTCCTCCAGGTGGCCGACTTCCTGGTGCCCGCGGCACCGATCGGGCTTGCCGCCGGGCGCTTCGGCAACTTCATCAACGGCGAGCTGTGGGGCCGTGAGGCCCCCGCCGGCCTGCCGTGGGCCATGATCTTCCCCACCGGCGGAGACGTCCCCCGCCATCCCTCGCAGCTCTACCAGATGCTGCTCGAGGGATCCTGCTGTTCATCCTGCTCTGGATCTACGCCCGCAAGCCGCGGTTCCGAGGCCAGGTGGCGGGCGCGTTCCTCTTCGGGTACGGCCTCTTCCGGTTCATCGCCGAGTTCTGGCGCGAGCCCGACTCCTACCTCGGGCTGCTCGGCCTCGGGTTCAGCATGGGTCAGTGGCTCTCGATCCCCATGATGATCGCGGGCCTGACCATCTGGATCTGGCCGCAAGGCGGAAGATTGACGACGTCGAGGCCCCGTCGAGACCGAGGCTGAGGATGTGGACAACTCGGGGATAACGCTGAGGCCGGAGCCCCGGAAATGAGGCCTCTGGCGATGCGTCCACGACGGAGGAACCCTACTCAGAGGCGCCTCCGGAGGTTGTCGACAACCCTCTGATCCGAGTTCTCCACAAGAGAGCGGAAATCGGGACGTCTGAAGATTCCTCAGCAGCTCTCAAAATAGGTCTGACAACCGCGGTTACCGTTAGCGGAGGAGGTGCAGGGGCTGTGGACAAACCGGTGGACAACCTGTGGGTGGCGACGCCCTCGTGCTCTATGACGCTGACTGCGGGTTCTGCACCGCATCGGTGCGTGTGGTGACCGGCCGCTGGTTCCTGGCGCGCGTGACGGCCGCGCCCTTTCAGTCCCAGGACTTACCAAGGCTCAGACTTTCTGTGGATAACTGCGAGGCTGCGCTGCATGTGCTAGCCGGCCGGGAGGTCCATGTTGGTGGCGCGGCGATCGCCCGCATCCTGCGGTCCTCGCGGGCGCCCTGGCCCCTCGTCGGCCGTGCGCTCGGCCTGCCGGTGATGCGGTGGATCACCGAGCGCTGCTACCGCCTCGTGGCGCGAAACCGGCACCGCCTGCCAGGTGGGACCGTGGCATGCGAGCTACGGGCCAACGACGTGCGCTAGTCCCCGAGCAGCTCCCCGATCCAGCTGGCCGGGTCGGCCAGTACATGCCGGAGTGCGGCAAGGCCCGCGCCCATCGAGGCGCGGAGAGGGGAGCGCTCGACAACCTCGGTCACGATCTTCGTCTGGTGTGACCACATCACCCGCACGTCCAGTTCGTCGGCGAGCCGGTCGCGCAGGAACGGTTCCAGCGGCCCGAGGTGCCCGCCGAGCCGGATGTTCTCGACGTCGAGCAGGTTGAGGGCCGCGCTCAGCGCGATGCCCAGTGCGGTGGCCGCGTCGTCGATCGTGCCGACGGCCGCCGCCTCCCCCGCCTCGGCGCCGGCGACGAGCGCGGCCAGGTCGGCGTAGCCGCTGCGTCGGAGCAGGGCCCTGGTGCCGGCCACCGTCTCGAGGCAGCCCCGGGCGCCGCAGCCGCACAGGTCGCCGTCGGGAGCGACACAGACGTGGCCGAGTTCGGCCGCCCACCCGCTGCGGCCCGTGAGGAGTTCGCCGTTGAAGGCGATGGCTGCGCCGACGCCGACCTCGCCGGTGACGTAGATGAAGGAGGCGGTGGGATCCTCGCGGAGGACGGTGAGCGCAGCGCAGTCGATGTCGTTGGCCGACCTGAGCGGGATGGAGACGCCGTCCACGTCCAGGTGCCAGAAGTCGGCCGGTGCCACGCCCTCCCAGCCCAGGTTCGGGGCCCGCAGCACGAGGGTGCCGGTGCGGTCGAGCAGCCCGGGGAGCGCGAGCACGGCCCCGGCGATCCGGGCCCCGGGGTGCGGACGGACAGCGCCTCTGCACCCAGCTCGGCGAGCTGCGTCATGACGTCCTGCGGGGTCAACGCCAGGACGTCGATGTTGCGGCGCCGCACGGCGAGCAGCTCGCCCGTCAGGTCGACGACCGATGCGACCAGCCGCTCGACATTGGCCTCCAGGCCGAGGCCGACGACGGTGCCCCCTGCAGACTGAGCGGCACCGCGGGGCGGCCGCGGGCTCCGGGGGTGGTCTCCCCCTCGTGCACGAGGCGGCCGGTGATGAGGTCGTCGACGAGCCGCGACACGGTGGAGCGGGTCATTCCGACCTCCGCCGCGATGTCTGCGCGGGAGATGGTGCCGGTGCCCCCAGGGATCCGGCTGAGGACGAGGGCCAAATTGGCGGCACGCACCGACGACTGCGTCATGCGTCCCGAACCGGGCTCCACGGTCATGGCGGCCTCCAAAGATCTTTCTCGGGTTGACACTAACCTGAGGACGTATAAGTATTATACTGAAACTAAACCGGACGAGGCGGTCCGGCAAACATCGATCAGAGGAGCCCCATGCGCACCCCAACCCCCGAAGACAGGTTCTCGTTCGGTCTCTGGACCGTCGGCTGGACCGGCACCGACCCGTTCGGTGGCAACACCCGCCCGGCCCTCGACCCGTGGGAGTACTCGGACAAGCTCGCCGAGCTCGGTGCGTGGGGCATCACGTTCCACGACAACGACGTCTACCCGTTCGACGCCCCGCCGAGGTAGCAAAGGCGCGTGTGGCGCAGCTGCGCGACGCGGCTGCGAAGGCCGGCCTCGTGATCGAGATGGTCACGACCAACACGTTCTCCCACCCGGTGTTCAAGGACGGCGGCCTCACCTCGAACGACCGCTCGGTGCGACGCTTCGGATTGAAGAAGGTGCTCAACGCCGTCGACATCGCCGCCGAGTCCGGCGCCTCCACGTTCGTGATGTGGGGCGGCCGGGAGGGCGCTGAGTACGACACCTCGAAGGACCTGTACGCCGCGTTCGCGCGCTACAAGGAGGGCCTCGACACCGTCGCGAGCTACATCAAGGAGAAGGGCTACGACCTGCGGATCGGGCTGGAACCCAAGCCGAACGAGCCCCGCGGCGACATCTTCCTCCCCACCATCGGGCACGCTCTCGGCCTGATCGCCGACCTCGACCACGGCGACATCGTCGGCCTCAACCCCGAGGTCGGTCACGAGCAGATGGCCAACCTCAACTACACGCACGGCATCGCGCAGGCCCTGTTCACCGGCAAGCTGTTCCACATCGACCTCAACGGCCAGAAGGGCCTGAAGTACGACCAGGACCTGGTGTTCGGCCACGGCGACCTGCTGAGCGCGTTCTTCACCGTCGATCTGCTGGTCAACGGGTTCCCGTCCTCGCCCGACGCGCCCCGCTACACCGGCCCCGTCCACTTCGACTACAAGCCGTCGCGCACCGAGGGCATGCAGGGGATCTGGGACTCGGCGAAGGCCAACATGGAGACCTACCTGATGCTCGCCGACAAGGCCCGCGCCTTCCGCGCCGACCCCGCGGTCGCAGCCCTGATGGAGGAGAACCTCATCGGGCAGCTCGCGGTGCCGACGCTCGGTGAGGGCGAGTCGGTCGCCGACTTCCTGGCCGCCGACGAGCCGTTCGACGCCGACGCCGCCGGTGCGCGCGAGTACCGCTTCGTGGAGCTCTACCAGGCGGCACTGCGCCACCTGATCGGCTGACCCGGGCTTCAGGCCAGGGCCGCGGCGATCAGTTCGCGGCCCGGCCTGCCAGCTCGGCCCGCCTCCCGCCGTCGACGAGGTCGCCCTGCGCATCCACGAAGCCGGCCTCACCCTGCGCGACGAGCGCCTGGTGGGCGGCCACGATGGCGGTCCCCTCGCGGAACGCCTCGGCAGCAGACCCGGGACAGGGCCGTCGAGGCAGGTCAGCGCCAGCGGTAGGCGGTTCGGCGTGTTGTGCTCGCTTCCCGCCATCACGATCAACCCGGCGTCGAGGAACGCCGCGACGTACTCCTCGACGCAGGCCGCCGTGTTGCGCACGGTGATCAGCTCCGCCGCGTGGAAGCCCGCGTCGCGGATCCGTCGGGCGAGGTCGACCGCGGGAGTCTCGTAGTCGCAGACGGGGCTGGCGCCATCGGCGACCGCGCAGTAGGTGGGGATTCCCCGAGCTCGAGGACCAGGGCGACGCCGTCGGCGAAGGGCACGGGGAGTCGGGCACGAAGGCCGCCTGCCCGTGCTTGAGCAGGGCCGCGCGCAGGGCGTTCTGCAGGTCGCCTGCGCCCGCGATGTCAGAGGTGGCGCCGATCAGTCGCCCGAGGACGGCCTGACGGTCTCCGGCGGGAAGCCCGAGGATCAGGTCGGCGAACGCGTGGGCGATGTGGCGCTCCTGCAGCGAGACCCAACCGCTCGGCACCTCGCTGCGGGCGGCGAGGTCGTCGGCGATGGTGGTCGCCGTCAGGGCATTGGGCAGGCCTGCATCGGTGACGAGGCCGCTCATCAGGGCGACCTGCCGCTCGGCCCGCTCGTCGTTGGCCCGCCGGATGCCCCGCCCGATCGCCGAGTCGCCCGCAGCCGCACGCTCCACGTTCAGCCCGCGGCCCTGCAGGTAGTAGCGGCCGGGTTCTGTGGGTCGTTGACCGTCCACCCGTCGCCTCGAGCTCGGAGTCGAGGGTGATGATCTCCGTGCCGGCCAGCGGATACAGGCCGGCGGCCCGCGCGTGCTCGAAGAAGCGGGGCAGTACCTGCAGGTCGAAGAAGTTCGACGTCCCGATCACCTCGAGCCCCTCGTCGCGGGCCTGCGCCAGCAGCGAGTCGAGCGTCACATCCGATGAGGCGTTCGGGGGAACGTGGACGTGGGTGTTGGCACTGAGCGGGCGGGTGGTCATGGGCGCTCCTCTGCGGTCCTGATCGGAACCGACCCTATCGGGTGTCGCCCTGCGCCTCAGAGCGACCCGATCGCCTCCCGGTACCGCTCCTCGATGACCTCGAGGTCGGCCCGGTGCCGGTCGATGCGGCAGCCGCGTTCGCGGAAGGAGATGCCCTCGACGGTCCACCGCTCCCGCGCCTCGTCCAGCAGACGCTCCGGCAGGCGGCCGTCGCGGTTGGTGACCCGCCACCAGGCGACCTCGGTGCCGTACTGGCTCATCACCCTCCGACCACGCGCGCCGTCGTCCCGACGATCTCGGCGATGTCGCCGTAGCTGACGACCGTGCCCGGGCCCACCTGTTCGACGGCGCGCAGCACGCGCTCGGTCAGCAGATCGGCGGCCTCGGACGACACGGTTCACCGCTCCCGGGGGCGAGCAGGCCGGGCAGCACGTCGTCGAGCCTGCCGCGGACCACCTCGTCGGCCTCGTCGTCATAGGTGGTGGGGAGTCGTTGACGATGACGCTGTAGGCGCCCTTCCCGATGGCGAGCGGGAACAGGGCGGCGACGGGATAGACGCTCAGCGTGGTGCCGACCGCCACGATGGCGTCGCAGTCCTCGGCCGCCTTCACCGAGGCCTCGAGCACGTCGGCGTCGAGCACCTCCTCGAACAGGATGACGGTGGCGCGGGTGATGCCGCCGCAGTGCGGGCAGCGTGGATCCTCCTCGCCCGCGTTGACGCGGGTGACCATCTCCTCCATCGGGCCGGTCCGGCCGCACATCTCGCAGCGCCACGTCCGCATCGACCCGTGCACCTCGTGCACCAGGTCGGGCGACGTGCCCGCGATCTGCTGCAGGCCGTCGGTGTTCTGCGTGATGACGGCGCGGAGCCTGCCCTGCCGCTCGAGATCGGCGATGGCAAGGTGCGCGATCGTCGGTTCCGCGGCCCAGGCGGCGGGATCGACCCGGCGACGCCAGGCCGCCCGGCGGACGTCCTCGTCGCGCAGGTACCAGGAGAGGTTCGAGACGAGCTCTGCGTACGGGTCGCGGGTCCACAGCCCGTCGGGTCCGCGGAAGTCGGGGATGCCCGCCGCGGTGGAGAGCCCGCCCCGCTGAGGATGACGATGCGATCGGCTTCTGACAACGACGAGACCTTGGCCATGGGCTCAAATCTAGTGGGCGGAGGAGGAACAAGCTGAGGCTTACCTCACCCCGCACGTGACCAATAGCGAACCAAGTGTTAGCGTAATTTCATGACGCTCGTGGAACGGTTCGCGGCCAGGCGCTGCACGACGGCACAGGCGCTGTCGCTCCCGACGCGCACACTCGACGTGCTGCCCGCCGGAGAGGCGTCCGCGATCCTCGGTTTCGACGTCGACGATCTGGTAACCCGCCGACTCTTCGACCTCGGTTTCACGCCCGGTGAGCAGGTGGAGCGACTCCGCCGCGCCCCCTGGGTGACCCCCTCATGTTCCGCGTCGGTGGCATCGAGATCGTGTTGCGCAGCACGGAGGCCCGCCGCATCCTGGTCGCCGCATGACCCACCAGCACCACGGTGCGGCGCCCGCACCGGCGCCCACCGGGGCGCGCAGGGTCGCGCTGGTCGGCTCACCCAACGCCGGGAAGACCACGCTCTTCAACGGCCTGACGGGCCTGCGGGCCAAGACCGGCAACTATCCGGGCGTGACCGTGGCCCGCTACGAGGGCTCTGTCGAGACGGCCACCGGCCAGGTTGTCGTCGAGGACCTCCCGGGCACCTACTCGCTCGACCCCATCAGCCCCGATGAGCAGATCGTCGCCACCGTGCTCGACGAGGCCGACAGCCTGGACGGCGTGCTCCTGGTGGTGGACGCCACCAACCTCCGGCGCGGACTCGGTCTGGTGACCCAGGTGTTGCAGGCGGGCCTGCCGACCACCGTCGTGCTCACGTTCCTGGACGAACTGGTGCGTCGCGGCGGGCGGGTCGACGCGGAGGCCCTCGGCCGCGCGCTCGGCCTCCGGGTGCTCCCCGTGGTGGCGGGCGAACGTCGCGGCGTCGAGGCCCTCCGTGACGTGCTGACCGACCCTGCCGGGTGGCAGACGCCTCCGTTCCCGCCGCCGACCGAGCCACAGGACGTCGTCGGCTGGGCGTCGTCGGTGCTGAAGTCGGCCCACTACGCGCCGCCCGACCCGGACTCCCGCACCGGGAGGCTCGACGGCGTGCTGCTGCACCCCGTGTGGGGCAGCCTCATCTTCTTCGCCGCGATGTTCCTCTTCTTCCAGACGATCTTCGTGGTCGCGGCGCCCCTGCAGGGATGGATCGAGCAGGGCTTCGCCTGGCTCGGCGAGGTGGCGCGCGCGAACATCCCCATCGGCTGGCTCGCGGGCTTCGTCGCCGACGCCCTGATCGGTGGCGTGGGCGGCGTGCTCGTGTTCCTGCCGCAGATCGCGCTGCTGTTCGTCCTCATCTCGCTGCTGGAGGGCACCGGCTATCTGTCGCGGGCCGCCTACCTGATGGACCGCGTCATGGCGACGGCCGGGCTCGAGGGCCGCGCGTTCGTGGCGCTGCTCAGTTCACTCGCCTGCGCCATCCCCGGCATCATGGCCACCCGCACGCTGCCGTCGGCGAGGGACCGACTCGCCACCATGATGGCCGCCCCGCTCATGACGTGCTCCGCGCGGCTGCCCGTCTACGTGCTGCTCATCTCGATGCTGGTGCCGGCCGACCTCGGGTGGGGACCCTTCCGGGCCCAGGGCGCCATCATGTTCGGCCTCTACCTGCTCGGCGCGGCCTCCGCGATGGCCGCCGCCTGGTTCTTCAAGCGCGTGGTCGGTCGCTCCGGCGCCGCGCTGCCCTTCTACATGGAGATGCCCTCGTACCGGCTGCCACGGCTGAAGACGGTCGGCATCTCGGTGCTCGATGCGAGCAAGGCGTTCCTGCGCAAGGTGACCTCGATCATCCTGCTCACCACCGTCGTGCTGTGGGCCCTGCTCAACCTGCCGATCCCCGGAAGCGCCGATCTCGCCGAGGCCGGGATCGACCCGGCCGACTCCGTCGCCGTCACCGCCTACACGCTCGACCACTCGGCCGCGGCCTGGCTGGGCCGCGCCGTCGAGCCCGTCTTCGAGCCGCTCGGGTTCGACTGGCGTGTCAACATCGGCGTCATCTCATCGCTGGCGGCGCGCGAGGTGTTCGTCTCGACGCTCGGCCAGGTCGCGTCGGCCTCCGACCCGGAGAACCCGGCCGCCGCCCTGGCCGGCTGGACCCACCAGGACGGCCCGGACCGGGGAAGCCTGTCTTCACCCCGGCCACCATCGCGGCCCTGCTGGTGTTCTTCGTCTACGCGATGCAGTGCATGTCGACGCTCGGCGTGATGCGCCGGGAGACGGGCACCTGGCGCTGGCCCGCCATCGCGTTCGGCTACCTCAGCGTCACTGCCTGGGTGATGGCATTCCTCGCCCACACCATCGTCGGAGCCTTCACATGAGACGCAGCATCCACCCCAGTCCGTGCCCGGTGAGCCGCAGGCCATCCGCTGGGTGACCGATGTCGACCTCCCCGTCGGGCTCGTCACGGCGGCGCCCGGCACCATCGGGCCGATGCTCGAGTACGGCGTGCTGACGAAGGCGTTCGTGGAGCGCGGCGGCATCTGGACCTGGCTCGATCCCGGCCGCACCTGGGCCGAGCACGGCCCCGGATCCGTGACGCCGTCGCCGACGCCGTCGATCTGGAGGGCTGGGAGGTCGAGGGAGACTCCGCCGAGTTGCTCGGCCTGATCGCCCGCGAGGTGCTGGAGGGGAACTGAAGAGCTACGTGGCCTCCCACGGCGGCCACATCACGGTGTCGGCGGCCACCGGGACACCCTCACTCTGGACTTCGGGGGCGCCTGCGAGGACTGCCCGGCCGCCGCCTCCACTCTGCACGACCGCATCGAGACGGCCGTCCGCGCCCGCTACCCGGGGCTCACGCGGATCGCCCGGTCCGGCGGAGAGCACGGGTCGGGGTGGCTCGGGCTGCCGGTGCCCGGGCGGGGCCGGTAGGGCCTCAGCGCGGTCGACGCTGGATCGCCGCGCCGACCGTGACGACGGCAACGGCGATCAGCCCCATTGCCGCGAGGCCCGGAAGGCGATCAGATCGAGCAGCACGCCCGCGCCCGTCGCCCCGGCCGCGCCGACGAGGTTCATGATCAGGTCGCTCCGGCCCTGGCGTCGCGTGCGAAGCCGCGGGGCGGTTGATTCCGTGAGCAGGGCGGCGCCCGCGACGGTCGAGGCGCTCCAGCCGAGGCCCAGCAGAATCAGCGAGGCGCCCACCACCGGCACCGACGACTGACCAACGACGGCGAGCAGCAGCGAGGCGACCAGGATCGCCTGCCCGACGAGCACCGTCGGGATCCGGCCGATCCGGTCCGACAGTGCTCCGAACACCGGGGACAGGGCGTACATGCCCGCGATGTGGAGGCTGATGGTGAGCCCGATGACGGTCAGTTCCGCCCCGTGGTGGATCAGGTGCACGGGCGTCATCGCCATCACGGAGATCATGACGGTGTGCGTCGCGGCGATCGCGAGGATCGCGAACCGTGCCCGGTGTGGCTGGTCGGGGCGGTCCGTCACGGTGTCCCCGGCGACGTGGTCGGTGGCGATCCGCTGCGCGAGCAGCAGTGGGTCGGGCCGCAGCCAGATCAGGTACAGCGCGATCGCGGCCACCTGCGCCACGATCGTGAACAGGTAGGCGCCGGTCAGGGTGGGCATCCCGACGAGGCGGCCCAGCGCCTCGCCCGGGCCCACGAGGTTCGGGCCGAGGACGGCGCCGATCGTGGTGGCCCACACCACCAGCGACAGGTCGCGACCGCGGGTCGCGTCGGTGGCGAGGTCGGTGGCCGCGAACCGCGACTGCAGGTTGGCCGCCTGCCCGCACCGATCAGCAGGAACGCGGCGAGCAGGAGCGGGAACCAGTCCTGGGCCCGCGCCAGGATCACCAGTGCGACGCCCGCGAGCGCGAGCACCATGCCCACCGCGAGCGCCACCCGGCGTCCCGAGACCGGGCCAGTGCGGCCAACGGAACGGCGAAGGCGGCCGCGCCGAGCGTCACGGCGGCGGTGGCGAGACCCGACAGGTCCTCCCGGCCCGACACAGCCCCGCCAGGACGGCGCCGAGCGACACGGTCGCGCCGAACGCGATCCCGCCCAGCACCTGGCCGAGCGACAGGACGACCAGCGCCCGGCGACGCACGGCGTCGACCTCGGCCGGAACCCCTGCGACGCTCATGCCCGCGCCGCCTCGTCGCCGTGCTTCGGGCCTCGTCGACCACCTTGGCCGGGCCGACCGTCAGGGCGGCGATGCCGGTGGTGATGGGCACGGCGAGGATCAGCCCGATCGCAGAGGCGAGCGTCCGGACGCCCTCGCCCGCGAACATCTCGAGGGTGAAGACGGCCATCAGGTCGCGCGTGGTGAAGAACAGCATGAGCAGCACCGTGAGGGCGGCGCCCGCGTAGGCGAAGACGATCGTGTAGATGGTCGAGGCGATGTGGTCGCGACCGATCCGCATGCCCGCGGCGAACACCCTGGTGCGGCTCCACTCGGGCGCCGCGGCGCGCAGCTCCCACACCGCGGACGCCTGCGTGATGGTGACGTCGTTGAGGACACCGAGGCCGCCGATGATGATGCCGACCATCAGGAGGTCCTGGAAGTTGATGGCGGGCGCCAGCTGGGCGAGGTCGTACTCGTTCTCGTCTGCGAAGCCCGACAGCCGCGCCGCCCGGACGGCGATCGCCCGAGCGCGGTGGTCACCGCGAGCCCGATCAGCGTTCCCGCAAGGGCGGCGGAGGTGCGCATCGAGACGCCGTGGGCCACGTAGAGGACGATGAACATGATGGCCGTCGAGCCCGACAGCGCCACCGCCATGCCGGGCTTCCCGACGATGATGGCCGGCAGCATGAACCCGATCAGCACGCCGGCCGCCACGACCAGACCCGCGATGGCGAGGAGGCCGCGGAGGCGGGCTACGGCGACCACGGCGATGATGAACAGCACGGTCAGCACGATCAGGACGGGCATCCGGTTGACGCCGCTGAACGAGAAGTGGGTGCCGTCGGCGGTCTCGACGCGGGCGACCTCGATGCCGTCGCCGGCCTTGAGCCCGTTGTGGACGCTCGCCCCGGTGAGCTCGATCGTGGTGTCTGCCCCGCGTCCGGCCCGCTTGTGATGTGGATGACCGCGGTCAGGCAGGCGGCCGTTCCCGACGGCGTCGCGACAGACGACTCGCAGCCCTCGGTGATGGTGACGATGGTGGCATCGGCGTAGCTGACGCCGGGGCGTCGACCACCTTCGTGAGGGCAGCGTCCAGTTCGGTGGAGCTGGGCCAGAGCCAGATCATCCCCGCGATGGCGAGCACGCCGAATACCGCGAGCAGGCCGAGCAGGTAGGTGCGGGCGCGCTGGCCGACCTCCACCACTGCGTGGCTGCCGTGCGAGTGTCCGTGGCCCATGCGCACAACGTACCGGCAGATCCGCGCCCAGCGGTTACTACAAGACGTAGGGGTATAGTCGACACGTGCTGGAAACGGACGTCCCGACGAGACCCGCGCGGCGCAGGCCGGATCCGAAGTGCCCGCTGCGCCCCGGTGAGCCGTGCACCCTCTGCCAGGCGAGCGTCACCGGCCCGCAGGACTGTGGACTCGTCTACCTGATCATGGACGATCCCGACGCCAGGGAGGCGCTCCGGGCCTCCAAGCTGCGCTGAGCCCTTGCCGCCTGCCGGTATCCTCCCGTTCATGGATCAAGCCCCGCCGCCTGCTACCGCCATCCGGACGAACAGACCCGGATCACGTGCCAGCGTTGTGGGCGCCCCATCTGCCATCAGTGCATGATCCCCGGTTCCGTCGGGTTCCAGTGCCCGAGTGCGTCACCCGCGGGATGCGGGAGACCCGGCAACACGAGCTGCCCCACGGCGGCGCCCGGAGCCGCGACCCGCGACTCACCTCGATAATCCTGATCGTGGTCAACGCGATCGTGTGGCTAGGGATGCGCATCACCAACAGCTACGACGGCCCCTCTACGAGTCGCTCGCCCTGATGCCGCAGGGCCAGTGCGTCGGCGGCGGACGGATCTTCATCGGCGTCCCGGAGCAGGCCTGCGGGGCCGGCCTGAACGGCGCCACCCACTGGGTCGACGGCGTCGCAAGCGGGGCCTTCTGGCAGGTGCTGACCTCAGGCTTCGCCCACGTCGGCATCACGCACATCCTGTTCAACATGCTCGTCCTGTGGATGCTCGGCCCGTCGATCGAACAGGTCCTCGGGCGGGTTCGCTACCTGGCTGTCTACTTCGTCGCGCTGATCGGCGGCTCGGCCGGTGTGATGCTGTTCTCCGAGCCGTGGGCCTCGGTCGTCGGCGCCTCCGGCGCGATCTACGGCCTGATGGGGGCCCTGCTGGTGCTCGCGATCCGGCACGAGGGCAATGTGCGCAACATCCTCGTGTGGCTCGGCATCAACGTGGCCATCTCCTTCACGTTCCCCAACATCTCGTGGGAGGGCCACCTCGGCGGCCTGCTCGGCGGTGCCGCCGTCGCCGCGATCCTCGCCTACCTGCCCAAGGAGCGCCGCAACCTGCAGTGGCCACTGATCGGGGCGGTGGCCGCGGTGTTCGTCGTGATCATCGTGGCGAGGGCACTGCAGCTGGCCTGACCGGGGCGCTCAGGGGCGCGCCAACGCGTGCCGCAGCGCCTCGTCGAGGGTCGGCTCACCGAACCGGAAGCCCGACCCCGTCAGCTTGGCCGAGCTGATCTTCTGATCGGTGTCGATCAGCTCGGAGCGACCCTCGGAGCCGAGGATCAGCTCTGGGCCGAACGCGGGCGTCGGCAGCCAGGCCGGTCGGTGCAGCGCGGATCCGAGCGCGTCCGCGAAGCCCTGCTGCGTCGTCGGCGTCGGGCCCACCGCGTTGACGGCGCCCTCGAGTGGCGGTGTGAACGCTGCGTGGACGTAGGCGCGGGCGAGATCGTCCAGACCGATCCAGCTCATCGACTGGGTCGCCCCGGCCAGCCGCCCGCCTGCCCCGACCAGGAACAGCGGCACCTGCGGCGGCACCGCCCCGCCCCCGAGCTCAGCACGATGCCGGTGCGGAGGAACACGGTGCGGACCCCGGCTCGCTGGGCGGGGCTGCCGCGCGCTCCCAGGCCCGCACGACGTCGGCGAGGAACCCCTGCCCAGCGCGGAGTCCTCCGTGAGGAGCTCGCCGGGCCTGCGCGGCCCGTAGCCGCCGATCGCGGAGGCCTGCACCAACGTCGCCCCGGTCGCCTCCCGCGCCATGGCCTCGGCCAGGGTGGTGGTGCTGTCGATCCGCGAGCGCAGGATGTCCGCCTTCCTGGTGGGAGTGAAGCGGCCACCGATCGTCGCGCCCGACAGGTTGATCACGACCGATGCCTCCTCCAGGGCGCCCTTCGGCAGCCACAGGGTGCGGGGTTCCCACCGCAGTTCGTCCCTGGCCCGGGTGTCGCGCCGGACCAGCCGCACCACCCGGTGGCCCGCGGTGGTGAGCAGCGCCGTCAGCTGGGTGCCCACCAGCCCGGACGCGCCCGAGACGACCACGGTCGACGAGGGAGTTCCCAGCCGTGCGAGCAGGGCGAGGTCGCCTCGCAGCTGCCGCTCGCGGAACGCGAAGAGCCCCGCCAACTGCCGCTCGACGACCGACCGCGGCACGGCGCGCGGCAGCTCCCAGGTGACGGTGTCGGTGATGACGGTGCCGCCGTCGGGCCCGTCGCTGAAGTCGTGCTCGTGCCGCCAGGAGCGGAACGGGCCGTGCACCTGCTCGTCGACGAAGCGTTGGTTGTCGACCAGTTCGACGTGGCGCACCAGCCAGTCGACGCCGACGGGGCCGATCCCCACCCTCAGGGGCAGCTCGGAGCCGGGGTTGATCCCGTCGGTGGGACCGCTGCGCAGGGCCGCGAGCCCCGGTGGCGTGAGGCGGACGAAACCGCCGGGCCGGGTGTGCCAGGCGAACACCTCCGAGCGGGGCGCCGGGTAGCTGGAGACGTGGGTGAACGTGGGCATCGTCGCTCCTCGGTCGGGAAACCCAGCCTATCCCGGGCAGCCGCGGATCAGGGCAAACCCTCAACCATCACCTGAGAAAAACTGAGAGAGACTAGGTAAACCCTCAGGGTTCGCTTAGTGTTGAACGGCCAGGTTCCTAAACGCTCGAGGGGAAGACGAACGTGAAGAAGGCCTTAGGCGCGGTATTTGCCGTGCTCCTGATCGGCGTGCTCAGCGTCGTCGGTTCTCCGACGGCGAGGGCCGACGACCTCCCGGACTTTCCGATGGCGCTGCCCGTCGGGTGGGGTCTGACGGTGCAGGCGGGTGGCACGCACACCTTCAGCTCCGGGGTGCGGTCATCCGTCGATCTCGGAGCCTCCGGGGTGCGTCCGTCCCGGTCGTCGCGGCCGCCGACGGCGTGATCTCGACCGTCAAGGCCGGCTGCCAGGTCGTCATCACCCACTCCGGAGGGTGGCAGACGCGCTACTACCACCTCAAGTCGATCCCGGGCTTCAGTGTCGGGCAGAAGGTCACCGCGGGCACCAAGCTCGGGATGACGGCGATGCCCGGCTCCGAGACCTGCGGCCGCGGAACCTTCCGTCACGTGCACTTCAGCCTCATGAAGGATGGCAGGGAGGTGCCGATCGACGGTCTCTCGCTCGGCGGCTACACCATCAACTCGACCGGTGGCGCCTACTGCGGCTACTGGACCCGCGACTCGAACGGTGCCGTCGTGGCCGACGCGCGCCGCTCCTGCTACGCCGTGCCGAAGGTGACGAACAACCTGATCCACCCTGACGATCTCGAACGGGCGGCGGACACCCCCTCCGCGATGAGGACCGTCCGGAGATCGCGGACAAGGACACGATCTCGCCCGAACTGCTCTACATCACCCGGGCCAGCACACCGTCGGCGGTCGCGCCTGGCGGACGGCGTGTGAGCCCTACTCGAGTTCCACGACGCGCTGCCGCACCGAGATCTGGGCGGCCACCGTCGTCTCCGAGGGCGACAGGTTTGTCCGCAAGGAGGCGTGGACCTTCAACAACCTGACCTATCCCGCCTCGCCGCGGAGCGTGTGGGCTGAGAACCCCTCGGAAATGCCCCTCGGGCGGCAAGGCCGAGTGGAAGGGCACCGACGGCCGTAAGTGGTACACGGAGTGCGACACGGCAGCCACGGGCAAGGGCGCCTGCCGCGCCTACGCCTGGGCGACGGTGGTGGACGCCAAGCCCCGCTCCTCGGGCGGATACGACTTCGTGAAGAAGACGGGCTGGACGTTCAACAACATCGTGGTCTTCTCCGACTGAGCGGTGAACCCCGGGCCAACTTTCTGCGAACTCTGATGGAAAGTTTGGGAAAACGCTTCCCCGACGGGTGGGGACCGGCAGTATCGGTTCCTGATCCACCCGGAAGGACCCTCCCGTGAACCGACTCACCCGACGCTTCGTCCTCGCAGCGCTCAGCACAGCGGCCGTCTTCTCGACCTGTCTTCCCACCGTCGCCGACGATGGGCTCACCCCGAAGACGCCATCGCCCCGCACGCGGCCGCCTACGGCTTCTACCTCGACACCTACCTCGACAACACCTCGGCGAACATGACGCCGGAGTCGAACCCCGCCATCGGCGTGCTGTCGCGGATGCTCGACCTCTGGCAGCCCGGCACCAGCTGGGACAACGGCACCAGGCTGAACGTAGAGGTGCTCGACCGCAACATCGCCATCGTCGAGGAGATGACCGGCTCCCGGACGCGGGAGGAGGGGAAGGATGCCTATCTCAGCGACCGGCGCAACCAGAACTACTCGATGCTCGAGGGTCTCGGCGCGGACCGCGACGAGGTCGCCGGCCTGATCAACGCCGGCACCACGATCGCCGACGAGATCCCCGCAGACGCCACCAGCGTCAAGTACGACGACGGCGGCAATGCCAACGGCGAGTGGGCCGACGCGGACTCGGAGCTGGGAAGCTTCGTGACGCTCGTCAACACCGTCCGTGGCCCCGCGGCCACCAGCAACCGCGCCAAGGAGTTCTACCAGTACATGCGACCGTTCCGGTGGAGCACCGACGTCGACGTGCTGCCCGAACTGCGCCCCGCGCAGAAGCCCGAGTCGGAGGCTGCCGGAGACGGCGGGTTCCCCAGCGGGCACACCAATGCGGCCTTCCTCGCGGGCTATGCGATGGCCGCCGCGACGCCCGAGCACTACGCCGACCTGATGCTGCGCGCCTCCGAGCTGGGCGAGAGCCGCGTCGTGGCGGGCATGCACAGCGCGCTCGACGTGATGGGCGGACGTGTCCTCGCGACCGCCATCGCGGCGGCCTCGCTGGCCGACGAGGGCAACGCCGACCTCGTCGAGCAGGCCCGCGCCGACGTCTCCGGGCTCGTCGACCCGGCCGTCCCCACCTCCACCGACCGCGACGCCTATCAGGCGGACCTCGCCGAGTTCCTCGACAATGTCACCTTCGGCTACGAGCCGGGCACCGTGGCGCAGGCGCGGTCGGCCTCCGCGCCCCGGGTCCCGAAGGGCGCCGAGTCGCTGCTCGCGTCGCGCCTGCCCTACCTCACCGGGGATCAGCAGCGCTGGGTGCTCTACTCCACGGCGCTGGAGGCCGGCTACCCGGTCCTGGACGACAAGGAGGGCTGGGGCAGGCTCAACCCGTTCGCGGCGGCCCACGGCTTCGGGGCGTTCGACCGTGACGTCGAGGTGACCATGGACGCCGCGGACGGCGGGTTCTCGGCCGCCGACGTCTGGCTGAACGACATCGAGGGTGCCGGTGGCCTCACCAAGTCGGGCACCGGGTCCCTCACCCTTGCAGGTGCCAACAGCTACACCGGCGGAACCACCCTGCGTGACGGCACCCTTGTGTTGACTACCGCGACGGCGCTCGGCGCGGGCGATGTCGCGCTGCCCGGCGGGGTGCTGGATGAGAACTCCGACGACACCGTCGAGGTGGCGGGCGACCTGACAACCGGCGGACGGCTCGAGCTGAGCCTCGACGAGGCGGGCGAGCCCGCCCTGGAGGTCGAAGGCACCGCCACGCTCGGCGGCACGCTTGTGCTCAACCTGACCGGCCTCGACACCCTGCCCGACACCATCCCGGTCATCTCCGCCGAGGTGGTCACCGGCGCCTTCGCCTCCGTCGAGGGATCCCCGCCGGGTACGAGCTGCGCGTCGTCGACGGCGTGCTGGCCCTGGTCAAGGGCGCCGGGAAGCCGACCGCCCCGGCCCCAAGCCGGGCCTGCCCTCGACCGGCGCCTGAGGCATGGATCACCGCGACCGCGGGGCCAGACGCAGGTCTTGCCTGCCCCTGATTTCGCGGTCCGGTGATCGGCTCTGCCCACCCGTCGGCTACATTGACAGCCATGAATTGGGCACAGCCAGGGCAGGGTGCGCCGTCCGGCCAAGGGGCATCCTCCGATGGCTGGACGACCCCGACGACACGCTTCGATGACCGTCAGGTCTCCGACGGCTTCGGCGGCGGCCCGCAGATCGAACTGGTCACGCCCAACCGGCCCCGATGCTCTGGTTGGGGATCGGCCTGCTCCTGACGCTCGCCGCCGCGCTGGTGGCGCTGATCGGTCGCACCGCGACGACCGGGCTGATCGGCTGGATCCTCGCCGGGCCGCTCGCCATCGGCACCGTCGCGATGTTCGCCGTCGCGGACGCCAAGCGCCGCGAGTCGGGCTGGTACGCACCCTCCGACCTCGCCGACTGGGGACGCCGGATCCTGATCGTGGCGGCCCTCGTGGTGGTCGCCGTCTGCGCCTGGTTCATCGCGAACGACGTCGCCCGCGGGATGTGGCGATGATCGGCCTGCGCCGCGCGGCGGTAGCCGCGGTCGCGGCCGGGCTCGGGTTCGGCGGGATCGCCGCCACCCCGCCGCCGCCGACGAGTTGGCACCCGTGGAGCGGTTCGTCGCCTGCATCAACGGCGGCGGCCAGGGCAACGTCCTGATGATGATGGACACCTCCGGTTCCCTCGCCGACACCGACCCGCAGGGAGGCCGCGTCAAGGCGGCCACCGCGACCGTCAGCCGGCTGGCCGACTCACTGGCCGACGTCGAGGGCGTCAACGTCGACATCGCCGTTGCCGGTTTCAGCAGCACCTTCGAGCGTTCGCTCGACTGGCTCCCCTGACCCCGGATCGGTCGGGAAGATCAATGCCGACCTCGCCTCCTACGCCTCGCGGAACTTGGGTGTCGACACCGACTACTGGACCGCGATGGACGGTGTCCGCCGCGAGTTCTCCGCCCGCGCCCAGGGTGAGGGCGCCAACTGCAACCTCCTGATGTGGTTCTCCGATGGGGAGTTCGCGCTCAACAAGCGCCCCGACGACTCGGCCATGCAGCGTTGGGGCGGCCCGAAGGCGTGGGTTCCGGACAACCGGCTCCGTACCTCCGCGGACGTGAAGGCCGCGCTCGACGCCGGCCGGAGCGACATGTGCCGCACCGGCGGCCTCGCCGACCAGTTGCGCGCCCTCGACATCATCACCGTCGGGCTGGGGCTCGCGGTCGACGCGCCGCCCGAGAGCTTCGAGCTGATGTCGGGCATCAGTACCGGCGAGGGGTGCGGCGGCAACACCTCGCCGGTGCCGGGCGAGTTCCTGATGGCCAGCGACGTCGACGACCTGATCTTCAAGTTCATCACCTCGCTCGAGCGCGGCGATGAGGGTGAGACGCCCACCTGCGTCGACTCTGAGTGCCCCGAGGGCACCCGCACCTTCGTGCTTGACGGCTCCATCGGCGCCGTGAACGCCACGGCCAAGGCGCCTGTGGACGGCACCCGGATCTTCCTCAAGACCCGCGACGGCGACAGCATCGAGCTCACTCAGGGCACTGGCGAGAAGGACCTGGGCGGCTCGACGCTGTCCTGGGAGTGGGTCACGCCCAGGGTGCTGACGCTCGATCTGGTGCGCGAGAGCCCCGACAACTGGGCCGGGCCCTGGGCATCGTCTTCGTCGTCGACGAGGCCACCGACCAGCTCGCCAACTCGTCCATCACGCTCAAGGGCGACATCGCCCCGTTCCTGGTCAACCGCGACGAACTGCAGGCCCGGATCGGGGAGGACCCGGCCAGGCTCGAGCTCGGCACCGTCGACCGGCGCGGCCAGCGCATCGACCCGGCCACACTCTCCGACGAGACGTTCCTCGACGCCCGGCTGCTCGCGGGGGCAAGACGATCGAGCTCGCGTCCGGCCTCGTCAAGGGGAGATCGAGGAGCCGATCGAGCTCGACCTCGACGGCCTCTCACCCGGCGTCGCCGAGCTGGTGCTGACCCTCGACGTCACCACGCAGTCGTGGGAGGAGGGCGGCAGGACGACTCCGGGCACCCGCCTCGAGCCCCGCCACGCGTCGATCCCGCTGAACATCCTCCCGCCGTTCGACTTCCCTCCATCCCCGACCGGATCAGCTTCGGGGCGACCGAGACCGCCGACCCGGTCACCGTCCAGGTGCCCGTCGAGGGCGAGGGCTGCGTGTGGCTCGCGGGGAGACGACGTTCACCGGCTTCCCTGAGGGCCTCGGGAACGCGCGGCTCATGTCGCCCGCCACCGACCGCGACTCGTGCGCGGGCGGCAGCCTCGAGCTGACCCTCGACCCCGGCGGCCTCGGCAACGGCTCGTTCACCGGCTCCACCACCGTGATGCTCGCCGCCTCCGACTCAACCGCTGAGCCGATCGCCGCAGAGCTCGCCTTCGACCTCAGCCAGACGCGGCCCGTGTCGCAGCCGGTGCTGTGGGGCGTGCTGATCCTCGTGACGCTGCTCGGCGTCGCGATCCCCGTCGGCATCCTCTACCTGGTGAAGTACCTCACGGCGAAGATCCCCGGTAACGCTGTCCTCGCCGGCACCGTCTCCGGCCTTGTCGACGACACCCGTTCGTTCACCGACAACGGCGTACCGATCGGGGTGGCCAACCTCGCCGTCGCCCACCTCACGAACCGTCGCGAGGTCAGCGTCGCCGGCCGCACCCTGGTGGCGAAGATGGGCGCCTCGCCCACCGCCCCGGCCACGTCGTCGTCGACACCCCGGACCCTCGGCCGGAGGCAGGACGGCGCTGCAGTCGGTCGGCGGCAACGCGAAGCTCCCGCTGGCGGTGCAGGGCAACTGGATGGTCGCGCTCGACCCGCAGCGCCCGGTGACGGGCCCGGTCGAGGTGACGGTCTTCACCGCCCCGGCGCGCCCGGCTTCAACGAACTGCTCGAGGACGTGCGGGCCAACATCCGCCCGGCCGTTGCGAAGCTCCGCGAGGGCCTGCCGCCCGAGCGGCCCGGTGCGGCCCCGTCCGGGCCGGCCGACCCATGGTCGACGCCGCAGGCGCAGACCCACCCCGATACGATCCCTGGGCGAACCCGCCCGGTGGAAACGGCCCGACCAGCGGGCCGGGCACCTGGTGAGTGACACCGAAACTCGAAAGAGGAGATTGATCCGTGCGTAGGTTCCTGATCGTCGGCTGCGGTGGCTCCGGTGGCCGCACCGTCCGCCTCCTGATCGACCAGCTGCGCGCCGATCTGCGCGCGCGAGGCATCGCCGAACTGCCCGACGCCTGGCAGTTCGTCCACATCGACGTGCCCGTCGATCCCGACAAGGGCCCCGCCCGCTCGGCGACGTGCGCGACCTCGGCGGCCAGTACGTGTCGTTCTCCTCGGCCACCAACACCTACCTCGCCACGGCCAACGCCGTCGAGGCCCAGCTCGGCGCGAAGGGCAACAACTTCGCGCCTCTGATGGGGTGGGCGCCGCGCGACCGCGAGATGGCCAACGGCATCCCCGTCAACAACGGCGCGGGCCAGTACCGGGCCGTCGGGCGGATGCTGACGCTGCCGCGGCTCGGCGCCCTGCACGAGACGATGGTCACCGCCCAGGCGCGTGCGGTCGCTCCCAACGCGTGGGGCGACGTTCCCCGCCGTGAGCAGACGAGCAACGTGATCATCCCATTGTCATCGGTTCCATGGCGGGCGGCTCTGGTGCATCGATGTTCCTGGACGTGTGCCGCGTCCTCGGGTCGCTCCCAGGCGTGAAGCCGCAGAACATCGGCTGTTTCCTCTATACCGCTGACGTGTTCGCGGAGCTGCCCGCCGGGCAGCGCGCGAACATCGAGGGCAACGCCATGGGTGCGATGCCCGAGATCCTCGGCGCCATCACCCGGATCAGTGAGCCGTTCGACCGCGAGACCTACCAGCGGCTCGGCGTCCCGTTCACCCGGGCAACCCGCCGTTCGGGCGCGTGTTCCCGATCGGACGGCGCATCGGCGGCGACGGCGCCTTCTTCGGTGACGGCTCGGCCGACGGCGTCTACCGGGGCATCGCACGGGCCCTCGCCGGCACCATGGTCTCCGAGGCCGCCACCAGCCAGTACGTCGACTTCATGCTGGGCAACCCGCAGCCGCTCGACTCGATGAGCAGCCGCTTCGGCTGGCGCGCCGACCGCCGCGCGCTGCCGTTCGGGTCGCTCGGCTTCGCGAGCCTCTCACTCGGCCGCGACCGGTACCTCGACTACGCGGCGCAGCGCCTGTCGCGCAGCGCCTCCGACCACCTGGTGGACGGGCACCTGAACCCCACCAACCAGCTGCCAGGCAACGATCAGCTCCGGATGCTGCTGGACAACCAGCTCGGCGCCTCGCTGAACGCGATGGGCCTTCCCCAGCCCGGCCAGCAGATCCCCGACTGGTTCCAGAGCATCGCCTTCCCCCGCCCGCACTGGGAGGCGGCGGCGCGTGACGCGGCGGCACCCGGCGTCGCCATGATGAGCAACTCCGGCTCCGCGCCCGCCGCACAGTGGGTGGGCACGGTCGCGTCCTCGGTGGGGGCGCTGCGCGAACAGTCGCGCTACCAGTTGCGGCAGGCGGCCTACGCGTGGGGCGAGATGTGGGCCTACCAGCTCGAGGGGTCGGCGAAGTCCGAGTTCCTGCGGGTGGTGGCCGACTTCGGCCTGCCGTACGGCCGCGAGCTGATGACGCGCGTCCGGGCGCTCGCCGACCAGATCATCGGGCAGCTCGCCCAGGCCGGGGCGACCGCCGACGGGGCCGATCCGGTTGCCTTCGACCCGGCGATCGGCCAGCAGGCCCAGGCCCTCGGTAAGAAGACCGTCGACTTCACCCACCCGCTCGGCCAGCTCGCCGCGCGCTCGCTGCAGTCGTCCATGGAGAACGTGCTGCGCCGCGAGGGCGCCCGGGTGGCGGCGGGCGTGCTGCGCGCCTTCGCCATCGACGTGCTCGGTGGGTTGGAGGCGGCCGCCAACAACGCGCTGCGCACCCTCGAGGTCGAGCGCGCGAAGGACACCGCGGGCGCAGGCCTCGCCCAGCTCAACTCGGCGATCTACAACGACTGGCCCGACGAGACCGACCGCGTTCCACTGCGGTTCAACCACGCCGAGAACGAGATCCTGCTCACCACCGCCGACGACTTCCCTGCCCAGTTCCGCAGCGACGTCGTGGCGTCCGCGGGCGGTGCCATCGACTACAGCCTCGGGCTCGGCAAGCTCCGCGCCGAGGCGGTGGCAGGCCGCTGGGAGACCACCGGCTCGAAGGTCACCCAGGACGTGCTGCAGCAGGTGAGCCACTGGCGCCCCGGCGTGCTGCCCAACCGGGCGACGGACGGCACCCCGACACCGGAGGCCCGGCCCGTCTACTCGCTGCGCCTGGACTCCGCCGACCTGCTGGAGCGCGCCACCGCGCGCCTGGCCGCCGTCGGTGACGTGTTCGCCAACTTCGCGGGCGCGTCCATCTCCGACTACCTCGACGACCCGGCCGTCACGGCCATCGACCGCCAGCAGCGGCACGAGGGGTTCGCGGCCAGGTTGGTCGAGACCATGGAGAAGGCCCGCCCCGTCGTCGGCGTGGACATCCCGATGGCGAAGCGGCTCCACAACGCGGAGATCCGCTACGTCTACTCCTTCTCCGAGATCCCCCTCGAGGGCACCCACCCGGTGGCCGAGCAGGTGGCCACGCAGCTCGGGAACAACCCCGACCTGGACGTGACCTCGCGGGAGAACTTCCGCAGGGCGCTCGCCGGTGCGCTGTCGACGGCGGGCAAGGTGAACGTCTTCGGCTCGTACCAGAAGGTGTCGCCGATGTGCTTCACGTCGCTGCTCGAACCGATCAATGCCCGCTGGGCCCAGTCGCCCGCCAGCGCGCAGCGAGACCTGTGGCAGTGGAAGCGCACCCGTCCCCTCTACGCGGCCATCGGCATGCATCAGGAGGAGGCCGAGGCGATCGTGGCCGGCTGGTACCTCGGCCGCCTCATCGGGCTGGTCCGGCAGGACGCCTACGGCGCCGCCGAGGTGCGCACGCCGCGCGGCTGGGTCCGCTTCGGTGAGCTCCTCACCTCGGAGGAGACGGCGATCCGCACCCCGCACGACGTGCTGGCGGGCGTGCTGATGAGCCACACCCGAGCGTTCGTCGGCTGCGTCGGCGACCCCGACCTGACGCCGCTCGCGCCCTACGAGGCGCTGCGCGTCCTGATCGACGGCGCCGAGAGCAACGAGCAGAGCAGGCCGGTCGAGACCATCAACGGCACCCGGCTGCTGAACGCCGCCTTCTACGGCAGGCCGCTGGAACTGGGCGGCGTCA
The DNA here is from genome assembly GCF_011174705.1 of Tessaracoccus coleopterorum. GTDB lineage: Bacteria > Actinomycetota > Actinomycetes > Propionibacteriales > Propionibacteriaceae > Arachnia > Arachnia coleopterorum. Next base: position 1,969,242 of record NZ_JAANIJ010000001.1, read on the forward strand.
CGCTCGAGGGCGATGGCAACTCGCAGGTGCTCACCTCGGTGCCCGAGGGAGCGACCGCGGCGGAGACGGCCCAGGCGAGGGTCGAGGCGACGCTGGCGTGGATCGACGGCCTGAAGCGGATGCTGGTGGGCGAATGGGGTGCCGACGAGGCGTCGGTCAGGGCGCTCACCCTCAAGCTCGACGTCGACGGCATGCGGCGCATGTCGCTGTTCGGCGAGCTCGCGCCGATCGCGCTGCCCGCGCTCGACCGGCTGAAGGAGCTTGTCAAGGCCGCCGGGGTGGACGATCAGGGAGCCAAGCATGACGTGGTCTGGGTCTGACATCGTCGTCATCGCGGCGCGACGGCCGGTGGCCGTTGCGCTGCAGGCGGTGCTGCACGACTGGATGGTGCAGGGGCTCGTGACCCCGTGCCGCATCGTCGACCTCGACTCGCTCGTGGCAGGCCGCGAGGCCGTCCCCGCTGCGGTGCTCGGGTCGGACGGCGTGCGGACGGTCGCCCTGCAGCAGGACCTCGCGCACACGCGGGTCGGCAGGATCCGGCTCGCGGTCGTCGGCGTCGTCGACGAGGACGTGACGTCCGTCGACCGGGCGGCCGCCGCCACCGTGCTGGATGCCATCCGGCAGACGGTCTCCAGCGTGCCCGTGGTGCAGCTGAACCTGTCGGCGGGCAGCGCGGGCGCGGAGTGGTCGACCAGGGCGCTCACCCTCTTCGGCTGGCACAACCTGGCGGTCTCGCCGGAGGAGTCGGCGTCCCCGTCGCAGGGGCGGCCACGCTCACCCGTTCCCTGGACGATCCCGCTGGCTGCTGCTGCTCACCGGCACCGTCGCCTCGCTCACCGGTCTGTGGCCGGGCAGGAGCGGGCACCGTTCGACGATCAGCAGGCCCCCAGCGGTGGCCTGATCGTGCCGATCCGGGCTTTCAGCCGGTCGCTGTCGTCGGGCTCGGTGCAGGACGCGCTCGCGTCGCGCCTCGTCTCGGTGCACGACCGCTACCCGACCCCGCGGGTGGACGCCAGTTACGCCCTCAGCATCGCCGACGAGGAGGGGAGGCCATCCGGATGGCCGAGCAACTGCTCGGCAAGCACATCGACGTGATGCCGCGCGTCCGGCACCGCACCCCGCCGCCCGCCGCGCAGAAGGTCGGGGCCCTCGAGGCGGTCCGGCAGTTCCTCGGCTTCGCGGGAAGGCGCTGCTCAACGCCCCGGCGACGCGATCAACGCGTTCGGCCGCTCCATGTCGCAGGCCACCGCTGGCGCCGTCCAGAACGCCGTCTTCGGTGGGGCCGACTCGGGATTTGCCGTCGTGGTGCGCGGTGTCAGGGCCGACGGTTCGTCGGCCACCTGGGACGAGTACGAGCGGTCGCTCGACTCAGTGGTGCGCCGCGCCGCGGAGCACGGCGAACTCGAGCCCATCGCCCAGAAGCCGCAGCTGTGGCGCGACTTCGTCGACGGCGGCATGACGCTGCTCGACGCGGGCAACCGGTCGCCCGAGCTCCCGCCCCGCACGCACGGCTCGCAGCGCGCGGTGCTCACCACCACCAGCCGCGTCGGTGTCGACCCGTCGAATGCGTTCACCCTGCCCGCGAACCTCGCCGCGTTCCTGCCCAACTGGCGCATCGAAGCCGGCGACGACATCGCCGTCGGCAGACTCTTCGAACGCCTCGACCACCTCAGCCAGACGCAGCCGCATCTGGGGCAGGTGATCAGCGCCGAACGCAACCGGCTCCGCGAATGGGCCGGACGGGTCCGCGGCTCCTACTCCGGCCACGTCGGGCGCCGGCTCGGCGACGCGCATCGCGCCACCATCGCCGAGGTGCAGGAGCTGACCTCACTCGTCGAGCGGCTCGGCGGCCAGCCCCAGGTGCCCGCCACCCTCGACTCCTCGCAGGACGACCTGGCCGGCCACGTGCGCGTCATGTCGGCCGTCGCCGTCTCCCTGCTCGCGATCTTCTCGGCGCTCACCGCCCTTTCGGTGATCGGTTGGCCGTTCCTGATCCTCGCCGTCCTGCTCATCATCGGCGGTTGGGCCGGCACGGGGGCCGTGCTGCACATGCGGTCGTCGGCCAGGCTGTACGCGCAGCTCAACCGGCTCCGCGCCGCGACCACCGAGTACGAGGACGCCACCCGGCACCGGCTCGAGGCGCTGGACGACCTCCGGCGCATCAGCCGCGCCTACCGCCAGTACCTCGACTGGTCGCGCGCGTTCGGCGCGTTCATCCACGCACCGCTCGGACGCGTCAACGCCTCGACAGAGCGGATGCTGCACGTCGGCCAGGGCATGCCGCTCAATCTCGCGGTCGGCGTCGCGGTGCCCGACGACGAGGCCGTCGAGGAGGTCGCGAACCGGTGGCGGGGCGAGTTGTTCCGGGCCGGCTGGCTCTCGGAGGCCTGGCGCTCGTTCGAGACCGACCTGCCCGCGAGCATCGGCAACCTGCGGCACCGCCTGCAGCAGGATCCGGGCCTTCTCGGAAGCGACCCGGTGATCGACGGCATCCCCGTGCTCACCCGGTGGAGCACCGCGCTCGCCGGGCGGCCACACAGCGTCCCATGCCGGAGGCCGTCGCCGGGAGGATCACCGAACTCACCCGCAGTGATGCCCAGGCCCGCGACCTGCTGCTCGGCCGGGTGCTGGTGCGCGACGCGACCGGCGCCCCGCGCGAGGTGTCGCGCACCGAGTTCATCGAGGGGCTCGACAGCCCGGGCGGCACCGCCGGTTCGTTCCAGCCGGGCATCTTCAACCCGCCGGGGCGTCGTCGACATCCGGCAGGTGCGTCACACCACGGCGCAGGAGGATTCCACCGGCCTGGACGTGGCGTTGGTCGTCGTCCAGCAGGGTGGCGCCTTCGACGCGTCCAAGTTCGCCGGGCCCCAGCTTCCGCCGGAGGAGCCCGTCCACCTCCAGTCGTCGTCCGACTCGTTCATCTAGGGGAGAGAGCATGTCCGAGGGGAATGCGGCCTACTTCACCGCCTTCGTCATCTTCTACCTGATCAACGCGGTGCCCTCCGCGCTGTTCGGGATCGCCCTCGCACGCAGGGCCGGACGGCCGTGGTGGCACGGCGTGCTGCCCGGCTTCTTCCTGCCATGGTTCGGCCTGCTGTTCCTCGGCAACCAGCCCGCGGGGACGCCGTACCGTACCGGGCCCGCCCGCTACGCGATGATCATGGCCTTCGTGGCCGGCCTCATGGTGCTGATCTCCATCTTCCTGACCTGGGTGACCATCGATGGCCGGACCATCGGGCAGTCGGGCGAGTTGGAGTACGCGCCGAACCAGGTGTTGCCGCTCGCCATCATGGTGTGGGCGCTCGCGCTCGGGCCGATCCTGGCCTCCATCGGGCTGCTGTTCGGGGCGGCTACGGCGTCGCCATCGTCACCGGCGTGCTCGTGTCCGTGTTCGGCGGCCTGCTCGCAGCCGGAACCTGGCTCTTCGGCCCGGCTGGGCTGTTCCTCGCCGAGGCAGGCAGGATGCACGACCAGGAGATTGCGGCGACCGTCGGGCCGGGTGGCTGGCTCGCGCTGGTGGCCCTCGTCACCGCTTACTGGGCGGTGCTCGTGCTGCCGTTCGGGTTGAAGGTGCGCAGGCTCCAAGACCCCAGGCCGGAGAACCTGCCGCCGATCGGGCAGCCGCCACAGCCCCAGCCGCACCCGCAGCAGCAGTGGGGTGGGGCCCCCACCGGTGGTCAGCGTCCGGGAGCGACCTGGTGAGCACCGGAGCACAGCGGGCGCGGTGGCTGATCGACGCCGCCCAGGCGCGGGCGGAGACGTGCCGTCGCAGCGTGACCTGGAGTTGTGGGCCAACCTTGACATCCGGCTGCCCGAAGTGGCCCAACACATTCTCTGGGAGCGTCGGGGCGCGCTCCTCGACGCCTTCGGGGCGCTGCTGCCCGCCCTCGACGGGCCGACTGCCGCAGCTGATCCTGCCGCCGAACCTGAACCGGAGCTCGATCTCAGCCCCGAGGCGCGCTTCAAGCGGCTCCTCGAATGGCGCGCCCAGCATCCCGACGAGGCCGTCGCGGCCGTCGCCGACCAGGATCTCGCCCGGCTCGCATCCAGCGGCGCGACGGGTCGCTCCGAGGTGGAGGCGGCCGCCGGGCGGCTCGCGTCCAACGCCCTGGTGACCCGGTACGCGCAGGGGATCGCGGCGGCGCTCGGCGGCGAGCCCGCCCCGACCCGCGCCGCCGAACCGGCGCCCGAGCCGGAGCCGGCGCCCGCCCCATGCCACAGACCGCCACCGTGCCCGAACCGATCCTCGAGCCGGGGCCGGGCCGCTCGAGTGGGAGCGGGTGCCGCAGTTCGCCACCTTCTCCTGGGCCGACGGCCCCGCCCGCCCTACGGGCACCTGTCGGCCGACCTCGAAGACGACGTCGTGCGGCTGGCGTGGTCGCCCGCGCCCACCGCCGCCCCCGTCACGTTGTACCGCATCATCGAGTCGGCCTCGAACTGGCCGCAGGGGCGCCGGAGCTCGGGGAGTGGTAGGGGTGACGCGGGGCACCGCGGGCACCGTCCGGCTGCACCAGTCGGGCGCCGTGACGTACCTTGCCGTGTGGGTGAACCAGGGGCAGACGCTGCTCGAGGCCACCCATGCGCAGCCGCGCCTCGTCGGCGTCTCGCAGATCGTGTGGCCGCCGTCGAGGCTCACCGTGCAGGTGACGGCCAACCAGACGGTGACGGCGCTGTTCACCGCGCCCGAGGGCAGCAGGGTGGAGGTGCAGCGGTTCCCCAAGGGCGCCACCATCGCCTACGACATCACCCGCGAGCTCGACCGGGCGCACGTGACCACCACCGGCTTCCGCGACCTTGAGCCGCTGATGGGCGAGGAGATCGTCTACGCCGCGTTCTGCGTGGCCGAGCTCGCCGACGGCTCGTCGCGGGTGTCGCGCCCCGTCACAGGAGTCGTCCGGGTGACGCCCGACGTGGAGCAGGTGAAGGTGCAGGTGGTGCGATCGACCACCACACCCGGCACCTACGACATCTCGTGGCTGCGGCCGCGGCACGGTGAGGTGCGGCTCTACGCCACGCAGGAGCGACCCGAGCAGGGCATCGAGAACGAGCCGCGCACCCTCGAGATCATCGAGGGGCAGGGGCGCCTGACGTCGGAGTTCCGCATCAACTATCCGCCCGTCGATCATGGCGGCCTGATGACGATCACCGGGTTCGCCGTCGATCCCAGCTGGGTGCGCGCGCACTTCGTGGCGGTGCACTGGGTCTCCGACGACGCCGTCTGGGTGGGGCCGATCGTCTCCATGGTGACGCCGCACGCCCCGACGCACGGGCAGGTGATCGAGCGGGTCGACTCCCAGATCGTCACGTTCGCGTGGCCCGAGGGGTCGGCGTCGTGCAGGCCTACCAGGGCCGCAGGGCCAGCCGATCGACCCGGCCGACTCCGAGCCGGTGGCGCAGCTGACGCGCGACCAGTACGTGAAGATGGGCGGGATGCGGATCACCCGCACGCTGCCGTCCAACGGGTGCGCGCTTCATCTCTACGGCGTCGTGTACCTCGACGGACGGCCCGTCTACTCCGATCCCTGTCGATCGACTACCCGGGCATCACGCGACTCGAATACCAGGTGATCGGTTACGGCGCGGACGGCGGTCCGGCCGCCCGGGCGTGTGGCCGGCGATGTACCGGGTGTTCGCCAGGGTGGACGACGACCTGCACGACACCCCGCTCGCGGTCGTCGGCCAGATCGGGCGGCTGCCGCTCTACCCGGAGGACGGCAGGGACTTCGGGCGGCCTGTCGTTTCGCTCACGGCGGGGCAGATGTCGCAGATCGCCGAGGTCCCGGCCGGTCCGACGCAGGCCTTCCTGAGGGTGTTCGTCAACCTTCCGCCGCCGAGTGCGGCGCCGTCGCGGTGCTCGACCCGGCCGTCTACACGTTGGAGCTGGGGCTGTGATGGCGCAGCTCATCTACGGCAGCGCCGACCAGGTCGAGGGCCGCACCGGCGGCGGGTGGGGCGTGCTCAAGGCCACCCCGACCTGACCCCGAGGTGGGCGAAGCGCTGCTGCGGCTCACCAGCGTGTCCATGACGTCGGGGCTGCCGCAGTTCCCGTCGTCGGAGCAGCTCGCGGCCCGCCCCGTCCGCTTCCGCCTCGACCCCTCGGGAGACGCGTACGCCGCGTGCCGCAGCATCGAGGCGGGCACCGACCACACAGGCCGCCCCGGCAATGTCGTGTCGCACTGCGCGCTGATCCCCGCCGTGCCGCAGGCGCGGCCGGTCGACTGGTTCTTCGCCGACGGGTGGGTCGCTCCCTACGGCCCCCGCCAGGTGGCGACGGCGACGCCCCCGACCGCTCTCGCCCCGCCCGGAGGGTGGGAGGACACCGCCGGGTGGCTGCGCGCCGACCCGCAGCGCACCGCGCGGATCCGGTGGATCGTCGACGTCGCGTTCTCCCTGCTGCTCGACCAACAGCGGGTGCTGCTGGTGGCCCCACCAGCCAGGAGGCGGCGCGCTGGGCGTCGGTGCTGAGCTGGCTGCTGTACTCGAAGCTCGCGGGCATGGTGCGGATCAGGATCGGTGAGGATCCCTCCACCGTCACCGACGCGCTGGGCACCGTGCCGGTGCTGGCCGCCGTCACCAGCCCCCCGACCCTGCCACCCTGCGCGGGCTGCCACCGCTGGATGTGACGTGGGACCTCGATCCGGAGCGCGCCCGCACCACGGTGAGTGGGTGCTTCCCACCGGGCACCGGTTCCCGGCGTCCACCGTGACCGACCTCGCCGTCGATCTCGTCTTCGCGGATCCGGCCACCGCCGCTGCGGTGTTCGGGAAGCGCGACGAGCTGCACGAGCGTTACCTGGCCGAGCGGTACCAACTGCTCCCCGCCGACGAACTGCTGTTTCTGCAGGCGGCGTGGCTCCTGACGCCCGGGCCCAGGAGCTGGCCCGCGAGGAACCGATCCGGGTGCTGCTCGCGGCGCTGAACCCTGACCTGCTGCGCTGGGAGGACATCGCGTCGCTGGCACGGGAGGTGGGTCGGGGGCCCGTCGTCGACGACATCTACGGGGTGTCGAGGACGACCATGGAGAGGCGGCGCCGCAACCGAGGGCGCGGCGGCCCACCGCGCTCCAGAAGGCCCTCATCGCGGCGGCGACGCTCCAGAGGGTCGGCGTCGACGTCGAGGCGCTGGTGATGGGCGAACAGCTCCAGCTTGTGGGGCGATCGCGCGAGGTCTGCCAGGCGGCGGACGACGTGCGGGCCGTGCTCGCGGGGCAGGAAATCGTGGGAGAGGATCTCTGATGGCAGGAATCGTCCAGCTGGCTTCGGGCGGGAGCGCGAAGGCGCCGGCCGGGGCCGTATCGATCAGGCTCAGCGCGTCCGCCCCGCGGAACTGCTCCTCACCCGGCCCGACGGCCAGGTGGTGCAGCCCCAGTTCCGGGTGTCGGCCGACGAGGTCGTCGTGGTCACAGGCGCCGAGCTGCTGATCGGGCCCGGACCGGCACCGGGCAGCCCTTCGCGCCCGGCACCAGGATCGGCCTGTCGTTCCGCAGCCCCGGCGGCGCGGGAGGCGAGGTGGTCCGGCCCGCCGCGGACGTGGGCGGGCACCACAACGCCGTCCTCGTGCGGCTCGGCGCCGACGGCGTGCTGACCGACGTGTTCGCCGACGGGCGACGCAGCGACGAGGGTACCTGGGCGCGGGGTTGGCTCCGGGGCGGCGCCTACGCCTACCACGTCAACCATCAGGAGCCGACCACCTCGAGCCGGTCCTGGTCGGTGGTACTGGACGCGTCGGCCTCGATCCTCGTGGAGGACCGCCGCGCCGATGTCGGGCGTTTCATGGAGTCGGTGATCGGGATCGCCGCCACCGGGTTCGGCGCACTGCCCGGGTCGCTCCTGATCGCGACCGAGCCGGTGCGCGACGCCGTCGGGTCGCTGGATGCCGACGCCGTCGACTGGGATGGGGCGCTCGGGCACGATCCCGCACCGTGGCCCGCGTGACCCGCGCCGTCGAACGCGCCGCGGAGACCTCTGACAGCGTCGTGCTGCTGCTCGACGGGGTGCCTGTCGACTACCGCGAGCTGACCAGGTTCGCCGCCGGGTCGGGCACGCCGATGCTGGTGGTGGCCGTCGGCCGGTCGCGGTACGGGCTGCTCGCCTCCGACCGTCCCCTGGAGTTCTGGGACGAGGAGCTCGCGGCGCTCGACGAGCTCGCCGCCCTTCCCACCGTGCGCCTCGTCGCGACGACCGACCTGGCCGCGGCGGTGGCCCAGGCCCCGGCGCTCGCCGATGCCTTCTTCTCGGAGTACGTCGCATGATGTGCCCCGCTGTTACCAGCCGATCGCCGCGAGCGGCTCGTGCCCGAGCTGCCGGTTCGATGTGCCCGTCGAGTGGCTCACATCGACGCAGCTCGCGATCGCCATCACCGGTGCCAGGACCGCGGGCAAGTCGGTGCTGATCGGCGTGATGATGGACCAGTTCGAGTACTTCCTCGGCGAGCGGCACCAGAGCTTCCTCACACCGCTCGGTGGGACGCAGGACCGGTTCGAGACGAAGTACCGGCGGCCGCTGTTTGAGCAGCGCAACCTGCTGCCGCCCACTCCTCCTGTGCGTGACGAGCGGCTCGAGCCGCTGCTCTGGAGCTTCCGGTATGGCGACCAACCGGTGTGTCTGTCGATCATCGACGCCGCGGGTGAGGACTTCGAGGCCCTGGCGCCCTCCGACGGGCAGTTCCGCTATCTCGGGTTCGCCGACCTCATCGTCGCCATGGTCGACCCGCTGAAGGTGCACGGCGTCGCCGCGGTGCTCGAAGGGGTGGTCACCGTGCCGCACGGCTCGGGCCACGACCTGGAGGTGGTGCGCGCGGTGCTCGACGCCCGCAACGCCCACCGTCAGGAGGGCGGGCCCGACCAGGTGCTCGGCATCGTGCTCAGCAAGTTCGACGTGCTCCAGCGGATGCGGGAGCTGTCGGCATCGCCGTGGCAGTCGATCTTCAACCGGCCCGGTTCAACGCTGCAGCGGGACCCCTCGATGGTGAGCCCGTTCTACAACTGGCAGGACGGTGAACTGCTGCAGCAGGAGCTCAGAGGGCTGCTCCAACTGCTGGGTGCGACGATGCTGCTGACCGCGGCGGGCGATGCGCAGATCCCCTACCGACTGTTCGCCACCTCGGCGCTCGGATCCGAACCGAACGCGTCGACGGTCGGGCGCGGCGGCATCGTCCCGTTCCGCGTGCTAGATGTGTTGCAGGCGGGTCTCGCGAAGAAGCTGGGGCGCGGTGATGGCACCGGAGAAGCTGTTGCAGGGGCGAGCGTCCCACTGGTGAATGGTCAGCAGCAGCCGATGCAGCGGGTGCTGATCGGGGCGACCTGGACCAACATCGCCATCGACATCGACATGTGCGCGCTGATCCTGAAGGGTGACGCGTCGGGCTACTCGGTGCCGACCGAGCAGCACTTCGTCTACCGGCAGCGGCGCACCACCCCGGACCGGTGCGCGTTCCTGACCTTCGTGGCGAGCGGCCCCAACCCGGGTGCCGACCGGGCGCAGATCCTGCTCGACTTCGGTGCCATGCCCGAGGAGGTGACCCGCGTGATCATCGCGATGACAGCCATGACGCCCGGCGCGCTCGTGGGGCAGATCGGCACCCTACGCACCCGGGTGATGGACCTTGCCACGGGAGAGACCCGGTTCATCTACCAGCACGCCAACCAGGCCCAGCTTGAGGCGGCCTGCGTCACGTTGTGGACGCTCGACCGCACGGGCAGCCGGTGGAGCGCGAAGGTGACCGGCAGCCGCTATCCGGGCGGGCCCGCCGCGCTGGTGCGCAACTACGGGGCCAAGACCGGCTGAGCCCGGCGCAGGCGTGGCCCCGGCCATAGGATGAGCCCATGGCTGGCGAACTTCTCCTGGTAGGCAACGACAAGGGCGGAACCCTCTCGACGCTGCGGCTCGAGGGCGAACGACTGATCGGGTGGCCGTCGCCGAGGTCGGGGTCGGTTGCAGCACCTTCGCGATCGATGCGGCCCGTGGCCTCGTCTACTGCGCGGTGAAGGAACCCACCCCGCGATCGTGACGCTCGTGCTCGACCGCGAATCGGGCGGCCTCACCGAGCTCACCCGGATGGCGGTCAGCGACACCCTCGCCTACCTCGCCCTCACCCCGCACGCCCTGCTCGGTGCGTCGTACCACGGAGGGTGGGGCGCGAGCTGGAGCGTCACCGATGGGGTGATCGGGTCGGAGGTCTCCAGGTTCCGGCACCGCAACGTGCACGCCGCGGTGCCCGACGCGCACGGCGGCAACGCCTACTTCCCCGCGCTCGGCGACGATGTCGTTGCCCAGTTCGCGCTGGCCGTCGACGGTGAGTTGGTCGAGCTCTCGGAGCCCGCGGTGAAGGTCACGCCCGGTTCGGGTCCGCGTCACCTCGTGGTGTCGGGCAACGGACGCAACGCCTACCTCCTCAACGAGTTCACCGCCCAGGTGATGCGCTTCGACCGCAGCGAGGGCGGCCGGCTGCACCTCGCCGAGGACGTCCGCGCCTACGACACCGCATCGGGCCTGCATGACAGCGGATACGGCAAGGACCCGCGGGCCGGCCACCTGATCTGGGCCGCCGACCTCGCCTTCGCCGACGATGAGCGGTGGCTGCTCTGCAGCGAACGCTCCGAGTCGACCGTCGCTGCCGTCAGGCTGGACGCGGATGGGCGGCTGACCGAGCACGTCGTGCTCTCGAAGGTCGAGGCGCAGCCCCGCGGCATCACGGTCGCTCCCGACGGTAGGCACGTCGTCGTGGTGGGGAGTTGTCAGGCCACGCCGGGCTGTACCGCTTCGAGGACGGGACGCTCGTCGAGCTCCACCGGGTCGAGACCGGAAAGGGCCCCAACTGGGTGCGTTTCCTCTGATTCCTCGTGCTCCAGTCGGCGGGTGCCGAAGGGTGTGACGTCGTAGCGGTAGCCGAGTGGGCTGGTCCAGGTGAGTTGGCCGGGGTTGGTTGGTCGAGGATCCACCAGCCCGCGGTTTTTGCGCGGTGGACGCGGCGTGACAGGGGTGCGAGGTTCCCGATGCCGGTCTGCCCGGGTTGTCCGGGTTGGTAGGCGGTGGTGTGGTCGAGGTCCAGGCCCTCTGAGCTCAGGATCGAGAACGGGAACGGTTCATGGGGAACGCCATGATCGTGGCCCGGCGCATCACCCTGGTCGGCGCGTAGGCGTCTGCCGGCGCCATGGTGGGTAGGTCGATCACGGGCTGAACCCTGACCTTGAGGCCGGGAATATCACCGATCAGCTCGGTCAGCAGAGCGGTGGTGATGTGCCCGGCCCGTTCGACGCGTGCGACGCCGGTGGTTTCGCCTGTCGCGTCGGTGTGGATGTGTACGGCCAGGTGGAGGGTGGGCCGGTGCCTGGTGGGTGAGGGCACAGTCCTGCCTGGGGATCGGCTGGCTGGTCGAGGGTGATGTCGGTGGGCACCGGGGTGTCTTCGGCTGGCCGGGTGGTGCAGGGCGGTGTGTCCGTGTCCGTATTGGCGTGGTGGCAGCCGCAGTGGCAGGCGGTGGTGCCGGGTAGTTCGGGTTGTCCGGCGGCCTCGAGGAGGGCGACGGCGTAGTGGGGGTCGGTGAGGACGCCCATGGCCTTGGCTCTGCGTTGGGAATGGGTGAGGGCTGGGAACTCGGGCTCGATCAGGTCGGCGAACAGGGAGAGTCGGTCGTCGACGAGTCGGGCGTCGGTGATGTCGAGCCTGCCGGTGAGGTTCATCACGCCGTCCTGCGCGCCCCAGGCGTGGACACCGCGGTCTTGGCGGGCTCTGCGCTCCTTCTCGGCTGCCAGCTCGACGTCCGATTCGGTGATCAGCTTGTCGAGGGCGTTGAAGGCGGCCGTCCAGCCTTTACCCTTCTGCCGGGCGAGCCAGGCGGTGGTGACGGCGTCGGTGTGGATCGGGTGGAGCCCGGTGCAGCGGGCCGCTGCCTTGAGGGCGCGGCCTGCGTCGATGTCCATCTCCTGGACGGCCTGGTAGAGGCGGGGGTGGCGGTACTTGAGGTTAAGGGCGTCTGCGAGGCGGCTTGCCGCCGCGGTGGCCGTGCAGCCGAGCAGCCCTGCTACCTCGAGGCTGAGGTATTCGGAGACGGTGGGGGTGCCGGCGGCGCCGAGGCGGATGCGGCGCTCGACGAGGGCCTCGTTGAGTTCGTCCTCGTCGAGCCGGTAGATGGTGGCCAGATCACACAGGGAATCAATGACCTCAGCCTCGCCGCGGCGGCGAAGGCGGTCGCCGGCGAGCAGCCGGTCGCCGGCCGCCCGTCCGTCGCGTTCCGCATAGCCATCCATACACCTACTATCCGGCAAGCCTCTGACAGTTCTGCACTTGTCAACAGCCCTGTGGGAAACGAGTTTCACACAGGCATCAGCCGGCCGGATAGATGTTGACCATCCACTCGATGCCGTAGCGATCCATGCAGAGACCGAAGGTCGCTCCCCAGCTCTGGGGCTCCAGCGGCATGCCGATGTTGCCGCCGTCAGCGAGCTTCTCGAACCATCCAGTGAGCTGCTCGGCGTTGGTTCCGCCGAGGCAGATGTAGTTGCGGGTGCCGCCCCAGGTGGCCTCCGCGCCGGGCATCGCGTCCGACGCCATGAGCGTGAAGTCGCTTGTGACAAGGGCCGCGTGCATGACGCCGTCGGCAGGCATGTCGGTGACGCCGAAGGATGAGAAGGTGTCGACGGTGAGGTCGCCGCCGAAGATCGAGTGGTAGAACTCCATCGCCTCGCGGGTGTTGCCTGCGAAGTTGAGGTAGGGATTCATGGTGACGGGCATGGCTGCTCCTGACGGTCGCCTGGTGGGGACCGGGCAAGCCTAGGCACGGGACGGCCCGCACGGAACCCCGTGGGAGATATCCACGCCGCGTCCACAAGTTATCCACAGGGTTGTGCACACCTGGGATAATTACACCCATGTCGTTCCCGACGTGGGTACATCTCCGTGATACTTGAACCGACACCCATCGAGTCAGTGAGGAAGCATGACTGAGGAGTTCATCGTCGAGGCACGAACCGGCAGGGCGTTCGACGTCACGAGAGGACAGGTCGTCACCGTCACCGACACCGATGGTGGACAGGTGGCCGATTTCTATGCCGAGGTACAGGGCCACCCGGGTGAGTTCATCTCCCCTGGGGTGACCATCGACTGCAACGAGTCTCTGCGGCTGCGAGTGGGCGACACGATCTACTCCAATCGCTACCGGCCTCTCCTCCGGGTGCTCTCCGACGATGTGGGTGAGCATGACCTGCTGCATCCGTGTTGCAGGCCGGAGATGTACGAGTTCTTCTACTCCAACGGTGAAGGCCATCCGAGTTGCCTCGACAACATCAACGGGCACCTGTCCCAGCCGCAGCCCAGCATCACCCCGGTGAATCTGTTCATGTTCACCGAGATCACCACGGACGGCGGCATCAAGGTCAAGGCTCCGGTCTCCCGGCCCGGTGACTCGATCGTCCTGGAGGTGCTCGAGGATCTACGCCTCGTCATCGCGGCCTGCAGCGTCTCCGAGAGCGACTGCAACAGCGGTCGCTGTACTCCCATCACGGTCACGATCGGCGGTTGAGCCCTCGGAGCGTTCGGGGGCTGCGCCTGAGTCGGCGAGCGCTCAGCCCGCCCAGGCAGCGTAGAAGATGGCCAGCCCCGCGAGCACACACACCCCGCAGAGGATCCAGACCCGGATCACCATGGCCGCCTCACCCCAGATGGTCTCGAAGTGGTGGTGGATAGGGGTGAACGGGAAGATCCGCTTCCCCGTTCCGGTCAGCTTCCTGCTCAGCTTGAAGAAGGTGGTCTGGATGAGAACCGTCATCGTGTCCATCACGAACACCCCGCCGAGCACGATCAGGAGGAGTTCGGTGCGCGACATGATGGCGATGCCCGCGAGGAGGCCCCCAGCGCCAGGGAACCGACGTCGCCCATGATGATCCTGGCCGGCTGCACGTTCCACCAGAGGAACCCGATGCAGGCCGCGGCGACCGCCGCGCAGATGATGGCGAGGTCGAGCGGATCGCGGACCGGGTAGCAGTGCTCCGGAACCAGCGACGGCCTGGAGGAACCGCAACGTTGGTTGCTCTGCCACAGGTTGATCAGCGCGTAGCCGCCGAAGACCATGGCGGCGGTGCCGGGTAGGAGGCCATCGGCGCCGTCGATGATGTTGGTGGCGTTCGAGGTCGCGGTGATCATGAACCAGATGACCAGCAGGACGACGACCAGGGGCAGCCTGATCCAGACGTCCTCCGTCGTGGAGAGGTGCAGGGAAGCGGGCCGGACGCCGTCCGGATCCGCGAAGAACTGCGTCGCGAGCACCCCGAAGACCAGGGCGACGGCCGCCTGCCCCGCGATCTTCCTCCAGCCGCTCAACCCTCGGTTGTCCTGCGTCACGACCTTGATGTAGTCGTCGAGGAAGCCGACGGCACCGCAACCGACCAAGAGGAGGAGCGCCAGCCAACCGCTCGCGCTGGGCCCGTTGCCCGCCGCGAAGGTTGCCGTCAGGTAGGCGACGACTGAAGCGAGGATGACCACCAACCCACCCATCGTCGGCGTCCCGCGCTTGACCTGGTGTGATGCGGGGCCATCGACCCGGATCGGTTGGCCGAACCCGATCCTGGCGAACCAGGTGACAGCCCAGCGCGTACCCAACAGGGAGAGGATGACCCCCAATCCACTCGCGAGAATCAGAGCAATCATGCGGGGACCCTTCGTGTCGGCGACGCGGTGATCCGAGGTCCACCACCCGGGGTCATCGTTTCGTCTCCGGAGCGGCAGCGCAACCGCCGCCGACTCCGGCCCCTCCATCAGGGTCAGGCCACTCAGGGAGACGCGCTTGTCAGCGCCGCATCGCCTCAGAGTCGCGAGCGGAACTCCGCGTGCTGCTTCAGCACGGCCGCGGGGACCTTCGAGCCGATCCGTGCGAGGAAGACGTCGGTGTCGTCGGCCTCGGCGTTGACGGCGGCGGAGTCGATCGCGAACAGGGCCTCCCAGTCCTCGTCGCTCACCCCTGCCGCCGGGTAGTCGATCGAGCCGTCGACGGGAACGAGCCCGAACGGGGTCTCGGCCGCGTCGGCGCGTCCCTCGATGCGTTCGGTGATCCATGCCAGCGCGCGGGAGTTCTCCGAGAAGCCCGGCCACAGGAAGCGACCGTCCTCGCCGCGACGGAACCAGTTCACCTGGAAGATCTGCGGTGCGTCGGCTCCGAGCCGCTCGCCGACGTTGAGCCAGTCCTGCCAGTGGTCGGCCATGTGGATGCCGGAGAACGGCAGCATCGCGAACGGGTCGCGACGCAGCTCGCCGAGCGTGCCCTCGGCGGCGGCGGTCCGCTCGGAGGCCAGCGTGGCCCCCAGATAGACGCCGTGCTCCCAGTCCCTGGCCTGAGCCACGAGCGGCACGTTGGTGGCGCGGCGGCCACCGAAGATGATCGCGTCGATCGGCACGCCGGCCGGGTCGTCCCAGGTGTCGGCGATCGAGGGGCAGAGGTGCGCTGCGACGGTGAACCGCGAGTTGGGGTGCGCGGCCGGGGTCTCCGAGTCGGGGTCCAGTCGTTGCCGAGCCAGTCGGTCAGGTGGGCGGGCGCCTCGTCGGTCAGGCCCTCCCACCAGACGTCGCCGTCGTCGGTCAGCGCGACGTTGGTGAAGACGGTGTCCGCCTGGATCGCGGCGATCGCCGTCGGATTGGTGGAGTACCCCGTGCCGGGGGCCACGCCGAAGAAGCCGGCCTCGGGGTTGATCGCGCGCAGGCGGCCGTCCTCGCCCTGCGCAAGCCAGGCGATGTCGTCGCCGATGGTCTCGACCTTCCAACCGGGATGGACGGGCGCAGCATGGCGAAGTTGGTCTTGCCGCAGGCGCTGGGGAACCCGGCCGCCACATGGAAGGAGCGACCCTCAGGGTTCGTCGCCTTGAGCAGCAGCATGTGGGCGGCGAGCCAGCCCTCCTCACCGCCGATCTTCGAGGCGATCCGCAGGGCGAAGCCCTTCTTGGCCAGGATCGCGTTGCCGCCATACGCCGAGCCGTACGACCAGATCTCGCGGGTCTCCGGGTAGTGGACGATGTACTTGGTGTCGTTGCACGGCCACGCGACGTCGACGTCACCGGGCCGCAGCGGAGCCCCCACGGTGTGGACGGCGGGCACCCACTGCGTGTGCGGGCCGATCTGGGCGAGTGCGTCGGCCCCCATCCGGGTCATGATGCCGGTGCTGATCACGACGTAGGGGAGTCGGTCACCTGGACGCCGAGTCGGGCGAGCGGGCTGCCGACCGGGCCCATCGAGAACGGCACGACGTACATGGTGCGGCCGCGCATGCAGCCGAGGAACAGTCCGTTGAGGGTCTCGCGCATTTCGCCGGGGCGGTCCAGTTGTTGGTGGGGCCGGCGTCGTCCTCGTTCTCGGAGCAGATGAAGGTGCGCGACTCCACCCGGGCAACGTCGCTCGGGTTGGAGCGGGCCAGGTAGCTGTTCGGGCGCTTCTCCGGGTTCAGCCTGATCAGCGTGCCCGCTGCGACGGACTCGTCGAGCAGGCGCTGGCGCTCCTCGGGGATCCGTCGCACCAGACGATGCGGTCGGGCTGGGTGAGCTGGGCGATGGACTCCACCCATTCGACGACGCTGGAGTCGGCATTGCCGGGGAGGGGCGGACGATCGTGGCGGTGGCGGTCATGAGTTTCTCCAACCTGGTGGTGTGCGCTTCGTTGCGGGATGAGCTCTTGCATTCACCATAGGTAAGGAAGCCGGTCGGGCATGTGGTCCAAAGGGTGTGAAATATGGCAAGTCTTCACGTATCGTGAACTCCATGGCCGATCTATCCACGCTCGGACGTCGAATCCGGCATTTCCGCACCAGGGCTGGTCTCACCCTTGAAGAACTGGGGGAGATCACAGGAACCGCGCCCAGCCAGCTGTCCATGGTGGAGAACGGGCACCGCGAACCCCGCCTCTCGCTGCTCGAGGCGATCGCCTCGGCGGTGAAGGTCTCCGCTTCCGATCTCCTGGCGGCGGAGCCTCCGTCGCCCAGGGCCGCGCTGGAGATCGAGCTGGAGAAGGCCCAGGCCGCGCCCGCCTACAAGGAGTTGGGGCTGCCCAACCTGCGACCGAGTCGGGCCATGTCCGACCAGGTGCTGAAGACGATCGTCGGCCTGCACCGCGAGCTCGACCGCCGCGCCCGGATGGCGATCGCCACCCCGGAGCAGGCCCGGCGCGCCAACACTCAACGACGCAGCCACATGCGCGAGCGGAACAACTACCTTCCTGAGATCGAACTGATCGCAGAGCAGGTCACCAAGGCCGTGCGGCACACCTCCGGAGCGCTCACCCACCGCACCGTTGCGGAGATGGCCAGCCGGGTCGGGCTGACCATCGTCCACACCGACGGCCTTCCCCACTCGGCGCGCGCAGTGGTCGACCTCGAGCACGGCCGGATCTACATCCCGCCCGCGTCGATCCCCGGCGGCCACGGGCTGCGGTCCCTTGCCCTGCAGGCGGTGGCCAACCGCGTCCTCGAGCATGAGGCCCCCGTCGATTACGCCGACTTCCTCCGCCAACGCCTCGAGGCCAGCTACTTCGCCGCCGCGTGCCTGATGCCGCGCGCCGCCTCCGTGGACTTTCTCGAGCGGGCGAAGCGCGACCGCAACATCGCGATCGAGGACTTCCGTGACACGTTCGGCGTCACCCACGAGAGCGCGGCGCTCCGGTTCACCAACCTGGCCACGCAGCACCTCGGGATCACGCTCCACTACCTGCGGGTCGACGGCGACGGTTCCGTCGTCGGCGCCTACGAGAACGACGGCCTCCCGCTGCCGCAGGACGCCACGGGCTCGACCGAGGGTGAGGTGGTGTGCCGCCACTGGAGTGCCCGGAAGGCCTTCGCCCGGTCCACGCGCACCAGCGAGCACTACCAGTACACGGACACCCCGGCCGGCACCTTCTTCGAGTCGACGCAGACCGGCACCGGTGCCACGGCGGAGTTCTCGATCACCCTCGGCGTCCCCTACGCGGCGTCGAAGTGGTTCCGGGGGCGCGAGTCGCAGGACCGCGAGGTGTCGACCTGCCCCGACGTGCGCTGCTGCCGCAGGCCCGAGGACGGGCTGACCGAGCGGTGGAAGGGCAGGCGTGGGCCTCGCCCCGGGTCAGCACCCACCTGTTCGCGCCGCTGCCGCAGGGCACCTACCCCGGTGTGGACGACCGTGAACTCTACGAGTTCCTGGAAGACCACGCGCGCGACTGATCGCGCCTGAATCAGCCTGACGGGCTGGGCCGGCCCGTACGCTGGTGGGCGTGACCCCTGAGATCATCGCCGCCATCGTGGCTGGAGCCCTTGCCCTCGTCGGCCTCGCCGGCATCGTGTTCCCCGTACTCCCGGGCAGCATCACGGTGGGCGCCGGCGCGCTCGTCTGGGCAATCTGGGGTGCCTCGGGTTGGGGCTGGGTCGGCTTCGGCGTGATCGCTGTGCTCCTGATCATCGGTGCCACCAGCAGTTGGCTGCTCACGGGCCGGTCGCTGCAGAGGCACGAGGTGCCGAAGTGGCCGATCGTCTTCGGGCTGGCGCTCGGCGTGGTGGGCATGTTCGTGCTTCCCGGCTTCGGCCTGCCCATCGGATTCGCCGTCGGGCTGCTGGCCGCGGAGTGGTTCCGGGTGCGTGACCTGCGCAAGGCGCTGACCACGAGCTGGGCGACGATCAAGGCGCTCGGGCTCGGCATCCTGATCGAGCTCGGCTGCGCGATGGTGGCCGTCGGCGTCCTCGCCGTGAGCATCGCCACCGCCTGGTGAGCCAGGGCAGCCGACATGGCCGGTGGGCTACGGACGCGCAGATGAGCCACGAGCGGCTCCTGACGATCAGCACTTTCGGACGCGCGGTTGGCATTCCCGGAAGCGCGCTGCGGTACTACGCAGCTGAGGGGTGCTGATACCCGCCGATGTCGACCCAGCCAACGGGTACCGCTTCTACGACCCTGCCCAGATCGAGACCGGTGTTCTGATCGGCAAAATGCGGGCCGCCGGCGTCCCTCTGCCGCTGATGCGCGATCTGCTGCAGGCCCCAGCAGGTGACGCGCTGGCGCTGGTCGATGAGTTGATCAGCCACCACAGATCAGACTCCGAGAACCGTCAAGCGGAGCTGTCGGTCCTTCGAGATGCCATCGCTGGGGCCATTCAGCAACCTCAACCCGCCCACGCGGTATGCCGCGGAGCGGCCCTTGCATCTGTCATCGCGCAGGTCGGATCGGCGACAGTCGGCGCAGCGGACGAGGTTTCGGGGTGGTGTGGGAGCTGCACGACGGGCTGCTCGAGTTGAGCGCCACCGATCGCTACTGGCTGGCATTCAGAACCCTGCGCACGAGCAGTTCGGAAGGCACCGCCAGGGCGATGACGCAGCTTTCCGCGGCGAACAATATCGCCGTTCACTGCGCCAGACGTGGAGAGGTGAGGGTTGAGTTCACGGGGGATGGGCTCTGCCTATCGGAGGGCAAGGGCCGCGTTCTGGCGCGGGCCGACCGGATCGAACGTGGCGTGCCCGATCTCGGCAGGCTGCTCTCAACTCAGCCCTCGGCGGTCCGGACGGTTGGATTCCCGCAGGGCCCGCTGGCGGGCTTCCTGCGCTCCCAGACGGGCAGGGTGCATCTCATGCTGGACGATGACCGCGTCGCCATCGTTGGAGACGAGGGCGCACAATCGAGGGCTGGGCCTCCGAAGGTGGAGAACCAGGGCGGATCTGCGTCATGTTTCAGGCCGCTCTCCTCGCCGCCCCATCACGCTCTGTCATGGGGCTGAGGTGTTGCTCGAGGTGGTCGATGACCAGACGCCCGTGCGTGTGCTGTCGCCGCTGTCAGACGATCTCACCTGCCTCGTGATGCCCATGCGACCTTGACCTTCAGGTGGCTTCAACCCCCAACCTGACGGGCATGTCGATTCCTGAAAAGTGTCCTCCGCTTCCACGGCGGTTCCATGCGTGGTGGGCGGCTTCGACGCTGGCTGCGGCCGGTGACTCCATGTTGGCGTTCGCCCTGATCTGGACGGCGACGGGCCATGGACCGACCGCCGTGGCGCTGACGAGCACCCTCGCGGTCCTGCCCGGATCCTCTTGCTCCTGGTGGGCGGAGCGCTGGGGACAGGTTTGGTCCGCGCCGGTTTCTGATCATCGCCAACTCGCTCCAACTGGCCATCCTGGTGGTGTTGAGCGTCGTTTCGACTGCAGCACCGGGGTGGTCTTCCTCGGCGTGGCTGCCGGTGCCACCGGCGTAATCTCCGCCTTTCAGCAGCCCTCGGCGGTTGTGCTTCCCAGGCTGCTGATCAGCCACGAGCGTCAACTGCCGCGGGCCCTGGCACGGATCTCTGGCAGCCAACAGATCGCCAGGATCCTCGGCGTTGGGGTCGGCGGAGCGGCCGCCGCGTCCATGCCTCTCTTCCTCGTGACCGCGGCCAACGCTGCAGTGGTGGCCCTCGGGTTGGTGGTGCTGTTCATGATCCGCGTCCCGAGTGGGTCTCGGCAGGAACCGCGGGAGTCGCAACGCGCCGGGATCTGGGGGCCCTCGCGGCCGGGGTCAGGTCTGCCCGGGCGCTCGGCCTGCTGCCGCTGCTGGCAGCGGTCGCACTGGTCTGTGCGGCCGTTCTCCCCACCGTCGCAGTCGTCCTGCCGAGCCTGGCGCGCGCCAACGGCTGGAGTGCCGCTCAGGCCGGGCTGCTCGATATCGGTTGGGCTGTGGGCATGCTGGCTGTCACGCTGCTGGTCTCCTACTTCGGGACGCTGGCGAGGTGTCAGCGCGCGCTGGTTGGCGGCCCGGCCGTGGTCTGCCTGGCTTTGGCAGCGCTAGCCCTTCCGCTGCCCTTCCCGATGGCCGTTGCCCTGTTACTGCTGACTGGAGCAGGCACCGCGTTGTTCACCACCCACGTTGCGCCGATGGTGCTGCAGGCAGCTCCGGCAGGCCAGCTGGCCCGCTTCCAGTCGCTCCTGGCCATCGTGCAACTTGCGCCACCGGTACTGCTGAACAGCCCGCTCGCGGCGCTGTCGGGCTCAGGTAGAAGCTCCACCGCGTTTCTGTTCGCCGCGCTGCTGGCGGGAGGTGGCGTACTTGCAGCCATCCACGGACCGCGACACCGACGCGGGCGGGAACGCGCAGCAGAGCCTCCGGCAGAGCCGACGGCATCGCCCAACCAGTAACTCGTCAGGCCGCCGAGCGGCCGTTGGTGCCCGAGAATCGATGATGGCGTGAGTGTGGTTGGCTGAGGGCCATGGAAATCCGTCAGTGTGTCGGCGCCGACCTCGAACTCCTGAGCCAGGTTTGGCCGAGCCCAGGTGTCTGGGAGGGCACCTCAGGAGGCAGGTCTCCGGAGAGGCTGCCTTCCTGGTCGCCCGGGAAGGTGACGAGCCCGTCGGGGTGGGCATGCTCCAGTGGACAGGCTGCGTGGGCGAGCGGGCACGGGCCGCGCTCCCGGGCGCCGTAGAGGTCAACCATCTCCAGGTGCGGGAGACATGGCGCGGGCGCGACATCGGCAGCGCGCTGATCGCCGCCGCCGAGACCCTGGCCAGGAGGCGTGGCCTGGGGCGGATGGTGCTCGCGGTTGATGCAGATAACCCAGCCGCAAGGTCGCTCTACCTGCGACTGGGCTACCGACCGACCGGCACCGTCGACACGTGCACCTACACCTACCGGGATGACGCCGGCGTCGAGCGGACTGCGACGGAGAGTTCGGAGGCACTGGTCAAGGACCTGTGATCTCGAGCCCTGCGTCTGCTGGGTTGTCTGCCGAGCGGGCCTGCGGTGGTCGGGTTTCTGCACCGGGTTGGGGTGATTTCGACACGCTGGGCGACTCGTTCCTCGTCGCCGGGCGGCTCAATCGACTGCTGTGGTCGGGCTCCCTGATGTACCGCTGGCTTGTCTGCCGAGCGGGCCTGCGGTGGTCGGGTTTCTGCACCGGGTTGGGGGTGATTTCGACACGCTGGGCGACTCGTTCCTCGTCGCCGGGCGGCTCAATCGACTGCTGTGGTCGGGCTCCCTGATGTACCGCTGGCTTGTCTGCCGAGCACGCTCGCGGTGGTCGGGTTTCTGCACCATGTCGGGGGTGATTTCGACACGCTGGGCGACTCGTTCCTCGTCGCCGGGCGGCTCAATCGACTGCTGTGGTCGGGCTCTGCGTCTGCTGGCTTGCCTGCCGCGGCGGCGACACTGGAGGCTCAGTCGACTGCTGTGGTCGGGCTCCCTTGTGTATGGCTGGCTGGCTTGCCGCGGCGGTGATTCTGGGCTCGGTCGATTGCTGTGGTTGTGGTGGGTCTCGGCTGGGGCGATTGCGGCGGGTGGGGCGTTGGGGACCCTGGGGAGGTAGTCGGTTGAGCCGGGCTGCGGCGACGGAGGAGCCCGCTGGCCGTGTCGAAACCACTCCCGTCGACATCCGGGGACTCAGTCCCGACACTGTCGTCCGCGGTGGTCGGGTTTCTGCACCGGGTTGGGGTGATTTTGACACGCTGGGCGACTCGTTCCTCGTCGCTGGGCGGCTCAATCGACTGCTGTGGTCGAGTTCCTTATGCACCGCTGGCTTGTCTGCCGCGCGGGCCTGCGGTGGTCGGGTTTCTGCACCGGGTTGGGGTGATTTCGACACGCTGGGCGACTCGTTCCTCGTCGCCGGGCGGCTCAATCGACTGCTGTGCCCAGCGACCCGCCCGACGGATAGCGGCATCGATCTACTTCAGCCAGTGGCAGAACCGGTTCCCGCGAGCGTGCGGCGTCGGGCACGCAGGGCGGCGTCGATGACCAGGAGGCGGTGGGTGCGGCTGTGGCGGGGCAGGACGGCAAGTAGAAGCACCAGCACCACTGCGACTGCGCCCACGACTATCAGAGCCGGGACGAGGCTCTCCGCTGCTGCGCGGGTGAGGTCGAAGACGACGGCCAGCACCACGACGTCGACGATGACAGCCAGCGCCGAACTGATCAGGAAACCGGGACGATGATCGCCTGCTGCGGGTTTCCTGGCATCACCGGAACGAAGACGGTTCCGGAACCAACCCACAAGGGGTGCCGGTTCCAGCCCCCACCCCTTGCCCCGTCCATCTTGGCCCGGCGGATGCGGGTGCGGATGGTGCCGGTCGAGCGCCAGATCAGGTAGGGCGCCACGATGATGCTGATCACCGCCGAGTCCAGCGTCAGGGTGCCGAAGCTGAGACTGTCGCCCGCCAGCCAGAGAACCAGCGGAGGGAGGGCGACCAGGGCGAGGATGAACCACCGCTCCCGACGGCGGGCGCGCGCCAGGTCTGCCTCCAGGTGGTCGCGGTCGGTGGTTTCCGTTACCCGAGGGACTGCAGGAGCCGGGTGAGCCCACGGTGGGAGCGATGCGACCGCAGCGCGTGCATCGCCGCCCTCCCGAAGGTGGCCTCGCGGATCGAGGCCAGTGACGCGAACACCATGGCCAGCAGGAACACCAGGATGCTGAACAGCGGGTTCTTCAGGGCAGCCGGCAGCATCCACCAGCAGGCTCCGCCCCGGCGGTGGCCAGCATGAGGATGAGGTTCTCCCTGACGTCCTGGATGGCGAGCACCTCGTGGTCGGAAGCGGTGAGCGAGTCCTCGTCGGTGGATGCCCTCTCCTCGAGGTCGCGGGAACCCAACGGGGCCAGGTAGAGGGCAGCAGCAGCCCGACGATGATCCCGAGGACCGGCAGCGCGAGCGCGCCGGCGCTCTCCGCCCAGCGGTCGGCTGTCTGGACGAGTGCCCCCAGGAGAGGTGGCCGTCGGGCCAGACCGAGCCCAACAGGAAACTGGCGACCACGACCAGCAGCGACGCCAGCATGTTCAGGGCCACGGCCTTGGCGTAGCGCGAGATCAGTTCTGGCGCCTCGTCGAATGCGTCGTGAATGACGCCCGGCTCACGCATCTGAGTCATGGCCATGAGTCTGGCAGGGAAATCTCCCGGTTTCTCTGCGGGGAGCATCCATCGTCGTTCCAGGACGCCATCGGCTCAGTCGGTGATCGAGCCCCGAGCTAACCCCGCACGGCCGCCAGGTCGCGCAGAGCGGTGGTCCCGGTGGGTTCCTCGACGAGGAGCGGGATGGTTGCCAGGCGACGCGCAAGGCCTCTCGCCGTCTCGATGTGTGGCGCCTCGCTCGCCGCCCGCGCCGCCAGCAGGGGTGCTTGGTCCCCGTACGGGTGATGGACTGGTTGATGATCCATCCCCAGGGGGTGATGCCCGCCCGCTGGAGGTCGGCGTCCAGATCGGCCGCCTCCTGCACCGGTGTGGCGTCGGGCAGCGCGACGATGAGGATGCGGGTCAGTTCCGGATCCTGGAGCCGCATGAGGGAGTGACGATTCCCGCGCCGGAGCCCATGCCGCGGACGATCTCGCGGTGGTAGGAGCCGGTGGCGTCCATCAGCAGCAGCGTGTGGCCGGTCGGTGCGGTGTCGATCACGACGAACTCTCTCCTGGCCCTGGAGACGAGGTGCGAGAACTCGCCGAAGACGGCGACCTCCTCGGTGCAGGGGGAGCGGAGATCCTCGAGGAGCTGCGCCTTCCCGTCCTCGTCGAGCCGCGCACCCTTCGTCGCCAACACCCGGTCGCGGTACGCCTGGGTGGCCGCCTCCGGATCGATGCGTGACACCGTCAGGTTCGCCGCCGTGCCTCCGTCGAGCGCCTGGTCGAGGTGTCCCGCCGGATCGGTGGTGGAAAGGTGGACCCGCTTGCCTCGGGCCGCAAGCTCCAGCGCGATCGCGGCCGCCGTGGTGGTCTTGCCCACGCCTCCCTTGCCCATGCACATGATCAGGCCGTGGTCCTGCCCGGCCAGCTCGTCGATAAGGTCTCCCAGGGCCCAGCCGTCGGCGGCACCCGAGGGCGGGGAGGCCGGCGCCAAGGGAACATCGCCGCCGTCGAGGAGCGCGCGGACGGCGTCGACTCCGACGACGCTGGTGGCACGCAGCGGCACCCGCGAGATCGCGAGTCGGCCCAGTTCCTCCGGCAGGTCTGCCAGTGCCTTCTGCTCGCGCGTGATGACGGCGTGGGCCAGCGGGTCTCCGCCCGCGGCCCCGTCGAGCACGCCGTTGATGACCAGGTGCTGCTGCGTGATCCCGAGCGCGGCGAGTTCCCGGGAGGTGCGGGCAGCCTCGTCGAGGGTGGATTTCTGCGCCCGGGCCACGAGAACGAGCCGCGTCATGGACGGGTCGCTGAGCTTGGCGAGGGCCTCGGCGTACTGGCTCCGGGTCTTGTCCAGGCCGGACATCGGGCCGAGGCAGGACGCATCGCCCTTGCCCTCATTCAGGAAGGTGGTCCACTCGCCCGGCAGCTGCAGCAGGCGGATCGTGTGGCCGGTCGGCGCGGTGTCGAAGATGACGTGGTCGTACCCGGCGGTTGAGAGGTCGTCGGCGAGGAGATCGGTGAACTCGTTGAACGATGCGATCTCCGTGGTGCAGGAGCCGGACAGCTGCTCGGTGATGCTGATCAGCTCGGCCTCGGGCAGTAGGCCACGCACCGGGCCGATGATCTTCTCTCGGTAGGCCTCGGCGGCCGCCTCGGGATCGATCTCGATGGCGGAGAGCCCGGGGACGGAGGCGATCGGCGTCACGTGGTTGCCGATCCTCTGGTCGAACACCTGAGCCACATTGGACGCGGGATCGGTCGAGACGAGCAGAACCCGGCCGCCGGAATCGGCGATGCGGGTGGCGGTCGCGCAGGCCAGCGACGTCTTTCCCACCCCTCCCTTTCCAGTGAAGAACGCGAAACGGGGAGGTCGGTCAGGAAGGAATACGTCATGGCTCAGCAGCACCCCGTCGACTGCGCAGTTGACGAGCAGCATCCCTGGGTGGAGGCGCTCAGGCCCAGGTCGTCGCCCAGCCCGGCGAGCCTGCGCAGCTCCGTGCGGTCGGGGTAGCGGCCCGTCGCGACCGTCACGTCGTCGACCAACACGAGGGGAGCCCCGCCGATCCCGCGACGCGCAGGAAGTCGGCCACCACCTTGTTGGATGCGAAGGCGCCGGGATCGTTGGCGAGGTTGGCCCGCTCGATGTCGACGCCCTGCCGCCGGAGGTGGTCGAGGTCGGCGGTGAACGAGACCAGGGCTTCATCCACGTCGGTGCCGCAGACCCCGGTGTTGCAGCACAGGGCGGGCTCGAACACGCGGATGCGCGGGCCAGCCGTCAGCTCCGTGTGCAGGGCCTCGACACGCGCCGCGATGTCGGCTACGACGAGCCGCATGCGATCCATCCCGTCGATGCCGCGCAGCGACGGTTCGTCGGTCACCCATGTCTCGATCCGGCCGCGCATACCAGGTACCGGCTCGACCACGGCCTCCTCGCCCAACACGACGATGCGGTCGACCTGAGCGACCTCGACGGGGTCGAGCGGGCGCGGCTCCTGGCCGCCATGGAGGCACCGAGATCGGCGACCGCGGCGACGGCCTCCTCGTTCAGGGTGGCCCCGGGACGGGTGCCGGCGGAGGAGACGTCAACCCCACCGAGCTTCCGCATCAGGGCGGCCGCGATCTGCGACTTCCCGCCGTTCTTCACGCAGACGAACAGCACCGACGGACGAGCACCCATCACGACCTCCATGTATCGAGAAACATCAATACGAGTATCAAAGCGTCCATATCGAAGAATGTCAATATGGGATACGATGGGTCGATGACCACCCTGGCTGAGGCGCGCGACGAGAGCATCCATTGCTGCCCGACAACGGCGGTACCCTGCTCGACGGCGACGCGGCGGCCGCCCTCGCCGGTGTCTTCAAGGCCCTGGCCGACCCGACCAGGGTGCGGCTCCTGCGCTACCTCGCAGACTCCGCCACCGGCACGGTGTGCGCCTGTCATCTGCCGGACGCGCTCGGCATCACCCAGCCCACGCTGTCGTTCCACATGCGCAAACTCCACGACGCCGGCCTCGTCGAGCGGGAGCAGCGCGGCCGCTGGGCACACTGGTCGATCAATGCCGAAGCCCTTGTCCCCATCCGTTCCTTCCTGAACCTGGACGGCCCCGCCCGGGCAGCGCCTGCTGCTGAGCCGGCCTACCTCCGGCCGAGCGTGAGGCGCACGTCCTGCCACACCGCATCCTCCGACCGCTCCGCCCGAGCAGGTGGGCCGCGGCCGACGTCACCCTCTCGACCTCCTCCTCCGGCATCGAGTCCCAGGCGGCCCGCTGACCAACCGAACGGGTGAACCGGACCCAGTCCTCGACCCTCCGGAACCGCACCTGCACGCGGAAGGTCTGCGTCACCGCATCCCTGGCGCCGGCGGCGGCCAGGGTGGCCTCCATGCCCGCGTCCGAAGCGAACGGGCTGTCAGGCCCGGCGGTGCGCGGATCCTGGGGCGGCATCCAGGGGCGCAGCAACCCGTCGAGCCTCTGCCACAGGTCGCTCTGGGCCCCGAAGGTGGTGACGCCGATGCGGCCGCCCGGGCGGAGGAGGCCCACCCAGCGGCCCAGCGCACCCGGCGGATCGGGTAGGAAGAACAGCACCAACGAGGAGGCGACCACGTCGAAGGAGCCGGGCGGGAGGGCCGGGCCGACGCGTCGCCCACCTCGACGCGGGCAACGGTGCCGGTCAACGCCTCGCGGGCGAGCCGCACCATCGCAGGGCTGATGTCGAGGGCCGTGACGCTGCCCCGGGGTGACGGCGTCGGCGAGGAGGGATGTGACCTCACCGCGCCCGCATCCCAGATCGGCAGCAGCCTCGCCCGGGAGTGGCCGGAGCGCGTCGACGAGGTGGCGCGCGATCGGACCGAAGAACGGGAAGCCCGCGTTGTCGTACTGGTCCGCGATGCGGTCGAAGAGCGCGGCGACCGCGGCCGTGCGCGAAGAGAAGTCCATGAGCAAGCCTCCATCCACCGTTTCCGGATCAACCAAGGCCCGGAGCGACCCCGTGCTCGCGACGGGCCATCGTCAGATGGACGACACCGCTGGGGAGGGCGCCGTCTCCATCACGAAGCGCTCATCCAGCCCTTCGAGCCCGTCCCACAACCTCTCGCCACGGCCGAGGATGATCGGCACGACGACGATGTGGAGTTCGTCGATGAGGTCGGCGAGCAGGAACTCGCGGATCGTGCTGGTGCCGCCCCCGATGCGCACGTCGCTCCCGCCCGCCAGCGCATGGGCCTTCGCCAGCGCCGCCGCCGGCTCCGCGTCGACGAAGTAGAACGTGGTGCCACCCTCCATCTCCACCGGGGCCGCACGTGGTGGGTGAGCACGATCACCGGCGTGTGGAACGGCGGGTTCTCACCCCACCAGCCCCTCCACTCGTGATCGACCCACGGCCCCCGTTGAGGACCGAACTTGTTGCGGCCCATGATCTCGACCCCGATGCCCCGCGCCCACTGACCCGCGAACGCGTCGTCCACGCCGACCGTTCCCGGCCCGTTCCCGTGGAACCCCATCAGTTGGAAGGTGCGGGTCGGCAACGCCCAGTCGAGCAGCCGGTGCCCGGCGTGACCGAACGGCTCCTCCAACGTCTGCCCCTCACCCACCCGAAGCCGTCGAGTGAGATGGAGAAGTTGTGGACCCGTACCCGTGAACCGCCTGCCATCTTCGGACTCCCTTCCCGGTGCTGGGGCCAGCCAAACACCGGGTCGCGCCGAGTCGGTCGGATCGGCAGAACCGACCGACTCGGCGCGCCGATGTACGCCGACACGCCGGTGGCCGCGCGCCCGGGTGGCGCGTCCGAGGGCCGGTTTCGGGAAGCCCTTGCATCTGTTCCTCGTGCTGGGTAACGATCCCCCTGTGTCGCCAACTTGGGGCGGCTCATCCGATGTCCGGACGCCTTGGAAGGGTCCGCCCGGTGTGAGTTGTTGGCTCGGCGAGGAAGCCGGGCCGGAATGGAGTCACACATGCGTAGTCGTCGTGCGTGGATCGCGGTAGTGGCCGCGGTCGCACTTGCACTCTCAGTCGTGACACCGGCCGCGGCCGGCGGTTCGCGACCCCGAAGATCAAGGAATGGTCAACCGAACTCGTGGCGCCCTTCAGCCTCGCGGTTGACGGATCCCGCGTGCTCATCGCCGATGGTGGCACCGGCGTCATCGGTCAGCTGAAGTCGGATGGCAGCATCAAGCCGCTCGTCAAGGACGTTCCGGGCCTCGCGGGCCTCGCCACCCGAGGTTCCTGGATGGCCTACGGATCCTCCGATGCGGACGGCGCGTCCGAGCCCCCGTCATCACCGCGAGCGGCCTGAACATCCGCAAGCCGAATGGCAGGACGCTCTACGCGGACACGCATGCCTACGAGTGGGCCAACAACCCCGACGGCATCTACACCTACGGCATCACTGACCCCGCCACCTGCGCCGAGCCGATGAGCTACACGGGGCTCCTGGATTCCCATGTCTACGCGGTGGCCCCTGGCGAGGTGAGTGGCTGGTCGCCGACGCTGGCGCCAATGCCATCTTCAAGATCTCCGACAAGGGCAGGATCAGCACCCTTGCGGTGCTTCCTCCGGTGCTCGTCACGGTGACAGCAGAGATGGTCGCGATGGTCGGGGCTCCTGAGTGCTACATCGGCGACACCTACTGGGTTGAGGCCGTACCCACCGGCGTCACGATCGGACGGGCGGCGAGATCTACGTCAGCACGCTCCCCGGCTTCCCGGGAGAGTCGGCGTCCAAGGGTGCGATCTGGAAGATCAATCCGAGGACGGGCAAGGCCACGCAGATCGTATCCGGCCTCTCCGCGCCGACCAGCATCGCTGCCTCCGGATCGGGCATCTACGCCGCAGAACTCTTCGGAGGAAAGGTCTCGGTGACCAGGCGCGGCACCACGACCACGTTCATCGATCTCCCGAATGCGCTCAGCGTCGCGGCCGCACCAAACGGCACGATCTGGGCGGCAACCATGGCCAGCGAGACCGGTCCGGGCAAGATCGTGAGCGTCTCCAATCACAAGGTGAGGGTGCGCGGCCACCACGGCTACCACCGCTGACAGCTCCCCCTTCCGGGCCCCGCCAAACCCCTGCCGGCGGGGCCCACCCTTGCCTTCACGCTTCCTCGTGGACGCCCTCGATCTCGCGGTAGGCCCGGATGGCCATCGGGATGGTGGTGAAGATGCGGTCTTCGCCCACGGCGTCGACGAACCCCGCGGCCTTCAGTTCCTCGTAGATCTCGAGCCTGACGCGTGCAAGCGCGAACTCGATGCCCCGTGCCTCGAGTTCCTTGCGCAGCAGTTCCAGCGTGTCGACCGACGTCAGATCGACCTGCACGTTCGCCTCAGCGTTCAGCAGGAACCACCGCACCGGCATCTCCGACGCGTCGATGGCGGCGTTGGCCCGCTCCAGGAAGTTCTCGGCGTTGGCGAAGAACAGCGGCGAGTCGTAGCGGTACACCACGAGGCCCGGAATCTGTCTGGCGTCGGGGTAGTCCTCGACGTCGTGCATGCCGGCCATCCCTGGCACGTAGCCGAGGATCCCGTCGTTGGGCGAGGCCAGCCTGCGTAGCAGGTCGAGCAGCGACAGCGTGATCGCGATCCCGATGCCGGCCAGCACACCCAGCGCGATGACCCCGGCGGCCGTGACGAGCGACAACACCAGCTCGCTGCGCCGGAACCGGGCGATCCGCCGGATCTCGGGAATGTCGATCAGCCGGGTTGCTGCGTAGCTCACCAGCGCACCCAGCGCTGCGGCCGGGAACGTCGAGAGCACCGGGCCAGCGAACAGAAGAGTCGCGACGGTCAGCGCGATCACCACGACTGTGTGCAGCTGCGAGCGCGATCCCATCGCGTCCCCGATCACGGTCCGCGATCCGCTCGACGACACGGGGAACCCTGGAACAGGCCGGAGGCCACGTTGGCTGCCCCAGTGCCAGGAGTTCCTGCGAAGCATCGATCCGCTCCCGCCTCTTGGCGGCGAATGCCCTGCCTGTGAGCACGTTGTCGGAGTAGCCCACCACCGCGATGCCGACGGCGTAGGGCAGCATCGCCCACACCGACAGGTCGTCGAGGCGGGGGAGTCGGGGTGCGGGAAGCCCTGCGGCACCTCGCCGATGGTGCTGATCCCGAAGCGCTGCAGGCTGAAGATCGCGACGGCGCCGGCCGCCAGTAGCAGGATGATGAGCGGCCCCGGGAGCTTCGGCCAGAGCCGGTTGGCCACCAGAAGCAGCACGAAGACGACGGCGGCCAGCGCGAACGTCGGCCAGTGGACCTCCCCGACCTGCCGCACCAGGGCCGCCGTCTGCTCGATCGGCCCACCGTTGGGGATGTCGAGCCCTGTCACCTTGCCGAACTGGCTGGTGATCATGAGCACCGCGACGCCGACGAGATAGCCGACCAACACGGGCTTCGACAGCAATGACGCGAGGAAGCCCAACCGCGCCACCCATCCGACGAGGCAGACGAGGCCCACGGCGATCGCCATCAGCGCCGCGACCTCTGCGTACCGGCCCGGGCCGGCTGTCGCCACCAGAGCGCCGACCCCCACCGCCGTCATGAGCGCGGTCGTGGACTCCGGCCGACCGACAGTTGCCGCGACGCCCCGAAGACGACGTAGACCGCCATCGCGGGCAGGATCGCCCAGAGCCCGACGACGCTCGGCAGGCCGGCTATGACGGCGTAGGCCATCACCTGTGGAATCAGGTATGCGGTGACGGTGACGCCCGCCAGCAGATCCCCGCGTAGCCAGGAACGCTGGTAGCGGCGCAGCACAGCGATCCCGGGAAGCAGTCGTTCCCAGAGCGGCAGTTCGGTGGAGCCCCTGGCCATGGCCGGAAATCTACGCCGACGCAACCCCGTCGGGTGGGTTCCAGGGCGGATCATCCTAAACCGTTTGGGCGCACATGAGGGTGTCAGCGTGCCTGGCCCACGGATCCGGCAGAAGGTCGGCGCGAGGCGCGATGTCGGCCTAGCTTCGAGTCGTGGGCCAATGGAGCTTGCTGGGAGGGTGGAACGAGCCCTTGCGGTCGTCGACGACGACCGTAGGCTCCGTCGCGACGTCCTCGAACACATCCGCCGCACCATCCCCTTACCGCCTTCACGTGGGTGCTGACCGACCCGGACACCACGGTCGGCACGGCCCCGCTCGCCGAGGTGGCCTGGATGGAGGATCTGCCCGATCTGATCGCCATGCGCTACACCGCCGCGGAGAGATGGACGTCGGTGCGCTCCGGGTCGTCGACCACCCGGTGCCACCCGAATCGGACCTCGGCCTCTACCTCGCGGAGCGGGCAGGTTCGACGTCGTCTCCGTGACTTGGCCGACCCGTTCGGCTCGTGGGGTTTCTCGACCTGGTGCGCGAGGGAGTGACTTCACCCCGGGCGAGTGGATCTCGGTGACGGCCGAACGGGTCGGCAGTGACATAGCCGTTGCGTTCGTGCCGCTGCCTACCGCGGAGCGGGTTGCGCTGTTCTGCCGGGTCAGCGGCTCAGCCCCCGCGAGTCGGCGGTTCTGACCGGCGTCGCCGACGATGCCAATCTCAGTTCGATCGCCGGGCTCCTCGGCATCACCGAGAACACTGTCCACGACCACCTGAAGTCCATCTTCGACAAG
The DNA here is from genome assembly GCF_011174705.1 of Tessaracoccus coleopterorum. Taxonomy (GTDB): domain Bacteria; phylum Actinomycetota; class Actinomycetes; order Propionibacteriales; family Propionibacteriaceae; genus Arachnia; species Arachnia coleopterorum. Next base: position 2,001,597 of record NZ_JAANIJ010000001.1, read on the forward strand.
ACGGGGTGCACAGCAGGCGCGAGCTCATCGCCCGCGCCCGCGGCGAATGACCGTGTCAGGCGTTGGCGGCCCCCAGCAGGGCATCGAGCTGTTCCTGCGTCATCGGGCTGCCCGGGAACGACACGAGTCGTCCCAGCGGGAACGACATCATCATCTTCAGCAGCTCGCCGTCGAACGCCTCACCCAACCCTGCCCGCATGATCGGCCCGGCCACCGGGTTGGCGAGCGCCTCCCCGATCGACGAGTCCGGGGTCAGCGGCACCCTGACCTCGTCGCCCGCGATCTCCACCGAAGCCGAGGTGCGCAGGTCGCGGCTAGAGGCGCCGACGGCGACGGTGTAGGTGCCGCCCTCGACCACCCAGTGGTCGACCCGGGTGTCCCAGTAGGCGAGGTCCTTGCGTGCGACGGCGATCTCGACGACCCGCTCGGCGCCGGCCGGGATCTCGACGGATGCGAATCCCGTGAGCTCCTGCGGCGCCCGGCTGACGACCGAGCCGGGGAGCGAGGTGTAGACCTGCACGACCTCACGTCCGTCGCGGGTGCCCGTATTGCGCACCGGCACCCGCACGACGATCCCGCCGTCGCCAGCCACTGAGGCCTCCGCCGGGCCGTACCCGAACGTCGTGTAGGACAGGCCGTGGCCGAACGGGTAGGCCACCTCCAAGCCGCGTGCGTCGAAGGAACGGTAGCCGACGAGGAGCCCTCGCCATAGGTGACGTGGCCGAACTCGCCGGGAAGTTCCCGTTGCTCGGGTGTCGCGCAGGTCGAGCGGGATCGTCTCGGTGAGGCGGCCCGACGGGTTCACGTCGCCGAACAGCACCTGCGCCGTCGCGTGTCCGCCGCCCTGGCCGAGCAGCCACGTCTCCACGATGGCGGGCACGTCATCACGGAAGGGCAGCGCGACCACTCCTCCGTTGGAGAGCACCACCACCACGTTCGGGTTGGCGGCGCGGACGGCGTCGAGGAGCTCGAGCTGCGTGGCGGGCAGATCGATGTCGTCGCGGTCGAAGCCCTCCGACTCGAGGCTCGCGGGCAGGCCGAGGAACGCGACGACCACCTCGGCGTCGGCGGCGACCGCGACGGCCTCCGCCCGCAGCGCGGCCGCGTCGCCCGTGCCGTCCAGGGAGAACCCAGGAGCATAGGCGACGTCACCATCGGCGAGGGAGCGGATCTCGTCCAGGGCGATATCGAGTCGGGTCGGGTTGATGAGCGAGGAACCCGCGCCCTGGTAGCGCGGGCTTTCGGCGAAGGCGCCGATCACCGCGATCCGGGCGGTGCGGGAGAGCGGGAGCAGGTCGCCCTCGTTGCGGAGCAGCACGATCGCGCGCCCGGCCGCCTCGCGGGCGAGCGCGTGGTGGGCGTCGACGTCGAGGGCCGCGGGGCGGGCCCGGTGCGGCGGGTCCGCCGGATCAGCTCGAGCATGCGCCCGGTGGCGACGTCCAGGATCGACTCGTCCAGCGTGCCCGCCTCGATGGCGTCGACGATCTCCCTGTCGGTGATGCCGCTCGCCGAGGGCATCTGCAGGTCGAGCCCGGCCGAGAGTGACGCCACCCGGTCGCTGACGGCGCCCCAGTCGGACACCACGAGGCCGGTGTAGCCCCACTCGTCGCGCAGCACGGTCGTCAGCAGCCAGGGATCCTGGGAGGCGTAGACGCCGTTGATGCGGTTGTAGGAGCACATCACGGTCCACGGCTGCGTCTCGGTGACGACCCGCTCGAAGGCGCGAAGGTAGATCTCGCGCAGGGGCGGGCGCTATGTCGGCGGAGACGCGCATCCGGTCGGTCTCCTGGTTGTTGGCCGCGAAGTGCTTGAGCGACGCGCCCACGCCCTGCGACTGGATGCCGCGCACCAGACCGGCGGCGACGGTGCCCGCAACGTGCGGGTCCTCGGAGAAGTACTCGAAGTTGCGCCCGCACAGGGGGAGCGCTTGATGTTGACGCCGGGACCGAGAATGACGGAGACGTCCTCGATCGCCGATTCGACGCCCAGCGCCACGCCGATCCGTTCGGCCAGTTCGGGGTCGAACGCGGAGCCTAGGCCCACCGCGGGCGGGAAGCAGGTGGCGGGACGCTGTCCGCGAGGCCGAGGTGATCGCCCGGGCCGGCCTGCTTGCGCAGCCCGTGCGGCCCGTCGGTGAGCATCATGGCTGGCACACCGACGCGCTCGACGGCCTTGGTGTGCCAGAAGTCTGCGCCGCTGGTGAGGGATGCCTTCTCGGCGGTGGTGAGGTGCGCAACCTCGGGAGATGGTCGGCCATGGGACACCTTTCGTGGTGGGACGCGTCCGCGCGCCCGATAAAAAACTTATGGTATTCGGTATTGGTATGCAAGGGTCTGGCACACTCTCACCATGGCAAAGAGAGGCTCGTACGCGAAGGGCGTCGTCCGCCGCGAGGAGATCCTGAGTGGCGCGCTCGAGGTGATCGCGAGCGCGGGCATCCGCGGGCCTCCATCAAGGAGATCGCCGACGCCGTCGGCCTCAGCCAGCCTGGCCTGCTGCACTACTTCGGGTCCAAGGATGAGTTGTTCACCGCGATCATCCGCAAGCGCGACGAACTCGACGCGCTCGATCTCGCGCAGGCGCAGAAGGCGCCCGCGGGCCTCGAGCGCCTGACGGCCGTCTTCCTGGCCGTCATCCGTCACAACGCGGCCGTTCCCGGCCTCGTGGAGCTGTTCTCCCGCCTGGCCGTCGACGCTGCCGACCCGGATCATCCTGCGCATGCGTACTTCCTCGAGCGCAGCAGCAGGCTCCGCGCGATGTTCGTGACCGAGTTGCGTGCCGCCCAGGAGGAGGGGTGCTCACAGCCGCCATCCCGGCCGAGTCGATGGCCAGGATCGTGCAGGCAGCCGTGGACGGTCTCCAGCTGCAGTGGCTGACCGACCCGGCCATCGACATGGCCGCGTTGACGCAGGACCTGTTCACCGCGTTCCGGGCGCCCTCTGCCGATGCCTGATCCGATGTCGTCCGATGATCGCTGTAGTGGTGCCCCTCGCACTGATCCCCATCGAGAGCGTCCGCTGAACGGAGAATCGACCCATGACTGCCCAGACAACCCTCGACACCGTCGAAGTCACGACCGACATGGGCCGCGTCCGTGGCTCGTGGCGTGACATTCCCGGATCCGAGGTGCGGTCCGCCGGCTTCCTCGGCATCCCCTTCGCCCAGGCGCCCGTCGGGCCCTCCGGTTCGCCCTCCCGGCCCGGTTGAGCCGTGGGAAGGGTGCTCGAGGCGCTGGAGTACGGGGCGACGGCGCAGCGCGGCGACCCCGGCGTGACGCTCATCCCCGAGCCTTCGGTGCCGGGCGACGCGACGCTCAACGTCAACGTGTTCACGCCCTCACCCTCGGGCGACGGGGAGCCGCTGCCGGTGCTGGTCTGGATCCACGGCGGTGGCTACATCGCGGGATCGCCGGCCAGCCCCTGGTACGACGGGCGGGCGTTCAACCGCGACGGCATCGTCACCGTCACCCTGAGCTACCGGCTCGGCTTCGACGGCTTCGGCGCGATCGAGGGTGCCCCGGCCAACCGGGGTGTGCGTGACTGGATCGCGGGACTCGAATGGGTGCAGCGCAACATCGCCGCGTTCGGCGGCGACCCGTCTCGTGTCACGATCGCGGGGCAGTCGGCCGGTGGCGGCGCCGTCATGACGCTGCTCGGCATGCAGAGCGCGCAGCACCTGTTCCACTCCGCCTACTGCGTCTCGGGCGCGGTGGCAGATGTGACCCCCGAACGCGGGCCGAGTACGCGGCCAAGTTGGCCACGGCCCTCGGCGTGGCGCCCACCCGGGAGGGCTTCGCGTCCGTCGACGAGGAGACGTTGCTCGAGGAGCAGAAGAAGGCCAGCAACATCGACATCGCGAGCCTCGGCCTCATCCTGGAGGAGGGAATGTCGCTCGGCCCGCTGATCGACGGCGACCTGATCGTCCGACCGACGATCGAGTCGCTCAGGATGGGCATCGGGTCGGATAAGCCGCTCGTGCTCGGTTCGACCGACGACGAGTTCGCGATGGCCGTCCAGGAGCAGGAGAAGATGCTGCGCTGGATGCCGTTGGCGCTCATCCTGCGGCCGTTCAAGGTGAGCCGCACCACACGCAAGGCCTACCTGGCTGCCAACCCGGAGACCGTTGCCCGCGGGCACGCGGCCGTGCTCGGACGGTTTATCACAGACAAGATGTTCCGGACGGCGGTCGTGAAGGTTGCATCCATGCGCGGGAAGGCACCGACGTGGGTGTACCGGGTTGCGTTCAGGTCGGGCGTGTTCGGTTCGGCCGTGCACTGCATCGACGTGCCGTTCTTCTTCGACTGCCTCGACGGGCCAGCTCTCGAGCCGCTGACGGGCCGAACCCGCCGCAGGCTCTGGCCGACGCGATCCACGGCGCCGCCGTCAACTTCATCAAGGACGGCGACCCGGGCTGGACCCCGTGGTCGGCCGAGCCGGATGCCAACATCGTCTTCGGTGGGCCGCGAGGCGTCGCCCAGGTCGAGAGCGGCGGTTACGCGGAGTGCAGCCCCTGCTCTGAGGTCGGGACACGTTGATTCAGTGACCGGTGTACTGTTCAGCGTGTGCTGACCATTGCCTCCCGTCTCGACGTGATGAACCGGCTCGGCCGGGCCATGGCCGATCCGACGAGGTCGCGCATCCTGTTGCGCCTCCTCGACGGACCGGCCTACCCGGCCAGGCTGGCCGAGTCGCTCGGGCTCACCCGCCCCAACGTCTCCAACCACCTGACCTGCCTGCGTGACTGCGGCATCGCCGTCGCCGTGCCCGAAGGCAGGCAGACGCGCTACGAGATCGCCGATCCGCACATTTCCGCCGCCCTGAAGGCGCTGCTCGAGGTGACGCTTGCCGTCGATGAGAGTGCCCCGTGCCTCGAGCCTGAGTGCCCGACCTGCCAGGCGACGGGAGCCCGGGCGTGACCGGGCCCGTGCTCGCGAGGGAGGTCGTCGACGCGGACGAGGACCGTGAAGACGACGGACCCTGGTGGCGCGACCGCGAGGTGATGCTCCCCGTCGTGTCGGGCGTCGCACTCCTCGTCGGTCTGGGTCTCAGCTGGGCAGGTGCCCACGTCCCGGCCCTCCTCGTCTTCTGGGTCGGGTTGTTGCTCGGGGCGTCGACCTTCACGCCCGGAGCGCTGCGCAAGCTGTTCACGCAGCGCAAGCTCGGCATCGGGTTACTCATGACGATCAGCGCGGTCGGGGCCGTCATCCTCGGCTACGTAGGCGAGGCGGCGGCGCTCGCATTCCTCTACTCCATCTCGGAGGCGCTGGAGGACAAGGCCATGGACCGCGCCCGGGCCGGGCTCCGGTCGCTGCTGCGGCTCGTGCCCGAGACCGCGACCGTCCGCCGCGGCGGACGCTCCGAGGAGGTGCGCGCCGCGGATCTGGTGATCGACGACCTGCTGATTGTCCGGGCGGGGGAGCGGATCCCCACCGACGCCGTCGTCGTCTCAGGCCTCAGCAGCCTCGACACCTCTGCCGTCACAGGTGAGTCGATCCCCGTCGACGTCGGGCCGGGTGACGCCGTCGCGGCCGGGTCGATCAACGCGACGGGGTCCTCGAGGCACGGGCCACCGCCGGCGGCACCGACAACTCCCTCACCACCATCGTCGCGCTCGTCGAGCGGGCGCAGGCCGACAAGGGCGAACGGGCCCGACTCGCCGACCGCATCGCCCGCCCGCTCATCCCCGGCGTCATCGTCCTCGCGCTGCTCGTGGCCGGACTCGGGTCGCTCCTGGGGACCCGACCGTGTGGATCACCAGGGCCCTCGTCGTGCTGGTGGCGGCCTCGCCGTGCGCACTGGCCATCTCCGTGCCCGTCACCGTCGTGTCCGCCATCGGCGCCGCGAGCCGGTTCGGCGTGGTCATCAAGTCGGGCGCCGCGTTCGAGAGGCTCGGCGCGATCCGCCGCGTCGCCGTCGACAAGACGGGCACGCTCACCCGCAACCACCCGACGGTGGCCGATGTCGTGGTCGCTCCCGGGCACACCCGCGACGCCGTGCTCGCGTGGGCCTCCGCCGTCGAGCGGCACAGCACCCATCCGCTCGCCGCCGCCATCTCGGCGGAGGGTACCGGCGCCCCCGCCGTCGATGTGGTTGAGAAGCCCGGGCACGGCGTCACCGGCACCATCGACGGGGCCGACATCACCGTCGGAAGCCCGCGCTGGGTCGCCCCGGGAATGCTCGCCGACGACGTGGCCCGGCTCGAGGGCGATGGGCAGACCGTCGTCCTGGTCCACGTGGACGGGCAGACCGTGGGGGCGATCGGCGTCCGCGACGAGCTTCGGCCCGAGGCCGCGGAGGCGGTGGCGCTGCTGCGTCGTGACGGGCTCGAGGTCATCATGCTCACGGGTGACAACACCCGCACGGCCATGGCCCTCGCCGGGCAGGCGGGCATTGACGACGTCCGCGCCGAGCTGCGACCGGAAGAGAAGGCCGCCGCCGTGGCAGACCTGACGCGGGGCCGGTCGACAGCGATGATCGGTGACGGCATCAACGATGCCCCGCGCTGGCCCGTGCCGACGTCGGTATCGCCATGGGAGCGACCGGCTCGGACGCAGCCATCGAGTCGGCCGACGTCGCGTTCACCGGCCACGATCTGCGGCTCATCCCGGATGCGCTGCGGCACGCCAGACGCGGCCGGCGGATCATCAACCAGAACATTGCCCTGTCGCTGCTCATCATCGCGACCCTGCTACCGCTCGCGATCACGGGCGTGCTCGGGCTGGCCGCCGTCGTGCTCGTCCATGAGGTGGCCGAGGTGGTGGTGATCCTCAACGGCCTCCGCGCCGGAAGGGTCGGACGGGCTGGACGCTGAGGGTAACCGAGTCGAACTCGGTCTGCTGGTGCCCTACCCTCGGTTAGGTCGAATGGACTTGTGGGAGGGTGGTCTGGGATGTCATTTGCAGCGTTGGCTTCGGCCTTCCTGGCCGACCCGAGCGAGGAACGCACAACGGCACTGCGCTCCGCCATCGTCCGGATGCGCATCTACAGCCCGCCGCACTCCGGCCCCTCCGTCGACGCCCTCGTGGAAGCGGGGCGGTACGCGGAGGCCGTCGAAGCGGTCCACGCCTCGATGCCGCTGTCTTTCCTGAGCCCATCCGCCCACCGCGGCTACGCGACCGCACTGCGCGGTGTCGGCCGTTTTGCCGACGCGGACCGGGAAGACGAGATGGCCGAGCTCATCCTGGGGCGTTGCTCCGTTCGGGAGACGGAACCCAGGGCGCCCGTTCCTGATCCTTGAGGAGAGCGACCGACGCGACATCATGGGCGGGCTCGGTCGAAGCATCGCCGGCCACCGCGTCGACGTGCGTGGCGTCAAGATGTTCGACGTGATCACCTCCGATGACGGGTCCGAGACCTGGTTCGAGTTCTTCCGCGACGACTCCTGCCCGTAGTCGGCCTGACCCGGCCGGCGGCCCGTCGGCGGGGGTGCGAGACTGCAGGTGAGACCGGAAGGATGAGAACCATGGAACCCGCTGTCATCGCCGAATGGACCCTGGTAGGGAGGCCCCGATCCCGCGGGACATCATGGGTTTGCTTGCGCCGGGTGAGCAGCCCGTCGCCGCGTTCAAGACGCTCCGCGACTCGGCCGTGTTCACCACCAAGAGGCTGATCATCCGTGACGCCCAGGGCCTCACCGGCAGGAAGGTCGAGATGTACTCGCTCCCGTACTCGGCCGTGAACATGTGGTCGTCGGAGAACGCAGGGACGATGGACTTCAACGCGGAACTCGAGCTCTGGACCCGCGCCGGACACATCAAGATCAAGCTCGGCAAGGGCATCGACGTGCGCCGCCTCGACGCGCTGATCGCCCACTGCGTGTTGGGGTGACGGCGGCCTCCGGAGGGCCCTCTCGAAACATTTCCTGTTGTCGATGCGGTGGGATGGCCCTACTGCATGTACGCTTAATCCCGGGCATAAGCCCATCCGAGGTATGGATGGGTACGCCTGCGACACAAAGGAAAAAACATGTCCACAGGAACCGTCAAGTGGTTCAACGGGGAAAAGGGCTATGGCTTCATCGCCCCCGATGACGGCAGCGCCGATCTCTTTGCGCACTTCCGCGCCATCGTCGGCTCGGGATACCGCACCCTCGAAGAAGGCCAGAAGGTCGAATTCGAGACCGAGCAGGGTCCGAAGGGCCCGCAGGCGACCAACATCCGGCCGCTCTGACCAACAAGACCTCAACCGGGGCAGGCACTTCACGTGCCTGCCCCGGTGTCTTGTGTCCTCTGAACCCGGCGCGGTCAGCCTCGGGTGCAGCGTCGCAGCTCGCGGCGCACCTCGGGCGCGGCCAGCTCGATCACGTCCAGATCACCCACGACGATCAGCCGGTCAGTGGCGCGCGACAGGCCGACGTAGATGCGCTCCTTGAACCGTTCGCGGGCGCCGTCCTCGTTGACGCAGAGCACCACCGCCCGTCGTTCCAGCCCCTTGAAACCCAGCACGTGGCCGTAGAACACCTCGTCCTCGTGGAATGCGCGCCAGTAGCCGTCCTGCCCGGAGACCTCCTGTTGCGCCCGCTGCTCGGGATGCCGGTTGCCGGTGGTCAGCAGCGCGATGCTCCCGGGGCCCATCCTTCGTCCATCAGAGCCTCGACCTGATCATCGGACGCGTCGATCGCGTCGTCGTGGGTCGAGGGCACGTGCACGACCTCGGGCCCGTCTCCCCCTGCAACCGCATCCGTGAGGGAGCGAGCGGGCGGAAGACCTGGGCAATCTGCCTGGTGTTGCGCAGGTTGTGGTCGAGCACGAGCGGCACAAGCGGGAACGGCGGCCTGCCGAACCGGTTGAACAGGCGCTGGTTCTCATCGGAATAGAGGTACAGACCTCCTCTTCCTCGTCGCGCATCGCTGCCAGCAGCGGCCGCCACCAGGATTCGGCGAAGTCCTGCGCCTCGTCGACGACGAACGCGTCGAACCGTTTCCCCGGCGGCAGTTCGGCGGCTTGTTCCGCCATCAGCGGTGGGAGCCGCTCCTCCCAGAAGGTGGGGTCCTGACGCGATCCCGATTCGATGCCCCACTGGTTGGCCAACTGCTCGAAGGTGCCGACGAAGGCCGGCCGCTCCTTGTACGGCCAGCGCGCCACCTCGGCATTGAAGTGGGCAGCCAATCCGATGGAGTAACAGAGCAGCGCCACCCGCTGGGCCTTGCGGTCACCGCGGCCCTGCGACAGCTGTCGCGCCTGGGTGAGAGCCAGCACGGTCTTGCCGCTGCCCGCTCCGCCGCGCACCTCGACGCGGTGCAGCAGCCTGGTGACGTCGAGGATCAGGCTCTGCTCCTGGGTGAGACGGTTGGCCCGCGACTCCCGCTCGTCGGAATCGTCCTCCACACTGGGCGCGGCGACGACCCCTTATGGCTGAGGATCTCGACGATCAGCTCACAGTCGTCGATTGTCGGAGCCACCCGGTGGGTCTCGAATCCGAGGGAATGTCGGCGATGCGTTCCGTGAGGTTCGCCAGGTTGTCCCGGTCGTGCACCATCCAGCGCGGGCAATCGGGCGCGTCGAAGTCGGCCGGCAGCGACGTGTACGGCAGGACGACGGCATGGGCGAATCTGGCCCTGCCGTGCGAGCCCGCCAGCCACCGAGGGTCGTACTCGACGAAGCTCTGGAGCGCGTAGCGCATGTCCCGCGCCTGGCCCACCGGGTCCATCGGGTCTCGACGCCGTCGAGCCATCGGAACCACCGCCCGTCCGGTAGCCGGTGCCGGAGCCCTTCACCTCGATCACGACCACGCCGACCTCGGGCATCACGACGATGAGGTCGGCCTCGTGATCCTTGGTGGAATCGGTGAGCCGGTAGTTCGCGATCAGCGTGTCCTCGGGACGCAACGTGTCGCGGAGCAGGGTCCATACGCTCTGCTCCGACTCCGTGACGAACAGCGGGTCTGCGGGGAACAACTGGGGCGGCATGGCCCTACGCTACCGGGCCGACCCCCTTGTCCGTGGCGGTATCGCGGTTGTGCTGCGGTGCCCGGTGGGGGTGCCTAGGGTGGGGAATACCACCACTGTTTGGAGGAAACATGTCGGTCACCAGCAAGGCAACCACAACCTGGCGCGGTTCCCTGTTCGAGGGTCGGGCGAGGTGGCGTTCGAGTCGTCGCACCTCGGCACCTTCCCGATCAACTGGAAGGCACGCAGCGAGGGCTCCGAGTCGGTCACCACGCCAGAGGAACTGATCGCGGCCGCGCACGCGGCGTGCTTCTCGATGGCCTTCTCGAATGCGTTGGCCCAGAACGGCACCCCGCCGGAGACGCTCGAAACCAACGCCGCGGTCGCGTTCAAGCCCGGCGTCGGTATCACCGGTAGCCACCTCACCGTCCACGCCGAGGTGCCCGGGCTGAGCGACGAGAAGTTCCAGGAACTTGCCGCGGACGCGAAGGCCAACTGCCCCGTCTCGAAGGCGCTCGCGGGGTCGAGATCTCCCTGGAGGCGACCCTCGACTGACGACCACTGGGCGGGCAACCGCGGGTCGATCGGTTTTCGCGAGGTACCTTGGATGTAGCTTTCGGCGATCGCCCTTGGCTTCCGGACGGGGCCGACGGGCCCCGCTACAGGACAGGGGCCGTCCATGCCCAGCCCGACTCTAGAGACTCCACAGGTTCGCACGTGGCAACGCTACGTTGACGCCACTGACTACCCACCGCTGATCCGCGCCTACACCGAAGTGTCGCAGCGGGTGAAGCAGCAGGGCCTCCTGCACCGCGCCCGTTGGTTCTACATCGTGGTGGGCGCGGTTCTCGCGCTCGGCCTCGGCGGTACCATCACCGGCTTCGTGCTGCTCGGCCACAGCTGGTTCCAGTTGTTGATCGCGGCGGTGCTCGGCGTGCTGTTCACACAGGTGGCGTTCCTGGCCCATGAGGCCGGCCACAAACAGATCCTCGCCTCCGCACCGGCCAACGCACGGCTCGCCCGCATCCTGGCCGGCGCCATCGGGATGAGCTTCTCGTGGTGGGACAGCAAGCACACCCGTCACCACGGCAACCCGAACCGGGTGTCGAAGGATCCCGACATCGCGATCGACACCGTCTCCTTCGTGGAGGAGGACGCCGCCACCGCGAGGGGCTGCGCCGCTGGATCACGAAACGCCAGGGCTGGCTGTTCTTCCCGCTCCTCACGCTTGAGGGCTCAACCTGCACCGACTGAGCTTCCAGCACCTGTTCTCCAAGGGAGAGGTGAAGGGCCGCTGGGTCGAACTCGCCATCGTGTTCGCGCGCTTCGCGCTGCTGCTGGTGCCGGTGTTCCTGTTCCTGCCGGTGGGCATGGCGTTCGCGTTCATGGGCGTCCAGTTCGCCGTTTTCGGCGTCTACATGGGCTCGTCGTTCGCGCCCAACCACAAGGGCATGCCGGTGATCGCCAAGGACGCCAAGCTCGACTTCTTCTCCAAGCAGGTGCGCACGTCCCGCAACATCCGCGGCGGCTGGTGGGCCACCACGCTGATGGGTGGGCTGAACTACCAGATCGAGCACCACCTGTTCCCGAACATGCCCCGCCCGCACCTGCGCAAGGCGCGGGTGATCGTGCGGGAGTTCTGCGAGAAGCTCGAGGTGCCCTACACCGAGACGTCGCTGATCAAGTCGTACGGCATCGTGATCCGCTACCTCAACGACGTCGGCCTGGCGGCCCGCGACCCGTTCGAGTGCCCCATCACGGCGCAGTACCGACGCGCCTGAGTCGGTCTGTTTGGTGGTTACTGCACCGTGATGCCCGCGGCCCGGAGGATCTCGTCCGCCTTCACCGCGGGGCCGAGGCAGAAGCCCGACTGGGATCCCCACTTGCCGTCGGGGTTGTCGCCGTCCGGGAGTTCTGATCGCACCAACGTCTGACCTGTGACGTCGATCCGGTCGCCCGTCGTGACGTGTGCGCCGTCGGGGAGGATCATGTGGGGAGCCTCCCACCTGGTGCCCTCCGGCCAGATGAGCCAGTGCAGCGCCCCGTCGTCCTCCTCGAGTTTGAGGCAGCCGTTGCCGGGGTCGACGACGGTGCCGGCGAACGTGGAGGTGGGGCCGGTCATGGGTGGGAGATGGTCGGCGGTGACGTCGAACCCCGCCTCGGTGCCGGCGCAGGCGCTGAGGGCGATGAGGCCGAGGATCGCGATGGACTTCATGGTCGCTCCGAAGTGTGCGGTGGGAGCAAACGTACCTCCAGCCCGGGGACGATTGAGTCGATCGAGAATGCCCGAGCTGGAGGAGCGCAAGTGAGGGCTACCGGATGCCCCAGTGACCGTCCGCCTCGATCGTGATAAGCGAGGGGCCGGCGAGGAACGGCCTCTGCGCCTTGTAGTTGCCAATCTCGTTTGCAACGAGCTTCGAATCATCTGCGCCCCATTGCCAGACGATGAAGTTCGACTCCCCTGTGTGGGTCAACGAGAAGTTCCTGGCCGGCCCGTAGTACCAGAGGACTTCACTGCCCTGCCCGTTCTTGCCGGCGCTGGTGAGTGTGGGCGCAGCGGATAGCGGCTTGACGATGATGGTCCAGTCGCCATCGGCTTGAACGTCGAGGGCAACCGTGTCGTCATCGAAGAGTCCAATTGCACCGCGGGCTTCGACGGGTCCGATCTCGTTGAGGGCGAGGTCGGTCTCTGCGTTGCCGGAGTTCAGACCCCAGACGATGAAGTTCGACTGCCCCAGATGACGGCCGTCGATGTAGAGCTGCGTGGCGCCCTTCGGGAGGCGGATGACAGTTGGACCGTAGCCGGAGTAGACGGCGTAAACGTCGTCCTTGAACCTCACCATGTTGTTGAAGGTCCAGCCGTTGGTCTTGACGAAGGTTGTTCCCTTCGACGTCTTCTTTGCAGCGATGGTGGTCGCCCAGATGTAGGAACGGCACCCGTTACGTCCGGTTGTGGGTGAGTCGCATTCGGTCCGCCACTTGCGGCCGTCCTTGCTCGTCCACTCGGCGTCCTTGCCGAGGTTGTTGTTTGCCCACTGCGCACGGGGAGAGGCCTTGTACGTCAGGTTGTTGAAGACCCAGCCCGTCTGATTGACGTAGCGGCCGCCCTTCGTGACCACCTGCGTGGCAACGATCTCGGTACGGCATCGGTCGACCGTGCTGGAGTACGGGGTGCAGTTTGTCCTCCATTGCCGGCCGTTGATGTTGTGTGTGCCCGGCGTGATGTAGACATCGATGTCTGCCGCTGCGGGCTGCGGGCTAGTGGCGACTGCCGAGGCTGCGAGCAAAGCGGCGGCTACGGCTATCTCTAGCATTTTTCGGAAGTTCATGGCGCCAGTGTATGGACCGTACTTTTCGTCCAGATACCCGGGTTGAGTGGGCAGAATTCCGGTGCTGACGAGGGTGATCACTTCGGTACGCGTCCTGCCTGTGCGTAGCGCAATCTCACGGTGACACGCGGGCGCTGGGACGCCCGCCCGTCAGATCAGCACCGCCCCGCGGGAGGCTGACTGCACCAGTTGCCGGTACTTCGCCAGCACCCCTCGCTTGTACCGCGGCTCCGGATGGGTTACGCCCGCCTCCCGGCGCCGCGTCATCTCCTCGTCATCGACCAGGAGATCGAGGCGCGCGCCAGCGACATCCAGGCGGATCCGGTCGCCGTCGTGGACGAAGGCGATCGGCCCCTCGTCGACCGCCTCCGGTGCGACGTGGCCGACACACAGGCCGGTCGTGCCGCCCGAGAAGCGGCCGTCGGTGAGCAGCAGGACGTCCTTTCCGAGGCCTGCGCCCTTGATGGCGCCCGTGACGGCCAGCATCTCCCGCATCCCCGGGCCGCCCTTGGGGCCCTCGTAGCGGATGACGACGACGTCGCCGGCCTTGAGGGATCCGTCCTCGACGGCGTTCATCGCTCCCCGTTCCCCGTCGAAGACGCGCGCGGTGCCCTCGAAGACGTCCGCGTCGAACCCGGCCGACTTCACGACGGCGCCGTCTGGGGCGAGGCTTCCGGTGAGGATCGTGAGCCCGCCTGAGTGGTGGATCGGCCGGTCGAGGGCCCGGATCACGCGCCCGTCGATGTGGGAGGGCTTCAACTCGTCGAGGTTCTCGGCGACGGTCTTTCCCGTCACAGTGAGGCAGTCGCCGTCGAGGAGGTCGGCCTCGAGCAGCGTCTTCATCACGACGGGGATGCCGCCGATGTGGTCGATGTCCTTCATCACGAACCGGCCGAACGGCTTCACGTCGGCGAGATGCGGCACCTTCGCGCCGATGCGCTGGAAGTCGCCGATGGTGAGATCGACCTCCGCTTCGTAGGCCATCGCGAGCAGGTGCAGGACGGCGTTGGTGGAGCCGCCGAACGCCATCACCACCGCGATCGCGTTCTCGAACGCAGGCTTCGTCATGATCTGGCGGGCCGTGATGCCCTTGCGCAGCAGGTTGACGACGGCCTCGCCCGAGCGGCGGGCCATCAGGTCGCGGCGGCGGTCGGTGGCGGGTGGGGAGGCCGACCCTGGCATCGACATGCCGATCGACTCCGCCACCGCCGCCATGGTGTTGGCCGTGTAGAAGCCGCCGCAGGCACCCTCGCCGGGGCAGATGGCCCGCTCGATGGCGTCCACGTCCTCGCGTGACATCAGCCCGCGCACACAGGCCCCGACGGCCTCGAACGCATCGATGATCGTCACCTCCTTCTCCGTGCCGTCGGAGAGGCGGGCGACGCCGGGCAGGATGGTGCCGGCGTAGAGGAAGACGCTGGCAAGGTCGAGGCGGGCCGCGGCCATCAGCATGCCGGGCAGGGACTTGTCGCAGCCGGCCAGCAGCACCGAGCCGTCGAGCCGCTCGGCGCTCATCACGGTCTCGACGGAGTCGGCGATCACCTCCCGGCTCACCAGGGAGAAGCGCATCCCCTCGTGGCCCATGGAGATGCCGTCAGAGACGCTGATGGTGCCGAACTCGAGCGGGTACCCGCCCGCCGCGTGCACGCCGTCCTTCACTGCCTTGGCGAGCCGGTCGAGCGACAGGTTGCACGGGGTGATCTCGTTCCACGAACTGGCGACCCCGATCTGGGGTTTGGCGAAGTCCTCGTCGCCGAGGCCGACGGCTCGGAGCATGCCGCGTGCGGCGGTGGCTTCCAGGCCGTCGGTGACGTCGCGGCTGCGGGGCTTGATGTCGGGTGAGTCGCTCATGCTTGGGAGCCTAAGCTTCGCGGGCTGGCCGTAGCCTCAAACGCCGGAAGCGCTGCGTTGATCCCACCCGTGTCGGAACAGTCCGGGAAACCCAACTGGCCTGCACCGGAAGCAATGTCAGCAGCAGTGAGACCGACCCGCGTGGTTCGTGAAGGTGTTATCCAACCCTGGGCGCGACGGAAGTTCCCTCGGGTACGTCGGGTTTGGACTGCGGCGGCTCATCCTGGAGATCAATCTCAAACTGGGTACTGGAGACGGTCAGGTCCGTACTCGGCCCGGCGCTGCTGCGCACGGGAACTTCATTGTGAGGTAAGCGCTCAGGTCCTTCCGATCCCCTTCCCCATGCGCTTGAGGAGGGCGACAATGTCTCGCCCGACCAAAAACACGACTGGGTGTTCATCTTCTCTTACCTCTTGGTATGCCTGTGGCGTGATGAAAGCAGTGGTCACGAACACGCCAAACTCGCGGTGTTTGATGCGAGAGATCAGTCGGCTTACCATCCCAACCCCGACGCCGCCGCCAGTGGGGCTGTAGCACTTGGCCTCGAGCGCAAACTGAAGCCTGATGGGATCCTCGGGTGGCCCGAGACGATACTCGCCAACTGCGTCGCGGCCACCGTCACGGGTAGGTCGCGTCACTTCGATGGAGGCGACATTAGTGTCAGACTGGACCCACATTTCGGCGGCGAAGTTCTCGAACTGTACGGGGTCGGCTTTGAAGTGGTTGTGGACGGTCTCCATGATCCATCTGTCGCCTGGATCGGGAAGCTGGTCAGCTTTGCTACGGATGATCCGGTTCCGAGGAGCTTCCAGCGCTTGGTAAATCCGTCCGTTAACCCAGGCCCGCCATTCCTGAGGACAGTTGGGTCCCAGTGGATTACCGTCAAGGATCTCGTCAATCCAGGCCCGTGAAACACGTGGGGTCTTAAGGATGGTGAAGTGTGCTCGATAGTTCTGGAACCTCAGTTCACGAGTGGTGCGCCAGATCGCGACGAGTTCCTCTTCCGATGCCAAGCGGGGTGAGCCAGGGGTGAGCAGCCCACGGAACCTGATGTTGCGTCCGACAACGCGTTCGAAGAGAAAGATCGGAGGCACTTGCTGTCGCCTTGCAACTTCGCCCCGAGATGCCTCGAACATGTACCGGAGCAGTTCGTTGCCGCCGCGCGGGGTCTCATGAAGCTCCTTGCCTGGTTTGCGGTTGTCGCCGTAGTAGGTGAAATCGCCCGTGGTGGGATCCACGTGGTCGGGCCAGTCCACTTCGGCCCCTGACGTGTAGAGCACGACCAGACTGACGGAGTGGCTCTTGACGCTGCCGTTGAACCGGAAGCCCCCCTGGTTGCCCACCGGTAACAGCCTTGCGAGCGCGTCATCAGCAGCATTGCCGCGAGTGCCGCCGGCATAAACTCGGTCAAGCACCAGGTCTGCGGTTGCGAGATCAGCGAACGGAACCGCCTCATCCTCAAGCATGGTCCCTATCCTGCCAGAGGGCTGATTTGGTCACGGAGCGCGATGACCTTTGCATCATGCAACGAGCTTCATCTGACTAGTACCGTGGTTGAGGCCGGCTGCCTTGGCAAACATCCGACCTCACCCTCAGGAGTGGATCACGAGATCAGCCGTGCGCCGCCATCAGGGCCCTCCGCAGCAGTTGCGGGTCGCCGAGGCGGTGGCGCAGCGTCCTCTCCAAGCCCGCGATCGGGTACAGGTTCTGCGGGCCCGCGGGTCCTTGAACGACTCGCTCGCGTACCTCGGCAGCACCGCCTGCGACAGTGACGCCAACGCGATCGCCTCCTCGCGGCTCAACTCGTGCGAGCACTCGACCCGCACGATCCCGGCCCACGGGGAGCCCCCGGCGCCCGGCAGGCGGAGGTACCAGGAGTACCGCTCCCAACTCGTGCCCAGCAGGAACACCGGCGTCCGTTGCCCCGCGTTGAGGGTGCCGACGACGCGGTTCAGGTCGGAGGTCAGGTAGGCCGACTGCTGCGACTTGATCATCCCGATCGCCCGCGGCACCTTCGTGCGGCCCCGAAGCGGGCCGTCGATCACGAGGAGGTCGTCGTCGCCGCCGTCGGTGGCCGCGCGGGCGTTGGCCGCGCAGATGATCTCCAACTCTGCGAGCTTGTCCTGCAGCGCCAGCGAGAGCAGATCGAACACCTGCTTCGTGGCATCCGGCTTGGCGTGCACCGCGGTCCACGTGCCGAGGCGGGTGCCGATGTCGTCGGCCGCATCGGAGGTGGTCAGGAGAGCGCGGCGCACCTCGGCCACCTCGACGGTGGCCGCCGTCCTCGTTGACCGGACGACCCCTGCCGCGTACGACGCACACAGGCCAGGGGCCACGTCATCGCCGTCCTCGGGCCGCAGCCACAGCCGCGCCTCGACGCGACGCACGCCGTCGACGAACAGGATCGTCTCCGGCACCCGGACGGGGAGGGGCCGATCGGGCGCCACTGGTTGGCAGGCAGCTCCACGTCCACGTCGAGCTCCGCCTCCGACTCGGCAAGCTCCTCTACCTCCTGCAGGCTCGAGCCGTAGTCGGGCGACCAGCCATCCACCTGGAACCGCATCAGCCCTCCCTCGTGACGCTCGACGTGCGGGAGTCGCGCGTGACGACGAAGCGCGTCGGGATCCGCTCGGCGAGGCCCACCACGTGCGTGACGATGCCGACCAGCCGGTCGCCCTGGGCGAGTCGCTCGAGGGTGGCGGCCACCACCTCGAGGCTGTCCGGATCGAGCGACCCGAAGCCCTCATCGAGGAAGATCGAGTCGAGGCTTGCAGCCGTCGACGACATCGACGACAGCTCCGCCGACAGCGCCAACGCCAACGCAAGGCTCGCCTGGAACGTCTCGCCGCCCGACAGCGTCCGCACCGAGCGCTTCGCCTCCGCGTCGGCGTGGTCGATCACGAAGAACTCGCCCTTCTCGTGGGCGAGCGAGAACTGCCCGCCCGAGAGCTCGAGCAGCGACGACGACGCCGCCTCCACCAACACGTCGAGGGCCGCCCCGGCCAGCCAACGCTGGAACTTCTTCGCGCTCAGGTGATCGGCCAGCATGCCCGCCACCTGCCTGCGTTCCTCGGCGGCCTCCCGCTCGGAGCTCAGCTTCTCCACCCGCCTGAGATCGGCCTCGACCCTGGCCAGCCGGTCGGCGGCCCGGGCCTGCTCGGTCGCGAGCGCGACGGCCACCTCGGCCGCGGCACCGACCTCGATGCCGGCCCCGGTGACCTCGGCCACCAACGCCGCCTCAGCCTCGATGACGGCCTGCCCCGTCGACTCCACGACGGCGCGGGCGGCGGTCAGCGCCGCTTCCGCGGAGGCCCGCGTCTGATCGGCCCAAGCGGCGAGCGTCGCCCAGGCGGCGGGCAGGTCGGATGAGTCGACGGCGGGGCGCCGAGCGGCACCAGCGGCTCGCGCGTCTCCCGCAGCAGCCGGTCGGCCGAGCCCAACTCCTCGCGCAGCGCACGCTCCGCGGCCACCGCGACATCGCGCTCCCTGGCCGCAGCCTGCTGGGCACCCAGGGCCGCCTTCTCCGCGGCCTCCAAGGCCGTGAGCGACTCGAGTGCCGCTGCGATCTCGGCCGCCGACGGCGCCTCAGCCAGTTGCCCGGTGAGCGACCAGATCCGCTCGCGTGCCCCTCGAGGGCCGACTCCGCGCGGAGCCGGTAGCCGCGGGCCGCCTCGTCGGCAGTCGTGGTGGTCGAACGGGCCGACGAGGCGGCGTTCAGCGCAGCCACGGCCGCGTCGTCCTCTGCCTGGGCCCGGTCGTGCGCCGCCCGCGCCTCGGGCAGTTCGACGGCGTCGAGGGCGGCGACCGCGTCGGCGGCCCACGCCGTCAGCTCGCGCCACGACTCCTGCAGCGACCCTCCCTCGCCTACCGGCGCACCAAAGGGCAGCACCGCCGAGCGGGCCGCCGCAGCGCCTGGACGCCGTCGCGACGTTCGCCGTCGAGCCGGGCCGACTCGGAGCGGGCCTCGGTAAGCTCTCCGCGGGCGGCGGCCCGCGCCTTGCCCGCGGCCTCGACTGCATCCGCGGCCACCCGGAGCGACCCGAGTCGCTCCGTGGCGTCGGCGCGCAGGGTGTCAGGGTCGTCGCCGTCGGGAAGCGCGTCGGCCAGCCGTTCGCGAGCCTGCGCCAGCGCCCGGGCCTGGTGTCCCGCCTCCGCCTCGGCCCGTGCGACGGCCTGGCGGGCCGCGTCCCGTGCCAACTCGGCCAGCTTGACGCCGTCGGCGGCGGCCTGCGCCTCCGCGACGTCGATCGGCGCGGGAGCGTCGCCACCGTCGCCTCGCACACCGGGCACTCGTGCCCGACCTCGAGACCGGCGCGGAGCGTGGCGGCGGACGCCCGGACCCTGGCAGACTCCGCGACGGCGCGGGCCTCGGTGAGCGCGGCCTCGGCGCTTCCGGACGTGACGGATGCCTCGCCCAGCGCGGTCGCGGCCGATCGCCGCTCCAGATCCGCCACCTCGGAGCGCAGCGCGATGGCCCGGTCGCACCGGGCGATCAGGGCCGAGAGCTCGACGGGGTCGCCGAGCGCCGCCACAGCCGCCCGGGCCGCGTCCTCGGCCTCCTCTGCCTGCGACACCTGCTCCGTGGCCGCGGCCACCGCCTCGGTGGCGGCATCGAGCCGCTGCGCCAGGTCGTCGACGCCTTCGGGCGGGGTGAGCGCCGCGATCGCGCGCCGGCGGTCGGTGAGGTCGGCCAGCACCGCCGCGGCGGTGGACTTGGCGCGGGCGGCGGAGCCCTGCGCCTCGAACGCACCCGACCAGCGCGCCTCGGCCTCCACCTTGGCGGCTGCCGTCTGCTCGGCAGCCCGACGGCGGTCGTCGCGGCCGACTCGAGGTCGGGCAGCGCCCTCGTCAGGTCGGTCAGCTCGAGATGCCGGTCGCGCACCCGCTCCAGCTGCGAGCGGTTGCCCCAGCCTCCAGCGCGGCCCTGGCAACGCCGTATGCCTGCTCAGCCTCGGAGGCAGCGGTGCGTAGCCGCTCGGCCTCGTCGCGCACAGCGGTCGAGCGGGCGGCCAGCTCGGTCAGGCCCCGGGATCCGGACGGCGGCGAGCCGGGCGGCGTCCTCGGTGGCCCGATGAGCAGCTTCGTCGCTTCGGCTGAGGCACCGCGTGCCGCCTCCATGGCTGCGGAGAGCCCGTCGACGCGGGTGGCGAGCCCGGCCAACTCCTCCACCCTAGCTGCGGCCTCGTCAGCGGCCTCCTGCGTCGCGCCGCCCAACTCGTCGATCCGACCGGAGATGGCCACCACCTCGGAATCCGCCGCGCTCCGCCTGGCTCCGGCGGCCCGCATCACGATGTCGTACTGATGCGCGCCCAACAGCTTCAGCAGGATGTCCTGCCGCTCGCCGACGGTGGCGTTGAGGAATTCCGCGAACCGGCCCTGCGGCAACACCACCGCCTTCGTGAAGTCGTCGAACGACAACCCCAGCAGCTCCTCGATGGCCGGCGTCACGTCGCGTACCTCGGAAGCAAGCACCTCGACCTCGTCGGTGGTGGCCGACGAGGCGCCACGGTCGTCGAGCCGCTCGAGCGTGGCCGTCTTCTGCTGGATCGACTGCCCGACGCGACGCACCTCCCGTGCCACGCGGTAGCGCGCCTGGCCGACGTCGAACAGCAGTCGCACCGTCGCGCGGGCGGTGGTGGGCGCGAGCGCCCACTGCACCGAGTTGGCCCTGCCCAGCGCGGGGCCGAGCCGAACAACGCGAACACCATGGCGTCGATCACCGTCGACTTGCCCGCGCCCGTCGGGCCGACCAGCGCGAAGTAGTCGGCGCCCTCGAAGTCGACCACCGTCTCCGCGCGGAACGACGCGAAGCCGTTCATCTCCAACCGGATGGGACGCATCAGTTCACCCCCGTCGTCTCGTCGAGCAGTTCGGAGAACAGCGTCGTCAGGCGCGGATCGTCGATGCCGGCCTCCTCGCAGTACGCGGTGAACAGCTCCCGCGGGGAGCGGCTCGGCTGTTGCGCCACGTGGTGGGTGGTGGCCTGCGCGAAGTCGGGATGGATCCGCACCTCCAGCGCGTTGGGCAGCGCGTCGAGCACCTCGTCGCGCAGGCCCGCCCGGACGCGTTCCTCGACGACCACCCGCAGGTAGTCGTCGCCGAACCCTCCGCGGACGCCTTCAGTTGCTCGACGGTGCCGCTCACCGTCCGCAGCCGACGGCCCGCCGTGATGGGGATGTCGGTGACCCGGGCCGGCGTCGACGGCGTCGCCTCCACCAGGCACACCACCGGCGAGTTCTCCTGCTCGCCGAAGTCGACGGCGATCGGAGCGCCCGAGTAGTGGACGGGCGTCGGGGCCGGGATCTGCTGGCGGCGGTGGAGGTGCCCCAGCGCAACGTAGTGCGCCGTGATCGGGAACGACTGCGCCGACACGTGGTACTCGAAGATCGACTGCGCCTCGCGTTCACCGCCGCCCATCAGGCCGCCGGTGCAGGTGAGGTGCCCCATCACGATGTTGACGGTCTCTGGCGTGAACGACGTTGCCAGCGCGGAGATGATCTCGCGGACCGACGCCTCGTACCTTCCGGCGTTGTCCGACGGGGTGCCGGTGACGATCTCCTCCGAGCCGACGATGTAGCGGCGCGACACGAACGGAACCAGCGCCACGACGGCCTCCTCGCCGGTGGAGCGGGCCGTGAACCGGTGCACCCCTCCCTCAGCGGCGGCCCGGATGGCGCCCGCATACTGGATGCCTGCCACGGCCATCAGTTGGCGCAGCGCCTCGAAGCTTCGCGCATGGTCGTGGTTTCCAGCGATGACGACCACCTCGATGCCCGACGACGCCAGCCTCAGCAGGGCGCCGTTGACGAGCCGCTGGGCCTCGGCGCTGGGGGCCGCGGTGTCGTACAGGTCGCCGGCCACGAGCACCGCGTCGACCTCCTCGCGCAGCGCGATGTCGATGATCTCGGCCAGGACGGCCTGCTGCTCCCCAGCCGGTTGCGGCCGCGGAGCGTCTTGCCGACGTGCCAGTCGGCGGTGTGCAGGAACTTCACGGTGCTCCTCGTCAGAACGGGGCCGGGTCGGCGTCGCGGGCCATCCGGGACATGATGTTGGTGGGGCCGGTGCTCCCGGGGCGACCTCGGATTCGCGGGTCGCCCACGCCGGGAACGGGAACTCGACGGCCAGCGGTACGGGCAGCTCAGGCTGGGAGACGAACATGGCGCCCGGCTTCGCAAGGGTGGCGCGCTGCCGCTGCGAGGCGGGCAGGAAGCCGTACTCGGGGCGGCCCGCCTCGGCCGGGTCGAGCCTGCCGACGATGCGGATCGACGAGTTCGACACGATGCGCCGCTCCACCTCGGAGGCCGTCTGCTGCGCGCCGATCAGGATGATGCCGAGCGACCTGCCGCGCTCCGCGATGTCGAGGAGCACCTCCTTGATGGGGGAGTTGCCCTCGCGCGGGGCGTGCTTGTTCAGCTCGTCCAGCATCGTGAACAGCAGCCCCCGGCGCCGGCCCGCTCCTTGGCCTCGGTCTCGGAGCGCAGCACCACGCCGACGACGAACCGCTGCGCCCGCTCGGGCAGGTTGTGCAGGTCGACGACGGTGACGCGGCTGTTGCCCGTCGAGACGGTGCGGCGGGTGGTGTCGCCGGTGAGGTTGCCGCGGATGATGGGGCCGAGCGCCTTCTGCGACGAGCGCAGCCGCCGGATGAACGCGTTGACCGAACCCGCCGTCGTTGCGGCACCCGCCCAGTCGGCCTTGGTGGCGTCGTTCTGCACGCGCTCGGAGACGAAGTCGATCAGCTCGGCGTACGTGGCGATGCGGGTGCCATCGACCGAGATCGCGCCGTCGGAGCCGGACGCGACTGCCTCGCGGCGCAGCTTGGCGGCGACCTGGTGCACCACGAGCGTGTACTGGTTGCGGTCGTCCTCCGCGTCGGCGAACACGAAGGGCAGGAGTTCCTGTTGGCAGAACTCGAGCAGCGTCCACCAGAACGCGTCGACGCCGCTGGTGCGGCCCGAGATGTGGGGCGGCCGGTCTGATCGCCCGGGCGGGGAGGTGCGAAGAAACGCGCCGAGTCGAACGGTGTCGCAGGTAGCCCGAGGCGGGCGTATTTGGCGCGCATGACGTCGTCGAGCTTCGCGTTGGGCTTGTCGAGGAACATCAGGTCCTCGCCCTTGACGGCGAAGATGAGCGCCTTCGCAGCGAGCGACCGGTCGCCGAGCACCCCGAGGAGAAGATCGAGTGCAGCAGGAACAGCGCGAAGCTGGTCTTGGTGGCCACCCGGAGATGCCGGAGATCGAGACGTGGGCGCCGCGGGTGCCGTCCAGGAACTCGAGGTTGATGTAGACGGGCTCACCGTCGCGGCCGAGCCCACCACCACCTTGCGCGACATCGAGTCGAAGTACAGCGCCCTGTCGCGGACGGTGCCGACGGCGCGGTGGGCCGCGATGCCGGGCATAGGCGGCACGTACACCTCGGGGTCGACCCGGGTGGTGGTGACCTCGGCGATCTCCTGCGTGTGGGCGGGCAGCACGCCGTCGGCGATCAGGAACGCGTCGGAGCCGTAGCTGGCGCCCTCGTGCCGGGCGACCACCTGCGTGACGACCCGGAGGTGCGCACGGGCCCGACGCCCGGCACCACGCGTTCGGTGGTGACGACGTCATCGAGCTGAAGATACGCATCGGGGCCGACGGCGACGCTGAACTTGAGCGGGGTGGAGTCGCTGGTGCCGGCGACGAGGCCGACCGGATCGTCGATGTTCATGGGCCCTTCCAGGCGTGCGCGGGTGATGTGGCCACCGTAGCGCCGCGCCCCGACGATTGCCGACGGCAGGGCGGGTTCGGGCGGCGGGATCAGGCCCGCGTTCGGCCATCTCGTCGACGATCCAGCGCGCCGTCTCGCGGGTGCAGATGCCGGGCTCGTCGAAGCTGACGGCGAACAGGCTGGTGATCTCGGTCAGCTGCGGCACACCGCGCAGCGAGAGGATCTCGTCCGCTTCCGCCGCGTACGCGTCGCGCGGGGACCCGCCTGCGACGAGCCCCGCGGGGTCGGCCTCGGCGAGGATCTCGATGAGCTGTTCCCGGGTGACTGCCATGTGGCGAGCATAGTGCCGGACGCCAGGGATCCGGCGGGGTGGGGTGAGGGTAGTGGCCGTTAGTTTCGGCGGGACCGATCAGAATGGGACACTGGCCGATTTTGCGAGGGGCCATCCCGGGTGGGGGCGGGGTAGTGGCCGTTAGTTTCGGCCGGACCGATCAGAATGGGACACTGGCCGATTTTGCGAGGGGCCAGCCCGGGGTGGGCGTCGGCCAATTGGCTGACGTCGAAGAGTGCTCCGCTGGTACTCACGGGGAGACTCCACGTCGATGCCAACTCCGGCTGTGACGAATCGGCTTGTCGGTAGGCGTTTGACAAGGCTCGGCGCGATCCGCTAACTGCCTGGCGCTACCTTTCGGCCAGACCCTACGGAAGGTAGTTGACAAGGCGACGAGTTTCCCGCTTTACTGCAATCGCATTCACTTTAGGCAGGGGGGTCCAGTGAAGGCTTGGGGAAGTATGCCGTCCAGCGACGGCAAAATACGGGGCGTAGGAGCCTCGTTTCACGAATCACACACGGTCCGGAAGGACGATTGAGGCCACTGATTCCGGTGGGACTCTCGTCGATCCTGGTGGCCGGGCTCGCCGGGGTGACCATGTTCACCGGCGCGTCGACCGCAGCGGCGGCGACCATCACGGTGCCGTCGGCCCAACGGCCGAAGGCCCAGATGGCCAACCACACCGGGTGGAGCGGCGCCGAGGCGAGCGCCAACCCGTCCAACGGCGACTGTGTTCGCTACGGCACCGCGTCGAACACCACCACGTCGGGCTCCGCATCAAACGGCGGCGGCAGCAACGGCACGAGTGATAACAGCTGGACCGACGGCTACACCGCCTGGGTCTCGAGCGGCACCACCGCCTACTCGGCGCACGGCAAGCCAGCGCGGGCAAGGGAGTGCAGCTCTGGTCTGAATTTGGGGACCCAGAGTGCTCTCGGGTTCGCTCCCAGCGACGTCTCATCGTTCGAGACAGGCACGCTGTTCAACCTCGGGCGCATGGTGCATCGCAACAACGAGATCACCGCCACAAACAGATGGTTCCGGGGCGACATGAACATCCAGTTCATGGACATGAACATGACGTTCAAGTGGCGGCTCAACGAGACGCCGAACAACGCCGAGCCCTCGACGAATAGCGCCAACAACGACCTGCTCAACTTCCTGAACCAGACCACCGAGCAGACCTTCACCAGCGACGGGCTCACCTACACGCTGGTGGTGAAGGGCTTCACCAACAACGGCACGGACACCTCCTGCCCCGCGACCATCGGCTCGGCAAACCCCGCGAACCAGTTCTCGACCGTCGAGACCAAGGTCACCAACGGCTGCCTCTGGGCCTCCGTCGAGCAGGTCCGCAACGTGACGGTCAAGAAGGTCGTCGAGTCGCCCTACGGCACCGCGCCCAGCCAGAACTTCGCGTTCACCACCACGTCGAGCCTGGCCGGCTCGCCCTGGTCGGCCCCGGGCACGGCCTCGCTGGCGCACAACGGCTTCTTCACCCGGAAGTACAACTCGGGCGAGGCCATCTCGATCACCGAGGAGACGCAGACCGCACCCTGGGCGTTCAAGAGCCTCGCGTGCGTCGACGGCGCCGGCGCGTCCATCGGCACAGTGACCGGCCAGACCGTCACCATCCCGGCCGGCAGCGCGACCAGCAACGCTGCCGCGGCCAACATCACCTGCACGTACACCAACACCTACACGCCGCGGGCGACCCTGACGTTGGTCAAGGCCGTCACGTCGACCGGGCAGCCTGCCCCGTGGCTACGCCGTCCGACTGGAACCTGACGGCCCAGGGCCAGGGTGTGGTGGCCTCGCAGGTGGTCTCGGGCGCAGGCAACTCGACCAGCGTCACGAGCCAGAGCGTCATCGCCGGCACCTACAAGCTCAGCGAGGCGCCCAACAACGGCAACACCACCGCCGGCTACGTCCAGGACGGAGCGTGGACCTGCAACAACAACTTGACGGTGAACGCCAACGGTGAGATCACCCTCGCCAACGGCACCAACACCACCTGCACGGTGAAGAACAAGTTCCAGACCGGAACCCTTGCCATCACCAAGACCGTCACCTCCACTCCCGGCGGCGGCTACACGCAGGGCACCGCGAAGCAGTTCACGGCGAGCTACGTCTGCACCGTCGGCGGCAAGCAGGTCACCGGCACCACCACCGTGCGCCCGAACGCAGCCAACGGCCAGCCCGGCAGCGTCGCCACGGTTCCGAACCTCCCGGCCGGCGCCAACTGCGTCGTCACCGAGATCAACGCGCCGACCGGCTCGGAGAACCTCGCGAACACCTCGTGGGCGTGGGGCACGCCGAGCGTCTCGCAGGCCAACGTCGTGATCCCCGCGGGGCCACGGCCACCGTCAACATCACCAACCCGGTGACGCAGAACACGGGAAGCCTCGTCATCACCAAGCAGGTCACCCCGCGTGACGGCGTCCCCGCGGCGGGCTACACCGGCAGCCGCACCTTCCCGATCGGCTACGTCTGCTCCATCGGCGCCACCCAGACGGCGTCCGGCACGGTCAACCTCGCCAACGGGGCCAGCCAGACCATCACCGGCATCCCGGCCACCTCGAGCTGCACCGTCTCCGAGACGCTCAGCGCGCAGGCCGGCGACTTCCTCGACGCCTCGTTCCGCTGGGACGGCAACGCCGTCGCCCAGGCGTCGGCGGTCCCGGTCAACGGCACCACCGCTGCGGTGGTCACCAACTACTTCACCCGCGATTACGTCGATCTCACGATCGCGAAGAAGGTCACCGGCGCCGGCTACACCAACGGCAACTTCGACATCGACTGGACCTGCGGCACCGTGGGCGGCACCGTGAACCTCGCCGACGGCGGCTCAGAGAAGGTCCGCGTCCCGCGGGCGTCTCCTGCACCGTCGTCGAGCAGGCCGGTCGCCCGGACCTCGCCCCGGCTACGTGTGGGGCGACGCCCAGTACACCGGCCTCACCAACGGTGCCGTCACCGTGCCGCGCGGGGACACCCGCACCGTCACGGTGACCAACCCGAACACCATCGGCTTCAACCGCATCTCGCTCACCAAGCGGATCGCCAACCTCGCCGACCAGGTGACGCCGGGCACCACCTTCGACGTCGCCGTCACCTGTGACGCGCCCGCCCAGGGACAGACCGTGGACTACAGCAAGACGTTCACGTTCACCACGCCGCTCGCCGGCGCGCAGGAGACGCCGTTCCTGCCGATCGGCACCGAGTGCTCCGTCGTCGAGACCGGGCTGCCCTCCGGCAGCGACGGCCTCCCGAACGCCTCGTTCGCCTGGGACTCCACGCCCGGCTACGAGGGCCTCACCAACGGCAAGGTCACCGTCCCGCAGACGACGACCCCTGCACCCGTCACCGTCATCAACGACATCGAGCGCGTCTACGGCCCGCTCTTCGTCACCAAGACGGTTTCGGTTCCCAGCGGAGTCTCCGTCAGCCAGCCCTTCACGGGCACCTGGTCCTGCACCTTCGGCGACGAGATCGTCGCCAGCGGCACCTGGCAGGCGCCCACGGCCGGCGGCCAGGCGACCCTGACCCCTAGCCACTCGAAGATCCTCGTCGGCAGCCTCTGCTCCGTCACGGAGAATGATCCGGCCAACCCGGTCTCTGGCGACGCCTCCTACCACTGGGCCGTCAGCACCCGGGTGCGCCGCTCGTCATCACCACCGACGGCGTCACCGCCGAGGTCGGCAACACCCTCAACCGCACCACCGGCTCGTTCTCGGTGATCAAGCAGGTCGAGGGAGGCCAGGCACCGGCCCAGTTCACCGACGGTGACTTCACGTTCGACTACACCTGCGTCCCGGCAAGCGGCTCGAACATCACCGGAACGCTCCGCATGCGCAACACCGGCGGCGCCAGCGCCACCGGCGACATCCCCGCGGGATCGGTCTGCACCGTCACCGAGCGACTCTCCGAGCGCCCGGCCCGGTCGACCCGTTCCGCTGGGACGGCGTCAGCTACGAGGTCGCCGGCGCCGCGGGCACCGCCTCCGGGAGCAACGGCGTCACGTTCACCGTCCCGGCCGACGGCGCAGCCGTCACCGTGACCGCCACCAACGAGATCTCGGCCAAGACCGCCTCCGTGAGCGTCAAGAAGGTCGTCGACGGTGAAGGCTTCGTCGGCGGCAGCCGCGACCTCTTCCCGATGACGCTGACCTGCGTCGACCCGACCAGCGGGGCCTCGGCCCAGGTCCGGGACACCCGGGGCATCGCCAACGGCGAGACCACCACCTGGAACGACATCCCGCTCGGTGCCAAGTGCTCCGTGCAGGAGGGCGCCATCGGCGACGGGTCCGGCAACGGCCTGAAGGACGCGTCCTTCGCCTGGAACGCGCCCAGCTACAGCGAGGCCCAGGTCACCGTCACCGAGACCGGGACGCCGACGATCACCGTCACCAACACGACGCGACGCGTCTACGGCCAGATCTCCCTGACCAAGACCTTCCTCAACGGCGGGTTCACCGGGGTCGTCGCGGCCGACCGTACCTACACCGGCAACTGGGTGTGCAGGTACGACGGCGCCACCGTCGCGGCGGGCACCTGGTCGTCCCAGGGCTCCGCCGCGGGCTCGCCCGCGACCCTGCTCGCCACCACCGGTGACCTCGCGAGCATCCCGCTGACGGCGTCCTGCTCGGCCACCGAGTCGGCGCTCTCGGCGCCCAGCACAACCGACCCGTCCTTCCGCTGGCTCGACCCCGTCTACTCGGACATCGATTCGGTGAGCATCACCGCCAGCGAGAACTGGATGAACGTCACCAACACGCTGGCCCGCGACACCGGCAGCGTGCTCGTCAGCAAGAAGCTGTCGGGCCAGGTCGGAGGCTTCGCCAACGACGCCGCCTTCCCGGGCTTCCCGGTCGGCTACGTCTGCGCCCTCGACCCGGCCGACCTGGGCAACACTTCCGCGGAGCGCATGCTCGGCGAGGTGTTCGTCACGGCCGGCGCCGACGCCGTCACGCTGGTCGACGGCGTGCCGCGCGGCTGGACCTGTGCCGCCAACGAGGGTTCCTTCGTGACGGCCACCAACACGTGGCTGCTCGACTCCTCCTTCGCGTGGGGCACCCCGACGATCACCGTCGACGGCGAACAGCAGGAGACCTTCCTGATCGGGGCCACCCCGCACCGGGTCGTGGTCGACAACCCGATCACCCGCCAGCTCGGCACGATCCAGATCGACAAGGCCATCGCGGAAGGGTTCGACGGTGTCGTCAACGACGGCGCGACGTTCGGTGGCGCATACCAGTGCAGCTACGCGATCGGCACCGACCGTGAGGCCACCTACAGCGGCACGTGGAGCGTCGACGGCGAGGGTCGCGCGACCCTGACCGGCGACACCCAGCTCCCGTACGGCACCACCTGCTCCGTCACGGAGACCACGCCGAGCGACGCCGACCTCGTCGACGCCTCCTGGACGTGGGGCGAGGAGATCGTCACCGCGGCCCCGGCGGTGGTCAGCGGCGACGGGCCGGCGGCATTCACCGTCACCAACACGCCCGAGCGCGTCTTCTCGACGCTCGCCATCACCAAGGCCCTGACCGGCCCCACGGACGGGTTCACCGACCCGGCCCTGGCCGTCGACGGCTCGTGGGCGTGTGTCTACGGCGGGGAGACGGTTGCGTCCGGCACCTGGACGGCCCCGGCCGTCGGAGGCGCGGCGACGCTGACCCCGGCCGACGTGCAGATCCCGGTCACCTCGCGGTGCACCGTGGTCGAGGACACCCTGGATCCGTCGGTGTTCAAGGACGCGTCGTACACGTGGGGTGCGCACCCGGCTGACCAGAGCGCAACGATCGTCGCTGGCGAGGTGGCCTCGGTCACCGTGACCAACGTCGTCGAGCGGGTGCAGGGCACCTTCACGATCAGCAAGCTGATCGAGCGGGGCCCCGGCGTCACCGTGCAGGTGCCCGGCAGCGACGTGGTCTACAGCGGCACCTACGAGTGCACCTACGCCGGCGTGACGACCGGGCCGCTGCCCTGGTCGATCATCGGCGAGGGTAACTCGTTCACCGCGCCGACCCAGTACGCCGACTCCGTCTGCACCGTGCTCTCGGAGAACGCGCCCAACAGGCAGCCCGTCGTGGCCGACAACTCGTTCGGCTGGGGTGCCCACACCATCGGCGCGGCCGTGACGGTCACCCCGAACGCGACCGTGAATGTCGACGTCACAAACCGGGTGTTCCGCTCGGTCGGCAGCTTCGGCGTCACGAAGGTCGTCGAGGGCGACACGGTCGGTCTGCCCGCGCAGCCCACCTACTCGTTCGCATGGTCGTGCACCGCCGACAACGGCGACACGTACCCGACCGACCCGGAGGACGCCACCTTCACCCTCACCGCCGGCCAGCAGTGGAACCCGAGCGAGAACATCCCGCTCGGCAGCTCCTGCACCGTGACCGAGACCGACATCCCGGCCCCGCTGCACCCGAGCTTCACCTGGTCGACCGCGATGAGCGTGGCAGGCGCCGAGGGAACCCCCGGCACCGGGGACGACCCGTCGATCGCCTTCGAGATCCCGCAGCAGAGCGATGCCGGTGTGCTGGTGACGGCCACCAACACGCTCACCCGCGGGCTCGGCGGCTTCTCGGTGACGAAGTCCGTTCCGGAGGGCAGCGTCGTTGACGAGACGATGACGTTCACCGGCGCCTTCGAGTGCGTCGGCCCGCTGGCCGGCGACGAGGTCACCGGCACGTGGGGCCCGATCGCGGCGGGCGAGACCTGGACGTCGGAGAAGAACATCCCGCTCGCGGCGAGCTGCAAGGTCACCTCCGAGGAGCGCCCCGTGTGGCCCTCCGGAGACGACCACTCGCAGCAGTGGGCCGGCGATCCCGACCTCGGCACCGCCGTCGTCTCCGCCGTTGAGCCCGCCACCGTTACGGTGACCAACGCGACGGCGCAGGTGCTTGGCAGTGTCACCTGGTCGAAGGTCGTCGAGGGTACCGAGGACCGGCTCGCCGGCTCCACCTGGACCCTCACCGCCCCGAGCGGTGACGCGGTGACCGTCGTCGACTGCATCGAGGCCACGTGCCGCGAGGGCGCGTTCCTCGACCAGAACCCGGCACCGGGCGAGTTCCTGCTCACCGGCCTCGGCTGGGGCGGCTACACCCTCGTCGAGGCGCAGGCCCCGCCGGGTACTACATCGACGACACCGAGCACCCGTTCACGATCGGCTCCGACGAGCCGGGCGAGCTCGCGGTGGTCGCGGTCGGGCCGATCGGAAACAGCCCGATCAACCCGCCGGTGCTGCCCTTCACGGGTGGCCTCGGCCGGGACCACTTCACGATGCTCGGACTGTTCATCCTCGTGCTCGGCCTCGGTGCCGGCGCGGTGATCCAGAACCGTCAGGGCCGAAGGAGGGCCGCCTGATGAGGACGGCGCTCTCAACCGCCGGCAACGTGCCGGACACCAACAACACAAATGACCTCCTGCCAGCCCGGAAGGCCGCAGGAACCAAAAACAACGGGGGAAACATGAACACTCGCAGGACCGGGGTGCGGCGACTGATCGCAGGCACCGCCGCACTCGGACTCGGCCTCACTGGCGCCCTGGCGCTCGGGGCACCCGCCTTCGCCGACGTCGGCCCGGATCAGCCGAACGCACCGACGCAGGGCACGCTGACCATCAACAAGTACGCAGGCGCCCCGCTCGGCGAGGGCGAGACCCTCGAGGACCGCGAGCCGCTCAACGGGGTCGAGTTCACCGTCACCCCCGTCGGCCTGAGCTCCGACGCCGGCTGCACCGCGATCGACCTCACGGTCGCCGCCCAGTGGGACGGCCTCGATGGCCTCTTCGCCAGCGGCCCCGCGGCCCCGGAGGCCCCGTTCTGCCTCGTGACCGCCGACGCGGAGGCCGACGTCACCGACAGTGGCAGCGTCGTGTTCGACCTCCCGGTCGGTGTGTACTTCGTCTCCGAGACCGACCCCGGCGCCAACCCGATCGTCTCCTCGGTGCCCGACTTCTACGTCGCCATCCCGACCTCCGCGACCAGCGGCGCTGACGGCTGGACCTACGACGTGGTGGCCGACCCGAAGAACCAGCTGATGGAGGGCCCGACCAAGGTCATCGACGCTGAGCAGACCGACATGGTCGTCGGCGGCGAGGTCGACTGGACCATCACGGTGCCGATCCCCACGCTGAACAACGACGAGCTGTTCACCTCCGCGTCCGTCACCGACGTCCTCGACGCCCGCCTGAGCTACGCCTCCTCGACGCTGTCGATCGGTGACGAGACCCTGGTCGCGGACACCGACTACACGGTCGACGCCGGCGGCGGGGCGTCACCTGGACCTTCACCGCGGCCGGCCGCGCCAAGCTCGACGCCGCCATGGGCGGGGAGCTCACAGTCGACCTGACCACCACGGTCGACGAGGTCGGCGACGGCAGCATCCCCAACGACGACTACTCCAGCGAGTTCAACGGGACCACCGTTCCCGGCGTGCCCACCCCCTACACCT
Source organism: Tessaracoccus coleopterorum (assembly GCF_011174705.1). Taxonomy (GTDB): domain Bacteria; phylum Actinomycetota; class Actinomycetes; order Propionibacteriales; family Propionibacteriaceae; genus Arachnia; species Arachnia coleopterorum. The sequence goes on from NZ_JAANIJ010000001.1 coordinate 2,034,155, forward strand.
ACTGGGGCCAGCTCTCGATCCTCAAGACCGACGACTCCGAGAACCCGCTGCCCCTGAAGGGCGCCGAGTTCCAGGTGTTCAACACCGTCGCGGGTGAGTGCTCGGCCGACGCCCCCGCCGCCGGCGCCCTCGCCGTCGGCACCTCGGATGCGGAAGGCATCGTCCAGTGGGCCGATGTCGACCCGAGCGACGTCCTCGGCCTGTGGATCGCCAACACCGACGGGCCGGCCGATCCGCTGCCGACCCGCGACGTCTGCGTCTACGAGACCGTCGTGCCCGCCGGCCACACCGCCGGTGCGTTCGAGGCACTGCAGACCATCGAGGTCGGCACCGAGGCCACCAACGAGCTGACCGTCGTCAACCCCCGCAAGACCGACCGCCCCGACCTGCCGCTCACCGGTGGTGCAGGCACCCTCGTGATGTCGTTCGGTGGCCTGGCCCTCGTCGGCCTCGGCCTCGTCGCGCTGCTGGCGAGCCGTCGTCGGAAGGCCGCTCTCTGAGGGCTCAGGGAGTAGCTGAGTAATCTGGCGGCGGTGCCTCACGGAGGCACCGCCGCCAGCTTCATGGATCAACCGATGGGGGACTGGACGTGGCTGAGGGTCGAGGAGTGCCGGCAGGGCGGCGCTGGAGCGTGCCGTGGGTGCAGCTCGTCGCGAGCCTGGTGATCCTGGCCGGCGCGTGCATCTTCCTGTACCCGCACGTGGCCTCCTGGTACTCGCTGCAGGAGCAGGCGAGGGCGACCGAGGCCGCCCAACGCGCCATGCAGCTGCCGCCCAACGACAAGCCGAGCACCCGCGCCGAGGCGTTGGATGCGGCGCGCAGGTACAACGAACAGCTCGCAAGCGGCGCGCTTTTCCAGGCCAACGCCAACGTCCCAACCGGCGACGGTGTCCGGAGCGACGACACGCTCGTCTACGAACAGATGCTCGACCTGACCGGGGCCGGGTTCATGGGGCGGCTGCGCTACGCCGCGCTCGACATCGACCTGCCCGTCTACCACGGCACCAGCGATGAGACGCTCGGCCGGGGCGTCGGCCACCTCGAGGGCACCTCGCTGCCGATCGGCGGTGTCGGCACGCGCTCGGTGCTGACCGCGCACCGCGGGCTGCCGACGGCGACCCTCTTCGACGACCTGGACAAGGCCGTGGCAGGGCAGACCTTCACCGTCTCCGTGCTCGACCACGTGGTGACCTACCGGGTCACCGAGGTTCAGGTCATCAAGCCGGAGGACACCCAGGCGATCCTCCCCGACCCCGGCCGTGACCTGTTGACGCTCGTGACCTGCACGCCGCTCGGCGTCAACAGCCACCGCATCCTCGTGACGGGCGAGCGGATCACGCCCACCCCGCCCGAGGAGCTGGCCGCCTCCGTCGCGGTGCCCGAGGGCCCCGGCTTCCCTTGGTGGGCCGTCGCCCTCGGAGGCACCGTCGTCCTACTCGGCGCCTACATCTGGCGCTCCGGGTACCCGCGGGCGGCGGCACCCCGTCGGGCCTGACGGTTCAGCCGCTGAAGACCACCATGTTGTTGAAGATCTCGGCCTCGACGACCTTGTACCCGCTTCCGCTGGCCTTGATCACGGTGGCCCGCGTGTAGCTGCGGCACCCGTTGCCTCCGGTGAGCGCCGTGTCGCACTCGGTGCGCCACTTGCGGCCGCCGCTGGTCCAGCTGACCGAGCCGCCGACGACGCCGTTGCCACCGAGCGGGTTGCCCTTCCAGAGCGACCGGGGGAGGGCGCGTAGGTGAGGTTGTTGAACGCCCAGCCGGTCGAGCTCACGAACTTGCCCCGACCTGCTGTACCTGGGTGGCCTGGATCTCCGTGCGGCACCGCTTCGTCTGCGAGTACGGCTCGCACACCGTCCGCCAGAGGCGTCCGTTCACGTTGTGGGTGCCCGGCGTCAGGTAGACGTTGACCGTGGAGTCCGACGGCGGCGTCAACGACGCGAGCCACTCGGCGCCGGTGCGGAAGGTGGAGCCGGGGCTGGTCGGCGATGCGTAGAAGTTCGTGGTGCTGAACGTCCAGTCGCCGGAGGCCGGCTCCGCGAAGCCGATGGAGATCGTGGTGTACGAGGCCGTCAGGATGTTCTTCCGGTGGCCGGGCGAGGCCATCCACCGCTTCACGAGCGCGGCCGCCGACTCGCCCGTGTACCCGCCGGCCACGTTCTCCGCCCAGGAGCGGCCTCCCGTGGCGATGTTGGCGGCCGAGTTGTGCCAGATGGTGCCGTTGTTGGCGGCCGCGAGCTTGTTGGTGAACGGCTGCGTGACGCGCAGCGAAATGTCCGGGCTGAACACCAGCGGCTTCAACCCGTTGGCCGTGCGGTGGGCGTTGTGCTGATCGAAGATGTCGGCGATCATCTGCGCGTGCTTCAGTTGCTCCTGCCGCGCGTTGCCGACTGCGTGCGCGGGCGCCTGCACGATCGAGAATGAGAAGAGAGCGGCGATCACGAACAGTGCCCCAACACCGTCGTGCGCCGAAGACTATGGGTGCCCATCGTTGTGAAGCCTTCGGTGGTCGGTCCCACCGGTTACCGGGGACGGCAGCAACGTCCCTGACGGCTGTCAGGGTCGGATTTCCCCCGGAAATTCCCCCGCCAGGCAATGTAGCGGAGTCCCGCCAGGCATTCACCTCGGGTGTCCTATGCGGCGGCGGGGGCTGGGTGGGCGCAGTCGGGTGATATCGCGGGTGCGCGCGTGGCCATCGGGAGGATCCGGTTCGGCCGGCGGGCGGGAATGGCTACTCTGGTAGTCAAGACCGACAGGCCCAGGGGTATCTGCGACGTGACGACGAAGGCGACAGCGCGGGCGCGGACCGAGCTGCCCGGCTACGAGGGCGGACGGCTCCACTCATCGGCGGGCGGCCGCTGACGATGTTCACGGACTTCGACGTCGAGGCCTACACCCACGATGCCAGGGGCCGCATCAAGATCGCCCGACCGAAGCTGAAGCCGATGGCCGACGACGTCCGCGACGACCTCGGGTTCCTGTGGCGGCTCGAGAGCGCCGCCCTCTCCGAGACGCGTGCGCTGCTGGCCAGCTGGTCGGGTAACGAGGCGCGCGTCACGGCCTTCGTGGCCACCTGGGCCTACGAGCGGCTCTGGCTCGCCCATGCAGTCCGCGACCTGCTCACCTCCGACGGCAGTCCGCTGCCCGAGCCCCTCGCCCGCGACACGTGGCGGGCCAGGCTCCGCAAGACCTACGTCGAACGCGGGCTACCCATGGTCGTTCCCGTGTGGACCTCGGTGGTCGGGGAGTCCGTCACCGCCGGGCACATGGCGCGGCTCGCCGTGCAGGAGGCATCACTCCAGGCGGCCTACGCCGCGATGCTGCCGCGCGTCGAGGGCGAGTCGCGGCGCGTACTGCAGGAGATCATCGACCGGCGCGACGAGATCATCCGCTTCTTCCGGATGGAGGCCTCCGCCCGCATCTCCCGCTCCCCGCAGGAGGCCCGCATGGCCAAGGCCCACCTGCTGCCGACCTGGAAGCCGTTCCGCGTCGTCGGGGCGCCCGACCCCGACGAGACGCGCGCCCTCGCCTCGATCTTCCGGACGCCGCAGGATCGGCTCCGGCTCGTCGGCGCCGACTCGGACCTCCGCCGTCTGCTCATGGAACGACCCACGGGCTTCTGGGGGCGGCCGCCCCCACCCCGGCCTGCTCGCGAGAAAGGGACAAAATGGCGTTCGACCTTGAGAAGTACGCGGAGACCTCCGACCGTGTCCGCTGGGAGGATCTCGACCTCACTATCTTTGAGGAGCATCCGCTGGACGCGGAGACGCTCAGATCGCTCCGATACATGTGCGACGTCGAGTACCACACGTCGTGCTACCTGCGTGACCTGCTGGTGACCCGCTCGCACCGCGAGGACGAGGCCCGCGGGTTCATGACGACCTGGAACCGCGAGGAGTTCTGGCACGGTGAGGCGCTGTCCGCGGTGCTGAAGCAGCACGGCATCCACGTCGATTACGACGAGCTGAAGGCCAAGCGGATCAAGCTCGGTTGGCAGTTGGCAATGGGGCCGGTCAAGCAGGCGACGGGGTCGAACCTCGTCGGCGACGACTTCATCGCCGTCCATATGACGTGGGGCGCGGCCAACGAACTGTCGGCTGTCGCCGCGTACCGACGGATGGCCGCGATGCAGGACCACCCGGTCCTCTCCCGCTGCTCGAACGGATCGCCAAGCAGGAGACCCGCCACGTCGCGTTCTACACGACGCAGGCGAGGGAGAAACTGGAGAACTCCGAGCGGGCGCAGAAGATCGTGCGCTGGGTGATGACGAAGGTCTGGAACCCGGTGGGTTCGGGGATCATGGACGATGCCGAGATCAAGCACGTGATGCGTCACCTTTTCGAGGGCAGGGTGACGAGCTCGACAAGCTCGACTCGCGGGTGCAGAGGTTCCCCGGGCTGGACGGGGTGACGATCTTCCGGACGGCGTTCGAGAAGATCGGGATCACTCTCTGACGGCGTCAGTCGCGAACAGAGTTGAAGGGCCGCCCATCGGGCGGCCCTTCAACAGTGGGGTTCACTCTCCGATGATCTGCACCTGGATCACGCGGTCGCGATCGCGGATCTGGTCCCAATCGACGAAGTAGACATACCCGAACTCGCCGAGGTCGAGTGCGCCGTCGACCAGGACGATGGTCTCTGAGCGACCGAAGAATACGCTGCGCAGGTGTGCCTCGGTGTTGAGGCTCGTCCACTCACCGACCTCCTTGGCCTCGTTCATGGCGAAGTCGATGTGCTTGGGGCCGGGGTGCATGTACTGACCCTCAACCAGTGCCTGCGGCGCGAGCTTCTCCATGATGTTGACGAGGTCCTGCTGCAGGTACTCGAGACCGTAGTAGGTCTTGTCGTGGCTCGACTCCTGGGTCATCACCGAGCACGTGGTGTGGTGGCTGTACACCACGCAGATGCCCTGCTTGACGCCCGAACGCTGCACGATGTCCTTCACCTGGGGGTGATGTCGTGGAAGGTCGGGTGGTTCTTCTCCGACTTAACCGCGATCTCCTCGCGAAATACGGTCATGCTGGCTGCTCCTTCTTCATGGGTTGGTGTGTGTTCATTCGGGTGTCCCACCCACGGCGAACGGCCGCTAGCATCTGCTCGACCAACGCCGGGCGGTTCCGGGCGAGGGCGATGGCGCTGGAGGACCCGGTCGCGTCCGCTCCCGCGGAGATGACCCGTTCCACGTCGTCCGCGCACGAGATTCCCGCGCCCTGCAGAACGAGGATGCGCGGATCGATCGACGCGACGGCGTCCTTCGAGGCCTGCATGTAGGAGAGGTCGCTCGTCGTTCCGGTGCCGATCAGCTCCGTCGGTTCGGCGACGATGATGTCAGGTGCGAGCAGTGCGATGGCCTTGATCTCCGCGATCGAACTCGCGCACACGATCGTGAAGAGGCCGACCTCCCGTGCCCGTGCGATGCTCTTCTCCAGGACCGCGAAGGTCACCGGACGTTCGGCATGGTTGAGCATCACGCCGTGCGCTCCGGATGCCTTCAACTCCTCCGGCAGGAGGTCGGCGAGCCCGCGCCCGGGCCGCAGGGGATCCATGTGGGCGCACAGACCAGCAGATGGGTGGTCGCCGCTGCGACGCGTGAGATCAGGGCGACCGGGGTGGTGAAGATGAGCCCGATCCCGTGCCTGGCCGCAGATGCGTCTGCGGCGCGCGCGAGGTCGAGGATGTCGTCCCCACCAGATAGGACTTCGGACCGATCTCAAAGAACGGCGGAGCGATCACTGGCTGGTCGAGCATGGATCAGGCCTTCTGGTTGAGGCGGGCACCGACGGCTCCGCCAGGGTGGATGAGTGCGAACTGCTCGATTCGGTACCCCGTCAGTTCCATCACGCCTGCGAGCAGGGCGTCCAACAGAGCCCCCGTGACCGTGTTGCTCGTCGTTGCCATGACGTTGAGCGGATCGGACTCCCTCGTGACGGTCATCGTCACGAGGACGTCGGCCGCCTGGGCCAGCGTCGATTCGGGGTTCTCGGTCAGGGCGATGAGCTTCGCACCCTTCTGCTTGACGACGTCGATGATCGGTAGGAGCTCAGCGGTCTTCCCGCCCGCGACACCATGACAACCGCGCTGTCGCTCTGGACGGCGCCCAAGCCACCGTGAATGGCCTCGGCCGGGGCATGAACTTGGCCGGCCTCTCGATGCAGCACAGGGAATGGGCGAACTTCGCGGAGGCGAACCCCGACGAGCCGCTTGCACAGGTCACGATCGAGCCCGCTTCGGCAAGCACCCGGGCGGCTGCTGCCAGCGCCGCGGGTCCGCCTTCTGGGCGAGCGTCGCAAGTGCCTCTGCCTCGATCCGCAGCGCTGCGCCGATGGCGTCGATGTTGTCGTTCATCCTTCATCCTTGACTAGTTCGCCGCCGAGCCATACCTGGCGAAGATCCAGGTGGCTGTCGTCGGCCTGAGCGATGAGCACGTCTCCCCTCCGGCCTGGGAGCAGTTGCCCGATCCGGTGCAGTTCCCCGATGGCGGCGGCCGGGTTGTGGCTCGCGGCGCGCCAGGCGTCCACGAGGGGAACCCCTGCCGCACGCATGAGGTTGTTCACCGCGCCATCCATGGTCAGCGATGAACCGGCGAGCCCCCGGCCTCGTTGAAGCGGACATCGGGGCGCTCACCATCGTTGAGGCCTCCCTCTGGCGCCGCGCCCTCTGCCGCCGTCGCGTCCGTTACCACGATCAGTCGGTCCCGCCCCTTCACCTGGTAGGCGAGTCGGAGCAGGTCCGGTCGCACGTGGCAGCCGAGCCGGTCCGCGACGACCTCCGCCCAGATCGAGTTGTTGAGAAGTACGGCCTCATCCACTCCGACCTCGCGGGTCCCGGCGTACCTGGTCGGTTCGATGGCGCATCCGGTGGCGTTGAACAGGTGGGTGCAGAGGCGCAGCCCTGCGGGTACGAGGGCATCGATCGCCTCGGAGCTGGCCGTCGAGTGCCCGACCGAGAAAGTCATCGAGCCGCCCGTGAGTCTCTGAAGGTCGTGGACCATCTCGGTGACGCCCGGAATCTCGGGAGCGATCGTCATCGTGCGGAGCCGGCCACGGGCCGCCGTGACGAACCGTTCGTACTCGGCGACGGCAGGGGCCTCGACAACTCCTTGTAGGCACCGTAGGCGGGGTTCAGATACGGCCCCTCCATGTGGATGCCGAGGACGTTGCGGGTGTGCCCTCGTCGATGGCAGCCCCGATGGCGGCGACGGCCGCCACCTGCTCGTCGGCAGTCGGGTGCAGGATCGTGGTCGCGAGCATGCTCGTCGTGCCATGGCGCAACTGGCCTTCTGCCGCGGTGACCGGGTCCTCATGGCCCAGGCGCCCGCGCCGGCGTGGCAGTGGATGTCGACGAAGCCCGGCCCGATGACGAGTCCTTCAACGTCGATCACTTCGGCATCCGTCGGGGCGTTGAGGGTGCCGGTTGCGCCCGCGGTCACGATGATGCCGTCGCGGATCCACAGGTCCTGCCCCGGCACGGCGCCGTCAGGGAGAATCAGGGTTCCGTTGCGGAAGACGCGGTCCATGCTCATCCCTCTCGGCAGGTGTGGCGAGACGGTTCAGCAGGTCGACGGCGGCGTCCACGATCGCGCGCCCCGAGGCTGGGGCGAGGATCGAGTTCCCCGGCTCGTATCCGCCCTCTTCCAGGGCCGCCTGGGTGACGCAGTATCCGGGCAGGTGACCGTTCGTCAGGGTCACGACGTTGGTCTCGACCATCGGGGAAGCCGTCTGCAGCTCCACCCGAAGTCGGAGAACAGCTCACCCGGAGTGAAGACCCAGGCGACACCGCCGATGGTGAGTGCGCTCACCGTGTAGGGCGCTCCGGATGCGTAGCGCTCCTCGAGCCGGCCATCCAGGGCCTGCAGCGAGTTGTTGTAGTCGCACTCGGCGCCGAGCAGCCAGAGGTTGGCCGTCTGACGCTCGGTGTACGGAGCGTCGGAGGCGATCAGATCGGACTCCCGCCTGCGCAGTTGCTCCACCCGTTCCAGCACCACGTCGGGAGACGGGTAGGACTTTGTGATGAGTGCGACCTCGCGTTCCGCTGTGGCGATCATCGCCCCAACGCTCGGACGTGCCTGTTCAACCGCCTTCACGACCGCCTCGCCGAGGATGTTGCCGAACCTTGCGACCTCATCGAAGCCCTGGCCGGTGCGGTAGTAGCGGGGCTCTGGTCTCCCGCCGTCCCATCGAGTAGAGGAAGACGGCTCCGGGATGGCGTCGGGACACGACCGATCGCATTGCCCCCGGGAAGTCGGCACTGACGAGCGTGTTCTCGCCGTGCAGGATCGTCGGGTGCAGTGCGTACTTGGTCCAGACCGCCCGTAGCTCACCCTCCGCGTCGACAACTGTGAGGACTGGTAGCGATGCGTCGACAGTGCCGTTGTCCGGGTCGCGCCGGTTACCCCGATGCCCGACTCGGCGCCGCAGTGCCCGCGGGCGTAGCCCACGGAGGCGGGGAAGGTGTCGGCCACGGCCCGTACCGCGAGGTCGGTGAGCGTACCGGTGATCTGCTCTATGTAGGCGTCGTCGATGCGCGTCTCGAAGGGGGCTGTCCCGGGCCGGCCTCGAAGACGACACTCATCCAGGGGCGCTGTGGGTGTGCGAGCAGGTGATGAACACCGCGGAACTTGCCACGCCCGTGTGCTCGGCGATCGAGGTGCGGATCCGGTCCGCCTGACCCTTCGTGATCCAGAACAGGTCGGTTGCCAGCACGATGGCCTCGCCGCCGTGCTCGTCGTCCAGGTAGAGGGCGGATGCGATCAGCGGGTCGTGCGTGCCTGTGTTGGCACGTTCGAAGTAGGGGTAGCCGCCCAGCTCTACGCCGAGCTGCGGGTGATGTCACCCTCATGGACTCCAGCTCTCATCTAGCCCTCCAGGCCTAACAACGTTGTCTCAATCATCATTTCACTATCGTTGTGATTACGTCAAGAATCATCAAAAACTATCGGAGAACCATCCGGTTTCTCTCACTGAGCCGCGGCCAGGGCAGGCCAGAGTGCCGGGGTCAGTAGCTCGGGTGCCGGAACCGGGACGTCAACTGCGATGCTCTCGAGCAGCGCTGCTTCGAGGGGCCCCTTGCGGACCAGGCGGCAGTTCTCCCGGACCTGGCCGACGGTCTCTGCGCCGACGAGGAGCCGGATGTCGCCGTCCAGGCTCAACCCGGCGCGCAGCGCCAGCTCGACGCGGGTGAGGCCGGCGTCCACGGCGATGGCATCGAGCGCCTGCAGGCTCGCTCGCGCGCCGGAGAGGTGCGCCGGTACATCGTCGGGGCCATCGCGAGGAGCCCCTGAAGGTACAGGCTGCGCACGTAGACGACCCTGCCGAGTGCGGCGCCGAAGGAACCGCCCTCGGTGTGTCGACGGTCGAGCACATTCGCGGGTAGCTGGATCGCTTCGATCCCGGGGTGGCCGCGAGCTGCACCGCCGCACGCGGTCATGCCCGCAGGAGACCCGACCCTGTCGATCCAACCCCGTCCGGCCAGCTCGAGTAGGAGGTCGAGGTGCCGTGCATCGGCGTCACGGTGGAAGAGAACCACAGGAAGCGTGTCCAACCCAGACGTCGCCTCGAGGACTCGATGGAGTCGGTGAGGGCGATCCGGGCCAGCCCCGGGTCGTCGACCTGTTGCGGGGACAGGTGGATGGCCTTCGTCACGACGGTCGCTTCGGCCTCCAGACCGAGCAGATGGAGGGCCGTGCCCAGGACGGCCTCGGAATCCCCGTATCCGGAGGCCGTGTCGAACTCGCGGATCCCTTCCTCCCAGGCCGCGGCGATCAGATTGACCGCCGCCGTGCCCTCGACCGCCCTGAGCGGTTTGCGACGCCGTATGCCTGGCCGAACTGTGCGGTTCCGAGCGCGATCGGCAGGCCGCTCATTTCGCGGTGTACCCTCCGTCGACCGGGAGATTGACCCCGTGATGTAGGCCGCGGCGTCGCTGGCCAGGAACACCACCGCACCCGCGAGATCGTCGTCTCCCGCCAACCTGCCGAGGCAGGTCCGCTCGGAGTAGTTGGTGACGAACTCCTCGGGTGGTTCTCCGTCTGCAACCCGCCGGGTGGACGCAGTTGCACCGGATCCCCCGCGCTCCGAAGTAGCTGGCGAAGAACCTGGTCAGGTTCGCCATCCCGCCCTTGTGGAAGAAGTAGTCAGGGTGCCACCCGTGCATGTCGGTGCCCGCGTAGTTGAGGGCTCAACGCCGATCAGGCCCATGATCGAGCCGATGTTGATGATCGAGCCCCCTCGCGGAGGATCTCGCCCATCGCCCGCGTGACCACGATCACGCCTGTCGCGTTGACATGGAAACTCTCGTCCCATGCCGAGGCTTCCTCCTCCATGCCCTGGTGGCGGGGCGGGCGACGGCGTTGTTGACGAGGATGTCGAGCCCACCCGACTGCTTGGCGATCTCATCGCGCGCGGCGAGCACCGATGCCTCGTCGCCCTGGTCGAGTCGGAGGGCGTGCACGTCGAGTCCCTCGGCGCGGAGCTCGGCCGCGAGGGCGCCGAGTGCCTCCACCCCGCGTGATGCCATGTACGTGGTCGCTCCCGCCTCCGCGAGGCCGCGCACGATCTGCCTTCCGTACAGGCCTGCGCCGCCGGTGACGAGGGCGGTCCGTCCCTTCAAGCTGAACAGGTCAAGCGTGGTCATGGTGCGGGCCTCTCGGAGTAGATGCCACCCGCGAGCGTCGCGGTGCGGTCAAGGAGTTGGGTTGCGTAGTCGGCCAGCCCGACGACATCGGCGCCGAGCGAGATGAACCGGTAGCCGAGCGCGATGAGCTCGTCGGAGTTGGCCGGTGAGCCGACGGTGCCCGCGAACTTGCCGTTGGCCTCGGCGACGCGTGCGATCCTCTCGCGCGCCTCCGTGAGGCGCGGATGATCCCAGGCGCCCGGGCGCCGATCGCCTGGGAGAAGTCGCCTGGGCCGAAGAACAACATGTCGATCCCGGCAGTGCCGCGATCTGTTCGAGTTCCTCAAGCGGTTCCGGGTCCTCGATCTGGACGATGACGAAGCGTTCGTCGTTTGCGCCCGAGAGGTACTCCCGAGCGGGACCTGGCCGTAGCCGCCGTCTGCGTTTCCGCCGTCCAATGGACGCAGCCCCACGGGGTGGAAGCGGGTCTGCCTCGCCACCGCACGTGCGTCATCGAGGCTCATGATGTGCGGCACCATGATCCCCGTCGCATCGAGTTCCAGTGGCCTGATCAGGTCGCTGTAGGAGCCGCGCGGAACCCGGACGACGACATCGACGTCGTGGGCCTTTGCGGCCCAGATCCCCGCCTCGACCGCTGAGATCGAGTTGCCGACATGCTCGAGATCGAGCCACACGCAATCGAAGCCGCTGCGTGCCACGATCTCCGTGACCCGTGGGTCCGCGAGGTTCTGCTTGAAGCAGGTCGCGACGCCCCCTCCCTCAACTTCCATAGGACGCGGCTCGGCCGCATCTGTTGGATCACCATGTTGTCCACCCTCCGTCGACGCTGATTGTCTGGCCTGTGATGTAGGAGCCGGCGGGTGCCGCCAGCAGAAGGACCGGGCCCGCGATCTCCTCAGCCCTGCCAACCCGGGCGAGGGGAACCCGCCCGCGAGCCGCTGCACGAACTCCGGGTCGGCCGCCTGGATCAGGGGTTCGGGAACGGGCCGGGGCAACCGCGTTGACGCGGATCCCGTCGCCTGCCCAGGCGACCGCCAGGTAGCGTGCGAGCTGGGCGACGCCGGCCTTCCCGACCGAGTATTCGAGCGGGTTCGGGTTCATGGGCGCCTCGTACAGGCGCGGATCCGGTGCCACCAGGCCGTACATCGAGGAGAAGAGCACGATGCTCGAGCCAGGGGCCATGACCTCGTGCGCGGCCCGGGCAAGCGCGAACGTGGCCGTCAGGTTGTGGTGGTTCGCCTCATCGAACTGGTCCGGCGTCAGCTCGTCGAGGGTGCATCCGACCGATCTGAAGCTCATGTCCACCAGCACGTCGAGGCGTCCCTCGTGCGCCAGGACATCGGCGACAACGGCATGCGGCTCTCCCGGTGCGAGCGCCCGGACGGCAAGACCGGAAGAGGTGAGCCTGGTGGCTTCCGCCTCCGCCCGCTCCAAGGCGAGGTCGACGAGCACGACGCGGGCACCCCGTCCAGCGAGCATCCGGGTCACCTCTGCGCCGAGGTATCCGGCGCCTCCGACCACGAGGGCGGTGCGACCGGTGAGGTCGAACGGATCCGGTTCAGAAGTCATCTGCGCCCACCCCGATCCGTGCCCCGCCCCGATCGCGGCTCTCGATCCCACCGATGACGAGGCGCATGAGCTCCGCTGTCTCGTCGAACGGGTACGGCTCGGTGCCTGTGCGCAGATAGCCGATGAAGTCGGCCAGTTGGGCGCGGAAGGCATGGAAGGTGTCTGCGAACCTGGCCTGCACCGAGCCGTGGGTCCCGGCGAGTTGAAGCAGTCCGAAGCCGCCGTACAGGTCGGAGGTCACCGTCGCGACAACGTCGACACCTCTGCGATGCGTCAGATGAACCACGTTCCTGGAGGCCGATCCGGTGTTGGTCACGGACTCGAAGCCGGGCCCGAGGATCGGATAGATCGCCTCCAGCGCATGGATCCCGTACGCCTCCCAGGACTTCGGCGAGGTGATCGTGGCGAGGCGCAGCTCTCCGAGATCGTTCGTGCTTGCCCGGAAGGGCGCGAACTCCTTGGCGTAACGCATGGAACTCGACGACATGATCGGGGCCGACTGCCTCCTCCAATCGAGGAAGGTGGAGAGCGAGGCCCTGTCCGTGGCCAGCGGCTTGTCCACGAACAGCGGGATACCGGCCTCGACGAACGGCCTGCACCGGTCCACGTGTTCGCTCCCACGGTCGGTGGCCACGATCACTGCGTCCACCTCGCCGATCACATCCTCTGGACGGGTGACGACGCTGCCGATGCGGGCGCAGGCCGCCACATGGTCGGCCGTGAACCCGCCGTCTCCGACGCAGTGGATGTGGGTCACCTCCACACCCGGGAGCCCGACCTCCGGCTCCTTGTTCAGATAGTCAGGAATGCCCGGAAAGGGGCACTCGGCCGTCATCCGGTCGCGGTCATAACCGTTGATGATCGCGGACCAGGAATAGGGGTGGCCATTTCCGGCGGAGGAGCCGAGAATGGCGATGCGGATGTTCTGGGCGTCACGCACCAGTGGCACGACTGCTCCTTCGGTCAGGGCTGGACCCGCCTTTGGGTCGCCTGTCAAAGACTATCAACGATCATCAAATGTCGTCAACAACATTTCGTTGTTCGTCACCGACATGTGGGGTAGCAGGTGGCGTCGCCTCGGGGTGCTGGCGGACAGCCGCGCGACGGCCTGTTCGGCGGAGCGGTCCCCGACCGTTCGTGTCCGCTCGTGCTGCAGGGTGAGAGCATCCCACGAGTCGACGGTCACGAGCTCGACGAACTGGTGGGGATCCTCCCCGACGCAGTACAGCTCCCAGCGGTGCGCCCCGCTCCTCAGCCTCGCCCGGCGCAGCTGCCGCATGGCGGCGCGGAACTCCCCCGGGCCTCGGGCGGAACCCAGTACTCGATGCACACGACGACGGGGCCGGAGTCGGAGTCGGGAACTCCGACCGCCGCGGCCTCACGCCACTCCGCGACGGGCGTGTGGTCGGTGCGGGTCCCCTCGCGGAGGCGCAGCCGGGGGCCAGCCCGCGGCGGCTCCCAGGAAGGCGAGACCGGCGGCGGCGAGCACCGCCTTCAGCCCCCAGAGCTGGATCAGTGCGCCCCAGAATGGTGACGCCGCGGCCTGGGAACCCGCGAACACCATCGACAACATTGCGAGCGCACGGGCCCTGACCCAGCCGGGCAGCATGAGCTGCAACTCGGAGTTGAGCGTGGAGACCGTCGCCGTCCAGGTGGTGGATGCGAGGAAGGTGAGCAGCGCGACCGACCAGGCCTGCTGGACCAGTTGCGTGCCGACCAGCGACGTGCCGTAGACCACGGCCGCGAGCATGACGAGCCGGTTGGCGCTGACCCTCGTCCGGAGCCAGCCGAGGCTCAGTGCTCCGAGCACCGCCCGAGCCCCGCGAGCGACATCAGCGCGCCGTACTGTGTGGAGTTCATCCCGAGCTGGCGCTCGGCGATCAAGGGAAGGGCCACCCAGAGGGCAGAGCCGGGCACCGTGTAGAGCAGCAGCCGGATGAGCAGCGCAGGGACACCGGCCTCGTGTCGGACGAAGCGGCCACCGGCACGGAGCGCCGGTAGGAACCGCTCGCGTCGAAGCGTCTCCATGCGGGGCCGTCCCACAGCAGAAGCAGGACGAGGAAGGCCAGCGAACAGAGGGCGTTCATGGCGAAGACGAGGGCGACGTCCACCCAGGCGATCAGCGCTCCCGCCACCAGCGGGCCGACCATGCGCCCGAGGTTGCCGGAGACCATGTCGAGCCGCGTCGCCGCCGCGAGGCCGTTGCGGGGCACCAACTCGGCCACGAGCGGCTGCCAGGCGGCCGCCTGCAGAGCTGAGCCGGCGTTGATCAGGAACACGAAGCCGAGCAGCATCACGGGCGGGACCAGGCCGAGGAAGGTCGCGGCGGCGAGCAAGGTGGAGGTTGCCGCGAGGTACGCGTTCACACCGACGAGCAGGATCCGGCGGTCGAAGGCGTCGGCCAGCACGCCTGCCGGGAGGACGAGCAGGAGGAGGGGAAGGGTCGACACCGCCTGTACGAGGCCCATGATCGAGGCCGCGTTATCGTCGTGGACGAACAGCCACTGGGTGCCGATGAGTTGGGCCACGCGCCGGTGTTCAGACCGACGGTGCCGAGCCACAGCCAGAGGAATGCCCTACGCCTGAACGGGACCCTGATGCCCTCGGACGGGTGAGCCGTCATGCGGCCCCCTCTGCTCAGGGGCGCCGCACCTTAGCGTCCGACTCGATCCGCAACGGTGACCTTCAGCCCGCGGCGCGGAGTGCATCGACCTCCTCCTGAGGCGCGTCCGCATCGGTGATCAACTCCGTGAGGGCGCTCAGCGGGGCAACCGGCACGAGGGCGCGCCTTCCGAGCTTGCCGCCGTCGCCGAGCGCGATCACCGTTGCCGTCGCGTTGATCACGGCGGCCTTCGTCTCCGCCTCGACCGAGTTCATGGTGGTGACCCCTGCACATCCAGGGCGCTCAACCCGATGAATGCGAGGTTGATGTTCACCGACTGTAGGGCCTGGACGGCGAGCGGCCCGACCGCGGCGAGGGTGCTCGATCGCAGACTGCCCCGATGAGCATGATCTCGGCATCGCCGACCGCCATCTCCAGGGCGATCTCCGGGAGTTGGTCACGAAGACCTTGTCCGACATCGTGCGGAGCTTCGGCACGAGATGCGACACGGTGGTGCTCGCCTCCAGGAAGATGCTGCTCACCCGGGGTGTGATCCGGGTGAGCGCCTCCTGCGCGATCATCTCCTTCTCGGCGACCCGCTTGAGGCGCTCGGTCGCAACCGGCGGGTCGTCCAGCGATTCGACCGCGAGGGCCCCACCATGCACCCGTTCGATCACCTTCTGCTCCGCGAGCAGTTCGAGATCGCGATGGATCGTGGCCGGTGAAGCGGAGACGTGATCTCCGATGACTGACACCGATGCGCTTCCGTTTGCCCGCAGGAACTTCAGGATCTCCTGGCGGCGCTCCCATCCCAGCGTCTGGCCGCGCTTCTTCAGTGTCATGACGCCCACTCTCCTCAGCCATCGAACTTCACTCGATCAGTTGCTTTCATATTGCATCACGTCAAGGCTTGGACCGTCACCTTGCCGTCAATCAGCCTGCTGACATTGGCCGATTCGCCTCGGGAGGTGCCGGAACCGGGTCGGATGACCGGTGCGAGACGTCGCGGTTCCCGGCAACCCACAGAGGAAGAAGGCGGACGTCGCCAGGCACGACCTGCCCCGGCGTGGACGGTGGCGTCTCGTCGCCGGTCTCGCGGATCTCCCACCAGCAGTGGCCGGCGTGGTCGTGCTCGTGGTCGGCCTCGAAGCCCGCATCGCGGAGGGCAGGTCCGATCCATCCGACGCAGTGGTTGCAGTAGTCCTCGGCCACGCCGATGTCGTTGCGGAGCAGGAACCCGAGGCTCGGGCAGTCGACCATGTCGATGCGCATGAACCGGCGGCCGGTATCGGGATTCTCATGGACGTCGGAGGTGTAACCGGCGCCCTCCTCGGCCAGGGTGTGGCCCCAGTAGTCGAGCATCCCGTCGAAGCCGCGCAGGAACTCGGACCGGGCATGCGACTGGGAGTCGATCGAGATCGCCTCCTCCCAGTACCGCTTCAGCCCTTCCATGCCGTGGTGGTCCTGCAACCAGCGAAACGTCCAGTCGTAGTGGGCGTTGAAGTCATAGACCCCGAGCATCTCTTCTCAACCTTCCCGAGGGGTGGCGCAGCCGTCGACCGTTGTCGGATCCTGGGCCGGGCGGTCGTCAGCGTGGGTGATCGTCTGCACGCAACGGCCGTTTCCGCCCGCGACATCGATCCTGAGCCCGGCGCCTGTGGCGCAGGCGTTGCCCATCACGACGCATTGCTGGCAGAACTCATCAACGATGTCTCTTCCGTTGGCACGCAGGTGCGCGATGGCGGGGCAGGACCGCACGTCGACGGTGACCCGGTCCTCGCCCCGGCTCACCACCACCTCTCCGCCCGGCTCGACGCTGAAGAAGTCGCGCCAGTAGGTCTCGACCGCGGGTAGCCCGCCTTCTGACCACAGTTGCCAGACGGGACGCTGGTAGTCGTTCCCCAACTCCGTCCAGTAGTCGTGCAGGGCGTCGTGGCCGTACGTGTCCCTGATGTGGGCAAACGTCGCGTTGATGGCGAAGTAGAAGTCGGCGGCCCCCTGCGGCTTCACGTCGCGATAGGGCAGGGACAGATCGGTCATCACGCCTCCTCAGGGCCGGGATGATGGCAGGCGAACGCTGTGCCCCACCGTCCGTGCGAAGCAGGGCTTGTCCGTGGCGCAGACCTCGGTGGCCCTCCAACAGCGGGTCCGGAAGGGCACCCCGATGGAATGTCGGTGGGGAGGGCAGGTCGCCGTGCAACAGCCGGCGGTTCGACATCCCCTCGTTCTCGGATCGGGCACCGGGACGGCGGAGAGCAGGGCCTGCGTGTACGGGTGCTGCGGGTTGGTGAACACCTGGTCGGTCGGCCCTTCTTCGACGATCGACCCGAGATACATGACGATCACCCGTTGGGCGATGTGGCGCACGACGCCCAGGTCGTGTGCGATGAACAGGTAGGACAGCCCGAGCTCACCCTGAAGCCGGTCGAGCAGGTTCACCACCTGCGCCTGAACCGACACGTCGAGGGCCGAGACGGGTTCGTCGAGGATCAGCATCTTCGGCTCGAGCGCGAGCGCGCGGGCGATCCCGATGCGCTGACGCTGCCCACCTGAGAACTCGTGCGGGTAGCGGGCGGCGAGCGCTGGTCGCATGCCGACGAGGTTGAGGAGTTCGTGGGCCCTCTGCTTGCGTGATTGCCTGGTCCCGATCCCGTGGATCTCGAGAGGCTCCGTGAGGATCGACTCGACCGTTGACCGGGAGGGAGCGACGCATACGGGTCCTGGAACACGTACTGGAGGTCGCGACGGATGCCCTCAACTCGGCCCCCGTGGCCGTGGAGATCTCCCTCCCGTCGAACCAGATCCCGCCCGAGGTCGGTCGGTAGAAGCCCATCACCGTCTTGCCGACGGTGGTCTTCCCACACCCTGACTCCCCGACGAGCGCGAGCGTTTCGCCGTGCTTGACGTCGAAACTGATCCCGTTGACGGCATGCAGCTTCGTCGAACGCTTGAGGAAGCCACCGCCGACCTCGAACTCCTTGACGACGTCGGTCACCCGCAGGATCGAGTCCGCACCCGCTGGTGACGTGGGTACCGCGATCCGGGTGTCCGTTGTCACAGTGTCGGTTGTCACGATGCCTCCCAGTGGGTAGTCGGGCCGAGTTCGCGGCTGAAGTGACACGCTGAACGGTGGTCGGTCCCGATCTCGATGAGCTCAGGCCTCGTGAAGCAGTGCGGGCGGTCCTTCGACAACTCGCAGCGAGGTTGGAAGGCGCAGCCGGCGGGCAGCCTCCGTGGATCCGGGGCTGCCCCGGAATGGCGTGCAGTTCCTCACGCACCTCGTTGACGCGCGGCAGCGAGTTCAGGAGGCCCTGGGTGTAGGGTGGCGCGTGTTGTGGAAGATCTCGTCGACCGGGCCGGACTCCGCGATCCTCCCGCCGTACATGACCACCACGTCCTTCGCCATCTCCGCGATGACCCCGAGGTCGTGGGTGATCATCAGGAGGGCCGAACCGTGGTCCTGCTGCAACCGGAGTAGGAGTTCCAGGATCTGGGCCTGGACGGTGACGTCCAACGCGGTGGTGGGCTCGTCCGCCACGATCAGTTTCGGATTGTTGGCAATCGCCATGGCGATCATCGCGCGCTGGCGCATGCCTCCGGAGAACTGATGCGGATACTGGGCCATGCGGGTCTTCGGGCAGGGATCCCCACATCGGCGAGGAGTTCCTCGATCCTCGCCGCGCGCTGTGCCTTCGTCCGGAAGTCGGGCGAGTGTCTTCGCAGAGACTCATCAATCTGGGCGCCGATGGTCATCAGGGGTTCAGCGCGGTCATCGGGTCCTGGAAGATGAAACCGATCTCGCCACCCAACAGCGCAGAGCGTCTTCGGGGCTGATCGAGACGAGGTCCTCCCCGCAGAACCAGGCGTGCCCGTCGACCACCTTCGCGCTCGGCGGCACGAGGCCCAGCGCGCTCAGGATCGACACGGACTTTCCGGAGCCCGATTCGCCGACCAACCCGAGGGTCTCGCCGGCGTTGAGTGAGTACGTTGCCCCGTTGACCGCCCGGACCACGCCTGTGAGGGTCGTGAACTCCGTGGTCAGGTTCTCGAGCGAGAGAATCGGCTCACCAGCGGGAACGTGCTTGGTGATGGTGGTTGTCATGTGCTGCTCACCTGCTCTGTCGAGGATCGACGCTGTCACGGAGACCGTCACCGAGGAAGTTGACCGCCATGACGGTCACGGCGATGGCGAGGCCCGGGGCAGCCACATCCATGGCATCTGCTGCAGGATCCGAAGGCTCTGGGCCTCCGACATCATGGAGCCCCACGTCGGCGCTGGGGCGGCACCCCGAGGCCCAGGAACGACAAGCCGGTCTCGGTCATGATCACGCCGGCGGTCAGGATCGTGAACGCGACCGCCGCGTGCGGGAGCACCGCGGGAGCATGTGCCTGAGCAGGATGTGTGGCACCGACCCGCCCAGCCCCTGGACCGCCTGGATCGAGTCCTGCTCACGCAGCGACAGCGCGACACTTCTGGTGACACGGAAGGCCGCAGTCCACTGGAGCAGGCCGAGGGAGATGATCAGCAGAGGGAGGGACGCCCCGAGAAAGGCCACCACCACGATGATCACGATGAGGATCGGGAACGACTGGATCACCTCAGCGATGCGCGTGAGGAAGGCGTCCATCAGGCCACGGAAGTAGCCGGCGACGATGCCGAGGACGAGGCCGATGGTGGTCGCGATCACTGAGGCCGCGAGGCCGATGGTCAGCGAGACCCGTCCGCCTGCCATCAGGCGGGCGAAGACGTCGCGCCCTGCCGAGTCGGTGCCCAGCCAATGAGCGGAGCTGGGCGGCTGACGGAAGTTGCGGGGGTCAACGGCGCCTGGGTCGATCGTGTAGAGGAACGGGCCGACGAATGACATCAGCACGAGCAGGATGAGCACCGTCAGCGAGATCATTGCGAGCTTGTTGCGACGTAGCCGCCGCCAGGCCAGCCCCATGGGGAGTAGATCGTCTCGGGCTCCTCGACTGCGATGTCGGGGCGGTCCTGGGTGTCGATGGTCATGATTTCCACCTCACAGTCGGATCCGTGGGTCGACCACGGAGTAGGCAATGTCGGCGACGAGGTTGGCGATCACCACGATGATGGCGATGAACATCACGAAACCCATCAGGACGGGATAGTCGCGGCTGGTGATGGAATCGACGGCGAGTCGGCCCATCCCCGGCCAGGCAAACACCTGCTCGACGATCACCGCTCCTCCCAGGAGTTGCGGGATGTTCATTGCGATGACCGTGATGATGGGGATCAGCGCGTTGTAGACGCCGTGCCGCCAGGTGATCCTGCCGCCTGAGAGACCCTTGGAACGGGCCGTCATCATGAAGTCCTGCCCGAGCACGTCGAGCATCGAGGAGCGGGTCCAGCGCTGGTAGGCGGCTGCCCCGGCTGTTCCGAGGATGAGCGCGGGCATGATCATGTGCCTGAAGCCCTCCCAGGCGGAGGGGATCGTCGCGTTCATGCCGGCCGTGGGCAGCCACCTCAGCTGGAGACCGAAGACGTAGATGCCTGCCAGCGCCAGGAAGAATGGCGGGACGGAGAGGGCGATGACCGATCCGGCCGAGAGGATGTAGTCACCTGCGCGGTTGTGGCGAAGGGCTGCCCAGACGCCTCCGACGATGCCGATCAGGAGGGAGACGATCAGGGAGGGCACAACCAACGCCATCGTGTTGTAGAGGCGGTCCATCATGAGCGCAGTCACCGCGCGGCCGTCGAGGTAGGAGTACCCGAGGTTGCCCGTCAGCGCCTCCCCAAGCCACCTGAAGTACTGGACGACCAGGGGCTGGTCCAGACCGAGCTGGGCCGTGACCGCTGCCCGCGCAGCCTCGAGGTCACCTGAGAATGTCAGGGGATTGACGTACATGTCGACCGGGTCGCCGGGCGCCTGTCGCACGAGGATGAACAGCAGCACGCTGATCACCAGCAGCACCGCGACGCTCACGAGCGATCGTTTGAGGATGAACCGCAGCATCTCTACCTTTCCGCGCGCAGGGGGTGGTCGGATTCACTCCAACCACCCCCACGCCTGCTTTGGACGCTACTTCGCCCACTGATCGGCGATGGCGGTGACGGGGAATACCGCCGGGTCGTAGCCGGAGATGGTCGGCCCGGTACCCGCATTGAGATCGGCGATGTAGAGGGGAAGTTCGGAAGCTCCTCGTTGAGGATCTTGTTGATCTCCTGGTAGATCGGGGCACGATCCGCGTCATCGACCTTGGTGACGGCCTCCGCGAAGAGCTTGTCGACCTTCTCGTTGCAGTAACCGGTGATGTTGGAGCCGTTGGGGATCTTTGAATCACAGGTCAGGCGGGCCGCCAGCGCCGCTGGCTCGGGCACCGTCTGCGTGTAGGGGCTGATCAGCAGGTCGAGCTCGAAGTTGTTCACGAAGGTGGTCAGATCTGCCGACTGGTGGTTGCGGATGACGGCATTGATACCGACCTCCTGCAACTGGCCGACGATGATCCGGAACACCGCGTCGCGGTCCGCCTGGCCGGGCACGATGTCGAGGTTCAGTTCGGTCTTCGCGTCCCAGTTGGCTTCCTTGAGCAGTTGCCTTGCCTTCTCCGGGTCGTACTCGTATGGGTTCATGTCTGGCGACTGCGCCCAGTCGGGCTGGAACATCATCGAGTCGGCGAGGCGGCCCTTGCCCGCGAGGATGCTGTCGATGATGGCCTCGCGGTCAATGGCGTACATGATCGCCTGACGGACGCGGACATCGTCGAGCTTGCCGCTCGGGATCGAGTTGTGCAGCGCCATGACCTTGTTGCCCGGCACGGAGATGATCTTGACGCCCTCGGCCTCCAGCGCCGCAACGTCGGTGGCTGCGACCTCTGCGATGTCGAGCTCGCCGGTCTGCAGCTGAGCGGTGGCGACGTCGCCTGTGAGGAACTTGAGGATCAGCGTGTCCGCCTGTGCCGGGAAGAACGCCTCGGGGTTGGCCTTCATCTCGATGGTGTCATCGTTGATCCACTTCGAGAAGATGTAGGAACCGGATCCGACGGTTGGCTCCCGGAACTCCGGGGCCCCTTCAGGCTGCCCGGCTCGATCTCGCCGTAGACCGACTTCGGAATGATGCCGAGCTCGGTGAGGAACGGTAGGAAGTTCGGGTTCGGTGCGCTCAGGGTGACCTCGACCGTCTTGGGATCGACGACCTTGACGCCACTCAGCGAGTCGGCCGTGCCCGCCTGGACCTCCTCGGATCCCGCGATCGAGCTGAGGTAGGAGCCCCAGTTGGAGGCCACCTCGGCGTTCAGGTAGGTGTTGAAGCTGAACGCGACGTCATCGGCGGTCAGATCCGAGCCGTCGCTCCACTTTGCGTCGTTGAGGACGAAGGTGAAGTGCTGGTTGTCGGGCGACTCCCAGGACTTGGCGACACGGCCGACGAACTCGCCCTGCACATAGGTGAGCATCGGCATGAACTGCGCGACGGCGGCGGCCTGATCCGCCGCGTGCAGGGCGTGGACCGGGTCGAAGTTGTTCGGCTTCTGGTAGAGCTGGAAGGCGATGGTGCTCCGTGCGCCTCCCGCCGTGGCCCGCTGCTGCCCTGGGGCTGGGGGCTCTGCGGTCCTGTCCCGGCAGGGGTGCAGGCTGCAAACAGGAGGGCCGAGGAGATGAGGGCTGCGGCGAACCCTAGACGTTTTTTGGGATTACCCATGATCACTCCTTTGTGGTCGAGTTACTCGATGATGTCACGTTCGCTGACAAATCGTCAATACCTTTCACAAAATCTCTCTGTAAACGTCAGCTCGGTCAGTTGAACTCGGGCGGGTATGCGGCCAGGTGCGCCTCGACGTGGGCCAGCAGGGCCGCCGACGGCTGCGTCAGAGGGGCGCTGAGGGTTGAGTGTTCGATGACGCCCGCGAGTCGCAGTGCCGTCTTGATTGTGCCCATGACCGTCGCGGAGAAGCTCCCCTCGCCGGTGGGCCCGAAGTAGAGGTCCATCCGTCGGGTCAGCCCTCCTGGAGTCGCCTCGCCTCGGGCCAGCGGCCCTCACGGGCGGCCTCGATGACCGCGAGCTCGGTGCGCGGGTATACGTTCGCCAGCCCCGGGATCGAGCCCGTGAACCCTGCCAGCACGGCCATGTCGATGCAGGTTTCGGAGCCGCTGTAGCCGACCCCTCCGACCTCGGCGAGGGCCATCGCCTCGCGGCGGTGGTTGTCGAGATCGCCCGATGAGTCCTTGACTCCGAGCAGGATGCCCTCGCTCGCGAGCGTGCCCAGGAGCGCGGGGTGAGTGCAGAAGGCACCCGGGAGGGCACGTGGTAGGCCATGACGGGTCCGCCGGCGGCAGCGGCGACCGTGCGGTAGTGCTCGGTGAGCTCGCTCGCTGAGATCGGCAGTCCGCTCGGCGGTGGGGCCAGGATGACGTCGGCACCGACGGATCTCCATCTGCGGGCGGCGGCCGCCGCGGCGGCGGTGCTCATGGCTGCGACGTTGGCCATCACGATGCCATCGGTCGCGTCACGGACGGTGCGCACGACCAGTTCCGCGGCGTCGGCGGAGAGGCATGGGCCCTCGCCGGTTGATCCGAGGACGAGGACGCCAGCGCAGCCGGTTCGGGTGAGGGCCGACGCGAGGTTCGCCGTCGATGCGACGTCGATGGATCGGTCCGGCAGGAGGGGCGTGATCATGGGGGAATGACGCCGCCGTCGTGGAGGCGTTCGAGGATGGGCATGGGAACTCGCTTTCGTTTGGTCAGATGGTGCGGAGGAAGGCTGCGCGCTGGGCGAGGGCCCGTTTTGCCACCCCTGCGTGCGGATTGAGGGAGGCGAACCCGTGTGGTGCCCCTGCGTATACGTGCAGGTCGCAGGGAACGCCCGCCTCCAGCAGGCGGAGGGCGTACCTGACATCCTCGGCGCAGAAGAGGTCGAGCGTCCCGGTGTCGATGAAGGCGCGTGGTAGGCCGCCCAGGTCGGCCGCGCGGGCAGGTGCAGCCAGGTGGTCTGCCGGTGCGCCGCCGAGGTAGGCCGACCAGCCGATCGCGTTGTCGGCCGGGGTCCATGTGTGCCACTTCTCGCGGGGGCCGGTCGTGCGGTCGTCCAGCATGGGGCAGCCGAGCAGTTGGGCGGTGAGGCGTGGGCCGCCGGTGTCCCGGGCCAGTATCGCGGTCGCTGCTGCGAGGCCTCCTCCGGCCGAGTCGCCTCCGATGGCCAGCCGGAGCGGGTCGATCCCCAGGCCGGAGGCCTCGCGGCCGAGATGGGCCAGTGCTGCGTGGCAGTCGTGGACGGGGGTCGGGTTCGGGTGCTCCGGGGCGAGTCGGTACTCGGGTGTGATGATGGTGATCCCGCTCGCCGCGACCAGGCGCAGGATGGTCGGCTCTGCGGTCAGCCGTGAACCGGCGACCATCCCGCCGCCGTGCAGGAACAGGAGGGTGCCTCCGGTTCCGCCCTCGGCCGGCCGGTATCGGGTCAGTGGGATCCGGTGGCCGTCGCGGGCCGGTGCCGGGGAAGCTCATCGCGATGGATCCGCTTCAGCAGGTCGGCCCCGGCCGCCGGTGCCAGTGCGGCGGATGATCGTCGCAGGGAGGCTGCGTCGGGGGTCGGGTCCGCGGCACGGCGTTCGAGGTAAGCGGTGAGGGCACCGCTCAGATCCGGATCGAGGGACATGCTTCACTCTCCGTCGAGTGTCAAAAGCTTTCGTATTCCATCGTAACCGTTCAATTCGGGTGACGCAAGGAAGCTCTCAGCCGGGAAGGTGAGCTTGAAGTCGAAATCGTCAGGCCGCGCGGCGGGGGGTCAGGCGACGGCGGCGGCGTCGAGCACCAGAGACGGCAGCTCGACCATCGAGTCGAACACCGCGTGGACGCCCAGCCTCAGCAGAGCCGCGGCCGACAGGTACGTCGGCCCGCCGGGGGCGAACCCGAAGACGCTCGCGCCCGCCGCGATGCCCGCGGCGATCCCGGAGCCGGAATCCTCGATGACGGCGGCGGTCGCCGAGTCGATCCCCAGCGAACCGGCGGCGGCGAGGTACACGTCGGGAGCGGGCTTGCTGCGCGGCAGCTCCATCCCGCTGAACACCCTGTCGCCGAACACGTCGCTGAGCCCCGCGATTTCGAGCTGCATCTCGATCTTGCCGCGGTCGGCGCCCGAGACGCAGGCGACAGGCAGCCGCTCCGCGATGGCGTGGACGGCGTCGACGGCGCCGGGCACGGGCGCGAGTCGCTCCCGCAGTGCGGCATCGCGGCGGACCCGGAAGCCGAGGATCCACTCCTGGTCGATCCGGTGCCCCGTGTGCTCGTGGATGACCCTCCACTCGTCGAGGAACGCCTTCCCGACGAAGCGGCGGATGGTCTCCTCCTCCGAGATGTCCCATCCGAGCTCGATGAGCATCTCGCGCAGCACGGCCTGCGTGATGGGTTCGGAGTCGACGAGGATGCCGTCGCAGTCGAACAGGACTGCGGAGAATCGGGAGGCTGCCACGTCTCAGCACCTTAACCGCCGACGACGCCGGCGCGAAACAGCGCCTCGACGCGCGCACCTTTTCGGGCACCGGGCCACATGATGGAAGCATGGGTGCCATGTCTGTCGGCGACGCCACCTCACGGGTGCGGGAACTCAACCTCACGCTCGATCTCAGCCTCCGGATCGGCGAGGTCCTGCTCTCCTCCGGGGCCGGTGCCGCCGATGTCACCGCCTCCATGCAGGCCGTCGCGCAGAAGCTCGGCGTGCACCGGCCGGAGGTCGACGTCACGTTCACCCAGCTGTCGATGAGCTACGCCTACGACCCTGAGGAGCTCCCGCTGACGCTCGTGCGCCGGGTGAAGGCCCGCGACCTCGACTACGACGACCTCACGCGGGTCAATCAGTTGGTCCGCGACATCGTCTCCAACCGGGTCGACCTCGCGGGGCCCGCGCCCGGATGGCAAAGGTGGTCTCCGCACCGCACGCGCTCCCGCGCTGGGCCGTCACCATCGCCAACGGCGCCATGTGCGGTTCGGCCGCCATCTTCCTCGGCGGCGGCCCCATCGTCGTGTTCATCGCCTTCCTGGCAGGTGCCGCGATCCACCGCGTGCAACTGCTGCTCTCACGACTCCGGCTGCCTGGCTTCTATGTCCAGGTGGCGGGTGGGTTCGTCGCCTCCGCGTTCGCCGTGGCAGTGAAGGCGACGGGTGTCGGCGTCGATCCGAGCCTCGTGATCACCTCCAACATCATCATGCTGCTCGCCGGCATCGGCCTGATGGGGGCGCTTCAGGATGCGCTCACCGGTTTCTACGTGACGGCGACCGCCCGGATCCTCGAGGCCGTCCTCTACACCGCGGGCATCATCGCGGGCGTCAGCGGCGGGCTGGGAATCGCCGCGATGCTCGGCATCGAGGTCGGCTACGTCGAGCCCGGCCGCGCGGGCTGGGAGGGCATCCCGCTGCTCGCCCTCGGCGCCGCGCTCTGTGCCGCCGCGTTCGCGGTGTGCGTCTACTCGCCGTGGCGCGTGGTGATCCCGGTCGCGGTGATCGCGCTCGCCGCCGCCGTCCTCGACCGGGTGATCTCGAACCTCGCGCTCGCCAGGCCCTGGGGCGCCGCCGCGGCTGCGCTGTTGATCGGGCTGGTCGCCTACTCCGTCGCAGGGCGCGTCAAGGTGCCGCCGCTGGTGATCATCGTGCCCGCGATCACGCCGCTGCTGCCGGGCCTCGCGATCTACCGTGGCCTCTCGCTTGTCATGCAGGGGACGCAGGCCAGCACCGCTGACGGCCTGCTCGCGCTCATGACCGCGGCCGCCGTCGCGACGGCACTGGCGTCGGGCGTCATCCTGGGTGAGTGGATCGCGCAGCCCCTGAAGCGGGAGGCGCGACGGCTGGAGACCAGGCTTGCCGGCCCCGCCTCGTCGGCCCGTTCGGTCCGAGGGGCCGCCGCTAGCTCAGGCGACGGTGAACGGCGCCGTCAGTAGTCGGTCGGGATCCGAGGACGGGCCGACCCGCAACTCGAAGGCTCCGGCCTCGACTATCCGGTTGCCCGCCGCGTCCACGATGGTGCAGTCGGCGACGGGCACCTCGATCTCGACGGTGACGGCCTCCCCGGAGGCGACCTCGACCTGCCGGTAGGCCTTCAGCTCCTGGTCGGCCCAGCTCACCGAGGTGACGGTGTCGCTGATGTATGCCTGCACCGTCTCCAGCGACGGGCGATCCCCCTCGTTGGTGAGGGTGACGCGCGCCCGGACGGTGTCGGTCCTCGTCAACCGATCGGCGGCGAGCACCAGGTCGGAGTAGGTGATCGTGGTGTAGCTCAGCCCGTGGCCGAAGCGCCACGCGGGCACCTGTGTGAGGTCGGCGTACCGGTTGCCGTGCTGACCGCGCACCTGGTTGTAGTAGGTCGGCTGCTGGCCGACGTGCACCGCGAACGACACGGGAAGGCGGCCGCTCGGCTCGACGAGCCCGAGCAGGATCTCGGCGATGGCCTGCCCGCCGCGCATGCCCGGCGACGCTGCCCAGATCACAGACGCCGCGGTGCGGGCTGCGGTGGGAAGCACCAGCGGCTTCGACGCAATGAGCACCACCGTCATCGGCTTCCCGGTCGCGGCGAGCGCGTCGAGGAGGGCGATCTGGCCGCCGATCAGGTCGAGGGTCGCTGTGGAGCGGCCCTCGCCGACCAGCGGAATGACGTCGCCGACGACGGCCACGACGTGGTCGGAGGCCCCCGCGAGGGCGACCGCCTCCGCGATCATCGCCTCGTCGGGCGCCGCGGGGCTCGCGATCCGCGGCCGCGGCTGGCCGTCGGGGAAGAACCGGCCTGCCGGATCGTCGACCAGGTCGACGATGCGTGCGCCCTGCGCGTAACCGATCTCCCAACTTTCGGGGAATGGTCGCGGAGGCCGTCGAGCACGGTGCTGATCATGTGGCGCGGGTGGCCGTCCGGGAACCAGCCCGCCTGCCCGGAGTTGCCGGCCCAGTCACCCAACTGGGTCTGTGCATCGTCGGCGAGCGGGCCGACCACCGCGATCCGCCGCGCGGTGTCGGAGACGGCGCGCCCTGCGGCGTCGCGATCTGTGGTGTGCAGCAGGGGAGGACGCCGTCGTTCTCGAGCAGCACGATCGAGCGGCGCGTCAGTGCCAGGTTCACCGCCTCGTGCTCGGGGTGGCGATCTCGGTGGCGATCCGCTGCGGGTCAGGGCGGCGGGGGTTCTCGAACAGACCGAGCTCGAACTTCACCGTCAGGATCCGGGCGACGGCCGCGTCGAGGTCGGCCTCGTCGAGCATGCCGGCGGCGATCGCCTGCAGGGCGCCCTCGAAGAACCGCGGGGTCGTCATGATCATGTCGTTGCCGGCCTTGACGGCGGCGGCCGCGGCGTGCGCGTAGTCGGGCTGGATCTGTTGCTCCCAGACCATCCGTCCGACGTTGTCCCAATCCGTGATCAGCATCCCGCCGTAGCCCCAGTCACCGCGGAGCACGTCGGTCAGGAGCCACTCGTTCAGCGTGATCGGGACCCCGTCGGTGGTCTGGTAGCCGAGCATGAAGGTGCCACAGCCCTCGCGGGCGACCCGCTCGAACGGGGCAGGAACCAGGAGCGCAGCTTGCGGCGCGACAGGTCGGCCTCGGAGGCATCTCTGCCGCCCTGCGTCTCGGAGTAGCCCGCGAAGTGTTTCGCGGTGGCGAGGATGGCGCGCTCGTCGTGGAGCCCCTCGCCTGGTATCCGCGCACCATCGCCGAGGCGAACTCGCCGATGAGGAAGGGGTCCTCGCCGAAGGTCTCGTTGACCCGGCCCAGCGTAGGTCGCGCGTGATGCACAGCACAGGAGAGAACGTCCAGTGGATGCCGGTCGCAGCCACCTCGACGGCGGTCACCCGGGCGGCCCTCTCGATCAGGCCCGCGTCCCACGAGCCGGCCATGCCGAGCTGCGTGGGGAAGATCGTGGCACCTTCCCAGAAGGAGTGCCCGTGAATGCAGTCCTCGCCGACGAGCAGTGGGATCCGCAGCCTGGAACGGTCGGTCAGCTCGTGGGCCCTCAGCACCCGCTCGGGGAGGTGTGCAGGATCGAGCCGACGTGCCTGTTCAGCACCTGATCGTCGAGGTCGTCGCGGGCATCCAACTGCATCATCTGCCCGACCTTCTCCTCGACTGTCATCAGGGAAAGCAGGTCGGCGACCCGCTCTCCGACGGGCAGGCTTGCATCGAGGTGCCTCTCGGCGTTGGCGGTGGTCACGCTTGTACTTCCTTCAGGTGTGTCACGGGGCGCACCGCGGTGACGGCGGAGTTGGCATTGAGACCCTGCTTGCGTAGGGCGCGGGCTCGCTCACCGGCGGACCGCAGGCGCGGATTGACGTACTCGTCGATGCCGAAGTTGATGAGGGACAGGGCGACGCCGATGGCGGCGATGCAGAGGCCGGGGGCAGGTACCACCACCACTGGTTCTGCTGGAACGCGCCCTGCGCGGATGCCCAGTTGAGGATCGTCCCCAGTTGTACGTCGTCACCGGGATGACGCCGATGTACGACAACGTGGTGAGGCTCAGGATGGCGGCGGTGACCGTGCCGACGAAGCTCGCGGCGATCAGGGCCATCAGGTTCGGCAGCATCTCGATGGTGATGATGCGGCGCAGGGGCTCACCGTTGGCGCGGGCCGCCAGCACGAAGTCGCGGTTGCGTAGCGACATCGTCTGGGCCCGCAGCACGCGCGCCCCCCACGCCCAGCCCACCAGCCCTAGCACGCCCGCAACGACCCAGAGCGGTGGATCCTCGAACATCGAGGCCACGATGATGATCAGGGGAGGCTGGGGATCACGAGGAACACGTTGGTGAGCGCCGAGAGAGACTCGCTCTTCCAGCCGCTGAGGTAACCGGACACCACCCCGACGGTGATCGCGATCGCCGTTGCGATGACCGCGGCGAGGAAGCCGACGACGATGACGCCACGGGTGCCGTGGATCACCTGGCTGAGCACGTCCTCGCCGATGTGCGTGGTCCCGAGCCAGTGCGCGGCCGAGGGTGGCTGGAAGCGCGCGGTGTGGTCGACCGCGGTCGGGGAGTACGGCGCCAGGAAGTCGGCGAAGACGGCCACCAGGACGAAGAACACGAGGATCGCGAGCCCGGAGAGCGACTTGGGATTGCGGAACATCGCGAATGCCGAGCCGAGCTTCGCCCAGCGGCTCATGCCCTCCGGTGTCGCCTCGGTGGGGCCACCACGGGGCGGGGCAGGGGGATCGTCATGGCTCAGGCCTCCGTCTGGCGGGTGCGAGGATCGAGGAACGCGTAGGCGATGTCGGCAAGGACGTTGGCGAGCAGCACCGAGATGGTGATCACGAGAAACACGCCCTGCATGAGCGCGTAGTCCTTCGCATTGGTCGCGTCGAGAAGCAGTTTGCCGATGCCGGGGTAGCTGAACACCATCTCCATCACGATGGTGCCGCCCACGATGAAACCGAGCGAGAGGGCGAAGCTCTGGATCTGCGGTAGGACCGCGTTGCGGGCGGCGTAACGCCAGAGCACCTTGCGCTCGGGCATGCCCTTGGCCTGCGCCACGGTGATGTAGTCCTCGTCCAGCACCGTCAGCATCATGTTGCGCATGCCGAGCATCCAGCCACCGAGCGAGGCGATGACGATCGTCAGCGCGGGAAGGGTGCCGTGGTGGATGACCTGGCTGATGAACTCGAGTGACCACTCGGGCTTCATGCCGACGCCGAACGCCTTGCCGATGGGGAACCACTTGAGGTTGACGGAGAACACCGCAATGGCGAGGAGGCCGAGCCAGAAGTAAGGGATTGTGCTGAGGAACGTGGTGATCGGGATCATCACATCGAGACGGCTTCCACGACGCCATCCGATGATGGCGCCCCCGACGGTGCCGATGGTGAACGACACGATCGTGGCGAAACCGACCAACCCGATCGTCCATGGCAGGGCGCCGGCGATCACTTCGGTGACGGGCCGCATTCCGTGCAGCAGGGAGACGCCGAGGTCGCCGCGCAGGAGATGCGACCAGTAGTCGAGGTACTGCTGGACCAGTGTCTTGTCCGTGTCGAGGCCGAGCAGGGCGCGCAGCGCATCCGCCGCCTCGGGTGACACGTTCCGGTTCCGGGCCAGGTACTGATCGACAGCGTCGCCTTTCATCATCCGGGGCAGGATGAAGTTGATCGTGATGGCCGCCCAGAGCGTGAACAGGTAGAAGAGTGCGCGGCTCCCGAGGAAGCGCCACGGCACCCGGGCGCGTCCCCTCTCCGCCTCGTGGCGGTGGTGCCGACCTCGAGCGCGTCGGGGACCTCGGTGAGAGGCGGTTGGACGGCGCTCATCGGAGTCCTCCATGGTGGGTCGCGAAGTGCTTCTCGGGGTCGGGAGACGCCGCTCGGAGCTCGCGGGTGTATGGGTCCTGCGGGTTGAGGATCACGTCATCGGCGGGGCCGTGTTCGACGATCCTGCCCTGGTTGAGCACGATGATCTCGTCGCTGAAGTGACGGGCGGTGGCGAGGTCGTGCGTGATGTAGAGGACGCCGAGGCCCTCCTCGCGCTGGAGATCGGCGAGCAGATTCAGGACGCCGAGCCTGATCGACACGTCGAGCATCGAGACGGGTTCGTCGGCCACCAGCAGCCTGGGCGCGACGCGAGGGCGCGGGCGATCGCGACCCGCTGCCGCTGGCCGCCGGATAGTTCGTGGGGTCTGCGGTCGATCACCGAACGGGTGAGCCGGACGCGCTCCAGGAGCCGCCGGACCTCTGCCTCCGTCTCGGCTCTGGGCACCACGTCGTGGAGGCGCAACGGTCGCTCGATGTGGTAGCGGATCGTGTGGTACGGGTTCAGCGACGCGAACGGGTCCTGGAAGACCATCCGGAGCTGTTGCCGGTAGGCGCGCAGCCCTTTACCACGCTCGGGGATGGGGAGCCGTTGAGCAGCACCTCACCCGAGGTGGCCCGTTCGAGCTGGGTGAGGATCTTCGCGATCGTCGACTTGCCGCTTCCCGACTGGCCGACCAACCCGATGGTCTGCCCGGAACTCAGCGTGAAGCTGACGTCGTCCAGGGCGCGGAGCTGGCCCACGCCGCGGACGTTGTAGATCTTGGTGACGTGGTTGAACTTGAGCATGCTCATCGCACGACCACCCCTCTCTCGCCGGTGAGGCGTGGAAACGATGACAGCAGCGTCTTCGTGTAGTCGTGCTGCGGCCCGGTCCAGATCCGTTCCGCAGTGTTGAGT
Source organism: Tessaracoccus coleopterorum (assembly GCF_011174705.1). Lineage (GTDB taxonomy): Bacteria > Actinomycetota > Actinomycetes > Propionibacteriales > Propionibacteriaceae > Arachnia > Arachnia coleopterorum. The sequence continues at coordinate 2,066,065 of NZ_JAANIJ010000001.1, forward strand.
TCGACGATCCGGCCTTCGCGCATGATGGCGATCCGGTCGCTGATCTCCAGCAGCAGGGGAGGTCGTGGGTGATGAAGATGACCGAGAAGCCGAACTCGTGGCGGAGCTGGGAGATCTGCCGCAGGATCTCACGCTGAACGAGGACGTCGAGCGCCGTCGTCGGCTCATCCATGACCATCAGCTGCGGCCTGAGCGCCAGCGCCATCGCGATCATCACCCGCTGCCGCATGCCGCCCGACAGTTCGTGTGGGTAGGAACGCATCCGCTGCCCGCCGACCTTGACGATCTCGAGAAGTTCACGCGCCTCGTGCCGGCGCTGCCTCGCCGTCATCCCGGGGCGGTGCACCTCGAAGACGTCCTCGAGTTGGGCGCCGACCTGGACGACGGGGTTCAGCGCGTTCATCGCGCCCTGGAAGACCATCGAGATCTTGTCCCAGCGGAAGCGGCGCATGGCCTCGTTGTCGAGGGTGTTGATGTCGATGTCGTCGCCGGAGGCGTCGTGGAAGACGACCGATCCGCCGGTGATCACCGCGGGCGCCCTCAGGAGGCGCTGGATACCGTAGGCGAGGGTGGTCTTACCGCAGCCACTCTCCCCGGCCAGGCCGAGGATCTCGCCGCGCTGGAGCACGAGGCTCACATTGCTGACGGCCTCCACAGGCGGATCGACGTCGTAGACAACCGAGAAGTCCTGCACGGACAGCAGCGGATCGCGCATCGGATGGGTCTCACTTTCGGCATCAGCCGCGCGCGGGGATGCAGTGCATCCCCGCGCGGAGCGGTGTGTGTCTCGGGTCAGCCGGCCGGGGTCAGCTTGGTGAGGATCTGGACGATACCGGGCTGCGTCGGGTCGCCCGAGGCGTACGGGTCCTCCTCCGAGGGCCAACCGACGTAGTTGCGGGTGTTGAACTCGCCGAGCAGTGGGTGGGCGCCGAGCGGGATGGCGGGCACGTTCTCGACGAACCCCTTCTGCATCACCGCGAGCGCCGCAGCGCGCTCCTCCTCACTCGATGCGTTGGCGTAGGTGTTCAGGGCCTCGGTCACCGCCGGGTCATCGAAACGGCCGAAGTTGTACTGCGCCCTGTCATCCACGATCCACTTCGGGTCCATGGTCGAGGTGTACATGCCGTATGCGTTGCCGGTGTCCTCGAGCCAGTGGATGATCGCCTGGAAGGTGCCCTCCTGGCGTGCGGCGTCCCAGCCGCCCCAGTCTGGCTGGTCAACCTTGACCTCGATGCCGAGGGCCTGCTTGAGCTCCTCGGAGATCAGCGCCTGCTCAGTGTTCCAGTCGCTCCAGCCCGACGGGACCGAGATGCTGAATGAGACGGCCTCGCCGTCTGGGTCGGTGAGCTTGCCGTCCTTCCAGGTGTAGCCGGCGTCGGTGAGGATCTTCTTGGCCTTGTCGACGTCGACGGAGTACTTCTGATCGGCGTACTGGGGCAGGATCTCCTTGCTCAGCAGGTCGCCGAGGCCGGTGACGCTCCACACGGCCTGCGACGCGCCCTCGCGGGCGATGTCAACGTAGGCCTGGCGGTCGATCGTCCAGGCGAGGGCCTCGCGCAGGGCCTTGTCGTTGAACGGCTTGGTCTGCAGGTTCATGAAGAGGGTGGCCGCGCCCGCGGTGGGCGAGACCAGGAACTTGTTGTGCTCCTTGTCTGCGGCGAGGAAGCTGGTCTGGATCTGCGGCAGGAAGGCCTGCGCCCAGTCGGCCTCACCCGAGACCAGGGCCGTGGTCAGGGCGGCGTTGTCGCCGTAGGAGACATAGTGGAGCTCCGGGACGGCGACCGGCCCGCCCCAGTAGTCGGGGTTTGCGGTCAGGGTGACGGACTCGGTGGACCAGTTGGACAGCACGTAGGGCCGGTGCCGACGGCCATGCCCTCGCCGGTCAGCGGGTCGGTGTTCGGGTCCGCAATGTTCTCCCAGATGTGCTTGGGGACCATGGGGTGGTGCAGCACGCGGGCCTGGGCGGTGTACTTCGAGTTGGCGAACTTCAGGGTGATCCTGTCGCCATCGACGGTGGCGCCGGTGTAGTTGAGGGCCGAGGTGTCGTTCAGTTTGCCGTTCAGCAGCATGTCGAAGCTGAAGATGATGTCGTCGCCGGTGAAGTCAGTGCCGTCGCTCCACTTCACGCCCTTGCGGGGCACGACGGTGAGCTCCGTGTAATCGTCGTTCCACTCGACCGACTCGGCGAGCCAGGGGGTGGTGCCGAGGTCGCCGGTCGGGTTCACGAGGGCAAGCGTCTCGAAGAGGACCTTGCCATAGGCGTACTTCGAAGCGGATGAGTCACCGAGGTACGGGTTGTGCGACTCGGTGGTGATCGCGCCGTCGGGCTTGGCGATGGTCAGGGCGGCGGTGCCCTGCGTGGGGCCGTTCGTCGTCGCGTCGCCGGAGGGCTCACCGGTGGCGGCAGGCTCCCCGCCGGTGCCGCACCCGGCGAACAGTAGTGCCGCACCGGCTGTGAGTGCGATCAGTGGCTTCAGCTTCATTGCTGCTCCTCATCAGTTGCCCCGTGGGTGGGGATCCAGGGTCGGCATTCTGCCGTAGACTGATTCTTACTCACGGGTAAGTAAGTTCGCAACTTGGTTACCAGCTTGTTAGCAAATCGTGACCTGGGGCTATGCTGAGGGACAGCTGAGGCCTGGCGAGAGGGGGGCGATGACCGAGAGCACCACGCGCAGGCGGACCGGTGTACGACCCGCGACGCTCGAGCGGCGGCAGGCGATCCTGGCGGCCGCGACCGACGTCTTCGGCAGCAAGGGCTACGCCAACGGCACCCTCCACGACATAGCTGACCAGGTCGGCATGACCCACGCCGGGATCCTCCACCACTTCGGCTCGAAGGACCAACTCCTCCTCGAGGTCCTCACCTATCGCGACCAGACCGACGTCCAGCATCTCACCGAGCGGCACATCCCCGGGGTCTCGACCTGTTCCGGCACCTCGTGCGGACCGCCTTCAGCAACGCGAAGCGGGCGGGCATCGTCCAGGCCTTTGCCGTGCTTTCCGGAGAGTCGGTGACCGATGAGCATCCCGCCCGGGACTACTTCACCGCCCGCTACCAGACCCTCCGTCGCGAGATCGTCGAGGCCTTCGAGCAGGTGTGCCGCGAGCAGGGATTACCGAACCCGGCCCCATCCGGCACGGCTCGGCGAGCATCATCGCCGTCATGGACGGCCTGCAGATCCAGTGGCTGCTCGACCCGACAGAGGTCGAGCTGGGGAGGCGACGCAGTTCGCCATCGAGGCCATCGTCTCCGCCGTTCTCCACACCCATGGGAGCGACCTGGCCTGAGGCCGGTCAGAAGAACCAGGCGCCGCGCGTGTAGGCCACCAGGCCGACCGTCGCCAGCACCGTCATGGCCGTCACCGTCATCGCGTGCGCCCGTTCGCGGCGGCCGACCAGGGCGGCCAGCAGGAAGGCGAACGGGAAGAATGCCAGCGCGAGGCGGGGCGTGCTGTAGTACCAGGCGTTGCTGAGCCCGATCAGCAGCGTCGCCCCGATGTAGATCGCGTAGCCGACGTACCCGCGCCACATCACCCAGATCAGCAGGCCCAGCGAGAGTGCGGCGAACACGATCTCGAGCCGCCAGCTGAAGATGACGTTTGCGCTGTAGTCGCCCTCCCACGTGCGCCAGGTCGCCAGGAGGCTGTCGGTGAAGCCGACGAAGTCGCGTCCCCAGCCGGTGCGCTGCACCTCCATGAACGCCCAGAAGGAGCCGCGCTCGCGGAGCAGGAACAACCCGTAGGCCCAGAAGGGCAGTGAGGCCGCCACCATCGCCGCGACGGCCGAGATCATGCCCCGCACGCTCGGCCACGCCCGGCGGGCAAGCTCGATTGCGACGCCCAGCAGCACGAACAGGCCGACGGTGCGGCTCCCGACCGCGATCGCCGTGAACAGTGCCGCCTCCCACGGCCGGCCGCGTTGCGCGTAGTAGAACGCGGGAATGGCGCCGGCGAGGAAGAGTGCCTCCGTGTAGCCCGCGGTGAGGAAGACGCCGGTGGGGAACAGCAGCAGGTAGATGATTGCGCGGTCGCCGTCGAGGCCGTGCAGCTGCGCCAACCGGTAGAGGTAGGCGCAGGCCACGAAGGTCGCCACCGCTGAGATGAGCAGCCCCGCGTGCACCGGCGCGATCCCGATCGCCATGAGGGCGCGCAGCGCGAGCGGGAACAGCGGGAAGAAGGCCGGCGCGTTGCCCGCGACGACATCGGGGCCGTAGCCGTTCTCTGCAATCTCGATGTAGTGGTGCGCGTCCCACTGCAGCCAGATGTTCCAGTCGAGGTGGGGCTTCACGGTGTCGGTCACTATCAACCACTGGATGGCGGATGCGCCGACGAGGAAGGCCGCGCGCGTCACCACCACCGCGATCGCCGCGGCGGCGAGTGGTTTGCGCCACCGCGCCGGGAGCGACCCGTCCTCCGCAGGGGAGCGGGCACACGGGAGCGGCCCGAGGTCGGGAGGCCCGACAACTCGCCGGCCAACGGGTCGTGCAGGGCCGCCGTCGGCACCGTGTCGCGGGCGGGACGGAGCAGGTCGAACAGGACCGCGACGGTGAGCCATGACTCGACGGCCACCCGCGCCACCAGCGCGAACCAGTAGACCCAGGGCACCCCTGTGCCCGCCGTGACGGCGTCGGCCCAGGCCAGGTGCGCGAGGGCGTAGCCGACCTGGGTCGCGGTGACGGCGATGAGTGCCGGGCGGGTGGGCCGCGCCACCACGACCGCGAACAGCACCCACAGGCCGCTCTGCGGCGGGAAGGCTGGGCCGAGGACGACGGTGGAGAGCACCACGATCCCGATGAGCGACCCGACCCTCGGCCGCCGGCCCGTCACGCGCAGCAGGCCGAACACGCAGCCGAGCGCGATGCAGGCGATGGCGAACCCGATCGATCCCGCGTACGGCTGCTCGAAACCGAGGCGCCCGGCGAGCATCCAGAGCGACCCGGGCCGGGGCCGCGCCGGCCTCGCCCCGGTAGAAGTCCCAGACCCGGCCGAGATCGGAGGCCATCAGGGGCAGGTGGACGGCGAGGAACATCAGTATCCAGGCGCCCGCGAACCGGGCGGCCAGCTGGGCGCCTCCGCGCAGCCCGAGCGCGACGACGACAGCGACGCCCACTCCGATCGGCATCGTGCCGGCGCAGGCGGCCAGCCCCATCACGAGGGCCGCCGGGACGGTGCGGCCGGTGGCCAGGAGCGCCAGGCCGGTGGCGGTCAACGCGAGCGGGAGCAGGGTCCAGTCGGCCAGCCCCACCAGCAGCACGATCGGGGAGGAGGCAAGCCACAGCGCATCGCGCGACCATGCCCCGGCTCGCGCCGTCCGAAGACCCCCAGCGCGATCACCGCCGCGAGAAAGCAGACGAACAAGACGATGACGCCCACCCCGTAGGCGACGGGCGCCGACCCCAGGCCGGCCAGCGCGCCCAGGATCAGGCTCAGCAGCGGAGGCTGGGCCAGCGCGTCGCCCTCGATGGCGGTGAGGCCGGGGAACGCTCGCCAGTTCCGCAGCGAGAGGAGGAAGGTGGCGACGAAGACGACGGTCGCCGCCAGGATGGCGCTCCCTGCGGAGAGGCTCTGAGGGGACCGACGGCGTGCGCACGGTCTTACGCTACTGCCTGGCAGAGCGGAGGGCCCGGCATCGGCCGGGGCCCGTTGTGCGCGTTGCCGCGTCAGCCGTTGAGGACGCGGACCGCCGCCCTCAGCGGCATCGAGTTCACCGTGGTGACCCGCACGCCGGTGCGGGATTCGCCGCGTCGACGATCTTGCCGTCGCCGATGTAGATGCCCACGTGGCTGATCGGTGAGTAGTAGAAGACGAGGTCGCCTGGCTTCAGGTTGGATGTCGAGACCCGGGTGCCCGCGGACACCTGGCTGCCGGAGCTGCGCGGCAGTGAGATGCCGACCTGCTTGTAGGCATAGGTGGTGAGGCCGGAGCAGTCGAAGGAGTTGGGGCCCGCCTGGGCGTAGACGTAGCGGCTCCCGACCTTGGAAAGGGCCGCCGCGACGACCTTGGTGGCCTTCGACGAGGTCTCGACCGGGACGCCTGGCAGCGGCGGGGCCGCGGCGGGAATCGTGGTCACGGCCGGCACCGATGAGGTGGCGAACTGCACCATGTTGTTGAACACCCACTTGGTGGACTGCGTGTAGCGACCGTTGGCCGACGAGACGACGGTGGTCAGGATGTACGAGCGGCAACCGTTCGAGCCGGTGGCGGCGCTGTCGCAGTCGGTCTTCCACCTGCGGCCATCCGCGGCGGTCCACGCGCCCTTGTGTCCGAGTGGGTTCTTCGCCCAGGCGGAGCGCGTCGACGGCAGGTAGGTGAGGTTGTTGAACACCCAGCCCTTGGTGGTGAGGTAGGAGCCACCCACCTTGGTGATCTTGGTGCCCCAGATGTCGGTGGTGCAGCGCACGATGTCGGCGGTGTACTTCTCGCAGTCCGTGGTCCAGTACCGGCCGTTGACCAGGTGGTCGCCAGGCTGGCTGTAGACCGTCGGTGCGTCGGTCTGAGCCTTGGCCTCGCCCAGGGGACGATGGCCATTACCACCCCGAGGAGGGCGGAGACCAGCACGTACATGGTGCGCTTGAGCATATCGGTTGCCTTTTCAGTGGAGACTCGGGCTCAAGCAACCTAACAGCCAAGACTGAGAAATCCAAAGCATTGTCTCAGGAGAATCCCGCGACACGCCGATGGGAAGGCCTGTGACAAGGCATTATGTGTGAAATGTGGCCGACCGTCTGAGGAGTTCCTCAGGAACGCCTCAGACGGTCGGGTTCAGCGTGGGTCAGGATCAGCGTCCGTGACGGCGCTGGGAGCTGAAGCCCGCCGCCCCGCGGTTGCTGCCGGCCGCCGCCACGTTGCCGCCGCGACGCCCGCCGGAGGAGCGACCTCCGGAGGACCGTGTGCCCGGGCCTGGCCAGCGCGGTCGCCGGAGGGGCCGCCCTCGGGGCGGGTCCCAGGACGCGACGTCGCATCGGAGCGACGGCGTCGACCGCCACCGTCGCCACCGTTGCCGCCGGCGCCCCGGCCGCGACCGCGGCCGTTCCCGCCGCCGTTTCCGCGGTTGCCCCGCCGTCGCCCTGCTGCTGGGGCTTGTTCGGGTAGGCCACCGACTGGGCCTCCTCAGGCGAGAGGTAGACCCGCTCGCCGGGGCCAGTTCGGTCAGCAGGGTGGAACCGGTCGTCGCCGTGGCGATGGCCGGGGTGATCTTGGCGGCGCGCATCAGCGAACGCACCTCGCCGGTCTGATCGGGGTCACCAGCGTCAGCACGGTGCCAGCCTTGCCCGCACGGGCCGTGCGGCCGGAGCGGTGGAGGTAGGCCTTGTGCTCGGCCGGCGGGTCGGCGTGCACGACGAGCTCCACGTCGTCGACGTGGATGCCGCGCGCGGCGATGTCGGTGGCCACCAGCGTCTGGACGGTGCCGGAGTGGAACGCCTCGAGGTTGCGGGTGCGCGCGTTCTGCGCGAGGTTGCCGTGCAGGTCGACCGCGGGCACACCAGCCTGGACGAGCTGCTTGGCGAGCTTCTTGGCGCCGTGCTTGGTGCGGGTGAAGACGATGGTCTTGCCCGGAGCGGCGGCGAGATCGGCGAGGATCCCGACGCGCTCTGACTTGTCGACCCTGAGCACGTGGTGGTCCATCTTGGCCACCGGCGACTCGGCCGAGTCGGCCTCGTGCGTGACCGGCTGGTGCAGGTACGCCTTCACCAGCACGCCGACACCCTGGTCGAGCGTGGCGGAGAACAGCATGCGCTGGCCCTTGGTCGGGGTCTGGTCGAGGATGCGGCGCACCATCGGCAGGAAGCCCATGTCGGCCATGTGGTCGGCTTCGTCGATGATGGTGATCGCGACGGCGCTCAGATCGATGGCGCCCTGGCCGACCAGGTCGAGCAGGCGGCCGGGGCAGGCGACGAGCACGTCGATGCCCTTGGCCATGGCGCGCACCTGCGGATTCTGGTTCACGCCGCCGAAAACGGTGACGTGGCTGAGGCCTGCGGCATCGGCGAGCGGGGTGAGCGCCTCCTCGATCTGCGACGCGAGTTCACGCGTCGGGGCGAGAATCAGGGCGCGGGCCTTGCGGGCCCCGGCGCGGCCACCGCCTGAGAGGCGGGCGACCAGCGGAAGCAGGAAGGCATACGTCTTTCCCGAGCCGGTGCGGCCGCGGCCGAGCACGTCACGCCCGGCGAGCGAGTCGGGCAGCGTGGCAGCCTGGATCGGGGTGGGGAGGTGATGCCACGCGCACTGAGCACGGCATCGAGGTTTGCGGGCACGCCGAGGCGCGCGAAGTCGGAAGACAAAAAGGGATCCTTAGAGATCGGTGTCTCGCACGGCGCGCCTGACGGCAGCGACCGGGATGGTCGTGCGGCGCGGGCAAAGGGCGGCCGGCGTGATGCCAGGCCTCTTATCACCGGCGGTCCGCTGCAAGACTGGGCGAACCGCAGGCCTCATTCTACGCGGGAGGTGCAAGCTTCAACGAATCGTGCCCATCAGCGGAGGATCCGGTGCCCCGCCAGATCGAACAGGCGGGCAGGACTTCGCCCGAACGCAGCCCGCTGTGCTCGTACTGGCTGGTCACCCACGGCGTGACGCCAGGGAGGAGCGACACGGTCTCCATCGAGTACTCCACCGGCACGTAGATGTCGTTGTAGTAGACGGCCGCGGCGCCCCGCGCATCGGAGGCCCGCAACGCCTCGACGTCGTACAGGCGCGGCCACTCGTGCGCGGCGATCGCCTCCGCAACCTCGCGCCATGGCCGCAGAGCGGGCACGGTCTCGGCCCACTCGGCGTGCACGTGCTCGGCGGTCAGCAGCGTCGGGTCGGAGCGGAAGTCATCGGGCTCGACCCGCTCGGCGGCCCAGGCGGTGGTGCCGCCGTCGGCGTAACACGACTCGTGGACCACGTAGTAGAGAGGGTTCCTGCCACCGAAGGGCAGCGCGTCGGTGAGGTCGTGGCGGAACGCGTTGCCGCGCGGATCCTTCTCCAGCAGCGCCCACAGCGACTGCCATCCGTCGTCCGAACCCAGCAGCGAACCGAGCGACCTGAGGCGTGACACCGACACCACCTCGCCGGTCGGCAACTCGATCCGGCCCGCCGCCGCGAGGTCGACGAGGCGGGCGAAGGCCTCGCGGTGCTCCGGGAACCGGCGGTAGTACCGCTGGCACGCCGCGCGCGACTTGTCGTAGGTGAGCGCGTACGCCTCCTCGGGCGTGTGCCCGACGGCGCTCAGGCCGCCGGTGAAGAACACGTGCTCGAGGGAGGCCGCGTCGGTGCTGAGGTAACTCAGCGTGGTGAAGCCGCCGAACGACTGCCCCAGCGTGCTCCACTTCTCCGCGCCGAGGTGCTCGCGCACTGCCTCGGCGTCGCGGACGATCGAGTCGGCCCGCAGGTGTGTGAGGCGCTCGGCGAGCACCTGCGCACCCAGCGCGAGGTCGTCGTCGGTGACCGGGGTCGATCGGCCGGTGCCGCGCTGGTCGAGCATCACGACGCGGTACTTCTCCAGCGCCGCATCGAGCCACGACGGCGACGAACGAAACGGAGCGGGGCCTCGTGCCCGGGGCCGCCCTGCAGGAAGGTTAGGAAGGGCAGATCCGCGCCGCCGGGTCGGGTGACCACGGCGGCGTGGACGTCGATCGTCCTGCCGTCGGGGTCGGCCCAGTTGAGGGGAACGGTCAGGGTGTGGTGGTCGACTGTCAGGTCCTGCATGCGTCGCGTGGTCACGCCCCAGAGACTACCTGCGGACACTCCGCCGCCCCGTTGGTGCCCCGCTACGGGCGGTGGCATGGTGGGACCATGACTTCCACCTCTCCCTGGCACGATCTCGACACCTTCGTCACCACGCCGAGGCTCGCGGGCCTCACACTCAGCCACGACGGAACGACCCTGATCGCCGCGGTGCAGGGCCCCGACGCGGAGAAGACGGCGTACACGACCTCGCTGTGGAGCGTCGACATCACCGGTGAGCGCCGCGCCGTCCGCCGCACCCGCTCGGTGAAGGCGAGGCCGCCGCCGCGTTCCTGCGAGACGGGTCGCTGGTGTTCACGTCGAAGCGCGACATTCCCGCCGACGGCGCCGACAAGCCCAAGGACTCCACCTCGGCGCTGTGGTGCCTGCCCGCCGACGGCGGCGAGGCCTACGTGCTGGCCCGCCGTGACGGCGGTTTCGGGTCGATCCTCACCAACGCCGTCGACGACACCGTCGTGATGGGCGCCCTCATGTTCGACGGCGCCGCCGACGATGAGGCTGACGCGGAGAAGCGTGCGAACCGCACCGACCTCAAGGTGAGCGCCATCCTCCACGAGGGCTACCCGGTGCGGTACTGGGACCACGACCTCGGCCCCGAGCACATCCGTCTCCGGGCCGCCACGATCGAGGGCGACGGTGACCTGGCACTCGGCCGGGTGCGGGAACTCACCGGCGATGTCGGATCCGCTGTGGGCTGCCTCGCGCTGTCCCGCGATGGCCGGGTGCTGCTGGCCGAGTGGAAGCGTCGGCTGTCCCGCGGCGTCACCATGGGCGAGGTCGTGCGCATCGACCTCAGTTCCGGCGAGCGCACCGCGGTCGCCGCGGCCGAGGACGCGGAGTTCGGCGCGCCGGTGGTCAGCGATGACGGCGGACTCGCCGTCGTGGTGCGCGACTCCATCTCGTCGGCCACCGTCGCGCTGGACTCCACCCTGTGGTTGATCGACCTCGCCACCGGGCAGCGCCGGCGCCTCGCAGAGGGCTGGGACCGCTGGGCCACCCGTCGCGTTCTCACCCGATGCCGCCACCGTGTACGTCGTGGCCGACGAGGACGGCGCCGCCCCCATCTTCGCGATCGATGTCGCCACCGGTGCGGTGCGTCGGCTCACGGACACCGGTGCGCACAGCAGCGTCGTGCTCTCGCCCGACGGCGGCACGCTCTACTCGCTGCGCAGCGCCTACGACAACCCCGGCGACATCGTCGCGATCGACACCGTGACCGGTGCGCTGCGCGTGCTGCCCTCGCCCGTCGCCTATCCGGCGCTGCCCGGTCGGATCGAGCGCGTCGAGACCACCGCCGCCGACGGCACCCGCGTACCCGGCTGGCTGATCCTGCCCGAGGGCACCTCGGCCGACGAGCCCGCCCCGCTCACGCTGTGGGTGCACGGCGGCCCGCTCGGCTCGTGGAACTCGTGGTCGTGGCGCTGGTGCCCCTGGCTGCTCGTCTCGCGCGGCCAGGCCGTCCTGCTGCCCGACCCCTCCCTGTCGACCGGCTACGGCCTCGACTACATCCAGCGCGGCTGGAGCAACTGGGGCGCGGAGCCCTACACCGACATCATGTCGCTCACCGACGCCGTCGAGGCCCGCCCGATGTCCGCGGCGACGCGTCGGTGATGATGGGCGGCTCGTTCGGCGGCTACATGGCCAACTGGATCGCCACCCACACCGACCGCTTCCAGGGCATCGTCTCGCACGCATCGCTGTGGAACCTCACGAGCTTCGGCCCGTCCACCGACGCCGCCTGGTACTGGAAGCGCGAGTTCAGCCAGGAGATGCTCGAGGCCAACTCGCCGCACGCCTTCGCCGACCGGATCGTCACCCCGATGCTCGTGATCCACGGCGACAAGGATTACCGCGTGCCGATCAGCGAGGGCCTGTCGCTGTGGTGGGCGCTCAACGAGCACTACGACGGCGACCCGGCCGAATTCCCCACCGGTTCCTGTACTTCCCTGACGAGAACCACTGGATCCTGACGCCCCAGCATGCCAAGGTCTGGTACGACACCGTGCTCGGGTTCGCCGAGGCCGTGCGTGACGGCCGGACGCTGGTGCGCCCGGCCATCCTGTAGCCGCGCTTACCGCGCCGTCAGGGCGAGCAGTTCGACCTGGGCCAGCCGCAGCGCCGTGCCCGGGACGAGCCGCACCGCCTCGGCAGTGACCGACGCGTCCAGCACGAACGCTCGGAGCTGCCCCGGCCACTCGAACGGCTCCGCCTCGCGGGCATCGATGGTGGCCCATGCGCCGTCGATCAGCGCCTCGAGCAGCCACGACGCCGCAGGCACGGGTCGGTCGGGCCCGGTCAGCGTGTAGGCCTCGACGCGGGTGGCGCCGTCGAAGCTCCACACGACGGTGCCTCCAGCGGGGAGCTCGACGTCGCCCTCGGGGTCGTCGTCGCTCAGCGGGGCGGGATCGATCCCGCCAGCGGCGGTGAGTCTCGCTCCCGTCCCGACGTCCACCCAGCGGCGCGGCGCGGCGCCCCACGGCGTGTGGGACGGGGCGGTCGCGTCCTGCCCGACGCCCCAGTCGGAGGGCTCGGAGCCGAGCGTGAACTCGAGCGTGTGACCGCCGACCAGTTCGCTGTGGTCGATCCAGGTACGCCCGATCGGCGCCCCGTCGAGGGTGACGGACCGGATGCACGGGCCCGCGCCCACTGCCCGGATGACGAGGTCGCCTCCGGGGAGCCGCCACCGCACCACCGGCAGGTACGGGGCGTGCAGGGTGTACCGGGAGGTGCCCACCTGCAACGGGTAGAGGCCCGACAGCGCGAACAGGTACCAGGCCGACATCTCGCCGTTGTCCTCGTCGCCGGGTAGCCCTGGCCGAGGTCGGAGCCCCGGAAGAGGCGGCGGAGCGCGTCGTGGACCACCTCGCCCACGCGCCACGGCGTCGACGTGAAGGCGTACAGGAACGGGATGTGGTGTACCGGCTGGTTGCTGACGGCGAACTGGCCGGCGCGCGTCAGGTGCGCCTCGGTGATCTCGTGCATGTGGCCGGGGTAGGTGCCGGGCAGCGAGCCATCCTCGACGGTGGCGAAGAACGTGTCGAGTCGCTCCCGCAGCGCCTCGCGGCCGCCGACCAGGTGAGCGAGGCCGGCGACGTCGTGCGGGGCCGGGAAGGCGAACGACCAGCCGTTGGCCTCGGTGTAGTCACCGCCCCATTCGCGCGGGTCGTAGGCGTCGGCGGGCGTGCGGAACGACCCGTCGAGGTGCACGCTCTGGAAGAAGCCGGTGGCCTCGTCGAACAGGTTCACGTAGCCGGAGGCGCGGCCGAGCAGGTAGGCCGACTCGTCGCGCAGCCTCCGGGCCGCACGCCCATCGAGTGACGGGTCGTCGGCCAGTCGGGCCGCCATCAGGCCGAGCGCATGGTCGTTGAGCGACGCCTCGAATGCCCAGGAGACCGGCTCGTGCGAGTCGGGGGTCGGGACGCCCCGGTACACCCAGCGGAGGTCCTTGCGGCCGACGCCCGCCTCGGTGGGCCGCGCCGTCGCGTTGCGGAGTCCCGCCCGGTAGACGGCGTGCCGGTCGGGCAGCGGGCCGCCCTTGGCGTCGAGGTCGGCGAACGCCACGTCGGAGCTGGTGCCGGTCATCAGGTCGGCATAGCCGGGAGACGACCAGCGCGCGATCCACCCACCCGAGCGGTACTGCGCGACGAAGCCGTCGGCCAGTGCGGCGCCCTCGGCAGGATAGGCCAGTGCGTACAGCGGCCACGCCGTCCGGTAGGTGTCCCAGAAGCCGTTGTTGACGGCCATCCGGCCGGGCACCACCTGCGCGCCCGTGCGCTCGTCGTCAGACCCGCAGAGATGCGGCAGCACGGGGCTGGCGTGCACGCGCTCGCCGTCGACCAGTTCGTCGCTGAAGTTCGGGAACAGGTTCACGCGGTACAGCGACGAGTAGGCGCTGATCTGTTCGTCGCGCGATGCTCCCTCGAGCCCGAGGACCCCGAGCCGCTCCGACCAGGCTGCGCGGGCGTCGGCCTGGACGGCATCGAAGTCGGCGTCGAGTTCGTCGCGCAGCACGTGGACGGCCTGGTCGACCGAGATCAGAGAGGTGCCGATCCGCGCGCACACCCTCTCGCCGGGGCCGGCGCTGAGGAGCATGCCCGCATCGCCCTCGGGGCGGGAGTCGACGTCGAACGCGATGGCCACGAAGAGGCGGCTGCGCCCCTCCGAGAGGGCTGAACCGTTGTCGACCCACCCGACCCACAGCCCGTCGGTGCGTCGCGTGAATCTGGAGGCGCCCTCCGCAACCCCCTGGGTGAGGACGAGTCGGCCCGGGGTGCCGGGCGTGGTCAGGCGCAGGATGGCGCCGTGCGTCGTCGGCGTCATCTCGACGAGCGGGCCGTCATCCAGCCGGACGGCGTAGCGGTGCGGTCGCGCCTCCTCGGCCGCGTGCGTGAAGGTGTGCGGCGCGCCGGTCGACCCCCAGGTGGGGGTGAGGATCAGCTGGTTGCGGTCGCCCATCCAGGGGCTCGGCTGGTTGGTCAGCGCGATGCCCTCGAGCGCCGGGCGGCCCGAGTCGGTGTCGTGCGCCGACCAGGCGTAGAACCAGTCGAGTGCGCGGTTCGTCATCGGCGACACGATGAGGGCCCCGTTGGGACGGGCCGCGCCGGGGTAGGTGTTCCCGCGCGAGAGCAGGAACGCCGAGTTGGAGCCGCGACGGGTGTCGACCAGATCGACGGGGTCGGTGGCCGGGGCGAGCGGGGCGATGGCCACGTCGTCGAGCCACACCCGCCCGGCGGCGGGGGCGTCGACCGCGACGACCAGGCGGGTGACGGTGCGCCCGGCCAGGTGGCCCAGGTCGCAGGCCACCCGGTTCCACTGGCCCGGGAGAAGGATCCGGGACCCGCCCTGGGCGCGCGCCGTCAGGGCCGTGCCGTGCGCGTCCACCGGCGCCGTCTCCGAGAGGCGGGAGCCGTCGTCCAGAACGAGGTCGAGGGCCACGAACGCGGCGGGCGGTTCGGGGTCGTCAAGGGCCGCGTCGAGGAAGACGTCGTAGGAGAGCCGCGACATCGCTCCGATGCGCACGGGGCCGTCGACCACCCCCGCCTCGGCGAACCCGGGTCGCTCCCAGGTGACCGCCAGCGCATGCAGGCCCGAGGAGCCGTGCCCGGGCGGCCGGTCAACGGGTTGTCGGGGCCGGGCCCGACCAGGCTCGCGATGCCGTCGCCGGAGGTTGGCGAGGCCGATTCGCCCGGTTCGAAGGACGTGCTCAGGGTGTCGGGATGCATGCTGCTCCAGCGGGAGGGGCGGGGGATGGGCCAAGCGGCTTGTCCGGACAATTCTTCCCTACCCGTCCCTCCCGCGCCACCTGTCACCGGGGCGCGCCCCGCGGGGCAGCTGTTACAGGCCGACCGAGTCCGCTCCGTGCGCCGCCTGCTCGGAGGAGAAGCCCTCAAACGTGAGCTGGTCGATGAGCCCGGAGCGTGAGAAGGCGTCGTAGTCCATGTACGACTTCGCCTTCAGCGCGGCCTGCTCCATCCAGTCGACGTCTACCGTCGCGACCCCGTGCGCGGCCTCCTCGGCGGTGAACTTCTCGTACTCGAGTTGCTCGGTGAGGCCCTTCTCGGAGAACGCCTGGAACTCGAGGTAGGAGCCGGCCTTCGTGACGGCCTGGGCCATCCAGTCGGTGTCGAGCGCGTCGACGGCGAACGTCGCGTCCTCGGTGGAGAAGCCCTCGTACTCGAGCTGCCCGACCAGCCCCAGGCGGGAGAACGCCTGGAAGGCCAGGTAGTTTTCGGCCTGGCGGACCGCCTGAGCCTGTGAAGTGCTCAGTTCCGGGGCCGTCTCCTCAGGGGGTGCCGCCGAGCTGGGGTCGGGGCTGCGCTGACCGTC
This sequence comes from Tessaracoccus coleopterorum, assembly GCF_011174705.1. Lineage (GTDB taxonomy): Bacteria > Actinomycetota > Actinomycetes > Propionibacteriales > Propionibacteriaceae > Arachnia > Arachnia coleopterorum. The sequence goes on from NZ_JAANIJ010000001.1 coordinate 2,081,616, forward strand.
TCCGGGGCGGCCGTCGGCTCGGGGTCGGGTCAGGGACGACGGCCTCTTCCACCGCGGCCGAAGCGGGCGCCGTCGGGGATGCAACGGCAGAGGTCGAGGGGGAGCGGGCGGGGCGGCCGGGTCGCCGGCACCGCCACCCAGTGCCCCGCCGAGCCCCGCGAGGGCGAGGACGGCTACGGGATCACGATCCGCTTCTTCTTGAACCACGGTCGCGGCGCCGTGCCCTGGGGCTCAGTGGGGCCCGTGGGCTGGGGCGCGGTGAGGCCCGCGGCCTGTGCCTGCCCCGGAGCCACGTGGTTCGTCCACTGCTGTCCGTCCCAGAAACGCTGGGACCCGTCAGGCTGGGAGTACCAGCCCGCTGGGTGCTGCTGATTCATGCCGTCTCGCTTCAGGCTATCGGGTGCGCTGGGACCATCTCCCTGCGCCTCACCCATGAAGGTACGGGGAGGGTCTGACAAAACCGACGGCCCTCACCCGCGGTGGGAGGGGGCCGGCATCGCGTGGTTTCTCTGCGCGGCCTGCGGTGATGCCGGAGGATGGGGCAGGCAGTGCTTGCGACGGGGGAGCGACATGGGTTTCAGGGCCGACGTGATCGTTGTCGGGGCGGGGCTTGCGGGGCTGGTGGCCGCCTACGAGGCGGCACAGGGCGGCCGCCGCGTCGTCATCCTCGACCAGGAGAACGCCAACAACCTCGGTGGTCAGGCGTTCTGGTCGCTCGGCGGCATCTTCCTGGTGGACAGCCCGGAGCAGCGACGGATGGGCATCCACGACTCGCTGGAGTTGGCGATGCAGGACTGGTTCGGCTCCGCGCAGTTCGACAGGCTCGATGACGAGGACGTCTGGGGTGAGCAGTGGGCCCGCGCCTACGTCGCGTGGGCGGCCGATGGGAAGCGGGACTACCTCCGCGGGCTCGGCTGGAGCGCGGTGCCTTTCGTCGGCTGGGCCGAGCGGGGCGAGGGGTCGGCGAGCGGGCACGGCAACTCCGTACCCCGCTTCCACATCACGTGGGGCACCGGGCCGCGGGTCGTTGAGCTGTTCTCCGAGCGGGTGCTCGCCGACGAACGGGCCGGCCGGGTTGCTCTGAGGTTCCGGCACCGGGTCGATGGGGTGATTGTCGAGGGTGGCGCCGTTGTCGGGGTGCGGGGCTCGGTGCTGGAGGAGGACGACGCTCCGCGCGGGGTGTCGTCTTCGCGCACTGTCGTGGGTGATTTCGAGGAGCGCGCTGACGCGGTGATCGTCACGTCGGGGGGTATCGGGCACAACCATGCCCTGATGCGCGCGAACTGGCCCACCGGCCGGGTGGGGCCCGCGCCGTCGCACCTGATCAGCGGGGTGCCCGCTCACGTGGACGGGCGGATGCTCGGGATCACCGAGGCGGCCGGCGACCGCGTCGTCAACCGCGACCGGATGTGGGCCTACACGGAGGGCGTGCACAACTGGGACCCGGTGTGGCCCGACCACGCCATCCGGATCCTGCCCGGGCCTTCGGCGATGTGGTTCGACGCGGAAGGGAGGCGGCTGCGCGGCATGAGCGGAGTGCCCGGGGCCGACTCGATCGGCGCCATGAAGCAGATCCTCGCCACGGGCCACGACTACTCGTGGTTCGTGCTGACGCAGTCGATCATCGAAAAGGAGTTCGCGCTGTCGGGCTCTGAGCAGAACCCGGACATGACGGGGCGCGATGTCGGGTTCCTGCTGCGGTCGCGGCTCGCGAAGGGGCACCCGGCCCGTCGAGGCGTTCAAGGAGCACGGGGTCGACTTCGTGGTTGCAGGCACCCTCGGGGAACTGATCGGGAAGATGAACGCGATCACACGAGGGCCCGCGCTGGACGAGGCCGCCGTCGAGGCGCAGATCGTCGCGAGGGATCGCGAGATGGACAACCCGTTCACCAAGGACATCCAGGTGATGGTGATCCACAACGCTCGGAGGTCGACCACCGACAAGCTGATCCGGGTCGCGAAGCCGCACCGGATCCTCGACCCTGCGCACGGGCCCCTGATCGGCGTCCGGCTGAACATCCTGTCGCGCAAGACGTTGGGTGGCCTGCAGACAGACCTCGCTTCCCGGGTGCTCGGTGCTGATGGGAGGCCGATCCCCGGGCTGTACGCGGCGGGGGAGGTGGCCGGGTTCGGGGCGGCGGGGTGCACGGGTACAACGCGCTTGAGGGCACGTTCCTCGGGGCTGCATCTTCTCCGGTAGGGCAGCTGGTCGCTCGGTGTGCGGGGTGGACTGACGTTCGACGCCTCCTGCCGGCCCCCGGCTGCTGGGAGGACGCCAGAGGGGCGAGCGACCCAACCGGGAAACCGGGGCGGTGGAGCCGCCTCCGGTGGGTAATGTTGGCCCCATGATTGATCCGAAGTGGCTGCGCGCAGATCCCGACCGCGTCCGGCGCTCCCAGGCCGCCCGCGGGGCCTCGGTCGAGCTTGTCGACGAACTCATCGCCGCAGACGAGTCGCGCAGGTCCGCGATCCTCGCGTCCGAGACCCAGCGCGCCGAGCAGAAGGCCCTCGGCAAGCAGGTCGCACAGGCCAAGGGCGACGAGAAGCAGGCCCTCCTCGCCCGCACCAGGGAGCTCGCCGCCGACGTCAAGGCCTCCCAGGCCCAGACGAGCGGGGCCGAGGCCAGGTTCGACGACCTCATGAAGCAGCTCGGCAACCTCGTCCTCGACGGCGTCCCCGAGGGCGGCGAGGACGACGGTGTCGTCATCGAGCGCGTCGGCACCCCGCGCAACTTCGCTCTCGAGGGATTCGAGCCCAAGGACCACCTCGAGCTGGGCGAGGGCCTCAAGGCCATCGACATGGAGCGCGGCACCAAGATCTCCGGCTCGCGCTTCTACGTGCTCACCGGCATCGGGGCCCAGCTCGAGCTCGCGCTGCTCAACTTCGCCATGAGCAAGGCCACCGAGTGGGGCTTCACCGCCATGATTCCGCCGGCGCTCGTCAAGCCGTCGGCGATGGAGGGCACCGGCTTCCTCGGCCAGGCCGCGCAGGACGTCTACCACCTGGAGGAGGACGACCTCTACCTCGTCGGCACCTCCGAGGTCGCGCTCGCCGCCTACCACTCTGACGAGATCCTCGACGGCGGCAGCCTCCCGCGCACCTACGCCGCCTACTCGCCCTGCTTCCGCCGCGAGGCAGGCTCCTACGGCAAGGACACCCGCGGCATCTTCCGCGTGCACTGGTTCGACAAGGTCGAGATGTTCGTCTACTGCGACCCGTCCGACGCGGAGGCCTGGCACGAGAAGCTCCTCGGCTACGAGAAGTCCTTCCTGGAGGCCCTCGAGCTGCCGTTCGAGGTGCTCGACGTCGCCTCGGGCGACCTCGGGCTGAGCGCCGCCCGCAAGTACGACTGCTACGCCTGGCTCCCGACGCAGAACCGGTACCGGGAGGTCACCTCGACCTCCAACTGCACCGAGTTCCAGGCGCGCAGGCTCAACATCCGTGGCCGCTTCGAGGACGGTGTGCGTCCCGTCGCGACGCTGAACGGCACCCTGTGTGCCATGACCCGCATCATCATCATGCTGCTGGAGAACCACCAGCAGATGGACGGGTCCATCCACGTCCCCGAGGCGCTGCGCCCCTACCTCGGTGGCCGGGAGGTCCTGGAGCCGGTCGCCTGAGGTGACCGGTTGGCTGGGCCGGTGGCTGCACCGGCCGGAACGAAAGGTCGACGATCAGATGGAGTTCACCCCGAAGCTGGTGGCCCTCGACATTGACGGCACCCTGGTCGACGGCTTCGGGGTCATGCCTCCTGAGGTCCATGCCGCCGTGCGCCGCGTCGTCGATGCCGGCGTGCCCGTCGTGCTGTCGACCGGCCGATCGTGGCTCGCAACCCAGACCGTGTTCGAGGAGCTCGACCTTCCGGCGGGCTGGGCCGTGTCGTCGAACGGGGCGATGGTGGTGACCCACCCGCCGTTTGAGGTGCGCCATGAGACCCGGTTCGATCCGGCGTCCGTGGTGCGGCAGGTCGCCGACGTGGCGCCCAGTGCACGGATCGCCGTCCAGGACGGGCTCGACTGGCGGGTCAGCCGGGAGTTCCCGCCCGGTGAGCTGCAGGGCGAGGTCACCATTGAGACCATCGACGAGTTGGCGTCGCGACCCGTCTCCCGCGTCATCGTCAGAGACCCTGAGAGCACGGAGGAGAAGTTCTCCGAGGTCGTCGCGCAGCTCGGGCTTCACGAGGTGGCCTACTTCATCGGCTGGTCGGCCTGGCTCGACATCGCCCCGCAGGGCGTTGACAAGGCGCACGGTCTGCAGATCGTCTGCGAGGCGCTCGGGATCGACAGGGCGCACGTGCTCGCCATCGGCGACGGCCGCAACGACATCGAGATGCTCGAGTGGGCTGGCCGTGGGGTCGCGGTCGGTGACGCGGCCGACGAGGTGCGGGAGGCGGCCGACGCCGTCACCGGAACCTTCGAGGAACTGGGCACTGTCGCCGAACTGGACCGTTGGTTCGGGGCCGAGGACGAAGAAGCTTCATGAGGCCGTTTTGGGCGCCCAGAGGCTGGCTGGGTACACTACCAACACTGACGGTTCTCACCGGCGGTTCGGCGCCACCGGTCGCCGATCGGAAGACGCATCCTCGGCATGGTGCTCGATCGTTTTGTGAAAGGCATCCCAAACGTGACGTCCACGACCTCATCCGCGGCAGCGAACCTGCCCAGGGTGGGTGCTCGGCCTCCTTTCCACAGGTATCTGTTGGAGGTATGGAGGCGCCGTGATTTCATCGTCACCATGGCCCGCTACCGGATGCGCGCGGGTTTGGAGAGCAACCGACTCGGCCTGGCCTGGGTGGTCCTCCGCCCCTTGCTGAACGCCGGCATCTATGGCCTCATCTTCGGGGTGCTGCAGGGCGGTAACCGCCCACCGGACTTCCCGGCCTTTGTCGTGATCGGTGTGTTCCTCTTCGAGTTCTTCCAGGGCTGCTTCAACGACGGTTCGAAGTCCCTCACCGGCAACCGGAACCTGGTGCAGTCGCTCGCCTTCCCCCGCATGACGCTCCCGTTGGCTGCGACCATTGAACGGTTCCTGCAGTTTCTGTTCATGCTCGCGGTACTCGTCCCCATCCTCATGCTGTTCGGCCACTTCCCACGATGGGAATGGCTCTACATGGTTCCGCTGGTGGCCTGTCTGACACTGTTCAGCGCGGGTATCGGCCTCATCACGGCCCGCCTGACCGTGCACGTGTCCGACCTGACACAACTGCTGCCCTTCATCAGCCGGCTCCTCTTCTACATGTCGGGCGTGCTGTTCGCCGTCGACAAGATCCTCGCCGGTCATCCCGTGCTGCTGCGGATCTTCGACTTCTATCCGCTCTACCAGGTGCTCAGGATCGCCCGTCATCACCTCATCGGGGCCCCGGGCTACCCCAACTCATACTGGGTGATCCTGGCGGTCAGTTCCATTCTTGTGTTCGTGGGTGGAGCGGTGTTCTTCTGGCGTGCCGAGGAGCGCTATGGCCGGGACTGACAGCGGGATCGGCGGTCGCGTGCCGGTGGTCATCGTCGATGATCTGCACGTGAAGTACCGCGTTTTCGCCTCCGGGAAGTCGGCGGGAAATGCCCGGAGCGGACTGTTGAACATGACGCGTGGGGTGCGTGAGGTGCATGCGCTCAAGGGGATCTCATTCACCGCCTACGAGAACGAGACGATCGGTGTGATCGGCTCCAACGGTTCGGGCAAGTCGACGCTGATGCGCGCCCTCACCGGCCTGACACCTCCCGCCTCCGGAGCCGTCTACGCCAGGTCGCGGCCCAATCTCCTAGGGGTGGGGCCGCGCTGCTCCCCAACCTCTCCGGCTCCCGCAACATCATCCTCGGCGGCCTGGCCATGGGCTTCACCCGTGACGAACTCGAGGTGCTGAAGCCGCAGATCGCCGAGTTCGCCGACCTCGGCGACTCCCTCGACCTGCCGATGCGCACCTACTCATCCGGCATGCAGGCCCGGCTGAAGTTCTCGATTGCCGCCGCCCGCAGCCACGACATCCTCATCATCGACGAGGCACTCGCCGTCGGCGACAAGGCCTTCCGTAAGCGCTCCGAGGCGCGCATCCGTGAACTGGCCACCGAGGCGGGAACCATCTTCCTGGTCTCGCACTCCATGACATCGATCCGCGACACGTGCGCCCGCACGATCTGGATCAACAAGGGCGTGCTGGTGATGGACGGCCCGACGGACGAGGTCGTGCAGGCCTACGAGGGAACCGACAGTGACCCTCGACCGGCCCGCCGCACCCTCCCTCGATGAGCTGAGGGCCGCCGTCCAACCCGACTGGGTGATGGCTCGTTCCGCCGAGCACTGGACCGGGACGCTCTACATGCGACGGCTCTCGATCTACCTGACGTGGCTCCTGGTCCGCACCCCGCTCACGGCCAACGGCGTCACCTGGCTGATGATCATTGTCGGTGGGCTGGCCGGCCCGGCCCTTCTGCTGCCGGCGCCATGGGGTGCGCTCGTCGCGGCGCTGTTGGCCCAGCTGCAGATGCTCCTCGACTGCTGCGACGGCGAGGTCGCGCGGTGGCGACGCGCGATGAGCCCGAAGGGGATCTTCCTGGATCAGGTTGGCCACTACGTGGCTGAAGGGTCGATCGGTCTGTTCCTCGGCGTCTCCGTTGCGTTGGCCACCGACCCCACCGACTGGCGGTTCATGTTCGCCGGTGCGCTCCTGGCAGCGGGCATCTGGTTCAACAAGTCGCTGAACATGATGGTGACGCTGGCCCGGACGAACGCCGACCTCCCGCGGCTGCCCGACACCCAGGCGGTCCGCGCCATCGGGGGCGCCTCTCTGCTGGGCCGTCTCCGTCGGCTCGCCGGGTTCGTCCCGCTCCACCGCATGTTCCACTCCATCGAGCTCACCCTGGCCTCGCTCGTGGTCGCGCTCGTCGCGCTCCTCTTCCCTGCGCTGTGGCCCTGGTACGTCGTCTTCGTCACCGTGCTGATCTGGCCTGTGACCGGCGGGCACTTCATCGCGATCTGGAAGTCGCCCCGACTGGCGGCGCAATGAGCGCGCCGTACCGGGTGGGGGTCGTCGTCCTCACCATGGGCAACCGCGCCGACGCGCTGCAGAGGGCGCTCGCCTCGCTCGGCGACCAGAAGGGCGTCGAGCTGGACACGGTCGTCGCAGTCAACGGCTCGGGCCCCGTGGAGGCCCCCGCGGGGATGCGCGTGCACCTGTTGGGGGAGAACCTCGGAATTCCCGCAGGCCGCAACCGCGGGGCGGCGGAGGTGGAGGGCGAGTACCTCTTCTTCCTGGACGACGACTCCTGGCTGCCGTCCGACACGTTCCTCGCCGACGGCGTCGCGCTGCTCCGCGCCGACGACACGCTCGGCATGGTGCAGCCGAGGATCATCGACCCTGACCGCAGGGGCGAGGAACCCCGACGGTGGATCCCGAGGCTCCGCAAGGGCGACCCGGCCCGCAGCAGTGAGGTGTTCTCGGTGCTCGAGACGGCGGTGCTGCTCAGGCGGGACACCTTCGACGCCACTGGGGGCTGGCCCGGCGAGTTCTTCTACGCGCACGAGGGCATCGAGCTGGCCTGGCGGGTCTGGGACACCGGCCGGAGGGTCGAGTACCGGGGCGACCTCGAGGTGGCGCACCCTGTCGTCGACCAGGCACGCCACAAGGAGTTGCACTACATGAATGCGCGCAACCGGGTGTGGCTGGCGCGTCGCTGTCTACACTGGCCGTTCTCCTGGCTGTACGTGGCCTCGTGGACGTTGCACCATCTGCTGCGTGATCTGCCGGAGAACGCCAGCCAGACCTGGTGGGAGGGCTGGATGGACGGCTGGCTGCAGCGGCCGTCCAGGCGGAGGAAGAAGTTGAAGTGGTCGACGCACTGGAAGATGACGGCACACGGTCGTCCGCCAGTAGTGTGAGCGAGGCTTCCCGAGCCGAGATGAGGATTGAGATGGGAACGATTTCTGATCTGCTGACCCGCCCCTTGAGACAAGTCTATGAAGCACTGTCTCCCGACACCAGACGATTTGTCCGAGGAGCCTTGACGGGGGCGCGGAAAGTTGCGGGTCGACGGACAGAGCAGCGCAATTATCGCCGTCATGGTGCCGCTGAGACGCAGGCCCGTCCGCTAGATCTGGCAGTGGCCACCTTCTCCGCCTTGCAGGAGCAACTCCAGGCGCATGGGTAGAGCCGTGGCTGATCGCAGCGGACACTGACCCCGCCGGTGTGCTGGGAGTCGACGTGAGGGACAGTTCGCGAGTTGCTCAGGCGATTCAGGAGTTGGGGGCGCGAGGGTATTGGGTTAGGTCGAACTCGTCGGGAACTCCCATCGAATCGCTGAGCCGTGATCACATCCTTGAACTACTGGAGAGCGCTGACGCGATCGTCACTATCTACGCTCCGAGAGACATCGGCGGCAGTGGGTGGATTGTCGGCTCGGAGTATGGGTGCTCAGTGGAAGTCTGGCGCTCGGAGCATGAAGCCGGCGTGGAATACATGATCGGTCCCCGTGAAAACAGGGCTTCCAGACAACTTGCCATGGAAGACTTCCAACTCCAGCCGACCAGCTGGAACGGCGTGCCGAGCCGGACGCCAAAGGCGCTCACGAGAAGGATGCTGGACGACATCGACTTCCCGATTGACGCTGTCTACACATGGGTGGATGGCGCCGACCCGGAGTGGCTGACCCGACGCGGAGCCGCCGCGGCCCGAGAGGCTGGGTCACCTATCATCCAGAGGCTACGATGGCGTCTCGGTTCACCAGTCGGGATGAGCTCAAGTACTCTCTTCGGTCTCTCGACTACTTTGCCCCGTGGCTCCGTCGAATCTACATTGTCACCGACGGTCAGGTGCCCGACTGGCTCGATATGTTGAACCCTAGAATCCGTATTGTCGATCATAAAGAGATATTCCGCTCGACTGAGTACCTACCGTCTTTCAACTCGAATAGCATCATCTCGAACCTCCACCATATTGAGGGCTTGGCAGAGCATTACATCTATGTAAACGATGATGTGTTCCTGGGGCGCTGGATGCGACCTCAGAGGTTCTTCCTGGGGTCTGGCGTCGCGCTCGTGTCGCCAGCTACCAACCGCCGTCGGTTTGGGCCGTCAACGCCCTAGAAGAGCCTCATTTCAACCTGAGTCGAAACATGCGTAACCTTCTGCAGGAAGCATTTCAGGTAACCATCTCTCGGGCTATTAAACACACGCCTCACCCGCAGCTGCGCTCCGTGAACGAGGAGCTCGAAGAGCGCTTCAACCGAGACTACGTCCGTACATGGAGCCGCCCGTTCAGGCACCACACCGACATTGTGGCTGACCAACTGCATCACTACTACGCGCAGATCACCGGCCGCGCCGTCCCGGGTGATCTCCGGTACACCTACGTCAACCTGATGGACGCCAGTCATGACCCTCGCCTTGAACGGCTGACCCTTCGCGACCGTGAGGTGTTCTGTCTGAATGATGCGCCGGTTCCCGGTCAGGAACCGATCGCCCCGGAGCGCGTACAGCAGTTTCTTGAGGGCTACTACCCTGTTCCTTCGAGTTTCGAGCGAGCAGACCCGCATGGGCCTGAGAAGAGGATTTAGCAGCATGCGAGGGAACAGACTGGAAGAGTCGAACATACCCGCCGTCTCGGTGATCGTCCCAGTGCACAACTGCGGGGCACAGCTTGAAGCGACGCTGGCGAGCATCGGTGCACAGACCCTCGACTCCCTCGAAATCATCTTGATCGATGACGGATCCACGGATGACTCGCGAGCGATCATGGAATCCTTCGCGAAGTGTGACCCGCGAGTCCGGGTGGTCCCTGGCCCTGCAACAGGGTCTGCGGGTGACGCCCGCAATGCCGGTCTCGCTCTGGCGAAGGGTCGATACGTCTCCTTCCTGGACGGCGATGACCTCTTCATGCCCAGCCTTCTTGAGACGCTCTCCAAGCGTGCCGAAACCGACATGGCCGACGTCGTCGCCTGTCGTTACCAAACCCTCAACTCCCTCACCGGTGATACGGAACGGGCCGACTGGATGTTGCGCGTTGAGCTGCTTCCGAGGTCGCTTCCTTTCGCACCGCAGGATGTCGGGGACCGACTCTTCTTTGCCTTCAACTCAGCGGCGTGGAACAAGTTGTTCAATCGTGAGTTCTTGCTCCGGAAGGGAGTGGTGTTTCAGTCTCTCAAGCGGACGAACGACGCCTACTTCACCTTCCTTGCGCTGGCGCTGTCGCAGCGGATCTCATATGTCGATGAGGTTCTTATCACCTACCGTGTGCAGCAGCAGTCCAGTCTTCAGGCAACCATCGCCGAGGATCCCTTCGAGTTTACCCAAGCGCTGGCGGCGATCCGCGATCGACTCGCGCACGAAGGACTATTGCCAACTTACCAAAGGGCCTTCACGAACTTGGCGATATCGATGTCGTCTTCATCGCTCAGGCGCCAGAACAGCGCAGAATCCTTCCTGCGACTCTACGACGCCCTCGACTTGGAAGTGCTCGACAGATTCGGGTTGAGGGGTTGCCTGACGAGCACTTCCTGCGCGCCGACCTGGCAGCTGTATACCGGCGGTTCGAGACACAGAACGCTGCAGATTTCCTCTTCCAAGAGAGCAGGGAGGCGGCTGAGGCGGCTCGAAGAAACGCCCGCGAAACGCGTGACCTCCTACGTTCCTCTATCGCCAAGGCGCAACCTGTGGAGAATTGGACGGCCCGCGAGCCGGGTCCTCCTGCTGGCGCTCGCACACAGCAAGAGGGTTGCGATGTTTCCGTCATCATCCCCGTGTACAACTCACTCGCCTACCTGGCGGTGGCGGTTTCGAGCGCCCAAGAGCAATCAGGGGTCCGTTGCGAGATCATTTGTATCGATGATGGGTCGAACGATGGCTCTGGTGAACTGCTGGACGAGATGTCAACTCGCGACCCGCGTGTGCACGTGATCCATCAGGCCAACGGTGGGCTCTCTGCCGCGCGGAATGCTGGTCTTGGGGCGGCTACCGGACGCTACGTCTGCTTCCTTGACAGTGACGATGTCTGGTTGACGGATAGTCTCGCCGGCCTCGTTGCGCGAGCCGACTCGGAGGACCTGGACGTTCTCCTTTTCGATGGAGTGTCGATCCGGGAGGAAGGCGTCGACGATGATGTCTGGGCCAGGTATGCGACGTATTACCAACGCTCGGTCCACACGATGGTGACAACAGGGCCAGACATGGCAACGGCCATGAATAAAGAGGGCGAATATCGAGCCAGTTCCTGTCTCTACATTGCACGGAGAGACTTCCTGGTCGAGAAGGGGATTGGTTTTTATCCCGGTCTGATTCATGAAGATAATCTCTTCACTTTTGGACTTCTTGCCGAGGCAGGGCGGGTCGGCCATTCTTCGGTGGGCTTCTATGGACGGAGGGTGCGTCCTGAGTCCATCATGACTGCGAGTAGCCGCTTAGCCTCCGCGCGCGGCTACTTCTTCGTTTGGGTGGCGATGCTCCGCATTCTTCATGGTCGCGACTTCGGCGATCACGAAGTCAATAGAGAGCTGGGGAATGTTGCCCATTCGATGTTCAGGGCTGCCCGGAATAATGCGGTGTCCCTGAGCGAGGACCTAGTTGAGAGCATCGCGGAGGTGGACGACTCTGCCGATGCACAGTCACTCTTCGTGCTGTTCCGCCGCGCCTGGTCTCAGGATCGGGGCAGGAAGAAACTCGAACGCCGCATCCGCGAGGCCGAAGCAACTGCTTCCCTGCTCGGACCTCCGCCCAACTCTCCAGCCGGCGGCCTCGCGCCCCGCTTGGCCGCGAAGCTCCGAGGTGTGAAGGCCAGTTGGGGCCGGCGACACCCCTCAGGGTAGAGCTTTGGGGCAACGTGGTAGGCTGCACGGACTTGAGGCGGCCCTTTGCTGGTCACGCCGTTCTGTGCTGTCTGGCCGCAGCCATGCCGTAAGGAGTCCTTGTGCCGCAGTTGTCCAAGAAAGAGTGGGTGCTCGCGACCGGGTCGGCCCTCCTGAGCGTGCTGTCGATTGTCTTCTGGCTCACCGGTAAGGAGCACGTGGCTGGCCTCTTCGGTCTCGGGCTACTGGGGTTGATGGCAATACTGCAGGTCCTGTTTGCTTCCCGTACCTGGCGTCAGGTGGTCAAGGGCGACTCGCGCCTCGGCAAGGCGGTGGCTCGGCAGGTGAAGACTGCAGGCTCGATCGGGCGAGGCATTTCTGCCAATGCGGCTGCCCAGGAGCGGGGCTTGGATGCGCTGCAGTTCTCCCAGAGTGTCGTCACGCAGGCACTTGCGGGCGTGAAAGGGACGACTGAGGAAGCTCTTCGAGTTGTGCAGGCCAACGAGGCGAGGGTCCGGGAGCTCGAGGCTTCTGTCGAGAGGCTCTCCCGTGATCTTGAGATGGCCCTTGAGTCCGTCGCCGTCTTCAGTGAGCGTCTCGCGAATGGGCTCCTGGGAAGCGAGTGAAGATGGTGGGCAGCGGTGGCGATGCTCATCTGACGCAGCCGGAAATGGACGCGGTCGAATGCGCGAACGGACGGACGATCTACGTCTCCCTTGAAGACGCACGCGGCCGGGAGCTTGAGGCTCACCTAGGTGTTCCGTATCCCAACTCGTTGAAGCTCTGGGAGCTGGCCCTCCAACTCATGGATGAGTGGGATCTGGTTCTCGATGTCGGGTCGAACTATGGTGAAATGCTTGCCGGACTGCGGGGCTTGTCGGCGACCCGTGTCATCGCGTTCGAACCGAATCCGCTGATCCTGCCGTGCCTCAGGGCCACTTTGACGGAGCTGCCGTGGCAGGTCGAGCTCGCCGAGGTTGCCGTGGGCGCCTCCACTGCGGACACCGTGTTCCTCGATGTAGACGTGGAATGGAGCGGTGTGACGCACATCGCGGAGCCTGATTCTCGCGAAGACCCGCCGAGCGCAAGCAGGGTACCCGTCAGGCTGGTGTCGTTGGATTCGGTGTGTACCCCGTACCCCCGGACGGTGTGCATGAAGATCGACGTGGAGGGCTATGAACTGCGCGCGCTAGCTGGCGCGCGCAATCTCCTGTCCTCGGCTGACTACGCGGTCGTCATGTTGGAGATCCTTCATATGCCCGTCCAGGATGTGTTGGAACTGGCCCGCAGGTATCCCCTCTACCTTTTGGATATTCAGCGTGAGGAACTGGTCCGTTGGGACGGGGCTGACGGATACCAGCTGGGACGTGCGTTGCACTCTGGCCAGCTATACCGTCAGGATGCGATTCTGCTGGCTGGCGCACGCGGTGCCGACCTCGACTCCCAACTCCGAGCGAGTCGCGACTCCACGATGAAAAGGGAAGCACGGGTCGCCGCCGCTGCCGAAGCGCAACGGGCGGAGACCTCGGGGCTCCAGTCCGCACTGTTATCCGTCCGGTCTGAGTTACTCTCTACCGTTGCAGACAAGTCCATGGTCGAGCGCCAGAGGGATGTTGTGACCCAGAACCTCGCCGAGCTACAACAGCAGTACGAACTGCTGCGCGAAGACCTTCGACGGTCCTTCTCTGCACGATCTGTTCTGAGGGTCTTGGATCCATCAGGCGAACTGTTTCGGGAGGCTCTCGTCGAGTTCTCCAGGAGTCTAAGGCACAGGAGTGCAGAGTGATTCGTCCGAAGGTGTCGGTGTTGGTGCCGACGTTCAACGCTGTCCCCTTCCTTGAACAGGCGTTGGACAGCCTCGCCGCCCAGACCTTAGAAGATATCGAGTTCATCTGCATCAATGACGGCTCGACCGATGCATCGCCGGTAATCTTGGACCGATACGCAGCGCGAGACCCGAGATTCAAGGTGATCCACAAGCCGAACAGCGGATATGGCGCGTCCATGAATGTTGGACTCAGTCATGCCAATGGTGAGTATGTTGGAATCCTTGAACCTGACGACTATGCGTCCCCCAAGATGTTCGCTTCGCTGTATGAGGCGTCCCGCGACGGTCGGGCGCAGGTTGTCAAGGGCAACTTCAACGCAGTGAAGACGGCGCCGTCCATCGAGATCAGCAAAGTCACCCTCTTTCCTTCCGATAAGACAAACCAACTTCTACGCCCAGCGTCTGAGCCCTGGATCTTCCGGGCAAGGCCAGCTATCTGGGCCGGCCTATACAAGGCGAGTTTCCTTGAGGAGAACGGTATACGCTTCTTGGAGAGCCCCGGTGCCTCCTATCAGGATGCTGGGTTTAACTTCAAGGTCTGGTCGGCTGCGACTGAGGTCGTATTGGTGGACGAGGCGTACCTGTATTACCGGACTGATAACGCCGCCTCCTCTGTGAAGGATCCGGAAAGGTTTGGGGCTCATCACAGATGAGGTGTAGGGGCTGTTCGGCGCGTCGGGCCGGTAGGGTCGAGGTCTCCGATGATGGAAGTTCTCACACTGCCCATCTGGAAGACCTCGACGTGTCTGATGCTACCCTGTGGCGGGGTTCGCCTGCCTGACCTGACCTCGTTCTGTCGGCTCGACGAGCTCGGCTTGGAGGTCACCGGCCAACTGCTGGAGCCTGGCCGCGCGGTCCTCGCCTGCCGGGTGGTGGAGCCGGATCAGTGGTGCCGACGTTGCGGCTGCGAGGGCCTCGCGCGTGACACCGTGACGCGGCCGTTGGCCCACGAGCCGTTCGGCTGGCGGCCGACGACGTTGCTGGTCACGATCCGCCGCTACCGCTGCACCGGCTGCGGGCATGTGTGGCGACAAGACACCAGCCTCGCCGCGGAGCCGCGGGCGAAGCTGTCACGCCGCGGGCTGCGGTGGGCGTTGGAGGGCCTGGTAGTTCAGCACCTCACCGTCGCCGCGTCGCCGAGGGCTGGGGTGTCGTGGAACACCGCCAACACGGCGGTCCTGGCTGAAGGCAAGCGGGTCCTGATCGATGACCCGACCAGGTTCGACGGCGTGAAGGCCATCGGCGTGGATGAGCATGTGTGGCGCCACACCGCCGCGGTAACAAGTACGTCACCGTGATCATCGACCTGACCGGCATCCGACGACAGGCCTGCAGGCTGCTCGACATGGTCGAAGGCGCTCCAAGCAGGCGTTCAAGCAGTGGCTGTCCGAACGCGACAGCATGGCGCGACAGAGTTGAGGTCGTCGCGATGGACGGGTTCACCGGTTCAAGACCGCCACCACCGAAGAGTTGCCCGACGCGACCGCCGTCATGGATCCCTTCCACGTCGTCCGCCTCGCCGCGACGCCCTCGACCGATGCCGGAGACGCGTCCAACAGGCCATCCACGACATCGAGGACGCACCAGTGACCCGCTCTACTCGGCGCGCCGCACCCTGCACACCGGCGCCGACCTCCTCACCGACCGGCAGAAGGACCGCTCACTGCCCTGTTCGCGGCGATGATCATGTCGAGGTCGAAGCCACTGGGTATCTACCAACGGATGATCGCCGCCTACCGTGAACCCGACCGGACCAGAGCCGGCCCTGATGACCAGCCTGATCGCCTCGGTCAGCCACGGCGTCCCGCCGCGTTGAGCGAGGTGATCACACTCGCCGAACACTGAAGAAGCGAGCAGACGATGTGCTGGCCTACTTCGACCGCCCGGCACCTCGAACGGTCCGACCGAGCCCTCAACGGCCGCCTCGAACACCTCCGCGGATCGGCACTCGGCTTCCGAACCTCACCAACTACATCGCCAGATCACTGCTCGAGACCGGCGGATTCAGACCCGACTACACCTGGATTGTGATGAGCCAGGTTGGCTGTCGCCGAAGAGTATTCGAGCATCCGGAGTTCATTGACCATCTTGAGTGTCGGACGATAGTCCGATTTTTCAGGAGCCGGTTCGAGGCGTACCGATGGAACTTGGATCGACTTGCCCCGAGTCCGTCAGGTTTCTTTGACCATGTCGAGACCGAGTATCAGCTGCGTCGTCGCGGGAACTACAACGATCCTGCTTCACGGACACTGAGCTCAAATCTAACAGCGAATGCTCTGCGACGCTGTTGCTCTGATCCCAAGCCTGGGGAGCAACTCGAACCCAACTCTGAAGCGCAGCATCGTCTGTGATCAACTGTGTCAACTCTGATCGTTGAGACTGCGTCATTGCCAGACCCACACGAGATCTCTGTTGACGATCCAGGACCTAATCCGACGGGTCATGGGCGGTCGACGGAACCGTGGGCGGAACTCCGTGTCGCGAGAGGGACTACCTGTTCTTCCTGGACGCCGACGACGTCCTCGAGTTGGACATGATGGAGAAGGTGGTCGCCGCTTCGGTCGCAGCGTCCTCAGACATCTGCGTTTTCCGCGCGGACTCGTTCAAGGACGGTGAGCCTGATGGGCGAACGCCCATCAGGCATGGCATTCGTAATGAGCTCCTGCCTGAAGAGCCTGTCTTCAGTCCGCGCCATGTCCACAAGGATATCTTCAGCCTGTTCCAGGGTGGGCATGGGACAAGCTATTCCGAACCGACTTCGTGCGCGGCGAAGGACTTGAGTTCCAGGAGTTGCGCACCACCAACGACCTGCGGTTTGTCATGACCGCCATCGCTGTCGCCGATCGTATTGCGGTTCTCGATGAGCGGCTCATCCATCAGCGTCGGGAGATCAGCTCTTCGCTTTCGCGTACCCGCGAGCGGTCATGGAACAACTATCTGCTTGCCCTCGAGAGCCTCCGGGAGGAACTCGAGTCACGAAGTCTCTATGGGGTCTACAGATTGGACTTCCTGTCGTACGCCGTTCAGTTGTCGATGTGGAATCTTCGGACACTGGCTCCGGCTAGCAGGTCAGCGTTACTCATGGCGCTAAAGGGCGGCTGGCTCGAGCGCCTCGGGCTCGACGTGGTGGATCTTGCCAGCCTCCATGATCCCGATCTCGCGGCACAGTTCGTTGATCTCGTCAGTGACTGCGCGATGCCAGGCAACGAACCTGTGGCGGCAGTTGATCGCACCCCGAGTGACCGTGAACAGGTTGAGCATCCAGTTCTGTCGGTCATCGTTCCTGTGTACAACATGGAAGAGTACCTACGCGAGTGTCTCGACAGCGTCCTGCTACATGGCGACCTCCCGCTCGAGGTTATTTGCGTCAACGATGGCTCAACCGATTTGTCTTCGCAGATTCTCGAAGAGTATCGACAGCGTTTCACGCAGTTGACGGTTATTCATCAGCGCAACAAGGGACTCTCCGGCGCGCGCAATCGGGGCTTGAGGAGGCAACTGGGGAGTACGTGTGCTTCCTGGACAGTGATGATGTCCTGCGCCCGGTTGATCTGACCGCGCTTGTGGGTTACGCCCGGATGAACGACCTCGATGTCATGGGCTATGACGCACGGTCCTTCTTGGACGGCGAGAGTGCCACCGAACCTTGGCGCGCGCTCCGCAAGTACTACCTCCGCTCTCGCTCCTACACCCGGGTGCAGACCGGGGCAGAGTTATTAGCGGAGCAGCGCAGCCATCATGACTACCGGGTCAGCTGTTGCCTCTATCTCGTCCGTAGACACCTGATCGAATCGTTGGGGCTTAGGTTCATTGACGGAATCATCCACGAAGACAATGCGTTCACGTTCGCCATCATGGTTGCTGCCGAAAGGGCCGCCCATGCGCGGGTGGAGTTGTATGGCAGACGAGTGAGGGCGGGCTCCATCATGACGGGGAGTTCTCATCTCAAGTCGGCGAGCGGGTACATCGCGTCACTGCCATCGATGATTGGCACCCTGGGGTCATGGCAGGGAGACGATGAGACTGTCGCGAAGCACTTGAGTGGTGTGGTGTATCAGGTTCTGCACAACTCTCAAGACCATCTCTCACGCCAGTCGGAAGTGTCACACCGCGACTTCCTCGATCACGAGGGAGATCCTGTTCGAAGCCTCTTTATGCGCGTTCTTCAACGGTTGAGCCCGCCCGCGTCTGTTTCTCGTAAATAGTTAGGTTGCCTCATGGATTTATTGGTGGTCGGATCCGGTCTCTTCGGACTCACGTTAGCTGAGCGCGCTGCGTCCTCAGGCCTCAAAGTCGCCATCGTCGAGCGCAGGGACCACATCGGCGGCAACGCCTATTCGTCTTTTGATCCCGAAACGGGCATTGAGATCCATCGCTATGGATCACATCTCTTCCATACCTCGAATGTGGCCGTCTGGGAGTACGTAAATCGATTCACCTCGTTCACGGGCTACCAGCACCGCGTGTACTCGACCTTCAAGGGGCAGGTTTTCCCCTCCCGATCAACCTTGGTACGATCAATCAGTTCTTCCGAACAGCCATGGGACCGAGCGAGGCCAGAGCGCTGGTCGCCTCCCAGTCGAGCGAATTTGAGTCCGGTGACGCACGCAACCTCGAGGAGCGGGCCATCTCTCTGATTGGGCGGCCCCTGTATGAGGCGTTCATCCGAGACTACACTGCCAAGCAATGGCAGACGGCACCTGAGGAGCTCCCGGCGGAAATCATCAGCAGATTGCCCGTCCGGTATAACTACGACAACCGCTATTTCAACGACACGTTTGAGGGGCTGCCCGCTGATGGGTACGGTGCCTGGCTCGAGAGGATGGCGGATCATCCGAACATTGAGCTGCACCTAGGGGTTGACTTCTTCGACGAAGGGCACGCCCTTAGCCGTAGCGCGACTGAGGGGGCGCTGCCGATCGTCTACACAGGGCCACTGGACCGGTACTTTGATTTTGCGGAGGGGTCGCTGAGTTGGCGCACGCTTGATTTCGAGTCAGAGATCCTGGATGTCGGTGACTTTCAGGGACGAGTGTGATGAACTATGCGGACATGGAGGTGCCGTTTACGCGCATTCATGAGTTCCGCCACTTCCACCCTGAGCGGGACTACCAGCAGGAGAAGACCTATATCACGAGGGAGTTTTCACGGTTCGCTGAGGGTGAGGATGAGCCGTATTACCCCGTGAATACCAAGGGCGACCGGGATCGTCTACTTCGATATCGGGATCTGGCTGGTGGTCTGCCGTCCGTGTTCTTCGGCGGTCGGCTGGGCACATATCAGTATCTGGATATGCACATGGCGATCGCGTCAGCCTTGTCGCTTTGGTCGAACAGGGTCAGTGGGGTTTTCGCGTGAGGATCGCGGTGGTCGGACTCGGATACGTGGGTATGGCGAACGCTGCTGCACTCTCACAACAGCACTCTGTGGTAGCGGTCGATGTCGACGCTCGACGCGTCGATCTGGTCAACGCTCACCGCTCACCGATTGCAGATCCGGAACTGGAGGCTTACCTCGCAAACCACCCGGTCAGCCTTACGGCTACCGGCTCGCTTGAGGAGGCTCTTGAGGGGCCGATGCTGTGCTTGTCGCCACACCTACAGACTATGATCCGGAGACGAACTACTTCGACACATCCTCAGTTGAGGGCGTGATCGCGCAGGCCCTGGAACAGAGTCCTAGCATTGTCTTGATTATCAAATCGACGGTGCCAGTTGGGTTCACCGCGGCGTTGTCCGAAAGGCATGCCGGTGCCCGGATCGTTTTTTCGCCGGAGTTCCTGCGGGAGGGTCGGGCATTCTTTGACTGCACGCATCCGTCGCGCATTGTGGTTGGCGACCGGGGCGAGGCTGGAACTTTCGTCGCGAACTTGCTCAGGTCGGCCGCGTCCGACAAGCATGTTGCAGTGCTTCTGACCGGTGCCACGGAAGCCGAGGCAATCAAGCTGTTTTCCAACACCTACCTCGCTCTGCGCGTGAGCTTCTTCAATGAGCTCGACACATTCGCCGCTACTTTTGGGCTCGATACGCGCCAGATCATCGACGGAGTCAGTCTTGACCCTCGGATTGGGGGCACTACAACAACCCCTCGTTCGGGTACGGTGGATACTGCCTTCCGAAGGACACCAAGCAGCTACTAGCGAACTACTCCCGGGTTCCTCAGAACCTAATCAGTGCGGTTGTGGATGCTAACCGCACCCGGAAGGAGTTCATCGTCGAACAGGTCTTGGAACGGAAACCAAAGATCGTTGGCATCTACCGGCTGGCCATGAAACTGGGGTCAGACAACTATCGCTCGTCGTCGATACAGGGCATTGTGAGCCGACTCCAGGCCCGAGGGGTCCCGGTGGTCCTCTATGAGCCGAGTGTGGCTGGCGACGTGTTCAACGGGGTGCCCCTCATCCGGACCTGACCGATTTCAAGAAGCGCTCAGATGTCATTATCGCCAATCGTCACACGTCTGAACTGGATGACGTGAAACAGCGTGTTTATACCCGTGATGTTTTCCAACGCGATTGACAGGTGGTCGGGCGCCAGCGCTCATCTAGTCGGATGCGGCCTGCCCTCAGGTCAGGCGAAGTAATGCGCCTGAAAGGCGGCTAACCTGGCTCGGTTGGCCCCAGCTGAGGCCGCGGTTGCGTTCAGGCAGACGACCTCGGCGTCGCGCCATTCCAGGATGCGCGGCAACCGCCACCGCAGCTCCGGGAGGCTACGTCGGCGTAGAAGTGTCTCACCTCCCGGGCACGCCTCGGCCTGTGGCCAGGGCGTAATGCGGGGCGAGCGAAGACGCCACCGACAGGTCGGTCGGTTGCCGGAACGGGGCCAGCTGCGTGCGGTGGAACTCCTCGGCCGCGAGCGACTCCAGCTCCAAGGTGAGTGAGCGCAGCTGCGGGTGCGGTACGTGCTTCATCTTGTGCCTGACCCTGACTCCGGTCAGCCGTTCCAGCACCGCCGAGTTGTTCCTTGACGCTGCAACCACCGGCTCGTCGGGCTGACGCGTCGGCTCAGCGATCGGGTCCCTGGCGAGGAACGCGCGGAGTCGCCCGTCGGAGGTGAAGAACGTGGATGGCGGCGTGTAGCGCGCCAGGAACACGTCGTCGTTGAGGTACACCCAGTGTTCGGCGAGGCCGGGGATGTGGTGCAATCGCGACTCGATGGCGTGTGAGTTGAACGTCGGTAGGGCCTCCGGATCGTCAAAGATCTCGGTGTGATCCACCACGGTCACGTGCGGAAACTCGTCGGCCAACCACGCGGGCCGCTGACGGTCGGTCACCAGGAACACCCGGCGTCTCCACGGCGCGAACCGTTCGACGGCCCGTAGGGCGTAGCGCAACTCGTCGATCTGCGTGAACCGCGCGTCGTTTGTGGCGGTCGGATGCAGGGCTCCGGAGGTGTCGCGCCCTTGTCGCCGTGCCTGCCAGGCAGGATCACCGCCGTCGACCCAGGTGAAGACGAGGTCAATGTCGAACTCCGGCTCCGGCTCGCCGAGGGGGCCGGTGGTGACGACGACCCCCACATCCGGACCGGCCGCGAACCTCCCGGCCTGGTTGGCCCACGCCCGGAAGACCAAGGCCGGTGCCGTCGCGGAGGCGCGGGACATGGGACGGGGCGGAGACCGTCGAGGTACAGCGGCGCCTCGGTGGAGGAGCACAGCGCCCGGAGGGCAGCCTGCCAGTCGGTCACTGTGATCGTAGGCAGCCCGGCGCCGACGTGCGCGGTGGTGTGGGGAACTTCGGCCAAGGCCGCCTCGCAGGTGGCCAGGGCCGATGCGATGGCGTCGGTGGCGGACGTCCACGGGGAGGCCACGACGCTCGTGCCGCGGTAGGTCACCCAGTGGGTTCCCGGCGCGGCGAGGGCGTGGTCGCGGAGCCGGGTGACGATATGCCCAGCCCCTCACCGACCCGCTCCAGAGCCCTTGCCCCGAGGTGGAGCGCAACTGCCACGGGCCCGGTCATCTGCCTAGTTCCGTCGCGTCGCGCCTTGCCCCGCCAGCAGGGACGCGATGGCCAGGGAATCTGCGCGCCGCAGCTGGAAGGAGTCGCGGTTGCCGTCGGTGATCATCGACACGAACTCGGCCAGCTCGTAGCGCAGCCCGTCACCGTCGAACGGTGTGTAGTACTTCCGGTTGTTGCGGGGATCCTCGAACCGCGTCTCGAAGTATTCGGTGAGCCACCAGGGTGCCGGCACATAGAGGTAGCCCCGCGTCCCCGAGACCACGAGGTCACCCTCGGACTTCACGCCGATCCCGACGGTCGCCGAGGCCACCGCGTGCGGGTACACGAGATTGACCCTGGCGAAGAGGTCAACCCCGGCCTCGGAGCGCACCGCCCGGGTCGACACATCGACAGGATCGGTGCCCAGCAGCTTGACCAGCGCGAGGAACGGATAGGTGCCGAGCTCGCTCAGCGCACCGCCGACCTGCGACTCCACCTCCCGCCCGCTGTCGATCAGCTTCGTGAACGTCGCGTCCACCGCCCGGATGGTGCCGATGGTGCCGCTCCGCGCAATGGCGACCATCCGCTGGAAACCGGGGGCGAATGCCGTCTTCACCGCCTCCAGCAGCACCAACGACCGCTCGTCCGCCAAGGCGTACAGGTCCTCGAGGTCGGCCACCGACAGCGCCATCGGCTTCTCGCACAGCACATGCACGCCCGCCTCGAGAGCCCGCGTCGCGAACTCCACGTGCGTCTCGTGGGGGGTGGCGATGTAGACGGCGTCGACGTGGGCCAGCAGGTCGTCGTAGGTCTCGTTCGCCCACTGCAACTCGAACTCCGCAGCAAAGGTCCGCGCCGAGGCAGGGTCACGGGTCCAGACCGCCTCGACGTTGACCCCGGAGACGAAGCGGGCCTCGCGCACGAAGCGGCGAGCGATCCTGCCCGCGCCGACGATCCCCATCCGCAGCACACCCCCTGCCTCGCGGAGCCCGGTGCTTGAGATCCCTTCGTGCGGTCGAGATAGGTCACCTCGCAGTAGTCACGGAGGTAGTCGAAGCGGCCCACCCAGTCCGATCCGATCGCGAAGACGTCCACGTCGAGGCGCTGGATATCGTGGATCTTCTGACCCTCGTACTCCTCGACGATCACCTCGTCCGCGAGCCCCGACTCGGTGACGTTGCGGATCCGCTCAACGAGCGACTGGCGGACGTTGAGCTTGCCGCGCTCCCTGTCGTAGCTCTCCGCGGTCACGCCGACGATCAGGCGGTCGCCGAGCTGCCTCGCCCGCTCGAGGAGGCGCCGATGCCCTCGTGGAAGAGGTCGAAGGTCCCGTACGTGATGACCCGCCTCACAAACGACCTCCTGCTCACCCTGCCGCACCCGGTCGGGCGCCTCCCCACACCCTAGTCCGGGACAGACGAAGCGGTGGCGAGGCACAAGGGAGTGCCTCGCCACCGCGGGTGACAGGTACAGGGGTCAGGCGGCCGTCGCGCGACGGATGCCGGTCTTGACCTCGTTCGCGATCGCGACGATGGCCTGGGCGACGGGGTCGCCTTGACGCGTGGCCGCAGGACGCCGTCCTCCTGCTCGATGCGACGAAGGTGACGCTTGACGGTCGAGACCGAGCAGCCGACCTTCGAGGCGATGACGCTCAGCGGCTGATCGGGGTTCGCGGTGCGGATGCGGTGGATCTCGTAGCGGTCGAACTGACGGCCGGAGTTCACGCCCGCGAAGGTGTCGAAGTCCTCCGGGTCGACCTGCACACCGAGGCGTGCGCGGATCTCCAGGCGCTGACGCTTCGTGGTGCCTGCGACGTAGCCGGCGACGTCGAAACGGGTCACCGCATCGGAGAGACACTGGGCCATCAGCGGGCAACCGGCGCACATCTTGTCGGCCTGGGAGCGCAGCATCTGCTGCTCGCGGCGCTCGCCGCGGGAGGAGGGGGAGGCCCCGTCGTCGAGGAGCGGGTGCAGGAAGACGTTCGCGTAGGTCACGCATGCGGTGCTGGTGGTGGTCGTCATCAGTGTCTCCTCTTTCGCCGAAACCCCGTGTGGGCTCCGACCCATCCAGAGTGTCGTGAAAACGGCGTCCTGTGACCCGAAAATCGTGGGGGACCTACCCGACTTCTCTGGGTATCCGCGATAGGCAGATTTGAGTACCCATGCTCACCTGGGCAGACAACCGATCCGGCTAAGCGGCCGTGACAAGGATGACACGTCATCTGTCGCTGGGTGGGGAAGTACTCAACCGCATGGGTACCCACGGCGCGGGTGGGTGGCCTGCAGCCATCCTTGCCGATGGTGGGTCACCCCGGGGCCCGAAGGGTCTCAGGCCCCGCGATCGCTTCGCCGGTAGGCTGACGGGCAGGCCGGAGGAAGGTTAGGCATGAAGAAGGTAATGGTCATCTACGGGACCCGCCGGAGGCGGTGAAGGTCGCGCCAGTGATCAAGGCGCTGGCGGCCTCGGACGTGCTGGAACCGGTGGTGGTGTCGACCGGGCAGCACCGCGACATGCTCGACCAGATCAACCGTTGGTTCGGGATCGAGCCCGACTTCGATCTCAACGTCTTCCAGCACGGGGCCACGCTGACGCAGTTGTCGGCGAAGATCCTGGAGCGGCTCCCCGAGGTGCTCCAGCGGTTCCGCCCCGACGCGGTGCTGGTGCAGGGTGACACGACGACGGTCGCGATCGCGGCCATCGCGTGCTTCTACGAGCAGATCCCGGTGGTCCACCTGGAGGCCGGGCTGCGTTCGGGCGACATCCATTCGCCGTTCCCGGAGGAGGCCAACCGGAAGTTGGCGGGGCAGGTCACCGCCCTGCACCTGGCGCCGACGACGCTCTCGCGGGAGAACCTGCTGCGGGAGGCGTTCGACGGGTCGGCGATCCCTGTGGTGGGCAACACCGTCATCGATGCGCTGGAGTGGACGATCGCGCGCCCGGTCGAGTTCGCCGACCCCGTCTCGCGGAGGGGTACGCGGCCGGGCGGCCGATGGTGCTGCTGACGGCGCACCGCCGCGAGAACTGGGGCGCGCCGATGGAGCGGATCGCCAAGGCGGTCGCGACGCTGGCCGAGCGGTACCCGGACCACCTGTTCGTGTTCCCGGCGCATTCGAACCCGAGGGTGCGCGAGACGATCATCCCGGTGATCAGCCCGTTGCCGAATGTGGTGGTGTGTGACGCGCTCGACTACCCGGAGTTCGTGCACGCCCAGCAGTGGGCCAAGCTGATCCTGACCGACTCGGGCGGTGTGCAGGAGGAGGCGCCGAGCCTCGGCAAGCCGGTGCTGGTGCTGCGGGAGAACACGGAGCGGCCCGAGGCGGTCACCGCTGGCACCGTGAAGCTGATCGGCACCGACTTGGATGCGATCGTGGAGAACTCGGTGCGGCTCCTCGACGACCCCGCCGCCTACGCCGCGATGGCGAACGCGGTCAACCCCTACGGCGACGGTGATGCCGCGGGTCGTTCGGTGGCCGCGATCGCCGAACTCCTCGGCGTCGGGGAGCGGCTCCCCGACTTCGGGGCCTAGGGCCCGAACGACGCGAGGGGTGACCGGTCGGTCACCCCCTCGCATCATTTCCCTCTGGTCACCTGCGTTTGCGGTCCCACAGGCCCTTCGCGTCGATCAGGGCACGCCCCGCGACCCGGTCGGCAGGCACGGCCCTGAACGCGTCGTGGTCGACGAGCACCACGAGGATGTCGGCGGTGTCGAGCGCCTCATCGGTGCCGGTCAGGGCCACGTTGTCGCGGCCGGCGAGCTGGCTGGGCAGTTCGTGGACGTGCGGCTCGACGGCCAGCAGGTGCGCGGTGGGCATCCGGTCGGCGAGCTGGACGGCGATCGAGATCGCCGGCGACTCGCGCAGGTCATCGATGTTGGGTTTGAACGCGAGCCCGAACAGAGCGACCTTCGGGTTCTCGAGGCCGTAGGCCGCGGCCAGCACCTTGTCGATGACCCAACCGGGCTTGGCGTCGTTGACCTCGCGGGCCCTCGGATCAGCCTCGCCTCTTCGGGTGCCGCGGCCACGATGAACCACGGGTCGACGGCGATGCAGTGCCCGCCCACCCCGGGCCGGGCTGCAGGATGTTGACGCGCGGGTGGTGGTTGGCCAGCTCGATCAACTCCCACACGTCGATGCCGAGCTTGTCGGAGATGATCGACAGCTCGTTGGCGAACGCGATGTTGACGTCGCGGAACGAGTTCTCGACCAGCTTGGCCATCTCCGCCGTGGTGGCGTCGGTGAGCAGCAACTCACCATTGCAGAACGTGGCGTACAGGTCACGGGCGCGCTCCGCGGCCCGCCTGGTGATGCCGCCGATGATCCGGTCGTTCTCAACCAGCTCGATCATCACGCGGCCAGGCAGCACCCGCTCGGGCAGTGTGCGAACAGCAGGTCGGCCCCGGCCAGATCGGGACGCTCACCAAGCACCACATCGGCCATGTGTCGGGTGGCTCCGGGCGGCGAGGTGGACTCGAGGATGAGCAGTTCGCTGCCCGTCAGGTGTGGCGCGATCTCGCGGGCCGCAGCCTCGATGTAGCTCAGGTCGGCGCTCTTGTCCTCGTGGAACGGGGTGGGAACGGCGACGATGTAGACCTCGGAGGCGCTCGGGTCAGCGATGCGGTGAGCAGCCCTTCCCGACGGCGTCGACGACGAACCGCTCCAGGTCGGGCTCAACGAAGGGACCCGTCCGGCGTTGATCGCCTCGACCGAGCTCTCCTTGACGTCGACCCTGTGACGCGGATCCCCTGGGCCGCCAGGATCGCCGCCGTGGGCAGGCCGATGTAGCCGAGCCCGACCACGCAGACATCAGAGAACATGGGGTTTCCTTCCGATCGGCTCCACGCCGCTACCACGCGGCGCAGATTACCACGCGGCCCCAACAGACCTGGTCTGCCGGGGCCGCGAATGGTGGGTCAGCTGGCCTCGTCGGGCAGCTCCATCGTGTCCGGCACGGACGGCGGCTGGATAGCCAGCGGCTTCGGCTCGGCCGGCACCTGGACGCTCTCGGTGCCCATGTCCAGCGTGATGGTCGTGGGCTCCGCAGTGGAGCGGAGGTTGCCCGGTACGTACGGCACGCTGACGGACATCCGGCTCAGCGTGTAGGCGGTGTCGTCGAGCAGCCTGGCCGTGTCACTCAGCTTCCGTGCGTTCGCGAACTGCGCGATCCGCTGCAACTCGGAGACGTGCCCGTCGTGGTAGTTGATGTTGATGTTGCGCCCGGTCCACAGCTCGGGCACGGTGACGTCGGCGCCGTAGCCGTCGAGCGTGACGGGCTCGCCCATGTCCTGCCAGCGCCCGCCGTACCAACCCTGCACCTGCACGGTGCCGGTACCGGTGAGGGTGAGCACGGTGGTGGGTTCCTCGTGCACCCTCAGCTCGTAGCTGGGCTTGAGGTTGACGCCGAGCTCGTCGGCCTCGCGCAGCTCGACGTCGTCGTACCACGCGGTCGTGTTGGTGACGGCGTACGAGTAGGTCAACAGCTGCACCTTGATCGAGCAGGTGGCGGCCGGTGCCTTGAAGCTGGTGGCCGACCACGCCTCCTCCCGCGACCGGTTCTTGGCGTTCTCGTGGATCAGAGTCGTCACCGTCTTGCCGTCCTTTGCAGGGCACAGCGAGTAGATCGCGACCTTGCCCCGGTGCCCGCCTGGCCCTCGGGATCTCGATGTTCGACTTCATGGAGAAGGACAAGGTCCTGTCCGCGGGGAATGAGCCGGGCGGCAGGGTCTGCTCGACGCCCGCCCACGCGTTGCCCTCGGTCGGACGCCGACCCGCCCGTTGGACAAGATGACGCCCGCGGTGTTGCCGTTGACGATGTTCCACCCGGGAAGCGCGCCGTTGCCGGCCGTCATGGTGGAGTTGGTGAGCAGGTTGGGCCGCTCCGTCGAGGGCTTCCCGACCGGGAGGTCGGCGATCGGCCTGCCGTTGAGCCGGGTGGAACCGATGGTGGCCTCCGAGCCCGCCGGGATGGCTCGCAGCGGGACGGTGTCGTGGCCGCGGAGCATGTCGTAGGACGACATCGTGCCGCCCTCGGACGGCACCTCCATGCGGGGCACCTGGACGGCCAGGTCCTGGACTGCCTCCTCGAACAACGCCCAGGCCCGGGCCGCGTTCGGGGTGCCCTTGCGCTCCTTGGCGTAGGCGTCGAGCGCGAGGACGGCCTGGAAGTGGCCGTTGTAGACGACGGTCGGCGTCGGGTGGTCGGGTACTCCTCGAACCAGAGGAAGCCGTTGGCGCGGTTGGTGAAGCCACCGTCCTGCATCGCTACGAGGTAGGAGTTGAACAGTTGATCGGCGTAGCGGTCCCATTTCGCGTCACCGGTGAAGTCGGCCAGTTCGAGCATGGACGCCATCGCTCCGGCCTGGCCGAGGCCCGAGTACCAGGGGTTGGGCAGGGGTCGACGCCCGGATTCGCGCTGAACGAGAACGGGTACGGCAACCACATGCTGACGCGGCCGCTGGCCGGGTCGGTGCGCGTGGTCGCCCCTTGATGAGGTGGTTCGCCCCGAGCAACGCGAAGCAGGTGCGGTCGGCGTCGTTGATCGTCGTCGAACGCAGGCTGAGCTTGATGAAGTTCGACAGCGAGATCGGGTTGTAGTGCGTGTTCGGCTGGTAGGGCGTCTTGATGACGTGCGGCCTGCCGTCCTCGGTGAAGCCCCAACCGGCGGGGCCTTGGCGTGGCAGGGATTGTCGTAGGCCGGGTCGACCGGCGGCGGCGTGGTGGTCGCGGTGAACTGCACGACGTTGTTGAACACCCACTTGTTCTCCGGGGTGAAGGTCCAACCCTTGGCCGTCTTCTTCGCGTTGATGACGGTGGCCCACACGAAGGAGCGGCAGCCGTTACTGCCCGTCCACTCGGTGTTGCATTCGGTCTTCCACATGCGGCCGTCGGTGCCGGTGAACTGCCCGTTACGTGCCAGGGGATTGTTCTTCCAGTCGGCGCGCGGTGACGGGAGGTAGGTCAGGTTGTTGAACACGTACTCGTTGAAGAGCTTGTAGCGGCCGTTATCCAGGCGCGCCTGGGTGGCCAGGATCTCGGCCCTGCACCTCGTCACCGTGGTCGAGTAGGGCTCGCACGTGGTCCTCCACATGCGGCCGTTGTACTCGCGTTCACCCGGCGTCGTGTAGGGATGGTCGTCGGCCGCGGCCGGGGTCGGGGTGGGGGTGGCCACGAGGCCGATTGCGGCCAGCAGGGCCGCCACCAGAAGGGGGACGATTCTTCGAGTTGTACGTGTGTGCATCACTAGTCAGGTACCCAGACGGAAGCAGCGCAGCCCCGAACGGCCTACGCCTCGTTCGCCCGATGCTACCCGACGGCCATGCCGAAGCAGGCATTGGTGGAGCGCTCAGCGGGCCGTGGAGCCAGGGTCCGGTGCTTGTCAGGCGAGATTGGGTGGGTGAACGTGTGGTCTGCCAGCCCCACGAGGAGGGGCGCCATGGCGTCGGCTGCCACCACCTCGACGGTGGTATCCGGCCCGCTCGGGGTGACGACGGCCAGCAACTCCGGGTCGGCCACCACGACCGAGTCCGCCGCCAGAGCCCAGCCGCGCTCCCAGTCGCGGGCCAGGTCGCCGGCCTCGCCGTCGGGCCACGGAGCGTGGTCCGAGTGGTCGATGACGACCCTCGCGTACCAGTGCCTGGCCGCGAATGCGCCGAAGCCGAAGAAGCCTGTGGGTGGCCCGGTGAGCACCACCACGTCGAAGTCGTCGTCGCGCGCCCCGAACCAGCGCTCGAGGGCCACCTGCCAGAGCCCGGCCGGGCCCAGCGTCGGGTCAGCGTCGCGGACCGCGCGGGTCAGGGCGAGGGCCTGCGTCGCGTCGATCGGGCCGGGTCCGGGGGCGACGTTGGCGACGCCCAGGTCGGGCACCACGTGCAGCCGGTCGGCACCATCGACGGCCCGGTCGGAGGCAACGTCGAGCAGCAGGCCCGCCTCGTGGGCGGCCGACATCCAACCCAGCTGACGCGGGGTCGCCTCGCCATGGCGCACCAGCAGCATGCGGCCGGTGCCGGGCACCCGGTCGGCGGGGTGGGCGTGGGCGGGCCCCTGCGAGTTCCACCAGCGCCGTCTCTGGGAGGGCCCCGGGGTCGTCGGCGACGACCCACGCCCAGCCGCGTGACGCCTGGGCCCACAGAGCGAGCTCGGTGGCCCACGACCCGGGCTCCAGCACAAGCAGCGGCCGGTGGGCGTACTTGACGATCCAGTCGAGGACGAATCTCCACTGCGCGGCGGTGTCGCCGGTCAGTGACCCGGCCGCGATGTCCATCGCCGGCTCCGGGAGCGGCGCGGTCTGGGTCACCCCGGACATCCGGAGACGGTCGCCGTCGCGCCGCACCACGATCAGGTGCCGGGCCCGGGCGAGGCCCGCCCGCGTCTCGTCGTCGGTGATCACGACGGGGGTGTGGAGGCTCATGCCGCCAGCTCCTCGATCAGGGCCAGTTCCGGGCGATGGTGGAGTGCCATCCGCACTGGGTGCGGACCCGCTCGGCGGCCGCGCGGGAGAGGCCCGGCATCAGGTCCGGGTTCCCGACCAGGTGCCAGAGGGCGTCAGCGAAGGCGCGCGGGTCGTTCCCGCGGGGAGCAGTGAGCTGCGGGAGTCGGTGAACTCCGGAATGGCGGCCACCGGATTGGTGATGGTGACGGCGCCCGAGGCCATCGCCTCGCCGAGCATCACGCCCTGGGTGTCGTAGCGGGTGGGCACCAGGGCGACGCCGTGTGCGTCGTACAGCGCCGCCATCCGGGCGGGCCGGGAGAAGCCCTCGGAGACCGTGACGTTGTCGAGCCGCCGGATGTCGCGCACCGCTTCGCGGAACCGCACGCCGTAGCCGCGGATCGTGATCTGTAGTTCGGCGAACCCCTCCCGGCGGGAGCAGAGGTCGAGCGCGCGGATCGCGATATCGCCTCCGTAGTTGTGGGTGGCGAAGCTGCGCAGCAGCAGGATCCGCCGCGCCTCCTCGGGGCGCGGACCCGCGCGCCGTACAGGTCGGCGTCGATGTAGTTGGGGATGGTCCGCGCGTTCACGGCCTCGGTGCCGACGTCGAACTCGGAGTAGCGCCGCTGCGTCGCCGACATGAACACCTTCGTGATGGCGGGATCGGCGAACAGCGGCCGGGCGGCGGCGAACCGGTCGCGGTTCTGGCCGTCCCTGATGTGCCGGATCGCCGTCAACTCCGCGGTCGTGGTGTTGCCGTGCAGCCTGCGGTAGTCGCGCACCTCGTAGCCGTGGAACCAGGTCGCCAACCGGTGCCCCGGCACCCGCGCCCGGAGTTCGGCGATGGCCTGCGGGGTGGGGAATGCGCGAGGATCGGCGACCCACCCGCGGCGGCGGCGTCGAGCGCGGCGGGCAGTTCGGAGGCGCGGATCGACAGCACGGGAGCGTCGGGCTCGTCCTGCCACCATGGCGCGTCGGTGTTGAGGGGGAGTAGTCGATGACCACCCCGTGGAGCCCGGCCGCGGCGTACGCGCGCACCCGTTGCCGGACGAACTCGGAACCGGTCCTCCAGCCGTGCGGGTAGGTGACGGCGACGAGGATGAAGTCGTGGCGCTCCCGGAGGCGCTCGATGGGTCGTTCACGCCAGCTACTTCCGGCGGATGACCTTGGCGACGCGGCGGAGCGGGTCGCGTTCGAGTCGCTCGGCCTGCGTGCGCACCTTCGCCTCGAGATCGGCCCGGACGTGGGCCGCCTCCTCGAGATTGGTGCGGTCGACCTCCCGCTCCGCCCGCAGCGCCATCAGCTCGGTCTGGAGCCCGGACACCTGGGCATGCAGCCTGTCGAGCTCCGTGACGGCCTTCTCCGTGTCTGCCCGCGTCAGGTCCATGCGGGTGGCCAGGGCGATGGCGTCCCTCCGGAGCTCCTCGATCGTGCCGCCGGCCTCCGCGAGGCGGGCTGCGGCCTCCTCCGCCTCCCTCAGGGCATGGGCAAGGAGCCGGTC
This sequence comes from Tessaracoccus coleopterorum, assembly GCF_011174705.1. Taxonomy (GTDB): domain Bacteria; phylum Actinomycetota; class Actinomycetes; order Propionibacteriales; family Propionibacteriaceae; genus Arachnia; species Arachnia coleopterorum. The sequence goes on from NZ_JAANIJ010000001.1 coordinate 2,113,070, forward strand.
GCGCTGGTCGTCGTTGTTGTCAGCCACGTCGTGAGCATATCCAGCGGCGACCGGCCGCGTGTCAGTCGGTACCCGAATCCATCGACGAGCGCTCCCCGGCGGCATCCAGGTCGGCGGTGCCCGCGCCGCCGAGCTCGGCGATAGCTGCGGCGCCACCGGTCTCGAGTTTCCCGATCAGCTCCTGGTGGCCAGCGAGCAGCGAGCCCTGCGACGCGTACAGCTCGAGCTTCTCGCGGGAGTCCGCGATGTCGAGGTTGCGCATGGTGAGCTGGCCGATGCGGTCGGTCGGGCCGAACGCCGAATCCTCGACGCGCTCCATCGACAGCTTGTGCGGCTGGTAGCTGAGGTGCGGGCCGCGCGTGTCGAGGATGGTGTAGTCGTCGCCGCGGCGCAGCCGCAGGTCGACCTCGCCCGTGACGGCGGAGGCGACCCAGCGGGTGATCGACTCGCGCAGCATCAGCGACTGGGGGTCGAGCCAGCGGCCCTCGTAGAGCAGGCGACCGAGGCGGAGGCCCTCGCTGCGGTAGTTCGCCAGAGTGTCCTCGTTGTGGATGGCCGACAGCAGACGCTCGTAGGCGGCCCACAGCAGCGCCATGCCGGGAGCCTCGTAGATGCCGCGCGACTTCGCCTCGATGATGCGGTTCTCGATCTGGTCGCTCATGCCGAGACCGTGCCTGCCGCCGATCGCGTTGGCGGCCATCACGAGGTCGACGGCGCTCTCGAAGCGCTCACCGTTGATCGAGACCGGGCGGCCGAGCTCGAAGCCGATGGTGACGTCCTCGGTCTCGATGACGACGCTCGGATCCCAGTACTTGACTCCCATGATGGGCTCGACCGTCTCGAGCGACACGTTCAGGTCCTCGAGGGTCTTGGCCTCGTGCGTCGCGCCCCAGATGTTGGCGTCGGTGGAGTACGCCTTCTCCTTCGAGTCGCGGTAGGGAAGCTTGCGCTCGGTGAGCCACTGGCTCATCTCGTCGCGGCCGCCGAGCTCGCGCACGAAGTCCTCGTCGAGCCACGGCTTGTAGATCCGCAGCTGCGGGTTGGCCATCAGGCCGTAGCGGTAGAAGCGTTCGATGTCGTTGCCCTTGTAGGTCGACCCGTCGCCCCAGATGAACACGTCGTCGGCCGCCATCGCGCGCACCAGCATGGTGCCGGTGACGGCGCGGCCGATCGGGGTGGTGTTGAAGTAGGCCTTGCCTGCCGAGCGGATGTGGAACGCGCCGCAGGCGAGGGCGGAGAGGCCCTCCTCCACGAGCTGCGGCCTGCAGTCGACAAGGCGGCTCAGCTCCGCGCCGTAGGCGAGGGCGCGACCGGGCACCGAGGCGATGTCGGGCTCGTCGTACTGCCCGATGTCTGCCGTGTACGTGCACGGGACCGCACCGGCCTCGCGCATCCAGGCGACGGCGACCGAGGTGTCGAGGCCACCGGAGAAGGCGATGCCGACACGCTCGCCGACGGGAAGGGAGGTCAGTACTTTAGCCACGGGGCCACTCTAGTGGCCCGCCGGGGTTGGCCGCACATGGCCGTCCACGGCGTCACCCGGGCGGTCCGGGTGCCGGTCACAGGCGCGGAAGGCTGGTTTGCGAGCCGATCTTGTTTAGACTTCCGCTCGACACCCATCGGATCCCCGTGGAACCCGAGAAGGAGAAGAATGCAGCAGCCGCACGCGGTCATTGCCCTGCCGAACAACATCGAGATCGATGCGAGGGCCCACCGCAACGGCCTGGCCCTGCTCTCGGCGGGCTACCGGGTCACCATGGTCGGCTTCGGCACAGGCATCCCGCCGAATGGCGAGATCGCAGGCATGCCCTATGTCCTGTGCGCGCCCGCTTCGGCCGCCGTCAGGACGGCCCCTCGCAGCTGACCTTCACCTACCGCGCTGTCCGCAAGGCGTTCCACGTCACCATGAAGCGCCGCCCGCCGCAGAAGGTGCTGAAGGTCGTCGCCCGCGTCGACGGCGTCACCAACTCCGTCAAGCAGAGGGCGTCCAAGGCCGCCGCGGGCCTGAAGCAGCGGGTCGCCCCACCCAAGCCCGTCGAGGTCGATCCCAGCCTGAAGTTCTGGGAGACTGCGCTGCCCCAGGTGCCGGTGATGACCGCAGCCATGAAGCCCACCCTGATGGAACTCCAGCCCGACGTCATCGTCACCGATGTGCACCTGCTGCCGCTTGCCACCGAGGTGGCCACCGCGTTCCGGTCCACCGGCCACCGGGTCGGCGTGGTCTACGACGCCCGCGAGTATGTGTACGGCCTCGCCAGCGAGGACCCGTTCATCACGCAGGGCTTCCCGCCCTCGAGTCGGAGTACATCGGCCAGGTCGACGCCACGTTCACCGTCTGTGAACCCATCGCCCACTTCCTGCAGGAGAAGTACGACCTTCCGGTGGAGCCGGGTCTGGTGCCCAACGCCCCATCGGGGAACTGCCGCCCACCAGGCACCCCATGACCATCCGGGACTTCCTGAAGCTCCCGGGGAGACCCCGATCCTGGTCTACGCGGGCGGGCTCTCCTACCACCGCGGTGTGCACGATGTCGTCGCCGCGCTGCCCGATCTCCCCGAGGTCCACCTCGCCATCGGCGCCCGCCGCGGCAGCTCCTATGTCGTGGAACTCGAGGAGCAGGCGGAGCGACTCGGGGTCGCGGGGCGCGTCCACTTCATTCCGTTCGCCCCCACCCACGAGGTGGCCGAGTACCTGGCCTCCGCGACGGCGGCCATCTTCCCGTTCCTGCCCGTCGGCAACCACAACTGGGCCGCGCCGAACAAGTACTACGAGTCGGTGCAGGCGAGGCTGCCGATCCTGACCTCGAACATGGAGTGGCTCACCGAGCGCATCACGCGGCTGGGTATCGGCGAGGTGTTCGAGCATTCCAACCCGGCGTCGATCGTCGAGGCCACCCGCAAGCTGCTGGGAGACCTGGACACGTACCGGGCGCGGCTCACCGACGACCTGGTGCGGGCCCACACCTTCGAGCAGTTCGAGCCGACTGTCCAGGAGATCGTGCTCGGCGTCACCGCGGAGCGCGCCCGGGAGGGCCTGCGCCCGAGCAGCCTGCAGGGCCAGCTGACGGCGATCCGCAGAGACATGCTCCGGCAGCGCGCGAGCCTCTCGGACTCCGAGATCTTCGAGCCCCGGCCGCGGCTGCGGATCGGCACCGCCAACACCGGAGGCCAGCCCTGCTGTGGGCCACCAGCCTGATGCGTCAGCATCCCGAGGCGATGGCCGAGTCGGCGTGGATCTACCGCGACGGTCCGCTGAAGTTCCCGGTCGACGAGACCATCACCTACCACCAGTGGGTGTCCCCGGCCTGGCAGCGCGCGCTGATGCGCAAGCTGGAGAACCGCGTCACCCACGTGCTGACCGAGTCGGCACGGGCCATGGTCGGCGCCCAGTTCGGCAAGTTCTTCTACGAGGAGGCCGGCTACTTCAGGAAGGCGGGCATCCGGCAGGGCCTCGTGTTCCACGGGTCCGACATCCGTAACCCCGGCGCCACGCGGAGATCGAGCCGGACTCGCCGTTCGCGGATCCGACGGTCGAGTTGACCGCGGTGCTGCAGAAGCAGGTCGAGGCCATCACGCCCCACGTGCAGGCCTTCGACGGCCCCGTCTACGTGACCACCAACGACCTGCTCGACTACCTGCCCGACGCGCAGTGGCTGCCCATCGTCGTCGACCCGGGCTTCTGGACCAGCGACATGGTGCCGCTCGCGGGCCCGGGGCGCCGGTGGTGTTCCATGTGCCCAGCAAGGGTCGATGAAGGGCAGCGACGACGTCGACGACGTGTGCGGGCGGCTCCAGGCCGAAGGCCTGATCCGCTACGTCCGTGACGAGGACCTCACCCGCACCCAGATGCGTGACCGGATGATGAACGCCGACATCGTGATCGACCAGCTCCGGCTCGGCGACTACGGGATCACCGCGGTGGAGGCCATGGCGGGCGGCAAGGTCGTCCTCGGCCACGTGGCAGCCCGGGTCCGCAACCGCATCGCGGGCGAGGTCCCGATCGTCGAGGCCGACGCCACGACCCTCGAGGACGTCCTGCGTCGTGTGCTCGCCGACCCGGCGCGCGCGGCGGAGCTGTCCGCGGCCGGCCGGGCGTACGTCGAGCGGTGGCACGACGGCACCCGCAGCGCCGAGGTGCTCGCCGACTTCATGGGGCTCTGACGGGCGCCCGGGCATGAGGATCCTGATGCTGGTGGCCACCTCGGTCGCCACAGACACCCGCGTGTTGCGGGAGGCCCGCACCCTGGTTGACGCCGGGCATGAGGTGCACATCATCGGTCGCTCCGTTCCGGACGGGTTCGATCCCGGTGAGGGACTGACCGTCTCCAGCATCGGCACCTCGTCGGTGTTCCGGGCCGACGGGCAGCCGTCCCTGCAGGGCAGGAGACTCTCCGCCCCGGTGCGGTTCGCCAGGTGGATGCTGCTGCCGCAGCACCGCCGCTCGTCCTTCCGCCGCTGGGCCGCCGGAGCCGTCGAGGATGCCCGTGGCCGCGACTTCGACGTCGTCCACGCCCACGACTTCACCGCTCTCGAGGCCGCGGCCACCCTCGCGGGTGAGCGTAGGGTGCCGTTTATCTACGACTCCCACGAGTTCTGGCCGGGCCTGCCCCGCGAGTACCGGCCGACGCCGCTGGCCGACCGCCGCGACCGGCGGGAGGAGGCGGAGTTCGGTGGCCGCGCCGCCGCGGTGCTGACCGTCGGCGAGGGCGTGGCCGAGGCGCTGCGTGACACCTACGGTTGGCGCAACGTCACCGTCGTGCACAACAGCTTCCCGCTGCGCGACTCCCTGCCCGCCCGCTCGACGCGCCGCGGGGCCTCGTCTATGCGGGCGCGTCGCCGCCTTCCGTGAACTGGAGACCATCGCGACCGCCAGCCGGGACGTCGACCTGCCCATCACCGTCGTCGGCCCGGCCGATGAGACGTGGCTGACCTCCTTCGACCGGGCCGCGTCGACGTGCGGCCAGCGCTTCCGCTGGACGAGGCGTCGCGCCTGCTGCAGGAGGCGGGCCTCTCGCTCGTCACCCACTCCAACCGGTGGCTCAACCACCGGCTCGCCATGCCGAACAAGCTCTTCCACGCAGTCAGCCTCGGGGTGCCACTGGTTGCAACCGACGTCGGCGAGCTCGCCAGGATGGTGCGGACGCACGGGCTCGGCACCCTTTACACGCCCGGGGACGCCACATCCCTGCGGGCGGCGATCGTCTCAGCGGTGCGTGATTATCCGCGGTGGGCGGGTAATGTCAGTGCAGCGCGTCCCGCCCTCAGCTGGGAGGCCGACGCCGATCGCCTCGTGGCGATCTACGAGCAGTTGCAGCAGAACAGCGAGAAGGAGTCATCGTGATTCGGTGCCTCACCGGACATGACGAGGTCATCAGGTGAACAACAAGGTTGAACACCGCGCCGACGTGCACGTCTACACGCCGCACAAGGCGGGGCTTCCCCGGATGCGGGAGTACTTCGGTGACCTGTGGCGGCGCCGCGACTTCGCCATGGAGCTCGCCCACACCAACATGCGGGCCGCCAACACGAACACGGTGCTCGGTCAGCTGTGGCTCGTCGTCAACCCGCTGCTGCTTGCGGGCGTCTACTACCTGTTGGTGGTGGTCCTCTCGGGGGCCAATGGGAAGAACGCCGACTTCCCGCAGATCGCGGGCGGCCTCTTCCTGTTCTTCCTGATCACGGGCATCGTCCAGTCCTGCGCGACCTCCGTGACGAACTCCGGTTCGCTCGTGTTGAACATGAGCTTCCCGAAGCTGCTGCTGATCCTGTCCAACACCTACCTCGCGGTGCGGCGCTACCTACCGACCCTGCTGGTGTACCTCGTGATCCACCTGTTCTACCAGCGGCCGATCACGTGGTCGCTGCTGTGGATCCCGTCGCGATCCTCTGCGCGTCGCTCGTCGGGCTGGGGCTCGGCGCCCTGGTGGCCACGGCCCAGGTGTACTTCCGTGACACCGCGCAGTTCCTGCCCTACATCATCCGCATCTGGCTGTACGCCTCCCCGGTGCTCTACTCGGGTGAGTATTTCATGACCACCGCACCCGGTCGGGCCCTCGGCCCCCTCGTGCAGCTCAACCCGGCCTTCTCGGTGCTGGGGATCTGGAGCGACGCGACCCACGGCCTGAACCCGCCGATGCACTACGTCGTGGTGGCGCTGGGCTGGGCCTGCTGCTGACCGTGGTCGGCTGCCTCTTCTACATGTCTAGGGAGCGTGAGTTCGCTGTCCGTCTCTGACCATTTCCTCGAGCGCGACCCGGGGCCGAGGAGCCCACGGCCGACGGCTCCGTCGCGCCCCCGACCAGCTTCCACGACGACGCCGCGGTGGTCGTAGATGACCTCGACATCACCTACCGGGTGAGCCTCGAGCGCAAGAACTCCCTGAAGAACGCCCTCGTCCGGAAGGCGCGCAAGGAGGAGGTGCGTTACCGCGAGGTCAAGGCCATCCGGAACGTCTCGTTCGAGGTGCCCGCCGGCCAGTGCACGGATTCATCGGTGCCAACGGCGCGGGCAAGTCGACCCTGATGCGCGCCGTCGCGGGCATCCTGCCTCCCACCCAGGGTCCATCGAGGTGCGGGGAAGGTCAGCACGCTGCTCGCGCTCGGCGTCGGCTTCAACACCGCTCTGACCGGCCGCGAGAACGTGCTGCTCGGCGGCATGGCGGCGGGCCTGACCCGCGACGAGGTGACCTCGCGGTTTGACGAGATCGCGGGCTTCGCCGAGCTCGGCGACTTCATCGACATGCCGCTGCGCACCTACTCCTCCGGCATGCGGTCGCGCCTGGCGTTCTCCGTGTCGGTGTTCATGAACCCCGACATCCTGATCATCGACGAGGCGCTGTCGGCGGGGATGCGAAGTTCAAGCAGAAGGCCAGCGAGAAGATGGCCGAGCTGATGGACACCGCGGGCACGATGCTGCTCGTGTCACACGCGCTCAGCTCCATCCAGGAGATGTCCGACGAGGTGATCTGGCTGCACAAGGGCGACTGATCCGTCGCGGCGACCCCAAGGAGGTCTGCGACGCCTACCTCGAGTTCCTCAAGGTGGGCGACGACGCCGTCGTGATGGAGGACTTCTGAGCGCGCGGGCAGCCCTCGTGACGACTGGGCATGACGTCGCGGACGCCCGGCTGCACCGCACCGCCGCCGCGCTCAGGCGCGCCGGGTTCGACGTCGAGGTGTTCGGCCTCGGGGACGCACGGCTCGGCCCGGCCGGATGCGCTATCCACGTGTCACCGCGGCGCGGCAAGCTCGGACGGGCCCTCCAGGCGCTGACCGCCCCGTTCCTGGCCCGGGCCGATGTGCTCATCACGATCGACCCGAGACGTCGCTCTCGGCGTTTCTCAGGTCACTCGGGCGGACCATCTGGGTGGCGGACGTACATGAGGACTACGCATCGCTGCTCCGGGACCGCTCCTGGGTTCCCGGACCGATGCTGAAGATCCTGCAGGGCGCGGTGCACCTGATGAACCTGCTGATCGTCCGTGCCGATCTGGTGCTGGTGGCCGACGAACACGTGCCGCCCCGGACCGCCGGGAACCGCTTCGTGATGCGCAATGAGCCGGACTTCACGCTCCTGCCCCACCGGGCGAGGCGTCGGACGACGCCCCCTGGCGGGCCATCTACATCGGAGACAACCGCGCCTCGCGCGGCCTGCGCACGATGGTCGAGGCCGTCGCCGCCACCTCCGGAGATTCCCAACCGTGGGCGCTCGACCTGGTGGGGCCGGTCGCAGCGACCGACCGCGCCTGGCTCATGGAGCGGCTGGCGCGCCCCGACGCAGGGCTGATCGCATCGCACGGGCGGCTCGAGCCGCTGCGCGCGTGGCGGTTCGCCGAGGGCGCCGACGTCGGGCTGTGCCTCCTCGAGGCGACCCCGGCGTTCTCCGACGCGATGCCCTCGAAGCTCTACGAGTACCAGGCTTGCGGCCTGCCGACCATCGCCACACCGCTGCCCAAGGTGGCCGGGCTCCTGGACCGCACCGGTGCGGGCATCCTGGTGCGGGACGCGGCCGAAACGACCGCGGCGCTGCGCCGGTTCGCCACCGACGCGCGGTGGCGCACGGAGTTGAGGGACGCCGCCCGCGAGGCCGCCGTCGCATCACGGTCGGTGCCGAGCACCTACGACGAGGCCGCGGCCCGGATCTCAGCCCTGCTCGGCTGAGCCCGTCACGCCCCGGGTTGCTCCGTGAGGCCGAGCAGCTCATCTGCCACGTTCGGCACCCGCGCGAGCCCACCGTCCCGCACCCGGAAGAGGTCGTCGCCGCGGGAGAACCACAGCACGGACCCGGCCGGGTCCCCGCCCCGGGCGACGGCGAGCGTCGCGTCGGGCGACAGTGCCGCCTCAGCCGAGCGCCGCAGTTCGTCGGGGCGCCGTCCCAGCCTTCCAACGAAGTGAGGCCCGGCGGCAGGTCGGGCACAGCGACCGGTTCCGCCGATACGGTTCCGGTGGGCCCCGCCGTCAACGGGGGAGGAAGAACCCGTGAGAACGCGTGCCACCGCTCGACGGTCCGGGTCAGGATCACCTCCACCACTGGCTCCATCCGCACGACGGTGCCGTCCTCGGCGACCGCCCGCGAGCGGGCCACGAGCGTGCGGTCGCGTCCGAGATGGACGTTGCTCAGGAACACCGCGTCACCCATCGAGGCCGCCATCACCAGCCCCTCTGTCGCGGTCGCCGCGACCCCGAGCGCGTCCTCCCACGAGGGGTCGAGCGTCCCGTCCGCGAACAGGATCCCGCGGCCCGCAGATAGGCGTCGTTCTCGCCCCGCCGATGGCGCCCCGTGCCGGTACCGGTCGACGGCGTGCTGCCACGCGAGGGTGGGTACGACCCCGATCCGGAGCGGGCCGTCCTCCTGCCTGATCATCTGGTCCCCTGGTGAGGCCGTACCGCTGAGCGAGATCGTCGAGGGAGACGCTCCGCGCGATGTTGGGTGCGACGCCGTCGACCGGCTCACCGGTCAGGATGATCCGCAGCCTGGCGTCCTTCACGGGGAGCCCGACCACCTCGGGAGCGACCGCCTCCTCGACCCTGTCCGCCACCGCCTCCAGATCGGCCGTGGTGGTGCCCGGCGCCGTCGCCTCGACGACCATGTTGCGTGCCTCGCCCAGCCCGCCGGAGACCTTCCACCGCACCGACAGGTCGTCGGCGGGAAGCACGGTGGCTGCAGCGGAGCGGACCGCGTCCTCCCAGGGGCAGGGTCGTCCAGTTCCGACGCGCAGCCCAGCAGCGACAGTGCGGCCGCGATGAGTCCCATGGCCATGACCTTACGCATCAGTGCCTTCCGATGTCGTACTGGTAGGTGACGACGTCGTCCCCGCCGGTGAAGTACGGGCGAGCCGGTCGTTGAACTCCTGGATCCGCGGGTCCGTCGGAGTTCTCGACACCACGTCCTGCGCGTACAGGGGGACGCTGTGCGCCTCACCTGGGCCGGTCAGCCGCGGCAGGTGCACCTCGGTGACGTTGGGTTGGTCGTGCACACCGCCGAGATCCAGCTTCGGCACCACGTCGGTGGTGTGGTGGAAGTTCAGGACGGGACGTCCTGGCTGATGGGGATGGTGTTGACGGGCGACCCGGCCGAGACGACGCCGTCGACCTGGTAGCGCGCCGTGAACCCTGGATCCGAGGCGATGTTCGCGGCGATGATGCCGCCCTGCGAGTGGCCGGTCAGAAGGATGTTGGGCCGCTCCACGGGCCGTGGGCGGCCTCGTAGTTGCGGATGGCCAGGTCGATCGCGGCCTTGGTGGACTGTGTGACCGACGAGTCGCCGTAGCCGACGGCCTTGAAGTCGGCAGGCCAGTCGGTGCCCTCCACATCGCCGTTCCAGCCCTCCAGCTGCGTCATCGGGATGGAGGTGCCGGGGATGTTGACGATGAAGCGGGGCGGGTGGCCCGGGACCACGGAGACCTCGACGGCCGGACGGTCGGTGGTGTCGTCGGGGTCGCTCGTGTCGTAGGGCCGCTCCATGTTGGCGACCAGATCGGCCACCGACGACGGCGGCGCGATGGCGACGTCTCCCGGTGGGTCGGCACATAAGGGGAACCGTCGTTGAAGAAGGTGGAACCGAACACGTCACCGCCCGCGTGCAGCCCCAGATACAGGCCCTGGCCGAGCACCTCGGCCGGTGCGGGTAGCTTGCCCGTGTAGAGCAGTTCCTGCAGCCAGCGGGGCTGCCTACCGGCCTCGTCCATGAACGACTCGGATCCGCGCCGCCATGCCTCCAACGGCCCGGCCGCGGCGGGCCAGTGCTCGGAAGCTGTGTCGATGAGCCACTGGTTGGCCGAGCTCAGCGCATCCTGGGCACCGGAGAAGGCCGAGTTGGTGAGCCCGACCGCACCCTGCTGCAGCCCGTCGAGCAGGTCGTCGACCGTGAGCTTTCCGAGGTTGAACGCGAGCCCGACGTCGAGGCTGTTGATCCGCCAGGCGATCGCCACGACGCTGCCGCTGATCTCGGTCCACCACCACGGCCTCCGGGGTCGAGGCTGGTGGGGAAGCCCGCGGTGGAGATGACCCAGCCCGATCCACCGATCCGGAAGTCGCGGGACCGGGCGTGGTCGATGAGGGCGCGCTGATCGGACTGGATCCGTCGCAGGTCGCGCGCCGCGGTGCCGACGAGTTGTGCCTGTTCGGCAAGCAGCGCGGTCAGTTCGCTCCACCGCTCGAGCATCAGGCGCAGATCCTGCCTCTGCCGGTCGGCCGCCCTCCCGAACCAGACCGGTGGCCTGAGGGTGAGCACCGCGCCGTGCTGCCCGCGCAGGGTGGCGGCCAACGCCTCGTTGGCGGCCGCCTCCGACTCCATCGGGCCTGCGTCCCAGCGAAGCCCCTCATCCCAGCCCGCCATCGTCACCGACCCCGAACGTCTCGCGGATCAGCCCGACGCCGGTGGCCTCGGCCTCACGATACGACTCGGCGGATTCCACGAGCTTGGCCGGATGCGCGGCGAGGTGGTCACAGACGCGACGGGTGGCGGCCTCGTAGCGTGACTGCAGCATCCCTGCCGCTGCCGATGCAAGGCCCCGGACATGGCGGTGGCGGGCGAGTCGACGCGGGCCGCCCGCAGCTCCGCGGAACCCTGCGCGGTCAGGCGCCCCATCGCGCTCCCGTAGTCGGCAAGCACCCCGTACTCGACGGCGAAATCGGTCATCGTGATCCCTTCCGTCCGCCATCGTAGAGGCGGGGTGGGGCAGCGGGAGAGGTGCAGGGCAGGACCGTGGCTTCGCGGGGCAGGCGGTATGCTCGCTTCCAGCGATCGAAGGGAATTGGTGCATGGTCCGCATTCAGGAAAGCGCTGACGTCTCGCCCGAAGCCGTGATCGGCGAAGGGTCCTCCGTCTGGCATCTGGCGCAGGTCCGCGAGGGTGCCGTCCTCGGCGAGAACTGCATCGTCGGTCGGGGAGCCTACGTTGGCACCGGGGTGAAGATGGGCGACAACTGCAAGCTGCAGAACTATGCGCTCGTCTACGAGCCCGCGGTGCTCGAGGACGGCGTCTTCGTCGGCCCCGCTGTCGTGTTCACCAATGACCACTTCCCTCGCTCGGTCGATCCCGACGGACGACTGAAGCGCGGCGACGACTGGGAGGCGGTCGGTGTCACGTGCCTGACCGGGTCCTCCATCGGCGCCCGTGCCGTCTGCGTAGCCCCGTCACCATCGGTCGGTGGGCCATGATCGCCGCGGGTGCCGTCGTGACGAAGGACGTCCCCGATTTCGCGCTGATGGCCGGTGTCCCGGCACGGCGCATCCGCTGGGTCGGACGTGCGGGTGTCCCGCTCGAACCCGGCGAGGCCGAAGGCTCGTGGGTGTGCCCCGAGACCGGTCGGCAGTACAAGGAAGACAACAACATCCTCGTGGAGGTTTCCTAAGTGAACGACTTCATTCCCCGGCCAAGCCGATCATCGGCGATGAGGAGCGGGAAGCGGTCGACCGCGTCCTGCGCTCCGGCATGATCGCCCAGGGCCCGGAGGTCAAGGCCTTCGAGGAGGAGTTCTCCACCCACTTCGGGCTCGGCCGCGCCTGCGTCGCCGTCAACTCGGGTACCTCCGGCCTGCACCTCGGCCTGCTGAGCTCCGGGATCGGTGCCGGCGACGAGGTCATCGTGCCCTCGTTCACCTTCGCCGCGACCGCGAACTCCGTCGCCCTGACCGGCGCAACCCCGTCTTCGCCGACATCGCGCTCGACGATTTCACGCTCGACCCGGCCTCCGTCGAGTCATACATCTCCGACCGCACCAAGGCGATCATGCCGGTGCACCTGTACGGTCACCCCGCAAAGATGGCCGAACTGAAGGCCATCGCCGACAAGCACGGCCTCATGCTGTTCGAGGACGCGGCCCAGGCCCACGGCGCCTCCCTGAACGGCACCCCGGTCGGTGCGTTCGGCACGTTCGCGATGTTCTCGCTGTACCCGACCAAGAACATGACCTCCGGTGAGGGTGGCATGGTCTCGGCGGCCAACGACGAGGTCGAGCGCAACCTGCGCCTCTACCGCAACCAGGGCATGCTGCAGCAGTACCACAACGAGGTCGTCGGCCTGAACAACCGCATGACCGACATCCATGCAGCCATCGGCCGTGTGCAGTTGACCAAGGTCGGCGCATGGACGAAGCAGCGCCAGGACAACGCGGCCTTCCTCTCCGCGAACCTCGAGGGCGTCGTGGTGCCCGCCGTCGCCGAGGGCGCCGTGCACGTCTACCACCAGTACACCGTCCGAGTCCCCGGCGACCGTGACGGCCTCTCGAAGGCCCTGAAGGACGAGTACAACGTCGGATCCGGCATGTTCTACCCCGTGCCGAACCACCGCCTGAAGCCGTTCGCACGCGACTACCACCTGACAAATACGGAGCAGGCCGCGGCAGAGGCGCTGTCACTCCCGGTGCACCCCTCACTCTCGCAGGGCGACCTGGAACGCATCGTCGAGGCGGTCAACGCGCTCGTCAAGGCTGGTGCGTGACCATGGCGAACCTCCGCGCCGGCCTCATCGGCCTCGGCTCCATGGGCCGTCACCACGCCCGTAACCTGCGCGCCATCGAGGGCGTCGACCTCGTCGCCGTCGCCGACCCGGCGGGCGACCCGTTCGGCGTCGCGGGCGGCCTCGCGGTGCTGCCCAACGTCGAGGCGCTCGTCGGGCAGGGGCTCGACTACGTGGTGGTGGCGACCCCACGAAGTTCCACGAGTCCATCGGCACCACGCTTGCCGAGGCGGGCGTGCACGCGCTCGTCGAGAAGCCTCTCGCGGCCGACACGGGGCGGCCCGCCGCCTCGCCGAGGCCTTCGCCTCGCGCGGCCTGATCGGCGCCACCGGCCACATCGAGCGCTACAACCCGCCCTGCAGAGCCTGCGGCGGCGGCTGGCCGAAGGCGAGCTCGGTGACCTGTACCAGGTCGTGACGCGGCGCCAGGGGCCGTTCCCGGCCCGCATCGCCGACGTCGGCGTCGTGAAGGACCTCGCGTCCCACGACATCGACCTGACCGCCTGGGTGACCCAGCGCGACTACGAACTCGTGGCCGCGCGCACCGTCTCGAAGGCGGGGCGTGAGTACGAGGACATGGTCGCGGCCACCTGCCAGCTGACCGGGCGCTCATGAGCTCGCACCTGGTCAACTGGCTGACGCCCACGAAGGAGCGCCTCACCGTCGTGACCGGCGAGAAGGGCATGTTCGTCGCCGACACGCTGACGGCCGACCTCACGTTCTACGCCAACGGTCAGGTCCACGAGAGCTGGGACGACATCGCGCAGTTCGGTGGGGTCACCGAGGGCGACGTCACCCGCTTCGCCATCGCGAAGCCCGAGCCGCTGCGCACGGAGCACGAGAACTTCCGTGACGCGGTGCTCGGCAAGGAGGCGGACATTGTCACGATGGAACAGGGCGCCCGCGTGGTCGAGGTGTGCGAGGCCATGATCGAGTCGGCCGCCACCGGAAGGTTCGTCGAGCTCAGGAACTGATCGACCGGGCCGCGTCACACCCCACGGTGTGACGCGGCTCCGTCGTCTCCGGATAGGTCAGCGCCCGCGGGGCCGTAGGCTGTTCCAGGGTCTGTGAGGCCCGGGAGGAGAACAGATGAAGATCGCGGTCGTAGCGCTCGGCAAGATCGGGCTGCCGCTCGCAGTGCAGTACGCGGACGCAGGGCACGAGGTCATCGGTGCCGACGTCAACCCGCGCACCGTGGAACTGGTCAACGCCGCCGCCGAACCGTTCCCCGGGGAGGCACAGCTCGGGAGAAGCTCGCCGCGGCCGTCGCCGGGGAAGGCTCAGGGCCACCACGGACGTCGCGGCCGCCGTTTCCGAGGCTGACGCCGTCGTCGTGGTCGTGCCGCTGCTGGTCGACGCCGATGGCAACCCCGACTTCGCCTGGATGGATGAGGCCACCCGCAACATCGCGCGTGCGCTGCGGCCGGGCACGCTGGTCAGCTACGAGACGACGCTTCCCGTCGGCACCACGCGCAACCGTTGGCGGCCGATGCTCGAGGAGGGGTCCGGCCTCGTCGAGGGCACGGACTTCCACCTCGTCTTCTCGCCCGAGCGGGTGCTGACCGGGCGGGTCTTCGCGGACCTGCGCAAGTACCCCAAGCTCATCGGCGGACTCTCCGAAGCGGGAGCCGAGCGGGCCAGGGCGTTCTACGAGGCCGTCCTCACCTTCGATCCGCGCCCCGACCTGCCCCGCGGCAACGGCGTCTGGGACCTCGGCACCGCCGAGGCGGCCGAGATGGCAAAGCTCGCGGAGACCACCTACCGGGACGTGAACATCGGGCTCGCCAACCAGTTCGCCCGTTTCGCGGGCGCCAACGGCATCGACGTCTTCCAGGTGATCGAGGCGTCGAACTCGCAGCCGTACAGCCACATCCACCGCCCGGCATCGCCGTCGGCGGGCACTGCATCCCCGTCTACCCCAAGCTCTACCTCTGGACCGATCCCGAGGCGAGCATCGTCGCGACGGCCCGTGAGGCCAACGCGCAGATGCCCGCCTACACCGTGCGGCTCGCCGCCGATGCGCTCGGATCACTGGAGGGCCGCAGCGTCGCCGTGCTCGGCGCCTCCTACCGGGGGGAGTCAAGGAGACCGCGCTCTCGGGTGTGTTCCCCGTCGTCAGCGAACTCGTGGCCCTCGGAGCCGACGTTGCCGTGCACGACCCCTCTACAGCGACGAGGAGTTGGCCGCCATGGGCTTCGCGTCCTACACGATCGGCGACCCCGTCGACGCCGTGATCGTCCAGACCGACCACGCCATGTACCGCGAGCTGGCTGCCGCCGACCTTCCCGGCGCCGAGGTGGTCGTCGACGGCCGCCGTGTGCTCGATTCCGCCAGCTTCGCGGGCACAACCTTCATCTCCCTCGGAAAGGGGAACTGAGACGTGGACAAGCCCAGGATCGTGCTGTTCCGGCACGCCGCCGTGGACTTCGATTCCAGGATCAAGCGGATCGCGACCACGCTGCACCGGGGCGGATTCGAGCCGATCATCATCTCCACCGAGCCCGTGGGCGGCGAGGAGGGTGAGTTCCTGCTCGGCGGCCACACCCGCGTCATCCGGGTCGCCCTGAAGCCCTGGCCCGCGGCCGAGGCGCCGAAGCCCAACCCGAACGCGGGCCGTGCTGCGAGGCTCAGGCGGCAGCGCGCGGTCCACGCCCAGCGGATTAAGGGTGCCGACGCCGCGTCCGCCAGGTCTGCCGCCAAGTGGGCCATCACGAACGCCAAGCTGGGCGTCGTCGGCGCCCTCGTGCTCAAGGACCGGCTCGCCACCTACGGCAAGGCGGCCCGCGCCCGCCTGCGGGCTCGGACGACCCGTTCGAGGGCCTGGACCTGCCGCGCAACCTGCCGGTCGCGCACAACCTCGTCTACACGCTGAAGGACCTGCTGGTCGAGCTCGAGCCCGCCGTGCTGCACGCGCACAACCCGCTGGTACTGCCGGTGGCCTGGGCCGCGGCGAAGGAACTCCGTGGCAACGGCCACGTGGTGAAGCTCTCCTACGACGTCCGTGAGGACTTCGCGGGCCTTCCGCCAAGGAGATCGGCAATCCCGCCGCCCACGCGGCCCTGCTCGGCACCGAGCGGGCGTTCATGCCCCACGCCGACTACGTGATGACGGTCACCGAATCGCACGCCCACCTGCTGCAGGACAAGTACCGGCTCCCGGTCCTTCCGGAGACCGTCGTCAACCTGTCGGTGTTCCAGCCGATGGAGGGTGACATCACGGTGCGCGAGGCGGCGGGCGTGTCCGAGGAGACACCGTTGCTCGTCTACGCGGGCATCATGAGCTGGGCCCGCGGCATCGAGACGCTGATCGAGTCGATGGCCTACATGGATGAGAAGACCCACCTCGCGATCGTGACGATGCCGCTCCCGCATCCCATGCAGACCAAGCTCGACCCGCTGGCCGAGGAACTCGGGGTGCGCGACAGGATCCACTACATCGATCCGGTCAACCAGGCGAATCTCTCCTATTACCTGCACGGCGCAGACGTCGCCGTCCACCCGCTCCCAGGCGGCTCCCCGAACCACGACCGCACGCTTCCGAACAAGCTCTTCGAATACCTGCACGCCGAGCTGCCGCTCGTATCGTCCGACGCGAAGACGATGGCGCAGTTCGTCGTCGACAACGGCATGGGCAACGTGTTCAGGACCGGTGACGCGAAGGACCTGGCGGCGAAGGCCGAGGCGCAGCTCGCCGACCCGGTTCCGCAGGCGCACCTGCACGAACTGGCTGAGCGCTACTCGTGGCAGAGCAACGAGGAGATGCTGATCCGCTCGTTCGGTCGTCTCGCCGGTGCCACCGGCCGGACCCTGAGGGCCCGTTCGGGTCGACCGAGGTGACCCCGCCGACTGAGTCACCGGTGAGGGCCGTGCCTCGACGGCGGCGTCAGTGGACCAGGACGATCTTGCCCACGTTGGCGCCGCCCACGAGCTGCTCGTGGGCGCGGCGGACCTCCGCGAAAGGGATCCGGGTCTCGGGTGACAGCCTGATCCGGCCGTCGGCCAGCATCGGCCACACCTCCTGCTCGACCGCCTGACAGATCGCCGTCTTCTCGGCGTCGGGGCGGAACCGCAGCGACGTGGCCGCGACGCTGCCCGCCTTGCTGAGGAGCAGGCCGAGGTTCAGGGTGCCCTTGACGCCGCCCTGCAGGCCGATCACCACCAGGTGTCCGCCCTTCTTGAGGGCCTTGACGTTGGGCTCGAGATACTTCGCGCCGATGATGTCGAGGATCATGTCGGCCCGCCGGTGGCCTCCTTGAGCTCGGAGACCCAGTCGCCGTGGTAGTCGAAGGCGAAGTCGGCGCCGAAACTACGGCAGTGGTCCAGCTTCTCAGGGCTGCCCGCCGTCGCGGCGACGATCGCCCCGATCGCCTTGGCGTACTGGGTGGCGAAGGTGCCGATGCCGCCCGCGCCGCCGTGGACCAGGAACACCTGGCCGGCCTTCAGGAAGCCGACCCGCACGTTCGACGCCACGGTGGCCGCGACCTCCAGCACCCCGGCCGCGGAGACGAGATCGACCCCGGGCGGAGGTGCGATCGCCTGGCCCTCGTGGACCACGAAGTACCCGGCGTAGCCGCCGCCGGCCAGTAGGGCGACGACCTCGTCGCCGACGTTCCAACGGGTGACGCCCTCGCCAACGGCGGCGACCACGCCGGAGGCCTCGAGGCCGATGATGTCGGTGACCCGGGCGGCGGCGGGTAGTGCCCCTGCCGCTGCAGCACGTCGGCGCGGTTGACGCCGGAGGCGACGGTGCGCACCAGGATCTCGCCGGTTCCCGGGTGGGGTGGGTGCCTCCCCGATGGTCAGGGCGTCCACATCTCCGGGGTCTCAACGATCACTGCTCGCATGCCCCAACCCTACTGGTGGCGTCAGGTCGCCGGGAGTGCGGCCGTCAGGTCGGCGTCCGGGCTGTCGACGATCAGCAGCACCACCCGGGTGCCGCGCAGCCCCACCGCCTCCGACCAGACCGTGTCGAGGTTGCGCCTGCCCAACCATGTGCGCTCGCCCGGCTGACAAGGGTGGTGGCAGCCCCGAGGCATGCCTCCGCCTGCGTGACCCATTCGTCGAAGTACGCCTGCGCCGCAGCATCGTCGGCGAACTCGAGCGTCAGGCCGACGCCCGGCCTCCCCTCCGCGTCGCTCAGGGTGCCCTCCAGCGCTGCGACGGGCCGGGGTAGGGCCGGGCTCGGCGCAGCCCAGCGCGATCGCACCCAGGGCCGCGTGCGCCGGGGAGACGGCGTGCACCCAGGTGCCGTTGCCGAGGTAGCCCTCCTCGGTCGAGCCGGGCCGCGCCGTCGGGCTCCAACCGTCGGGTCGTGCCACGTCGGCCTCGTCGAGGCCGCCTGCCGTGGTCGGGCTGGAGCTGTTGGCGCGGGTGGCGGATCGAGCGGGGCGGGGGCACCGGGGCGGTGGGTGCCGGGGACGCCACCGGGGTGCCGCCCTGGCTGGGGCCCGGACCGCGGGTGGGTGAGGTGACCACCGCCGTCGGGCCGGGGCGGCGCAACGGGAGAGGCGCACCCGGCGAGCAGCAGCGCGGCTCCCACGACGAGGGCGGCCCTCATCGCTTCTCGAAGTGGTGCCAGTCCCACCCGGAGAACCATTTCCAGCCGCGCGCCCGGAACGCCGTGACCGGCGCGCTGCCGGTGGTGAGCATCCCCGGCACCACGGGCGTGCGCTTGACGTGCTGCGTGCTGGGGTACCAGACCCCTGCGGATCCCGGTACGGGTTCTGCCATGGGTTCAGGTCGACGGCGTAGCCGTAGCTGTGCGGCGACATGGCGTACGGGTTGCCCACCACCTTGCGGCAGTTGAACGCCGAGGTGTTGTTGGCGGCCATGGAGGCCACGTCGTCGCCGCCGAATGCGTTCAGGTTGGTCATCTGGTAGACGGGGAACCCGGCCTCGAACGCCTTCGTGAACGCGTAGGCGACGTCGGAGGCCCTGTCCCGGCGCACGATGATCTCCCGCGGTAGACCGTGCCCACCATCGTCTGCTGGTTGATGCGGATGGTGCTGAGGTTCGACGGTCCCACCGGACACCCGGTGCGCCACGTCTTGGCGACCTCGGCCGAAGTGGTGTTCGTGATGACCGGGTTGGCCACCCGGGCGCGCGTGAGGGGGTTGGTCGTGGCGGCGGGAACCGGTGACCCCAGGGCAGCGTGACGCAGGTGCGCACCTGCCAGGTGCCGAGCGTGCCCTTGGCGTACGCGAACGGGATGGAGTAGGAGCCGTCGGCCTGGACGCGTGCGGCCCCGGCACCGACCCAGCCAGATGGTGTCGACACGTAGGCGGTGACCAGCGAGTTGATCACGGCCGGGAGAGGGCGCCCTTGATGGTCGTGCCTGCGAGCGGGTCGATCGTGGCGGGCACGGCCTGGCTGAGGGTGGCTGGCAGCAGGTCGACGGTGCGACTGACCTGGGGCTCGCCCGGGGTGCGGACCAGCAGCGTGGCCTTGCCGGTGAATCCGCCGTCGACCAGCGCCGAGTAGGCACCCCCGTGGCCGGACGGTGATGGTGCTGCGGAGCCTGCCGCCCGCGTCACGGACGTCGACGCTCACCTGCGCTCCCGCCGGTGCCTTCCCCGTGACCCGGATGGGGCCGAGGTTGTCGTAGAGGGATCCGGGCCGGTCTGGGTGCGCGATCTCCGCTACGGTGACCGTCTCCACCGGCGGATGGGTGCGGGTTCCGCGTCGGGTACGGTCGCGGGTCCGAGGTCCGCGGGGAGGGCGCGACGGCGGGAGCGATGGGTTCCGGGTCGGGTGTGGTCGTCGGTTCGGGTGAGGCAGTCGGGTCGGGTGAGGCAGCCGGTTCCGGCGTCGGTGTCGGATCGGGTGAGGCAGCCGGTTCCGGCGTCGGTGTCGGATCGGGTGAGGCAGTCGGTTCGGGTGAGGGCTCCGGATCGGGCCCACCGCCGAGGTCGGGTGACTGTGAGGGGCCCGCAGCGGGGCCCGGCTGGGCCGCAGGCCGGGCCTCGGCCGCGGTCGCCCCGGCACAGGAGCGACGGCGGGGACACGCAGAACGGTTCGGCCGGGCGAGCGTGAACCTCACGATGTTGTTGAACACCCAGGCCTGCCGTGCGGCGTAGCCGGAGCCCGACCTGGCGTAGACGGTGGCGAGGATGGAGGAGCGACACGCGTTGCGCCCGGTCCACGAGGTGTCGCATTCGGTGCGCCAGCGTCGGCCGTCCCGGGTGTGCTCGCCAGGGATCGCGAGGATGTTGTTCGCCCACTGGGAGCGGGGCTCGGCTTGTAGGTGAGGTTGTTGAACACCCACGTCTTCTTCTCGGTGTACCTGCCCGCCGAGTAGGTGACGGTGGTGGCCCAGATCTCGGTCCGGCACCGTTCGACCGTGGACGAGTAGGGCTGGCAGGCGGTGCGCCACTGGCGTCCGTTGTAGTTGTGGACACCTGGCTCGGTGTAGACGTCGAGTGCGGCCGCCTCGTGGGGGCCGCTCCGACCCGAGCGCGAGGAGGGTGCTGACAATGACCGAAAATACCGTTCTGCAACGCATGATGATGCCTCCGCCGCCAACCTAACAGGATGCGGGGTCCAGATCCGGCGTGCCTCAGAGCCAGGTCAGATCGCGTCCCGATTCGAAGCGGCGGGTGACCCGTCGACCGGATCGTCGAAGGCGAGCGTGTGGGCCAGCAGGCGCAGTGGCGTGCCGAAGTCGTCGATCGGGGTCTCGGTGACCACCGGGTAGAGGGATCGCCGAGCAGCGGGATCCCGAGTTGGTCGAAGTGGGCGCGGATCTGGTGGGTCTTCCCGGTGAGCGGCCGCACCTCGTACAGCGCGAGGTCGCCGCGGACCTCGAGGATCGAGATGTCGGTGAAGGCGTTGGGCGCATCGTCGAGGGTCTCGGCCTGCATCGTCCCGACGCGCTTGACCAGGTGCGATTCGACGCGTCGTGGGAAGCTGAGAGACGGGTCGAACGGGGCGATCGCCCGGTACACCTTCGTGGCTGCGCGCACTGTGAACAGCGACTGGTAGGCGGCCCGCCAGCGCTTCTCCGTCGTCATCAGGAGGATGCCGGCGGTGCCGCGGTCGAGCCGGTGTGCCGCCGACAGGTGCGGCAGGTCCAGGGCGAGGCGGGCCTTGACCACCGCGCTCTGCACGATGTGCCTGCCGCGGGGATGGTGGACAGGAAGTGGGGCTTGTCGAGCACGACGATGCGCTCGTCGCGGTGCACGACGATGAGCTCGCCGGGCACCTCCGCCTCATCCCGCAGGGTGCGGTGGAACCAGACGAAGGTGTGGGGGCGGTACTCCTCGCGCCCCGTCCACGGCCGCCCGGCATCGTCGGCGAACGCGCCGTCGGCGAGCAGTGCGTCGACGTCTTCCGGCGCCGGTGCGAGTTTGTGGACCAGCCAGTCGCGCATGGTCGGCCACGGCAGGAGGTTGCGCGGATCGCGGTCGGGGGTGCGCACCCACGCGGCCTGCAGCCCGTGGCGGGGCGGGAGCGGGGACTTCGGGGGCACCCGGCAAGGCTACCCGGGTCGCGCCCGATGGCCACGACGGCGGCGAGGGTGGGATTCGAACCCACGGAGAGTTGCCCCTCGGCCGCTTTCAAGGCGGCTGCACTAGTCCACTATGCGACCTCGCCAGTGCGGCACCATGCTAGCGCCTGCCGCCACCGTCGTGCCGCCCGCGGGGTGTCACCGGCTACGGGTACGCTCAGGGCATGGCCGAGACGACCTACACCATCCAGTCCCGTCCGCCGGTTCGGGCATTCCTCATCGCAGCGGTGAGCTCCCTCCTCGGGGCCGGGGCGATCGTGCTGGCCGCATCCGGGGCTGGAAGCTGGTGTGGGACGTGGTGCTCACGATCCTCGGCATCCTTCTCCTGCTCGCGGGCCTCTCGCTCCTCGGCCTCGCATGGTGGACGATGCAGAAGATGGCCGTCACCCTCACCCTCGACGAGGTGGGTTTCCGAATCCGCGGCGGCGGGCAGGACCACCGCGGTGAATGGCTGGACGTGAAGCAGGTGACCCGCTCCGACGACGGCGCGCACGTCACCATCTACCACGGGCCGGAGCGGCGCACCCACGTGCTGTTCCAGCGCAGGGACAGGATCGACGCCGTGCTCGACGACATGACCGCGCGGCTCAGGGCGTCCCGCAGCGGAGAGAGGGCTGAGGCCACCCTTCCGGGTCAGCCCTGCCAGGCGCAGGCGTCGGCGACGTTCTGCGAGCCGTCCTGCAGCCGCTGCTCGTCGAACTCGGGAGCCGCGGTCGGCGTGGGGATGCTGACGGCGACGGCGCCGGAGAAGCGGAGGGCACGCCGGTGGGTGCAGCGGCGGCGGGGTGACCGCGGGCAACGGGGCGATCGCGGTGGCCACGGCGGAGCGCATCTCGTCGAAGTCGGGCCGGCTGGACGAATAGCCGTTCCTGCCCGGCACGAACACGAGGCGGTTGACGTTGCCGTCCTTGACCCGGAACGCGAGGTCGATGAACGCACCGAACTCGTCGCGGGTCACGTCCGTCAGGAGGATCTCGGCCGACGCTGCCGCGATCGGCTCGAACGACGTGACGAGCGTCTGCGGGTTCGCCTGCCGGATGATCGCATCGACGAGGCACGACTGGCGCGCCATCCGGTCGTAATCCGACGAGTCGTAGCGGCTGCGGGCGTACCACATGGCCTGGTAGCCGCCCAGCCTGCGGTTCTCGCCCTTCTCGATGTAGCTGGAGGGCCGGATCCCCGTGCGCTGTTCCCGCCGACCGGCAGGTCGCGGTTCACGTTGACCCGCACCCTCCCATCGCGTCGATCAGGTCGCGGAGACCGTCGATGTTCAACATCACGAACCGGTCGATGGGCAGCCCGGTGATGCCCTCGACGCCCTCCTTCAGCGCCTCCGCCCGGGAAGGTGCTGCCCTCGAAGAGGTACGCGTAGTCGCCGCCCTCCTCCGTCTTCTCCCAGATGCCGTTGACATACCAGTTGGCGTCGTCGCCTTCGCCGCGGAATCCGTTCGGGAACTCGTCTGCCATCACCGACCCTCGGGAACGGTGTCCTCGGGAGGTTGCGTGGGATCTGGATGAGCGTGGTGTCGCCGGTGGCCGTGTCGATGGAGGCCACCATGATGGTGTCGGTGCGCACCCCGAACTGCTCGACCCTCTCGGCCCTGGCCGCGTTCCCGTCGGCCCCAGCAGCAGGATGTTGACCCGTGGTGTGCCGGCCCAGGGATCCGGTTCCTCCATCCGGGCGATCGTCTGCCGGTTGCTCGCGCGGATCGAGGAGGCCTGCGGGAGGACCGAGTTGAGCAGCACATCGGCGTCGCGGGTGTAGCGGGCAGCGACAGCGGTCGGGGCTGCCACCGCGAACGCGAGCGCCGTGACGAGCACCGCCCCACCGCGCGGCGACCGGCGCTCAGGCCGGCAGGGCGCGTCGCCACCTGGGTGAGGGCGATGAGCCCGGCCCACGCAACGGCCGCACCCGCGAGCCAGAACCGGGCCGACTCGAGCGTCGACTCGCGCTGCGCGAACTGCGTCAGCGAGGAGAGATCGGTGAGGGCGCGGTACCCGATGTAGCCGCCAACCACGAGGGAGAGCGTCGCGGTCACCGTGCCGAGCAGCCTGAGGCCTCGGCGGGTGCCCCGAGCAACCCGGAACCCGGCAGGACGGCGGAGGCCAGCGTCAGGAGGAGTGAGGTCCGGAGCCGCGGGCGGCCGGGCGTGGCCCGAAGTCGGCCGGGACGGCGTCGGTGGCCATCGGTTCCCACGCCTCGCGGCGCGCATCGACGGCGGTCAGGTCGACCTCATCGCGTCGGACGAGCGTCGGCTCAGCATCATCATCGGACTGCGGCCGATGGGCGTCGTTGGTCATGAGGCCTCCCGCGGCCAAGTCTATGGGGTGCCGGGAGGCCCGCGCGTCAGCCCTCGCCCTGCCAGGCGCAGGCGTCGGCGACGTTACTGACCCCTTCCGTGGAGGCCGACGCCTTCGCGGAAGGGTGGGCTTGGGCGATGACTGCGTGGTCGGCGCCGTGCTGGGGGTAGCCTTCGCGGTCGGCTTGGCCGTGGACTTCGGCGGTGCGGGGTTGATCGCCTTGGCGACGACCTTGCGCATCTTGGCGAAGTCCGGGTGGGCGTAGCTGTAGCCGTTGTTGCCGTTGCTGAACACGAGGCGGCTGATCGTGCCCTTGTCCTTCACCCGGAAGGCGAGGTCGATGTAGGCGCTGAGCTGATCATCCGTGATGTCGGTGGCCAGCATGTCGGCCGATGCCTTCACGATGGGTTCGAAGTTGGTCAGCAGCGTCTGCGGGTTGGCCTGATCGACGATGGCGTTCACCAGGCATGACTGGCGTTCCATGCGGTTGTAGTCATTGGTGTTGTAACGGCTCCTCGCGTACCACATGGCGTCGTAGCCGTTGAGGTGCTGGTTGGGGCCCGGCTGCAGGAACCGCTTCGGCTTCGTGCCCTTGGCCGTGTCGCCGCCGATCGCGAGTTCCTCGTTGATGTTGACCGTGACGCCGCCCATCGCGTTGATCAACTGTTGGAGGCCGTCGATGTTGAGCAGCACGAACTGGTTGATCTCGAGGCCCGTGACCCCTCGACGCCCTCCTTGAGGGCATCGGCTCCCGGTAGGTGCTCCCGCCATCAGGTCGGGGTAGTCGAGCTCGACGTGCTGCCAGATCGAGTTGATGTACCAGTCGCCCTCGGGGCCGTCGCCGCGGAAGCCGTCCGGGAACGCCTTCGCCATCTCGGAGCCCGCGGGAAACGGCGTGTTCTGCACGTTGCGGGGATCTGGATGAGGGTGGTGTCACCAGTCTTCGTGTCGATCGACGCGACCATGATCGTGTCGGTGCGGATCGAGTACTTCGCGACCTGCTCGGCGCGCGCGGCGTCGCCGTCGCCGCCCAGCAGCAGGATGTTGACGCGGCCCTGGTTCGCCCACGGGTCGACGCCGGGGGCGATGGTCGGCTGGTTGTTGGCCTTGACCTCGTCGGAGCCCTTGAGGATGGCGTCCAGCGCGAGTGTCGTGTCGCGCGAGTACCGCGCCGCCACTGCGGTGGGCGCCGCCACGCCGAAGGCGAGCGCCGTGACGACCAGTGCGGTGAGGATCCGGCGCCCGCCATGCAGCACCCGCGGCCCGGTCACGATGGCGGTCAGCGTGATCAGGGCGACCCAGATCAGCGCAACCGCGATGAGCGCGACCGTGGCCGCCCCGAGCACCGACTCGTTGCCCGCGAATCGGGCCAGGCGTCCGAGGTCGGTGACGGCGAGGTATCCGATGACGGCGACCGCCGCGATGGACAACACCGAGGTCGCGGCGCCGAGGGCCCGCAGCCCCCTCTGAGGGGCGCCGAGCAGCCCTGAGCCGGGCACGACGGCGGAGGCGAGGGTCAGCAGGAGCGACCTTCGCAGGCTATCGCCGCCGACCTGTGAGGCAGCGGTGACCGTGGGTGCAGCGGCCGTCGGGTCACGGAACCAGGAGTCGGAGGTGGGAGGTGGCAGGCTGGGGCGCCCGGGTGACGTCTCCCGCGGTGGGCGGGGGAGCGACAGATCGCGGCCGAAGGCGAAGGGGTCGTCGCGGATGACGGTGCTCTCCACGTCCTCGGCAGCGCGTCCGGGGGTCGCCGGGCCGGTGGGGTGTCGTTGGGGAGCGCCGCGCGGCGCGGCCTTTCGGCGTCGTTCATCAAACCTCCTGCGAACCCAAGGATAACCGGTGGCCGTTTGCCGCCCTGCCTTCCGCTCGGCTAGTCTGGTGCGGCACTGGAGGTGTCGCCTAGTACGGTCTATGGCGCCCGCCTGCTAAGCGGGTTTGGGGCTTCAACCCATCGCGGGTTCAAATCCCGCCACCTCCGCCAGTCGTCACGACGCCCGGATCCGGGGCGTCGTCGCGTTTGGCCGGTAGGCTGACGCCCATGGCTGGTGAGACCGATCTCGACACGCTGCTGCGTGGGCTCAACCCGATCCGCCGCGAGGGCGAGTTCGTCTTCGCCACTTCACACCTGGCCCTCGAGGCCGAGGCGAGGATCGTCGAGGACGAGGGCCGACCCTCGTGCTGCGCCGCGCCGTCGCCGACTGGGAGGGCCTCGGCTACGAGGGCACCTACGCCTGGATCACGCTCACCGTGCATTCCTCGCTCGAGGCCGTCGGCCTGACCGCCGCGGTCGCAGGGCGGCTGGCCCGGGCGGGCATCGCGTGCAACATGCTGGCCGGCGCCCACCACGACCACCTCCTCGTCCCGACCGAACGGGCGGACGAGGTGCTGCTGCTTCTCGCGGGGCTGTCCGCGGCCTGACGCGGTCAGACCAGGGGCTGCTGCGGGTCGGCGCCCCGCTCGAGCGCCAGCAGGAATGCCTTGCGTTCGGTGCCACCCGCGTAACCCGTGAGCCGCCCGGACGCCCCACCACGCGGTGGCAGGGCACGACGATGCTGATCGGGTTGCGGCCGTTGGCGAGCCCGACGGCCCTGGCCGCGCCCGGCTGCCCGATGGCGTCGGCCAGTTCGCCGTAGGACAGGGTCGCTCCGTAGGGGATCCCGCGCAGCGCCTCCCAGACGCGCACCTGGAACTCGGTGCCCTCCGGGCGAGCGGCAGATCGAATGTGGTGCGCTCTCCCGCGAAGTACTGCCGCAGCTGCCGGGTGGCCTCGGGCAGGGCGTCGTCGACGCGCTCCCGAAGGTCTCCGGGTGCGGGCCGGGCGGTGATCGGTCATGTACAGGCCTGTGAGGGCGCCGTCGCGCTCGACGATGGTGAGTTCGCCGATGGGCGAGTCGATCACGCTGAAGCTCATGGGTTCTCCTCGGAACAGCCCCGGTGGCCGGGGATCGTGTTGACGGCGTGCGGGGTGAGCGCCCACAGGTGCTGGGTCGCATACGAGCGCCACGGGCGCCAGGCGGCGGACCGGGCGACGAGATCGTCCACGCCGAGCCTGCCGGCCCGGACCACACCGAGGTCGGTCGCGGGGTACGCGTCGGGGTCGCCGAGCCCGCGCATGGCGATCATCTCCACCGACCAGGGGCCGATGCCCGGATGGCCGTCAGAGCGGCGCGGGCCTCGTCGCGGTCGACGCCGACGCCGAGATCGAGCGATCCGTCGGCCAGGGCGAGGGCCGTCCGCCGGATCGTTTCGCGGCGGGCCGCCGGGAAGGCGAACACCTCGTCTGGCGCATCCAGCACGCTCTCGGCGGTGGGGAAGAGGTGGGTGAGGCCGGGGATCGGGACCTCGACCGGCTCGCCGACGGCCGCGACGAGGCGGGCGCCGTGGGTGCGGGCCGCCGCCGTCGACACCTGCTGGCCGAGCAGGACGCGCAACGCGATCTCGTCGCCGTCCACGCCCCTCGGGATGCGGCGACCCGGGTGGGCCGCGACGAGTGGTGCGAGGGCGGGGTCGACGGCGAGGTGTGCGTCGATGGCGACCGGGTCGGCGTCCAGGTCGAGCAGCCGCCTGACCCGCGCGATCGCCGTCGGCAACTGGCTCACCTCGGTCAACCCGAGCCGGGCCTCGACCCCGTGGCCGTGGGTCGCAGCGACACGACGCCGTGGCCGACGGGCAGCCGCAGCGTCCGATGGTAGCTGCCTCCCGTGAACGCCTCGACGCCCTCGATGGCGGTGGCGATGAGATGCCCGAACACGTTGCACGGGCAGAACGGACGACGCACCGCGAGGGTGAGGTCAACGAAGGTGAGGCCGGTCGCGGCGGAAGGCCTACGCCCGGTTGAGCGCACCCGCAGGGCAGAGGGCGTGGTGGCGTACACCTCCTGGATGGTGGCGTTGAAGGAGCGCACGCTCGCGAAGCCCGCGGCGAACGCAAGGTCGGTCAAGGGAGGTCGGTCTCCTCGAGCAGGGTGCGCGCCGTCTGGGCGCGTCGCGCCCTGGCCAACGCGAGTGGTCCCGCGCCGGTGGCCTCCGTGACGAGGCGCTGCACCTGGCGGACCGAGTAGCCGAGTCGGCGGGCGAGGCCCTCGACGCCGTCGCGGTCGACCACGCCGTCGTCGATCAGCCGCATCGCCCGCGCCACGGCGTCACCGCGGACATCCCAGTCGGGCGAACCGGGGCTCGCCCCCGGGAGACACCGTCGGCAGGCCCGGAACCCGGCCTGCTGGGCGGCCGCGGCGGTGGGGAAGAAATCGACATTGGCCGCCAGCGGCGTCCGCGCCGGGCAGGAGGGGCGGCAGTAGATCCCCGTGGTCCGGACCCCGGTGAAGAAGCGTCCGTCGAAGCGCGCGTCCCGTGCCCGGATGGCACGGAGGCAGGCGTCGCGATCGGTGTACATGCATCAAGGATGACGCACCGGGAGGCCGTGACCTAGCAGAAAAGCGACACGGCAGAGAAGGCCGGTGTCGGAGGGAAGATGCGGCCGGGTGGTGGGTTTGTGCCCCCGCCACCCGGCCGCGGTCCATGGGTCAGGCCGTGAGGGCGAGCACCGTGCGGTGCGAGTCCTCCAGCCGGTACGGGCCCTCGCCCTCGCAGCGACGATGCGCTGCGCGTCGGAGTCGACCACCAGGCGGCGGCCGGAGCCCGAGATCAGCACCAGTCCCTTCGCGGCCAGCGCGAGGAGCTCGTCGCCCTCGCGCAGCAGGATCGGGGCCGTGTCGTGGACGGGGCGGGCCTCGGCGTCGCTCAGGAAGGTTCCGCTGCCCGTCATCGCCGTGCGTCCCGCCCGGATGGCGTCGAGGATCGCGTCGGGCGACAGCTCCTCGGCGGCGACCCACGTCGTCGGCAGGCCGGGGCGGAGCGGCTTCGAGCGGTTGTGGAAGTCGCCGCCGCCGATCAGCACGACGTCGCGCCTCCAGCGCTGGAACCAGGCCAGGCACGAGGTCGCGATGGGCTCCTCGTACCAGGACGAGTGGTACAACTCGACGCCGCCCGGCTCGCGCTCCAGCAGGTGCAGCCACGAGCAGTCGCCTGAGACGGGGTGGTTGATCGACATGAACCCGCCTCGTTCGGCGACCGTGTCGACCCACTCCTGGGCCGGCCGGCGGAAATCGATGAAGCCGATCTCCCCGTAGGCGTTGGAGTGCCCGGCGTGCGTGGTGATCTCCTGGCCGGGCACCAGCGTGATGCCGTGCCGATCACCCACAGACGGAAGGTGCGCGTGGTGGCTGGTGGTGCAGTGGTCGGTCACACACAGGAAGTCGAGCCCCGAGGCGACGCCCTCGTTGGCCAGTTCCCACAGGCTGAGCGCCCCGTCGGAGTGCAGCGAGTGGGAGTGCGTGTCGCCCGCGTACCAGCGCATCCCCGGAGGGGCGGGCAGGTCGCGGTCGCTGCCGCGCGAGGCCCGGGTGACGGGCGCCTCGACCGGCCCGTGGTCCGGGCGGCCGAGGGCGGGGCCTCGACCGTGACCGTCACCTCGGCGCCGCTGTCGGGCAGCGTGTGCAACCCGACGATCACGTCCCACGTGCCAGCCACCACATTGCCGGGCAGGTAGCCGGGCGTGGCGTCGTCCTCCGCGACGATGAAGGTACGGCGGGCGCCGCCCGACCAGCCGCGCCACCCGTCAGGCCCCTCGCAGCCGAGGTCCACGACGGCGTCCGGGCCGCCCTGCACCTCCAGCCACACCTCGAACGAGCTGACGCCCTCGGGCAGCTCGAACGGGAACCTCTGGTACCGGTCGGCCGACTGGTCGGCCAGCGTCACCTTCCTGGAAACGCTCTGCCTCATTGCGACTCCTTCCGTAGCGTGATGATCCGGCCTGCGCCGACCTCGAGCGACCAGGGGTCGACGGGTCCGCCGACGGCCGCGCCGTTGAGATCGGTCGGCACCCAGGTGCCCCGGCGGAGACCCGCAGGGGTTCCGGGGTGTCGGCGTAGTTGACGAACCGCGCCTCGACGCCGCCGGGCACCCGTCGGAGCGACTCGAGCGCGACGCGCCCTCCGTCCGCAGCGACACGCCGGGGCCGAGGGCTCCCCGCCGCGCCCCGGCGCAGTCACGGGCTCGAACCGGAAGACGTCGGCGTGCTCGACCTGCGAGGCGGTGTCGAGGTCGATCGCGAACGACAGCCGCGTGTGCCGCCCCAGGTACTGCGCGCCGGGCACCTCGAGCTGCGAGCCGGCCGGCTCGTCGCGCAACGGATGCACGTTGACGCTCATCATGCCGACGCTGCGCAGCACCGTCAGCGCGATCCGGTCGGGCCCGTCGATGCCGTCGACGATCTCGTACTCGACGAGCTTGTCGAGCAGGACCCCGACGCCACCTGCTGTGATGGATCTGGTCGCGGGGAAGGTGGGCAGCGGGAACTCGCCCCAGCCGCCCTCCGCGGCGCGGCCGCGGGCGGTCGCCCCGTACTGGCCCACCGACGACGAGCCGGTCAGCCCGGACGCGAGGGTCGGCACCAGGACGCGCAGCCGGTGGTCGCGGATCTGGTTGGTCAGCGTGACGTCGACCCGCACGAAGGGCTCGTCGGCCCGCAGCTCGAGCACGGTGTCGACCAGCTGCGGCGCGGTCTCGTCGGAGCGCCTGGCACGGTCGGCCGGGTCGATCCCGGTCGGGAGCGCGTAGAAGCGGCGGATCAGGATGCGCCCACGCAGCGGGCCCTCCTCCACGGTGACGACCTCGACCGACTCCGGCGTGGAGACGGAGCCGTCCACGGGGCCGTAGTTGTAGGAGTCGCCACGGTCGCCGTCGTCGACGATGCTCAGCGCGTCGGCGAGGGTGGCCCCACTGCGCAGATCGGTGACGGTGACGCCGCCGTCTCCGGCGACCTCCACCCGCACGAGTCCGTTGTCGAGCGCGGTGCCCGCGGCGGTGACCGGCCGCGACGGCGCTGCCGCGGCGCGGGCGTCCAGCGCAACCGCACTGATGCCGTCGGCCTCGGCGGCCACCAGCACCCGGCACGTCTCCGGCACCTGCGTGATGACGCGGAAGGAGCGCTCGCCCTCGGCCGCCTTCGCGGTGAGGACGGCGACGAAGTCGGCGAGGTCGAAGTCGCCGTCGGTGTGGTCGGCGACGGTGAACACGAGCTCGTCGCCCTCCCAGGTCCACCGCCGGATGTGCTTGCCGAAGAGCTCCTGGCCGTGGATCCGGCGGATGATCTTCGGCAGGTCGGAGGTGGAGACGGTCTCGTCGCCGATCACGGTCGGCAGGGCCCGATCAGCTGCACGTTGGCGGGCAGCTCGGCCGGGGCGGCCTCGATCACGAGCTCGGCCTGCACGCGGCGGCGGAAGCCGCTCTGGTTGAACACGGCCAGCGCCCCTCGGGGCCGCCGAGCCGAGCGACCCGAGCGCGATGTCGATCGCGCCGTCGGCGGTCTGGGCCGCGACCTTCAGCCTCGACTCGACCTGGTCGGCGGTGGCGTCGACGCCGCAGCCGGTGACGGAGTCGTGCGCGGTCGACTCGATGACGAGCCCCCAGCCGCGCTCGAAGAACGCCGTCCGGGACGGGCCGCCGACGAACGCGTCGAGCCGCTCACCGGTGGTCAGCGCCCGCTCGGCCGCGGCCATGGCCGCCTTGAGGTCGGTGCGGATGGAGAACACGCCCGGCAGCAGGTTGCCGCGGGCATGTGAGCGCAGCTCGCCCCGCACGACGGGGAGCGACCCGAGCGCCGCGGGGGAGTGGTCGCGGGAGGCGATCACCTCGCCGACGGTGCCGATCCGCAGCTCCACGTCGCCCTCGTAGGCGCGCAGGATCTGGACGAGGTCGGCGCGGGGCGCCATGTGGTCGGTGCCGAACCAGCCCGCCACGTCCTCGCCGCCGAACCACGACGCGTGCTCACGGACGTAGCCGTCGACGAGTTCGGGCAGCTTCTCCAGTGGTTCGAACAGCTTCAGGGCGCTGCCGTAGCCGTCCCACAGGTACTCCACGCGCACGGCGGAGCCGTCGAGCCCTCCCACAGGAAGGCGTGCCTGTCGACGGCGGCGGGGACTCCCCGCCAGAGGGAGGCGTCGGCGATGCCGAAGCCGCGCAGGATCTGCGGGGTCTGCGCGGCGTGGCCGAACATGTCGGGCAGATAGCCGACACGCATCTCACCGCCGAGCCTGCGGGCCGAGGCGATGCCGTGTTCGAGGTTGCGCACGATGGTCTCGCCATCGCAGCAGAACTCGTCCAGCAGGATCTGGAACGGGCCGAGCGCGAGCTGGCCGCGGGCCACGGCGGCCCGAACCCGGGCTGTCTCCTCGGGGCGGATCTCGAGGTAGTCGTCGATCGCCGCGCTCTGCCCGTCGAGGGTGAACCGGTAGGCCGGCTCACCCTCGAGCATGGTCAGCAGCGAATCGAGCATGCTGACCAGCCGGGCGCGGAACACGTCGTGCGGCTCGTACCACTCGCGGTCCCAGTGGGTGTGCGGGACGATCCACATCGCCCCGGGGAGACGTTGCGTCACTGCTCCTCGCCGCCGATCCTGAGGCCCGACTCCTCGTCGAAGACCATCGTCTTGCTCACCGGGATGTGGAACCAGACGCGCTGACCCGGCTCGGGGAGCGGATCCTCGTCGACGACGGCCTGCAGGCGGTCGTCGCCGCCCTTCGCGGTCAGCAGCGCCGAGGCGCCCAGGTTCTCGATGGTCACGATCTCGGCCAGGACACCGTCGGGGACCGGGGTGGGGCTCCAGGTGATGTACTCGGGCCGCGCCCCGACGACGACCTTCTGGCCATCACTCAGCAGGGCGGCCGTCTCGGGTCGCACCTCGATCGTGGTGCCGAGCACAGCGATCCGGCCGCCGGTGACGACGCCGTCGAGCAGGTTCATGGGATGCGACCCGATGAAGGACGCCACGAACGTGTTGGCAGGGGCGTGGAACACCTCGCGGGGGGTGCCGATCTGCTGGATCCGACCCTCCTTCATGACCGCCATCCGGTCGGCCAGCGCCAGGGCCTCCGACTGGTCGTGGGTCACGAACACCGAGGTGACGCCGAGCTCGCGCTGGAGCTCCTTGAGGAACGAGCGCGCCTCGAGCCGGAGCCGGGCGTCGAGGTTCGACAGTGGCTCATCGAGGAGGAGCACCTTGGGCGGGTGGCGATGGCGCGGGCCAGGGCGACGCGCTGCTGCTGGCCGCCGGAGAGCTGTCCGGGGCGGCGCTCCAGCAGGTGCTCCAGCGACAGGCGGCCCGCCGTGTCGGCGGCCGTCTTCTTCCGCTCCTCCTTTGCCACCTTGCGGATCCGCAGCGGGTAGGCGATGTTGTCGGACACGTCCATGTGTGGGAACAGGGCGTAGTCCTGGAACACCATGGCGACCCCCGCTCGCCGGGCTCGCGGTTGGTCATCTCCTCGTCGCCGATCCGAAGTGACCCTCGGTGATGGTCTCGAGGCCGGCGATGGAGCGCAGCAGGGTGGTCTTGCCGCAGCCGGAGGGGCCGAGGAGCGCGAAGAACTCGCCCTCGCCGATCTCGATGTCGACGCCGTCGACGCCGCGGACCCCGTTCGGGTACTGCTTGACCAGAGCGGTGGTCGTGATGGTCGAGGTCATGACTTGATACCTCCGTAGAAGCGGAAACCGAACTTTCGGTTGACGAAGAAGTAGATGAGGATGACGGGCAGCGCGAAGATCAGCGAGAACGCCGAGATGAGGCGCAGGTCGGCCTGGCCCGACTCTGTGTAGAAGGTGTACATCATGACGGCGGCCGGTTGGCTCGTCGGGTCGCGCAGCAGCAGGAACGGCACCAGGAAGTTGCCCCACACCTGGACGACGGTCCAGATCGCGACGAACGCGATGCCGGGACGGGCCACGGGAACGACCACGTGGCTGAGGATCTGGTACGGCTTGGCGCCGTAGAGGCGGGCCGACTCCTCGTACGACTTCGGGACCGAATCCATGAAGTCCTTCAGGATGAACACCACCGTCGGCAGCAGGCCGCCCGCGAGGACGAGCATGACACCGGTGTGGGTGTTGATCAGGTGGATGGCATTCATCAGCTGGAACGTCGGCACCATCGCGGCGGTGCCGGTGACGATGGAGCTGAGCAGCAGCATGCCGTAGAGCAGGCCGTCGCGGCCGGGATCTTGACGCGTGACAGCGCGTAACTGGCGAGCGTCGCGAACAGCACCGTCAGCACCATGGTGCCGACGGCGAGGATCAGCGAGTTGCCGATCGAGCCGAGTGCGTAGGGGTTGTCCAACAGACGCTGGAAGTTGCTGAGCGTCCAGTCGGGCCACTTCACGGCCATCGTCGGGTTCGCGTCGAACGGCGCGACCACCAGCCAGGCCATGGGCAGCGCGAAGAACACGCCGATCGCGACGAGCAGGACGATGAACAGGGCACGCCGATGACCTTGCGCAGCTGACGCCCGAGGGTGGGTGTGGAGGTGCTCACTTCTTGCTCCTTCCGATGCGCATGTACATCAGGGCGATGGCCAGGTTGATCAGCAGCATGATCATCGAGATCGCGGCGCCGAAGCCGAGCTGACCGCCCGGGATGGCCGTCTGGTAGATGTAGACCGACAGGATCTCGGTCTTGCCGTTGGGGCCGCCCGCGGTGAGCAGGTACGGCGTGAACGTGTTGAAGGTCCACAGCGTGATCATCAGGGTGTTGGTGAGCACGTGGCCGCGGATGTTGGGCAGCACGACGTCGCGCAACTGCTCCCACCCGGAGGCGCCGGCCATCCGCGCGCTCTCCATCTGCGACGGCGGGACCGCCGACAACGCGGAGGAGAAGAGCTGCATCGAGAAGGCGGTGCCGATCCAGATGTTGAAGATGACGATCACCGTCATGGGGTGCTCGATGAGCCACGCCTTACCGTCGGTGCCGAGCAGGGCGTTGAGGGTGCCTCCGCGGCGGTCGAGCAGCGCGATCCAGAGGAACGCGTGGACCGAGCCGGGGATGACCCACGCGGCGAGCACGATCGACTCGAGCAGGGTGCGGGCCCAACCTACGATGCGCCTGGTCGACCAGGCGAGCGTGAAGCCGAGGAGGGTCTGGCCGAGGACGCCCGAGAAGAAGACGAAAATCAGCGTCAGCCGGAGCGAGTTCCAGAAGCTCTTGTCACCGAGGGCCTGCGCGTAGTTGGCGAGCCCCACGAACTCGGTGTTGGCCGCCGCGAGGCCGGTCAGCCGGTAGTTGGTCATCCCGAGGTAGACCGTCCAGATGGCGGGGAACAACAGGAAGAGGGCGATGACGAGGAGGGCCGGAGTGACGAAGACGAGTGCCCGTTTCGTCCCAGGCCCGCCACGTCCTCCGCCCGGCGCCGGGAACCAGTGGTTCCCGGCGCCGACGCGGTGGTTGTGGTCACGAGAGATCAGCTCGCGATCTTGTCTTCGCCGCCCACGATGGCCGGGAGGGCGTCGGCGAAGGTCTTGACGGCGTCATCGATCGAGGAACCGGACACGACGTCGAGGGTGGCCTGCTGCAGCTTGGCCGAGACCTCGGGGTACTCGGCGAGGCCGGGGCGGTAGGCGGTGATGGGAAGGACCTCGTTGTTGACGAAGGTCAGCATCTTGTCGGAGGCGAGGAGCTTGTCGTTGACGTCCTTGCGGGGCGAGATCGACAAGGTGCCGGCCGCGCGGGCCTCGAAGGCCTCGGGCGAGTTCATGAACGCCAGCAGTTCCCAGGCGAGGTCGGGGTTGGCCGAGTTGGGGTTGAGCACGCGGCCGGTGCCGCCCGACATGGAGACGAAGTCCTGGCCGTTGACGCCGGAGCCCGGCTTCATGGCGGGGATCTTGGCGTAGCCAACGTTGGTGTCGCGGTCGGCCATCGGCGCGGTGCCGACACCCTCAGCGGGGTTGATCACGGAGCGCCAGAAGTAGTCACCCTCGAAGAGGATGGCGATCTTGCCCGCCGCGAACTCCTGGAACGAGGTGTCGCGGCCCGAGGCCTCCTGCTGCAGGATCGGATCGCCGAGGCCCTCGTCGATGTAGATCTTCTTGTAGAGATCGAGGACGTCGCGCATGCCCTTGGTGTCGCCGTACCACTTGCCGTCGGCCCACAGCTTCTGGCCGGTGCCCATGAGCATCGGCAGGTAGCCCTGCATGGTGGTGGCCTCGCCCATCGCGGTGCCCGCGTTGAGCTGGATCGGCACGACGCCGTCGAGCTTCTTCAACGCGCGGCCCGCCTCGAGGATCTCGTCCCACGAGGTGGGCTGCCAGTCGGCCGGGAGACCGGCCTGCTCGAACAGCGTCCTGTTGTAGTAGATGACGCGGCCGTCGGAGCCCTGCGGGATGCCGTAGCGCTCACCCTCGAACGAGAGGGCCTGCTGGACGGCCTCGGTCATCTGCTCCCAGCCGTCCCAGCTGTCGGCGTCCTTGGCGACCTGGTTCAGCGGCTTGATGTAACCGGCCTGGGCGAACTCGCCCGTCCAGATGCCGTCGATGCCGAGCACGTCTGCACCCTTGCCGGAGCTGAGGTCGAGGGCGATCTTGGTCTTGTAATCCTCGTCGTCGACGCCCTGGGGCTCGTACTTGACCTCGACCTCGACGCCCTTGGCCTTCTGGGCCGCGGTGAACTCCGGGATCACGAAGTTGGCGATCCAGTCGGCCTCGGCGGCGTTCTTGCCGCCGGCGATGGCGTTGGTCATGATCGAGAGGTTCACCTTGCCCGCGGGGCGCCGGTGGTCTCGCCTCCGCCGCCGGCGGTCGGGGTGGAGGTCGGTGAGGTGGACGGGGAACACGCGGTCATGGCGAGCGCCGCGGCGCCGACCAGGGCGACGGTCTTCGTCGCCTTTCCGATGAACTGCATCTCTTTCCTTTCGAGAGGGTTCCGGGTGCGGGCCGCCGTCAGAGGCGGGGGTCGCTTCCCCACGGCCGGCCTCGTCGTCGAGGCCGGTGGAGATGGCACAGGCGCCCCAGAGGGCCTGTGCGCTTGCCAGGTCGGCGCGGGCCTCGGGAGGGACGAACCCTCCGCCCGCCCGCCGCTGGCGAGGGTGAGGAGTGCGCGGAGCTCACGCTCGAACGCCTCCTCCTGGGGCCAGGTGCGCGTGCTTACCTGGCTGCTCAACTGGTCTCCTCCGTCGCACACCCGAAGCACGGTGGGCGCGTTGAGGATGTAGGGCGTCGCGAACTCGAGTTGGACGGTTCCCCTTTCGTGGTGGACGGTGACGGTCTCGCGGTATTCGGGTAGTCGGAGATGAAATGCCAGCCCAGGTTCCAGGGCACACCGCCCGTGGTGAGGCCCACCCCGAACACGGAGCCGGGGAACCGGTCGCCCTGCCTGCGGGCGTGGAGGACCCTGTCCAGGCCGAGGCCGAGGTGCCGGGTGAGAGCGATGTCGTGGATGACGGAGCCGAGGACGACGTTGCTCCACAGCTTGCGCAGCGTGTCGTCGTCGGTGCCGGTCGCCTCGGTGATCGACCGGGCGCCCGGGTGGTGAGGGCGTCGAGGGCTGCCGCGTCGATGTCGCCGGCGGCGGGCTCGAGCCGCGCGAACCCGATCTGGGCGCCGTCGGCCGGGTGCAGCACCTCGACGCGCACCTCGCGGGGCGTCACGTCGGCGAGGAGGGTGCGGGCGGCGGCGACCGCCGGGTCGTACTCCTTCATGTAGCCGATGCGCAGCCAGTCGTGCGGGTCGCGGCCGAGGTCGGCCAGGCCGCGCTCGAGGGTGTCCAGGTCCTGCCCGCTCCAGCCGAGCGGCTTCTCGACGAGCACCCTCACGCCAGCCCGGATCAGGGCGAGCACCTCGTCGGTGTGGCCGCCGCCGGTGGCGACGATCGCGGCGTCGATCTGGACGGAGCCGTCGGAGACGGCGGCCAGCAGGGCGTCCAGGCTGGTGAACCGCCCGGAGACCCCATAGCGGTCGGCCAGCGTGGCGAGCCGTGAGGCGGACAGCTCGACGACGGCCACGAGGTCGACGTCGGCGCGGTTGCGCTGGATCAGGGGCAGGTGGACCGACTGGGCGATCCCACCCAGGCCGATCACCGCGATGCGGGGCGGGTCACGCGAACCACCTCCGGATCGTGTCGCGGTTGGCCGCCTGATCGGCGACCGCGCGGTCGAGATCGGCATCGGACATCAGCACGACGTCCTGCTCCACCACGAGCCAGCCGTCGAAGCCGCTCGCGATGATGTCGGTGACGATGCCGTCCAGGTCGAGGTCGCCCTCGCCGAGCGCGACGAACACACGCTTCTCCCACACATCGCGCAGCAGGTTGTCCGAGCCCTTGGCCGCCTCGAGGATCCGCAGGTCGGCGTCCTTCAGGTGGAGATGGTTGATGCGGGGCGCCCAGCGCTTGAAGTCGGCCGCCGGGTCGCCCCACCGAGGAGGAGGTGGCCGGTGTCGAAGGTCAGGCCCATGCTCGTGTCGCGCAGGAAGGCGTCGATCTCGGCGGGCGTCTCGATGTAGGTGACGGCGTGGTGGTGGAAGGTGGGCTCCAGGCCCAGCGACCGGACATGGGCGGCGACCCGCTCGAGCCGGGCGACGAAGAGGTCCCAGGCCGCGCCGGACAACTGCAACTCGGGGGCGCCGCCGGGCCGTGCCTTGCGGGCATCGTCGCCGGCGTCGGCGATGGTGGGGAGGGGCCGGGGCCCTCCTGCGTGGCGGCGACGAGCGCGAAGTCGTCCAGCACGGGCAGCGCGGCGGCGAACGCGGCCTCGAACTGCTCGTCGGTGCCGGTGAACGGGTAGTCGAGCCAGCCGCCGGCCAGGCCGAGGCCGTGGCGGTCGAGGGCGTCGACCAGGTCGCTCCCGGTGCCGAAGAGCCCGTGCGCGCCGAGATCGATCCCGTCATAGCCCGCGCCACGCACGAGCGCGAGCAGCTCCTCGCCGGTGGGAAGGGCGACCAGGTCGGGCCTGGCCAGCCCGAACACACCGTAGGAGACGGGTGCGTTGGCGATCTTGATCATGGCTCTCCGGTGAGTTGACGTGTGCGGCGGTGCAGCGCTGTTTATTCTGCACTAGAGAGAAAATGGCGTCAATCGAGGGCCGCGAAACGATACCGAATCGTTATCGATGTCCTGACAAAGGGCGGCGCGGGGTCAGCGGCGGCCGAGGCGCGGGACGAAGCGCTCGTCGAGCACGAAGCAGGCGGCGCCGATCGCGCCGACCGCGGTGCCCATCACGGTGGGCAGCACCGTCACCGGGTGTGGCCCGCGTGCCGAGGGGCGCGCGAGGGCGGCCACCGCGGGGGCCTCGTAGAACGACTGGAGGTGCTCCCAGTTGGGGCCGCCGTACACGACGGTGTCCGCGTCGAACACCTCGACCGTCATCACCACCATCTCGGCGAGCCGCTCGCCGGCCGCGCGGAGAATGCCGGAGGCCGCCTCGTCGCCGGCGACGGCTATCCGGCACAGCTGGCGGAGTTGGGCCTCCTGCTGGTGGAGCTCCCAGCGTGTCGGGGCGCGGCCGGGATGAGGCCGAGCTCGTGGGCCTCCTGGACGAGGTGGAACGGGTCGTTGTCCATGCCGTGCTTGGAGCTGTCGCCGAGCGCGACGAGCATGCGGCCGATCTCGCCCGCGTTGCCCCATGCGCCGCGGATCGTCTCGCCCCGCATGGACAGCCCGATGCCCGTGCCGATGCCGAGGTAGACGAACACCATGGTCGAGTCGAGCGCGTCGCCGCCGCGCACCCAGACCTCACCCGTGACGGCGGCGTGGGTGTCCTTGATCACGGGCACGGGCGTGCCGAGCCTGCGGGTGAGCGCGCTTCCGATGTCGACCCCTGTCCAACTCGGAAGCCAGACGGTGTCGAGCAGGGATCCGGATGCGTCGTCAAGTGGCCCCGGCACGGCGACGCAGGCGCCGAGCAGCTTGTCCGGGACGATTCCGGAGCCCGCGATGAGGCCCTCGATCAGGCTCGCCGCCTCGTCGAGGGAGCCGCTCGGGTCGTTCGGGTTGATCGACTCGCTGGTGCCCGACGCCACGACCTGGCCGCGGAGGTCGAGCAGGGCCGCCGACATGATCGCCGGGTCGATGTGCAGCCCGATGGCGTAGTTCGCGGTGGGGACGAGGTCGACGATGACGCGCGGGCGGCCGCGGCCGACCGATTCCGTGCGGAGCTCGGTCAGGTAGCCCTGCTGTCGGAGGTTCCGGACGATCGAGGACACGGCGGGGACCGACAGGCCTGTGTATGCGGCGATGTCGGTCTGGCTCGTCGGCCCAAGCGCCCGGAGCGCGTGGATGACGGCGTTCTCGTTGTACTGGCTGACGTGCGAGAGGCTCGCGCCTGATCGCATTGTCGACCCCCTTCGGACTTGCCCCATGCTAACGCCGGGTCCCGGTCCGCATCGGCGGATGCCCCATGCCGCCGGGTGAGGTCACGATTTGGTCACGGACCATTGACAGCCCGGACCGCGGCTGACAGAGTTCGCTCAAACCTGGAAACGATTCCAACTCCCACCGGGGTGAATCTGGAAACGTTTCCAACCGCTCGCGGGTGAGGGGAGGGACGATGTCGTCACGGGTCACGCTCAACGAGGTTGCCGCGCGCGCAGGGGTGTCGCTCGGTTCGACCTCGCGGGCACTGCACGGCTCAGGCGCCAGCCCGAAATGGTTGAGCGGGTCCGTGCCGCGGCCAAGGAACTCGGCTACCGGCCCAACGCCGCCGGACGGCAGCTGCGGCTGCAGCGCACCCACCTCATCGAGTTCGCCGTCGCCGACATCGGCAACCCCGTCTACGTCGAGATGCTGAGCGCCATCCACGGCGTGCTCGCCCCGCACGGTTACCGCATCGTCGTGTCCAGCATCGGTGACGAGGCGGCCTCGGCCATCCGGGTCCTCGCCTCCCTCGATGACGGACACGTCGACGGCATCATCATCAGTCCCCTGCGCGTCGACGCCGAGTTCATCGAGCTCCTCCGCGCGGCCCCGCTGCCCGTCGTCGCCATCGGCCGGTCGTTGCGCGACCACGGCATCGAGACGGTGTCCACCGACTCGGCCAGCGGCATCGGGCTCGCGGTCACCCACCTGGTCGACGTGGGCTGCCGCAGCCTCGCGTTCCTCAACGGCCCCACCGACACCACCCCCGGCGAGCACCGCCAGCGCGGCTACGACGCCGCCGTCGCGGTGCCCGGCTTTGCCGCACACAGCTTCGGCACCGAGGTGGCTGACGCCTTCACCGTCGCCGCCGGGCTTGAGGCAACCCACCGCCTCCTGGACCGGGCCGGGTCAGACGGCGTCGCGCTCGACGCCGTCGTGGCCGCCAACGACCTGCTCGCGATCGGTGCCGTGCGCGCCGCCCGCGAGCGCGGGCTGAGTGTCCCGGACGACCTCGCCGTCACAGGGATGGACGACACCGAACTCGGCCGCATGGTGCAGCCGGCGCTGACGAGCGTGTCGCTCGGAACAACGAGGCGGGGCCAACTCGCCGCCGAACTGATGCTCGCCCGGCTGGGCGATTCCCCCGAGACGCCCCACCTGGCCACCGTCGGTCCGGAGTTGATGGTGCGCGAGTCGAGCGTGAGGAGCGAGGCATGACCACGGCGCAGGCCACGGCCGGACGGCGGAGGCGCATCTCCGGCCTGGAACGGACCAGACGCAAGGAGGCCGCCCTCCTCGTCATGCCGTCGCTGATCCCGATCCTCGTGCTCAGCGTCGCCCCGCTGATCGCGGGCATCGCACTGGCGTTCACCGACGCGCGGCTGGTGCGCAACCCGAAGTACAACTTCGTCGGAGTCGACAACTTCGTCGACCTGATGAGCAACACCATGTTCTGGGAGTCGTTCCGGATCGGCATGGTGTGGGCCGTCAGCGTCACGCTGCTGCAGTTGCTCGCGGCTCTCGGGCTCGCGCTGCTGCTCAACGCCGACCTGCGCTTCCAGGGTCTCACCCGCGTGCTCGCGCTCATCCCGTGGGCCATGCCGCCGGTGGTCGTGGCCATCATGTGGCAGCTGATCTACTCGCCAAACGGGGCCCGCTGAACGCGGTACTCGGCGCGATGGGGCTGCCCTCGGAGACGAACTGGCTCGCCGACTTCTCGACGGCGCTGCCCGCGGTGATCCTGGTGGGCGTCTGGGTCGGCATGCCGCAGACCACCGTGACCCTGCTGGCAGGCCTGCAGCAGATCCCCGACGAGCTGAACGAGGCCGCCTCGGTCGACGGCGCCAACGCCTGGCAGCGCTTCCGCTCGGTCACCTGGCCGAGCCTTCGCCCCATCGTCACGTCGATCACGTCGCTGAACTTCATCTGGAACTTCAACTCGTTCTCGCTTGTCTACGTCCTCACCGAGGGTGGGCCGGGCGGCAAGACCATGCTGCCGATGCTGTTCACCTACCTCGAGGCGTTCAAGAACCGCAACATCGGCTACGCCGCCGCCATGGGTGTCGTGCTCGTTGTGGTCGTGGTGGCGCTGCTCGCCGTCTACCTGTGGTCGCAGTTCCGGCAGGACGCCGACCCACGAGGGGAGAAGTGATGCGTGTCTTCACCCGCACAGCCCAGTACGTGGCGCTGCTCGCCTACATCGTCTTCCTCGGCTTCCCGCTGCTGTGGCTCATCTCGGCCAGCTTCAAGTCGTCCGCGGAGCTGAACTCGCTCGCCATCAGCCTGATCCCGCGGGACTTCACGTGGGCCAACTACCCGCTCGCCCTCGAGCGGCAGGGGCTCGTGCCGTCGGCCGTCAACTCCGCGCTGGTGGCGCTCGGCTCCACCGCGCTCGTGATCCTCATCGCCATGCCCGCCGCCTACGTGCTGGCGCGGCTGAAGGGCAAGGTCCGCACCGTCGGCATCGGCTGGATCCTGGTCAGCCAGGTGTTCCCTGTGATCCTGATCATCCTTCCGCTGTTCCTCATCCTGCGCACCCTGAACCTGACCGACTCGCTCGTCGGCCTGACGCTCGTCCACACCACCTACACCCTGCCGTTCGCCCTGTGGATGATGCAGGGCTACGTGATGGGCATCCCCGTCGACCTCGAGGAGGCGGGCTCGGTCGACGGCGCGGGTCGGCTCCAGGTGCTCGCCCGGATCGTCTTCCCGCTGCTGGTGCCCGGCGTCGTCGCCACCGCGATGTTCTCGTTCGTGTCCAGCTGGAACGAGTTCTTCTTCGCCCTCGTGCTCCTGCAGTCCCCGAGAACTACACCCTGCCCATCACGCTGAAGATGTTCGTCGGCGGCGAGGGCAAGGTGGCGCTCGGCCCGCTCGCCGCAGGCTCCGTGCTGGCGGCGATCCCCAGCATCGTCTTCTTCTCGATCATGCAGCGCAAGCTCACCCGCGGCCTGATGGCCGGCGCGGTGAAGGGCTGATCCCACCCGTCCCTACGAGTCCCACCCATCCCTCACGAAAGGAACTCAGATCATGAAGCGAAGTGGAGCCTCCATAGTCGCAGGCCTCACCGTGGCCGCCCTCGCCCTCACGGCGTGCGGGTCCACCGAACCCGAGGCCACCGGCAGCCCCACGGGCGCACCGAGCGAGAGCGCGACCGCCCCCGCGGAGCCGGTGAACCTGACCTTCCAGTCCCTCTCCGACCAGCCGGCCGCCATCGAGGTGACCAAGCAGATCGTCGACACCTGGAACGCGGACAACCCGTCCATCCAGGTCGAGATCGTCCCCGCAGGCTGGGACGGCATCTACGACAAGCTCATCACGCAGTTCAACGGCGGCGCCGCGCCCGACGTCATCCACTACGAGGCCGCGAGCATCGTGCCCTTCGCCCGTGACGGCTACCTGGCCGACCTGACGGAGCACATGTCCGCCGACCACAAGGCAGACATCCCCGAGGGCATCCTCAAGACGGTCACCGTCGACGACCAGATCGTCGGCTACCCGACCGAGCTGCAGTCCTACATGGTTTTCGCCAACACCAAGCTGCTCACCGCCGCCGGGATCGAGATCCCGACCGGCGACACCATGACGTGGGACCAGCTGCGTGAGATGGCGAAGAAGGCCACCGCCAACGGCGTCACCGGCCTCGGCTGGGGCCTCGCGAGCCCGACCGCCGCCATGATGGCGATGTCGCCCGGATTCGGCGGCACCTGGTTCGACGGCACCGGCAGCGACGCGACGATCACCGTCGGCGACGCCGAGCTGGCTCTCCCGACGCTGGTCCACGAGATGACCTACACCGACAAGTCGCTGCTGCCGGTGACCCTGACCCTCTCCGGCGGCAAGACGCTCCCGTACTTCTACGACGGCCAGATCGCCATGACGATCCAGGGTCCTTCCAGGCCGCCAACGTCGCCAACGACGCGCCGGCCGACATGGAGTGGACGGTCCTGCCTCCCCTCGAGGGCCGGCGGGCGCCGACCAGGCCGCCAACCCGCAGACCCTCTCGGTCAACGTGGACTCGGAGCACATCGCCGAGTCGGTCAAGTTCATCGAGTACTTCACCTCCACCGACAACCTCGCCGCGATCAACAAGGCCGACGCGCTGATCCCGCCACCACCTCCGCCCAGGAGGCGCTCGCCGCGGAGATGGCGGGTGAGACCGGGTGGGACAACATCCTGAAGTCGGGAAAGCACATGACCAGCGCCCGTACCTGTTCGTCGACACCTACGCTCAGTGGAAGGACACGGTGGCCACCCCGCG
The DNA here is from genome assembly GCF_011174705.1 of Tessaracoccus coleopterorum. Lineage (GTDB taxonomy): Bacteria > Actinomycetota > Actinomycetes > Propionibacteriales > Propionibacteriaceae > Arachnia > Arachnia coleopterorum. The sequence continues at coordinate 2,157,259 of NZ_JAANIJ010000001.1, forward strand.
TTCCAGAAGTTCCAGGCGAACGAGATCGACGCCGCGGGGCTCGCCGATGAGCTGAAGTCGGGCTGGGACCAGGTCAACCGGTGATCGTGGGGCGGCCGCGCCGGGGGAGCGGCCGCCCTGCCCATGAGTTAGGAGTCTGACAGTGAGCTGGCTGCAGGACCGCTGCACCGCGGTCATCACGGGAGCGGCGGTCGGGGACGCCCTCGGCGGCGCGATCGAGGGCTGGACGCCCGAACAGATCGAGGAGCGCCACGGTGGGAGGGTCACCGGCATCGTCGGGCCCTGGTTCGAGGACTGGCGCACCGCCCGCCCGATCGCGCCCTACCACAAGGGCGACGGTCACATCACCGACGACACCCTGATGACGAGGCTGCTCGTCGAGGTCTACGCCCGGCGCCGCACCCACCTCGACGCGTACGCCGTCGCGGAGGACCTGGTGCCGCTGATGATCGGGGAGCCGCGCTGGATCCCCGAGCTCGAGGCCGAGGCGCTCATCCTGCAGCGCGTCTTCCTCGCCGAGAAGTGGCTCGTCGCACGGCTCCACTACGGTCACGTCGACCCCCGCGAGGCGGGCGTCGGCAACGTCGTCAACTGCGGTGCCGCGATGTACATGGCGCCGATCGGGTTGGCCAACCCGGGCGACCCGGACGCGGCCTACGCCGAGGCGATCGACGTCGCCGGGGCGCACCAGTCGAGCTACGGCCGGGAGGCGGCCGCCGTGTTCGCGGCCATGGTCGCGGCCTCCGTCGCGCCCGGCGCCACCGTCGGCGACGTGGTGGACGCCGCCCTGCGGCTCTCGCACGACGGCACCCGCGCCGCCATCGAGGCCTGCGCGGCCGCCGGGGCCGCCAACGCGGCTCCCGCCGACGACGGGCAGCGCCGCGCGCTCGCCCGCGCGATCCGGGAGGCGGTCGCCCCGTACGACTCGGTCGGCCCGAGTACCGCCAGATGTCGATGGACGCGCGCCGCCCGTCGCGCACCAAGGCGATCGAGGAGCTTCCCGTCGCCGTCGGCTTCATCGTGGCCCACAGCGGCGACTTCCGGGAGGCCATCCTCGGCGCCGTCAACTACGGCCGCGACGCCGACTCCATCGCCGTCATGGCCGGGGCGGTGTGCGCCGGCCTCGGCGGCACCGGGGTCGTTCCCGAGGAGTGGCTCGACGAGATCGAGCGCGCCAGCCGGATGGACATCCGGGCCACCGGCGCCCTGATGGCCGAGGTGGCCGCCGAGCTGGTGGAGGCCGACCGGCTCCGCGCAGAGGAGCGACTCGCCCGCTTCGACCGCATCGCGGGGGCGACGGCGTGAGGCTGACCTGGGCGCAGCCCGAGGACCTGCTCGCCCACGAGCTGGTCCAGTCGGACGCCGAGGGCCGCGACACCGCCGACATCCGCGCCCGCTGGGTCGCGGCCGGGGAGACCCGACGCCGGTGGTCAGCGGCGCGGGACCCGTGCCTGCCACGCCCGAACTGCGGGCGCTGGCCCGCGACCTCATCGCGGAACTCGACGCGTTGCCCGTCGCCCCGGCGCCGGGGAGCCCGACGACTGGGACGCGATCGTCGCCCTGCTGCCCGGGCGCGCCGTCCGACCGGAGCCCGCCGACCTCGGCGCGCGGGTGCTCGGCGCCTGGACGGGGCGCGCGGCGGGCTGCCTGCTCGGAAAGCCCGTCGAGAAGATCCCCCGCCGGGGCATCGAGGAGATCCTGCGCGCGACCGGGCGTTGGCCGCTCGACCGCTGGTTCACCGGGATCGGCCTTCCCGACGACGTCGCCGCCCGCTGGCCGTGGAACCGGCGCTCCCGCCCGACGTCGCTGGAGGAGAACATCGACGGGATGCCCGAGGACGACGACCTCAACTACCCGATCCTCGCCCTCGCGCTGCTGGAACGCCACGGCGTCGGCTTCGACACCGACGACGTCGCCCAACTCTGGCTGGAGAACCTGCCCGCCGGGCGGGTGTTCACGGCCGAACGGATTGCGCTGCGCAACATCCTCGAGGCGCGGCCCGTCCCGGAGACGGCGACCCACCAGAACCCGTTCCGCGAGTGGATCGGCGCGCTGATCCGCACCGACGTGTTCGGCTGGATCCGCCCCGGAGACCCGCTCGCGGCTGCGGAGCTCGCCTGGCGCGACGCGCGGCTCAGCCACACCCGCAACGGCATCTACGGCGCCATGTGGGCCGCGGCCCTCGGGTCGGCGGCCATGGTCGCCGGCTCCATCGACGAGGCACTCGACCTCGCCTCCACGGTCGTGCCGCCCGACAGTGCGCTCGCCCGGGCCATCGCGCTCGGCCGCGCGGAGGCCGCCCGGAACGACCTGAGCGAGGACGGCGTCCGCGCAGCCCTCGACGCCCTGCACGACGCCTACGGCCATCTGCACTGGGTGCACGTCCTCAACAACGCCGCGACGATCGCCTACGCGCTGGCCGCCGGCGGGAGCGACTTCGGTCGCTCCGTGTCGCTCGCCGTCACCGCTGGCTGGGACACCGACTCCGCCGGGGCCACCGTCGGGGCCGTCGCGGGCGCGCTGCTCGGGTCGACGGCATCGGGGAGCGGTGGACGGCGCCGCTCAAGGGCCGCATCGACACGTCGATGCCGGGCGGCCCGCAGCAGATAGCCGACCTTGCGGCGCGCACCGTCGCGCTCGCGGGCCGGTAGGAAGGGCGACATGTACGCATTCGATCCGCTTGTGCCGCGGCCCATCGACCTGCCGACCCAGGTGCCGACGGGCGAGGTGGACCTCGTGGCCCTCGACGAGGCCAAGATCTTCGTCGGCCCGCCGCGGGTCGAGGAGCGCGACGCGTGGCGGGCCACCCTGCACCGGTGGCGCGACGACGCGCGCGCCCGCCACGGCTTCGACGGCGCCGCCTACGACCGGCCCGGGCCGCGTGGGCCGCCACCTGCCACGCCGTGGCCCAGGTGTGGCTGTGGGATGAACTGTTCTACTCCTTCGAGGAGGGCCGATTCACGCCGGAGCGCTTCCTCGACGACGCCCACGAGCGCCTCGGCGGCCTCGACGCCGTCGTCCTGTGGCACGCCTACCCGATCATCGGGCTCGACGACCGCAACCAGTGGGACCACTACCGCGAGGTGCCCGGCATCGTCGGGCTGGTCGCCCGGCTCCACCAACTCGGCGTCCGCGTCTTCGTCGACTACAACCCCTGGGACACCGGCACCCGCCGCGGCGACGACGACCTCACCGAACTCGCCGCGCTCGTGCGCGACCTCGGCGCCGACGGCGTCTTCCTCGACACGCTCAAGAAGGCCGACCCCGAGCTGGTGGCCCGCCTCGAGGCCGCCCGGCCCGGCATCGTGCTGGAGGGCGAGTCGAAGCTGCCGGTCGAGCGGATCGCCGACCACTCCACCTCGTGGGCGCAGTTCTTCGCCGACTCGCCCGTGCCCGGGGTGCTCCGCGCGCACTGGTTCGAGCGCCGTCACATGCAGCACCACATCCGCCGCTGGCACCGCGACCACTCCGAGGAACTGCAGTCGGCCTGGCTCAACGGCGTCGGGATGATGGTGTGGGAGGTGGTCTTCGGGGTCTGGGTCGGCTGGAACGCCCGCGACGCGGCCACCCTGAAGCGGATGCTGACCGTCCAGCGCGCCGCCGCCGACCTGCTGCAGCGCGGCGACTGGATGCCGCTGGCGCGGCTCTCCGACGAGGCCGAGGCGGCCGGCGTCTACGCCTCCGCCTGGACCGAGGGCCCCGTCCGGCTCTACACGCTCGTCAACCGCGGCGACACCGACTACCTCGGCCTCGTCGTGCCCGGCGCGATCCCCTGACCGACCGCGGCGCCGCAGAGGGCGGCCGGATCCTGGTGCCGGCCCGCGGGTCGCCGCCGCCGTCCTCATCGCGGCCGACGCGGGCCTGCCGCGCTGGCTCTCCGACCTGGCCGTCGAGCTGGACGCGCAGCCGCCGGTGGCCGACGCGTCGTTCCCGCACCGCATCGCCCGCCGCGTCGAGCCGAGGCGCCGGTTCGGCCCGCCGCCCGCGGAGCGCGTGGTCGTCCCCGCGGGGAGCACGTGCTCACCGTCCGCTACCGCGCCCGGGAGACGGGTATGTACCAGGGCGCGCCGTACGTCGACGAGTGGAAGCCGCTGGTGCCGCGCCTGCACGACGCCCGCACGCTGCAGCGCGAGGTGATGCTCGACACGTCGGTGGCCGTCTCGGCCACTGAGGTGACCAACGCCGAGTTCGCCGAGTTCCTCGCCGACTCCGGGTGGCGCCCGGGCTCCGACGCGCGACTGCTCGCGCACTGGGTCGACGGTGCCCCCACCGCGGAGCAGGTGGGAGAGCCCGTCACGTACGTCGGCCTCGACGACGCCCGTGCCTACTGCGAGTGGCGCGGCGGCAGGCTCCCCACGGAGGACGAGTGGCAGCTCGCCGCCGGCCTGCCCGGGTTCCGCCGCGGCACGCCCGAGGTGTGGAACTGGACCGAGTCGGAGCACAGCGACGGCCGCACCCGGTTCCTGATGCTGAAGGGCGGCAGCCACTACCTGGCGGAAGGGTCCGACTGGTACGTCGAGGGTGGCGTCCACCCGCCCGAGGTGTCGGTGAAATACCTGCGGCCCGGATTCGGGCTCGACCGCGGCCCCACCGTCGGGTTCCGGATCGCATTCGACGGGAAGCAGCCGCGATGAGCACCGGCACCGATCCCGCCCGCGGCGCGCTGCACGGCCTGCGCGTCGTCGACGCCTCGACGCTGTTCGCGGGCCCGATGGCCGCCATGCACCTCGGCGACATGGGCGCCGACGTGATCAAGGTCGAGCACCCGACGCGGCCCGACCCCTCCCGCGGGCACGGCGTCGCGAAGGACGGCGTCAACCTGTGGTGGAAGACGCTCGGCCGCAACAAGCGCACCGTGACGATCAACCTGAACAGCGACGGCGGCCGCGACGCGTTCCTGCGGCTCGCCGCGACCGCCGACGTGGTGATCGAGAACTTCCGGCCCGGAACCCTCGAGCGCTGGGGCCTCGGCCCCGACGTGCTGCACGATCGCAACCCGCGGCTGGTGCTTGCCCGGGTGACCGGGTTCGGGCAGTTCGGGCCCATGCGCTCGCGGCCCGGGTTCGGCACGCTCGCGGAGGCGATGAGCGGCTTCGCGGCCACCACCGGTGAGCCCGACGGGCCGCCGACCCTCCCGCCCTTCGGCCTGGCAGACGGCATCGCCTCGCTCGCCACCGCGTACGCCGTCATGGTCGCGCTGCACGCCAGGGAGGCGTCCGGCCGGGGCCAGGTGGTCGACACCGCCATCATCGAACCGATCCTCGCGATGCTCGGCCCGCAGATCACCCGCTGGGACCAGTTGCACACCGTCCAGCCGCGCACCGGCAACCGGTCGGTCAACAACGCGCCCCGCAACACCTACCGCACCGCCGACGGCCGCTGGGTCGCCGTCTCCACATCGGCGCAGTCGATCGCCGAGCGCGTGATGCGCCTCGTGGGCCGGCCCGAGCTGATCGACGAGCCCTGGTTCGCGCGCGGCGCCGACCGCGCCCGGCACGCCGACATCCTCGACGACGCCGTCGGCTCCTGGATCAGGCAGCGCAGCCGCGACGAGGTGATCGCCGCCTTCGAGGAGGCGCAGGCCGCCGTAGCCCCCATCTACAACGCCGACGACATCGTCGCCGATCCGCAGTTCCGGGCGCTGGGCACCATCCACGAGATCGACGATGAGGAGCTGGGCCGATGCTGATGCAGGGCCCGCTGTTCCGGCTTTCCGACAACGACGGGGTGATCGCCCACACGGGCCGTGCCCACGGGCCGACACCGACGCCGTCCTCGCCGAACTCGGCTACGACGCCGCCCGGATAGCCGAGCTGCGGGGGAGGGGCGGTATGAGTGGGATGCCGGTCGCGCCGCTGTACGTGCCGGCCGACCGCCCGGACCGGATCGCGAAGGCGCTGGCCAGCGGCGCCGACGGCGTGTTCGTCGACCTCGAGGACGCGGTCGCCCCGCCTCGAAGGACGCGGCGCGCGCCACGCTCGGGTCGATCCCGGGCCTCGTCGCTGCCGCCGTGCCCGGGGCGTTCCACGTCCAGGTGCGGGTCAACGCACCCGGCACCCCGTGGCACGACGCCGACGTCGACGCCGTCGCGCAACTGCCACCCTGGGTCGGGGCACGGATCCCGAAGGCCGAGTCGGTCGACGTCGTCACCGCGCTCGCCACCCGGCTCCCCGGCCGCGGGCTGCACCTGCTGCTCGAGTCGGCGCTCGGCATCGAGCACGCCTTCGATCTGGCCCGGTGCCCGCAGGTGCTGAGCCTCGGGATGGGGAGACCGACCTGCGCGCCGACCTCCGCGTCACCGCCGACGAGGGCCTCGACTGGGCCGCGGCCGCGTCGTCAACGCGGCCAGGGCCGCCGGGCTGCCGTCGCCGCTGATGTCGGCCTGGACCCACGTCACCGACCTCGACGGGCTCGCCGCGAGCTGCCGCACGGGTCGCTCCCGCGGCTTCCTCGGCCGCAGCGCCATCCACCCCACCAACTCGAAACGATCCGGGAGGCCTTCCGCCCCACGGACGACGAGACCGCCCGCGCACGCCTCGTGCTCGAGCGGATCGAGGGCGCCGTCTCCTCCGGGACCGGCGCCCTGCAACTCGCCGACGGGACCTTCCTCGACCTCGCCATGGTCGAGTCGGCCCGCCACACCCTCGCCCTGGCCCACCGGCTCGGGTGAACCACTCCCGGGCCGCGAAGCGGCGACCCCGGCCCTCGTCCCCGGACGCCCGCGGGCAATGCCGCCCGATCGACGATCGAGTAGAGGGGAACCCCACCCATGAGACGCAGCATCTGGAGAGGGCTGACGGCGGGCGCGCTCGTCGTCGGCCTCACCGTGGCGACCGCCGCCGTCCTCACCTCCGGCCCGGCGACACCCAGCGCCGGCGAGATAGTGAGCGGACGCGTCGAGGGCACCGCCGCCGGCGCCGTCGACTACAGCGTGTACCTCCCGCCCGGCTACGCGGCCGGCGACGCCGAGTACCCCGTCATCTACCTGCTGCACGGCCGCGGCGACACGCAGGCCGCCTGGCAGCGGATCGCCGGTGACCTCGACGAACTGATCGCCGCGGGCGACATCCAGCCGATCATCGCCGTGATGCCCGACTCGCCCTGGAACGACCGTGGCAACTGGTACACGGACTCCGCCTACACGGGCCCCGCGGCGAGCGGGCCCGGGGTCGCGGTGGAGACGGCGCTCGCCGTCGACCTCGTCGACCACATCGACGCGACGTTCCGCACGGTCGACGACCGTGAGGGCCGCGCGGTCGGCGGCTACTCGATGGGCGGGCGGGCACCCTGCGGTTCGCGCTCGCACACCAGGAGGACTTCTCCGCAGGTCTCGTGCTCAGCCCGCCGTCTACACGCCGCAGCCGCCGGCCGACTCGTCGACCCGCGACTACGGCGCCTACGGCGTCGGCAACGCCCTCTTCGATGCGGCGCGCTACGAGGAGCTGAGCTACGGCCGGGCCCTCGAGGAGCTCGATCCGGCCCAGCCGGTGCACCTGTTCATCGCCGTCGGCGACGACGAGTGGCCCAACCCCGACCCGGCCGAGGCCCACAACGACATCGACTTCGAATCGGCCCAGCTCTACAACACCGCCCGCCGGGTGCCCGGCATCACGGCCGAGCTGCGCATCATGGACGGCGGCCACGACTGGGACGTCTGGCAGCCCGGTTTCCGGGAGGGCATCGTCGACATCGCGTCGCGGCTGCGCACCGCACCGGCCGCCCAGTGGGAGGCGGAGCTGTTCGGTGCCCCGGGCGATGACCGCGCGGGCGGGGTGCTGGAACACGCCGACGGTTCGACCACCGTCGTCATCAACGCCGACGGCGCCATGGAGGGCCACGAACCGCTCGGCGGCCTCGACATCGTCGTGATCCGCCGCGGCCCCGACGGCGTCGAGCAGTGGCGCCGCACCCTCGGCACGGCAGGCAACGACCGGGCCTACGGCGTCGTCGAGGGCGCGGACGGGCGGTGCTGGTGGCGGGCTACACCCGCGGGGTGTGGTCGAGCGGGCGGGAGGTGCGCCGTCCGACGACATCGTGGTGGCCTCGCTCTCCGCCGACGGCACGCCCGGCCCGTTCCTGCAGTTCGGCGACCCGGCGGCCGCCGACCGCGCCTACGGGTCGCTCCCGACGGCGCCGGTGGCCTCTACCTGACGGGCTACACGTCGGGGCGGATCGGTGCGGCCGAACCGGCCGGTGACAAGGACAACGTCGTGGCCCGCGTCAGCGGTGACGCGGAGCTGATGTGGGGCGATCAGTTCGGCGGCCCCGGAGAGGACAAGGGCTTCGGCGCCGCGCTGCTGCGGGCGGCGGGGTCGCCGTCGGCGGGATCGCGACCGGTGGGCTGCCGGGCCTGGAGGCGCAGGGTTCCGGTGACGGCTGGGTCGCCTCCTACACCGCAACCGGCGAGCGAAGCTGGCTGCGGACCGCCGCTACCGGGCCAACGAGCAGGTCAGCGGCGTCGCCGCGCTCTCCGACGGCACGGTGTTGGCGATCGGCCATACGAAGGGTGTGCTGGGTGAGGAGTCGCTCGGCGACAACGACATCTTCGTCGCCGCCTTCTCCGACGGCGCGGCCGCACGGGCCGCCGGGCCGACCTGGGTGCGTCAGCTCGGCACCTCCACCGACGACCGGGCGCGGCGATCGTCGCCACCCCGGCGGCGGGCGCTCGCCATCGCGACCACGTACGGGCGATGGGGAGAACCGGGCGGCGTCGACGTCGTCACGTTCTCCATCGACGGGCCGGTGAGGTGTCCGGCATCGACCAGTTCGGCTCCCGGGAGCGCGACGGCGCCGACGAGTGGGACGAGGCCAACCTGATGGCCGCCTCCGGCCCGTCCGGGGTGCTGCTGGCCGGGCTCACCTACGGAGCGCCCGCCGGGTTCTCCAACGCCGGGCCGGAGACGTGTTCGTCACGCTGATTGCAGACGAGGCCGAGCCGACGCCGTCGCCGTCGCCGTCGCCGTCGCCCACGCCGACGCCGTCGCCCACGCCGACGCCGACGCCGACGCCGACCAGGACCCCGACGCCGGAGCCGAGCGCGAGCGTCGGGCCGACGTCATCGCCCAGCGCGAGCCGGACGCCGACGTCCGGTGCGAGCGCCACGGCGACGTCGTCACGCCCGGCCCGGCCCGGCCTCCCGAACACGGGGGCACGGTCGGCACCTGATCAGCGCAGCGACGAGGGCTCCGGCGAACCCCGCCGGAGCCCTCGAATCCTGGGCGCGTTCTCAACCCGAGTCAGGCGACCCAGGCGGGTGAGCACACGAACTCCCTGTGCCTCGGGGTGGCTCGGGTGTGGGTGAGGGCAGGCTGCTGCCTGGGGCTTGTGCCTGTGGTGTCGTCGGGGAGTCCGGTCGGGGTCGACCGTGATCGGTGGGAGGAACTCGGGAGCTTGTCGTACGGGTTGATCCGCACCACCCACTGGTAGTCGGGCGACCGGTGTGGGTCGGGCTCCACGACCCGGTGATGGTGGGACACAACAGCACCATGTTGTCGATGCTTGTCCTGCCGCCCGCCCACCAGGGCCTGATGTGATGTGCCTCGCAGGCCGAGGCAGGGGCGTCACACAGCGGGAACGCGCAGCCCTTGTCGCGCTGGGTGAGCGCCGCCCGGATCGCCTTGGTGACGAGGCGGTGGTCGCGTCCCACGTCCAATGGCTGGGAGTCGGTGCCGAGCACGGCGGGGATGAGGTCGGCATGGCAGGCCAGGCTCCGGACCGTGGCGGGGTGATGCGCTGCCCGGTGTCGGTCAGGGTGGCCTGTCCGATGCCCTCGGTGAGGGTCGAGTAGTTGAGCGCGACGAAGACGCGGGCCTGTCGCCGGCGCTTTCGGGAGTTCGCTCGAGGTGGCCGCCACGGCGATGAGGCGCTCGAGCGCGTCTGCCCGGCGGGTGGCCCTTGACGGTGGGAGCGGCTCGTCGCCGTAGGACGACACTGAGGGCATCAGCGAGTCCAGCTGGGCGATCAGGGTGGTGCCGACGACGGCGGTGACCTGGCCGTGGATGCGGACCGATCCGTGGTGGTCGGGTTCGACGATGAGGTGTCGGTTGCGGTGGGCGAGGCGTTCCTCGCGCTCGAGCCGCGCGGCCTCGGTCTGCTCCGCGGCCTCCGGGTCGAGGATCTCGAGGATGCCCGCGGCGAACTGCCGGAGCTGTTCGGGCCGAACTCCGCGGCGCGCTCGATCAGCCACAGCTGCGCCTGCTCGATCTGGGCGGCGCCGAGCGGCACCTTCCTGAGTTCGAGGATGACCGCCTCGGCCTGGTCGGGGACAGCGTCCCGTCGCGCAGGGCCCGCCCGATCAGCGGGAAGCTGCAGTTGAGGTCGGCGGCGTAACGGATCTGCGCGAAGGCCTTCCTGCGGGACATCTGACACGAGGCCAGGAGCTTGCCCGGGACGTCGTCGGCGGCCGATCCGTTCAGGTAGGCGTCATGGAGGAGATCGAGTCGGGCGCCGGTGACCTGGCCGATGAAGCCTCCGAGCCGGTTGACGGCGTCAGCCCGCATTTCCGGGGGAGGGAGGAGACCAGCGCGGCGATGTCTGCGAGCGAGGCATCCAAGCACCTCTGCAGCTCATCGACGACCGTGTCCTCCATGGACCAAATATACATCTTATCGAACTTCAATGGAAGAGGTTGGCCCGCCCTGTTTTTTCGAGTTTCTGGTCGGGCGATAGCGGTAAACCAGCTTGTAGAGGGGGTCTTCGAGTCGGAGGTTCGCGTGGGGCGCTCCGATCCGGGTTTGGTCTGTCCTTGGGGTTACACGGCTCATTTATCAAACAAAGAACACTTCGTACGAATAATATTCATGGGTTTGGACGGGGTGGCGCCACAACATGACGCCCCTGTCGGAGCCTCCTCCGCCATCGTCGGATCCAGAGGCGCAGACACGGCACGGCCGCTCGCCCATGGGCGAGCGGCCGCGAGTTTCGTGTCGGGCGTTGAGGGTCGGATCGGCTCAGAAGTAGGTGTCGCCGGAGTCGTTGTAGCACTCGAGCGAACTGGTGCCTGGGGGATCCCCGCGGCGGCGAACTCGTCGCAGGGAGTACGTCCTGGAGCGCGAACAGCGCCTCCCACCCGCTGCCGGTGTCGCCCCAGACCATGTGGCCGCCGCCTCCACATTCAACGAATCCGTCGCTGCCGACCACGAACCCGGCGTGGTTCACGTCGGTGACCCAGATCATGGGGGCGCAGCCGTCATCGTTGTCGGCGAGGTACTCGGCCGCGAGTTGCCGGAAGCCCTCGGGCGCCTGTGCCAGGCTCAACGCCTCTTCGGGCTGTGGAGCATGACGTCCATTCCGATCCATCCCGCTGGGCGGGTCGGTGTCGGGTGGGCGTGGGCGTCGGGGTGGGCGTGGGCGTCGGGTGGGCGTGGGCGTCGGAGTCCGGGTCGGTGTCGGTGTCGGTGTCGGGGTGGCAGTGACGGTGACCGTGGGCGCCGGGGTGGGCGCGGCGGCCTCGGCGCCGGGCCGCATCACGAAATACATCCCCGTCGCGGTGAGGGCCGTGGCGGCCAGGGCTCCCAGAGCCAGCCGAGCCGGCGGGGCCGCCCTCTGGGCGGTCGGGTCTCGTCGAGGCCGGAGTACGGGTCGTCAGGGCGGTCATGGCCCGATGCTATCGAGGCGGTTTGTGGGGACCTCACCGGCTCTGGTTTGGCCTCCGGGCGCCACTTCGCAGACGCGAATCGGCCGCGCGCCGGGTGCGCGCGGCCGACTCGTTCAGGTCGTCCGAGGGGTGTCGGCTCGGCTCAGTAGGTGGTGTCGCCGGAGGCGTCGGTGCACTTGAGCGAGACGGTGCCCGCGGGATCCCGGCCGTGGCGAACTCCTCGCAGGCGATGACGTCCTGGAGTGCGAACAGCTCCGCCCAGCCGGAGCCGGTGTCGCCCCAGACGACGCGTGCGGCGCCGCCGCAGTCCGCGCCGCCCTTGGTGCCGATCACGAACCCGGCGTGGTTGACCTCCTTGAGCTCGATCTCGGGGGTGCAGCCGTCGCCGTCGCCGGCGAGGTACTCGGCCGCAAGGGTGCGGAACCCTTCAGGCGCCTGCATCTGCTCCATGGCCTCTTCGGGGTGTGCAGCACGGAGGCGACCGAGATCCAGACCGCCGGCGGGTGGGCGTTGCCTTGGGCGTCGAGGCCTCGGTCGCGGTCGGAGTCGCGGAGGCGCTGGGAGCGGGGAGGGCGTGGCGGCGTCCGCGTCGGGTCGCGCCACGAAGTACACCACCGCCGCGGTGATGGCAATCACGGCAAGGCCCCCACAGCCAGCCGCGTCGGGCTGGCCTCCCCTTGCCGGCTGCGTTGGAAATGTCGAGGTTTGCATTCGGGTTGGTGGGGTAGTCATGCTCTCGATGCTATCGAGGCGGCTTCCGGGAAGCACTTCGGCCCCGGCTGCCCGCGCCCGGGCAAGAAAAAAAGAGGCTCCCTCGTGGGAACCTCTTTCGTCACCGACCTGCGGTGACCGCTTGCGCGCTCGGAGGGACTCGAACCCCAACCTTCTGGTTAGGAGTCTCGAACGTTGTCCCGATCGGCAGGGCAGCGGCATGAGCAAGGCGATCTGGCATCGGCTTACGCGCTACGACTCGGGCCAATGGGACGGGTACGCGCGTTGCGGCCTGGACGACGAGGTCTGGCAGGTTGAGTGGACCACGCCCTCGGGACGACGTACCCGCGCCAGGCGCATCAACCCGGCCGTGTTGCTCGGGCGGTGTACCGGCTGCGGCCGTTGGATCACTTACGAGGACCTGGTCGCCTCGGGTGTCGAGCCGGAGGGCTAGGGATGGTGTTGGTACCCCACTTATGGTCCGGCGCTTGCCCGGGCGCGAGGTAGCGCTATCAGTAGCAGCGAGAAGCTTCCAGCATGACTGATCCTCGAATGAAGCCGGTCCCGTCTTTGTGGGCGGGCCCGCTCGCCATGTGGAGGCGATCGCTCGTGGCCGCCGGCCGGTCGCCGGAGACGATCGCGACCCGGACCGATCACCTTCGACGAGCTGCTCGCGCGCTCGGAGGTGACCCGCGGGACGTGACGGCCGGCGACGTCGTCGAGTGGGCAGGAGTCCAGGTCTGGTCACGGGAGACCCGTAGGAGCGTCTACGCGTCGCTGCGCGGGTTCTGGCGCTGGGCACTGACCCAAGGCCTGGTCGTTGTCGATGCCACCGCGCAACTGCCGAGGGTCGCGCCAACGCCCCCGATGCCGCGGCCGGCGCCAGACGAGGTGATCGCCGCGGCCGCGCGTGACCAGCACGACCGGCGCTTGGCCCTGATCGTGCTCTGCGCGGCCGAGCTCGGCATGAGACGAGCCGAAATAGCCCAGGTCAACGCCAGCGACCTCAGCCGCGACCTGCTCGGCTGGACGCTGCGCGTCCACGGGAAGGGCGGGAAGGACCGCGACGTCCCACTGACCGACGATCAAGCCTCGACACTACGGCTCGCCTGCCGGGCCGGCTGGATGCTCCCTGGACGGATCAACGGCCACTTATCAGCCCGCCGTGTCGGCGAACTTGCGACCGAGGCACTCGCCGGGCACTGGACAGCGCACACGCTGCGTCACAGGGCCGCGACGACCGTCTACGCCGCGACCGGCGACCTGGTCGCCGTCCAGCAGATGTTGGGACATGCTTCGGTCGCGACGACACAGCGCTACGTAGCCCTGCCCTCAGCAAGGCTACGTAGCGCGGTCGCGACAGCGGCCCGATCGGCCTAGGACTCCTCGACGGCCCGGCGGGGTCCTGGTCGGCTGGCTGGAGCCACCGCCGGCGGACCCAGGCGACCAGGGCGGTGCCGCCGGCGACGATGGCTCCCTGGACTGCGGTCCAGGTCCAGCGTTGCCAGTCGGCCAGCCAGTCGGCCCAGCCGGCCGCGGACTGGACGGCCTCGATCAGCGGGATGGCGAGGGCGACCAGGGCGACGACGATGGCGCCGTCAGCGAGGGTCTGCCAGCCGCGCTTAGCGGCGATCTGCTTGGCGTCCATCAGGCCACGACCGTGAAGTCGTGCGCCTTGCCGAGGCGCTCCAGGGACGCCTTGCCGGGATGCCGTCAGCATCGCGGCCGGTGTACCCACAGCGGCGCTGCCAGGCGGCGTAGGCGGCGATCGAGGTGGTGCCGAAGTGGCCGTCAGCGAGGGCTGCGGTGAGGAGCCCCTCGGCGACCAGGGCGCGCTCGACGGGCAGTACCGCGGCCCAGTTGGTCGTCGTCTGGCCCGGCTTGGGCGGGTCTGCGCGGACGGCGTTCAGGAGGCCGGCCAGCGACACGGTCTCACCGCGGCCGCCGGCCGAGGGCAGGCCCGGCGCCGCGGACGACGCGAACCAGGCCGAGGTGTTGCCCGCGGCGGCCGCGACCGTCGCCGCCGAGGCCTTCTCGCTGGTGCGGTTGCGGAGACTGATGTGCACGTGGCGGGTGTGGCTGGAGGCGCCCGAGTAGGGCCGCGCGGCCCACTTGTTGCTGCGTGAGTAGATCTTGCGGTTGTGGATCACGTAGTGCACGCGGTCGTCACCGATGACGGCGTCCAGGAGCTCCTGGACGCCGATGCCGGATGCGTCGATGTCCATGGCGCGGACGACGCCGAGTCCATCGGGATTGTGCTCGGAGACGCGGGCTCGGTGTGCGGCGTCGCCGATGGTGCCGTCCAGCGCCTTCGAGCGGCCGGGCCAGCGGCGGTTGATCTCGGTGCGGAGCTGCACCAGGGACGGGGCGAGGATCCAAGACATAGAAGTGTGGCCTTTCGTTAGATGTCGTCGGGGAGTGGGGCGGGTCCGGGGAGTCGGGGCCGCGGTGCCGGTAGTAGAGGTCGAGCAGCCGGCGGGTGTACGCCCAGAGCGAGCGGTTGGTGTCCTCGAGGTGTACGACGCGCTGCATCAGCTGCGTGTAGAGGACGCCCAGGAGCGTGAGGCCGGCCACGCACAGCGCGGTCAGCGTGGTCAGCACGGCGACGGTCACAGCTGCACCGCGAACCAGGAGATGCCGACGTTCCCCGCAAAACTTGCGTTCCCATGAGTCACCTTCACAGTGCACTGCGCGGCCGAAACGGCGATTGTCTGCAGCACGGCCCCGCCACATTCACCCCGTATTGAAGCTGTAGAGGACATTCGGTGATGCGCTGAACCGTCCTGCTTTGAATGGGATGACCAGCTGTCCGACGCCAGCGCTCACCGGCACAGATACCCAACCCCGTCGAACCGGCCGGCGGCGGCGACAGCGGTCGCGGCCGCGGTCTCGGCGCGGGTCGCGGCGTTGATCGCTGCGGCGACGTCGGCGTCGGAGTTATCCAGCTTGTCTGACAGCGCCTTGGTATAGGCGGGGAATGCGCGGAAGTAGAGGTCGGCGTCGATGTAGGGCCAGCCCTGGGGCTGGTTGGGATGACGTCCTGGGGCATGGGGGTCCTAGTAGTAGTAGCTGGCAAAGGAGCCGACGGCGAGGTCGGCGACGGCGAGCGGTGTGGGGAGCGACCGGAACGTTGGTGGTGTGGTCGGGAACTTCTCGCCGAGGTCGCGTGTTGAGTAGGGCCGGAACCCGAACAGCGATCCGGGTGCCAGGGTGATGTCGTTGAGGTTGAGGTCTCGACCGTTGAGGGTGAGCCTGCCGCCGATGAGTACAACCACGGAGCCGAGATCGCTGGGTGCGTCCAGGATGTCCAGGACGGCTGCGTCGCGGGCCCCGATGCCGATGAGTGTTTCTGCGGCTGCGAGGGGCACTCGCTCCAGCAGCAGACGGGTTGCCTCTAGGCGATAGGCCGGTGGGAGGACTCTGCCATGACGCGCTCGGCCCATGCGCTGACACCTGCGTCATTCGTGACGGTGTTTACGACATCAGTCGAGACTGATAGCGCCGACGAGCTGAAGGAGCCGATGCCAGTCTTGAATGTGACTGTTTTCTCTGCTGGGTCGAGTCCGCTAGCGCTGTACCCATAGCTGACCGTCACTTGGGAGATGGTGGCTGATCGATCGAGCACTCGGGCGGTGTCCGCAATGGCCAGGGATCCGACGGGTATCACGGGAGTGCTCCGGTGGCGTATGAGCCGAGGGCATTTCCCCAGGCCGGATCGGTTACCACGGTCAGCATCGGACCGGCCGTTCCTTGCTGGTACACGATCAGCCCGTCGCGGCCCTCGACCGCATTGAATCCGAGTTGTACGGTGTCGCGGATCAGGTCTAGAGCGACGAAGTTGTCGACATCGCGGGGAGCACACTGCCCGCGTGCTGCCGTGGGGCGACGAGGGGCCGGACGGGAGGCAGTATTGATAGCCTTCATACGGGTTTCTGCGAGCTCGGCCGGCCTGGGCTGCATGCCGATCTTTGTCGCGGCTGCGCGTCCCAGGATGTCCATCAGAGTCAACGCGTAGACATGCCGACCGTCTGAGCGGGTCGTGCGTGTGATGGAGCTGACCCATCCGAAGAGGATCTGGACCCATGGTCGGCCGGGTGCTAGCTGGACCTCGACCTTGACCGTGGCGTCGTAGTCCAGGAGCGCTTCGTCGATCGAGCCGGGTGGGCAGATGAGGGACATGGATGCGGCGCCGGGGTCCGGGTGTGCGCGGGTGTGGAGCGGGCCCAGGAGACGTGCACAGGGCCGGCCACGATGGCGCGGGTGCCCTGCGAGGCGAGCCCGACGGGCAGCGTGACCCATGCTGTGGAGCCGGGCCTGCGGGCGAGGACGCGGCTGGCGTGGATCCTCATAGTGCCAGTCCGTTCAGGGCGATGGCGCCGGTGCGACGCATGTAGCGGTTCAGTACGTCGATGATGGTGCGGGCGGTCGCGTCCTTGTCCAGGGCACCTTCGACGGTGAGGTTGATCTGGTAGGTGGGCGATTCGTTGGTTCTCGGGTTGCCGCTGCCGGTGTGGGAGTAGGCGAGCTCGACCGGGATCTGTGGTGCGGTGGAGGGGACGGCGGCGTCGACCATGCGGCTCGACGCCGATGCGATGGCGCCGGCCTGGCCGAGGAGTCCGTTGATGAGGCCCTGACCGGTCTGGGTGCCGATGGTGGCGAAAACCTTGGACGGGCTGTGGATGCCGAGCAACCGCTTGGCTGCGCCGATGGCGTCGTTGACGACCCTCGCACTGACTGGACCAGCCGGCCGGCCATTCCCTTCACGCCGTTGATGAGGCCCTGGACCATGTTGCGGCCCACGCCGGCGAGGGTGGAGGCGATGTTGGACAGGGCTCCGGTGACCTTGGACGGGAGCTGGCGAAAGAACCCAACGACGGTGTCGATGCCGGTTTGGACTGCCCGCTTACCTGCCTCCCAGGCTCCTGTGAGGATACCGGCGAGGGTGGAGGCGATGTTGGACAGGGCTCCGGTGACCTTGGACGGGAGCTGGCCGAAAAATCCGACGACGGTGTCGATGCCGGTTTGGACTGCCCGCTTGCCTGCGTCCCAGGCCTTGGTGAAGAGCTCGTCGAGCTTGAGCATGCCGATGATGGTTTTGAGCTGGCCGATCCAGTTGTCGACGATGCCCTTGATGATCCCGACGACGGAGCTCACGATGCCCTTGATGCCGTCCCATGCGCCGGACCAGTCGCCGGTGATGACGGCGGTGACGGTCTGGATGATGCTGCGGATGAGGTCGAGAGCGGGCCGAGGATGCCCATGATGCCGTCGAAGGTCGACTTGATGATGGGGAGCAGTGCGACGAAGAGGTCGCCGATGGACTGGATCGTTGGCCAGATTCCGTCGAGGGCGCCGGTGGCGGTGCCGATGCCGGAGGTGAAGACGGACCAGTCGAAGGTGTCGATGAGGTTGAGGAGCCAGTCGAGGGCCTTGCCGGCACCGTCGAAGACCGCGCCGGCGATCGGCTCCAGGGCGACCATGGCTTTGTTCTTGAGGATCTGCCACTTCTCCGCGGCGTCGGCGGTTTCCTGGCCGAGGCCGAGGATGGTGTCGGTGGTGGTGCCAGCGGCGCCCATGAGGTCCTCGACGCCGATGGTGCCGGACTGGACGGCTGTGACGAACTGAGCTGCGCCCTTGGTGCCGAAAACTTTGGCGGCGAGGTCCATGGCACCAGCGGTGTCGCCGGCCTTGACGAACCCATCGATTTCACCGACTACTCGCTTGAAGGCCTCCTGTGGCTCCTCGCCTGCGCGGGCGAGAGTGACCATGCCCTTTTGCATCGCGGACATTGTGCCTGCGGCGTCGAGGCCGGCCTTGTCGAGGGATCCTGCGAGCGCGGCGGAGTCCGCGAAGGAGAAGCCGAGGTTGGTGAGTCCGGGGCCGGCCTTGGTGACGATGTCGGCCAGGTCGTTCATCCCCACGCCGGTGGCCTGGCTGACCTGGAAGAGCTGGTCCATGGCGGTCGAGACGTTGTCGCCTTCGATGCCGAAAAGATTGAACGCGGCGGAGGTTTTCTCGATGCTGACTGTTTCGCCGAGCATGCGGCCGGCTTCGAGGTACTGGCTGGCGACGGTTTCGAGGGTGTCGCCGGTGAGGCCCATGCGCGTGTTGAGGTCGGCGATGGTGGGGCCGATGTCCTCGATTGCTGCGGGGATGGTACTGGCGACGGTTTTGGCCGAGTCCATCAGGCCTTCGAGGGCGTCGCCGGTGGCGCCTGTTCCGATGCGGATGCCGTCTGAGACTTCGTCCCAGGTGGCGCCGATGTCGTAGAGGGCCTTGCCGCCGACGGCGACGCCAGTGACGATGGCGCCGCCGACCATGGCGGCGGCGGGGCCGAACTTCCCGAGCTTGCCCATGAGTCCGCCGGCGCCAGTCTCGACGTCGGT
Source organism: Tessaracoccus coleopterorum (assembly GCF_011174705.1). Lineage (GTDB taxonomy): Bacteria > Actinomycetota > Actinomycetes > Propionibacteriales > Propionibacteriaceae > Arachnia > Arachnia coleopterorum. The sequence continues at coordinate 2,175,952 of NZ_JAANIJ010000001.1, forward strand.
GAAGGCGTCCTTTGCGCCCTTGGCGTCGCCGAGGATCTTGACTGCCAGCACGGCGGTCTTGCCCATGGTCTACTCCTGTTCAGCGGTGAAGAGGCCAGTGCGGCCTCTAGGTACTCGGCGGGTTCGGCGAGCCATACGCTCGGTGGGATCCCGGAGCGTATGGCGAGAGCAACTAGGAGCTGCTCCCAGGCGCCGTAGGGTCCGTCTCGTCGCCTTCTCCGTCGGTGTCGTCGTCGAGGCTGTTGGAGACGGCGTAGTCGGCGATGAGGTCGCAGAAGGTTGTGTAGTCGTCGGCGACGGGGCGGCCCTGCCGGCGCAGAGCGTAGAAGCCCATGAGGAGGTGGACCCGGGGGTGTCGCTGTAGTCCCAGCCTTGCTTGCGGCAGGTGGCCTCGGCGGCGATCTTGTCGGCGGCGAGGACGCGGACGGGGCCGATGATGGCGCCGCGGGCGAGTTCGTCGGCCTGGGCGAGTTCGGCGGTGAAGTAGACCGGCTTGATGGTGGACATCTAGATTCCTTCGACGTTGTTGATGATGGCTTCGATGCGCTGCTCGTAGACGGGGAGCCATCGCGGTTCGGTGGCGGTGGCGCCGTCGGAGAGGAACGGGTTTTCGGGGATGCTGCGGGCAGGCCATCCCCAGTGGATGGGTGCGGCGTAGGGGACGGAGGCCTTGCCGGCTCTGACGATGCCGGCCGTCTTGGTGCCTGTGGATCGGATGGAGCTGGCGAGTAGGCCGTTGAGGTGGGGACGCGACTTCGGCCGCCGTCAGCGGCGATCTGTGCGGCCTCGGCGTTGGCGGCCTTGAGGTCGGACAGGTCGTCGCCGGCGGCTTTGAGGGTCTTGCGGAGCTCCTTGAGTCCGTCGACCTGGACGCCGCGGTCGCGGTAGCCCACGGTCAGACGCCGGCGGAGAGCACGACGTCGGTGGCCTTGAACTTGAAGTCGGACTGATTACGGGCCTTGACGTCGCCACCGATGGCGATGGAGCGGACGAGGACCTTGCCGGCCGCTTCGAGGGCCTGCGCGGTCGCCGGCTTGAACGTGAACGGGAGGGTCTGGCCGCTGTTCTCGTTGCACCAGAGGATCAAGCTGTCGGCGTCGTAGGACTGGAACACTGACCCTTCGAGGGTCCAGGTCTCTTCGCCCTCCTCGATCAGCTCCTCACCGGAGAGCACAGTGATGGTCTCTCCGTCGTCGGCTTCAGGGGTGAGTTGGCCCTTGGTGAGGGCGACGCCGAACTCCTTGAGGCTGCCGATGGCGCCGATGCTGAGCTGGCCGGGGCCGAGCTTGTGGGACGAGATGGTCATGGGGTCTCCTTAGAGGTCGTGGTCGGTGGTGAGGGTGAGCTGGACTGCGATGAGTGGGTCCGAGGTGGAGTCGGGCTGCCAGTCGTAGGGGTCGGCCTGGTCGATGTCGAGGACAGTGCGGATGAGGCCGAGGAGGGTGTCGGCCTCCTGCCATGAGGTGGAGCGATCGGCTGAGCCGGGGACGACCATGAGGGTCCAGGTGGCGGTTGCGTGGTAGCGGGTGTCGTACTCGACTCGGGAGGAGTGACGAGGACGGCGTGGAGGCCGGCGTGGACCGCGTTGAGTGCCTCGTCAGTGGCGATGGTGACCACGGGCGTGGGGTCGATGACCTCCAGGGCTGCGGTGATGGCGGCGATGAGCTCGTCGGCTGTTGCGCGGGTGTCCATGGTCATCCGATTCCGGGGTGAGGTAGGGGCGAGGATGTCGGCGGCGGCCTTCATCGGGTCACGGGTGACGCGGACCGGGGCGAGGTCAGGCCCGTCGAACTGGGCGACCCCGTTGCGGACGCGGCGGCGGTGGTACAGGTCGGCGGCTACCTCGCGGACGGCGAGTCCGATGATTGGCTGTGGCACGGTTGCACCTGCTGTGCGGGTGTTGACGAGGGTCGTGGCCTCGCCCAGCACCAGGCCGAGGAACTCGTCGTCGCCGCCGTTCGCTGGTGCGCGCACGTAGGCGCGTAGGGCTGCGACGTCGAGCTCCTCGGGCACTGGTGCGTCAGTCATGTCAGGCGCTCTTGATCGGGATGACGCCGTTGGGGAACGGGGTCAGGACGCTGGCGTAGCCGTAGACGGAGAAGCTCTTGGAGAGGTTGACGATGTTGGTGTCCTGGAGCTGGGCGGGGCGCCGGGCGATTCGCGGAACTGGATGGCCTGCGCGTCGTAGAAGCCGCCGTCGGTGACCTTCTTCGAGGGGTGACCTTGACGCCGGCGAGGTCGCCGCTGATCGCGCTGAGGTCGAGCTCACCGATCTGGTTGACGCCGGTGCCCCAGACGCGCATGAGGCGGTTGTCGCCGTCCTTGAGCTTGAGCAGCTGCTTGAAGCGGGCGGGGGTGCAGATGAGCCCGGACATGGCGAGGTCGGCGTCCTCGAACGCGAGGGCGACGTCGACGATCGCGTCGAGCCAGTCGTCGGCGTCTGCGCTGGCGGCCAGGGTGATCGCGCTGGCCGCGTTCGCCGTCTCCAGGGCCTTGAACTGGTTGGCGACGACGGTGTCGGTGATGCGGCCGTACTTGAGGCCGAGGGCGGTCAGGGTGGTGTCGAGGACCGGGACGGTGGCGCGCTCGATGAGCTGGAGGGTGAGCTGGGTCCAGCCGCCGTAGGTCTTGACCGGGGCGGAAGCGGAGTCGAGCTCGACCTTGCCGGAGGGCAGGTCGTCGCCCTCGGCGGCCTGCTCGGTGACCTGGGTGGTGTCGCTCTTGACCTTGACGTAGTCGAGGCTGAGGCCGGCGTCGGGCAGAGGTGCGGAGCTGAAGAGGTTGGCGATGCGGCGGCGGTCCTGGATGAGCTTGATGAAGCTGCCGACGAAGGTGTCCTTCATGACGGTGTCGCCGGTGGTGGCGCCGGTGTAGGCGCGGTGGAAGTCGGCGGCGTCCTGGTCGCCGGCGGCGATGGCCTTGAGGAGCTCGCCCATGGATCGCCACTGTGAGCCGGCGGGGTGGTCGGGGTGGTGCCGATGAGCTTGACTGCGCGGTCGAGGTCGGCGAGCTGCTCGGCGAGGGGGCGAGGTCGTCGCGGGTGATGGGGTCCATGGCGGGTTCCTGTCGGGTCGGGGCGGTGCGGTGTTCGGTGATGGTGGCGTTGTCGTAGGCGGGGTGGGGACCATCGACACCTCGCGGAGGTGTACCGCGGTGTGCCGGATGGTGATGCTTCCGTCGTCGTGCTTGGTCTCCTCCCAGGTGCGTGGCTCGAAGCCGACGGAGAGGCGGGTGACGGCGCCGTCGCGCATGAGGGTGGCGGCGTCGCGGCCCTGGGCGGTGTCGCTGATCCGGGCGGAGATCTCGCGGCCGGCATCGACGTCGATGCCGGTGTAGATGCCGATGGGCTCGCGGTGGCGCCAGAAGAGGATGCCGTCGTCGTCCTGGATGGAGCCGGGGCGAAGCTCTCGCGGAAGCCGGGGTAGATGGTGACCTCGTCGTCGTAGGGACGGCGATGCCGGTGAAGCTGCGGCCGTCGCCGTCGGTTGCTGCGCGGAGTTCGATGGTGCGGTGTTGGGTTCCGGTGGTGAGGTCGGTGGTGCTGGTCATGTGAGCTCCTTGGGTGCGGGCGCTGGTGCGGGCTGCTGGAGTGGGGCGAGGCCTTCGTCGGCGCGTACCTCGTCGACCGTCTTCCAGCCGCCACCGATGGCGAGGTTGTGGGCCTCGTAGCGGGTGGTGGTGTCAGACCTGAGCAGCGCATCGACGTTGAAGCGGGCGTCATAGCCGGCGCCGATGGCGGATGTGATGGCGAGCTCGATGGGCGGAGGTAGCCCATGAGGCTGAACCGCGCGAAGGCAAGCCATTCTTGGCTGACGTTGGCGTAGGTCTGAGCGCCGCCGTCGATGCCGACCAGCATGAGCGATGAGGGGTGCCGTAGATGCGGGCGATGTCGATGGTCGAGAAGTCCATGGCTTCGAGCCACAGTGCATCAGCGGGCTTGAGCATGATCGGCTCATAGGACAGGCCAGCACCGAGGACCTTGATGCCCGACGGGTTGGCTGTGCGCTCGATGGGCCGGCCTTCATCGTCGAGGTCGTTCCAGGTGTTGCGGTACTGGCGGGCCTTGTCGGCGGTGAGGGATTGGTCTGACGAGAGGATGCCGGACGGCTGGCCGGAGCCGTTCCACCATTCGGCGGAGTAGGCGGCGGCGCCGTCGGCGAACTGGATTCCGCGCCGGGCCGCCTCGATGGGGAGAGCCCTTGGTCCAGGTGGAGAGCTTGATGAGGTAGAGGTGTTCGACCTCTTCGGCGGCATACTCGGTGCGGCCGTGGTGGTAGGTGATGACGCCAGTGCGCGTGTCCTGGTGGACCTGGACCTCACTGGCGGGCAGGATCGGCAGGTCGATGACGCTGCCACCGATGCCGACCTTGCGGAGGTAGGCGTTGCCGTCGGTGGCGAGGTCGAGGACGACCTGGCTGAGCCACTGATCGAGGCGCATGTGCTGGGCGGGGCGTCGGGCCAGGCTGGGGGTTACGGCGACGGGGCGGCCGTTGCGGGTGACGTCGATGGTGAGCTGGATGACGGAGGTGTTGAGGACCGACAGGGCGCGGTATGCGGCGGGGACGGCCACCGCGCGGCGGGTCGAGATGACGGTGTGCTCACGGGCCGGGGCATGAGCCCGGCCGGCATGGTTGCCTCACGGGTGAGGCCGAGCCAGTCGGCTACGCGGTGGAGTACTCCCATGGCCACCATGCTCGGGCCGGGTGTGACATTTCCCGCTCAGAAGATCTGGGCGCCGTGGTCTGGCTGGACGTCGGCGACGTATGCGGCGGCGACCAGGGCGAGGAACGCGTCGGCCGGGACGGCGCCGGCGGTGATGGTCCAGGTGCCGTCGGGGCGGCGGGCTTGGCGGCTGGTGGCGAGCTGGCGACGGATGAGCGGGTGATGGTCGTGGGCGAGGGTGGCATCGGTGATGCGGGCGTAGACCGCTGCGGAGGCTTGTCCCTGCTCGGTCTGGGTGAGGAGCCACACGGTGTGGCCCTCGTCGCGGAGGTGTTTGCCGACGTCGCTGAGGGTGCGGGAGTCGAGGGCGATGGCGGCGTCGGGGTACTCGTCGAGGAGCCGGCCGAGGAGCTGGAGGAGCTGGTCGCGGCCACAGCTGCGGAGCGATGCGATGGTCTGGGTGCCGATGATGCCGTCGGCTTTTGCGGCGGCGGTGATGGTGACGTACTCCCAGCCCGCGGAGCGGGCGACGCCGATGACGGTGGGTTCGAGGTCGGTGATGGTGGGGCAGGCGTCCCAGAGTTCGAGGTCGGCCCACGTCTTGGAGGCGGCGACGAACTGGTTGAGCGCGTAGCGCTGCTGGTCGGTGAGCGGACTCGTGGCGATGTCGGCCAGGATCGTCTCGCGGTCGACGCGACCGCACGCGACGGAGGGGTTCGCGGCTTCGATGGCGCCGGGGTATGGATCGTCGAGCCGGCTGGAGCTTCCCAGAGGAAGAACCCGAATCGCTCGTCGTCAGCCGGGTCGGCGATGGCCTGGTCGCCGCGCAAGTAGAGCTCCTTGAGAAGCTCGGAGAGGTCGTCGCCGGCGGTGGTGATCCAGCGACCAGCGCATCGGCTTGGGCACGCTGGCCGTTGACGATGGAGTACCACATCTCGCGGCGCATCAGGTGGAGTTCGTCGGCGATGCCGAGGGTGACGGGCACCGATTGGAGACCGTCGGCCTTGCTGGGGTAGACGGCGTAGGCGCCGCGCTCATCTCGCCAGCGGATGCCTCGGGTGCCGGACGCGTGGAGGACGCTGGACAGGAGGGGCGAGTGGTCGACGGCGAACTTCACGCGACGGTAGACGACGTTGGCCTGCTCGACGCTGGTCGCGATGCCGACGACGGACGGGGCGGGGACGTGCTGGGTGAGTCCGTAGATTGCCAGGCCGCCCGCCTTGAGGCTCTTGCCGTTCTGCCGGCCTTCGGAGGTGACGGCCTGGCGGTAGCGGAGCCGGCCGCGAAGCGCGGGGACCGGCCAGTCCGACGGGTAGCGTTCGAGGAGGTGGTTGAACCAGGCGCGCTGCGGATCGTCGTAGCGGACGAGGTTCCCGTCGGGGAGGGTCCAGTGCTTCTCCAGGAGCTCGACCAGGCGCGGCCCGTCGGAGTCGATCAGCTTGCCACCGCCGAGCGGCGGGGTGTAGCGGGTCGGTGCCCACGGCTGGCCGTCGAACTGGATCACGACACCTGCCTCGGGCCGAGGAGGCGGAGGTCGGCCGGCGAGGTTCCCGGCAGCACGGACTGCCCGGCGGCCGGCCGGAGCTTCTCGATCTGATCAACCTGCTTGATGTAGACGCTCATCGTGGATGTTTGGTAGGCGCCGTCGAGCGCTTCGGCGGTTCGGAGCAGCGCGATCGCCAGGGATGGGTCGCGGACAGCCATTCCCGGCATTCCCGGAGGTATCGCCGGGTGGCGGTCGTCTGGGTCTCTTTCCGGGCCATGGATTGCTGCTTTCTGGGTGTTTCGTTGATTCGGGTACGGGTGGGCGTTTTTCCTGCTGCCGTGCGTGAAAAAGAAGACTGGCGCGGGGTTGTCCGGGCGGATTTCTCAGAAAAAACCGGCGGCTGGTAGTTGCAGGATGTCGGCGTAGTCGGGGTGGACCAGGACTGGTCTGCCGTCGACGTTGTCTTGCTTCGCGCTGTTGCAGGAGCGGCAGAGCGTGACGAGGTAGTCGGGGTCGTAGGCCTGGGCGAGGTCGCCACGTTGGACCAGCACAGCCATGGGCTCGACGTGGTCGACGGTGAGGTCGTCCTCGCTGCCGCATGTGACGCAGTGCCCGTCGCGGTCCTTGACCAGGGCGGCGACCTTACGCCACCGCCGATCCCTCAGGCTGTGCCGGCTCATCGCTGCTCGTCGCGGTCGCGGGCGAGCCAGCCGAGGATGCCGAGCAGGAGGACCAGGTTGAGCCCGACGATGCCGACGACGACGAGGAGCAGCACCACGACGAGGACGCTCACGACAGCCACCTCACGACAGTGCGGCGGGTGACGCCGAGGCGGGTGGCGATCTCGCCGTGAGTGACTCCTCGGGCCTGGAGTACTCGGGCATCGTCCTGGAGCGAGTCACGCCGGACATCAGCCCGGCTGGCGAACTGGACCAGGCGCGGACTCATCCCGGTTGCTGCCGCTCTTGTGGACCGCGCCGAGCTGAACGAGACGTAGCGGCTCATGGTGTCACCAGCGTGTTGCAGTCGATGATGTGGAGGGCGGTCCAGGTGGAGTGGCCACAGTCGGGCACGTGAGCGGCCCGACGCCTGGAGGTTTGACCTCGGTTATGTCGACCTCGACGGGGCCGAGCGGGATGCATCGCTCGACCATCATGCTGTCGGTGGTGATGGTGAGCTTGGTGACCTCGGTGGGTGCGAGGCCGAGGCGGCGGATGAAGTCGAGGACGGTGGACCTGTCCACAGCCTCGACGGGTTCTAGTGAGTTACCAAGCATCACTACTTACTTCCTTTCCTTCATCCTTAGTTCTTCCTTCTTATGGGGACACGGGTGTCCCCTCAGGGGACATGGGTGTCCCCTGAGGGGACATGGGTGACCCCTGGCGGTCGGGATCGGCGAGCTCGGCGGGGCAGTTATCCACAGCCAGGCGGGTCCGATTGGTGGTGATGGCGTAGCAGGCACGGTTGCCGTTGACGGGCTGGCCGACGACCTCGATGGCGCCCGCAGCGATGAGCTCGCCGACGGCGCGCTGGATGCGCTTCTTGGCTGTGGGCCAGCCGGGGTCGCCGTCGCCGACGCCGAGGAGCATGACGCCGATGAACCCGTGGCCGCCGTAGTACAGCCGGCCCTCGCGGTCGCCGTGGGTCTCGTCGTAGGCGCGGGTGGCCATCTGGACCAGGACGAGGCGAGAGAACGGGCTGAGGCCTGCCCAGACGGGCAGGAGGGCCTCCTGGACCAGTCCGATGCCCATCAGAAGCTCCAGCCCATCTGGCGGGCGAGGAATGGCGTCAGGACTGCGGGCTCGAACGCGTGGTGAGGGCGGTTGTCGTGTGCGGGTCGCCAGCAGATGCCACAGATGCCGGGGTGGACGATCTGCTCGACGCCGTAGCGGGTGATCGTGCGGTAGGGCACTGGATCGGGCATCGGTCGCCGTGGGCATACCTGGGCCGGCCGTGGATCGTCGCTCATGTCTGCTCCCATGTGCGGGGTGGATCGGTCGGCCCTCGATGACGATGCCGGCCTGGATGACGTCGGTGGCGCGGGTAGTGATGGCGTGGGCGAGGCAGGGCCGCTGCACAGGGCAGCCGGCACACACCGCGAGGGCCTCGTCGACGTCGAGGTCCTCCAGGAAGCCCCGCCCGTGGCTGACGCACGCCCCATCGGTCTCCCAGCCCCGCTGGGCGGCTAGGAATGCGGCCGCGGGGCCAGAGCGGCGCGCTTCACCGCTGCTGCTCGATGTCGAACAGCGCGAACGCGCCGACGATGCCGATCCAGATGAGCAGGAAGCCGAGTGCGGCAGTCACGAGATGATCCCTTCGGTGGCGAGGTCGGCGATGAGCCCGTCACGGCAGTCGACGCATGCGGCGACTCGGTCGAACGGGCGGAACACGAGCCAGCCGGCGGGCGGCTCGAAGCGGTCGACCTGGACGAGGCAGCGCGGGCATGACCAGCGCCTCAATGACCCGTCGGCGGGCGCATAGACGGCGGCCTCGATGAGCGGGCTCACGGCTCACGCTCCGGCTCCGGCTGACGGCTACCTCGTTGGGAGGGTTGGCCGTTGACGGCCGTCGCCGCGCTCTCCAGGTCGATCCCGAGGGTTCGGCAGAGCTCAACCATGACCTTGAAGCGTGGAACAGCGTTCTTCAGCTCGAGGCGGGCCACCGTGGCGACGGATGTGCCAACCTTGGCGGCTAGCTCCTCACGGGTCACGCCTGAGCGCTTGCGCGCGCTCAGCACCACTTGCCCCAGTGTCAAAATTGCCATATCGCAACCGTGCCTTGCGCGCGTTGACTTGTCAACTGTGCTCGCATATCATTTCTGACATGTCGCAACGACGCCACCTGTGGACGAGCAGCCAGAGTCTCTGTCAGCTAGCAGAGCCGGGTACTGAGGTGCCAGAGGATGCGCCGGCCTGCGGTCCCTGCCTAATCGCCGCAACGATGTATTTCCATGCGGGTGTGACGCTGCGGGAGCATGTCCCGGTCGAGACGCCGCGGGAAGCGGCAGAGGAGCTAGCGGCCGGGCCGTTCAGTTGGACGTTCTATCCCGACACCGTCCGTAAGTTCGGCGCTGATCGGTGGTTCGGCAGGAGTGAGTATGGCGGGATAGTCCTGCGTACTGAGGAACACCTTGAAGGAGAATCGGAATGACCACGTTCAACGTGACTTGGGGTGACGCGCTGGTCATCTCTGTGTTCAAGGCCAGGGCGGCCTCAAGGAAGCGGTTGACCGCATCCGCGCGGTCGTCGGGTCGCACATCGGTGTACGCAATACGTTCGCCAAGCTGCTGAGGGTTGCTGACGTCGGCACGCTGGATGAGACCGACCTGTTCCGCGCGTGGCTGCTTGTCGTCGCGCTCGGGGAGACTCCGGAGCGGTTTCACCTCAACGACGAAGCCGTCCCACGTGGTTATGACGTGGAACGGCTTCGCCAGGAACTTGCGCGCTCGGAGGGACTCGAACCCCCAACCTTCTGATCCGTAGTCAGATGCTCTATCCGTTGAGCCACGAGCGCCGGGCAGTCACCAACTATACGCAGTGGTCAGCCTTTTCGGCAAAACGAGGTGCTGGCAGGGTGCGATGCGTGACCTGGGGCGACGTGGGAGGATGGGGCGTGACAGAGATCTGGGCCCATCGCGGAGCCTGCGCCTACGCTCCCGAGAACACGCTCCCCGCATTCGAGCTCGCCGTGCAGATGCGCGCCGACGGCGTCGAACTCGACGTGCAGCGCACCGCCGACGGCCAGCTCGTCACGATCCATGACGAGACGATCAACCGCACGTCCAACGGCGTGGGCCGGGTCGTCGACCTCACCATGGAGGATCTCCGGCGCTGCGACTTCACCAATGGTTTCGCCGGTCGTCGGGGAGTCAAGATCCCGACCCTGCATGAGGCGCTCGACGTGTTCCGGAACACTTCGATGACGGTCAACGTCGAGCTGAAGAACAACCTCGAACTGTATCCGGGATGGAGACCGAAGTGATGCGCACCGTCCGGGAGATGGGGATGGAGGATCGCGTGGTGTACTCGTCCTTCAACCACTTCTCGCTCGCCAACCTGCGCGGCCAGGTCGCCCGGAACGCATCGCACTGCTGCTGACCGATGCGATCTACGACCCCTGGAAGTACGCGAACTGGTTCGGTGCCGGCGCGATCAACCCGCACTACAGCGTGCTGCAGCATCCCAACTACGTGTGGCTGGCGCACGAGGCGGGCGTCAAGGTGATCACGTGGACGGTCAACCGTGACGAGGACGCCCTCCGGCTCAAGTCGCTCGGCGTCGACGCGATCATCACGAACTTCCCGACCGGGTGCGCGAGACCCTCAGCCATCCAGGTTTCTGAGGCCGGGCGATAGGCTCAGGCCCATGACCGCCAATCCCTTCCGCCCCGAGCTGTGGACGCCCGTCGAGGGCTTCAACTTCACCGATATCACCTACCACCGCGCCAAGGACGTGCCCGCGGTGCGGATCGCGTTCGACCGCCCGGAGGTGCGCAACGCGTTCCGGCCACACACCGTCGACGAGCTGTACACGGCGCTGGAGCATGCGCGTACGTCGTCTGACGTCGGGTGCGTGCTGTTGACCGGCAACGGGCCCTCCGAGAAGGACGGCGGGTGGGCCTTCTGCTCCGGCGGCGACCAGCGCATCCGCGGCCGCGTCGGCTACCAGTACGCCGAGGGGGAGACCGCGGAGAGCGTCGACCCGGCCAAGCTCGGCCGCCTGCACATCCTCGAGGTGCAACGCCTCATCCGGTTCATGCCGAAGGTGGTCATCGCCCTGGTGAACGGATGGGCCGCCGGCGGCGGTCACTCGCTACACGTCGTCGCCGACCTCACCCTCGCGTCGCGCGAGCATGCAAAGTTCAAGCAGACCGACGCCGATGTCGGCTCCTTCGACGCCGGCTACGGCTCGGCCTACCTGGCGCGCCAGGTCGGTCAGAAGTTCGCGCGGGAGATCTTCTTCCTGGGCGATGTACACGACGCGGAGGACGCGCACCGGATGGGCATGGTCAACCGGGTGATCGACCACGAGCGCCTCGAGGACGTCGGCCTCGAGTGGGCCGCCAAGATCTGCGGCAAGTCGCCGACGGCGCAGCGGATGCTGAAGTACGCGTTCAACGCGATTGACGACGGCTTGGTGGGGCAGCAGATCTTCGCGGGAGAGACGACGCGGCTGGCGTACATGACCGATGAGGCGGTCGAGGGCCGCGACTCGTTCCTGGAGAAGCGCGCTCCCGACTGGTCGAAGTTCCCGTACTACTACTGATCCGTCGTCGTAGGGTGAGGCGATGAGCGACGTCATCTGCGACATCATCGCCGGAACCCTCGAGGCCGAGGTCGTCTGGCGCGACGACCTCGTGATCGCCTTCCTCGACCACCGCCCGGTGTTCAAGGGGCACGTGCTGCTCGCGCCCGTCACCCACGTGCCCACGTTCACCGACGCGCCGGCCGATCTGGTCGCCCCGCTGTTCCTGCAGACGCAGCGGGTCGCCCGGGCGATGGTGGAGGCGCTGGGCGCCGACGGCAGCTTCACCGCCGTCAACACCGTCATCAGCCAGTCGGTGCCGCACCTGCACGTCCACGTGGTGCCGAGGCGCCGCAAGGACGGCCTGCGGGCTTCTTCTGGCCGCGGACGCGGTACGCCGAGGGTGAGGCGGCCGAGTATGCGGAGCGGCTGCGGGCCGAACTGGGCTCGGGGCATGCCGGTTGAGCCGGTCGCCGACGCTCCTCCCCGTGATCAGGCGAACAGCACGAGGATCAGGAGCGCCACCGAGGCCACGATCTCCACGATGCCGATCTGCATCGGGGTCCGCTTCGCCCGCGGCATCCACCACGTCCTCGCAACCAGTGCGAGCGCCCAGACGATCCAGGGCCACGCCATCCAACCCAGGGTGGCGGCCGCGACCACCAGGGCGGCGAAGGCCCGTGGTACACCAACGATCTGGTCGCCGAGTGTGGATCGTTGCGCTCCCGGATCAGCGCCTTGACGTGCAGCACGGTGCCGATGAAGTACAGGGTCACCGCCGCCATCTCGGCGGCCTCAGTCGCGGTCAGCATGGGGACGCCGGGCGAGACCCGGAGCACGCCCATCAACCCGCACGAGGCGACGATCGTCAGGACGCCCGACAGCAGCGTCCGTTCCCGCTTGCTGGCCGCCAGCCAGAGCGACACGCCGAGCACGACCGCGTACGGGGCACCCAACACAGCAGCGGCCAGCCCTTGAGCACCAGCGTGACGAGCCCGAACACCGCCGCCCCTGCCAGGTAGGCGCCGAGCGGGGCGTAGTACCGGCCGCGTCGCTTGGCGGGCGACTTCAGCGTCAGCACCGCGGCGTTGAATGCGAAGTAGCCGACCAGCCAGGTGAGCCCGAGCGCGGCGTCGCCCAGATCGAGGGGCCGCACCCTTGCCGCCAGCGCGAGGCCGGTGAGGTAGGGCACGACGATCATCGCCCAGGCTCCGTGCTGCTGGGGTACCCAACCTGTCGACTTCGCCATGCCCCTCACGCTATCGGATCGGCGCTTTCCGCCTCGTGGGGGCCCGTCGACGTAGCCTCGAGGGATGCGCGACGACATCATCGAGTGGCTCCTTGACTCCGACCCTGCGCTCCAATGGCAGGTCGAACGCGACCTCGACGGCGCCCCGGAGGCCCAGTGGCGGGAGACCCGGGCCCGCGTCGTCACAGAGGGAATCGGGGCCGGCCTGCTCGCGCTCCAGGGTGAGGACGGGCTGTGGGCCGGCGGGTCGTTCTTCCCGGCGGCATTCGACTTCGAACACCCGGGTGAGGGGCAGCCCTGGACGGCGACCACCTGGTCGCTCAACTCCCTGCGCGAGTGGGGCGTCGACGCATCCGTCCTGGGCGACACCGCCTCGAGGATCGACGCGAACGCCCGCTGGGAGTATGACTCCCTTCCCTACTGGGGTGGCGAGGTCGACGTGTGCATCAACGCCTTCACGCTGGCCAACGGCTCCTGGCTCGGTGCAGACGTCTCCGCGTTGCGGGGCTGGTTCCCGGAGCACCAGTTGGGTGACGGCGGCTGGAACTGTGAGTGGGTCGACGGATCGACCCGTTCGTCGGTCCAGTCGACCCTCAACGCCGTCAAGGGGATCCTCAACCACGAGATCCGCACCGGCGACACGACGCTGCGCGAACCACGCCTCCGCGGCCAGGAGTACCTGCTCGAGCGGCGCCTGCTGTGGCGGGCCTCCGACGGTGGGCAGATCGCACCGTGGGTCGACAAGTTCGCCTATCCGTTCCGCGGCTTCTACAGCGCGCTGACGGCGCTCGACCACTTCCGGACGGCGTCACTCCACGACGGTGTCACTCCCGACCCGCGGTTGGGGACGCCGTCGACGTGCTCCGGAAGGCGCGTGGCGAGGACGGCCGGTGGCTGCAGGCCAGACGGCACCCGGGCGACGTGTGGTTCGAGGTCGACGTCGACGGCGGACTGCCGTCGCGGTGGGTGACCTTCCACGCCACCCGCGTCCTCGACTGGTGGGACGCGCAGGGCTGACCCGCGGCCGGGGCCGGGCCTACTGGGCCAGCCCGTACAGGCGGTCACCGGCATCGCCGAGGCCGGGCACGATGTAGCCCTGCTCGTTGAGCCGCTCATCGACGGCCGCGACCACCAGGCTGCACGGCACCTGCAGGTCGGCCAGCAGGTCATGGAGCCGCTCGATGCCCTCGGGTGCCGCGAGCAGGCAGATGCAGGTGATGTCGTCGGCCCCGCGGTCGACGAGGAACTGGACGGCCCTCCGAGTGACCCGCCGGTGGCGAGCATGGGGTCGAGGACGTAGCACTGGCGGCCGGAGAGATCCATCGGCAGCCGCTCCGCGTAGGTCATCGGCTCGAGGGTCTCCTCGTCGCGGATCATCCCGAGGAAGCCCACCTCGGCGGTCGGCACGAGGCGGAGCATGCCTTCGAGCATGCCGAGGCCTGCACGAAGGATGGGAACGACAAGGGGCGCCGGGTCGGAGAGCTTGGTGCCGATGGTCGTGGTGATGGGGGTCTCGATCTCGGTGTCGCCGACGCGGACACCGAAGGTCGCCTCGTAGGCGAGGAGCGTGACGAGTTCGTCCACGAGCTTGCGGAACACCGGCTGCGGGGTGAGCTTGTTACGCAGGAGCGTGAGCTTGTGATCGACGAGGGGATGCTGAACGACGCGTACTTCCACGGTCCAACCTTCCCACACCATGCCCCTACCCGAGAGGTTGGGGTAGGAGGTGTGTCGTGGCGGGGTCGTGCAAGGATGGGGGCCGAAGCAGTCGCGCTGGAAGGAGAGCACCGTGGACGTTTTCGACGACGACGCCGAACCGTTTGACCTCAAGGACGATGCCGACGCCGAAGACGACGACTTCGATGACGATGACGACGACATTGAGGATGCGTCGGAGGACGACGTGGACCTGGTCGTCGCGCTGTACCGCGAGGACGGCAAGCCCACCGCGGTGCCCATGGATTTCGACCTCGCCAACGACCTCGAGGAGCTGATCCGTCAACTCACCCGCCTGCCTGGGGATTCCGGGGCCGACGGTTGGGTGTCGATCAACGGCGAGTTCTTCGTGATCTGTCGCGTCCGCGGCCGCACCGTCGAGGTGCTGCTCTCCGATGTCACGGCAGCCAACGACTGGCCGATCGCCCGCGACGTGGTCGACTACCTCGGAGCCGAGCTCCCCGATGACGACGACGAGCCCTCCCCCTGGGTGACCTCGAGATGTACGCGGCCAGTGGGTTGCGTGCCTTCGAGATGGAGGCGATCACCACCGACTACGACGAGGACTCCGACGAACTGCTCCACCGGATCGCCGAGCGGCTCAAGGTCGCCGACGAGTTCGACCGGGCCGCCGAGGCCTTCGACGACTGACGTTGGGCACCCGTTGGCATGACGCCATGCGCCTCGCGCTCGGTGAGGCCGAGGCGGCCGCGTCCCACGGCGACGTCCCCATCGGGGCCGTCGTCCTCGACGCGTCGGGTGCCGTCATCGCACGCGCAGGTAACGAGCGGGAGCTGCACGGCGACCCGACCGCACACGCCGAGGTGGTGGCGATCCGACGCGCCGCGGAGGCGGTCGGGAGTGGCGGCTGACGGGCTGCACGCTCGTGGTCACCCTCGAGCCGTGCACCATGTGCGCGGGTGCGATCGTGGCGTCGCGGATCGATCGTCTCGTGTTCGGGGCGTTCGACGAGAAGGCGGGCGCCGTCTCATCGCTCTGGGACGTGGTGCGCGATCCGCGGCTCAACCATCGCCCGACCGTCATCCCCGGGGTGCTCGCCGAGGAGTGCGGGGAACTGCTCGACGCCTTCTTCCGTGAGCGCCGCTGACCTGGACTAGAGCGATTCCTCGACCGGGAGCCGCATGTCGGGCTGCGCCCTGCGGAACACCGCCGAGACGATCACGGCCAGGGTGCTGATGCCCAGCGCAACCAGGACGCCCCCGCTCCCGCCCGCGCATCGATCGCGATGCCCGCGAGCGCGGAGCCGATGGAGGAGCCGAGCAACTGCCCGGTGCCGATCCAGCCGAACGCCTCCGCCGTGTCGGAGAACGACACCGCCCGCGCGATCACCGACGACACCGCGGCGAGCGCGGGGCGATGCCGAGGCCGGCGATGAACAGCGCGATGGCGAGGGCGGTGAAGCCGGACGCGGCCGTCGCGAAGGCGAAGCCCCCGTCACCACCAGCAGCCGCAGGGTCAGGACCAGCGGGTGAGCTGTCGGTTCCCCGCGAACAGGCCACCGATCAGCGACCCGACCGACGAGATGGCGAGCACGATGCCGGCGTTGACGGAGCCGTCGCCGAAGGTCGCGACCATGGCCGCCTCGATGGAGGCGAATGAGCCGATCATCAGCATCGACGCGAACATCATGAGCACCACGGAGGGGTTCTGCAGGACGTGGCCGAGCTTGCGGGTGGCGGCCGGGATCTGGAGCGACCGGACGCGTGGGCGAGTGCGAACAGCAGGCCACCCGCAATCTGGATGGCGACCACGATCAGCAGGGCCGTCGACGAGCCCACCCCGGAGACGAGCAGGGTGATGGCGACCGGGCCGATCACCCAGATGATCTCCTGGAGCGCGGCGTCGAGGCTGAACAGCGCCGTCAGCATGTGCTGTGGCGCGAGCAGCGGGTACAGGGTGCGCACGGCGGGGATCACCGGTGGCATGGCGGCACCGCCGAGGGCCGCCAGCGCCATCACTCCTGCGAGGTGCAGCGGGAGCGTCACCAGCAGGGCGAAGGAGGCGGTCGAGATGGCAAGGGTGACCAGGAGCAGCCGCGAGGTTCCGAACCGGCTCAACTGGCGCGAGACGATGGGTCCGGCGATCGCCATGCCGATCGAGAAGGCCGCGAGGACGAGCCCGGCCGCGGTGTAGGAGCCCTGGGTGCGCTCGACGTGCATCAGCAGCCCGAGCGAGTACATTCCGCGGGAAATCGGGCCGCGAGTTGGGTCGCGATGACGAGGCCGAGGCCGGGATCCTCATCAGGGCTGCAAAGTCACGCACCGGCCAACTCTATCCGCGCGTCGCGCGCCGACCGAACCGGGCCTTCCGCCGACCCGGCGGGCCCGGCCCGGCAAAATCGGCCAGTGGCCCACTCTGCCCGGTCCGGCCGGAAGTTCTGGCCACTCTCCGGCCCGGGTCCGTGCCCATAGAGGTCACGTTGCCCGGCGCGAACCGGCCGCGGTGGCCGCAGATCCGCCGATTGGGCAATCTCGCTTCCCATCGGTAGAATCGTCCGCGGTGATGTGACTGAGTGGCCGAAAGTGCTCGCCTCGAAAGCGAGAGTAGGGAAACCTACCGGGGTTCAAATCCCTCCATCACCGCCGAGAGAAGCCCGCGAGAGCGGGGCTTCTTCCATTCCCCGCGCTCAGGCGTGCTTCGGGCCACGGCCCGGATGAGCAGCAGCGCGAAGCCGAGGAAGCTCAGCGACAGGCCGATCCCTCCCACCGAGTCCGTGACGTACACCTCTCCCAGCGCCAACTGCGCGAAACAGGTCAGCGCGACGGTGGCCGCGGCCAGCCAGATCGGCCACCGGCGACGGAACCACACCTTCGAGAACACCAGCCACCCGCCCACCAGGGCCACCGTGACGGTCGCGGCGGGCCAGGACGGGAAGGCCGACAGGGGACGCCGACGGTGGCGAACTCCGGGCGCGGGCGTTGAACGTAGTGTTTCACGGCCAGCGGGAGCAGGCCGCCGACAAGGGTCAGGCCGCTCCAGATCAGGAGCCGTACCCGGAGGGCGGCCGGCGGGCGCGTTGCTCCGCCGTCCACCACGGAAGGGGATCAGCGCTCCGAGGATGCAGAGCGTCGCGAGCAGCAGCCAGGTCCACGGTGAGAGGAGGAAGTTCACGGCCGTCCACGCCACCACCCACCACGGGTTTGATTCGGCCACCGACCCGAACCAGGCCGCCGGCGCCGCATCGATGGCGAGAAGCCGGGTTGGGCGGGGCCGAGCCAGGCCGCCAGGGCGAACTGCAGGATGCCGACCGTCAGGCAGATCCGCAGCGCCGCACGGGAGCTTCCCTGCCCGATACTCGACGTCGCGCGCATCTGTGGATCGGGATCAGGGCTCGCGGGTGGGCGTGGGCGTCGGGGTGGCGTGGTGACCTTGGGTGGAACGACGCAGACGGTGCCGTCGGGCGCGCTCACCTGGTACAGCGGCGCCTCCTGGTAGACGGGCTTCTCGGTCGGCAGCAGAATGTCGACGGTGCCGTCGACGCGGTCGTCATACTCGATCTTGGGGTCGACGAACTGCGACGCGACCAGCCGGATCTGCGGGCCTGGTTCCTGTTGGCCCGGATCGTCAGTACCTTGATCTGCTCCTCGGTGTTGGCGATCCGGAGCACGTTGTAGCCGAAGTCGACCAGTCGGGTCTGCACCCGCTGGGCCTGCCCTGTGGTGTAGCCACCGTTGAAGATCCGGACGCTCACCTGCGACACGTGCACCGTCTCGGACGGCTTGACCAGGCAGGGTGTGGGGAGGGGACGGCAGCGGCGCCATCAACGAGTTCCATCCCAGAAGGCACCCCAGGCGAGCAGCCCGACCAACCCCAGGAGGATCACGGGGGTTGCGATGAGCCTGAAGATCCGCACTCGTTCGTCTGCCTTCGTCGGTGGTCGATGTGTGTCTGGCAAGTACCCTAGTTCAACTCGAGCACGCGGGCGTGCATTGTCTGGCGTTGTTGCAGCGCTGCGCGGAGGGCACGATGCAGGCCGTCTTCGAGGTAGAGCTGGCCCCGGTAGGACACCACATGCGCGAAGAGATCCCCGTAGAACGTCGAGTCCTCCTCCAGCAGGGCCTCGAGGTCGAGGGTGCGTTTGGTGGTCGTCAACTCGTCGAGTCGCACCTGGTGCGGTGCTATCGCGATCCACTGCTTCTGGGTGTAGCCGTGGTCCGGGTAGGGGCGGGAGTCGCCCACGCGCTTGAAGATCACGGAGCCACCCTACCCGCACGCCCTGCGGGCGAGGGGAGGTGGGAAGAGTCGCGGGAACCGGGCGGCGGCCGCACCGGTTGTGGGAAGGTATGGGCGTGAACGACGTGCCCCAGATCGACCTGATTCGAACCGGATACACCTTCGAGGCGCCCGCCGCGACACTCGGCGTGCTGATCGCCGACGGCGAGCCGGTACAGGACCTGCCGATCCGGATCCCGCTGGGCATGTTCAACCGGCACGGCCTCGTGGCCGGCGCCACCGGCACCGGAAAGACCGTCACGCTCCAGGTGATGGCGGAGGCGCTCAGCGCCGCCGGCGTCCCCGTCTTCGCCGCCGACATCAAGGGCGACCTGTCGGGCATGGCGACCGCCCCACACCGAGCGAGAAGCTGCTCGCGCGCACCGCGGTCCAGGGCCAGCCGTGGGAGGCCTCCGCATTTCCCACCGAGTTCTACGCTCTCGGCGGCGAGGGGACCGGCACCCCCATCCGCGCCACCATCTCCTCCTTCGGACCCATTCTCCTGTCGAAGGTGCTCGACCTGAACCAGGTGCAGGAGTCGTCGCTGGGGCTCGTGTTCCACTACGCGGACCGGGCCGGGCTTGCGCTGCTCGACCTCAAGGACCTCATCGAACTGCTGAAGTACCTCACCTCCGACGAGGGCAAGGCGGAACTCAAGGGCATCGGTGGCCTCAGCACGGCAACCGCGGGCGTCATCCTCCGTGCACTCATCACGCTCGCCGACCAGGGCGCCGATGTGTTCTTCGGCGAGCCGGAGTTCGACCCGTCCGAGCTGCTCCGGGTCGCTCCCGACGGCCGCGGCATCGTCTCGCTGCTGGAGTTGCCGCGGCTCGCGTCCCGGCCGGGCCTCTTCTCGACCTTCCTGATGTGGCTGCTCGCCGACCTGTACGAGTCGCTCCCCGAGGTGGGCGACCTCGACAAGCCGAAGCTGGTCTTCTTCTTCGATGAGGCGCACCTCCTGTTCAACGGCGCCTCGAAGGCGTTCCTCGACTCCATCACCCAGACGGTCCGGCTGATCCGCTCCAAGGGCATCGGCGTGTTCTTCGTCACGCAGACCCGAAGGATGTGCCCGACGATGTCCTGGCGCAGCTCGGCTCCCGCGTGCAGCACCAGCTCCGCGCGCACACGCCCAACGACTCGAAGGCCCTGAAGGCGACCGTCGCGACATATCCGAACTCGACCTACGAGCTCGAGGACCTCCTCCAGCAGCTCGGCATCGGCGAGGCCATCGTGACGGTGATGAGCGAGAAGGGGCCCCGACCCCGGTCGCCTGGACGAAGATCTGGGCCCCGACCTCGCAGATGGGGCCGACGGATGAGGCCCGGATGCAGGCCATGGTGACAGCCTCGCCGCTGAATGCCCGCTACGGTGCGGCGATCGACCGCGAGTCGGCCTATGAGGTGCTGACGGCGCGGCTCGCGGAGGGCGCCCGGATCGCCGAGGCGGAGCGACTCGAGAAGGAGCGCCTCGACCAGCAGAAGGCCGCCGAGCTGGAGGCTGCCAGGCTCGAGAAGGAGTTCCAGCGCCAGCAGCGCGAGCTCGAGCGGGAACGTGCCCGCATCGAGAAGGAGCAGCGCGCCGAGGAGGCGGCCCGGCGCAAGTGGGAGCGGGAGAACCCCTCCCTCGTCGAACAGGTGACGAAGTCGGCTGTGTTCAAGGACCTCGTGCGCACCGCCGGCCGGGAGATCATCCGCGGCGTGTTCGGGACGGGACGCCGCGGGAGATGAACCGAAGGGCCCTCGGGTCCTGGCGTTCGCGGCGTTTGCCGGGTGCGCCGGGCCCGCAGGGCCGCCGTCGGCTCCTCCAGCCACGGGGACATCGCCAGAGCCCTCCCGCACGCCCGATCTCAGCCGCCCGCTCGGCGTCATCGAGAGCATGATCCGCGACGGCGGCGTCACCCTCTACCTGGCCTTCCCGGGTGTGACGGATGCTCCGCGCGGGACCTGGCGGCCCAGATCGCCGCCGAGTTGGGACACGCGTTCGAGGCGCTCGACGCCGTCGCGAGAATCATCGTCTCGCCTTCGGAGGCGTGCAGCGAGTTCGCGGCCCTGGCGTTCCCGGACGAAGAGGTCAGGGTCGATGCGCTGCTGGCCGACCTGGCGCGGCCCGGCCCCGGCTCTCCGAGGCGGTCGAGCACGGCCGCCGGTTGCTGTCCCACCCGGTGCCGTGGGTGAGGTGGTCGTTCTCATCGGCCACCGGGTCAGCATCACCGAGACCACCGGTGTCGAGGTGGCCGCAGGGGAAGGGCTGATCTGCGCGGCTGCGGGCGGGGGCTATCAGGTACTGGCCAGGACCATGCCCAACGACTGGGCGCGGATGGGCTGAGCTCAGGTGGCGGTGTAGCGCTCGACCGTCGGGTCGTTGCGGACCCGGTCGCTCAGGGCCTGAAGCTGCTCCGCCAGCGAGGCGGCCGTCAGCTGCGCCGATAGGAACTGCGCCCACAGCACCCCCTGGGCCGGCGCGAGGCCGTAGTAGTCGGCGAACCGCCACGTGAAGACGGCGTCGCCCGCGTCGGCCAGCAGCCGCGTCTGGGAGTCGAGCGCGCTCGACCTGAGGTCGGTGGGTACGGAGTTGCGCACCACGGTGGGGATCAGGTTGGTGCGGGTGAACTCCTGCGCCACCTCGGGTTCGAGCATCGCCCGCAGCAGTGCCTTTCCCCCTCGGGGTTGGCCGCCGATGCCGGCACCAGGAAGGCCTCGGTCGGGGTGGAGTGGATTGCCGCCGGCGGCAGGGTCGGTGAGGTCGTGAGTGTGGGGACGGGGGCGGCGGTCATCTCGAAGCCGTCGGCGGTGCGGCCGGCCATCTCGTGCGCGATCCAGGAACCCGACGGATAGAAGAGGGCGCGCCGGTTCCCGGACCACTCGGCCTGCGCGTCGAGGAATGGCCCGCCGTGCAGCACGAAGCCCGACCCGACGCAGGTCTCCATGGCCTCGAGCACCCGCAACATGGCCGGCAACTGCCAGCCCCCTCCTCGAGGTTGTCCAGGGCGAGCCGCACCTCGTCGCCGCCCTCCTTGATCGCGGAACTGATGGCGAGTTCCTGGTAGTAGTGCGCCGCATCGTCGCCCCAGACGAACAGGAAGGTGTCGAGCGAGCGGGCCTTCTCGCCGAGCTCGAACATCTCGTCCCAGACGGTCGGCACGGCCCATCCCTGTGACGCGAAGGTGGCCGCCGAGTGCCAGATCCCGTACACCGACAACCCGTAGTGGAGCGCGATGAGACGGTCATTGACGATGCCGGGGCGAGCGCGCTCGCGTAGAGGGTCTCGGAGATCGGTACCCCGGCACCGTTCGGCGCGTCGATCACGTCGTCGAGGGTCAGGAACGACTCGACCATCTCGCCGATGGCGAGCTGGTCCGCCCCGGAGTTGTCGAGCAGGTCCGGTGGGGTGGCCCCTCGACGAACCGATCGCCCACCTGCGCCTTCACGTCGGTGACGGGTGTGATGGTCGTGGTCACGGTGGGATGCAGCTCGGTGAGCCGGTCGGCGGCGAGCCGGAGGTAGCCGGGGTCGAACGCCCCGTCGAAGACGACGGCGTCGATGGAGGTCAGGTCGCCGGGGCGGCCCGGCCAGGCGGTCGGGCTGGGGCTCGCCGTCGGGAGGGGCCCGGTGGGAGCGGGTCGCTGGTGCAGGCGGCCAGGGGCGCGACGGCGAGCGCGGACAGCATGGTCCTGCGGCTGAACGGCGTCATCTGGTCCTCCTCGGACATCCAACCCTACGGCACGGCAGGGTAGGCCCGGACGGCTGTGGCGGCGAGGGGCCCGTGGCATGTAGTGTTGGCGCGACCCGCCCCGACGAAGCGCGC
Source organism: Tessaracoccus coleopterorum (assembly GCF_011174705.1). GTDB lineage: Bacteria > Actinomycetota > Actinomycetes > Propionibacteriales > Propionibacteriaceae > Arachnia > Arachnia coleopterorum. The sequence continues at coordinate 2,198,345 of NZ_JAANIJ010000001.1, forward strand.
GGGCGATGCCCACACTTCAAGGGAGGTGCCGGTGACCGACGCCGTTCTCGCCATTGACATCGGGGCACGAAGGTCGCCGCGGCCCTCGTCTCACGCGACGGCACGATGGGACGCATCGCGACGGCCCCGACGCCGGGCTCCCAGGGGCCGACGGCGGTGTTCCACACCATCGAGCGGGTCGTGGGCCAGCTCGCGGACGAGCTCGCGGGCACGGAGGTGGTCGCGGTCGGGTTGCGAGCAAGGGTGTCGTCGATGTGGCCACGGGACAGGTCAGGTCCTCGACGAGGGCGATCACGGGCTGGACCGGCACTGACGTCGCCGTGGATGCCGGGAGGGCGCTGGTCGCGGTGCTGGGCTACCTGCCACCGGTGCATGTGCAGAACGACGTCGACGCCTATGCGTTCGGCGAGTTGTGCAGGGGCGCCGCTCGGGGGATCACCGATGTGCTCGTCGTGGCGGTCGGCACCGGCATCGGGGCGTCCGTTGTCCTCGGCGGGGAGGTGCGGCGCGGCCGGACGGGCGCCGCGGGCGAGCTGGGGCACGTGCCCGTCGTCGGAGCGGCGCATCTGACCTGCAGCTGTGGATGGCCCGGCCACCTGGAGGCGATCGGCTGTGGGGCGGGCTGATCGCCCACTACCACTGGCTCGGCGGCGATCTGAGGGCCACCACCGGCCTCGACGTGTCGGTCCGGGCCCGGCAGGGTGAACCCCACGCGATCCGGGCGGTCGTCGAGTCTGCGGCGGCGCTCGGGCGAGGGATCGCTGCGGCCGTCGCCGTCCTCGACCCCGATGGAGTCGTCGTGTGTGGGGTGGGACGGACACGGACCCGATCTGGTGGGAGTCGCTGGAGCGCCACCTACGGGAAGAGCTGATCGATGTGCAGCAGTCGGTCCCGCTGCTGCGCGGGCAGCTCGGGGTGCGGCGCCCCTGCACGGGGCGGCCATCTGGGCCTGGGAACGGTCAGCCCAGGTGGACTGACCCGTTCCCGATCCGACAGGTCCGCAGGGTCAGCGACCGGTGCCTGCGTAGACGGTGGCCTGCCCGTCGGCGTCGAGCCCGAACGCGGAGTGCGCGGCACGCACGGCGCGGTCCACATCGTCGGCGCCGACGATCACGGAGATCCGGATCTCGGAGGTGGAGATCATCTGCAGGTTCACGTCGGCCTTGGCGAGCGCATCGAAGAAGGTCGCGGAGACGCCGGGATGTGAGCGCATGCCGACGCCGACCACCGAGACCTTGCCGATCTGGTCGTCATAGAGGAGCTCGTCGAAGCCGACCTGGTCGCGGATCGCCTCCAGCGCCTCGATGGCGCGGGAGCCGTCGGCCATGGGGAGGGTGAACGAGATGTCGGTCTTCACGTCGCTCAGCCGCGAGATGTTCTGCACGATCATGTCGATGTTGAGCTGTTCGTCTGCGACCGCCCTGAAGATGCGGGCGGCCTCGCCGACGCGGTCGGGAACGCCCGCCACGGTGATCTTGGCCTCGCCGCGGTCGTGCGCGACGCCGGTGATGATGGCTTCTTCCATGGTGTCGTCCTTGGTGATCTCGGCCTGGTCCTTGACCCAGGTGCCTGGCTTGTCGGTGAACGAGGAGCGCACGTGGACGGGCACCCCTTCGCGGCGGGCGTACTCGACGCACCGCAGGTGGAGGATCTTGGCGCCCGACGCTGCCATCTCCATCATGTCTTCGTAGCCGATCTCGCGGATGTGGCGGGCCGACGGCACGATCCGGGGATCCGCGGTGTAGACGCCGTCGACGTCGGAGTAGATCTCGCAGTAGTCGGCGCCGAGGGCGGAGGCGAGGGCGACCGCGGTGGTGTCGGATGCGCCGCGGCCGAGCGTCGTGACGTCCTTCGTGGTCTGCGCGACGCCCTGGAAGCCGGCGACGATCGCGACGTTGCCCTCATCGAGGGCCCGCTCCACCCGGCCGGGGGTGATGTCGATGATGCGGGCATTGCCGTGGGTCGGGGTGGTGATCACCCGGCCTGCGAACCGGTGTAGGAGACGGCCTCGACGCCGAGGTCCGACAGCGCCATCGCGAGCAGGGCCGCGGACTGGCGCTCGCCGGTGGTCAGCAGCATGTCCAGCTCGCGCGACTTCGGGTGCGGCGACACCTTGAGGGCCAGATCCATCAACTCGTCGGTGGTGTCGCCCATGGCCGAGATCACGATGATGACGTCGTGACCCTCGCCGCGGGTGCGGGCGATCCGCCGCGCGACCCGCTTGATCGAGGCGGCGTCCGCCACCGACGATCCGCCGAACTTCTGAACGATGCGACCCATGCAAACCTCCAAGGAAACCTCGTCGAGTCTAGTTCTTCGGCGCGCACCGGGGCGACCCGTCCGCCGACACGAACCCGGGCCCAGGGCCGGGTGGGCGGGCTTTCCGGTGTAGCGTCGTCGTGTGTTGCCGAAACTCACTGCCGAAGAACAACGCGTGCTCGGGTGCCTCCTCGAGAAGGAGACCACGGTGCCGGGCAACTACCCGCTGACGCTCAACGCGCTCCGCACCGCCTGCAACCAGTCCAGCAGCCGGGAACCCGTCGTCGACTACGACGAACGCACCATCCAGGACGCCATCCGGTCGCTGAAGGACAAGCATCTCGCGGGCGTGACGTGGGCCGACCACGGCAGGCGCACCCTCAAGTACGCCCAGGTGGCCTCCGAGGTCCTCGCCCTCGCCGCCGATGAGCGCGCGCTGCTGACGGTTCTCCTGCTGCGCGGCGCGCAGGCCCCGGCGAGTTGAAGACCCGCACGGACCGCCTCTTCGGGTTCGGCGACCGGGCCGAGGTCGAGGCCTGCCTGACGCGGATGGCCGCCCGCGAGGAGCCGCTGGTCGAGGAGCTGCCACGCAGGGCAGGGCAGCAGGACACCCGTTGGGCACACCGGATGGGAGACCTCCCGCGACCCGCCGGCCCGGTGGCCGAGGTGGACCGCGAGGAGGTGCTCGCCTCCGGGACGGCGGAGCGGGACGCGCTGGTCCGGGAGACCTACGCCGCGGTGGCCGACGCCTACCAGGAGGAGCTCGCGACGCGCCTGGATGAGCGACCGTTGGAGCGCTGGCTGCTCGACCGGGTCGTCGAGCTGGCCTGGGAGCGGCCGATCGCCGATGTCGGCTCGGGCACCGGAGCCTCCACCGCGTACCTCGCGAGGCGCGGCGGTGACGTGACCGGTTACGACTTCTCCCCGGAGATGGTCGAGGTCGCCCGCAGGGCGCACCCCGACCTCCGGTTCGAGACCGCCGACCAGCGCCGCCTGCTCCGCCCGCCCGCCGCGTCGGGCTGGGGCGCGATCACGGCCTGGTACTCGATGGTCCACTACGCGCCCAGCGAGGTGGCCCAGCAGGTCGCCTACCTCGCCAACCTGCTCGACGAGGAGGGGTGCTCGCGCTGGCCCTGCACGCGGGGCAGCCTTCGAGACGACCGAGGAGTGGCTCGGACACGAGGTGTCCACGCCCTGGGTGCGGCACGACCCGGCGCACGTGCGAGCCACCGTCGAGTCGGCCGGCCTGGTCGAGATCGAGACCTACGTCGAGATCGGTGACGACCGCGACCGGCTGTTCATCCTGGCCCAGCGGCCCGCCACCGACTAGCGCCGGCGGGCCTCGGGCCATCCGCCGGAACCCCGGGCGGAGGACGCCTCCCACCATTAGGCTCTTGGCATGAGCACGGTGCGCTGGGGAATAGTCGGAGCAGGATCCATCGCGGGCTCTGTTGCGGGCGACTTCCAGTTCGTCCCCGGCGCCAGCCTCGTCGCGATCGCCTCACGCTCCCAGCACAAGGCCGACGTCTTCGCGGCCCACCACGGGATCCCGAGGCGTTCGGGAGCTACCTGGAGATGATCGCATCCCTGACGTGGACGCCATCTACATCGCCACCCCGCATCCGCAGCACCGCGACATCGCGTTGTCTGCCATCGCCCACCGGAAGGCGGTTCTCGTCGAGAAGGCATTCACGGCCACGCTCGTCGGCGCGCAGCAGGTGGCCCAGGCCGCGACGGAGGCCGGAGTCTTCGCCATGGAGGCCATGTGGACCCGGTTCCTGCCTGTGATCAGCGCCGCCCGTGAGGTGGTGGCTTGGGGCAGGATCGGCGATGTGATCGCCGTCCAGGGCGACCTCTACGCGTTCCGTGAGTACCAGGAGGGGCACCGCCTCTTCGACAAGGGGCTCGGCGGGGGAGCGATCCTCGACCTCGGCGTCTACCTCGTCAACCTGGCCCAGATGTTCCTCGGCGACGTCAAGGGCATCGACTGCATGACGCGGCTCTACCCGACCGGTGTCGAAAAGGCCGCATCGATCACCCTGGCCCACATCGGGGCGGGCTCTCCTCCCTGACCTGTGGGTTCGACGGTCCCGGCCCCGGCCGGATGGTGGTGGTCGGCACGAAGGGCTGGATCGAGATCGAGCCCCGCTTCCACCACCCCTCCGTCATCACGATCCACCGCACCGGGGTGCTGCCGCGGGTGATCGAGGCCGTGCCCTCAGGCCGCGGATACAGCCACGAGTTCGCGGAAGCCACGAAGCGGATCGCCGCTGGCGATCGGCAGTCGCCGACCATGCCGCTCAGCGACACGCTTGAGGTGATGCGGGTGCTCGAGGCGTGCCTGCGGCAGTCCGGGGTGTACCACCGCGAGCAGGACCTGCCGGAGTTGCGCCCGCACGGTTGATGCCGGTCAGCTGAGCGTCGCGTAGAACTCGTCCAGGGTGTCGGTGCGGAGCGCCTCCTGCAGCTGCGTGAGTTTCGCCTCGTCCACGAGGACGATGGACTGACCGTCGCTGGACGTGGCAAACCCGGCCGTCGGGAGCTTGAAGGAGTGCATCTCCGAGGGGCTGAAGTTGCGCAGTTGCCAACCGAGGTCGACGATCACATCGTTGGTGAGGCCCGCGTCAACGGTGAAGTTCGAGCCGAGCTTTGTGACGGAGTTGCGGAACTTGATCGGGTCGGAGACCGTGCCGGCCGAGACCAACTCCGTGATGACCGCCTGGATGACGTCACGCTGCCGTGCGGCGCGCCCGAAGTCACCATCGGAGAGGTTCTTACGCTCCCGCACGAAGACCAGCGCCTCTGCGCCGGTGAGCGTGATCTCACCCTTCGGGAAGGTGAACCCGTTGCTGCTGGATGCCTCCCGGTTGACGACTGTGACGCCGCCGAGGGTGTCGATCACGTTGACGAAGCCCTCGAAGTCGATGATGGCCGTGTGGTCCATCGGCACCTTGAGGAGCTGCTCCATGGTCTCCACCGTCAGCGCCGGCCCGCCCCACGAGTAGGCGGCGTTGATCTTCGCCTTGCCGCGGCCGGGGATGTCGACCCAGGAGTCGCGGGGAGGCTCATGAGATAGACCTGTGTGCGATCGCCCGAGACGTGCAGGAGCTGCAGCACGTCGGAGCGCCCGCGTTCTGCTCCGCGGGTGTCACTGCCCATCAGCACGATGTTGATCGGCGCGTGCTCCTGGCCCGGCACCGGTGCGACCGTCGGGGGACGGTTGGTGCCGGTCGGCATGATCGTGGGCTCGCGGTTGATGTTGTCGAGCGCGTCGTAGGCCGTCTTGCTGTAGAACGCGACGACCCCCACGGCCGCGAGCAGCACTGCGGTGAGCGTGCCGAGGACGGTGAACAGGAGCCAGCGGTTGCGGCGCCGGGCCGTCTTCGTCTCGGTGGGGTCGCCACCGGTGCCCTCGTCGCCTGTGAGTTCGCTCATGGGACGAAGCATAGGGCTGGCACTCCGGTCGGATGCGCCCTACCACCACCTACAGCCCCGGAGTGCTCCTCCCGCCGCAGGGATGGTAGGGGGCAGCCAGCCGGCGGCCCCCCTAAACATCCTGCTCAGGCCTTCGTGAGCCTCAGCCGCAGGTCGAGGTCGGGGTCCTCATCGGTGGGGGCGTCCACCTCGTCCTGCAGCAGCTCCACGGCGAGCACCTCGGCCGCGATCAGGTCGCGGTGCACGGCGATCGCCTCGGCGAGCTCGGGGGCCGCCTCGAGGACGATCCGGATCCGGTCGGACACCTCGAGGCCCGCCCGCTTACGTGCCTCCTGCACGAAACGGATCACCTCGCGTGCCTGCCCGGACCTGATCAGCTCGGGGGTGAGCTCAAGGTCGAGCGCGACCGTTTCACCCTGCTCGTTGACCACCGACCAGCCCTCGCGGGGTCGCTCGGAGACGATCACGTCGTCGGGCCCGAGCTCGACCTGCTCACCCTCGAACTCCATCACGGCCCTCCCGACCCGGCGGAGCTCGGACGACAGCCAGGCCGCGTCCAACTCGGCGATGGCCTTGGCCACGAGCGGTGTGCGCTTCGCGAACCGCTTGCCGAGGTTGCGGAAGTTGCCCTTCGCCGAGTAGTCGACGACGTCGCCAGCGGAGGCGAACGACTCGATCGCCTCGACATTCAGCTCGGAGCGGATCTCCTGCTGCAGCTCGGGTGACAGCTTCTCGAAGATGGCCGTCGGCACCAGCATCCGGCCCAGCGCCTGACGGACCTTCACCTTCGACTCCGCGCGCGCGGCGCGCCCGAGCTCGACGGTGCGGCGGGTCAGGTCCATGGCCTCCGACAGTGCGGGGACGATGAGCGACCCGTCAGCCTTCGGCCACGCCGCGAGGTGCACCGAGTCGGGGCCATCGGGGTCGGCGGCATGGAACATGTCCTGCCACACGCGTTCGGTGACGAACGGCATGATCGGCGCGAGCAGCCTGGTCAGCGTGTCGAGGGTCTCGTGCAGAGTCCACAGGGCGCCCTCGTCACCGGCCCAGAAGTTGCGACGCGAGCGGCGCACGTACCAGTTCGACAGGTGGTCGATGAACGACGCGAGGGCGGTGCCGTAGCGCTGCGTGTCGTAGTTGTCGAGCGCGTGCGTCACCTCGGCGACCAGCTGCTGCGTCGCCGACGTCAGCCACACGTCGAGGATGCGGCGGTCCTCCACCGGCGGGGCCTCCCCGGACGGCGTCCAGTCGGCGGCGCGGGCGTACAACGACTGGAACGCGACGGTGTTCCAGTACGTGAGCAGCACCTTGCGGACGGTCTCGCCGATGGTCTGGTCGCCGACCCTGCGGGCCGACCACGGCGACCCCGAGCAGGCCATGAACCAGCGCACCGCGTCCGCGCCGTGCCTGTCCATCAGCTGGATCGGCTCGAGCACGTTGCCGAGGTGCTTGCTCATCTTGCGGCCGTCGTCGGCGAGGATGTGGCCGAGGCACACGACGTTGCGGTAGCTCGACTCGTCGAACACCAGCGTGCCGACGGCCATCAGCGAGTAGAACCAGCCGCGGGTCTGGTCGATCGCCTCGCAGATGAAGTCGGCCGGGTAGCGGTCGGCGAACTGCTCCTTCGAGCCCTCGGCGTGCGGGTAGCCCCACTGCGCGAACGGCATCGAGCCGGAGTCGAACCACGCGTCGATCACCTCGGGCACCCGGCGCGACTCCCTGCCGCACGTCGGGCAGGCGAACACGATGTCGTCCACGTAAGGACGGTGCGGGTCGAGCGCGCTCTGATCGGAGCCGGTCAGCCCACTGAGCTCGGCGCGGGAGCCGACGCACACCTGGTGGTCGTCCTCGCAGCGCCAGATCGGCAGCGGCGTTCCCCAGTAGCGGCTGCGCGACAGCGCCCAGTCGATGTTGTTGTTCAGCCAGTCGCCGAAGCGGCCGTGCTTGATCGACTCGGGGTGCCACGCGGTGGCCTCGTTCTCCGAGAGCATCCGCTCCTTGATCTTGGTGGTGCGGATGTACCACGACGGCATGGCGTAGTAGAGCAGCGGCGTGTGGCAGCGCCAGCAGTGCGGGTAGGTGTGCGAGTAGTCCAGCTTGCGGAACAGCAGGCCCCTGGCGGCGAGGTCGGCCACGATCGGGTCGTTGGCGTCCTTGAAGAACCGCCCACCGACCAGACCGAGGTCCTCCTCGAACGTGCCGTCCTTGCGGATCGGGTTCACGAACGGCAGCCCGTACGCGCGGCACACAGCCATGTCATCCTCGCCGAAGGCGGGCGCCTGATGGACGAGGCCGGAGCCGTCCTCGGTGGTGACGTAGTCGGCCAGCACGATGAAGTGGGCCGGCTCGGGGAAGTCGACCAACTCGAGTGGCCGCCGGTAGGTCCAGCGCTCCAGCTCGCGGCCCGTGAACGCCTCACCCAGCGTCCACTCCTCGCCGAGCACCTTGTCGGCGAGGGGCTCGGCGATCAGTAGGGGCTTCTGGTCGGCGTGGCTCGCGACCCGGTACGTGACGTCGGGGTGCACCGCGACGGCGGTGTTCGACACGAGCGTCCACGGCGTCGTCGTCCACACGAGCAGGTCGACGGCGCCGGCGAGCGGGCCGGAGGTCAGCGGGAACCGCACGTAGATCGACGGGTCGACCACCTCCTCGTATCCCTGCGCCAGTTCGTGGTCGGAGAGCGCGGTGCCGCAGCGGGGGCAGTAGGGAGCGACCCGGTAGTCCTCCTCGAGGAGGCCCTTGTCGTGGATCTGCTTCAGCGCCCACCACAGCGACTCGACGTAGGAGGCGTCCATCGTGACGTAGGCGTCCTCGATGTTGACCCAGTAGCCCATCCGCTCGGTGAGCTCGGTGAAGGCGTCGACGTGGCGCAGCACCGACTCGCGGCACTTCGCGTTGAACGCCTCCACGCCGTATGCCTCGATGTCGGCCTTGCCGGAAAAGCCCAGTTCCTTCTCGACGGCGAGCTCGACGGGCAGGCCGTGGCAGTCCCAGCCGGCCTTCCGCTCCACGTGGTAGCCGTTCATCGTCTTGTAGCGGGGGAACATGTCCTTGAAGACGCGCGCCTCGATGTGATGCGTGCCAGGCATCCCGTTGGCGGTCGGCGGGCCCTCGTAGAACGTCCACGGGGTGCCGCCCGCGGTGCGGCGCAGCGACTCGTCGAACGTGCCGCGTTCGGCCCACAGCTTCAGGATGTCGTGCTCCAGCGCCGGGAAGTCGACCTGCGCGGGAACGGCGCGGTAGCCGGGTGAGGTGGTCATCGGTTGCCCTTCTTGCGGTATCCCTACTGAAGGGACGAGCCGGGGCCCGCGGTACCACCCTCCTTGGGCGACGTGCGCCCCACTTGTTCGTGCACCGCGGCCGGGTCTAATGGACGGGCCGTGGCCCGTCGTTCTTCCGGCAGCTCCGGGGTGATGGCCCTTCGACGCCTTGCGGTGCGGGACCATTATGCGACGTGGGTCAAGGCCGACTCAACCCGTCGACGACCGCGGTGGGATGTCCGGGGCACCCTGGGACTGGCACCATGGAGTCATCTGAGGAGGGACGAAGGTGACACAGGGCGAGATCGAGGGCTGGGCACGCGAGCGGAACATGAGCGTCCACACACCGTGGCCCGCGCTGCGGGGCGTCTTCCGACGGGGGAGATGTTCGAAGGCGGCGACCGCGAGCTGCTCTCCGGCTGGTCGGGCACCCTCGGCGGGCTGCCCGTCTTCGGGTTCCAGGCAGCCGCCGGTTCCGACCCCGACGGACCCCTCTACGTGGTGGCCGTCCGGCTGCCGGGAATCAACTTCCCGGAGTTGACGCTCATGGAGGCTGGCCTCGCGGGCGACGCCCCCACCGTCCCGATCGACCCGGTCTTCGACCTCTACTGGCAGGTCGTGGCCAGGAACCCGGCCTTCGCCCGTGACCTGATCGGCCCGGCGATGCAGGAGGTGCTGACCGGCCTGAAGCCCGACTTCTCGCAGATCTGGGTGGAGCGCGACGCCGTCCTGCTGAGCGCCCGCGGTGACGTCTCGGCCACCGCGCTGGACAGGTACCTGCATCTGCTCCGCAGGCTCGTGGACACGATGCCGACGCGCGTTCTCAACGCACTCAGGCCCGACCCGGCACTGCTACGCATCGTCCCGCGCCCGGCCCCGCCGCGGCCCGCGGGCCAGCTACCACTCCGGGTGCCCGCTTCCACACCCGCCCCACCCGCGCTCGCGGCGTCGACCGACAACGAGTGGGCACGGTGGGCGACCCGGCGGGGCTGGCTGCACTTCCCGAACGGCAGGGAGATCGCCGAACGGTTCCATCGCGGCCCGGTGCAGGGAGGGCGGTACATCGACGCGTTCGCGGGCCGCTTCGGCGACCTGCCGTGCTTCGGCTGGCGCACCGTGAGCGGCACCGGCGGCGAAGCGGCCATCCGACAGGTGGTGTGCGTGCGCAAGCCCGGCGTCGACCATGAGGCCGTGCGCGTCACGCTCGACGACGCCATCCTCACCGAGCTGGTGGGCAGCGGCGACATCGAGGTGGGTGACGCGGACTTCGACGCGCGGTGGCGCGTCACCTCCGATTCGGAGGACAGCGCGAGGGCGGCGCTGACGCCAGCCATCTGGAAGGTGATGGGGGAGCCGTTCGTGCCGCGGTTCGAACAGCTGTGGATCGAGCACGATGTGGCGGCCGTCATCACCGACGGGCCCATCGCGCCCGACCGGGTCGACGAGTACCTCAAGTTCCTGCACAAGCTCGTCACGCTGATGGGCCGCTGACAGACCCGGAAGGCGGGGATGGAGGATGGTGGCCATGGCCATCTTCGACATCCCCCTCTCCGACCTCCGGCAGCGCGGCAGCATCAAGTGGCGCCGGTTCGAGCCCGACGTGCTGCCGATGTTCGTGGCCGAGATGGATGCTGCCCTCGCCCCGCGGTCCGGGAGCGGCTCGAGTTGGCGCTCCGACAGGGCGACACCGGCTACCCGGAACTGCCCGCCTACCAGGAGGCCATGTCCGACTTCGCGCAGTGGCAGTGGGGATGGACGTTCGACCCGGCCGACGCGACGTTGGTCACCGATGTGGTCACCGGCATGCGCGACGCGCTGGAGGCGGTGAGCCGGCCGGGCGACGGTGTGGTGATCAACCCGCCGATCTACCCACCATTCCGCGGCGTCTCGCACGACCGTCGGATCATCGAGGTACCCATGGTGGACGGGCGGCTCGATGTGGAGGGGCTCGAGGAGGCTTTCCGCACCCAGCGGCCGGCCGCGTTCCTGCTCTGCTCACCCCACAACCCCGAGGGCACGATCCACACCCGCGCCGAGCTCGAGGCCGTGGCGCAGATGGCCGCCCAGTACAACGTCGCCGTCATCTCCGATGAGATCCACGCCCCGCTCGCCGGTTCCGCCCACGTGCCGTACCTGGCGGTGGAGGGCGCGGGTAACGCGGTCATCGTCACGTCGGCGTCCAAGTCGTTCAACCTCGCCGCGCTCAAGAGCGGACTCATCATCGGCGATGCGGGCATCCGGGCCAATCTGCGGCCGATGGTCTCCGACGGCGCGAGCTACTTCGGCGTGCTCGCCCACAGCGCGGCGCTGACCCACGGGCGTGGGTGGCTTGCGGAGGCATCGGCGGAGATCGCGGGCAACAAGGCTCTGTTCGCCGACCTGCTGCGCAGGCACCTGCCGGAGATCGACCACTCGCCGTCCGAGGGAACCTACCTTGCGTGGGTCGACTGCTCGCCCCTCGGCCTGAGTAACCCCGGTGAGCACTTCCACCGGGTCGGAAGGGTGCGGTTCAACTTCGGTTCCGAGTTCGCCCAGGAGACCGCCTCGTTCGTCCGGGTCAACCTCGCCACCTCGCACGAGATCATCGAGGAGGCGGTCCGCCGGATGGCCGACTCCGTCGCCGGATAGGGGTCCAGCAAACCCTCCTGGCTAGGAAACGACCCGCTCACCTCGTACCCTTCTCCCTAGTGCCAACCCGGAGGAGGACGGATGACGCTACCGATTGCCGCCTGGCGAGTGACCTACACGCCCGGGAACTGGCTGGTGCTCTCCGGCCCGACGATGCTGGTTGTGATGCTCCCGCCCCGGCGCGGGCATCGAGGCTGGTCAATGTCCTGTGGGACGGCATCGTGGCCGCCGATTCGGTCGACGCCCTGATGCGGCTCGTCGCCGACGTCGGCCTCGACGCGATGCCCGATCTCGGCGCATTCTTCTGGGACGCGGAGGGGTTGCACGGCCTCACCCGCGGTGCGGTCCGGATGGTCGACACCGCGTCCGGCGAGGTCGCACTCGAGGGCCAGGGGACGCTGACCTGGCGCGAGGCGAACCTCGGCGGCGAGCGCCACCTGCGCATCGACCTCGAGCCGGTCGACGACGACGAGGTGCTCCAGCTGCCGCTGGTCGTCGGGGCAGCGTCGGCGTCGGCGATCTATCTCACGACCGACCCCGAGGCGCTGGTGCGCTTCCCGAGCTACGAACAGCTCGGCGCGCTCCCCAAGGTGCCCGTGCTCGGCGTCCGGCCGCGCGTGCGTCAGGCCGAGATGGCAGCCGCCGCCCCGAAGGACACGTTGCCGCTGCGGAGGAGGTCGTCGAGGCCATCGCCGGGCCTGCCGACGAGTTCGCGGCCGAGCTCCCGGCGTTCTCCACCGACGAGCCGGGAGAGCCCGTCCGGCAACCGCACGTCGAGGACGAACGGCCCGTCGAAGAGGTGGGGGCCATCGAGGCTCCCGCGGTGGAGGAGCCCGAGGTACCCGCGATGGAGGAGCCCGAGGTTCCCGCGGTCGAGGAACCGTCGCCGGAGGAGGGGAACCACGACGAGACCCTGGTCGGCGACGTCTTCGCGGACGACGGGATCGGGGCGCCCATACCCGGCCTCAGCCCCTCGCTCGACGACTCGACCGACCCCGGCGCCATCGCCGTTCCCTCGCGCCCCGGTCGGGGCACCCGCCATCCCGGCCCCGGCCGCGCCCGCGCCGGAGCGGCAGGCCCCCGTCGTGGTGCCGCCGAGGCTCGGCGAGATCGACGATGACGCCGGCGGCACCATCTTCTCCACGGGACTCGCAGCCACCCACAAGCCGGCCCCGCAGCCCGAACAGCTCCAGGGCCGCAGGTGCTGGCCGTGCCATGCGCCAACGGCCACGCCAATGCCCCTGGCTCACGGGCCTGCCGGATCTGCAAGGCTCCGGTCGACTCCTCGAACCCGCGGCTCATCCGCCGGCCGCTGCTCGCGGGTGTGCACACCAACCAGGGCGACTTCATCGACATCGTCAGCGGGGTCGTGATCGGTCGCGCGCCCGACGCGGGCAAGGGGCCCTCCGGGTCGGACCTGCTGCGTGTCCCGAGCCCTAGCAGTGACATCTCGCGCAACCACCTCCTCGTCACCACCCGCGACTGGAACGTCCACGTCACCGACCTCCACTCGACCAACGGCACCACCGTTCTGCCGGTCGGCGAGCCGCCGTTCACCCTGCGCGACGGCGCGTCCGTGCAGGTCGAGCTCGGCACCGTGCTCGATCTCGGCGACGGCGTGTCGCTCCGCATCGAGCCGCCCGCGGCTGACTGGAAGGCTGGACAGCCCTTGTCGGGTGAGAAGAACTCCGCGCGTTCGCTGCGACTGACCGGACGGTTCCTGCGTCGCTCGTGGCAGGGCCTGATCGTCGGCGGACTCGCCGTCGCGCTCGGCGTGGCCGCCTACCTCAGCCCCGGCCTCGTGGAGGCGGACGTGCTGCTCGACGACGGGTTCGTCCACGTCGTCAAACGCGACTCGGAGCTGATCGGCACCGTCAACTCCCAGATCAGGCAACTCGCCAATGCGTCCCAGCTCGGCGAACAGCGGGCCGAGGTGTTGCAGAACGCCGACGAGGTGCTGATGTACCTCCCGCAGTCCGACTCCCTCGTGCCGTTCGACGCGGCACGCAACATCTCGGGCTCGACGACCGCGCTGCCATCCAACTCGATGGTCCAGTTGGTCGGTGACAGGCTCCTCGTGGTGGGCGGCGAGTCCGGCGCCACCTGGTCGGGCACCGTCCCCGACATGCTCGCCCTCGACTACGAGCAGACGAAACCCCAGACCGAGGTGGGTGAGGGAGGCGTCGCCACCCTCACCGCCACCGGCGATGTGATCGGCCTCGACGTCGGCGCCTCACGCCTGGTGCGACCCGACGGCGAGGCCACCGCCACGGTCGACCTGCCGTTCAAGCTCGATGCGGACGCCGTCGTCAGCATGTCTGCCGTCGGAGACAAGGCGGTCGTGCTCGACCACTCCTCCAAACGGATCTGGGTCGAGGGCATGCCCCAGGCGTACCCGGTCTCCGACGCCGGGAGTGCCCGCCTGATGGCGCCCGCACCCCACGCGCTGCGCGGTGAGGACGGGATCCTCGCCATCTACGCCAACGCCGCAGGCCTCAACGCCCTCACCAAGGACGGACAGGTGTCGCTGTCCGGTCGCATCGACCTCGCGCCCGTCGCGCCGGTCCAGGTCGGGGAGTGCGTCTACGCGGCCGGGGTCTCCGACACCACCGGTGTCTTTGTGCGCAGGTGCGTCGGGAAGGACGCCCACCGCGAGGACATCGGCTCGATCACCTCCGACGGCACCGACTTCGCCTTCCACGTCAACCGCGGCGTCGTCGCGCTGAACGACCAGTCCAACGGCACCGTCTGGCTCGTCGACAAGGACATGTTCGTCATCCGTCCGGAGGACTGGGAGGGCGTCGTCCCCGCCGACGACGACGACCCCACCAGCCCCAACGGCAGCGAGATCAACGTCCAGCCCGACCGGTCGCCCGACAACCTGGCCCCGAAGGCCAACGACGACGCTCTCGGCGCGCGCGTGGGCACCTCGACGGTACTCAACGTGCTCGACAACGACTCCGATCCCGACGGGGACGTGCTCACCATCTCGACGAAGACCGTGCTCAACGGGGCGACGCTCGAGCCGATCCGTGACGGGGCGGGGCTGCAGATCACCATCTCCCCCGACGCGAAGGCCGACCAGTTCGTCTTCGACTACACCATCAACGACGGGCGCCAGGGCACCAGCACCGCCACCGTCGTGGTCACGGTGCATCCCTCCGACATGCGGGCAGGCAACAGCCCGCCCGCAAGTCGGACAAGCCGGGTGGGCACCGCCCGATCGAGCTGAAGTCGGGCACCGAGCTCAAGCAGCGCCTCCTGCTGGACTGGCGCGACCCGGAGGGCGACCCGATCCTCCTGAAGGGGGCGTGGCTCGATCAGGGGTCGCAGGACATCCTCACCTTCACCCCGGACGGCACCATCGAGTTCATTGATGTCGGCCTCGCGACCGGACAGAAGAAGATCCACCTCATCGTCTCCGATGGGCAGGCCGAGACGCAGGACGAGTTGCTGGTCAACGTCGTCGAGGACCCGGTCGCTCCCACGGCCAACGGCGACTTCGCCACCGCGAAGGTCGGCTCACCCGTCCAGGTCGAGCCCCTCGCCAACGACGTCGGCACCCGCCCCACCCTCACCCAGGTCGGCCCCACCGAGGACTGCGCCGACTGCCAGCTCGACGTCAACCTCCGCGAGGGTGCCTTCACATTCACCGCGCAGAAGCCAGGCACCTACTACGTGCCCTACGACATCGTCGACGGCGTGAAGGTGACCGGCGTGGTGCGCATAGACGTGCGCGGCGAGAATGTGTCCGGCCTCCCCGTCGCCGCCCAGGACGTCGCGCTCCTGCCGCTCGGCGGAACCGTCGTGCTCGACCCGCTGCTCAACGACACCGACCCCAACGGCGAGGTGCTCGTGGTGCAGACGTTCGACGCGCCGGAGTCGCTGCAGGTGGTGATGGAGCGCAGGCACCGGATGACGATCAGCGCGCGCCACGACCTGCAGCAACCCGTCACCTTCACCTACTGGATCTCCAACGGCCACAACCCGGTCGCGGGCAAGATCACCGTCATCCCGACCGACACCGGCTCCGGCACCCCATCGCGGTGACCGACCGGATCCCGATCCGGGCGGGAACGACCGCTGCGGTCTCACCGCTGGCCAACGACACCTCGCCCGTCGGGCTCGACCTGTCCCTCGGGAGTTGAGCGACCACACGCTGGGCGAACGCGCGTGGATCGACGGCGACCGCGTGCGGATCAGCGTCCCCGCGGGCGCGCCGGGTGGCGTCACCAACATCGGCTACACCGCCGTCGACTCGCGCGGTGGAAGCGCGCCCGGCACCATCGCCGTCGAGGTCGTCTCGGAGGACGCCCCAACACGGCACCGGCGCCTGAGCCCGTCATCGAGCGGGTCCTCGCGGGCACCGAGACCCGCATCCCATCCCGCTGAGCGGCATCGACGCCAACGGCGACGCCGTCCGGCTCGTCGGGCTGGCCAGCGGCCCCCAGCTCGGCCGGATCACCTCCGTCGGCGAGGAGTACCTCACCTACGAGGCGTTCCAGGGCGGCCGTGGCACAGACACCTTCAAGTACCAGGTGATCGACTCGCACGGCGAGCTCGGAGTCGGTGAGGTCCGCGTCGGCGTCGCACCGCAGAGCGCGGAGAACACCAAGCCCGTGGCGATGCAGGACCAGATCACCGTGCGCCCCGGAAGGCCCGTGCAGATCGCCGCTCTGCGCAACGACTACGACGCGGACGGCGACTCGGTCGGCTACACCTCCGAGGCGGCCATCGAGATGGACGCCGGCATCGTGGCCGAGGTCGTCGAGAACGAGGTGGTGCTCACCTCCCGAACGAGCCCGGCACCTACGCCGGCACCTACTCGGTGCAGGACAGCCGCGGCGAGCAGGCCTACGGGCAGTTGATCATCGAGGTCGACGAGGCCGCCCCGAACATCGCCCCCGTCGCCCGCGACGACTCGGTGCCACTGTCGGGCATCATCGACCAGCGCTTCGTCGAACTCGATCCGCTCCTGAACGACTTCGATCCCGACGGTGCGAAGAGCGATCTGCGCATCGAGGTCGCGGACGCGGTCGAGGGGGAGGACGGAGCCCGCGTCGACGAGTCCGGCACCAGGTTGACCGTCCCCGTCAAGGAGTACCTCCAGCAGGTTCGCTACCTCGTCATCGACAGCGACGGCGCGCGGTCCAGCGGCATCGTGATCGTGCCCGGCACCAACGACATCGTTCCCGCGCTGATCGACCCCGAACTCGAACTGAAGCCCACGGCGGGTCAGACGTTCATCATCGACATCAACGAGTACGTGCGCGGCACCCAGGGACGCAGCCTCGAGCTCATCACGGCCGACAACATCTGGGCCACCAACGGAGCCGACGCTGGCCCCGACGGTGAGAGCAGGATCCGCTACACGGCCGACCGGACCTTCGCCGGCCCTGCCTCGCTGGTGTTCGAGGTGCGCGACAAGGTTGCCAACCCCAGCGACAAGACCGGCAGGAGCGCCGTCATCTCCATCCCGCTCGAGGTGCTGCCCGCCGCGACCGGGGAGGGACCTCCAACACCGGGCCTGACGAGAACATCAACCTTCCGCCGGAGCTCCAGGTCGCCAACCCGAGGCTCGAGGTGGGAGCCGGCGAGGAGCCGCGCTCCCTCAACCTGCTCACCCTGTTCCGCGACCCGGACGGCGACCGGAACTCCATGGTCATCAAGGGCCAGCTCCAGGAGGCGGGCGGCGACGGCCAGATCCAGTGGTCGTCCAACGGGGAGATCCTGACGGCGAGCGCAGGCGTCAAGGCAACCCCGGGTAGCTGGAAGCAGCTGCGAGGCGTGGTGATCGACGCGCGCGACGGCGAGTTGCCCTTCACCGTCCGCGTGGAGGTCACCGCCTCGACCCGGCCCACCATCACCGTGAAGCCCGACGTGATCGAGAACGCAGTGGCGGGGCAACGCTACGACCTCCAGGTGACGGGCAACGACACCTCGCACCTGCTCGGCGACCAGTCCGTGACGCTGCTGAGCGCCCGCGCGACGAGCCCGGGCGGTTCCGTCACGGTCACCGACGCGGCCCGTGGCATGGTGTCGGTGACGCTTGCCGCGGGATGGCACGGCCCGTTCACCGCGAACTACTACGTCAACGACGCCACCGGCGACCCCAACCGTCAGGTGACCGGGTCGATCATGGCGCAGGTCCGCGACAGGCCGGGCGCCCCGCTCACCCCTACTCGACCGATGAGGAGGTGCGTGACGGCCAGATCACCGTCCAGTACCGCTCGACGGGCGACGGCGGGGCGAAGATCATCGGCGCACGCGCCATCGCAACCTCTCCGGGCCGCGACTCCGTCACCGGCGCCTGTGCCGCGAACACCTGCACGGTCTCCGGCCTGAGCAACGGAGTGCCGTGGCGGATCTCGGTGATCGAGACCAACGAGGTCGGCGACTCCGAGGCGTCGCCCCTCTCGGCGCCGAAGGTGCCAGATGCCCGCCCCGACGCGCCGATCCAGCTGACCGTCGACTACGCGGACAGCGCGCTGCGCCTCAACTGGAACCACGACGTGCAGTACTCGTCGCGCAACGGCGGCAGCCCGATCGTCAGCTACACGGTGGCGATCAGCGGCGGCACCACCGGCACCGAGGTCATCTCCGATCCCGGCGCCAGGAGCTACACGTGGCCGGGCCTTGTCAACGGAACCGCGTACCAGTTCACCGTCACCGCCACGAACACGAGCGGGCTGCAGGGCACCTCGGTGGCCTCCGTGGCCGAGTATCCCTCCGGCATCCCCACCGGTGACGCTGCACCGGTCGCGTCGCCCATCAACGACGACATCGGCGGCGCCTTCAACGTCACCTTCACGACCTCCGGCGTCGACCCCAAGGGCGACCCGGTGAAGCAGTGGATCGTGGTGCCGAGCGGCAGGTCCGGAGCCAGCAGCGCCAGCCCCGTGACGGTCAACGCCGACGGCCGCACCAGCTACACCGTCCGCGTGGGTGGCATGAGGCTCGAGCCCACCCTCTTCACCATCCAGGCCGTCAACCGTGGCCCGGGGGTCGGGACCGTCGGCAGCACAGGCAGGTACCAGGTGGCCTACCCGCAGCCGCGGATCACGAAGGCCTCCTGGGCGCCCCGGGAGGGTGGGGCCGCGGTGACGATGGAGACGAACGTGCCCAAGGGGCGCCCGTCGGCTACGAGTATTCGGTCGACGGCGGCGACTACCGCACCTTCGACGGCGTCTCCGTGTCGGGCCTGACCAACGGCCAGAACTACACGCTCAGGTTCCGGCTGCGGCTCGAGGACCTCACCTCGGCCGAGTACAAGATCACCGGCGTGCAGCCGCGGGCCGACACCCCGCCGCCGCCCAAGGTGATCCGCCGACTCTTCCTGCTGCCGGACAAGGTCCAGTTGTCGTTCAGCGACGACCCCATCGACACCGAGGGCTGGCGGTTCACCGAATACGTCTACTGCACCTACGTCGGCAGCGACGGCTGCCGACTCGACAAGCGGCAGCCCAAGGCCAAGGCGGGCGCCACCAACACGGTGCGCTGGGCGGCGGGCGCCGCGAGCGGAACCTACGAGGTGGTCCTCGACGGGGTCACGCAGCCGAACCGCAGCGGCTCGGAGGTTTCGGCCAGGTTCCCCTACGTGGAGAACGGGCTCTGCACGATCACGGCGACGGGTCCCTCCGGGAACTCGGTGGTCGACAAGGTCTCCGACTCGGGCGGCATCCTGAGCTTCACGAACACCTACTCCGCGATCCCGATCCCGAACCCCCGGCTGAGGGCCCGACCACGGAGGCCGCAAAGACGATCGAGGTCGACTGCACCATCAACGGGGAGTCCGACAGCTGGAAGTTCAACAACGAGTGAGCGCCCGAGCCACCCACACGAGAGACTGAGAGACAACAGACATGAATCCGGAGCAAGCCCGCTGGTTCGGGGAGAACTTCGCCAACATCGTCGGCAACGTGGAACGCGTCATCATGGGCAAGACCGAGGCCATCCGGCTGGCCGTCACCTGCCTGCTCGCCGAGGGACACCTCCTCCTCGAGGACTTCCCGGGCACCGGCAAGACGACGCTGGCGCGGGCCATCGCCCAGTCGGTTCAGGGCACGAACTCACGCATCCAGTTCACGCCCGACCTGCTGCCCTCCGACGTGACGGGCGTGACCATCTACGACCAGAAGTCCGGCGAGTTCGAGTTCCATCAGGGGCCCATCTTCGCCGCGATCGTGCTGGCGGACGAGATCAACCGGGCCTCGCCCAAGACCCAGTCGGCGCTGCTCGAGGTGATGGAGGAGTCCCGCGTCACCGTCGATGGACAGTCCTACAACGTGGGCCAGCCGTTCATGGTCATCGCGACGCAGAACCCCATCGAGCAGGCGGGCACCTACCGCCTGCCCGAGGCACAGCTCGACCGCTTCCTCATGAAGACCACCCTCGGCTACCCCGACCACGAGGCCACCATGAGGATCCTCGCGACCGGCGGCAACAGGCCCCGCTCGACGGCGCTGCCCGCCGTGATCTCCACCTCCCAGGTGGCCGAGATGAGCCAACTCGCCAACTCGGTGCACATCGAGTCGTCGGTGTTCGACTACATCGCCCGCCTCACCGCAGCCACCAGGTCGCTTGGCGACGTCCGGCTCGGTGTGTCGATCCGCGGCGCGCTCGCACTGGTGCGCGCATCCCGGGTCTGGGCCGCCTCCCTCGGAAGGCACTTCGTCGTCCCCGATGACATCAAGATGCTCACCATCCCGTGCCTGGCACACCGCCTGATCCTCGATCCCGAGGCCGAGTTCAACGGCGTCCAGGCGGTCGATGTGATGGCCGAGGTTGTCGGATCCGTCCCGCCGCCCACCGAACGCCAGCCCGCCTGATGACCGGGCGGCCGAGACGCGCTGGGAGGCCCCCGAGGCGGTCGATCCACCGACCACCCAGGGCTGCGCAGCGCGTTCCGCCGCGTCCGCGACATCACAGGGGTCCGCACCGCCGGCTGGTTCGCCCTGCTCGGCGGCCTCGTGAGCCTCGGCGTCGGCGTCGCCCTCGGCTGGGTCGAGTTCACGGTGGCTGGACTGCTGGCCACCGTCTTGTTGCTGGTGTGCCTCCTGTACACGATCGGTCGACCCAACCTGCAGGCACGGGTCGAGTTGACCGGCCGCTCGGTGACGGTGGGGAGCGGGCCTCCGGCCTGCTCCACGTCCGCAACGCCGCGCGCCGAAGGCACTGGGGATCCCGGCTGGACCTACCCATCGGGGAGGTCAACGCGAGCTTCGCGCTGCCGTCAATGAGCGCGGGCGAGGTGACGAGCGAGTCGTTCCGGATCCCGACCGACAGGCGGGGCCTCATCACCGTCGGCCCGCGCGCTCGGTGCAGGGCGACCCGTTCGCGCTGACCGGACGTGAGGCCCGCTGGACCGAGGAGTTCGAGCTCTACGTCCACCCCCGCACCGTGCCGCTGCCCGGCAGGCAGACCGGCTTCGTGCACGACCTGGAGGGCCATGCGAGCCCGCACCTGTCGTCCGCCGACATGAACTTCCACGCGCTGCGGCCCTATGTCGCCGGTGACGACCGCCGCCACGTCCACTGGCGCTCGACGGCACGCACAGGGCGTCTGATGGTGCGGCAGTTCGAGGAGTCGCGGATGTCCCGGGTGGCGGTGTCGCTCGACACGGGGCGCGCCGCCTACCTCGACGAGGATGAGTTCGAACTCGGGGTCTCCGTCGTCGCGTCGGTGGCGATGCAGACCCTCTACTCGGAGTCGCCCCTCACGCTGCTCACGTCGCGCGACGAGTTGGTGGCGGTGACGCCGTCGCGCGCCCTCGACCAGCTCTCCGTCGTGACACAGACCGCGCGGGCGGCATCCTCGACCTGGTGCACTCGACGATCAGGCGTGCCCCCGCCGCATCGGTCGTCATCGCCGTGACCGGTTCCTCGACCACGCTGTCGATGCTGCGTCGGGCCTGTGGCCGCTTCGATGTCGATGCCCGCGTCATCGGCATCCGGGCGGTGTCCGGGGAGGAACTCAGGGTCCGGTCCGCGGGTAATGTGACGGCGATCCAGCTGGGGCGTCTCGACGACCTGCCCCGAGCGATCCGGAAGGCGATGGAGTGATGGTGGCGAGGAGGGCGGTCGAAACCATCGACCGGAGTTCGTTCACGACCACGTCGAAGCAGGGACGCGCCGTGTGGCTCGCCGTCGACGGCGCGGCCCTCCTGATGCTCCTCACGTTGACCGCGCTCGCGTTCCTCCCGTGTACGGCACACCCTGGCTGTTCGTCACGGTCCTCGGGTTCGGGATCGTCGGCATGGGTATCGGGGTGTTGTCGGCGCTGCGCAGGCTCAACACGCTCGCCACCGTCGGCATCGCGACGCTCGCCTGGTTCCTGTTCGGCGGGTTCCTGGTGATGCCGTCGTCGACCATCTCGTGGGTGGTGCCCACCGGTCGCACGCTGTACGGGCTGCTGGTCGGCCCGGTGACCGCATGGCGCGACATGCTCACCCTCGCCCCACCCATCGGGGAGACCTTCAACCTGCTGACGGTGCCGGGCCTCGTCGGGCTGGTCGCTGGCCTCATCGGTGCGCTCGTGTCGCTCCGTTCCCGGGTGCCGATGCTCGCCTGGGTCGCTCCCGCCTTCGGTTACCTGATCGGCGCCGTCGTCGGCTCCGACACGGCCTTCCGACCGGTACTGGTGGGTGTCGCGTTCTTCCTCACCGTCCTCCTGTGGACCACGTACCGGCGGGCCGTCACGCGTGGGCCCTCGCCGGGCACACCGGCAGGTTCCGTCCCGTGCGCGGGCTCCTCGGGTGGGAACCGTCGCGGTGGCGGGGCCCTCACGGTGGGCCTGGTGCCGCTTCTGGCCGGTGGCGCGGAGCGCGACAACGTCCGGGCTGCCATCGAACCGCCCATCAATCTCCAGCGTTACGCCTCGCCTCTCCAGGGGTACCGCGCGAACATCACCGAGCGGCGCGAGTCGAAGGTACTGACCGTCGTCGGCGCCGTCGAGGGCGACATCATCCGCCTTGCGACGCTCGACGAGTACGACGGCCTCAGCTACAACGTCGCCTCGCTCGACGACTCCGCCGTCGAGGCCACCACCTTCACCCGGGTCGGACAGTGGATCGCCGACGACCGGCCCGGTGCCGACCGCACCGTCTCGGTCACGATCGACGACTACTCCTCGGTGTGGACCCCGACCCTCGGCCGCACCAGGGGCATCGCCTTCGAGGGCGAGCGGCGCGTGGCCCTCTCCGAGAACTTCTACTACAACCACAGTTCCGGCACGGGATCACCACGGCGGGGCTGCTGCCGGGCGACAGTTACACGCTGGAGGCGCGGGTGCCCACCAGACCCGCAGACGGCGACATCGCGGCTGCGGGCGCGGGGACCTACCCGCTCCCCGCGAGCGACAACGTGCCCGAGATCGTGCTGAGCCGCGCACGCGCCATCGCCGGTGAGGGCACCACCGGGGGCGCGGCAGCGCTCGCGCTGGAATCCGTGTTGCGCACGGAGGGCTACTTCAGCCACGGCCAGGCCGACGAGGCCGTTTCGCTGCCGGGGCACTCCGAGCGCAGGCTGATCACGCTGTTCGAGGGCACGGAGATGGTCGGAGACCACGAGCAGTACGCGGTGGCCATGGCGCTCATGGCCCGCGAGCTCGGCATCCCCGCCCGGGTCGTGTACGGCTACCGGGTCGGCGCCACGCAGACCATCACGGGGAGCCAGGTCGGTGCCTGGACCGAGGTGTTCCTCGATGGCCTCGGCTGGGTCATGTTCGACCCACCCCTCCCGAGACGCAGACGCCGCCGGAGGAACCGCCGCATCGTCCGCCGGAGCAGCAGCAGTTCGTCGACAACCCGCCACCTCCGCCGCTGCGGCCCGAGGTGCCACAGCCGGACGACCAGATTCCGATCGACCCGGGCAAGGCACCCGAGGAAGAGACCGTGATCGACTGGGCCCGGGTCGGAGCAGTCGCGCTGCTCACGGGTATCCCGTTGCTGACGGTCGTCGTGCCGGTGGCGCTTGTCCTCGGACTCAAGCTGCGCCGCCGCTCCCGGCGCCGCAACGATCCCATGATCGCCAACCGGATCGCGGGAGCATGGGCCGAGCTGGTCGACCGGGCACGGGACGTCGGGCGCTCGCCGTCGGCGTCGGCCACCAGGACCGAACAGGCCGAGGCCCTCAAGAGCGACTTCGCGCGGCTGCGCGACAACAGCGATCCGGTGGCCCTCGCCAAGGAGGCCGACTGGCTCGTGTTCGCGCCGGGCGAGCCGAGCGAGGCGCTGGCCGATGAGTACTGGGCCTCTTCGGCCGCGGTGCGGCGCGGCATGCGGCGCTCGGTGAACCGCCTCCGGTGGATCGTTTCGCACCTGTCAACCAAGTCGTTCCGCAGGATCCGTTGACCGCGGTCGGCGACCCGCCGGGCGGTAAGGTGTTGCGGCGTACCGGGAGTATTCGAGGAGGACGGACGTGAGCCGACTGATTCCACGCGGAGTGGTGGTCGCAGGCCTTGGCCGCCGGTTCCTCGCCGCCGTGATCGACCTGCTGCCCATTGCGCTCGCCTATGCGGCCCTGTTCATCGTGCTCAACGCAACCTCGTCGCCGGCGATCATGCTCGTCGCGAGCATCGGCGCCGCCGTTGTCATCGCGGGATACGCGCTCTACCAGTGGTGGGCCTACGCCACCCGCGGGGCCGGCATTGGCGCCCGGTTCACCGGGCTGCGCCTCGTCTCGTTGAGTAACGGCGAGCCGATCGGGTGGTGGCGCTTCTTCCTGCGCCAACTGGTGTTCTCCGCGCTGATGGGAACGGTCATCGGCGGCATCGCTCTGCTCATCTTCCTCGTCATCCACGAGCGGCGCCAGGGTTGGCACGACATGGTCGCAGGGGCCGTCGTGGTCCAGCCGAAGGTGGCGGAGGTCAAGCCCCAGACGCAGCAGAAGAAGACCCACGCCACCAGCACGGTCGGGCTACCGCCGCACCTCGCAAGCACCTTCAGCCCGCAGCCCGGCACCTCTCAAGGGTGGTCGTCGGAGCCGCAGGCCGCTCCCGACTGGCTGCCTGGCGTCGCATCGGAGCCGTTGCAGCCCCAGAACCCATTCCAGCCGCCGCAGGCCCAACCCGCCCAGCCGGCCGGGCAGGCACCCTGGTCGCCCCCGCAGGCGGCCCCGGCCACCCAGGCTTGGCCCGCCCCTGCGCAGCAGCCGCAGCCGTGGCAGCCGCCTGCCCAGCAGCCGGGCACGCCGGCCCCACCCCAGCCCGACCGGCCGCAGCAGCCTGGAACCCAGCCCTGGGTCCCGGTCAGCGGCCCGAGGCCGTGCCCCCGCCGCGCAGCCATTGCCTTCACCCTCGAGATCCCCTCAGGCCTGGATTCCGATCCCATCCGCCTCCTCGGTCATCGAACCGTCGCGCAACGTGCGTGTCCGGGAGCGCGAGTTCGGCGAGGTCGACGACGACGAGGGGACCCGCATCGCGAGCCTGCCGCCCTCCGCGGGGCAGCGCGACGGTGGAGAAGGCTGGTACGTCCGCCTCGATGACGGCCGGGAGGTCGAGCTGACGGTGACCGTGCTGCTCGGCCGCAACCCCCACAAGGACCAGGGCGACCCGGAGGAGGTCCACCTTGTGCCGGCCTCCGGCGATGGTCGGATGATCTCCCGGACGCATGTGCTCATCGGGACCGACCCGCGCGGCGTGTTCGTGGTCGACCGGGGATCGACCAACGGCACCGCGCTCGTGGCAACCGGCGGATCACTCGAGCCCTGCCCACCCGGCACCCAGATGCGGGTCCGCGAGGGGCAGCAGGTCTCCTACGGGAACCGGTGGTTCACCGTGCTCAGGCGTCCCGCGCCGCTCGGCAGGTGAGCGCGACCCCTGCCCGGTTCCGCGGCCCGGTCGCCGGCTCCGCCGAGGCCTCCGCACCGCTAGGCTGTCGGTCATGCTTCTGAGCGATCGAGACATTCTTGGCGAGGTCGAGGCCGGTGGAGTGCGCCTCGATCCGTGGGACCCGGCGATGGTCCAGCCGTCGAGCGTCGACGTCCGGCTCGACAAGTTCTTCCGCGTCTTCGAGAACCACCGGTACCCCTCGATCGACCCGTCGGTCGAGCAGCCCGAGCTGACCCGCCTCATAGAGGTGGCCGACGACGAGCCGTTCGTCCTGCACCCGGGGAGTTCGTGCTCGGAGCGACCTTTGAGCAGGTGGCGCTGGGGCCATCGGTCGCGGCGCGGCTCGAGGGCAAGTCGTCGCTCGGCAGGCTGGGCCTGCTCACGCACTCAACGGCCGGCTTCATCGACCCGGGCTTCACCGGGCACGTCACGCTCGAGCTGTCCAACATGGCGACCCTTCCCGTCAAGCTCTGGCCTGGCATGAAGATCGGCCAGCTCTGCTTCTTCCGGCTCAGCTCCCCGGCGGAACACCCGTACGGTTCGTCGCAGTACGGCTCGCGTTACCAGGGCCAGCGGGGTCCGACCCCGTCGCGCTCCCACCTGAACTTCCACCGCACGAAGATCTGACGCCCGGGTCGGGTGCCGAGGCGTGCTCCCGGCCCACCCGGCACGACAGGCGCCGGTTCTCCTGAGGGGGTCCTCGCATGAGCGTCACACGGGGCATGGGCGGTGGCCGGATGGTCGGCCGGCTCGCGGCCGACCCCGCCATCACCGGCCACAAACTCGACCGCGGCACCGCCCGTCGTGTGCTCGCCTACGGTAAGCCGTTCAGCAGACTGATCGTGGTGTTCCTCATCGCGACCGTGATCGACAGTGCGCTGTCGGTCGTCCCGCTCCTGCTGTTCCAACGCATCATCGACGACGGCGTGCTCGGCGGCGACAGGCGACTGATCGTCCTGCTCTCCCTCGCGGTCGCGGGCATGGCGCTCGCCTCGGCAGGCGTGGGCCTGGTGGAGCGCTGGTGTTCCGCCCGCATCGGTGAGGGGCTCATCTACTCGATGCGCACCCAGATCTTCGGTCACGTACTGGCAATGCCGGTGGCCTTCTTCTCCCGCTCACACACCGGCAAGCTGGTCTCCCGGCTGCAGTCCGACGTCATCGGGGCGCAGCAGGCGTTCACCTCCACGCTGTCGTCGGTGGTGAGCAACGGGATCACTCTGGTGCTGGTGCTCGGCTCGATGCTCGCGCTCTCCTGGCCGCTGACGCTCGCGGCGCTGGTGCTGCTGCCGCTGTTCATGTTGCCCGCCTCCCGCGTCGGCCACAGGCTGGCCGACCTGTCGCGCACCCGCATGCAGCAGCAGGCCGAGATGTCGGCCACCATGACGGAGCGGTTCTCGGTCTCCGGGGCGCTGCTGGTCAAGCTGTTCGGTGACCCGGACACCGAGCGCGCCTCCTTCGCGCGGCAGGCGGACGCTGTGGCCGGCTCGGGCGTCAGCATCGCGATGGTTTCGCGGGTGTTCCTCACCGCCCTCACCCTCGTCGGTGCCCTCGCCACCGCCGTGTTCTACGGCTTCGGCGGCCTCGGAGCGGTGGACAGGACGCTCAGCGTCGGCACCCTCACCGCCCTCGTGGCACTGCTCGCCCGCCTGTACGGGCCGCTGATGCAGCTCAGCACCCTGCGGGTCGACGTGATGACGGCGCTGGTCAGCTTCGAACGCGTGTTCGAGGTGCTCGACCTCGAACCGCTGATCGTCGACGCCCCCGACGCAACCCGGGTGGACGGGCCGCCGAGCGTCGTCTTCCGTGACGTGGCGTTCACCTATCCCGACGCGCAGCACGTGTCGCTGGCCTCCCTCGAACCGTCGGCCGCGGCCCACGAGTCGGCCTCCCAGCCGGTGCTCAGAGGGGTGTCGTTCGAGGCCGGCCCCGGCAAGACCGTCGCGCTGGTGGGGCATTCGGGCGCCGGGAAGACGACGATCACCCACCTCATCGCACGGCTCTACGATGTCGACTCAGGGGTGGTCGAGGTGTGTGGCTCCGACGTGCGGGGAGTCACGCTCGCCTCTCTCCGCGACCGGGTGGGCTACGTCACGCAGGACGCGCACCTGTTCCATGACACCATCCGTGCCAACCTCGCCTACGCCCGGCCCGATGCATCCGATGAGGAGTTGTGGGGCGCGCTCCGCGCCGCGCAGATCGCCGATCTTGTGGAACGGCTCCCAGACTCAATGGAGACCGTGGTGGGGGAGCGGGGCTACCGGCTGAGCGGCGGGGAGAGGCAACGCTTCGCGATCGCCCGCCTCCTGCTGAAGGCACCGCCGATCCTGGTGCTGGACGAGGCGACGGCGCACCTGGACTCGGAGTCGGAGGCGGCGGTGCAGCGCGCGCTCGACGCGGCCCGCGAGGGGCGGACGTCGATCGTCATCGCGCACCGGCTCTCCACCATCCGCGGTGCGGACCTGATCCTGGTCGTGGAAGGTGGCACGGTGGTCGAGTCAGGCACCCACCAGGCGCTGCTGGAGCTCGGCGGACAGTACGCCGAGCTGTACCACACGCAGTTCGCCGACCGTCAGTAGTCGCCCTGGTCGACGGCGTCCCCGTCGCCGTCCGCCCCGGCCAGCACGGCCGCGGTGCCGGAGAGGCCCAGCCGCGTGGCGCCCGCCTCCACCATCTTGTTCGCGGTGGCGTAGTCACGGATGCCGCCGCTGGCCTTGACGCCGAGTCGCTCCCCGACGGTGGCCGCCATCAGCTCGACGGCGTGCACGGACGCACCCCCGGCCGGGTGGAACCCGGTTGAGGTCTTGACGTAGTCGGCTCCCGCAGCCTCCGAGGCGCGACACGCCGCGACGATCTCGTCGTCGGTGAGTGCGGCCGACTCGATGATCACCTTGAGCAACCCCCTGGTGGCCTCACGGACGGCGCGGATCTCGGCCTCGACGAGGTCGGGGCGCCCCTCCTTCAGCAGGCCGATGTTGATCACCATGTCGACCTCGTCGGCTCCGTTGGCCGAGGCCTGGGCGGCCTCGAACGCCTTCGCCTGCGGGGTGTGGTTGCCGGAAGGGAAGCCGCACACGGTCGCGACCTTGACGTCTCCCATGTCGTCGGTGATGGGGAGCATTGAGGGGAGACGCACACGGAGTAGGTGCCGAGCTCCTTCGCCTCAGCCACGAGCGCCGAGATCTGGGCGCGCGTGGCGTCCGTCTTCAGCAGGGTGTGGTCGACCAACTGAGCCAGGGCTGTGCGGGTGATCTCCATGTCCGTCCTTTCGGTTCGCCTTCTCCGGGCATCGTATCGCCCGGTCCGTAGCCGACGGCGTGCGAGTGCTCCAGGCCAGAGGGTGAAGACACCTTGTCTCGGACCGGTTCGAGCACCGCTGCTGAGCGTTTGAACGAGTAGCGGTCACTTTGGTCGAGCGAACCGGGGCAAAGGTTGCCGCATTGGCTGGGACCGCTCCTAGGCTGCCGGGCAACGCGGCTCCACTGTGGAAGCCGCATCCAGGAGTCGAAGGGGATCCATGTCACGACCACGACTGAAGACACGACGGACGGTGGCCACCGTTGCCGCCGGCGCGTTGGTGACCGGAGGGCTGGCGTTCTCGCCGGCCCCGGCCAGCGCGGACCTCACCTATGCCTTGTTGCCGCAGAGCCAGATGTCCGTGGTGGCCGTCAACTCTGTTGAGCCTGAGGCTGAGCTGGGCAGAGGTGGCGGGCCCGCCGAGTACGTCCTCGACGGAAACAGGGACACGTACTGGCACACCAAGTGGCAAGGTGGCGTCGACCCGCTGCCGCACCACCTGACCGTGAAGCTGGCCGATGAGGCCGTCCAGGTCGGTCGCGTTACTCTGACGCCGCGCCAGAGTTCCAACGGCTCGGGGCGCGTCAACGAGTACGAGCTGCTCGCCGCCACCGGCCCCGACTGCACGGCCGCCACGTACACCAAGGTGGCGGAAGGTTCGTTCCCGGGCGATGTCGCCTCCGCGCTGACCGACCGCGTCATCACGCTGGACCAGCCCGTCGACGCCAACTGCCTGCAGGTGAGGTACCTGAGCACCTGGGGCGGCGTGAGGGGCGCCGACCCCATCTCGCCCGCCGAGACGGTCGGCTCGCTCGCCGAGTTCAACGTCGAAACCGTCTCCGGCGAGGTCACCCCACCGACCCGCCCCGAGATCGTCATCCCCGAGGGCACCGTCGAGATCGCCGACGGCGACCTCACGGTGCGCATGCACCCGGGCTTCCCGCAGGTCGTCGACTACCGCCTCGGTGACAAGCAGCTCGCCGGTCGCCTCGGTGACGCGCTGACCAGCATCCTCGTCAACGAAGAGGAGCAGCCCGTCACCGTCGGCGCCCCCGTAAAGTCGGACGACGGCAGGTCGGCCACCTACGCGCTGACCTTCCCGAACCTCGAGGGCGTCTCCTTCGATGCGGTCGCCTCGGTCAAGGAGGGGGTGTTCACGCTGACGCTGACCGGCCTCGTCGACCCGGACAACGACGTGCGTCGCGTACGGATCCCCAACCACGACCTGGTCACCGTCACCTCCGACGACGCCGCCTCGCAGCTCACCGCGGGCCGCATCAGCCCCGACCGCAACAACGTGGCCGACAGCTTCGACAACGTCGCTGCCTCCGCCCCCGTGCCGTGCGGGGCTCCTACCTGATCGTGGCGAACAACTCCGAGCTCGCGGCCGCGTTCGATACGAACGCCACCGAGGACAACACAGGCCCGTCGAGCACGTCCGGCCGCGTCTCCAGCGGTAACAACCGTTACCAGAACGCCATCGTCGAGGCGGACGGCTACAAGTTGGGCACCGCCTACGCCGGCACCTGGACGTGGCTTGCCGAGGGCGTCGTCGCCAAGGGCGGCGACACCTCCATCGGCCGTGAGAATGATCCCTTCGTCGAGATCAAGCTCACCGCCGACGCCAACGCCGACGCGGTCGTCGACTGGCAGGACGGCGCCATCGCCACGCGCGACATCGTCCTGCAGGCCAACGGCACCGAGGATGTGCCCGACACGGTCATCGCCCGCATCCCGTTCAACATCGTGTCGCAGGCGACCCACCCGTTCCTGCGCACGCTGGATGACACCAAGAAGATCGCGCTTGCCACCGACAACCTCGGCCAGCAGGTGCTGCTCAAGGGCTACCAGTCCGAGGGCCACGACGCGGCGCACCCCGACTACGCGGACAACTACAACATCCGCGCCGGCGGCTACGACGACCTCGTGAAGCTGGTCGACGAGGGTGCGAACTGGAACGCCATGTTCGGCGTCCACGTCAACGCCACCGAGTCGTACTCCGAGGCCAACGCCTTCTCCGAGGACCTGCTCTACATGCCGCCGCGCAAGGCGTGGGCTGGATGAACCAGTCCTACTACATCGATGGACCGAAGGATCTGGCCACCGGCAACGTCCTCGACCGCTTCCGGGACTTCATGGACGAGGCGCCGGAGAACCTGCGCTGGCTCTACATGGACGTCTACTACCCGTATGGCTGGGAGATGGAGCGCTTCACCGAGGAGCTCCACGACCAGGGCTGGACGATGTCGACCGAGTGGTCCGACCACATGCCCCAGCAGACCATCTGGTCGCACTGGTCGCAGGATGAGAACTACGGCGGCTCGGCCAACAAGGGCCTGAACTCGCAGCTGATGCGGTTCGTCTACAACTCGAAGCGTGACACGTGGAACCCGGACCCCGTCCTGGGTAACACCAACATCGTCGACTTCGAGGGCTGGACCGGCCACGTCGACTACAACAAGTTCATCGACAACGTGTGGCAGCGCAACCTGCCCACCAAGTTCCTGCAGCAGTCCGACATCGTGAAGTGGGACAAGGCCGGCGGCGAGATCACCTTCGCCAACGGCACCGTCGCGACGTCCCCGCTCTCCGGCATCAACGGCGCCACCGTTCCGACCAACCGCACCTTCGCCTACGACGGTGCCACGGTCTACGACCAGGGCAGGTACCTCCTGCCCTGGGATGACAAGACCGGGGAGCGCCTCTACCACTTCAACGGCACCGGAGGCCCGTCCGAGTGGACGCTGACCGACGCCTGGAAGTCGCAGACCAGCCTCAAGCTGTTCAAGCTGACCGACACCGGTCGGGTCGACGCAGGCACGGTCACACCCGCTGACGGCAAGGTCACCATCGAGGCCGAGGCCAACACCGCCTACGTGCTGTACCCGACCTCCGAGGTTCCCGAGGCCAAGGCGCCGAACTGGGCCAGGACTCCGGCATCGCCGACCCCGGCTTCTTCTCGGGCACCCTGGACGCGTACGACACCACCGGCGACGTGTCGGTCGTCAAGACCGACCGCGGCAACTACCAGGCCGAGTTCGGGGCCGGCGCGGCCTCGCTGACCCAGGAGCTCACCCTCCCCGCAGGCACCTACTCCGGTTGGGCCTGGGTCGAGGTCGAGCCCGGCCAGACCCGCGACCTCACCGTCACCGCGAGCGGCGACGGCGTCGAGGCGGCGGGCTACTCCACCGGCACCTCCGGTGTGGTCGCCAACACCATCTCCTCCTCGACGGTCATGAACGCGACCGCCTCGGATGAGAAGCTGCGCACCAACTTCCAGCGCCTGCGCGTGGTCTTCACCACCGACGGCACCCCGTTCGAGCTCGGCTTCACCGTCGGCGACGGCGACGCCAAGGTCTCCATCGACGACCTGCGCGTCGTGGAGTACACCCCGGCCGACGATGCCGACGAAACCGACGAGACGATCTTCTTCGAGGACTTCGAGAACATCGACACGGGCTACTTCCCGTTCGTCACGGGTGCCACCAACGCGGGCGGCGACGCACGCACCCAGCTGGCCAAGCGCCACGCCCCTTCTCGCAGAAGGGCTGGTACGGCGTCGACAGCTTCAACAAGGTCGTGGAGGGCGGCAAGCTCAACGACAACGCGCTCACGGGCACGTGGTCGCTGATGGCCAACAACGAGAACGCTGGCGAGATCCTCAAGACCTCCCCGGCGCCATCGCGTTCGAGGCCGGTCACAGGTACCGCGTCTCGTTCGACTACCAGACCACCTACGCCGACCAGTACCGTGTGCGCCTCGGTGGCGACTCGATCATCGACGGTGCGGTCACGACCACCAACCTGGTCTCCGAGGTCCTGCCGCAGACGCTCTCCACCACCAGGTGGAACGGCGAGTTCGACGCCTCCTGTGGTGCGCCGTTCATCGCCATCGACAAGATGGCGGGCCAGAACACGCAGCACAACATGACGATCGACAGCCTGCGCGTCGAGGATCTCGGCGAGAGCTCCGGTGTCTGCCTCGATGGCTCGATCACGGCCAACGCCAGTGTGGAGGCCGGTGGTGCGCTGACCGTCACCACGAAGGTCGTCGCGATCAGCGGCGCCCTCACCGACGTGAAGCACGCCCTGACCCTGCCGGAGGGCTGGACCTCGTCGGTCACCACCCCGGTGCCGTGAACCTTGCCCAGGGTGAGACCTCCACCCAGGTCTGGAGCGTCCAGGTGCCGCTCGAGGGTGAGACCTCCACGATCGGCTTCACCGGATCGGCCGGCGCCGACGGCGAGACCGCGACGGTCAACCGTTCCACCAAGGTGTCCGTCTCGCAGCCCCTGCCCGACGGGGAGATCTACCTCTCCGACCTGCGGGACCGCGTCACCAGCCAGGCCAACGGCTGGGGCCCGCTCGAGTGGGACCTGTCCAACGGTGAGGACGGTGCCGGCGACGGTGGCCCCATCAGCGTGGACGGCGTGACCTACGCGAAGGGCCTCGGCATGCACGCCAACGGCCACGTCGCCTTCGATCTGGGTGGCGAGTGCACCGCGTTCAAGTCGATCGTCGGCATCGACGACATCCAGGGTGCGAAGGGTTCCGTGACCTTCATCGTCCAGGGTGACGGGGTCGAGCTGGCCCGCTCGCCCGAGCTGACCGGTTCCTCGCAGGCGTTCGCGTTCGACGTCAACATCACCGGCGTGAAGAACCTGAAGCTGATCGCCGACCAGGGGCCGGCAACGGCAACGACCACGCCGACTGGGCAGGCGCCCGCGTGCTGGCGAGGGTGATGTCGAGGTTCCCGACACCGACGCCCCGGTGATCGAGAAGATCGCCGATCAGGCGGTTGAGCTCGGGTCCGATGTGTCGGTCGCCGTCAAGGCCGCCGACGAGTCGACGCCGCTGGTCTACTCCGCAGAGGGCCTTCCGGCCGGTGTCGCGATCGATGCCGCGACCGGTGTGATCTCGGGTAGGCCGACCGCTGCCGGCGTGTCGAATGTGACCGTCACGGTCGCCGACTCCGAGGGCAACGAGGCGACCGTGTCGTTCACGATCACGGTCACCGAGGCGCCTGTCGTCGACACCGACGCCCCGGGCATCGAGAAGATCGCCGACCAGGCCGTCAAGGTCGGGGCCGACTTCACGCTCCAGGTCAAGGCCACCGACGCCTCCAAGCCGCTGGCCTACTCGGCCACCGGTCTGCCTGCGGGCCTGAAGATCGACGCCGCAACCGGTGTGATCTCGGGCAGGGCGACCAAGCCGGGCAACAACAAGGTCGTCGTGACCGTCACCGACGCACAGGGCAACCTGGCCTCTGTCGAGTTCAAGCTCAAGGTCGAGAACCAGAACAAGCCGAGCTTCGAGCGGACCGCGCCCTACACGCTGGCCGGGTTCCACAAGGTCAACGGTCGGGACTGGTTCACCAAGTGTGAGAACTACTCGCAGACGCAGCGCTGCCGCACCGACATCTGGGCCTCGACCGTCGTCAAGACGGGTAAGGGCTTCGAGGTCAGGAAGGCGTGGGTGTTCAACAACCTCACCTACCTGCCCTACATGTTGCGCGGGCAGTGGGCCGCCAACAACCTGGGCTACACGAACCAGTGGACCGCAGCCGACGGCCGCAGGTGGAAGACGGAGTGCGACACCACCAACACGGGTGGCAACGGATGCCGCAGCTACGCGATGACCACGGTCGTCTCGGCAACCCCGAAGCGTGGGGGTGGCTACACCTTCTCGCAGTCCAACCAGTGGGTGTTCAACAACATCGTGATGTTCCGCTGACATCCCGGATGAGCTGACGCTCAACAGGATCGGCCCCGGCTCGTACGAGCCGGGGCCGATCAATGTGTTCCGGTCAGCCCGCGGCGGCGACCCCGTCAGCCAGTGGGAGGGAGACCCGGAAGGTCGTGAGGCCGGGGCGCGACGCGACGTCGGCCCTGCCTCCCCAGGACTCGACCATCGCCCTCACGATCGCGAGGCCGAGGCCGGTTGACGGGGCAGTCGTCGCGGCCCTCGCCTCGTCGGCCTTGGTGAACCTCTCGAACACCAACGGCAGCGTCTCCTCCGGAATGCCCGGCCCGTCGTCAGCCACCTCGATCACGGCGAGGCCGTCGACCGCACGGACGCTGGTGTGCACCTGGGTGCCGGGCGGCGTATGGGTGCGGGCATTGGACAGCAGGTTGACCATCACCTGGTGCAACTGGTCCGCGTCCGCCAACACCGTGACCTCGGACGTGGGCACATCGAGCAGCCAGCGGTGGTCGCTACTGGCGGCCTGGGCATCCGAGACGGCATTGAGCACCACCTCGACGGCGTCGACCGGGCCGGGCTCGATCCGGGCGTCCGAGTCGAGCCGCGCCAGCAGGAGCAGGTCGTTGACGAGCTTCGACATGCGCGTCGACTCGGACTCGATGCGACCCATCGCGAACCGGGCGTCGGTGACTTCGGGGGAGCGTCGGGCCAACTCGGCGTAGCCGCGGATGGCCGCGAGCGGGTTGCGCAGTTCGTGGGAGGCGTCGGCAACGAACCGGCGCAGCTTGGTCTCGCTCGCCTCGCGGGACGCCAGGGCACCCTCCACCCGGTCGAGCATCTGGTTGAATGCCGACGACAGGCGCGTCACCTCGTTGTGCTCGGGCAGGTCCACCACGTCGACACGCGGCACCTCGACGGTTCCCCGCTCCAGTTCGAGCCTGCTCACCTCGTCCGCGGTCACCGTCAGCTCGCTCAGCTTGCGGGTCGCCCGACGCAGCACGGCCCGCGTCACCACCGCGGTGACGACCAGGGCGAGGGCGGTGAGTCCGACGGCAAGCCGCGTCATCCAGGTCAGCGAGTTCTCCACCTTCTGGACGGGGATCCCGACCACGGCCTTACCGAACTGCGTCTGGTACGCCATCACCCGGTAACTGCCCATCTCCGGGAGCCGGATGGTGTGGATCTCGCCGTCGGCAGGCGTCGCGTAGATCTTCTCGGACTCGGCCGTTGTCACGGTGGTCGGGATGCCCGGCTCCTCGTTCTCGCTGACGAGCAGGATCGAGCGGAGCTGCCCCGACGCGTCGGGGGCGAACATGACGGTGCCGAGGGGTTCCCCGGTGACTGGATGCCACTGACCGGCGACGACGGCCGATCCCCCGCAACTGGTTCTGCGCCACGGCCGAGACATCCCGGTCGAGCTGGTTGTACAGGATCGTCCGCGCGGTGAGGATCGTGCCGACGCACAGGAGGAACGCCATGCTTGCCACCACGGCGAGCAGCTTGGGCAGCAGCTGGGACGCGATGGATCCGCGGAGCGGGCTCATGACCCGACCGGGCGCAGCACGTAGCCCGCGCCCCGCATCGTGTGGATCATGGGCTCGCGGTCGGCGTCGATCTTCTTGCGGAGGTAGGAGATGTACAACTCCACGACATTGGCCTGACCGCCGAAATCGTAGTTCCACACCCGGTCGAGGATCTGCGCCTTCGACAGCACCCGCTTCGGGTTGCGCATCAGGAAGCGGAGCAGCTCGAACTCGGTGGCCGTCAGATGGATCTGGGTGCCGGCGCGGGTCACCTCGTGCGAGTCCTCGTCGAGGATCAGATCCCCACCACGATCTGGGTGTCGGGGCGCACCGTCGTCGCCCCGGAGCGGCGCAGTAGGCCGCGGAGGCGTGCGATGACCTCCTCGAGCGAGAACGGCTTCGTGACGTAGTCGTCGCCCCCGGCCGTCAGGCCCGCGATCCGGTCCCGCACGCCGTCCTTCGCGGTCAGGAAGATGACGGGCACGTCCGGCTGCTCGGTGCGGATCCGACGCATCACCTCGAGCCCGTCGAAATCGGGAAGCATCATGTCGAGCACCAGCGCATCCGGCTGCACCTCGCGCGCCACCCGCACCGCCTCGTTGCCCGAGGCCGCGGTGTGCACGTCCCACCCCTCGTAGCGCATCGCCATGGACAGCAGCTCGATGAGGCTCGGCTCGTCGTCGACCGTGAGGATGCGGATGGGGGTGCCGTCGGGACGGCTGAGGGTGTCGCTGGTGGCCATGGCACTACTGTGGCACCTCTCCAGCGGTGGAGGCTATGGATTGCCTGTGCAGAACCTGTGAGGGTCAGCCCGCGTAGCGGGGTCCTCACCGATCAGGTCGCGGGACTCCGCGGAGGGCCGGATGAAGAGGTGGTCCAGCCCGGCCCTGCCGGAGCCGAAGGCCAGCAGCAGGAGGCCGAGCGCCGCGAGGATCGCGTTGTACTCCCAGCCGCCGTCGCCCACGTAGAAGCCGGCGCCCTGTTTGGTGGTGAGGATGATGGCGGCATTCATCACCACCATGCCGAGGCCCACCAGCGGCGTCGCGAGGCCGAAGGCGAGCAGGACCCCACCCACAAGCTCGAAGATGACCACCGCCACGGCGAGGCCGTCGGCCGCCGGGAGGCCCGCGTCGGTCAGGATCTGGGCCTGCTTCCCGAGGCCGCCGGAACCCTGCCACCGGCTCCAACCATGGGCCACCAGGGTGACTCCTGCCACGATGCGCGCGACCAGCAGCGCGATGTCGCGCACCGCCTTCAGGAATGCCTCCACCGGTGCCTCCTCAGGCCTGGTCGGACTTCGGCTGAACTTCTTCGCCGTGCATCAGTCTGCCCGACACGCCCGACCCGAGTCGCTCAAGGGCCAATCTTCCGACCAGTTGCTGGTTGGTGACGACCCTCTGGAGCGTCCGTTGGTGATGAAGGTGATGGCCCAGCTCAGCAGCGTGGTGACGCGCTGCTTGAAGCCCGCGATGTAGAGCAGGTGCAGGAACAGCCACGCCACCCAGGCGATGAAGCCCGTCAGCCGGACCTTTCCGATCATGGCGACAGCCGAGAACTTCGAGATGGTGGCCATCGATCCCTTGTCGAAGTACGAGAAGGCGCCCGGAGGGTCGGCGTGAGTGAGCCGCGCCGTGATCGTCTTCGCCGCATGGCGCGCGCCCTGGATGGCGCCCTGCGCCACGCCGGGCACCTCGGGGACGGCGGCCATGTCGCCGACCACGAACACCTCCGGGTGGCCGGGAGGGTCAGGTCGGGCTCGACGATGACGCGGTTGGTGCGGTCGAGTTCGGCGCCGGACTGCTCGGCGAGGATCTCGCCGAGTTCGCTGCCCTTCACGCCCGCGGCCCACACCTTGCACACCGCCTCGATCCGGTGGGTGCCGCCGTCCTTGTCGCGGATCTCGATGCCGTCCTCGTCGACGTTGGTGACGATGGAGTTGAGCTCGACCTCGACGCCCAGCCTCTCGAGCACCTTCCTCGTCCGCTCGCCGAGTTCCTTCCCGAACGGGGGCAGCACCTGGGAGGCGCCGTCGACAAGGACGACGCGGGCCGTCGTGGAGTCGATGGAGCGGAACTCGTCGGCGAGTGTCGAGTTCGCCAACTCGCGGATCTGGCCCGCCATCTCCACCCCGGTCGGGCCGGCGCCGACCACGACGAAGGTCAGCAGCCTGCGACGCTCCTCCGGGTCGGTGGTGAACTCGGCGACCTCGAAGGCCTTGAAGATGCGGGCCCTGAGCTCGAGGGCGTCGTCGATGGTTTTCATGCCCGGCGCGAAGGTCGCGAACTGGTCGTTGCCGAAGTACGACTGGCCTGCCCCTGCCGCCACGATCAGCGAGTCGTAGCCCGTCTCGTGGTAGTCGTTGTGGAAGCGCCACTTGACGACCCTGTTGGTCAGGTCGATGTCGTCGACGAGACCGAGCAGCACCTGGACGTTGCGCTGGCGGCGCAGGATCTCGCGGGTGGCAGGGGCGATCTCGCCCTCGGACAGCACCCCGGTCGCCACCTGGTAGAGCAGGGCTGGAACAGGTGTGACGTCGTCTTCGCAATGAGCGTGACGTCGACATCGGCGTGCTTCAAGGCCTTCGCGGCGAACAACCCGCCGAACCCCGACCCGATGACGACCACGCGGTGGCGGGTCATGAGCGAGCCGCTTTCGTCTGGAGGAACGTGTCGTATCGCATTCAACCAGGGTAACCCGGCGTGCACCCCGCGCCTCAATCAGTCCGGGCCCGGCACAGTAGGCTTACCGGGCTTGAGACGAGAGATCGGACAAGGTGTTGAGACTGCCTTCCTGGCTGCGGACCGCGGGTCGCGGCGCGCCGACGGCCCCCTGGCTGTGGGTGCTGCTCGGCATGCTCGCGGTCGTCACGGTCATCGGGGGCTGACGGCGGACCTGCACGGATTCCTCGAGGTGCGTGCCAGCTGGTGGCGTCCACTCATCACCCTGCCCGCCGTGAGCGTGCTGCTGCTGGCCTGGTGGCAGCTGGGCCCGCGGTGGAGGCATCCGCTGGTCACGGCGGCGCTGTGGTCACTCCCGATGCTGTTCGCGCTGCCCATGCACTCCCGTGACGCCTACGCCTATGCGGCAACGGGGTGGAACGTCGCGCGGGGATCGACCCGTACGTGACGCCGCTCGGTGATGCGGGCATGCCCGGCCTCCTCGTCGGGACGCACTGGTTCGAGACGACGTCGGTGTATCCGTCGCTGTCGCTCGACTTGTTCGGGCTGCTCTCGAGGGTGACCGGTGGTGACCTCTACTGGACGCTCGTCGCGCTGCGACTTCCGAGCGTGCTCGCGCTCGTGCTGCTTGCCTGGGTGTTGCCGCGGCTGGCCCGCCGGTTCGGGCTCGACCCGCTGACCGTGCTGTGGGCGGGCCTGCTGAACCCGGTCATGCTCGTGCAACTGGTGGGAGGTGTGCACAACGACGCGCTCATGGTGGCGTTGGGCATGGCCGCCTTCCTGGCCGTCACCGACCTCGGTTGGAACGGCTGGCGTGGCCTCGTGGTCGCGGGAGTCCTGCTCGGCGTCGCGATGGGGGTCAAACAGTCGGCCGCACTCTTCGGCCTCGGGGTGGTGGCCGTGGCCTGGGGACTGCGCCGCCACCGGGGCGGCGGCTGGCTGGGTGCCGCCGATGGACGGGGCTGGCTACGCCTGGCCGCCGTCGCGGTGGTGCCTGGCCTGATCACCATCACCACCTTCCTGCTGACCTCGGTCTCGTGGGGCCTCGGCTGGCGCAATCCCACGGCGGGCAACCCCATCGGGGCCACCAGCAACGCGCCGATGTCATGGATCGCGTCGTTCCTGCGGTACCACGAGGTGTTCAGCTTCCCCGTCGCCAACGCGGTCGTGTCGACCGTGTCGACCGTCCTGATCGGCGCGCTCGTCCTCGTGCTGTGGGTATGGATCGGGCCCCGCGGCTCGGGCATCGGCCGCCCGTGGGTCTTCGCGGTGGGGGTGCTCGTCGCGTTCAATGTCGTCGGCCCGGCGCTCCAGCCCTGGTACCTGACCTGGGTGCTCCCCCTTTTCGCGTTCGTCCGCGGCCCCGCGGCGGTCAACCGCGTGTGGCTGGTGACGGTGTGTGCCTTCGCGATGCTGCCGCCGCTGCAGGACCTGCTCCCTCCCTACATCTCGATGTTCGTGGTGGCCCTTCCGCTCGGGCTCGGCTTGTCGGCGATGCGGCGGCGGGGTTCCGATCCGCTCCCGGTGTCCGACCATGGCGTCGACCCCTTCAAGACCTCGGTGTGATGCCCGGCGGCCCTCCCGCCACTAGGTTTGCGGGCATGTCGAGTGTCCCGTGGAGCCAGCGCACCGACGATTGGGCCATCCAGGCGACGGGTCTCGTCAAGCGTTACTCGGGCCGCGCGGTCCTCAACGGGTTGAACCTCAACGTCCCCGCCGCGGCGTGCATGGCCTGCTCGGCCCCAACGGCTCCGGCAAGACAACCTCGATCCGCATCCTGCTCGGGCTCGTGCGCGCCAACGGTGGTGAAGCGCGGATCCTCGGCGAGCCCGTCCCCAAGCGGTTGCCGCAGGTGATCGACCAGGTCGGCGCCATCGTCGAATCACCCAAGTTCTCGCCCCGGATGACGGGCAGGCACAACCTCAACGTGCTGGCCGACTCGATCGGGGCGCCGTCGCGCCGGGTGAGCGAGGTGCTGCTCGAGGTGGGCCTCGCGGCCGACGCCGACCGGCACTTCACCACCTACTCGCTCGGCATGAAGCAGCGGCTGGCAATCGCGGCGACGCTTCTCAAACGACCGGAGGTGCTCATCTTCGACGAGCCGACAAATGGGCTGGACCCGGTCGGCATCCACGACATCCGGGCGACGATGCGCGGGCTGGCGGACGCCGGGCGAACCGTGCTCGTGAGCTCGCACATCCTCTCCGAGATCGAGCAGATCGCCGACTCGGTGTCGATCATCGCGGCCGGGCAGGTGGTCGCCGAGGGCGCCATCCACGACTTCCTGAGCGACGGCGCCCCACACGTGCGGGTGCGCATCGAGCGCGCCCTCGAGGCAACCGACCTGCTCCGTGGTGTGGGCTGGCGGGTCGATGTGGACGAGACCGGGCTGAGGGTCTCCGGGCGGGAGGGGCGGGTGCCGGACGCCGCCGTGATCGCCGAGACGTTGGGGACGGCCGGGTTGTGGCCCAGTGAGCTGACCTCTGAACGGCGCAGCCTGGAGCAGGTGTTCCTGCAACTCACCTCCGGCGCCGACCTCCACGCGACCCAGGGCAGCGGATGGAGGGACGCTAGATGTTCGGGCACCTGATGCGCGGCGAACTCGCCCGGCTGCGCTACCGCAGACGGGCGTGGGGCAGCATGATCCTGATGCTGGTCGCGGGCCTGCTGGCCCCGGCGGTATGGATGGAGGGCATCGCGATGCCCACCGAGGCTGATATCACCCTGGCCATGGACGAGCTGGTGAGGATGCAGAACCAGGGCGACTGCCTCGACTGCACGTTCCGCGATCTTCTCGGCTGGCCGACCTTCGACGTCGTCGTCCGCAACAACCTCAGCGCGGCGGGGATCGCGTTCGCCTTCCTCACCTTCATGGTCGTCGTGGCCTATGTCGGGGCCGACTTCTCCTCCGGGGCCATCTCGACGCAGCTCACGTTCACCCCCAGGCGCAGCCTCGTGCTCGCCACCCGTGCGTTGGCGTGCGGCGTCCTCGGGGCGCTCCTGATGGCCGTCGGCCTGCTGACGACGACGGGGGTGACCGTCGTCGGGTATCTGGCCACGAACGGCGTCGACTCGATCGGGGAGGCGTCAGGGCTGCTGAGGTTGCTGGGTGGGGCATCGTCTACGGCGGGCTGCTGGGTATCATCGCGGCGCTGGTGACCTTCATCATCCCCAGCACCCCGCTCGCCATGGGCGCGGCCGTCGTGGTCCTGATCGGCAACGGCTTCGTGGTCGATGAGGCCACGAGCCTCATGCAGAACGGCGAGACGTTGCTGTACCGGCTCCTGCCCGCCCAACACGGGATCGCGCTCGTCTACGACGAGTCGTCGGCTGCCACCGGCCGGGCCCTCGTCTACCACCTGGTCGTGATGGCGGTCCTGTTCGCGGTGGCCGCGTTCCTGTTCGAACGTCGGGACATCAAGGCCTGACCCGGCGCGGAAGGCCCACCGCCGTGAGGCCGCGCGACACTAGACTGCCGCCCATGCGTTACGTCTCCACCCGCTCCGCCGCCCACGGCAAGCCGTTCAGCGACATTCTGCTCGAGGGGCTGTCGGCCGACGGAGGGTTGTACCTGCCCGAGTCGTACCCGGTGGTCGACGCAGCAACTCTCGATGCCTGGCGCGTCCTGCTCGCCGAGCGGGATACGCGGCCCTCGCGTTCGAGGTGATCAGCCTGTTCATCGACGACATCCCCACCGACGACCTGCGCGGCATCGTCGAGCGGGCCTACGAGCCTTCGAAGTTCATCGACCCGGCGGTCGTGCCCGTGACGCACCTCTCAGACGGCATGTGGCTCGCGCACCTCAGCAACGGGCCGTCGGCCGCCTTCAAGGACATGGCGATGCAGCTGCTGGGTGAGCTGTTCGAGTACGAACTGGAGCGTCGCTCCGAGACCATCACCATCGTCGGGGCGACCAGCGGCGACACCGGCTCTGCCGCGGAGTATGCGCTCGGCGGGAAGCCCTCTGTGACGGTGTTCATGTTGTCACCGCTGGGCAGGATGACCCCGTTCCAGCAGGCGCAGATGTTCAGCATTGACGATCCGCGCATCGTCAACGTGGCGGTCGAGGGCGTCTTCGATGACTGCCAGGACATCGTCAAGGAACTCAACGCCGACGCCGACTTCAAGGCCCGGCACCGGCTCGGCGCCGTCAACTCGATCAACTGGGCCCGGCTGATGGCCCAGGTGGTCTACTACTTCGCCGCCTGGCTGCAGGTCTCCGACGGCGGCGCCGTCAGCTTCGCCGTCCCGTCGGGCAACTTCGGCAACATCGCCGCCGGCCACGTCGCCCGCGAGATGGGGCTGCCGATCGACCGGCTGATCCTGGCCACGAATGAGAACAACGTGCTGGAGGAGTTCTTCCGCACGGGCGTCTACCGGGTACGGGGGCCGCGGAGACCCTCGCCACCAGTTCGCCGTCGATGGACATCTCGAAGGCCTCGAACTTCGAGCGGTTCGTGTTCGACCTGCTCGGCCGCGACCACGAGCGGGTCGCCGGACTGTTCGGTCGGAGCCTCCCGGAAGACGGCTCGTTCGACCTGAGCGCCACCCCGAGTTCGCCGGACAGGGGGAGCGGTTCGGGTTCGTGGCTGGCACCTCCACGCATGCCGACCGGCTGGCCGAGATCCGTCGCGTGTTCGATGCCGACGGCGTCGTGATCGATCCGCACACCGCCGACGCGGTACACGTCGCCCGTGACGCCGATCTGCCGGGCCCGATCGTGGTGCTCGAGACGGCGCTGCCCGTGAAGTTTGCGGAGTCCATCGTCGAGGCCATCGGGCTGGTGCCGCCGGTGCCGGCCCGGTTCGAGGGGATCGAGGACCTGCCCCGTCACGTCATCGAGGTACCCGGCACCGCGGCTGCCGTGCGGGCGGTCATCGAGGAGCACGCCGCCCGGTAGGCAGCGCGGCACGGGTGGCGCGGGGCGTCCGCGCCACCCGTGCCGCCTCACCCTTACTCTGGGTGGCATGGATCAGAATCTCCCCGAGCCACGGATGCGGGCCAGTGACGCCGAGCGTGACCAGATCCTGACCGTGCTGCAGCGGGGCTACGAGACCGGCCGTCTGGACCTCGCCGAGATGAAGGAACGCCAGGACCGCGCGCTCAGTGCCACCTTCCTCGACGAGCTTCCGCTCCTGATCGGTGATCTGCCGGAGGGCAGACTCCCGCCGTCCGCGACAACCCCGTGCCTGCCGCGGCCCCGTCGCACGATGTGGTGCCGGAGACGGCCCCGCGGACGCCGGTTTCTCGGCGAGCATCATGTCGGGCGGCGATCTCGTCGTGGAGTCCGGGACCCGCCGTCTGCGGAACTTCGCCTGGTGGGGCGGCAACACCTACGACCTGACCGAGGCGATGGGCCCGGGACGGATCGTCACCCTCACCCTCGACGCGGTGATGGCAGGCAGCGACATCTATGTCCCCGAAGGGTGCGGGTCATCGACCAGTCCATCGCCATCATGGCCGGCAACGACGTCTCACGCGACGCACGGGGCGACGGCTCAAACGGCACGTTGGTGCTCAAGGGCTTTCTCTGGTGGGCGGGCAACAAGGTGGCGCTGGCAGGGTCGCGACGCCGGGCCGCCGTCACCGCTGACGCGCCGGGCGTCAGTAGTCGAGGAGGAGGGCAGCTGCATGCGCTGCGCCTGCCGCGTGAGCTCCAGGAACACTGCGAGCCCGAACACGCCCCACTCGCGCAGGTAACCGGCGTTGCCACCGCGGCGTTCGTCTTCGGGATCGGGCCCCCGGTGAGGAGGGCCTCCGTGAGGCTGGTTCCCTCGATGCCGAGCCGCTCCCGGAGGAGGTCGAGTTCGCGCTCCAGCAGGTCGAGCGTCGCCATCGCGAGCGTCTCACCGCCGACGGTCGTGCCGGTGAAGGTGGCGGCCACCCCTGGGACCGGCAGCCACCACTCGGCCCCTCCGAGCAGGCTGGGAAACTGCTCGCTCCCTGCGGTTCGGGCCGCCACGTAGGAGGGCTGGAGGTGAAGTCGTCCGGGGCGTCGTCGTCGCGGGCGAGCTCGGGTCTCTCGAGGTGGGCCGCAAGCAGGATCATGGCGCCGTAGCCGAGCCAGTGCGGCTGGTCGGTCGCGTAGGGCGCGTCGGCGCGGTCGACCCAGAGGCGCTCGAATCCGAGGGCCCCGGCCATCGCGGACTGCCAGGCGGCGACGGTCTCCTCCACCTCCGCCGGATCGGGGGCTGGTCGCTCCCGATCGGGGCGGGCGGTCGAAAACTCGATGCCCTGGGCCTTTGCCGCCTCGGCGATGACGGTCTGCCAGTCACCGGAGAGGTAGCGGGTGAGCGAGCCTACGTAGATGTCGAGTCCCATGCCCCGATCCTTGCAGGTTCGGGCAACCGTCG
Organism: Tessaracoccus coleopterorum; assembly: GCF_011174705.1. Lineage (GTDB taxonomy): Bacteria > Actinomycetota > Actinomycetes > Propionibacteriales > Propionibacteriaceae > Arachnia > Arachnia coleopterorum. Next base: position 2,243,304 of record NZ_JAANIJ010000001.1, read on the forward strand.
GGAGCCCGGAACCGGGCCCCGGCTAGTCGGCCGCGGCATCGCCTGCCGTCCGGCGTTTCAGCCAGCGCCACCCCTTGCGCGTGAACCGGGCGAACACGACGGCGGCCACGATCATCGAGATGAGCAGGATGCCCGCGATGATGGCTGCGGCCACGGGGAAGAATACGGCGAGCGTCGTCACGCTGACCACGCCGACGTCACCGGCCACCGACGCCGTCAGGTTCGTGACGGGTTCGGGCGAACTGTTGGCCGCCAGGCGGATGCTCGCCTTGGCGAGGTGGCTGACCAGCGCGGTCAGGCCGCCGATGGATGCGAGGGTGACGGTCCAGAGGTCGCCCTGTGCCCCCGCCATCAGGGCGCCGATCGCGGCGCCGGCGATGGGTCGGATCACCGTCGACGGGACGTCCCATACGGAGTCGACCACCGGGATCTTGTCGGCCACGAACTCGATCACGCATAGAACGGCCATCACGATCAGCACGTCGGTGCGCTGCAGGCCGAGGGGCACGTCGTCGACGCCGAGGAACCTGCCGAGGAGCCCGAGCACCAGCACCGTCGCGTAGGCGTTGATCCCCGAGGCCCAGCCCGCGGCGAACGTCATCGGCAGCATTTCCATGCCGACAGTATGGCGACACGGTGAGGCAGTCGGCCGGGATCGGCCGGGTTTCGGTCGAGGGCGCCGTCCAAGCCGGACCCTCGGAAAAATCGGCCAGTAGCCGATTCTGGTCGGTCCTGCTGAAAATACTGGCCACTGACTTGCCCGTCCTCCTGCCGGGCCTCCTGGAAAAATGGGCCAGTAGCCGATTCTGGTCGGTCTGCCTGAAAAAGGTGCCCACTGACTTGCCGCTCCTCCTGCCGGGCCTCCTGGAAAAATGGGCCAGTGGCCGGTTCTGGTCGGTCCTGCTGAAGATAGTGACCAGTACCCCGCTCCTTGGTGGCGTTGCGGCAGACGGAAGTTCCCCTGTCTGGGTCGTCGGCCAGGGTTGCGCGGTGGTTGGGGTTCTTGGCAGCAACGGGGATGGTTCTGAGCGCGCCGGGTCTGGGCTGCCGGGCCTCCTGGAACAATGGGCCAGTGGCCGGTTCTGGTCGGTCTGCCTGGAAAAGGTGCCCACTACCCCGCTCCTTGGTGGCGTCGCGGCAGACGGAAGTTCCCCTGTCTGGGTCGTCGGCCAGGGTTGCGCGGTGGTTGGGGTTCTTGGCAGCAACGGGGATGGTTCTGCGCGCGTCGGGTCTGGGCTGCCGGGCCTCGGAAAAATGGGCCAGTAGCCGATTCTGGTCGGTCTGCCTGGAAAAGGTGTCCACTGACTTGCCCGTCCTCCTGCCGGCCTCCTGGAGAAATGGGCCAGTGGCCGTTTCTGGTCGGTCCTGCTGAAAATAGTGGCCACTTCCCCGGCTGCTTCGCGGGACCGGATGGGGTGATGCGGACGATGCGGTCACGGCCGGCTCCGGTCGGTGGATGGTCAGCTGGGCCGGGGGCGCACGACCTGGCCCGCCGATGGGCGGGTCAGGCGGTCAGGGCAGGGTGCCGTGGCCGGGGATCGGGGAGCGTGTCGGGTCGAGCCGTGCCGGGGCAGGAACTCGGGCATCGCGTGCTGATTGATCCGGACTTCCCACCGCTCAACCGCGGGATCCCGCCCATGCACGGGACGCGTGCCCGTGGGCTGGCGTCCCGGTGGAGCCGGGGCCCGTCCCTGGGCTGGTGCCCTGGCGGGTGGTGCATGCGGGGTGGTTCGACCAGTTTGTGGTGTTTCGGACACAGCAGGACGAGATTGCCGAGGGTGGTGGCACCTCCTGCCCACCACGGAACCACATGGTGGGCTTCGCACTCATGGTCGGCGGCGTCGCAGTCGGGGAACGCGCAGCCGTGGTCCCGGATGCTGAGCGCGAGGCGGATCTCGTCGGAGACCAGCCGCCGCGTTCGGCCCAGGTCGAGTATCTCAGAGGCGGTGCCCAGGACGACGGGGGTGAGGTCGGCGTCGCAGCACAGGCGGCGTAACTCGCCTGCGGGGATCTTCTGCCCCGACGGCAGTAGCCCTGCCTGCTCAACGCGACGGTGGAGGGCGTCTTCGTCGAGGTGGACCACGACCCGGGCCCGGTCCTGCGCCACCCGCACACCACCCGCAGTGTCATGTCCGTGGATGATGGCCATGAACGCGTCCGCGGCGCGCTGCTCCGGCGTCACCTCAGGCCGACCCACGCCTGCCGAGCGTCGATCGTCACGGGTGGCACGCTTGACGGCCTCGACCCTGGCTTCGACCAGGCGGACCAGTTCGGCGCCGTCGACGGCGGGGACCTGACCGGAGAAATGGAGCGATCCGTCGTCGTAGTGGTACCGGAACGCCCGGTTCCGCTCCGCGCGACGCTGCTGCGCCTCCAACCGCACCTGCTCCCGCTCCGCCGCATCCGCCTCCGACTCGACGGGATCCGCGACGTCGAGCGCTTCACCGGCGAGCCTTTTCAGGGCGTTGGTATCGAGCCGGGCCGCCTTCGCGACCAGGAACTCCGCCGCCCTGCCCTGCTGCTCCACACTCAACCGGGACGGTAGATCGTCGAGCATCGCCGTGATACACGCGGCCTGCCTGGTCGAGACCGTCCCGTCCACCGCGGCCTTGCCGACCTGCGGATGCGCGGCCAGGTCATGGCCGGCGAAGATGATCCCGGTCGCCTCGCCCTTCGTCGCCCGCCGCGTCGACTTCAACCACACAGCCATCGTCAACCCCGTCGCCGCCTCCGCAACGCGACGCCGGTCAGCGTCGGAGATGTCGAGCGACCTGCGGGCGTTGAGCCGGTCGGTGGCCGAGCTCAGCCGCGCCAGGTAGTTCAGTTCCGCCTGGGGCTCACGCTGGAGGGTTCTCGCCGAGAAGTGTCAGGGCCTGTTCCAGCAACGCGATGGCCTCATCGCGGGTGCTCCGGAAAAGGGTGTCCGACATGGACCTATTCTAGTGCGTTCGTTTCCTGTTTCAAACAGTTTCGGCGAACGAGTTGTACCAGGTTGGCTACCAGTGTTGTCCAAAATGGCCCAGGTGTTGTCCGTGTCCTATCGTGCCGATTATGGAATCACTGCAGGATAAGTTCGAATAGTGCTGCACGAGGCCCGCAGGCGTGTTCGTCCCGATGGCGTCCAGGGGAACCGCGACGGCCCCCAACGACCTGAGGGCCTTTCACGCGGTGGTGCGACGCGCACGTCCGAAGCCGCCTGCGTACACGAGCCCCGCGCCGACCGACGTGACCGCGATCAGGGCCAACGGCCCAACCATCCGCCGGGGAACCCCCGACGGCGCCCTCCTCGCCCTCCCGGGTGCCGGGACGCTGGGCGTCACCGTGCTGGGTGCCCCAAGTACCGTCGTCAGCTCGGCCGTGACGGCCTCGTCGAGCGGCGCGGTGCCGCCGCAGATGTTGGCCTGCCAGGTGTCCGTGGCCTCGCCCATGATGTCGTCGTGTCCGGCGAACAGCACGATCTCCTGGCCTTCGGAGAAGCCGGAGAGCCCGCACGACGCGCTGTTGTTCGGGCTCGCGACCTCGATCCGGGACAGCGCTTCACCCTTCCAGATCCGGTCCAGCTCGATCGTGTAGACGGTCGCGTCGGTGCTGGAGCTCGGGTTCGACGGCTCGTCGATCGTCAGAATGGTGCCGGTGCCCACCAGCTCGGCCCAGGCGGCCTGCTCCGTGGGGTGCTGATGACGCAGCTGCACGCCGACGCGCACTCCACCGACCCCATGAGAGGCCGACGGCGCCCACTGCTGACAGGACGGCCGCCCCGAGTAACCCTGAGATCCGCATGATGTTGCTCCTTCGCAAAGTACAGACGAACTAACGACGCTCACCGGAGCGACCCGGGTTGTCCCGACGACGACTCCACCCTCCGCGTTCAGGCGAGAGCCGCGGCCACCGCGGCGAGCGCCGCACCGAGGGCGGCCCATCGCGCGGACGACGAGCGGAGCAGAACGAGTGGATCGAGGATGTCCATCGGCAGCGGCACTGGGACGTGGGTGTTGAGCCGGGCGAAGCGCGCCGGGTCGGTGGCAGGGGTCGCCCCCTCACCGACAGCCGCGAGCACCTCGGGCAGCCTACCCAGGTCTCCGCCCATCACCAGGTAGTTGGCCCTCGCCTCCTTTTCGATGATGAGGACCTCATCATCGATATCGAAGCGGAGATCCCCACACGACGAGTTGATGACCTTCAGCCGCAACCCTGGTACGGGATCGCCCTTCCACACCCGGGCGTACTCGACCTCGTAACTCGCGTCGTGCGCCCCCGGGGCTCGAACTCCGCCACCACCCGCACGAGGGCCGCGATCTCCGCGTCGGCGATCTCCTCTGCGATCGAGGGCGGATCCGGGTCGAGGACGAGGCTGCAGGCGGACGCCATCGGGGCTGTCAACAGCTGGAGTGCGGCCGCGGCGGCCAGCGTCGCGCCGGCAAGGAAGGGAGACGTCGCCCATCCCGGCATGGTCTCGTGCTCATCGGTTCTCCTCACGGTCTACCGCTACGACGTGCCCGGACGCGGATCCGGTTGTCCCGGCCCCGAATCGTCGCGCCGCCGCCGCCGGGCCGGGGCGTTCGTGGGAGACTCGGCCCATGGAGTTCACGTCGCTGTACAGCCACGGTTTCGCGCGCATCGCCGCCTGCACCCTGCCGGTCGCCCTGGGCGATCCCGCCACCAATGCCGAGCGGATCATCGAGCAGGCGCGGCTCTGCCACGACGACGGCGCCGCAGTCGCCCTGTTCCCGGAGCTGTCGGTCAGCGGTTACTCCCTCGACGACCTGCTCCTCCAGGACGTGCTGCTCGACGCCGTCGACGCGGCCATCGTGCGGATCGCCGAGGAGACCGCCGACCTGAGCCCCATGATCGTGGTCGGCGCCCCCATCGCCACCGACCGCAGGCTCTTCAACTGCGCCGTCGTGATCCACGGCGGATCGGTGCTCGGCGTCGTCCCGAAGAGCTACCTGCCCAACTACCGCGAGTTCTACGAGAAGCGGCACTTCGCGGCCGGCGCGGGGATGGAGGAGGCGGGGCTCGTGCGGCCACACTGGCCCACCGCGATGGACGACGCGGAGATCCCGTTCGGGACCGACCTGATCTTCGAGGCTGTCGACGTGCCCGGGCTCAGGATCTTCATCGAGATCTGCGAGGACATGTGGGTGCCGGTGCCGCCGTCGACCGGGCAGCGTTGGCGGGAGCGACCGTCGTGCTGAACCTGAGCGCCTCACCGATCACGGTCGGGCGCGCCGACGACCGTGCCCTCATGGTGCGCTCGCAGAGTGCGCGGGCCTGCGTTGCCTACGCCTACGCCGCGGCGAGCTTCGGGGAGTCGTCCACCGACCTCAGCTGGACGGGCAGTCGATGATCTACGAGATGGGCGACGAACTGGCCGAGTCCGAGCGGTTCGCACCCGGAGCGACCATCCTCATGGCCGACGTCGACCTCGACCGGATCCAGCAGGAGCGGCTGCGGCAGGGGTCGTTCGACGACAACGCCCGCGCCCACGACGTCACGCCCTTCCAGTTCTCGACGATCGGGTTCGAGCTCAGCCCGCCCGACGCCGACCTCGGGCTCCGCCGCCCGCTCGACCGGTTCCCGTTCGTGCCCGACGACCCGGCCCGGCTCAACCAGGACTGCTACGAGGCCTACAACATCCAGGTGTCCGCGCTGGAGCGGCGCATGCTGTCGATGTCGGGCGGCGACCCGGCCAGGGCCCCAAAGATCGTGCTCGGCGTCAGCGGCGGCCTCGACTCCACCCATGCGCTGATCGTCGCGGCGAAGGCCTGCGACCGGCTCGGGCTGCCCCGCACCCACATCCTCGCGTTCACGCTGCCCGGATTCGCCACCTCCGACCACACATTGGGCAACGCCACGGTGCTGTCGGAGGCGCTCGGCGTCACGTTCGAGGCGGTCGACATCAAGCCGATGGCCGAGTCGCTGTTGCGGGCGCTCGGGCACCCCGCGGGTGACGGCGAGCCCGTCTACGACGTCACCTACGAGAACGTGCAGGCGGGGCTGCGCACCGACTTCCTGTTCCGCGCCGCCAACCAGCGCGGCGGGTTCGTGCTCGGCACCGGCGACCTCTCCGAGCTCGCCCTCGGCTGGTGCACCTACGGCGTCGGCGACCAGATGAGCCACTACGGCGTGAACTCGGGCGTGCCGAAGACGCTGATGCAGCACCTGATCCGCTGGGTGATCTCATCGGGTCAGTTCCCGAAGAGGGCGTCAACGAGACCCTCGACTCGATCCTGAACACCGAGATCTCGCCCGAGCTGATCCCGGTGGCCGACGGCGCCAAGCCGCAGTCGACACAGGACTCCATCGGCCCCTACGCGCTGCACGACTTCACCCTCCACGGCCTGCTGCGCCGCGGCTACCGGCCCAGCAAGATCGCCTTCCTGCAGTGGCACGCCTGGCGCGACGCGGAGGCCGGGCAGTGGCCGGCAGGCTACCCCGAGGCGGACCACACCGCCTACGACCTCGCCACCATCCGCAGGTGGATGGCCGTGTTCCTGCGCCGCTTCTTCTCCAACCAGTTCAAGCGCACCGCGATGCCCAACGGCCCGAAGGTGCTTGCCGGCGGCTCTCTCTCACCGCGCGGCGACTGGAGGATGCCGTCGGACGCCTCGGCGCGCGCGTGGCTCGAGGAGTTGGAGGACGGCGTCCCGGCCGACCTCTGAGCGACGGCCCGGCGGGGAGCGCCTGCGCCTACGATGAGCCCATGCCGACCCGTGGGCATGACTCGATCTTCGCCTCCGCCGACCTGCCTGCGGAGGCCGCCCGGGCGTGGCTGACGGCGGGCTTCGACGCCCAGGCGGCGGCGGGGACCCCGAAGCCCTGACGCCGGAGCAGCGGGCCGACCTCGCCGACCTGCTCGGCAGCACCTGGTGGCGCGCGCTCTACCAGGGCGAGGGCGACGCGGAGGATCCAGAGGAGTTGCTGAGGCGGGCGCTGCCCCCGCGGTCCGGGCCGCGGACCGGCTCCCACAGGGCGGTCTCGTGCTGGCCCTGTACCTGCGCAACCTCGTCAACGACGCCTGGTCGATGGCCTGGGACCACCACCTCCTGATCACCACGATCGACGTGTCGTGCAACGAGGCGGAGAGGCTCCGGAGCGACCCGCCCGTCGACCCCGTCGCCGACCTCGCCTGGAGGTTGCTCGACTTCATGCGCCTCGAGTTCCGCGTCGAGACGGCGCTGCTGGCGGGCAGGCTCGACGCCGTCCTGCGCGTCGCCGAGGCGGCGGCCGCCCACGTCCGGCCCATCGTCGACGCCGCCCGCGAGTGCCCGCCGGGGAGGGTCGCGACGCGCTCCTGCGCGAGGCCACCAACGAGCTGACCTACTACCGCACCATCCGCGACTGCGCCCGGGTCGGGCGCCGGCTGCTTCTTGGTGACAGGAGCGACGCGGCCGCCGACCTCGACCGGATGCGTGCCCGGGTGGAGGCCACCGACTTCAACGCCGTCGACGCGAGCGAGCTGCGGGCCACCTCGCCGCGGTCGAGGCCGTCAACGGGGTGCGGGGGCGCGAATGGCTGCAGGTCGACGCCGGCCGGATCCGCATCGTCTACCCGTTCGGCATCCGGCTGCGGGGCGACGACGACCCGATCGCGCTCGTCGAGGAGCTGAAGACACGCGCGCACGGGATGCGGCTGAGCGGCGCACCGATCGGAGGCCTGCCCATCGTCGAGGCGAGGTCGCGGCTCGACCTCAGCGACGTCTGGCAGGGCACCGACAACTTCGGCCGCGGCTACCGCGGCGCCACCATCCAGCTCGGCGACCTCGTCCTGACCGGTGACGACGGCGCGCGGCTCGAGACGGTGCGCCCCAGGATCCAGCTGTCGCAGCTCGGCAACCACTCGATCGTGTTCGAGCTCGACCTCCTCGACGTCCCCGCCCACCGCATCGCCGAGGCCCTCCACCTCGCCAGCCCGGTGTTCGGCGACCTGCGCGAGATCGACGACGTGCTGCGGATGCAGGGCCCCGACGGGTGCCCGTGGCAGGGTCCCCGCGGTGGTCGCCGGCGTGCTGGACGGGCTGAGGGGCTGCTGGACGAGATCCCGGGTGGCTTCAGCGAGGCCGATCTCGCGACCCGCGACGGCTCCTTCGGCATCATCGTCACCGTCATCGCGGCCTCCGCCGTCGGCCCCGACGGCGCAAGGAGGTTGGGCGACACCCACGGGCTCCTCGACCTGTGGGGCGTGCAGCCGTTGCTGCACCCGCTCCCGAGCGGGGTCGCGAGCGTCGCGGACTGGGCGCTGCACGACCTCGACTCGGTCGAGACCTGGCCGCTGCTGCACCTGAACGGCGAACTGCTCGCCTCCAGCAGCAACATGACGCTGCTGGCCTCGTTCACCTCGCCCGACTACGCGGTCAGCGAGATGGAGAGCTACATCGAGTTCGCGCACAGCCTGCACGGCATGTACAAGGGCTGGCAGGACGGCGTGCGCTACTACGCGGAGCGCATCGCCGGGCTGCTCAGGGGAGCGGAGGCGGCCCTCGCGGAGGCCGACGAGCTGGACCGTGGCGGCGAGGACCCGCTGTCGGGCCGCCGTGCCGCCGTCATCGAACGCCTCGACCTGCTGGTGCGCGACGTCGAGCGCACCGAGCTGTCCCTCCAGGCGTTCGTGCAGTCCAACGAGGCCATCATGCTGTTCGTGGAGTCACCCGACATCGTCGCGTCGCCGCCGCTGCGCGCCGACCTCGACACCATCCTCACCTCCAACGGCTACCCGCGGCTCCGCTCGGGCTTCACGAGGGCCGTCCGTGACGTCCTCGGCACCCGGCTGCGGCCGCTGCTCGACGTCGTGCACCGCAGGATGGAGAAGTCCTACGCCGAGGAGACGGCCGCGCTGCGGGAGGCTCGCGACCGCAGGGTCGACCTCGCGTTCCAGCTGATCGGGGTGGTCTTCGGGTGGTCGGCCTCTCGGGGCTGGCCGCCATCCTCCAGGCGGGCAACCCCGGCTGGGGAGCCGACGTGGCGTGGGGGCTGCTGTTCGGCATCCTTGCCCTGGCCGGGCTGCTCAGCCTGGTGCTGTATCTCACGGCCCGCAGGGTCGGAGCGACCCCGAAACCAAGAAATGGACGAGACCTTCCAGATGAACCATGTGATCGAGGCCGTCACCGACGCCTCAACCCTCGCGCACGTCTACGGGTCGGTCCTCGCGCCGAGCTTCCCGCCCACCGAGCTCGTCCCGCTCGACGTGTTCGTCGCCGGGGCACGGCGGGCCACCTCGACGTCCTCGTGGCGCGCCCGGTCGGGGGAGGCGAGCCGCTCGGCGTGATCGTCGGTGAGCGGCACGGCGACGGGTGCTCGTCGACTGGCTGGCCGTCGCGGGAGCGACCCGCGGCGGGGGCGTGGGCCGCGCGCTCATTGAGGCCGGCCTCCGGCGGTGGCTCGACGACGGCGCGCTGGTCGTGGTGGGTGAGGTGGAGCGACCCGACCTCTTCGGGCGCATCCCCGCTACGGTGACCCGGCGCGACGCCTCGCGTTCTACGAGCGGCTCGGCGCAACCGTACTCGACGTGCCCTACTACCAGCCACCGATCGCCGAGGGCATGCCGCGGCTCCCCGGCCTGCTGCTCGTGGTGCTTGCCGCCGCCGACCCGACCCCCGCGCCACGCAACCTCTCGCGGGCCGAGAGGGACGCCGTCCGCGAGGTTCTCTCCTCGACGATGGGGAGCCCGAGCCTGGGGACGCGGAGACGCAGCGGGTGTTCGCCGCGGTCGATGACGCGGCAGGTGTGAGGCTGCTGCCGCTCGCCCGGTATCAGCGGGTGCCACTCTCGAGGTGAGCGTCGAGAGACGGCGGCGGGCTCCGTGTTTTCCCGGACCGGCGGGGCCTCCCGGCGTGGTGGGAAAGATTGGTTAGGCAAACCTAATGAAATGAGTATTACGCAAGGGTTCATGCGTGTAATACTTGCGGCGTGACGAGTGAAGCTTCGACCGACACCCGCCCCGCCTACCGGGCCTTCCGGGTGCGTGTGGCCGCCCGCAGACGGCTGTCCCCGCACTTCACCCGGATCACGTTCAGCGGGCCGAGCTCGTCGACTTCGGCACCGCGGGCCTCGACCAGCGCGTCAAGGTGGTGCTGCCCTTCCGGGGCTCGGGTTCACCCATTTCCCCGACGTCGACGACTGGTACGCCGCGTGGCGCGAGCTTCCCGTCGAGCACCGCAACCCGTTCCGCACCTACACCGTGCGTGAGGTCCGTCCCGACGCCCTCGAGGTCGACATCGACTTCGTCGGCCACGGCGATGCCGGGCCCGCGAGCCGTTGGGCGGCGCGCGTCGAGGTCGGCGACGACGCGGTCATCGTCGGGCCGGACGAACGCAGCCCCGGCCGCACCCTCGGCATCGACTGGCGACCAGGGCCGTCGACCAGATCCTGCTGGCCGGTGATGAGACCGCCGCCCTGCCATCTCGGCCATCCTCGGGTCGCTCCCCGTCGACGCGACCGGGGTCGCGCTGATCGAGGTGCCCGACCCTGCCGACACGCTCGATCTGATCGCCCCGGACGGCGTAGCGGTGCGGTTCCTGCCGCGCCACCCGGGCGGTGCGCACGGGCACCGCCTGATCCCGCGGTGCGCGAGTGGGTGGTGCGCACCTGCTGCGCCGCCGGCTGCATCCCGGTTCCCGACCGGCCCGTGGCCTTCGAGGACCCTGATGACGCCCCCTGTGGGACGTCCCCGACGGCACCAGCCTCGACGGCGACTGTTACGCCTGGATCGCGGGGAGGCCGGGCTCGTCAAGACGCTGCGCAGGTTCCTCGTCTCCGATGCCGGGCTCGACCGGCGCCGCGTCGCGTTCATGGGCTACTGGCGCCAGGGCCGCGCCGAGCTCGACTGACATGCCCACCGGCACCCTCACCCCGGTCCTCGACGTCGGGGCGGTCCTGCGAGCCCGCCATCGCCGCTCCGCGCTGGTGTTCGGCTCCGCCACAGTCCTGCTCGCGGTGGTCGCTGCGCTGAGCCTCCTGATCGGCGTGCGTGACCTCGATCCGGCCACGGTCTGGCAGGCGCTCACGGCGCCCATCGCCGACGATGTCGACCACATGGTGGTGCTCCAACAGCGCGTCCCCGCACGCTGATCGGGCTCGCCGCCGGAATCTCGCTCGGGGTCGCAGGCATCGTCATCCAGGGCGTCACCCGTAACCCGATCGCCGACCCCGGCCTCCTCGGGTCAACTCCGGCGCAGCCCTCGCCGTGGTGCTCGCCATCCAGTTCCTCGGCGTCACCTCGGCCGTCGGTTACGTCTGGTTCGCGTTCGCGGGGCCGCCCTCGCCGCCGCCGTGGTGTTCTCCTTCGGACACGCGCAACCGGTGCAGCTCGCCCTCGTCGGCGCCGCCCTCGTCGCCTTCGTGACTCCGCTGACCACGCTGGTGCTGCTCCGCGACCAGGCCACCTTCAACAGCTACCGCTTCTGGGTGGTCGGCGCGCTCACCGGCCGCGATCTCGGCGTGCTCGCGTGGCTGCTGCCGTTCCTACTGGTGGGCCTCCTACTGGCCGCCTATCTGGCGCACCGGCTGAACGGTCTCGCGCTCGGCGACGACATCGCGCGCGGGCTCGGGCAGGACGTGCGCACCACCCGCATCCTCGCCGGGCTCGCCATCGTGCTGCTGTGCGGCACGGCCGTCTCGCTCGCGGGCCCCATCGCGCTGGTGGGGCTCGTCGTGCCGCACGCCGCCCGCCGGCTTGTCGGGGTCGACCACCACGCGACCACCGCGCTCGCGGTGCTGCTCGGCCCGATCATGCTGCTGGGGCGGACGTGATCGGCCGCGTGATCGTCACCAACGCGGAGCTCGAGGCGGGCGTCGTCTGCGCCTTCCTCGGCGCGCCCGTGCTCATCGCGGTGGCCCGCGGCCCGAGGGTGGCGGCCCCGTGACCGCTTCCACCGGCCCGCCCTGCCGCTTCGGGCCCGCCGCCGCGGCGCCACGGCGCGCACCGTCGGCCTGCTCGCCTCCGCCGCTGTTCTCATCGCGGCGCTCACCGTCCTTGCGCTCCTGCTCGGGCCGCCGACCTCACCGGCGACGCGGTGCTGCGTGGGTTGCTCGGCGTCGGGTCGCGGTCCGAGAACCTCATCATCGGCACGTTGAGGCTGCCCCGGATCGAGGCCGCGCTGCTGGCAGGGGCCGCCTTCGGGCTCGCCGGGGCCGTGTTCCAGGCCGTGCTGCGAAACCCGCTCGCGAGCCCCGATATCCTCGGCGTCTCGTCGGGCGCCAGCCTCGGCGCCGTCGTCGCGGTGCTGGTGTTCGGCTGGAGCGGTTTCTCCGTCTCGGCGAGCGCCTTCATCGGGGCGCTCGGTGTGGCCGTGTTGATCTGGGCGTTGGCCTGGCGCCAGGGCCTGCACGGGCTGCGCTTCGTGCTGGTCGGCGTCGGGCTCGCGTACCTCAGCGGCTCGACCATCAGCTGGCTGCTCAGCCAGGCCGACGTGCGCGAGGCGCAGCCCGTCCTGCTGTGGACCGTCGGCAGCGTGGCCGACGTGCGCGGCGCCTCGCTCGGCGCCCTCGCGGTGCTTGTTGCGGTGTTCGGGGCGTGGTCGCGCTGGCGTCACGCCCGCTGCGCGTGCTTCCGCTCGGCGACGAGCTGGCCGCGGGCCTCGGCGTGGCACCCAACCCGGCGCGCACCGTCCTGCTGCTCGCCGCCGTCGGGCTCGTCGCGTCCGCCACCGGTGTCACCGGCCCGATCGCGTTCGTCGCGCTGCTGGCCGCGCCGATCGCCAGGCGGCTGACCGGCGACGGCGGCCCGCGCTGCTGGTGGCCACCGCCGTCGGGGCGCTGCTGACCCTGCTCGCCGATCTGCTCGGCCAGCACGCGGTGCCGGGGTGGTCGCCCCCGTCGGTATCGTCACCGGCCTGATCGGCGCCCCCTACCTGCTCCTCCTCCTGGTCCGTCAACGGAAGGCCGTCGCATGACCGCACACCAGCACTCCTTCGCGGCCGAGGCCGTCACGGTCGGTTACGACGGCCGCGTCGTGATCGAGGGTCTCGACTTCGCCGTCCCGCCGGCAGGATCACGGTGATCGTCGGCCCCAACGCGTGCGGCAAGTCGACCCTGCTCCGCACCTTGGCCGGCCTGCACAGGCCGACCGCCGGGCGGATCCTCCTCGACGGCACCCCGGTCGCCTCGCTCGGACGGCGCCGGGTGGCCCGCATCGTCGGTGTGCTGCCCCAGTCCTCGACGGCGCCCGACGGCGTGCGCGTCGCCGAGCTGGTCGCCCGTGGTCGCTACCCGCACCAGGGCTGGTTCGGTCTCGCCCGCTCCGACGACGACGCCGTGGTGGCCAGGGCCCTCGCCGACACGGGCACCGCCGACCTGGCCGACCGCCGCGTCGAGGAGCTCTCCGGCGGGCAGCGGCAGCGGGTCTGGATCGCCATGGTGCTCGCGCAGGCGACCGACATCGTGCTGCTCGACGAACCGACGACCTTCCTGGACGTCAGCCACCAGCTCGACCTGCTCGACCTGCTCGCCGACCTCAACCGCGAGCGCGGCACCACCGTGGTCATGGTGCTCCACGAGCTGAACCTCGCCGCCCGCTACGCCGATCATCTCGTCATGATGCGCGACGGCGCGATCGTCGCGCAGGGCGCGCCCGGCGACGTGATCGACACCGGCTCGATCAACAGGGTCTTCGGCCTCGACTGCCGGGTGGTCGACGACCCCGTCTCCGGCACGCCCCTTGTCGTTCCCATCGGGCGGCGCCACGCCGCCTGAGCCCCACCGGGAGCACAGCTCCACAACCCGAGGAGAACCCCTTCATGCCAATCGCCAGAACCCTGACCGCCCTTGCCGCGGCCGCCGCGCTCGCGCTCGTCGCGTGCGGCAGCCCTGCGACTCCACCCGGCGCCCCCAGCCGACCGGATCGGCGGCGCCGAGCACGGGCGCCCCGGCCGGCGCCACCGACGCCTTCCCGATCGAGATCACGCATGCGCTCGGCACCACCGTGATCGAGGCAGAACCCACCCGCGTGGCCACCTGGGGCTGGGGCTCGACGGAGGCGGCGCTGGCCGTCGGCGTCTACCCGGTCGCCGTCGCGGAGCAGTCGTGGACCGTCGGCGCGGGCAACCTGCTGCCCTGGGTGGAGGAGGCCTTCGGCGACCGGGAGAAGCCGGTGGTGCTGACCGATGCCGACGGCGGCGCCACCTTCCCCTACGAGGAGCTGATCGCGGCCGATCCCGACCTGATCCTCGCCCCGTACTCCGGCCTGACCCAGGAGCAGTACGACACGCTCAGTGAGATCGCCCCGACCGTCGCGTACCCAGGGCGCCGTGGACGACGACGTGGCAGGAGACCATCACGCTGACCGCCGAGGCGCTCGGCCGCTCCGCCGCGGGGGAAGAGGTGCTCTCGGGCATCGGCGGCACCCTCACCGCGATGGCGGAGGCACACCCGGGCTTGAGGGGAAGACGGTTGCCGGGTGTGGGACGCCGACGGCTTCGTCTACGTCTACACCGCGGCCGATCCCCGCATCGGCATCCTCGAGGAGGTGGGGCTCCGGGTCGCGCCGAGCGTCTCCGAGCTCGACACGTCCGACGGCGGATTCTTCTACGAGCTGAGCTACGAGCAGCTCGACAAGCTCGACGCCGACATCGTGATCAGCTACCACGCCAGCGAGGAGGAGGCCGCCGCCTTCCTGACGAAGCCTGCGCTGCAGGCGATCCCGGCGGTGAAGGCCGGCCGCGTCGTCCAGGTGGCCGACCCGATCGCAGTGTCGTCGGTGTCGCCGCCCACCGCGCTGACGTTCGACTGGGAGGCCGGCCTCCCGACGCTCATCCGGAAGCTGTCGGAGGTGGCCGCGAGGTAGCCCCACGGCGTGCGCCGCCGGCCTCCCGTCCGCGGCGCACGCCCCCGGGATCGGGCATCGCAGGGGATACGCTTGGGCGATGAGCGAGATCACCGTGCTGCACAACCCCGTTGCTCCACGTCGAGGGCCGCGGTCGACGCCGTCGTCGCATCCGGGCTGCGCGGCGAGATCCGCAACTACCTCTCGGAAACCCTCTCGCGTGGCGAGTGGCTCGAGGTGCTCGCCAAGCTCGACGCGGACCCCACTGAGCTGGTGCGCCGCGACCCGAACTTCGAGCGCTCGGGCCTCACCGACGCCGACGTCGCCTCCGCGGAGCAGGTCGCCTCGGTGCTGGCCGAGCAACCGCAGCTCGCGCAGCGCCCGGTCCTGATCCGGGGCGACAGGGCGATCATCGGACGCCCGAAGTCGGCCGTCGGACCCTTCCTCGGCTGAGACCATGACCCGCAGGTCACGACGGCTGCTGCGGCTGTCGCTGAGCGTTGGGGTCGGCGTCGTCGCCGCGCTGCCGATCGGGCTGCTCACCCGGATCGACCTCGGCATCGCGGGCGGATGGACCGCGTTCGTCGCGGTGTACTGCAGCTGGACCTGGCTCCGGCTCTGGCCCCTGGATGCGGCCCAGACGGCGGAGCACTCCATGGAGGAGGACCCCGGCCGGGCCTCGCCGATCTGATCCTGATCGTGGCCTCCGTCGCGAGCGTCGCGGGCATGGGGTTCATCCTGGTTGCGGGCAATCAACCGGTGTCGACCGCCGCGCTCGGCGTCGCCTGCGTGGTGGCGTCCTGGCTTCTGGTCCACACGATCTACGCCGTCCGCTACGCCGACCTGTACTTCTCCTCGGACAGGCCCCCGATCGACTTCGGCGACGAGCCCCCGCGCTACTCCGACTTCGCCTACCTGACGTTCTGCCTCGGCATGACGTACCAGATCTCCGACACCAACCTGCGCACCAACCGGTTACGGGTCACGGTGCTGGGCCACACGCTGCTCAGCTACTTCCTGGGCGCCGTCGTGCTTGCCGCGACGGTCAACCTCGTCTCGGGGCTGGCGGCGAGCTGAGGAGCGCCGGCCACGGGGGCGGAAGCCCTCAGGTCGGGAGCCAGCCCTGCAGGTTCTCCGCCACCACCTCCGTCAGCGCCCGATGTGGCCGGGTCGTCGTTGAGGCAGGCGATGTAGTCGAACCGCGGCCCTCCCGCAGACTCGTAGGCCTCGCGGATCAGCTTGTCGACCTCCTCCAACGTCTCGACGCAGTCGGCCGAGAAGGCGGGGAGATGACTGCCACCGATCGGCCCTGCCGGGCCAGTTCGGCCGCGTGCTCGATCGTGTAGGGACGCAGCCACTCCTCCCGGCCGAACACCGATTGGAACGTTGTGTGGATCCGGTCGGTGGGCCAGCCGAGCCGTGCGGCCAACAGGCGCGAGGTCTCCAGGCACTGCGAGTAGTACGGGTCGCCCTCGTGGACGTAGCGCTGCGGCATCCCGTGGTACGAGGCGATCAGCACGTCGGGCGTGTGGTCGAGCGCCGCGTAGCCCCTCTCGACCGATGCCGCGAGGGCGTCGATGTAGGAGGCGCGGCCGTAGTACTCCGGCGCCACCCGGACGGCGGGCTGGCGCTTGAGCCGCAGCAGGGCCCGGAAGAACTCGTCGTTGGCCGTCGCCCAGGTCGCCCCGCGTAGTGCGGGTACAGGGGAACGAACAGGAGCCGGTCGCAGCCCGCCTCCGTCAGCCGCCCCACCGCGTCGCGGGTCGACGGGTTCCCGTAGCGCATGCACACGTCGACGACGACCTCGTCGCCCCAGCGGGCGGCGGCCGCGTCGGCCAGCGCCGCGAGCTGCCTCCGCGTCACCGTCATCATCGGCGACTCGTCGTCCTCCGTGTTCCACACCGAGCGGTAGATGGCGCCGGACGTGAACGGGCGCCTGGTCAGCACCATGGTGTGCAGGATCGGGAGCCACCTCCAGGCCGGAAGGTCGACCACCCGGCGGTCGGAGAGGAACTCGCGCAGGTACCGGCGCATCGACCGGTAGTCGGTGCCGTCGGGGTGCCGAGGTTGGCGAACAGCACCCCGACCTTCGAGGCGTGCACCCGTCGGGTGGGGCGGGGATGATCAGCTGCTCTGTCACGCAAGTCTCCTAGGGTGGCTCGACCACGAGTGTAGGGAGGCTTCGCGGTACCCGATGGCGACCCCGTGTCGCTTCGCCACCTCACTTTCGGCCCTGATGCGATCGACCACCCCGTGGTGGCTCGTGTCCGGGTGGGGCAGCGTCTACCTTAGGATCGTGACCTGGGTAACCCGGGATGACAAGGCGTTAGGGGCGGTCGGCCAGAGCAGCAGCGCGGTCGGGCTCTGGGAGGTCACGGCGTCCGGCCTGGTGCGCACCGGCGGCTGGAGCACCCCGTCGCGGGTCACAGCCGTGCTGCTCGAGGATGACTCCCTCCTTGTCGGGGCGGATTCTCCGAGGTCCGCGAGTACTCCCTCGACGGGGAGCAGCTCCGCGCGTGGCCGGAGCGCTCGGTCGTCGTGAGCCTCGCGGGCCGGGGCGACACGCGGCTCGTCGGGTCGGCGGGGGAGCGACCACACTCTGGCGCAGGAGCGATACCGGCGAGCTCAACCGGATCGACGCGGGCATGCTGTTCGACGTGGTGCGGGCGGCTCCGCGGTGATGCTCAGCAGCAGCGTCGGGCCGCACGTGTTCAGCCTCGGGACGGGGGTGGGAGGATGCCGGTCGTGGCCAACGGGGCCGACCTCAACGCCTACTACGGGTTCAGCAGCGACGGTTCGACGCTGGTCAACCAGACCCGTGACGAACGGTTGATCACCTTCCGACGCGAGGGTGACCGGTACGAGCAGGTCGCCTCGCTGGCGTTCCCGCATGCCCTCTCCGACATCCGGCTCTCACCGAAGGGGACATCCTCGTGCTCGGGGTCGAGGGCCGGCCCGGCTACCAGGTGTACCGCTGGGTCGGGGCAACTGGGTCGGGTCCGCCCGGATCGACGGCTGGCCGAGCGGCATCAGCGCCTTCGTGGGCGACGCGCTGTTCGTCGGGCTGGGCATCGAGGGCAGGAGTTCACCGTGTGGGACCTCACCGGGGAGCCTGAGCGGCTGGCTGACGTCGAGACCGAGGAGAGCGAGGTGCCGGCCGCCTTCGCCGGGGCGCCCGGGATGCTCGCGGTGGGCGATCTCGCCGGTGAGATCACCGTCTACTCGCTGCAGGACCCCGCCGGGTCCCGGGTGACGGCGCGGTTGCGAGAGGCCAGGTCGTCGATCTCGCAGGTGAACTTCTCAGCGGACGGTGGGCGCCTGTTCGCCTCGACCTACGAGGGCCTCGTGTGGGTGTGGCGCCTCGACGGGAGCGACCCGGAGCTGGAGCTGCGCCTCGAGCCTGGGGCGCAGGCCGTCCAGGGGTCGCCGAGCTGGACGGCTCGGTGGTGATGTCGCTGCGTGACGGCAGGTCGCTCCGGTGGCCCTCCCGTCGGACGATGACGCCTCCCTCTGCGGGGCGTTCGGCCGGTACCTGACCGAGGACGAGTGGTTCCAGTTGGTGCACGGCGTCGGGTACGTCCGGGTTGCCCCTGACGCCGGTCAGCCGGCCAACGCGTCGGCCGGTGCCACCCAGTCGCGACCGAAAGCCCGGGCCACGGGCTCCGACGTGAGCAGGCCGAGGTGGGTGGAGAGCCCCGCGCCAGGGGCCGTCGTGTCGCATCGCCGCGGTCACCCCAAGTCGGCCACCTCGCGGATGTAGGGCAGCGTCGCGTTCGTCAGTGCCCACGTGGACGTGATGGGCACCACCCGGGGATGTTGGCGACGCAGTAGTACGTGGAGTCGTGCACCCGGAACGTCGGGTCCTCGTGCGTGGTGGGTCGGCTCCCTCGAAGCAGCCGCCCTGGTCGATCGACACGTCCACCAGCACCGAGCCCGGCTTCATCTTCGCCACCATCTCCTCGGTGACGAGCTTGGGTGCCTTCGCCCCGGCACCAGCACGGTGCCGATCACCATGTCGGCCCCAGCACCTGCTCGCGCACGGCCAGCGTCGAGGACGCGAGTTGGTGGACCCGGTTGCCCCACCGGCCCAGGCAGGTGCGGAGCTTCTCGAGGTTGGTGTCGAGCAGGGTGACGTCGGCGCCCATCCCGAGCGCCACCTCGGTCGCGTTCTGCCCGACGACCCCGGCGCCGAGGACGACCACCTTCGCGTTGGCGACCCCGCCGATCCCACCCATCAGGATGCCCCGCCCGCCCGAGTTCCTCTGCAGTTCGTGTGCGCCCACCTGCGGGCGAGGCAGCCGGCCACCTCGCTCATGGGATGGAGCAGGGGAGAAGACCCGACGGCAGTTGCACCGTCTCGTAGGCGATCGAGGTGGTGCCCGCCGCGACCAGCGCGTCCACGAGGGGCCGTCGGCCGCGAGATGCAGATAGGTGAACAGCGCGAGGTCGTCGCGGAGCAGGTGGTACTCCTCCGGGAGGGGTTCCTTGACCTTCAGGACCAGCTCGGAGTCGGCCCACACGGAGTCGGCTCCGGGCAGGATCCGCGCACCGACCGCGGCGTAGTCGTCATCGCTGATCGCCGAGCCGATCCCGGCCCCCGACTCGATCAGCACCTCGTGGCCCCGACGACCAACTCATGCACCCGACGGGGTGATGGCGACGCGGTACTCGCTGTTCTTGATCTCCCTGGGGACTCCGATGCGCATGACGCTCCTTCCTGCCCGTCAGGCTACTTGTGCCGGGGTCGCCGCACGCGGATCGCGGTCATTCTCAGAAAGGGTGCCGTCTGCCCGGTGAAGTGCCTTGTCGGCCTCCGAGTTACCGGCGTGTCGCCTGAGAGCCTTCCTGAGAAATTCTTGGAATCTCGGCGGGTCTTGTGTAGCGTCGTGCCCGTCATCTTCGAAAGGACGTCCATGCTGAAGCGTGTACTAGTCGGCCTCGTGACCGTGGCTGCCGGTCTCGCGGGCGCCATCGCCGCCCCGCAGACGGCCAGCGCCTCCGATGTCTACACCACGCCGGGCGACCACCTGGTCAACGGGCGCTACTGGAACACCGACTGTTCCAAGTACTCGACCACCGTGGTGCGCTGTTCCACCGACATCTGGGCCGACAAGGTCGTCAAGGTCGGCGGCAGCTACGTCATGCACAAGGGGTGGGCGTTCAACAACCTCACCTACCTCCCTCCGAGCGTGCCCAGTGGGACGACAACCCGCTCGGCGTCAGCACCTCGAAGTGGACCGCCGCCGACGGCCGGAAGTGGAAGACCGAATGCGACACCCCTGCCACCGGTAGGGCGGCTGCCGCAGCTACGCGCTCGCCGATGTCGTCAAGCAGGTCAACGGCAGGTTCGTCACTGCGTCCACCTGGCAGTTCAACAACATCGTCCAGTTCGCCACCTCGGACAAGCCCGCGGTGACCACGATCCCAAGGCCGCCCCGCCGCTCGACGGCGTTCCGGTCGAGACCGACCCGGTGCCGACCCAGTCGTGCAAGGCGTCCTACTACTGGGAGGCCAGCGCACCGCCAACGGTGAGTGGTTCAACCCCGCGGCGCTGACCACCGCGCACAAGTCGCTCCCGTTCAACACCAGAGTGAGGGTGGTCAACCCGAAGAACGGCAAGTCGGTGACGGTGCGCGTCAACGACCGTGGCCCCTACGTGTCGGGCCGCTGCCTCGACCTGTCGCGTGCCGCGATGCAGGCCATCGGAGGTACCGCCTCCGGTGTGCTCACCATCAACTACCAGGTGCTCGGTCGCTGAGCCCTCCCAAGAACCGACGCCCCGGACCTCCCCCCAGTCCGGGCGTCTTCTATTTCCCCGGGTCAGCTGCCGAGCGCGGCGTCGAGCCGTTCGCGGGTCGGGCCGGCGGCCGAACCCTCCACGGCGACGGCGAGGGCGGCGGCGATGTTGGCGCGACGGAGCGCCTCCTCCATGCCGAGGCCCTCGGCGAGCATCGCAAGCAGGGCGCCCGCGTGGGCATCGCCCGCGCCTGTCGAGTCGACGACGTCGACCGGATGGCCGGGTACCCTGAGCGGCGCCGACCCCCTGCGGTGCAGCACCGCGCCCTCGGCGCCGAGCCTCGCGACGATGACGGCGTCGGGCCTGGAGAGGCGCGGCCACAGCGCCCGGACGCCCCCAGGAGGGTTGCCTCGCGCTCGTTCAGGCTCAGGATGGTGGTGGAGGCCAGGACGGCGTCGAGCACGCCGTCGGGCACCTCGGCGGCCAGAGGCCCCGGATCCATCAGCAGCGTGGCGGGGAGTAGCCGTCGAGGAGCGCCGCGACGGCCGGGCCCGTGGTCGGATAGAGCAGGTCGTAGCCGCTGACGTAGACGGAGTCGTCCGCCCGCCAACCGATGCCCGCGAGATCGGTGTCGCCGATCTCCTGTTCCACGCCCGGGCTCGTGACGAACGTGCGCTCGCCGTCGGGCTCGATCAGCCCGATGCAACTGCCGGAATCGCCGTCGACGGAGCGGGCAGCAGCACATCCACTCCGAGGTCGTCCAACGCCTCCATCAGCATGGTGCCCACCGGGCCTGTGCCGACCCGGCCCGCGACGACCGTCGGCATGCCGAGCCGGGCCGCGGCCGCGACGATGTTGAACGCGCCGCCGGGCTGCGCGGTGATCGGCCCTGCCAGCACGTCGCCTCCGCGCTCGGGCAGGTTGGGCACGCGCATCATCTGGTCGCCGATCAGGCTGCCGATCACCACGAGGCGGCTCATCGTCGGAGCTCCAGCAGGGCCGCGGCGAGGGCGCGCAGGTGGAGGTCGGGGTTGACCAGTTCGAGCTGGGCGACCTCGTCCGCAGGGAACGCGTCGACGCCGTGCACCGCGCCGAGCACCGCCCCGGCCATCGCGGCCACCGTGTCGGAGTCGCCGCCGAGCCCGGCGGCCGCGAGCACCCCGCCCCACGGATCGTCGCGGTAGGCGGCGACGATGGCGAGGGCCGCCGGGACGGCCTCCTGGGTCGCGACCGACGTGCCGACCAGCGTCTCGATCGCGCCGAGCGGGTCCGGGCCCAACGCCAGCGAGACGGCCCATCTGATCCGGTGCGGGACGGAGGCACCGGGCGTCGCGTGGCCCGCGTGGCGCCCTCCTCGGCAGCGGCCACCGCGAGGTCGAGGGCGGCGGGGATGTCGGCGCCCTCGATGCCCGCTGACACCGCCGCCCCGATGGCGGCGGCGCCCGCGTTTGCGATGCGGGTGTTGTGGGTCAGCACGTCGACGGCGGCGATCTCGCCCACGAAGTCCGCGAGGGGAAGACGCGGTGCGCGATGCCGAGGGGAGCGACCCGCATGGCGGCGCCGTTGGTGTCGCCCCAGCGCCCGGTCTCCTCGGCAGGGGTGCCGGCCCGGAAGGCCTCGATCGCCCGCAGCGTCGACGGGCCGAGCAGGTCGAGGGAACCCCTGGCCTCCATCCGGGTGTGCCAGTCGCTCAGCGCGCGGGCGAACGAGTCGAGGTCCACCCGGCCTTGGCCCTCGACGATCAGCTGGGCGAGGATCACGGCCTGCTCCGTGTCGTCGGTGACGGTGCCCGCGAGCTGGCCCGGGCTGATCGGGTTCTCCTCGGGCCGGGGTGGAACCGGTCGAGCGTCCCGTACAACTCGGTGATCCGCGCCCTGGTCAGCATCTGCGTGGGCATGCCGAGCGCGTCACCCAGCGCGAGCCCGATCAGTGCCCTTCCGCCCTCACGTTCATACCGGCCAGCCTACGGGTGCCGTCCGATCCGGGGCGCTGAGCGTCGGGAAAGGCGATCAGGATCCGCTGGTGAGGGCGGGGGCCCTCGCGGCGAGCCGTCGCAGCTCGCGCGGTGTCGCGTAGCGGACCTTGCCGTTGCTGGTGTGCCCCCGCACCACGATCCGAGGGAGCCCAGGCGCAGGGCGGGTCGTGACGTTCGATGAGAACATCCCCTGGTTGCCGACCGAGACGCGCTCGGTGTCCACGCCCCAACCCTGCGGGACGATCAGGGTCGGGCTTCCGCCGTGCGCGACCAGCACCAGGTCGATCACGGGGCGAGCGGCACCGCCTCGAGGAAGTCGAGCTTGACGTAGTGCCACATCGAGCAGTGCACCTCGATGAACGGCGGCACCTGCCAGGCCCCGGAGATCCTCCGGGTCTCCGGCGTCCTGCCGAGCAGCAGCGGCTCGTCCCAGGTGGCCCCCGGCCCTGAACGGGTGGGGTGATGTCTGTGAGGAAGGCGGCCAGCTCGGCGCTGGGCACCAGGTCACCCACGATCCGGCGCAGCTCACCCTGTGTCCTGGCCTCGAGACCGATGCCGACCCGCTGGTTCATCTCGTCGAACTCCAGCCGGCCGTCGGCCGCGGCCAGCCTGACCAGTTCGACGGCTCGCTCACGCTGGGCCGAGGTGATGCGGAGCTGGTCGTCGGGTGCTGGCTGCATGCCACCATTCTGGCAGCAGGCCGCGCCACGGACCCGGACGCGCCTACGGATGGGACACCCCGGGTGAACTGGCGGGCGCGCGTGAGGCAGACTCTTGCCACGTGCGTTTCTCAGCTCTGATCGGTGGCATCCTCATCCAGCTCGTCGTGGGAGGGGTGTACGCGTGGAGCCTCTTCGCCCGGGCCCTCCAGTCGCCCGACGCGATGGGTCTCGGCCACGTTGAGGCGACCATCCCGTTCGAGGTGGCCATCGGGATGATCTTCGTCGGCACCTCGATCGGCGGCCGGTTGCAGGACCGCAGCAACCCCCGCCTCGTGGCGCTGCTCGGCAGCGTCATCTACGCCGGGGCATCATGCTCGCCTCCCTGGCCCGGGACGCGGGCGACCTGTGGCTCCTCGTCCTCGGCTACGGCCTCATCGGCGGGTTCGGCCTCGGTATGGCCTACATCGTTCCGGTGGCGCTGCTGCAGAAGTGGTTCCCGCGGCAGCGGGCGCTCGTCACCGGGCTCGCCGTCGGTGGGTTCGGGTTCGGCGCCACGCTGACGTCGCCCGTCGCGTCCAGCCTCATCGATGCCAACCCGACGACGCCAGCCGCCGCCTTCCTCCCCATCGGGCTCGGCTACCTGGTGCTCGGTGTGATCGGGTCGCTCCTGTTGTTCACACCTCCCGCTGCGGAGGAGACCACTGCCGAGGGTGACTCCATGACGGTGCAGCAGGCGCTGCGCACCCGCAGTGGTTCCTGCTGACGGCCATCCTCACGGTCGCCGTCGCGGCGGGCATCTCGCTGGTGTCGATGATGGCCGCCGCATCCGTCGACGTGGCCGGGATCGACCCCGCGTCGGTGGCGACCGTGGTCGGCGTGCTCGCGCTGTTCAACGGCGCGGGTCGCATCGCATGGGCCTCCGTCGCGCAACGGATCGGCCAACTCCCGGTGCTTGCCGCGATCCTCGTCCTGGAGGGTGCGGCGCTGCTCCTGCTGCCGCACACCACCGACATGGCGTTCCTCGCGCTGGCCGCCGTCGTCTACCTCTGCTACGGCGGCGCGTTCGGCACCCTGCCCTCGGCCGCGGGCGCGTTCTTCGGGCTCCGGCACGCGGGGCCATCTACGGCCTGATGCTGGTCGGCTGGTCGCTGGCCGGGGTCGTCGGGCCGCTGGTCGCCTCGGCGCTGGTGGGCCCGGGCGGCAACTACCGCCTCGCCTTCAGCGTGATGGGTGCCCTCGCGGTTGCGGGCGTCGCCCTCCCGCTCGTGACGCGCCCGCCGCGGCGCGCCGGAGACGCTGACACCCTCGAGGAGGAGCTGGCCAGCGCCTGAGGGCGGGGTGCTAGAGGACGCCCAGCCCGACCAGCCAGACGCGGGTCGCGGCGTCGGTGGTGAACACGTGTCCCCTCCAACCGAGCTCCACTGCGGCCGCCACGTTGGCGGGGTTGTCGTCGATGTAGGCGATCTGCTGCGGGTCCAACCCCAGCCGGGCGGCGACATGCCGGTAGAGGTCGGGATCCGGCTTCGTCATCCCGACGGTGGCCGACACGAACAGGTGGTTGACCTCGCGCCGCCAGGCCGCCGCGTCGGCCGCCTTCTGCATGGCGTGCGGCGAATTGGTGAGCACCGCGACGCTCACCCCGGAACCCCGGACGTCGCGCAGCAGTTGGCGCGCCGTCGAGCGGAGTTCGGTCCACCCGGCGGCATCCAGGCCCGCGATCTCCTCGACGAGCGCGTCCGTCGGCTCCACGCCGAGATCCTCCAGGATCGGGCCCCAGTAGTCGATCGCCGGGCAGCCCGCGTCGTAGCCGACGCGCCCGTCCCAGTACCGCATGGACAGCGCCTCCTCCTCGACGCCGAGGCGTCTGGCCAGGTCCGGCAGCAGCGAGGGAGGGGAGGCGAGGACTTCTCCGAGGTCGAACACAACTGCGTGGATCATGTCCCCGATCGTAGGCGCTGGGGCGGCTCCCGGGGCGGACCCGCAGGGAGCCGGTGAGCCACTTGGCGTGGCTCAGCCCGCGGGCGAGCGTGGGGTCTAGGTTTGGGGCGCAGAAAGGGGAGACGACATGACCGACACTCCGGCCGGGGCACCGGCGCAACGTCCATCGAGATCAACGGCATCAACGTCATCGCGGAAGAGGAGCGGAAGGGGCATCCCCGCGACCTGTTCATGCCGTGGTTCGCGGCCAACATCTCCATCCTCGCGATCCCGTACGGCGTGTGGTTCCTCGGGTTCGGGATCTCGTTCTGGCAGGCGAGCGTCGCCGGCGTCCTCGGCGTCATCGCCTCGTTCCTTCTCGTCGGCTTCTCCTCGCTCGCAGGCAAGGTGGGCTCGGCCCCACGATGATCCTGTCGCGGGCCGCGTTCGGCGTGCGGGGCAACGCGCTGCCGTCGGTGATCGGCTACCTGATCCTCGTCGGTTGGGAGATCGTGCTCGTGACGCTCGCCACGCTGGCCACCAACACGGTGCTCGGCAGGCTCGGCTGGGCCACGGGTAACGCGTCGTTGATCATCTCGTTCCTGATCATCGCCGCCATCATCATGGCGGCCGGCATCCTCGGCTTCGACGCCATCATGAAGGTCCAGACGTGGATCACCTGGGCCACGGCGGTGCTGACCGTCGCCTACATCGCGCTGACCATCTCGCACATCAACCTCTCCGCCGTGATGGCCATCCCCGCCGGGTCGTTCCAGGCCGTGATCGGCGCGCTCGTGCTCGCCATGACCGGCTTCGGCCTCTCCTGGGCCAACTCGGCCTCCGACTACTCGCGCTACCTGCCGCGCTCGGCCTCCAGCACCGGCGTCGTCGGCTGGACCACCTTCGGCGCCTCGGTGGCCCCATCGTGCTCGTCATCTACGGCCTCCTGCTCGCCGGTTCCGACCCGCCCTCAGCGAGGCGGTCAACAGCGACCCCATCGGCGCGCTGACCGGCATCCTTCCGCTCTGGTTCCTGGTGCCGTTCGTGATCGTCGCGATCCTCGGCCTGGTCGGCGGCGCCGTCCTGGACATCTACTCGTCCGGGCTGACGCTGCTCGCGCTCGGGCTGCCCGTGAAGCGGTGGCAGGCCGCGGCCCTCGACGGTGTGCTGATGATCATCGGCACCATCTACATCGTGTGGTTCTCGCCCAACTTCATCGGCCCGTTCCAGGGCTTCCTCATCACGCTCGGCGTCCCGCTGGCCGTGTGGGTGGGCGTGTTCCTCGCCGACCTGATGCTGCGCCGTCAGGGCTACCACGACACGGCGCTCTTCGATGCGGCCGGGCCCTACGGGTCGGTCAACTGGGTCTCGGTCGCGCTCGTGGTGATCGGCTCGTTCATCGGGTGGGCCTCGTCACCAACACGATGGCCAGCTTCACTATGTGGCAGGGGTACCTGCTCGGCCCGCTCGGGGTAAGGAGGGCGCGTGGGCGTACTCGAACCTCGGCGTCCTCGTGGCCATCCTGATCGGCTTCTTCGGCTACTGGGCGCTGTGCGGGCGCCGCGTGCGTCAGCAGCCGTGAGGTGCTGACGCTGCGCTCCCTCGCGCTGTTCGTGGCGGCCGCCGTGTGTGAGATCGGCGGCGCCTGGTTGGTGTGGCAGGGCATCCGGGAGCATCGGGGCTGGGTGTGGATCGGTGGTGGCGTCATCCTGCTCGGCCTGTACGGGGCCGTCGCGACGTTGCAGCCCGACGCCAACTTCGGCCGGATCCTCGCCGCCTACGGTGGGGTGTTCATCGCGGGCTCGCTGCTGTGGGGGATGGCCGTCGACGGGTTCCGCCCCGACCGCTGGGACGTCGTCGGCGCCCTGATCGCGCTGGTGGGCGTCGCCGTCATCATGTATGCCCCGAGGACCCAGGTCGGCTGACCCCGGGGCGCCTCCCGTGAAAATCGGCCACTGGCCGTTTCTGCCTGGTCCGGTGGGAAGTATCGGCCACTGACGGGGGCGGGGCGCCGCCCGTGAAAATCGGCTACTGGCCGTTTCTGCCTGGTCCGGTGGGAAGTATCGGCCACTGACCGGGGCGGGCGCCTCCCGTGAAAATCGGCCACTGGCCGTTTCTGCCTGGTCCGGTGGGAAGTATCGGCCACTGACCGGGACGGGGCGCCTCCCGTGAAAATCGGCCACTGGCCGTTTCTGCCCGGTCAGGTGGGAAGTATCGGCCACTGACCCCGGGTCAGGCCTGGTTGTCGATCGCGACGAGCAGGCCGTCGCCGGTGTCGCTCACACGCACACTGCTGAGGTCCCGACCACGGCATGCGCCGACGCGATGTCCACGGCCGGATGGGAGGTCGCCACCCCCAGCACAGGGCTCCCCGCCGCGAGCCCCGCCCCGATGCCGGCCGGGGCATCCTCGACGACCAGGCACCGCTCGGGGGCGAACCCCAGCCGGGCGGCGGCGAGAAGGTAGCCCTGCGGATCTGGTTTGCCCACCCGCACGTCCTCCGCGGCCACCATGACCTCGGGATAGGAAGACCTGCCGCGGCGAGCCGCCTGCGCATCAGCCCACGGTTGCCCGAGGTGACCACGGCCCAGCGCCCGGGCGGCAGCGCGGCGAGCAACCCGGCGGCCGCAGGCAGCGCCGCGATGTCGTCGAAGTCGCCGAGTTCCAGCCTGTCGAGGAACTCCACCGACTCCGCGACCCGCTCGCGGGCAGGAACATGGCGATGGTGTCCTCGCTGCGTCGCCCGTGGCTGACGCTGAGCAGTTCGTCCAGATCGACGTCGTGCGCCTCGCACCATGCCCGCCAGGAACGCACCACGGCCGGGGTGGAGTCGACGAGTGTGCCGTCGATGTCGAACAGGATCGCGTCCACCTCGAAGCGTCGCGGTGCGCTCCGCCCACCGGCCGTCTCCGGCGCCGGGCCGGTAGGTGGCTGGGTCAGGATCATCTGGTGAGTCTATGGCCAGGGGAGCGTGAACCCGGCCGGTGTCTCGCGTGCCAATCCGTCGGCGACCAGCCCTCAGCCGCGCGGTGCAGTTGCACGGCGTCGGGCCAGGCGATGTCACCGAGCGGCACCGCCGACCCGGTGGCGCGCAGCGCGGCCATGATCCGGCCCCGCGCCTGCCGGTCGGTTCCCTCCCAGGCCTGCGCCACCCGCTGGGGCCGTCCCAGGCTGGGCGACCGGCCGCCAGCCAGGCGCAGTGCAGGGAGACGGGGCAGCGGTGGCAGGCGGGGTTCCGGGCGGTGCAGATCACGGCGCCGAGCTCCATCGACGAGGCGGCCCAGAGGGCGGCGTCCGCGTCCGTGTCGGGTACCCAGGCGTCCGCGGCCCGACGTTCGGCTGCCGTGACGTGGGCCGTCGGATGCTCGACACCCCGCTCGAGGCGGGCCAGCACCCTGCGCACGTTGACGTCCAGCACGACCGACCGGCGCCCGAACGCGAACGCAAGCACCGCGGCGGCGGTGTAGCGGCCGATCCCGGGCAGGGCAAGCAGCGCGTCCCCGTCATCGGGCACCTCACCGGCGTGCCGCCCCACGATCGCGACCGCCGCCTCCCGGAGGCGCAGCGCCCGCCGCGGATAACCGAGCCGGCCCCACGCGCGCAGCACGTCCGCAGTCGGGGCCGCCGCGAGATGGGCAGGGGTGGGCCAACGCGCCATCCAGTCGCGCCAGGGGCCCTCTACCCGCGTCGTCGGGGTCTGCTGCAGCATGATCTCGCTCACCAGAACGCCCCAGGCGGTGGTGTCCGGATCGCGCCAGGGCAGGGCCGGGCCTCGGCCGTGAACCAGGTGGCCAGGCCCGCCCTGACGGCGTCGACGTCCGGGCTCACTCGCCGAGCAGGTGCCCCACGGCCTCGTTGGCCGAGCGGCGTTTCGCGAGGGCCGCACGCATCATCTGCACGTCGCCGGGCAGCACCTGGAGGTATGCCTCGAGCCAGAGCCGGGGCAACTGACGGGCGGTGTTCGTCTCGAGGTTGGAGTCGACCATCACGGAGATCGCGGCGGCCGCCTCGTTGGCGATCTTGCCATGCAGTTCCTCGTTGGAGATGCGCTTCAGCCCGAAAAGGGTCGAGGCGTAGCCGGGATCGTTCAGGGTGGTCTCGAAGTAGAGGATCGCGGCGTCGCGCATGGCGTTGAAGTAGTCGGTCGGCCCCGCCTCGGCCAGTGCGGGGGCGGTCTCCTTCACGAACTTGTCGATCGTCCTTCGGGCACGGCGGGCGTCGAAGCCGCGGCCCTCGATCACGAGCGCGAGCCAGAACCCGAGAAAGTGGTCGGCCTTGGTCGCCTTCCTGCCGTAGCGCGCGCGGTCGAGTTCCGGAGAGGTCATGCCCCGAAACATAGCCGACGGGCCCACGCCGGGAAACCCACCTATCCCACCTGTGTCCGTCCCCCACGCACCCCGATGCTCTGGCGGGGTCGGGAGCCGTCAGAGGGGGCGTTGGTGAAGCGGCTGTAGTGGCCCTGGAACAGGGCGTCGATCTTGCCGGTCTCGCCGTTTCGGTGTTTGGGGATGTGGAAGGTCGCGAGGCCACGTTCCTCATCGGACGGGTTCTGCGAGTACATCTCGGGGCGGTGCAACATGATCACCATGTCGGCGTCCTGCTCGAGCGAACCCGATTCGCGCAGGTCGGACAGCTGTGGGATGCCGTCCTTGCGCTGCTCGGTGTTACGCGACAGCTGCGACAGCGCGATGACGGGGATGTCCAGTTCCTTGGCGATCAGCTTGATCTGACGCGAGAACTCGGAGACCTCTAGCTGGCGCGACTCGACCTTCTTGCCGGAGCTCATCAGCTGGATGTAGTCGATGGCGAGGAGTTGGAGGTCGTTGCGCTGCTTCAGACGGCGGGCCTTTGCGCGGATCTCCATCATCGTGAGGTTGGGGGAGTCGTCGATGAAGAAGTTCTTCTCGGCGAGGATCGCGGCCTTGTCCGTGATGCGCTGCCAGTCGTTCTCATCCATCTTGGCGCCGCCACCGCGGATGCGGTTGAGTGGAATGGACGCCTCGGCGCTGAGGATCTTCATCACGATCTCGGTGCGGCTCATCTCGAGGGAGAAGAACGCGGCCGTGAGGTTGTTGTGGATGGCGGCGCTGCGGCAGATGTCGAGCGCGAACGTCGACTTACCCACGCCCGGTCGGGCCGCGACGATGATCATCTGGCCGCCGTGGAAGCCGTTGGTGATCCGGTCGAGCTCGGCGAACCCCGTCGGCACGCCCGAGATGCCGTCGCCGGAGTTCTGGATCGACTCGATCTCGTCGAAGGTCGGCTCGATGAGCTCGCGCAGCGACTTGTAGTCCTCGGAGGCCTTCTTCTCGGTGACCTCGAACATGGTCTGCTGGGCCTCGTCGACGATCTTGTCGACCTCGCCCTGCCCCTGGTAACCGAGCTGCGCGATCCGGATCGACGCGTTCACCAGCCGCCTGAGGACGGCCTTGTCGCGGACGATCTCCGCGTAGTAGGGGCGTTGGCGGCGATGGAGACGCTCGAGAGGAGGTCATGGAGGTAGACGGCGCCGCCGATCTTGGCCAGCTGGCCCGTCTTGCCCAGTTCACCCGCCACCGTGATCGGATCGGCGGGTTCGCCGCGTCCGTACAGGGTCAGGATCGCGTCGAAGATCGTCTCGTGGTTGGGGCGGTAGAAGTCCACTCCACGGAGGGTCTCGGCCGCATCGGAGATCGCGTCCTTCGACATCAGCATCGCGCCGAGGACACTCTGCTCCGCAGCCAGGTCCTGGGGCGGTGTGCGATCGAGTGTACGGTCCTCGTGGACTGGAGCCTGACTCATGGCACCTCCTCACCGGTACATCCAACGCAGCCAACAGGCTAGGGCACCCACAAGGGTCCCCGGTCCCGGCCCTGTCGACAAGCCTGTGGACAGGGTGTGGACAACTTCCGGAGCGCCGATTGCGGGCTGTGGACGAACCTACCAGCTGAGCGTGAAACTACTGTTATCAAATCGTTACCTTTGTGGGCGCGGGCCGGGTTTCCGCGATTTGTCCACATATCGCCGTGAGGCCGGGTGTCGCGGCCGACGGGCCGCACGCTGCGTGAGGGCTGGAGCGCCCGGAGCGAGCCGGGCGGGCCGTTCAAACCCCATCTGGCCTCGGGTTATGCCATGACACGGGCCGGTTGGACCTGGCGGCCGGACCCGTGCTATAAGGCCCGGGTGTGTCCGACCGGCATCGGAACCCCCTCGCTGTCGGCGAGGTTATCCACAGCCCTTGTGGGTTGTGTGTGGACAACTGGGTCGCCAAGCGTGGAAAACGGTGGATTTCTCGTTCCTGGCGACCCGGTGACCAGGGGTGGCGGTTGAGACAGGTACCCCTGGGGGTATATTGGGGCGCGAAGGAGGCCCATGTCTGAGACGGTCCAGGAGTCGTGCCACGTTGAGCACGGGTACACGCCCGAGAAGGCGAGTTACCTGCGCCGGTTGAAGCTCATCGAGGGTCAGGCGCGCGGCATCGCGCGCATGGTGGAAAACGACGAGTACTGCATCGACATCCTCACCCAGGTCGCCGCCGTGACGAGCGCGCTCAAGGCCGTCTCGCTCGGCCTGCTGGAGGACCACCTGGAGCACTGTGTCGCCGACGCAGCGCGCAAGGGCGGACCGGAGGCCGACGCGAAACTCGAAGAGGCGATGCAGGCGATCAAGCGCCTGGTCAGGTAAGGAGAATCCATGATCACGAACTACACCGTCAGCGGTATGACCTGCGGCAACTGCGTCAACCATGTCACCGAGGAGGTCGCCGAGGTTGACGGCGTCACAAACGTCAATGTGACGCTCGAGGGGGCGTGATGGTCGTCGAGTCGGCCGACCGCATCCCCTTCGATGCGATCATCGAGGCGGTCAAGGAGGCCGGCGACTACGCCGTGGTCGAGGCCTGAGCCGCCGCCGTCGGAAATCCTGAGGAATTTTCAGACAAGACTTGGGCATTCCTCAGGAATCCCTTAAGGTGGTGACATCCGGTTCTCATGCCGGGAGTCTCACCCCTGGAGTTTCACTCGATGGCAAAGGTCCTCATCCCCGCAATCGCCGGCGGCGTCGCTCTCGCGGTCGTCGGCGGTGCAGCGCTCGCGACCGCCCTCCACAAGAACGACGTGGAGTTGAGCGTCGACGGTCAGGTCACGAGCATCGCCGTGCGGGAACGAACGGTCGCCGAAGTCCTCGAGCTTGAGGGCATCACCCTCGGCGACCACGACGTCGTCCTGCCCGCAGCCGACACCAGGGTGACCGACGGCATGGCCATCTCGGTCGCGTACGGCCGCCCGCTCCAGCTCACTGTCGACGGCGAGCAGAGGGTCGTATGGACCACCGCCCGCAATGTGGGCGACGCGCTCGAACAGCTCCAGTTGGACGCCGCCGACTCCAAGGTCTCCGCCACCCGCTCCGTCGGGATCGGTCGTGAGGGCCTCGACCTCGAGGTCGCCACCGCAAAGGACGTCACCGTGGTCGCGGCAGGGGCCTCGACCCCGTGCGCGCCGCAGGCACCGTCGCGGACGTCCTCGCTGCCCAGGGCATCAAGCCGGACGCCGACGACAAGCTCGCTCCCGCAGCGGACACCGTGCTGAGCGACGGGCTGAACATCTCCTTCGTCCAAGTGGACGTGAAGACCTCGACGAAGGCGAAGGTGATCCCCTTCGAGAAGTCCGAGGTCAAGTCCGACAAGCTCGAGAAGGGCAAGACCAAGGTCGCGACCAAGGGTGTCAACGGGGCGGCCACCGAGACCTACACCGACGTCTACCACGACGGGGTGCTCGTCACGTCGACCCTGAAGTCGAGCGTCGTCGACACCGAGCCGGTGACGCAGGTGACCACGGTCGGCACCAAGGTCGAGGCGACAAGCACATCGTCCGGCGGTGGGAGCAGCCTGAGCCCGGCCACCGGCGCCAGCTGCAAGGCCTCCTACTACTGGCAGGGCCAGATGACGGCCAACGGTGAGCGGTTCAACCCCAACGATTTCACCGCCGCCCACAAGTCGTACAAGTTCGGCACGCGCGTCAAGGTGACCAACCCGAAGAACGGCAGGTCCACCATCGTGCGCATCAACGACCGTGGCCCCTACATCTCGGGTCGCTGCCTCGATCTGTCGACGGCGGCCATGAAGGCGATCGGTGGTACGGCCGCCGGCGTGATCACGGTCAACTATGAGGTCGTCGGCTGACGCGCGCCGCACTTACCGAGTGTGATTCTGGTCTGACAAACTGGTAGTATCTACGAAGTGCTCCCGACGAGGAGCCCCACGAACCGCCCGGTCCGCTGCCGCCCCCAAGAGCAGCGGGCCGGGCTCTTTCATCCCCAGAATCGGCTCCCGGGGTAGCGTCGGTCCATGAGCTACCGCATCGAGAAAGACTCCATGGGTGACGTGCAGGTCGAGGATGACCGCTACTGGGGCGCGCAGACGCAGCGCAGCCTCCTCAACTTCGACATCGGCCGCGACACCTTCGTGTGGGGGCGTGCGATGATCCGGGCCCTCGGGGTGCTGAAGAAGGCTGCGGCCCAGGCCAACGCCGAGTTGGGTGAGCTTCCCGCCGAGCGGGCCGAGCTCATCACCCGTGCCGCTGACGACGTGATCGAGGGCAGGCTCGACGACCACTTCCCACTCGTGGTGTTCCAGACCGGCTCGGGCACGCAGTCGAACATGAACGCCAACGAGGTGATCTCCAACCGGGCCATCGAGCTGGCCGGTGGTGTGCTCGGCTCCAAGGCGCCGGTGCATCCCAACGACGACGTCAACCGCGGTCAGTCGTCGAACGACACGTTCCCCACGGCGATGCACATCGCGGTGGTGAGTGAGTTGAACTCGCGCCTCTACGGTTCCGTGGCGCGGCTGCGTGACGTGCTGGCGGCGAAGGCGGAGGAGTTCGACGGTGTCGTGATGGTCGGACGCACCCACCTCCAGGACGCCACCCCGGTACGCCTCGGGCAGGTGGTGGGCGGCTGGGTCGCCCAGCTCGACTTCGCCCTCGAGGGCGTTCGGCACGCCGATTCGCGGGCCCGCGACCTGGCGATCGGCGGCACCGCCGTCGGAACGGGCCTGAACGCGCACCCCGACTTCGGGCCCCTGGCCGCCGCGAAGATCTCCCATGAGACGGGGCTTGAGTTCTTCCAGGCCGACGACCTGTTCGCCGCGCTGAGCGCGCACGATGCGCTCGTCGAGGTGAGCGGGTCGCTGCGGGTACTTGCGGGCGCGCTCATGAAGATTGCCAACGACGTGCGCTGGTACGCGAGCGGCCCCGCAACGGCATCGGGGAGATCACCATCCCCGAGAATGAACCGGGCAGTTCGATCATGCCGGGCAAGGTGAACCCCACCCAGTCGGAAGCGATGACGATGGTCGTCGCGCGTGTGTTCGGCAACGACACCACCGTCGGGTTCGCGGGGAGCCAGGGCAACTTCCAACTCAACGTGTTCAAGCCGGTGATGGCGCACGCGGTCCTCGAGTCGATCCGGCTGATTTCCGACGCCTGCGTCTCGTTCGCCGACCACTGCGCGGTCGGCATCGAGCCGAACATGGAGCGGATCGAGGCGAACCTCGCCTCCAACCTGATGCTGGTGACGGCGCTGAACACGCACATCGGCTACGACATGGCGGCGAAGATCGCGAAGCAGGCACACAGGGAGGGCACGTCGTTGCGCGAGTCGGCCGTCGCCAACGGCGTCAGCGGCGAGGACTTCGACCGCTGGGTGGTGCCCGCGGACATGACGGGGAGCTGAGCCCGGCTCAGCTCGCTGCCCGGAGTCGAGGGTGTCCCTGTGTGTTTGGTCAAGCGGCGATGGGTTGGGGCTCAGCAGGGCTCGGGTTGCGGAGCATGGCGTAGAGGACGTCGCAGCCTCGTCGTGAGAGGGAGATGAGGACGGCGTTGTGTTTCTCGCCGCGGAAGCTGGTCCCGGAGCGGTGGGTGACCGAGGCGAGACCGGCGTAGGCGGCGAGGTGACAACACCCCCGGACCATCGACGACAGGGGCAGTAGGTCATGCCGGGCCCGGCGACCGTAACTTCATCTTGGGGCTCCGGACAGGTATCGGGCTCGCGAGGCTCCGGCCGTGAACATGGCCCCTCCCAGCGGGAGATGAAGGTGGCGCGGGCCACGAACTCAACTGTGTTGAGCCCGGGGGCAGCCGGGTTCCATGAAGGTCGGCGGCGGTCCCGCGCGTGCGGTTGCGGCCGACGCCTCATGGTTCTACTTCGTTGGGGAGGTCGAGGCGTCAGGCGCCCACGATGTCGGAGTAGGCCTTGTACGTCCCATCTCCGTCGGTCAGATAGCTCCAGAAATGGTGCTGGACATCCTGCTCCATGACGTAAGGGGTCCGTGCGTACCGGCAGATGTCCTTGGGCGAGAGCTTCTCGGTCTTCGACTCGATGAGGTCATCGCCCAAAGAAATGGGCCGCAGTCTGCGCCCAGAAAAGCCGCCTCCGGGCTCACCATTGGAAGTGCGTATCCGGGGGTCTTTCCGAGTGGTTCTGAATGCCACGTGGAACTTGGATGCATGATCACACGTCGGTGTTTCCTGGTCAATCCCCCGCATCGATTTCTTTTCAGGCGACCTGCGGCGTTGGTTTCTTCGGTTGCCGAGGTCGGGGGCGCGGCGCAGGCCAGCGCTCAGCCCGCGGCGCGCCCGCGGAGGAAACGCCGCACGTGGGTGGCCGGATCGAACTGTGGCGCCGGCTCGTCTGAAGGCAGCAGCCCGAGGCCTCCGGTGACGATCGGCATGGCGATCGGGCCGAGCAGTGCCGGGATCTGGGTCTCCGGTGCCTCGCGCTCCAGTGCGCCCTCGTCCTGGTAGCGGCTGAGCAGCCCGGCGACGGCACGCAGAACCGCCCGCAGGGGCTCGAGTGAGGGAGCGACCCGGTCGTCGAAGGGAACCTCGGTCAGCAGCGCGCGGGCGACGGGTCCGTACCGGCCGAGCATTGTCTTGTAGTCCGTGATCAGCCGGATCAGGTCGGCCTCGAGGTCTCCGGTGTGGACGACCGACTCCTGGGTGAAGGTCGTGACGACCTCGGAGACCGCCTCCCTGACGAGTCCGTCCTTGGAACCGAACTTACGAAAGAGGGTCACCTCGTTGACGCCGGCCCGCTCGGCGATGGCGCGGGTGGTGGTCCCCTTCAGGCCCTCGCGGCCGAGCACCTCGAGTGCGGCCGCGATGAGCGCGTCCGTCGTGTTCTGGGCCCGTTCCGCGCGATTCATGCCCCCAGCATATTGCAAGCACGTACTTACTTACTACAATCGGTAGTATGCAACGCGATTCCACCACGCTGTCGCTGGGCCTCGACATCGGATCGACGACCGTCAAGGCCGTCGTGCTCGACGGCGACAGGGCCGTCTTCAGCCGCTACCGCAGGCACAACGCCGATGCCCGTGGTGCGCTGCGCCGCCTGGTCGGCGAGGTGCGCGACCAGTTCCCCGGCCGGGCCATGACGTGCGCCGTGACCGGCTCGGCCGGCCTCAGCGTCGCCGACCTGATGGGCGTGACGTTCGTGCAGGAGGTGATCGCCTCCACCGAGGCGATCGAGCGGTTCCACCCCGACGCCGATGTGGTCATCGAACTGGGCGGCGAGGACGCCAAGATCACCTTCCTCAGGCCGAGCGTCGAGCAGCGGATGAACGGCACCTGCGCGGGCGGCACCGGCGCCTTCATCGACCAGATGGCCACCCTCCTGCACACCGACGCCGCCGGCCTCGACGAACTGGCATCCGCTACACGCACCTCCACCCGATCGCGTCGCGCTGCGGCGTCTTCGCCAAGTCCGACCTGCAGCCGCTCCTCAATCAGGGCGCAGCGCACACCGACCTCGCCGCGAGCGTCTTCCAGGCCGTCGCCACCCAGACCATCGCCGGGCTGGCCTGCGGGCACCCGATCCGCGGCAACCTCGTCTTCCTCGGTGGCCCCTGCACTTCCTGCCGCAGCTGCGCGCCGCCTACGAGCGCGCACTGGCCGCCCAGGTCGGCAGCTTCACCACTCCCGACGACGCGCACCTCTACGTCGCGCTCGGCGCGGCGATGCTCGCTGCCCGCCCCGCCACCGGCGGCATCCCTCGGCGGCACGACCCCGCCGAACTGGTCGACCGGCTCGGGCGCACCGTACACATCCCGCTCGCCAGCGCACGCATGCGGCCCCTGTTCGCCGACGCCGCCGAGCGGGCCGACTTCGACCGCCGCCACCACTCGGACACCACCCCCGGATCGACCTGGCCGACACCGACGGGCCGCTGTTTCTCGGTATCGACGCCGGATCGACCACGGTGAAGGCCGTCGTCCTCGACGACGAGGGTCGCATCGCCTTCACGCACTACCGCTCCAGTAACGACCCTGTCACCGCCGCGAAGGAGATCCTCCGCACCGTCCTCACCGACCTGCCGCTCTCGGCCCACCTCGCGAGGGCGTGCGTCACGGGCTACGGCGAGGGCCTTGTCAAGGCCGCGCTCCGCCTCGACGACGGTGAGATCGAGACGATGGCGCACTACCGGGCAGCCGAGTCGCTCTGCCCGGGCGTGACGGCAGTCATCGACATCGGCGGGCAGGACATGAAGTACCTGCGGATCGTGGACGGCGCCGTCGACTCCATCGCGGTCAACGAGGCCTGCTCCTCGGGTGTGGGTCGTTCCTGCAGACCTTCGCCGCGGGCATGGGGCTCGATGTCCGGGAGTTCGCGGCGCGGGCCCTCGAATCGTCGGCCCCGGTCGACCTCGGCACCCGCTGCACGGTGTTCATGAACTCGTCGGTCAAGCAGGCCCAGCGCGAGGGCGCCTCGGGTGCCGATATCGCCGCGGGCCTGTCCTACTCGGTGGTGCGCAACGCGCTCTACAAGGTGATCAAGCTGCGCGACGCGGGCCAACTCGGCGAAACCGTCGTCGTGCAGGGAGGCACGTTTCTCAACGACGCCGTGCTGCGCGCCTTCGAGTTGCAGACCGGGGTCACCGTCACCCGCCCCGAGTTGGCCGGTCACATGGGGGCACTGGGCGCGGCGCTGACCGCCCGGCGCAACTGGTGCGACGGCGGTCGCTCGGAGGCGCTCAGCCTCGCCGAACTGGACGCGTTCACCGTCGAGACGGCCATGCAGACATGCCGCCTCTGCCAGAACCACTGCCAGCTGACCATCTCCACGTTCGGTGACGGCGCCCGGCACGTCTCGGGCAACCGCTGCGAGCGCGGCGCCTCCACCGAGAGGGTGCCGAAGAAGTCGGAGCTGCCGAACCTGTACGACTACAAGTACCGGCGCCTGTTCGGCTACCGCCGCCTCACCCACGAGAAGGCGACGCGCGGCGAGATCGGCATCCCGCGGGTGCTCAACATGTACGAGAACTTCCCGCTGTGGTTCACCGTGCTGACCAACCTCGGGTTCCGTGTCACGATCTCGGGGCGCAGCAACCATGAGGTGTTCGAGCAGGGCATGGAGTCGATCCCAGCTGAGAACGCCTGCTACCCGGCAAAGCTGGCGCACGGCCACATCGAGAGCCTCCTCGACCGGGGATCGACACGATCTTCTACCCGTGCATCCCGCTCGAGTCGCGCGAGATCGCCGAGGCCGACAACAACTTCAACTGCCCATCGTCGCGTTCTACCCGCAGGTGCTTGAGCGCAACATGACCCGCCTGCACGCCGACGGTGTCACGTACCTCTCGCCGATGCTCAGCCTCGATGATCCGGCGAAGCTGGCCCGCCGCCTCGTGGAGGTGTTCGCCGACTGGGGGTCACCCTCGAGGAGGCCGAGGTCGCCGTGGCCGCCGGGTTCGCCGAGGACGCCGCGGCCAAGGCCGATGTCCGTGCGGAGGGTGCGCGCGCCATGGGGTACCTGCTGGAGCGGGGCCTGCGGGCATCGTGCTGGCGGGCCGGCCCTACCACGTCGACCCGGAGATCAACCACGGCATCCCGAGCCTCATCAACGGGCTCGGCATGGGCGTGCTCACCGAGGACGCCGTCATCGACCCCGCCGACCTGCGGCTCGAGCGGCCGCTGCGGGTCCGCGACCAGTGGACCTACCACTCCCGGCTCTACGAGGCCGCCGCCGTGGTCGGGGAGCGGCCCGACCTGCAACTGGTCCAGCTCAACTCGTTCGGTTGTGGGGTCGACGCGATCACCACCGACCAGGTCGCCGAGATCCTCGAGGCAGCCGGCGACATGTACACGCTGCTGAAGATCGACGAGGTGTCCAACCTCGGCGCCGCCACCATCCGGCTGCGCTCCATGCAGGCGGCGGCCACCGAGCGGGCGGGCAGTCAGGTCGTTGTCGCGATGGGATCGCCGGAGCGCGCCGTCTTCGACGCCGCCGCCCGCGACAGCCACACCATCTACGCGCCGCAGATGGCGCCGATGCACTTCCGGCTCCTGATGCCGGTGCTGCGCAAGCTCGGCTACCGGGTCGAACTGCTGGAGCACGCCAGCGGCGAGGACATCGAGGTGGGCCTGAAGTACGTCAACAACGACGCCTGTTTCCCGGCGATCATGGTGGTCGGCCAACTCGTCAACAAGATCCGCTCCGGTGAGGTTGATCCCGACCGCGCCACCGTCGGGATCACGCAGACCGGCGGCATGTGCCGGGCGACCAACTATGCGGCGCTGCTGCGGAAGGCCTTACGGGAGGCGGGTTACCCGCAGGTGCCTGTGCTCGCCATCAGCCTGCAGGGGCTTGAGGACAACCCCGGCTTCAAGTTGAGCCCGCGATGCTGCACCCCGCGATCCAGGCCCTCGTGCTGGGTGACCTGCTGCAGAACCTGACGCTGCGGGTGCGCCCGTACGAGGCCGTCGAGGGATCGACCGACGCGTTGTACGAGCGCTGGGACACCATCTGCCAGGAGTACCTGCAGCACTCGGGCACAGCGTCACACTCGGGCGCCACCTCGGCTACCGCGCCCTCGTCGACCAGGTGGTCCGCGAGTTCGATGCCTTGCCGCTGCGCGATATCGCACGGAAACCCCGGGTCGGCGTCGTCGGCGAGATCCTCGTCAAGTTCCACCCCGACGCAAACAACCATGTCATCGACGTGATCGAGGATGAGGACTGCGAGGCGGTGCTGCCCGGAATGCTCCCGTTCTTCCTGATGGGCATGTACTCGGCCCGGTTCCGGTCCGACGCCCTCGGGGTGGGGGAACGCTCCGTCGCCCTGAAGCGGCTGGCCGTCTGGGTGGTCGAGCAGTACCAGCGCCCCGTCGCGAGGGCGCTCAGGCGCTGCGGCGGAAAGTTCGACCTGCCGCCCAGGATGGCCGACCTCGCCGCGAAGGCCGACGGCATCATCTCGCTCGGCACCCTGGCGGGTGAGGGGTGGCTGCTCACGGCCGAGATGATCGAGCTGATCGAGGCGGGCGCCCCGAACATCGTGTGCGCCCAGCCGTTCGCGTGCCTCCCCAACCACGTGGTGGGCAAGGGGATGTTCGCCGAGCTGCGGCGTCGGCACCCGGAGGCCAACATCGTCGCGGTCGACTACGACCCCGGCGCCTCCGAGACGAACCAGCTCAACCGGATCAAGCTGATGGTCGCCACCGCGCACAAGCGGCACCGCGGCGGGGAGCGGTCGGCCACCATCGAGCCGATCCGCCCGCCGCCGCGGTGAGCCGCGAGGATGCCGTGGGCTGATCAGGCCTCCGGGAGCCACACCCGCATCGTCGCCGGGCCCCGGTTGGCCCACGAGTGGTAGGGCACCAGCGGCACGTCGAGCGTCCCCTCGATCAGGTGCCCCCCGTCGTGGTACGGCCAGGCGGCCGCGTTGTGGCCGATCCTGCTCCCCTTGATGACGGCACCGACGCCGTCGTCGGTCAGCGTGGCAGCGTCGATCTGGAACTCGTTGACGGTCAGGTCGTCGGGAAGGTCGACCGACTCGGAGCACAGCACCAGGGGGCCGCGCTCGACGGCGACCGAGCCGCGCACAGCGTCGATCCGCGAGTCGGGGCGCGTGATCCGCGGGCCGACCGGAAGGGAGAGCACCACCGCGTCCCCGCGGTGACGCCGTCGACCCGGAAGGCGCCGGGCGTGACGGCGACGCCGTCCACCGTGGCGCCCTCGGCCCAGGCGGGGATGCGCAGATCCAGCGCGAACGGGGAAGGGGCCCGCTCCACGATCACCCGCACCGTGCCGTCATACGGGTACCCCGTCTCGACCCGCAGCCGGACATCGCCGACGTTGAGCGTGGCGGGAGCGTACTGCACCAGCGCCACGCCATCGGGGTCTCCGCCGCCAGATAGCCGGCCAGGCTGGCCAGGGTGCGCGACACGTTCGTGGGGCAGCAGGACACGTCGAACCAGGGTGCGCGCAGCGAGGAGTTGGCCCGCGGCACCTGCCGGTCGGCGGGAGCCTCCGCGGCGGGGGTGCGGCGGTGCAGCGTGTTCGAGTAGAAGAACGACCTGCCGTCCTCGGCGGGGAGGCGGCGACGATGTTGTAGAGCGTGCGCTCGATCGCGTCGCCGTAGCGGAGGTCGCCCGTTGAAAGAAGCAGCCGCCAGGCCACCATGATCGACCCGACACCCGCGCACGTCTCGCAGTAGGAGCGGTCGGGCGGGAGTTCGAAGTCCTCGCCGAATGCCTCGTCCTGGTGGTGCGAGCCCATGCCGCCTGTCACGTACGTGCGGCGGGCAAGTGCGTTGTCGTACTGGCGCCGGGCCGCGTCGAACAGTTCGGTGTCGCCCGACTCGACGGCGACGTCCACGGCCGAGGCCGCAAGGTAGAGGGCCCGGACGGCGTGACCGCGCAGCACGGTTGAGGTGCGGAACGGCTCGTCGTCCTGGTAGTAGGAGCGACCCCACTCGATGTCGGCCAGCAGGCCGTGGCCGCGCCGGTCGATGAAGACGCGGGCCTGCTC
Organism: Tessaracoccus coleopterorum; assembly: GCF_011174705.1. Classification (GTDB taxonomy): domain Bacteria; phylum Actinomycetota; class Actinomycetes; order Propionibacteriales; family Propionibacteriaceae; genus Arachnia; species Arachnia coleopterorum. The sequence goes on from NZ_JAANIJ010000001.1 coordinate 2,285,135, forward strand.
CAGGTAGCGGGCATCCCCGTCGCGCGGGACAGTTCGGCGAGACCCACCTCGATCTCGGGGTGCCCGCAGATGGTCTCGCGGGCGCCGTCGGCGAACTCGGTGACGACATGGTCGGCGGCCTTCAGCGCCACCCGCACGATCGTGGAGTCGGGGTGCCCGGTGCGGATCCGGGCGACGGCGGCCTGGATCAGGTGGCCGTAGCAGTAGAGCTCGTGGCCCACTCGAAGTCGGTGTAGCGCGGATCCAGGCCCGGGTGGTCGAACCTGGTGTTGAGGTAGCCGTCATCCTCCTGAACGGCCTCGATGAGAGCACCGAGGCGCTCGATCTCCGCCTCAAGAGCCTCGTCGCCCGTGCGGCCCACCTCCCAGGCCATCGCCTCGATCAGCTTGTAGACGTCCGAGTCGGAGAACTCGCGTCCACGCCGCGACTCGGGAGCGTGCCATTGAGCGCGTGGGCGAAGTTGTCGATCCAGCCGACCCTGGTCTCCCACGCGAGGGCGTGGGGGATGATCGCTTCGTGGTTGAGTCGTTGCCGATCACCCCAGAAGCCCCGTCGATCGTGACTCGGTCGATCCCCAGCGGCTTCAGGAGGCCGTGTGAGGGAGCGACGGGTACGGGCGAGGTGTGCATGGAATCTCCTTGATGGGCGGGGAGGTGGCTCAGCCCTTGACTGCGCCGGAGGTGAAGCCCTTGACGTAGTACTTCTGCAGGCGAGGAAGAGCACGAGGGCGGGGAGGGTGAGGATGACCACCCCGCGGTGGTGATGCCGTAGTCGATCACGCCCATCACCTGCTGGCGCATGTTGACGAGGGCGAGCGGCAGTGGCGCGTTCTCCATCGACAGCAGGTAGAGCGAGACCATGAAGTCGTTCCAGGCCGCCAGATAGGCGAACAGTCCGACGGTGATCAGCGCCGGCGTGACCGTCGGCAGCATGACCTTGAAGAACGAGCCCAGCTGGGAGCAGCCGTCGATCTGGGCCGCCTCCTCGAGCTCGCGGGGGATGGCGGCGAACGAGTTGCGCATCATGAACACGCCGAACGGGAGTTGGAAGAGCGTCAGGACGAGCCCGACGCCCGGCAGCGAGTTCTGCATGCCGATCCGCTGCATCCACACGATCAGCGGGATGAGCAGCGCCGCCACGGGCACCATCATCACCGACAGCACCAGGATGAACAGCAGGCTCTTTCCGCGGAACCGGAACCGGGCGAACGCGTACCCGCCGGTGGCCGCGCAGAGCACCGTCACGACGATCGCGATCACCGAGATGATCAGCGAGTTGAGCAGGTAGGCGGGCAGCCCGCGCCCGTACTCGAACAGGGCCACGTAGTTGCCGAACCCGAAACCGGACGTCTGCGACGTGCCGGGGGCAGGGGAGACCGAGCTGATCACCGCCCATACGAGCGGGGCGAGGAAGGTGATCGCGATGCAACTGGTCAGGAAGTAGAAGAGTCCCTTGGACAGCGGGGTGGACTTCACCGGTCCTCCTTGTCCGAGACGCCCATGGCGCGAAGCTGGATGGCGTTGATGACGATGAGCGCGACGAGCACGAGGACCGAGAGCGCCGCTGCCATGCCGAGGTCGCGTTTGGTCTCGAACGCGTAGCGGTAGATGAGCTGGACGACGGTCATCGTCGAGTTGTTCGGCCCACCCTTGGTGAGCACGTAGAACTGGTCGAAGGCCAGCAGCGAGCCGGTGATCGACATGATCATCGTCATCGCGATGGTGGGTTTGAGCAGCGGGAGCGTCACCTGGGTGAACGTCCTCCACCGGCTCGCGCCGTCGATGCGGGCCGCCTCGTACACGTCGGTGGGATGGCCTGCAGCCCCACCATCGTGAGCAGCATGTAGAAGCCCGAGAAGCGCCACACCACGAGGAAGACCGTCGCCCAGAGCGCACCGTCCGGCGTGCCGAGCAGCGAGCTGTTCTGCTCCATGACGCCGAGGCCGGCGAGGAACTTGTTGATGGGGCCGACCTGGGGTGAGTAGAGCGCGTAGAACAACACCGAAGCCGAGGCGATGCCGAGCGCTGAGGGCACCAGGATCGCGGTGCGCAGGATGTTGTTCCAGCGCCTCGCCTCCTGCACCAGCAGCGCGAGCCCCAGCGCGATCGGCATCAGGATCACGGTGGTGACCACGGTGTACTTCAGCGTGAACCAGACCGAGTCCAACAGCAGCGGGTCGGCGAGGACCTTCGAGAAGTTCTCGACACCGTTGAGACCCTGGTTGCCGCCGAGCAGCGTCCACTTCGAGCCCGACATCATCACCACGAGGATGATCGGTGCCAGGAACAGCAGCACGAGGATCACGGTGACGGGGTGGCGAACGCCCAGCCGGCGGCCGCCTCCCGCTGCGCGTTGGTGCGACGCCCGCGCCGGACGGGCGCAACAGTCGTCGGTTTCGTCATGGGTTTTCCTTGGTTAGAGCGGGCGGGGTGGGGTGGGGGAGGCCCACCCCCGGGAGCTCGCGGTGGCCGGGTCAGCCGCCGAGCGTCGACGTGATGGCGTCGTTCAGCGAATCGACCTGTGCGCCGTCGGCCCAGACCGCGTCCTGGATCAGGAGCTGCCAGTTGGAGCCGGCCGCGTTGAACGCCTCGTTGAAGTTGACGGCGACCGGGCGCGACCGTCCTTGATGGTGGCGTTGGCGATCCTGGTGCGCTCGTCGGCGCTTGCGTACCCGTTCTCGAGGACGCTGATGCTGGAGGCGGTGTCGTTGTTGTCGGCGAAGACCTTCTGCTGGGCGTCGTCGGACATCAGCCACGACATGAAGTTCCAGGCCTGGGCCACGTTCTTCGAGCTCTTGGAGACGCCGAGGGCGTCACCGCCGAGGAAGGTGGACTGGCCGCCGTCGACTCCGGGATCCCCGCGACGCCGATCTCGAAGTCGACCGTGTCGAACAGGCCCGTCACCGCGGTGTAGGGGTACTGCATGACGCCGATCCTGCCCTCCTGGAAGGGGGCGGTCCAGGTTGCTCCGGTCTCCTCCTTCGAGCCCGCGCCGAGACCGTTGGGGTCTCACGCAGGTCGCGGTAGGCGTCGTAGATCTTCTTGGCCGCGTCGGAGTTCAGGTTGGCGGTGGTGCCGTCCTTGATGACCTCTTCACCGCTGGCCCACATCATCGGGAACAGGGTGAAGACGAGCGCGCCGCCCGACTGGCCCGCCAGGTAGGTGCCCGCCACGCCGTCCTTGCCGAGGCCCGCGACGGCCTTGGAGTGGGTGACGAACTCGGCGAGGTTGGTCGGCCCGGCCTCGGGTCGAGGCCCGCCTCCTTGTAGAGATCCTTGTTCCACACCATCACCGAGATGTCGGTGACGAAGGGGAGGGTGTGCATCTTGCCGTCGATGGTTCCCGCGTCGATGTGGCCCTTCTGGAGGTTGTCGATGTCGAGCGTGCCGATCTCCTTGGTGAGGTCGGCGAAGACGCCCTGCTCCACCCAGTAGGGGATGCGCACGACGTCACCGGCGAGGATGTCGGGCAGCGTGTCGGTCTGGATGGCGCCGCCGACCTTGCCCTCGACGTCGTCGTTGGGCAGGATCTCGAGCTTGACCTGGTTCTTGTGGGACGAGTTGTACGCTTCGACGGCATTCTTCGCCTGCCGCTCGAGCGGGGCGCGCGTCCACATCGTCAGCTCCGTGCCGTCGTCCAGGCCGTCGCTGGGTACCGACGCTCCGGTGGTCGGCTCGGTGGGTGTGGTGTCGCCTCCGCAGGCCGTCAGGCCGAGGCCGAGGCTCAGGGCCGCGAGGGCGGCCACGATGGATCGGTTCAACATGTGTGGTCCTCTCATCTTCGAGGGTGCCGAAGGGTGTGATCCGCAAGGGCGGAACAGCCCGCCCCCGAAACCTTCGAAAAGGTTTGCGACAATCCTTGCACGGGGATCGATGGTCGTCAATAGCAATCTCGCCGCCGTTCAACACGCAGCTGGAACGCCTGGTGTAGGCTGCGGTTTCGAGGAGCCCCTGGCTGGGGCCGGACCGGAAGGGGACCGATGTCGAAAACGGATTCGAGGGCCGCACCCCCACGCTCAACGATGTTGCCAAAAGGGCGCAGGTGTCGCTCTCCACCGCATCCAAGGCACTGAACGGGCGCACGGACGTGAGCGAGGTCACCCGGTCCCGTGTGCTCGATGCGGCCAAGGACCTCAACTTCGTGCCCAACACCCTCGCCAAGTCGCTCCTGACGGGCCGCACCGGCACCGTCGGGCTGATCACACACGACTTCGAGGGCCGCTTCTCGATCCCACTGCTGATGGGCGCGGAGGACGCCTTCGGCCTCAACAAGGTCTCCGTGCTCCTCTGCGACGCCCGCGGTGATGCCATCCGCGAGCGCTACCACCTGGGCGTGCTGATGCAGCGCCGCGTCGACGGGCTCATCATCGTGGGTGCGCGGCCCGACACCCGCCAGTCGCTCGGGAGCGACATCCCGTTCCCGTCGTCTACGCCTACGCACCCTCCGACGACCCGGACGACTGCTCGATCGTCTCTGACAACGTCGGCGCAGGCCGGATCGGCGTCGACCACCTGATCTCCACCGGGCGCAGGAACATCGCCATCCTCGGCGGCGACATCACCTACGGCGCGTCCGAGGAGCGCTCGCGGGGTGCCATGGAGCGGCTCGCGGCGGAGGGCCTCGCACCGCTCGGTGGGGCGCCCGTCTACGGCGCGTGGTCGGAGGAATGGGGCCGCGCGGCCATGCGCACCACGCTGGCCCAGTACCCCGAGGTCGATGGCGTTCTCTGCGGGAACGACCAGATCGCACGGGCGCGCTGGACACGCTGCGCGACGCGGGTCGCCAGGTTCCGGGTGAGGTGGCCGTGGTCGGCCACGACAACTGGGCCATTCTCGCGACGGGGCCCGCCCGCGCTCACGAGCATCGACATGAATCTTGAGGACATCGGGCGCAAGGCGGCCCAGCGGCTCGCCGAGGCGATGGACGGGCACCCGTCGCGCGGAGTCGAACTCCTCGCCCCGCGCCTTGTGGTGCGCAACTCGTCGGTCGCCTGAGGCTCACGCCCTGGTGAGCGCCCCCGCCAGTTCGGCGTAGATGTCGAGCATGGCCTTCGCCTGCGAGGCGATGGTCCACTGCGAGGCCAGTTCAATGGAGCGTGCCGCGGCCTGCTCCCGCCACTGCCGATCCTCGGACCGGGTGATGACACGCAGCAGACCTGCGGCGAGCGAGGCGGCCGTCGGCCTGGTGATCTCGCCGTTGACCCCCGGCTCGATGACCAGCGTCAGTTCGTGGTCGACCGAGACGATGGGCAGCCCGGCCAGCGCCGCCTCGTGCAGGACCAGCGCCTGGGTGTCGGTCTGGCTCGGGAAGGCGAACACGTCTGCCATGCCGTAGAACGCGCCGAGGGCGTCGCGCTTCTGCTCTCCGGGGAGGATGATCCGACCCGCGTCGCGCCCGGCGGCCAGCACCTTCCTGATGTGGCTGTAGCGTTCCCAGTCGCCGACGATGCACAGCCGCGCGTCGGGGCGCTGGGCGTGCACGAGGGTGAAGGCGTCGGCCAGCAGCGGCAGGTCCTTCTCGGGCGCGATACGGCCGGCGTAGAGCACCATCGGGCCGTCGGGGTGGGGATCGGGGCGGCCCGGGTGGCAGGGCGTCGACGCCGTTGGGAACGACCCGGATCGTGGCATTGGTGCTGATCAGGCGGCAGCGGGCCGCCGTCTTCGGGGATGGGGTCGTCACGAGGTCGGCCGACTCCAGCATCTTCTGGCACAGGCCGAGCAGCAGGGCGGTCGAGCGGCCGCGGTCCTCGTACTTCACCTCGGCGAGCCGCAGGTCCTGCTCGTCCATCACCTCACCCTTGGTGAGGCGGGCGAACGCGCGTACCACGCCCGTCAGTAGCGGGAGGACGGCGGAGTAGTGGTCGGCGTAGGCGTCGAAGTCGGTGTGCCAGGTGAGAAGCATCGGAATGCCGAGCCTGCGTGCCGCCCAGGTGCCGAGCACCCCGACGGGCCCGAAGCCGTGCACGTGGATCACGTCGGGCCTGAGCTCGGCGATCCGGTCGATGGTGCGGTCGAAGTGGCGTCCGTTGGCGACCCTGGTGGGCATCTTGGGCACGCGGACCGACGGCAGGCGGATCTCGGTGCGGCCGGGCCGACCATGATGCGGGTTCGGGCCCTTGGCGGCCGGTGCGACAACGATCACCTCGTCGCCCTTGTCGAGGAGGTTGCCCTCCAGTTGTTGGACGGCGAACATGAGGCCGTTGCTGCCGGGCCGTAGTTGTCCGTGAACTGCGCCACCCGAAGTGGGCGGGTGGCTCCTGTCGCGGCGTCGTTCACCCTGTCACAATAGCGGCCCCGGGGCGGTGACAACGCAGCCACCGTGCCGGATGGACGCGGCTCAGCCGAGTCGCACCACGCGGTCGCAGTCGGCCATCACGTCGGGGTCGTGGGTGATCACGAGCATTGCGGCGCCGTCGAACGCGCGCCACACATCGGCCATCAGGGCGTCGGCGGTCTCACGGTCGAGGTGTTCGGTCGGTTCGTCCAGGATGATCAGCGACCGGTCGGCGACCAGGAGCCGGGCCAGCGCGAGGCGGCGCCTCTCGCCCCCGAGAGGGTCGATCCGTCCTCCCCGATGCGGCGCTGCGGATCGATGTCCAGCCCGGCTCGGGCCAGGGCGTCGACGATCTCCGCGGCCGTGGCGTCCCTGGCCCCGATGCGCACGTTCTCCGCCACGGTCGTGGCGAAGATGTGTGCGTCCTGCTCGAGGTAACCGACCCGTCCACCGCGGTGCAGCTCGCCGCTCAGTGGTGGGATCAGGCCCATGGCGGTGGCCGCGATCGTGGTCTTCCCGACTCCCGAGGGCCCGGCGAGCGCGACCCGCTCTCCCGGCCGGACATCCAGGTCGATCCCCTCCAGCACAGGGCCGGAGCCGGGCCAGCCGACGGCCGCGTCGACCAGGCGCAGCCCGGGTGCCCCACCCTCCGGGTCGGTGACGTCGCCGGTGCCGACGGCCGGTGTGTCGAGTACCTCGCCGATCCGGCTGAGCGCGGCCTGGGCGCGGGTCCAGGTCTGGGCGGCCTGCGCGAAGGTGTTCAGCACCTCGTGCAGCGCCAACGGAGTCAGCGCGAGGACCGCGAGCATGCGTGGGTCGAGTTCCCCGGCGCGCACGGCGATCGTGCCGAACCACAGCGATGCGGCCACCGAGAGGCCGGAGGCCAGGATCTGGCCACCCGCCGCGATGCCCGCACCCACGCCCCGCGTGACTCCTGCCCGCGCAGTTCGTCGTCGATGGCCAGGAGACGGTCCAGTTCGGCCGCGTCGGCACCGTAGGCGACGAGATCGGTCGAGGTGAGGGCCAGCTCGCGGGTGGCGTCTGCGAGTCGGCCGCGGGTGGTCACGGAGTCCCGGTCGGCCCGCAGGGTCATCCACTGCGTCCACCACGGCAGCAGCACACCGGCCAGCACCGCCGTGGCGAGCAGCACGAGCGCGGCAGGCAGGTTGAACACCCCGAGCATGACGGTGGCTCCCACCACGACGACGGAGGCGGAGAGGAACGGCAGCGCCACGCGCACCACCAGGTCCTGGATCGCCGTCACGTCTGTCACCACGCGGGTGAGCAGGTCGCCGCGGCGGCGGCCGATCAGGGTGGTGCGGGCGAGGCGGTCGTAGACCCGTACCCGCAGCGCGCCCTGCATGCGCAGCGCGACATCGTGGCCGAAGATGCGTTCGACGTAGCGGAAGGCGCCGCGCGAGATGCCGAAGGCGCGCACCCCCACCGCCGCGGGCTGTAGGTAGAGCACGGGCGGGGCCATCGCCGCGAACGAGATGAGCCAGGCGGACACGCCCATCAGCGCCACCGACGAGGCCGACGCCATGGCGGCGAAGAAGACGGCGAGCAGGAGCCTGCCGCGGGCCTTCGGCACCTCGCGGAGGAGTTCCCTCAGCAGCGCGATCATGCGGCCACCACCTCGACGACGCGGTCGGCCGCCTCGAGCACGGCCGGTCGGTGGGACACCACGAGCGCACCCGCGCCAGTGCCGCGCACGGCCCGGATGACGTGGGCCTCGGTGTCGGCGTCGAGGCCGGCGGTGGGTTCGTCGAGGATGAGGAAGCGGGCGCCGCCCACCCGGATCCGGACGAGGGCCCGCGCAAGGGCGACCCGGCGGCGTTCACCCGCGGAGAGGCCTTCGCCGTCGTCGCCGACGGGCTTGTCCGCGCCGAAGTCGGCCCCGGCATCGGTGAGGGCTGCTGCGATGGTCGCGCCGTCCACGCCCGGATGACCGAGGGCGACGTTGTCGCCGACGGTGCCGCGGACCAGACCCGGCTCCTGCGCTACCCAGGCGACCTGGCCGCGCCAGGACGCGTGGTCGGTGTCGGCCAACGGTTGCCCTCCGACGCTCACCCGGCCGCCGGTCGGGGTGAGGAAGCCCATCGCCATCGCGAGGGCGGTCGACTTGCCCCCTCCGGATGAGCCGCTGAGCGCCACCACCTCGCCGGGTTCGACCACCAGGCTGAGGCGTTCCACCGCCGGGCCTCGGCACCCGGGTAGGTGTAGCTGACATCCTCGAGGGCCAGCGGGCCTCCGGGGCGGCGAGGGCGCCGGTGGCGACCGGGGCCGCGTCGATCACGGCGAACGCGGCGTCGGCCGCCGCGACACCGTCGGCCGAGTCGTGGAAGTGCACGCCCACCTGCCGCACGGGCAGGAACGCCTCGGGGCGAGGATCAGCACGAAGAGGGCGGTCGTGAAGTCGACCTGCCCGTCCACCAACCGGAACCCGATGGTGACGGCCACGATCGCCACCGACAAGGTGGCGAGCAGTTCGAGCGCGAACGACGACAGGAACGACACGTACAGCGTGCGCATGGTGGCGTCGCGGTACTGCTCCTCGCCGATCTCGACGCCCTTCTTCTGGGCCCGTGCCCGCGCGAAGGCCTGCAGCGTCGGGAGGCCTGCGATCAGGTCGGCGAAGTGGTTGGCGAGCCGGTCTGCCACGGCGAAGCTCCGTCGGGTCGCCTTCTCGGTGGTCCACCCGATCAGGGCCATGAATACCGGGATGAGCGGGAGGGTGAAGGCGATGATGATGGCCGAGGGCCAGTCGGCGAGCAGGATCACGGCGCCGATGATGAACGGGACGGTCGCGGCCAGCCCAAGTTGGGGCAGGTACTTCGAGAAGTAGCCGTCGAGGGAGTCGAGGCCCTGCGTGACGGTGCGCACCAGCGAGGCGGATGAGGTGCCCCGATGGGGTGCCGAGCCTGGCCCGCAGCACGTCGCGGCGCAGGTCGGACTTCACGGAGGCCGCGGCGCGGTGGGCCAGCACGGAGCTGAGCCAGGCGAGCAGGCCGCGACCGGCGAACACCGCCAGGAGCGCCACCAGCGCGCCCTGCCAGCCGGGCGGGAAGCTCTTCGACGCGAATGCGGTGGTGAGCCAGCGGGCGAGCAGGTCGGCCTGTGCGATCAGGAGGACCGCGGTGGCAACCCCGACGGCGACGGAGGCGATGAGGAAGCTGCGGGTGGCCCGTGCGCGTTGCAGCAGCCTCGGGTGGATCGGTCCGGCCATTGCCTCAGTTTCCCATGTCGGTTCAAGCGGGTCGCCGTGGCGGACCCGGGTTGTGGCGAGGCCCGCCTCCGCGGGGAGTCGGGCCTCGTTGCTGTCGGTCGGATCGGGTCGGCTCAGGCGGCCGGCTCGACCTCGTCGGGGATGTTCTTCGTCGAGATCCGCTTGCTGAACACCCAGTAGGACCAGGCCTGGTAGGCGATCACGATCGGAACGAAGATGACTGCTGCCCAGGTCATGATCGTCAGCGTGGTCGGCGAGGACGCGGCCGTGATCATGTTGAGACGGTCGGTGACCGCCACCGACTCGTCCTGCGCGAAGCCGATGTTGCCGTACATCTTGAAGAAGATGCCGACGAACAGCGTCACGATGGACACGCCGGTGCCGATGAAGCCCCATCCGTCGCGGCCCTTGTTGATTGCGAATGCGGCCCCGAGGATGGCCAGGATCGAGAGGATGCCCGCGATCCAGGTGGCGACCCGGAAGTCTCCGAACTCGGAGGTGGCGGGCCAGAAGACGTTCTGGCAGATCACGAACAGTGCGACGAGCGCGGCCGCGACCCAGCCGAAGCGGCCGCCGAAGGTCTCGGCGCGGTCGTGGATGACGCCGCGGGTCTTCAGGGCGATGAAGGCCGAGCCGTGCACCAGGAACAGGACGACGAGCATGACGCCGCCGAGGAGGGCGAACGGCCCGAAGAGGCCCCAGAAGGAACCGTTCCAGTGCAGGCCGTCGTTGGCGAGCCCGATCACGAAGTTCGCGAACCCGACACCGAAGACCAGCGAGGGCAGGAACGAGCCGATGGTGGCGAACCAGTCGAGCGTGGTGCGATAGCGGCTGTCGGGATGCTTCGAGCGGTACTCGAAGGCGACGCCGCGCAGGATCAGGCCGACCAGCACGAGCAGGAGCGGGATGTAGAGACCGGAGAAGAGGCTGGCGTACCAGCCGGGGAAGGCGGCGAACATGGCGCCGCCGGCGGTCAGCAGCCACACCTCGTTGCCGTCCCAGACGGGGCCGATGGTGTTGACGATGACGCGCTTCTCCTTCTCGTTCCTGCCGAGAACGGGGATCAGCATGGCGACGCCGTAGTCGAAGCCTTCGAGGAAGAAGTAGCCGAGCCACAGCACGGCGACCAGGATGAACCAGACCATCGTCAGCGTCGGGACGGTGACGGCACTTTCAAGCATGGTGAGCATGGGTGGGTTTCCGTCCTCAGTACGCGAAGGTCAGGGGGCGTCGGGATCGGACTGGACCTCGACGGGCGCGACGTCGGGAGCCCCGCCTTCGCGTACTTGAGGAACAGCCAGACCTCCAGCACCGCGAGGGCGCCGTAGATCAACGTGTAGGTGATCATCGAGAACAGGACGTTGCCTGCGGGCACGGACGTCGAGACGCCCGAGGAGGTAGGCAGTACGCCCGCCACGATCCAGGGCTGGCGGCCCATCTCGGTGAAGATCCATCCGAAGGAGATCGCGAACAGCGGCAGAAGCGGCATCGCGAACATGGCGGTCGTCCAGATCGGTCCGGGCTTGGGTAGGCGGTCCTTGCGGACCAGCCACAGCGTCGCGATGCCGATGGCGATGCCTGCGAAGCCGAGGCCGATCATGAGGCGGAACGTCCAGTAGGAGAGCGCCACGTTGGGCATCGGGTCGATGCCGGGGTAGTTGGCCGCGAGTTCCTCGGCGTACTGCTGCTGGAGCGTCGTCTGGGAGCCGTCGAAGCGACGGAAGCCCTCGGTCTTGAACTCCTCGCGGATGTTGTTGATGCCCTTGACCTCTTCGTGGCCGGACAGGAACGACAGGAGGCCGGGGATCTCGATGGCGAAGACCTGCTCGGTTCCCTCGCGGTTGCCGATGGTGAGGATCGAGAACGGGGCGTTCTTCGTGGTGTAGAAGAGCCCCTCGGCCGCCGCCATCTTCATGGGCTGGACCTGGGTCATTACCTTCGACTGCTGGTCGCCCGAGATGATGGTGACGACGGAGCCCGCGATGAGGACCCAGGCGCCGAACTTCGTGGCGAAGCGGTAGGTGCCGGTGTCGCCCACGCGCATCTCGCCGTCGCGGCGGATCTTGGCGAGGTGCCAGCCTGCGACGCCGGCAACGAGGCCACCGGCGACCATGTAGGCCGCGGCGATCACGTGCGGGAAGGTGACGAGAAGGACCGGGTTGGTGAGCACCTCGAGGAAGCCTGCGACGCCGTCGAGTTCCGCACGGCCGTTGTTGAACACGGTTCCGACGGGGTTCTGCATCCAGGAGTTGGCGGCGAGGATGAAGATCGCCGACAGCATGGTGCCGATGGCCGCGGCGTAGATCGTCATCAGGTGCAGCTTCTTCGGCAGCTTGTCCCAGCCGAAGATCCAGAGCCCGATGAACGTCGACTCGAGGAAGAACGCCAGGAGGGCCTCGAGCGCGAGCGGGGCGCCGAAGACGTCACCCACGAAGCGCGAGTATTCCGACCAGTTCATGCCGAACTGGAACTCCTGCACGATGCCGGTCACGACACCCAGCGCGAAGTTGATCAGGAACAGCTTGCCGAAGAACTTGGTGAGCCGGAGGTAAGCCTCCTTGTCGGTCTTCACCCACATGGTCTGGAAGACCGCCACCAGCATCGACATGGCGATGGTGATGGGCACGAAAAGGAAGTGGTAGACGGTCGTGATCCCGAACTGCCAGCGGGCCAACGTTACTTGATCCATGGTGGCAAGCTACTACGGGGGGTCGTAAAACGACAACATGTCGCTAAGAAGTGGGGTGCTTGCCCCTATGCTTGCGGGCATGGCGTCGAGAGGTGAACTCGAGCAGCGGGTGATGGAGCTGCTGTGGGGTCCCAGCGCGCCCCGAACCGTCGCGGACGTGCATCAGCAGTTGTCCGCCGAGCGGGAGCTCGCCTACACCACTGTGATGACGGTCCTCGACCGCCTGGCCAAGAAGGGCCTCGTCAAGCGCGAACTGGTGGCCCGGGCGTGGCAGTACCGGGCGGCGTCGAGCCAGGCGGTCGTGATCGCCGGAGAGATGGCAGCCCTGCTGGCGGTGGCGACGCCTGAGGTCCGTGTCGCCGCGCTGCGTGAGCTCACCGAGGGCTTGAGCGCCGAGGAGCGCGCGGCGCTCGGTGAGTCGGCAGACGCCCTCTGAGGTGCCGGGCCGGCGGCGAGGTACGAGTCGTCGCCCGTGTCGAAGCCACTCCCGTCGATGGGCAGCTACTCAACCAGAGCTTCTTGTCTTCTGCTGTGGCCGGGTCTCTGCACCGTGTCGGGAGTGATTTCGACACGGCCCGGCGCTTCGCGCGGGGCCGGCTCAACCGACTGCTGGGGCCGGGTTCCTCTCGGGAGGGTACCGGGGGTTCCTGCTGTGCCCGGGCTTCTTGCTGTGGTCGGCTTCTTGCCCGGGCCACGGTGATCGTCGGGGTCGGCCATCAGCAGTCGGTTGAGCCGGGCCGGCGGCGAGGTACGAGTCGTCGCCCGTGTCGAAACCACTCCCGTCGATGGGCAGGTACGCAACCAGCGCTTCTTGTCTTCTGCTGGGGCCGGGCTTCCTGCTGTGGTCGGGCTTCTTGCGTCCCCTCCTACTACTTCTTCGCCTTCTTCGCGGACTTCTTCGACTTCTTCGCCGGAGCGACCTCAACCGTCTCGGCGGCGAGCGCCGGAGCGACCTCTTCGAGGAGCGCCCGCTTGTCGGCCAGCGTCGCCGCGAGATCGGCCTCCAGCTCGGAGCGCTTCGCCGCGATCACCTCCGCCGCCGTCTTCCGGGTTGTCTTGTCGGCGTGGGCGTCGATCAACTGCGCCGCCTCGAGGTTCACGTCGACGCTGGCGTCGATCGCCTCCTGCACCACGACCCGCGTCTCCGCGAGCGAAGCGGCGAGCACCTCCGGCGTCATCGTCGCCGCGAGCCTGCGCCGCTCCTCCTCGGGCCTCCAGTCGGGCTTCGGCCAGCGCAGGTCCATCTCGATCAGGGTCCGGGTGAGAATCTCGGTGACGGCGAGCCGCGGGTACCACTTCCGGTCGGCCGGGAGCACGTACCAGGGTGCATGGTCGGTCGAGGTGCGCCGGAACACGTCCGCGTACGCCTCCTGGTACCCGTCCCACTTCAACCTCGCCGGGATGTCACTGGACGAGTACTTCCAGCGCTTGTCGGGGCGGTCGATCCGCTCCATGAGCCGCGTGGCCTGCTCGTCGTGGGACACCATCATCGCGAACTTCAACACAATGGTGCCGTCGTCGACGAGCCGCTTCTCCCACTCGTTGATCTCCTCGAATCGGGGCTCCCACACGTCGCGCGGGACGAGGTTGTCGACCCGCACCACGAGCACATCCTCGTAGTGGGAGCGGTCGAAGAGGCCGATCAGACCCGGCCGGGGAGGGCGTTCTCGATGCGCCACAGGTAGTGGTGCCTGCGCTCCTCCTCGGTGGGGACCCCGAAGCTTCTGAGCGCGACGCCCTGGGGGTCGACCATGCCCATCACATGCCGGGCGATGCCGCCCTTGCCTGCGGTGTCGATGCCCTGGACCACCACGAGTACGCTGCGGGAGCCGCCCGACCGCCCGTCGGCGTAGAGGCGCTCCTGCAGCTCGCCCAACAACCTGCCCCGCTCCGACATCAGGGCGGCCGCGGCTACCTTGTCGCCGGTGAACCCGGGGGTGGACCTCCGGTCGAAGGAGGTGAGGTCGAAGCCCTCCGTGACGCGCAGGGCATCGCGGGGGTCGGCGGTCCACAGATCAGACATCTTCGTCCCTTCAATCTTGCGGCATGAGTCTATCCGCGTGCCGCGGCGCCACCGAGGGTTTCCGTCCGATTCTCCGATTCCCGGTGCGCCCCCGGATCAGCCGACGGTGAGGCGGATCTCGTTGTTCCAGGGGTCGAGCACCCCGAGGGTCTGCCCGTCGAATGTGGGGACGAAGCCGGCAAACCTCAGCCGCTCATCCGCCCTCCCCAACTCCTCGGCGGTGGGCACGAGGATGTCGACCACGCCCATGCCGAGGGTCCTGGAGCGCGGGCCGGCGCCGCGGGAGTTCCACACGTTCATCGCCATGTGGTGGTGATAGCCGCCTGCGGACACGAACAGGGCGCTGCCTGGGAACGCGAAGGTCTCGTCGAAGCCGAGGGCGCGGACGTAGAAGTCGCGCGCCGAATCGACGTCGCCCACCTGCAGGTGGACGTGCCCGAGCGAGGCCTCCGTCTCCGGCAGAGAGGTCGGGTCGATCCCGCCGAGCTCCCGGTTCACGAAGGCCGCGGGATCAATGTAGAGGGTGTCCATCTGCACCTGGCCGTCAACCCACCGCCACTCGGAGCGGGGCCGGTCGCGGTACAGCTCCACACCGTTGCCCTCGGGGTCGGTGAAGTAGAACGCCTCCGAGACGAGATGGTCTCCGGTGCCGGCGTGGGTCTCGGGGAACCTCGTGTACATGCTCACCAGGGTGGAGGCGAGGGCCCGCGGGTCGTCGTAGACGACGGCGGTATGGAACAGCCCTGCCTCGCCGCGGCGGGCGGGGCGCAGATCCCGGGACTCGGTGAGCCGCACGATCGGCCTGGTGCCGTGGCCGAGCGTGACGGATCCGGACTCGTCACTCAGCGGCCGCAGCCCGACGCCCTCGGTGTAGAAGGCGAGCTGGCGTGCCATGTCGGCAACGCGCAGCTCGAGCCGTCCCATCCGGGTGTCGCCCGCGAGGTTGTCGTTGGCCATGGTCCCTCCCAAAAACTTGTAGCGTCAAGTATTGAAGCTTCAACCATATTAGGTCGAGGGTGTCCCGGAAGCAAGGGGACGCCCCGCGGTTTCCGCGGGCGTCCCATCTCCGTGACCGATCGGGGTCGGTCCTCCGCTCAGCTGGCCTGGTCGTCCAACTCGTCGACGGCCGACGAGAACTGCGACTGGTAGAGGTCGAAGTACGCGCCGTGCCTGGCGAGCAGCTCGTGGTGGTTTCCCTGCTCCACGATCGCGCCGTTCTCCATCACGAGGATGAGGTCGGCGTCGCGGATCGTTGAGAGGCGGTGCGCGATCACGAACGACGTGCGCCCGGAGCGGAGCGCCGACATGGCCTTCTGCACCAGCAGCTCGGTACGGGTGTCGACCGAGCTCGTCGCCTCGTCGAGGATCAGGATGCTCGGATCGGCAAGGAACGCCCGCGCGATCGTCAGCAACTGCTTCTCACCGGCGGAGACGTTCGATCCCTCCTCGTCGATCACGGTGTCGTAGCCGTCGGGCAACGAGTGCACGAACCGGTCCACGAACGTGGCCCGGGCGGCCTCCATGATCTCTTCCTCCGTGGCACCCTCCCGGCCGTATGCGATGTTCTCGCGGAGCGTGCCGCCGAACAACCAGGTGTCCTGCAGCACCATGCCGATGTTGGAGCGCACGACGCTGCGGGGGACGCCCGCGATGTCGGTGCCGTCGATCATGATCCTGCCGCCGTCCAGGTCGTAGAACCGCATCAGCAGGTTCACGAGCGTGGTCTTGCCCGCTCCGGTGGGGCCGACGATGGCGACGGTCTGACCGGGGTGGGCCAACAGGTCCAGGCCTCGGATCAGGGGCTGATCGGCCGAGTAGGAGAACGCGACGTCCTGGAACTCGATGCGGCCCTGGATCTCCGAGGGGAGCGTGCCCGTCGGTTCGGCCGACATCTCCTCGGCGTCGAGCAGTTCGAAGACCCGCTCGGCGGATGCCACACCCGACTGCAGGAGGTTTGCCATCGAGGCGACCTGGGTCAGTGGCTGGGTGAACTGCCGCGAATACTGGATGAAGGCCTGCACGTCGCCGATGTTCATGGTGCCCGACGCGACGCGGAGCCCACCGATCACGGCGATCACCACGTAGTTCAGGTTCCCGACCAGGAACATCACGGGCATGATGATGCCGGAGATGAACTGGGCACCGAAGCCCGCCTTGTACAGCTCCTGGTTGTGCTTCCCGAACGCCTCCTCGACCTCGCGCTGGCGGCCGAAGACCTTGACGAGCGAGTGGCCGGTGTAGGCCTCCTCGATGTGGGCGTTCAGCTCTCCGGTCGACTTCCAGTTCTGTGCGAACAGCTTCTGGGAGCGCTTGCCGATGACGCCGGTGACGACCATCGCGACGGGCACCGACAGCAGGGCCACCAGCGCGAGCGTCGGGAGATCCACATCATCATGACGAGCACGCCGATGAGCATCAGCACGGCGTTCAGGAGCTGCGACATCGTCTGCTGCAGCGTCTGGGACACGTTGTCGATGTCGTTGGTGACGCGGCTGAGCACCTCTCCGCGCGCCTGACGGTCGAAGTAGGACAGCGGCAACCGGTCGAGCTTCGCCGACACCTCCTGGCGCATCCGGTAGATCGTGCGCTGCACGGCGCCGTTGAGGACCCAACCCTGCACCGCGGAGAACGCGAAGGACAGGAGGTAGAGGCCCAGCACGATGAGAAGCACCCGGCTGATGGCGCCGAAGTCGATGCCCTGACCGATCACGAAGTCCAGGTTGCGCAGCATGTCGGCAAGGTCTGTCTGGCCGTTCGCGACCAGCTGCTCCAGCAGCTGCTCCTTCGTGGTGCCCGCAGGCACCTGGGTGCCGAGCTGCCTGCCCATGATGCCCGCGAGCATCAGGTCGGTGGCCCGGCCCAGGATCTTCGGGCCGACCACGCCGAGCGCGACGGACAGCACGCCCATCGTGATGGCGATGATGAGGCTCACGCGCTGCGGGCGCAGGTGCGTCAGGAGGCGACGCAGTGAGACGCCGAAGTTGGCGGCCTTCTCCCCGGTGCCTCCGCCGGGGCCGTGGCCGGGTCCGCCGCCGCGGGTCGGGCCGTACTTGGGGCGTTCGTTCGCCTTGACGGGGTTGTCTTTTCGCTCATGCCGCCTCCTCCGCGCTCAGCTGCGAGGAGACGATCTCCTGGTAGGTGTCGTTCGTGGCCAGCAGTTGTTCGTGCGTGCCGCGGCCGACGATCTCGCCGTCCTCGAGAACGAGGATCTCGTCGGCCTCTGTGATGGTGGCGACCCGCTGTGCCACCACAAGCACCGAGGCGTCCGCCGTCTCGGGGGCGAGCGCCGCGCGGAGCCGGGCGTCGGTGGCGACGTCAAGGGCGGAGAAGGAGTCGTCGAACACGTAGACCTTCGGCTTCTTGACCAGCGCGCGGGCGATCGCGAGCCTCTGGCGCTGACCGCCGGAGACGTTGGTGCCGCCCTGGGCGATGGAGGCCTCGAGCTGGCCCTCCTTCTCGCGGACGAAGTCGGCGGCCTGCGCCACCTCGAGGGCGTGCCACAGCTCCTCATCGGTCGCGTCGGGCTTCCCGTACCGCAGGTTGGAGGCGATCGTGCCCGTGAACAGGTATGGCTTCTGGGCACGAGGCCGACCCTCTCCCACAGGGCGTCAGGGTCGAACGACCGGACGTCGACACCGTCGACGAGCACGGTGCCGCCTGTGACGTCGAAGAGCCGCGGAATCAGGTTGATCAGGGTGGTCTTGCCTGAACCGGTGGACCCGATGATCGCGGTGGTGCGGCCCGGGCGCAGGTCGAACCCGAGGCTCTTCAGCACCGGCTGTTCGGCGCCGGGGTAGGAGAAGCTGACGTCGGTGAACTCGACGTGGCCGCCCGCCTCGGGCGTGGGCGCGGGATGTGCAGGTGGGGCGACCGAGGTCTCCGTGTCGAGCACCTCCATGATGCGGTCGGCGCAGACGGCGGCGCGCGGCGCGATCATCAGTAGCATCGTCGTCATCATCACCGAGATCAGGATCTGCATCAGGTACGCGATGAAGGCGGTCAGCTGGCCGATCTGGATGTCACCCGACTCGATGCGGCCGGCACCGAACCACATCACGCCCACCGTGGAGAGGTTCATGACGAGCGTGACGAACGGGAACAGGAACGCCATCAGGCGCCCGACCATGGTGGTGGTGTAGACCAGCTCGGAGTTGGCCTCCTCGAAGCGGGCAGCCTCGCGGGGCTCACGGACGAAGGCGCGCACCACTCGGATGCCGGTGATCTGCTCGCGCAGCACCCGGTTGAGCTTGTCGATGCGCTTCTGCATGGTCTGGAACAGCGGGCCCATCCTCATCACGATGAACCCGATGCCGATGCCGAGCAGGATCACGGCGGCCAGGATGATCCAGGAGAGCCCTGCGTCCTCCCGCAACGCCATGACGACGCCACCCACCATGGTGATGGGCGCGGAGATCAGCATCACGCACGTCATGAGGACGAGCATCTGCACCTGCTGCACATCGTTGGTGGTGCGGGTGATGAGGCTCGGCGCGCCGAACCTGCTCATCTCCTTCGAGGAGAAGCTGAGCGCCCGCTCGAAGATCGCGGCCCGGACGTCGCGTCCGAACTGCATCGCGGCGTTGGCGCCGGCCCACACTGCTCCGATCTGGGCCGCCGCCTGCACCGCTGACAGCAGCAGCATGACGCCGCCGGTGGCCCAGATGAAGTCGGTGTCGCCCTTCACGACACCCTCATCGATGATGCGGGCGTTGAGGGTGGGTAGGTACAGGCTGGTGACTGTGGCGATCGTCTGGAGGACGATCACCACGGTGAGGTAGCCCCAGTAGGGCGCACGTAGCGGTTGATGAGCCGCGCGAGGCGCGAGATCAAGGGCGTTCCTTTCGGAGGGCCCCGTGGAGGGCCAATGAGGCGGTCGTGTCGTGGTCGAGCATCGGCTCGAAGTGGAACGCGGAGCCGGTGGCGAGCAGTTCCAGGAAGGACACGTACTGGGTGGGGGTGACGCTGAGCTCGTCCGCATGCTCGTCGAACCGTTCGGCGAGCCAGGCGGTGAGGTCGCGGCGGCGGGCGTCGAGTTCGTCCCTTACGCACGCGTCGGGCTTCGCGTGCTCATGGCGGAGCACCATCATCAGGGTGCGGATGCGGTGGATGCGCTGTGCGAGGAGTTCGAGTGTCGCCCTCGTCTTGTCGTCGAGGGAGTCGCCGAGGTCGACGCCGTCGAGCGACAGAGCGAGCTTCTCGTGTGAGAACCCGCGAGCGCGGTCTCCCGGATCAGGTCCTGGAGAGAGTCGAAGACGCGGAAGATGGTGCCCTCGGCGACGCCCGCGGCCTCGGCCACCTGGCGGGTGGTCAGGGCCGGGCCGTGCTGCTCGAGAAGCGGGAGGGTGGCTTCCATGATGGCCGCCCGACGTTGCTCAGGCGGCATGGGTGCTGCGCGTGTCACCGGGCAAGCTTACTGAGTGACCACTCACTCACCAAGTGTCAGGGTCAGGAATTTTCCTGCGGGCCCAGGAGTCGCTCCCGCTCGGCCTCCAGGTTGGCGTGGGCGGCGGCCCCCAGAGGTCACGGCCGCGGGGGTGTGGAAGAGGGGATCGGCCGCGAGGAGCGACTCGACCACGGCCAGCCGGCCGATCCGCCAGGATTCCGCGTCGAGGTGGTCGTAGTCGAGGCGGACGTCGCGCAGATAGACGTGGTAGCGCCCGGGGACCTGGCCGAGCACCGAGAGATCGGCGTCCGAGAGGAGCGCGGCCTGGGGATCGGTCGGAGCGTGGCAGGTCGTCATCCGGACCAGGCGGGCGACCTCCACGACGTCGTCAGGGGTAGCAGCGGCGTGAGTGCCCGCTCGGCGAGCGTGGCCGAGCTCTCCTCGTCGTCGCCCGGATGACCGAGGTAGACGGCGTCGTGGAACCAGGCCGCGAGCCGCGTCGTGCGGGTCGCCCCGGTCAGCAGGTCGAGCGCCTCCAGGCAGTTCGCGAGGTGGCGGACGTCGTGGTAGTGGCGGTGCGGTTGGCCCCACCGGGCGAGGAGGTCGTCGCGCAGCGCGACCGGCAGCCCCAGCGAGTCCCAGTCAGCCCTGGCGGATGCGGCGGCCCGTTCGCGGCTCGGCCACTTCTCGGGCGCCCGCACCCGGAGGCCCGCGTCGACGAGGCGGCGGACGAGTTCGCGTTCGCGCACCGGGGTGGCCCCAGCCTGGAGGAGCGCGGGGTAGCGCCGCGACGGCACGTCGTAGTGGTCGTGGTCGAAGGCCTGTGGCGGCAGCCCGGCGAGCGCGGCGAAGTGGTGCAGCTCGTCGAGAGAGACATCCGAGACGAGGTGGCCGAACAGGGTGCCGTGCGCGGGCCACCTGGGTGGGTCGATCAGGATCGCCATGGGAACTCCTCTACGCTGTGGTCGCCGGGACCCTTGGCCCGTGGACCGCCGACCGATTGGAGCCCCGTGCGCCCGTCCTCACTCGCCACGGTGGCCCTGCTGCTCGTCACCGGCATCTGGGGTTCCACGTTCTTCGTCATCAAGGATGCCGTGTCCCTGATGAGCCCGATCGACTTTCTCGCGGCCAGGTTCGCCATCGGCGCCGCGGTTCCCGCCGTGGTGTTCCTCCCGCGACTCCTTCGTCTGAGTGGGCGACACTGGCTCGCCGGGCTGGGCATCGGGTCGCTGTTCGGGCGGGTCAGATCGCGCAGACCATCGGCCTGCAGACCACAGCCGCCTCCGTGTCCGGCTTCATCACGAGCGTCTACGTGGTGCTGACGCCGCTCGTCGCCTGGCTGGTGCTGAGGGCCCGACCGACGCAGCGCATCTGGGTCGCCGTGGCCCTCGCCACGACCGGGCTCGGGTACTGGGGTTGACCGGGGCGGCCTCCTTCGGCGTCGGCGAGGCCCTGACGCTGCTGAGCGCGGCCATCTACGCCGTCCACATCGTCGCGCTCGGCAGCTGGGCCGGCCGGATGGACGCCGTGGCGCTGGCCGTCGTGCAGTTGATCGCCGTCGCAGCGATCTGCCTCGTGGCCGGCGCGCCCGGCGGATACGACATCCCGCCGGTCGCCGCGGCCTGGGGCGCGATCGCATACACCGGGCTGGCCGCAGGAATCGTCACGATGGTGTTGCAGACGTGGGCGCAACGGCACATCGCCCCGACCCGCACCGGGTTGCTGATGACGCTCGAGCCCGTGTTCGCCGCCCTGTTCGCCGTGCTGCTCGGGGAGAGGACTTCGGCGTCCGGCTCCTGTTCGGCGGCTCACTGGTGCTGGCCGCCAGCGTCGTCGGGGTGCGGGGTGTGGAGGGCGCGGGTCGGGCCGTCGACGGTGTCGCCGACTCCCGGCCGCGGCATCCGGGTTAGGGGAGCGACCTGGTCGCCACCAGCCTCCGGTACCAGTGGGCGGAGTCCTTCCATGTGCGTTCGAGGGTGTCGTAGTCGACGCGGATGATGCCGAAGCGTCGTGAGTACCCCCAGGCCCATTCGAAGTTGTCCAGGAGCGACCAGGCGAAGTAGCCACGCACGTCGGCACCGAGCGCGACGGCGTCGGCGACGGCCCGCAGGTGCCGGTCGAGGTAGTCGACGCGCAGCGGGTCGGGCACGGAGCCGTCGTCGGCAACCTCGTCCTCGAAGGCGGCCCCGTTCTCCGTGACCATCAGCGGGAGCCCCGGGTAGCGGGTGTGCAGGTCTGTCAGCAGCGTCGTCAGGCCCTCAGGTGCGATGTTCCACCCCATCGACGTGTACGGGCCGGGCTCGCGCACGAACGCGACGCGGTCGGCGCCGACCCACGGCGAGGACTCCGACTCCCGGTGGCCCGAGTTGTCGGAGGTCTCATCGGGTCCGACGGCGCCGCGCACCATGGTTGTCGCGTAGTAGTTGACGCCAAGCACGTCGATGGGCTGCCGGATGAGCTCGGAGTCGCCCGGCAGCACGAACGCCCAGTCGGTGATGTGGGCAGTGTCCGCTAGCAGGTCGGCAGGGTAGGCACCGTCCAGGATGGGCCGAGGAAGGCCCGGTTGGCGATGGCGTCGATGCGGCGCACCGCCTCCAGATCGGCCGCAGAGCCGGGGTCGGCGGGACGCAGGACGTGCAGGTTCAGCGTCACGGACTCCCGCGCCGAGGCGCCGAGCACCTCGCGGATGGCCCGCGCGGCGAGGCCGTGTGCGAGGTTGAGGTGGTGCACCGCGGCCAGGGCCGCCGCCGGCTCGGTGCGGCCCGGGCGTGCACGCCCGAGGCGTAGCCCAGGTAGGCGGAGCACCACGGCTCGTTCAGGGTGGTCCACGTCTCGACCAGGTCGCCCAGTTCGCGGGCCATCGCGGCCGCGTACCGGGCGAATGCCTCGGCCGTGGCGCGGACGGGCCACCCGCCCGCGTCCTCCAGTTCCTGGGAAGGTCCCAGTGGTACAGCGTGACCACCGGCGCGATGCCGCGTTCACGCAGCCGGGTCAGCAGCGCGCGGTAGAACGCCACCCCTCGGGTTGAGCCGGTCGCCCCCGTGGGGCAGCACCCGCGACCACGAGATCGACAGCCGGTAGGCGTCAACGCCGAGCCGGGTGAGGTGATCGACGTCGCCCTCCCAGCGGTGGTAGTGGTCGCAGGCGACGTCTCCGGTGTCGCCGTACTCGGTCAACCCCGGCGTGTGCGAGTAGGTGTCCCAGATCGACGGTGTGCGGCCACCCTCGGCGGCGGCGCCCTCGATCTGATAGGACGCGGCGGCCGCGCCGAACACGAAGTCGGGGGAGAATCGCACCTCAGGCATGAACCACGACCTCACCGGCGCCGTCGGCCTCCACTGAGCCACCACCGACCACCTCGACCGACCATGGTGCGGTCGCATCGTCGCTTGACACCCGGATAGTGTCGCCCTCGCGACGCACCCGGAACGATGCCGGCGCCCCCGTGCCGCCGGCGATGCGGGTCACCTCGTCGTAGCCGTCGGGAAGCTCGAACAACCGCAGCGTGACGCCATCGGCCCAGGCGTACTCGGGAGTGTCGTCGACGGCGCCGACGGGCAGCACGGTGCCCGGGCGGACGTAGAGCCCGAGCGAGTCGAACCCGTAGCTGCGCGTGACCCAGCCGCCTCCCGAGATGGAGCCGTCGAGCAGGTGCGTCCAGCGCCCGCGGGCAGGTAGGTGTCGGCCAGGCCCGACGCGGTGAACACGGGTGAGACGAGCAGCGATGGGCCGAGCATGTACTGCAGGTCGACGTCGCGCGCCCCGACGTCGTCGGGGAACTCCAGCACCATCGGCCGCATCATGGGAACACCACCGGTGGCCTCCTCGGCGGCCGCGGCCAGGTAGGGCATCAGGGAGAGCTTGAGCCGCGTGAATCTCGCCGTCAGCTCGACGGCCTCCTCATCGAAGGCCCACGGCACCCGGTAGGAGCCGGATCCGTGCAGGCGTGAATGCGATGAGAGCAGCCCGAACGCAAGCCAGCGCTTGAATACGCCCGCGTCGGGGACCCCCTCGAAGCCACCGATGTCGTGGCTCCAGTAGCCGAAGCCGGACATCGCGAGCGAGAGCCCACCCCGGAGCGACTCGGCCATCGACGGGTACGTCGAGTCGCAGTCGCCGCCCCAATGCACGGGTACTGCTGGCCACCCGCGGTGGCGGAGCGGGCGAAGAGCACTGCCTCGCCCTCGCCCCGTTCCTCGACGAGCAGGTCGTGGACCGCCCTGTTGTACAGCTGCGGGTAGTAGTTGTGCATCCGCCCGGGTCGGACCCGTCGTGCCAGACGACGCCGTCCACAGGGATGCGTTCGCCGAAGTCGGTCTTGAACGCGTCGACGCCCTGGTCAAGCAGGGCCTTCAGCTTCGAGCGGTACCAGGCGACGGCGTCCGGGTTGGTGAAGTCGACCAGCCCCATGCCCGCCTGCCACTTGTCCCACTGCCAGACGCCACCGTCGGTCGTGCGGACGAGGTAGCCGAGCGAGCTGCCCTCCTCGAACAGTGCGGAGCGCTGCCCGATGTACGGGTTGATCCACACGCAGATCCGTAGCCCCTTCGCCTTCAACCGTGCGAGCATCCCCTGTGGGTCGGGGAACGTGCGTGGGTCCCACTCGAAGTCGCACCACTGGTATTCGCGCATCCAGAAACAGTCGAAGTGGAACACCGAGAGAGGGAGGTTCCGCTCGGCCATCCCGTCGATGAAGCTGGTGACGGTCGCCTCGTCGTAGTCGGTGGTGAAGGAGGTCGACAGCCACAGCCCGTACGACCAGGCGGGGAGCCGGGCGGCCTCCCGGTGAGGGCGGTGTAGCGGGCCAGGGCGTCCTTCGGGGTCGGTCCGCCGATCAGGTGGTAGCGCAGCCGCGAACCGCCGACGGAGAACTGCACCCGGGTGTTGACCTCGGAGCCCACCTCGTAGGAGACGAGTTCCGGGTGGTCGACGAAGACACCGTAGCCCTTGCTCGTCACGTAGAAGGGCACCGACTTGTACGCCTGCTCGCTGGCCGTGCCGCCGTCCTCGTTCCAGATGTCGACGACCTGCCCGTTCTTCGTGAACGGGCCGAACCGCTCGCCGAGCCCGTAGACCCGCTCGGACGGGTCCATCGTCAGCTGTTCGTGGATGAACTCGGTGCCGTCTCCCCGTGTCATGGAACCGACGGACTTGGCCCCCGATGTGGTGAGCTCGCGCCCGGCCTGGAGGTAGCGTGCGCCCCACAGGCCCTCGGTCGGTACCCGCACCTCCACGTCGCCCGACCGCAGCACCGCCTCCGTTCCACCTATCTCGATCTCGGGTGTGAACCCTCGGCGCGGTTCAGGGCGAACTCGGGCCCTGGCGTGGGGCGGCCGGCGTGGTGGACGATCTCTGTCGTGATCACGCCGGGTGCGGGCGAGGAGTACGTGATCGTCAGCATCGGGCGGTTCAGGATGTCGCCCCGGCTTCGGATCACGGCGGTGGCCGCGTAGACGGTCAGGGTGCCGCGGGCCGGGTCGGCCCGCACGTCGTCGATCTCCACCGCGTAGAGGGCCGTGTACTCGGGCCGGATGGCCCAGTAGCCGTCGGTGAACTTCATGGACTTCTCGTTTCGGGGTCGGGGTCACTTCACCGAGCCCGCGGTGACACCGCGGGTCAGGGTGCGCTGGAAGATGAGGAAGAAGATGAGCGCGGGCAGGAGCGACACCAGCGCGCCCGCGTTGGTGGTCGGGGCGTCCATCATGCGGTCGCCCTGCAACGAAGCCAACGCGATCGGGATCGTCTGGGTGTCGTTGTTGGTCAGCATCACGAGCGGGATGAAGAACTCGTTCCACGTCCAGATGAAGAAGAACACCATCAGGACGCCCATCGTCGGGCGGACGATCGGGTAGACGACGTCGATGAGGATGCGGAATCTTCCCGCGCCGTCGAGAGCAGCGGCCTCCAGGAGTTCGCGTGGGAAGGTGCCGAGCACGGAGCTCAGCAGGTAGATCCCGAAGGCGGCCTGGATCACCGTGAAGATGATGATGACCGACAGGCGCGAGTTCGAGAGGCCCACGTCGTTGGCCATGGTGAACAACGGGTAGATCAGGGCCTCCTGCGGCAGCATGTTGGCGATCAGGAACAGGCCGAGCAGCCACGTCCTGCCGCGGATCCGGCCGATTCCGATCGCGTACGCGGTGACGAGGACAGAAGCGCGCCGAGAATGGCGACGGCACCCGAGATCAGCACCGAGTTGAGGAGCTTGAGGGGAAGTCGGTGCGCGTCCAGAACGCGACGAGACCGTCGGTGTAGAGCTCGGTCGGGAAGCTGAGGGGGCCGTTGTTGGAGTAATCCTGCGGCGACTTCAGCGCGTTGAGCGCCATGATGAAGAACGGTGAGAGCATCAGGAGCGCGAAGATCGCGGCGGCCGCGAGCACGAGCCAGCGGGCGGCGCCTCTACGGTGACGGGCGCCGGGCTTTACGGCGGTTGTCGTCATGTCGGGTGCCTTCCCAGGGTTGTGCCGGGCGCCCGGTCTCTGAGCGGTGGTGGTCATGTCAGACGCCCTCCCTCTCGTGACGCTCCACGCGTGCCTGCAGCGCGAGGATGCCCCGGCGACCGCGATGATCACGAGCGTCAGGACGGTGGCCACCGCGGAGCCGTAGCCGACCTTCGACTTGTCGAAGAAGTTCAGGTAGGAGTAGTAGCTCGGTACGAGCGTCGAGCCTTCGGGCCCGCCCGGGTCAGCACGTAGATGGGGCGAACACCTTCAGCGCCGCGACGGTGCACGTGAGGGTGACCACGAAGGTCTCGGGGCGGATCTGGGGAATCGTGATCGCACGGAACCGGGCTACCCAGCCGGCCCCGTCCAGCTCGGCGGCCTCGTAGAGCTCGGGGTCCACCCGCTCGAGGGCCGCCATGAAGATGACGACGGGGTACCCGATCTGGGCCCAGATGAGCACGAGCATGACGGTGCGCATCGCCAGGTCGGGGTCGCCGAGCCAGTTGGGCGGTGACGCGACGCCGAGGCCTCGCAGGATCTCGTTGATCGCTCCGGTCTGGGCGTTGAGGATCCAGTTCCACAGGACGCCTGCGACGGAGACGGGGAGGATCTGGGGCAGGTAGTAGGTGGCCCGCAGGAAGGACGAGACCCCCGAGCCGAAGCGCCGGCCGAGGTAGTCGAACAGCACGGCGGCGAGGATCAGGCCGATCAAGGTCGGCACGATCACCATGGCGATGATCATCCAGACGGAGTTCTGGAACGACATCCAGAACGCCTCGTCACCCAGCAGGTCGCGGTAGTTGCCGAGCCCGTACCAGCGCATCGGGGCGTTGCCGCCCCGCCACTTGAACAGGCTCGTGTAGATGTTCATCACGAGCGGGTAGCCGATGATGACGGCGAAGGCGATGATGCCGGGGAGCAGGTAGGGCAGGTACGCCCAACGCGACTCGCCGCGTCGCCGGGGTTCAGTCATGGCTCGGTGCCTCCTGTGGCTGACAGGGTGTTTCGGGGATGGGTGGGGCGGAGTCCGCCCCACCCTGACGAACCGTGGACCGGTCAGCCGTTGAGGAGTTCCTCCTTGCCCTCGACGTACGGGGCCTGCAGGCCGTCGAGCACGGCTGTGACGTCCTTGTTGCCGTTGACGAGGGCCTGGAGCTGAGCGACGATCACGTCGTAGTAGCCCGGAACCGGCCAGTCGGGGTAGAACGCGAGGCCGTCGTCGGTGAGGATCCCGTTGAAGGTGTCGGTGAGGTTCTTGACCTGCTCATCCGTGATGGTGGCGTCGCCGCCCGCGACCGGGAGGCCGCCGTTCTCGGCGAACACCTGCTGCACCTCGGGCTGAGCGTGATGTCGATGAAGTCGGCGGCCAGCGTCTTCGAGTCGGCATTTTCCGGGATGACCCAGATGTTGCCGGACGACCCGGGGTGCAGCTTGTTGCCCGGGAAGGAGAACATCCCCAGTCGTCCTTCTTCTCCGTTGCGATGCGTCCGAACCACCAGGAGCCGGACACCATCATCGGGTACGTGCCGTTGATGAACGACACGCCCATGTCTTCAGCCGTGAGGGCTGCGACGTCCTTGTCGATGTAGCCGGAGTCGATCCACGCCTGCAGCTTCTCGGTGCCCTTTGTCATCTCGGGCCCGTGGAAGTCGACGTCATTCTTGAAGAGCTGGTAGTTGTCGACGAAACTGCGCTCAGAGTTGGCGAGGACGAGCTCGTACCAGAGCTGTCCGAGCGGGTACTCCGAGCCGCCCGTGGCGAGCGGGGTCGTTCCGGCGTCCTTGAACTTCTTCAGGACCGCCTCGAACTCGTCGAGGGTGGTCGGGACGGCCACGCCCATCTCCTCGAAGGCAGCCTTCGAGTAGTAGACGCCGACGTACTCGCCGTAGTTGGGAACGCCGAACCACTCGCCGCTGCCCATCAGCCCCTGCTCGTTGTACCGTGCCGTGGTGGCGATGGATGCCGGGAGCTTCTCCTCCCAGCCGTACTCGTCTGCGAAGTCGGTCAGCGGGGTGATGAGGCCCTGCGCCGCGAGCTGCCCCGCGGTGGCGTTGCCCTTGTTGTACTCCATGACGTCGGGCACCTTGTCGCCGGTGAGCACGATCTTGGCGTTCTTCTGGATCTGCTCGAAGGTCTGCATCTCGACCTTGACCGTGGCGTCGGGATGCTTGTCCTCGAAGATTTCGATGGCCCTATTCCAGGCCTTGCCCATCGCGGAGTCGTCGTTCTCGTAGTGCCAGATGGTGAGGGTCTTGTCTTCCTTGTCTGCGTCACCGCCTGCGGATCCGCCGCCGCCCGCGCAGCCTGTGAGGGCGAGGGCGAGTGCCGCAACCGCTGCCACCAACGACAGTCTGGGATTTCGCTTCATTGCGTTTTCCTTTCGGTTCGAGGAGGCCGGCCGGCGTCCTCAGCTGTTGGTCCGAGCGGGACCGAGGCTCATTCCCTCGCCGTAGATGCAGGGGATTGAGGTGTTGGCAACCTGGGGCGGTTCGCCGTTGAGTTGCGCCACGAGCGAGTCGACGGCGAGGCGCCCGAGGGCTGTGCCGGGAACATCCATCGTGGTGAGTGGGGGTTGGACATCTCGCTGACACCCATGGAGGTGGCCAGGCCGATGATCGAGACATCGCCGGGGATTGAAAGTCCACGGCTCTGCAGTGCGGAGTAGACGCCGAATGTTGCCAACTCGTTCATGGTCATGAAGGAGGTGACGCCTGGGTGTGAGTCGAGGATCTCCGCCGCCACCTGTCTGCCCGCGGAGGGGGTGTCCTCGCAGGTGCGGGCGATCGGGGAGAGGCCCAGGTCGGTGAGGTAGGCCCGATACGCCTGGTCGGCGCGCACCGAGGGCCCGTACCCCGTGGCGAGCGACTGGCTCGAGTGGTTGATGAAGGCGATCTCGCGGTGACCAAGCCCTACCAACCGGTCGACGGTCTCCTGGACGGTCGTACCGAAGTCGATGTCAACGCTGGAGCGTGAGCTGATGTCACGCGTGGCGCCGATCATGGCGTAGGGCACCCCGGCGGCGTCGAGGGCATCCGCCCTCGCGTCATCGAGATGGACGCTCATCATGAGCACGCCGTCGGCCTGGCCCTGTGCGACCAGGCTGCTCATCATGCGGGTGTCGTCGTGTGGGATGGGCCAGAGCACCAGGTGGTAGCCGAGTTCCCGTGCCCGCTCCGCGGCCGCGTGGATGAACTCCCCCCGGTGGTCCCGACGCCGCGGTCGGCGTCTGGGTAGAGCATCGCGAGGACGCTTGTCTTCCTGCTCGCCAGCGAGCGGGCACTGGCGTTGGGCTGATAGCCGAGTTCCGCCATGGCCGCCTCGATGCGCGCCTTGGTGGCCGGGCGGATGGGGCGGGCCCCGGATAGCGCGTAGGACACCGTCGAGACGGATACGCCTGCCTGGCGTGCGACGTCTGTGATGGTGGCCATGGAACACTCCCTCGTGTCGTCGAAGCGCTTAGTCGAAGCGTTTCGATGACATGAGTATGTATCGGGTCGCAACTTAAGTCAAGGGCAATGCGTCACAACTTGATAACGAATCGGGATGTGCGCTGACAGGCGCCGACGCCCGGGCTGGATCATCCGGCCCGGGCGTCGGGAGGGGTGGGTCAGGCCTGTGGGCGCAGCAACGGGTAGAGAATCGTCTCGCGGATCCCGACGCCGGTCAGCAGCATGATGAGGCGGTCGATGCCGAGGCCGAGGCCACCCATGGGGGCACACCGAACTCGAGGGCCTCCAGGAAGTCGGCGTCGAGCGCCATCGCCTCCGGGTCGCCTGCGGCCGCCTTGAGTGACTGAGCCACCAGCACCTCGCGCTGGACGATCGGGTCGATCAGCTCGGTGAAGCCGGTGCCGCGCTCCATGCCTCCGATGATCAGGTCCCAGGCCTCGACCTTCCCGCGCTCGGTGCGGTGCGGGCGGGCCAACGGCTGCGCGATCGACGGGTAGTCGTAGACGAAGGTGGGCTGCAGCAGCCCCGGTTCCACGAGCTCCTCGAACAGCTTCATCGCCATCTTGTCCGCGGCGAGCTTGGGGTCGTACTCGATGTCGCGACCCTCTGCGATCGCCCGCAGGTGCTCGAGCGGGGTGTCGACCGTGACCTCCTCGCCGACGGCCGAGGACAGTGCCGGGTAGACGGGCAGCCACTCCCATTCGCCGTCGAGATCGATGACGCCCTTCGGGGTCTCCACCTGACGTGAGCCGACGGCGTCGGCCGCGGCCACCACGATGTCCTGGATCAGGCGCGCGATGGTGCGCTGGTCGCCCCAGGACTGGTAGGCCTCGAGCATGGTGAACTCCGCCGAGTGGCTGGAGTCGATGCCCTCGTTGCGGAAGACGCGGCCGAGTTCGAAGACGCGGTCGGCACCGCCGACCATGGTGCGCTTCAGGTGCAGCTCGAGTGCGATGCGCAGGCTCATGTCGATGTCGAACGCGTTGATGTGCGTCTCGAACGGGCGGGCGGCCGCGCCGCCGTGCACGAGCTGCAGAATCGGTGTCTCGACCTCGAGGTAGTCGCGGGCGTAGAGCGTCTCGCGGACGGCGCGGGTGATGGCAGAGCGCTTGCGGAGGATGTCGCGGGCCTCGTCGCGGACGATCAGGTCGACGTAGCGGCGACGCACGCGGGCCTCCTCCGACAGGTCCTTGTGGAGGACGGGCAGCGGCCGCAGCGACTTGGCTGCCATCCGCCACTCGGAAACCATGATCGACAGCTCGCCTCGCTTGGAGGCGATGACGCGACCGCTGACCCACACGAAGTCGCCGAGATCGACGTCGCTCTTCCAGGCGTTGAGCGCCTCCTCGCCGACCTCGGCGAGAGAGAGCATCACCTGCAGTCGCTCACCATTGTCGTCAGGGGTGAATCCGTCCTGCAGCGTGGCGAAGGCGAGCTTGCCGGTATTGCGGATGAACACGACGCGGCCGCCAGCGGTGACGACGTCCTGCGTCTCCTCGCCTGCCTCAAGGTGCCCCAGCCGGCGCGGATCTCGCGGAGGGTGTGGGTGCGCGTCAGATCGGCCGGGTAGGCCTCGACTCCGGCGTCCAGTAGGCGCTGGCGCTTCTCCTTGCGGATGGCGGTCTGCTCGGAGTCACTTGGCAACTGGTCAGGCGTCTTGGTCACGCGCGACATCCTACCGTCGACGCGGCCGGCGAGGCCTCCTCGGGCGGGTCGCTCCCGGGATCCGCGGCCCGGGGCGACGATACGCTTGCGGGCATGACCGTCCAGCCACCGCGACCCGACGGGGGACAGCGACCCCGGCCGCAGCCCATGGCGCCCAGGCAGCCGAATCCTCGGCCGCCGGCGGCGCCGGTGCCCCGCAACCACAGGTCGCCGGGGGCCGCGTTCCGAGGCCCACGCCGTCGGCACCGCCGATCTCGCCGCAGCCCCAGCGTGACATCGACCCGCGGGAGCCTGCCAACGTTTCCTACCCGATCCCCGTGGCCACCACGGATTTCCTGCCCGGCAGCGAGATCACGGGAGTGGTCGGGCTGGTCATCGGGTGTCGACCCGGCCGCGGGACCTCGCCCACAATCCCGAGATGGGGTTCATCAATACTGCCGCCCGACAGGACGCGGTCGGCGCGATGGTGAAACTCGCGCTGGAGCTGGGAGCGGACGCTGTCGTCGGGGTGCGGTTCGACGGCGGGAAGATCAGTGAGACGGTCAGCGAACTGACGGCCTACGGCACGGCTGTGCGGCTCCGGTAGAGCTGGCCCAGATGGGTAAAACCCGTAGCCAGTCATCATAAATCGCCGAAAATTGTTGCCCCGGGTAGTTCCATAACGTATCGAACGGGGGTAGAATCGGAGCATGTTGGACGGCCCGTTCCCGAACACCCGCGATGAGGCCATCGCGCGGCTGGAACAGGGCCTCGACCAGTGGAATGCGGCCCCACCAGAGGCCTCCGTCACCCGGAACACGAGTTGGAGCAGTTGGCCTCCCTCAACACCCTGATCGACCGACTGCTCGCCACCCGCTCCCTGGCCATCTCCGACGCTGACCGGCGCCGTGTTGCGGAGGCTGCGACGGGGTTGACGATGGCTGTGTGGCTGAAGTCGACGCGGCGGGCGACGAAGGGTGAGGCGACCGGGATCATCTTCGCCGGCCATGACCTGGCCGCACATCCCGAGGTCGGGCGGGCGGCGGTGGATGGGCGGTCTCGACCAGGCAGGCCGCGTGTATCACGGCGATGCTCGACGATCTCCCGTCCCGGTTGACGCTGGAGCAGCAGGGCAGGGCGGCGGAGTTCCTGGTCGCGAAGGCCGCTCGGCTCGACACGAACGGGTTGAAGCGCCTCGCCAGCGAAGCGCTGGACGCCGCGGATCCGGTCGAGTCGGAGGCTGATGCGGCGCAGCGGGAGCAGGTGCGGTTGGAGGCGCAGCAGCGTCGCGCGGAACGGAACCGGGCGTTCCGGTACCACTACGACGACGGATCGCTCCATTTCTCCGGTCAGGTCCCCGCCGTCGACGGCGCCGAACTGGTCCGCCTGGTCGAAGCCAGGGCCGAAGCCGTCAAGCGTGCCACCCGTGACGATCGACGCTCGGCAGGCGTGGGGCGGCCTGAGGTGACTCCGGAGCAGCGCGCCGCGGACGCGTTCATGGCCATCATCCACGGACATGACACCTCGGGTGTGCGGGTGGCGCAGGACCGGGCCCGGGTCGTGGTCCACCTCGACGAAGACACCCTCCACCGTCGCGTTGAGCAGGCAGGAGTGCTGCCGTCGGGGCAGAAGATCCCGCAGGTGAGTTGCGGCGCCTGTGCTGCGACGCTGACCTCACCCCGTCGTCCTCGGGTCCGCCTCTGAGGTGTTGGATCTGGGCCGAACGCGGCGGCTGGTGTCCGATGAGATGCGCCTCGCGCTCACCATCCGTGACCGTGGCTGCGCGTTCCCCGGCTGCGACGCGGCCGACCATGAGTGTGAGGCCCATCACGTGATCCCGTGGTGGGATGGCGGCCCGACCTGCCTGGGGAACCTGGTCCTGCTGTGTCCGAAGCACCACAAACTGGTCGAACCACCCCGGATGCACCACCCGCCAGGCAGACCTCCAGACGGAACCCGAACCTCTGGGCGGGACTCTGCCCGGGAGCGGTGGCATGTCCGGATCGACGTCCATGGGATGCCCGAGTTCCTTCCCCGGCACGGCTCGACCCGACACGCTCCCCGATCCCGGCCACGGCACCCTGCCCTGACCGTCTGACCCGCCCCATCGGCGGGTCGGACGGTGCGCCCCGGCCCAGCTGAACATCCGGGAAGGCATCCACCGACCGGAGCCGGCCGTGATGGCGTCGTCCGCATCACCCCATCCGGTCCCCGCGAAGCAGCCGGGCAGTGGCCACTATTTCCAGCAGGACCGACCAGAATCGGCCACTGGCCCATTTCTCCAGGAGGCCCGGCAGGAGGACGGGCAAGTCAGTGGGCACCTTTTCCAGGCAGACCGACCAGAATCGGCTACTGGCCCATTTTTCCAGGAGGCCCGGCAGGAGGACGGGCAAGTCAGTGGGCACCTTTTCCAGGCAGACCGACCAGAATCGGCCACTGGCCCATTTTTCCGAGGCCCGGCAGCCCAGACCCGGCGCGCGCAGAACCATCCCCGTTGCTGCCAAGAACCCCAACCACCGCGCAACCCTGGCCGGTGGCCCAGACGGGGATCCCCGTCTGCCGCGACGCCACCAAGGAGCGGGGTAGTGGTCACTATCTTCAGCAGGACCGACCAGAATCGGATACTGGCCCATTTTTCCGAGGGCCCGGTAGAGGGCAGTGGCCAGTATTTTCAGCGGGACCGATCAGAATCGGCCACTGGCCCATTTTTCCGAGAGCCCTGAAGAGGGCAGTGGCCAGTATTTTCAGCGGGACCGACCAGAATCGGCTACTGGCCGATTTTTCCGAGTGGTCCGGTAGGTCAGGCCAGGGCCACGCGGACGCCAGCCTCGACGGCCTCGAAGCGCAGCTCGGCGAGGGTCGCGACGCACAGGTCGGCACCCAACTCGTCGGCGGTGTGCCCGGTGGTCACCCCGATGACGGCGCAGCCGGCGGCGCGCGCCCCGGCGATCCCGGCGGGGCGTCCTCCACCACCAGGCAGCGGGCCGGGGCGAAGCCGAGCAGTTCGGCCGCCCGCAGGAACGAGTCCGGGGCGGGCTTTCCGTTCTTGACGGTGTCGCGCGGAACCACGACGGACGGCATCGGAAGGCCGGCCGCCCCATCCGGGCGGTGATGAGGCGCGTCGTGCACGAGGTCGCGATCGCCTTGCGGTGCTCGGGGATCGACTCAAGGGCGGCGAGGGCACCCGGAAGCGCGACGACGCCGTCGGTGTTGGAACACTCCAACTCGTCGATGCGCCGTCCGGCCGCCGGCGCGATGTCCGCGGGCAGCAACGCCCGGGCGACCGCCTCGGTGGGCATGCCGGTATAGCGCCGCATCTCCTCGAGGGCGATGCCGTACTCCTCGGCGAAGATCCCGTAGGCCGTCATCATCGAGGCGTGGGAATCAGCCAGCGTGCCGTCGAAGTCGAAGATGACGGCGTCGAAGACCCCGAACGGCTCCTGCAGAGTGGTCACTTCCAGAGCGTCATGAAGGAGAAGCACGCCACGATCAGGCCGAGGCCGATCGCGATGTTCCAGTCGCCCAGGGCCCGCATGAACGGGATCGCCTGGCCGGCGAGGCTGTTGACGACCATCCACGCCACGCCGACGAGGCCGACGGGGATGAACACCGCGGGCACCCAGTTTCGGTTGGCCGGGCGAGGCGCTTCCTCTCGCTGCGCTGTTCAGCCAGTTCGGCTGAGTCCCTGCGCTGCTTCTTGACCTCGGCCTTCTTGCGGACCTTGGATTCGGGCACTGGAGGCCTCCTAGACAAAAGATGTAACGGCGACCAGCCTAATTGAGTGTGCCCAGAATGCACACTCGGGCGTTGCGTGCGCGGTTAGGCTTGGCACCATGACGCTCCGGGACCGCATCGCGCAGCGGATCCCGCGCGTGCGCGCCAACATCGGGCAACAGCGTCGGCGCACGCCCCGTGGCCGCATCGCCACCATCCTGGTGTGCGTCCTCGCGGGGCTCATGATGAGCGTCGCAGCCGTGGCCGCCCGCGGCACCGACCTGCGTAGCGACCGTGGCGCCGACCTGCGCGACCTGATCGTCACCCAGGCCGACCGGAACGAGGAACTGCGGGCAGCGGCGGCCGGACTCGACGCCGAGGTGTCCTCGCTGGCCGCCGCGCAGGGCGGAACCGGCGAGTTGGGCGAGCAGGTGCACGCCGCGGAGATCGCCGCAGGCCTCGTCGCCGTCGACGGTCCGGGTCTTTCGGTGACCCTGAGTGACGCGCCCTCCGACTTCCGGCCTGCCGGTGTCGACGACGATGCCCTCGTCGTGCACCAACAGGACATCCAGGCGGTGGTCAACGCGCTGTGGGACGGGGGAGCAGAGGCCATGACCATCCAGGGCAGCGGGTCATCTCCACCACAGGGATCAAGTGCGTGGGCAACACCGTCGTGCTGCACGGGATCCCGTACGCACCGCCCTACGTGATCGAGGCCATCGGCGACTCCGGCTCACTCCAGCAGGGGCTGGACGACTCGCGCGCGGTCCAGATCTACCGCCAGTACGTCGACGCCTACGGACTCGGCTACACGGTGAGCGTCCGGAGCGACCTGGAGTTGCCGGCCTACAGCGGAACCGTCGGCCTCCGCTTCGCCACGCAGGGCTGAGCGCGGGCTCAGCGCAGCTTCGTCGACACCAGCGGCGAAAGCCCCACGGCGCGAGCCGGGGCCTCCGCGTCGCCGCACACCGCGAGCCAGTTCGCGAGCATCTGATAGCCGCCCTCGGTGAGCACCGACTCCGGATGGAACTGCACGGCCTCGACGGCGAACTCGCGGTGGCGCACGGCCATGATCACGCCCGATTCGGTGCGGGCGGTCACCTCCAGGACGTCGGGAACGGTCTCCTCGACGATCGCGAGCGAGTGGTAGCGGGTGGTGGTGATGGGGGAAGGGAGCCCGGCGAAGACGCCTTTCCCCTTGTGGAAGACCGGCGACGTCTTGCCGTGCAGCAGTTCCGGAGCCCGGTCGACGACCCCGCCGTAGGCGACGCCCATGGCCTGCAGCCCGAGGCAGACGCCGAACAGCGGCACAACCCCGCCCAGGGTGCGCACGACGTCGACGCAGACACCCGCCTCCTCAGGGGAGCCCGGGCCGGGGACAGCAGGATGCCGTCGAACGCCTCGTGCCAGTCGGGCCGATCGAAACCGGGGCGTCGTTGCGCCACACCTCAACCTCGGCGCCGAGCTGGGCCAGGTACGAGACGATGTTGTAGACGAACGAGTCGTAGTTGTCGATGACGAGGATGCGTGCCACGGCGCAATTGTGCCACCGGCCACGCACCCAGGGGATGCGTGACCGGTGGTCGGGCCTGTCTGCGACTGTCAGGGCGCGGGCGTCGTCTGCGCCGCGCCGGGTGACTCAGACGCGGCCTGGGCGATCGACACCTCGATCTCGGTGCCCCGCTCCACCACGTCGCCCTCCTTTACGGACTGCTGGAACACCAGCCCGGGGTCTGGTCGTCGGTGGGAACCATCAGGACCTTGATGCGGAATCCGGCGTCCTGCGCACGCTGGGTCGCCGCCGCCTCGTTCATACCGGTCAGGGACGGCACGACCGACTTGCCTGTGGCCACGGTCAGCGTGATGGGCGTGTTGAAGTCGACCGTCTTTCCCTCGCCCGGTTCGACAGAGATCACGCGCCCGGCCTCCGCGCCGATCGGTTCGGTGGCGGGATCGGCCTCACGGGCGGCTGGATATTGGTGAAGCCGAGGCCCTTGAGCAGGTCCTTCGCCGTTTCGTAGGGACGTCGAGGACACTGGCGGGATCTCGGCCCCGGTCGCGCCGGTCGAGACGAAGTAGACCACCGTCGAACCCGGCTTCACCGGCATGTTGGGAATCGGATCCTGGCGGATGACCTTGCCCTTGTTCGCGTCGGTGCCCGCCTCCTCGCGGCGGTCCCCGACCAGGTCGGCGTCGCGCAGCAGGCGCTCGGCCTCGACCTCGGTCTTGTCCGTCAGGTCGGGGACGAGGACGTTCTGCGGGTCGGGGAGGCGCTCGGTGTCGGGCTCGGGCTGCTTGAGACGGTGGGGTGGGCGTGGGGTGGGCGACGCGGAGGGCTCCGCCGTCCCGGGGGCCGCTGAGCAGCATGGCGACTGCCACGATGATGCCCACGAGCACCAGCCCGGCGATGGTCAGCAGCACGATGAGGCCCTTGCGGCTCTTCGGCTCCTCCTCGACCTCCTCCAACGCGTCCTCCGGAAGGTCGGGGCTGGCGGCGGGTACGGCGGGTACGGCCGCCGTGACGGCCGGCGGGACGACGCCGCGGCGGGCGGTGGTCGTCATCGGGTCGCTCGGGATGATGCGGGTGGCCTGGTCGGCCTGGTTCAGCGCGAGCACAGGCTCGCCCGCGATGCAGCGGTTGATGTCATCGCGCATCTCGCTGGCATCGGAGTAACGGTCGCCGGGATCCTTCTCAAGGGACTTCAGGACGATGGCATCCATCGCCGGAGTCACCTCGGCATCGAGCTGGGACGGCGGGACGGGATCTCGCGCACGTGCTGGTAGGCCACCGAGACGGGGGAGTCGCCCTTGAACAGCGGCTGTGAGGTCAGCAGTTCGTACAGCAGGCAGCCGACGGAGTAGATGTCGGAGCGGTTGTCGACCTTCTCGCCGCGCGCCTGCTCAGGGGAGAGGTACTGGGCGGTACCGATCACGGCCGCCGTCTGCGTCATCGTGGCCGACGTGTCGGCGACGGCACGGGCGATGCCGAAGTCCATCACCTTGACGGTGCCGTTGGGCGTCAGCATCACATTGGCGGGCTTGATGTCGCGGTGCACGATCCCGGCCCGGTGCGCGTAGGCGAGCGCGTCCAGCACGCCGGCCGTGAACTCGAGGGCCCGTTCGGGCACGATCTTGCGTCCGTCGCGCAGCACCTCGCGCAGCGTCACGCCCTCGACGAGCTCCATCACGATGTAGGGCACCGACACGTCGGAGCCGGTGTCGCGTTCCTCGCCGGTGTCGTAGACGGCCACGATGTTCGGGTGGTTCAGGCCGGCGGCCGACTGCGCCTCACGGCGGAACCGCGCCTGGAAGGTGGGGTCGCTCGCCAGATCGACGCGCAGCCGCTTGACTGCGACGTCCCGCTCGAGACGCAGGTCACGGGCGCGCCACACCTCGGCCATGCCGCCCCGCCCGATGATCGCATCGAGCTGGTAGCGGCCGCCGAGCAAGGCTCCTCGCTCTGTCATCGCTGCCGGTCCTTTCGGTTTGTCCTGCACCATCTTGCCGAATGGGCATGAGAGGAATCTGAGAACCTCATCGGAGAGCCTCCAAAGTGGCCTTGAAAATGGGCGCGGCCAGCTTGCCGCCCGAGATGTCGTCGCGACCGACGTCGGCGTTCTCCACGAACGCGACGATCGCGACGGAGGGGTCCTCGGCGTAGCCGACGAACCATGCGTACGGGGGCGGTCGGGCGCGGTCTGCGCCGTGCCGGTCTTGCCGCCGATCGTGACGCCGTCAATCCGGGCCGGCTTACCGGTGCCCTTCTCGACCACGGCGATCATCATCTGCTGCATCAGCTTGGCGTTCGCCTGGGTGAGGGGCCGCGACTGCTCCTCGGGGAGCGGGCGTCGAGGACCGTCAGGTCGCGGTTCGTGACCGAGCTGACCAGATACGGCTTCATCATGACACCGTCGTTGGCGATTGCGGCGGCCACCTGGGCGATCTGCAACGGGGAAGATGCCACATCGAACTGCCCGATCGCCGTCAGCGCGGTCTGCGCCGCGTCCAACTCCGTCGGGTAGCGCGAGGTGGCGGCGGCGATGTCGATGGTCGGGTCCTGGTTGAACCCGAAGGCCTCGGCCTGCGCCCGGATCTTGTCGGCACCGAGCTGGAGACCCAGGTTGCCGAACGCGGTGTTGCACGACGTCTGCAGCGCCTGCTGAAGCGACACGCGCTGCCCGCCGCAGTCGGTGGAGTTACCCATCGTGCGGCTCGAGTTCGGCAACGGAAGCGAGTCGGGCGAGTCGACCATGGAGTCCGGCACCATGCCGTCGGCCAGGGCGGCCGCCGCGGTGACCAGCTTGAAGGTCGATCCGGGGGATACACCTCACGGGTCGCGCGGCCCTTGAGCGGCTCGTCCTCGCCGTTGAGGAGTTCGTCCCACGCTTTCTGCGCGTCGCGGAGGTCGACGGTGGCGAGCAGGTTGGGGTCGTAGGTGGGGGTCGAGACGAGCGTGAGTACCTGGCCGGTCTTGTAGTCGATCGCCACGACGGCACCCCGCTTGTCGCCGAGGGCGCGCACCGCAGCCGCCTGGGCCGCCGGGTTGAGCGTGGTCTGCAGATTGGCGCCGCCCGAGCGCCTGCCCGTCAGGAGGTCGATGATCCGGCCGAGCGCCTGGTCGTTCGACGTGCCGGCGAGCTGCTCGTTGTAGGAGGACTCGAGCCCCGAGCGTCCGAAGTCGTAGGAATACCAGCCGGTCACCGAGCTCCACAGCTCCGGGTCGGGGTAGGTGCGTACAAACGGGAACCGGCCGCTACCGGGCAGCGACTCCGCGATGGGCTCGTTGCCCACGAGGATCGCGCCGCGGTCACGCGCGAACTCCGCGTCGCGGACGCGGCGGTTGCGCCCGTCGGCGTTGAGCGAGTCGGCGCGCACGACGGAGGTCCAGGTCAGGTTGACCAGCAGCGCCGCGAGCAGCACCGAGACGAAGATCGTCACCTTGCGGATGGGGCCGTTCATCGGGCGATCACCGTCGTCAGCGCCTCGAGGTCGCCTGCCTCCTGCGGCGCGGCCGTGGCCGCCTGCGGCATGCGGGCGCGGTGGGAGATCACGAGCAGGATGCCGATGATGATCCAGTTGGCGATCAGGCTCGAGCCGCCCTGCGACATGAACGGCGTCGTCAGGCCGGTCAGGGGCAGCAGGCGGGTGACGCCGCCGATGATGGCGAACACCTGCAGCGCGAATGTGAAGCTGAGGCCGGCGGCGAGCAGCTTGCCGAAGCCGTCGGGCACCGTCAGCGCCGCTTTGAAGCCGCGGGCGATCAGCAGGCCGTAGATCACGATGATGCCCATCAGGCCGACGATCCCGATCTCCTCGCCGAGGGCCGCTGCGATCATGTCGCTCTTGGCCAGCGGTGTCAGACCCGGCCGGCCCAGGCCCAGCCGCGGCCGAACAGGCCGCCCCAGGCGAAGCCGAACTGGGCGCTGATGATCTGCAGGTTCCGGTCGTAGTCGCTGAACGGGTCGAGCCAGGCGTTGACGCGGCGTGGCACATGGTTGGTGAACTTGTACGCGGCGAGTGCCGCCCCCACGAACAACAGCCCCGCCAGGATCGGCCAGGCGGGCCGCTCCGTGGCGATGTAGATCATCACGGTGAACAGGCCGAAGAACAGCAGCGAGGTGCCGAGGTCGTTCTGGAACACCATGACCGCGATGGCGGCGAGCCACATGACCATGATGGGTCCGAGGTCGCGGGCGCGGGCAGCTCGAACCCGAGGAAGCGTCGTCCGGCCAGTGCGAGCACCTCGCGCTTCTCGTAGAAGTAGGCGGCGAACGCGATGGCGAGCAGGATCTTGGCGATCTCGGCCGGTTGGAACGAGAATCCCGCGACACGGATCCAGATCCGCGCACCGCCCGACGCGTGCCCGATGCCCGGCATCAGCGGCAGCAGCAGCAGGATCAGGCCGCCGAGGAACATCAGGTACGGGTAGCGCTGGAGCCTGCGGTGGTCGTGCAGCACGAGCATCACGGCGATGCACAGGACGATGCCGAGCCCGGTCCAGATCAACTGCGTGGTCGAGTCGGTCCTGATGGGTTCGGGATCTGGTCGATGCGGTAGATCATCGCGAGGCCGAGCCCGTTGAGCAGGAACACGGACGGCAGGATCAGGGGGTCGGCGTACGGCAGCCGGAAGCGCACCGCGAGGTGGGCAACCAGGCCCATCCCGAACCAGACCCCGGCAACGGGCAGCAGGTTCGACGGCAGCGTGCCGTACAGGTTCAGGTTGGTGATCACCCAGCCCGAGTACCCGAAGGTCTGGGCGAGCAGGATGAGGAGGAGTTCGACGCCGCGTCGCTTGCGGTAGACGATCACCTCGTCGGAGAGTGCCGGCTGGATCTGGTCGCTCATCAGCAGGCCTCTGGGTCTGCCTCTTCGGTCGCCGTCGGGGTGACGGTGATGGCGCTCGGGAACGGGCCGGCCGTGGCCGACAGGCCCGGATCGGGCGTCACGGTCACGGACGGGTCGATCGGGAGCCCCGGCCCGGTGGGCTGGACCGTCGGAAGTGGCGAGGGCGCGAGGGTCGGCTTGGGGTGGCTGCGTTCCTCCCGTACCTCGACGCAGCGTCGGGCCAGCTCACGAAACGATTCGGTCGTGCCCTCGGCTGAACCGGCGCTCGACAGCGGGATCGTGGCCTCCACCTGGCGTTGGAAGAAGCGGGGGAGGTCGGCCACCGCGATGTCGGTGCGTTCGACGAGTGTGCTCAGGCTGAGGCCGAGGAATCCGCCGGGGAGCCCGTTGTAGACGGCGACAAAGCCC
Organism: Tessaracoccus coleopterorum; assembly: GCF_011174705.1. Lineage (GTDB taxonomy): Bacteria > Actinomycetota > Actinomycetes > Propionibacteriales > Propionibacteriaceae > Arachnia > Arachnia coleopterorum. Next base: position 2,326,733 of record NZ_JAANIJ010000001.1, read on the forward strand.
TCGTCGGCGCCCACGAAGTAGCGGGTCTTCCCGTAGCCGTAGACGGCCCAGGCGCTCCCCCGATCACGAGCGCGGCCGCGAGCACGACGGCGAGGATCCCGGGCCAGCGGCGCTTGGGATCCTGGGGCGCGTAACGGGCGGCCTCATCCGGGTCCTGCCCCAGGCCTGCGGCCGTGTCGTGGGTGGGGTACTGGGGCTGATCGTCGCTGTCGCCGCGTTCCATGGAGAGCTGCCCGGTCCGGGGATCTCGACCTCTGTCGCCGAGCCGACCAGCAGCCCCGGCGCAGCGTCGAGTTCGTCGTCCTGGTCGGCGACCTCGCCGATCACCACGGTGATGTTGTCGTGCCCGCCATTGTCGTACGCCGTGCCGGCGAGCCTCGCAGCGGCCTCGTCGAGGTCATCGATGGCGAGCAGGCCTGCCATCACCTCGTCGTCGACGAGCCCGCTGAGGCCGTCGGAGCAGAACATGATCCGGTCGCCGAGCCGTGCCTCGAGGAGTTCGTAGTCGGGGTCGAACAGATCCTGTCCGTTGAGCACCTTGAGGATCAGGGAGCGGTGCGGGTGCACGGCGGCCTGTGCCGGTGTGATCTTGCCCTCGTCGATCAGTGACTGCACCCAGGAGTGATCGTGGGTGAGCTGCCTCAGCTCGCCGTCGCGGAGCAGGTAGCCGCGGGAGTCGCCGATGTGTGCGAGCCCGAACTGTTCGCCGTTGAACATGGCGCCGCAGAAGGTGGTGCCCATGCCGTCGAGTTGAAGGTCCTCCTCGATGAGGGCGCTGAGCTTGGCGTTGGAACGCGCCATGATGCCCGCGATGCGCTCGAGCATCTCCTCGCCGTCCGTGGCCCGTGCGTCGGAGCGGGCGGCCTCGGTGGAGGCCACCGCGGACGCCAGGTCACCCGCAGCTGCGCCACCCATGCCATCGGTGACGAGCAGCATGGTGGGGGAGGCGTAGCCGGCGTCCTGGTTGTTCTTGCGGACGCGGCCGACCTCCGAATGGGCGGTGAAGCGGAGACTGAACACTCAGATCTCCAGCCGCATCAGGGTCTTGCCGATGCGCACCACGTCGCCGACCGTGACCTTGACCGGTTCGGTGGCCAGCTTTCCGTTGACGTAGGTGCCGTTGGTCGACTGCAGGTCGGAGAGGAGCCACGTGGTCGGGTCCTGCTGCACCAGTTGCGCGTGCCGCGCCGAGGCGTAGTCGTCGTCGAGCAGCAGCGTCGAGTCGGCGGCCCTGCCGAGGTTGATGACGGGCTCCACCGGCGCGGACATGCCCTGTTGGGGTCCCGAGGTGATCGCGAACCGGGTGGGGAGCTTGCTGCGGGATCTGCCGCGGCCACGATCGGCCGGGATCGTCGAGAGCGAGGAGGCGGGTACTCTGCGCCCGAACAGGTCGGTCCGGACGACGTTCGCGACGAGCAGGATGAACAGCCACAACAGGGCAAGGAACACGATCTTGATCGTGGCGACGATGAGGTCCGACACTCAGGACTCCGTCGGCGTGTAGACCAGCATCCTGGTGTTGCCCACCTCGATGCGTGCGCCCTCCCCGATGCGGGTCTTGGTGATGCGGCTGCCGTTGACGTGGACCCCGTTGGTCGAGCCGAGGTCTTCGATGGTGATGACGGGGTGGGACGGATCGCCCGAGACGGAGATCATCGCGTGGCGGCGGGAGATGCCCGGGTCGTTCAGGCGGAGGTCGGCCTCCGCCCCCTGCCGATCAGCAGGCCGGGGGCAGCGAGCGGGTGACGCACGCCGTTGACTTCGAGGACGATCTGGCCGCGGGGGCCTGGCGGCCGGCCCCTTCCGTCGCGACGGCCTGGCTCGCGACGGTGAACTGACCCGTCGGGAGGCTCGCATCGAGGGCGTATTCGATGGAGATGGGCCCGTTGAACACGTACTGCCGGTCGGCCGCGTGGTCGCGGATGCCGGGCAGGATCTCGGAGTTCAACGTCTTGGAGTAGGGGGCGAGGCGGTCGTAGTCGGCCTGGGAGAGTCCGATCCGGAAGGCGTTGGGCACGAGGCGCCTCTCACGGCTCAGCAGCTTGGCCTCGGCATCAAGCTCCCGCTGGATGCCCGCGACGATCTCGACGGGGTGCACGTAGCCTTTGAAGGCGCGCGCGAAGACCTTGCCGACGGCGGATTCGATGCGTTTCTCGGCCTTGTCGAAGACTCCCATGTGCCTCCCTTCCTCGTGCTGGACGGACGTCATCCGGCCACAAGCTTACCCGCCGCCGCGGAAACGGTGCGCCCTGGCAGGCTAGCGCACCGGGTGTGAGGGGGCTCAGGCCCCCTGGCGGTCCGCCAGGGCATCGTCTCGACGGCGGTGGCGAAGCTTGCGAGGATCTCCCGGGCTCCCTCGAGGGCCGACAGTGACTCCTCGGCCAACTGGGCCTCGACCACCTCGGCCCGGGCACGGACCTGGGGTGAGGTGCGCAGGGCCTCCATGAGCTCGTCGCGCACCATGTTCCACAGCCAGTCGCGCTGCTGGGCCAGGCGGCGGGTGGCGAGCGTTCCCGCCTCCTCGAGCTCCGCCCGGTGCTCGGTGACGGTGTCCCACACCTCGTCGAGGCCCTCACCTGTGTAGGAGGAGCAGGTGAGGACGGGGCGCGGCGCTTCTCGTTGTCGCTCGTGATCAGCTTCATGGCGATCGTGAGCTCGCGGGCCGCGACACGTGCCGCCTGCTCGTTGTCGCCGTCGGCCTTGGTGATGGTGATGACGTCGGCGAGCTCGAGGATGCCGCGCTTGATGCCCTGCAGCTGATCGCCGGTACGGGCGACCTGGAGCATCAGGAAGGTGTCGACCATGCCGGCGACGGCGACCTCGGACTGACCGACGCCCACCGTCTCGACGAGGATGACGTCGTAGCCCGCGGCCTCGAGGACGAGCATCGACTCGCGGGTGGCGCGGGCCACCCTCCGAGGTGACCGCCCGACGGCGAGGGCGGATGAAGGCGTCCTCACGCTGGGCGAGCTCTCCCATCCGGGTGCGGTCGCCCAGGATGGAACCGCCGGTCTTCGATGAGGACGGGTCGACGGCGAGGACGGCGACGCGGTGGTGCCGCTCGTCGATCAGCTTCATGCCCATCGCGTTGACGAACGTCGACTTGCCCGCGCCCGGGACGCCGGAGATGCCGACCCGGAAGGCGTTGCCGGTGCGGGGTGCGATGCGCTGCAGCAACTGGTGGGCAAGCGCGCGGTGCTCGGGTCGGGTCGACTCGACCAGCGTGATGGCGCGGGCGATTGCCGCCCGGGTGCCGTTGGCGATGCCGTCCGAAAGTTCCTCAACATTGACCCGTCGCATGCCCACGACCTTACCGTCAGCGGCTTTCGGACCGGCCGCCACCCCTGACGTGTTGCCCACCCGTGGGCCGGACGGCCTCCCGTCGACGTCCGGCGTCGGTGGTGGGCCCTGGCCTGGTCCCTGCGGTGGGATTCACGCCCGAGGGCCAGCACCAACAGTTCACCGACCTCGCAGCCCAGCGTGTCGCAGATGGCCCGCAGGGTGGAGTAGCGGATCGCGCGTGCCCGGTCGTTCTTCAGCACGGACAGGTTCACCACGCTGACCCCGACCCGCGCGCTCAGCTCGGTCAGGGTCATGTTCCGGTCGACGAGCAGTTCGTCGAGGCGGCAGTGGATGCCCGCGTCGTCGTCACGCTCCGCGGGGCTCACACCAGGCCCTCCGAGTCCTTCTGCAGGCGCTGCCCCACCTCGAAGGCCGAGGCGACCAGCGCCAGCGCGATGCCCAGCCGACGGGCCCCAGGTCGGCCTCGAACAGGAAGCTCCAGAACGTGTCGGGTGTCCCGAGTTGCTCGACGACCTGCGTGCGGGCGATCGCGCCCACGAGAGGCCCGATCAGGCCGGCCACGACAAGGGCGAATGCGGCGAAGCCGAGGACGGGGGCCATCGAGCGACGGAAGGTCCGCTGCCGGATCAGGGACAGCCCGAGCCACCACAGGGTCATGCAGACGGTGATCGTGGCGAGCGCGGGCAGCGCGGCCTCGGCGAGGAGCAGCCAGCGGGTTCCCGCCCGAGCGAGTCGAGTGACACCACGGACCGCGTGTACTCCGCCGACGCCACGCCCGCGACGCCCTCGAGGGAACTCATCTGCGCATCCCGCAGCGGCAGCGGGACAGGGACGGGGAGCCGAAGATCTCGCCGCCGGCCCGGATCGCGCCGACCAGCGCCGTGACGGCGATGCTCACCGCGCCGGTTGCGATCAGCCCGAGGAACACCGCCTCGAGTGTCGACGTGTGACCGGTTCGCTTCATCATGATGACCTCCATAACGATTGTCGATGTATCGAATATCGTTAACATAACGATCCTCGATATGAGAGTCAACTGTTTCCGGACGACATCTCCCGGCTCGCCGCGGAGCCGGTGGGACCACCCGCGGCTGGAGCCCGGGGCCGGCCGATCGTGGGCGACCCCGCTCAGCGTTCCGCGGACGCACTGCTAGCCTCACCGGAGACCAGCCGACCGAGGAAGAAGACAAGTGACTGAGCAGCTGCTGAACGAGACCGTCGACGCGATCGAGCCCCCTCATCCGAGGCGACGGAGCGAGCCCGGGCCCGGCAGGCGATCCTGACCAAGCCCGCCGGCAGCCTCGGCCTTCTCGAGAGCATCGGCGTCCAGCTCGCCGGCATCGCGGGGGTCTGCCCGCCCCGGTGCCCCAGCCGGCGACGGTGGGTGTCTTCGCGGGCGATCACGGCGTGTGTGCGCAGGGGTCACCCCGTGGCCCAGGAGGTGACCGTCTCCATGCTGCAGAACATGGCCGCCGGAGGCGCGGCCATCAACGTGCTGAGCGCGCAGGCTGGTGCCTCCGTGATGATCACGGATGTCGGCGTGGCATCCGACTACCCCGCATCCGACGGCGTCCGCGACCGCAACGTGGCCCGCGGCACCCGCGACATGTCGGCAGGCCCCGCGATGACCCGCGATGAGGCCGTCCGGGCGCTTGCCGTCGGCATCGCGACGGCAGACGAGGCGGTCGCCGGGGCGCGCGGGTGCTGCTCACCGGCGAGATGGGCATCGGCAACACCACCGCCTCCAGCGCCCTGATCTCAGTGTTCACGGGGGCCGACGTCGCCACCGTCACCGGTAGGGGCACCGGCATCGATGACGAGTCGCTCCGACACAAGATCTCCGTCATCGAGGCCGCCATCGCGCGGAACGCCCTGATCCCGCCGATCCTGTCGCCGCTCTGGCCGCGGTCGGCGGCCTCGAGCAGGCGGCGCTGGCGGGCTTCATCCTGGGGGCCGCACGGCACCGGGTACCTGTCATCCTCGACGGCGTGATCGCGTGTGCGGCCGCCTGCGTCTCCGTGGCGCTCGCCCGGATGCCCGGGCTACCTGATCGCGGGGCACGCCGGGGCTGAGCCGGGCATCACGGAGGCGCTGCGGCACCTGGGCTGAACGCGTTGGTCGATCTCGGGCTGCGGCTCGGTGAGGGCACCGGCGCCGTCCTCGCGCTGCCGATGGTGCAGGCATCGGCCCGGATCCTCTCCGAGATGGCGACCTTCGAGGACGCCGGGATCGACGCCGGGTAACCCGTCCGCTCCGGGCACGTCCGGCTGCGGCGGTGGCCGCCCCGGGCCGGACACGTCGGCGGTGGATCGGGGGGATCCGCACCGCGCGCCCGAACGGGGCTAGCGTTGGCCACATGTCTGAATCCGAGAAGCCAGAGGAACGCCTCGATCCCAAGGAGGCGATGCGCCAGGCACTTGAGCGCAAGAAGCAGCAGGAGCACTTCTCCTCGTCGCACGGTGTGGACGCCGAGCGGGGAGACGTGCACGCCCACGGCAAGGTCGGCGGGAAGCGCGAGTTCCGCCGCAAGTCGGGGTAGGCCACAACCACCAAGGGGTCGTCCGGGAGGGCGGCCCCTTTTCCATGCCCGGATGTCAGCTGTCCGACGACACGCAGGGCGTCGGCAGAAGGGCAGGGGCCCCGATGCGTCGGCAGAAGGGCAGGGCCCCGATGCGTCGGCAGAAGGGCAGGGCCCCGACGCGATCGCGTCGGGGCCCCTGCCTGTCCGGCCTGAGCTCAGCCCTCGAGCTGGGCGATCAGCTTGGTCAGCAGATCGACGGCGGCCTCGGGATGATCGTGCCGGGCGGGTAGATCGCGTCGGCACCGGACTCGCGGAGCTCCTCGAAGTCCTGGCTCGGGATGACGCCACCGACCACGATCATCAGATCGTTGCGCCCGAGCTTGTCCAGCTCCTCACGCAGCGCGGGCACCAGGGTGAGGTGACCGGCCGCGAGCGAGGAGACGCCGACCACGTGGACGTCGGACTCGACGGCCTGGCGGGCGACCTCCTCCGGGTCTGGAACAGCGGGCCGACATCGACATCCATGCCGAGGTCGGCGTAGGCGGTCGCGATGACCTTCTGTCCGCGGTCGTGACCGTCCTGGCCCATCTTCGCGATCAGGATGCGGGGACGACGCCCCTCCCTGGTCTCGAAGTCCTCGACCAGCTTGCGTGCCTTCTCGATCGTCTCGGACGAACCCGACTCCTTGTTGTACACACCGGAGATGGTACGGATGTTCGCCGTGTACCGCCCGTAGACCTGCTCGAGCGCGTCCGAGATCTCGCCGACGGAGGCCTTGGCGCGCGCAGCGTCGATGGCCACCTTCAGGAGGTTACGGTCGGGATCGGTCGGGTCGGGGTTCGCGGCGGCCCACGAGACGCGCTCCAGCATCTGCTGGGTGACGGCCTCGTCGCGCTCGGCGCGGAGCCTCTCGAGCTTGGCGATCTGCGCGGCGCGGACCGACAAGTTGTCGACCTTCAGCACGTCGAGTTCGTCCTCGTTGTCGAGGCGGTACTTGTTGACGCCGATCACGGGCTGGCGGCCCGAGTCGATGCGGGCCTGGGTGCGGGCTGCCGCCTCCTCGATGCGCATCTTCGGGATGCCTGCCTCGATGGCCTTCGCCATGCCGCCGGCGTGCTCGACCTCCTGGATCCGCTCCCACGCCTTGCGGGCGAGCTGATCCGTGAGGCGCTCCACGTAGGCGGAGCCTGCCCACGGGTCGACCGTGCGGGTGGTGCCCGACTCCTGCTGCAGGAACAGCTGGGTGTTGCGGGCGATGCGGGCGGAGAAGTCGGTCGGCAGCGCGATGGCCTCGTCGAGGGCGTTGGTGTGGAGCGACTGGGTGTGGCCCTGCGTCGCTCCCATCGCCTCGACGGCGGTGCGGATCACGTTGTTGTAGACGTCCTGCGCGGTCAGGGACCAGCCGGAGGTCTGCGAGTGTGTGCGCAGCGACATCGACTTCGGGTTCTTCGGCCCGAACTGCCGCACGAGACGCGCCCAGAGAAGGCGCGCGGCCCTCATCTTGGCGACCTCCATGTAGAAGTTCATGCCGATCGCCCAGAAGAACGACAGACGGGGGCGAACTGGTCGACGTTCAGGCCGACCGACTCGCCTGCGCGGATGTACTCGACACCGTCGGCCAGCGTGTAGGCCATCTCGATGTCGGCCGTCGCGCCCGCCTCCTGCATGTGGTAGCCGGAGATCGAGATCGAGTTGAACCGGGCATGTTCGCCGAGGTGTAGGCGAAGATGTCGGCGATGATCTTCATCGACGGCTGCGGCGGGTAGATGTAGGTGTTGCGGACCATGAACTCCTTCAGAATGTCATTCTGAATCGTTCCGGCGAGCTGCCCGGGAGCCACGCCCTGCTCCTCGGCCGCCACCACGTAGAGCGCCAGCACAGGCAGGACGGCGCCGTTCATCGTCATCGACACCGACATCTGGTCGAGCGGGATGCCGTCGAACAGCTGACGCATGTCGAGGATCGAGTCGACCGCCACGCCGGCCATGCCGACGTCACCGGAGACGCGGGGTGATCCGAGTCGTAGCCGCGGTGCGTGGCCAGGTCGAACGCGATCGACAGACCCTTCTGGCCGGCCGCGAGGTTGCGGCGGTAGAAGGCGTTGGACTCCTCGGCGGTGGAGAAGCCGGCGTACTGACGCACGGTCCACGGCTGGTTGACGTACATGGTGGCGTAGGGCCACGCAGGAACGGCGGGATGCCGGGGCGGTGTTCAGGAAATCCAGGCCCTTGAGGTCGGCGTCGCCGTACAGCGGCGGAACCAGAATGTGCTCAGGGGTCTGCCAGCCGGCGCTGTGTCCGGCGGTGGAGTTGATCGCCTCAAACTCGGCCGCCGCGTCGGCGGGGACGGATGCCCCGCCGAGCTCGACGTCTGTGAAACGGGGGATGGTCATGTCAGGCTCCCAACTTGTTCAGGGTGTTGGTCAGCAGCTCGACGACGTTCATGCCATCGAAGACGTTTCCGTCCACCGCTTCAGCACCGCCCTCGCCGAGCTCCTTGATCTGGCCCGCGACCAGCACCTGCAGCGCCCCGGCCTCACGCAGCGCCTTGGCGACCGCGACGCCCTGTTCGGCGTAGACCTTTGCGCTGGAGACGAGCACGACGACCTTCGCGTCGTTGTCCTTCAGCTGCCGGACGTAGTCCTCAGGGACGATCCCTCGGCCAGGACGGTGGCGATGCCACCCACCTGGAGGAGGTTCGACGTGAAGCCCTCGCGGCCACCGAAGTCGCGGCGGGCGCCGAGTGCCGCGAGCAGCACCTTCGGCTCGTTGCCGGCGGCGCGGGCCGCGTCGGAGCGGTCGCGGAGATCCTCGAACACCTGCGAGTCGCGCACGACCTTCAGGCCGGCCAGGGCCGGGCCTCCGGGCGTGCCTTCCGCTCCAGCGGGGACTCGGCGTAGTTCGGGAACATCGAGACGCCGGTGATCGGGATCTTGCGGGTTGCGAGCTGCGTGGAGCGTGCCGCGTTCAGCTCATCGAGCTGAGCCGCGACGGTGCCGTCGGCGAGCGCGGCCGCGAAGCCCTTGCCGTCGAGCTCCTGGAAGACCGCCCAGGCCTTCTCGGACAGCTGACGGGTCAGCGACTCGACGAACCAGGAGCCGCCGGCGGGATCGTTGACCCGGCCGATGTTGGACTCCTCGGCCAGCACGATCTGCGTGTTCCGGGCGACCCGGCGTGACAGGTCGCCCGGCAGGCCGGCGATGGTGTCGAACGGGATGACCGTCTGGATCTCTGCGCCACCGGCGGCGGCGGCGAAGGTGGAGATCGTGCCGCGCAGGATGTTGACGTACGCGTCGTCTCGGGTCGCCTCACGCAGAGAGGTGACGGCGTGCTGGATGGCTCCGCGGGCGTTCTCGGTGACACCGAGGACCTCGCCGACGCGTGACCAGAGACCGCGCAGTGCGCGGAGCCTGGCGATCGTGGCGAACTGGTCGGTGGTGGCCGACACGCGGAAGATCAGCGAACCGAAGGCCTCGTCGACGCTCGAGCCTGCCTCGACCAGCGCGCGGACGTACTCGACGCCTGCAGCGATGGCATAGGCCAACTCGTGGACATCGCCTGCGCCTGCGCTGTTGTAGATGGTCGCGTCGACCACCAGTGGGCGCACCTTCGCGAACGGGGCCGCAAGGTCGCGGGCGGTGGCGACGACCGAAAGGTCGGCGGGGTGCCCGCGAGGGCGGCCGCACCGATCGGGTCGACGCCGAGGTTGCCGCTGACGGCGTCATCGGCGAACGTCGAGGCCGCGAGGATCTCGGTGAGGCGGGTGGCCGCGGCCAGTTGCTCGGTGCGGCTGGTCAGGTAGACCGGAGCCAGGTCGAGCAGCACGCCCTCGAGGGCGGCGGCCAGGTCGTCCACCTTGACGGCATCCGGATCGACCCGCACGAACACGGCGGTGTTGCCGCGCTCGAGCTCGGTCAGGATGTCGCGCCTGGTCTCGGAAATGTCGGGGTTCTCCTGCAGCTGGGCGACCTCCCAGGCATCCATGTCGCCGTTGCGGACGGTGGTGCCTCGGACGAAGGGGGCGACGCCGGGGTAACCCAGCTCCTCCACGCCGTCCTCGATCGTGTACAGGGGCTTGATCGACAGGCCGTCGACCGTGGTGCTCGTCAGGCGCTTGTAGGCCTGATCGATGTCCAGTTCCTTGCCCTCAGGCCGCTTCCGGTTGAGGACCTTCAGTACCTCCTTCTCCCAGTCTTCCCGGGAGGGAGTGGTGAAGTCAGCGGCCAGGCTGATGTCGGCCGCACTGGTGTGATCGCTCATCGCTCTCCGTCTTTCTAGGGGTTTAGACCCGTGGTCAACCCTAACCCAGGGGCGCCCACGGTGAGGGGTGGGCGGAATAGGTCGGACCAGTGGGTCGTGGTAAGCGGTGCGGTCACCGCCCCGGTCGGTCCGGACGGGCGGCCGGTCGCCGCGCAGGGAGGCGACCATGTCGAGGACCCTACGCGTGGCGCGCACATCGTGGGCACGGAAGACGGTGGCACCCTGCCAGGCGGCGACGGCGGTGGCCGCGAGAGTGCCCTCGAGCCGGTCGTCGGTGGGCAGGTCGAGGGTCTCCCCGACGAAGTCCTTGCGGCTGATGGCCTGCAGTACCGGGTAGCCGAGCCCGACGATGCGGTCTGTCTGTGCCACGAGGGCGAGCGAGTTGAGCGTGGTCTTCCCGAAGTCGAGGGTCGGGTCGACGAGGATCCGGTCGCGGGTGAGCCCGGCCGCCTCAGCGCGCGCCGCACCCGTGCGCAGCACGCGCAGCACGTCCTCGACGACGGCGTCGCCGGGGCCGTAGTCGATCCCGACGGGATCGGTGCGGGGCGGGAGGCCGCCGGTGTGGGACACGACGTAGCCGATCCCCTCGCGTGCGGCCACCCCCACGAGGTCGGGGTCGGCCCCTGCCAGGTGTCGTTGATCAGGTCGACGAATCCCGCGCAGGCATCGGCGACCTCGGCGCGCCACGTGTCGAGCGAGGTGAGCAGGCCGGGGCGGCCTCCCGCAGCGCCACGAGCACGGGGCGGACGCGGTCGATCTCGGTTGCCTCATCGACCCAGTCGCCCTCCTGGCCGGCGCGTACCCCGCCGATGTCGACGATGTCGACGCCCTCGGCGAGCATTGCGGTGGCCCGGGCCACCGCGCTGCCGACGTCCCCGTGCCGGGCGGGTGCATAGAACGAGTCCGGCGTCCGGTTGACGATCCCCATCACGGCCGGGCGGGCGGCGTCGAAGCGCTGGCCACGGAGGATGAGGGGTGCGGGTGTCGGCTGGGTCACGGGTCGAGTCTGCCAGGGAAGGCGGGCGCCGGGGCCGGATCCACCGGTGGCCCGCACCCCCTTGACATGCAAGCGTGGGCTTGCCTATCGTCGAGTGGTGGCCGACATCTACCGGGCGCTGGACGATGGGACGCGAAGGCTCATCCTCGATTCCCTCGCTGCACGTGACGGGCAGAGCCTCTTCGAGATCTGCACGACGCTGGTCATGCGCCATGACGTGTCCCTCACCCGGCAGGCGGTCTCCCAGCACCTCGCGGTGCTCGAGGAGGCGGGTCTGGTCCGTTCGGAGAGGCGCGGCCGGTGCAAGTTCCACCACTTCGACCCGGCGCCACTGGCCGAGATCACGGCACGGTGGCCGGTACAGGAAAGGAAACACCCATGAAGATCTCGATGATGAGTGTCTTCGTCGACGACCAGCACGCGGCCCGTGCGTTCTACACCGACATTCTCGGGTTCCGGATCCGCCACGACATCCCGCTCGGCGACGACTTCTGGCTGACCGTTGTCTCGCCCAGGAGCCCGGCGGCCCCGAACTGCTGCTCGAGCCCTCCGGCCATCCCGCAGTCAAGCCGTACCGGGATGCGTTGATGGAAGACGGTATCCCGCTCGCGCAGTTCGCCGTCGACGACATCGCCGGAGAGTACGACCGGCTGCGCGCGCTGGGAGTCCGGTTCACCCAGCCGCCCACCGACATCGGCACCGCCACCGTCGCCGTGTTCGACGACACGTGCGGGAACCTGATCCAACTGATCGAGCCGCGCGTCGGCTGACGGGAGCGGTGGGCGTCAGTCGGTGCCGAGGGTCTCGGCCTGCAACGCGATCAGGCGGGCGTTCACGGAGGCGAGCACCTCGGCGGTCTCGCGGTTGAGGTGTTTCATCGCCTTGCGGCGCGCCTTGCCGCGGTTGGAGTCCCAGGCGAGCGTGCCCCGCATCTGCAACGCCTTGGCCTGACGCCGCCATCCTTCGGGCTCGGCGGCGCCGGGGAAGGTCTCGCTGACGGCCGTGGCCGCCGCCTCGATGGCCGCGACCTTCGCCTCGAAGTGCAGCCTCGGGTTGTCGGAGTTGGTTGCGGACCTGAGTTTGTCGATGGCCGTGTCGATGCCCTGGCCGATCTGGGGTTCTCGCGCAGCGCGCTCAACAGGGCGAGGCTTGTGGCGATCACGCCGGTCGCGGTCTTGATGATGACGCTGATCTTGCTCATGAGGCCAAGTCTAGGCGGGGGCCCGTCGATCCGGATGGGGTGTATCCCGGGCTCGACCCTGGTGCCCTATGATCGGGACGGGATTAGTTGCGAGGAGGCACAAATGTCCAAGGTGGTTGGGATCGACTCGTCGACGCAGTCGTGCAAGGTGCTCGTGGTCGACGCCGCGAGCGGCCGCATCGAGGCGATCGGCCGCGCGTCACACCCCGACGGCACCGAGGTGGCGCCCGACGCCTGGTGGGCTGCGCTGGTCGAGGCGCTCGCCCAGGTTGACCTGTCCGACGTCGTGGCCGGCGCGGTCGCGGGGCAGCAGCACGGCATGGTCTGCCTCGACGTGGACGGTGGGGTGATCCGCGACGCCCTGCTCTGGAACGATACGCGCTCTGCCGCGGCCGCGGCCGATCTGATCGCCGAGTTCGGCGACGGCGATGCCGAGGCCGGTGCCCGCTGGTGGGCGGACGCCGTCGGCTCGGTGCCCGTGGCCTCCTATACAGTCACCAAGCTCCGTTGGCTCGCCGACCACGAGCCCCACAACGCCGCCCGCATCGCGGCCGTCGCGCTGCCGCACGACTGGCTCACCTGGAAGCTGCTCGGCACGGGCGCCTCGATGACCTCGTGACGGACCGCTCCGATGCCTCCGGAACCGGCTATTTCGATCCGGTCACCAACTCCTACCGCCGCGACATCCTGGCCGCCGCACTGCGGATCGACGCGGTGGCCGCCGAGCGCATCGTGCTGCCGCGCGTGGCCGCACCGGGCGAGGTGGTGGGCCGCGGCACCCTTGCCGGGGTCCCGATCGACCTCGGCCCGGGATGGGCGACAACGCCGGTTCGGCTCTGGGCATGGGCCTTGCCGCCGGCGACATGGTCGTCTCGATCGGCACCTCGGGAGTGGTGTGCGGGGTCTCCGATGTCCCCTCCCGCGACGCGTCCGGCCTGGTGTCGGGCTTCGCCGACGCGACGGGCCGTTTCCTTCCGCTCGCCTGCACCCTGAACGGGGCGCGGGTCCTCGACGCCACCGCCCGCACGCTCGGTGTCGACCATGACGCCCTCAGCGCACTCGCGCTCGGTGCCGCCCCGGCGCGGAGGGTCTCGTGCTGGTGCCGTTTCTGGAGGGGAGCGCACCCCGAACCTGCCGGACGCGACCGGCAGTCTGCACGGTCTGACGCTGGCCTCGATGACCCGGCCAACCTGGCACGCGCCGCGGTCGAGGGGTGGTGTGCTCGCTGGTCGACGCGCTCGCCTGCCTCACCGACACGGGCGCGACCGTCTCCAGGGTCCTGCTGACGGGTGGCGCAGCCGCCTCCCCGCGGTGCAGACCTGTGCGGCCGGCCTCTTCCCGGCGCCGGTCGCGATGCCCGCGGCGGGGAGTATGTGGCCCTCGGTGCCGCCAGGCAGGCCGCCTGGGTACACGCGGGGACCGCGGAGCCCCCGTCTGGGAGGTGGCGGTGACGCCGCTGCCCGAGGGGGCGACGACGCGTCGGTCGTCGCGCGCTACCGCTCGGTGCGCCCCTGGGCGTGATGCGACGGCAGGTGGCCGCCCGGCTCAGGCCGGGTCGGTCGCCCGGTGTTCGACCGCGATGGGCTCACCGTCGACGGGCACGACGAAGGTGCCCCAGCGCTCGGCCTTCCAACCCTCGGCCGTGCTGCCGTTGAGCACAATCCACTGGGTGTTCTCGAGCGGCTGGGCGTTCTCCATGCCGACCGACGGGTCCTGCGTGATGGCCCACACGCGCAGCGCGGCGCCATGGCTGACGAGTGCGACGTTGTCGTGCCCGCCCTCCTCGACCTTCGCCACCGCGGCGTTGAACCGGGTCAGGAACTCACGCGCGGTCTCACCGCCCTCGAGCCCGACGTCGAGGTTGTCGGGCGCCCACGAGGTGAGCACCTCGAGGTACCTGCGCCAGTCGGTGTTCATCTCCTCCACACCGGCCGAGATCTCGTGGATGCCCTCCAGCACCACGGCCTCCAGCCCGCGCGCGGCGGCGAGCGGGGCCGCCGTCTGCTGGGCCCTCGTCAGGGTTGACGCGTAGAGGGCGTCGATCTGCTCGTGCTCCAGCGCGGCCACGAGGGCCTCGGCCTGGCTGAGGCCGAGCTCGTTGAGCGGCAGGCCAGGGTGGGCGGTGTCGAGCTGACGGTTGACGTTTGCCTCGGTCTGTCCGTGGCGGATGAGAAGCAGGCGCATGGCGACCACCCTACCCGGACGCTCAGGGGAGCCTGTGGAAGGTCCCCGGAGCCCGACGGAGGTGAGGATCGGTTCGGTCTGCCCACCCGAGTGCGTGATGGTGGCGCCGTCGTCGTGCACCGTGAGCTGGGTCCGGTGGTGTCGGAGGGCGGCCGCGACCCGCGGTAGGTAGCCCTGCAGGTCGAACCATTCGGTGGCCAGCGCGCGGTCGGGGTGAGGGCCGCGAACGGGAGACCCAACTCGGCCGCGGCGGCCCGCGCCACCTCGAACATCCGGACATGGTCCGGGTGGCCGTAGCCGCCGTCGTCGTCGTAGCTGACGACGAGGTCGGCGCGGGTGTGGCGCAGGAACGCGACGGCGTCGGCCACCTCCTCCCCGAGCTCCGACAGCGTGAACGACCTGGGGCCGGCCTGATCTCCCGGGCCGGCGAGGCCCTCGCGGATCCACCGCATGCCCGAGTCGAGGTACCGGCGCGGCTCCACGGAGGCGCGGGCCGGTGGCATGCCCAGGTAGGCGTGGGCGCCCACCCCCAGTTCTGCGAGCGCGCCCGCGAGCTCGGCCTCGCGGCGCTCCTGCAGCTCGGCGGTTCCCTCGAGCCGGGAGAGCGGGCCGGGGACGACCCCGCCCATTTCGCCGCGGGTGGCCGTCAGGACGGACACGTCCACGCCCTCGTCTACCAGGTGGGCGATCAGCGCTCCGGAGGCGAGCGTCTCGTCGTCGGGGTGCGCGTGCAGGAAGGCCACCCGGCGCCCGGCAGACATGGCCCTGCGGTAGGCGGCGACCGTGTTCTCGGCGACGTGACCCCAGGTCATCGACTCGGCCCGCTCCCGCCCGGTGGCGGCCATCGTGGCGCGGCGGTCGGGGTCATGCAGGAGCGAGCCGATCACCTCGGCCCACTCCCGTGGGTCGTGCGATGGGACGAGCAACCCCGTGTGGGTGTTGCAGATGGCCTCGGTGAGGCCGCCCGCCGCCGCCGCGACCACGGGCACGCCCGACGCAGATGCCTCGAGGGCGACCAGCCCGAACGTCTCGGAGTGCGATGGCACCAGCAGCAGCGAGGCGTGCCGGAGCAGTGCCGCGAACTCCGGCCGGTCCTGGCCCGGTAGGAAGGTGACGGCGTCGCCGACGCCCCGCTCGGTGGCGAGCGTGTGCAGCTCAGCCTCGTAGGAGGCGTTGTCGGGCGAGGCCTGGCCCGCGATCACCAGCCGCGGTCGGTCGGCCTCCGGCAGCAGCGACAGCGCCTCGATCGCGACGTCTGGCGCCTTCAGCGGCTGCAGCCGTCCCGCGAAGAACAGGTATCCCGGGGCGAGACCCTCGGGGCCTCCCTCCGGGGAGGCGGGCCTGAACAGCTCGGTGTCGACGCCAGGGCGCACCACGGCGACGCGCTCGGGATCGGCCTGACAGCGTCCGATGACGACGGCCGCCTCGTAGCGGGAGACGGCGATGATGAGGTCGGACTCGGTGGCGCAGAGCACCTCTCCCTCCAGCCTGGCCGGGCTCTCCGGCGGCTCGCCGTCGCGCAGCGGCGAGTTGGGGTGCGCCGCGACGGAGTGGAACGTCATCACGTGCGGGATGCCCGCCTCGCGGGCCAGCGGCAGTGCGGCGACGCCGGACATCCAATGGTGTGAATGGGCGACATCGAACCCTCGAGCGAGCCGAGGTTGGCCCGGAACTCATCGATGTGGGCGTCGATCTCGCTCTTGGGAGCGGTCGCAGCGGGCCCGCGGTGATGTGGTGGACGATGAGGCCGTCGTCGAGGGTCACGGTGTCGGGCTGCTCCGGGTGGGAGCGCCGGGTGAAGAACTCGACCTGGGTGCCGGTCTGCCTCTGCAGCGCGAGCGCGACGGCCCTGATCAGGACGTTCATCCCGCCGGCGTCCGCGGTGCCCGCCCGCTCGGCGGGGAGGTGTGCAGGGAGATGAAGGCGACGCGCATGCGTTGGAAGCTACCACCGGGAGGTCGACGGCGCGCCCGGGCTGTCACCCGGGCGCGCGCTCAGTCATGAGGTGACGGTGAAGCCACCCCGCGGACGATGATGCCCTTGCGGGTGACCGCATCGCCCCGGCCGCGGCCGTCGGCGTCGAAGGCGATGCCCTCACCCCGGGCGAGACGCTCCGTGGTGGTGCGACGGGTCAGGGCGGACACGTAGAGGACCCTGTCGTTGCCACGCTGTGTGCTGTACCGCGCGGTCGCGATCGCCGGGCGGACGATCAGCGCGTTGTGGCGCAGCTCGCCCCTGCTGGTGCAACGGACGCGGACCGTTCCGCCCGGGAGGGCACCCTGAGTGGCTGGGGGACGAGCGACCCGTCGCTCTCAGTCAGGCCCGGGCGCCGGTCCCGCCGTTCAGGGTGGAACCGAGACCGCGTCCGCCCACGATGCGCCACTGCGCCGTCCCGGCATCTGCGGAGGTGCGCCAGGCGATCGGATGCAGGTACCCCTCGGGCGAGTGCACCTCGAACTCGACCCATTCGCCGTCAGGGACGTGTACGTAGCTTCCGTCAACGAGGTTCCCCTCGCCGGTCCAGGCTCCACCCTCGGGACGGATCACCTCGCAACCCTCGCTGAGGGAGGCGGCCGAGGCGGGGAGGACGGAGAGGCCGTTGTGATCCGCGATCCCGGTGATGGACGCGGCGATCGAGGCCACCCGACGGTTCGCATCGAGGATCTGCATGGTGAGCAGGCCGTGGATGGTCGACTCCGCACCGGAGTTCCGATTCACCCGCCCGTCGGTCTCGACGCCGTCGAACGTGACCCCGCTGGCGGGTTGGTAGGTCGCGATGCCCGCGGTGTTCGCGCCGAAGAACCATCCCGCCGCGATTCCCGCGACTTCGAGCATGCCCGGACCTCCGCCGGCCCCGGCCGCGGCCATGGCCGCGGCCACCCTGCCATGGGCGCCGTACGCGATCTGGGCCTCGGCCGGGACCGGTGCCCATGCGTTCGCCGGCCCGCCGCAGGCCAGGAGCAGTGGGGTGAACGTGCCCGCGTCGGCGATTGCGGCGCGACGCCAGTCGGGGCGCCCACGCAGGGCACCCGCCCGTCCGAGGGCCTCGGGGCGGCCGCACCCCAGGCATGCCAGAAGCCGAGCGAACCCGTCCAGGGCAGCACGGCGCCGAATGGCCATCCTCCGTCACGGGGCGTGGCCATCGCGGCGACCCCCTCTCCGTAGCGGTCCAGCGCCCGCGCGATCCGACGATCGGAGGGTGTGGCCCTCAACGCGGAGGTGAGCCCGAGCATGGCCTCCGCGGTCGCGTCGGCGCCGCCGGTGATGAGCCAGGCGGGCAGTCGTCGGCCGTCGCTGGTCACCCACTTCCCGTAGCGGCCGAGCGACTCCTTCTCCAGTGCGTCGAGGCACAGGTGGAGCCGGGCGAGCAGGAAGGCGGCGAACGCCGCGTCGCTCGAGCGGAAGGCCGCATAGCCTTCGCCGAGCGCCCAGACGGTACGCGCCAGCCAGTACGACTCCGCGGAGTCGGACGGGTCGGGCAGTTCCACGGGGATCGCGCTCGGGTTCAGTTCGCCGTCGCTCTGCTGCCAGAGGACGACACGGCCGGCGTCGGGGCCGCCCGCGTTCTGCAGGTAGGTGAGGGTGCGCAGCAGGCCGCGGGCGTCGTCCCTGGCGCGGGTCTCGCCCGTGGCCCGCCATGCGCGCAGGAACACGACAGCGGCTCGGGCGATGTCGTCGGCGTTGTAGGCGCCCTGGCTCCAATGCCCCGTGGCCTGGTCGAGGGAGCCACCGCCGACCCGACGGAACGACTCCCCTGCGCATCGGCATAGGTCCAGGGGCGAGGCCGGACGGCTCGGTCGAGATGTCGTGGGTCGTGTGGGTGGGCAGCGGGGGCAGCGGCACCTCGTCCAGCAGGAAGCGGAGGTGGGCGAGGTTGGTGAGCGCGGGCGTGCGGCCCTCGTCCCCTGGCGCCGGACGGCCGGTGTCCGCGTTGGCGGTCCGGGTGGTGAGTGCCGCCGCGAGGGGTGCCGCTCCTGCGGCGGTCAGGAAGGTGCGTCGGGTTGTCATGATGGTTGCTCCGATGGTCGGTGAGCCGGGGCGCAACGCGGGGTCGGTGAACTCCGGTGATGCCCCGCGGTGATGAGGCTGCGGGTGGGAGAACGGGCCCGGGAGGGGCGCGGTGAAGGCGATGGGGGTGTCGGCCCGGATGTCAGCCGAGGCCGGAGGCGCGTCCCCAGCCCGTCGCCGGGTCGCAGACGGCGACGGCGAGGGTGGTGTCGGACTGGCCGTAGTAGGCGAACCACGTGTCCCGGAAGAAGACGAGACCTTCCACGAAGGTGACGTTCGACACGAGGCCGTGGGTGTCCTCGTAGGTCTGTGGCGCCAACCACGGCACCTGCATCCGTGCCAGCACCTGCGTCGGGTGGTCGGGATCGATGACGATCTGACCGCAGCGGTAGTCGACGTCGACCGAGCCGTCGGCGTTGAACTGCCGGGTGGCCCGTTGGTCAGCATCAGCAGGAGGCCGTTGTCGGTGAGCACGGGAGAGGTGCCGATCTCGACCAGGTCGGCGTCGAAGGAGCCGGGCGTCGGCTCGTACATGGGCTCGAGGTGGGAGGTCCCCGCTTCCCAGTGGATCAGGTCGTCGCTGGTGGCCCAGTAGATCGCGCCCTCACCGAAGTACATCCACCACTTGCCGTGCATCCGGTGGGGACGATCACGCCGGCCTTCGACCACCCGAACCCGCGGGGGTCGACGGTGGCGAAGGTGTCGAAGTCGGGGAAGAGGGGCCGTGCCTGTTCCAGGTGTGCAGATCGGTCGAGGTGGCCAGGCACAGCTGGGCCGATCGGCGGTCCCAACCGGTGTAGGTCAGGTAGTACGTTCCGTCGATCAAGGCGATCCGTGGATCCTCGCATCCGAACCGCTCGTAGTCCTCCACGGGGAGAAGATGGGCTCGGATTCCCGCTCGAAGTGGTACCCGTCGCGGCTCCGGGCGAGGCCGACGTGGGAGACGATGTCCTCGGCGTGGGCCCGGTAGAGGAGCACCACCTCGTCGCCGTCCACGATGGCGGCCGGGTTGTAGAGGTTCGAGGACTCCCACGTCCCTCCCTGTGGACGCAGGATCGGGTTCCCGGCGAAGGGCTCGAAAGGCCCGAGTGGGAAGCGTGCGTCGGTGAACAATTGTGTGTCGTGCATGGACTATCCCTTGATTGCCGATCCGATGTCGGAAGCCTTGAAGTAGCGCTGGAAGACGATGAAGAGGACCACGACGGGAAGCGCAAGGGCCGTCGCGCCGGCGAGGATGGCCCGTTCGGGTTCGAGGTGGACTGGGCCACGTTTGAGATGTAGTTCGCCAGGGAGACGGCCAGCGGCTGCATGGACGCGTCCTTCGTGATCAGGAAGGGCCACAGGAACTCGTTCCATGGGCCGATGAAGGTCACGAGGATCACGGTCACGAGCGCCGGGCGCACGAGCGGGACCGCGATCGTTGTCAGCAGGCGGAGTTCGCCTGCGCCGTCGATCCGGGCAGCCTCGAAGATCTCCTGTGGGAGTGCCTTGAAGAACTGCGTGAAGATGAACACGGCGGTGGTGTTGATGGCGAACGGGGCGACCATCCCGAGGTAGCTGTCGCCGAGCCCGAAGCCCGCGTGATCTGCACGTAGAGCGGGATCATCAGCAGTTGGAAGGGCACCATCTGGACGAGCAGCATCAGCACCCAGACCACGCCCCGGCCGCGGAAGTCGAGCCGGGCGATGGCGTAGCCGGCGAGCAGCCCGAAGGTCACCGTGCCCGCCAGCACGCCGAGCGTGAAGATCAGCGAGTTGGCAAGAGAGCCGAGCAGGTCGATGCGGGAGTTGATGTTGGCGAAGTTCTGCGTCGTCCAGCCCGAGGTGGGCACGAGGCTCGACGGTGAGTTTGTCGGGTTCTGCTGGAACGCTCCGACGAGCATGAAATAGAAGGGAACGCGAACAGGAGGGCGGCCGCGGTCAGGAGCAGATACCTGAGCCAGGAGAGGCGTGGGGTCTTCATGGCTACGCCTCCCTTGTGATGCGTGAGGCCACCAGAGACAGGAGCCCACCAGGACGACGAGGATCATGCCGATCGCCGCCGCCGTGTCCGGGTTCTGCTGCTGGATGCCCTGCTGGTAGATGAGCAGGACGGGGGTGGTCGATGCGCCGTCCGGACCGCCGCCAGCGGTGAGCAGGTAGGGCTCGGTGAACAGGTTCGCGCCGGTGATGATCGACAGCACCAGCACGAGCGTCGTGGTGGTGCGCACACCTGGGATGGTCACGTTGCGGAACCTGTCCCAGGTGCCTGCGCCGTCGACCATTGCGGACTCGTGCAGTTCGAACGGGATGTTCTGCAGCGCCGCCAGGTACAGCAGGATGTAGAAGCCCAACTGCTTCCAGGTGACGTACAGGGCGATCATCGGCATCGCGAGGGCCGAATTGACCAGCCAGGACGGGTCGGGGGCAAGCGGCCGAGGATCGTGTTGATGAGGCCGTCGGAGGAGAAGAGCAGCATCCAGACGCCGACGAGCGAGACGGAGGCAGTCAGGTAGGGCACGTAGAAGGCGACGCGGAACGCCGCCGCCCATCGGATGGCACCGTTGAGGGCGGTCGCGAGCAGCAGCGAGAGCGCCACGGTGAGCGGGACGTTGATGACGAGGAACACCAGCGTGTTGCGGAAGGATCCGAGCACCTGGGGTCGGTCAGCACGGCCACGAAGTTGTCGAGGCCGACGAACGGCTTCGGTACGTTCACCCCTGGGGCCGTGAAGAAGTAGTCGTGGAACGCCATGTACACCGCGAACCCGAGCGGGTAGGCGAAGATCGTCAGGACGAAGGCCAGATAGGGCAACACAAGGAGTGAGCCGATCGGTTGCCGTCCGAACCAGGGGACCGCCCGGCGCGGTCCTCCCTGGGTGTTGCAGGGCGGTCATGGGATCACCCTGCGACGAGCTTGTCGATCTCGGAGGCCGTGCCGGAGAGGAAGTCGTCGATGGGCGTCTTGGCGAAGATCACCGACGAGGAGTACCCGTCGCGGAACTTCTGCCACACCTCGACCGAGTTCGGGATGCTGGGGACGTCGCCGACGCGTTCGGTCTGTGCCGCGAACGCCTTGTAGTTCGGGTTGGCCGCGAAGTAGTCGGGGAAGGTGCCCTCGAGGTCCCCGCGCATCGGCATCTGCCCGGTTGCCTCGAGGAGCTGACCGTCGCTGTCCTCGCTCGTCGCGAACTTGAGGAACTCCCATGCGGTGCCCTGGTTCTCACAACTGGTGAACATGGAGATGTTCTTGGAGTCGGCGAAGGTATAGGGATCCTTGGCCCCGTCGGGGGTCGGCACCGCCATGAAGCCGACGTCGACAGTGTCCGCGTACGAGGGGATCGCCCATGGCCCGGCCATCTGCATCGACGTCGTCCCGGCCGACATCGCGTCGTCGGTCGATGCCTCCTTGGGCGCCAGGCCCTCCTTGTAGATGGTGGCCCAGAACTCGGCCACCGCCTTGCCGTTGTCGTCGTTGAAGGTGGCCTTCCCGTCCTTCACGAGTGGAGTGCCCTCGGTCGCCGCGAGGTAGAGGGGGTAGAAGTCGAACCAGGGCTGGTAGAACTCGCTGGTCGGGGCCGGCCAGATGGCGCTCTTGGCGGCGCCGCTCTCGACGATCTTGCGGGCGCCGGCCAGGAAGCCGTCGTAGCTCTCCATGCCGGGGTTGTCCGGGTCGATCCCTGCCTTCTCGAAGATGGTCTTGTTGTACATCACCATGACGGGGTTCGACTTCCACGGAAGCTGGTAGAAGCCGCCGTCGGTCTTGTAGAACTCCGCGGAGCCACCCGTCCGCTCGTTGATGTAGGAGTCGCCGTCCTTGAAGGTGGTGGAGAGGTTGACCAGGCCGCCCTGGCGGACCCAACCCGAGACGGCCGCCGTCGAGATGTTGAGCACCAGACACGGTGACGTGCCTGCCGTGATGGCGGCGGTGATGGCCTCCTCCGACGATGAGCCGGCCGGGATCTCCTGGGCCTTGACCTGCTCGTCGGGGTGGTCCTTGTTCCAGGCCTCGACGACGGCCTTGCCCCAGGCGACCTCCTGCTCGTTGTTGGAGAGCCAGACGTCGATGGCGCCGGTCTTGGCGGCAGCGTCGTTTCCATCCGGGGTGCCGTTCCCGCCAGCGCATCCGGCGGCGAGCAGAGTGACGGCCGTCAAGGCGGCCATTGTGCGGAGGATCTTCATTGTTACTCCTTGTGGGTTGTGGTCAGGCGGTGGTTGCGCGCAGCTTGACGCGCGTGCAGTCGAGGGGAACCGTGCGTGGTTCCTCGCCCGCCAGGTCGGCGAGCAGGCGCTCAGCTGCCACCTGCCCGCGCAGGTGCGGGTCGGTGAACACGGAGGTGACCGCCGGGCTGAGCTCGGCGCTGATGGGGTCGTCATCGAATCCCGCGACCGCCAGGTCCTGGGGACTCGGAGACCGGTCGAACGGGCGTAGGAGTACCCGCCGATGGCCATGGTGTCGTTTGCGTAGAGGATCGCTGTGGGGCGGGCCGCCAGGCCGAGAAGTTCGGCCGTGATGGTCCTGCCGCTCGCTGCCGTGAAGTCGCCGACGCGCAGGAGTTCGTCGCTGCCCACCGCATCCAGGTAGGCCTGAGCGCGGATGTGCGAGTGGACGTAGTCACCTGGGCCGGCGACGTGCGCGATCCGGGTGTGCCCACGGGAATGGAGGTGGGTGACGAGCTCGTGCATGGGGGTGGCGTCGTCGGTCCGCACGCAGGAGAACCGCGTCGGCTCGTCGTAGGCGCCGAGGATGACGGCAGGCAGGCCCAGCTCGGCAAGGAACGGCGGCCGCCAGTCGTGCCGGCGCAGGTCGAGGAGGATCACGCCGTCTGCCCTGCCCGCGGCCATGGTGCGGTAGGCCCGCTCCTCGGCCGTCCGGTTGCCGACCACCTGCAGCACGAGCGCCGCCTCGACCTCGGCCAGCGCCACCTCCACACCGGCGATGAACGGAGGGAAGAAGGCGTCCGAGGCCAGGATCTCGGGGTCGCGGGCGAGCACCACACCGATCGCGTTGGCGCGCCGGGTGGCAAGGGCGCGGGCGCTCGAGCTCGGCACCCAGCGCAGCTGCTCGGCGGCCTCGATCACCCTCGCCTTCGTGGCGGTGGAGATCGGGCGTTTGCCGCTGTAGGTGTGGGAGACCGTGGCCTTCGTGACTCCCGCGAGGCGGGCGACGTCACCGATCGTCGGCTTGTTCATGAGGTACTTCCTTGGGCTGGTGACCTCAAAGTAAAACCGGTTTGATAGCAAGTCAAGCGGTTTGATGAATTTGATTCCCGGTTTCGGCGCGTCCGCGGGATGCGGCGCCTGTCGCGGATCCGCCCTCAGATGTCCTTGAGGGCCTCGCGGACCTCGGTCACCAGGCCGCGCGCGTGCAGCTCGGCGGCGGCCCGGTCGCCGGCCGAGACGGCCCGCGCGAGCTCGATGTGCCGGTGCAGGGCCTCCGGCTCGGGGTGCTCCGGCTGCAGGCCGAGCCGGGTGCGCCCGACCAGCACCTCGGAGATCGCGTCGGCGAGTGAGGCGAACATGTCATTGCCCGACGCCACCAGGAGGAGGGTGTGGAACTCGATGTCGGCGTCCAGGAACTCCTGCCGGTCGCCCCGCCCGCTCGAGCCGAGTTCCTTCAGTCGGTCGGCGAGGACGGCCAGGCGCTCCCGCTGGGCGTCGGTGGCACGCTCGGCGGCATGCAGGGCGGCCATCGGCTCGACGGCTGCCCGGAGTTCGGTGAGCGTGCGTAGCTGTGCGTCGTGCCCGCTCGAGGCGAGCTTCCAGCCGATCACCCGGGGGAGAAGACGTTCCAGCGCTCGCTGGGGAGCGCCCGGATTCCGATCCGGGGACGGGCCTCGACCAGCTTCAGATCCTCCAGTGAGCGCATCGTCTCCCTCGCGACGGTGCGGGACACGTCGAACCGGTCGCTGAGTTCCTGCAGCGTGAAGGTCTGCCCAGGCTCGATGACGCCGTCGACGATCTCGAGGCCGACCCGGTCGAGCACCGAGTCGGCGAGCGGGGCGATCCGGTCGCGCGACATGGCAGCAGAGTACCCACTGTGGACCGCCTGCTTGCAATGGTGCTATCAATGTGTAATGGTGTGACCATTCAAGGTGGGGTCCAACGGCGACCCCGGGTACGAGGGAGTACACATGGAAGACTGGACACAGACCCTTGGGGCAGGTCCGCTGCTCGGGATAGCGGCGGCGGCCATCGCGCTGATCCTGTTCCTGGTGATCAGGTTCCGGATGCACGCGTTCCTCGTGCTGATCGTGGTCTCGCTGGCCACCGCGCTCGCCACCGGGATCCCCTTTGACGGCATCGTCAAGACGATGGTCGGCGGTTTCGGCGGGACACTGGGCTCGGTCGCGCTGTTGGTCGGCCTCGGTGCGATGCTCGGCCGCCTCGTCGAGACGTCGGGTGGCGCCCAGTCGCTCGCCGATGCCCTGATCCGCCTCTTCGGGGAGAAGAGGGCGCCGCTCGCGTTGGGCGTCGCGTCGCTGATCTTCGGGTTCCCGATCTTCTTCGACGCGGGCCTGATCGTGATGCTGCCGATCATCTTCGCCGTCGCGCGCCGCATGAAGGCGCCGGTGCTGGTTTACGGTCTGCCCGCGGCCGGTGCC
Source organism: Tessaracoccus coleopterorum (assembly GCF_011174705.1). Taxonomy (GTDB): domain Bacteria; phylum Actinomycetota; class Actinomycetes; order Propionibacteriales; family Propionibacteriaceae; genus Arachnia; species Arachnia coleopterorum. Next base: position 2,351,788 of record NZ_JAANIJ010000001.1, read on the forward strand.
TTCTCCGTCATGCATGTCTTCCTGCCGCCGCACCCCGGCCCGATCTCCGCTTCCGAGCTGTACTCCGCGAACGTCGGCTTCGTGCTGCTCGCGGGCCTGATCGTCGCGCTTCCCACGTGGTACCTCACCAGCTACCTGCTCGGCATGTGGATGGGGAACCGGTGGAGGCTTCCCGTCCCCGACCTCCTCTCCGGTGGGGCGCTCGACGAGGACCAGCCCGCCGATCCCCCGGCGCCGGCACCGTCATCGCCCTGATGCTCCTGCCCGTCGGGCTCATCTTCCTCAACACCGGCCTCAACATGGCCGCGAGCCTCGGCGCCGTCGACGCCGGCAACTACTGGGTGCAGGTGCTCCGGATGGTCGGTGAGACCCCGGTGGCGCTGCTGATCTCCGTCCTTGTCACCTCGGTCGTGCTCGGCACCCGTCGTGGGAAGACCGGCTCCGCCATCGAGAAGACCCTTGACGGTGCGCTCGGCCCCGTCTGCTCCGTGATCCTCGTCACCGGCGCGGGTGGCATGTTCGGCGGGGTGCTGCGCGCCTCCGGCATCGGCGACGCGCTTGCCGACGTGATGGGCGACCTCGGAGTCCCGCTCATCCTCGCGGTCTTCGTGGTCGCGCTTGTGCTGCGCATCGCGCAGGGCTCGGCAACCGTCGCGCTCGTCACCACGGCCGGCCTCATGGCGCCCGCGGTCGCGGCCGCCGGCCTGAACGAGTTCCAGGTGGCCGCCATCGTGCTGGCCACCGGGGCGGGCTCGGTGGCTGCCTCGCACGTCAACGACTCCGGGTTCTGGCTGGTCGGACGGCTGATGGGCATGGACGTGCCCACCACCCTGAAGACCTGGACCGTCATCGAGACCGCCATCGCCCTGGTCGGCTTCGCGATCGCGGCGGGCATCTTCGCCGTTGCGGGGCTGGTGTGATGCCTGTGCATGTCGTCGTGATGGGCGTGGCAGGCACAGGAAAGACGACCATCGGCGAGGGCATCGCCCGGCAGTTCGGCCTCGAGCTGGCCGAGGGGGACGCCTTCCACTCGGAGGCCAACCGGGCGAAGATGGGTGCGGGCACGCCGCTGACCGATGAGGACCGCTGGCCGTGGCTCCGGTCGCTGCGGGACTGGATGAGCGCCCGGGCCGGCTCCGGCCGCTCGACGGTGGTCGCCTGCTCCGCGCTGCGCCAGAGCTACCGCGAGGTGCTCCGGGAGGCCGACGGGGAGGTGTTCCTCGTGCACCTGGTGCTGCCGGAGGACGTCAACGCCGACCGGCTCGCCGCCCGGAAGGGCCACTACATGCAGCAGTCGATGCTCGACTCGCAGCTGGCGACCCTCGAGCCCTCGCCGAGGGGAGGAGGGCATCGAGGTGCTCAACACGGGCCGCCCCGAGGAGGTGGTGGCCGAGGTGGCCCAGATGCTGAGGATGCGGTTCCCGGAGCTCGGCTGACCGGCGGCCGCCCCGGGTTTTTGTGCCCGACGCCGGGCAGGTGCTAGTGTTTGGCGTCGGGTCGCAAGGCCCACTGCGCGCGTGGCGGAATGGCAGACGCGCTGGCTTCAGGTGCCAGTGCCCGCAAGGGCGTGGAGGTTCAACTCCTCTCGCGCGCACAAACCGAAAACCCGGACGACGTCCGGGTTTTCGTGTCTCCCGCGCCGGTTGTGGGCACGGTGAGGTTCGGCGTCGGACAGGTCCGACCACGGGCAGGAGCCAACCTCACTGTTGACGGGCCCGGCTCCATCAGCACGTGAGAGCGAACCGCGTAGTCCGTTGCGGCCCGCGCTCCTGGCCGGGCCGCCCGATCCGGCGACACGGTCAGCGCAGCCGACCGGAGGCACGGGCGACGTATCAGCCGCGCTCCACCTGCGCTCCTGAACGGCATCGAGGGATGGCGAGAGCCCTCCCGGGTGTGCTGGAAGGAGCACTGAGATGACTCGTCGCTACTACAGGAGAAATGAACCGGTCGAGGTTGAGCCGGTAGACGTCGTCGCCGTCCGGGCGACGGTGGAGCCCCCTCAGGTCGGACCGCTCGGGGAGCGGGTGGGGGTCGACGTCAGGGACGCCGTTCCGCAGCTCGACGAGGACACCCTCGCGGCGTTCGAACGCTCGGGATGGTTCCTGCTGGCCGCCGACGGCGTGCGCCTCGAGGCCGTCCGTGGCGGGGAGGTCCCCGCCGAGGCGGAGCAGGCGGGCACCCTCGTCATCAACGCCGACGGCCGCGCCGCCATCGCCACCGACGAACTCACGGTCCAGGTCGTCGGCGACCTCGACCGGGACCGGGCCCTCGCAGCGCTCGACGACGCGGGCCTCACCCTCATCACCGAACTCCGCTTCGCGCCCAACCTGTTCGTGGTGCGTAACCGCGGCGGCGACGCGCTCGACGCCTCGGTCGCCCTCCACGATGACCCGCGCTTCGTCTTCGCGGAGCCGGCGTTCATCGAGCACATCCCGCAGCGGTTCGTGCCGACCGACCCCGAGTACGTCAACCAGTGGCAGTGGAACAACACCGGCGCAGGCGGGGCACCGCCGGGGCCGACGTGTCGGCCGAGGAGGCCTGGGACCACACCATGGGTGCCGGCATCCGCGTGGCCATCGTCGACAACGGCTTCGACGCCGGCCACGAGGACCTCGCGGCAGGGTCGGCCCGGATCCGGCTTCTTCACCGGTAACCCCGCCGCCCTGACGGTCGGGACCGCCGGGATGCCCGACAGCGACCACGGCACCTTCTGCGCAGGCATGGTCGGCGCCCGCAGCGGCAACGGCCGCGGCGGGTCGGGGCGGCCCCGCTGTCCGAGCTGATGCTCGTGGCCTGCCTGGGCGACCAGGTCGGCACGCAGGTGACGCTCGCCCGATCGATCGCGTACGCGGCCGACCCGTCGACGGAGGTCGGGGGTGCAGACCCTGCGACCGGCGCCGACATCATCGTCTCCAGCCTCGGCCCAACGGCGCCGACTGGGCGCTGCAGACCGTGCTCGACCTCGCCCTCCAGAACGCCGCCACCAACGGGCGCGGCGGCCTCGGAACCGCCATCTTCTGGGCCGCGAGCAACGGCAACGTCGACGTGATGCTCGACGAGGTCGTCTCGCACGCCGACGTCATCGCGGTGGTCAGGTCGACCCGCAACGACCTCGAGGACAACGCGGCCCACGGCCCGGAGGTTGAGCTGATCGCGCCCGGGGTCGACGTCGTCAACGCCTTCTCCGGCAACACCTACGGCCCCTGGGTCGGCACCTCCTTCGCGGCCCCTGCGCCGCGGGCTGCGCCGCCCTCGCGCTGTCGGTCGACCCGATGATGACGCGCGACCAGCTCCGCCAGGTCATGCACGACACGGCCGACAGGATCGGCGGTGTCGTCTACGACGGCAACGGGCACAACGACGACTACGGCTTCGGGCGCGTCAACGCCTTCGCGGCGGTGCGGCGCGCGGCCAGGAAGATCCAGCTGCAGACCACGAGCGTCGTGTTCAACGACGTGCCGGAGGACGAGACGACGGCCCGCGCCATCGTCTGGGCCGTCTCGGGGATCGACCCCCTCACCTTCGAGGTGGTCTCCGGTCCCACGACGCTGACCGGCCCGGCGAACTCGTTCCAGCTGCTCCTCGGATCCTCGGCCACCGTCCCGGCCCCGGCGCCGGTGTCACCGGGCACGCGCGGATCTGGCTGACCTACACCGGCACCGCCGCGGGCGACACCGCGACCGGGAGATCGTGGTCCGCTCCGTCGACACCCTCGAGCAGTGGAGCGTCCCGATCTCGGCCAACACCATCGAGCGGCCCACCGCCGCCGTCGTGATGGTGATGGACAAGTCGGGGTCGATGGACTGGGGCGCCGGCGACGGCCGGTCGAGGGTCGAGGTGCTGCGCGAGTCCGCGAATGTGATGGTCGACCTGCTGAGGGCCGACACCGGGATCGGCATCGTGCGCTTCGACCACGACGCGGCGCCCGTGTTGAACGTCGTCGACGCCGGGGCCGAGATCTTCGGGTCGGGAGGGCGCAGGCCGCCGCGGCCGTCGCCTCCCACGTCCCCAACCCGGCGGGCGCGACGTCCATCGGCGACGGCGTGCTTGCCGGGGGACTGCTCCTCGACGCCGCCGCCCCCGGCTACGACACCACGGCCATGATCGTGCTCACCGACGGGCAGGAGAACGCCCCGCCATGATCGCGGACGTGGCAGGCGGCATCGACGACAAGGTGTTCGCCATCGGGCTGGGCGAGCCGTCCGTGATCAACCCCGCCGCGCTGACCGCGCTGACCAACGGAACCGGAGGCTACGTCAACATGACCGGTGTGCTGTCCCCGGACGAGCGGTTCCTGCTCGCCAAGTACTACCTGCAGATCCTGGCAGGCGTCACCAACGAGCAGATCGTGCTCGACCCGACGGCTACCTCAAGTCCAACGACATCGCCAAGATCGGATTCGTGCTGACGCGCGCCGACTCGGCCACCGACGTCATCGCGCTCCTCCCGTCGCCCGACGTGGTGAGCTACACGCTCATCACCCCGCGCGGCGAGACCATCACCCCGCCTCGCCGGGCGCCGCCTACGTCACCGGCGCCAACGTCGCCTACTACCGGCTGAACCTGCCCTGGGTCGACGCAGGCGGCGGTGAGCACTGGGAGGGGAGTGGACGGCGCTGTTGGAGGCCGAGCCGCGCGGCTACAAGGAGTGGCTCGCGAAGCTGGAGCAGACCGACCCAGGGCGTTCGAGCACGCGGTCACCCACGGCGCCAGGTACGCGGTCGAGGTCCACAGCCGCTCCAGCCTCACCATGGTCGCCGAGCTGCACCAGAAGGGCATCGATCCCGGCACGGTGATGACGCTGACGGCCAGGCTCTCCGAGTTCGGGATCCCCGTCGAGGACGACCGCGCCAACGTCCGTGCCGAACTCACCGGCCCGGCCGGGCCCGACCTGATCAAGCTGGGCACGTCGGCGGCGGCGTCTACACGGCCGACCACCCCGCCAACCACTTCGGCCTCTACCGGTTCCGGGTGGTGGCGGAGGGAGTGACCCTGCACCGCGAGCGGTTCACGCGCGAGCAGTTGGTGACCGGGTCGATCTACGTGCCCAAGCCCCGGAGGACCCGAAGCCCCCGACCGGTGACGACGACACCGGAGGCTGCGCCGACAACTTCGACGCCCTGACCAGGGCCCTCAAGCTCGACCGTCGCCTCGCCAGGATGCTGGATGCGGCACTTCGCAGGCAGGGCAGCAGCCTCGCCGAGCTCCTCGAATGCATCGCGAAGTGCGCGGGCGGGCCGGAGCGACCCGGACCGCGGCCCGGCAGGCCCGTCCAGCCCGGCAGGCCGGTCCAGCCGGCCGTGACGATCGGGCCGACGATCCGTCGAGCCTGCTGGCCGAGGCCCTGCGCCGGGCGGCCGACCACCTCGAGTCGGACGGGAACCGGCCGTGACCGAGGCACCCCGAACCCCGGCACCGCACGAACACCTCGTGTGGTGCCGGGTCGCCGGGCCGACGCCCGGCGCACTGCGCGAGTTCCTCGACGCCACCGGCGCCGATCCGGGCTGCCGCCGGTGGCGCGGCAGACCGCCGACGGCGTCGAGGTGCTCGTCGAGATCACCCGCGCCCGGCTCGACTCCGCCCGTGCCTCCCGAGCCGACCTCGTCATCGAGGAACTCGAGGACCTCACGGACATGGAGTCGCGGCGCAGGGCCGAGGTCGGCCGGGGCGACCGCTTCGCCGCCCGGGGGCCGTCCCGCACGGGGTCGGACGCAAGGAGTAGGGCCATGTACCTCAACGTCACCGAGATCGAATCGGCGCTCGCCGCGCTCCACGCCGCGTTCCCCGCCACCAGCGAGCTGATCGCCATGCCCAACCCGACCCACGAGGGCCGGGCGACGCACGCCCTGCGGGTCGGGGCCCGGGCGCCCACGACGTCGACGGCATCCTCCTGCTCGGCGGGGTGCACGCCCGGGAGTGGGTGCCGCCCGACGCCCTCGTCTCGCTCGCCGCCGACCTCCTCGAGGCCCATGCCGGTGGCACCGGGCTCGGCTACGGCGGCGCCTCCTACTCCGCCGCGGAGATCCACCGGATCGTCGAGACGCTGAACATCTTCTTCTTCGCGTGCGTCAACCCCGACGGGCGGGCGCACAGCCAGACGGTCGCCTCAGGATGGCGCAAGAACCGACGACCCGCGCCGACCGGGATGACCGGCGCCGACTGCGTGGGCGTCGACCTGAACCGCAACTTCGACTTCCTGTGGGACCACACGGCCAGGTTCGCCGCCGACTCGGGCGTCAGCGCCTCCTCCTCGCCCTGCCACCCGACCCTCTACCGGGGGCCGTCGGCGGCCTCGGAACCGGAGACCCGCAACGTCGTCGCGATCCTCGACCGGTTCCCGCGGATCCGGTGGCATGTCGACGTGCACTCCGCGGTGCCGGTGGTGCTGCACAGCTGGGGCGACGACGAGAACCAGTCCGGCGCACCCGGCGACTCGTTCCTCAACCCCGCCCTCGACACCGTCCGCGGCCGGCTCGGCGACGGAGTGGGGGAGTTCGTGTCGGCCGCCGATGTCGCGATCATCACCGAGTTGGCGCAGCGGATCGGAGCCGGGGTGCAGGACGCCCACGGCGCCGTCTACGACGTCGAGCAGGCGATGACCCTGTACCCGACCTCCGGCGCGAGCGACGACTACGCCTACAGCCGACACTTCGCCAATCCCGTTCTGAACAGGGTCTACGCCTGGACTATCGAGTGTGGCACCTCCTTCCAGCCCGCCTGGCCGACGGCGGTCGAGGTGATCGGGGAGGTCTCCTCGGGCCTTGTCCGCCTCGCGCTCGGGGCCCACGCGGTCACCGACGGCCTCGCCGTCTCGCTGCGGACCCCGGCGGTCGCCTTCGTCGACGTGCCCGAGGGGAGACGACCTCGGGCGCCGTCCGCTGGGACTGCGGCGGGGCCATCGACCTGCACTTCGAGGTGACGGCGGGCCCGACCGGGGATTCGAGCTGCCGCTCGGGCCGGCCGTGACGCTGCCGGCCCCGGAGCCGGCGTCACGACCCCGGGGCGTCTCTGGGTCTCCTGGACGGCAGGCCCGCGGGGACGGTGGCGGCGGGCACGCTCACGGTGCGCTGCCGCGAGACGGACGAGACCTGGACGGTGCCGGTCACCGCCAACTCGATCGTCAGGCCGCGGGTCGCGGTGGCGCTCGCGCTCGACCGGTCGGGCTCGATGCTGGCCGGTGCCGGTGACGGACGCACCAGAGTAGAGGTGCTGCGGGAGGCGGCCGCGGTGTTCCTCGAGGTGCTGCAGCCGGCCAACGGCGTGGGCCTGGTGTGCTTCGACCACGACGCCCAGCCGGTGCTGGCGGTGGTGGAGGCCGGGCCCGAGGTGTTCGGGCCGGGCCGGGCCGCGGCCCAGGCCGCGGTGGCCGCCCATGTCCCGAACCCTCGGGAGCCACGTCCATCGGGGACGGCGTGGCCGCCGCCGCGCTGCTGCTGGACGCGGCCGCCGCCGACTTCGACCACACCGCGATGGTGCTGCTCACCGACGGGCAGGAGAACGCGCCAGCCTGGATCGCGGACGTGTCGGGATCGCTCGACGACCGGGTGTTCGCCATCGGGTTGGGGGAGCCGGCCGACATCAACCCGCCGCCTCTCCGCCCTGGTGGCCGGCGCGGGCGGCTGGGTGGGGGTGAGCGGGTCGTTCTCGATCGACGACCGCTTCCTGCTCGCCCGCTACTTTCTCCAGGTGCTGGCCGGCGCGACGAACCAGCAGATCGTGCTCAGCTGACGGCCGGGGTGCGGTTTGCGGCGCGGCTAGGCTCGGCCCCATGGCAGGAAACCGGGCATTCGTGGGCGATGAACTCCCGCGGCTCGTCTCGCTCGCCGCGGCTGGCGACGACAGGGCGGTGCGCAGCGCCCTGCTCGCCCTTGCCCCGCCGATCTCGCGCTGGCCTCGACGCTGGGCCACCGCAGGTACCGGCCTCCGCCGTCGACCCGATCGAGGGTGGCGGCGACGCCACCGCCTGGCTGCTCGCCCTCTCGTGGAACGGGCGCTGCCGCGAGGTGTCGGTGCTGCGGATGGGGGCTGACCCTCCCCGGTGGCCGACCGGATGCTCGCGCTGCTGCTCTGCGACCATGTCGAGCAGGTGCGACGGCGGGCCTGGCGGGCCGCCGAACACCGCCTCGACCCGGCCCGGGCGGCCCACTGCCTCCCGGTGCTCGTCGCGCTCAGGGGCGGGAGCGTGGCGCGGAGGCACTGCGCCGCTACCGCGACCTGATCCGGGCGCGGTTCGGCACCGACGCGTGGCGGCTCGCCTGGCTGAGCAACGACGTGGCGACGCGACGCTGGGCCGCCGACGACTGGCTCGCCTCAGGGCCGTCGCTCGCGACGGTCGTCGAGCGCCTCGCGACAGAGCCGGAGCCCGCCGTGGCGGGCGTCCTCGCCAGGCACGTCGCATCGCGCGCCGTCGTCGCCGATTCTCCGCTGCTGCTCGCGTCCCCGCACGCACGGGTCCGTGCTGCGGGCGCCTGGCTGAGCCGCGACGGGGAGGCCATGGTGCCCCTGCTGCACGACCGGTCGTCCCTTGTGCGTTCGGCGGCCCGGTTCCGGCTGACGGAGAGCGGCTTCGACGTGCGGGGCTGGTGCGAGCGGGCCTGGGAGCAGGACGGCACCGTGCGCGCCCTGAAGGCCGCCGTCGAGGCGGGGGTGCCCATCGCCCCGGCGCGGCTGCTCGACCTCGCGGAATCGGGTGGTCCGGCCGGGCCAACGGCAATCAGGGCGCTGGCGACACCGGGGCTCGCCCCGGACGAGTTCGCCCGCCTCGTCGCTCTACTCGACCGACCAACCTGTGCGGCCGCCGTCGCGGCGGTCCTCTCGGTGCGGGGAGGCTGGCGCTTCGACGAGTTGGCGCCCCGCTGGGCCGACATCCCGCAGCGCGGCCTGCTCGCCCCGCTGCTCGCCAGCCGCGGTGGATGGGACCGGATCCGCGCCGCGCTGCTCGCCGCCTCGGACGGCGGCCCCGCTCTGATGGCGTCCGCAAGGAGGTGGGTCGCCGGCATCGGCACCGCTGCGTCGACCACGCTCGTCGAACCCGATCCGGCGCAGCGCGCACACCTGTGCGACCTGCTCGCCCGTGGAGGCATCGCCCCGACATCGCCCGCCCCGTCGAGAGCCGGCTCGGGCTGCGACTTACCCCGTACCCCGCCGCGCCCGGGCCGCGTCCCTGGGGTGGGCCGGACGCCGCCGTGCTGCTGGCGCTGGCGGGAACGGGGCGCCTCCTTCGGCCGAGCCTCGCCGCACCGGTGGTGCTCCGCTCGGTCGGATTCGCGTTGGGGGAACGCCTCCCGGACGACGCCTTCGATGACGTCATCGGGCGCCTGCACGCGGTGGGGCTCGTGGTGCCACCGAGCTGGAACCAGTTTGCGCTGACCGCCGAGGGCCGGGCGCTGGTGCGGGGGCTGAGGGCACACATGCCCGGAGCGTTGGAAACCCTGCAGGCGCGGCTCGCGGAACGGGGCCAGCCGAGCCGCTGATCTCCCAGCCGTCAGCCGATCAGGGGCCGAGGGAGTAGCCCGCGAGGCGCTCGGCGGGTTTCGGCTGACCCGCGTGCTGCCGCTGGAACGCGATGGTGGCGTCGGTTCCACAGAGGCGCAGGATCTCCTCGCGGCCGCCGGGGTGCAGGTCGATCCAATCGGTGAGGTTGTAGACCTCACCGTCGATCGCTGCCCAGCAACTTTGGGTCGAGTCGTGGGCGGCCACCTCGGCCATGGTGTAGCCGTGGGTGGCCGGTGTGGGGGATCCGGCCGCGCCCGCCGATGCCGTCGGGCCGGAAGACGGGCCGGCCGCGGATGTGCCCGACCACACCGAGGTCGCTCCCAGGTGCCCGGTCACGGCGGTCAGCCCGATCACCACCAGCGACACGGCCGCGACGCCGAACCCGGCGAGCCGCTGTCGCGGAGACTGCCGGTCGACACCCGCGTCCACAGCAGCCATGCGCCCGTGCCGAGCAGGTAGGCGAACGCCACGAAGGCCAGAGCGGTACCGAGGGTCCCGTGGGCGCCCGGTTGCCCGACCCTCGCCGCGAGTTCGTCGCCCGACAACGTGGCGGCGCCGGCCCCGAGGGTCCCGACCGCGAGGATCAGGAACGAGGGCAGGGCGAGGCGCCGCCTCCACCGGTTGCTGAAGGCCATGACGGTGAGCGTCACCGCGGAGAGTGGCAGGAGCACGACGGGTATGTGCACCGCGAGGGGGTGCACCGGTAGACCGAAGATCGTGTCGAACATGGGAGAAGCGTAGGGAACCTTCCAAGCACCGGGCTGTGGGTCGCCTGAGAATCCGCCCAGGGAGGCTGTGGATGCCTGCCGGCTCCCGACTCGGGCAGAATTGGGCCATGACCACCGCCCCGGAACCCCACGGCCTCATCGTCTGCCTGCCCGACGCCTCGCTCGACGACCACGTCGCCGTCATCGAGACGCTCCTGCAGGAAGGGCTCTCCCGGTTCGCGCTCCCCGCCGGCTCCGGGTACCTGGCCGAGGTGGTCGGCATCTTCGGCTCCCGGGCCGTGTTCGGCGCGTACCGCGTCGCCACCGGGGAGGAGGTCCGGGCGTGCGCTGCGGTCGGTGTGTCATTCCTGCTTCTCGACCTCGCCGATCCGGGCCTCATCGGGCATGCGGCGGCGACCGGTGTGCCGTGCTTCGCGTCGGCGATGACGCCTGCCGAGATCCGGGGGTCCTCGGCGCGGGTGCGACCGGTGCCCTCGTCTGGCCGGCCGACGTCGTCGGGCACGCCTTCGGGAATCGGCTCTCCGAGATCGGCCTGGGCGACCGGGTGGTCCCGATGGGTGGCATCGGGGCCTACGCGGCGGGGAGTGGCTCAAGTCCGGCGCGCGGGCGGTGTGTATCGAGGCGACTCTGCTCGGCGACGCCTTCGCCGGCGGATCGCTGAACCAGTTGCGTGACCGGGTCGGCTCCTTCGCATCGGTCCAGGACAGGTACGCGCCGGTCGTCGACGCCTAGTCGGACGTCGCGGCCCGGCGGGGCCCGCCAGGCCCCCGCATCGTTCCCCGGCCCACCGCGGGGTGAGTCGCCCCGCCCGTCGGGTCGGCCCTGCCCATCCGGGCTGCCGGCGGTGACGTCGAGGAGGTCCAGCCGCCAACCCCGGGCCGGACGGATGGTTGTGGCGGTGGAGGATCGAGCCCCTCCGTGCCGCGACGACCACCGCGCACGCCGTCGCGACGGCGCCGAGGCCTCCGAGGCCGAGGATGATCCAGGTCGGGGACACACCGGCCGATTCGGCGGGCACGGGGGCGCCGTTTCCGCGGAGGGGCCGGTGAAGGGTAGGGGCCTGCGTGGGCGTCGGCGTGGGGTCGCCGTCGGCGTGGGGTCGGGCTCGCGGTGACGCTGGGGGTCGCGACGGGGTCGTCCAACCTGATCACCGGCACGGTCACGGTGGCGCGCGCCGACGGGTAGCCCCCGAACCGTCGAAGGACACCGTGATGTCCATGTCGCCCTCGGCCTGCTCGTCGGGGACGAAGTAGAGCGTCTGGAACCGGCCGTCGTTGCCGGTTATCGCGAAGGAGTCAGGCACGTCGCCGGCCGCGTCGGCCAGGGTGATCCCCGCCCCGAGAGCGCCCGGCCTCCCGCCGTCACCTGCCCTCGACGGCGATCATCCCCCGTTGATCGCCGAGGCCGGGCCTGTCGCCGTCAACTTCACCTTCACCGCAGCGGGGCGCTGCGATTCGGTGGGCCTCGTGGGACGGTCGCCTGCATCGGCCTCGCCCACCGTGAACTCGGTCGCGCCCAGTACAGCCTCGCCGTCGACGGTGACCGTAGCGGTGTGCCTGCCAGGGCCAGTTGGACATCGGCCTCGACCGAGAACCGACCCTTCCCTGCGTCTTCGCCCTTCCCACCTCGGTGCCGTCCACCGAGGCCACCACCGTGCGGCGACGGATCTGACCCGCATCGCCGCTCAGCCTGCCCGAGATGGTGACGCGCGAAGCGGTGGCGGAGACCTCGACCCGGACCCCGACGTCGGCAAGTGCCGCCGTGGGGAACAGTGCCACCAGGCCCAGCAGGAGGGCCGACAGCCAGAGGCGCAGGATGCGACGGTGCATGGCGGGATTTCTGCCCTTTCGTTAACGTTTGCTGAGAGTAGCCCCAATCACCCGCTCAGCGCGAGAGGGTTACCTGAGAGCGGTGTTTGGAAATGACCCACCGGACCCCTAAGCTGAGAGAGCCTTAGATTTTCTCAGGAAGGTTGGTGACGATGGTGGCATCGGCACGACGCGCGGCCCGGCCGACAGTGCGGCGGAGGAGCCCTCGCGGAGCTCGGCACCGTCAGCGTGGCCCGCCGCGGGACCCGGCGGTCCGGGGGCTCCAACCGCTTCGTCCGGTTGGCCATCGCCCGCTCACCATCTTGTCGGTCACGGGCCTCACCGCCGCACTGCTGGTCGTGCCGCCGCAGGACCGCGCCGCCGACCACACGGAGTCCGGCTCCTATTCGTCGACGTCGCTCGGCACCTCGCGTGACCTCGCCCGAGCGTCCCTGCTGCCGGAGAGCCTGACGAGCCCCTCCGCGGCGCCCTCGGCCACCCCGACGCCGGTGACGCCCATCCCTACGCCCACCGCGCCCGCGACGCCCACCGCGACGCCCACCCCACGCCCACCCCACGCCCACCGCGACGTCCACCGCGACGCCCAGCGCCGCGGCCAGCGCCACGCCGGCGCCCAGCGCGGCGGCCGCTGCGGCCCCCGCGCCCGCGAAGGCCAAGCCGGACTACACCAGCCTCGGGGAGACGCTGGGCACCTGGTATGCGACAGACAGCGTCAACGTCCGCCGCGGGCCGGGCACCGGGTATGACGCCAGCACGGTCCTGTCCGACGGCGCCGCCGTCGCCGTAACCGACCGCGAGGTCGACGGTTGGCGGCAGGTCGTCGTGTCCAAGAGGTCAGGCTGGGTCAAGGGGAGCTTCCTCACCTCGAAGAAGCCCACGGCCAAGGCCTCCAGCTCGTCATCGGGCGGCTCCTCATCCGGGGCCACCTCCGGTGGTTTCTCCGACGCCAGGTGCGCGAAGGCGGGCGGCCTCGAGGCAAACCTCACCTCCCGCACGGCCACCGTGTTGAGGGCCGTGTGCGGCAAGTTCACCGGGTCAGCAGCTACGGCGGCTACCGTCCCGGGGCGGGCTCGTACCACGGCTCCGGCCGGGCGCTCGACATCATGGTCAGCGGCGACTACGGCTGGGACATCGCCAACTGGGCGAGGGCCAACGCGAAGTCGCTCGGGATCATCGAGGTCATCTACCAGCAGAAGATCTGGACGACCCAGCGCTCCGGCGACGGGTGGCGGGGATGTCCGACCGGGGCAGCTCCACCGCCAACCACTACGACCACGTGCACATCAGCGTCCGCTGAGCCCGCTCCGCACACCGGCGCGGGGTTGACTGGGTCCCCGGCGGGGCCGCACCTTAGGCTGGGGCCATGAACACTCCGGTTGACCCCACCTCCACCGACGCCTGGTCCGATCTGCAGACCCTCAAGGGTGCCTCGTCCCCGACCTCCGTGGCTGGTTCGAGGCCGATCCCCACCGCGCCCGCGACCTCACCTTCGACCTGGCCGACCTGCACGTCGACCTGTCGAAGAACCTGATCAACGAGGACGTCGTGGCCGCGCTCCTGCGGCTGGCCGACCAGGTCGGTCTCGCCGAGCGCCGGGAGGCCATGTTCTCCGGTGAGAAGATCAACGTCACGGAGAACCGCTCGGTTCTGCACACCGCGCTGCGCCTCCCTGCCGACGCTGAGCTCGTCGTCGACGGCCGGGACGTCGTCGCCGACGTCCACGAGGTGCTTGACTCCATGTTCGCCTTCGTAGACAAGGTGCGCTCCGGCGAGTGGAAGGGCGTCACAGGCAGGCCCATCACCACCGTCGTCAACATCGGCATCGGCGGCTCCGACCTCGGGCCCGTGATGGTCTACGAGGCGCTGCTGCCCTACCGGCAGGAGGGCTCACCTGCCGCTTCGTCTCCAACATCGACCCGTCCGACGTGGCCGAGAAGGTCGCCGACCTTGACCCGACCACCACCTTGTTCATCGTGGCTTCGAAGACGTTCACCACGCTCGAGACGCTGACCAACGCCCGGATGGCCCGCGAATGGCTGCTCCGCCGCCTCGTCGAGGTCGGCGCGATCGAGGACACCGACGAGGCCCGCACCGCGGCGGTGGCCAAGCACTTCGTCGCCGTCTCCACCGCCCTGGACAAGGTCGCCGACTTCGGCATCGACCCCGCGAACGCGTTCGGGTTCTGGGACTGGGTCGGTGGCCGCTATTCCGTCGACTCCGCCGTCGGCCTCCCGTCGCCATCGCGATCGGCCCCGACGGCTTCCGTGACTTCCTCTCCGGCTTCCACGCCGTCGACACCCACTTCCGCACCGAGGACCCCAGCGCAACGTCCCGCTCCTGATGGGCCTGCTCAACGTCTGGTACGTCAACTTCCTCGGCGCCCACAGCCACGCCGTGCTCCCGTACGCGCAGTACCTGCACCGCTTCCCGGCCTACCTGCAGCAGCTCACCATGGAGTCCAACGGCAAGTCCGTGCGCTGGGACGGCACCCCGTCACCACGGACACGGGCGAGATCTTCTGGGGCGAGCCCGGCACGAACGGGCAGCACGCCTTCTACCAGCTGATCCACCAGGGCACCCGGTTGATCCCGCCGACTTCATCGCCGTCGCGAACCCGGCGCACCCGACCAGGGACGGCGACACCGACGTGCACGGGCTGTTCCTCGCGAACTTCTTCGCACAGACGGCCGCCCTCGCATTCGGGAAGACCGTCGAGGAGGTCCGCGCCGAGGGCACACCCGAGGCCGTCGTCCCGGCCCGCGTCTTCGCCGGAAACAGGCCCACCACATCGATCCTGGCTTCGGCGCTCACCCCGTCGGTCGTCGGCCAGCTGATCGCGCTCTACGAGCACATCACGTTCGTCGAGGGCATCGTGTGGGGCCTCGACTCGTTCGACCAGTGGGGCGTCGAGCTGGGCAAGAAGCTCGCCCTGGAGATCGCACCCGCCGTCTTCGGTGACGCGGAGGCGCTGGCCCGGCAGGATGGGTCCACCCAGGCGCTGGTCAGCTGGTACCTTGGCGCCCGCGATTGAGCGAAGGGGCCGACGCCTCCTGGCGGTCGCCGTCGCCGTGGCCCTGACCGGGTCGCTCCCGGTGATCGCCAGCGCCATCCATCTCGGCGCGGTGTCGGCGGGCCGGACGTACGCGGTAGCGGACGTCCCGCGGCGCGGCGTGGCCATGGTGCTCGGCGCGAAGGCCAACCCGGGCAGTCCGTCGGCATTCCTCGCCGCGCGGCTCGATCTGGCCGTCGAGCTCTTCGAGGCCGGCAAGGTCAGCGCCGTCCTCGTGACCGGGGACGGCCTCTCCCGCTCCAACCACGAGACCGCCGTCATGCGTGACTACCTGGTGGCGGCGGGGGTCCCGGCCGGGCGGATCGTCGAGGACCCGGCGGGTTTCGACACCTACGACTCGTGTGTGCGGGCGCGTGACGTGTTCGGCGTGACCGAGCTGACGCTTGTGACGCAGGACTACCACGTCGGGCGCGCCGTCGCGATCTGCGGCCTGGTCGGGGTCGACGCCGTCGGGGTGGGCGATGAGACGATGCTGAGGCGCTACCCCTCAACTGGATCAAGGGCGCCGGCCGCGAGTGGCTCGCCAACCTGAAGGCCGAATGGGATGTCTGGTCGGGGCGCGCCCCGCAGCAGGATCCGCCCGACCCGGCGCTGCGTGAGGCGATCGGCGACTGAGCCTGACTCACCAGGCGCTGACGCCGCGCCCCATCCCGTAGTAGTTCCAGCCTGCGTTGTGCCACCGCTGGGGTTGAGGACGTTGCGGCCGTCGATCACGTTCGGGTTCGCAACCAACGGAAGGAGCGACCCCGGGTCCAGGTCAACATACTCGCGCCACGGCGTGAGGATCATCACGCAGTCCGCCCCTGTGACCGCCTCCTCGACGTTGTCCGGCACGCACAGGTCGGGCCGGCGCTCGCGCAGCGCGGCCCGGCGGCCGGGTCGACGATGGCCAGTTCGGCGCCCGCGGCCCACAGCCTGCTCGCGATGTCCAGGGCGGGGAGTCGCGCATGTCGTCGGTGTCGGGTTTGAAGGTGATGCCGAGCACCGCGATCCGCCTGCCCTCGAGGCTGCCGCCGACGGCCTCCTCTGCCAGCGCGACGGCGTGGTCGCGACGCCGCAGGTTGATGGTGTCGACCTCGCGCAGGAACGTCAGGGCCTGGTCGACGCCGAGTTCCCCGCGCGGGCCATGAAGGCGCGGATGTCCTTCGGCAGGCAGCCGCCTCCGAAGCCGATGCCCGCCTGCAGGAACTTGGAGCCGATCCGGTCGTCGTGGCCGATCGCCTGGGCGAGGCGGGTGACGTCGCCGCCCGTCGCGTCGCACAGCTCGGCCATCGAGTTGATGAAGGAGATCTTGGTCGCCAGGAACGAGTTCGCCGCCACCTTCACGAGCTCGGCGGTGGGGTAGTTGGCCACCACGAGGGGCGTCCCATCGCTGAGCGTCTGCGCGTAGCACTCGTTGAGCAGGTCGCGGGCGGTCACGCCGGTCGCGTGGTCGTCGGGCAGCCCGTAGACGAGGCGGTCGGGGTGCAACGTGTCCTTGACGGCGTGGCCCTCGCGGAGGAACTCGGGTTCCAGGCCAGCAGGAGCGGTCGGCCCGACTCGTGGAGGCGCAGGGCGATGGCGCCCGCCGTCCCGACCGGCACCGTCGATTTGCCGGCCACGAGCGCGGGGCCGTCGGCGGGGCGGCGTGGGTGAGGATCGTGTCGACGGCGGCGTTCACGTAGGACATGTCTGCCGCGAGCCGGCCAGCCTGCTGTGGGTGCCGACGGCGATGAAGTGGATCTGGGCGTCGGCGATCAGTGACGCGTCGGTGCTGAAGCGCAGCCGACCCGACTCGACACCCCTGGAGAGCACCTCGGCAAAGCCCGGCTCGTGGAAGGGAGGCACGCCCGCGGCGAGCTTCGCCACCTTGGCCTCGTCGACGTCGATACCTACGACCTCATGGCCCAGGTCCGCCATGCATGCTGCGTGGACGGCACCGAGGTACCCGCATCCGATCACGGAGATTCGCATGGGGACCAGAGTAGCCAGCCCGTGGAGGCATGCGTGACGCCGACCCCCGAAGCCGATGGTGCCGGACCCTGACGGTGACAAGACCTGCGCGACAGGCCATGATGGGGCACACCGATTGGGAGGTCAACGTGGATCAGAACGCCACCGCCGCAGAAGCCATTGTGAACGGTCACACCGCGCTGGGAATCGAGTTCGGCTCGACCCGCATCAAGGCGGTTCTCATCGGGCCGGACAGGCAGCCCTCGCGACGGGTGGGTTCGACTGGAAGGCCAAGTTCGAAGACGGCGTGTGGACCTACGATCTGGACGCGGTCTGGGCCGGGCTTCAGGCGGCCTACGCCGACCTGGCGGCAGACGTCGAGCGGCACCACGGCCTGCGTCTGACCCGTGTCGGGTCGCTCGGCATCTCGGCGATGATGCACGGCTACCTCGCGTTCAATGCCGCGGGAGAGCTGCTCGTGCCCTTCCGTACCTGGCAGAACACGATGACCGCCGAGGCGGCAACGGAGCTGACCGGGCTCTTCCAGCACAACATCCCGCAGCGGTGGAGCATCGCGCACCTGTACCAGGCGATCCTCCGCGGTGAGGACCACGTCGGCGACATCGACTACCTCGCGACGCTTGCCGCCTACGTGCACCACGTGCTGACCGGCGAGCGCAACCTCGGCGTCGGTGATGCGAGCGGCATGTTCCCGATCGACGTGGCGACCGGCAGCTACGATGCCGCGATGGTTGCGCAGTTCGACGAGCTGGTCGCCGACCGCGGGTACGGCTGGAAGCTCGCCGACATCCTGCCCACAGTCCTTCCCGCCGGCGCCCGGGCGGGCATGCTGTCTGCCGAGGGTGCCCTGCTGCTCGACCCGACCGGTGAACTTCAGGCGGGAGTCCCCGTCGCCCCGGCCGAGGGTGACGCAGGCACCGGCATGGTGGCCACCAACTCGGTGGCGCGCCGCACGGCCAACGTCTCTGCGGGCACCTCGATCTTCGCCATGGTGGTCCTCGAGGGCCCGCTCGCGAAGCTCCACGAGGAGATCGACCTCGTCACCACGCCGGCGGGCGACCTGGTCGCGATGGCCCACTGCAACAACGGCACCATCGACCTCTCCGCATGGGTGGGCCTGTTCGGCGAGGTCGGCCGTGCGCTCGGCGCCGAGTTCGACACGAACCAGCTCTTCGAGACGCTCTACCGCTCCGCGCTCGAGGCCGACTCCGACGGCGGCGGCATGCTCGCCTACAACTACCTCGCGGGCGAGCACGTCACCGGGCTCGAAGCCGGCCGTCCGATGTTCGTGCGCACGCCGTCGAGCACGTTCAGCTTGGCCAACTTCATGCGCACGCACCTGTTCGCGTCGCTCGGCGCGCTGCGCGTCGGCATGGACGTGCTGCTGCGCGACGAGGGCGTCGGGCTCGACTCGATGTTCGCCCACGGCGGTCTGTTCAAGACCAAGGGTGTCGCCCAGGGCTTCCTCGCCGCCGCGATGGACACGCCCGTCTCCGTCGGCGAGGTCGCCGGTGAGGGTGGGGCGTGGGGTATGGCCCTGCTCGCGTCGTACCTGGGGAGCCGACCCCGCTCGCCGAGTGGCTGCAGACCGAGGTGTTCTCCGACGCCGAGATCGACACGGTCGAGCCGTCTCCGGCCGACGTGGCGGGCTTCAACCAGTTCATGGAGCGCTACCGCGCCGGCCTGGTCGTGGAGAGGGCCGCCGTCGAGGCCATCTGACGTCGGGGATCCCGGGGAGGGCCGGAAAAATCGGCCAGTGGCCGATTCCGGTCGGTCCTGCTGAAAAGAGTGACCACTGACCCGCGGTCGGTGGCGCCGGCGGCACGTGCCCGCGCCCGTTGAGGGGCGGGCGCACCAACGAGCTAGACTGTCCTTCGTCAAAGGGTAAGCGCGCGACGGGAGGCTGGGACGTCGCGCAGGTCGCGGGAGCGACCCAACGTTCGAGGTACCCATGACCATCCACATCGACGCGCCGCCCGCGCGCCCCGACTCCGGCTTCGCCGGCCTGCTCGCCCGGGTCGGCTGGCCCTACATCATCGCATCGGCCTTGGCCCGGCTGCCCCAGTCGATGCTCACCATCGGGGCGCTCACCTATGTGGCCGCCGGATCGGGCGACTTCACCACCCCGGCGTCGTCGCCGCCATCGCGGGTGTCGGCGTCGGGCTGGGCGCGCCCCTGATCGGGCCGCCTCCGACCGCTGGGGGCAACGCCCCGTGCTGCTCGTCTCCACGGTCGCCTACATCACTGCGCTGGTCGGGCTCCTCTGGGCCGGTGCGCCGCGCGGCGGCACCGTCGACCTGGACGCTGCCCTGATCGGGTGGGCGCTGGTGGCAGGCATGGTCGTGCCGCAGGTCGGCCCCATGACGCGGGTCCGCTGGATCCGCAGGCTGACCGGCCCCGGTGACCGTGTCGCCGTCGACCTTGCCCTCGGCTACGAGAGCACCATCGACGAGATGGCCTACGTGGTCGGCCCGGCGCTCGTCGGGATCATCGCCGCCGCTGCAGGGGCGCCCCTGCCGCTGGTGATCGCGGCGGTCCTCGCGCTGTTGGCGGTGCCCGCCTTCGCGTTCGACCGCAGCGCGAAGGCCGCCAGCCCGGTCGGTGGCCACGCGCACGCCGACGTCGCAGCGCCCCACCGCATGCCGCTGGGCTTCCTCGCCATCGGCGTGGCGGGGATGCTCGCCATCGGCGCGATCTTCGGCTCGCTGGCCACCGGCATGACGGTGTTCGCCGCGGCCACCGGGCACCCCGGCAGCGGTGGCCTCATCTATGCGGCCATCGGCATCACATCGGGCCTCGGCGCCCTCAGCGTCTCCCGCTGGCCCGCCCGCTGGAGCGAGCAGCGCCGCTGGCTCGCCTGCGCCGTCCTCACCCTCCCCGCGACCGTGCTCCTGCTGCTCCCGGCGGAGCCGTGGCAGATGGTGCTCGGCATGCTGCTGATCGGTGCCCCGTCGGTCCGATCATGGTCACGGTCTTCGCGGCCGCCGGCCGCCGCACCCCCGTCGCGCGGCTCGGGCTTGCCATGACCCTGCTCTCCGCCTCCGTGACGCTCGGCACCTCCATCGGCAACCTCCTCGCCGGCACCTCTGCCGACGCGTCGGGCCATCACGGGGCCATTCTCGTCACCATCGGCGCCGCGGTCGCGCTCCTGGTCTCCGGGTCGTCTTCGCCGCCCATGCCCGTCGCGCCACCCGGCGGCGGTTCCCGGCCGCCGCGATTGAGCCGATCGTGCCGCGGGTGAGACAATGGCCCACATGCAATCGCTCCCCGCGCTCCTCGACGCACGCCTCCGGGCCGTCACCGGCGTCGACCCTGAGATGCGCCCCGCCACGAAGCCCCAGTTCGGTCACTTCCAGTCAAACGTCGCCCTGCGCCTTGCCAAGCAGGAGGGGCGACCGCCTCGTGACGTCGCCGCCGACATCATCGGCCGACTCGACATCGCCGACCTGTGCGAGACCCCGGAGATCGCGGGCCCCGGCTTCATCAACTTCCGGCTCCGCACCGAGATCCTCGCCGGCGCGGTCACCTCGCTGCTCGAGGATCCGGACGGCGGCATCAACGTCACCGGCTACCCGCAGCGCGTCGTCATCGACTACTCGGCGCCCAACGTGGCCAAGCAGATGCACGTCGGTCACCTGCGCACCACCATCATCGGCGACTGCTTCAACCGCACCCTCACGGCGGTCGGCAACACGGTCATCCCGCAGAACCATATCGGCGACTGGGGAACCCAGTTCGGCATGTTGATCGAGGAGGTGCTCGACGAGGGTCTCGACGTGACGCAACTGTCGCTCGGCGACGCCGACGCCCTCTACAAGCGCGCCGCGGCCCGATTCCGCGACGACGAGGAGTTCGCCACCCGCGCCCGCGCACGGGTCGCCACGTTCCAGGGCGGTGACGTGACGTCGCTGCAGATCTGGCAGCAGCTCGTCGACATCTCGAAGCCCGCGTTCAACCACGCCTATGACCGGCTCAACGTGCTGCTCACCGATGACGACCTCGCGGGGAGAGCACCTACAACGACGACCTGCCGGTGCTCGTGAAGGAACTCGAGGAGTCGGGCGTCGCGGTCGTCGATCAGGGTGCCCTGTGCATCTTCGTGGAGGGCTACGACGCGCCCCTGATCGTGCGCAAGTCGGACGGCGGCTTCGGCTACGCGACCACCGACCTGGCCGCGATCCGCCGCCGGGTCCGCGACCTCAAGGCCGACCGGATCATCTACGTCACCGACGCCCGCCAGGCGGGCCACTTCTCGCAGGTGTTCGCCGCCGCGCGGCTCGCCGGGTTCCTGCCCCAGAACGTGGTCGCCCAGCATGTCGGCTACGGCATGGTGCTCGGCCCCGACGGCCGGCCCTTCAAGACGCGTGACGGTAAGGCCGCGACCCTCGACTCGCTGCTCGACGCGGCCGAGGAGGAGGCCGCGCCGAACATCGCGCTGGCCGCCATCAAGTACGCCGACCTCAGCAACGGGCTCCAGAAGGACTACACCTTCGACGTCGAACGCATGGTGCAGACCACCGGCAACACCGGCCCGTACCTGCAGTACGCGCACGCCCGCGTCAACCAGATCCTGCGCAAGGCCGAGGCCGAGGGCATCCACTACGGCGCCGTCACGGTCCTTGACGAGCCCGTCGAGCAGCAGCTCGCGCTGACGCTCAGCGGCTTCGGCGACGTGGTCGACGACGTCGCCCAGCACCTGCAGCCTCACAAGCTCTGCACCTACCTCTATGAGCTGGCGGGAACGCTGGCGTCGTTCTACGAGGTGTGCCCGGTGCTCAAGTCGGACGGCGACGTGCGGGCCTCGCGGCTTGCGCTGTGCGCGGCCACGAAGGGCGTGCTCGCCCGTGGCCTCAACCTGCTGGGGATCGACGCGCCCGAACGCATGTGACCCGGCGCCTCCCGCGCCCGTGGGTGCGGGAGGCCTTGGCCGGGTCTCTCCGGATGCCCGCTCGCCGGGGTTGACCCCTGGAAAGGCGCCCCTGCCGCTACGATTCCGTGCATGAGCATTATCTTGGGAATCGATGTCGGTGGTTCGGGTGTCAAGGGCGCACCGGTCGATCTGGAGACCGGCGAACTGGTCGCCGACCGACTGAGGATCCCCACCCCGAAGAAGTCGACGCCGGCCAACGTCGCCGACGTCATCGGGAAGATCATCGAGCACTTCACGCCGGTTATCGGTGATTCGCCGGTCGGGCTCACCATTCCGGCCCCTGTGGTGCACGGCAGCGTCCCCTTCATCGCGAACCTCGACCAGGAATGGGCCGGTCTGCAGGCCGACAGGTTCTTCGAGGAGCGTCTCGGGCGTCGGATCTCGCTGGTCAACGACGCGGATGCGGCCGGCTTGGCCGAGGTGCACTTCGGCGCGGCGAAGGGCAACGACGGGCTCGTCATCCTGACCACGCTGGGCACCGGCATCGGCGCGGCGATCATCTACCGCGGCGTCCTGGTCCCCAATGCCGAGCTCGGTCACCTCGAGCTCGACGGGCACGACGCGGAGTCGCGGGCCGCCTCGTCCATCAAGGAAAAGGAGGGCCTCTCCTACGAGGAGTGGACCGCCAAGCGCCTGAACCCGTACTACCAGCACGTCGAGATGCTGTTTTCGCCCGATCTGTTCGTCGTCGGCGGCGGCGTCTCGAAGGACTGGGACAAGTTCGGCGACCTCT
This sequence comes from Tessaracoccus coleopterorum, assembly GCF_011174705.1. Lineage (GTDB taxonomy): Bacteria > Actinomycetota > Actinomycetes > Propionibacteriales > Propionibacteriaceae > Arachnia > Arachnia coleopterorum. Next base: position 2,374,525 of record NZ_JAANIJ010000001.1, read on the forward strand.
TCGAGCTGAAGACCCCGATCGTCCCGGCCACGATGCGCAACCGGGCGGGCATCGTCGGTGCCGCGCTGTTCACCAAGGACGCCATCGAGCACCCGGACCATCACAGCGAGCAGGTCGGGGCCTGACACCCCAGGACCGCCCGCGGATGCCGCATCGGAACCGGCCACCCTCCAGGGGTGGCCGGTTCCGTATCAGGGGTCACGGGCCCTCAGTCGGCGATCAGCCGGGCCCTCCTCGCACGCTCGAGCTGCTCAAAGAAGAGGCCCCGGGCGACCGCCACGTCGAGGTTGCCCAGTTTGAGCGACACGGGGCCGTCCGTGGTGTGGATGGCGATCTCGGCCAGCCGGAGTCGTCGCTGCAGCGGGCCCTGCTCGATGCTCGCGGACTGCATCCGTCGGTGCGGGACGATGGCGCGGCGCTGGGTGATGAGGCCGTGCTGCGCGAGCACCACGTCCTCGCCGATGCCCCACGTGTGGCTGTGGAACGACACGGGGGTCAGCCACCTGGCGCGCTCCGGCTGAGGGTGGGCCTCGATCTTCGAGAGGTCGAGGTCGGGCCAGAAAGCGTGTAACACCGTCATCACGTCCTCCCAGGTGCCGAACGGCAGGACGACCGCGTTACCCGCGCCGTCCTCGTCGGTGCCCGGAACGCCGTAGCCGAGGACGGTGACGGACACCTGGTAGAGCCCGGTGAGCCGCTGCAGGATGTCCTGCTCGATCGACACGGCCTGGATCCGGTGCGGTTTGAGGCCCTGCGTGACGGTGCTCAGCAGGCCTCGCCGGATGCGCAGCGCGTCGCCCCGACGCGTCATCGTGAAGCCCCAGTTCCTGCCCGTCTGGCTCCAGAGCCAGCCGATGATCGCGGCGGCCGAGGCGAAGAGGGTGACGGGGGTATCCGTCACCAGAGTCACGACGAGAAACACGGCGGCGAAGGTCAGGGACAGTGATGCGCCCATCGAGATGAGCGCGCCGAGCAGCAGGTTGCGCACCGGCACCCGGACGATGAGCTCCCCGTCGTCCTGCTCCTGCGGGGGTGGTTCCAGGACGACATCGACGTGGGCCGCCCGCATGTTGGCGAGCAGGTGCTCACGCAGCGAGTCGGCGCGTGCCTTCGTCAGGTAGGCGAGGTCGACCCCGCCGGCGCCCCGACGTCGATGTGGACCTTCGCGAGCCCGAGCAGCCGCGCCACGAACGGCTGGCTGACGTCGATCGACTGCACCTTCGTGTAGTCGACGCGCGACGACGTGCGGGAGATGAAGTTCCTCTCCACCCGGAACTCCGCGTCGTCAGCCACGAAGGTGGTGGTGCGCCAGGTGATGACGCCGCTCACTCCGCCGAGCAGGGCGACCACGCCGGCGGCGATGCCCGCGAACAGCGCCGTCCCGCCGAATGCCTCACCAGACTCGAGGAACTCGCGCACGATGATGACGGCGACCGCAGCCAGGGCGATGCCGGAGCGGGCGAGCCCGGTCAGCGGACTGGGCCGTTCGACCAGCGTCTCCCGGTGCGACGGCGCAGGTGCGGCCGCCGACGGCTCGGGAGCCGGGCCGAGAGTGGGGTCCATCAGATGCCGGCCTGCTGCAGTTCGCCCCGGGCGATCAGGCGGTCGCGCAGCGCGGCGGCGTCCACGCACGAGAGGCCGGGGATCGACACTGTGCCCTCGGTCGACGAGGTGATCATCTGCACTGTCGACAGGCCGAACCGTTGTTCGATGGGCCCGGACGCCACCTCGACGAGCTGCATGCGGCCGTACGGCACGCACTGAAGTCTCCGGTGCCAGAGGCCGTGCGTCACGTAGACGTCCTCGTCGCGTTCGGCGAAGCCCCACCGCCGGAAGACGCGTGGCGCGCGCCACAGCCGCCAGCCGATCCAGACGAGGCCGGTCGCGAGCACAGCCCACTTCACCCACCCCGGGGCGAGGAAGTAGGAGGCCACCCACACAAGCGCCAGGAAGATTCCCCAGGTGAGGGGATCATCAGCAACTTCAACTTCAGGTAGTTCGGGTGCAGCCCCTGCCAGGGGGTGCCAGGCGGTGCAAAGAGGTCGTCCAGGGTCACTTCACAAACTTCTCGTATTTGTTGCGCTTCGTAGTGTCCGGTCCGAGGACCTTCACTTCTCCCATCACCACCGTACCCACGAGATTGATGCGGATGCCGTCTGGACGGGGAATCGTGCCCTCGACCTTTGCATCGCTCATCACGGAGGACAGCCGGGAGACGTTGACGTCGACTCCCTCGGGTACCCGGATCCGGACATCGCACATCAGCCCGCCGACGTTCAGCGTGATCTCGCGGCTGGCGAAGGTGGAGTCGACCAGGTCGAGGCGCACGTCCCCGAGCCATGAGTTGATGGTCACCTCTGAGGCGACGACGTCGATCTTGCCTGGGCGCAGCGACGAGAGGATGGCGTTGCCGCCGGTGAACTCGCCGGGCTTCGCGACAAGGAGCGGGCGCGCCGCTGCGGGCGCCACGGGGAGGGGCGGGGCGCCTGGTGGGTGCGACCAGGTCGACGGTGAGGACGTCCAGATCGCCGAAGGTCTTCGCGTCGTAGGCGTGCGCGATCCGCTCGGCGTGCTCGTCGAACGTCAGCCGACCCTCCGCGTAGGCGTTGTTCAGGACCTGGGCGACCAGTTCGCGGTCCTGGTCGGCGCAGCGGAGTTCATCGATCCGGGGAGACATGCGCCAAGTCTAGGCCCGGGGGTGCCCGCGTGACCCTGCCGCACGGGGCGGATGCGGGGCGGTTCCGGGGCGGCTCAGGGAAGACCCTGGAGTGGTTCGCCGGATGGGCCCGCGGGTGCGGCTGCGGAGCAATAGGGTGGGGCAGAACGAGGAGGTCCACATGGGCAAGCGAGTGGGGATACTGACGGCCGGCGGCGACTCACCGGGCCTCAACGCGGCGATCCGCGGTTTCGGCAAGGCCGCCATCGGCCACCACGGCATGGAACTGATCGGCTTCCGCGACGGCCTGCGTGGCCTGGTGGAGGACCGCTGGCAGACGCTCGACGGCGCGGCACTCGCGGGCATCCTGACCGTCGGAGGCACCATCCTCGGCACCTCGCGCGACAAGCCGCACAAGATGCTCATCGACGGCGAGGTGTGCGACATGGTGCCCACCATCATCGAGAACTACGAGCGCAACAAGCTCGACGCCATCGTGTGCATCGGCGGCGGTGGGACGGCGAAGAACGCCAACCGCCTGGCCCAGGCCGGGCTGAACATCATCCATCTGCCCAAGACGATCGACAACGACATCGCCCACACCGACACCAGCTTCGGGTTCTCCACGGCGCTCGGCATCGCGACGGAGGCGATCGACAGGCTGCACTCGACCGCCCACTCGCACCACCGGGTCATCGTCGTCGAGATCATGGGTCACAAGGCCGGCTGGCTCGCGCTCGGCGCGGGCATCGCGGGAGGCGCCGACATCGTCCTGATCCCCGAGATCCCGTACTCGATCGACTCGATCGCCGAGTCTGTGGCGGGCAGGGCACGCTCGGGGCGCAACTTCTCCGTCATCGCGCTGGCCGAGGGCGCACGGAACCAGGAGGACTCCGCCGACCTCGCGGCGGCCGTCGCACTGGTGAAGGGGGCCGCGACGCCTGAGGCCAAGGCCGCGGCGAACAAGCACAAGGCAACGGTCGAGGCCGCCCACCGCGACAACGCGTTCAAGGTCGCCTCGGCGCTGGAGGTGGCGACGGGCTCGAATCCCGCGTCACGGTGCTCGGCTACGTGCAGCGCGGCGGCACCCCCGACGCCAACGACCGCGTGCTCGGCACCCTGCTCGGCTCGGCGGGCGCCGACCTCGTCCAGGCGGGAACCTTCTCGGTGACGGTTGCCTCGCAGGCCGGGCAGGCGGTCCCCGTGCCGCTCAGCGACGTGGCGGGCAACCTGAAGACCGTGCCGCTCGACGACCCGTGGATCCGGGCCGCCCGTGGCGTGGGCACGGGGCTCGGCGACTGACTCCGCCACCGCGGCAGGTCCCTTTCGGCTAGCGTGGCGCCATGCAGGTGCTGAGACGCAGGCGCACGGTCGCCGCCGCGGCCACGGCAGTGGGGTTGGTGCTCCTCCTCGTCGCGGGCATCGGCGGCTACTGGTACCTGCGGCCCCTGCTGCGCACCGGTACCGGGTACGCGGCCCACAACCTCTGTGCGGTCACGTTGGTCGCCGGGCGCGTCGACGCCGCCACGGATCTTCCTTCGAACCCCCTGGTGCCGTACCTGACGCCGTGGATGGGCCCCGATGGGCAGTCGCGGGTCACCGTCGTCGGCTTCCTCGCCGGCCAGAATGCCTGGTACACCCCGGGCTTCGGCTGCACTGTCGCAGAGGAGAGGCCGACGCTTCCCGACCCCGCCGAGGTCGCTCCCGCGCCCGAGTTCCCGACCGCCGAGGTCGATCCCGCGATCGAGGCGGCGCTGGACAACGCCTTCGGGAGGACCTTGACGACGCGGCCCGGGCCACGCTCGGCACCCGCGGTGTCGTGGTGCTGCGCGACGGCATCGTGATCGGGGAGCGGTACGCGGACGGGTTCACGGCGGCCACGCCGCAGCTCGGCTGGTCGATGTCCAAGTCGGTCACGAACCTGCTCACCGGTCGGCTGGTACTGGAGGGGAAGGTGTCGCTCACCGACGCCCAACTGCGACCCGAATGGACCGATGAGCGCGCCCGGATCACCGTCGACGACCTGCTCCGGATGACCGGTGGCCTCCAGTGGGATGAGACCTACGAGCTGGGCACGCCCATCACACAGATGCTCTACGACGAGCCCGACATGGCGCTGTTCATGGCGAGGCAACCCGCCGCGCACCCGCCGGGCACCTTCCAGCAGTACTCCACCGGTTCGACTGTCCTGCTGTGCTCGGTGCTGAACGCGAAGGCAGGGTTGGGACCCAACCTGCCTCGCCGGATGCTGTTCCAGCCGCTGGGCCTCGGCTCCGCGGTGATGGAGATCGACGCGGCGGGCACCCCGGTGTGTGGCAGCTACCTGTGGGCGACGCCGCGGGACTGGGGCAGGATCGGGCAGTTCGCCCTGAACGACGGCGTGGTCCACGGGGAGCGGCTCCTGCCGGAGGGCTGGATGGCTGAGTCGACGAGGGTCCGCCCCGTCGCCCTCACGGATGCCGACGGCATGGCCGCGTCGTGGTGGGCCAACGAGCGGGTCGACGGGTCGCTCGTCGAGCCGATCCTCCCGGCCAGCGCCTACTGGCGCAGGGGCATGATGGACAGCGGCTGTTCGTCCTGCCCGACCAGGGCGTCGTGATCGTCCGGATGGGCTTCTCGCCCGAGGCCGGGGACACCCGCGTCGTGCAGTTGGCGGCCGATGTCATCGCGGCGGTCGGCTAACCGGCCACGGGGCGGGTCGCCTCCTCCAGCAGTTCGAGGATGTGCCGGTACGGCCTGCCCGTGGCCTGCGACATGCCGATCTCGCACGTCCTGTTCACCGAGGCGTACCCGTCGTACTCCCGCCGGTTGACCTCGGTGGCCATCTCCCGCGACGAGCTCTCGGTCAGCTCGGGATGGAGAAGGCCCCGGTCACCCGCGAAGCCGCAGCACGCCCAGCTGAGCGGCACCTCGACGTCGTCGCAGATGAAACGGGCCACCTCGAGCAGCGCCTCGTTGATGCCCAGCCCTGTCGAGGCGCACGTCGGGTGCAGCGCGAGCGACCCGAGCGGCGTCGTCACCTGCAGCCGCGGGAGGAGCTCGTCGGCGGCGAACTCGACGACGTCGAGCACCGGCACCTGCCAGTGTCGGGCCATCTCCGCCAGCGACCGGGTGCAGCTGCTTGCGTCGGTGACGATGGGCAGCTGGTCGGGCATCACGATCTCGGCGTGCACCTTCCTGCGCATCACCTCGTAGCCTTCGGTGACGCCCTTGGCACGCCAGGGCGCGCCGCAGCAGAGGGCCTGGGCGTCGAGCATGGTCACGCGCACCTCGGCGCGGAGACAGAGCTCCCGGAACGCGGTGAAGACTCCCTCCCGGAGGCGGCGAACACTGTCTGCATGCAGGACGGGAAGTAGGCCGCGACGCCGCGGTCGCCCCGGTCCCTGCGGTTCGGTCTGCGCCTGAGCCTCGAGCCGCGGGGAGCCGGTGGTCATAGCTCGGCACGGTGTCCTCGCCGAGGCTGCGTCGGCCTACGTTCGCGGCCGCGTCGGCGAGGGCGCCGCGGACTTGGCCAGCGTCAGTGCCCTCGACCCCATCCGGGTGAACAGACCCCACGACCGGGCCGCCTGAAGCCAGGTGGTGCGTTCGACCGCGCCGATCTCCTCCAACCGCTGCCTGCGCACAAGCGTGCCGGTGTCGATCCCGAGCGGGCACGCCACCGAGCACATGGAGTCGACCGCGCACGTCTCGACCGCCTCGTATGTGTAGGACTCGGCGACCTGTTTGAGCAGGTCGTGGTCCTCATGGCGGGCGGCGATCTCGCGGCGCAGCACGATGCGCTGCCTGGGTGTGAGGGTCAGGTCGCGGGAGGGGCACACGCTTTCGCAGTAGCCGCACTCGATGCAGTTGTCGACCTCCTGCTCGATGCGGGGCATCAGCTTGAGGTTGCGGAGGTGCTCGTCGGGATCCTTCGTGATGACAACACCGGGGTTCAACATTCCTGAAGGGTCGAACAGGGCCTTGACGGCGCGCATCACCTCGTACAACTCGTCGCCGTACTGGTCGCGCACGAACGGGGCCATCGCGCGGCCGGTGCCGTGCTCGGCCTTGAGGACGCCGCCGCGCCGCAGCACCTCGCGGACCAGGTCGCGGGTGAACTTCCGGAACCGCAGCAGCCCCTCCGCCTCGTCGAACCTTTCGCTGAGCAGGAAGTGGATGTTCCCGTCGCGCGCGTGGGCGAAGATCGGCACGTTCTCGACCCCGTAGCGGTGCTTCGTGAAGAGCTGGTCCAGGGCGTGGCACATCTCCTGGAAGTGGTCGAGCGGGACGCTGATGTCCTCCAACAGGGTCGTGGTGCCGGATGCGCGGGCCCCCGCGACGCGCGCGTAGAGGCCGCGGCGGAGTTCGACCAGGGCGCTGCGCCGGTCCGGGTCGGTGGTCATCTCTACGGAGTCGACCACGTCGAGTCCCGCGAGCACCTCGGCCGCCTCGGCCGCCCTGCGCTGCAGCGACTCCTCATCCACGTCGTGCAGCTCCACGAGCAGCGCCGCCTGGGTGGTGAGGTCGAGGCCGCGCAGGAAGAGGGGCGCGGTCCTCGCCTGACGGGCGACGCGCAGCGACGCGACGTCCATCAGTTCGACGGCCTCGAAGCCGTGCCCGACCAGCAGCGGCGCGACCCCTGCGGCCGCGTCGAGATCGCTGAACAGCGCGAGCCCGGCCGCGAGGTGGCGGGCCTGCGGCACCGTCCGGAAGGTCGCCTCGGCGATGAAGCCGAGCGTGCCCTCGCTGCCGATCAGCAGGTGGGAGATGATGTCGACGGGGCGGTGGAAGTCGAGTAGCGCATTGATGCCGTAGCCCATCGTGTTCTTCATGGCGAAGAGGCGACGGATGTCGGCAACGGCCTCCGGGTTGGCGAGCAGCCGCTTGCGCAGCATGTGCAGGCCGCCGGTGAGCTCCGGTTCCTCGAGGCGCAGGGTGATGTCGGCCGACGGGTCCGCGGTGTCGACCACCAGCCCGCTCGGCAGCACGAACACCATCGACTCGACGGTGCGGTAGGCGGTCTGCTCCAGGCCGGCGAGCATGCCGCTCGAGTTGTTGGCGAGGATGCCGCCGATGGTGCAGGCGACCGCGCTGGTGGGATCGGGGCCGAGGCGGCGCCCGTGCCGCGCGAGGTGGGCGTTGACCCTGGCCAGCGTCACGCCCGCGCCGACACGGACGCGGAGCCCGTCGTCGAGCACCTCGAGATCCTTGAAGTTGCGGCGGGTGTCGACCAGGGTCGAGTCGCTCACGGCCTGGCCGCAGAGGCTGGTGCCTCCGGAACGGAAGGTCAGTGGCTTGCGGAGCGTGGTGGCCTCCCGCAGCAGCTCGGCCACGTCCTCGATGGTGGCAGGGGTGACCACCTCGCTCGGGTGAGGAGGAAGTGGGAGGCATCGTGGGCCACGGCGAGGCGCGTGATGGCCCGGTCGTCGCGCGTCATCGTCGACTGCGAACTGGACATGGGCCTGATCCTACCCAGGTGGGGATGTGTGGTGCGTCGGAAGCGGCACGCACGGACATCCTCGGAAGAGCGCCGCCCCGTGCCCGGAAAAGCCGGACACCGCCGGGCCCGGGAGGCGGGCACCGCCCGATTACTGCTAACCTGTGTCTCACGCGGGCGTAGCTCAATGGCAGAGCGCTAGCTTCCCAAGCTCGATACGCGGGTTCGATTCCCGTCGCCCGCTCCACCGGCCCTCCGGCCGAGCGGCCCTTCACTAGGCGCGATGCCTCGTGGGGGCCCTTTCCGTGCCGGCAGAGGTGGGATCTGTCCACAGCTCCGGCTCTCGTCGCAGCATCGGCGGCTCTGTCGCCGGATAGTCTCCGCATGGAGTACACATACATTCTCGAGTGCGCCGACGGCTCGCACTACGTCGGTACGGCCCACGACCTCGCCCTCCGGCTCAGCCAGCACCGCGACGGCACCGGATCGACCTGGACACGGTTGCGGCGCCCGATCAGCCTCGTCTGGGCGGCGGCCTTCCCGGACAACGGGGAGGCCGCCCTCTTCGAGGAGGAGGTGCGTGGTTGGCGGCGCGAGCACAGGGACGCGCTGATCGCGGGGCGCCTGGCCGAGGTGCCCGCCCCCGACGGCGGGCCAGCGGGGTACACCCGTACGTGCTGAGCGCCGCGGAACGACAGCGGATCGGCCGGATCGTCGGGATCGCCCGGTAGCGGCGACGCGGCGCCGACCCCGGTGGGAGCGGCTACCCCAGAAGGCGGACGGAGTCGCCCTCGGAGATTTCGCCCCTGATCCACACCTGCTCGGCCGGGGCCTCTGGTCGGCGGACGGCGTTCAGGGTCACCCGCGCGGTCGTCTCCGCGATCTGGTCGAGGGGTTGCGCGAGGGTGGTGAGGCGCGGTGACCAGTAGCGGCTGAGGTCCAGGCCGTCGAAGCCCACCAGCGACACGTCGTCCGGGACGTTCAGGCCGGCCTGGCGCAGAGCGCTTGCCACGCCGATCGACACCTCGTCGCAGACGCCGACGGCGGCGGTGAAGTCGAGCGGGCCCCGGGCGAGACGCCGCCCGATGCTGTCGAAGCCGTTCTCCATCGTGTAGAGCCGCTCCGGCACCGCGGCCTCGATGATGAGTTCGGGATCGACCCCGATGCCCGCGGCGACGAGCGACTGCTCGTAACCGGCAAGGCGCTGCGCCCAGGCGTGCCCGGCGTCGATCTCGGACCCCGCGCCGATGAAGGCGATCCGGCGGTGGCCCCGCTCGATGAGGTACGAGGTGAGATCCGCCTCGCCCTGCCGGTCGTCGACCGACACGAACGAGTGGAGCGACCCGGAGATCGAGTAGTCCGACGTGGTGCAGAACACCAGCGGCACATCGATCTGGGCGAGGCGGCGGCTGAGCGTCACCGACTCCTCCCTGTCGCGGGTGCCGTAGCGGCCGAGGAAGACGACGCACTGGTAACGCCCGGCCCGCACCATGCGCTCGATGGTCGCGGCCTCGGCGTCGTGGTCGGCGACGTGGGTCAGGTTCGTGTCGAAGCCGGACTCGGCGAAGGCCGCCTCCAACAACTGCAGCACGGAGATCAGCAGCCGACCCGTCTCGCCCTGGATCACCACGAGAACCGAGTTGCTGTCGGAGATCTTGAGGGCGCGTGCGCTCGAGTTGGGGACGTAGCCGTACCTGCGGGCGGCCTCGTGGACCTTCTTCTTTGTCTCGGGGCTGACGTCGTCGCGGTCGTTCATGGCGCGTGAGACGGTCGAAACCGCGACACCGCACAACCGGGCGAGTTCCCGGATCGTGATACCGGTGCTGCTCATCTCCACTCCTTCCCTGGCGTCCCCGTGCCCGCACCGGGCACGGGGAACCGGACCATCAGCCCTTGACGGCGCCTGCGACGACGCCCTTGATGATGTGCTTCTGGCTGAACGCGTAGAAGACGATCACCGGGATCATCGCGAGCACCAGGACGCCCATCATGGCGCCCATGTCCACCGAGCCGTAGCCGCCCTTCAGGTACTGGACCGCGATGGGGACAGTCTTGTACTTCTTCAGGTCGAGCGACAGGTAGGGGAGCAGGTAGTCGTTCCACAACCACATGACCTCGAGGATCGCGACCGTCACCACGGCCGGCTTCATGATCGGCAGCACGATGTTGAAGAACGTGCGGACCGGGCCGCAGCCGTCGATCGTCGCCGCCTCCTCGATCTCCACCGGGATGCCCTTCACGAAGCCGGTGAAGATGAACACCGCCAGCCCCGCGCCGAACCCGAGGTAGACGATCCACAGGCCGAACGGGTTGCCGAGACCGAGGTAGTCGACCAGCCAGGAGAGGGTGAACATCACCATCTGGAAGGGGACGACGAGGTTGAACAGGAACACGAGATAGATCGACTTCGCGAACCTGTTGTCGGCACGCACGATCCACCACGCCGTCATCGACGTGCACAGCAGGATCAGCGCCGCCGAGCCGATGGTGATCACCAGCGACCAGCCGAACGACGAGACGAAGTCGGTCTTTGCGATGCCCTGGGCGTAGTTCTCCCAGCCGACGAACGTCTCCGGGTTGGGCAGGGAGAACGGCTCGGACGAGACGAACACCTTGCCCTTGAAGGAGTTGATCACCACGAGGACGATCGGGAACAGGTAGGCCACCGAGAGGATGGCGAAGACGACGGTCCAGATCCGGGGATGCTTCGGGTCCCTCATCTCATGCCTCCTTCGAGCGGGCGAACTTGTTCTGCAGCAGCGAGATCGCGGCCACGATGAGCAGGAAGACGACCGCCTTCGCCTGGCCGACGCCCTCAAAGCCCGGCCTGCCGTAGAACGTGTTGTAGATGTTGAGCGCGAGCATCTCGGACATGCGCGACGGCGCGCCGTTGGTGAGTGCAAGGTTCTGGTCGAACAGCTTGAAGCCGTTCGTGATGGTCAGGAACGTGCACACGGTGATGGAGGGCATCACCAGCGGGATGATCACGTGACGCAGGCTCTGACGCGGCGTCGCGCCGTCGACCTCCGCCGACTCGAGCAGCTCGCCGGGGATCGACTGCAACCCGGCGATGTAGATCACCATCATGTAGCCGATCTGCTGCCAGCACACCAGCGCCACCAGCCCCCAGAAGCCGTAGGTGCTCGAGTAGGTGATCGACCTGGCCCAGTTGGCGAGGATGCCGTTGAGGAGCAGCAACCAGACGTAGCCCAGCACGATGCCGCCGATGAGGTTCGGCATGAAGAACACCGAGCGGTACAGGTTGGAGCCCTTGAACTTCTTGACGAGCAGGTATGCGATGGCGAACGCCACCACGTTGATGAGGATGGTCGTCACCACGGCGAACGCGGTGGTGTACCAGAGCGAATGGAGGAACACCTCGTCGCCGGCCAGCCTCTTGTAGTTGTCGAGGCCGACCCACGTGCTGCGCGTGACGGTGGTGAACTTCGTGAAGGAAAGGTAGACGCCCAGCGCGAACGGGGCGACGAATCCGATGAGGAAAGCGGCGAGCGTGGGGCCGGTGAAGAGCCACCACCAACGCTTCAACGATCTGTGCATGATTTCTCCCGAGTCGGCGGGAGCGGGGCGCACAACGCACCCCGCTCCCACTCAAGGCATTCTGACAGGCTTGGCCGGGGGTTCCGACGAACCGGTCGGATCAGCCCTGGTTCGTCAGCGCGACCTCGGAGGCCCAGCCGTCGACGAATGCGGTCTTGACAGCGCCCCAGTCGCCCGTGCCCTGCGCGTAGCCGAGCAGCGCCTGGCCGACACCGTTCTTCCACTCCTCGGAGGGCATGGTGGTGAAGTTCCAGGTGACGGCGGTCTTGCCTGCGGCCGTGTACTCGGCGTCGGCAAGGACGAGCGGGTTGGTCGACTTGTTGTCGGCGAACGACTTGAACGGCGTCACGAAGCCCATGGTGTCGGTCAGCGTCGTGCGGCCGGTCTCGGAGGTGATGACCCAGTCGAGGAAGTCCTTGGTCGCCTTCTGGTCGGCCTCGGAGACCTGGCTGTTGACGACCCAGTAGTTCTCGGAGCCGGTGGTCAGGCCCTGGTTCTCCTCGCTCTCGGCGCCGATGAAGATCGGGAGCATGCCCAGGTCCTCGTCAGCGACGCTCTGTCCCTTGATGTCGTTGTAGGCCCAGGTGCCGTTCTGGTAGAAGGCGGCCTTGCCGAGCGCGAAGTCGGCGTTGGCGTCCTCGATCGTCTTACCGGAGAGGAGCGTCTTCTCGGTGGTCGAGTTGTTGATGTAGAGATCGAAGATCTTCTGGTAGCCGTCGAGGTAGGAGCCCTTGATCGTCTCGGGCTGGCCGACGATGCCGTCGGCCTTGTACTCGTAGTACAGCGGGATGTTGGCCAGGTGGGTCTTGAAGCGCCAGTCGGAGGAGGAGTCGAACCCGGCGGAGGTGAACGCGCCCTCGACGCCCAGGGCGTCCTTGTTGGCCTGGATGCCCTCGGCGACGGCCTTGAGCGCGTCGAAGCTCGTGATCTCGTCGGCCGACTTCACCGCGGCGTCGGGAAGCGCGAAGTACTTGGCCAGGATCGCCTTGTTGTAGATGATGCCGTAGGTCTCCATGACGTACGGGACGGCGACGGGCTTGCCGTCCTCGTTCTGCAGGGCGATCGACTGGTCGTTGAGCTGTCCGTAGACGTCGGTGTCGCTCAGGTCGGTGGTGAACTCCATCCAGGTGTTCAGGCCGACGGGGCCGTTGACCTGGAACAGCGTCGGGGCCTCGGACTTGGCCATCTCCGACTTCAGGGTCGTCTCGTAGGTGCCGGAGGCAGCGGTCTGCACGTCGACCTTGGTGCCGGTCTCCTCGGTGTACTTGGCCGCGAGGGCCACCCAGTCCTCGGCCTGCTCCGGCTTGAAGTTGAGGTAGTAGACCCTGCCCGCGTCACCCGCGGGCTCTCGCCACCGTTGTCGCCACCGTTGTCGCCGTCGGTGCCGCAGGCGGTCATCCCGACCAGCAGCGCCGAAGCCATCAGGCCCGCCGTCACCATCTTCGTCTTGCGTGTTGCCATCGTCCTTGTGCCTTCCTTGGTTTGAGGACACTCACTTGTGTCGCCACGTCGTCTCCGGCACTTCATTGGAATCCCGGAAACGGTTCCGTGCCTGGAAGGTTACACGCCGTCAACGTGCCTCGCAAGGCGGGGTGGTCGGTTCCGGAAACGTTACGGGTGGGACGGGGTTCCTGAGCCGTCGGCCGATGCCGGATCCAGCAGGGGCGGAAGGCCCGCTCGATCAGCGGCGTGGCGGCCATCCACGGCAGCGACACCCCGATCAGGAGGAGGAGCGCGAGGCCCTGGGGGCGTAGACGGTCACCGCGACGAGCAACGCGATGAACCCGGCGTGGATGACCAGCACGCCGAGGGCGATGGGAGGTTGCCCACCGCGATCAGCCACGCGTTGACCAGGTGGCGGTGCCACCGGTTCTCGAACCGGGCAAGGAGTGAGAACAGGAACGGGAAGCCGAGCAGGAAGCACAGCGTGAGAAGGACCTTGAGCACCAGGAGGTCCGGTGTGCGGAGGAAGATCCAGCTGGCCGTGAGCAGGGCCCCGACCGGGCCGACGACGGCCCACGCGGCCGTCGACGCCGCGAAGTTGGCGCGTAGCGAGGTGCCGAACAGCCGCCACACAGGTGACTCGTCGCCGGCGGACATGCGCCGGCAGGTGTCGGCGAGGGCGGTCAGGCTGGCTCCCGCGGTGACGACGGGAGGCAGCAGACGACGGTGAGGATGTTGAGCAGGATCAGGTCGCCCAGCGCGCTGGCGGCTCGCCAGGCGGGCGCGTCGTGCTGGAAGAACCTCACGGTGAACCCCTCTCGTTCCCACCCAAGCTTATGCGGAGCCTCTCGGTCGGTGCCGACCGGATACGTTTCCGGTCGCACGGGTCAGGGTCTTGGGTGGGGCCGACCGACCCGCCCGTTCGCGGTACGGCCGGTACGTTACAGTCGGTTGGATCCGTCGCCGTCGACGGTTCGTTGGAGGTCGAGTGAACGCAATTTCCCTGCGGCGCGTGGGCTCAGCCCTGTGCCTGTTCCTCGCGTGCATCACCGTAGTGCTGCTCGGGCTCGGCTCGGATCTCGGGTGGATCACGCTCGCGGCCACCGGCGTCACCCTCGTGCTCGGTTCCTACGTGCAGGAGTCCTATGCGTGGGCCGTGCGGGCCGTGATGGCGGCCGGTGGCCTCGCCCTCACGCTCTTCGGGCTGCTGCCCTGGTTCGACCTGGCCGCGGCAAACTTCAGCTGAGGCAGTGCCTCACTCGGCGGCGCCGGCCGCCTTCTCGATCGCCTCACGCCTGCTGGCGACCCGGTCCTCGACCTTGCTGAAGAGGTAGGAGGCGACCGTGCCCACCACGAGCATCGCTGCCGCGAAGGCGAGCGCGACGCCCAGCGAGAGCCCGCTGTCGGCCAGCCCCTGGGTCGTGTAGGCAGGCAGCACCTTGGTGGGGAACAGCGCCACGGAGGAGCCGACGACCAAGCCGAGGATCAGGTGGTACATCCGCGAGTAGTGGGTGTCGAACATCCAGGCCACCACCTTGGAGGCGAGCAGCACGCAGGCGATGCCGCCGATGGCGATGGGGATGATCGTGGCGAGTTGCAGCGCGGCGATGTCGGCCGACATCTTGTCATACAGGTCGAAGAAGATGAGGAAGTTCGATGGGCTGAGGCCGGGCACGATGAGGCCGAGGCCGATCAGGGCACCGGAACCGAGCCACACCGGGATGCTCGGTGCCACCGTCAGGCTGGCATTCCCGGCGATGAGCATCAGGACGAAGATCCCCACCGCGGAGCCGACCAGGATCACCCAGTCGAGAGTGCTCCGGCCGCGCCTGCCCGCCTGCCGGAAGAGGGAGGGAACGTGCCGATCACGAAACCGACGAACAACACGATGAACTGCGCGGCGTAGGTCTCGAACGCCGTCTCGACCGCCTTCGCGAAGACGACGACGCCGAGCAGGCCGCCGATGCCGACCGGGATGAAGTACAAGACATTCTTGACGAAGTCCTTACGGATGTCGGCCAGGAAGCGGATCATCTGGCTGTAGATGTTGAAGATCACGGCGAGCACACCGCCCGACAGCCCCGGCAGGATGGCGCCGACACCCACGGCGAAGCCCTTCAGGAGTCGTCCGAACCAGCGTCCGACCGAGTCGGGCGCTGTCACCTCGTCGTGGACCTCGGTCTGGATGTCGGTTTGGGGAGCGGTCGGCTCAGTCATGGTGCCTGCTTCTCATCGTGGGAAAACCGAGTCAACACTACGCAGCCCGCCCGCCCGACTCCAAGCCGGTGGCCGGGCCATGGACCACGGTCTGATGCCGGGGTCGTGAGGACCCGCCGTGGTGTCGGTCTCCAGGGGTTGTCGCGGCGCGGGGACGTGCAAGGGTTTGCACCATGAGCATGCATTCCTGACCCCGGTGCGCGCGCCGCCACCCTCGGCCGCGCCGTCAACCATCCACCCGATCCCGAGGAATCCGCTGTGCTCGCCATCACCCCTTCACCCTTTCCGCCCGCCCGGACGATCCCGCCTGGCTGCGCTACCAGGAACTCCGCCGCCGACTCGACCACGCCCTCGTCGACGGTCCCGGGTTCGACACCAGCCCGAGGCCGCCTGGCTCGACGCCGTCAACGCGGAGGCGGAGTACCGCACTGAGCGGCTCCTTGCGCAGCTGGACGGCGAGGCGATCGGGTATGCGCGCCTCACCGTCAACCTGATCGACGACCCGAGTCCGGGGAGGTGTTCGTCTACGTTCTCCCGGAACGCCGCGGGCGGGCGTCGGTACGGCGCTCGCCGGCGCGGTCGCCGACCTCGTCCGTGCGCTGGGGTTGACGCGGGTCGAGGCATGGGTGATGGTCCACCCGGACGGCGACGCCAGGCTCGCGCCGACGTCCGGGGTCGGATCGGTCCCGGCCGACGACCCCGGCATCCGGTTCGCCCTGCGCCACGGGTTCGGGCTGGGGCAGGTCGAGCGGGTCAGCCGGTACGATTTCGCTGCCCCGCCGATCGATCCGCGCGACGCGCTCGCGGAGGCGGCCGAGGCCGCAGGCGACGACTATGAGGTGCTGCTCTTCGAGGGGCGGCAGCCGAGGACGCGCTCGCCGACCTCGCCCTGATGCGGGCCCGGATGTCGACCGATCCGCCCAACGGCGGGATCGAGGTGCGGGAGCAGCACTGGGACGCGACCCGGTTGCGCGACCGCGATGAGCGGTTGCTCGTGACGAAACGGTTCTGGCGGGCCGTCGTCAGGCACATCCCCAGTGGCAGGTTCGTCGCGCTCAGCGAGATGGCCCGCGTCAGGAGCAACCCGGATGCGTTCCTGGAGCAGTGGGACACACTGGTGGTCCCGAGCACCGGGGCACCGGCTCGGCATGCTGGTGAAGGCCGCCAACCTCATCCAGGTGCGGGAGGCGGCACCGGACGCGACCGCGCTGCTGACGTGGAACGCGGAGGAGAACCGCCACATGCTGAGCGTCAACGAGGCCCTCGGGTTCCGCCCTGTGCTGGTCGAGGCCGCGTTCCAGCGGAAGGTCGGTGGCGGCCAGTAGCCTGACGCCATGGTGGGAATCCGGAGGGCGAGGGCGTCGCGGCGCCGCGCGCGGCGGGTCGCCGCGTCGGGGAGCGACCTGACCGTCGCCGAGTGGGAACGGATCCTCGACGCGTGGCGGGAGTGCGCCTACTGCGGGGCCGACGGCGTCGCCCTCCAGAAGGACTGCGTGCTTCCCATCTCCCGCGGCGGCCGCTACACCATCGACAACGTGGTGCCCGCCTGCCGCTCGTGCAACGCGAGCAAGTGCAACACGGAGGTGACGTCGTGGATGCGCCGCCACCGGCTGGACGAGGCGCGCTTCCTTGAGCGTTGGGTCGCGACGCTGCCCAACCTCCGCGCGGACGGTCCTCTCCGGTGAGCCGGTGGCGCGGGGAGCACGTGCTGGCGACGGAGCGCCCGGCCTGTCATGTGGCCGCCTGATGGCGGCCCCGATCCGGCGTGACGACATCGGCGCCTGGGCCGCGGCCAACGGCAGCGTCACAGCCACTCCCAATAGGCTCATCCCATGGACGACTACCTCGACGTGAACCGGGCCAACTGGGATGCACGGGCCGACGTGCACGTCGGCCCGGCGGCTACGACGTCGGGGCGGTGGCCGACCCGTCGTGGATCTCCGGCGTCGTGGCGTTCGACCGGCCCCGACTCGGCGACCTGACGGGCCTGGACGCCGTGCACCTGCAGTGCCACCTGGGCACCGACACGATCAGCCTCGCGCGGCTGGGTGCCACGATGACGGGGCTGGACCTGTCGCCCAGGTCGATCGCATGGGCCAGGGAGATCGCCGATCGCGCCGGCGTCGGGATCGACTACGTCGTCTCGGATGTCTACGGCGCCGTCGGCGCCCTGGGGCTGGCCGCTTCGACCTCGTCTACACCGGGATCGGGGCGCTGTGCTGGCTGCCCGACATCCGGCGGTGGGCCGCCACCGTCTCCGGGCTGCTGCGGCCGGGAGGCCGGCTGTTCGTGCGGGACGGGCACCCGGTGCTGAACTCGCTGCTGCCCGTGACGGTGGGTGAGGCGCAGCCCGACGCGGATCAGCAGCCATGGTTGACGGGCCCGGGGAGCTCACCCCTGCGCTCGAGCTGCCGTACTGGGAGCGCCCCGAGCCGCTCGTGTGGCGCGACGAGGTGAGCTACGCGGGCGAGGCACAGTGGCGTCCCCGGAATCGATCGAATGGAACCACTCGCTGTCTGAGATCGTGATGGCGGTCCTCGACGCGGGGCTGCGGCTGGAGCTGCTGGTCGAGCACGACAGCGTGCCCTGGGACGCGCTTCCCGGGCTGATGGAGCCCGACGGGCTCGGCGAGTACCGGCTGCGGTCGCGGCCGGAACGGCTCCCCGCCTCCTTCACTCTGGTCGCGACGCGCCCCTGAAGGCCGGAGCGTCAGTCGCCCTCGGCGTGCTTGCCGCGGCGCACCACCAGCGGGTCGGGCGCGAACACCACCGACGCATCCTTGCCCTCGTAGTCGAACTGGTGCAGGAACGCGCGCATCGCGTTGATCCGGGCACGCTTCTTGTCGTTCGACTTCACGGTCGTCCACGGCGCGAAGTTCTTGTCGGTGCGCACCAGCATCTGCTCCTTGGCGTGGGTGTACGCCTCCCACCGGTCGAGGCTCTCCAGATCCATGGGGGAGAGCTTCCACTGCCGCACCGGGTCGAGCTGCCGCAACGCGAACCGGGTGCGCTGCTCGTCCTGGGTGACCGAGAACCAGATCTTGGTGAGGCTGATGCCCGACTCGACAAGCATCCGTTCGAACTGCGGAGCCTGCGTCATGAACGTCTCGTACTCGTCGTCCGTGCAGAAACCCATCACCTTCTCCACCCCGGCCCGGTTGTACCAGGAGCGGTCGAACAGCACCATCTCGCCCGAGGTGGGAGGTGCTGCACGTAGCGCTGGAAGTACCACTGTCCCCGTTCGCGCGTGTTCGGTGCGGCGAGCGCAACCACCCTTGCGGCGCGGGGTTCAGGTGCTCGGTGAAGCGCTTGATGGTGCTGCCCTTACCCGCCGCGTCCCTGCCCTCGAACACGATGACGTGCTTGGCGCCGGTGTCCTGCGACCAGTACTGGAATTTCAGCAACTCCACCTGCAGGAGGTACTTCTCCCGCTCGTAGATGGCGCGGTCCAGCAGCGCACCGTACGGGTAACCGTCCTGCCACGTCTCGATGGCGGAGCCGTCGGGGCGATCAGCTCGGGGTCCACCCCTCGGCGCCCTCGACGCGGTAGCCCTGGCGCTTCAGCAGGTCGATGTACTCGCGCAGCGGCATGTTCTGGGTCATGGCTCCATGCATAGCGCCTCACGGATGCCGGTGAGGCAACGACGCGCTCATGCGGACGTTTGTGAGTGTCCGCCCACCACCCTGGTGCCCGCCCTCAGCAGCTGATGCCCGCCGGCTTCGCGGCCACCTCACCGGTGTTGCGGCAGAGCCCGATCCCCTTCTCGGTGAGGCCTGACTTCATCGCGCGGATCGCGGACTCGTTGAACCCGTTCCACTGCATGTGCATCAGGACCGTGTCGCCACCCTTGGCGTTGCCCACGACATACGAGATCAGCTGCGAGGTGGACTTGCCGCGCCAGTCGTTCGTGTCGACGGTCCAGGTCCAGATCCGCATCCCGACGGCATCGTAGGCGCGGCGGACGGTGGAGTTGTACGCGCCGTAGGGCGGGCGCCCGTAGGTTGTCACAACGCCGGGCGACCCGAGCTGGCGCACCACCGAGGAGTAACTGAGCGTGGTCAGGTCGGGGTGGCTGATGGAGTGGTTGAACACGTAGTGCCCGAGCGAACGGGCGTACGCGGCGTCGAAGCGGCCCGCGGAGAGGCAGTCGCCGGTGGGGAACAGCGCGAGACGCACGCCCATGTCGGTGGCGGCCTTCACGGTCGTCTTGAAGGCGCTCAGCGACTTCGGGCAGTCATCGAAGGTGAGGATGACCCGGTTCGACGTGTTGGGGCCGTGGGTAACCGAGTAGGTGCCCGACGGCGGAGGGTGGGAACCGGATCCTTCGGCGGCCGGTACGTGTAGAGCGACTCGAGGTCGGTGCGGATCTGCCCGAAGTGCACGATGTTGTTGAAGACGTAGTTGCCGCGGCCGGTCGAGTCGATGTAGGAGCGGCAGCCGTTGCGTCCCGTGCGGGTGTCTCGCACTCGGTGTACCACTTCCGGCCGTTGACCGTGTGGTGCCCGGGCGTGGCCAGCGGGTTCCCGACCCACAGGCTGCGGGGGCCGGCAGGTACGTCAGGTTGTTGAACACCCAGACCCCGCCCGACCTGATCTCCGTGCGGCAGCGCGCCGTCTGCGAGTACGGCTCGCACCAGGTGCGCCACTGGCGCCCGTTGACGGTGTGCTCGCCCGGCGTTGTGTAGACGTCGAAGTCGGCCCGGGCCTGTGGAGCGGTGATACCCATGGTGACAACCATGGCCAGCGCCGCGAACACGGCCCCGATGATGCGTTGTGGTCGCATGTCGAACTCCTCTTCCCCCTGCTCAAACAGAGCTTCTCCAACCGACTGTAGCCATGTGCGCCCCGCCTGGGCGGGGCGCGCCGGAATCACTGTGCGGTTCCTCCGTGCCACACGGGCGCGGGCCGCACGGCAAAAGGAGAGGGCCGACGCGCGGCAGCGCGTCGGCCCTCTCCACCATGGCTGTATCAGCCGGGAATCACGTCACCCGAGGGCCACTCAGACTTGATGAAGTCCTTGACGTCCTGCGAGTGCAGCAGCTCGTCGAGCTTCTGGATCGCGGTGCTACCGTCGTCCTCGGTGCGCCACACCAGCACGTTGGCGTAGGGGTTGCCCTCCACTGCCTCGATCGCGATGGCGTCCTCGGCCTTCAGACCCGCGGTGAGGATGAAGTTGCCGTTGATCAGCGCGCCGGCGACCTTGGGGTCGTCGAGCAGCTGGACAACGACCTCGGGCTGCGTCTCCTCGAAGGTGAGGCCCTTCGGGTTCTGCGCGTCGGTCAGCGTCAGGACGGTGGTGTCCTCGGTGACGTCGGCCAGCAGGCCGTTCTCCTCGAGGAGCTTCAGCCCGCGGTACTGGTTGGACGGGTCGTTGGTGATGGCGATCTGGCCGCCGTCCGGGATCTGGTCGGCCGAGTCGAACTGGTCCGAGAACAGGGCGAAGGGCTCAATGTGGATGCCCTCGCCGTGCGAGAACTCGAAGCCCTTCTCCGCGATCTGGTTCTCCAGGTACGGCAGGTGCTGGAAGTAGTTCGCGTCGAGGTCACCCGAGGCCAGCGCCTCGTTGGGGAGCACGTAGTCGTCGAACTCGGTGATCTGGATGTCCAGTCCCGCGTCCGCGGCGAGGTTGTCGCGCACGAACTCGAGGATCTTGGCGTGGGGAGCGGGCTGGCGCCGACCTTGAGGGTCGTCACGGCGGCCGCGGACTCCGAGCCGGTGGGGCTGGTGGTGCTGCCGGGTGTCGCTTCGCCGCCGCAGGCGGTCAGGGACATGGCGGCTGCCAACGAGGCAGCGACTGCGGTCAGGATCTTTCGCATGAGGGTTCCTCCCTTGCTCTGGGCCAACAACAAGTTGGCCGCCTTTGTGGCCTTGATGGCCGTCCCGCCGGGCGGGAAATCTGTGGGATCAGCGGTGGTCGACTGCCTTCGAGACGCGGTCGCCCACCCACTGGATGAGCTGCACCAGCACCACGAGCAGCACGACGGTCATCACCATGACATCGATCTGGTAGCGCTGGAAGCCGTAGTTGTAGGCCAGCCGGCCGAGGCCACCTCCGCCGATCAGGCCTGCCATGGCCGAGTATCCGACGATGGTCACAACGGTGGTGGTCAACGACGCGACGAGCGAGGGCAGCGACTCGGGAAGCAGCACCTTGACCACCGTCTGCAGCTTCGTCGACCCCATCGCGTGGGCGGCGTCGAGCTTGCCGGAGTGCACCTCGCGCAGGGACGTCTCCACCAGCCGTGCGAAGAACGGGATGGCCGCGATGGCCAGCGACACGGAGGCGGCGATCGGGCCGATCTTGGTACCGACGAGGAAGGCGGTGAACGGCATCAGGGCGATCATCAGGATCGCGTACGGGAACGACCTGGTGATGTTGACGATGACGGTCGACAACACGATGCTCAGGGGTCGGTTCTCGCTCATGCCGCCCGGTCTGGTGATGTAGAGCAGCACGCCGAGAGGGAGCCCGAGGATGAGGGTGGCGAGCGAGGAGAGGCCGACCATCTGGAGGGTTTCCACCAGAGCCGGGAGCATCGCCTTCTGGATGGCGGGTTGGCGAACCAGGTGCCTTCGAGGGGATCACGCGGCGTCACCCCCGTAGCCGAGGTCGGAGGTGAGCTGGGCATCGGCCCCGAGCGCGCGCAGTTCGTCGATGACCCGCTGTGGATCGGTCCCCTCCGGAACCGCCAGCCGCAGGTGGGAGAAGGTGGTGCCCGCGAGGTGTTCTACGCTTCCCGCGAGGATCGCGATTTCGGCGCCCACCCGGTTGGAGACGTGCGCCACCACGGGCTGCAGGGTCCGCGGGCCTGACGACAGCACGTCGACGAGGGTGCCGACGCCGTGCAGGTCGGCGTGCGGCGGGATGCCGAGGAGCGCCTGGCTCAGGCGTCCGTCGAGGCGGTTGACGACGTCGGTGAGCGCGCCCGACTCGACGATCCGGCCGCCCTCGAGGAGCGAGACCGAGTCGCAGATTCGCTTCACGACGTGCATCTCGTGCGTGATGACGAGCACCGCGAGCTCGGAGCGGCCGCGCAGCGACACGATGAGGTCGAGGATCTCGTCGGTGGTGCGGGGGTCGAGGGCCGAGGTGGGCTCATCGAACAGGAGTACGTCCGGGTCGGTGGCGAGCGCGCGGGCGATGCCCACGCGCTGGCGCATGCCTCCGGAGAGCTGTGCGGGGTAGGCGTTGGCGGCGTCGGTCAGCCCGACGAGCCCGAGCAGTTCGGCGACCTTCGCGTTGCGGTGCGTCGCGGCTGCCTTGACGATCTCGAGTGGGTAGCCGACGTTCTGGGCGATGGTGCGCGAGTCGAAGAGGTTGGCCTGCTGGAACACGAGCCCGATCCGGCGCCGTGCCGTTCGGAGCGCATCTGAGCGGGCGGCGGTGAGGTCGACCCCGTTGATCTCGACGGTTCCCGACGTGGGCGGTCGAGCATCGTGAGGCAGCGCACCAGGGTCGACTTGCCCGCCCCGGAATGCCCGATGATGCCGTGGATGGAGCCGGCCGGGACGCTCAGCGACACACCGTCGAGCGCGCGCACCGTGCGTGTCCCCTGTGTGTAGACCTTCGTGAGGTCGGTGACCGTGATCATGACCACTCCTGTCCTCTCGGAGAGCATTCAATCAGGCGGTGGCCCCTACCACGAACTCCGACCTTGCCTGTCCATCCTTCGTTCACCACCCGCGAAACGGGGAATATCCGTGCCTCGGGCCCGGCTGTGCCCCGCCCGACCCGGGCGGCGCCGTCGGCAGGTACAGGGGCGGGGCGGCCGGCGATGGCCCGCGGAGGGGTGAGGGCGCCCGGTGGCGCTTCCTCCCCTTCGCGCACGGGCGACCCGATGCTCCTGAGGTCCGCACCTCCGCGATGGAGGGGTGCGCGACGTGGGGGTCGCTCAGACGAGTCGCGGGTCGATGAGTTCGAGGGCCCTGCGGGCCGCGGCGTGCGGATCCTCCGGTCGCGCGGTGACCACCCCGTAGACCATGTGGATGATCGTCACGAGGTCGTCAGGCGTCCAGCGCGGATCGGCGAGCCCGGCGCCCTGGGCGAGGGCGAGGGGCTCGGCGAGGAGCCGTTGCAGGCGGCCGCCGGAGATGCGTCGGGGAAGGTCGTCCTCGTCGAAGACCATCTCCACCAGCGCTGTCGTCTCGACCACCGAACTGATCAGGCGCCGCCACAGCTTCGGAAAGCCCTCCGGGCGGCGGACGTTCGCGGCGATCTCCTCGATCTCGGCGAGGTTCTCGGCGAACACCGCCAGCGCGAGGTCGAGCCGCGTCGAGAAGTGCCGGTAGAGGGCACCCTGGCCGACCCCGGCGTCGTGCGCGATGGCGGTGAGGGAGACCCGGTAACCGTCCCGCATGAACAGTCTGCGTGCCGACGCGATGAGGGCCGCGCGCGTCCGCGAACCGGACGGTGGCGGAGCGTGTCGGGTCGACGAAGCCGAATGCATGGGCACACAGTAGCGGGACCCGCGCCGCGGAATGGGCGATGGAGCAAGAGTCACAGGAAGCGATCCGCGGCCGGCCTTGTCGTCGCGGTCAGCCTTTTGAGAACCGCAGCACCTCGTCGGCCACCTCGCGGAAGATCCCTCGGCGAGGACGGCCCCGATGCGACGCACCCGATCCGGGTCGATCCGGATGATCCGGTTGACGCGCGCCTCGCTGGGGCGCCGCTGGGAGTCCCAGCCGCCGACGCCGATGTCGATCCAGAAACGCCCGGCCCGGGCCTCCTGTTCGGCGTCCCGGTCGTGGTCCTGCGACGTCACCTGCAGGCCGAGCAGCCACGGCCCGTCGCGGCCGATCAGCAGCACTGGGCGGTCCTTCCCCTTTGAGTGGTCCTCCTCGAAGGGCACCCAGGTCCAGACGACCTCTCCGGGTCCGCCCGGCGGTCGTTGTGGGGCTGGTAGACGATCTCGGGGCGGCCGCGGAAGTCGCCGGGTAGCCGTCGGGGACCGCGCCGGGTTCGGGCCGGCGGGCTGTTCGGTGAAGGTGGCGCCCGGCCTCGCTTTCGGCCCGCCGGAGGGCCTCGCCTTCCGTGGCGCGGTGCGCGTCGAGCGCTCCAGCGCGCGGGTCGCCACCTGGCGGAGGACCCGGAGGGCGCCGTCGAGGAAGGGTTGCGTGCGGCCATGGTCGCGAGTCTAGCCAGCCCCACGCCCTGTCGAGCGGACGAGCAACCTGGCCGTAAACCGTACGTGCCCGATCCCGCGCGGCTAGTGTTTCGTGTCAGAGGTTCGTTGATGATAGGTGGCGCGCCGCTGGATGCATCGCAAGGCCGACGATCGAAGTCGCACCTTGCCGTTCGTCGAGAGAGGAGAACGCCGCGAGGCGCCAGCGGAGGGCCGCATAGCGCAGCGAATATCTGACACGGGACACTAGTATGTGACCATGCTGAAGCGCCCGGCGCGCGGCGCCGCGACAGCCCTCTGGGGCTGTTGATGGCCTACCCGGTCACCTGGTACGGACCGGGTACCTGGGCGGTCGCGCTCGTCGTGGCGTGCTGGGCCGTCTACTACGCCGTCCGGCCGATCACGTGGCGCACGGCGGCCGTGCAGTTGGCATCGGTCTGGGTGGGACTCACCCCGGTGGTGGCGGCGGCCGACGGGGTCGCTCCCGATTCGACGACCTGGTCGGCGTTCGGGGCGGCGTCTCCTACGGCACCTGGTACTTCGTCTTCTGGATGGCGCCGGTCGCCCTGATGGCCTGGTTCTTCGCCGACTGGCGCGCGCGCAGCGAGCCGATGGAGTCGCGCGGCGTGTGAGCCGGGCCGTTCACTGGAAGCGGGGAGGCGCCCGTAGAAGATGCGCGACGGCCTGCGGTAGGCGTCGTCCCTGGGGAGCGCACCTCCGCCCATGCGGCGAAGTACCTGGACATCGGCGGCAGGAAGGCCAGTACCGCCGTCACGAGGGCGAGGCCGACCCCGATGAACGCCCAGTCGGAGGTGACGGCCGCGAACCCACCCATCAGGAGCAGGCCCACGAGACCGGCCCAGCGGGACCATCGCCATCCGTTCCAAGCCTGGAACCCCGCGACGCCGACGGCGCCGGCGGCCAGCACCGAGGCGGCGGCCAGCACCCCCTCGAGCGTCAGCGACAGCCACTTACCCGGATCGGGAGCGACCCAGGCGATCAGCCGCGCAGATGTCGGGTACGTCCCCGGGTGGGCGGCCAGCCACCAGTGGAGGGCGTAGACGGCGATGACGACCGCGACCGCGAGGTAGGACGCCGCCGCCGAGATCCATGCCGCCACGGGCCGCGGCGGCTCACCGGTGCGGGGGCTGAGCGTGGTTCCCTTCACCAGCTCGCCCAACGGCGGCAGAGTCTCGATCTGCTTCGGGTCGGTCACCCGGCAAGCCTACGACACGGCGTCAATCGGGGGCCGGCTTCCTTCGCCGCCCGGGCCGACCTCCACGTGCCGTAGGATCTGTGGCCCCCACAGCTACCTGAGGAATCCCCGTGCTGCGTTCCCGTCTGGCCCCACTGGTCGTCCTTCCCGCCCTGCTGCTCACCGGTTGCTCTTTCAGCTTCTCGGTCGGGGCGGGGAATCCGCCTCGCCCACCCCGGTGACCGTTGACACCCCGCACCCAGCCCGGAGGCGAGCGCACCCAGCCCGGAGGCGAGCGCACCCAGCCCGGAGGCGAGCGCACCCAGCCCGGAGGCGAGCGCACCCAGCCCGGAAACGAGCGCCCCCGGTGCCACGGCGGAGGCCACCCCGGAGTCGATCGCCGAGGCGACTGAGGACAGGCTCGAGGAGATGGTCGGGAGTCGACCCTTCGTCGACTGTGGGAGCGACCCGGTCGTGGTGGAGGTGAACGGCACCCACCTCTGCACGCTGATGGCCGAGGGGGACGACGCCAGGTACGACGTGACCGTCACCTTCACCGCGCTCGCTGAGGACGGCTCGTTCGACTTCGACTTCCAGGTCGCCGACGAACCCCGCTGACCCACCCGCGGATGGCGTGGGCGAGGGTCAGGCTCCGGCCCTGGCGAGGCCGGCCGCCGCGTCGTGGGCGTGGTGGGCCAGTTCGTGGAGGAGGTAGAGGCCAAGGGTGCGGGCGGTGAACTCGACGCCGTCGCCGCGCCTGCCGCGGAGTTCCCACTCCCGCCCTCCGGCCGGCCGAACGCTGCGGCGGCCAACGCGGCGCGCCGCAGCAGGAGGGCGGACGTGTCCGTGGCCGACGCCTCCCGGTACCGCTTCTCGACCGCGGCCGCCTCGCCGTCCCAGGAGTCGAACTCGGCCAGCCCTCCCGCCTCGAGGATGGCCTCGAGCCGCAGCGTCATCACCCCGCACACGTCGGCCAGGTGCTGCCCGTACTCGACGGGCGACCAGGTTGACGGGGCGGGACGGCGGTCGGCCCGGGCCGGGCGAGCGTCGTGGCCGTGTCGGCCGCAAGAGACGCGATGGCCCGGGGAACCCCGCGCTGGGGTAGGAGTCGGGATCGAAGCCGCACTCGGCGCACGCTGTCCGCATGGTCCAGGTCCAGTCCTTGTCGTCCGGGTCGCTGCCCCGTGAGCCGTCTCGGTCATGCGGCGAGCCTAACGCGGCGGGGCGCGGACGGGGTGCGCCGGCTACCGCAGGTCGGCCGTGGCGGCGTCGACCGGGCGCACGTCGGGGCGGAGCGCCCGCAGCACCGGTTGTCTCATCAGCCCATTGGGCGAGACCGTCAGGTAGCGCACCTGCACGCAGATGATCGGCTCCACCCAGCGGGTGCGGCGCAGTTCGGGGCCCTGCTCAGGCAGCGGCTCGAACGGTGGCTCGTCCTGTTCGATGCCGCGCAGCACAGTGAGCAGCATGTCGCGCTCCCGGTGGCTGAGGCCCGAGCCCACGCGGCCGAGCGGGTACAGCACCGGAGCGGTGTCGAACGTCGTCTCGTCCGTGGCGTGACCCACCCATACGGACCCGAGGTGCCGGTCGTTCCCGGATTCGGGCACCCAGCCACCGATCACCGCGACCATCTCGGTGCGGTGCGGGGTCTTGATCCAGTCGAGGCTGCGGGCCCCGGCTCATAGGGTGAGCCGAGCCGTTTGCTCATCACGCCCTCGAGGCCGCTCTCGTGGGCGATGCGGGAGATCGTCTCCGCGTCGTCGTAGGTCTCGGACACCTGCCAGGAGCGCCGCGGCAGGTCGAGCTGCTCGAGGACATGGCGACGCGCCTCCAGCGGTTGCCGGGCGATGTCCCGGCCGTCGAAGCGCAGCACATCGAACGCCATGAAGGTGGCGGGGCGCTCCGTGGAGAGCCGCGAGGCGCGCTCCGGGTCGCGGACGTGGATCCGCGGCGCGATGGCCTGCAGCGTCGGGACGCCGAGGGCGGGGTCGATGGCGATGATCTCGCCGTCGAGCAGCAGCCCGTCGGGCAGGCCGGTGGCTCCCGCGACGATATCGGGATAGGCGGCGGAGATGTCGCCACCGCTGCGGTTGAAGAGGCGCAGGGCACCGTCGGCGGTCTCTGCCAGCGCGCGCACCCCGTCCCACTTGATTTCGTGGAGCCATCCGACCCGGCCGGGGAACGCCCGGGGTCGGGTGGGTGTGGCGAGCATCGGTCGCATGCATCACATTGTGCACGGTCGCCCAACCTTCGGGACCCGTCCCGCACGCCGGTGTCAGGCCACGTGGCTCAGGCGCATGTGATCGACGTTGGCGGCAATCCGGCGCGAAACCGTTGACGTTGAACCCGGCACCGCCTACTCTCGAAAAATAGTTAAGCAGCTTCCCTAAGTTACTCAGGAGTGAAGATGTCCGCAGCGACGCGACCTGCCCACCTGGCACGGGTGTTCGGGCAACTTCGATCCGGTCCGGTGAAGGCACGGCATCTCGTGGACGTCACGGGCCTGTCCCGCCCGACGGTGATGGCGCTTCTCGCGACCCTGGAGGAGGGCGGCCTCGTGCGCTCCCAGGACCAGGAGACCTCGAGGCCGGGACGCCCGCGAGCACGTGGTCGATCGCCCCCGGCGCGGGCATCGTGATCGCAGTCGACCTGCTCATGGAGACGGCGCTCGTCTCGGTCGCCCGGGTCGACGGCAGGATCATCGCCTCCGAGTTCGTGAGCGGCATCTCGCTCGAATCCGCACCCCGGCTCGCCTCACTGATCGGGCTCGTGGAGAAGCACGCCGACGCCCATCCCGGTTTCGGCCCGCTCCGCGCCCTCTCGATCTCCACCACAGGCACCGTCGACGACTCCGGGACGATCATGAGCACCACCTCGGTGCCGGCCTGGAACGGCTTTGCGCTGGGGCGTCGGCTCGAGGAACGCTTCGGGCTGCCGGTGCGCGTCGAGAACGACATCAACGCGGCCGCGTTCGGTGAGTTCGCGCTCCGGGTGGGTGAGAAACAGTTGGACGACGGCGACGACCTCCTCCTGGTGGCGCTCAGCAGGAGCGTGCTCACCGGCCTGGTGATGGGCGGCCGGATCCACCGGGGCCGCGGGTTCAACGCCGGTGAGGTCGGCCTGATCGTAGCCGAGGGCCCCGGGCCGGTGGAGGGGCAGCTCGAGCACGCGGCGGAGATCATCGGCTCTGCCGCCGCGGTCCTCGATCCGTCTGTGATCGTCATCGCCGTTCCGATGGCGCAACTGCCCGATGCCATCGGAGAGATCAACTCCCACCTGCGCGAATCGAGGGCCGCCGCCTCGACCCCACTCAGCTTCGAGGGGCACGACTGAGGCAGGGCGGCGCCGTCATCGGCGCGCTCTCCCTCGGCCTGAAGGACGCCACCGAGGAACTCCTCGGCAGTTCCGTCAAGGCCACCATCACGCCGACCGCCCTGCACCTGGTGCAGGAGGCAATCACGAAAGGTATGCACTTCCCAGTGACTCCACAGATCAGCACCCCCGCCAGCGCGCTCAAGGTCGGCGTGGTCGGTGTCGGTGCCCGTTCCCGGCTCGCGCTCAACTTTGAGCGCCCCGAGCTGGGCGGCACCATCACCGCCGCCTATGAGCCCCACCCCGACGCGGCGGCGCGCGTGCTCAGTCGCCTCGGCCGCGCCGACATCGCGTTGACCGGCTCCGTCACCGAACTGGCCGCCTCAGGCATCGACGTGGCCATCGTCACCTCGCCCGACGACACCCACGCCGACATCGCCTGCGAGCTGCTCGAGGCGGGCATCCCCGTCTACCTCGAGAAGCCGCTCGCGATCCACCTCGACGATGCGACCCGCATCCTCACCACCGCCCATGCAACCGGCACCAAGTTGTATCTCGGCCACAACATGCGCCACATGGACGTCGTCCGGGGCATGCGTCGCATCATCCGTGAGGGCCTGATCGGCGAGGTGAAGGCCATCTGGTGTCGCCACTTCGTCGGCCATGGTGGCGACTACTACTTCAAGGACTGGCACGCCACCCGCGAGCACGGCAACGGGCTGCTACTGCAGAAGGCCGCGCACGACCTCGACGTGATGCACTGGCTCGCCGACTCCCACACCTCCCGGGTGACGGCCATGGGTGGGCTCACCGTCTACGACAAGGTCACCGACCGCCGCGACCGCAGCAACGAGCTGATGGGGCAGTGGTTCAACCCGACCGAGAACTGGCCGCCGCTCAGTCAGAAGGGACTCAACCCCGTCATCGATGTCGAGGACGTCTCGATGATGCTGATGCAGATGGAGTCGGGCGTCTATGCGTCCTACGAACAGTGTCACTACTCGCCCGACTACTGGCGCAACTACACCGTCATCGGCACCGAGGGCCGCATCGAGAACTTCGGCGACGGTGAGGGCGGCGTCATCCGGCTGTGGAACAAGCGCGGCGACTACGACCCCAGGGCGACGCCCAGTTCCCCATCGTCGGTGACGGGGTCGGCCACGACGACGCCGATGTGCTGACCGTGAGCGAGTTCGTCCGGTTCGTGCGTGACGGTGCGCCCACCGACACCTCCCCCTCGGCGCCTGGTACGCGGTCGCGGCCGCGATCCAGGCCACCGAGTCCCTGCGAGACGGCTCGACCCCGCGCGACATCCCCACCCTCCCCTCCGACCTCATCGACTACTTCAACAACAACCAGAACAAGTGACCCCCACACTGAAGGAGACCCCCATGAAGCGACGAAGCTGATCCCCGAGACGCTCCAGTGGGGCAACTACGTGGCGGTGTTCCAGAAGCTGCCGTTCCTGCAGCAGTTCGGCACGTCGATCCTGATCACCGTGGCACGGACGCTGGGGCAGCTCGCGTTCTGCGCCCTCGCGGGATACGCGTTCGCCCGGATGCAGTTCCGGGGCCGCAACGTGCTCTTCGGCATGCTGCTGGCCATCCTGATGATCCCGGGCCAGGCCTACCTGATCCCGCAGTACCAGATCATCAAGAACCTCGGCCTGCTCGAGTCGGCGGCCGGCATCGTCCTGCCGGGTTCTCGGCCTTCGGGACGTTCCTGATGCGACAGGCGTTCATGTCGATGCCGCGGGAGCTCGAGGAGGCGGCGCGCCTCGACGGCTGCAACCCGTGGCAGACGTTCTGGAGGGTGATGCTCCCGCTCGCGAAGCCCAGCCTGTTTGCGGTGGCGATCGTCACGGTGCTGTGGAGCTGGAACGACCTGCTGTGGCCGCTGATCGTCACCACACGGGAGGAGAACATGCCGATCAGCGTCGGCATCGCCACCCTCGCGGGCCAGTACTCCAGCGACTACGCCGTCATGATGGCCGCCTCCGCGATGGCGATGGCCCCGATCTTCGTCCTGTTCTTCTCGATGCAGAAGCGGGTGATCGAGGGCTCGCGACCTCCGGCCTGAAGGGCTGACCTCGCCGGAAAGGTTGAGCCCGGTCCCTCAAGGGGGCCGGGCTCCACCCAGCTGTGTCGATGGTTGCTCAGGCGAGCTTGCGCAGCGCCAGTTCGGCGAGCAGCCGGGCGCCGTCGCCGACGACGGCGTCGTCGAAGCGCGCGTAGGCCGAGTGGTTGAACGGCGCCGTGTCAGGGTCGAGATCGGGCTCACAGGCCGACAGCCCGATGAAGCAGCCGGGCGCCAGTTCGAGCAACCGGGAGAAGTCCTCGGCACCGGCTAGCGGGTGGCTCCAGCGCGCGTGACGGTCCTCTCCGAACAGGTCGGCCACGACCCCGGCGACGACGTCCGCCTCGGCGTCGTCGTTGATGGTGACCGGGTACTGCTCGAGCAGGGAGAACTCACCGCTCACGCCGTGTGCCGCGGCGATGCCCTCGACGACCCGCGGGATGGTCTCGAGCAGCCGGTCGCGGGCGGCGTGCGAGAAGGTGCGCAGCGTCGCCTCGAGGCGCCCCTCCTCCGGATGACGTTGGCGATGGTGCCCGCCTGCAGCAGGCCGACGGTGACGACCACCGGGTCCTGGACGTCGAAGCGGCGCGTCACCATCGTCTGCAGCGCGGTGGTGATCTCGGCGAGCGCCGGCACCGGGTCGGCGGCGCGTTGAGGTGTCGAACCGTGGCCACCGCGCCCGACGACCCGCACCTTCGCGACGTCGGAGCTTGCCATCACGGTGCCCGGCTTCGTCGAGAAGGTGCCGTGCGGGTCGAGCGCCGACCAGACGTGGATGGCGTAGACCCAGTCGGGGCGGAGCCCGCTGCGTCCATCACGCCCTCCTCGAGCATGTACTTCGCGCCGTCGACGCCCTCCTCGCCGGGCTGGAACATGAAGATGACATCGCCGGCCAGTTCGTCCGCACGGGAGCAGAGTTCGTGTGCCGCCCCGACCAGCATCGACATGTGGAGGTCGTGCCCGCAGGCGTGCATGTTGCCGTTGGTGGAGGCGTAGTCGAGGCCGGTGAGCTCCTCGACAGGCAGCGCGTCCATGTCCTCGCGCAACAGCACCACGGGCCGCTTGCCCTCCGTCGGACGACCGCCCCGCAGCACGCCCACGACCGACGAGACCTTTGTGCCGAGGCTGATCTCGAGTGGGAGGCCCTCGAGCGCCGCGAGGATGCGGGCCCGGGTCTGCGGAAGCTGAAGGCCGACCTCCGGGATCTGGTGGAGTTCGCGGCGGAGGGCGACGAGATCGATGCTCATGGTCCTTGTCTACCGCATCCGGGCCGTGGCCCGGCCGGTGGGCCGCGACTCGGCCCGCCATCTGGTCACCGGTGAGAGCCCGACGGCGTCAGGCCACGAACCCCGGTTCGGGAGGCTCAGCCCCCTCCCGGCGCGCCGATCGCCCGATCCGCCCCATGACGGTGCCCCGTGCCATGACCGCCGGGTTTGGTGCGTCCGCCACACTGGAACCATGGCTGAACACGACCGACGTCTCGCGGGCCTGCTCGACAGCTACGCCGAGGGCCCGACCGCAGAACCCGAGGAGATCCTCCGCAGGCTCAGGGACGACTATTCCCGGTTCCGCCTCGAGTATTCCTGTGGGATGGACGAGGTGGCGACCAAGATCAACATCCTGCGCAAGGAGTTTGACGAGACACACCGGTACAAGCCGATCGAGCACGTCAAGACACGCCTGAAGTCGATGGAGTCGCTCCTCGAGAAGGCCAGCCGGCTCGGGTGCGGCTCCGACCTCGAGGCCGTGCGGCGGCAGATCCGCGACGTGGCGGGCATCCGGGTCGTGTGCGCCTTCAGGGACGACACCTACGCCGTCGCCGACATGCTGGTCAAACAGCCCGACGTCACGCTGCTGGAGAAGAAGGACTACATCGCCAACCCGAAGCCGAACGGGTACCAGAGCCTCCACCTCATAGTCGAGGTGCCGGTGTTCCTCTCCGACGGCGCCATTCAGGTACCCGTGGAGGTGCAGATCCGCACCATTGCCATGGATTTCTGGGCCAGCATCGAGCATCAGATCCACTACAAGTACGAGGGGCAGGTCCCGACGTATCTGCGCGACAACCTCAAGGAGGTCGCAGACGTGGCCACCTCACTCGATGAGCAGATGGGTGACCTGCGCGCGGAGGTCCGCTCGCTGGAGCGGTAACCGCCTTTCGCTGCGCCCCGTCACCTGCTAATCTGATATCACTTAGCTATCAGATTATCAGGAGGCATGATGAGCCAGATCCCAGTCGCTCCCGACGAATCGTCGGTGGGTGGGGAGGCGGCCGGCCGGCCGGTCGGCCATGAGGGAACCCGCGTCAGCATCGAGGAGCGCAAGGCGTGGTCCATGTCGGGGCGCTCGCGTTCCTGATCGCGCTGGTGCTGCTTGCGCTGGGTGGGTGGGCGATCGTGGCGGCCGCGGTCCAGGACTCGGCGGGCGAGCAGGTGAGCGGGTGGCTTGTCGCGCTCGGCATCGTCGCCGTCCTGCTCGCGACCCTCGTCGGCTCGTCGCTGACGGTGGTCTCGCCCGGCGACACCAAGGTCACCCAGTTCTTCGGACGCTACCTCGGCACCATCCGCAAGCAGGGGCTCCTCATGACGGTGCCGCTGACCACCAAGAAGAACGTCTCCGTCAAGGTCCGCAACTTCGAGACCAACGAGCTGAAGGTCAACGACGCCGACGGCAACCCATCAACATCGCGGCCATCGTGGTGTGGCAGGTGGCCGACACCGCAAAGTCCGTGTTCTCGGTCGAGCAGTACGAGGACTTCGTCACCGTGCAGGCCGAGTCGGCGCTGCGCCACGTCGCGTCGTCGCACCCCTACGACTTCGCCGACCCGGGCGAGGAGAGCCTGCGCGGCTCGACCGATCTCGTCTCCGGTGAGCTCGCCCAGGAGGTCGCCGCCCGGATCGCGATCGCCGGGCTGGAGGTCGTGGAGACGCGCATCTCGTCGCTCGCCTATGCGCCCGAGATCGCCCAGGCGATGCTGCAGCGGCAGCAGGCCTCGGCCGTCCTGTCGGCCCGCAGCAAGATCGTCGAGGGAGCCGTCGGCATGGTCGAACAGGCCCTCGAGCGGCTCGAGCGCGACGACATCGTCTCCCTGGACGATGAGCGCAAGGCCGCGATGGTGTCAAACCTGCTCGTGGTGCTCTGCTCCGACTCGCGCTCGACCCCCGTGATCAACACCGGGACCCTCTACGGCTGATGTCCGACAACGAGGAGAAGGCGGTGCAGGGCGACGGGCGCAAGGAGCGCAAGTCGATCCTGCTCCGCCTCGACCCCGCCGTCCACGAGGCCCTCGCCAAGTGGGCGGCCGATGACCTGCGCAGCCTCAACGCCCACATCGAGGTGCTGCTGCGCGACGCGCTCAAGGGGCAGGCCGCCCGGTGAAGGCACAACCGATCCGGCGTCCCGGCCGCCCGAGGCGCGAGGTGGACGCCGAGGGTTCCTGAGGGCGGCGGTGCCTAAGCTCTGGGCATGTCAGCACCCTCAGCCGCCGTTGACCGGCTACGGAGTTTCGGCGGCACCGTGTTCGCCGAGATGACCGACCTTGCGATGATGCACGGGGCCGTCAACCTGGGCCAGGGATTCCCGACTGGGACGGCCCGGCAGCCATGCTCGAGATCGCCCGCGAGCAGATCCTGGCGGGCAACAACCAGTACCCGCCCGCCCGCGGGCTGCCCGATCTCCGCCGCGCGATCTGCGAGGACCGCGTCCGCAACTTCGACATCGAGTACGACCCCGCCTCCGAGGCCCTCGTCACCGCGGGGGCGACCGAGGCGATCGCCGCGACCATGCTCGGCCTGGTGGAACCGGGCAGCGAGGTCATCCTGATCGAGCCGTACTACGACTCCTATGCCGCCGCCGTCGCACTCGCCGGGGCGACCCGGGTCTCCGTGCCGCTGGTCGCCGACGGGGTGGGTTTCCGGCTCGACCTGGACGCCCTGCGGGCCGCCGTCACCGACTCGACGGCGATGATCGTGGTCAACTCGCCACACAACCCCACCGGAACGATCCTCACGCACGCCGAACTGACGGCCATCGCCGAGTTGGCCGTCGAACGCGACCTGCTGGTCCTTTCCGACGAGGTATACGAGCGCCTGACCTTCGACCTCCCGCACGTGCCCATCGCGTCGCTGCCCGGCATGGGATCGCGCACCATCACCGTCAGCTCGGCGGGCAAGTCGTTCAACGTCACGGGCTGGAAGATCGGCTGGGCCCTCGCCAGCGAACCGCTGTTGGAGGGGTGCTCGCCGCGAAACAGTTCCTGACGTTCGCGGGCGGTGCACCGTTCCAGCCAGCCGTGGCGCACGCGCTGCGCCACGAGGGGAGTGGGCCGCGGGCCTGGCGCGGACGCTGCGCGACAGGCGCGACCGGTTGACCGCGGCCCTCTCTGCCGCCGGGCTCGCCCCGTTCCGCTCGGAGGGCACGTACTTCGTGTGCGCGCGGGTCAGCACGGACGCGGTCGACTACTGCCGGGAACTGCCGGGTGAGCGTGGGGTCGCGGCGATCCCGGTGTCGGTATTCACCGACCACCGCGAGCCGTGGCGCGACATCGTCCGGTTCGCGTTCTGCAAGACCGACGCCGTGCTCGACGAGGGCATCCGCCGTCTGGGCTGACCCTGGCCCGCGGCGTCGTCGCCTGTCAGTCGGGCAGGACGGGCAGGGCCTCACGGGCGACGTCGGCCTCGGCGGGGTCGAGGTCGATGAACGCCAGTTCGGGGGCGATGCCGAGCTCGAGCAGCACGCGTCCGGTTGGATCCACCACCATCGAATGCCCCACCCCGGTGGGACGCCCCAGCGCATCCGGGTCGCCCGTCGCCGCCTGGTCGACCGCGACCACGAACGCGGTGGAGTCCATCGCGCGGGCCGTCGCGAGGGTGCGCCACTGGTGGACCTTCCCCGGCCCGGGCGCCCACGAGGCGCAGACCACGATGACCCGGGCGCCGTCGGAGGCGAGAGCCTGGAACTGGGCAGGGAAGCGGATGTCGTAGCAGGTGGCCAGTCCCAGCCGTGTGTCGCGCAGATCGATGTGAACCAGGTCGCTCCCGGGGCGATGTGCCGCGACTCGCGGAAGCCGAGGGCGTCGAACAGGTGGACCTTGTCGTAGCGGGCCTCGACGGCACCCGTCACCAGCAGCGTGTTGTGGACCCGGCCATCGTCGGCGGTGGTGAACATACCGACCACGATGGTGGTGCCGAGCGTGCGGGCGAGGGTGCGGACCGCGTCGGCCCACGGGCCGTCGAACGGCTCGGCCACCTCCGAGGACGCCCTGGAGAACGAACACATGGTCGCCTCGGGAAGACGACGACGTGGGCGCCGCCGTCGGCCGCGGCCCGGGCCTGCGCCCCGAGGAGGGCCAGGTTCGCCCTCGGGTCGGTGGAGGCGCTGAGTTGGGCGATGGCGATGCGCATGGGGTAACTCTCGCCACCCGGGTCGCTCCGGCGCAAGCCCTGACGTGTGGGCGTGGGGACGGCGGTGGGTCGGTGGCCGATAGTTTCGGCCGGACCGGTCAGAATCGGCTACTGGTCGATTTTTCCGGGCGGGCGTGGGGGACGGCGGTGGGTCGGTGGCCGATAGTTTCGGCCGGACCGGTCAGAATCGGCTACTGGCCGATTTTTCCGGGCGGCGCCCGCGCGAGCAGGTCGCGCAGGTGCCGCCCGCGTTGCCGGGTCTCAGCTGACGGCGGCGACCCTGGCCGCCAACTCCTCCAGCACGTGCGTGTACGTCTTCCCTGTCGCCCTCGTCATCCCGATCTCGCACGTCCGGTTCAGCGACAGGTACAGGTCCGCGTTCAACTCCCGCGCGTGACGCGCCTCGTCACGGGTCGACGTCGCCGTCAGCTCCTCGTGCAGCAGGCCCCGGTCACCGGCGAAGGCACAGCAGCGCCATCCCTCGGGAACGACCACCTCGTCGGCGACCAGCCCCGCCAGGAACGTGAGGTTGTCGTTGACCCCCATCAACGTCGACGAGCACGTCGGGTGCAGGACGGCCATCCCGGCCTTGGCCACCTCGGGCAGCTTCGGGGCGACGAACTCGGCGACCCACTGGGTCGCGTCGATCACCCGGATGTTCGTGATCCCGCGCTTCTTCAGGCTCACCTCGACGCCCTCGGTGCACGACACGTTGTCACACACCAGCGGCAGCTTCCCGTTGTCCGTGGCGGCAACGCACCACTCGGCGAGCCGCTCCGACATGGTGTCGAAGCCCTTCGCGAGGCCCTTCGACTTCCACGGCGTACCGCAGCACAGCGACGCGATGCCTTCGGGCGTGCGCAGGTTCAGCCCCGCGGCCGCCGCGAGCTGCCGGACGGCGCCGGCCACGCCGGTGCCGCACGCGTGGTCGGAGCCGAACATCGTCCCCACGCAGGCGGGCATGAAGATCGCCGCCGGCTCGGAGGCGGCAACCGGCTTGCGGACCGGGCCGCCGCCGGGAAGCTCGGCCGACAGGGTCGGCACGATGTCGGTGCCGACGACGGCGCGGGCGGCGCCGAGCACCCCGCGCACCAGTGGGTTCGGCACCTTGTCGACCACCGTCATGCCCACCGAGGCGACGTTCAGCACGCCGGCCCAGTGCTTGGCCGCGAAGTCCCAGCCCGCGTCGAGGACGCCGGACTGGCGTTCCCTACGCAGGTCACGGATCAGGTCGCCTGTGTTGATCTGGACGGGGCAGGCGGTCGAACACATGCCGTCGACGGCGCACGTCTGCACGACGTCGTAGGTCTCCTGCTTGAACAGCTTCTCCGCCAGCTCGAGGTTGCCCTCGGTCGTGGCGTCCTGGATCGCGCGCTGGATGACGATCCTCTGGCGCGGCGTGGTGGTCAGGTGCTGGCTCGGGCAGACGGGCTCGCAGTACCCGCACTCGACGCAGTCGTCGATCACCTCGCGCACAGGCGAGGTCGACTTGATGTTCTTCAGGTGCAGCTCCGGGTCCTCGGTGAGCACGGAGCCGGGGTTGAGGATCTGCTCCGGGTCGCATGCCAACTTGACGTCCCACATCGCCTGGTACAGCTCGTCGCCGTACTGACGGTGAACGAACGGGGCCATGATGCGTCCGGTGCCGTGTTCGGCCTTCAGGGTGCCCTGCCGGTCGAGGACCAGCTGGACCATGTCCTCGGTGAAGTCCTCGTACCGCTTGAGGGACTCGGGCCCCGCGAAGTCCTCGGTGACGAGGAAGTGGATGTTGCCGTCCTTCGCGTGGCCGAAGATGACGGCGTCGGCGTAGTTGTGCCTGTCGAACAGCACCTGCAGCTCGGAGCAGACGGCGCCGAGGCTCTCCATCGGCACGGCCACGTCCTCGAGCAGCGCGGCGGTGCCCTTGGGCGGTTCCGCGCGACCTTCGTGTAGAGGCCCTTGCGCATCACCCACATCAGGCCGCGGCGCTTCGCGTCCTGCGTCATCTCGGGCGCGGCCTCGAGGCCTCCCAGATCGGCGAAGGTGGCGTTGCCGGCCGCGATCCGCTCGGCGATCCCCTCGTCGTCATCGGCCTGGTACTCCACCAGCAGCGACGCCTGCTGCGTCGCCTCGAATCCGGCGGGCAGCACGTCCTTCGCGTCCTCGCCCATGGCGCGGATCGATGCGGCGTCGATCAGCTCGACGACGTCGGCACCGGAGTAGACGAGGTGCGGGAGCGCGGTGGTGGCGGCGTCGAGCGACTCGAAGAGCAGCAGGCCGGTGGCGGTCTTCGCGGGCACCGGCAGCGTCCGGAAGACGGCCTCGGCCACGAAGCCGAGCGTCCCCTCGGAGCCGATCATCAGGTGCTCGAGGATCTTGACCGGCCGGTCGTGGTCGATGAACGAGTTGAGGCCGTAGCCCATGGTGTTCTTGATGGCGTAGCGGCGCCTGAGATCGGAGGCGACCTCGTCGCGGTTGAGCTGGTCGCGCAGCCGCTCGAGCACCTCGACCAGTGCGGGTTCGGCCCGGCGGAGCTGATCGTCGGCATCCGGCGCGCCGGTGTCGATCACGGTGCCGGACGCCAGCACGATCGTCATCGACTCGATGGTGCGGTACGTGTTCTTCTCGGTGCCGCAGGTCATGCCGGAGGAGTTGTTGGCGACCATGCCCCGATCGTGCAGGCGATCTCGGAGGCGGGGTCGGGGCCGAGCTTGCGCTTGTAACGGGCCAGCGCGCCGTTGACCTGACGGATGGTGGCGCCGGGTTGCACGCGGACGCGGTCGCCACCATCGAGCACCTCGATGTCGCGGAAGTTCCGACGCACGTCGACCGTGAGTCCCATCGACAGCACCTGGCCCGACAGGCTCGAGCCGCCCGCGCGGAACGTCAGCGGCCAGCCGAGCTGGCGCGCAACCGCCATTGCGGTGGCGACCTCCTGCGCGTTGCGGGCCCGCATGATCGCATCCGGGGTGCGGATGTAGTGCGACGCGTCGATGGCCAAGGCGATCCGGTCGAGCTCGCGCGTGCTGACGGCGTCGTCGCCGAGTGCTGCGCGGAGGGCTGCGACGCCGGCGCTGTTGCCTGCATCCAGGAGCGTGCGGGAGGTGGTGACCGACATGGGTGACCTCGTTTCACGGACGTTGTGAGTTGGTCTGACCAGACCACCCTAACATCATGGATCCGAGGACCCAGGGCGGGTTGGGCGAACCCTTCCGGGCCGCCCGTGGGTCGCCTGAGGGTGCCAGGCCGTCGGGAGATCGGGTGGCGGGAGTGACGCCGGACGCGCGACACTGGATCCCGGCACCTTGGAACACCACGGAGGTGGGCGGGCATGATCGACTTCTGCGTGATCGGCGGCGGCATCGTCGGCCTCGCCACGGCCATGACGCTGCTGCAGCGCAACCCCGGCGCCTCGCTCGTGGTGTGCGAGAAGGACGACCGGATCGCCCCTCACCAGACCAGCCACAACAGCGGCGTGATCCACGCCGGCGTCTACTACCCGCCCGGCAGCCTCAAGGCGCGGCTGTGCAGGCTCGGCGCGGCCTGGACCCGCCAGTTCTGCAGGGAGCGGGGCATTCCCTTCGCCCAGCCGGGCAAGTTGATCGTCGCCACCGACGACACCGAACTGGTGCGGCTGGCCGCGCTGGGGAGCGGGCCCGCGCCAACGGGCTGCGGCCCGAGCGCCTCGACGCTCACGAACTGCGCAGGTGTGAACCCAACGTGCGTGGGGTGGGCGCGATCCTGGTCGCTGAGACGGGCATCGTCGACTACGGGGCCGTCGCGCGGGCCATGGCCGAACGGATCTCGGACCTGGGCGGAGGGGTGCGCCTCGGTGCCAGGGTCACGGGCATCGGGAGGACGCGACCGGTGTGACCGTGGAGCTCGCCGACGGCGTCATCCACGCAGGCCGACTCGTCGCCTGCGCAGGCATCCAGGCCGACCGGGTCGCGCGGATGGCCGGGCTGGGCGACGGGTTCGCGATGCTCCCGTTCAGGGGGAGTACTACCGGCTGCCGCCGTCGCGGGCCGGGCTGATCGACCACCTGATCTATCCGGTGCCCGACCCGTCGCTGCCCTTCCTGGGGTCCACCTGACGCGGACGATCGACGGTGGGGTGAGCGTCGGCCCCAATGCGGTGCTCGGGCTGGCCCGGGAGGGCTACCGCAAGTGGTCGGTCAATCCTGCCGACACCGTGGAACTGCTCCGCTTCCCGGGGTTCTGGCGGCTCGCGCCGCGCCTGGCCCGCACCGGCATCGGGAGCAGCTCGACTCGCTCGTCGCGTTGGGATACCTGGCCAGGGTGCGGCGCTACTGCCCGGATCTGACGCTGGACGACCTGACGCCGCACCCGGCGGGCATCCGCGCCCAGGCCGTGCTCGCCGACGGGACGATGGTCGAGGACTTCATGTTCAGGTCGACCGCCCGGCAACTGCACGTGGTGAACGCGCCGTCACCGGCTGCCACCTCCGCCAGGCCCATAGCGGGAGAGATCTGCGACCGACTGCTGCGTGGCGTCAGCCGATGAAGAAGGCCTTCGTGCCGTTGAACATCATCTGGACCGCGAGGAGCACGAGGATCATGCCCATCAGCCGCTCCGTCGCCACGAGGGCCCTCGTGCCGACGACGCGCTGCAGGAAGCCGGAGAAGTACAGCGTCACCGTGGTGATCAGCCACGAGATCATGAGGCCGCCGAGATACCAGGGCCAGTTGCCGGCATCCTGGCTGACGAACACGACGATGATGGCAAGCAACGAGGGGCCCGCCACGTAGGGCACCGCGAGCGGGACGATGAAGGGCTCGTCGTGGGTGACCGGCTCGGCGAGATTCTTCTCCGGGGTCGGGAACACCATGCGGATCGCGATCAGCATGAGCACGACGCCGCCCGCGGCGGTGAGCGCCGCCTCCTCGATGTGCAGCAGGTTCAGCAGCCCCGTCCCGCGAACAGGAAGGTCACCATCACAGCAAGCGCGATGAGGCACTCGCGCAGGATCACCCACTGGCGCCGCTCGGCCTTCGTGTTGCGCAGCGAGGTGAGGAACAGCGGCACGTTGCCGAGCGGATCCATGACCAGCAGGAACGTGAACGCCGCCGAGATCATCACTTCCATGGAAGCCTGTACACCCCTCCGATCGCCTCCCGGCGGACGCCGGGAGGGTTCACTCTACGGCCCACGCCCCGGCCGCCCAGTCCGGGGTGCTCGCCTTCGGCCAGGTGGGGCCTGCAACCGTTGCCGGAGTGGGGGCCATACTGTGCGCCAACCGGGGCGATCGTTCCCGACCGAGGGCGAGGAGGCCCCATGCGTCACCTGACCACCGTCGTCGCGGTGCTCACCGCCGCGCTCATCGCCTGCAGACCGCGCCGCCGGCCCGGGCTGACGGCCCCGGGGTGGAGATCACGGGACCGATGGAGGCGGCCACGCACGCCGTCGCCACGGTGGGCGGGATCACGGGAACCGTCGGGTACTCGTGGACCGTTGACGGGGTGGTTGTCCCCTCCGAGAACCTCGTCGGCGAACCGATCGAGCCGCAGCGCCTGATCCTGCTCGAGGAGTACATCGGAAAGCAGGTCGTCGTCACGGCGACCGTCACTCCCGAGGGTGGCTCCCCGGTGGTCCTTGTCTCCGCCCGCGCACCGTCGTCCAGGGCACCATTCTCATGAACGCGCCCCGGGTGGAGGGCGACTTCTTCGTGGGTCGGCCCCTGAGGGCGGTGCCGCAACCGGCCTACCCCCGGACCGGGCTCACCTACTCCTACCAGTGGTACGCCAACCGGGTGCCCGTCGCCGGGGCGACCGCAGAGACCTGGACGCCCGGGCCGCGTACGAACGACGCTCCGTCTCCGTCGAGGTCTCCGCCTCGAAGGCGGGCTGGACGACGTCGGCGCCCGTCCGGAGCGCCTCCGACGTGCCGCTGCTGCGGCTGCCCTACGTCTCGGCCGCGGGCGCCAGCCTGACCGGTGACCTCGTGGCCGGAACCGGGGTGGGCGTCGCCCTGACCGGACCGGTTGGTGAGCCCTACGAGGTCTCCGTCACCTGGGCCGTCGACGGGAAGCCCGCCGGATCGGGGGATGTCCTGCGGCTGACCAACGCCATGATCGGGCTGCCCGTGACGGCGACGGTGACCATGACGGCCGACCGGGTC
The DNA here is from genome assembly GCF_011174705.1 of Tessaracoccus coleopterorum. Taxonomy (GTDB): domain Bacteria; phylum Actinomycetota; class Actinomycetes; order Propionibacteriales; family Propionibacteriaceae; genus Arachnia; species Arachnia coleopterorum. The sequence continues at coordinate 2,417,037 of NZ_JAANIJ010000001.1, forward strand.
GCTCCGTTCACCGTCACCACCCCGGCGCGGATCGTGGGCCGGGCGAGCTGTGGACGGGCGAATCGCTGTTCACGACGCCGGCCGTGGTCGGATGGGTGGCGCGTGTCACGTCGCCCTACGAGGGTTACCCGGTCACCCAGACCGTCACCTGGCTGCGCGACGGCAGACCCATCCCGGGGAGACCGGCCGGACGTACCGCTTCACCGGGCCGACGTCGGGAAGACCGTCGTCGCCCGGGTCCGGGCGACCGGCCGCGGGATCGACGCGACCTACCGGTGGCGCACTGGGCAGCCGGTCGTTTTCAACGTGTACACCACCCCCGGGGAGCACCAGGTCAACGGGCGCCGCTGGCGCACGGCCTGCGAGCCGTATTCCACGACGCTGCGGTGCCGCACCGACATCTGGGCCACCCAGGCGGTGTTGGTGAACGGGCGCTGGGCGCAGCGCACCGGGTGGGCGTTCAACAACCTCTCATACCTGCCCCTGGACGGCGGCACGTGGGGGACCAACCCTCTCGCGCGTACCGGTGAATGGGTCGACGCCGCGGGCCGGGATGGCGCACCGAGTGCAACACACCCCAGACCGGCTCCAACGCCTGCCGCACCTACGTGTCGGCCCACGTCACGCGCTACGAGCACCGCCGCTACGTGACCGCACGCCAGTGGGTGTTCAACAACGTCGTCTACCGCTGAGGCGGTAGCGACACGAGAGGGCCCGCGCCGAAGCGCGGGCCCCTCTTCCGTTGTCCGGGGTCAGCTCACTGGACCATGGTGCCGGTCTCGAGGAAGCGGACGTGCCATCCGAGCGCGGTGGCAAGATCGTGCGGCGTGTGCATGCCGTTGGCCTTCTTCTCGGCCAGCTTCACGTATTCGCGCAGCGGCTCCTTGAAGTCCGGGTGCGCGCAGTTGTCGATGATCAGCTTGGCGCGCTGGCGCGGTGCCATGCCGCGCAGGTCGGCGAGGCCCTGCTCGGTGATGATCACCTGGACGTCGTGCTCGGTGTGGTCGACGTGGTTGACCATCGGGACGATGCAGGAGATCGCGCCGCCCTTGGCCGTCGACGGCGTCACGAACGAGGAGATCCAACCGTTGCGGGTGAAGTCGCCCGAGCCGCCGATGCCGTTCTGCATGCGCGAACCCATCACGTGGGTGGAGTTCACGTTGCCGTAGATGTCGGCCTCGATCATGCCGTTGCAGGCGATGACGCCCATCCGGCGGATGGCCTCCGGGTGGTTGGAGACGTCCTGCGGGCGCAGCACGATCTTCTTCGCGTAGTGTGCCGCGTTGTCGTTCATCTTCTCGGCCGCCTTCGGGCTCAGCGAGAAGGCGGTGGCCGAGGCCACGGTCAGCTTGCCGGAGTCCAGCAGGTCGACCATGCCGTCCTGGATCACCTCCGTGTAGGAGGTGAGGTTCTCGAACGGGCCGTCGAGAAGGCCCTGCAGCACCGCGTTGGCGATGTTGCCCACGCCCGACTGCAGGGCAGCAGGTTCTTGGGCAGGCGACCCTGCTTCACCTCGTTGCCGAGGAAGTCGAGCAGGTTGTTCGCGATCGCGCGGGAGTCGTCGTCGAGGAGCTTGAACGGGGTGTTGCGGTCGGGCGCGTCGGTGACGATGACGGCGATGACCTTCTCCGGGTCGACCTTCAGCACCTTCTCACCGATGCGGTCGCCCGCATTCATGATCGGCAGCGCGACCCGGTTCGGCGGGAGGGCCCCGATCGGGTAGTAGATGTCGTGCATGCCGTAGAGGCCCTCGGACTGCCATTCGTTGACCTCGAGGATCACCTTGTCCGCGTAATCGAGGTAGGTGCGGTTCATGCCGACCGACGAGGACGGGATCAGGTCGCCGTCCTCGGTGATGGCGGTGACCTCGATGACGGCGACGTCCAGCTTGCCCAGGAAGCCCTGCGACACCTGCGGGCCCATGTGGGAGAGGTGGATGTCCTGGTAGTACGACGTGCCCTTGTTGATCGCGCTGCGCATCTCGGGGTCGGACTGGTAGGGGGCCCGGTAGGAGATGCCGCCGGTGCGGGCGAGCGCGCCGTCGAGCTCAGGCGCGGTGGAGGCGCCGGTCCAGACGCCGACCCTCAGCTCCTCACCACGGTTGTGTGCCGCGTCGATGATGGCGGCGAGCGCCTCAGGGAATGCCTTGGGGTAGCCCGAGCCGGTGAAGCCCGAGAATCCGATGTTCCAACCGTCCTCGACAAGGACGGCGGCCTCATGCGCCGACATGACCTTGTTCTTGAACGCCTCGCTCCGGATGCGACCTGACATCTGTCCTCCTTGAAGAATTGTCTGCGGCACACCCTATCCGGTCGGCTCCCCGATTTGAGGGGCACCCAGGGAATCCCGCCGTTCGGTTCGGTGTATGCGCAAACCCCTTGCCCGAGCCCCTGGCGCCCCGCTGCGCCCGGTGTCGGCGCCCGGTGGGCGTCGCTGGCCACGACCCGCGGCAGTGCCGTCACCGACGCACCTTCCCGCGCTGCGGGCGTAGATTGGGGCGATGGAACCCATCCGCACGCAGGCCTGGTTGGTCCGGCACGGCGCGACGCAGTGGTCGCAGACCGGGCACCACACCTCCGTCACCGACCTGCCACTCCTGCCCGCGGGCGAGGAGGACGCCAGGCTGGTCGGTGAGAGGCTCACCGAGGGTGACTTCCCCTGGTCCTTTCCAGCCCGCGGCTGCGGGCGAGGGAGACCGCGCGGCTGGCGGGCTTCCCCGCCCCGAGATCGACGACGACCTGGTGGAATGGGCCTACGGATCCGCCGAGGGCCTGACGTCCGCGCAGATCCAGGAGCGCGTCCCGGGGTGGCGGATCTGGACACACGGCGCGCCCGATCTCGGACCCGAACCCGTGGGGCCGGGGAGAGCGTCGACGATGTCGCCGCCCGTCTCACCCGGGTGGTCGACCGGGTCCGCTCGAGCGGACTGGAGCGCGTGCTGATCTTCGGACACGGGCATGCGCTGCGGGCCATGGCGATGCTCTGGCTGGGGCTCCCCGTCGACCGGGGGGCGCATTTCCCGCTGTACACGGGGCGGGTCAGCGTCCTCGGGTACGAGAAGACCTCGCCGGCGCTCGTCGCGTGGAATGTCGGCGAGTTGTACGAGGTGTGAGCGTCAGAAGGCGAACGCCGCCGCGGCGTCGAGGCGCGGGAAGTTGATGGCCACATCGGCCGCGGCGGCCGTCACCGGCTTCGCACAGAACGCCACGGAGAGGCCCGCCGCCGCGAACATGCCGAGGTCGTTTGCCCCGTCGCCGATGGCCACGGTCAATGCGGGGTCGATCCCGGCGGAATCGGCGAAGCCCAGGAGGTCGCGCGCCTTCTGGTCGCGGTCGACCACCTGACCGATGACGCGTCCGGTGAGCCGCTCCCGGCCGTCGACGGTCTCCGTCTCGAGGTGGTTGGCGTTGAAGAAGTCGAGCCCGAGCCGTGCCGCGAGCGGCTCGACGAGTTGCACAAAGCCGCCCGACGTCACCCCGACCAGCGCGCCGGCGGCCTTGGCCGCCGCGATCAGCTCGACCGCCCCGGATGACAGGGTCATGGCGGGGCCGACGGCATCGAAGATGGAGATGGGTAGGCCGCGAAGCGTCGCGACCCGCTCGGTGAGCGACTGCCCGAAGTCGAGTTCGCCGCGCATCGCGCGTTCGGTGATCTCCGCGACCTCGGCACCGACGCCGGCGTGCTGGGCCAGCAGGTCGATGGCCTCGGTCGTCGTCAGGGTGGAGTCGACGTCGAGCATGACGAGCCGGGCGCCCTGTGTGGCCAGCGGTCCTGCGATGACACCGACCGCGACGTCGCCGGCAACGGCCCGCAGCGCGGAGCGCAGCAGGTCAGGCTCGTCGTGGGAGGTGAAGAGGCTGATCCGCTGCCCGTAGTTGGTCTCCTCGCTCGTGACATGGTCGGTCGGGGGCACCATGGCGACCAGCGCCCGGGGGATGGGGCCGGCTGCTGCGAACGTCACGCGGATCTGCATGCGTCGACCCTACTTGTCGGGCGCGCCGCGGCCCGCCACCGTCCGGCCCTGACGCGCGGGTGGCGGGCCGTTGACCGGTGTGATCAGGCCTTGGCTGCCACCGGGGTGACGGTCACGGTGACCTCCTTGCCGCCGCGGAGCACGGTGAGGTCCATGGCCTTGCCGACCTGGCCAGCCCGCACCAGCGCGACGAGCGACTCGCTGCCCGTGACGGTCTGCCCGTCGACGGCGGTGATCAGGTCGTCGACCTTCAGGCCGGCCGAGGCCGCCGGGGACCCGGACACCACCTGGGCGACCACTGCGCCCTGCTGGCCGGTGGTCCGCACGTCGGAGGCGCTGATGCCGAGCTGCGGGTGCTCGGCCCTGCCTGTGCTGATCAGCTGGTCGGCGACGTAGCGGACCTGGTCGGAGCCGATGGCGAACCCGATGCCGATGTTGCCCGACTGGCTCTGGCCGCTGGACAGCGATGCGATCGACGAGGTGATGCCGATCAGCCTGCCGGAGCTGTCGACCAGCGCGCCGCCGGAGTTGCCGGGGTTGATGGCCGCGTTGGTCTGGATGGCAGCCGTGACGACGGTCTCGGCCGTGGTCTGCTGCTGCAACTGCCCGAAGCCCGGAAGCTGCTGCTGTTGTTCGCTCGCGGCAGTGGTGGTGACGGGGCGGTTCAGGGCCGAGACGATGCCGGTGGTGACGGTGTCGGCCAGGCCGAGCGGGTTGCCGATGGCCATCACCGGGTCGCCGACGGAGAGCACCTGGTTGTCCGCGAACTCCATCACCGAGAGGTCGGACGGCGGATCGACGAGCTTGACCACGGCCAGGTCGGTCGAGGGGTCGGTGCCCACCACTGTCGCCTCATACGACACGTTGCCGAGCATGACGATGACCTTGCCGTCCAGCGCGCCCGAGACGACATGGTTGTTGGTGACGATGTGGCCCTCCGTGTCGATCACGACACCGGAGCCCTGGGCGCCGCCGCCGGAGGTCTGCACGTCGATCGCGACGACCGCCTTGGAGGCGACCTTGGCGACGGCGGTCCAGTTGGGGCTGTTGGGGTCGGCCTGGACGACGGTGGTGCCGCCCGAACCGACGGAGGCGGTCGTCGTGCCGCCGCCGAGCTGGGAGGCGGCGAAGCCGACGCCTCCTCCGACTCCGCCCGCGAGGATGGCGACGGCGAGGATGCCCGCGATGCGGCTACGGCCCTTCGGGGCCTTCCGGTCACCGGGGCCTGGACCGTGGTGGTGGCCGACCGGGGCTGGCCGAAGGCCTGGTTCCAGGTGGGGTAGCCCACCTGCTGACCCGCCTCGGGCCGGGGGCGAAGCCGGGCTGCCCGGGGTGGGTCTGTGCTGCGGGGCCGCCGGGCACCGGCTGCGGGCCGACACCCGGCTGGGCTGCGGGGGTCGCGGAGGGCTGACCCTGTGGCTGCGGCCATGCCTGCGGCGGCTGGGGCTGCTGGGGCTGTGCCGGGGTGGTTCCCTCGCGGCTCCAGGGGTTCGGGTACTGCTCGTTGGTGCTCATCTTCGTCTCCCTCGCGGTGCGTTGACACCAGATAACCGGCCGAACCTGTGAGCCCCCTGTGAGCTGGCTGATCCTTTGCTTAGACCTGTGGCCCGGTCACCGGGCGGTGGTTACGGTGACCGTGAAGTTCGGATCCTGGAGTGCGATCTGTGTGCGGCCGAGGCGCACGTTCAGTTCCTTGCGGTAGGGCAGGTGGGAGTTGAACACGCACCAGAGCTGTCCGCCGGGACGCAGCACCCGTGTCGCCTCGTCGAACATCGCGATGGTGTCGGAGGAGTCCTTGGCGACGCCCTGGTGGAACGGCGGGTTCGTGACGATCGCGTCGAGGCTCTGGTCGGCGTACCCGTCGAGCCCGGCCCCCAGGTCACGTCCACATCCAACCCGTTGATCTCGGCCGCGATGCCGGTTCCGGCCACCGCCGACCAGCTGACGTCGCGGGCCTGCACGCGCAGACCCTCGCGGCCAGCCACATCGAGATGGTGCCGTTCCCGCAGCCCCAGTCGAGCACGTCGTCGGCGTCGATCCCCGGGAGCCTGCCCTTCCCGCCGAGGGCCGTCAGCAGCAGGCGGGTGCCCGGATCGACCTTGATGCCGCCGAACGTGGCGCCGTGGGCGGCCACCGAGAAGCCGAGATCCTCGTGGAGGCGCACCTTCGGCCAGTCCGACTCCCGGTTCTCCGGCCCCATGCCCGCAGTACCCGTGACTTCGAGCGACCCAGCGACGCCGACACGGCCGCGAAATGCTTGCCCAGCACCTCGTTCATCGTCAGGTTCATGTGCCTGACCCGCGCCCCGCCCAGGAATGTGACGTCGTCGGCGCCCTGCACCGCTGCCGCCTGCTCGTCGAGCGCGGCGAGCGACTTCGGGAGCCGGGCCAGCGCCAGGTCGACGCCCGCCAGGTCGGCGGGATGCTCCACCAGCAGATCGGGCGAGACCAGAGACGCGTCGCGCCAGTCGTCGCAGAAGACGCGCACGTCAGGCGTGAGCGTCAGCGCGTCCTCGATCAGCGCCGGGGCGTCGAGGATCGCCACCGCCTCGGCATGGTCGGGGGCCTCGGCCCAGATCAGGTCATCTACAACATCGCGCATGGCCCCGATCCTACGGGGCGCACCGTGGTCGCTAGGTTTGACCGTGTGGATGAAGCCATGGAGTTCAGGGTCCGGATCGATCCGGGAGACGGCGCGGCGGCCGATCTGCTCGCCAGACTCGCCGCTCACGGCGAGGTGACGGCGATGGTGCACGGCCGCGGGACGACCCTCGTGCTGGGTGGGGCCCGGTCGGGGAAATCGTCGTGGGCGGAGGCCCAGCTCGCTGACCGGGGCGACGTCGAGTACGTGGCCACGTCCGAGGCGCGCGCCGACGATCCCGAATGGCTGGAGCGCGTCGCGCTGCACCGGGCGCGTCGCCCCGCGTCCTGGCGCACCACCGAGACGATCGACCCGGCCGCCGTCCTCGGCTCCGATGCCCCGTCGCCGGTGCTCATCGACTGCCTGGCGGTGTGGCTCGACCGGATCCTGCTGGATTCCGGCGCCTGGGACGACCGGGAGGGTTGGCGCGACGCCGTGGAGGCGCGGGTCGCGGGGCTCATCGCGGCGATCGGGGCCACGTCGCGGGAGGTGATCCTGGTCAGCAACGAGGTCGGCTCGGGTGTGGTGCCCGCCACCGCCTCCGGGCGGCTGTACCGCGACGAACTCGGCAGGCTCAACGCGCGGGTGGCCGCCGCAGTCGACGAGTTGTGGCTGTGCACCGCCGGGGTCGCGAGGCGGCTGAAGTGAGGTCGCTCCTGACTGCAACCGGCCTGTTCACCGTCATCCCCGTCCGACCGTTCGAGGTCGACCGTGGCGCAGCCACCAGGGCGATGGCCGCGCTGCCGTGGCTCGCTCTGCTGCTCGGACTCGCGGCCGGTGCGCTCGTCTGGGGGCTCGGGACCCTCGCGTCGCCGCTGCTCGGCGCGATCGCGGGGCTCGCCCTGCTGGCGGCCGTGACCGGCGCCCTGCACCTCGACGGCGTCGCGGACACCGCGGACGGGCTCGGCTCCCGGAAGTCGCGGGAAGAGGCGCTGGAGATCATGCGCCGCTCCGACATCGGCCCGATGGGGGTGGTGACGCTGCTGTTCGTGCTGCTGCTCGACGTGGCCGCGCTTGCCTCGACCTCCTCGCCCCTGTTCGGGGGTGCCGCGCTCGCGGTCGCGGTGATGGGCTCGCGGCTCGCCGTTTCGATCGCGACGGTGTCGCGACGCTCGGCGCGCACGACCGGCTTCGGTGCGCTGTTCGTCGGCGTCACGGCGAGGTCGACCGCGGTCGTCAATGCCGTCCTGGCGGTGCTGGTGGGGCTCGGGCTCGGCTGGTTGACGGCGGGTTGGACGGGTGCCGTCGCGCTCGCCGTCGGCGGTGTGGTCGCAGCGTTGGTCGCGACGTGGTGGGGCCGGAGGCTGGTGCGCCGGTTCGGGGTTGGACCGGTGACACGTTCGGGTCGCTGATCGAGGTGACCCAGGTCGCGTTGCTGCTCACAACCGCCGTCGCCTTCGGCGCCCTGGGCTGATGCGGTCAGACGCGGGCCAGTAGCTCCCGTGGAGGATGGAGAGGAACCCGTCGTCGGAGTCGGCCCACTGGCGCCACCCCTCGCTGACCCGGGTGAGGTCGGCGGTCGTCGCGAAGCCCTCGTCCACGGCCTGCCGCGCCATCGCGGAGTCGAGGATGCGCTCGGCCCACATGCCACCCCACCAGGCCCGATCCTCCGGCGTCGAGAAGCACCAGGTGCTGGTGGTCACGGTGACGTCCTCAAGGCCGGCTGCGTGCGCCCAGCCGAGCAGCCGACGACCGGCGTCCGGTTCGCCCCCGTTGGCCCTGGCGAGGCGCTGGTACAGGTCCATCCACTCGTCGAGGGCCCGGTACCGGGGCCACCAGACGAAACCGGCGTAATCGCTGTCGCGCACCGCCACGAGGCCACCGGGCAACGTGACGCGCGCCATCTCGCGGAGCGCCTGCACCGGGTCGGCCACGTGCTGCAGCACCTGGTGGGCGTGCGTGACGTCGAACGTGTCGTCGGGGAAGCCGAGGGCGTGGACGTCGGCCGTGGCGAAGTCGACGTTGCCGAGCCACCGCTCCGTGATGGTCGCCCGACAGATGGCCAGCTCCTCGTCGCCCGTCTCGGTGGCCGTCACCTGGCCGACGAGCGCGGCGAAGTCGGCGGTGATGGTGCCCGGCCCGGCCCCGATGTCGAGCAGGTGCATGTCGTCGACCAGATGCGGGAGCAGGTAGCCGGCGGAGTTCTCGGCGGTGCGCCAGCGGTGGGAGCGCAGCACAGACTCGTGATGGCCGTGGGTGTACCTGGGTTCCAGCATTCCCCAAGTGTCGGGGCGGGGCGGATGGCGGGGCGGCGTGGCCCACCCTGTGGGACGCTCAGCCGGTCCAGGTGCCGTCGCAGAGGGACAGCCGACCGATGGTGGTGAGTGGACCGGCGATGTCATCGGTCGCGTAGCTCATCAGGCAGACCGTGTCGACGGCGACCTCGAGGGGAGGCGGGGCGAAGCCCGTCATCCGGGCCTCGGCCTCGGAGAGTTCCGCCTCCACCGCGTACAGGCCGACGGTGACGTGCGGGTGGCGGCTCGGCGCGGGAAGGACGGCCCTGAGCGGTGAGAGCGCATCGGCGGACGCATCGAGATAGGGCGCCATCGGGAAGGTGCCCCACCCGCCGACCGTGACCCGGAACGGTGCGATCCCGAGTGCGCGGAGGGCCGCCAGGTCACGGCGCGTGTCGTGCTCGCCGTACACCGCGCCGGCCGGGGTCGCCCCCGGCTCGGGGCGCAGCCCGGCGAAGGCGAGCGTGATGTGCGGCTGCCGCAGGTAACGCGACAGCAGCAGGTCGTCGAGCCTGCCTGCCGCCTCCCCGACCCGGGCCCTGACCTCCGCGGTGTCGACGTCGAGCGCCCACACCAGCGCGCTGCTGCACCCGCCGTGCCACTCGGAGAAGTCACGGTCGAGGTTGGGCAGGAGCCTCACGGCTTCGTGGGCGCCGGTTCCGCACCCGCTGCGGCCTCGGCCTGGTCCATCTCCTCGACGAAGGCGTGCTTGGAGCTCTGCCAGCCGTCCTCATTCATCCCGGCGCGCCAGTATCCGGAGATGGAGACGTCGGCCCGGGGGAGCCCGAGATCCACGAAGAGGTGGCGGCGCAGATCCTTTATCATCCCCGCCACGCCGTGGACGAACCATCCGCCGGTCGGCAGGTCGGCCGCACGGACGACCCGCGTCAGCTCCCTGCCGTAGGGGCGCCGTCGCGGGGCACCCAGGTGAGGTCGACGCCGTCGCGGACCGGGACCGGGAAGGTGGCGCCGTCGTCGGCGATCTCGATGAAGACCGACGCCGTCGACGAGGCAGGCAGAGCCTCGAGGGCCGCGCAGATGGCGGGGGCCGCGGCCTCGTCGCCAGCCAGCACGAAGTGCTCGAACCGCGGGGCCGGTGCCCATGCACCACCCGGGCCGCGGAAGGCGATCTCGTCGCCGGGTTCCGCCCCGCAGCCCACGGCCCGGCCAGCCCCTCGTCACCGTGCACGACGAAGTCGACCTCGATGGTGCCGGTGGCCGTGTCGTGGCTGCGCAGCGTGTAGGTGCGGGTGACCGGCGCGAGTTCGGGGGTCGCCTCACGGATTGCGTCCGGGTCGAACGGCCACGCGTAGTCGGCGCCGGCGGGTGGGAACAGGAACTTCACGTAGTGGTCGGTGAACGGCAGGTCTGCGCCGACCAGATCCGGGCAGTCGAAGGTGAGCCGGACGAGTTGCGGGGAGACGCGGGTGGTCGCCTTCACGGTGGCGCGGTGCAGCGGTCGCTGACGAGAACTCATGATGCCCATTCTGCCGAGATTACGTAAGGTGATCCTAACTTATTCCCGGACCGTCCCTGGTCGGGTCCGTCCCGGCCCGCGCCACCGTCAGCGCGATCCCGGACCGTCGCCGAACCGGGCGCGCGCCGGCTCCGGCCCGGGGGTCGCGGGTGTTCGTGAGGCCGCGCCGCCGGAATGCACGCACGATCGGCCGCACGATGCACGCGTAGCCCTAGGATGACCGCAGGACGGCTGCCCGCACCCGGTGACGGGCTCCGCCGAATCAGGCCCGTGATCCGACGGAGGACCAGCCATGACCACTTCCGATCCCGACCTCCAACCCGAGGAGGCCGACCTCCAACCCGAGGAGGCCGGCCCCAACACGCCGCCGCAGCCCCGGCAGAACGGCAGGCTCCCCGTCCGGTGAGCGTCCGGGCCCGGCTCACGAACCCGTTCGCCTGGGCGTTCCTGGGCATGCTGGGCGCGCTTGCCGGGCTGGCGATCGGCGGTGCCGTCGCGTCGCTGAGCAGCATCCTCGTCACGGTGCTCATCGCGCTGTTCTTCGCCCTTGCCCTCGACCCGCTGGTGCGTCGCCTCGAGGCGCGCGGCGTCGCGCGCGGCGTGGGAATCGGGATCACGTTCGCCGGGGTGGTCGTCGTGGTCGGCGCCATGCTCGCCTTCGTGGTGCCGGCGACGGTCACCCAGGTGGTCGGTTTCACCAAGTCGGTTCCGGGGTTCATCGCGGCGCTGGAGCAGCAGCCCTGGTTCCAGGAGGTGACGGGTCTCGGCGGCGAGGAGGTCTACAGCGCGCTCCTCGAGCGACTGCAGGCCTGGGTCTCGAACCCGGCGAACCTGCTCGCCCTCGGCAACGGGGTCCTCGCCTTCGGCTCGGGCCTGATCAACGGGATCTCCGGCACGATGATCGGACTGGTCCTCACCCTCTACTTCCTGGCTTCACTCGACGCGATGAAGCAGGCGATGTACCGGCTGCTGCCTGCCTACAAGAGGTCGAAGGCCGCCGAGGTCACCGAGCAGATCACCCGGTCGGTCGGAGGGGCGATCGGCGGCGCGATCCAGTTGGGCATCCTGAACGCCATCTTCTCGTTCCTGCTGCTGACCGTGCTCGGCATCCCGTACGCGATGATGCTCGCCTTCCTGGCGCTGCTGGTCTCCATGCTCCCGATGATCGGGTCTGTGATGGTGTGGATCATCGCGTCCCTGGTCTGCCTCACGGACTCCTGGCAGACGGCGCTCATCTTCGCCCTCGTGTACTTCGTCTACATGCAGATCGAGGCCTACGTCCTGACCCCCGCATCATGAACAAGTCGGTGTCCGTGCCCGGCCCCTCGTCCTGATCGGGGCCATGGTGGGAGCGACCCTCATGGGACTGGTCGGGGCGCTGGTGGCCGTCCCCGTCACGGCATCACTGCTGATCCTCATCAAGAGCATCCACATCCCGCGCCAGGACGCGAAGACGGCACCGGCGCCGACCGACTGATACCAGGAGCGGTTCCGGTGCGGGCCGCGTTTCCCGGCCATCGCGGGATCGGCGTCGTGGGGCTCGATGGGGCCGAGGAACCGGGGCGGCCAGGCCCCGTCGGGCACGCACCTGCCGGACGCCATGGCCGGGTGCGGGAAACGAAGAAACCCCCTGCCACAGGGCAAGGGGTCCGTTCCGCGGAGGATACGAGATTCGAACTCGTGAGGGCGTGAACCCAACCCGCTTTCCAAGCGAGCGCCATAGGCCTCTAGGCGAATCCTCCGCCGGGAACCTTACCGGAGTCTGCGGCGACTTTCCAAAACCTGCCGGCGAGGGTCGGGATGCGGCAAGGGGCGCGCCCCGAAGGACACGCCCTCACCTGCTGATCGGGATCAGTTGTAGACGATCACCTTGTCTCCGACCTTCGCCAGGTCGAAGAGCCGGGCGAGCGCCGCCTTGTTGCGCACGTTGACGCAGCCGTGCGAGGCGCCGTTGTAACCGCGGGCGGCGAAGTCGGGCGAGTAGTGGATTGCCTGGCCACCGCTGAAGAACATCGCGTACGGCATGGCCGTGTGATAGAGGCTCGACACATGGTTGCGGGACTTCCAGTTCACCTGGAAGGCGCCGTTGCGGGTGGGCGTCAGTTCCGAACCGAAGCGGACGTCGAGGACGGTGTCGACCTTGCCGTTGACGACCCAGGCCATCTTGCGCTGGTTCTTCGAGATGCAGAACGCGCGACCGGTCATGCAGCGCCGGTCGAGGCGGAAGCCCTTCTGCACCAGCGGGCTGGTGATGACCGGGACGGGCTTGCCTGCGGTCGGGACGCCCGATGGCCGGGGAGCGGTGGCAGGGATGGTCTTCACCCAGGGGATGGTCGCGGTCTCGAACCGGACGATCCCGTTGAACACCCACTGGTCCTTCTGGACGATCTTGCCGTTGACGAGCGAGGCGACCGTTGCCACGGCGTAGGAACGGCAGGCGCCCCTACCGGTGGCGGGGGTGTCGCACTCGGAACGCCACCTGCGGCCGTCGGCGGCGGTCCAGGAACCGGTCTGCGCGAGCTTGTTGCCTGCCCAGACGGAGCGCGGGGAGGGCAGGTAGGTGAGGTTGTTGAACGTCCAGTTGTTCCGCGTGTACCACTGGCCCTTGGACAGGTAGACCGTCGAGCCGAAGATGCTGGTGCGGCAACGGATCGTGGTGGAGGAGTACGATCCGCACTCGGTGAACCAGTAGCGGCCGTTGACCAGGTGGTACCCGGGGTCACGTAGAGGGCCTGCTCAGGGGTGAGCTTCGGCGGTGTCGGCTTGGCCGACGCGGTCGGCTTGGGTGACGTGCTCGCGGTCGGCTTGGGCGACGTGCTCGCGGTCGGCTTGGGTGACGTGCTCGCGGTCGGCTTGGGCGACGCGGTGGGGCTTGCCGTCGGTCCGGGGCCCGGGACCCCGGTGTCGGCGGTGGCCGTCGGCGCGACCATCGACAGCGACATGGCGGCCGCTGCGACTGCGAAGAGCAACTTGCGCATGGTGGTGGGATCCTCCTAGCGGTTCAACCGGGCCATCGTAATCCGGTGATCGGTTCAGAACTAATCACCCGGGTGGCCCCTGACACCCTCTACTACGCATTCCAGTGTGCCCGTGGTTGCATGCCGATACACAGCGGAAGCGTGGGGTCAGCCCGCAGCGAGACGGGCGAGCGACCGTTCCGTTGCGGTGTGCAGATGCACCCGGCCCACAGGCCGGCCGTGCCCGAGCACGGGGTGGGGCGCCAGCGCGAGGAGTGCGTCGGTGGCCAGTCCCAGCGCGGCCAGGACGCCCACCAGCACGGGGATGTTGCCCCTGTGGTTGCCGTCGGCCGTCTTGACCGCGATGCCGGTGCCGTCGGGCAGTCCGGCGGCGAAGGCGCCCTCCGCACCGAGCTTGCAGACGAGCCCCGGCACCTCGTGGTGGAACACCACCTCGTCGCGCCGCGTGCCGGAGGCATGCTCGGGATACCTCCGGAAGGCATCGGCGATCGGCCGTGCCTCGCCGTCGTCCGCGGACGCCAGGCGGCCGAACGAACGGGCGAGCCCCGTCAGGGTGACGGCGAACGCCGGTGCCCCGCAGCCGTCGACGACCGGGTCTCCGACCGGCTCGCCCGTGTATTGGGCCAACGCGGCCCGGGTTGAGCGTTGTAACGGATGCGCAGCGTCGCGGTAGTCATGGAGCGACCAGCCAGCCCGCACGCAGGTGCGCAGCATGCCCGCGTGCTTGCCGGAGCAGTTGTGGGCAACCGGCTCCCTGCCGTGCCCCTGCCTGACCCACTCGACGAGTGCCTCCTCGTCCCAGGGCAGTGAAGGTGGCGTCTGCAGCGCGTCGACGGTGAGGCCGCAGCCCTCCAGGATCGAGACGACAGCCTGCCTGTGGAAGGCCTCCCCGGCGTGTGAGGCCCCGACCAGCGCCAGTTCCGCACCGGTGACATCGAGTCCGCCGCGGAGCATCGCGATCGCCTGCACGGGCTTGACCGCGGAGCGGGGAGCGTCGGCGAGGTGACGTCGCCTACGGCGAGCCTGACGGTGCCGTCGGGCCCACCACCACCAGCGACCCGTGGTGTTGGGCCTCCAGATACGCGCCCCGCCAGACCTCCGTGAGCACCGGCTCCAAGCTGTTGACCATGCCTGGCAGGCTACCGACTCCACAGGCGGTTGGACGAGCCGGTCGGGCTATGGGCTAGACTCTCTTCAGGTTCCTCGCGCGGCGGTATCTCGCCCAACTCCCCAGGGTCGGAAGGCAGCAAGGGTAAGTGAGCTCTTCCGGGTGCGCGAGGGGCCCTTTTTCTTCCCTCGCGAAGTGTCGGCGAGCTGAATTAGGGTGAACGGGTGGACGACGAGCACGACGAGGATGAGTACGGCCCGATCGACGAGAGCTACGGGTCGGCGGGTCTGCCCGGTTTCGGACCGATGGACGGACCCGGGCTCTTTGACGATCCCGAGCCGGGGCCGCTCCCCGTGGAGCAGACCGGGCCCGGCCTCTTCGCCGAGGATGAACCCGCTGAAGAACTCCCGGCACCCGCTCCGGCCACGCCCGCGCCGGTGAACGCCACCCGCCGCACCCCGCGCCCGAAGCGCCGCTCGCGCTCTACCGCAGGTACCGGCCCGACACGTTCGCCGAGGTGATCGGCCAGGACCATGTCACCGTCCCGCTGCAGCGCGCCCTCACCAACAACCGGGTCAACCACGCCTATCTCTTCTCCGGCCCGCGTGGCTGCGGCAAGACCACCTCGGCACGCATCCTCGCCCGCTGCCTGAACTGCGAGCAGGGCCCGACGGCCACGCCGTGCGGTGTCTGCCTCTCCTGCACCGATCTCGCGCGGGGTGGGCCCGGTTCGATCGACGTCATCGAGATTGACGCCGCGTCCCACGGCGGCGTCGACGACGCCCGGGACCTGCGCGAGCGCGCCTACTTCGCCCCCGTCGCGAGCCGCTACAAGATCTACATCATCGACGAGGCCCACATGGTCACGCCGCAGGGCTTCAACGCGCTGCTGAAGCTGGTCGAGGAGCCCCGCCGCACACCAAGTTCATCTTCGCCACCACAGAGCCCGAGAAGGTGATCGGCACCATCCGGTCACGCACGCACCACTATCCCTTCCGGCTCGTGCCGCCGAAGGTGCTGAGCGACTACCTCGCCCACCTCTGCGACGTGGAGGGGTCGAGGTCGACCACTCCGCCATCCCTCTGGTGGTGCGGGCGGGTGCCGGATCGGTGCGCGACTCGCTCTCGGTGCTGGACCAGCTCCTCGGCGGCGCGGGTGAGGAGGGCGTCAGCTACAGCCAGGCGGCAGCGCTGCTCGGCTACACCCCGACGCGCTCCTGGACGAGATCGTCGACGCCTTCGCCGCCGGAGACGCCGCGGGCGTGTTCCGGACCATCGACAAGGTGATCGAGGTCGGGCAGGACCCACGCCGGTTCGCGGAGGACCTGCTGCGTCGCCTCCGAGACCTGGTGATCCTCGCCGCCGTCCCGGAGGCCGCCACCAACGGCATCCTCGACGTGGCCGCCGACCAGGCCCAGCGCCTGCAGACCCAGGTCGCCGGGATGGGTACGGGCGAACTGACCCGCGCCGCAGAGGTGATCGCGACAGGCCTGACCGAGATGCGCGGCACGACGGCGCCGCGCCTCCACCTCGAGCTGATGTGCTCGCGGGTGCTGCTGCCGGGAGCCGATGCGCACGAGCGGGGCCTGCACGCCCGGATGGATCGCCTCGAGCGTCGCGTCGGCATGATGGGCGAGGCGCCGGCCGCCCCGGCCACGGACTGGACGGACGTGGCGCCCACTACGGTCGCTCCGGTGGCGCCCACCCGGACGCAGACCCCGCGGCCGGTTCCGGCCGAGCCCACCCACCCGGTGCCGGCACGACCCGCAGGCCCCGCCCGGCCCGGCAGAGCCCGCGCCACCAGCCGACCCCATGCCCAGCCGCGGCCGACACCGGTGCCCGCCCCCGAGCCGACCCAGGCTCCGCAGCAGACACAGCCGCCCGCCGACGCGTCCCCACGGCAGCGACCCGCGGGTGCCCCACCCGCGGGGACGGCGACGCCCGACCAGCAGACCGCCCCGACTGCCGAGGCGAGGCCGGCGAGGCAGGCCGCCACCGGCCAGCTCACCGCCACCGAGCTCCGTAGGGTCTGGCCCAACGTCCTGGAGGAGGTGAAGCGACGCCGCCGGTTCACCCACATGCTGCTCAGCCAGCACGCGCAGGTGATCGACGTCGCCGACGGCGCCCTCACCCTGGGATTCTCCGGATCGGGCCCGCGCGAGAACTTCGGTGCCGGGGGCAGTGTCGATGTCCTCGTCGACGCGCTCATCGAGGTGATCGGCGTCGAGTTGCGCATCAACCCGGTCGTCTCGGGGCCGCCCCCGTCGAGTCACACGCAGAGCAGCGTCCCCCAGGTGCGCCGGTGGTGCCCGTCGAGCGGCCCGAGGCCGCCTCAGCGCCCCCGCCGCCGCCCCACCGCCGGAGGTGGAGGCGGAGGTCTCCACCGACGACGAGGTGCTTGACGCCACGCACAATGCCGAGGAACTGCTGAGCAACACGTTCGCCGCCGAGCTCATCGCGGTGCGTGAGGCCGACGAGCGCTGAAGCGCTCGTATGCTTGAGTGCCCAAGGGAAACGACAGGAGAAGAGATGTTTGGTGACTTCGATCTGAACTCGCTGATGCAGCAGGCCCAGAAGATCCAGAGCGACGTGGAGCGCGCCCAGCGCGAGCTGTCGACCAAGGAGTTCGAGGCCTCCGCAGGCGGCGACCTCGTCACCGTACGCATCAACGGCCGCGGCGAGCTGCAGCACGTCGACATCAAGCCCGAGGCATGGGACCCGGAGGATCCCGACACCCTCTCCGCGCTTCTGATCGCCGCCTTCCGCGCCGCGAAGTCCGAGGCGGACGCCGCCATGGAGGCGGCGATGCCCGACCTGCCGCAGATCCCGGGAATGTGAGGCCGGCCCACCCGTGTATGACGGCCCCATCCAGGAACTGATCGACGAACTGAGCCGCCTACCCGGGATCGGGCCGCGCGGCGCCTCCCGGATCGCGTTCCACCTCCTCGACGCACCTGAGGAGGATGTTCTTGCGCTGGCCGATGTGCTGCGGCGCCTCAAGGAGTCGTCCCGGTTCTGTGAGGTCTGCTTCAACATCTCGTCCGAGGAGCGCTGCCGCATCTGCCGCGACCCGCGGCGCGACCGCACCCAGGTGTGCGTCGTAGAGGAGTCCAAGGACGTCGTCGCGATTGAACGCACCAACGAGTTCCGTGGGCTCTACCACGTGCTCGGCGGAGCGATCTCGCCCATCGACGGCAAGGGCCTGCGGACCTCCACACCCGCGAGCTGTTCCAGCGGCTCGCCGACGGTGAGGTGCAGGAGGTCATCCTGGCCACCGATCCCGACACGCAGGGTGAGGCCACCGCCGCGTACCTGAGCCGCATGCTGCGTGACTTCGGGGTCCGCGTCACGCGCCCGCGAGCGGGCTTCCCGTTGGCGGCGACATCGAGTACGCCGACCAGGTCACCCTCGGCAGGGCCTTCGAGGGGCGCCGCGCGATGTTCGAGCCCGAGAGGGTCCTCTGAGTTCCCTCATCCCGGCCGACTTCCACGCGCTGCTCGGTGGTCGGGCCGCCGACGAGGAGGGGGAGTCTCCGGCGCCGACTGGCTGGTGCGCCTGCCGCATCTCATCGAGAGCCACCTCGAGCGCTGGACGCTCCGGCCGGACGGGGCAGCCTGGCACGGCGAATGCGCCATGGTGCTGCCTGTCGTCGACGGCGACGGCCGGCAGGCGGCCCTCAAGCTGACGTGGCCCCACGCGGAGGCGACCCACGAACATCTCGCGCTCCGGATCTGGGACGGTCGGGGGCCGTCCGGCTCATCGCCGCGCACCCGGCGGAGCAGGTGCTGCTCCTCGAACGTCTGGACGGCGACCGGACGCTCAACGACGTGCCCATCCTCGAGGCGTGTGAGGTGATCGGTCGCCTCTTCGGTGAGCTCGACCGGCCCGCCCCGCCGCAGATCCCGCCCCTCGCGACGAAGGCGATCCGCTGGCGTGGGCAGTTCGCGGCCCTTCCTCCGCTGGTGCCGAGACGGCTCGTCGAGCAGGCGGCCTCGACCCTCGACGACCTGCTCCTCGGACCGGCCCCGGCCCGGTTGGTCCATGAGGACCTGCATGACGCAAATGTGCTCGCCGCGACCCGCGCCGAGTGGTTGGCCATCGACCCCAAACCCGTGTCGGGGGAGTGGGCCTACGCCGTCGCGCCGATCGTCTGGAACCGTGCGGGGTAACCGCACGGGCCGGGTCGCCGCGCACCCACGTGCGGCTGCGCGCGGAGATCGTCGCCGACACCGCGGGTCTCGACCTCGACCGCGTGATGGCGTGGACGTTCGTGCGGCTCGTCCTCAACGCGGTGTGGGCTGCCGATCTCGCCCGGCTTCCGGCGACTTCCTGGGCCGGATGATCGCCCTCGCGAAGGCATTTGCCGACGGCGTTGAGTGAGCCCGACCACCTGATTCCCGGAATCCGACGACTTTGTCGGTGGCTGCACCTATTGTCTGTCGTGCAGGCCCCAACCGCGGAAGCGAAGGAAGGTGAAAGGCATGTCGATCCTGCTCAACCCCTATCTGGCGCTCGATGGCACCTGTCGCGAGGCCATGGAATTCTACCGTTTCTTGCTCGGCGGGGAACTCTCCGTCATGACGTTCGGCGAGGCGCAGGGAGGCGCCCAGTTCCCGGGGTCGGACCGTGTGATGCACGCCAGCCTCACCACCGATGACGGCATGGTCATCTTCGGAAGCGACACCATGGATGGAATGCCTCAGACGGTGGGCGATACGGTCGCCATGTCGATCTCCGGCAGCGATGAGCGACTCCCGTCCTTCCACGCCGGGCTTGCCGAGGGCGGGGCCGTGCTCGTCCCGTTCGAGAAGCAGATGTGGGGGACACCTATGGCATGGTCCGTGACCGGTTCGGCGTGCTCTGGCACGTGAACCTGGTCGCCGACCAGTGAGGTAGGCCGCGGCAAGCGGCCCACCGACCGGCGGGAGACCGCCGGGCAGCGGCGCCACCTTCGTCAGGGGCTGGTCCGGATTGGGACGGCTCAGGGGGAACGAAGGTGGCGCCGTCTTCGCGTCCGGCCGGTCTCATCGTGCGTGTAGTGTGCCCCGCGTGGAGCCAGTGATTTCTGCCCGAAGCCTCACGAAGCGCTACGGCGACTTCGTCGCGGTCGACGGCATCGACTTCGACATCGCCCCGGGGAGTCGTTCGGCTTCCTCGGCCCCAACGGCGCGGGCAAGTCCACGACGATGCGGATGATCGCGGCCACCTCGACCCGCACCTCAGGCGAGCTGACTGTGCTGGGGTTGGACACCAATCACCACGGCCCCGAGATCCGCGCCCAGCTCGGCATCGTCCCGCAGGGCGACCTGCTCGACGAGGAACTGCGGGTGATCGACAACCTCATCGTCTACGGAGGCTACTTCGCCCTGCCCGCGCCTACGTCAGGGAACGCGCCGAGCAGCTCCTCGACTTCGCCCAGCTCCGGGAGAAGCGGACGGCCAGGGTCGACGGTCTCTCCGGCGGCATGAGACGGCGCCTGACGATCGCCCGTGGCCTGATCAACAACCCCGGGTGATGCTGCTCGACGAGCCGACCACCGGGCTTGATCCGCAGGCCCGTCACATCCTGTGGGACCGGCTGTTCCGGTTGAAGGAGGAGGGAACGACCCTGGTCGTGACGACCCATTTCATGGACGAGGCCGAACAGTTGTGCGACAGGCTCGTCGTCGTGGACAAGGGTCGGATCGTGGCCGAGGGATCCCCGTCGAAGTTGATCCGGGACTACTCGACCCGCGAGGTGCTGGAGGTCCGGTTCGGGTCGGGCCGCAACGAGCAGGCGGCACGCGCGCTCGAGGGGGTCGGGAGCCGCCGTGAGGTGCTCGCCGACCGCATCCTGATCTACGACGACTTCGGGGAACAGGCGCTTCAGCGGGTCGTCGAGCTCGGCTTGAGCCCCATCGCCTCGCTGGTGCGCCGCTCCTCGTTGGAAGATGTCTTCCTCCGGCTCACCGGCAGGAGCCTCATCGAATGAAATTCGACGGGGTCGCCGACGTCGCCCGCGTGCGCAGGTGGGGCTGGTGGGCGGTCGTGGCGCACCGCGCGCTGCTGGTGCGCAGCTACTGGCCGACGATGCTGCTCACCGGCATCGGCTCGCCGTTCCTGTACCTGCTGGGGATGGGCGTCGGCCTCGGCGTCCTGGTCGACGCGGGAGAGGGAATCGAGGGCGTGGACTACCTCACGTTCGTGGCCCCCGCACTCGTGATGGCCACCGCGATGCAGGTGTCCGCCCAGGAGAACACCTACGGGGTGTTCGGCGGCTTCAAGTGGTCCAACACGTTCACCGCGATGCGGCTGACCCCGATGAGCCCGGCGCAGATGGCGCTCGGCTACCAGGTCTCGGTGCTGGTGCGGGTCGTACCGATGATCGTGTTCTACATCGTCGCGCTCCTCGTCTTCGGGATCGGTGACCCCTGGGTGCGCTGCTCCTGCTCCCGATCGGGATGCTGCTGTCGTTGACCGTGGGGTTTTCGGTGATGGCATGGGTGGCCACACAGCGCGACGACCGGGGGCAGCTCTCCTTCGTGGAGCGGTTCGTCATCGTCCCCCTGACGCTGTTCTCGGGCACCTACTTTCCGCTCGCCACGCTGCCCGGGCCGCTGCAACCCATCGGCTGGGTGTCCCCGCTGTGGCACGCGGCCGAACTGGGCCGGGTCGTGCTCTACGGCGCGCCCGCCACCCAGGGGATGATCGCCGTCCACCTCGGCTACCTGGCGGCCCTTGCCTTCGTGGCCGCGTGGGTCTGCGTGCGTGTGTTCCGGAAGAGGCTGGACCAGTGAGGCCGGGACTCCAGGCACCGGTGCCGCGCGTGCCGGGGCGACTGCGCGGCATCTACTCGGGCAACACCCGCGCCGTGTTGGCGCGCGGCATGAAGGTGATCGCGCGACACAACTATCTCGTCGTGTTGACGGGCTTCTTCGAGCCGGTCTTCTACCTGCTCTCGATGGGGCTCGGGCTCGGCGCGCTGATCGGTGACGTGGAGTTCTACGGGCACGCCGTCGGCTACGCCGCCTACATCGCGCCCGCGCTGATGGCCGTCTCCGCGATGAACGGGGCGCTCTACGACTCCACCACCAACGTGTTCTTCCGGATGCGTTACGGGAAGATCTACGACCAGATGCTGTCCACCTCGCTCGGGCCCGCAGACGTCGCGCTCGGCGAGATCCTGCTCGCCCTGTTCCGGGGGCTGCTCTATGCCTGCGGGTTCATGGTGGTCACCACGCTGCTGGGGCTGAACCTGTCCTGGACGGCCGTTTTGGCCATCCCGGCCGCGCTGCTGGTCGCCTTCGGGTTCGCGGCGGTCGGCCTCACTGCGGTGAGCTTCATGAAGACGTTCCAGCACCTCGATCTGGTCTTCTTCGTGATGCTGCCGATGTTCCTGCTGTCGGCCACCTTCTTCCCGATCGAGGTCTACCCCGAGGCGGTGCGGTGGGTCATCATGGCGATGCCGCTGTGGCACGCCGTCGACATGATCCGACAACTCACCACCGGCATCATCGTGCCCGGCGCCCTGCTCGGACACATCGCCTACTTCGCGGTGATGGTCGTGTCGGGGGTGGTCGCCGCGACGCTGCGACTACGGAAGCTGTTCTTCAGGTAGCGGCCCGGCCCGACCACCCGTGTCGCCGACCCCACCGGGGCAGGACCCTGGTGGGTAGCATCGGTAACCATCAGCGTCGAAAGGCAGTCACCCGTGGCCGAGTCGAACCAGCCAGCCGTAGGCACGACCGATCCGAGCCTCGCACCCGCCGACCGGGTGGCCGCGGCAATGGGGTCGACATCGACACAGGCCTCACGCAGGCCGAGGCCGCCGAGCGGCTGGCGCGCCACGGGCCCAACGAGCTCGTCTCGGCGGCGCCCGACCCGGCCTGGCGGCGGTTCCTCCGCCAGTTCAAGGACCCGCTCGTCTACCTGCTGCTGGCGGCCATCCTCATCTCCATGGTGGCCTGGGTTGCCGAGGGTGCCACGGGTGTGCCGGTGGATGCCGTCGTGATCGTGGTGATCGTGCTGACAAATGCCGTGATCGGCTTCGTCCAGGAGAACAAGGCGGCTGACGCCGTCGCGGCGCTCGCCGACATGACGGCCGCCCGCTGCACCGTGCTGCGCGGCGGCAGCCTCACCGAGGTCGCCTCCTCCGACATCGTCCCGGGCGACGTCCTGGTGCTGGCCGAGGGCGACGCCGTCGGCGCGGATGCCCGCCTCGTCAGCGCATCGTCGCTGAAGGTGCAGGAGGCGGCGCTCACCGGAGAGTCCGAGGCCGTCTCGAAGGGGGTCGACCCGCTGCCCGGGGAGGTGCCGCTCGGCGACCGGATCAACATGGTCCACAAGGGACGGCGGTGGCCCGCGGCGTCGGTCGCGCGGTGGTGACGTCCACCGGAATGGACACGGAGATGGGACGCATCGCCACCCTGCTCGAACAGACCCTCGATGAGCCGTCCCGTTGCAGGTGGAGATCGCGAAGGTCTCGAGGATGTTGGGGCTGCTCGTCATCATCATCGCGGTGGTCGTGATGGCCGCGGTGGCGCTGGTCAACGGCGTCCGCACCATGGCCGAGGCCGTGGACGTGCTCCTGATGGGCGTCTCGCTCGCGGTGGCCGCCGTCCCGGAGGGGCTGCCCGCGATCCTCTCGCTCGTGCTCGCCATCGGTGTGCAGGTCCTCGCCCGCCGGAACGCAGTCATGAAGGACCTGCACTCGGTCGAGACGCTCGGCGCGGTCAGCGTCATCTGCTCGGACAAGACGGGCACCCTCACGCGCAACGAGATGACCCTGCGCGAGATCGTCACCGCCTCCGGGAGGGTGAGCCTCTCGGGAACCGGCTACGAACCCACCGGGGAGGTCAGGCTCACGGGAGAGCACAGCGAGAGGGTTCTCGCCGAGACACGTCGCGTCGTCGGCGCCGGTGCGCTCGCGAGCAACGCCCAACTCGAGCAGGTCGACGGCCGCTGGGAGATCCAGGGCGACCCGACCGAGGCCGCGTTCCTCGTGGCCGGACGGAAGCTGGAGGGTGTGGCCGGTGTGCTCGACGGCTTCGTGCGGGAGGGTGAGGCGCCCTTCGACTCGGAGCGCAAGATGATGTCGGTGCTCGGACACCACGACGCCCTCGGCCTGCACGGTGTGCTGGCCAAGGGTGCCCCGACGTGCTGCTCGAGCGGTGTGTCGCCGAACAGGTGGGTGGGGAGACACGACCGCTCACCCCGGAGCGCCGCGAGGCCATCGCCGCCTCCGTCGAGTCGCTCGGCCGCGAGGGCAACCGCACCCTGGGGTCGCCTGGCGTGAGGCCGAACAGGCCGACTCGGCGGGTGGGTTCCATGACGACTCCGAGCACGACCTCGTCTGGGCCGGGTTCGTCGGCATCATCGACCCGCCCCGCGAGGAGGCCGCCGAGGCGATCCGTGAGGCGCACCGGGCGGGCATCCGGACCGTGATGATCACCGGGGACCATCCGGTCACGGCGGCCCGGATCGCCACCGACCTCGGCATCGTGGAGGCGGGCGATGCCCACGCCGTGACGGGCGGGAGCTGGACCAGCTCGACGACGAGGGTTGGCGCGAGGTGGTGCGTACCACCTCGGTGTACGCCCGCGTCTCACCCCAGCACAAGCTGCGGATCGTCGACGCATTGCAGGAGCAGCGCCAGATCGTCTCGATGACCGGCGATGGCGTCAACGACGCCCCTGCCCTGAAGTCGGCCGACATCGGCATCGCCATGGGGATCACCGGCACGGAGGTCACGAAGGAGGCCGGGGAGATGATCCTCGGCGACGACAACTACACGACGATCGTCGCAGCCGTCCGCCAGGGTCGCGTCATCTACGACAACATCTCCAAGTTCATCCGCTACCTGCTGAGCTCCAACATGGGCGAGGTCGCCACGGTGTTCCTCGGGTGGTGCTGGGCGGCGTCATCGGGCTCGCCGACCCGGCAACCCGGGTGCCACGGTCGTCCCGCTGCTCGCCACCCAGATCCTCTGGATCAACCTGGTAACCGACTCCGGCCCGGCGCTGGCGATGGGGTCGATCCCGAGATCGACGACGTGATGTCGCGGGCGCCCCGGGGCTACGGCACGCCGATCATCGACGGGCACATGTGGCAACGCATCATCGTGATCGGCCTGGTGATGGGGCTGATCAGCCTGGCGATCTTCGACCTGTCGCTTCCCGGCGGGCTGCTGAGCGGGCTCGAGCACCTCGCCCCGACCGGCCTGCAGTTCGAGGTGGCCCGCACGACCGTGTTCACGGCGCTGGTGTTCATGCAGTTGTTCAACGCGCTCAACAGCCGTGCCGACACCGCCAGCGCCTTCTCCCACCTGTTCACCAACAAGTGGCTCTGGCTCTCCTTTGCGGCCGTCACCGTCGGCCAGGTGCTGGTGGTGGAGGTGCCGTTCCTGCAGCACGCCTTCGGGACCACGGCCCTCGACCTGCCGCACTGGGGCGTCGCCGTCGCGGCAGGGGTGGCCGTGCTGCTCTTCGAGGAGGCCGTCAAGGCCGTCCGGCGGGCCGGTCACCCGCAAGGAGTGTGACCTCGTCGGTTCATCCGCGCCGCCGGGCCCGGACCTGCGACGATGGAACCGGAAGACGGAGGAGGAGCGATGGCCAACTGGGATGAGTTGAAGGACTTCGTCCACCGCAACTGGAACGCGACCGACCTGGACGAGCGTCACATCCAGCTCGTGTTCGAGTTGCCCAACCACCGGTCGCAGACGGTGCTCATCGAGCACGCCTCCAACGAGGAGGCCGACTGGGTCAAGTTCAACTCGCCCATCGGAGAGTTGACCGAGATCGACCTCTGGACCGCAGCCGAGAGCCTGTCCCAGAAGGTGGTGGGCGGGTTGATGGTCGAGCAGGGCTATGTCGTCGTGACCAATGCGCTGCCCATCGCCAACCTCACCGGCGACGAACTCGTCGAGACCATGATGCGGATCACCTCGATCGCCGACGATCTCGAGAGCCAGTTCCTCGGCTAGAGGCTCTCCCGGGTAGGACAGCGCCGACCTGGCGGCGCAGCTCATCCATGGTCCCCATGACGGCCAGCGTCTCCGACCACGGGAGCAGCTCCGACTCGGTGCGGCCTTCCGCGATCATCGTCGCGAAGTGGGCGGCCTCGTGGCACAGGCCCAGGTGCCAGGCGATCCCAGGCTCGGGGGACTCCTCGACCGATCCGTCGCGGGAGATGAACCTGATCCGCTGCGGCGCGTAGAAGGCGCCCGGAATCTCGATGCGGGCGTCGCGGCCGCTGATCAGGGCCACCGTCGGGGTCTTCGCCGCGAGCGTCGTGTTGATCAGGCCGTGCGCCATCGGGTGCCCGGCGTAGCCGCTGAGCAGGCCGGAGATCTGGCGGTCGACGCCGGTGAAGGCGGTGGTGCCCGTTGCCTGGACCCGGCCCGGGGCGCCGAGGACGAAGTGGCTGAACGAGACGGGGTAGACCCCAGGTCGAGCATGGCGCCGCCCGCCTTCGCGGGATCGAAGAGCCGGAAGCCGGGGTCGTCGGCGAACCACTGGCCGTGGTCGGCGAACAGGGTCTCGAGGTCACCGAGGGCCCCGTCGGCGAGCAGTTGCCGGACGATGTCCGTGGAAGGCAGGAACCGCGTCCACATGGCCTCCATGGCCGCGACACCCGCGGCCTGTGCCGCTTCGAAGATCTGCCGCGCCTCCGCAGCGTTGCGGGTGAAGGCCTTCTCCACGAGGACGGGGCGGCCCGCCCGATGGCCAGCAGCGCGTTGGCGAGGTGCTCGCTGTGCGGGGTGGCGACGTAGACGGCGTCGATGCCGTCGTCGGCGACCAGTTCCGGGTAGCTGCCGTACGAGCGCTCCGCACCGACCCTCGCGGCGAAGGCCGCCGCGCGGCCGGCGTCGCGGGATCCGACGGCCACGACGCGGCTGCGGGTGTGGGTGTGGAGTGCCTCGGTGAAGGCGCCTGCGATTCCGCCGGGCCCGATCACGCCCCACCGCAACGGTGGGCGGCCATCGGGTCGGGAATGCGTGTCGTGGGGAGCGTCATGGCTCCATTACAGCAGGGGGACCTCACCCGTGGGTGAGGCGACCACCGCAGATCGTGGAGCGGACGCGCATCGTGCGGAGCCGCCCCGCCACCTCATCGGCCGGTCCCGGCTGGAGCGGGTCGGACTCCACCACCACGACGTCGCCCCGCGCCCCGACGCGGAGCCGCTGCCCGTCGGTGGATGCCGAGAGCGCCTCCCGCGCGGTGATGGCCTGCTCCTGGTGCCAGCCGGGCCGGTCGTCGGAGCTGCGCCACACGGCCGCCGCCATGGCGAGCCAGGGGTCGGGGCGGGCCACCGGGGCGTCGGAGCCGAGGGCGAGCGTCGCGCCCGCGTCGAGGAGGGAACGGGCCATGAAGGCGCGCTCCGCCCGGTCGCCCCACACCAGGTCGGTGAGGTCGCGGTCGTCGGGGAGGTGCGCGGGCTGCATGCTCGCCGTCACCCGGAGTGCCGCGAAGCGCGGCACATCGGCGTGGCTGAGCAGCTGGGCGTGCTCGACGGAACCGTGGGCGCCCGTCGCCTCGAACGCGTCGAGGGCGAGCGTGGCTGCCCGGTCGCCGATGGCGTGCACCGCCGCGTCCAGCCCCGCCGAGGCGGCGCGGCGGAGCAGGGCATGGAGCCTCTCGGCCGGGAGGTTCGGTGCCCGGCGGAGCCCTCGTACGGTTCCTCGCACCATGCGGTGCGGGTCGAGAGCGAGCCGTCGCTGATGATCTTCAAGGGCCCCATGGTGATCAGCGGACCGGCGAGCGGGTCGCCGGTGCGCAGGGCGCGACCGATCACCTCGTCGAGTTGGTGTTCGTAGGTTCCCGCGCGCACCCGGAGTCGGTCGATGCCTGCCTCCGCCCGCGCGGGCCAGTCGTTGAACGCATCGGTGAACTCGAGATCGACGATGCCCACCAGCCCGCGGGCGGTCAGCCGGTCCACCGCCGCCAACTCCTGCGCCCGCGTCGGGGTCGTTCCGGGGAGCGACCCGAGGTCGGCCAGCACCGGGAACCAGTCGCCCTCGCGCAGCGGGCCGGTCCGGGGAGGCAGTCCCAGCAGGCGCAGCGCCGCGGAGTTGAGCCATCCGTTGTGGGCGTCGCCCGAGATCAGGACCACCGGCCGCGCACCGCTCACCGCGTCGAGTTCGGCGACGCCCGGCTCCCGTGCCCAGCCTCCCGAGCGGTGCCCGAACCCGATCAGCGGGCCGTCCCCGGGCATGCCCGAGAGCGCGCGGCGGATCGTCGCGCAGACGGCCTCGGGCCCGGGCTCTGCGGAGATGTCGAGCCAGGTCGTCGAGCGCGTCCACTGGCCGAAGTGGACGTGCGCGTCCCACAGGCCCGGCACCAGGTACCCGCCGTGCGCATCCACCAGCCGTGCGCCGGTCGTGTCGAGCCCGGGCCCATCCCGACGATCCGGCCGCCCTCGATCCGAACGTCCATCCGGTGTCCGCCCGCGAGGCGGCCTCCGGCGATGACCAGCGCGGTCATGCCCGCCTCGGCGGGGTCAGCGACGGCGACAGCACGAGGCCGAGCACGGCCGCGACGGGCAGCACGATGAGCGCCCAGCGCAGGTCGACGGCATCGGCGACCAGCCCGATCAGCGGGGGCCGGCGAAGAAGCCGACCCGCATGAGCCAGGTGACGAAGGTCAGGCCGTTGCCGTGGGCCATGCCGGGCAGTTCGTTCGCGGCGTGCATCGCGAGCGGGATGGCCGTGGCGATGCCCAACCTGCGCAGGCGAAACCGACCAACGTCATGGCGGCCGACGGGAATGCGACGGCCGCCGCGGTGCCGACGAGCGCGATGACGAGCCCCTGCGTGACGACGCCCCGCGCGCCGATGCGGTTGGTCAGCGCGTCTCCGGTGAACCGGCCGATCACCTGCGCTCCCTGCAGCGCCACGAAGGCCATGCCCACCACGAACGGGGTCACCTCGAACATCGAGTCCATGTAGACGGCGCCCCACGAAGCCCCGAGTCCTCGATGATGCCGACGGAGGCTCCCAGCAGACCGAGCGCGATCAGGCGTGGCAGCCAGCGGCGGGGATTCCGCCCGACACGGTGGTGCCCTCCCCGGCGGGCCGCGCGTCCGGTGTGCGGAGCAGCAGCGTCTTCGCGTAGATGGCCATCGCGCCGAAGATCACGAAGGCGACGAGGCACTGCACCCAGATCGGCACCCGGGCCTGGGCCGCGATCGAGCCCAGCAGGCCGCCCGACACGGCCCCGACGGACCACCAGCCGTGCAGGCCGTTGACGATCGAGCGGCCGTAGAGGCTCTGAACCCGCAGCCCGTGGGCGTTCATGGAGATGTCGCTGATCGCGTCGAAGCCCGCCATCGCGAAGATCCCGAGCGCGAACACCGGCCACACGGTTGCGTTGCCGTACACGCTGAGCATGGCGAGCCCGAGCAGTGCGGTCACCACGTTGACGCGCGCCGAGGAGTACCGCCGGATGAGCCGCGCGGTGAACAGGCCCGCGATCAGTCCGCCGAGCGGGCCGAGCCCCACGACGAGACCCAGCCGAGGTCGTCGAGCCCGAGGGCGGCCTTGATCTCGGGGTAGCGGGCAGGAGGGAGGCGAAACCGACACCGTTGAGCCAGAACATGATCGTGACGCCCCATCGGGCTCGGACGACCTCACGCGCGGGGGCCACGCCGTGTCCTAGGCCGTCAGGGCAGCGAGCACCAGGTCGGGATCGGGGTTCGTGTGTGCCACGCCGTCGATCACCACCGTGGGAACGACCTCGTTGCCGTCGTTGACGCCGGCTACGAATGCCGCGGCCTCCGGGTCGCTCCAGATATCGATCCAGTCGGCGCGCGGGGCGTGGTCGCCGAGTACGCCCGTAGCCGCTCGCAGTACATGCAGCCGGGGCGCCAGTAGACGAGGACGCCGCTCTCTCCAGTCATCACCCGGGACAGGCTACCGGCCCGTTCCGCGCCCGCCCGCTCCGGCCCGGTCGTCACCTGAGGATAGTCAGACCTCCTGCGACGAGGGCGTCCAGGCTCTGCCAGTCCGTGGCGCTCACACCCACCGCCGACAGGACCTGCAGTTTCGTCAGGGAGGCCAGCGGTGCGACCCGCTGGACGGGTGTCCTGTCGATGTCGAGCTGGGTCAGGCTGGTGAGCTTCCCGATCGGGGTGAGATCGCCGATCCCGGTGCTGGTGATCGACAGTATCGAGAGCGACGTCATGCCACCCAGCGGCGCGGCGGAGGTGACGTCGGGGTTTGACGCGACGTCGAGGATCAGGAGCGCCTTCAGATTGGTGAGCGGGGTGAGGCTCGACAGATTCGAGTCGGCGATGGACAGTCCCCGCAACTGGGTGAGCGACGTGAGCGATGAGGCGTCCAGCCGGGTGCTCGACGACAGGTCGAGGAAGACCAGCCCCGCCGCGTCCTTCAGGGGTGCGACGCTGCGCACGTCGGTGCCGATCGCCTCGACGGTGTTGAGGTTGGGCAGCTTGCCGAGCGGGGCCACGTCAGTGACCGGGTTGTCGGAGATGTACAGGGTGTACAGGGCGGTCATGCCCGCGAGCGGGCGAGGCTGGTGATCCGGTTCCTGGACAGGTCCAGGAACCGGAGGCGCGTCAGCTTCGTCAGGGGGTGATGCTGGTGATGGAGTTGGCCGCCAGATCGAGGCTGGTGAGGCCGGTGAAGTTCTCCATCCCGGACAGGTTCTCGACGTTGCCGTTGCAGGTGGCCTCCACGACCGCGGCGGCGGTGGCGATGGTGAACGGAGCGGTGGCGCCGATCCCTGCCGCCCTGCGCATGCACGCCTCGAGGTCGGGGTCCCGGAAGGTCACCCCGGTCGGCGGCGTGGTCGGCGGGGTGGTCGGTGGCGTCGTCGGCGGGGTGGTGGGTGGCTTGGTCGGTGGGGTGGTGGGTGCGATGGAGAACCGCACGATGTTGTTGAACACCCACTTGACCTGGTGCCGGAAGCCGGTGGCGGTCTTCACGATCACGCTGGCCTGTGCATAGCTGCGACAGCCGTTGCGCCCGGTGGTGGGGTGTCGCACTCGGTGCGCCACTTCCGCCCGTCCGTCGCGGTCCAGGAGCCCGCCTTGCCGAGCGGGTTCCTCACCCACGCGGAGCGCGGCGAAGGCAGGTAGGTGAGGTTGTTGAACGTCCAGGTGTTGCTCGTGACGTAGCGGCCGTTGCGGTACGTGATCACCGTCGCCAGGATCTCGGTGCGGCAGCGCGTGGTGATGGAGTACTTCTCGCAGCGGGTGTCCCACCAGCGGCCGTTGACGAAGTGTCTGCCCGGAGTCGTGTAGACGTCGATCTCCGCCTTGGCGGGGAGGCCGTGACCAGGCTTCCGGTCGCGACGAGAAGTGTGATGAGAGCGATCCGTAGCAGGTTTTTCACGGGTCCCCAGATGCGAGCGATGGTGCCGACGGACCGCATCCGCTCCGCTGAGACGATGGGCCTTCTTCCGGTGCATCCGGGAGGGCCGTCGGCCGCCCCGGTCCAGCCACGATAGGCCGCACCCGTCGGATGATGCGAGGACAAGGCGATATCCATGCGCGCGACTCGCGGCCCGGGTGGCCGATCCTCACGCCGTGGCCGCAGCCGAACCTCGGGACGCGGGTGCCGGTTCGGCGCGGCCGCGCGGGATTTCCGGAAGACCTCCGTCTCGCCGGACGTGTCGCCCGGTGTCAGCGGCCGAAGCTGCTCGGTTCCGCGCCGAGGGTCGTCTCCAACTGCAGGAGCTCGTCGACCAGCTCGCGCGGAAGGCGCCAGCCGAATGTGTCGAACCAGCGGCCGATGCGCGGCACCTCGTCGCGCCACTCCTGCTCCCGGTATCCGACCACCTCCCGGAGATCGGACTCCGTGATGTCCAACCCTCCACGTCGAGCCCGTCCTCGGTGGGGAGCAGGCCGATCGGGGTCTCGCGGGCATCCACGAGGCCGTCGACGCGCTGCGCGATCCACTTCAGTACCCGGGAGTTCTCGCCGAAGCCCGGCCACATGAAGCGGCCGTCGCCATCGCGTCGGAACCAGTTGACGTAGAAGATCTTCGGCAGCTTGTCCTGGTCGGCCTGCGCGCCGATGTCGATCCAGTGCTGGACGTAGTCGGCGACGTGATAGCCGATGAACGGCAGCATCGCCATGGGATCGCGCCGCAGCACCCCGACGGCCCCTTCGCGGCGGCCGTCGACTCCGATGAACAGGTAGCCCCCATGAAGACGCCGTGGCGCCAGTTGCGCGACTGCATCACAAGGGGACGGTGTTCTCCCTGCGACCGCCGAAGATGATCGCGTCGAGGGCGACGCCGGCCGGATCGTGGTACTCGTCCGCCAGGATCGGGCACTGCTCGATCGGGGTGCAGAACCGGCTGTTCGGGTGGGCGGCCTTCTCCTCGGGGCGGCCGCCCTCGGGCCGGATCCCCGTGCCAGCGGCGGCCCTTCCAGTCGTGCAGCGTCGCCGGCTTCTCCGGGTCATGCCCTCCCACCAGATGTCGCCGTCCTCGGTGAGGGCCACGTTGGTGAACAGCGAGTTTCCCCGGCGGATGGCGCGCATCGCGTTGGGGTTGGTGTCCTCGCTGGTGCCGGGGGCCACGCCGAAGAACCCCGTCTCCGGGTTCGTCGCGTACAGGCGGCCGTCGTCGCCGAACCGCAGCCAGGCAATGTCGTCTCCGAGGGTCTCGACCTTCCACCCCGCCACCGTCGGTTCCAGCATGGCGAGGTTGGTCTTGCCACACGCGGACGGGAAGGCCGCGGCGATGTGGTAGGCGCGCCCTCGGGGAGGTGAGCTTCAGGATCAGCATGTGCTCGGCCATCCAGCCCTCGTCGCGGCCATCACCGACGCGATGCGCAGCGCGTAGCACTTCTTGCCCAGCAGCGAATTGCCCCGTATCCGGAGCCGTACGACCAGACCATCTTCTCGTCGGGAAGTGGACGATGTACTTCGTCTCGTTGCAGGGCCATGCGACGTCGGGCTGGCCTTCGGCCAGCGGCATGCCGACCGAGTGCAGGCACGGCACGAAGTCGGCTCCGGTGGCCTCCATCGCCGCGAGCGTCTCCGCCCCATCCGCGTCATGATCCTCATGGAGAGCGCCACGTAGGCAGAGTCGGAGACCTCCACCCCGAACTTCGGATCCTCCGCGTCCAGGTGACCCATGCAGAACGGCATCACATACATCGTCCGGCCCACCATGCAGCCGTCGTACAACTCGGTCATGATCCGCTTCATCTGCGCCGGATCCATCCAGTTGTTGGTGGGGCCGGCGTTGCGCTCGTCGTTGGAGCAGATGAAGGTCGAGTCCTCGACGCGGCCACGTCGTCGGGGTCGGTCCGGGCATACAGCGAATTGGGCTGGAGGGCATCGTTGAGGCGCACCAGGGTGCCCGCATCGACGAGCCCGGCGGCGAGCGCAGCGGCCTCCTCGGACGAGCCGTCACAGTAGTGGATGGCATCGGGCCTGCACAGGTCGACGACCGTGTCGAGCCAGGCGAGAAGGCGGGCGTGGGTCGGCGCGGTGCCGGTGCTCGGGATCAGCTGGCGACGTGGGTGGGATTCGGACTGGTTGAACATCGGTCTCCTCCGTCGGGGCAGGTCAGCGTTGAGTGCCTCCAATGCCAGGGTAGGCCAGCGCGACGCGCTGTGGGGAACCATTGGCGTGTCGGGTAGGGTTCCGGATGTGCGTAAACCCCTGATGTTCGCCGGTGTCTTTGCCCTTGTCGCGGCGCTCAGCGCCTGCGCGGGGCCGATGGCGGAGCGACCCCGCGGGTCACCCGAGCGTCGCCGACCCCGGCACGGCCCTTCCCGAACCGACCCTCGCTCCGCCCCGAGCGTGGAGGCCACCCGCTGCCCGAGCCGTCCGCCACCGGGCCGTCGCAGGCACCCGAGGTCGTTCCCACTCAGGAGTCGCCCCAGGCATCGCTTCCCCCGGTCGAGCAGCCGCCGGTCGTCGGCGGCCCGTGGGCCGAGGTCGACGTGACGGTCCGGGACGCGGCCCAGGCCGGGGCCGCGTCCTCACTCCCGGCCTCGTTGCGCGCCTTCCTGGCGAGCCGGGTCGGAGTCGAGGACGACGGCGGCTGCACCACGACCGAAGTGGAGATCAGGGCCGTCCACCCGGACGGGTTCGCCTTCGGATCCGAGGAGTCCGACTGTGGCGGCGGGCAGGTGATCTGGGGCATCACCGAGGGCCAGTGGCACTACATCACCCAGTTCGAGGACGCCATCCCCTGCCGGGAGTTCGCCCTCAACTCGGTGCCGGAGGCCGTGCCGGGGTTGCGCTGCCTCGATGACTCCGGGAAGGCGGCCGACTACTGATGCCCAACCTCCGAACCGCCGCGGTCGCGGCCGGGCTGCTCCTCGTCGTCGGGTGCGCCCCGGAAACCACCGTCGGTCCCACCCCACCCGAACCGCCACCTCCACCCCGTCGCCCTCGTCGTCCGCATCCGCCTCGGTGAGCCCGACCCGAGCGCCGCACCGACGCCCGACAGGGTCACTCCCAGGCCGTCGGCGTCCCGCCGGCGACCGCCGTGCCGAGCGCGCGCCCTGAGCCCTCGGCGGCTCCGGTGCCGACCCCACCCCGATACCGTCGGCACCCGACCGGTCCGTAGCCTGGGTCGATGTCGACTCTCAGGCCGAGACGCCAGAGGGTGCCGCCTCGCTGGCAGGGTACCCGAGAGTTTCCGCGGTTACGCGGCGGCGCTGTTGGGCGGCCCCGACTCCGACGGCTGCAGCACCACGTACCTCAGCGTGATGAGCGTCCACCCGGACGGGTTCGTCCTGGGCAGCGAGGGCGGCGACTGCGGCGGCGGTCAGACGATCTGGGCGCTGCGGGCGGCTCGTGGGACCGGGCGATCATGCTCCAGGCCGAGCCTTCGTGCACGGAGTTGGAGGGCGCGGGAATCCCGGTCGGCGTCGGGCTGCAGTGCAGCGACGGGGACGACTCGAGGACCTACTGAGCACGTGAGGATCTGGTCGCTCCATCCAAGGTTCCTGGACCGGCAGGGGTTGATCGCCTGTTGGCGGGAGACACTGCTGGCGCAGGCCGTGCTCGCCGGACGCACCAGGGCTACCGGAACCATCCGCAACTCGACCGGTTCCGTGCCGTCGACGACCCGCACTCCACTGTCGGGGCATACCTCGCGGCGCTCGCCGACGAGGCGGACGCGCGGGGTACCGGTTCGACCGCGGCAGGATCGACACGGTCGGCGTCGACGCCTCGATGGACGTCACCGACGATCAGCTGCGGTTCGAGCGGGCCCATCTCGCGGCGAAGCTCGCGGTCCGTTCGCCCGGACTGCTCGCCGCCCTCCCGAACTCCCGGACCCCCATCCGCTCTTCCGGGTCGTCCCGGGCCCGTGGAGGCATGGGAGCGACCCTGAACATGGCCGGCGGCCTCCGATCCGGGTGGATCGGAGGCCGCCGGTTCGTGTCCGCTCCCGTCAGGCCTTGAAGCGCACGATGTTGTTGACGACCCAGCCCTGGACGGTGCTGAAGGTGGTCCTGCCACCGGTCGAGGTCGCCTTGACGTAGGTCGTCCAGGTGTACGACCGGCAGCCGTTGCGGCCCGTGACCGCGGTGTCACACTCGGTGCGCCACCTACGACCGTCGGTTGCGGTCCATGCACCGGTGTGGCCGAGGGGTTGGCCGCCCACTGCGCGCGCGTCATCATCGGCAGGTACGTCATGTTGTTGAACGTCCAGCCGGTGACCTGCGTGTAGCCGTTGCCCCTGCGCTGAATGGTGCTCGCCCAGATGCTCGTGCGGCAGCGGATGTTCTGCGAGTACGGCTCGCAGGTGGTGTACCAGCGGCGGCCGTTGACCGTGTGCAGACCCGGGTGGAGTAGACGTCGACCTGGCCCGGGTGGGCTTCACCGTGGGCGTCGGGGTCGGAGTCGGCTTCACCGTGGGCGTCGGGGTCGGTGTCGGCTTCACCGTGGGGTCGGAGTCGGGGTGGGACTCGGGCGGCCTTCACCTCGACGGTGAAGGTGGCGTTCTTCGTGACCTCCCCGGACGTCCAACCGACCGTGATGACCTGGCTGCCCGCGATCGACCTGTCGTAGCCGTCCACCTTCAGCTCGGCCACAGCCACCGGTGCCTTCGACCCGTCGGAGAACGAGGCCTCCACCATGAGCCCGGTCAGGTTGAGGTCCTCACCGACCTTGTACGAGGTCTTCGTGGGTGCCTGCGTCACGGCGATCGACTCCAGAACGACCGGCTCGGCCGGGTGCTCCACGGCAACCGAGGCCGAGCCCCACACCGTCGGGGTGGCGCTCGACGTGGCGGTCACGGTGAGGGTGGTTGCCGTCTCATCGGCGCCGACGCTCAACAGACCCGAGTCGCTGATCGTCGTCGCTTCCGAGTCGGCGCCGGTGACGGCCCAGGTAAGAGCCTTGTCGGCATCCCCGATCGCCTCGACGGTCGCCGTGAACTGCTGCGTGTCGCCGGGTTCGAGGGTCACCGACGCGGGGTCGAGCGTCACCGAGGTGACGGCGTCCCCGAGGACGGTGAGCTTCAAGGTGGTGGCAACGGTGCCAGCGCTGCTCACGTACCAGGGCAGCTGGAGCGCGCCCTGGAGCGTGTACACGCCCGCCTCTTCGACGAGGGTCTCGTCGTAGTCCCATTCGACCCCGACCGCCTGGTTGTCCTTCGAGCCGTCGTTGTACGACACGAGAACGTGGGTAGGCAGCTTCGGCTGCTCTCCCACCGCGACGGTCCGCTCGAACGACTCGGCGCCCTGGATGGCGATGCCACCCTCAGACAACTCGGGTCGGACGTAGACCTGCGCCTCGGCGATGAGCCCGTAGGCGGAGTTCGTGCCGTAGACGAGGAAGGGCTCGACGTTGGTCTCGGCGACCATCTCGGCGGTGATCGCCTGCCACTGGAACGCGACCTTGCCGTCGGCCCCGCTCTCGTAGGTGACGTCGAGCTCGGCCGGGAGCGTCGGGACGGTGCCCGTCTGAGTCCGGATGATGACCGGCGAGGCGACCTCGGAGACCAGATCGCCGTTCACACGCCAACGGAGGACACCCGTTCCCGCCCCGCTGCCCTGCACGCCGGTGATCCGCACGCGCAGCGCCTTCGCCTCGACCGCCTCGAACCCGAGGTGGTTGTACCCGTTGAGCTTGAGCGCGTCCGCGTAGGTCGAGCCGCCGGTCAGGGTGACGGGGAGCCAGGTGGTGCCGTCGGTGGTGTACTCCAGCGCGTAGGCGTCTGCACGGGGAGCCCGCGTGCCTCCGCCGTCGTCGTACCAGTAGAGATCGCTCGAGGCGATCCTCACCGGGGTGTCCCAGGTGTACTGGATCCAGGCCGCCGTCGCCGGGCTGGTGCCGTTGTTGGGCTGGCCCCAGTTGCCCCAGCCGTTGCCCGCGCCGGGGCGGACCGCGACGGGTGGTCGGGTCGTTGACCTTGAGTGGGTTCTCCCAGCCCGCGGAGCCGGAGGTGGTGATGGTGCCTGTCGCTCCGAACTCGGCGCTGGTGGCCTTCTTCGTCAGCGTGACGTCCACGAACTTCTCACTGGTCTTGTCCCCGTCGGTGGCGGAGAACCGGAAGCGGTAGTCGCCCTCGACGGTGCCGGTCACCGTGGTGGCCAGCGCGTCGGGTGCGCTGATGATGACACCCGCTCCCGCGGGCCCGGTGACGACCTCCCAGCCGAAGCTGAGGGTGCCGTCCTCGGGGAGTCCGTCGTCGACCGCGGTCGCGACGAGCCGGTGGAGAGGTTGCCCACCTTGGTGGAGTCGACCTTCGCCGTGACCGTCGGCGCGTCGTTGACGACGACCGGGACCTCGCGGCCCGAGTTGAACACCTGGATCTCGGAGATCGCGGTGAACCGGCCGGGGGCGTTGGTGAAGGCGACGCGCAGTGAGTCGGTTGTGACCTTGTCGAACAGGACGTCGTTGGTCTTCGGGCTCGGGATCTTCGGGAGCTTCGCGGCCTCGACCGTCTTCCAGCCCGCGCCGTCAGGCACCTGGATGGAGAAGCGCTGGGGCTCGGAGTAGCCGCCGTCCTGGCGGTCGCTCATGAAGTACAGCATCACGTTGTCGATCTCGACGGGGAGCCGAAGTCGAGTTGCACCCACCCGGTCGGGCTCGTCGTGCCGTGGTTGCCCCAGTAGGGCTGGTCGGCGGTGACGCCGTCGGTGAGGGCGTCGAGGGTGACCGGGAGTTCAGTCTCCTTGATGGCGCCGGGGTGTAGTTCATGGAACCGGTCGAGAACCCGGGGTGTGGAACTGGCGCCACGGCGTCGGCCGTGACCCCTGCTGGGTGTGGTCGGCCGTGGCCGTCGCACCGGTGGCGAGGTTCGCGGTGCTGCGTTCCAGGTCGATGCCCGCCTTCTTCAGGTAGTCGATGACGCGGGCGTCCTCGATGTCGGTGTCGACGGCGGAGGCGAGGGTGCTGGTTGCGCCCGCGTGGACCGTCACGTCGAGGCCGTCCTCGGCCTGCGTGACCTTGTTGGTGTTCGGGTCGTAGGTGAAATGGCCGAGCCGGTCGGCAGAGGCGACGCGTTCGCCGTCGAGGAACAGCGAGTACCCGGTGCCAAGGCCGTAGTGCGAGCCGTCGGGATCCCACACGATCGTGACGTCACGCCCGTGGTAGCGCAGGTTGTTGACCATGAAGTGCCCGTAGCCGAGGTCGATGGGCCACAGTTCGATCGAGCCGTCGCTGCGCGGCTGGATGCCGCCCATGTCCTCGATGAAGATGTAGTTCATGTTCCCGAGCATCACGTGGTTCGGGTTGTTGCGGCCGTAGGTCTTCGTGGCGGGGTTCCAGTTCGAGTAGTACTCGGCCTGGTTCGCGTTGGAGGCATCGCCGTTGGGGTAGATGCTCCAGGCCATCCAGTCCAGCAGCCGTGCGGCGTAGTCGCCGTCGAGGTACTTCTGCTGGGTGTCGTAGTGCCGGAGCCCGGCGCGGACGCCTCGGTACTGCACGGTGAAGTTGATGTTGGAGAAGTTGTTCGAACCACCGATGCCGAACTTCGCACGGTCATACTGGTTGGCCGTGTAGAACGGGAAGATCGGGTGGTTGTCGCCGTAGCGGAGGAACCGGTAGCCGTCCACGTAGGTGTCGGCCCGGTCGAAGGGGATGACCTCCTCGGCGTAGACGTCGTAGAGGTTCGTCTCCTTCGCCGGGACCAGGTCGCGCTCGGCCGGGCTCAGAGGGTTCGCCTGGCCGTTGGCGGTGGCCGCCGAGGTCGCTCCGTGCGAGGTGCCCGCGAGGAACATCCGGGTCTCCTCGCTCCACAGCCGATCGAGAATCGCGGCCTGCATCCGGTCGGCCGTGTCGCGGAGCTCGGCGACCTTCGCTTCACCCACGCCCGCCATCTCGTAGAGGTCTGCGGCCGCCGTGAAGGCGCCCCAGACGTAGGCGGACTCGGGGCGTTCGATGGTGCGGGCTCCGGGAGCGCCGCCGCCGCTCTTCGGGAACCCGAAGGAGATGGCGTCCGAGTCGTTGCCCGGCATGTAGTTGGTGTCGTAGGCGATGAGCAGGTCGTCGTTGCCGTCGTAGTGGTCCAGCTGGCCCTTCGCATCACCCTCGAAGTAGCTGGCGAACTTCTCGGCGACCGCCTCACCGCCGCCGTGCACCTGATAGGCCTCGAGGCCGGCGGTGCCCATGTACTGCGAGTAGTGGTTGTTCCAGCTGGTGTGTCCGGGGAGTCGAGGAAGGCCGACGAGCCCGAGAGCTCGCCGAGGTTCAGCACCTGGCCGTATGCGAGATACGGGTTGCGGATCCACTTGGTGTCCTGGAGGTGCATGGGCTGCGTGAGGACAACCGAGTTCTGGTACAGGTTGACGCCCTCGATGGTGGTCGGGAACTGGTACACGTGGCCCGACTCGTTGGTGTCGAGCACGTTGTAGCGCTCGCCCCACCAGCGGTAGACGATGGCCTTCTCGATGGCCGGGTCCGGCACGTCGATGTAGGGATGTCGGCGGCCCACTGCTCGTTGAATGCGGTGATGCCGTCGCGCACGGCCTCATCGGGGCCTTCGCCGCGTACGCGGCGAAGGCGCCGGGGAGTCGGGCATGTCGTCGGAGTAGAGCACGCCGGCGACGGAGAGGTCGATGCTGCCGCCGCCGGGACCGTGACCTCGCGGACCAGGGCTCCGTCCGCGGCGGCGAAACCGGTCGCCTTGAGACGGATGGTGACGTCGCTCCACGGGGTGTCGACCAGGCCGTTGTTGGAGCCGGAGCGAAGTTTGGTGGTGCCGACCAGCTCGTCGGAGGCGTCGGCCTCCGCCTTGGCGATCGGGGACTCGGCGCGGAGCGTGAGCGTGACGTCGCTCGCGCCCGGGTTGCTGAGCGTGAGCGCGGTGACTGCGACGTTGTCATGGGTCATGAACTTCGCCTGATCGGCGGTGATGCCGGTGGTGCCGATCGTGTAACGGCCCTTGGCGTGGCTCGGGGCGTTGACGCGCTGGGCGCCGACCTCGGAGACCGACTGGCCGGGACGGTGATGGTGTAGAAGTTGCCGAGGTTGGTGACGCCTCCGGCGAACGCGCTTCCCGCGAATCCCATGGCCGAGAAGTTCGAGTTGCCGCGCATGTACAGCGAACGTCCACGCGTCTGGAGCACCGCGTTGTTGCCGGAGCCCTTGACACCCAGTATGCGGTCCAGGTAGTAGTCGGTTCCTCCCGCTGCCTTGTCCTTGGCGAAGATCGACTGCTGCATGCTGTCAGCCGTCCATGCGACCCCGGGGTGAGCGCCTGCTCGACCGGGGCGAGGTTC
This sequence comes from Tessaracoccus coleopterorum, assembly GCF_011174705.1. Taxonomy (GTDB): domain Bacteria; phylum Actinomycetota; class Actinomycetes; order Propionibacteriales; family Propionibacteriaceae; genus Arachnia; species Arachnia coleopterorum. Next base: position 2,457,084 of record NZ_JAANIJ010000001.1, read on the forward strand.
GTGTAGGTCGGCGTGCCGATGTCCATCACGTCGGAGAGGCCGTTGGTGTAGAGACCGACATCGCTGTCGTTGCCCGGCGCCACGTCGGCCACGGCCGGTGTGACGCCAGCGAGTAGCGCGAGGCTCGTCAGTGAGACCCCCACCACCTTGCTCAAGCGTTTGTACATCAGGGATGTTCCTCTCCGTTGAGGGAAGGCGGAGCTTCCGCGCCTGGGCGGACCCGACCCCCGTCGGTCGGGCAGGCACGGTCAATGCGAAATCTCCGCAATCCTTTTCGGAACCCTATCGTCAGCTTCCCTCGAAAACTAGAGCTTTGGGTTTCGACTTCCCGGAGGCGTCGGGCGGGTAGGTGGGCCCGGGCCTCACGGGCTGGTGCGGAGGCGGGACATGGGAGAACCCCCACCCGTGTGGGTGGGGTTCTGCCATCTGGTCACTTGGTCGGGGTGACAGGATTTGAACCTGCGGCCTCGTCGTCCCGAACGACGCGCGCTACCAAGCTGCGCCACACCCCGATGGCCCGTGAGCCGTGGGCAATATTAGCCGACCACGGCGTCGAGTGCGAACTGAGGGTCAGGCGGGCCGCGGAACAAGTGTGAGCAGCGTCGTCTCGGGGCGGTTCGCAAACCGGTACGGCGCAAACGGTGAGGTGCCGAGTCCTCCGGAGATGTGCAGCCATGACCGGCGCCCCCTGCCTGGTGCGTCGAGAGGCCCTTGGCCCGTCTCCTGTCCAGGTCGCAGTTGGTGATGAGCGCGCCGTAGCCAGGCACGCACACCTGGCCCCCATGGGTGTGCCCGGCGAAGATCAGGTCCATGTCGTCGGCGGTCATGGCGTCCAGCAGCCTCAGATACGGTGCGTGGGTGACGCCCAGGTTCAGGTCGGCGTCCGGGTCGGCGGGCCCGGCCACGAGGCCGTAGTCATCGCGGCCCAGGTGCCCATCGTCGGTGCCGCGGAGGGCCACCGTGAGTCCCTCGACGCGCAGGCTCACGCGCTGCCCGGTCAGGTCTGCCCAGCCCAGGCTCTGGAGGCCCGTTCGCAGCGCCTCCCACGGCAACTGCCTGGGTGCGGTCTCCATCCGCGACCTGCCGTCGAGCAGGTAGCGGACGGGATTCTTGAAGCGCGGGCATGGTAGTCGTTCGACCCGAACACGAACGCGCCAGGTAGCCCGCGCAGAGGGGAGAGCGTCTCCAGCAGCGGGCCGATCGACTCTGCCTGCGTGATGTTGTCACCCGTGTTGATCACCAGGTGCGGTTCGAGTGAGGCGAGCTCATGCACGAACCGGAGCTTGCGTTCCTGCCCTGCGGCCAGGTGGAGGTCCGAGATGTGCAGCACCTTGAGCGGCCGCGCTCCGACCGGCAGGACGGGCACCTCGACCCGTCGCACGGTGAAAAGGCCGGCCTCGAGGAGGCCCCAACCGAAACAGGCGGCACCGACCGCCGCGACGACGCCGAGCGCCGTCGATGCGTGCCGGATCACTCAGCCGCCCGGTGTCGTCTGCTTGCCGTCTTCCTTACCCGGTGGCGTCTTGCCCGGATCGGGCTTCGGCTTGGAATCCGGTTTGGAGTCCGGCTTGGGATCCGCACTTGGGTCCGGCTTGGGATCCGCGGGCTGTGGACCCTTCGAGATCTTGAGGTAGATCGTCGAGAACTTCACGGCCGTCCTGCTCGGCTCGATGCCCAGGAATGTGCCCTCCCGCGGCTGGAGTACACGTAACGCTTCGCGGTGCCGAAGCCCGCGGCCTGCAGCGTCTTCTCGGCCTCGCTGATGCCCATGCCCTTGATGCTCGGCACGTTCACCTTCACGCCCTCGAGAATGGTCTTCGACGGTGCCGTGAACCTGGTCTTCGGCTTGTCCTTGAGGGCCGACTTCATGGCGGCCTTCCAGATCTTGCCCGCGTCGCCACCGCCGGAGCCGTTCAGGCGGCCGCCGTTGACGCGGATGCCGTCCAGGCTCTTGCGGTGGTTCTTGTAGTAGGCGTGGGTCTTGTCGATGCCGATCATCGCGATGCCGGCCATCTCGGGGTGTAGCCGGCGTACCACACCGCGGCGGCCCCGTTGGTGGTGCCGGTCTTGCCCGCCTCGTCGCGTCCGTCGCGCAGCGCCGCCGGTCTACCGGTGCCCTGGAGCGCGACCGACTTGAGGATGTAGTTGACGCCGTCTGCCACATCCTGCGGGATCGCCTGCTTGCAGTCGGCGGAGGGCACCTCCACCTCGGTGCCGTCCTTTGTCTGCACCGACTGCAGGATGATCGGGTTGCAGTGGATGCCGCGGTTGGCGAACGTGGCGTACGCCTCGGCCATCGACAGCGGGGTGACGTCGGCCGTGCCGATCACGAACGAGGGCGTCTGCTGCATGGTGCGCATGTCCTTGCCGTTGGCGAGCTTCGCGCCCGCGGCCTTGGCCATGTCGATGGAGGCGCAGATGCCGGTGTCGCGCTCGAGCTGGATGAAGTAGGTGTTCACCGAGTTCCTGGCGGCCTCCATCATGTTGATGGTGCCGTAGCCCTTCTTGAACTGGTTCTGCGGGGTCCAGTCCTGGGTGAACTTGAAGCTTCCCTCGCAGTCGCGGAACGTGGCGTCCTTGAACGACATCTCGCCCGGCGAGTTGTATTCCTTGCCCGGGTCATCCCCATGTTGAGTGCGGAGGCCAGGGTGAACGTCTTGAACGTCGAGCCGGCCTGGAAGCCCTCGATGCCGCCCATTCCGGTCGTGACGTTGTAGTTGTAGTAGGTCTCACCCTTGGCCGCATCGTTGCCCATCGTCGGTCGTGACTGGGCCATCGCCACGATGAGACCCGTGCTGGGCTGGATCAGGACCGTGTTCGCGAGCACCGGGTCGGTGGGGAGACCATGCCGGCTACCGCGGCCTCGGCCGATGCCTGGGCGGCGGGGTCGATCAGGGTCTGGATCCGCAGCCCCCGCGGTTCAGGAAGTTCGTCCGCTCCTGCGCATCGGCACCCATGCTCGGCATCTTGTCGGAGACGAGGGTGCGCTTCACGTAGTCACAGAGGAAGGGGTAGGGGAGGAGAAGCAGCCCTTTGCGGTGCGATGCACCTTGTCCGCCTCGAACGTCTGGACGGCCTTCGCGGCGTCCGCGGTCTCCTGGGTGGTCATGCCCCACTTGACCATCTGGTTCAGCACGACATCGCGTCGGTCCATGGCCTTGTCGGGTGCTTGACCGGGTTCAGCGCGACCGGGTTCTGCACGAGGCCGGCGAGCATGGCCGACTGATCCAACGTCAGGTCCTTCGCGTCGACGTTGAAGTAGTGCTTCGCTGCCGCCTGGACGCCGTACGCACCGTCGCCGTAATAGGCGATGTTCAGGTAGCGCTCGAGGATCTGGTCCTTGGTGAGGCGCTCCTCGAGCGCCATCGCGTAGCGCGCCTCCACGATCTTGCGTTCGATCGTCACCTCGTCCGCCTTGCGGAGGGCCTCTTCGTCGTTCGCGGCGACGGCCATCTCGATCCGGACCATCTTCACGTACTGCTGCGTCAGCGTCGACGCGCCCTGGGTGTCACCCGCCAGCGTCTTCAGGAATGCCCGACCGAAGCCTTGGAAGTCGATCGCCCCATGCTCGTAGAAGCGGTGGTCCTCGACCGCGATCTGCGCGTCCTGCATGTTCTCGGAGATCTCGCTCAGCGGAACGTAGACGCGGTTCTCGTCATAGAACGTCGCCAGCAGGGTGCCGTCGGCCATGTAGACCTCGGAGCGCTGATGCTGCGCGGGCGTCTCCAGATCGGCCGGGATGTCATCGAGCGCACCCACGGCCAACTTGCCGCCGCCGCCGAGCAGGGCGGCGAACGGAACGGCCAATCCTGAGATGAGCAGACCCGCCAACACGCTCACGGCGAGGAACATCAGGAGGGAGTACGCCTTCTGGCTGAGGGAGGCAGACTTCATGGGCCCATCCTACGTGAAGGGCCACACCGACCCTCCTTTCCCGACCTGACTTGCGAATTCGAGCCGAAAGGCCACTGTTGCCAAGACCTTCGGATGCGCTAACTTGGTGGCTACTGACGGAACTGCGCGAAGGAGGGCAGCATGTCACTGGCTGAAGCAAGCGAATGGACGCTGCATGCCAAGTGCCGCGATTTGGCGGACGCACTCTTCCCCGAAGGCAAGGACCAGAAACGGGCCCGGTCCGTGTGCATGGGGTGTCCCGTGCGGTCCGAGTGCCTCGCTGAGGCCCTGGACAACCACATCGAGTGGGGCGTCTGGGGCGGGATGACCGAACGTGAGAGGCGGGCCCTGCTCAGGGCGAGGCCCGACATCGTCTCGTGGCGGGATGTGTTGGTGAACTACTCTGACCCCGGCGGCTCCACCATCACCATGTTCCCCGCGAACCGCCTCCACTGAGACCCCGGCCCGCGTCGGGCGTGGAGCCCGTCAATCACGCATGAAGCGCTCTGGGATGTCTACGATGCGGTCGACATCCCAGGGGCGCCCCCAGCCCGCGAGGTCGAACACCCAGTCGACCAACAGCGCGGTGAGGCCCCAGATGAACTCGTCGCCCAGCACGAATGCCGGCCCCGGAAGCCGCTCGGGTGTGCGGCGGTCACCCGCACATCCGTGGACGCGAGTTGCGACACCGGGTACGAGTGCACGGCGCCGGTCTCGGCCGGGTCGACCGGATAGAGGTCCTGCCCGCCGCCCCATGTCCCGAGCACCGCCGTCACGTCGTACCGTGACGCCGGCACCCACAGAGGGGCAGGACACCGAGCACCGTGACCAGCGACGGGTCGAGCCCGACCTCCTCGTTGGCCTCCCGCAACGCGGTGAAGGCCCGGTCCGTATCTCCTGGATCGACGCGCCCGCCCGGCAGCGCCACCTGGCCGGCGTGCCGACGCAGGGCCTCCGCCCTGGTCAGGAACGTGAGTTGCGGGTCGGTGGCGTTCGTGAAGAGCATGAGGACCGCGGCGGAGCGTTCACCGCGTGGCGTCCGGTCGAAGCCGAGCTGCGGGACGCGTGGCCCATCCTTGAGCGCGGCGATCAACCTGGTGAACGTGGGATCCGGCATCACACCCCAGGTAGTCAGAGGCGAGATCGAGCAACTGCTGCTCGGAGCTGAGCTGGCCGGCGTGGACTCCTGCGATCCTGCCGTCGGCATCGATGAAATAGGTGGTGGGAAGCCCGGGCACCTTGAGCGGAATCTGCAGTTCCTTGTCCATGTCCATCACGTGCGGGTACTCCCAACCCACCAGGCTCGCGAACTCGATGGCCCAGTCGGGCTGCGGGTCGTCGTAGTTGATGCCGATGAACGAGACGCCCTCCAGATCGGCGAGGGCCGAGCGTAGATGGGGTGACTCGGCGCGGCACGGCTCGCACCACTGCGCCCAGAGGTTGATGATCGTGGGCGTGCGGGGAGCCCGCGAGGTTGACCACCTTGTCGCTCCCGAGGCACATGAGCGCCGTGACGGGCAGCCCTCCCTCGACCTGGCGGGCGTCGGGGTCGGTGTCGGGGCAGTCGGGCAGCCCATACCGGACGCGGAGCGCGGCCAGGTCCCCGGGGAGGTCGGGCAGGGGCTGACGACACCTGGTCGGCGGGCGAACAGGCGGCGAACATGGTCAAAGCCGCGGCGGCGGCCAGAATCCGGGAGGGCCTCATCGTCTACCGAGACTACCCCGCCCCACCCTGCGGCAGGGGACGTCAGGCCCGCGGCTCGCGGATCAGCTCGGCGGCCTTGGCCGGATCCTGCTCCCCGATGTCACGACTGGGGCACAGGTCGTAGACGACGCACGCCCCGCACGCGGGGCGACGGGCGTGGCAGCAGCGGCGGCCGTGCCAGATGACCCGGTGGCAGAGCATCACCCACTCAGACGGCGGGAACAGATCGCCCACGGCACGCTCCACCACGTCGGGCTTGGTGCTGGCGACCCACCCGAACCGGTTGGCGAGCCGGATCAGGTGGGTGTCGGGGGTGATCCCCGGAACGTCGAAGGCGTTGCCGAGTACGACGTTGGCGGTCTTCCTCCCGACGCCCGGAGGGTGACCAGTTCGTCGAGTGTGCCGGGGACGACGCCGTTGAACTCGTCGACGATCCGCCTCGACAGGCCGATGACGGCGGTGGCCTTGTTGCGGTAGAAACCCACCGGCTGGATGATCGCCTCGACGTCGGCCTGCCCGGCCTCGGCCAGCTCGAGAGGGGACGGGTAGCGGCGGAACAGCTCGGGGGTGACGGAGTTGACCCGCCGGTCCGTCGACTGGGCCGACAGGACCGTGGCGACCAACAACTCGAACGGGAGGTGAAGTCGAGTTCGGCGCGGGCATCGGGATACAACCCGGCCAGCGCCTCGTTGATCGCCGCCGGCTGGTCCATCAGGCCTCTACGACCAGCTCGACCTCGACCGGCGCGTCCAACGGGAGTGCAGCGACACCGACGGCGCTGCGCACGTGCACACCGTGCTCGCCGAAGATGTCACCGATCAGCAGCGACGCGCCGTTGGCGACGGCCGGTTGGGCGGTGAAGTCGGGGGCGCTCGCCACGAACACCACAAGCTTGAGGACCCGGCCGATCCGGTCGATGCCGCCTGCCACCTCCGCCGCGGCCGCGACGGCGTTGAGGGCCGCGACCCGGGCCGCGGTCGTCGCAGCGGCCTGACTGACCTCGGCGCCGACCTTTCCGGTGGCGGTGAGGACACCGTCGATGAAGGGCAGCTGCCCGGAGGTCCAGATCTGGGCACCCGCACGGGTGGCTGGGACGTAGGCCGCCACCGGTGCCGCGACGGGGGCAGGTCGATCCCCAGTTCGGTGAGGCGCTCGCTTGCGCTCATCAGCGCGAGGTCGGGCGCTTGAAGTAGCCGACGAGGGTGTCGGGGTTCGGGCCGGGGCGAGCTGGATCAGCTCCCACCCCTCCGAGCCGAAGTTGTTGAGCAGCTGCTGGGCAACATGCGACAGGATCGGGGCGACGAAGTATTCCCATGTGGTCATGGCCCTAGCCTGCCAGTTCCTCTGTCACCGCGCCCAACTGTTCCGTGACGCGGGCTGCGCGCCACGGTGGGTCAGGGGAGGTCGCCGTCCTCGGCGTCACGGAACTGCGGAAGGCCGCCCGTTTTCAGGATGACGTCTGTTCCCTTCCGGCCGCTGGCGATGGAGTCGACGACCGCATCGAGGGTGGCCTTCGCCTCACTGATGGTCGCGGTGGGCATCTTGACCTGGGCGAACTTCCCGCGTCCGAGCGTGAACAGGATGCCCGCGATGAGCACCGAGATGAGCACCGAGGCGAGGAAGCCGAGCGTGAAAGAACCCCATGGCCCGATGGGGGTGACCGCGTTGAGCAGCAGCCCGATGGCGAGCGCAATGAGGATCACCAGCATCCAGAGCGCATGGAAGAGGAAAACGGCGGCACCGGCGAAGAAGCCCGTGCCGTAACCGGCCGCCTTCGCGCTCGGCTTGAGTTCGGCGGCGGCGAGCTCTGTCTCCTTGGAGACGAAGTCGGCGACAACGTCCTTGATCTCCACCAGTGGGTGTCGTGGCTCGATTGGCATGGCGCTCCTTCCGTAGGGGTCAGCCTAGTGCCGACCGGCCGGGGCGACCACCGGCCCCGGCGGTTCGGGGTCACAGGGGGATCGCGAGCGCGTTCTCGGGCACGATGACCGGCCCGGTCAGCTCCTCGTGGTTGACCCACGCGCGAAGACAGGTCATCTGGAACGGGAGGCGCAGGCTCTCGCCCGGCCGGACGGCACCCTCGAAGAGCTCGCTCACCTGGGCGAGGAGCGCATCGAGCTGCGGCTGGCTGAGATTGGCGGCAAGCGGTTGGGACCTGACCAGGTTCAGCAGGCCTTCGTGGCTGACGCTCTGCCACACCCGGAAGGCACGTTCCTCGATCTCGGGAAAGTAGCGACTCCCCGGAGCGTGTCGAGCGACTCGTTGCCGTAGTCGCCCTTCATCGCCATCGGGTCGAAGCGGCGCAGCAGAGCGGCGAGCCTGCGGACCCACGGAACGGAATCGTCGCGGATGAGGTACGACGCGCTCAGGCAGCCACCGGGACGCAGCACGCGGGCGATCTGGGGAGGGCCTGGCCGAGGTCGAGACGGTGCAGCCGCTGGTGCACGAACACCACCTCGAACTGGAACGGGTCGGTCGGGATGGCCTCGGGCGGGCATGGAGCGCGGTGATCCGCGGATGGCCGCCGAGGCCACCCACCACGTCAGGGTCCTCGCTCATCGCGAAGATGTGGTGGCCGGCCCGGTCGAGCCTCCGGGCCAGGAGACGTCCCGGCCAGCACGAGGCCGCGGACGCCCGCCACACCGCCAGCCAGTCCACGGCGTCGGCAGGGATGGTGGCGCGGCTCATGGGTTCCTTTCGACGGGTCCGGAGTGTGCCCAACACTATCCGGGGAGGTGGCTCGTTGCCCGTAGCGGAGCCGGGTGTTGTCCACAGCGCCGCGATTGCGTGCAACGTCCGGGCCGGGGAGGCGGATAAGTAGCGGGCATGGAACCACATGTCCTTCTCTGCACGCGTGACCCGCTTGTCGTCGAGGCGGTTGAGGTGAGCGCGGCCGCCCTCGAGGTGCCGGTGCGTGTCGTCGACGATGCCGCCGGGCTCCGCGGTGGCTGGGCCGGCGCCTCGGTGCGCCTGCTCGGCGTGGACTCGGCGAGCCGGTGGGGTCTCGTCGGGCCAGGCGATGCCTTCGTCGTCGGTAGCTCCGGTGACGATCTGGCCCGCTGCTCCTCCGAGCTCATGGTGCCGGTGGTGCCGTTGCCCGACCGGTCAGGACGGCTCTCAGCGGTGATCTCCGATGCGGTGCGTGAGGGTTCGGGCCGCGGGACGGTTGTGGCGATCCTCGGCGCGTCGGGGGCCTCGGGGCGTCCACCCTCACCGCCTCACTCGCGCTGCTCGCCGCACGGTCAGGGGTCCCGGCGGCCGTCGTCGACCTTGCGCCCGGCAGCGGCGGGATCGACCTGCTCGTGGGTGCGGAGGGGTCGACGGCATCCGCTGGCCCGATCTTGCCCGGGCCCGCGGGGAGCTGGGCGACATCACCGCCGCGCTGCCGCATGTCCGGGGTGCCTCCATCCTGTCCCAGGGGAGGGAGAGGGCGCCCCGCCGGCCTGGGAGGGCGTGGAGGTGGTGCTGGCCTCGCTGACCCGTGCGGTGCGGTTCGCGTTCGTGGACGTCGGGCGGGGTCCCGCTCCCGCCCGCATCGACCTCGCGGTCTTGCTGGTGGGCGCCGACGTCTCCTCGATCGCGGCGGCGCAGGCACTCGGGGCCGCGACGCGCCCGCGGGCTCATCGTGCGACGAGGGCCGGACGGTCGATCCCGGCCGAGGTCGTCGGTCGCACCCTTGGCATCGAGTGCATGGGGGTGCTGGGCGAGCATCGTGCGCTGCCCCGGCTCGCCGAGCTGGGGCTCCCGCCGCTCCCCGGCCCGGCGAGGCGGTACGCCAGAGAGGTATCGGCCGTGCTGCGACGGGTGCGCGATGCCTGACCTGGATGAGGTGCGGATCCACCTGGCTGCGTTGGGGAGACCCTACGTCCCGGCCGATGTGGCGGCCGCGCTGCGGGCGCAGGGAGCCGTGCTGACCGATGCGCTCGTGCGGGACGCGATGGCCGAGCTCCGCAGGGGCAGCACCGGGGCGGGGCCGCTCGAGGAACTGCTGCGTGGCCAGGGCGTCTCCGATGTCGTCGTCAACGGCCCCGACGACGTGTTCGTCGACCGCGGGGCCGGTCTGGAGCGGGTCGACCTCACCTTTGCCGACGACGAGCAGGTCCGGCGGCTCGCCATCCGGCTGGCCGCGGCCGTGGGCCGCCGCCTCGATGACGCCTGCCCCTTCGTTGACGGGCGGCTGCCCGACGGCGTCCGCCTGCACGCGGTGCTCGCGCCCGTGGCCGGGCCCGGAACCTGCATCTCGCTGCGGGTGCCCGCACGTTCCACCTTCTCCCTGGACGACCTGGTGCGGGCGGGTTCCCTGCCGCGGCCCGGGCCGACCTGCTGGCAGACCTCGTCGTGAGGCGGGAACCGTTCCTCATCACCGGCGGGACGGGCACCGGGAAGACGACGCTCCTGGCCGCACTGCTGGCCCTCGTGCCGCACCGCGAGCGGATCGTGCTCGTGGAGGACGCCCGTGAACTGCTGCCCGACCACCCCCACTGCGTGCGACTGGAGGCCCGTCCGGCCAATGCCGAGGGGCCGGGGCAATCACGCTGACCACCCTGGTGCGTCAGGCCCTGCGGATGCGGCCCGACCGGGTGGTGGTCGGCGAGGTGCGTGGCCCGGAGATCGCCGACCTGCTGACGGCGCTCAACACCGGCCACGAGGGAGGCTGCGGCACGGTGCACGCCAACTCGACCGCCGACCTGATGGCCCGGATTGAGGCGCTTGCCGCGCTGGGTGGCATGGGGCGTGAGGCCTGCCACGCGCAGGTTGCCTCGGCCCTGCGGCTGGTGGTCCACCTGACGAGGGAACGCTCCGGTAGGCGCCGGGTGGCGGAGCTCGGCGTCTTCGTGCGCGGCGGCGACGGGACCGTCGGGGTGGAGACGGCGGCCGTCTTCGGTGACGACGGCGTGGAGTTCACGCCGGCCGGGCTGCGGTTGCGGGAGGCGTCGTGATCGCCGCCGTCGTCGCGGCGGTCGCCGCGCTGCTGCTCCTTGGGCCGCCACCCCAGGCGCGGCTGAGGGTCCGCCAGCATCCTCGCCGGACCGGGCGTCCTGCTGTCTTCGGCCCAGCGCTGCCCGTGGCAGCAGGCGTGGTCCTCGGCGCGGCGCTCCATCCGGGCGCGACCGGGTGGCTCGCTTCCATCGCGACTGCCACCCTGACCGTCGTGCACCTGGTGCGCGGGCAGGTGAGACGGCGGAGGGAGCGTGAGTCCGCCCGTGAATGCGGCCGGGCTGCGCGTGTCCTCGCCTCGCTGATGAGGTCGGGGCAGATCCCCACCGCAGCCCTCACTGCTGCGGCAACCGACTGCCCCGTGCTCGCCCCTGCGGCCGCGGCCGCCCGTATCGGAGGAGACATCGGCGCCGAGCTGGAACGCACCGCGACTCGGCCGGGGCACGGGCCCTGCTGCCGGTGGCGGCGGCGTGGCGGTTGAGCGAACGCGTCGGGGCGCCCGTCGCCGATGTGCTGGCGGGTGTCTCCGAGGCGATGCGCGCCGAACAACGGGTGTCCGCAGTGGTGGAAGCCGAGCTGTCGGCGGCGCGGACCAGCGGTCACATCATGGCCGTGCTCCCGTTCCTGGCGGTCGGTCTCGGCTACTCGGTCGGGGTGGACCCACTGGCGTTCCTGACCGGAGGGCCCCTCGGGCAGGTGCTCGTCAGCGCGGGGTGGGTCTCACCGCGGGTGGGGTGCTGTGGATCGACCGGCTCGCACGCCCGTGGAGGCCACACCGATGACCGGGCCGCTCGTGGCCGCCCTTGCCGCCGCAATGGCGGTGCTGCTCCTCCTGCCGCATCCGGGCGCCCGGTCATCCGAATCCGGGCGGGGGACCGACCCCGGCCGACCGCGTCGCGAAGCGGACCAACCTGGTGGAAACGCCTGGTGACGGCCGTGACCGCAGCCGCCCTCGCGTGGCTGCTCGTCCCTGGGACCCCGGCCTTGTCGCTGCTCCGCTGGCCGCGGGAGCTGCGGTCCTCGCGCTCCGGCTCCTCCGGGCAACGCCCGTGGACGGGGCCGAACTGCTCGCCCAGCTGCCGATGACTCTGGAGTTCCTGGCGGTGGCGCTGGACGCTGGGAGGCCCGTCGCGCACGCGGTCGATGCGGTGACAGCCGTCACACCCGAACCCACGCGGGGCTGCTGCGGAGGGTGTCGGGCCAGCTTGCGCTGGGAGGGCCGGCCCGAGGCCTGGCGCGAGCTGAGGACGACCCGGTGTGGGGCAGGTGGCACGCGACGTGGCGCGCGCCGAGCGGTCGGGCACCGCGCTCGCCGATGTGCTGCGCACCCACGCCGAGGATGCCCGCCGCGACTGCCACGACGAGGCGCAGAAGGCGGCCCGGCGGGTGGGTGTCAGGTCCGTCGTGCCGCTGATGGTGTGCTTCCTGCCCGCGTTCATCCTGGTGGGCGTGGTGCCGATCATCGCGGGCCTCCTGAGCGGGTTCTTCGGCTGATGCCTGCTCCGGTTTGTCGGCGGATCCTGGCACAGTGGGTGCGTGAGCTTTGAGTGGGTCCTCGACCGTGACGAGGTGACCGCCACCTCCGCACGGGAGGCGCGCGAGGCCGTCGCGGTCGCCTGGCCCACGTGGTTGGCCCGTCCTCGGCAGCCCGGATCGTCGAGTCGGGAGTGCCTGCCCCTGGCCCCACCAGGTCGAGTTCGCCGATCAGCTTTTCCACGGCCGGCATGCGATCATCAGCACCCCGACAGGGTCGGGCAAGACGCTCGGCTATCTGATGCCCATCGTTGCGGCCACCGTCGACGGCTCCGTCGGGTTCGCGGTCGACTCGGCACGCTCGCGGCTCACCGCGCCCAGGCACACGGCCCTCTACATCGCGCCGACGAAGGCGCTTGCCCATGACCAGGCGAGGGCGGCCGGGCGGCTCGGCCCCGGTCCTGGCGGGTAGCGACGCTCGACGGCGACTCCGACGACGCGGAGCGCAGGTTCGCGCGCGAACACGCGTCCTTCATCCTGACCAACCCCGACATGCTGCACTACTCCGTGCTCCCCAACCATGAGCGGTGGGCGGCGTTTCTCGGCTCGCTGCGCTACATCGTCGTCGATGAGGCGCACCGATACCAGGGGCTCTTCGGGCACACGTCTCCCAGGTGATCAGGCGACTGCGCAGGCTGGCGTCGCTGCATGGCGCCGAGCCGGTGGTAGCCCTGTCATCGGCCACCGCCCCGAACGCCGGCGAGTTCGCGGGCACCCTGATCGGAGAGGCAGGGCGGTCGCCATCTCCGGTGACACCTCACCGGCCGGGCGCCGGACGGTGGCGCTGTGGCGTCCGTCAGGTTCGTTGCGTTCCGACACGGCGCGGCTGCTCGCGGGCCTGTCCGACTCCGGTTCACAGACCATCGCCTTCGTGCCGTCGCGACAAGGCGCCGAGCTGGTGTCGATCGCGGCGCAGGAGCAGGCTGTGGAGCCGGGCCGGATCGCCTCCTACCGGGCGGCTACCTCTCCGTCGATCGCCGCGAACTGGAGTCGGCCCTCCACACCGGCGAGCTGCGCGGCCTCGCGAGCACGAACGCGCTGGAGTTGGGCGTCGACATCGCGGGCATGGACGCCGTGCTCGTGTCCGGCTATCCGGGCAAGCTCTCGTCCTTCTGGCAGCAGGCTGGGCGGGCCGGGCGCCGCGGGCAGGACGCGCTGGTCGTCCTGCTGGCAAGCGAGAATCCCCTCGACGCCTACCTGCTCGAGCATCCCGAGCTGATCTTCGAGGCCCCGGTGGAGCGCGCGGTGCTGCATCCCGACAATCCGAGGGTGCTCGGCCTGCACCTGGCGGCGGCCGCCCAGGAGTCACCCTCTGCGCGGCGGACGACCGCTGGTTCGGCCCGACCACCGCGGCCACGGCGTCGGCGCTTGCCGCGCAGGGCGTCCTGCGCGACCGGGCGGGCCGGTACTTCTGGACCCGGCCCGACAGGGCGGTGGACTACATCTCGCTCCGGTCGATAGGGGAACGCCCACTCGACGTCATCGAGCGCGACACCGGCCGCGTGATCGGCATGGTCGACATGTCGGCGGTCGACCGCACGGTCCACCCCGGCGCCGTCTACCTGCACCAGGGGAGCCGTACCTGGTCGAGGAACTCGACATCGACGAGCACCAGGCGCTCGTGGTGGCGGCCCGGCCCGCTACTACACGCAGCCGCAGTCGACCTTCGACATCCAGATCGTCGCGGAGGCGGAGCGCAGGCGGCTTGGGATCACGGATGTGTGCCGCGGCGACGTGCGACTCGACTCGCAGGTGCTCGGCTACCTCCGTCGTGACGAGGTGACCCACGAGGTGTGGGACTCCTCGGAGTTGGCGATGCCGCTGCGCCGGATGACCACCCAGGCGATGTGGTGGACCGTGCCCCCGCACCTGACCCGACGCCTCGGCTGGCCCGAGCTGCGGATGGGGCGGCCGTGCACGCCATGGAGCACACGGCCATCGGCCTGCTCCCGGCTTTCGCGCCGTGCGACCGCTGGGACATCGGCGGTGTCTCCACCGCACTGCACCCGACACCGGCCTCCCGACGATCTTCGTCCATGACGGCCTGGAGGGTGGGTCCGGCTTCGCGTACCGGGGGTTCGACGTGGCGCAGGAGTGGCTCAGGGCGACGCTCGACCGGCTCACCCGCTGCGCCTGCCAGGACGGGTGCCCCGCCTGCATCGTCTCCCGAAGTGCGGCAATGCCAACCAGGTCCTCAACAAGCCTGACGCGGCGGAGTTGCTCGCGCTGCTCCTCGACTGAGCGCCTGTCCACAGGAGAAGGTGTTGTCCGTCGTGGATCTCCACAACCACCTACCACGGTGACGGATCCGGGCGTGGCCGCCGGATGAATGGTGGGTGACCGGCTGAACCGCAGCCGCTCACCGAAAGGAACCGGCCATGTCCAACCTCATCCCCAGCGGGCGCCGTCGCCTCGCGGAGCGGGGCCTCACCACAGTCGAGTACGCGATCGGCCTGCTGGCCGCCGCGGCCGTCGCGCTGGTGCTGCTGCGCATCTTCAACGACAACACCTTCTTCAAGACGATGTTCGACTGGGTCATCGACATCTTCGGCCAGGTCGCCGGAGGCCTCTGATGCGTCACCGGGCCGGGCGGGCCGTCCCGCCTGCGGCCCCACCCCGGGGCCGCCAAAGCGGCATGGTCACCGTCGAGCTGGCGATCGGCACGATCACGGCCGTCACCGTGACCGCGTGCCTCGTGTCGCTGCTGATGCTCGGCGTGGCCCAGGCCGCCTGCGCCGAGTCCAGCGCCCAGCTGGCGAGGCAGAGTGCCCGCGGCGACGAGATCGCCGTGGCCGGTGCCCGGGAGCGGGCGCCGGACGGGGCCAGGATCCGGATCAGCAGACAGGCCGACGGAGTGCTCGCCGAGGTGGCGGTCGATGTCGGGGTCCTCGGCGTCGGCGATGTGGAGGTGCGCGCCGGGCATGGGCCGCCTACGAACCGGGCCAGGGCCGTGAGACCGAGGGGTCGCTGCGAACGGGGGAGCGCCGGGGCGCTGCTTGCCGTCGGGATGGCGCTCGCGACTGCCTCGGTCGCCGTCGTCGCGGCGCTGCTCATCAACTGGTTCGCCGTGGCACGTCAGGCGGAACAGGTCGCCGAGCTTGCGGCGCTCGCCGCGGTGAGCGCCGCCGTCGCGGGCGGTGACCCGTGCGCGGCGGCGGATGCCGCGGCCGGGCACAACGGCGTCGCCGTGCTCGACTGCGAGGTACGCGGCTCCGGACGCGACGTGGTGGTGGAGGTCGCGGTGCGGGCCCGGCTCCCGGCCGCCGTCCCCGGCGCCCCGGTGCGGTGGTCCGCAGGGCGACGGCGGCCAGCTGGTGAAGCCGGCCGCCGGTCGCCCCGCCGGCTTCACCGGGCCAATATGGTGGGGCCATGACCTACGTTGCAGCGGAAGACCGCTATGAATCCATGTCCTATCGGCGGCTGGGGCCTCGGGGCTGAAGCTCCCGCGATCTCGCTCGGGTTCTGGCACAACTTCGGAGACGACAAGCCGCTCCAGACCCAGCGCGACATCATGCGACGCGCCTTCGACCGGGGCGTCACCCACTTCGACCTTGCCAACAACTACGGCCCGCCCTACGGCGCTGCGGAGACCAACTTCGGTCGGATCATCGCCGAGGACTTCGCCGGCTACCGCAACGAACTGGTGATCTCGAGCAAGGCAGGGTGGGACATGTGGCCCGGCCCGTACGGGTTCGGCGGCTCCCGCAAGTACCTGCTGGGTTCGCTGGACGAATCGCTACGGCGGATGCGGCTCGACTACGTCGACATCTTCTACCACCACCGCCCGGACCCGGACACCCCCTCGAGGAGACCATGGCGGCCCTCGACCAGGCCGTCCGCTCCGGCAAGGCCCTCTACGCAGGCATCTCGTCCTACTCAGCGGGCCTCACGGCGCGCGCCCAGCAGATCGCCCGCTCCCTCGGCACCCCGCTCGTCATCCACCAGCCGTCGTACTCGATCCTGAACCGTTGGGTGGAGGACGGCGAGCCGTCGCTGCTGCAGAGCTGTGCCGACAACGGGATGGGCGTCATCGCCTTCTCGCCGCTTGCGCAGGGCATGCTGACCGGCCGGTACCTGAACGGCATCCCCGAGGGGTCGCGCGCGACCCAGGGTAAGTCGCTCGACTCCGATCTGCTCTCCGAGGAGAACCTCACCCACCTGCGGGCACTCAACGACATCGCGTTGCGGCGCGGCCAGACGCTCGCCCAGATGGCGATCGCCTGGGCGCTCCGCGACCAGGGAGCGGCCTCGGTCACCTCCGTGGTGCTCGGTGCCTCGTCGGTCAGCCAGCTGGACGACAACCTCGGCGCCCTCGAGAACCAGGCCTTCACAGCCGATGAACTCGCCGCGATCGATGAGCACGGTGGGGTCGAGGGCGTGAACCTGTGGCAGGGGGCGATGGATTCGGTCAGGTAGGCGGAGACCGCCCGCCCGGCTCCGGGGCGGGCGCACGCCACTACGATGGCCGGGTGCCGAACCATGAACTTGATGCCGGGAAACTGCGCTCCGACCTGCTGACCGCCGGCTACACCGTCGACGATGTCCTCGACCGGATCGGCGGGCGGGTCAGGAGGGTCTCGGACGTAACATGACGGTGCCCGCCGACGTGGCCCTCGGCGACGCGACCGACCCTCTCGCCACCCTGATCCGGCTGTTCGTGCTGCAACGGGCGGTGCCCGCAGCGCTGCTCGACGGCGTTCTGGACGCCGAAGAACTGGCGGCGGCGGGCATCCTGGAGGCGGTGGGCTCCCACGTCCGCGCGGTCGTCGACGTCCGACCGTACGGCTCGCCGGACGACGGCGCTTCCGGCCTCGTGGTCAGCGATCTCACACCCGGCCTCGATCAGATGATGGCACCCACCCGGCCCGACTACGTGTTGGGCGTCTCGCCCGCCTCCACCACGCTGGCCCAGATCACCATGCGCACCCCCATCGGTAGCGCGCTCGACCTCGGCACCGGCTGCGGGGTCCAGTCCCTGCATCTCAGCCACCACGTCGACCGCGTCGTCGGCACCGACGTCAACGGCCGCGCGCTCGAACTGGCGGCGCTCACCGCGGCCCTCAACCGTGCCGACATCGACCTGCGGGCGGGCTCCCTCTACGAGCCCGTCGCGGGGGAGCGGTTCGACCTGATCGTGTCCAACCCGCCGTTCGTGATGAGCCCGCCGACCTCCGAGGCCGCGACGCTCACCTACCGGGAGTCCAACCTCGAGGGTGACCGACTCGTCGAGACCCTCGTCCGCGGGGCCGCCGACCACCTGCTCCCGGGCGGCAGCCTGCAACTGCTCACCAACTGGGCCATCCTTGACGAGCCGTGGGAGGAGAGGCTCCGCGGCTGGGTGCCGGAGGGCTGTGATGCCTGGTTCATCGAGCGGGAGCGACTCGATGTGTTCGCCTACATCGAGATGTGGCTCGCCGACGCCGGCCTGGCGGGCACGGAGCGCTGGCGCCCCGCCTACGACGAGTGGCTCGCCTACTTCGACCGGCTCGGCATCCGGGCGGTCGGAATGGGATGGGTGCTGATCACCCGCGCCGGGCGCGACGTGCCGCAGGTGAGGTTCGAGAGTTGGCCGCATCAGGTGGCGCAGCCCGTCGGCGACGTCTTCGCCCGTAACCGGGCGGCCGTCGACGCGTCGCTGCTGCCCCTCCCGAGCTGCTTGCCTCCCGCCCCGCACTCGTCGCCGTCGAGCAGGAGACCATCGGCCGTCCGGGCGCGGAGGACCCCGAGCACGTCGTGTTCCGTCAGCGGGTGGGGCTGCTCCGGGCCATCAGGGCCGACACGGCGCTCGCCGCGGTCCTCGGCGCCCTCGACGGCGACCTGACGGTGGGCCAGGTGGTCGCGGCGGTCGCCCGTGTCCTCGACCTCGACGCGACGGAGCTGGCCGCCGCGGTGCTGCCCGAGATCAGGGATGCGCTGCGCGATCAACTGCTGCGTCTCGCCTGAGCCGCGTCCGCGTGGTCTGCAGATAACGTCGTCCCCGCCCTGATCCGATGGCCACCGCGTGGCTCCGGCAGCCCCGGTGCGCGCCTTCCACCCGTCTGCGGAGAGCACTGCCGTCCGGAGTGGCGGGAGGCGGGGCCGAGGCTGAGTCGCGCCGCCTCCGGCCCTGAACGGGCGCTGGTTCGCCCGGGTTCGTGCGGTGTGACGCGCCGACGGGGCGGCACCGGCGCCGCGCCCCTTGGATGGGTCCTATTGCCAGGTGGGGCTATTGTTCGACAGAGTTCCCAACCTGCGGAGGGCAGAACCGATGGCTTCCAAGCGCCTCGTGATCGTCGAGTCGCCGACCAAGGCGACCAAGATCGCCGGATATCTCGGTCGCGACTACATCGTCGAGTCGAGCCGTGGGCACGTCCGCGACCTGCCCACGTCGGCGTCAGAGGTGCCGGCGAAGTACAAGGGCGAGAAGTGGGCGCGCACCGGCGTCAACGTCGACGACGCCTTCCAGCCGATCTACGTGGTCTCACCTGAGAAGAAGGCGACCATCAAGGACCTCAAGTCCAAGCTCGCCGGGGTCGACGAACTCCTGCTCGCAACCGATGGTGACCGCGAGGGCGAGGCCATCGCGTGGCACCTGCTGCAGGAGCTGAAGCCGAAGGTGCCGGTCAAGCGCATGGTGTTCCACGAGATCACCAAGCCCGCGATCCTCGAGGCCGTGGAGAACCCGCGCGACCTTGACGTCGATCTGGTCGACGCGCAGGAGACCCGCCGCATCCTCGACCGGCTCTACGGCTACGAGGTCTCGCCGGTGCTCTGGAAGAAGGTCATGCCGAGGCTGTCGGCCGGCCGCGTCCAGTCCGTCGCGACCCGGCTCGTGGTCGACCGGGAACGGGAGCGCATCGCGTTCGTGCCCGCCTCCTACTGGGATCTCGACATCGTCCTCGACGCCGGGCCCGAGACCGACCCCCGCAACTTCCCAGCCCGCCTTGCGACGCTCGACGGCACCCGGATCGCCCAGGGAGGGACTTCGACTCCGCGGGCCAGCTCGCCGGCGGTGACGTCCTGATCCTGGACGAGGAGCAGGCCGCCCGTCTCGCGGGCGTGCTGCCCGAGGCCCGCGTCTCGGTCACCTCCGTCGATTCGAAGCCCTACACCCGCCGCCCCTACGAGCCGTTCCGCACCACGACGATGCAGCAGGAAGCGGGCCGGAAGCTCGGTTTCTCCGCGCAGCGCGCGATGTCGGTGGCGCAGGAGCTCTACGAAAAGGGCTTCATCACCTACATGCGAACCGACTCGGTGTCGCTGTCAGGGCAGGCCATCACCGCCGCCCGCAACCAGGTGCGCGACCTGTTCGGTGAGCGGTTCCTGCCCGAGAAGCCCCGCGTCTACGCGTCGAAGGTGAAGAGCGCGCAGGAGGCCCACGAGGCCATCCGCCCGCAGGCGACTCGTTCCAGACCCCGACCAGACCGGGCTTGTCGGAGACGCCTACCGGCTCTACCAGCTGATCTGGCGCCGCACCCTGGCCTCGCAGATGGCGGACGCCCGCGGCGAGTCGGTCACGATCCGGATCGACGCGGCCCTACCCGGCGACGAGCCGTCCGTGGCAGGCCTGCTCGCCTCGGGCCGCACCATCACGTTCCCCGGCTTCCTGAAGGCCTACGTCCAGGGCACCGACGACGACTCGGCCACCGACGATGCGCAGTCGCGCCTCCCATTCTGGAGAAGGGCCAGCAGCTCGACGTCGCGAAGGCGGAGGCCGCCGGCCATGAGACCCGACCGCCGTCCCGCTACACGGAGCCGTCGCTGGTGGCAAAGCTGGAGGAGCTGGAGATCGGGCGGCCGTCCACCTACGCGTCGATCATCCGCACGATCACGGCCCGCGACTACGTGTTCAAGAAGGGCTCCGCCCTGGTGCCGACCTGGCTGGCGTTCGCCGTCACGCGGCTACTGGAGGAGCACTTCTCCGACCTGGTCGACTACGACTTCACCGCCCAGCTGGAGGACCAGCTCGACGAGATCGCGGCTGGGCGCAGCAAACGGCTCCAGGTGCTCTCCGACTTCTACCGCGGCGTCGAGGGCGACACCCATCGGGGCTCCAGGGCCTGGTCACCGAGCTCGGGGAGATCGACGCCCGTGCGCTGTCGACGTTCCCGCTCGGTGCGACCGGCATCGACGTGCGCGTCGGTCGCTACGGCACCTACGTCGAGGATGCGGACGGCCGCCGCGCCAACGTGCCCGAGGACACCGCGCCCGACGAGCTGACCCCTGCGCTTGCGGAGGAGCTGCTCAGCCAGCCCCTCGATGCGGAGCGTGAACTGGGGGTCGACGAGGTCTCCGGCAACATGATCGTCGCGAAGAACGGTCGGTTCGGCCCTACGTCACGGAGGTGCTCCCTGAGGATGCGCCGAAGTCGGCGAAGGCCCGCACCGGTTCGCTCTTTAAGTCGATGTCGTTGGAGAGCGTCGATCTCGAGACCGCGCTCAAGCTGATGTCCCTTCCGCGTGTCGTCGGTAAGGACGATGAGGGCGTCGAGATCACCGCCCAGAACGGGCGGTACGGGCCGTACCTCAAGCGCGGCACCGACTCCCGGTCTCTGACGGGGAGGACCAGATCTTCGACGTCACCCTTGAGGAGGCGCTGGCCATCTACGCGCAGCCCAAGGTGCGGGGCCGGGCCGCCGCTGCGGCCCCGCTGAAGGAGTTCGGTGCAGACCCGGTCTCGGCCAGGCCGGTGGTGCTGAAGTCGGGCAGGTTCGGTCCCTATGTCACCGACGGTGAGACGAACGCGACGCTGCGCCGTGACGACTCGCCCGAGGAGATCTCTCCGGAACGTGCCTTCGAGCTGCTCGCCGAGAAGCGCGCGAAGGGTCCCGCTCCCAAGCGGAAGCCCGCTGCGCGGAAGGCCCCGGCCAAGAAGGCGCCTGCACGCAAACCCGCGGCCAAGAAGGCCTCGGAGTAGGTCCGGGGGTCCGGATGCCCAAGAAGCGCAGGCGCGGGGAGGTGCTCCGGCTCGACGTGCCGTTCAGTTCGCCCTCCCGCACCTCACATCGGCGGCGGTCGGGCTTCCGCGGGCCGTGCGGCGCGTGGCCGCCGCGACCAGCATCGACGCCACGATCCTCGACGTCTCAGACGGCAGGCTCCTGCGTGACGGGGTCATCCTCGCCCACCGGATCACCGGTGGCGTGGGGGAGTGGTTCCTCGCCGCGCCCCGTTGGGCGCCGTCCCTGCCGGAGGAACGCGTCGAGCCTCTCGACGGGTCGGGTGACCTTCCGGAGGTGTTCTCCGTTCTGCTGCGCCCACTCCTGCGGCATGGGGTGCTCGGCCCCATCGCCTCGATGAGCTCCGAGCGCGACGAATGGTCGCTGCGGGACGGGGCGGGTGAGGTGGCCGCGCACGTCGTCGACGAGAAGGTCACCATCCGGCGCAGCGGCATCGCGACGGCCCGGTACCGCGAGGTGGCGATCACCCCCACCCGCCTGCTGACCGGCCAGCAGCGCGATTTCCTGCTCGGCGCGGCGCGCGCCGTCAATGCCACCCTTGTCGACACCTTCCCGAGCCTGCAGCAGCGGTTGGGGGCCCCGCCACCGGCCTCACCAACTTTCCCGTTGCCGAACCCACGCGCCCGGACGCCACCCTGGAGGTGTTCACCACCGAGGTGTTCGCGCGTCACCTGCGAGCCATCGTGGTCGCCGATCTGCGCCGCAGGGCCGGCGACCTCGCCGATGTCGGTGGGGTGAACGCCGCGCTGTGGGCCTTCGGCCGCGACCTGCGGGGCCTCGCACCTGTCCTCGAGCCCGGCTGGCGCAGTTCCGTCGAGGAACTGCTGCGTGCCCTCCCTTCGAGGCACCTGGCGACCTGGAGGCCCGGTGCTCGACGTGCTCGACGCGCTCATCGGCACGGTGTCGGCCCCGCGACTGGGTGACCTGTCGCAACGACCCGCCGCCCAGGTTCTGTTCGAACGGGCCGAACAGGCGACGCTCATCCTCGCCGACCGTTGCAGGGCGCTCGAGGTGTCCTCTCCGGACGAGCGGTGGCAGGCCGCGCTCCGTGCGGCCGAGCAGCTCGACGTCGCGGTCGCCGTCGCCGGGCCGCTGTTTCCCGGCGTGCTCGGTAAGCTGACCGACCAGCTCGGTGACCTGATCTCGGACCTGAGGGCCGGCGCCTCCGCGGCGCCGGGTGCCGAGCCGGAGCTCGACGGGCTGTCCGCCGCCCAGGCATTCCAGCTCGGAGTCGAGACGGAGCGGCGCCGTTCCGGCGCGTACGAGCGGCGGAGCGCGTTCATCGACCGGTGGCCCGCCCGGGTCGTCGCGGCCCGGAAGGCGCTGGCGAAGGCGGAGAAGAAGTGGAAGGTGGCCTGATGCGGGGCCTGTTCGTGGTGTTCGAGGGCGGCGACTCCGTAGGCAAGTCGACCCAGGTCGCGCTGTTGGGCCGGTGGCTCGACGAGCGTGGGGTGCGGCACGTGACCACCAGGCAGCCCGGAGGCACCGAGGTCGGTGCCGAACTGCGCAGGCTCGTGCTCGACCCGGCCTACGGTGACGTGTCGCCCAGGGCTGAGGCCCTGATGTACGCGGCCGACAAGGCCCAGCACGTCCACGAGCTGATCCAACCCGCGCTCGCCCGTGGCGAGCTCGTCATCAGCGACCGTTACGTGCTGTCGATGATCGCGTATCAGGGCGCGGGCCGGGAGCTCGAGATGCGTGACATCGAGCACATCGGATGGTGGGCGGTAGGTGGGCTCCGCCCCGACCTGACGGTGCTGCTGGATGCCGACCCCGGCAGCGCGGTCGCCACCATCGAGGACAAGGACCGCCTCGAGCAGGCGGGCCTTGACCTGCACCATCGGGCGCGTGACTTCTTCCTCGTCCAGGCGGCGGCCGACCCCGGGCACTTCCTGGTGCTCGACGCCCGCGACACCCGTGAGGCGATCGCCGGACGCATCCGGGAGCGACTCGAGCCGCTGCTGTCGGATCGCGACTGAGGGCATCGGCCCGCGCGACGCTTTTTATTTCGTTTTCTGCGGCTGGCGAACGCCGCGCTCCGTGGGCGCGTGAGTCGTTCCCAGACGGTGCCCCGGCGTGTTTGACTGGGCCCCTCAGCGAAGGGAGGCCAGCATGATCCGCCTGACATCACGACGCAGCGTCGACTACATGAGGGTCTCCAGCGCCCTGTGTCGCGGTTGATGCCGTCGCCCGCACCGACACCCCGTGCAGCGGACGACCCGTCCAACCGTCCGCGTACACCCCAGGACCTCCCATGATGAAATTCGTACTTCTGGCCCTCGTCGGGCTTGCGGCCCAACTCGTCGACGGCTCGCTCGGCATGGCCTACGGAGTCACCTCGACCACGTTGCTGCTGGCCGTCGGTGCCAACCCGGCGATGGCGTCGGCCACGGTGCATCTCGCCGAGATCGGCACGACGCTCGCCTCGGGCGTCTCGCACCACCGCTTCGGAAACGTCGACTGGCGGGTGGTGATGCGGATCGGCATTCCCGGCGCGATCGGTGCCTTCCTCGGGCGACGCTGTTGTCGAACCTCAGCACCGGGGTGGCCGCGCCCGTGATGGCGGTGATCCTCCTGCTCCTCGGTGCCTATGTGCTGGCCCGGTTCACGTTCTTCGGCGTCTCGACCCGCAATCTCGGCAGGCACCTGCCCACCCGCTTCCTCGCGCCGCTCGGCCTCTTCGCGGGCTTCGTCGACGCCACCGGTGGCGGTGGCTGGGGGCCGGTCGGCACCCCTGCGCTGCTGGCGAGTGGCCACATGGAGCCCCGCAAGGTGATCGGCACCATCGACGCGAGCGAGTTCCTGGTGGCGATCGCGGCGAGCCTCGGGTTCCTCGTCGGTCTCGGCGGGCAGGGCATCGTGTGGTGGATGGCTATTGCCCTGCTCCTCGGCGGGCTGATCGCCGCGCCCATTGCCGCGTGGCTGGTGCGCCACCTTCCCCCTCGGATTCTCGGGTCGGCCGCGGGCACCATGATCGTGCTCGTCAACATCCGTTCCCTGATCAGTGCGTTCGACGTGCCCGCGGCGGCTCACACGCCCATCTACCTCGGCGCGGGCCTCGTCGGTGCGGCCGCGATCTCCTGGGCGGGGCGCAGCCATCTGCGCGCAAAGTCGACCCAGGCGACGCCTCCTGCGGCCGCGGAGGTTCCCTCGGAAGATGGCACCGTCGCCCTGTGATGGCAGGATGACCCGCATGGGTGACGTCTTCTCCGAACTGATCGGCCAGGACCGTGCCGTCGAAATCCTCCGCCGCGCGGTGGAGGGTCGGCGACACGCCATGACGCACGCCTGGCTCTTCGTCGGGCCCCCGGGTCAGGCAGGTCGAACGCGGCGAAGGCCTTCGCCGCCGCGCTGCAGTGCGGCCGCGGCGGCTGTGGAAGCTGCGAGGCGTGCCGCACCACCCTGTCCGGGGCACATCCCGACGTCACGCTGCTGCGCACCGAGCAGCTCTCCATCGGTGTCGACGAGGTCCGCCAACTGGTGGGCAGGGCCAACGTGACCCCATGAAGGGCCGCTACCAGATCGTCGTGGTCGAGGACGCCGACCGGATCACCGAACGCGGCGCCGACGCGCTGCTCAAGGGTCTCGAGGAGCCGTCGCCTCGGACCGTGTGGCTGCTGTGCGCCCCGAGCCCGGACGACGTGATCATCACGGTGCGTTCCCGCAGCCGACTGCTGCGCCTCGTCACCCCGAGCGACGAGGCGGTCACCGAACTGCTCGTGACGCGTGACGGCATCGCGCCCGCGCTCGCGGCCCACTCGGCGCGGGCTGCCCAGGGGCACGTCGGTCGGGCGAGGATGCTCGCCCGCAACGAGGAGGCCCGGATCCGGCGCCGGGAGATCCTCGCCCTGCCCGGCCGCCTCACCTCGGTCACGGCGTGCCTGGACGCCGCCCAGAACCTCGTGGAGTCGTCGGGACTCGAGGCCGCGCAGGCGACTGCCGAGCTCGACACCAAGGAGCTCACCGCTCTGCAGGAGGCCCTGGGCCTCGGCGGCAGGGCGCGAAGCCGCGCAACGCCCAGGCCGCCCTGAGGGACCTGGAGGACCAGCAGAAGGCCCGCGTCAAGCGCCTCCAACGCGACGCGCTCGACCGCGTTCTCACCGAGCTCACGGGCTACTACCGCGACGTGCTCGCGGCGCAGACCGCGTCGGGGGTGCCCCTGGTCAACTCCGACCTGGCCGACGAGATCGAACCCATCGCCCGCCGGACCCGACCCGAGCAGACGGTCCATGCGCTGGACGCCATCCTCAGGGCGCGCACGGCGCTCGAGGGTAACGTCGCACCTCTCCTGGCACTCGAGGCACTGCTCATCTCGCTCTCGCTTGCCGGGCGGTCCTGACGGCGTGTCCCCGGCCGCTGCGCGCCCGGCAATGCAAAGATTGCGGAGACTGCCCAGGAAAAGGGGATATTCGAGATGACCAACAACGAGTGGGTCCAGGAAGGTACCCCCGCGGCGCCGACGACTGGTCTGAGGCACAAGACGACTACGGGGTCCCCGTCGAGCCCTGGGACGACTACTCCTCCGAGCAGGGTGTGCCGACGCCGCCGGTGCCGAGCGTGCCCGTCGAGCCCCGGAGTGGAGCCCGCACCTGAGGCCGAGGCTGTCGGGAGGCGCAGTGGGTCGAGCCGGTGGCCGATGAGCCCGTGGTGGAGCAGGAGCCCGCACCTGAGGCCGGGGCTGTCGGGGAGGCGCAGTGGGTCGAGCCGGTGGCCGATGAGCCCGTGGTGGAGCAGGAGCCCGCACCTGAGGCCGAGGCTGTCGGGGAGGCGCAGTGGGTCGAGCCGGTGGCCGATGAGCCCGTGGTGGAGCAGGAGCCCGCACCTGAGGCCGAGGCTGTCGGGGAGGCGCAGTGGGTCGAGCCGGTGGCCGTTGAGCCCGTGGTGGAGCAGGAGCCCGCACCTGAGGCCGAGGCTGTCGGGGAGGCGCAGTGGGTCGAGCCGGTGGCCGTTGAGCCCGTGGTGGAGCAGGAGCCCGCACCTGAGGCCGAGGCTGTCGGGGAGGCGCAGTGGGTCGAGCCGGTGGCCGTTGAGCCCGTGGTGGAGCAGGAGCCCGCACCTGAGGCCGAGGCTGTTGAGGAGGCGCAGTGGGCCGAGCCGGTGGCCGATGAGCCCGTGGTGGAGCAGGAGCCCGCACCTGAGGCCGAGGCTGTCGGGAGGCGCAGTGGGCCGAGCCGGTGGCCGATGAGCCCGTGGTGGAGCAGGAGCCCGCACCTGAGGCCGAGGCTGTTGAGGAGTCACAGTGGACCGAGCCGGTTGCCGTGCCGATGCCCCTGGCTGAGCCGGAGGTCCCCGAGGTGGATGCAGCCGTGGCCGGGCCCGGCACCGAAGACCCCTTCGCACGACCCGGGCCGGTGGGCAGACACCCGTCCTGGACGAGGGGATGAGTCCCTCACCGAGACCCGACAGCGTCCCTCGAGGTCGCGTTCCCTGAGGGAACCTCCGACGAGGAGGTGCTCGCCGCAGGCGTAGCGGCCGCGGCCGCGGCCAGCCAGCCGAGCCCCACGATCGAGGGGCTCTACCGTCCGGACGCCGATCAGACCCAGGTGATCGACACGCAGAACACCCTCCTGGGCGAGGCCGCAGAGGAACAGAAGCTCGCCGAGCAGCTCAGGATGGAACGGGAGGCCCGTGACCAGAGGCTCGGCCTCGTGGCCACCTCCGAGGCCAATGCGCTGCGTGACCCGAACCCGCCCCGCCGCCCGGGCGTCGGTGGCTTCGGCAGCTTCGGTCTGCTGCTGCTCCGGCTGGTCGTCGCGGGCATGCTGGGCGTCGCCTCCATGCAGATCCTGACGTCGATCAATGCCACCGCCGATTACCTCGGCCAGACGCTGATCCCCTACCCCCGCGAGGTGGCGTGGGGCCTTGGGTTCGGGCTCGCCGTCATGGCGGTGATGCTCGTCCTCGGGCTGGGCGTGCGTGCGGTCGGCCTGCTGCTCGCGCTGCTCGCCATCGGCTCGCTCATCTTCGTGCGATGGGGCCCGTTCCCATCTTCACCGCGGGTATGGAGGGTTCCGCGGTGACAGGGACCTGCTGCTGGCGGTCGTCGGCATCCTGCTGTTCTCGCTCGGTGGCGGCAAGGTCGGCATCGATGGAGCCATCTCGAAGGCCCGCTGGAACGCAAAGCTGGACAAGCGGTCCTGACCGGATCAGCACCCGGAGGCCCCCGACCAGAGTCGGGGCCTCCGGCGTTTCCGGGGCCGTTAGGCTTGGCGCCATGGCAAAGGTGATGGCCGTCACGTTCGAGCGGCACGGCCAGCTGCACTACCTCGACCCGGGTGACGGCGACTACGGGGTCGGCGACTGGGTGCTCTACCCGACGGTGGACGGGGCGGAGCTCGCCCAGTGCGTCTGGGCCCCGAGGAGCCACGCGAGGGGTTCGGGGAACTGCCGGTCTGCGCCGGAATGGCCTCGTCTGCCGATCATGAGCGGGACGCCCGCAATCGGGAGATCCGCTCCGACGCCGCCCGGGTCGCGCGCGAGCTCATCGAGCGGCACGGGCTCCCCATGAAGGTGGTCGGCGTCGACTTCCTCGACCGTTCCGCTGACTTCGACAAGGTGGTGGCCGTCTACTTCACGGCGCCGCACCGCGTCGACTTCCGTCAACTGCTCGGCGACCTGGCACGAACCCTGGAATCCAGGATCGACCTGCGGCAGGTGGGTGCCCGCGACGCGGCCCGCCTGATCGGTGGCGTCGGCAGCTGCGGCAGGGAGTTCTGTTGCACCACCTTCCTCACGGACTTCGAGCCGGTGTCCCTCAGACTGGCCAAGGTGCAGGGCATCCCCGCGAACCCGCTGCAGATCGCGGGCGCCTGCGGCAAGCTGATGTGCTGCCTCAAGTTCGAACACCCCCTCTACGAGCGGTTCCATGCGGAAGCCCCGCCATCGGGGAGACGGTCACTATCCACGGGAGCGGGCGCGCGTCATCGGCCACCAGGTTCCAGCGGACTCGGTCCGGGTGCGCACCGCATCGGGCGAGGAGTTGAGTTGCCCGCTCGAGTCGGTATGTTCGAGGCGCAGGGCACGCACCGCCGAGGAGTCGCATGAGTAGAGCCGTCCAGGTCACGCAGGTCATCCTGGCCACCATCGCGATCTCGCTCGTCGCGATCCTGTTCCTGGGCCGGATGATCCAGGGACAGAGCCCGGACGTGCCCGCCCCGTCGATGACCCGGGACCGCAGACGCCCGGCCCCCTGCCGACGGCGAGCGGATGCCCGGCATGCCGGAGAAGCCCATTGCGGACCACGCCGTCTTCCCCGCCGAGAAGAACGAGAACGCCGACCGGCAACTCGACTACAAGGCGGCGGGCACACCGCGCGTCGAGTTCCTCGACTCCCCGGGTGACCATGCCGCCTATGCCGCGCAGGTGGTCAACTGGGAACTGTGCGCCGACTCCGAGACCGATCTGTGCGCGAAGGTCCTCGCGCCGCTGGTCTGGGACGAGCCGCAGGGCGACGCCATCGAACTCGCCGTGCGACGCATCCCCAACGCGGGATCCAAGCTCGGCCCGCTGTTCGTGAACCCCGGGGGCCGGGGTTCGGGGGTCAGGACTTCGCCAGGTCGGTGGCCGACCGGTGGACGCAGTACGACCCGTCGGCTGGGATCCGCGGGGAACCGGGGAATCCACCCATGTCGTGTGCGGAGGACTCGAGCAGACCGATGCCCTCATGAACCTCGACACGAGCCCCGATGACGCCGCCGAGGACGCCGCGCTGCGCGACGGCTCCGCGCGGTTCGCCCAGGAATGCCGCGACGGCTCCGGGATCCTGCTCGACCACCTCACCACCATCGACGTGGTGCGCGACCTCGACCTGCTCCGGCACCTGCTCGG
Organism: Tessaracoccus coleopterorum; assembly: GCF_011174705.1. GTDB lineage: Bacteria > Actinomycetota > Actinomycetes > Propionibacteriales > Propionibacteriaceae > Arachnia > Arachnia coleopterorum. The sequence continues at coordinate 2,485,916 of NZ_JAANIJ010000001.1, forward strand.
CGCCGAGAAGCTCAACTACGTCGGCGTCTCCTACGGCACCTATGTCGGTTCGATGTACGCCACCCTCTTCCCCCACTCGACCGGTCGGCTCGTGCTCGACGCCGCCGTCGAGATCACCGGAAAGGACGAGGTGCCGCAGGCGGCAGGCTTCGAGTTGGCGCTCAGCAACTTCACCACCTGGTGCGCGTCCTCCGACCTCTGCGAGCTGGGCGACGACAAGGCAGCCATCGACAAGGAGATCGCGACGTTCCTCGCCAGCCTCGACGCGGCCCCGGTCACCGTCGGCAACAGGTTGTTGACCCAGTCGCTCGCTGCGAGCGGGGTCGCGCTGTTCCTGTACGCCGATGAGGAGGCCTACCGCAGCCTCGCCACCGTTCTGCAGCAGGCGATGCGAGGCGAGGGGGCCAACCTGCTCGGCGCCGCCGACTCGCTCAACGGGCGCTACGACAACGGCTACGACACCATCGCCTACTCGTTTCCCGCGATGGCCTGCGTGGACGGCGTCGACGAGGGGGTCGCTCCGGTGCTGCAGGACTGGAAGGACACCTTCGATGAGGCCCCGATCCTCGCCCCGAACATGGGCACCAGCTACACCTGTCAGCTCTGGACCGCAGGGTCCGCGCCCCAGCTGAAGCTCGACGGCGCGGGTGCCGCCCCGATTCTCGTCGTCGGCACCACAGGTGATTCCGCCACGCCCTACCAGCAGGCGGTGTCCATGGCCGGGCAGCTCGAGTCGGGCAACCTGCTGACGCTCGACGGTGCCGGCCACGGTGCCGTCACCGGCGACAACGAGTGCATCGCCAAGGCGGTCGAGCGTTACCTCTACGACGGGGTCGTCCCGGATGAGGGAACGACCTGCTCGTAGCCGGTTCGTCAAAACCCGGGACGGTTCGGTATAGTTCCGTCCTGCTGCCGCCCTAGCTCAGTCGGTAGAGCGACGCTCTCGTAAAGCGTAGGTCACGGGTTCGATTCCCGTGGGCGGCTCGGACAGCGGGACGGATCCTATGCCTGGATCCGTCCCGCTTTCTATGCACATCAGGGTGGGCGGCTTAAACGGGGGCGTCCAAGGCCGCGGCCCCGGGCCCTTGTAGGGTTGGGATACATCACTTGGACGAGCTGGGGCTCCGGTTCTGAAGGAGGAACTCGTGTTGGACTGCGCCATCATCGGGCCGGCTTGGCTGGACTCGCTGCCGCTCAGTACCTCGTTGACCGGGTCTGAAGGTCGCCGTGCTCGAGGGCCGCGACCGCGTCGGAGGGCGCGTCGAGAACCGGGATCTCAGCGATGGGGGCTACGTCGAGCTGGGCGGCCAGTGGATCGGCCCCGGCTTCGACGCCCTCACCGAGATCATCGACGATCTCGATCTCAGGACCATCGGCCTGCCGGCTAAGGGCAATCTCGTCGTCCGGCTCCGCGGCCAGGCGCTCGAGGTGCCTTCCACGGACGAGGCACCCGCGCTCACACCCTTCGAGGTGTCCGACCTCGGCCAGGGTTGCTGCGGCTCCGCCGCCTCGCCGAGCGCCTGCGTGACGACGCGGCCTGGCGTCAGGCGAACCACGCCTGGCTCGGCCAGGATCTCCGCCGCTGGGTGTCGACGAACCTGCGCACCCAGGGCGCCCAGCGCCGCTTCTCCGAGGTCTACACCGCGGCCTTCGGCCCGATGCCGAAGGGCGCGACGCTGCTCGAGGGCCTCCACCAGGTCAACTCCGGCCCCGACCTCGAGTCGATGCTCGCCAGCAACGGCGGACTGCACCAGAAGCGCGTCGAGGGTGGCATGGCCACCGTCGTCGCCGCGCTCGCCGACCGGCTGGGCGACGTGGTCCGGCTCGACGCGGAGGTGGTGAAGGTCCGCTACGACGACCGCTTCGCCACCCTGACGCTCGCCGACGGTGAGGAGATCGAGGCCCGCCAGGTCATCTCCACGCTGCCCCCGCGACTCGCGGTCAAGCTCGAGCACGAGCCGGCCCTCCCGAAGTGGCGCCAGGAGGCGGCGGAAAAGGTCGCTCCCGGCAACGTCATCAAGGCCTTCCTGATCTACGACCACCCGTTCTGGCGTGACCGCGGCTTCTCGGGCCAGTCCAGTGCCGACGAGGGTGCCGTGCGCGTCACCTTCGACACAACCGCGGACAACTCCAACCGGGGCCACCTGATGGGCTTCTTCGAGGGCGCCGACGCCGACTCGCTGTCGCGGCGCTCCATCACGCTGCGCGAGAGGGCGTTCGTGGACTCGGTGGTCCGGACGTTCGGCGAGACCGCCGCGAAGCCGGTGGCCTACATCGAGCGCGACTGGTCGTCCGAGCGGTTCACCGGAGGCTGCCACGGGGCGCACTTCTCGCCCGGCGTGTGGACCACCAACGGTCCGATTCTCGCGGAGCCAGAGGGCGTCCTGCACTGGGCAGGGGCCGAGTACGCCACCCGCTTCAACGGCTACATGGAGGGCGCAGTGCGTTCCGGCCGGGAGGTCGCCGCGGCGGTCGCCCGCGAACTGGCCTGAGCCGGCCTAGTCTGACGGGGTGGCAACACCCCCGCTGACCCGTTCCCGGCTCGTCGCCCAGGCGCTCGTCGGGCCGCCGTCGCCCGACCCGACGTCGATGGTGGCCGCGCTCGGCGCGATGCAGGGACAGGACCTCCCGGGCGTCCTCGCATCCGCAGCGCTCCGCTCCACCGGTCGACTGGACGACCTCTACGCCGCCCTGGACGACGCCCGTCTCGTACGGGGCTACCCCATGCGCGGCACCGTCTTCCTGATGGCAGCCGCGGATGCCGTCTGGGCCACCGAGCTGTGCGCAGGGCCGAGCCTGAGATCCGCCGCGAGCCGCAGGCACCAACTCGGGCTGGACGACGCGCAGATCGGACGGGCCGGAGCCGTCGCCGAGGAGGCGCTGGCGTCGGGCCCCCTGCCACGGTCTGCGCTCTTCGAACTGTGGGACGCGGCCGGCCTCGCCCCGCGGGTGGACGCGGTTACCACATGCTCTTCACGCTCATCGCCTCGACCCTGCTCGTCTACGGGCCGTGGAACGGCGCCGATCAGGACGTCGCCCTCGTCAGCCGGTGGCTGCCGGGTGCACCCGGCCTCGAGGACAGGTTCGGCGGGGAGAGGACGCCCGCCGTCGCCGAGTTCCTCCTGCGGTACCTCACCTCACACGGGCCCGCCACGCTCCGCGACTTCGCGTGGTGGACGAAGCTGACCCTCGGAGAGATCCGCAGGGCGCTTCCCTCATCGTCGACCGGCTCGAGAGCGACGGCGCCGACGAGCCGAGCTACTGGCGAGCGGGCCTGCCGGACGAGGTCGCGGCGGTGGGTCGCGCCGTCACCCGGCCGATCCTGCTTCCGGGGTTCGACGAATACATCCTCGGCTACCGGACCGGCTCTTCGCCATGCGGGACGACCACCACCGCCGGCTCGTGCCCGGCAACAACGGGGTGTTCAAGCGCTCGGTGGTGGTGGGAGGAAGGGTCGTCGGCACGTGGACCAGGACGGGTGCCGGTGGTCGACGCAAGCTGCAGGTTGACGCGTTCGAGCCGATCACCGAGGCCACAACGAGGCAGCTCGAGGCGCGGTTCAGCGCGTTCCCGTTCGTGACGCCGTAGGTCAGGACACCGTCACGAACAGATCGGTCCGCAGCGTGGCGGGGTCGGTCGTGGGGAGGGTTCGGTCACGTAGACCTCTCCCACCCGATCGCCAGGCCGCAGTCCCTGATCGGCCAGGAAGGCCGTCAGCCTCGCCCAGGCGGCCGGGAGCGCGTCGTACGGGCCGATGTGCGACAGCACCGCCAGCGAGCCACCCGGGATGCTGGACGGGCGCACGCCATCGGCCGGTGAGAACGCGCCCGCCACCGGGAAGCCGATCTCGACGGTGAACACCTCATGCGGGTCGCCCACGTAGACGGCGACGGCCGGCCCGGTGATCGGGATGTCGAGGGCGACGGTCACGGCCACGACGCGCTGGTAGCCGGCGTCGAAGAGGGCAGGCAGATCGGTGAGGGTGACGTCCTCGTGGCGCACCACCGCGGTCGGTGTCGCGGGCACCCCTTCGAGGACGATCGGCTCGGGCCAGCCTTCGGAACCGGCGGGGAAGCTGCTCATGGGTCCTCCTCTGTGCGGTGCGTGCTCCGAGCATGACACACGGGCGCCGGGTGGGATATCGATACCCACCCGGCGCCCCTCGTGGCCCGCGGATCAGATCGCGGCGGATCCGGTCTCACCGGTGCGGATGCGGACGACCTCGTCGATGGGTGTCGACCAGACCTTCCCATCGCCGACGGCGCCGGTGCGGGCCGCCGCGGTGATCACCTTGATCACGCCGTCGACCTCGTGATCCTCGACGAGGACCTCGATCCTGGCCTTGGTGATGAAGTCGATGGTGTACTCGGCCCCCCGGTAGATCTCCTTGTGGCCGCGCTGCCTGGCGTAGCCGGAGCACTCGGTCACCGTCATACCCGCGATACCGTGCTGGGCGAGCGCGATCTGGACCTGGGTCAACATGGTGGGCTGGACGATTGCGGTGACGAGCCTCATGCGTCGACCCCTCTCGGTTCGGGACGATAAGCGTCTGACGGACGCCGTAGGTGGAGTAGCCGACGTGGCTGAGGTCGTAGCCGGACTCGGCGTGCTCAGCGGTGTCGATGCCCTGGGTCTCGACCTCACCGACGACCCGCAGGCCGATGGTCTTGTCGAGGACCTTCGCGATCACCAGGGTCACCACGAAGGAGTAGACCATCACGATCAGCGCGCCCGCGACCTGGCGCCACAGCTGGTCGACGCCGCCGCCGTAGAAGAGACCGGCGACGCCCGCCGGGGAGGCAGGGTCGGCGAGGAAGCCGATGAGCAGGGTACCGACGAGGCCGCCGACGAGGTGGACACCGACGACGTCGAGGGAATCGTCGTAGCCGAACCTGTTCTTGACTCCGATCGCGAAGGCGCAGAGGACGCCCGCGGCGAGACCGACCAGGAGGGCACCGAGCGGGCTGACCGAGGCGGCGGCGGGAGTGATGCCGACCAGGCCGGCCACTATGCCCGAGGCCGCACCCAGGCTGGTGGCGTGGCCGTCACGGAGCCGCTCGACGACCAGCCAGCCGAGCATCGCGGCGGCGGCCCCGGCCAGCGTGTTGATCCAGGCCACACCGGCGGTCGCGTTTGCGCCCAGCGCCGAGCCGGCGTTGAAGCCGAACCAGCCGAACCACAGCAGGGCCGCGCCCAGCATGACAAGGGTCAGGTTGTGCGGCCGCATCGGCACCTTGCCGAAGCCGAGTCGCGGGCCGAGCACCAGGCAGAGGGCCAGTGCCGCGGCGCCTGCGTTGATGTGGATGGCGGTGCCGCCCGCGAAGTCGATCGCCTTGATGGTGTTGGCGATGAAGCCGCCCTTCTCGGCGGTGCCGCCGTCGAAGGAGAACACCCAGTGGGCCGCGGGGAAGTAGACCAGCAGCGCCCACACCGCGGCGAACGTGGCCCATGCGGAGAACTTCATGCGGTCAGCGACGGCACCGGAGATGAGCGCGACCGCGATGATCGCGAACGCGGCCTGGAAGCCGGCGAAGACGAGGGCAGGGACGGTGAAGGTGGCCTTCTCGGGATCCATCAGGCCGTTCAGGAAGGCGAACTCGAGCGGGTTGCCGAAGAGCCCGCCGACCGAGTTGCCGAACGCGATGGAGTAGCCGACAACCACCCACAGGACCCCGACGATCCCCATCGTCGTGATCGACATCATGACCATGTTCAGCACGCTCTTCGCGCGCACCATGCCGCCGTAGAAGAATGCGAGACCTGGGGTCATGAGGAGGACCAGCGCGGCGCTGACCAGGACCCACGCGGTGTCGCCGGTGTCTATTTCGAGGATTTCCATGTGGACGATCCAACAGGCGTCAGGTTTCGGTGGACGCCACGCCCGGTAACGGTGGAGTTAGCGATTCCGGGCATTGGGTAACGAACCCGGAGCGCGATGTTACGGCTGTGTTGCCGGGCGCGTGGTGCCGTCGTAGGCGGGTGTCTGGTCGCCGAGCAGGTCGATCCAGCTTCCGGGGAGTGTGAACGACGAGTAGGCGGCCGTCGGGAACCAGGAACCGACCCGGTCCGCCTCGCGGGGTTCCCGGCGTACAGGAGTCGTGCGGCAAGGTCGGGGATGGTGGGGCGTGCCCCACCACGAGCAGGCCCGTGACGGCGTCGTCGGTGGCCGCTATTGCGCTGAGGGCCGCGTCGGTGCCGCCGAAGTAGAGGTCATCGAGGTAGATGGCCGGGATGTCGAGCCCGAGCGACCCGAACGTCTCGCGCGTGCGCGTCGCCGTCGACACGAGGGCCAGCTGGAGGCCGAGGCCGCGGAGCGCGAGGCCCGCCGCCTCCGAGTCGCTCCGGCCCGTCCTGGTGAGGCCCTGGCGTGGTCGCTCCCGGGGCTGTCGTGTTCGGCCTTCGCGTGGCGCATCAGCACGAGTCGTCGCATCACCCCAGCCTAGTGTCACGGACGTCGCGGCGCGGGCTCCCGGGCGCGGGCTCCCGGTGGGGCCGGATCAGGGCTTGACTGCCACGATCAGGTCGCGACGGATCGAGGAGTCGACCCGGTGCGCGAAGCGCTCCCACGGGCCGCCCTCCAGGACGGTGAGGCCGGCGTCGGCGAGCATGGCGGAAAGGTCCTCGCGGGTGAGGCCGAACGTGTTCCAGGACAGGCCGAGGGCGCCGCCGTGCATCAGCTGGCCCGTCCACACCGGAAGCGCCTCGCGCAGCAGCCCGGCGGGGAGCGGTCGCGTCGCCCCGAGGTGCCCGGACGTCGGTGGTTGCCCCGTGCGCGACGCCGTAGGGGCGTCGGTGACGATGGCGTCGAACTTCTTCTTCCCGAACAGGTCCGCGGACTGGCGGGTGTCCCCGGTGAAGGAGGTGAGGTTGAGGCCCGCATCGGGCAGGTCGATCCGGGCGTCGAAGCGCTTGCCGATGGACTTGCCATCGCGCTTGACGGGGCGCACGTCGGCGGTGTGCTTGATCCGCTTGCGGCGGAGGTACGTCTTGTAGAAGGAGGCGGCCTGCTCGAACGACTTCGCATCGCCCTCGACGCCGTACGCGTCGTGGCCGAGCATCAGGGCAGTGGAGAGGGTGGTTCCGCGGCCGGCCAGCGGATCGAGGATCTGCCGGGGCCCGTCGCCTCGCGGGTGACTGCGGCCAGCGTCACGCACAGCAGAAGCTGGGTGAACTGCTCGTTGGTCTTGCCCTGGTACTTCGGGATGGTCACCAGGTCGTCGTCCAGCACGAACGGGGCGGGGAGCCGGACGGGACGCAGCAGGTCGCCCTCGGCCTCGAAGAGCGCGAAGCAGGCGGACTGGCGGGCCACCACCGCGAGTTCCGCCTCGCCGAGTTCCGCCGCCTCGAAGGAGAGGTAGTCGACGCCTGCCAGGTCGACGTCGGCGATCCCGCTCACATCGGGTGCGGTGATCTCCAGCTCGGCGGCCGAGAGCGGGCCGGACTCGCCGGCATAGACGCGGTTGGCCGACGGGGTGCGCAACATCAGGTAGCGGGCATCTGGATAGTTTCCCACACCATCGCTGACCGGGCCGCCGTCGCACCCCCGGCACGGGAGCCACGGCCATTTTGGATTGGCCCGTGGCGGAGGGGAGGATGTCGGTCATGAGGCTCTGGGTGAAGCTGCTGGTGATCTTCGCGGGCGGTGCGGTCGGCACCGGGCTGAGGATCGCCGTGCTGCGCCTGGTGGGCGACGAGGTGATCGCGCTTGCGGCGGTGAACTTCATCGGGTGCCTTCTGATCGGGATCGTGTCCGGGCTGCTGGGCCCCCACGCGACCCTCGCCCGCGTGTTCCTCGCCGTCGGCGGCATCGGTGCGTTCACCTCCTGGTCGACGCTTGCCCTGCAGGGCGTCACCCAGCCCGGCGGCATCCCCATCGTCATCGCCGAGACGGGCGCCGGGGTCATCTTCGCCGGGCTCGGTCATCTGGCAGGCATGAAGCTGCGCGGGAACGACGGGTGATCACGGTGCTGGCCGCCTGCCTCGCGGGAGGGCTGGGGCGATGGCCCGGGCCGGTGTCGACGAGGTCGTCACCCGGCGGACCCACGCGTGGAGGAGCACCCTGCTGGTCAACGTGCTCGGTTCCCTGGTGCTCGGGGTGGCCTCGGCCACCGTCCCGGTGCCTGGCTGACGGTGATCGGGACCGGATTCTGCGGCGGTTTCACGACCTTCTCGACGGCGTGCTGGCAGGTGGCCCGGGAGATCGGCCTGCGCCGGTGGCGGGTCGGCGTCGGCTACGCGGTGGCGACCATCGTCGGCTGCCTGGCCGCGGCCTGGCTCGGCATCCAGCTCGGCTCGTGGTAGGGCACCGGGCTCCGACCACATGACTCAGGGGGCGCCGAACTCCACCGGCAGCCCCAGGCAAGAGGCCGCCCCGCTCACCGCCGCGGGCCCGCCGCGCTGGGAGAACGACGGCGGATCGCCGGCTGACATCGCGTCGCTCCTGCCCGGCTGTTCGACCGGCAGACACGGTCCGGGAGAGCCGGGTCTGCAGGCGAACGCCCGGTGGGTCAGGGATAGATCTCGGCGCGCAGGCGGGACCAGGACGCGCGGCGGTGCGCGTAACGTTCGACGTTGACGGGATCCGGCTCGAACCGCCCGGAGATGGCGCTCTGTCCGGGGGCACCGGCGAGGATGGCCGCGCCGGCCGCGGCAGCCTCCGGGTTCGCAAGCGTCTCGAGCGGGACGCCGGTTGTGTCCGCGAGCAGTTGTGTCCATGCCGGGCTCCTCGTGCCGCCCCCGAACACACGGAGAACCGCGGGCCTCTGATGCAGCCGTTCGAGCCAGCCGGCGACCTGGAAGCCGACCCCTCGAGGACGGCACGGGCCAGGTCGCCACGGCTGCTGCCCAGCCCGAGACCCCAGAAGACGCCTGCGGGTTCCAGCCCCCACCTCTCGCGGTCGCTCGAGAGGCCGACGCGGGACAGTTCCGGGAGGAAGAGCGGGCGATCATGGCCTGGGTAGGCCTCCAACACGCTGGCTTCGAGGGCCGCGTAGTCGCCCTCGAAGAGGGCGTGTGCAGCCCAGCGGTGCGCGGCGCCGGCCGTCTCGATCGGCGCCTCCTGCACCCACCTCCCTGGGCCGAGAAACGGAAAGACCGGCGCGTCTCCCTGCGGTACAGGCCCGCTACACAGGGCTTCGATGGCTCCCGAGGTTCCCAGCGAGAGGGTCGTCACGCCCATGCCGATGCCAGCGGCCAACGCGGCACACTTCTGATCCTGCGCCCCGGCGTGGACGGGGATCTCGCTCAACCCCACCGCAGCGGCCACGGAGGGCAGCAGGGTGCCGACCAACTCCCGGATGTGACGATCTCGGGCAGCGTCGAAGGCGCGATGCCGACGGCCTCAAGGAGTTCCGTGTCCCACGCGAACGTGTCGAGCCGATAGGCCATCGTGCCACCGGCGAGCGTGTGGTCCGTGACAGCGCGGCCCGTGAGACGCAGGAGCAGGAAGTCCATGGGGAGCAGGAAGGAGGAGGTGCGCGCCACCACCTCCGGCTCGTGCCGTGCCAGCCAGAGGAGCTTGGGCAGCGTGTAGGAACCGCTGAGAGGCTTGCCCGTGCGTCGTCGCAACTCGCCTGCGCCGACGGCGTCCGTCAGGGTCGACAACTCGGACTGGCCCCTCAGGTCCAGCCAGGAGATGGCGGGCCGGAGGGCCTGCCATCTCTGCCCACGGGCACCACCGAGATGCCCTGGGTGCTGAGCGACAGACCCCCGACCCGGCTCGCATCGATGCCGGCCACGGCCCTGCCCATCACCGCGACGGTCGAGTCGAACCACGACTCGGCATCCTGCTCGACCGTGCCGTCGGGCAGGTAGCGCGGTGGGGCCTCCAGATAGGCGCTGGAGACCGGGGACAGCGCCGCGTCGAAGACGACGCACCGCACTCCGGTGGTGCCGAGGTCGACCCCGAGCCAGAGGTCTGTGTCCGCGGCCATCCGCTAGTACTGGATCTCGAAATCGGGAATGACCGGCGCAGCGATCGTCTCGCTGATGTAGAACTCGGCCCCCAACTTCTGCATGATCGAGGTCGGCACCAGGGGCGTGACCGGCCCGTGCAGCGTCAGACGGGAGATCGTGCGCTGCCAGGCCACGTCGGTACCCCTTGTCGAGATCGCATGTGTCTCGACGCGACGCTTGGTGCGCACAATGTCCAGGGGCCGATGGTCGCTGCGCGGGCGGGACATTCGCCACGTCGCCGGAGGACCCGAAGCATCCGTGCAGTGAGTTCTGGGCGATCGTCAGCGGGTGGAGTGTGACGATGCGCGCCCCTGGGTCAGGAACTCATCCAGGTCGGTCGAGAATTCGGGGCTGGGATCGACAAAGGCGACATGGCCCGCCCAACCTGGGCCCTGATAGGCGACGTCCGCGTCGCCGGCCTCGTGGATCATCTCCGAGTAGCGGGTGATGTTCTCCGTGGTCGGGAACAGGAACTGCTCTTGAGGCATCCGGAGTTCGGGATCCAGTTCGTCCCAGAAGAACTTCTTGGTCGAGTTGATGAAGCTGGCGGCGTACTCGACCCCGGCCACATTCCCATCCTCGTCCGCCCATTCATCCATGTTGAAGGTCGTGACGTGGCTCAGATCCATGCGCATCGCGTTGAGGATGTGCGCGACCTCGCGGTATGCCGGGTTCGGGTTCGGCAGGATCAGGACGCACTTGCGGCCCTCGAGCTTGGCGCGGACGATCTCCCCGACCATGTCCGCGACGAACCGTCCGTTCAGCTGGTTGTCCGGAAGGACGGTGATCTGGACGTCCGGATTGGGATGCGTCAGGTACTCCTCCCGGGTGAGTGCGTTCACCCTCGCGATCTCCGCGCGGTCCCTGAAGGGGATGAAGTCGGCGGGCTGGAAGTTCGGATTGAATGACATGGTCATCCTTTCGGGGTGGTGGCTGGGCGCGGCGTCCGTGCCGCTTGCTCGTGGGTCGGGCGGCTCGTGGGCGGCAGGCGGTCGCGTCGAGGACGGGCATGGGGCCGGTGCCGTGTCGTCGGTGGGACATCCTTCTCCTCCGTTGGAGCGTCGATCCCTATCCAACCAATCTTGTCAAAACTTTGCAAGGCCTATCGAAAGCGCGTCACTGGTTGTCAGAAAATCTCGGACTACCGGGGTGGGACGCCGTGAACGCAGAAAAGAGGTGCCGGGGAGTTCCCCGGCACCTCTTCTCTCCCGGTTCAGGCCAGGTTGACGTGATGGTGCTCGTACGGCGTGCCCTTCGCGCGCTCGAACGAGGCGGCGACCTCTTCCTCAGCGTCACCGCGACCCGTCCAGGTCGCGCCCTCGACTGACTTGCCGGGCTCGAGGTCCTTGTAGACCGAGAAGAAGTGCTCGATTTCGAGCAGCATGTGCTCGGGCACGCTCGACAGGTCGGTGATGTGGTGGCGACGGGTGTCGGCCGTCGCGACGCACAGCACCTTGTCGTCGCCGCCCATCTCGTCGGTCATCCGGAACATGGCCACGGCGTAGCACTCGATGAGGCAGCCGGGGAACGTCGGGTCGTTGCCGATGACCATCGCGTCGAGGGGTCGCCGTCCTGGCCGAGGGTGCCCTCGACGAAGCCGTAGTCGTACGGGTACTGCGTGGAGGTGAACAGCGTGCGGTCCAGTCGGATCCGCCCCGTGTTGTGGTCCATCTCGTACTTGTTCTTGGTCCCCTTGGGATCTCTACCGTCACGTCGAACAGGATGCGGCGGCCCGGATCGATCGGGGTCAGGCCAACTGGCGCCTCTTCGCTCACTGCGGCACTCCTATGATTGGGATGGTCGCCCACCGGTCGTTGGTGGGACTTGACCCTTGCAGGATACCGCCTTGGAGGACGTAGTGGAGACTCGCAGAATCGCCGAGTGGGTCGTCACCGGCGTGCTTGCGACTGTTCTGCTCGTCGGCGCCGTTGTCCTGGTGGCCTTCCGCGACGACGCGGCGGCCGCCGCGGGCTCACCAGGGAGGGCGCTCCCTCCACCGTGTCCCCGTCTCTCTTCGAGCCCCCGAGCGCCCCGCCGTCCGAACCGGCCGAGGGGTCCGGAACGGGCCTGGTCAGCGCCGCGGAGGAACCCCGGTCGGGGCGGCGCCGCGCAGAGAGGCTCTCGAGGCACGCCTCAAGGCGCTGGACACGTCGAAGCTCGTCGGGATCGACGGCGCCCCGTAACCGTCGCCTACGAGGTTCTCGACGTGGTCACGGGCGACCTCCTCGCGGAGCAGGCGGCCACGACCCCCTGATCCCCGCCTCCAACACGAAGACCCTGACCACGCTTGCCGTCATGAACGGCTTCGACGGCTCCGAGACGTTCGCCACGAGCGTCGTCTCGCCCGCGGCGGGAGCCATCGTGCTGGTCGGGGAGGCGACCCGCTCCTGGCCAGCGTCCCGCGGCCGCCGGTGCCTACCCCCGGCCCGCCTCCACGCAGGACCTCGCCGCCGCGACCGCGGAGGCACTGAGGGCATCCGGGCAGACCACCGTCACCCTCGGCTACGACGCCACCTACTTCGCCGAGCCTGGCTGGAACGACGCGTGGCCGTCCACCTACCGCGACCAGGTCACTCAGATCTCGGCCCTCTGGGTGGACGAGGGGAAGTTGGCCGCCGGGGCCGTAGCCGTACCCCGCCCTCGATGCGGCGAAGACGTTCGCCAACCAACTCGCCGCCCAGGGATCGCCGTCACGGGTGAACCTGCCGCCGCCGCGGGCGCCGGGCAGGAGATCGCGCGGGTCGAGTCGCTCCCGGTGCACGTGCTCGTCGAGACGGCCATGAACCGCTCCAACAACTCCTTCACCGAGATCCTCGGACTCCAACTTGCCCGCCTCAGTGGTCAGCCGACCACGTTCGCGGGCAGTGTCGCCGCCATCGCGGAGCAGCTGGTCGAGCTCGGCGTCTGGGACGAGGGCACCGTGCTGCACGACGCCTCCGGCTTGTCCCGCGGCAACCGGGTCACCGCGAACATGCTCGCCAGGGCCGTCCTGCTGCTCGACAGCGAACCCCGCCTCTCCGTCATTCTGGACGGCCTGCCGACTGCGGGCGTCACCGGAACCCTGGCCGACCGCTTCACCGACGACATCTCCCGGCCCGCCCGGGGGTGGCGCGTGCGAAGACGGGGACCCTCTCGCTGGTGTCGACCCTCGCGGGCACCACCCTCACCGCCGACGGGCGCCAGGTCTCCTTCGCGTTCGTCATCAACGGGCCACCCGACGGATGGGCCGCCAAGGTGTGGGCCGACCAGGCAACCGGTGTCGTCGCCTCCTGCGGGTGCTGATGGAACACGCGGCGAACATCGATTGGGATCTCGCGCTGCGGGTGGCGTCCGCGGGCAACCGCGACCTTCCAGATCTCACGGCCCCGAACTGCAGCGCCTCGTGGCCGACCTGCGCGTCACCGCACGCAGGGCCGGCGGGCTGGTGGCCGCCTACATGGGGATCGACTCGCCGGGTGCGGCGCGGATCAGCGTCGTCGACTGGGCCGGTTGGGGCGTGCCGTGCACGGCATGGTCGAGCACGCCTCCACGGCGCTGGAGCTTGCCCCCGACGGCCAGGGCCGGTCGCCAGTGTCCGCGGGGTCGGCAACGCCCTGCTGCTCGGAGTCGGCCTCAAGGTGGCAGGCAGGCGGCTGCTCGGCCAGTACGACGCCTACACCGGGGCGGACACCCTCTACCTGGTGGCACCCACGATCGTCGCGCACGAGCGCGCGCACCGCTTCGACCCGGCCGACTTCCGGCTCTGGGTCTCCCTGCACGAACAGACGCACTCCCTGCAGTTCAGGGCCGCCCCGTGGCTCCGTGGTTGGATCGCCGGGCGCGCCCGGACTGTGTTCGAGGACGACTCCTCGAGCCTGCAGGGGCTCGCGGGCTGGGCCCGCACCGGCGACATCGCCTCCCTGCTGGCCACCGGGCCGGCGGGGGAGGCGCTCGGCGAGCTGGTGAGCGCCATGACCTTCCTCGAGGGGCACGCGGACCACACCGCCGACGCTGTGGGCAGGACGCACATCCCGACGGTGGCGAAGCTGCGGTCGGCCTTCACCCGCAGGTCGGGACGCGGGCTGAGCCGCGTCCTCGACAAGCAGGCCCAGTACCGCGACGGTCTCGAGTTCTGCAGGAAGGTCACGATGTACCGGGACGCCGGGCCCTCCGCGCCGCCTTCGAGGCCCAGGGAAATCTACCGACCGCCGATGAGATCGCGACCCCGCGCGCCTGGGTCGACCGGGTACATGGCTAGGCGGGAGCTGGCCCCGACGCGCTGCTGGTGGCGCAGGCCGTCGCCGCCGGGCTGCCCGAAGGCGACGTGATCGTCGGCTGCTCCGGCGGCGCGGACTCCCTCGCGCTCGCACTCGGAGCCGACTGGGCCGTCCGGCGCAGGGGTACCGGCGTCGCCACCGCCGTGGTGGTCGACCACGGCCTCCAGGCAGGCTCGGCACGGATTGCGGAGGGAGCAGTCAACAGCCTCGCCACGTACGGCGTCCGGGCACGGATCGTGCGGGTCGAGGTCAGCCCCGACGGTGACGGCGTCGAGGCCGCTGCCCGCGAGGCGAGGCTGGTGGCACTCGCTGCCGATGGGCTGCCGGTGCTGCTGGGGCACACCCTCGACGATCAGGCCGAGACGGTGCTCCTCGGCCTGCTCCGCGGCTCCGGCACCCGGTCGCTCGCGGGATGGCGTCAGTGCGCGGCCCGTTCCACCGACCGCTGCTCGGGCTGCGGCGCGTCGACACGGAAGCCGCCTGCCGAGCCTGGGGCATCGACTGGTGGAGCGACCCGATGAACGACGACCCGGCCTTCGCCCGCGTCCGCGCCCGGCGGCTCCTGAGTGACCTGTGCGACGGCCTCGGCCGCGACATCGCCCCGGCGCTGGCACGGGGGCGGTCCTCGCGCGGGCCGACGCCGATGCCCTCGATGCGCTCGCGCAGGCCCACCATGCCCCTGACGAGCCCGAATGCTCCGCGCTCGTGGCGCTCCCGGATGCGCTCCGGTGGCGCGTGCTCCACCGCTGGCTCGATGAGCGGGGAGCCTCCCGGAACAGGCGCACGTGTTCGCCGTGGACCGCCTCCTGCTCGCCTGGCGGGGCCAGGGGCGGTGTCCGTCACCGGCGGAGAGGTGGAGCGTGTCGCGGGCCGGCTGGTCCACACCCGGCGTGCGACCCGTCACGAGCCGCGATAGGCTCAGGGCCGTGGATGCTAAAGACGTGTCGCAGGACCTCGAAAAGGTGTTGTTCACCGCCGACCAGATCCAGGAGCGCATCAACGAGATCGCGCGACGGATCGATGAGGACTACGCCGGCAGGGAAATCCTGCTGGTCGGGGTGCTCAACGGCGCGGTGATGGTGATGAGCGACCTGCAGCGCGCCATGCGCAGCCACGTCGAGATGGACTGGATGGCCGTCTCCTCCTATGGTGCGGGCACGCAGTCCAGCGGCGTCGTGCGCATCCTCAAGGACCTCAACGCCGACCTCGAGGGGCGCGACGTGATCGTGGTCGAGGACATCATCGACACCGGGCTCACCCTGTCGTACCTGATGAGCAACCTGGCCTCCCGCGGCCCGGCCAGCCTCGAGATCATGACGATGTTCCGCAAGCCCGACGCCGCCCAGATGGAGGTCCCCGTCCGGTACGTGGGCTTCGAGATCCCCAACGAGTTCGTGGTCGGCTACGGCCTCGACTACTCGGGCCGCTACCGCAACCTGCGCGACGTCGGCACGCTCGCCAAGCACGTCTACAGCTGAGCCTCCACCCCCCAGCGTCACACAGCGTCACACCGCGACAGTCGCGGCGCGCATCGCGGGACCCAGCCCGGCGGGCGCGGGCGGCAGTTCCGCCCGAGGCTCAGCCGTACTTCCACCGCGGGCGTCACCGCGGGGGATACTGCCCTCATGGGAAGGGCGACTGACCGGGACCGGCAGGTCGACGACCTGTCCAGGTCCCTGAACCAGATCGAGGCGGAGTTCCGGGGCGGCCTCGATTCTCTCCTGGTGCTCAGGCTCGTCCAGCTCATGAACCGGGCCAGCCCGCTGCGCCGGATCAGCGCCTCGCCCGTCGGCAACACCCTGCGACTCGGGTTCGCCGACGGCTTGTCGGTGCTTGTCAGCTCGCCCGACGCGCACGGCCTGCTGCGGCTGCTCCTACCTCTGCACAAGGGCGCCACCGTCCTCCTCGAGCGGGTGGAACGCACCCCGGACGGCGTCCGCATCACGCTCTGCTGGGACCGCCACCGCGCCTCCGCCGTCGTCATGGGGTTCGACCAGGCGGACTGAGCTGCCGGTCCCCGGAGCTTGTCGTCCCGACCCGGCCATGGGACCCGAAGCCCGTGGGAGACCCATCAGGTGGCCAGGTCGGGCCGCAGTAGTTGCTCCCGCTGGTAATCTTTCGGTGCGCTGAAACCCTCGGCGAAACGACGAGATCGGACTGACTTGCAGAAGTTCCTCAAGAGCCCACTGGCTTGGGTCGTGATCAGTGTGGTGTTCCTCATCCTCGGCATGCAGGTGCTGAGCTCCATGGCGGGTTCCAGACGGTGCCCACGTCCCAGACGATGGAGCTCCTGGCCGGCGATTCGAAGCTGAAGGAGGTCACGCTCGTCGACGGTGAGCAGGCGATCCAGATCGTCGACGAGCAGGGCGAAAAGACGCAGTCCGCCTGGGTCGGAAATCAGGTCGACGATGTCATCAAGCTCATCGAGAAGCGCAAGGCCGACGGCACGCTCGAGAAGTGGACCGCGACCAACCCCAGCCCCTCGCTCCTGACCACGCTGCTCTACACCGGACTTCCGTTCCTGCTGCTGATCTTCCTGTTCTTCTGGATCATGCGGTCCATGTCGGGCGGGGAGCCAACGGGCCCCTGTCGTTCGGCAAGTCGAAGGCCAAGCTCGTCTCCAAGGACACGCCTAAGACCACCTTCCGCGACGTGGCCGGCGCCGACGAGGCCGTCGAGGAACTCGAGGAGATCAAGGAGTTCCTCGCGGAGCCCGCGAAGTTCCAGAAGCTCGGCGCCAAGATCCCCAAGGGCGTTCTCCTCTACGGGCCGCCCGGAACGGGCAAGACGCTGCTCGCCCGAGCCGTCGCGGGTGAGGCAGGCGTGCCGTTCTTCTCCATCTCCGGCTCCGACTTCGTCGAGATGTTCGTCGGTGTCGGTGCGTCCCGCGTGCGCGACCTCTTCCAACAGGCCAAGGAGAACGCGCCCGCCATCATCTTCATCGACGAGATCGACGCCGTCGGCCGCCACCGCGGCGCGGGCATGGGCGGCGGCCACGACGAGCGCGAGCAGACCCTCAACCAGTTGCTGGTCGAGATGGACGGCTTCGACGTGCGTGGTGGCGTCATCCTGATCGCAGCCACCAACCGGCCTGACGTGCTCGACCCTGCGCTGCTGCGCCCCGGCCGTTTCGACCGCCAGATCGGCGTCGAGGCCCCGACGCCGAGGGTCGCGCCCACATCCTCGGGGTACACGCCAAGGGCAAGCCGCTCGCCAGCGACGTCGACCTGGTGTCGATCGCCCGCCGCACGCCCGGCTTCTCCGGAGCCGACCTCGCCAACGTCCTCAACGAGGCCGCCCTGCTCGCGGCGCGCATGAACGAGGAGATGATCCGTCAGCCGCAGCTCGACGAGGCCATCGACCGCGTCATCGCCGGGCCGCAGAAGCGCACCCGCCTCATGAACGACCGGGAGCGCCTCATCACCGCCTACCACGAGGGTGGCCACGCTCTGGTCGCCGCCGCGATGCCGGGCAACGACCCGGTGCAGAAGGTCACGATCCTTCCCCGCGGCCGCGCCCTCGGCTACACGATGGTGATGCCCGACGCGGACAAGTACTCGCAGACCCGCGGTGAACTGCTCGACCAGATGGCCTACATGATGGGCGGCCGCGCGGCCGAGGAGATGGTGTTCCACGACCCGACGACGGGCGCGGCAAACGACATCGAGAAGGCCACCAAGGTGGCCCGCGCCATGGTCACCCAGTACGGCATGAGCGAACGCGTCGGAGCCATCAAGCTCGGCGGCGGCGACTCCGAGCCGTTCATGGGCATGCGTGGCACCGACTCCACGCAGGAGTATTCCGAGTCGATGGCCGCGGTCATCGACGAGGAGGTCACCGAACTCATCCACACAGCCCACCAGGAGGCGTTCGACGTCCTCGTCGAGAACCGCGACGTCCTGGATGAACTGGTGCGTCAGCTGTTCCGCAAGGAGACGCTGAACAAGCAGGAGGTGGCCGAAGTGTTCAGGAACCTGCGCCGCCGCGAGAAGCGGCCCGCATGGACCGGCTCGGATCTGCGCGTCCCCTCGGACCTTCCGCCCGTCGAGATCCCGCAGCAGGACGGTGCACCACAGCCTCTGCCCGCCAGGCAGGCGGGGCCCGACTTCGCAACCGGCATCCCGTCGTCCACGCCCCAGCGGCCCGCGGCCCCCACCCATTGGGGACCGCCCGACACCCCCCGAGCCTCTGATGGCTGTCGACCTGCCGCGCGCAGCGGCTGCCGTCCGGGAACTTCTCGCGGCCATCGGCGAGGACCCCGATCGCGACGGCCTGCGCGACACCCCTCTGCGGGTCGCGAAGGCGTGGATTGAGCTGGGTGGCGGTTACGACACCGACGCCGCCGAGATCCTCGGGACCACGTTCGACATCGACCATGACGAGCTGGTGCTCGTCAAGGACATCAGGCTGGTGAGCATGTGCGAGCACCACATGCTGCCCTTCACCGGCGTCGCGCACGTTGGCTACATCCCTCGGCCGGGGGCGGGTCACGGGACTGTCCAAGCTGGCGAGGCTCGTTGAGAGCTACGCCCGCCGACTCCAGGTGCAGGAACGGTTGACCACGCAGATCGCGGAGGCCCTCGTCGAGCACCTCGACGCGCGCGGTGTGATCGTGGTGGTCGAGGCCGAGCACACGTGCATGACGATGCGCGGGGTCCGCAAGCCGGGCAGCCGCACCGTGACCTCGGCCGTCCGTGGCCAGCTGCGTGATCCCGCGACTCGGGCGGAGGCCATGAGCCTGATCCTGGGGCGCTGACACGGTGACCCTCGTGATGGGCATCCTGAACGTCACCCCGGACTCGTTCTCCGACGGCGGTGAGTTCCTCGATGCCGAGATCGCGCTGGCGCACGCCCGCGAGATGCTCGCCCTGGGGCGAGGGTGATCGACGTCGGAGGTGAGTCCACCCGCCCGGTGCGGGACGGGTCTCCCTTTCCGAGGAGCTGCGCCGGGTCATCCCGGTCGTGGAGGCGCTGAGTGCCGAGGGGTGGTGGTCTCGGTCGACACGATGCGCGCGGACGTCGCCCGTGAGGCCATCGCCGCCGGAGCCAGGATCGTCAACGATGTCTCCGGCGGACTCGCCGACCCGGGCATGTTCGCCACGCTCGCCCCGACGGATGTCGACTACGTCGTGATGCACTGGCGCGACCACTCGGCACGGATGCAGGAGCAGGCCCGCTACGCGGATGTCGTGGCGGAGGTGACCGCGGAACTGGGCGCCCGGCGCGACGCGGCGGTGGCCGGTGGAATCGGGTCCGAGCGGATCATCCTCGACCCAGGGCTCGGGTTCTCGAAGACCGCCGAACACAACTGGCAGCTGCTGCGGCGCCTCGACCGCTTCCAGGAGCTCGGGCACCGGCTACTGGTGGGTGCCTCCAGGAAGGCCTTCCTCGGCCACCTCCTCGGGGCCGTGAACCGCACGACCGCGACGGGGCGACGGCGGCGCTGTCGTTCTGGTCGGCCCTGCACGATGTGTGGGGGTCCGCACCCATGACGTCGGGGCCCAGGCCGACGCCATCGCGGTGGCTGTCGAGCTACGAACCCTGCCGCCGTCGCCCAGCCGCCCCGCGACGGTGCGCTAGAGTCACTGAGAGAAACAGTCCCCAAGGAGCAGGTCCCATCGATCGCATCAGCCTCACCGGCCTCACGGCAACAGGCCATCACGGCGTCTTCGACCACGAGCGCCGCGATGGTCAGCGGTTTGTCGTCGATGTGGTCCTCGAGTTGGAACTTGACACCACGAGCGACGATCTCAGCCGGACGGTCAGCTACGCCGACATCGCGGATGAGGTGGAGGCCGTCGTCACAGGTGAGCCCCGCGACCTCATCGAGACCGTGGCGGGTGAGATCGCCGAACGCTGCCTTGCCCACGGCACGGTGGAGCGCGCCATCGTCACCGTGCACAAGCCCAACGCGCCCCTGAGCCAGACCTTCGCGGATGTTTCCGTCACGATCAGCAGGAGTAGACATGTCTAACGGCCCCTTCGATATCGACGTCGACACCCTCGGTAATCTGCGTCCGATCTCCAAGGTGGTGCTGAGCCTCGGGTCCAACATGGGCGACTCGGTCAGCATCCTGCAGGAGGCGGTCGACTTCCTCGCCGAGACACCCGACCTGATCCTCGTGGAGGTCTCGCCCGTCTACCAGACCAGGCCTGTCGGCGTGGTGGAGCAGGCTGACTTCCTGAACCTGATCGTCGTGGCCGAGTCAACGCTCGAGCCGCTCACGATCCTCGACCGCGCGCAGGCCATCGAGGACAACTTCGGCCGCACCCGCGAGGTCCGCTTCGGCCCGCGCACGCTCGACATCGACGTGATCATGGTCGGCAAGCGCATCTCCGAGGAGAGCATCGAGCTTCCGCACCCCGGCCCATGAGCGCGCGTTCGTGCTGGTGCCGTGGTTGGACGTCGACCCGAACGGTGAGATCGCGGGCCACGGCCCCATCGCCGAGCTGGTCGACGACCTGGATGTCAGCGGCATTGTGCGCCGCGACGACATCGTCATCTCTGCCAACACGGGATTTTGAGCGACAGGCCGAAGCTCGGCCTGACCACCGCCCGCCAGGGCGTCGTCGCGGTCCTGGCCGGCGCTGTAGTCAGTTGGTTGATGCTGCTCGCTTTCGATGCGGCGGGGTCATTCCCGCCGGTCGTCCCGGTGTCGCTCCCCATCACCGTCGGGCTGCTCGCCGTCGCCGTCGCCTACTACAGCCGGCTGCTGCCGAAGCGGAGGGAGCAGCGCAAGGCCACGTCGCAGGAGTCGTTCATCGCGTTGAGCGTCGGGAAGGCGATGGTGATGACCGGGCCGCCGTTGCGGGCGGCCATGTCATCTACGTGATGCGCTACCTGCAGCTCTTCGACGCACCGCTGCCGTCGCAACGGGTGATCCTCGGCGCCGTGACCATCGTCGTGTCGCTCCTGCTCGCGGGGCCGGGCTGCTCCTGGAGCGGGCGTGCGTCATCAAGGACGACGATGACGACGACGAGCCGCACGGCACGCCGTCACCGATCTGATCCGGCGACACGCCGACCGGCCCCACGGGCTCCGGCTGACGCGCTCCTATACTGACCCCATGCCTGGTCGTCGCGCTGCACTCAAGTCCTCTGAACGCACACTCGCGCTCACCATCCTCGCCGTGGGGACGGTGGCGTCGCTCGCGTCCCTGCTCGGGGTGTCTGGGTGGTGCGTGCCGGTGTGGTCGTGGCCGTTGCGATGGCCTTTGCCGCCGTGTTCGTGGCCTGGCGTGAGTTGGGCGCGGAACGCGTCCGGCACGCCAACGAGCTCAAGCATGAGATCGACCTACGTTCGCAGCAGGCCGACCGGTTCCATGAGGAGTCGGTCGCGATGATCAGCCGCTTCAACGCCCGCGCCGAGAACCTGCAGGCCGTCATCGCGAAGCTCCGTGGTCAGCTGGCCTCCGCCAAGTCCGAGCTCAGCTCGATGCGTGGCAACGCCGCGTGGCTGCGGGCCGAGGTCGCCGAGCGGCAGGCCCGGGTCGAGGCTCTCGAGGTACGCATTGCCGAGCTCGAGGCCGAGGAGACCGCCAATATCGTCACGCTGCCCCGCAAGGCGGTCACACCCAGCATCGACGACATCTGGGGCGAGGACGAGCACCCGACGCTCGTCGATCTTGCCAAGCTGAATCTCGACGGGGTCCCGGAGCTCCGCCTGCACGCCTGAGGTGCCGCGCCCGAGGCGCAGGCGACCTACTTGTCCGCATCCCCGATCGTGTAGCCGAGACTGGCGACCACATCGGGGATGCGGTCTTCTGTGCATCCGGTGAGCGCGGCGCCGAGCGCGGACAGGTTGGAGAGCGACGGCGTGCGCAGCGCGACGCGCCAGGGTGTCGCGCCACCCCGCGAGACGAGTTGGCATGACGCGATGCCCCAGGGGCCTCGATGTCGGTGGTGTGCTCCCCTCGGGCACTTTCATCCGGCGCGACAGCTTGACCGAGACCTCACCGGGTGGCGCGATCGCGCGGAGCATCCGGATCATGTCGACCGACGTGCCGACCTCGTCGATCAGGACGGCGAACCGGGCCTCCGCGTCGCCTGCGGCCCGGCCGTCCACCGGGCGGAAGGCCTCGCCGTAGGCGAGGTATCCGGTTGCCCTGCGGTCGAGATCCAGGCCCGCCGCCCTCGCGACCGGGCCTGACAGGCCGTACGTGAGGCACATCTCGCGGTCGAGCACGGCGATCCCTGTGAAGCGCCCGGTGCCGGCGAGGACGCCCGGAGGTCGGCCGCGACCCGTGCGGCGTCGTCCAGCAGATCGTCCATCGCCTCCAGCCAACCCTCCGGTGCGTCGGCTGCCAGACCGCCCACCCGATTGAGCATGGGATGCACGCGATTACCCGCCCAGCCGAGCATCTGTCGGCGAATGGAATCGACGACTTCCCACAGCGCTGCGGCGATTCGATCGTCGGCCAGATAACTCAGAAAGGCCAGGTGTGAGTGGATTCGTGCCAGTTCCGCCAGGAGGGTGCGCAGTACCACTGCCCGTGGGGTGGGGGTGAGCCTCATCGCATTTTCAACTGTGAGAGTCAGGCTCAGTTCGCCGCTGGCGGCGGCGAGCCAGTCGTGCCTGTCTGCGAGCATGATCATCGATCTGTAGTCGCGCACCTCGAACAGCTTCTCTGCGCCCCGATGTCCGAATCCGGTCGTGACATCCGCGGTGGAGATCGCTCCTGTGTCGTCGCTGGAAATGTCGATGGTGATGATTCCGGTGCTTGTCGGATGACGATTTCCGAGTGAAACGGGAACATGGTCCGGCAGTGTCAACTCGCCGATCGTGAGCCTCTGGAGTTTCTGCATGAATATCCCTTGGATCTGCACCTTGTTGCTTGTAGGGTCACCATATCCAGTCATCCACCCAATTAGGAGTCACCATGGCACGCGAGATCCGCGTCATTCTTACCGACGACCTTGATGGCACTGCGGCCACCCAGACCGTCGAGTTCTCCATCGCCGGGAACGCATACAGCATTGATCTGAATGACGCCAACGTCGCCAAGCTCGAGGCGGCGCTCAAGCCGTTCATCGACAACGCCGAGAAGGTCCGCGGCGCCCGTCAGGGTGGGGCCCGCCGTCAGCCGGGTCGCGTCACGCGCGGCGGTACCACGGCCATCCGTGCCTGGGCCAGGGAGAACGGCCACAAGGTGTCCGACCGTGGCCGCATCCCTGCCGAGGTCCTCGCCGCCTACGAGGCCGCCAACTGATCGACGTTCGCGAGCGGTGAACCATGGATCGTTGGATCCCCGCCGAGCGTTAGTAAGCTTGGAAGTGTTTCTGCCAGGCATGCCACCATGTCGGGCAGCAGGAGGGAAGTTTCATGTTCGAACGGTTCACCGATCGCGCGCGGCGCGTGATCGTCCTTGCCCAGGACGAGGCGAAGCTGCTCAACCACAACTACATCGGCACCGAGCACATCCTGCTCGGGCTGATTCACGAGGGTGAAGGGGTTGCCGCAAAGGCCCTCGAATCCCTCGGCATCGAACTGGAGGCGGTCCGCCAACAGGTCGAGGAGATCATCGGCCAAGGCCAGCAGGTGCCGACGGGTCACATCCCGTTCACGCCGCGCGCCAAGAAGGTTCTCGAGCTCTCGCTGCGCGAGGCGCTGCAGATGAACCACAACTACATCGGCACGGAGCACATCCTGCTCGGCCTCATCCGTGAGGGCGAGGGGATCGCGGCGCAGGTGCTCATCAAGCTCGGTGCGGACCTGGGACGGGTGCGCAGCACGGTGCTGCAGCTCATCACCGGCTACCAGGGGCGCGAGGCCACGATGTCCGGGGCTCCCGAGGCGGGCCCGGAGAAGGGCAACTCGCAGATCCTCGACCAGTTCGGCCGCAACCTCACGCAGGCGGCGCGCGAGAACCAGCTCGATCCGGTGATCGGGCGCACGAAGGAGATCGAGCGCGTGATGACGGTGCTGAGCCGTCGCACCAAGAACAACCCGGTCCTGATCGGCGAGCCCGGTGTAGGCAAGACAGCGGTGGTCGAGGGCCTTGCCCAGGCGATCGTCCGCGGCGACGTCCCGAGACGCTGCGCGACAAGCAGATCTACACCCTCGACCTCGGCGCGCTCGTCGCAGGTTCCCGCTACCGCGGTGATTTCGAGGAACGCCTGAAGAAGGTGTTGAAGGAGATCAAGACCCGCGGCGACATCAT
The DNA here is from genome assembly GCF_011174705.1 of Tessaracoccus coleopterorum. Lineage (GTDB taxonomy): Bacteria > Actinomycetota > Actinomycetes > Propionibacteriales > Propionibacteriaceae > Arachnia > Arachnia coleopterorum. The sequence goes on from NZ_JAANIJ010000001.1 coordinate 2,510,286, forward strand.
GCTCTTCATCGACGAGATCCACACCCTCGTGGGTGCGGGTGCCGCCGAGGGCGCGATCGACGCGGCCAGCATCCTCAAGCCCATGCTGGCCCGCGGCGAGCTGCAGACCATCGGCGCCACCACGCTCGACGAGTACCGCAAGCACATCGAGAAGGACGCCGCGCTCGAGCGCCGCTTCCAGCCGATCCAGGTGGCGGAGCCGTCCGTCGCGCTCACGGTCGACATTCTCAAGGGCCTTCGCGACCGGTATGAGGCACACCACCGCATCACCATCACCGATGAGGCGCTGGCCGCGGCCGCCACCATGGCCGACCGCTACATCCAGGACCGTTTCCTGCCCGACAAGGCGATCGACCTGATCGACGAGGCGGGTGCCCGGTTGCGCATCCAGCGGATGACCGCTCCGCCCGACCTGCGGGAGTTCGACGATGCCATCGCGGCCAACAAGGTCGAGAAGGACGCGGCGATCGACGCCCAGGACTTCGAGCGGGCGGCCCGCCTGCGTGACGAGGAGCAGAAGCTCCGCGCGCAGCGTGCCGAGCGGGAGGAGGCCTGGAAGCAGGGCGACTCCGACATCCCCGCCGTTGTCGGCGAGGAGGAGATCGCGGTCGTGCTCTCCGGATCCACCGGCATCCCGGTGTTCAAGCTCACGGAGGAGGAGTCGCAGCGACTGCTCCGCATGGAGCAGGAACTCGGCAAGCGCTACATCGGCCAGCACGACGCGGTCAAGGCGCTCTCCCGCTCGATCCGCCGCACCCGCGCCGGGCTGAAGGACCCGAAGCGTCCCAGCGGTTCGTTCATCTTCGCCGGTCCGTCCGGCGTCGGGAAGACGGAACTCACCAAGGCGCTCACCGAGTTCCTGTTCGGTGACGAGGATGCGCTGATCACCCTCGATATGAGCGAGTACTCCGAGAAGCACACCGCATCGAGGATGTTCGGTTCGCCACCCGGGTACGTCGGTTACGAAGAGGGCGGCCAGCTCACCGAAAAGGTGCGGCGTAAGCCGTTCTCGGTTGTCCTGTTCGACGAGATCGAAAAGGCGCACCCGGACATCTTCAACTCGCTGTTGCAGATCCTCGATGAGGGTCGTCTCACCGATGCGCAGGGTCGGGTCGTCGATTTCAAGAACACGGTCATCGTGATGACGACCAACCTCGGCACGAGGGATATCTCGAAGTCGGTCAACCTCGGCTTCGCGAAGGCCGGTGATACCGAATCCAGCTACGAGAAGATGAAGGCAAAGGTCTCCGACGAACTGAAGCAGCACTTCCGTCCGGAGTTCCTGAACCGCGTAGATGAGATCGTCGTGTTCCACCAGCTGTCGCAGGCCGATATCGAGCGGATCGTCGACCTGATGGTCGCGCAGATCGAGATGCGGCTGAAGGACAAGGACATGGGCATCGAGCTCACGCCCGCGGCCAAGACGCTGATTGCGAAGCGTGGTTTCGATCCGGTTCTCGGGGCCCGGCCCCTCCGTCGCGCCCTGCAGCGTGACATCGAGGACATCCTCGCGGAGAAGATCCTGTTCGGGGAGCTTCAGGCCGGGCAGATCGTCCAGGTCGACGTCGCGGAGGAGGGCTCGGAGTCCCCGTTCAAGTTCCAGGGTGTCGCCAAGGCCGACGTGACCGAACTGGCACCGGTGATCGAGGGCGAAACGGGAGCCTGATCCCGGACGCGAGGGGTGGACCGCCACGGTCCACCCCCTTTCGCGTCCCTGCAGACAGGGCGGCTCCCCGGTGTCCGGGTCGGGATCAGCAACAGGGCCGATGTCGGCTACGGGTTGGTGAACGGCGTCAGGCGAGGGCGCGGATGAGGGCGACGACCAGAGCCAGTACGGCCGCCCCGAGCACCACGGTGGTCACGACGAGGGGAGGAGGCCGTCGGGCAGCTTGACCGTGCCTGTCGTGAGCGAACTGTGCGTGTAGCGGTACCGCTGCCGCGACCAGAATCCGATCGTGATGCCGGCCGCGGCGCCCACGATGGCGCAGATCCAGCTCGCCAGCCCCAGAATGTCCGACTCCACCCTTGCATAGACGAGCGCGCCGACGGCGATCGAGATGGCGGTGCGTTGCCAGGCGAGCCGTGTCCTCTCGGGCTGCAGGCCGGGGTCGAAGGGCGCCCCGCTCATCGCAGCAGGAATGCCAGGACGACGAGCACCGTGCTGAGCGTCACGCTGACGGTGAGCGGGAGCCCGAACGGCGACGGGGGAGCGGTGTTCCGGAGCGCAGCGCCCTCTCGTTCCTGGTCCAGCCGAGGTAGGCGAGCGGGGTCGCGATCACCGAGGTCAGCATCAGCACGAGCGCCGCAGCCAACCGGAGGCCCTCGTGGAGCCCGAGGCCGAGTACCTCCAGCGCGATGCCGCCGGCCAGCAGGGCGAGCGAGGTGCGGATCCAGGCCAGGAAGGTGCGCTCATTGGCCATCGTGAACCGGGGATCCGGCTCGGATCCGGTTCCGTACACGAACCTGGGGAAGCGCTGCCTTGCCATGATCGTCACACTAGTGCCCGGGTCGGGCCGACGTGAACCGTTGGGCGGGACGACTACGGTGGCTGAGTGCTGTCCCGCCTCCGCGGCGCCTACGGGCGCGCTCTCACCCCCTGGCCAGGCTCCTGCTGCGCATGGGGCTCAGCCCCACGGCCGTGACCGTGGCCGGAACCTGTGGTGTGGTCCTCGCCGCGCTGACCCTGCTCCCTGCGGGCCGCCTGGCCGTAGGGCCGCCGTCATCTGTGTCTTCCTGCTCGGCGACGGGCTCGACGGCACCATGGCGCGGTTGGGTGGCAGGGAGACCCGGTTCGGGGCGTTCCTCGACTCCACCCTCGACCGGTTGGCCGACGCGGCCGTGTTCGCAGGCATCGTCGTCTGGGCGGCAGGCCACAGCCAGGGCTCGTGTGGCTGGGGCTCGGCGCGCTGATCTCGGGATTCCTCGTCTCCTATGCCCGCGCCCGTGCGGAGGCAGAAGGGTGGGACGCCTCGGTGGGGCTGTTCGAGCGGACCGACCGCCTCGTGATCACCCTCCTCGCCCTGTTCGTCGCGGGGCTCGGGTGGGGGACACCGCGCTCGTGGTGGGCCTCGCAGTGGTGTGCGTCGGCAGCGTCGTCACGGTGGGGCAGCGCGTCGCGGCCGCTAACCGCGCCGCGACGACTCCACCAGCGCCCGCGCGGCCCGCACCGTAGCGTCGATCAGGCGATCTGACGGCAGGTCGGATTCGAGGCGCTGGAACGCGGCCTCGAGGAGCCCGAGCGTGAGCGCGGACTGGATCCTGGCCTCCGTGGGGTCGGGCTCCAACTCGAGCCAGGCCGAACCCAGCGGATCGCGCAGGATCCGGTGGGCATACTCGGCGACAGCGGTGGTGGCGGTCGAGGTACCCGAGCCACGGGAGATGTCCATCAGCCAGCTGTGCCCGGTGCTGAGGGCCTGCTCGAGGTTGACCCGCACCCACACCACGATCCGTTCCCCGGGGTCGCTCACGGAAGCGAGCGCACCGGAGACGGCCTCGTCCCAGGCGGGGAGGTACCGCTCGAGCACCAGGCCGCGGAGGTCGTCGACACGGTCCACGTACCGGTAGATGGAGTTGCGTGCGATGCCTGCCGCCGAGCTGACCGCGCCCGCGGTGAGTGGGTCTCCGGCCCGCAGGATCGCCTCGGAGGCGTCCACGAGGGCGCCCCGCACCTGCTCGCGGTGTTCGGCGACGGTTGCAGCGGAGATTTTCGGCATGTGGCATTGTCTCACGCTGTTTGACGACAGGGTGTCGCGAACATACCATTGATAGCGACGACATGTCCCTAAAACCCAAGGAAAAAGAACAGCCATGAGCAAGGCCATCAAGACCCAGTACTTCCTCGCCTCCGCCTACACCGCCCTCGGGCTCGCCAGCGGACTCTTCTACCGCGAGTTCACCAAGTTCAACGGCTCTCCCGGTGGCACCCAGCTCGCGGTCGTGCACACCCACTGGCTGACACTCGGCGCCATCCTCGGCCTCATCTTCATGCTGCTCGAGAACCAGTTTGAGCTCAGCAGCCTCCCCAAGCGCTGGAAGGCCTTCCTCATCACCTACAACGTGGGCGTGTTGCTCACGGGCTCCATGATGATCGTGAAGGGCTGCCTCCAGGTGCTCGGCAACTCCTTCGCCGACTCGCCCATGATCGCCGGCATGTCCGGCCTCGGTCACATGAGCGTGACCGCGGGATTCGTCCTGCTGCTGCTCATGCTCGGCAACAAGATCGGCTTCTTCGGAAAGGAACAGATCTGATGTCTGATCTCCGCCACGCCGACGCGGAAGCGACGCCGGCAATGGCGCAGACCCTGAGTGGGTCGCGCCGCTGGGTCGCCCTCGGCATCCTTGCCGTATCGCTCGGCATCGTGGTGCTTGACGGCACGATCGTGGGGGTCTCTCTCCCCGTCATCATCCGCGACCTCCAGATGTCGCTCACCAACGCCGAATGGGTCAACAGCCTCTACTCCGTGGTCTTCGCGGCGTTGCTGCTCACCGCCGGGCGCCTCGGTGACCGCTTCGGGAGGCGCACGACGCTCATTGTCGGCATCGCCATCTTCGCGTTCGGCAGCGTGCTCGCCGCCATGTCCGGCGGGGCCGCGGCCCTGATCGGGGCCCGCGCTGTGCAGGGGGTCGGCGGCGCCCTGATCCTCCCCTCTACGCTCTCGACGGTCAACGCCACGTTCCGAGGCAAGGACCGGGCCGTCGCGTTCGGTGTGTGGGGCGCCGTCATGTCCGGTGCAGCGGCTCTCGGGCCTCTGCTGGGGGGCTGCTGACCAAGTACGCCACCTGGAACTGGATCTTCTGGGTCAACGTGCCGATCGGGATCGTGCTGATCGTCCTCACGCTGCTCTTCGTCGACAACACCCGCGGCGACCGCGCGCTGGGCACCGATCTCCTCGGCCCGGTCCTCGCGGCCGTCGGGTTCGGCGCGCTGGTGTTCGGGCTCATCGAGGGTGCCAACCTCGGCTGGTGGAAGCCTGAGGCCGTGCTGGAGCTCGGCCCGATCACCTGGGGGATGGACGCGGCCGTCTCGGCGGTGCCTGTCGCGCTGCTGGTCGGAGCCGTGTTCGTTGCCCTGTTCATCGCCCATGAGAGCAGGCTGCGGGCGTCGGCATCCTCGATACCTCGCTGTTCAGCATCCCCAGCTTCGCGTGGGGCAACGTGACGGCCGGGCTGGTCGCCGTCGGCGAGTTCGCCCTGATCTTCGTGCTGCCGCTCTACCTCACCACCACGCTGGGCCTCGACACCCTGGGTGCGGGCCTGGTGCTCGTCACCATGGCGCTCGGTGCGTTCGTCGCGGGCGCCTCAGCCCGCCACCTCGCCGCGGCGCTCGGCGCCGCCCGCGTCGTCATCCTCGGCCTCGTCCTCGAGGTCGTCGGGTGGCCGCGACCGCTGGCTTCGTCGCGGTGAAGTCCGGCTCCCTGTGGGTCGCCCTGACGATGCTCGTCTACGGTGTCGGGGTCGGTCTGGCCTCGGCGCAGGTGACGTCGCTGGTGCTGGGCGACGTGCCCGTCGCCCAGTCGGGCGCGGGATCGGCCGTCCAGTCGACGGTCCGTCAGGTCGGCTCGGCGCTGGGCGCCGCGATGGGCGGAACGGTCCTGACCGGGGTGCTCGGCACACACATCCTGCAGCAGGCCACCCCGACACGATGGCCCACGCCAGCGCGTGGGCGGTCGCCGCGGCGGCCGTCGTCCTCTCGTTCGGCCTGATCGCCGCGCTGCGCCTCAAGGCCACCGTCCGCCACGGCTCCGCCGCTGCCATGGAGGAGACCCCGGCGCACTGAGGGTCAGGCCGGCACCGGGGCCCCGGTCGCCAGCCTGACGCGCACGGTGGGGGTCGCGACCCGGTCGGGCGACGACACCACCGCACGCTGCCCGTCCGGCAGCCGCACGCCGATCTCGACGTCGTCGACGGTGTAGCCCTGGTCGAGCACCTCGACCTCGGCACCGTCGGCGTCCATCGTGAGCGACCCCGGAAGCACCGCGAGGATCTCGCCGGTCGTGAGCGATCCGGGCCAACCGAGCGCCCTGGCCGTCGCCTCCGTGATGAACGCCCTGGCCCCCAGGAAGGCGGCAACCTCACGCGAGGCCGGGGCGTGCCGCAGCGTCTCAGGGTCGGCAACCTGTAAGAGGTGGCCCTCGCTGAGCACCGCGACGCGGTCGGCCACCGTGTAGGCCTCCTGATGATCGTGGGTCACGTGGACGGCGGTCGTGCCCGTCTCGCGGAGGATCCGGGCGAGGTCCACGGCGAGCCGACGGCGCAGCCCCGTGTCCAGCGCGGACAGCGGCTCGTCCAGCAGGAGCGCCCTGGGCGACGGGGCGAGCGACCGCGCCAGAGCGACCCGCTGCGCCTGGCCACCCGACAGCTCCGTGGGCCGGCGGTGGCCGAGCCCCGGAAGCCCGACCAGTTCCAACATCTCCTCGACCCGGGCGCGCTGTTCGGCCCTACCCAGCCTGCCCAAACCGTAGGCCACGTTCTTTGCCACCGTCATGGTCGGGAACAGCTGCGCATCCTGGAACACCAGCCCGAAGTTGCGCTTGAACACCTTGACGCCGGCGAGGTCGTTGCCGTCCCAGAGCACCGACCCGGCGGTCAGTGGCTCGAGCCCGGCCATGGCGCGCAGCAGGGTCGACTTCCCCGAACCCGACGCGCCGAGCAGCCCGACCACCGTGCCCGGTTCGACCACCAGGCTCACACCGTCGACGGCAACCGTCGCGCCGTAGCGCACCTGCACCCCGCGCACCTCGAGACCCGCTACCACGTCGATACCTCCTGGGCCGCAGCCGTTCGGCCGCCGCCATCGTGAGCCCCGCCAATACTGCCAGCAGCACAGAGGCCGCCAGCGCCATGCCGTAGGTGTCCGACCCGGGGCGGCCGAACAGGCGGAAGATGAGAACCGGCAGCGTCGGGTTGTCGGGCCTGGCCAGGAACGATGTCGCTCCGAATTCGCCGAGCGAGGTGGCGAACGCGAACCCCGCCGCCAGCCCCAGGCCTCGCCACAGGTGGGGCAGCTCGATGCGCAGCAGCACCCGCAGCGGCCCGGAGCCGAGGGTGGCGGCCGCCTCCAACTGCCCGGGGTCGACGGCACGCAGCACCGGAAGCAGGATCCGCACGATCAGCGGCAGCGCCACGACGGCCTGCGCGACGGGGATCAGAACCAGGCTGGATCGCAGATCCAACGGGGCCTGTTGAGCGTGATCAGGTAGCCGAAGCCGACGGTGACGGCCGAGACCCCCAGCGGGAGCAGGAAGAGCGACTCGAGCGCAGCCAGCCCCGCGCGGGGAGCCTGCCGTGCGGTCGCCGCGACGCCACGAGGGCGACCAGCACACCCAGGGTGACGGCGATGCCGGTCGCGGCGAGAGCCGTCACCAGCGATGTCCCCGTGGCGCCCCACAGAGTCGCACCCATCGCACCCTCGGTGGCGAGCTGGGTGAAGTTGGCAAGGGTCAGCTCCCGCCGCGGTGCAGGGAGCGCCACAGCAGGTTCGCCAGCGGCAGCACAAGCAGCCCGGCCGTCACTGCGAGGGTCACCGTGAGCGCGCCCCAGTCCCGCCGCACGACGAGTGGCCGCCCGGCGGCCGGGTCGGGCCGGAGCCGCAGCGCCGTCGTCGTGCGCGCCTGCGCGGCACCGCTCAGCCACAGGGCGAGGGTGACGATCACCAGCTGCGTGACGGAGAGGGCCGCGGCCGCGGGCAGGTCGAGCAGTTGGGTGGTGAGGAACCAGATCTCGGTCTCGATGCTCTGGTAGGCGCCCTGCCCGAGCACCATCACGATGCCGTACGACGAGGCGCTGAACAGGAACACCAGCGATGCGGCCGACACGATCGCCGGCGCGAGGGCCCGCAGCGTCACGGTGACAAGCACCCGGGCGGGGAGGCGCCCAGGGTCGCTCCCGCCTGGGCGGGCCGTGGATCGAGTCGCTCCCACATCGTCCCGACGGTGCGCACGACCACGGAGTAGTTGAAGAACACCATCGCCAGGACGATGGCCGCGGGCGTGCCTGCGAGCCCCGCCCAGCCGAACGGCCCGTCGGGCCGCAGCAGCGCGCCGAACGCGACCCCCACCACGACGGTGGGCAGCACGAACGGGATGCCGACCAGCGCCCGCAGCGCGCCGCGCCCGGGGAACCGCGTGCGGTACAGAAGGTACGCGCCCGGGAGACCGAGCCCGAGGCACGCCAGGGTCGACACCGACGCCGAGGCGAGCGTGAACCCGACCGCGCGCCACGTGCGGGCCGACGAGAACACCGACCGGAAGCCCTCCATGGTCCACCCGGTGCCGTCATGGAAGCCACGCAGGATCAGGTTGGCGGCGGGCCAGGCGAAGAAGACGCCGAGGAAGGCGAGCGGGACGGCGGCCGCGACGGCCCAGCCGGCCCGCCAGCCGACGCGGCTCACCCGATGGCCTCGGTCCACTCCCGGATCCAGTCGTCCCGCTTGGCGCCGATGGTGTCGGCGGGCACATCGATCGGATTGTCCGACAGCGGCGCGAAGCGGGCCCAGTCGACGGGCAGCTCGACGGTGGTGTCCACCGGGTACATGTAGAGGTTCTCGGGGACCGCTGCCTGGACCTCCGGGCTCAGCAGGAAGTCGATGAACTTCTCCGCACCCTCGGGTTGGCGGCGCCATTGAGGACACCGGCGTACTCCACCGCGCGGAAGCAGGTGCCCAGCAACGCCTGCGTGGTGGAGGTGTCGCCGTCGAGGGTGTAGGCGGGGAGGTGGCGTAGCTCAGCACGAGCGGCCGCGGGCCCTTGCCGTCGGCGCCGGAGAAGTCCGTGTAGTAGGCCTCGGTCCAGCCGGAGGCGATCTTCACGCCGTTGTCCTTCAGGTCCCGCCAGTAGTCCAGGTAGCCGTCCTCACCCATCTGGCCGATGGTGGCGAGCAGGAACGACAGCCCGGGGCCGACGACGCAGGATTGGTGACGACGAGCAGGTCGCGGTACCGCGGGTCCGTGAGGTCCCGGAGCGTCCGGGGGATGGCGAGGCCCCTGTCCTCGAACCAGGCCGTGTCGGCGTTGATGCACACATCGCCGAAGTCGACGGGAGTCAGGTGCGCGGCGGCGAACCGTTCCGCCGAGGCGGGTAGCGCGCTCGAGGTGTAGTCGGCGAGCACACCCTCGGAAGCGGCCCGCGACGCGAAGGTGTTGTCGATGCCGTAGACGACGTCGCCGAGGGGCGAGTCCTTGGTGAGCACCAGCTGGTTGACCAGGCTGCCCGAGTCGCCCGGGGCGACGTAGGTGACCTCGTAGCCGGTCTGCTCGGCGAAGCTGGTGAGCAGCTCCTCCGGAAGAGTGAAGGCGTCGTGGGTGACCACCGTCAGCTTCTTCGACGGCTCCGGTGCGGTCCCGGACGAGGTGCCGGCCCCGCCGCAGGCTGACAGCGCGACGGCGGTGAGGCCGACCAGCGCGATGGTTGAGAAACGTGTCATCGGTTTGTCTCCTTATCGGAGGCCCGGCGCGCGCCGGGGAGGTCCCACTCCCTACGCCGGTGTTAACCGGATCAGGTTCGAGGGTCTGCGGTCCCAGCCCGCACTCTCAGCGCCCCGTGGCGCTCCCCTGTGATGCGTCGCCAACACTAGCCCAACCGCGACGCGACGGATCAGCCCGTCTCGCTGACGCGCATCAGGGCATCGCGGATCTGGCGCGCCCGGGTGGGGCCGATGCCGTCGATCTCCATCAGCACGGTGGTGGAGGCACCGAACAGCTCCTGCAGGGAGAAGGCATCGATCAGCTTCGACACGAGTGAGGCGGGGAGGCGGCCCATGGTGGTCAGGAGCCGGATGCCGCGCGTGTCCAGGTGCTGCTCCAGATTGGGGTTGGGCCCGAAGCCGAGCCGCTCCGCGACCAGTTGCCCGCTGAAGAGCTCGTCGTGGGAGAAGTTGTGCAGCGTGCCGAGGTCGAACTCGTCGGGGTCGGCGACGTTGGGGCGTAGTCCTGTTCGATGAGGTCTCCGAGACCGGAGAAGTTGGCCGCCAGCTCGGCGTGCTGCAGTGCGACCATCCGGCCCTCGACACCGAGGAGGTCGATGTGGAACTGCATCTCCGAGCTGAGCCGGCGGGCGAGCTCGAGGCGGTGGGCCACCTGGGTGAGGTCACGCAGCGTCACCTGTTCGCCCATCTCCAGCGCGGAGAACTGCTCCAACAGCTCCGTCAGTCGCGTCGAGACGCGTGAGAGGGCCGCCAGCGTCTGGTTGGCCCGGCTGATCACCTGCTGCACGGTCTCCACGACGTGCCGGTGCCCTCGTAGAACACCGAGATGGTTCCCATCGACGCCGACACAGTCACGACGGGCAGACCCGCGGCCTGAGACGTGCGGTCGGCGGAGCGGTGGCGGGTGCCCGTCTCCGCGGTGGGCAGGTCGCCCGCGGGTACGAGGTGCACGCCCGCCGCGACGATCTGGGACAGGTCGTTGGAGAGAACGATGGCCCCGTCCAGCTTCGCCAACTCGCGCAGGGCCTGTTCGGTGCAGTCGACGCCGATCCTGAAGCCGCCGGAGCTCACGTGTTGGACGTGCTGGTTGTTGCCGAGCACGATGAGGGCGCCGGTGCGGCCGTGGAGGATCCGGTCTAGCCCTGCCCGCAGCTGCGTGCCGGGGCCAGCAGCTTCAGGTAGCGGCGGACGGTTGACTTCGCCACGGATGTGCCTCCTCGGATCGGGCCCAAGTCTAGTGTTCCTGCGGGGGCGCGCGTGGCCGTGCGGGACGCATCGGTTTGACCCTGACGCGACGTGAGGGTTTAGCGTCGTGGCCATGAACGATACCCAGTCCCTGATCCAGGCCCTCGGCAGCCCCGTGGGCACCGAACGTCGGCACGCGGCGCTTGCGCTCGGCACCGTCCGGGACGGCGCCGTCGCGGAGGCCCTGGTGGAGCGGATCCGGGTGGAGCCCGACTCCTGCGTCCGTGAGGACCTCACCTGGGCCATCGTGCAGCACGCCTCCGACGCCGGGGAACTGCTCGGCTCCATGCTGGGAAGCGATGAGGCAACCGACCGCCGCACCGCCGCCCACGTGATGAGCAAGGTGGGCGACCCGGACCACTTCGAGCGCCTGAGCCCCTGGTCGGCGACCCACACGCCGACGTCGCCATCAAGGCCTACCGTGCCGCCGTCAACACCGGCGGGGCGCGCGCCGTCGAGGTGCTCGCGACGCGGATCGGCGACGGCGACCTGCTGCAGCGCGATGCCCTGAGCAACGCCTTCGCCGCGGTGGGGGAGGCATCTGTGCCCGCGCTGGTGGCCGCGCTCCGGAGCGACCGCGTCGGGACCCGTGAGCACGCCGCCGAGGCGCTCGGCCACCTTGGAATGGACGCCGTCGGCGCCGCCGATGCGCTGGAGGTCGCCGCTGCCGATGCGGACCCGAGGTGCGGATCGCGGCCGTGGCCTCGCTCGGTCAGCTGGGTGAGGATGCGACCGGGCACCTCGGAAGGCTCGCAGCCTCCTCGGGTGACACCGTCGTAGCGGCAATGGCCCGCCGCTACCTGGCCTGACGGTCCGCGACCAGGCGACGCGCGAGCAGCCGGGTGCGCTCATCGGGGAGCCGACAGCCTCCCCGATGGCGCGCCCGGCCGCCTCATCATCGACCTGCCCCAGCGCGGCGAGCGCCGCGAAGCGCACCTCCGGATCCGGGTCCGCGAGCGCGACCGCGAGTGCGGGCACCGAGGCCGGGTCGGCCAGCAGCCCCAGGGCGTCGGCCGCCGCCTCCCGGGTCGTCGGATCCTCGGCACCCAGAGCGCCGACCAACCCTGGGAGCGACCCGGGAATGCGGGCCAGCGAAGCGACCACCTCATCCCTGACCCGGGCCGGGGCTCGCGGAGCGCCTCGACCAGTGCAGTGACGGCCTCGTCGCCGCCAACCTGCCCGAGGCTGAAGGCCGCCTTCGCGGCGACCCGCTCGTCGGTGTCGGCAAGCAGCTCGACGAGGGTGCCCGCCGACGCCGCGTCGCGCAACTTTCCCAGCACGTGTGCGAGCGCGTGGCGTGACTGCGCGTCTCCGCCCCGCATCCGCGCGATCAGTTCGCCGCGCGCCTCAGGCTGCTGCACGACGGCCCATGTCGCGGTCTCCCTCACCCCGGCCACGGGGTCGCTCAGGAGGTCGATCAGCACGTCGACCGGCGCGGCCTCGGGGTCGGTGAGCATCGCCCGGAACCGGACGGCCGGGTCGGGGTGCCGGAGCCGTTCGGTCAGGGCGATCGCGGCGAGCACCTCGTCCCACCCGCGTCCGCGGCACCCTGAAGGCGGCGCAGCGTCGCGAGCAGCCTCTGCTCCTCGGCGATCCGGTCCTCGACCACGGCGGCGTGCCTGCCCAGCAGCGCGGAGGCGTCGACGCCCTCGTCGAGTGCCGCCGCTATCTCGGTGAGCGACAGGCCGAGCGACTTCAGGTTCTGGATTGCGAGCAGCCGCCGCAGATCATCGCGGGAGTAGAGCCGGTAGTCGACGTCGGTGCGGCCGCTGGGAGTGAGCAGGCCGATCTCGTCGTAGTGCCGCAGCGTGCGGTGTGTGAGCCCGTCCGGGAGGCGACCTGCCCGATGCGCAGCCACTCCTCCACGGGTTAGCCCCCAGGATCTTGTCGTACATGCCGAGCGCATCGAGGGCGTCGATCAGCGAACCGACCTCCAGCACCTGCATCCCGCCCAGGCGGGCACCTTCACGGTCACGTCGCGTGAACCGCGCGGCACAATGGCCCGGTTGATGCCCAGCCTGGCGGCCTCCGCGAGCCTGTGCTCCACGCCGGGCACCCGGCGCAGGTCGCCCGCGAGGCCCACCTCGCCCAGTACGGCAACCCGGTCGGTGGGTTGCCAATCCAGCCCGCCGACGCCACAGCCACGGCAACCGCGAGGTCCACCGACGGATCCGTGATGCGGGCGCCGCCCACGGTGGAGACGTATACGTCGGCGTTCGAGACCTTCAAACCCACCTTGCGCTCCAACACGGCCAGCACCATCGAGATCCGGGAGTTGTCGAGGCCATGGGTGGTGCGCCTCGGGGAGCTCGGGTTGGGCGCTGTCGCCACCAGCGCCTGGATCTCGGCGAGCAGCGGGCGGCGGCCCTCTAGGGTGACCGTCACGCACGTGCCTGGCACCGGCCCGGAGTGCGGGGTCGTGAAAAGGCCCGAAGGGTCGGGCACCTCGACGATGCCGCTCTCGCTCATCTCGAAGCAGCCCACCTCATCGGCCGGGCCGAAGCGGTTCTTGGTGGCGCGCACCATCCGGAAGCCGGAGTGCCGGTCGCCCTCGAACGTCAGCACCACGTCGACGAGGTGCTCGAGCGTGCGCGGGCCTGCGATCGAGCCCTCCTTCGTGACGTGCCCCACGACGATCACCGCCATGCCCTCCCGCTTGGCCACCCGGGCCAACGCGCCGGTCACCTCGCGCACCTGGCTGGGCCCGCCAGCGGCGCCGTCGGCCTCCGAGGCGGAGATCGTCTGGACCGAGTCGACCACCAGCAGCGTCGGCCCGACGGCCTCGATGTGTCCGAGCACCGTGCCGAGATCGTTCTCGGAGGCCAGGAACAGCCTGTCGTCCATCGCGCCGGTGCGTTCGGCGCGTAGCCGCACCTGCGAGGCGGACTCTTCACCGGAGATGTACAAGGTGGTCTGCCCGGAGCGTGCCCACTTGGCGGCCACGTCGAGCAGAAGTGTCGACTTGCCGACGCCGGGCTCGCCGGCGAGCAGGATGACGGCGCCCGGCACCACGCCGTCGCCGAGCACCCGGTCGAGTTCGGCGATCGTCGTGGGCCGACGGACTGCCTTGTCCGTTGGCACCTTCGAGATGGGCACCGCCTTGTCGGCGGGCACCAGGGCAGCGACCGACTTCAGTTGGGGGCGCTCCGCTCGACGACGGTGCCCCAGGCCTGGCACTCGCCGCAGCGCCCGACCCACCTGATCGAGGTCCAGCCGCACTCCGTGCACGCGTACGTGTCCTGCTTCTTAGCCACATGCGAGAGCCTATGCGACGGCACCGACACCGGCGGAACGCGGAGGCGGCCCGGACACCAGGTGTCCGGGCCGCCTCCGCGTTCGGTGTGGTCGATCAGATGGTGACGGGCTCACCGGCCGCGTTACGGAACGTGACGCTGTTGATGCCGGGGGTGCCGCGGGGGCCACCAGGTCGAGCTCGACGCCGTCGAGCTCGGCGCCCACCTCGGTGCCGAGCCACTCGGAGAGCCGGTCGGCCGAGCCGGAGATCTGGATCGAGTCGACGGAGACGTCACCTGGGAGCGCGGCGGGGCGCAGCGAGTCGTCCGACTTCCACTCCAGGAAGTAGGGCAGCTGCGGGTCGGCGATCAACCCACGGATGCCGATCTGGACCCATTCGAGCCTGCGGCCGTCGGGGAACAGGCGGGAGCCCGGGACCGCTGAGCGCTCGAGGCGCAGCTCGAAGGGGGCGATGTCGGGGACGCTCACCACCCAGCCGAGCCAGCCGCCACCCATGTTGGAGCGGGCCCGCACGGCCTGGCCGAAGGCGGCCTTGTCGGCCGCCGGGTGGTCGAGGACCTCGACCACCTCGATGTAGCGGGCATCGGTGAGGGGAATGATGTGGTTACGCGTGCCGAACCGCGGGTGGAACCCGCCGTCCTTGTACTCCGTGCCGAGCGCGTCGGCGAGGCGGGCCGCCTCTGTCTTGAGGCCGTCCGGACCGGTCGCGAAAATCAGATGGTCGACGTGCATGTGGCCATTGTCGCCCCAGGACGCCCAGCCGCGAAATCGGACGGATGCGGAAGCGAACTGCGCCCTCCGAACGCGGCCCGCGGGTAGGGTGGATGGCGTGTCACGCTCGAAGATCCTTCTCTCGACCACCTCGGTCTTCCCTGAGGCGTCCACCAGCGCGTTCGAGCTGGCCGCAGACCTCGGGTTCGACGGCATCGAGCTGATGGTCGGTGTCGATGCGTTGTCGACCGACATCGACTCGGTGGAGAAACTGGCGGGGTACCACGGCGTGCCCGTTCTCTCGGTGCATGCGCCCACGTTGCTGGTCACCCAGTCGACCTGGGGGTCGGACTCCTGGACAAGCTCCGTCGTTCGGGTGAGGCCGCGCTCCGGCTCGGCGGCGACGTGGTCGTCGTCCATCCGCCGTTCCGCTGGCAGCGCGACTACGGCGCCGGCTTCGTGGCGGGCATCAAGGAGCTGAACGCCGCGGGCACCGTGAAGTACGCCGTCGAGAACATGTACCCATGGCGCACCCCGGTAGGCACTTCCAGGCGTACCTGCCCGGCTGGGACCCCACGGCATACGACTACGACCATCTGACCCTCGACCTGTCGCACGCGTCGACCTCGCAGCGCCAGTCGCTCGACCTCATCCACGCCTGGGGGACGCGCCTGGCCCATGTGCACCTGACGGACGGCCGCGGCTCCTTCAAGGACGAGCACCTGATGCCGGGTGAGGGTGACCAGGCCGCGTGGGAGGTCGTCGAATACCTCGCCCGCACCGGTTTCGAGGGGCACATCGTGCTTGAGGTGTCGTCGCGGCGGGCCCGCTCGCGGCACGAGCGCGAGTCGCTCCTCGGAGAATCGCTGGAGGGGATCCGCAAGGCCTTCGCGGCAGGGCTGGTGGCGCGGAGTTGATGTCGACAATCAACACGGCCGCGCGCCGGGTGATCCGGTCGCGGTCCGTGCAGCAGGCCGCCATGAACAGCGGCGTCGCCGAGGAGTTCGCCAAGGGCTACGTCGCGGGCCGCGACGCGGCCGAGATGGTCCAGGTCGCCGCGAAGCTGCACCGTCAGGGCTGCTCGCCTCGTTGGCGTACCTGCCGCGCTCCGACGACGAACTGGAGACTCCGGGGGCGCTGCAGACCGCGGTCGGGTTGCTCGGGAGCCTGGCCGATGGCGCCGAGATCTCCGTCAAACCGTCGTCCCTCGGGTTGCGTTCCGACGAGGCCAGCGCGGCGGCGCGGCTTGAGGATCTCTGCGCGACCGCGCGCTCCAAGGGGCCCACGTGACCCTCGAGATGCAGGGGCTCGAGCTGTACGACAAGACGTTGAGGCTGTGGAGCGGGGCCCGCGCCGCCCACCCCGACCTCGGGCTCACCCTGCCCGCGGACATCCGGCGGACCGAGCGCGACGCGTCGGCCCTGGCGGCCGACGGCGCCCGGCTGCGCCTCTGCATCGGTTCCTATCCCGTGGCGCGGGGCGCCGGATACCGCTCGGAGCGGGACAAGTCCAAGGCGCTGGTGCGCTGCATCCGCCGGGTGATGGAGGGCGGCGGGTACGCCATGGTCGCGTCCCACGACCCGACGATCATCGACATCACGCAGGATCTGGCCGCCCGCAACGCGGTGGCCGGGTTCGAGTTCCAGATGTTCTACGGCGTGCGCCCGCTCGAGCAGCGCAGGCTCGCCGACGTCGGGTGCCGCTCGCGCACCTACCTGCCGTTCGGCCCCGCCTGGTTCGAGTACCTCACCACGCGGATCGCGGCCCGACCGCGGACGCTGTTCAGCTACCTCAGGGCCGTGGGGACAAGCGGTGACCGCAGCGGAGGGCTCGACACGGCCGGCGCTGAGGCTGTTCGGCGTCGAGATGGCCATCGTGCTGCTCCTGTCGCTCGGGCGCTCGGCGATCTACTCGGTGCTGAGCATCATCGACAAGCTGACCCGTGGCCCACGGCTCTCGGACCAGACGACCACCATCAACCCGGCCCAGACCCCTGACCGGCCGTGGCTCGATGCGATGTACCAGGTGGCCAACCTCGTACTGCCGTTGATGCCCGTCGCGTTGTGCCTCTACCTCCTCGCCACGGTGTACCGCCCCGCCGAGGGTCCGTTCCGGGTGATGGGCTTCGATCTGAGGCGCCCGGGCAGGGACCTCCTGCAGGGGTTTGCCATCTTCGCGGGCATCGGCACCCTCGGCCTCGCGTTCTACCTGTTCGCCGTCGCCATCGGGATCAACACCCAGATCAACACGTCCGGCCTCCAGTTCACGGCGTGGAACGTCACGGTGCTCATCCTGCGGGCCGTGATGAACGGGGTGCTCGAGGAGGTCGTGATGATCGGCTACCTCTTCACCCGATGGGCGCAGGGCGGCGGCCGGATGTGGGTGATCGTCGTGGTCAGCGCCGTCATCCGGGGCGGCTACCACCTGTACCAGGGCTTCGGTGGCTTCATCGGCAACCTCGTGATGGGCCTGGTTTTCGGTTGGCTCTTCCTGAAGGTGCTGAAGGGCCGGGTGATGCCGTTGGTGGTGACGCATTCGCTGCTCGACATCTTCTCCTTCCTCGGGGCGCCGCTGCTGCCCTGGCTCATGTCGCTGATCGGACGCTGAGCCGGCCGACCCCTGACCCGGGACCACAACCCGCGTGGCGGGCCTCCCGGTGGTTGCGGGCCTGTTCGCGCTCCGCTGGGACGGTGAACGCCCCTGTCGGCCGTTCGGCCTAGAATCGGGGCCATGCGTGTTGGACTCTTTGGCGCGACCGGACAGGTCGGCGGCGTTATGCGTCGCCTCCTGGAGGAGCGCAACTATCCCGTTGACCAGATCCGCTACTTCGCCTCGGCGCGGTCGGCCGGAAAGAAGCTGCCGTGGCGTGACACGGAGGTGGTGGTCGAGGACATCGCGACCGCCGACTTTTCGGGCCTCGACGTCGCGATCTTCTCTGCGGGAGGTTCGGCTTCGAAGGAGTACGCCGAGAAGGTCGCCGCGGCGGGTGCGACCGTCGTCGACAACTCCAGCGCCTGGCGGATGGACCCCGGGTGCCGCTGATCGTCTCCGAGGTCAACCCCGGTGATGTCGCGGCCGCCGAACTCGGCATCATCGCCAACCCGAACTGCACCACGATGGCGGCGATGCCGGTCATCAAGGCACTGCACGACGCTGCGGGCCTCGTGGCCATGCAGATCACCACCTTCCAGGCCGTCTCCGGCTCCGGGCTGAAGGGCGTCGAGGCGCTCGCCAACCAGATCGGCGAGATCGAAGACCCGCGCGTCCTCGCCCACGACGGTTCCGCCTTCCGGCCCGCCGACACCGCCCCTACGTGGCCCCCATCGCCTACAACGTGGTCGCCCTCGCGGGGAGCCTCGTCGACGACGGCGAGGGTGAGACGGACGAGGAGAAGAAGCTGCGCAACGAGTCGCGCCGCATCCTCCACCTTCCCGACCTGCTGGTCGCGGGCACCTGCGTGCGGGTGCCCGTGTTCTCCGGCCACTCGCTGAGCGTGCACGCCCGCTTCGATCGCGACATCACACCCGAGCAGGCCCGAGAGGTGCTGGCCGCAGCACCCGGCGTCGAACTTGTCGACGTGCCGACCCCGCTGATGGCGGCAGGTGCCGACCCGTCGTTCGTCGGGCGGATCCGCCAGGATCGCTCGGTCGAGGGTGAGAAGGGTCTCGTGCTGTTCATCAGCAACGACAACCTACGCAAGGGTGCCGCCCTCAACGCGATCCAGATCGCGGAGCTGCTGGTCCGATGAGGATCGCGGTTGTCGGTGCGGGCGCGATGGGGGAGGCTCTGCTCGCCGGCTGGATCGAATCGGGAGTCCCGGCGTCCGAGGTGGGCGTCGTCGATGCCTCCGCCGAGCGCGTGACGGAACTCGAGGAACGCCACGGCGTGAGCGGGATCGACCTCGCCGCGGCCGGTGCGGCCGACACTGTCGTGCTGGCGGTCAAGCCGTACCAGATGGGCGAAGTGCTCACTGCGCTCGCCGAGGTACTCGCCGACGGCACCCTCGTCGTGTCCATCGCCGCCGGTGTGACGCTCGCCCGGCTCGAGTCGGCGCTCCCAGGGGCACCGGTGATCCGCGTGATGCCGAACACCCCTGCGCTCGTGGGCAAGGGCATGGCCGGGGTCGTCCCCGGCGCCTCCGCCGACCGGGAGCAGGTGGCGCGCGTGTCCGCCCTGATGGATGCCGTCGGATCGTCCATCGTCACCGATGAAGCGCACCTCGACGCCCTCACCGCGCTGTCCGGCTCCGGCCCTGCCTACCTGTTCTACATCGCGGAGGCGATGATCGAGGCGGGCGTGCATCAGGGCCTCACCCGGGCCGAGGCGACTACGCTGGTCAACCAGACCTTCGTCGGATCCGCGGCCATGCTCGCCGACTCCGGTAGGTCGGCGACCGTGCTGAGGGAGATGGTCACCTCGCCCAAGGGCACCACCGCGGCGGCGCTCCGCGCGCTCGACGACCACGGGGTGCGCGCGGCGTTCCTCGATGCCGTCGAGCGGTGCAGCGTGCGCAGCGCGGAGATGGCCGCAGAGTGAACGCCGAGGCGTCCACCAACGGTCTGCTCCTGCGCACAATTGTCGGTTCACCGGCGTGCGCGTTAAGATTTGGTTTCTGACCAGCAATGCTGGTCACCACGAACATCCGGGGCGCAGCCTCGGCGATGAAAGGCACACAGTGGGTTCTGTTATCAAGAAGCGCCGCAAGCGGATGGCGAAGAAGAAGCACCGCAAGCTGCTGAAGCGCACGCGTATCCAGCGCCGCCGCGCCGGCAAGTAGTGCACCAAGCCCCGCGGGTCCTCGTTCTGACCCGGGTCGGCTGCCACCTCTGTGGGAGGCCGAGTCGGTGGTCAGAGCGACCTGTGGGGAACTCGGGTGGGCTGGCGCGCGATCGACGTCGACACCGACGAGCAGTTACGGGCGAAGTACACCGACCATGTGCCGGTTACCTTCGTCGATCAGGAACTGCTCGGCTACTGGTTCGTCGATGAGGTCGCACTGCGCGCTGCCCTCGCCAACGGCACCCCCGATCCATGACCGACGACTGGCTGCTGGCGCACCACTGAACGGAATCCTGTGACCGAGTCTTTGCATCCGATGTCCCCGGCATCCCCGCCTGAGTTCGAATCGACCAGCGGGTCCGTCACGTTCGTCGGGTCCGGGCCCGGTGACCTGGGGCTCCTGACGCTCTCCGGCAGCCGAGCCCTCAGGTTCGCAGACGTCATCGTCATCGACCAGGAGATGGACGTCGAGCACGTCACGTCGCTGGTCAGCGCCCATGCGCAGATCCGCGTGTCGAAGGGCGACGAGGACACCTCCCTCATCCTCCGCTCGATCGCGCAGGGGCTCAAGGTCGTGCGGCTGCACCGGGGTGACTACTTCACCGACGCCGACGCCGACTCGGTGCTCGCGGAAGTGCTCGGCGAGGCCGGCCTGCACGCGAACGTCGTGCCCGGCGTCAACCGCTGGAGCGCCGCGCTCTCCTACGGTGCCGTCACCGCATCGGCCACCTTCGCGGCCCTCGATGCGACCCTGGACGTGCCCGAGATCGGGAAGTGGCCGACGGCTGAGACGCTGGTCATCCGCGTCCGGGCGACCAGGCTGCCGCACTGGCCCGGGTCGCCGTGGAGCGCTTCGGCGCCGACGGTGCCGTCCTCTCCATGGAGCGGATGGGCACCACGGCCCAGGTCAGCGACCTGACCGTCTGGTCGGAGATCGACGACTCCACGGACGAGGAACGCTTCTTCATCGTCGGCCCCGGCATCGACGAGAAGCACCGCAGCAGGTTCTCCTGGTTCGAGGGCAAGCCGCTGTTCGACTGGCGCGTCATCGTGCCGCGCACCAAGGACGACCTCACGTCGCTCGTCGACGAACTCGACCACTACGGCGCCACCAGTGAGATCGTGGCCACCATGTCCATCGAGCCGCCCCGTACCGAGCAGGCCATGGAGAAGGCGGTCCGCGGGCTCGTCGACGGCCGCTACCTGTGGCTCGTGTTCACCTCGCCGCACGCTGTCGCCGCCATCTCGGAGCGGCTGACGGAGTACGGACTCGACTCCCGCGCGCTGTCCGGCATCAGCCTCGCCGCCGTCGGCAGCGGCACCACCGAGGCGCTCGCCCGGCTGGGGCTCGTGCCCGACCTCACCCCCATCGTCGAGAACACCACCGGCGCCCTCGCCAACGAGTTCCCGGCCTACGACGACCTGATCGACCCGCTCAACCGCGTCCTCGTGCCGAGCGCAGACGTCGCGGTCGAGCCGCTGCTCGTCGGCCTCAGCCGGCTCGGCTGGGATGTCGAGGAGGTCACCGCCTACCGCACCGTCCGCGCCGCCCCGCCACCGGCAGAGGTGCGTGACGACATCAAGACCGGCATGTTCGACGCCGTCCTGTTCACCTCGGCGACCGCCGTACGCAACATGATCGGCATCGCAGGCAAGCCCCATGCGGCCACCGTCGTCGCCGCGATCGGCCCGCCACCGCGGCGGCCTGCGAGATGCACGGCATGAGGGTCGACGTCGTCGCGGACACCCCGACCTTCGAGTCCGTCGCCGAGGGCCTTGCCCGGTTCGCCGACCGTCGTCGCGCCGACCAGCTCGCCGCCGGGCTCCCCACCACCAAGCCGTCTCAGCGCAAACGACGCAAGCGACGCAAGGTTGTTGAACCGACGGGATAGCCGAATAGGGTGAGTGGCGTGGAAGATACGAGCATCGTGCACGTCATGCGGCACGGCCAGGTGGAGAACCCCGGTGGCGTCCTGTACGGGAGGCTGCCCGGCTTCGGGCTCTCGGTGCTCGGCCGTGAGATGGCCGAGCGGATGGGAAGCTACTGGGCCGACGTGCCACTGACCCATCTGCGCTGTTCGCCGCTGCAGCGGGCGCAGGAGACCATGGCGCCCACCGCGGCCCGCCATCCCGGCCTCGTGATCGTCCCCGACTCCCGCGTCATCGAGGCGGACAACCGCTTCGAGGGCATGGTGTTCGGCAGGAACAATGCCGCGCTGCGCGACCCGCGGATGTTCTGGCACATGCGCAACCCCTTCCGCCCGTCCTGGGGCGAGCCTTACACCGAGGTGGCGGCCCGGATGCAGGCCGCGATCAGCGAGGCCGCCGTGGCCGCGGGCCCCGGAGGGCAGGCGCTCATCGTCAGCCATCAACTGCCCATCTGGATCGCCCGCCGCGCGGCGGAGGGCCGATCGTACGTGCACGACCCGCGCCGCCGTGAGTGCACCCTGTGCTCCGTGACCAGTTTCACCCTGCGCGACGGCGTCATCACCGGCATCGACTACGCCGAACCCGTGGCCGACCTGCTCCCCACCACCTCGAAGCGCAAGTTCAAGGTCGGCACGTGAGGCGCCTCACCGCTGCGCTGGCGGCGGGGGTGCTGCTGCTCGCCGGCTGCTCCGGTGATGCCGGTGGCGGTTCCCAGGCGGGCGATGCCGTCGGGTTTGTCGGGGCGACGGCACCGTCACGATCGTGCCCGCCGACCAGCGGGAGGCCGCTCCGGTGCTCGCAGGGCCCACGATCGACGGCGGCGAGGCCTCGACCGAGGACCACGCCGGCAGCATCATCGTCGTCAACGTCTGGGGATCCTGGTGCGCGCCCTGCCGCAAGGAGGCCCCGGAACTCGTCAACGCCTCGCAGGAACTCGGTGACGAGGTGGTGTTCCTCGGCGTGAACACCCGGGAGAACGATGTCGCTCCCGCGCGCGCGTTCGAGCGCAGCTTCGGGGTCGGATACGACAGCATCTACGACCCCGACGGAAAGCTCCTCCTCGGGTTCGGGCAGCTTCCCCCGAAGGCCATCCCCAGCACCGTCGTGATCGATGCCGAGGGCCGGGTCGCCGCCCGCATCCTCGGCGCCGTCGACGCGCGGACGCTCATCGGTGTGGTCGACGACGTCAGGGCCGGTTCCTGATGTTGCTGCTCGAGGGCTGGGCGAGCGACGCCCTCACATCGTCGATGCTGGTGGCGGTGCCGGTCGCCATGCTGGCGGGCATCGTCTCCTTCGCGTCTCCCTGTGTGCTGCCGCTCCTGCCCGGCTACCTCAGCTACGCCTCCGGCCTCGGCACCGCCGAGATCGCCGACGGGTCGGGCTCGAGGCGGCTGCTCGTCGGCGGCACCCTCGGCTTCATCCTCGGCTTCTCCGTGATCTTCGTGGTCACGGGTGCCGTGATCGGTGGGCTCGGGGCGGCGCTCCTGACCAACGCGCGCCTCATCACAGTGGTGCTCGGCTTCGTGATCATGGCACTCGGCGCCGCCTTCGCGGGCTGGCTGCCGATGCCGTCGGGCTGGCGACCGAACGTCGCCCCACGGCTCGGAGTGTGGGCATCGCCCCTGCTCGGAATGGTGTTCGGTCTCGGCTGGACGCCGTGCATCGGGCCTGCCCTCTCCGTCGTCCTCACCCTCGCGCTCAACGAGGGGTCGGCGGTGCGGGGGGCGTCCTCGCGTTTGCCTATGCGCTCGGCATCGGGCTTCCGCTGCTCGTGCTGGCGCTCGCGTTCTCCGCGTTTGCGCCGCGGCTCGACTGGCTGAAGCGCCACCAGCGGGGCATCCAACGAGTCGGGGCATCGCCATGATGCTGGTGGGCCTCGCGATGGTGACTGGGCTGTGGGACAGATTGATGGAGGTCCTGCGACAGTGGGCGGCAGAGTTCGGAACCATCCTGTGAGCGGCGGTAACCCGGTGGCGCAGTTCCTGCGCTGGGCGTGGGGGCAACTGACGAGCATGCGCACCGCGCTCGCGCTGCTGTTCCTGCTCGCGCTGGCCACCATCCCCGGTTCGATGATCCCGCAGACCACCGTGTCGCCGATCAAGGTGCTCGACTTCAAGAAGGCCTACCCCACCCTCGACAAGGTGTTCGAGCCGCTCGGCATGTACAGCGTCTACACGTCGGCAGGGTTCTCGGCCATCTACCTGCTGCTGTTCATCTCGCTGATCGGCTGCATCCTGCCGCGGATCGGCAAGTATCTGCGCGCGGTCCGCAAGCCGCCGCCCAGCCTCCCCGCACGCATCGAGCGGCTGCCCGAATCGGCGCAGGTCGCCCTGTCCCGTGACGCGCTCATCGCGCTCGACGACGCGGAGGCGTACCTCAGGTCGCAGCGCTACCGGATCCGCAGGACCGGAGCAGGCATCAGTGCCGAACGGGGCCACCTGCGGGAAGGTGGCAACCTCGTCTTCCACATCTCGCTCGTGGCAGTGCTGCTGGGGCTCGCCTGGTCGAACCTGCTCGGGTTCCACGGCACGGCGGTCGTCGTGGAGGGGCGGGGCTTCTCCAACGTCATCACCCAGTACGACGACTTCACATCCGGGGTGCTGCTCGACACGGACCGGCTCGAACCCTTCTCCGTCGACGTCAACAGCTTCACCGCCGAGTTCGAGACCGGCGAGGTTCAGCGCGGGGCGGCCCGCCGCTTCGATGCCGACGTCACAGTCGAGGACGCCTCAGGCCAGCGCGACGAACTGATGACCGTCAACGAGCCGGTGTTCACCTCCGGCGGAACCCAGGTCAACCTGCTGGGCCACGGATACGCGCCCTCGTTCACCGTCAAGGACGGCAACGGCGATGTCGCGTTCAGTGGGCCGGTGGTGTTCCTCCCGCAGGACGGCAACTTCGCCTCGGTCGGCGTCGTCAAGGTGCCGGACGCGCGTCCGCAGCGGCTCGCCTTCGAGGCGTTCTTCTACCCGACCGCGGTGCTGAACGAGATGGGCCCGCAGTCCGTGTTTCCCGACGCGCTCAATCCCGAGGTCTACCTGAACGCGTGGAGCGGCGAGCCGCGGGAGGAAACCGGAGTGCCCGAGTCGGTCTACACCCTCAACACCACCGGCCTCGATCAGGTGAAGGGCGACAACGGCGAACCGCTTCGCGCCGCGCTCCCCGTCGGTGGCGGGATGACGCTGCCCGACGGGCTCGGCTCGATAACCTTCGACGGGTGGGACCGTTGGGTCAAGATCCAGATCAGTGACACCCCCGGCAACCTGCTGACGCTGATCTCGATCGCGCTCGGAGTGGCCGGGCTGTGCGTGAGCCTGTTCGTCCGTCCCCGCCGCCTGTTCGTGCGGATCACAGACGGGGTGGCTACAGTGGGCGGTCTCGACAGGACCGACGCAGCGTCGGGCCTCGAAGACCAGGTGGCGGGCCTGCTGGCCGCCACGACAGGACCGGCCCCACGGGAGCCCGGAAGCGATGAGGAGCAGACCGCATGACGCTGTCCGAATGGTCGTACACCTCCATGGTGGCCGCGGCCGTCGCCTACCTCGTTGCCTTCGCGCTCTGCGCCCTCGAATGGTCCGCGGCGAGAGGGCTCGCGGCGGAGCGACCCGGGGACGGCCTCGAGGACGTGGCCCGCACCCGGGTGGACTTCTTCGGACGACTGGGGCTCTTCGTGACGACGATCGGCGCCTCCTCCACATCGGAGGCGTCGTGTTGCGCGGGGTCGCCGCAGGTCGCGCCCCGTGGGGCAACATGTACGAGTTCGTGACGGCCGCGCTCGCGTTCGGGTGCTGCTGTACCTGGTGTGTGCCTACCGGTTCGGGATGCGGTGGCTCGGCCTCGGCGCGAACCTGCTGTTCACCGTCGGCCTCGGCGTGGCCGTGACAGCCTTCTACGTCGATGTCGCGCCTCTGGTCCCGGCCCTGCACAGCGTCTGGTTCGTGATCCACATCGTGGCGGCCTGCATCTCCGGGGCGGCGTTCAACATCGCCGCCATCACCTCGGTGCTCTTCCTGGTCCGCGACTCAGCCCAACGCAGGGCCGAGGCGGCAGGCACCGGGCTGACGGGCTACCTCGCCAAGCTGCCGACCGCCAAGCGTCTCGACCTCATCTCCTACCGGTTGATCGCATTCGCGGTGCCGCTCTGGACCTTCACCATCGTCGCGGGATCGATCTGGGCCCAGTACGCGTGGGGCCGGTTCTGGAACTGGGATCCGAAGGAGACCTGGTCGTTCATCACCTGGATCATCTACGTCGCCTACCTGCACGCCCGGGCGACCGCGGGGTGGCGCGGGCGTCCCGTCGCGATCATCTCGATCATCGGCATGGTGGCCTTCTGGTTCAACTTCATCGGCGTCAACCTGCTCTTCAGCGGGCTGCATTCGTACGCCGGGATCTAGGCCGTGGCGGCCGACGAGGGCCCGACTGGCTGGTCCGACTCTACGAGGAGCAGGGGCTACCCTGCACCGGCTTGCCGTGCTGCTCGGAGCCGAGGAACAGTCGGGTCGCATCGTCCGCGGCGCCCTCCTGACCCTGCACCGCCGAAGCCACCGCATCATCGACCCCGCCGAACGCATCGAGTTCCTGCAGGAGCACGTGGTCCACGCGGCTCGCGCCGTCCGCCCACCCCAGCAGTCGATCGCCCTACCCGCCGTCGAGGACCCGCGCCAGAACGAGTTGCTCCGGCAGCTGTCGGTGCTCCCGTCACGCATGTCGGAGCTGGTGGTGGTGAGCCACTACCTGGGAGTGTTCGGGCCCGAGCTCGCCGGCGTCATGCGGATGTCGTTGCGTGGGAGCAACCAGAAGCTCGAGATTGTGCGGAAGGCACTCCGGGCCAACGTCGACGACGGCGAGTCACCGCCGGCGGGCTCGAGGCGCTGTCGCAGGAGGTCACCGCGGCGCTCCGCGCCGCCGCCCGCACTGTCCAGGCACCCGGCACGGAGACGCTGAGGGCCGAACTCGCCCAGTTGGGGGAGCCCGGGCAGATGCGGATCGGGGCGAGGACGGTGGTGGCGCTCACGCTTGTGGCGTTGCTCCTCGGGCTGGTGCTCGCGGCACTGACCCGACCCGCAGTCGCTCCCACGGAACCTGTGAATCCGACGCAGGGACCGGTGGCGAGGCCGACGGCGTCACGCTCGATGCCGGCTCAGGTGCGTGGCATCCCCATCTACTACGTGGGGCGCCAGGACCATGCGCTGTACCGGGAGCAGCGAGACCTCGCATCGTCGGGCGATCTGGTGCGTTCCGCCGTCGAGGCCATCCTCACGGTGCCCCGGCCGACCCCGACTACATGTCCATGTGGAATGCCGGGCAGGTGCTCGGCGTGGAACAGTCCGGCGGGTCCCTGATCGTCGACCTCTCACCCGAGGCGTACGCCGACCTTGAGGGGGAGAGGGCCTCGGAGCTCGCCCGCAACCAGATGGTCTACACCATCACCGACCTCGTCGCGGATCCGGAGCTCAGCATCCGGTTCCTGTCCGACGGAGGCACCCCGCCCCGGCGTTCGTCAACCTGGACGGCTTCCGGCGCGGTGATCTCGACCTGATGCCCACGGTGTGGATCACGGCGCCCAGGAATCTCGCCCGTCTGACCGACGGAGCGGTCATGATCACCGGTGTGGTCAAGCCCGAACACGGCGATCCGCTCATCCGGATCACCGACACCGACAGCGGCAGGGTGATCGCGGAGGAGCACGCGCAGACGTCAACGGCCGTGAATCCGGACGGGTGGCTCGCTTGGGGCCTCAGCGCGGAACTGCCACCCGGCAAGTACGAGGTGAGCGCCCGTCCGGCGGATGCGTTGCCCTCCGCCACGACCGAGACGAAGACCTTCGAGGTCAGTTGACCCCTGGCGATGCCAGGAAGCGCGCTGCCTTCGCCTGGAACCACGCGGGAGCGAAGCGGTTTGCGAAGGCGAGGGCAGAATTCCTGGCACCGTCGATGGCGTAGGGGCGGTGCTGCCCCAGGGTCCTGAACGTCGTGTCGACCACCTGCTGCGGGGTGCGCCGCCTCGCGAGCACGTTGTCGTCGCCGGCCTTCTGGAAGAACTCGGTATCGGTGGGGCCGGGGCAGATGGCCATGGCGCGCACCCCTGTGGTTCGCAACTCCTCCCACAGGGCGATGCTGAAGTTGAGGACGTACGACTTCGAGGCCGCGTAGACGGCCATCGTGGGTAGCGGCTGGAACGCGGCCGTCGAGGCGACGTTGATGATGGCACCATGACCACGGGCCACCATCCCGGGCACGGCGGCGCGCGACAGTTTCGTCAGCGCCACCACGTTCAGGTTGAGCTCGTCGAAGATCCGGTCGGGATCGGCATCGACGAACTCGCCGATGGTGCCGAAGCCGGCGTTGTTGACCAGGTAGGACAGAGGCTTGTCCGCCATCACCTCGATCAGGACGTCGCGCTGCTCCCGGACGCCGAGGTCGACGGCGACGGTGGCCGTCTCGACGCCGTAGCGGGAACGGAGGTCGGCGCCGAGGGCGTCCAGACGGTCGGCGCTGCGGGCGCTCAGGACCACATTGACTCCCTCGGAGGCGATCCGTTCGGCGAATGCGACGCCGAGCCCGCTCGACGCTCCGGTGACAACGGCCCAGGTTCTGCTCATGGGCCAACCTTATGCGCTGACCGGGGAGGCGGCTCGCCGTCGCATGCCGTCGCATGCCGTCGGACCGGTGAGGGAGCGTGACACAATGACCCCATGCAGCATTTCGACCTCGCCGTCATCGGCTCCGGATCCGGGAACTCGCTGATCGACGAGCGGTTTGCCGACTGGAACGTCGCCCTGATCGAGCGCGACCCCATCTTCGGCGGCACCTGCCTCAACCGTGGCTGCATCCCCACCAAGATGTTCGTGCTACCCGCCGATCTGGGCGCCAGCGCGCCCGAGGCCCAGCGCCTGGGCGTCGACCTGAGGTTCCAGGGCGCCGACTGGTCCGCCATCCGCGACCGCATCTTCGGCCGTATCGACCCCATCTCCGCCGGCGGGCTCGACTGGCGCGAGCGCTCCGGCAACGTGACGGTGTTCCACGGCGAGGCGTCCTTCACCGGCCCGAAGACGCTGCGCGTCGGGGACGACGAGATCAGCGCCGACCACATCGTGATCGCCACCGGCTCCAGCCCCGTCGGCTCGACATCCCCGGCCTCGACGAGGTGGGCGACCTCGTCTACACCTCCGACGACATCATGCGCGCCGACGAGCAGCCGAAGCGGCTCGTGATCGTCGGCGGTGGCTACGTCGCAGCCGAGTTCGCGCACATCTTCTCCGGGCTCGGCACCGACGTCACCGTCATCAACCGCTCGGACGTCCTGCTGCGTGGCTACGACAGGGACATCGCCGCCCGTTTCCAGGAGCAGCTCTCCTCCCGCGTGCAGCTGCGGCTCAACCAGAGCCTGGCTGCCGTCGAGAAGGACGGCAGGGGCATCACCGTGATCACCACCGACCGCACGGGCGTCGAGTACGAGTACTTCGCAGACGCGCTACTGCTCGCCGTCGGACGTGTCCGCAACTCGGAGGCACTGAACCTGGATGCCGCGGGTATCGAGACGCGTGACGGCGGCCAGATCAGGGTCGACTCCCGGCAGCGCACCACCACACCCGGCGTGTGGGCGATGGGTGACGTGTCATCTGACTACCTGCTCAAGCATGTCGCCAACGCGGAGACCCGCACGGTGCAGCACAACCTGCTCCATCCGGACGACCTCGTCGAGACCGATCACCGTTACGTGCCGCAGGCCGTGTTCAGCAACCCGCAGGTGGCATCCGTGGGGGCGACGGAGGAACAGCTCCGGGAGTGGGGGACACCCTACGTGTCCGCGACCCAGCAGTACGCCGACGTGGCCTACGGGTGGGCGCTCGAGGATGAGGGTCACTTCGTCAAGCTCCTCGCCGCACCAGGCACCTGGCACATCCTGGGTGCCCACATCATCGGGCCGCAGGCATCGACCCTGATCCAGCCCCTCGTCCAGGCGATGACCTTCGGGCAGAAGGTGCCCGACCTTGCCCGGGGCCAGTACTGGATCCACCCGGCGCTCCCGGAGGTCATCGAGAACGCCCTGCTCGCACTGATGGCCGCCCACAAGCCGGCCGAACTGCAGGGATGAGACTCCGGACGGGGCTCGCGGCCACCGTCGCCGTCGCAGGGCTCGTCGCCTGCGCCCCGAACTGCCCCTGAACGACGGCCGGATCCAGCCACCCGGTACCTCCACCGCGACCGCGACGGGGCCGGGCGGCCAGCCGAGCGCACCCCCGTCTCCGTCGCCGTCGCCGACCCCGGAGATCGATGCCTGCCTCGCGATGGCGGAGTCGCTCACCGATGCGCAGCGGGTCGGCCAGCTCTACATGCTGGGGGTCTCGACCGGCGGCCTCGACGAGACGACCCGCGCCGCCATCAGGGACAACTCGGTGGGCTCGGTCGTCCTCCTCGGCAACTCCACGGCCGGGCAGGGGCCATCAGGATGTTGACCGCGGAGCTCGGCAGCCTCGGCCCGGCCGAGCTCCCGCTCCTTGTCTCGGTCGATCAGGAGGGTGGCTCGGTGCAGCGGCTGCAGGGCCGGGGTTCACCCGGATGCCCGCAGCCCGCGACCAGGGTCTGCTCGCCCCGGAGAGCTGACGCGCGAGGCTGAGACGTGGGGCAGGAACTGCACGGCGCGGGCGTCCTCTACGACCTGGCGCCCGTCGGCGACGTGGTCCCCGAGGACCGACGCGCCACCAACGCCCCTATCGGCCAGCTGAAGCGCGACTTCGGCTCAGACCCCGACATGGTCGGCGCGAAGGTGCAGGAGTTCATCGCCGGGATGCACGAGGCCGGGGTGCGGACCTCCGTGAAGCACTTCCCCGGCCTCGGGCAGGTGGAGACAAACACCGACTTCGGCGTCGCACTCGACACCGAGGTGACGGCTGACAGCCCCACGTTGGAGCCGTTCCGGGCCGCGATCGACGCGGGCGTCGACTCGGTCATGGTGTCCTCGGCCATCTTCACGCTGATCGACAAGGACAATCCGGGAGTGTTCAGCGGGAAGGTGATCACGGAACTGCTGCGGGGCGGTTTCGGCTTCGACGGCATCGTGATCGCCGATGATCTGGGCGCCGCCAAGGCCGTCGCCGACATCGAACCGTCCCAGCGTGGCGTGAAGTTCATCGCCGCTGGCGGTGACATCGCGATCAACGCCGATCCGAGCCTGATGGGTGGGATGGTCGAGGCGACACTCGAGCGGGTCGCTGAGGACGACGGGTTCGCCGCGCGGGTCACGGAGTCCACGGCCCGGGTGCTGGAGTTGAAGGAGTCGGCGGGGCTGCTCAGCTGCGGCTGACACCACCGACCCTCCGATCGATCCCACCCCGGACCCCGCCACCCGGCTTGTGCGGCAGGTGCCGCGTGTCTGGCAGGTGTCGGCTCGACGGCAGGTGTCCTCAGCAGGGCAGGTGTCGACGGGGAGGCCGACTCAGCCGAAGCGGCCGGTGATGTAGTCTTCGGTGGCCTTCTGGTCCGGGTTGTGGAAGATCTTCTCGGTGGAGCCGATCTCGATCAGTTCGCCCGGCTGGCCGTGCTGCTTCAGGTTGAAGAACGCGGTCTGGTCGGACACGCGGGCCGCCTGCTGCATGTTGTGCGTCACGATCACGACCGTGTAGGTCTCCTTGAGTTCCTTGATGAGGTCCTCGATCGCGAGCGTCGAGATCGGGTCGAGCGCGGAGCACGGCTCATCCATCAGAAGCACGTCGGGAGCGACCGCAATGGCGCGGGCGATGCACAGACGCTGCTGCTGGCCGCCGGAGAGGCCGGAGCCGGGGCGTTCGAGGCGGTCCTTGACCTCGTTCCACAGGTTGGCGCCGCGCAGCGACCGCTCTACGATCTCGTCGGCCTCGGAGCGGGAGATACGGGCGTTATTCAGCCGCACGCCGGCCAGCACGTTCTCCTTGATGCTCTTCGTGGGGAACGGGTTGGGTCGCTGGAACACCATGCCGACCTGGCGCCGCACCCGCACGGGGTCGACGCCGCTGTCGTACAGGTCGACGCCGTCGAGGAGGACGTTGCCGGTGCAGTAGGCGCCGGGGATGACCTCGTGCATCCTGTTGAGCGACCGCAGCACGGTCGACTTGCCGCAGCCGGAGGAGCCGATGAACGCCGTGACGGAGCGGGGCTCGATGACCATGTTGACGTCCTTCACGGCGTGGAACTTGCCGTAGAAGATGTTGAGATCCTGGATCTCGATGCGCTTGGACATTGCTTTTCCTTTTCGTGGGTCAGCGGCCGGCCTTGGGAGCGAACTTCCAGGCGATCAGGCGCCCGATCAGGTTCAGTCCCATGACGATGATGATGAGGGTGAGCGCGCCGCTCCACGCGCGGTCGATGTAGGGCATCGGGTCGGCGCCGGGCGTCGTGTATTCGTAGTAGACGAACACCGGCAGCGTCGCCATCGGGTTCGAGAGCGGGTTGAGGTTCATCGATGCTGTGATGCCGGCGGTCACCAGCAGCGGTGCCGTCTCGCCGATGACCCGCGCAATGCCGAGCACGACGCCGGTGACGATGCCCGCCACCGACGTCGGCAGGACGATCCGCAGGATCGTGCGGTACTTCGGCACGCCGAGGGCGTAGGAGGCCTCGCGGAGCTCGTTGGGAACGAGCCGCAGCATCTCCTCGGTCGATCGCACCACGGTTGGGATCATCAGGACGGAGAGGGCTGCGGCGCCCGAGATGCCGTTGTTGGTGCCGGGGCCGAGCACGATGGAGAAGATCGTGTAGGCGAAGAGGCCGGCCACGATCGACGGGATGCCCGTCATCACGTCGACGAAGAAGCGGATCACCCGGGCCAGGAGAGTCATGCGGGCGCTGCCGCTGTACTCGACCAGGAAGATGGCGGCGAGGATGCCGATGGGTACGGAGATCAGGGTGGCGAGGCCGGTGATGATCAGCGTGCCCCAGATGGCGTGCACCGCGCCGCCGCCCTCACCGACGATGTTGCGCATCGACGAGTTGAAGAACTCGCCGTCGAACCGGGCGAGACCCTTGGAGAGCGTGCCCAGGATGACGGAGAACAGCGGGAAGAGGGCGAGGATGAAGAAGCCGGTCACGACGTTGCGGGCGAGCCGGTCCTTCGCCTTGCGGGGCCCCTCGACCGCGGCGGACAGGGCGTAGTGGCCGACGAGGTAGACGGCCGCGCCGATGATGATGCCAGCTGCCGGTGATGTGATCCCGAACAGGGACAGGATCCCGAACGTGACGGCGAGCGATCCGACGAGCATTGCGAGCGTCGCGTACTTCGGCAGCTGCGCCGATGTCAGGATGTTGCGCGGTTTCTGGGTGGACGCGATCGTGCCGTGCATCAGTTGGCTCCAGAGAACTCGGCGCGCCGCGCGACGATCGCGCGGGCAGCCATGTTGACGATGAGGGTGATCACGAACAGGACGAGGCCCGATGCGATCAGCTGGTTCCTGCCGAGCCCGTAGGCCTCAGGGAACTGCAGCGCGATGTTCGCGGCGATCGAGTTCGGGTTCGACGAGGTGAGCAGTTTGAGGTGGAAGCCGTTGCCGGGGGACAACACCATCGCAACGGCCATCGTCTCGCCGAGCGCCCGGCCGAGGCCGAGCATGCACGCGGACACGATGCCGGGGGTACCGAACGGCAGCACGGCCTGGCGGATCATCTCCCAGCGGGTGGCGCCCAGAGCGAGGGACGCCTCCTCGTGCAGCCGGGGTGTCTGGAGGAACACTTCGCGCGACACCGCCGTGATGATGGGCAGCACCATCACGGCGAGCACGAGGGCGACGGTGAGGATGGTGCGGCCGGTTCCCGACACCTGACCGCCGAAGAAGATCGACAGCACCGGGACGTTGCCGAACGTCGCGTTCAGCCAGGCGTACAGGGGCTGCACCATCGGTGCCAGCACGTTGATGCCCCAGAGGCCGAAGACGACTGATGGGACGGCCGCCAGCAGGTCGATCACGTAGCCGAGGCTCTGGGCGAGCCTCCGGGGCGCGTAGTGGGTGATGAAGAGCGCGACTCCGATGGCCACCGGAACCGCGAAGAGCATCGCGAGCGCGGCGGCCCAGACGGTGCCCGCCGCGTAGGGCAGCACCCATGACCAGAAAGCGCCGTATGGAAGGTCATCGGTGGGTGAGACGAGGGCGGGCATCGACAGCACGACCAGGAACGTCGCCACCGCGGCGAGGATCACGAGGATGACGGTGCCGGAGCCCGTCGTGACGCCCTTGAACAGCGCGTCGCCGAAGCTCCGTGGGTTCCGACGCAGCGATTCGGGGCCGTGGATGGGCCCGAAAGGTCCGTCCCGGTGGTGTCGGTGGTCATTGAGCAGTTCTCCTGATGAGGCTACGGGGCCCGGTCCCTGACCCGGCTCGACGCGCCCACCCGGAAAGAGTGGACGCGTCGGCGCGGCAAGGCGGTTTCAGATTACGTGATCCGGGTCACTTGATCGAAGCGACGGCGGCGGTCACCTGGTCGCGGAGCGTCGCGGACAGCGGAGCGGAGCCGGCCGACGAGGCGGCCGCCTGCTGGCCCTCCTCCGAGGCGATGTAGCCGAGGTAACCCTTCACGAGCTCGGCCTTGGCGCTGTCCTGGTACTCGGCGCAGGCGATGGCGTAGGACACGAGCACGATCGGGTAGCCCTCGGCCAAGCGGTCGAGCTTGATGGCGATGTCGCCCTCGGCGCGCCCCTCCTCGAGGGGGAGTTCTCGACGGCGGCGGCCGCGGCCTCCTCGGTCGGTGCCTCGAACCTGCCCTCTGGGCCGATCTTGGCGACCGCCGCGGTGCCGGCCTGCGAGGCGTCGGCGTAGCCGATCGTGCCCCTGCCGCCGGTGACGGCCGCGACGACGCCGGAGGTGCCCTTGGCAGCCTCGCCGCCGTCGATCGGCCACTCCTGCGACTTCTCGTCGGTCCAGACGCCCTCTGCGGCGACCGCGAGGTAGTCGGTGAAGTTCTCGGTGGTGCCCGACTCGTCGGAGCGGTGCACCGGCGTGATGGCCTGGTCCGGGAACGTGACGCCCGGGTTGAGGGCGGCGATGGCCGGGTCGTTCCAGCTGGCGATGTCTCCGCGGAAGACCTTGGCGAGCACCTCAGGCGTGAGGTTCAGCTCGGTGACGCCCTCGATGTTGAAGATGACGGCGATGGGGAGATGTAGATCGGGAGGTCGAGCGCGGTCGACCCGGGGGTGCACCCGGCGAAGGCTCCGGCCACATTCTCGTCGACCTTCAGCGCACGGTCGGAACCGGCGAAGTCGGCGCCACCGCCCATGAAGGCCTCACGGCCCGCGCCGGAGCCGTCGGGGGAGTAGTTGATGGTCACGTTGGGGTTCGCCATCTGGAACTGGGCGGTCCAGGTCTCCTGCGCGACCTTTGCCGAGGAGGCTCCCTTACCCGACAGGGTGCCCTCAAGGTTGGCTGAGGGGTGTCGCCGGCGGGGCCGAGGCGGAGCCGGAGTCGGCCGGAGCAGGGGTGATCTCGTTGGCGGCGCACGCCGAGAGGAGCAGCGCGGCAGAGATTCCTGCGGCGGCGGTGAGACGAATCTTCATTCGGGGAGTGCCTTCCGAAGCGGTGAGAGTCGGGCCCGGTGGGCCGTGCCGGAAAGTACCGGCTTCGCAACGGACGCTATGCGCGGAAGGTAACGCGATCGTCAGTCCTGGGTGAACAGAAGGTGAACGGGTGGCGAGCTTTGGTGTCGCGCCTCAGGCAGTGGGCTTGTGCACCTCGACGGCGACCCGTTCGCCGTCTGCGTCGCGGTGGATCACGATCGCCTCGCCGACCACCATCGGGCGTGGTTCCAGACCGAGCCCCTCGAACATCGAAGGAATGACCGGGCGGTGCCCGCAGATGGCCGTCGGAACGCTCAGCGTGCGCATCAGCTTGGCGGTGTAGCGCCGTACATCCTTGGGCCGGATCGTGCCGACCTCCTCCGTGAGCACGTCCGCGGTCCGCACCGGGATCCCGTGGAACGCCGAGTACGGGGCGAGTGTCTGGGTGCACCTCGTCGACGACGACGACACGAGGTCCTCCACACCGTACGCGCTGAGCAGTTGGGTCAGCATCTCGGACTGCCTCCGGCCGCGGGCGGTCAGTCGGCGCTCCTGATCGGGGCCGCTCCAGTCCTTGCGGAGCATCGCCTTGCCGTGGCGCACCAGGATCAGCGGGATCGTCGGCGGCTTCAGCAGCGCCGCGGACAGCGCCCTGCGCTCGTCGGCGTAGGTGAGCTTGCGCATGGCCTTGTCAAGGGAGAGCCACCGGACCTTGTCGACCTCGTCGTTCGGCTCGAAGGGGAGTTCCTCGACGACCTCGGCGCGCCAGTACTCCACCTTCTTGGGGCCCTTGGACACCTGATAGCGCATCGACGGCAGCCGCAGCCCGAGCCGGACCCGGTAGCCGGTCTCCTCGAGCACCTCGCGCACCGCAGTGTGGGGCGACAACTCGTCGGTCTTGCCCTTGCCCTTGGGCAGTGACCAGTCGTCGTAGCGTGGGCGGTGGATCGCCAGCACCTCGATGTCGTCGAGGTGCTCACCGCGCAGCACGACGGCTCCGGCGGCCCGGATCTTGACGGTCCTGCTCATCATCGGGAGGAACGCCGCGCCGCGGTCTGCTGGATGAGGGACTCCTGAAGGTCGGTCAGCTGGTTGCCTTCCGCACCGTGGGTGTGTGCGGTCCACTCGGAGTCGAGCAACTCCCAGTGGACGGTGTCCGGGGAGAACGCCTGCTCGAACAGGTTCTCGATCTGCGTGATGTGTGCCGGATGCGACAGTTGGACGATGGCCTCGACGCGACGGTCCAGGTTGCGGTGCATCAGATCGGACGACCCGATCCCGACGACAGGTTTTCCGCCGCCGGCGAACCAGAACACGCGGGAGTGTTCGAGGAACCGGCCGAGGACGGAGCGGACCCGGATGTTCTCGCTCAGCCCTCGACCCCGGGCCGGATCGTGCAGATGCCGCGGATCCACATGTCGACCGACACCCCGGCCTGGGATGCCCGGTACAGCGCGTCGATGATCGCCTCGTCGACGACGGAGTTGACCTTGATCCGGATGCCGGAGGGTCGGCCCGCCTGGTGGTTGGCGATCTCGTCTTCGATGTGGCCGATCAGGCCGTCGCGGATGCCGTGCGGGGCCACGAGCAGGCGGCGGTAGTTCGTCTCCTGTGTCATACCGGACAGGTGGTTGAACAGCCGCGCGATGTCGTCGGTGATGATGGGGTTGGACGTGAGCAGCCCCATGTCCTCGTACATGCGGGCCGTCTTCGGGTTGTAGTTGCCCGTCCCGATGTGCGCGTAGCGGCGCAGGCCGTCACCCTCCTCCCGCACCACCAGCGCGAGCTTGCAGTGCGTCTTCAGGCCGAGCATGCCGTAGACGACGTGGACGCCGTACTGCTCGAGCTTGCGCGCCCAGCCGATGTTGTTCTGCTCGTCGAAGCGGGCCTTGATCTCGACGATGGCGAGCACCTGCTTGCCCGCCTGCGCCGCCTCGATCAGGGCGTCGACGATGGGCGAGTCGCCCGACGTGCGGTACAGGGTCTGCTTGATGGCCAGAACCGCGGGGTCGGCCGCCGCCTGCTCGATGAAGCGCTGAACCGACGTGGCGAACGAGTCGTACGGATGCTGGACGAGGACATCGCGCACCTTGAGGGCCTTGAACATGTCTGCCGGGCGGGAGGACTCAACCTGTGCGAGGTCGGGGTGGGTGATCGGCAGGAAGTTGGGGTACTTCAGGTCCTCGCGGCGCGAGTCGCTCAGGGCCATCAGCGCGGTCAGGTCGAGCGGGGCGCGGAGCCGGAACACCTCGTTCTCGGTGACGTCCAACTCGGTCATGAGCATGGCGAGCATCTCCTCGTCGATGCTCTCCTCTACCTCGAGACGTACCGGCGGCCTGCCGACCTTGCGGCGCAGCAACTCGCGCTCCAGGGCGAAGAGGAGGTTCTCGGCGTCGTCCTCCTCGACCTCGATGTCCTCGTTCCGGGTGACGCGGAACGTCGTGTACGACTGGACCTGCATGCCCGTGAACAGTTGCCCGAGGTGGCGGGAGATGATCTCCTCGAGCGGCACGAAGCGACCCTCGGCAAGTTTCACGAGCCGCGACAGGAGTGGCGGCACCTTCACCCGCGCGAACTGCCTCGTGCCGGTGGTCGGGTTACGCAGCAGGACGGCCAGCGACAGGGAGAGGCCCGAGATGTAGGGGAAGGGATGAGACGGGTCGACCGCCAGCGGCGTCAGCACGGGGAAGATGCGTTCGGCGAAGAACGCCCGCATCCGGTCCTTCTCGGCGGCCGTCAGCTGATCCCAGTCGAGGATCTCGATGCCCTCGGTTGCGAGAGCGGGGCGGACGTCCTCGTGGAACACGCGCGACTGCTCCGCCACCAACTCGGCGACCCGTTCGAGCAGTTCGTTGTGGAGCTCACCCGGCATCTTGCCCGCGGGGGTGGGGACGGCGACACCGGCGGCGATGCGCCGCTTCAGGCCGGCGATGCGGACCATGAAGAACTCGTCGAGGTTGGACGCGAAGATCGCCAGGAACTTCGCCCGCTCGATCAGCGGCACGCGCTCCGCGTCGCAGGCCTGGTCGAGGACCCGCTTGTTGAAGGCGAGCCACGACAACTCCCTGTCGAGGTAGCGGTCCGCGGGGAGCGGTGGCTGGGTCACTGTCATCGCCTCCTGGAGAAACTGGTGTCGATCTGGGCGACCTCGAAGCCCGCGTTCCGGTACATCTTCACGACGCGCTCCTGGCCACCCTCCACGTACAGCTGCACGCGGGTGTCACCAGAGTAGAACAGGTGGTTTAGGCCTCTTTCAAGCAGCACCCTCCCGAGACCCTTACCTTCGTGGTCGGGGCGACGGCCATCACGTAGACCTCGCCGAGCCCTCCGCCGTGCCGCTTCGTCCAGTGGAAGCCGGCCACCGTTGCGTCCCGCTTCGCGACGAGGAGGCCCGCCGGGTCGAACCACGACTGCCGCGTCAGGTCGTCGAACTCGTCGACGGTGAGCCGCCCCTGCTCGGGATGGTGGACGAAGGCGGCGGCGTTGACGGCGACCACGGCCTCCCGGTCGGCGGGGTGTAGGGGGCGATCGTGTAGCCGTCAGCGGTCGGTTCGGGGCCGGTCGGGGCATCGAGCGCGCGCTCCATCCGGTAGAGCTCGCGCACCGGCTCGAGGCGCAGCTGGGCCGCCAGTTCGTGGGTCCCGGGCAGCGTGCCGAACGCCCAGATCGTGTAGTCCGGGTAACTTCCCAGCGCCTCGGTGAGGAGCTGGTAGGCGACGCCGTCCTTGCGGTGGTCAGGATGCACACACACCTGGAGGGTGTGGTCACGCTCGTCGCACACGACGAACCCGTACGGGTCGGAGCGCAGCCCCATGAAGAAGAAGTCGGCATCACGGATCCCGTCGATCCCATCGAGGCGGACTCGTTGATGGGGAGATCCCGTCGAACTCCTCGACGGCCGCGGCGAGGCGCAGGAATGCGTCGCGCATCTTCGGGGTGAGGGTGGTCAGATTAACCAGCACGGTGGGCCTCCCGGTACTGGCGAAGCGGTAACCGACGTTCCGCACAGTACCGATGTAGTGGTCGAACTGGCCGAGCTTAGCCCGAAGACGGCGCACGTGGACATCCACCGTCCGGGTGCCCCGTAGTAGTCATAGCCCCACACCTGGCTGACGAGGGTCTCGCGCGACAGCACCCGGCCCGGGTGCTGCATCAGATAGCGCAGCAGCTCGAACTCGGTGTACGTCAGGTCGAGCGGCTCGCCGTCGACGGACGCCGAGTAGGCGGCGCCGTCGACCCGGATGGGGCCGGCGGTCAACACGTCGGGATCTGCGTTGGCGCGCGTCAGCATCCGCAGCCGGGCATCCAGCTCTGCGGGCTCGGAGCCGGTGGCCACGAAGTCGTTGAACCCCACTCGGGCTGAGGACGGCGAGCCCCGACACTGCGACGATCAGCAGGATCGGGGTGCCGCCGGCCTGCGAGAGGCTGTGGCAGGCGGACCGGGCGCCGGACAGTTCGGTGCGGCCGTCCACGATGATGACATCGGCGGCCTCAATCTCGAGCAGGGCCTGGGCGGCGGAGGGCACCCTGGTGACCGTGTGGCTCAGGAGCGCCAGTTCCTCCGGAGGTTCGACCCCGGAGACGAAGATGACTGCACTCATAGGTGAATCCTCCTTCGCGGCTGTGCAACATGTTAACGGGCAAACCACGGGAGCCCGGTGCGCAGACGGCGCTGTGGACCGGCTTGTAGCATGGCGGCCATGGCACCCCGTGTCCCGGACGAGTACTTCCGGAAGCGGGCGAGCGAGTCGGAGGACGTGGGCGTCGAGGAGACCCCTGTCGCCCCGGCTGAGGCCCGCCCTGAGGAACTGACCCTCGCGCAGCCAGCGTCCGAGGGCATCATGCCGCGCCTTCTGGTTCTGATCCTGGTGGTGGCGCTCGCAACGGCCTTCGTTGTCGGGCGGCTGCTGATCTTCACGCCGGACGTGCCGGCGATCGTGACGCCGTCCGATACCCCGACTCCCCAGCCGAGTGCTGTCGACAACTTCGCGCCCTACGACGGCGCCGTCCAACTCGCCCGGGCCGCGACGGCCGAGGGAAGGTGCCGCAGTCAGGGCACCCGGGACACCCCCGATGCCCTCATCGACGACTCGCCCGACACGATATGGCGTTGCAGGGGCGACGGGGTGGGGAGTCGGTCACGTTCACCTTCGCGCCCGCCACCACCCTGGTGGGGGTGCGGCTCATCAACGGCAACACCGCCTGGACCGGTCGGTACGCAGCGGAGCGTCGACTGCTCAGCATCCGGTGGCAGTTCGCGGACGGCTCATTCTTCGTCCAGGGGCTCGCCGCCAACAACCGCGGCTACCAGGAGGTGCGGTTCCCCGCGATCGACACCTCGACCGTGACGATGACGGTGGAGGCCGCCACCGAGCCTGGACAGCAGAACGAGATGGTCGACGCCGTGTCGGTGACGTCCCTGGAGTTCCTGACCACCGGGTAGCGGTCAGTCCCAGTCGTGTGTGTCGATCAGGATGGTGATCGGGCCGTCGTTGACGGAGGCGACCTCCATATGGGCGCCGAACCGGCCGCGGCCCACCGTCGCCCCGAGCGACTCGAGGTTGGTGCAGAGCTCCTCCACGAGGGGCTCGCCCACCGGGCCGGGGCCGCCCTGCTCCACCCGGGCCGACGACCCTTCCTGGTCGAGGCGTAGAGCGTGAACTGGCTCACCACCAGCAGCGGGGCATCGACATCGCTCGCGGAGAGCTCATCGTCGAGGATGCGCAGGCCCCAGATCTTCCTCGCCAGTGCGGCGGCGTCCGCGCCGGTGTCGTCGTGCCCGACGCCCGCGAGCACGAGCAGCCCCGGCCTCTCCAGTTCGGCGATCACCTCGCCGTCGACCTTCACCGAAGCGGAACTGACCCTCGTCACAACGACACGCATGGCCCCATTGTGGCGTCTTCGTATACTGACGGCCATGAGCGTCCTCGTCTGGGTGTTGATCATCGCCGCTGTGCTGACCAGCGCGATCGCGTTGATCGCCCTTGCCGCCCTGATGTGGTCGCTGCTACGGAAGCTTTAGGAGTGAGCAGTGAACATCGAAATCGAGGTGCCCGAGGGTCTCAACCCCGAACTCACCGCGCTCGGCTGGCTCGTCGGCCGCTGGGAGGGCACCGGTAACGGCGTCGACCACGAGGGCAAGGACTTCGAGTTCGAGCAGCGCGTCGAGTTCAAGCACAACGGGGTGACTACCTCTACTACGCCGCGCAGGCGTTTCTGCTCGGCGAGGAGGGTGCAGACCCGACGCCGATGGGCATGGAGACGGGTTCTGGCACGCCAAGCCGGACGCGACGCTCGAGGTGGTGCTCGCCAACTCCGACGGCTGGACCGAGCTGCTGGTCGGCAAGATCCAGGTGACGCGCATCGACCTGCGCACCGACGCCGTCGTGCGCGCCGAGGGTGCCGAGGTGACCCACACCGCCGGACAGCGGCTCTACGGCAAGGTCGAAGGCGACCTCATGTACGCGCTCGACCGGTCCACGGCCGAGCACGCCCTCAGGCCCCACATGTGGGCCCGGCTGAAG
Source organism: Tessaracoccus coleopterorum (assembly GCF_011174705.1). GTDB lineage: Bacteria > Actinomycetota > Actinomycetes > Propionibacteriales > Propionibacteriaceae > Arachnia > Arachnia coleopterorum. The sequence goes on from NZ_JAANIJ010000001.1 coordinate 2,551,670, forward strand.
CGCGTCTGATGCCCGTCATCATCGAGGAGGGTCGCGACGCGGGCCTCGCCTGGCACTACGGCAACCCCGTCCAGGAGGCCAGGTCGCTCGAGGCCGGCGACGGGATCGTCGACCTGCGCACCCGCGAGATCGTCGAGATCACCGGCGCGGACCGGCTGGCCTGGCTGCACTCCATCACCACGCAGCACCTGTCCGCCCTGCCCGCCGGGCAGGCGACCACCGCGCTCATCCTCTCGCCGACCGGCCACATCGAGCACGTGCTGCACGGTGTCGACGACGGCATCAGCTTCCTGGCGTGGACCGAGCCGGGGCGCGGGAGGCTCTGACCGCGTTCCTCGACTCCATGCGGTTCGCGATGCGGGTCGAGGTTGCCCGACGCGACGATCTACGCCTCGCCTGGGTCGGTCACCGCGTGCAGCTGCCGGCACAGTGGCGCGTCCGCGACAGTGAACTGGGCGGCACCGAGGTTTTCGCACCGGTCGAGGCCGAACTCGAGGGCACTGTCGGGACCTGGGCGTTCGACGCGATGCGGATCGCCGCAGGTGTCCCCAGGATCTTCGTCGACACCGACTTCAAGACCATTCCCAACGAGATCGGGCTCGTCGGCACCCACCTGGACAAGGGCTGCTACCGCGGCCAGGAGACGGTGGCCCGCGTGCACACGCTCGGGAGGCCGCCGCGGCGCCTCGTGCTGCTGCACCTGGACGGCTCGATGTCCGAGCTCCCCGTGGAGGGGCGGAGATCACGTCGGCCGGGCGCAGGGTCGGGTTCGTCGGATCGGCGGCGCGGCACCACGAACTGGGACCGATCGCGCTCGGGTTGATCAAGCGCAACGTCCCCGTCGATGCCGAACTGCTCATCGGGGACATCGCCGCCGCCCAGGAGGCACTGGTCGATCCCGACGTCGGCCTCCACGTTCGGCCGCTGCTCGGATAACCCTCAGCCATCGGCGGACAGCCTGGAAAACTCCCCGGGGATCGGGGAGGATCGGGGCATGGCTCAGATTGCATTCAAGGGAAACCCCGTCAACTCCATCGGCGACCTGCCCGTCAACGGCTCGGTCGCACCCGACTTCGAGGTCACCGGCACCGACCTCGCGCCCGTGAAGTCGTCCGACTTCGCAGGCCAGAATCTGGTGCTCAACATTTTCCCGTCGGTCGACACGGGTGTGTGCGCCATGAGCGTGCGCACGTTCAACGAGAAGGCCGCCGGGCTCGAGGGAACCACCGTGCTGTGCATCTCGCGTGACCTGCCGTTCGCTCTCAACCGCTTCTGCGGAGCCGAGGGAATCGACAACGTCATCGTCTCCTCCGACTTCCGCACCGACTTCGGCGAGACCTACGGCGTCACGATGACCGACGGCCCGCTGGCGGGCCTCCTGTCGCGCTCCGTCGTCGTCATCGACGGTGAGGGCAAGGTCGTCTACACCGAGCAGGTGCCCGAGATCACCACCGAACCCGACTACGAGGCCGCGCTGGCCGCGCTCTCCTGAGCCGAGACCCGTACGGAAGGACCCGCCCCGGCGGGTCCTTCCGCTTCTCAGGGGAGGGTCGTCAGCGCGAGCATCGCGTCGTGCAGCGGGCGCAGATCGTTCCCGAGCACCCGCTGCGAGTTCGCCGAGGCGGTGATGGACTCCCGCTCGGCCACCTCCGCGTTGTCGAGCCCCTCCCAGAGACCGGCGAGCGAGCGGGTCGCCCCGTCGCGCAGCCGCGCCAGGTGGGCGTCGACGAGGCGCGCCATGGCGTCGGCCTGCGGCGTTGCCGCGGGCCGCTCGTCGCGGATGGCGGTGCGGGCGCTGGCATAGCCCTTGCGTTGCGACTGGGAACCGACCCAGTCGATGGCCTCCCGGGCGCGCCACCATGCGGAACCGTCCTGGATCCCGCGCGCGGCGTCGATGACCCTGAGGCCGCCGCCCCCGATGCCGAAACGCGCCTCCCAGCGGGGGCCAGCGCCAGCCGGAGCGTGAAGGCCGCCTCCAGGGCCCGCCGAGCGTGCGGTAGACGCCCTGGAGTTCGTCGCCAACCGTTGGGCGGAGGGGGTCGACGGATGCGACGCGGTGGTTCAGTGTCTCGGTCGCCTCGAGGACCGCACGGTGGAGGTGGGCGCGATCCTGGGAGCGTGACGCCACGAGGTCGACCAGGAGCGCCACGACGGTCCGTTCGTCATTCATGTGAAGAGAGTATCTACAAACCCCGTCGATGAAGAACAATACTTAATTTGTCTGGAATGTAGCCCGAGCCTTCCGATGGCGTTTGCTCGCGACCGGGACGACGTCGGAGTCGCCGTGTAGCGTGACGCCCGTGGATCTGCTGCTGAAGTCACTCATCGTGGTCGTGGGTGGGGTGCTCGCTACCTGGGGCAACCCCGTCATCAGGCTGGTCCTCGCCCGCATCGACGAGGCGGGAAGGCCGCCCGTCGACGACATCCAGATCGCCCGCCGGAACCTCGGCCTGGTGGAGACCCAGCGCGAGCTGCCCGGCGGGCGCTGGGTGGGAATGCTGGAGCGGCTGGCCGTCTATGCGTGCATCGTGAGCGGGTTCCCCGCCGGGATCGCCATGGTGCTGGCCGTGAAGGGCCTCGGACGCTACGCCGAGCTGGCGACGAGTGAACCAGCCTCCCGGAAGGGTGAACTGTTCATCATCGGCACCTTCGCTTCGCTGCTCTGGGCCGGTCTGTGGGCGGGGCCGCCTACTGGGGTGTGCGGGCGTGGTGAGTGCCCTGCCGTCCGAGGTCGAGGCCGAGCTGATGCTCCGCTGGCGCGAGGGACACCGTCGATACCACGCGGAGCCACACCTGCGACACGGCCTCGCCATGCTGGACCTGCTCGGGGTGGGCCGCTCGAACGGATCGCGTTCTGGTTCCACGACGCCGTCCATACGTCCACGTCGCCTGCCGACGAGTTGGCCTCGGCGGAACTCGCCCGCGAACTGCTCGGCGGCACGCTCGGGCGTCTGAGGTGGATGAGGTGGCGAGGCTGGTGCTCGTCACGGCCGCGCACGATCCCGTCCCGGGCGACGAGGCGGGAGCTCGGATCAGCGACGCCGACCTCGCGGCCCTGGCGTCGGAGTGGGACGTCTACCTGGCCAACGCCGTCGCGGTGCGCGCCGAGCGGCCCGACGTCGACGATGACGCGTGGCGGCTGCTCAGGCTGAGGTTCATCCGAACGCTCGAGGGCGTGCGGAGATCTTCCGCACGCCCCTCGGGCTTGCCTCGTGGGAGGCGGCTGCCCGACGCAATCTCGCGCGCGAGGCGCTGCTGATCACGACTCGGCCAGCAGCTGGTAGATCCGGCGCCTGAGCGCCTCGAGTTCCGCAGTCGCCTTGGCGATGGCCTCCTCATTGCCGGTCTGGGCAACCGCCCCGACCGCCTGGCCGAGCTGGCCGAAGCCGTGCATGAGGGCGTGTGCGGGGCTCCGCTCCTCACCCTCCGGCACGTCCCAGGGGCCGGCTGCTGAGCGAGTCGCTCCGCCTCCGCGCTGCCTGCGTCGGTGATCTCGAATGCCTTGCCTGTCGCGGCGTCGACGGGTCTGATCAGCCCCTCGTCCTCGAGCTGGCTCAGTGCCGGGTAGATCGCGCCCGGGCTCGGCCTCCAGCGACCCTCGGTGCGGCTCTCGAGCTCCTGGATGATCTGGTAGCCGTTGCGGGGCTCCTCGGCGATCAGGAGCAGCGCGGCCAGTCGGACGTCACCGCGCCTCGCCCGTCGCCCGCCACCCTGGGGCCTCCCGGAAACCCGGGGAAGCCGGGTCCCATCGGGCCACCCGGGAAGCCCGGACCCATGGGGCCGAAACCGGGGCCTCCGCGTCGACCGTGACGGTGGCCACCGCCACCCGTCTCGTCGAAGGCGGAGCTGTGCATGTCGGGACGGCGTCGCCGTCCGAAATCCTGGTGTTCCATCTGGAATCTCCTCGTGTGTTGCGCGGCGCCGTTGTGGCGCCGACACCACCAGTATGCGCGTGCTATCGAGATATGTCAAAGATATATCGCGATGCGTCGTCCGTGAAGGGTGTGAGGGGTGGCCTCGCGCCCGATGGGCGGGAAGGCTACCCGGGCCGGGAGCGACCCGCCCCGGCCGCCCGGTGGACGGCTGGGCTAGCCTGAGGGGCATGCTCGACTCCGCCCAGGCCCACATCGATGACCTCGCCGACTTCGTCGTCGCCTCGCCCACCAGCTACCACGCCGCCGACCAGGTCGCGGCCCGGCTCCGGCTGGCCGGGTTCGAGCAGGTCGATCCCACACGCCCGTTCGGCACTCCCGGGGGCGTCGCTTCCTGGTGCGCGACGGGGCCGTCGTCGCCTGGGTGGCGCCCGAGGCCGTCAGTGACGACTCGGCCTTCCGGATCGTCGGCACCCATACCGACTCGCCGACCTTCAAGGTGAAGCCCGGCGACCTGCCCGCAGCGCGGGTTGGGCCCAGCTCGGCGTCGAGATCTACGGTGGGCCGCTGATCAACTCCTGGCTCGACCGCGACCTCGGCATCGCAGGCCGGATCGTCACCCGCGACGGCGCGGCTCACCTTGTGCGCACCGGCCCCATCGCCCGCATCCCGCAGCTCGCCATCCACCTCGACCGCACCGCCAACGAGGCGCTGAAACTCGACCGGCAGAGCAGCACGCAGCCGATCCTCGCCATCGACCTCAAGCAGCCGCTGATCGAGTATCTCTGCGCGCTTGCGGGGCTGGCGCCCTCCGATGTCGCCTTCCACGATCTGACCCTGTTCGACACCCAGCGCCCCTCCGTGATCGGGGTGGAGCGCGAGTTCCTCGCCGCGGCGAGGCTCGACAACCTCCTCAGCACGCACGCCGCGCTCACCGCGATCGAGGGTCTCGAGGTGGGCGATGTCGTGTCCGTGTTCGCGGCCTTCGACCATGAGGAGGTGGGCTCCGACACCACCACGGGCGCGGGCGGCCCGCTGCTGCAGGACGTGCTGGAGCGCATCGCCGCCGGCTACGGGCTGGGGCTCGACGCGACGAGGGCGATGTTCGCCAGATCGAGCTGCATCTCCGCCGACTGCGGCCACGTCGTCCACCCGAACTACCCCGGCCACCACGACCCCATGAACCAGCCGCTGCCGAACAGGGGCCCGCTGCTGAAGATCAACGCCAACCAGCGCTACGCCACCGACGGTGTCGGCGCCGCGATCTGGCTGCGGGCCTGCGACGCGGCCGGGGTGCCGACCCAGCCGTTCGTGTCGAACAACGCCGTCCCCTGCGGGTCGACCATCGGGCCGATCACGGCGACGCGGCTCGGGATCACCACGGTGGACGTCGGCGCCGGCCTGCTGAGCATGCATTCGGCCCGCGAGCTCTGCGGCGTCGAGGACCCGTGGTTCCTTGCGCGCGCGATGGGCGCCTACTGGGCCGACTGAGCCCCGCCCAGGGCGCCCTCAGACGGCGGTCGGCATGCTCAGGGTCAGCGGTACGGGCCCTGGACGTGCGGCGAGCCGTCCAGGCAGCACCCGTCCGTGGTCGACCGGTTGCAGTGACCGCACATCGGCACCGGCAGGTAGAAGTGCGCGATGCGGCGGCCACGGAACTCGGCGACCTCGATCTCCAGGTCGAACACGTCACGCAGCGTCTCCGGCACCACGATCTCGCGGGGCGACCCGATGGCCCGGATCCGGCCGTGTTTCATGGCGACGATCTGGTCGGCCCAGCAGGATGCGTAGTTGATGTCGTGCACGACGATCACCACCGTCTTGTGGAGCTCGTCGGCAGCCCGGCGCAACGTCTGAAGCATGGCGTGCGCGTGGGCCACGTCGAGGTTGTTGAGCGGCTCGTCGAGCAGTACGTACTCGGTGTCCTGTGCCAGCACCATGGCGACGAACGCGCGCTGCCGCTGGCCGCCGCTCATCTCGTCGAGGAACCGGTCGCGCAGGTCCTCGAGGTTCATCCAGCCGATGGCCTGGTCGATGGCCTCGCGGTCCTTCGTCGTGAGTCGTCCACCGCTGTGCGGGTAGCGGCCGAACGCGACCAGATCCTGCACGGTCAGGCGCGAGTTGAGGTCGTTGCTCTGACGCAGGATGGCAAGGCGCCGGGCCAGTTCGCGTGAGTCGGCCTTCTCGATGTCGAGGCCGCCGACCGTGATCTGGCCGTTGTCGGCGCCCAGAAGCCGCGCGATCATCGACAGCAGGGTCGACTTGCCCGCGCCGTTGGCGCCCACGATCGCCGTCACGCCACCAGTGGGCAGCGACACCGTGACGTCGTCGACTACGACGGTGCGGCCGTAGCGCTTGGTGACTTCCTTGATCTCGATCATGAGCGTGACGCCTTTCTGATGACGAGCCAGATGAAGGCGATGCCTCCGGTGAACTCGATGATGACGGACAGCACGGTGCCGAGCCCGAAGACCTGTTCCAGGATCGCCTGGCCGCCGACGATGACCGCGACGCCGAGCAGCCCCGCCATGGGAGTGTGTAGGCGTGTCTGCCGTTGCCCGCGATCTGATAGGCGACCGCCGCGACGATGAGACCGAGGAACGTGATGGGCCGACCAGGGCGGTCGATACGCACACGAGCAGCGTGGAGACCAGTAGGACCGCGCGCACCGTGCGCTGGTAGTCGACGCCGAGGCTGATGGCCGACTCGCGGCCGAGCGTCAGCACGTCGAGGGTGTGACGCTGCCGCCACAACCACCAGCTGGCGGCCGCGACCACGATCGCGCCCACCCCGATGAGCTCCGGATTGACGGCGTTGAAGGACGCGAAGAGGTTGCCCTGCAGCACCAGGTAGCTCACCGGGTCGAGTACCCGGGAGATCAACGACGACAGGGAGCGCAGGATCGAGCCGAGCACCAGGCCGGCGAGAACCACGAGGTAGACGGAGCGTCCCTTGCGGCCGAACAGCAGCCCCGTCAGGGCCATCGCCGAGGCGAGCATCAGAGTGAGGCTGATGGTGAACATGGCGTAGGGGCCGATCGTGCCGACGAAGCTGACGCCGAGCAGGAACACCAGCATCGTCTGGATGAACGCGTACAGCGCGTCCAGGCCGAGGATCGAGGGCGTGAGCAGCCGGTTGTTCGTCACGGTCTGGAAGGCGACGGTGGCGACACCGGTCGCCCAGCCGACCAGCACCATGGCCAGCACCTTGCGGCCGCGGAAGGCGAGGATGAACTCGGGTGGGCCGACGACGTTGATCGACATGAAGGCGACACAGGCCAGAACGCACACGGCCAGCCCGATCCACAGCCGGGTGGCCGGAGCCAGCGGGCGCCTGACCGGGGCGAGGGGCGCGGTGGTCGCTTTGATGCTCATCGGGTCTTCATCCTTCCGGTGAGCAGGAGAACCAGGAAGATCATGCCGCCCAGCACGCCGGAGATGGTGCCGACAGGGATCTCGTAGGGGAAGTTGACGGTGCGGGCGAGCAGGTCACAGACCAGCACGAACAGCGAGCCGGCGATCGCCGTCAGAGCGATGTTGCGGCGCAGGTTGTCGCCGCGCCACATGGTGATCAGGTTGGGGATGATCAGGCCGACGAATCCGATCGCTCCGACCACGACGAGGGTGACGGCGGAGGCGACGGCCACGAGTGCAAGGCCAAGGTTCAGCGTCGCCCTGTACGACAGGCCGAGCGAGGTCGCCTGCTCCTCACCCAACGATGCGACTGTGAAGCGGTCCGCGAAGATCCACAGCAGCAGGCCGATGACGCCGAGGATCCACAGCAGTTCGTAGCGGCCGCGCAGGACGCCGGAGAAGTCGCCCTGCATCCAGATGCCGAGGCTCTGGAGCAGGTCGAACTGGAAGGCCACGAACGTGGTGCCCGCCGAGATGACGCCGGCGAGCATGATGCCGACCAGCGGGACCGCCACGATAGGCGCCCGCGGTGGGAGGGCACGGATTAGGCGGATGAAGACGGCGGTGCCGATCAGGGCGGTGGCGACGGCGATCGACATCTTCACGATCAGTGGGGCCGACGGGAACACCATGACGGCGATCAGGATGCCGACGCCCGCCGACTCGGTGGTGCCGACGGTGCCGGGCTCGACGAAGCGGTTACGCACCAGCAACTGCATGAGCAGGCCGGAGAGGGCCAACGCGGCCCCGGCCAGCAGGACCGCGACCGTGCGGGGGATGCGGTACGCGAAGAGGTTCAGCTTCTGCTCGGCGGTGGCCTCCCCGCTCAGGAAGTCGAGCGGGAGAGGTCCGCGACCCCGACGAACAGCGATCCGGTGGCCAGCGCCAGAAGCACCGCGAGCCCGCCGAGCCAGCCCCAGCTGAGGGCCGACCGGCGGGCTTGTCCGTCCTTCGCGCGTCGGGTTTGGCGGGTGCGGTGGTCACAGCCCCTCCGAAACGCCCTTCATCATCTCGACGGCGTTGTCGACGCCATGGATGAGGATGTACCAGCGGGCGGCGTCCAGGTAGACGACGTCCTGGTTGGTCCAGGCCGTGGTGCTGGCGATCAGCTCATTGTCGAGGACCTCCTCGGCGGAGGCACCCTCCTCGCCGACGGCCGAGTCGCGGTCGACGACGAACATGATGTCGGGGTTGGCCTGCTGGATCGCCTCGAAGGAGATCGCGTCGCCGTGGGCCTCGGCCTCGACGTCGGAGATGGTGGGCTTGATGCCGAGGTCGTTGTAGAGGACGCCGTAGCGTGAGTCGGTTCCGTGCACGGAAACCTTGCCGCCAGAGGTCATCAGGACCATGGCGTTCCTGGCCGAGTCGACGTGGGTCTTTGCCTTGGCGATCGCGTCCTCAAGCTCCTTGAGCTGGACTGCGGCTTCGTCCTGCCTGCCGAGGGCCTCCGCGATGATGTTGGTCGCGGACGCGAGGCCCGCGTAGTAGCCCTTGTCGTAAGCGAAGGTGATGTCGACAGTCGGGCGATCTTGTTCAGCTCTGGCTGCTGCTTGGCCGAGCGGAAGCCGGCGATGATGAGGTCGGGCTGCAGCGCCGCGATCTTCTCGAAGTCAGGTTCCTGGAGGGTGCCGACGTTGACGTACTTCTCGTCATCGGCGAAGTCCTTGACGGGGTCGGTCAGGCGCTGACCCTTCGCGACGCCCACGACGGTGTCGGATGCACCCAGAGCGCGGACGGTGTCGAGCGAGCCGTGGTCGAGGACGACGATGCGCTGGGCGGGGCCGTCCAGCTCGACGGTTCCCTGAGCGTGGGTGACGGTGATCGTCGCTGCCGGGCGGAGCCCGCGGCTGTTGGGTCGGTGGGGTGCTGGCGCCGCAGGCGGTCGTCAGTGCGAGGAGACCGGCAGCGGTGGCGGCCAGGATGCGGGTGCTCGGCTTCATCGTGGTCTTTCCGTAGGGGAAGTGTGTCAGTCGCGACTTAGGTAACCCTAACCGGTCAGATTTAAGTAACGCAACTCTGATCAAAAGGTGGACTCTCTGGGGTTGGCTGCAGGGCGGGTGGGGGTCCGGGTTCGGCCGACGCAGGGGCGACGGGTAAGCTCACCCCTTGTGGCACTCACCATCGGAATCGTCGGTCTCCCTAATGCCGGCAAGTCGACCCTGTTCAATGCACTGACCCGCAACGACGTGCTCGCGGCGAACTACCCGTTCGCGACGATCGAGCCCAACGTCGGAGTCGTCGGCGTGCCCGACGCGCGGCTCCCTGAGCTCGCGAAGATCTACGGCTCCGAGCGGATCATTCCCGCCACCGTCAGCTTCGTCGACATCGCGGGCATCGTGAAGGGCGCCTCCCAGGGGGAGGGCATGGGCAACGCGTTCCTCGCCAACATCCGTGAGGCCGACGCGATCTGCCAGGTGACCCGCGTGTTCACCGATGAGGACGTCACGCATGTCGACGGCAAGGTCGACCCCGCCAACGACATCGACACCATCACCACCGAGCTGATCCTCGCCGATCTGGCCACCGTCGAGAAGGCGCTGCCGCGCATCGAGAAGGAGGCGCGGATCAAGAAGGAGTCGCAGCCCAAGGCCGGCGCCTTCGCCGCGGCCAAGGATGCGCTCGAGGCGGGCAAGGGCGTCCGCACCGCCGGCCTCGACCTCGAGGAGCTGTACGAGCTCCACCTGCTCACGGCGAAGCCGTACCTGTACGTGTTCAACTGCGACCAGGACGAGCTCGCCAACGAGGAGCTCAAGCAGAAGATGCGCGACATCGTCGCCCGAGTGAGGCCATCTTCCTCGACGCGAAGTTCGAGTCCGAGCTCGTCGAGATGGAGGAGGATGAGGCCCGCGAGTTCCTCGCCGAGATGGGCGTCGAGGAGCCGGGCCTGGATGTGCTGGCGCGCGTCGGCTACGACACGCTCGGCCTGCAGAGCTACCTGACCGCCGGGCCCAAGGAGTCGCGCGGTTGGACGATCAGGAAGGGCGCCACGGCGCCCGAGGCCGCCGGCGTGATCCACACGGACTTCCAGAAGGGCTTCATCAAGGCCCAGGTGGTCAGCTTCGAGGATCTGGTTGCGACCGGCTCCGAGGCCGCGGCCAAGGCGGCCGGGAAGCTGCGCCTCGAGGGCAAGGACTACGTGATGCAGGACGGCGACGTGGTGGAGTTCCGTTTCAACGTTTGATGTGAGCTGATTCTGCTTGGTGGGCCCGTCGATCTTCGTGATCGGCGGGGCTTCGTTATCTTGTCCTGGTCCGGCTCAACCGACTGCTTCTGGCCGTCCCCGACGAGGTCTTCCGGGTCGGTGTAGGAGCGCACCCACAGTTAGGATCCCGACCGCAGCAGTCGGTTGAGCCGGCCCCGCGCGGAGCGCCGGGCCGTGTCGAAACCACTCCCGACTCGGTGCAGAGAGTTCAGTAGAGCTGACTTTCTTGTGGTTGGGTCCCTGCCTGTCGTCTGGGGTGGTTTCGACTCGGGCGGCGTCTCGTTCCTCGTCGCCGGCCCGGCTCAACCGACTGCTGGTGGCCGTCCCCGGCGAGGACTCCGAGCAGGTGCAGACCCGAGCACAGCGAGAAGCCCGACTACAGCCAGGATCCCGACCACAGCAGTCGGTTGAGCCGGCCCCGCGCGGAGCGCCGGGCCGTGTCGAAGCCACTCCCGACTTGGTGCAGAGAGTTGAGTAGAGCTGACCTGCTTGTGGTTGGGTACCTGCTCATCGTCGGGGTGGTTTCGACACGGGCGGCGTCTCGTTCCTCGTCGCCGGCCCGGCTCAACCGACTGCGGGTGGTCGTCCCCGACGATCTCTCCCGACTCGGTGCAGAGACCCGAGGAGCGCCCACCCACTCAAGTGTCGAGCGGGTTCAGCCCGTAGTGGCACAGACCAACGGCCCCGGCAGAATCCCGTCGCCGTCCGCCTGGCAGGTGCATGACCCGCTCCGGTGCGAGGATCCAGGGCATGGTGGACTCCAGTAATGACCTCCCGGGCCGGATCCGGGCCCTCGGCCTGCCGGATGTGGTTGGGAGGATCGCCGTCGACGGCGGTGAGAGCATCAGCCCTGCGCTCTGGTACCGGGCCAGGCCGGTATGGCCGGAGGTGGCGGAGACGGCGATGGGTGCAGTTGATGAGGAACTGGTTCCGCTGTGGGCATGTGACACGACGCATGCCTTCGCGGGCGCGGCCGGTACCTTCTGCTGGCCCCGGAGGCCGATGAGCCGTTGTCCGTCTTCTCGGACTTCGCGGATCTCGTCCGTGACCTCCTCACCGACCTCTATGAGGACGAAGAGGACGAGGCCGAACGCGAGCGCGTCGCGCACCTGCTCCTCCCAGCCGACGAGGCCGCGGCCGCGCTGGTGCCGGAGGAACGCTGAGTCACAGGCTGACGCACGAACTTCAAGGGCTGCCGAGGCCGCAAGGAAGGCAGGCCACTACGGCGACGGCGACTCCCGGTGCAACTCCGAGGCCAGGTGGTGGGTCATCGGGACGCCGACCGCCGCCATGGAGAACCCGGTGGTGAGCACATCGCCCTCGAGCGTGAGGTGCCGCTGCGTCGCGTCGACGTGCTTGGCGCTGCCGGAGTTGACGACCTGCGATGTGAGCGTGCAGGAGAAACCGGCGGTAGTCGGCGCAAGATGCCCCTGCGCCAGCTCCGTCTGCCCGGTCGGCTGGGCCAACACGAACTCCACAGAGGTGCCGTCGATGACCCGCAGGTACCCGGTCTCCGTGTGCATGGGCACACCGGCTGGCGACCAGGTCCGCTGCACGTAGTGGAGGAACGGCTTGCCCACGTCGGTGAACGTCACCTCTTCGGTGTAGAGGAAGGAGGTGATCGTCGGGTACTCACCGTTGCCCTCGCCACGCCAGGTCCCGACGAGGCCGGCGACGGGGTGAGCCCGGGATGAAGCGTCATCGTGTTGCCCTTCCTGCGTGAGCCGAACGTATCACCTTGGTCGTCGTGGAGTCCCGGCTTCGATCTAGGACTGAATCCGGGCGCCCGCCTCAATGCCGAACACCTCGCGCGCGACCAGGAGGCCTCGTCCCTGCATCCAGCGCTGCGGAGAGGTGCCCCGCTTCCTCCATCCGAACTCGTGACATGGCTACGCTTCCGGGCATGAGCAACGATGACGGACTCGTCCCCGAACTCCCACAGTGGATGCCGAGGCTCGACGGCGGCTCCGTCATCCTCCGGGCGTTCGAGGAGCGCGATGCCGACCTGGTGATGTCGGTGGCATCCGATCCGCTGATTCCCCTGATCACGACGGTCCCGCGCGGCGGTACCCGGGACGAGGCGCTGGCCTTTCTGGAGCGGCAGCACTCCCGCCTCGCCGAAGGCACCGGCTACTCGTTCGCGATCGCCGACGCCGCGACGGACGAGGCCGTCGGCCAGATCGGGCTCTGGACCCGAGACATCGCAACCGGCAGAGCCTCGACCGGGTACTGGATCGCCCCGCAGTTCCGCCGCCACGGCTACGCCCGGGCGGCGCTGTCGGCGTTGACGGCGTGGGTGCTCGGCCTGGACCAGGTACACCGGCTGCAGCTCTACGTCGAGCCCTGGAACGAGGGATCCTGGCGCACCGCCGAGGCGTGCGGCTACCTTCGTGAAGGCCTGCTCCGGTCGTGGCAGACGGTCGGTCGGGTGCCCCGTGACATGTATGTGTACGGCGTCGTCAATGAGCGGGCCAGCGGCTCGGCAGGCTGCAGGAACATGACGGAGGTTCGCTGGGTCGCGGTACGTGACGTACAGGTACCCGCCGACGTAGAACGACTTCTCGCGACGGTACCCGAGTGGTTCGGGCAGCCGGAGTCCACCGCCGAGTACGTCGAAGCGGCCCGGACGAAGGAAACCTGGACGGTCCGCGACGCTACCGGCGCCGTCGTCGGGGTGACACTGGTGGATTGGCATTTCCCGCACATCGCGGAGATCCACCTGACGGTGGTCGATCGTGGCGCGCACGGGGCCGGGTGGGGACCGAGATGCTGAGGGCGATCGAGATCGACGCGGTCGCGCGCGGTGTGCGGCTCCTCGAGGTGAAGACGCTCGGCCCGTCCCACCCCGATGAGAGATACGCGCGGACGCGCCACTTCTACGAGAGGTGTGGCTTCCTGGCACTCGAGGAGACGGACCTGTGGGGCGAGGGCACCCCCTGCCTGATCATGGTGAAACCGCTGGACGGTGCGGGCCATGCCCCTGAGGGTCCGGGCGCGGCGGTGCGATAGTTCAGCCCTCCAGCACGCGGAGCACTGCCTCGAGCGTCGTCTCGGGGAGTCGTTGAAGCAGAGCGGCACGCCTGGTTGCAATGCCACCACGGTGTTGGCGACGCGCTCGAAGATGGGCGTGTAGCCATGCGAGGTGCGCAGACCCGACCCGATCTCGATGACGTCGAAGGAAGCGCTGGCCAGGCAGCCCCGGACGGCAGCCTCGGCGGCACTCACATCCTCGGGCAGTAGACACGAGGTGACGTCAAACCCGGCCTCGCGCAACGAGGCCTCAGCCTCGGCGATCCGCGCCCGGAGCGCCGCCGCGTCCTGGCCTGGCCAGGGGCTGAAATCGATGACCGCTGGATCCATCCCGATCTGGAGCACGCGCCGTCCCATGCATAAACGCTACCTCGGCCCTGACGAATCGATCCGCCTCGGGCGCCGGTCGACTTCGCGGACGTGGCCGGCTCACCCGGTGCGCATTGCCGGCTACCCGACGGGTGCTGGAAGACGACATGCAAGCGCCCGGGTCAACCGGTGAGCCTGCACGGCTTGTCCGACGGGGTTTCCCGTCGGCTGGCTTGCCTCGCACCCGCAGTAGCATCGGTGCCGAGGAGGTCGCCATGTGTGAGGTTGTGTTCAGCAGTGGGAACGGCTGGCTACCGAAGGTGGTCCGCGTCGACGCTGGCCTGAGGCTCGCGATCATCGGGGAGCGGGGCCGCTGCACGACCCCGGGAGTTCGACATTGCCCTCACAACAGAACAGGCGGACGCGATCCGCGAAGACCTGCCCGGTTCCTGATTCTCAACAGTGCGCTGATGCCTCTGTGTGATGCGGCCGGCATCGATCGCCCCATCGACGAGGACGTGGCCGTGGCGCTGCTGGACCCGATTCTGCTCGGAACGCCGGACGAGGTCATCGCGACGCTCGGCGCCGTCAGTTGGCGCAAGGACCTGCTCGTCGCGCACGGAGCCGACATCGCCCTACTGGAGCGCGGCGATGTCCTCGCGGCCATGGAACGCGGAACCGCTGCCGCCAACCACGAGCTGGCGCAGGAGTATCGGGCAAACAAGGGAAGGCAGCGTCGCGGCGTCAGGCTCTCCGAGTTGGACACGGCGGTGCTCAAGTACACGGGCCAGTACCTGACCGGGGCCAACATTCCCGCGCGGAAGCCCGGCTCCGTCCCCTCCAGGTTCCGGGCGAGGGTCCTGCAGGTGATCGGCACCGCCGAGGAGGCATCCGCCGGGATGCGGATCCGGCGCCCGGTGCTGGGCGGCAGGAACTCAACGAGGAAGAAGGACTGGGAAGCGATGACCGCGGCCGTCGAGTCAGCCCTGCAGGGGCCTACCCGGAGCTCGCGGTGGACACTGTGCGGAGCGTGGCGTTCCTGATGTGTTCCGAGGCGGCAGACCGCGAACGCGATCGGTAGAAGGGTGCAGCGTGGGTCGCTGCATCAGAGCCAGTTGAGGATGTCCTCGAGTTGGGTACTTAGGTCATTCCATGGGAGGTTGAGATCCAAGGTGCGGGCGCCTATCCGGTTGCCCCGGATCACAACATCGAGCTCGGGGTGCTCCCCTTCATCGGTTCGCGCATAGAGGAGAAGCCCGCTGACCGAGCCGTCTCTGGACACGTCGGCGTTTTGGGTGTAGGCCAGCATCTGATAGAGATGACCCGAGTGAATCGACCGCTTGTCCCTAAAGTGTTGCATCGAGTTGCTGTAGTACTTGGCATCGATGATCAGCGTCCTTCGGTAGCCGCGCAAGGTTACGTCGGTTCGCATAGACGGAAGCTGCGAGGTCCCCCTGGCCCCGTGTTCCTCATAGTCCCAGGAGACGGTGGCCGCCTTTGGACGGAGCCCTGGATGGTGGAATAGGTAGTACTCCCGCAGGAACCTTTCGAAGAGGCTGCTCATGGCATCATCGGAGACCCAGGTGGCGAGCCTGGTGTTTCCCGCATCCTGGGTTGGGAGAAGCCCGCGGACGATGAACTCGCAGACCCGAGCAGCAGACGATACCCCGCCGTGGTGCGATGAAAGGTGAGCTTTTCCCATTGGATGGCCGCCGGAGAGATGAGTGCCACGGCATCGAGATACGGCAGGAGTCGGCGGAGAGCGTCCCGGCGGCCAGCTTCCAGCGTGCCATGGCGGATGAGAAGTACGAGGACTGCCTTCAATGCCCTGTTTTGTGGCGTGTCCATCTGGTACTCGTCGAACTCGCAGCGCAACCTCCCGCGGGCTCTGAGGCCAGCTGCCGCTGTACGGGAGATGTCGATGCGGCCACGGACCGTGGGGAGGTCATCATCCGTTCGGAGATAGTCCCGGTGCAGCCCCGTTTGACCTCCGCTCCGATCCCGCGGAGGAGGATCTCCCCGAGCAGGTCATGCATATGGGTGAAGTCTTCACCCGCGATCCGGCGTGTGCCCGAGTGATCAATCGACCTGAACGCGTACGCCAGCATCACGTACACGTTGCGGATGGCGATCGGGCTGGCGCTCATGCCACCGCTGTCCGGAGCCGGTCTGACCACTCGGCTGCCTTGGCAGGTTCATCGAACCAGTACTCCTCGAGCAGCGGAACGAGCTCATCTTCGACAACGGAATGTACCCAGTCCGCCACGCCGTCGGCGGGTCGAGACAGGTAGCTGTGGCCGATGGTGAAGCCAGCGCCCAGCGCGGGTCGTCTGAGATCACTTCGTTGAGGGCTAACACCACCTCCACGAGGTTGTTCAGCGAAGTGTTTTGAGCCTCTTCCAGCCACCGCCCGAATCCTTCCGACGAGAATTCGGGCGACATCGGGAAGAATCCAAACCTGCGGCGGAGAGCGTAGTCGAGGACGGCGAGGCTGCGATCGGCCGTGTTCATCATGCCGATGAGGTGGACGTTCACTGGTACCGAGAAGGTTTCGTTCTTATAGAGGAGCCGAAGTTCATGCCCGCGTTTGTCAGCCTCGATCAGCATGAGAAGCTCTCCGAAGATCCGTGAGATGTTGCCGCGGTTGATCTCGTCGATGATGAAGAAGTACGGCCGATCGATGTCGTCGGCGCGGGCCTTCTCGCAGAACCGGTAGAACGGGCCTTCAACAAGCGAGAAACCACCGGCTTCGGTAGGGCGGTAGCCCATGATGAAGTCCTCATAAGAGTAGCTCTGATGGAACTGGACCAACTGGACCCTGCTCGGGTCCTTTTCACCCATGACGGCGTAGGCTAGCCTCTTGGCCGCGAACGTCTTCCCCACGCCGGGCGGTCCTGCGAGGATTACGTTCTTCTTGCGTAGCAGCAACCCATGTAGCCGGTTGTAGCGCTCGCCGGTGAGGTAGACCTCGCTGAGGAACTCATCCCTCCCGTAGGGGGTATCGGACTCACGTTCAGGACCTGCGTATCCGACTCCTCATCGCCCAGTAGGAGGGCCTCCAGTTCTTCGACGTAGCCCTGGTAGGGGTGATGTTGGTGAGGGTCTTCGTCACCGCATCGCCTGGGTGCTCCCAAGATCCCTCGTGGGTCCACTTCACCGAGCGGACATGTGGATATGAGTCGCGCATCCCGTCGAAGCGGGCGCCTGACGTCACCTCGCCGCGGCCGACGATCTCACGCCTGCCTCGCTTGGCATAGACGATGTCGCCCTCTGCGACCTCGTTCTGGAACTGCCAAAGAGCAAGGACGTCATTTCTCCTGCTACCCGGACCATCCGCGCCCCCGAGAGCGTTCCGGATCGCCTCCCTGCTCGGATACTGAGAGAGGTCCCCCAGCTCGCCCCAGCCGATGGCTATGAGACCCTCCTCATGGCACCGGGCCCAATTCGAGGCTCCGGGGCCGGGGAGAAGAGCCAGTAGCGCCGTTGACGTGGTTCGTTCGGGTCCGTTGCCTGCGGACTTGACGAATCTGACGGACGGGGATCTGCGTTCCAGCGCTCCTCCACACCAGGCGTCCAATAGTTGAAGGGTCCGTCGACCATTGAGGCGAGGGTGCCGCGGATCTTGACGAAGTCACGGTCGATCGCGGCCGCTGTATCGCCGGCCGGGCCGCCGATGAGGTCGGAGAGACCGTTGCGGACCCGCTTCTTCATTGATGCTGATGAGATTGGCTCAAAGACATCAGGTCGAGCGAGGAACTGGATGGCGTTGCGGATCTCCGAGCGGTCTGGGCCCGAGTCGAGCATTGCCTGCTGGAGCTTCCAAGGGTCCGTGCGCGCAGCCTCGCGTGCGCTCTCGGGGAGGCCGGTCCAGTGCCGTACGAAGGTGGCGATCCAAATGACGTGGAGCCACAGGGAGCCGTTGTACCAGGTGCCGCCTTCGAATCCAGCGGTGTTAGAAGGACGAGCCAGCCACGTCGCCATTGGTTCGGGTACCGGGATTGGCTGCTCGAGGTGGGTGAGGATCCGCTCCAATGGGAACGGCGAGTCTGCGGGAGGGCTGATCGTAGGGGGTGCTCGCGCAGAAACGCGATTTCGGCGGCGAGGAGGATAACCTCGCGACTAGCCCCCTTCAGTTGGAGGTCAAGCTTGTCCCATTGGCCTTGGCCCTTGCCTACGATCTGGTTTTCCTCGATCCTCCCTCGGAGATCCTCGGCTGCTGCTGGCGTCCAGATAGTTGTCGATGGATCGATGACCGAGCGACCGTCGCCGATCATGTGGGCGATCACAACACCAGCTTCAGACGCGATTCTCATGTCGTCAGCTGGCCGGGACCTGAGTGTCTGCTCGTTGGCGTCGGAGTTGGTTGTCATGGTCGCATTCTTGCCGAAAGGTCACTGGAGCCCCACGGGCCTCGCCGAGGCCAGACAAACGGATGGCTTGGATCGGCGGTGGTCAGCGTCGCCGCTGCTCCGCGATCCGGGTGTGGTGACGATCCCTGCCGACACCGTGGCCTCGAACTCTCACCCCCGAGCCGTGCGGAAGAGTCGCCCGGTTCGTCGCCGGCCAGAGTGGGTCAGGCCGTGCGATCGAAGACGAACTCGAGTTCGATCGCCGGGTCGACCGCGCGGATGATCGACGTGTAGAAGGCCGTTGCCTGTTCCTTCAGCAGTTCCTCATTGGCGCTGAGGTACTCCGACCTGGCCTTGTCGGTCAGGATCTCGTTGACCATCGCGATCGTGTCGATCTCAGGTGTGGCCCAGCTGAGCAGCCCCTTGTCCTCGGCCGCAACCTTGAACGACGCATTGTCGTGTCCGATGAAGATGAACTCGGGAAACGAGATGCGGTACGCGTCGTCGCCGGTCGGTTCGATCGCGACACCCGCGCCGTCGATCCCGAGCTTCGCGGTGAACCCGTACTGCATCAGAGTGAGGCGCTTGCTGCCGGGAACCTTGACCCCCGGGAACGTCGACTCCTTGCTCTCCTCGAGGATGCCCTGGATTCCGAGGCTCACGAGAGCGATCTCCTCGGTGCGCTGGATGGCGCTCATCACCTGGGTGTCGCGGGAGTCGGACGTCGCGCCCCAGCCGACGGAGGTGAGGAGCGGGCGCACCGCGAAGGCTCCGACGGCAACACAGACGGCGGCGAGGAGAACTCCGGCCAGGGTTTTCAGTGCCTTCATCATTGGGGCCTCCAAACGGCCTGCGGGTAGCCCGGCGCTGCACGAGGCCCTCGACGCGTTCTGGGCCAATGCGCCCGGCCCGGGTGGCATCGGGCTGCAGGACCGGTTCGCCGCCATGTGGGCCCACGTCGCAGCCAGGGTGGCCGGGCATCCCGCGCTCCTTGGCTACGACCTGCTCAATGAACCGGCCCCGGGTCGGCCGCACCCGGCATCTTCGAGGCGCTCATCGGCACATTCGCCGTCGCCACAGGCCAGGACCCGCAGCAGGTGTTCGCCGACTTCGCCGATCCCGAGGCGAAGCTCGCCCAGCTCGCCCGCCTCGAGGACGAGGCCCTCTACCGGCAGCTCGGCGACGCCATCCAACCTCTCGTGCGGGCCTTCGAGGTTGATGCGGTGGCTCCCATGATGGCCCGGGTCGCCGCGGCCGTCCGCGCCGTCGACGGCGACACCCTGCTCGCCCGCGAGCACTCCTACTTCGCGAACCTGGGCGTGCCGTCGGGGCAGCCGACGCTGGACGACCCGCCTGGGTCTACTCGCCCCACGGCTACGACCTCACCGTCGACACCCCGCCATCGCGCTCTCCTCCAACGTGCGCGCTGGCGTCATCTTCTCCCGTCACAGGGAGACGCAGGAACGGCTCGGGTTCCGGTGATCGTGGGGAGTGGGGCGCCCTCAGCCTCGGAGAGGGCGTGCGACCCCACGGCGAGTTCCTGCTGGACCTCTTCGACTCGTTCGGCTGGTCCTGGACCTACTGGGTGTGGGAACCGGGGTTCGCCGGCTCGGAGGCGGCCGCGACGCTCACCCGTCCCGACCCGTCGCCTTCGCAGGCACCGCCGAGGCCTGGTCGGTGGAGGAAGGACGGCTGAAGGCCTCCTGGATCGGGGCCGACGGCGCGGCGCCGTCGGTGTTCTTCGTCCCGGAGACGCGCCCGGTCACGGTCCTGCGGGACGGTGCGGAGGTCGAGTCGCGGCGCGAGGGAGCCTGGATCTCTGTCGCTCCCGGGGACGGCCGCTTCGAGTTGAGCACGGGGCGGTAGGGCCCGCCATGGCGCTGTCGTTGCGGCAGAAGCTCCTGCTGGCGACACCGCTGCCCGCGACGTGGATGTCGAATGTCATCATCCACAACGTCTACATCAAGTTCTACACCGACGTCATCGGCCTCTCGCCTCAGTATGTGGGCTGGGTCTACCTCGTCTTCAACCTGTGGAACATCCTCAACGACCCGATCTTCGGCGTCATGCTCGACAAGATGCGGTACCGCCCGGGCGGGGCAAGTTCCTCTACGTCATGCGGCGCACCATCCCCTGATGCTCATCGGACTGGTAGCCATGGCCTGGAGCAGCCCTCGTGGCCGCAGGGTGTGATCTTCGCCGTCTTCCTGTTGGAGCTGTTCCTCTTTGACGTTGCCTCAACGCTCTACCTGATCTCCGCCGTCAGTTACGGATACCTGGCCGCTCCCAGCCGCGAGGACCGGATCGACGTCGAGGTGGTCAAGGCGTGGGTGGGTAACATCACCTCGGCCTTCGCGACCATCCTCGCCACCCAGCTCCTGGTGGGAGACGCCATCACCGAGCACACCACCGTGGCCACCATCCTGATGGGGTCGTCGTACTCAACGCCGTGCTCTACCTCGTGCCCGCGATCAAGCTCAAGGACCCACCCGAGCTCTACGAACGCGGCGACGCCGGTGAGGAGGCGGCCACCTGGGCGCAGTTGCGGAGCGACGCGAAGTCGATCGTGACGATGCGGGCGTTCTGGGCCTGGTTCGGGTTCGGAACCACCGCGATGGCGCCGATGGGCATGTACTTCACGGCCTTCCTGTACCTGATGGACCATGTGATCCGCAGCTCTGGAACCGAGGTGACCATCACCGACGTCGGCTCCATGGTCGTCGTGCTGGTGCTGCTTCCCTGGTGGCGCGGGCGATCAAACGGTTGGGCAGCCGCACCGCCATCTTCATCGCCTTCGTGCCGTACCTGGGTGGGCTCGGCGCACTGTTCTTCGTGACGCAGTGGTGGCAGGTGCTGATCAGCTACATGTTCATCATGACGGGGCGCTACACGATCATGACGGCGGGCGTCGCGCTGGAGGGTGCCCTCGTCGACGACAACGAACGGCTGACGGGAACCCGCAAGACCGGCTCGTTCGCCTCGCTGCGAGCCCTGCTGTCCGCACCGCTGATCGGCACCCAGACCACGCTCTTCATGTGGATCATCGCCGCCTACGGCTACGACCAGACGGCGACGGTGCAGTCGGAGAGCGCACAGTGGGGATCAGGTTCGCGACGGCGGGGTGCCGATCATCCTCGGCCTGCTCGGCATCATCGCGTTGCTGTTTCTGCCCTACAGCCGGCGGGTGGAGGCCGAGATCAGCGAGTTCTCACGGTCCCGCCGGGGCGAGGGACGGCCTTCCGCGTGGGCGGCGATGGGGGCGAGCGGGCCATGACCCGGAACCGGAAGGCGAGATCCTGCAGGAGAGCACCCCGGGGATAAGGGGCTGGGAATGGGCTCCGCCGGGCGCCCGGCGGAGTCGACGAATGTTGCTCAGGCCTCGGGCTTGCCGATCCGGACCCGCCACACGGTCGGGCCCTGCTCGAGATAGTCCCAGGTGAACTGGTTCTTGAACTCGGCGTCGAACTGGTACCAGAGGGCTTCGGGTCGTGGTCGTTGACCAGTTCGAAGCCCTTGCCCGACTCCAGGTCGTGGTAGTTCTGCAGGATCAGCTCGTGGCGACGCTGCGGCGGGTCGTTGCGCACGTCGAGTTTGGGGTCGTTGCTCATGATTCCTCCGGGGTGGTTGGTGAACTGGTCGGATCGGGCCGCGTTGTCTGGGGAGACGGGCCAGGTAGTGCATCGCACCGTTGATCCGCTCGGCCTGCCGAGGGTCGACGTCGCGCAGCCTGAGCCAGGCCTGGGCGGCAAGCCGGTTGGCGGCATCGGGGTCACCAGACCGGCCAACTGCCCGCAGGGCCTTGATGAGGTAGCCGACCGTCGCATCGAGCGGCCCGTCGAGCCCAGCTTCGGTTGCCATCTGCGCCTCTCCCTGATTAACACGAGAAGTTCGTGCTAATGGGTACCTTAGCCCCGGTCGGTGTCGTCGGGTCAAGGCGTCCGGGACGGCGCGGGCCGGGCAGACGGGCACCAGGACGGACGTCCGGGTGGGGTCCGCCCGGCGGGGCGATGTCGTTGGTGCTCAGGCGTCCTGGCAGACCCAGCCGTCCGGCAGCGTGCCGCTGTTGAACAGCTCCCGCACGCGGCCGCGCTCACCGGCGTCGAGGTCGGTGTCCATGTGCGGGTAGATGATCGGCTCCTCCTTGGCGTTGTGGTTCTCCAACAGCGCCAGCAGTTCGCGGCAGGCCTCGTCCAGGTCCCCGCCGCTCGTTGAGGGAGCGGCGATGGAGCGTTCGAGGTCGTCCATGCGCCGCCACAACTCACCGTGCTCACGCCGCATCACCAGCAGCGGCATCAGCAGCGGCCCGGGCGGCAGATGTGGGAAGACGATGTCCTCCTCGAGGTAGATGTGGCGACGCAGCGCCTCCACCGCGTTCAGCAGCGGGACCGCACGCCGGTGCGGGTCCGGCTCCGTCGAGGTGAGGAACTCGTCGATGGCCGCGTCGATCTGGTGGTGCTCCCGCGTGAAGGCCTCGGCGAGAGATACCTCGCTGGTGTCGGTCGGGCTCGTGCTCATGCTCGTCCTCCTTGGACGGCCCGGCGGGTGCCGCCCGGCACCGTGAGGGCCTGCCTCGACGATAGCGCGCCCGGCAGGGGTCGGCGTCAGGGCTTGCCGGCCGGGGGCTCCGCCGTGAGTGTCGCGGCGAGCCCGCGACGGTGGAGCCCGCCCCGGGCCCGCTCTGGCCCGGCATGCTCGAGCGCCGCCAGCCGCGTGTGTCCCTTCCGGACCTGCCGTCCCCAGCGGTGGACGGTGACGGTGAGGTCGCCTACGAGGTGCTCGAGGTCGGGCTGATGACCGGATCGCCCAGCCGGATCGCGGGACCGCCGGGCAGCCGCACGACCAGCCCCGTCACCTCCACCCGCAGCGATCCCGCCGCCACGATTCCGCCGGCGAAGGCGACGCGCCGGCCGTCGGGTCGCTGAAGCGCCAGAAGTAGCCCTCCATCGCGACGCCGTGATGGGCGCGCGTCGGGTGACCGAACGGCAGGTCGGCGCCCGTGCCCCGGTAGCGGGCGGGCAGGCCTGAGCCGCGGGTGAGGCGTCCATCGGGCTACCGGGCCCGACGCTCGACGCGTCGCCGGTCGGCCAGGTGGGCCTCGCGCAGGAGCTCGAGGACGCGAGCGGTTGTCGCCGGAGCGGGGTTCACGATGCTCACCCAGCCGTAAGCGCCGTAGAGCGGGTGCGGGATGAAGGCGTCGGCCAAGCTGTAGTCGATGCTCGCCGCGTCGATCTCTGCGGGCGGGTAGCCAAGCAGCTCCGTGAACCGTTGCGTCCCGACGTGGATGTTCAGCCGCCAGCGGTCGGGGCGTCGAGTCGGGAGGCGGCGTCGTCGGATAGTCCTTGGTGACGATCGTCGCGTAGCCCTGCCGGTTCGTGGGCACCACGCCGTCGGGCGCGTAGTAGAAGAAATGGTCGCCCCAGGAGATCTCGGGGTGCCCGCTGCCGGGCGCTGGTGCCAGTTCGAGGACGCCGTCGAATCCCCGGACCTCGGCGAGGATCTGTTCCATGGACATGCGACCAGTATGGGCGTGTCGGGGAGTACAGGTTCGGGACCAGCCGAACCGGTAGATCTCCGCAGGGAGGGTCAGCCGAACTGCACGAACGCCTGAATCGGCTCCGACAGGTTACGCACCTCGGTGAACCCATGGCCTCGTAGAACGCTGTCTGGCGAGGCTCGTCGTCCGTGAGCAGAAGCTTCTGCCGCACGTCTCCGAAGGGTTCGAACACCAGCCGGAACAGCTCCCGGCCGATGCCGGAGCGCTGGTGTTCAGGGACGACCAGGATGTCCTGCAGATAGACGATGGTCAGCCCGTCTCCCACGACCCGGGCGAGGCCGACGAGCCGATCGTCGTCCCAGGCCGTCACCACCGCCAGCGAAGCACTGATCCCGGCGGCGAGCCGTTGCGGATCTCTCGTGTAGGCCGCCCATCCCACCGAGTCGTAGAGGGCGGTGAGCTCGTCCTGGTTGGGGATGGTGTCGACGCGGTAGCTGACCATCCGGTAAACCCTATCGAAGCCTCACGTGTGAGGGCGGGCGCAATGGTGCGGAAAATACCCGGGCTGTTTCGTGCTCGAAGGGTCATGGAGGCAGGCGGAGCCGTAGCGTTGGGCATGGAGACAGCGACCCGGGTGGGCGCCCACCACGGCTGGGTGGCGCGCGCCGTCGAGACCCTGTCGCCCGGCTACTTCGCGATGGTGATGGGGACGGGCATCGTCTCCATCGGGCTGCACGACCTTGGCTGGTCGGGCTCTCGCTGACGCTGCTGATCGTCGCGGCCGTCTCCTACCTCGGCTGTGGGTTCTGTACGTATGGCGGGCGGTGTCGTTCCGGCAGGCGATGCTGCATGACCTCCGGAGCCCCGAGACGGCCTTCGCCTATTTCACGGTCGTGGCCGCCACCGACGTGCTTGCGGTCCGGTTGCTGGCGGAGGGTTTCACAGGAGTGGCGGTCGCCCTGGTTGGGTTCGCGGCGCTGGTGTGGTTCGTCTTCGGGTACCTCCTGCCGTGGCAGGTGCTGATGCGGCGCGACGGGCGGCCGATCCTCGCACGGACCAATGGCACCTGGTTCATCTGGGCCGTCGCGAGTCAGTCGCTCGCCATCGGTATGAGCATGCTGCAGCCGCTGGCGGGACGCGGGCAGGCGTGGGTGGCGCTGCTCGCCGTCCTGTCCTGGTCGGTCGGGGTGGCGCTGTACGCCGCGGTCGCGATGCTGGTGCTGCTGCGCATCGTGCACTTCGGCATCACGGCGGAGCAGTTCGAACCGCCCTACTGGGTGACGATGGGCGCGATGGCCATCGCGGTGGTGGCGGGCAGCCGGATCGTCGAGATGGAGCCGACCCCGATGGTCGAGGCGACCGGTCGGCTGATCGCCGGCACCGTCGCGATCTTCTGGACCTTCTGCCTGTGGCTCATCCCGATGCTCATCGGAGCCGGATTCTGGAGGCACGTCAGGCACCGGGTGCCGCTGCGGTATGTGCCGACGCTGTGGTCGATCGTGTTTCCCGTCGGCATGTTCGCGGTCGCCTCGATCAATCTGGGGCGCGTCGACAGGCTCCCGATCGTCGAGGGCATCGGCTCGGTGACCCTGGTCGTGGCGGTGCTGGTGTGGGTGGTGGTCTTCGTGGCGATGCTCCGGCACGTCGTGCGTGTCGCCACCGGCCGGGCGGCAGCCCTGCCCTCGGGCCGGGCGGCTCGACGGTGGCAGAATCTGTCCATGGCTTCGCTCCAGACGCTTGAGGACGGGCAGCGCCGGGTCGTCGCCCGCTGGGCCGCCGCGTGCGCGGAGCGGGTGGTCGGGTTGTTCGTAGCGAACAGGGCCGCGGAGGCGCAGATCCGCGACGCGCTGGAACGCACCTTCGCCTACGCGGCGGGAGGCGGCAGTGCCGCCGAGGAGATCGCCAAGCGGATGATCGCGGTGAAGGCCGCCGGCACGGCCTCCACGCCTGCGGGCGCGGCGGCGGCGCGGTCGGTGGCCCAGGCCTCGGCGGTCGCGCACATGGGTGCCCACGCACTCGGGCCGCCGCCTACGCCGTCAAAGCGGTATCGCTCGGCGGCGACGAGCAGACGGTCCGGGCCGAGATTGACTGGCAGCTGGGCCAGCTGAGCGCCGGCGAGAGGGACGTTCTGCGGCTCCTGCCTCCGGTCGGGTCGGACAGCAACGGGCCGCTCGGGGCGGGGCTGCTGTCGCGGGGGATCCTCGGCGACACGATCCGGGAGATCCAGGCCACGCTCAACCGGTGACGGCGGCCGGTCGGCCCAACTCCTCCGCCAGGCCGAGCAGGATCCCTCAGGGCCGCGCACGTAACACAGCCGGTAGACGTCTCCGAATGCCACGACCTCCCCGACCGGCTCGACCCCGACCCCTGGAGACGCGCCAGGGTGTCGTCAAGGTCGTCGACGGTGAACATCGCGCGCAGGTAGCCGAGCGCATTGACGGGCGCCCTGCGGTGGTCGGCGATGACGCCCGGCTCGATGAAGCGCGACAACTCGAGCCGACCGTGCCCGTCGGGGTGCGCATCATCGCGATCTCCACCCGCTGGTCGCCCAGCCCGGTCACCTTGCCGGCCCATTCGCCCTCGACGAACTGCCTGTCCTCCAGCGTGAGGCCGAGCGCCCCGAAGAACGCGACGGTCGCGGTGAGGTCCTCGACGACGATCCCGACGTTGTGCATCCTGATGCCCATCGGGTCAGCCTAGGTCGGCCTCGCCATGAGTCGGCCCGGCCAGGCAATCCGACGGCGCCGACCGGCCGTGTCGGGCCCGTGCGAGGATGTGGGCCATGTCCACCCAGCGTGAGATGAACCAGAAGACGTGGGAGCGACTCGTGGGGCTCGGGTTCAAACCGGGCGACCCGCTCGACGTCGACGTGTACTTCGCCGCGGAGAGCGGCGGTGACGCCGGCGCCGTCGAATCGGCGCTCGAGCGGCGCGGTTACGAGGTCGACATCTCCACTGCCCGGGTGGGGATCATCCGCCGGCGCACCGAGTGGACGGTGGGGCCAGCCGCAGGTTCGACGCCGTCAGCCTCGATGTGCTCGATGCCCTCGTCGACGAGATGGAGGATCTGGCCGTCGACACCGGCACCGCGTTCGACGGCTGGGGAGCCGAGATCGGCTGAGCCCGGCTCAGTCGGGCCTCGGACGGCGCCGGTTCTGCTTCGTCTCCGCCCGTGACCGTTTGGCGCTCAGCCTCCGCAGCTGCGAGCCGCGGGTCGGCCGCGTGGCGCGGCGGGCCTTCGGTGGCGGAGCAAGGGCGTCCCGGAGCAGCGCCGCCAGCCGGAGCCGGGCCGTCGCCCGGTTACGCAGCTGCGACCGGTGCTCCGCCGCGCTCACGGTCAGGGTCGTTCCCACGAGCCGCTGCTCGAGGTGGATGAGGGCCCGTTGGCGCTGCGCGTCGGTCAGGCCGGTGGTCGCCGCCACATCGAGGGTGAGCTGGACGCGCGAGTCGCTGGTGTTGACCCCTGGCCGCCCGGGCCGGAGGCATGGGAGAACTGCTCCACCAGATCCCGGGCCGGGATTCTCAGCCCGCTCGGGATGCCGGGCCCGGCGGCACGTGCAGGTCGTCCATGGTTACGAGTCTGCCGCAGAAGCCGGAACAGGGTGAACCCGGACGCCCGATGACGGAGCGACGTCAGCCCTCGAAGACGATCGGCCCGGGTTGCAGGCCCTCGAGCCAGATCCGGGTCTCCCTCACGTGCTGCATCGCGAGGAAACGCGCCGACTCGGGTCACGCTCGGCGATGGCCCGCGCGATCTGGACGTGCGCCTCGTCCGAGATCTCCTTCAGCTCATGCCCGTGGGCCATCTCGAAGATCCGGTAGTCCTGCCCGCGACGGCGGATCGCCGACAGCAGAGAGGCGATCACCTCGTCGCCCGCGCCGCGGATGATCATGCCGTGGAAGTCGGCGTCGAGGGTCTGCGCCCGATTGTTGGGCACCTCGGCGCGCAGCTCGAGCGCGAGCTCCATGAGCCGCTCGCACTCCCCGTCCGTGAGCTTCGCGGCGGCCGCCGCGGCGACGTGGCCCTCCAGGACCTCCCGCAGAGGGAAGAGTTCGATGAACCGGGGAGCGGCAGCAGGGCACGACCATCTTCAGGCCCGCCATGATCTGGTCGGCATTCATCATCGAGACCGTCGGCCTGCTCCCCGGCCTGGAGTCCAGCACGCCCGCCACTGAGAGCATCTTCTGCGCCTCGCGCAGCGAGCTGCGGGAGACCCCGAAGCGCTCGCACAGCTCCGCCTCGCTGGGCAGCAACTCGCCCATGCTCAACTCGCCCGCGGCAATCATCCTTGCCAGAGAGCTTCTCGCCGTCTCGACCGCGCTCATGGAGGTCCCGTCGTGTCCCACGTGACAATCATGCCCATTTGGCGATTGTCAGACAATCATGTAACGATTCGGTCACTTTGGGTGACGCAGTGAGGTGGTCACCCCATAATTGTCAGACAAGGAGGTCTGATCGCATGGCAGTCGCCGCTCAGCCGGGGAACGATCCCCAACCCCGTTGGTCGCTGGATCCGCGGGTCAAGCACCTGAACCACGGGTCGTTCGGGCCGTCCCCGTCGCCGTCCAGGAGGAGCAGGACCGGCTGCGCCGGCTGGCGGAGTGGAACCCGGTGCGCTGGTTCGCGAGCCTCGCGCCGCAGATCGGGGAGGCCCGCGAGGAGATGGCCGCGCTGTTGAACGTGCCGCGCGGCAACCTCGCCTTCGTGCTCAACGCCTCGGCCGGTGCGTCCGTCGTGTTCCAGGCGTTGATGGACCGCGGGCCCGTCGACGTGATGGTGACCAACCACGGCTACGGAGCCGTCACGATGGGTGCCGAGCGAGTCGCGCGCCGCACCGGCGGCACGGCCACGACGGTGTCGATCCCGCTGGCGGCGACCGGGCCCGAGGCGTTCGCCCTCGTGGCGGAGGCGATGGAACAGACCCGCCCGACGCTGCTGGTGATCGACCAGGTCACCTCGGCCACCGCCCGCGAGTTCCCCGTCGACGACATCTGCCGGCGGGCGCGGGAACTCGGCGTCCTCACCCTCGTCGACGGCGCCCACGCGCCCGGCGTGATGAGCGACCCGATCTGCCGCGAGGCCGACTACTGGTGGGTAACCTCCACAAGTTCGTCTGCGCGCCCCGGGGCGCCGCCGTCCTCGTCTCGCGGGGGACGGGCAGGAGCTCTTCCCCGTCATCGACTCCTGGGGCGCGCCGCACCCCTTCCCGCAGCGCTTCGACCACTCGGGCACCTTCGACGCCACCCCTGGCTGACGGCCCCTTCGCGTGGCGCCATCTCGACGCGGCCATCGGGTGGGACACCATCCGCGCCACCTCCGCGGCGCTGCTCGCCGAGGGTTGCGCCGTCGTCGCCGACGCACTCGACGGGCTCGTCGAGGTGCCTCTCCCCGATGTCGGCCAGAGCGTCGGACCGCTGAGACTCGTCGGCCTGCCCGGAGACCTGGGCTCGACCCACCCGAGGCGGACGCGCTGCGCGTGCCCTTCAGCGATGCGACCGGCATCGGCATCGCCTTCACGAACTTCGAGGGCCGCGGGTACCTGCGGCTGTCGGCCCACGCCTACAACGCCCTCGATGACTACCGGTACCTGGCCACGGTTGGGATTCCCCTCCTCAACCAGTGGTCGCTCGACAACAACAGGGGAATCGCATGACAGGCAACAAGAATCAAGGAGGATCCATGCGCAGGAAGCTCACAATGGCCACCGCCTCGGCGGCGGCCCTCGCGCTCGCGCTGACCGGATGCGCCGGCGGCGACGAAGGCGCCGGCACGGAGGGTGGCCAGGTCACGCTCCAGATGGTCGAGTCGCTCACCAACCCGGCACGCACCGACCTGCTGAAGTCGATGATCGCGGACTTCGAGAAGGCCAACCCGGACGTCAAGGTGCAACTGGTCTCACCGCCCACCGAGCAGGCCGACCAGAAGCTGCAGCAGATGCTGCAGTCTGGCTCCGGTATCGACGTGCTCGAGGTCCGTGACCTCACGGTCGGCCCGTTCAGCAACAACAAGTGGCTCTACGACATGTCGACCGAGATCAAGGGCTGGGACGGGCTCTCGAAGCTCACCGACCAGGCACAGAACGTGGCGCTCGACGCCGACGGCAAGTCGTACTTCGTGCCATACGGCTTCTACGGGCTCAGCCTCTTCTACCGCACCGACATGGTCAAGGACGCAGGCTTCGACGGCGCCCCAAGAGCTGGGACGACCTGGTCGAGCAGGCCGCCGCGATCCAGGACCCGGCAAAGAACAAGTACGGCTACGCCTTCCGTGGCGGGCCGAACTCGGCGGGCCAGCTGATGAGCATCCTGCAGGCCTACAACATCGACAACCTCGACGTGTCCAACGCCTACAAGGTCGACAGCGGCGCCACCATCTTCTCCACCCCGGAGTCGCAGGTCGCCATGGACAAGTACCTCGAGCTCTTCAAGACCGGCTCGCCCGAATCGTCTGTCGCATGGGCTACGCCGAGATGGTGCAGGCGTTCACCAACGGATCGACCGCGTTCCTGCTCCAGGATCCCGAGGTCATCGCCGTCGTCAACGACTCGTCGCTGACGCCGGAGCAGTGGAGCGTCGCAACCAACCCCGTCGGCCCGACCGGCAAGGCCGCGTGGCCGATGGCAACCGCCGGCTGGGGCGTCGCCGAGGCGTCGAAGCACAAGGAGGAGGCCGTCGAGCTCGTCAAGTTCCTGTCGGGTGACGCCTCGACCCAGTTCGCCAAGGACAACTCGCTGGTGCCGATCCAGCAGGCCGCCGGCGAGGACGAGTTCTTCAAGTCCGGCCCTGGGCCGCCTACGTCGAGATGAGCTCGAACCCCGACACCTGGATCTCCGTCGTCGAGCCCCGCGGCTCAGCCTGGTGGACCGAGTGGATGCAGCGCTCGGAGGCCGACCTGCAGCAGGTCCTGATCGGCAAGATGTCGACCGCCGACATGCTGAAGGGCTGGGACCAGTTCTGGACCGAGAAGTGGGCCGGCTGATCCATGTCGACTCCGACCGGTGAGGTCGCCAGGGGGCGGGTGCGCGTCGCACCCGCCCCACCTCGGGCGACAGTTCAACGGGCGCGCGGCGCTGACGATCCTCGCGTATCTGGCGCCCGCGTTCGTCTTCGTCATCATCTTCACCTACTACCCGCTCGCGGTCGGTGGGCAGATGGCGTTTCGCAAGTGGTCCCTCTGGGACCTCACGAGCACCCCGTTCGTGGGCCTGCAGAACTTCCTCACGCTGTTCTCCGATCCGCTGTTTGCGAAGGTGATGCTGAA
Organism: Tessaracoccus coleopterorum; assembly: GCF_011174705.1. Taxonomy (GTDB): domain Bacteria; phylum Actinomycetota; class Actinomycetes; order Propionibacteriales; family Propionibacteriaceae; genus Arachnia; species Arachnia coleopterorum. The sequence goes on from NZ_JAANIJ010000001.1 coordinate 2,582,599, forward strand.
CTCCCTGATCTGGGTGGTCGGCTCGCTGGTGCCGCAGTTCCTCATCGGTTTCCTGATCGCGTTGGGCCTGCGTAAGAAGTTCCGCTTCCGCGGGTTCTACCAGGCCGTCGTGTTCTACCCCTGGGCCGTCTCCGGCTTCCTGATCGGCATCCTGTTTCGCTGGATGTTCAACTCCGAGTTCGGCGTTGTCAACGACCTGCTGATGCGCGTCGGGCTGGTCGACCGGCCCGTCCCGTGGTTGGCCGACCCCGACCTGGCGCTGCTCAGCGTCATCATCGCCAACGTCTGGTACGGCGTCACCTTCTTCTCCATCATGATCCTCGCCGCGCTGCAGTCGGTTCCAGACGAGCTCTACGAGGCGGCTGCGCTTGACGGCGCGAGCCGCTGGCGCACCCTGACCAGGATCACCATCCCCACCATCCGCACCACCCTGGTGCTGACGGTGCTGCTGCGCGTCATCTGGATCTTCAACTTCCCCGACATCATCTACGCCATGACCGGCGGCGGCCCGGCAAACCAGACCCAGATCGCGACGACCTGGATGATCCAGTTCACCCAGCAGGGCGACTACGGCCTTGCCTCCGCCCTCGGGTTCATCATCATGGGCGTCCTGGTGGTCTTCACCGGCCTGTACCTGCTGTTGTTGAACCGGGAGCGTGCCACATGATCAACAAGGACCCCCGCTGGCTGACCGTGGTCAGGATCCTCGGGCTCGGGCTGTGGCTCGTCATCACGCTTTTCCCGCTGTACTGGATCCTGCTGACGTCCTTCAAACCGGCAAACCAGATCGCCGAGTACCCGGTGCGCTACTGGCCGAAGGAGTTTACGCTCGACAACTACGTGAGCCTGTTCCGGAAGGCACAGTTCGGCGACTACCTGCTCAACAGCGTCATCGTCTCCGCCTCGGCGGCGCTCGTGGCCACCACGATCGCGCTGCTTAGCGCCTACGTCCTGTCGCGCTTCCAGTTCCGCGGTAAGGGCGCAGTCATGCTCGCGTTCCTCGTGACGCAGATGATCCCCGCGTTCATCGCGCTCGGCCCGCTGTACCAGATGTTCACCAACCTGGGGCTCGTCGACAAGCGCTTCGGCCTCGTGCTCATCTACATCGCCATGACCATCCCGTTCTCGGCGATCATGCTGCGGGCTTCTTCGACAACGTGCCAGACAGCCTCGAGGAGGCGGCCATGGTCGACGGCGCCACCCGGTTCGGGGCCCTTTGGCGGGTGATCGTGCCGGTCATGACGCCCGGCATCATCGCCACCTTCATCTTCAACTTCGTAAACTGCTGGAACGAGTTGTTCCTCGCGGTGACGTTGATCAACACCGACGACCGGAAGACGATCCCGACGGCGCTCAACGGGTTCATCTCCAGCTTCAATATCGAGTGGGGCCCATGTCGGCCGCAGCGGTGCTGACTATCCTTCCGACCATGGTGCTGTTCGCATTCGCCAGCAGGTGGATCGTGGCAGGACTTACCCAAGGTGCAACGAAGGGCTGAGAGGGAGTAGAGGGAGATGTCGGAAATGACGCCGGACCTGGCGGTGCTGGACGCGATCCAGCGGCGGGTGCTGTGGTTGGCGACCAACATGATCGAGGTCGCAAACCATCGTCGACCGGACAGGGACGGCTTGAAGGTGGGCGGGCACCAGGCGTCCTGTGCATCGATGGTCACGCTGATGACGGCGCTGTATCTGCACCACCTCGATGCTGACGACTTCGTCGCGGTGAAGCCGCACGGTTCGCCCGTCCTCCACTCCCTCAACTATCTGATGGGCAACCTCGACGCCGAGTGGCTCACCGAACTGCGCGAGTTCGGAGGCCTGCAGGCCTATCCCTCCCGCACGAAGGATCCCGACCGGGTCGATTTCTCCACCGGGTCGGTGGGCCTCGGACCGGCCGCCACGATCTTCGCGGCCGGGGTGCGTGACTATGTGGACGCCCATTTCGGGGCCCGGCCCTCGTCGCGTTTCGTGGCGGTGCTCGGTGACGCTGAGCTCGACGAGGGCAACGTGTGGGAGGCCGTGCACGATCCCGCGTCGAACGCGCTGGGTCAGGTGACCTGGCTCGTCGACTTCAACCGCCAGTCGCTCGACCGGATCGTGCCCGATGTGCGGATCTCGCCCTGGCATGCGGCGTTCGCCGCGCACGGCTGGCAGGTCATCGAGGTCAAGTACGGGCGCGGCTCCGCGCTTTCGCGGCCGAGCATGACGGCGAACCCCTGCTCGAGTGGATCGACCGGATGCCCAACGAGCGCTACCAGTCGCTCTTCGGGCTCGGCCCCGCCGAGCTGCGGGCCCGCTTCCTCGATGGCGCACCGGCCGCGGTCGCAGATCTCCTCGCCGGCCTGCCCGACGACGAGGTGGCGACGCTGGTGACCGACCTGGGCGGCCACGACCTCGCCAGCGTGCTCGAAGCCCTCGAGCAGGCCGACGCCGACCCGCAGCGCCCGACCGTCATCTTCGCCTACACCCACAAGGGCTGGGGCCTTCCGATCCAGGGCAACGCCCGCAACCATGCGGCTGTGCTCAGCACCGCGCAGGTCGAGCAGTTGCGCACCTCGCTCGGGATTGACGCCGACGCCGAATGGGAGCGCTTCGACCCGGAGTCGCCTGAGGGAGGCTGCTGGCAGAGCGCGGCCGTCATCTCACCCGTGGCCCCGCACCATCGGAGCCAGACCGCAGGTACCGACCTCGACCGGGCAGCGCGCGTCACGCCCGATCAGCACCCAGGAGGGGTTCGGTCGCATCCTCGTCGACCTCTCGCGGGACGACGGCGTCCGCCGCCACCTCGTGACGACCTCACCCGACGTCGCGACCTCCACCAACCTCGCGGGCTGGATCAACCGCGTCGGCGTGTTTGCGGAGCACGAGCGCCAGACGTGGTCGGACGATCCGCTGCTGCGTTGGCGGGAGACCCCGTCCGGCCAGCACATCGAGCTCGGCATCTCCGAGATGAACCTGTTCCTGCTGCTCGGGCAGCTGGGGCTGGCCGAGAGCTTCTCCGACCAGCGGCTCCTGCCGGTGGGCACGCTGTACGACCCGTTCGTCTGCCGGGCCTCGACGCCCTGATCTACGGCACGTATTCGGGGTCGAGCTTCGTGTTCGCCGGTACCCCGTCTGGCGTGACGCTCGCGCCGGAGGGCGGTGCCCACCAGTCGAGCATCACGGCCTCTATCGGCACCGAACTGCCGGGGCTCACCTATCATGAGCCCGCCTACCTCCGCAGCCTCGACTGGCTGCTGTGCGATGCGCTGGCCCGGGTCGCGGGCAGCGACGACAGGCGGGCGGAGTCGACGTATTTCCGGCTCACCACCAGGCAGCTCGACCAGGCCCCGTTCGACGCGGCGCTGGCGAGGCTTGGGGAGGAGCTACTCCGCGGCCAGGTGCTGGGCGGCGCCTACCTGCTGCGTCCGGCCGGGGAGGGGCCGCGCCGCAGGTGACGATCGCCGCGGTGGGCGCGCTGGTGCCTGAGGCACTCGAAGCTGCCGCGGAACTGGGGAGGAGGGCATCGGGGCCGAGGTGGTCGATGTCACGAGCCCGGGCCGCCTCTACCGCGCCTGGCGCAGCAGCCTCACCGAGGGATCCGGAGCGCCCGCTCGCCGCAGCCGGCGACAGCTCTGTCGGTGTTCACCCGGGCCGTCCGCTCGTCACGGTGCAGGACGCCGCCAGCCACCACCTGGCCTGGATCGGCTCTGCGCTCGCCGCGCCGTCGGCCTCACTCGGGGTGGACGCCTTCGGACAGTCGGGCTCGGTGCCGGATCTCTACGCCGCCCACAGCCTGGACGCCGGGAGCATCGTCAACGCGTCGCTCGGGGTGCTCGGCCTCTAGCGGATCAGTTGCAGTTCGGGCACTCGCCGCCCATCAGCGGCAGCTCGAGGAAGCAGCTGGTGCACACTGGGCCCGTAGCTCGACGGGCTCCGGCTTACGCGCCGTGGTCGGTGCCGCGGCCTTGCGGGCTGTGCCACGACAGGTGCCGCGTCCTCCGGTACCTCAGAGCAGAACGCCTTGTAGCAGGCCAGTCGCGACTCGGCAGCGTGGCGCTCGCGCTCGCGGGGGCTGGCGAAGGGGCCGCGCCGGTGGTGGCGGCGACCATGTCGTAGTTGACGCCGACCTGGCCGTCCTGCCGGTTCACGGCGAGCGAGGTCAGAGGTGGGAGGTTCCGCCCCTGGCAGGCGGTCGCGACGAGGCGGAGCACGCCTGCGAGCCAGGTGCGCTGCTGGGCGTGGGTGCGAACGCCCGAGCGGTTCTGGACGGCCTCGGCGAGGTCGGCGTAGGTGATGGTCGCCCCGTACCGGGACGCCGTCTCGCGCAGCACGAGGATCGCCTCGCGGGCCCACGGGACCTGCCCCGCCTTGCTTCCGACGATTCGTTCACTGACTTGCGCCGCGGTCTTGTTCACGTTGCCCAATCCTCCCAGAGAAACCGGACCGTTCTGACCACCTGACCCCTCGTGCCCGCACTTCCGTAGCCCCGCCCGGACCCGTACCGCCTTGTCAGTACGCGTGCCGCGATGCCGTGGAGACCGGCGAAAATTTGCGTGCCGGGTTGTCGTCACCGCTCGGCGATGTGACCGCGCCCGCAGATACCGACCCGTCCCTCGGCGCCTGTGTCCGTGCCGCGGGTCTGGGTTGCTGTCGGCGCGGTCAGGCGCCGACTACCCGGTCGGTCACCGGGACTCGTTGCCTGCCATGTCGAAGCCGACCGCGCAGAAGCGGGCCGGAAGCTCCGCCGCCTCGAAGAAGAACGACTGCCGGCGGTACTGGAAGTACGAGTCCCGGTCGGCGCAGTCCGTCTCATCGACGGGCCGAACAGCACCTGGAGGTCCGCGATGTCGGGAATGTCGAACAGCGGATCGACCATGACGGTGCCGTCGCCCATCTCCTGGACGGCGAGTTCCGGGCCCGCTGTGGGTGCCTCGCCGTCGATGGAGAAGACGAGCCGTGCCGCCTCCGTCTCCCTACCGGGGACCGCCACGCAGACCAGTGCGAACCCGTGCTCCGTCGGGAGGGCGAACGGCAGCGGGGTCGGTTCGCCGTCGGCAGCCAACTGGACAGGCGTCGCGCCGGCGTAGATCGCCGGGTCGCTGCAGGCGCGCGCCTGACCCAACGGAACCTCGGCCACGACGACGCTCTGCGCCGGTCCCATGAGCCTCAACTCCGGCTGGCGACCGGACGCCTCGAGGCCCGCGGTGGTGAAGATCCCGCCACCACGGAGCCCTGTGAGGCTCGCGGTGGGCAGCGGGCAGGTGCCGCCCAGGGCGAAGCTGCCGCCGGGGAAGCAGGCGCCGATCCCGGCGACATCGACCCCGTAGCTCGTCTCGGGGAGGGCATGGCCCCGGCGTCCGTGATCTCGCACGGCTTTCCGAGGTAGCAGGTGCCCGCACGGTCGGCGGGAACGCCACCGTTGGTGGTGTTGATGATCGAGACGACAGTGCCGTCGGCGATCAGCGGGGAGCCGGACGAGCCGCCGAGGACACCGGGGCAGTCGGTGCGGGGTACGCCGAGCCACAGCCAGTGGTGCTCGATCAGGTCGACCGCCCCGCCGAGGGTGCACTCACCCTTGCGGAGCACGACCTCGGTGGCTTCAACCCCTGCGAAGGTGCCGCGATGTTGACCACCTCGGTGCCCACGGCGGGGGCCGTTCCTGTGATGGGGAGCGGGACGGCGCCCGCCGCGCGAAGCTCGCCGAGGGTCGTGTCGAGGCGGATGATGCCGATGTCGACACCGCGCATGGTGCCGTACTCGTAACGGGCGACCTGGACGCTTCGCACCGACCCCTCGGCGGCCCCGAGCACGTCGAAGAAGTGGGCCTCGCCGGCGCCTTCGCCGTCGACGAGGATGTCGCCCGCGGCGGCGTTGTCCATCCCGACGCAGTGGCCATTGGTCAGGATGTAGGCGGGTGCCTTGTCGACGCCGGTCTCGATGAGGGTGCCGGTGCAGGCCGACGACGTGTCGAGGCGGGCGACGCCGCCGTAGAGGCTCAGGTCCTCCGGCGCCATCGGGGCGCGGGAACGACCTGGGTCGGGGCGGTGGCGGACGGCGTGGGCTCCGGGAACCGGGCTCGGCCGTCGGGGCAGGAGCTCGGGCGGGACAGGCGCGCATCCCGCGAGGACAACGGCCGCGGCCGCCGTCATGAGCCATCGTCTCACCATGTTCCCCTCCTCCACGAGTCGTCAGGGCGAGCCTATCGACGGGGAGCGACCCGGGTGTGGGACCGGAACACAATTGCCGTCCCGCCGTCGCGGCGCCGCCCCGTCGCCTCGAGTGCCGTCGACCCCGTGCCCCGGGGCCGAATTGATCTCTGGCGGCAAACGCGTAAGCTTACTGGTCGGCCCGCGCCTCTCTGGTGCCTGCCCCTCCAGCCTCATCACCCACCTCAGCCCGTCTCCGGGCGCGTGAAGAAACCTGCATGACCAATAACCTGACCGTCGGTTCGCCGACCCGCGTGATTGTCGCGTTCACCCTTCCCCTCCTGATCGGCAACCTGTTCCAGCAGGTGTACCAGTTCACCGATGCCGCGGTTGTCGGCCGCATGGTGGGCGTTGAAGCGCTGGCCGCGGTCGGCGCGACCGGCTCGCTGATGTTCCTGCTGCTCGGCTTCACCTTCGGCGCCTCCGGCGGCCTCGCGATCCCGATCGCCAAGGCCTTCGGGCCGGCGACATGGCGACGCTGCGCAGGCACTTCGCAAACTCCATCCGGATCGGCGCCGCCATCGCTGTGGTGATCATGCTGGTCGGCGTCTTCGGGGCGCACGACCTGCTCGTCCTGATGCAGACGCCGCCGGAGCTGATGACCGACGCCGAGGCGTTCCTGGTGATCAGCTTCTGGGCACCCCGATCGTGATGGCCTACAACCTCCTCGCCGCGGTGATCCGCGCGCTGGGCGACAGCCGCACCCCGCTCTACTTCCTCGTGATCAGCTGCGTGCTGAACGTCGTCCTCGTGGTCGCGTTCATCGGCGGGCTCGGCTGGGGCGTTCCCGGCGCGGCGCTCGCGACGGTGTTGGCGCAGGCCGTGTCGGTGGTGCTGTGCCTCATCCTCGTCAAGGTGCGGATGCCGCAGCTCCACCTCACCCGCGCCGACTGGGCCTCGCGTCCCGGCGAGCTCGGCGAGTCGCTGCGCCCCGGCCTGGCGATGGGCTTCCAGATGTCGGTGATCGCGATCGGCGCGGTCGTGTTGCAGTACGCCATCAACGGGCTCGGCTCCGAGGCGGTCGCCGCCTTCACCTCCGCCATGCGTGTCGACCAGGTCGCCGTCGCGCCGCTCGCCTCGTTCGGCCTGGCGCTGACCACCTTCGTCGCGCAGAACCGTGGTGCCGGCCGCTGGGAGCGGATCCGGGTCGGCGTCTGGCGCACGAGCCTCCTGACCTGGGCCTCGCGGTGCTTCTCGGGGTCTGATCATCGTGTTCGGAACACCCATCGTGAGGCTTTTCGTCGGCGACGGCGAGCCTCAGGTGGTGGCGTTGGCGCACGAGTACCTGATCATCAACGGCGCCCTGTATCCGATCCTGGCGAGCCTGTTCGTCATGCGAAACGCGATCCAGGGCCTCGGAGCGACCGCTGTCCCGACGCTGGCCGGCTTCATGGAGCTCGCGCTGCGCTCGGTGGCCGGACTCGCGCTGGTGACTCAGTTCGGCTTCCTCGGCGTCGCGCTCGCCGCTCCACTTGCGTGGCTCGGTGCCCTGCTGCCGGTGTCCGTTGCATGGTTCGGCTGGCGTCGCGCGCTGATGGGGCACCCCGACGGCGCCCCCGAGCCCACCCCGGTGCGTCGCTTCAGCCTGGCCCGCGCAAGCTGAACCGTCCCCGCCGGCCGGTCAACCCAGTGCCGCCCCACGATCGCCTCGCGGACCGCGGGGGGCGCCAGGAAGAGCCGTGGTTGGAGCTCCTCCCACCCGCGTTCCTTGGTCGCGACGGCGAACGCGTGGTGGGTGCGATCCAGGTCGTTGTCCAGGACGAGGCCCGGGGAGTCGGCGCCGAGCATCTGCAGGTGGTACATCCACCAGCTGCCGTCGGCCTCCTGGTTGAGGAACGTCGCCTCGAACGCCATCTTCTCCCGCGGCAGGCTCGCGAGGCACTCGTCGTAGCGTTCGTGCAGCGTCCGCATCCAGTCGTCGAAGCCCGCCTCGCGCCCGTCGAGGAGGCGGGCCCTGCTGAGCTCGAGGCGCACCCCCTCGGGCACGGACGGCGGCATCGGCCATCCGGGGAAGTCATCGGCGACGGGGCGAAGGGAATCGGGTGCATCGCCGCACCCTAACCCGTCAGACGATCGGTTCGATGTCCATGTCGACGATGCCGTCCTCGTTCATGTCCGCCGACCGGCTCTGGCGGGCCGACCAACGCAGCGCCGCTGCGCCGAGCACGGCCGAGAGCAGCGAGCCGGCAAGGATGGCGAACTTGGCGGCGGCGGTGTGGGTGCCGTCGGAGAACGAGAGCTCGGCGATCAGGAGCGATACCGTGAAGCCGATGCCGGTGAGGAGGCCCACCGGCATCAGATCGCGCAGCCCGATCGCGTCGGGCAGCCGCAGGGGCGTCAGCTTCGTCACGATGGCGGTGGTACCCATCACGCCGACGACCTTGCCGATCACGAGACCGGCGATGATCGCTGTCAGCACGGGCTGGCGCAGGACCGCGAGCGGGCCGTCACCGTCGACCAGTGAGACACCCGCGGCGAAGAAGGCGAACACCGGCACGACGATGCCCGACGAAAGGGGCTGCACCAGGTGGGCGAAGCGGTGCGCACGCGTGCCGGACTCGCCGTGCACGGGCCGCGCGGGAACAACCAGCCCGAGCAGCACACCGGCGATGGTCGCGTGTACGCCAGAGGAGTGCATCAGCGCCCACGCGACGACGCCGACGGGAAGCAGCAGCCACCAGCGGGTCCGGGACAGCCGGGCGAGGCAGGCGAACACGGCGACGGCGGCCAGGGCGCCGAGCAGCCACAGCGGGTGCACGGTGTCGGTGTAGAAGACGGCGATGACGATGATAGCGAGCAGGTCGTCGACGACCGCGAGCGTCAACAGGAACACGCGCAGGGCACGGGGAGTCCACGCCCGAAGACGGCGAGGACGGCGAGGGCGAAGGCGATGTCCGTGGCGGTCGGGATGGCCCAGCCCTGCAGCGCGTCGGTGGCCCCGGCCGCGGTGACGACGGCGACGTACACGATCGCGGGCACCGCCATGCCACCCACGGCGGCGAGCACGGGTACCGCTGCCTGCCTGGGATTGCGCAGGCTTCCGGTGACGATCTCCTGCTTCAGTTCGAGGCCCACCACGAGAAAGAAAACGGCGAGGAGGCCGTCGGCGGCCCACTGGGCGAGCGTCAGGTCCAGGTGCAGCGCGGCCGGCCCGACCACCCATGCGGACAGGTCGGCGTAGGCCGCCCGCCACGGGAGTTGGCCCAGATCAGGGCGAGCGCGGCGGCAGCGAGCAGCAGGACGCCCGCCACGGTCTCGCGCGAGACGAAGTCGCGCAGGCGGGTGAGGGGGAGGCGGTCATGGGTCCTTCCGGTCTGTTCCCGTCGGATCCGACGGGCGCCGACCAGACTTCCCGACACACCGCGGGCCAGCCTACATGGCGGGCGGCCGGATGCCACGATCCGGCGGCACGGGTGGTCAGCCCGCCAGGTCCAGCTGCTCGAGCGCGAGGGCGGCAGCGCCGAGGAGGACCGAGTCGGCCCCTGCATGCGCCGCCTCGATCCGTAGCGTCTGCGTGACGAGCGGGTGGCAGCTCGCGTAGACGCGGCTCCGGACGGCGGCCAGGAACGGCTCCGACGAACTCATCGACCCGGTCAGGAACACGGCGTGCGGGTTGAAGAAGTTCACCACGCCGGAGAGCACCTGCCCGAGGTGGTTGCCCGCCTTCCGAACGAGTCGGGTGGCTGTGACGTCTGCGTCCCGGGCGAGGGCGAGCGCCTCCGCGGTGGTGGTGACGTCGTAGCCGGCCTCGCGGAGCTGCCGGACGACCCCGCGCCGCTGGCGACCGTCTCGAGGCAGTTGAGGTTGCCGCAGGAACACGGCACCTCCTCGTCGGTGTCGATCCGGGTGTGGGTGATGTCGCCGGCGGCGGAGGTGGCTCCGTGGTGCACCCTCCCGTCGACGACGATCCCCGATCCGATGGCGGTTCCCGCCTTGACCGTGATGGAGTGCTGCGACTCGCCGAGGCTCAGGCGGTGCTCGCCGAGTGCCGCGAGATTTGCGTCGTTGTCGACGGCGACGTTGACGCCGAACCTCTCCGTCAGGTGCGCGCTGACGTTGAACCCCTGCCATCCGGGCATCCGGGAGGGCTGGTCGACGCCCCGAGCTCGGGGTTGACCGGCCCGGGCAGCGACACGCCGATGGCGAGGATCGGCGCGTCGTGGAAGTCGTCGAGCGCGGCGGAGACCAGTTCCAGGGTCGGCACCGGCCCGTCGGCGAGGGTCAGGGAATGGTGCGGGTCTCGATGAGCGCCCCGCCGAGGGCATGCCTGCCGAGCCTGGCGTGCCCGCCACCCAGGTCGACCGTGAGCACCTCGCCGCGTCCCTGGCTGACCCGCAGTTCCCGCGGGCGGCGTCCGCCGCGCGAGGCTCCCGGCCCACCCTCGTGCAGCGCGCCCGCGTCAATGAGCGCCTGGACCCGGAGGCCGACGGTGGACGGCGCCATGCCGAGGGCCTCGGCCAGCTGGCTCCTGGAGCTCGCTTCGCCGCGCGCGACCAGCTCGAGGATGCGCTGGTTGGCGTCGGGGTGGGTGCCGTCGTGGGCGTGTCGCATGTTCTTCCTCCATGCTCGAATGAAGTTCACAGTAGGCGATGCCATGCGGGCTTGTCGAGGGCCATGGTGGGTCGAAGATCACCTTTTCATAACATTGCCGGAGGTTCTTCCCTTTTCGGGCGGTCATGCAACGATCACTTCATCCAAATCTGAGGGAAGTTGATTCGATGTCGAATTAACCCCGGTTTCAAGGAGGAGAATTTCGATGAAGAAGATCCGCTTGGGTGCAGTGGCGCTTGCCACGGGCGCCGCGATTGCCCTCACCGGTTGTGGCGGTGGGGAGGAACCCCCTCCCCGGCGCGACGGGCGGTGGCGGTGACGCGGGCGCCACGATCGTCGTCGACATGTGGGCAGGCAGCGAGGACGACACCGCCGCGCTCGAGGCGCAGCTTGCCGTCGTGAAGGAGCAGAACCCCGACATCAAGGTCGAGCTGCGCACCGCCCCCTGGGGCGACTTCTTCACGAAGCTCACCACCAACATGGCGTCGAACAACATGGCCTGCGTCACCGGCATGAACTCCGGCATGCTCGCCAGCTACACCGACGGCTTCGCGGCCCTCACCGCCGACGACCTCAAGACCGCCGGGCTCGCGGAATCCGACTTCGCCCCGGGCGCCACCGAGATCCTGCAGAACAAGGGCAACCTCTACGGCCTGCCGTTTGACGTCGCCACCATGGTCACCTACTACAACGAGGATCAGCTGAACGCCGCCGGCGCGAAGATCCCCGAGATCGGGTGGACCTTCGACGACTTCGAGGCGGCCGCCAAGGCCGCCACCAAGGACGGCAAGTACGGCTTCGGCATCGGCATGGGCGGCTTCCAGTGGCAGGCGCTCCCGATCGCAAAGGGCGGCGTCCAGCCCGTCACCCAGGACGGCAAACTCCAGCTCACCGACCCGGCCTTCCTCGACGCGGCGGCCTGGTACGCCGGTCTCGTGACCGATCAGAAGGTCGCCGCACCGGTGGCCTCCGCCTCGGACACGGGCTGGGCGAGAACCAGTTCAGCGGTGAGAACGCGGCGATGGCCGTCGACGGCACTTGGAACGCGGTCGGATACCTCACCAACGACGCGGGCTTCAAGGCCGGCCTCGCCCCGCTGCCCACCGGGGACAAGGGCAACCTGAGCCTCGTGCTCGGCTCCGGCTACGGCATCGCCAAGAACTGCGAGAACAAGGAGGCCGCGCTCAAGGTGCTCGGCTCCCTGCTCAGCAAGGACTCGCAGGACTCGATCGCCTCGTCCGGCCGCAGCTACCCGGCCCGTGCCGAGAGCCAGCCGCTCTACTTCGAGTCGCTCGACGAGGCCTACCGCGACGACGTGAAGGCCGTGTTCGAGGCCGCGTTCGCCAACGTCCAGGGCCAGTACGTCTCCGACAACTGGGCCAAGGTCGACACCTTCGTGCAGCCGGAACTGGTCAGCGTCTACAACGGCCAGGCTGACATGAAGGCAGTGCTCGAGTCGGCGCAGCAGCAGTTCGGGAGCTGAGTCGTCCGATGACAACGACAACCGCGCGGTCGACTCGCGGGAATCTCGCCAGGATCGAGGCGCGCCAGGCGCTGGGCTTTGCCAGCCCGGCCCTGGTGGGCCTCGCCCTGTTCACGATCGTGCCGGTTGTCTTGTCTGTGGTGATGAGCTTCTTCGACTGGCCGACGTTCGGCGAGCGGACCTTCAACGGGGAGCCAACTATCTCAAGCTGCTGAAGGACCCCAACTTCCTGCCGGCGCTCCGCAACTCTCTGGTGTTCACGGTGCTGTACGTGCCGGCGAACATCATCCTGGCCCTGCTGCTCGCCATCGGCCTCGGCCCGAGGATCCGTGGACGGGGCGCGCTGCGGGTGCTCTTCTTCATCCCGGTCGTGACGCCGATGGTGGCCAACGTGCTGGTGTGGAAGATGCTGCTCCAGCCGCAGGGCCTCTTCAACGGCATCGCGACCAGCTGGTTCGGTGTCCAGCTGCCCAACTTCCTCGCCGACAAGAGCTGGGCGATGATCATGGTCGTCGTGATGAGCGTCTGGCAGGGGCTGGGCTACAACATGCTCATCTTCTCCGCCGCCCTCGAGCAACTGCCCGACTCGGTCCTCGAGGCCGCGGCAATCGACGGGCCTCCGGCTGGCGCATCACCTGGAGCATCATCCTCCCGATGATCTCGCCGTCGATCTTCTTCGCGGCCGTCATGACGATGATCACGTCGCTCCAGGTCTTCGCCCAACCCCAGCTCCTCACAGGCGGTGGGCCGGGGAACGCGACCATGCCGCTCGTGATGTGGATCTACAACCAGGGCTTCAAGTTCCAGGACCTCGGCCTGGCTGCCGCCGGCGCCTGGATCCTGTTCGCGCTGATCATCATCATCACCGCGCTGCAGTTCTCCGCTCAGAAGAGGTGGGTCCACTATGAGCATTGATCACGAACTCCCCGGGCAGGCGATGCGCTCGCTCGACGGCGACGAACGGGCCGAGCCCGAGACACCATCGCGCGGCCGCTCCCGCTCACCCCGTGGCAGCGGTTCCGCCTCGTGCTCGCCCACGTCTTCGTCTACGCCGCCGCCGCGCTGTTCATGCTCCCGCTGATCTACGCCTTCTTCTCGGCGCTCAAGCCGAACGGCGAGATGTTCGCGATGCCTCCGCGGCTGATCGGCTCCGAGATCCGCTGGTCCAACTTCGTCGACGTCTTCAAGTTCGGCCCCTTCTTGACCTACATCGGAAACTCTCTGTTCGTCGCGGTCGCGGGCACCCTCGTGGTGATCACCGTCTCGGCCTGCGCCGGCTACGCGTTCGGCCGACTCCGCTGGAAGGGCCGCGACGTGGTGTTCATCGCCTTCCTCGCCACCCTGATGGTGCCTGCCGAGGTGCTCGTCATCCCGATGTTCCAGGTGATGCAATGGTTCAACTGGGTCGACACCTACCAGTCGCTGATCTTCCCGTTCGCGTTCGGCGCGTTCGGCACCTTCCTGATGCGCCAGTTCTTCCGCGGCATCCCCTACGAGATGGAGGAGGCGGCCCGGGTCGACGGGGCGGGCCCGATCCGCACGTTCCTGCTGATCATGCTGCCGCTCTCGAAGTCCGCCATCGCGGTGCTGTCGGTGTTCACGTTCCTGTCGTTCTGGAACGCCTACCTGTGGCCGCTGATCGTGACGGTCGACTACAAGGCGCACGGCACGCTGCCGGTCGGCCTCGCCAGCTTCTCGGGCCTCACCGGTACCCGTTGGGACCTGCAGATGGCAGCCGCGATCATCTCCATGATCCCCACGACCCTGCTCGTCATCGTTCTGCAGAAGCACCTGGTCAAGGGCATCGCCATGGCCGGCCTCGGAGGTCGGTGACGTGACGGGCACCACCGACGATGAACGCGGCGTCCTCGCCGGGATCGACATCGGCGGCTCCAAGATCGCCGCGCTCCTCGTGCACACCGACGGCGGCATCGTGGCCCGCGGCGTGGTTCCCGCACCCGCACGGGAGGGAGGCCCGGCCATGGCCGACGCCGCCGCCGGCCTTGTCGAAGGTCTGCTGCGTCGCTCGGGCGCCAGTCTGCTTGCCGCCGGCGTCGGTGCGGCCGGTGTCGTCGACCAGGTCAACGGGGTGATCCGCGCCGCGTCCGACACCTTCGTCGGCTGGGCGGGGTTCCCGCTCGGGCCGGAACTCGAGCGGCGCCTCCGGGTACCGGTCGCCGTCGAGAACGATGTGAACGCCTTCCTGATCGGTGAGGTGGCCTGGGGCGCGGCGGCCGAGACCGACGATGTGCTGGGCGTGATGCTCGGCACGGGTGTAGGTGGTGCGGTGGTGCTGGGCGGCGAGCTCCGCTCCGGGCCGACCGGCGCGGCCGGCGAGATCGGCCACACCCCCGGCTACAGCGATCTCCCGTGCACGTGCGGGCAGGTCGGGCATCTCGAGACGGTCGCCTCGGGCAGGTCCATCGAACGGCGCTACCAGGAGGCGGGGGCGCCGACCTCACCGCTCCCGCGATCGCCGACCTGGCCCGCGCAGGCGATCCCCTCGCGCTCGCCGTCTTCGACAGGGCGGGCCGCGCCCTGGGCTCGCCTGCGTGATCTCGGCCGGCATCCTCGACCTGACGGCCGTCGTGGTCGGCGGGGGCGTGGCCAACGCCTGGGACCTGCTCGAACCGGCCGTGCGTTCCACCCTACGCACCGACCCGCCCGTCTCCGGGTCGCCGCTGACCGTCGTGCGGGGCACCCTCGGGGCGACGCCGTCGCTCTCGGGGCCGCCGCGTCCGCCCGTCACCTGCTCCCCACCCAGCCTGACCAGGAGAACCACCGCACCATGGAGTCCGCAGACCAGATCTGGATGGGCCCGCTCGGGCCGCTCGACCCGCAGGGCCTGCCCGCCCCCGCATCGGGATCGCGGGCATTTCGATCGAATCCAGCACCTTCTCGCCCCATATCTCAGGCGACGAGGCGTTCACCGTCCGCACCGGCGAGGCCCTGCTGGCCTACTACCCGTTCCTGGACGACGGCCGCGACCTGCGCGCCGCCGCGACCTGGGTGCCGCTGACGCACGGCAGGTCGCTCCCCGGCGGTGCCGTCGCGTCGGAGACCTACGAGGCGATGAAGGGGCGATCCTCGCGGGTATCGCGGCCGAGGGCCCGTTCGACGGGCTGCTGTTCGACATCCACGGCGCGATGAGTGTCATCGGCATGGACGACGCCGAGGCCGACCTCGCCACCGCGGTGCGCGCCGCGCTCGGCCCCGACACGCTCGTGTCGGCCTCCATGGACCTGCACGGCAACGTGTCCCGGGAGCTGCTCGACGCCGTCGACCTGATCACCTGCTACCGGATGGCCCCGCACGAGGACTGGATGAACACCAAGGAGCGGGCCGCCTACAACCTGCTCAGCCGGCTCCGCGGCCCGCATGGCCGCGACCCCCTCGCGCGTCGGCCGTGGAAGGCGTGGCGCCAGGTGCCGGTGCTGCTGCCCGGTGAGAAGACCAGCACCCGGCTCGAGCCGGCGAAGGGCATCTACGACCGGGTGCCCGTCGTCGAGGCGCTCCCGGGCGTGGTCGACGCGGCCATCTGGGTTGGCTACGCCTGGGCCGACGAACCCGTTGTCAGGCCGCGGTCGTGGTGACCGGCGACGACCGCGATGGGATCGCCCGCGAGGCGGAGCGACTCGCCCGCAGCTACTGGGACGCTCGGGCCGACTTTGTGTTCGTCGGCCCGACCGCGGGCCTGCACGAGGCCCTCGACCTTGCCCTTGCACCGGGGCCGCGCGGCCCTACGTCATCTCCGATTCCGGGGACAACCCGACGGCGGGCGGCGCGGGCGACGTGTCATGGACGCTGGGGAGTTGCTGGCCCGTGACGACCTCGCCGACCCGGGTCGCACTGTCATCCACGCCTCCATCTTCGATCCGGGCGCGGTGTCCACCCTTGTGGCCGCGGGCGTCGGCGCCACCGTCAGCGTCGAGGTCGGAGGCCGGGTCGATCCCGGGCCGCGCGGCCCCGTCATGCTGACCGGCGAGGTGTTCTCCATCACCGAAGGCGACCCCGTCGCGGGCACCCAGGTGGTCGTCCGGGCCGGCTCGGTGCACGCGGTCATCACGGAGCGGCGCAAGCCGTTCCACCACCTGGACGACTTCCACCAGCTCGGCCTCGCCCCGAGCAGGCCGACGTCGTCATCGTCAAGATCGGCTACCTCGAGCCCGAGCTGTTCGAGCTCGCCGCCGACTGGACCCTCGCGCTCACCCCGGCGGTGTCGACCAGGACCTGCTGCGCCTCGGCCACCACCGCCTCGCCCCGGCGTCTACCCTTCGACACCTCGCAATCCGCCCCGATCTCACCGCGGTGGTAACCCGCAGGGGAGAGGAGAATCCATGCTGAACTTCGAGACCCGCACCGGCCCGACTTCGGGCGGACGCGCCGACCTACCCTGCGGCGAGGGTGCCCGACTGGTACCGCGACGCGAAGCTCGGCTTCTTCGTCCACTGGGGGCTCTACTCCGTGCCCGCCTGGGCCACCTCCCACGGCCCGGGTGAGGTGCCACCGAGGATGCCTACACACACCACCAGTACGCCGAGTGGTACGGCAACACCGTGCGCATCACGGGTAGCCCCACCTGGGAGCGGCACCAGCGGCTCTACGGCGTCGGCACCAGCTACGAGGACCTCGCCGACCTCTGGCAGGCCGAGGCGTTCAATGCCGACTCCTTCGTGGCAGAGCTCGTCGGTGCCGGCGCCCGCTACATCATCCCCACCACGAAGCACCACGAGGGCTTCTGCCTCTGGGACACCCCGACCACCCCGTTCAACGCGGCCCGCCGCGGCCCCGCCGCGACCTGATCCGCGAGCTGCACGACGCCACCCGCTCCGCCGGGCCCGCTTCGGCGTCTACTACTCGGGGCCCTCGACTGGCACGTCAGTGACTTCCCACCCATCGAGTCCGACACCGATCTCTTCCGGTTCCGCCGCCACGACAAGGCCTTCTCCAGCTACTCCGCGGCCCAGCTCGAGGAACTCATCACACGGTTCGCCCCGATGTGCTCTGGAACGACATCGAGTGGCCCGACGGCGGCAAGGACAGCGACCCCGAGTCGCTCGCGGCCCTGTTCCACCGCTACTTCGAGGCCGTTCCCGACGGCGTCCTGAACGACCGCTGGGGCGTGCCCCACCACGGCTTCCTCACCCGTGAGTACTCGCACGTGCCCGAGATCATGGAGCCGGTGTGGGAGGCCACCCGCGGGCTCGGCTACTCGTTCGGTTACAACAGCGACGAGGATGCGGGCCGCTCCATGTCGGGCGCCCAGCTGATCCGGCTGCTGGTCGACGTGGTCAGCAAGAACGGCAACCTGCTCATCAACGTCGGCCCCGCGCCGACGGCAGCATCCCCGACATCCAGCTGGCCGCGATGCGCGAGCTCGGGCGATGGATGGGCGTCAACGGCGACGCGGTCTACGGCACCCGGCCGTGGATCCGCGCGGGCGAGCCCGTCGGGTGCCGCGGGCGTACACGACGACCGGAGCGACGGTGCACGTGCACCTGCTCGACCCCTCCGGTGGCGAACTGACGCTGCCGCCGGAGCTGATCGGCCGCGACGGCACCTGGTCGGGCGGCGTGCCCGTCGTGACCGACGCGTCAGGGCCGTCGAGGTGCCCGAGGGGCTCCGCGGTGAGCCGGTGGCGGTGCTGAGCCTCAGGTGAGGGCGGCGTCAGCCGACGCGGAACTCGCCCAACTCGTCCCAGTGGTCGCCCTCAAGGAGGACGTTGCGCACCTTCGGCGTCTCCGGCAGGTACTGCGGGAGCTCCGCCTGGGCCTTGCGGAAGTGGTCGCTGGTGACGTGCGCCTCCGCGGCGTCGTCGCGGAACGCCTCGATCAGGATGTAGGTGTCGGGGTCGGCGAGGCTGCGCGACCACTCGAAGAAGAGGTTGCCCGGCTCCGCCAGGGTCGCCTCGGTGAACTCACGGGTGATCTCGGGCCAGGCCTCGACGTGCTCCGGCTTCACCTTCCACTTGACGCAGATGAAGATCATCGCGCTCCTCCTTGTCCTCGGGGCCAACACTACCGAGCCTGAGCGGGAGGTCCGCCGTTCCGGGAGGGTGCGCCCGACCCGGAACCCGGCGGGGCCGGTTAGGCTGGGGCATGAGCGACGAGGTGGTTCTCCGTGCCGGCCGTGACGACGACTTCCCAGAGCTCATCGCGGTCTGGCGCAGCTCCGTCGACGCCACGCACGACTTCGTGACGCCCCAGGATCTGCTGGAGATGGAACGCGAGGTCATCCCGGGCTTCCTGCCGCGGCTGGACCTGACCATCGCCACCGTCGACGACCGGGTGGTGGGCTTCGCGGGCTCCGACGGCGAGGTGCTGGAGATGCTCTTCGTGCACGACGATTTCCGCGGCCACGGCATCGGCTCGGTGCTGCTTTCACGGGTGGTCGAGGGCGGGGTCCGGGAACTGCAGGTCAACGAGGACAACGCCGACTCCGTGGCCTTCTACCGCAACCGGGGCTTCGACGTGGTGCGTCGCACCGAGTTGGACGATGCCGGCCGTCCGTACCCGACGCTGCACATGCGGCTCGCCGACTGAGCACGGGTACGCTGAACGCAGAGACCGTACATCGAGCGAGGGGCTGAAACGTGTCTGAAAACCAGGGAGGCAACGGCCGGCTGACGCTGGTGATCATCCTCGTCATCGGGCTGCTGTTCTCCGGGGTGGTGCTGTTCTCGGTGTACTCGCTGAAGGGCAAGGCGGAGCAGGTGGAGGGATCCGCCCCGTCGCGGTGGAGGCGACGAGGTGAGCGACTTCATCTCGATCTTCCAGCCGGGCATGGAGCACGTCTACCGGCAGCGGGACCTTGAGAAGTCGCTGATCGTCGAGCCCTCGAAGGGGCAGGGAGGGCCTGAGCCGCTCGACCTCGAGTCCGGCGTCGTGGTGATCGACATCCCGGCGCGCCCGGGCCCCGACGGCGTCGACCCCACCCCGACCCCGACCCCACCTCCTGACCCGCTGCCGCCCGACCTCCAAAATCGGCCAGTGACCGATTCTGGTTGGTCCGGCTGGAAGTTTCGGCCACTGACCGGGTGGGTTGACGCGGGGTGGCTGACCTTCAGAATCGGCCAGTGGCCGATTCTGGTTGGTCCGGCTGGAAGTTTCGGCCACTGACCGACCGCCCGACCAGACGCCAGGCTCACCAGCTGGAGCCGCCACCCCCACCCATGCCGCCCCGGCGTGCCCGCCGCCGCTCGCGCCGCTACCCGACGACCAGCCGCCACGTGAGCCGCCGTCGCCGGCGCTCTGGAAGGCAGCCGAGATCGATCTGCGGGTGTCGTTGAAGCGTTGGCCGATGCCGTGGTTGATCCCGGCCATGGCCTGCGTCTGGAAGACCCGGCCGCCGTTCCCGTGGGTCAGCGCCGCGACCACGTCGCCCAGCCGGAGCCCCCGGAGCGTCGGCAACCACTCCGCCACGTCGGGGACCCCTCGATGCGCTGGCCGATCAGCTCGACCCAGCTGTCCTCGGGCCCGAAGATCACCGCGTAGGGCAGCAACGGTTCGTACAGGCCCACCCGGGTGGTGGCACCGCCCTGCACCCGAGGGGCGCTGGCGGTGTTCTGCAACCAGGCGATGCGGTCGGCCTCCGACATCCGCATGAAGTTCTCGAGCCCCCGCAGGTGCTGATAGGTGGCCTCGCCCTCCGAGGTCAGGGGCCCGACGTCGGGGTCCGGTATACGGCCAGCACCAGCAGGAGTACCGCGACGGTCGTCGAGGCGAGCGCCAGTTCCAGGGGCATCGCGTACCTACCGACCCGGCAGCGGTGCAGACGGCGGCGCCGATGACCAGGGCGACGAACGTGGGGAGGAACCAGCCTCCTGCCCGGCCGACCGGGCGCCGCTGGCCCGCCCGGTCGACGAGCGAGCGTCGGCGGTCGAGTAGCGAGTCGGCCAGGTTGGGATCGCCCAGCCTGCGGAGGCCGAAGATGCCGCGCATCAGGGCCCCGATGGCCGGTCGTCCCGGTCCTCGAGCCCTCCACCCGCAGGGACCCGCGCAGCCGGGCGAGCTCGCGGCCCGTGGGCCGCTCCGGGCCGGCGGGAGACTGCGAGGCGGGCGGCTCCGTCGTCGTGATCCTGGCCTCGCCCCGCACGACCATCGCGAGCAGCTGGGCGGCAGGGCCCCGGCCAGGCACGCCCAGACGTCCGCGGCGACGAGCGGTTCGAGGCCTTCAGGCGGCTGGAACCGGGTGACGAGCACCTGTCGGTTGCGGCGCAGCCGGGAGACCAGCTGCGGGAGGAGCACGGACAGCAGGACGATCAGGGCGCCGATCGGGGCAGCAGGAGCCAGAGGCCGCCCCACGGGGTGCGCTCGGGTGGAGTCCAGGCGACCGCGAAGGTGTCAGGCTCGAAGTCTGTCGCGATGGTCATCGTCTCGAACGGTTCGAGGTCGGTGGCGGTGCTGACGATCTCGGTCGCGTCGGCCCCGGGGCGCGTCACAGTCGTGCAGCGCGCCGTCGAACCCGGGGCCCCTGGTAGCAGGCGTTGGCACCGGTGAGGCGTCCCGCGAGCGACCCGGGCACCTGGAGGCGTGCGGTCACCCGGCCGAAGGGGGAACCCCAACCGGTGCCGTTGACGTCGAGGTACACCTCCTGACCCTCCGGGGTGTTCAGGGCGATGTCCTCGAGCCGGTAGCCGATCCGGAACTCCTGGGCGCCCTCGGCGAGCTCGACCGTGGGCGACCCGATCCGCAGCTCGACCGTGTCACGATCGCGGGTCTCGAGCACATCGGCCCCCGCCAGGCGTCGTCCGGTGCCGCGTCGCCCTGAGCGTGGAGCCGTGCCTCGACGCGGACCTCGGAGACGCCGACGGGGTGCGAGCCGAATCGCAACGGGATCGCCCGGACGATCCCGTGCCTGCCGGCGGAGGAGAAGTCGACGACGATCGCCTCGGTCACCAGCACGTCCAGGGCGCCGCCGTCCTGCGGCTCCAGCGCGTAGGTGGCGTCGAAGCTGGTCACCGCCATCGAGTAGTCGCGCTCGGGCGTCCCGCCGGGGCCCCGTGGCAGTGCGATGAGGCCCGTGACAAGGGTGACCGCGACCGCGATCAGGGGGTAGGCGATCCACCGGCCGACGTTGCGCAGCATGGGTGAGCCTAACCGGGTGGCCGGTCACCACCGGTTGTGGACGTGCTCCACCCAGCCTGTGACGTCGGCGACCCGCGACCATGTCCCCGCGTCGTCGCGAACCCGCCCCGACCAGAGGCCGAACGCCTGCCAGGTCGCGTTGGAGAACACCTTCAGGTCGATGGATGTTTCCTTCACGTGGAACGGGGTGAGCATCAGGTCGATCCTCTCCCCGCGCACCCGCCACGGCCGCATCGGGTCGACGGTGTCGTAGTCCCAGGCGAGTTCCTCGCTGATCTTGTGCAGCCGCCCGCCGAGCAGCAGCGAGTTCTCCACCGAGCCGGTGCCGTCGGTCCACCGGCCGCCGAGTTGGATGCCGACGACCCTGCCATCCACCACGCCCGACCCGGCGCCCCAGTTCCAGGTGACGTCGTAGGGCCACCGGCCGCGGCCGTGATCGAGTGTGGCCCACGCGTCGTCCCCGTCGACGGCGTGGCGGACGCCGTCCAGCCTGATCCAGCCGGTCGCGGGTCGCGCCACGTCCTTGACGGTGTACTGGAACAGCCTGTCGTCCCAGGGCACCACGACGCCGAGGCGCTCGTGGCCCTCGGGCAGGTGCGCGTAGATGTCGAGCTCGATCCGCGGCCCGCGGGCCCGCAGCCGGGTACCGCCACCGTCGGCGTCCATCGCGATCTTCACGTGGCGGGTCCGCGCCCGCACCGGGCCGGCGTCCAGGGTGCCGGGGAGCGTCGCGCTACCGCCCAGCACCCCGATGGCCTCGTGGGTCACCTCGGTGCCGGTCGCGCGGTCGAGCAGCCAGATGCTGTGCACCGCGGCGTAGTCGAGGCTCGAGGCGGTGACGGCGACCACATGGGTGGGCGTCGTGACGCACCAGTACTCCCACCGCTTGTTGCGCCCCTTGCCGAGCGCTCCGCGGCCGATGCCGTCGGTGCGGACCAGCGGCGTCCGCGTCCAGCCCACCGCATCGGGGTTGAGCCTCCCGTCGGGGAGCGTCAGGTCGACCGGTGCGGTGATCTCGCGCTCCGTGACGGCGATCGCCGCGCGCGGCCGGAGCCGGGCCGCAGCGTCGAAGCGCTGCCGGAGCCGCTCGTTCGAGGCGCGCACGGCGTCGACGTCGAGCTTCAGGACCCGCCGGTCGTAGGTGATGAGCCCGTTGGTCTCCTGCTCGACGTCGGCCAGCTGGGTGTAGACGAACGCCGCGAGCGCCTCGTCGACCGCTGGCCCGACCTCGGCATGCTGCAGCCGGAGGAAGGCACGCTGGAAGGCGCCCGGTCGGGGATCCTGCGGTAGCCGAACTCCCTGTCGTTCCAGGTGTGACCCTCGACGCGGTGCGAGTAGCCGCCGTACTCGGTCAGGGCCGCGGCCCGCGCGTCGGCGGCGTCGCGGCGGGAGAGCCGGTAGCGGCGGAAGTAGACGTGCCTGCTGGCGAAGTCGCCCGCTCCGCGGTCGTGCCAGCCGCTCGCGTGGTCGATCGGGCGGGTCGGGTCGAGTGCGCGGATCCCGTCGGTGACCGCGACCGAGTCGAACTGGCCCCAGCCCTCGTTGAACGGCACCCACACGGCGACGGCGGGGAGGAGCGCAGCAGGCGGACTGTCGCGTGCGCCTCATCGAGGAACTCGCTGCGACCCGGCTCGTCCTGCCTGCCGAACAGGGTGTGGCGCCGGTCGTCGAGCGACATCGGCAGCGCGACCGGGGCCTGGATGACGGCCGGGTTGTACGGGCGGCCGCCGTTGACCATGTCCTGCCACACCAGCATGCCCAGCCGGTCGCAGTGGTGGTACCAGCGCAGCGGCTCGATCTTGATGTGCTTGCGCAGCATGGTGAAGCCGAGGTCCTTCGCCGTGGCGATGTCATGGATCATGGCCTCGTCCGACGGCGGGGTGTACAGCCCGTCGGGCCAGTAGCCCTGATCGAGCAGGCCGGCGTGCAGGTAGGGCTCCCCGTTGAGCAGCAGCCGCGTGACGCCGAGCGCGTCGGGGCCGACCTCGACGGAGCGCAACCCGAAGTAGCCCGTCACCCGGTCGTCGCCGAGACGCACCTCGACGTCGTGCAGGAACGGGTCCTCCGGAGACCACGGCCGCGGGCCGTCGCCGAGGCTGAGGACGAGCGGCTCGCCCGGGGTCGTCGACCCGCGGGCCACCTCGACGCCGTCGGCGCTGACCACGACGTCCGCGGCCAGGTCTTCGTCGGAGACGACGGTGACCGCCACCGAGCCGGCCTCGAAGTCCGGGGTGAGGATCAGGTCGCTGACGAAAGCCTCCGGGACCGACTCGACCCATACGCTCTGCCAGATGCCCGACTGCGGGGTGTACCAGATGCCGCCGGGCTTCAGGGCCTGCTTACCGCGGCTGCGGAAGCCTGTGTCGGTGATGTCGCGCACCCGCACCGTCAGCTCGGCGCTGCCGCCGGCCATCCCGGCGGTGACGTCGATCGTGAACGGGAGGTAGCCGCCGCGGTGCGACCCGACCGGCCGGCCGTCCAGGAAGATCTCGGCATCCTGGTCGACGGCGCCGAAGTGCAGCAGCACGCGGCCCCGGTCGAAGCCGTCGGGCAGCGTCAGGTCGCGCCGGTACCACAGCGCCTCGTCGACCCTGAGCCTGCGGTTGACGCCCGACAGCGGGGCCTCCGGGGAGAACGGAACCACGATCGACCCGTCCCACCGCGTCGGGGCGGGAGCGTCGACTGGCGTGAACGCGTGGTCCCAGCGGCCGTTCAGGTTCAGGTACGAGTCCCGCACGAGCTGCGGGCGCGGGTATTCGGGCAGCGGGTGGTCGGCGTCGAGGGCCTCGCCCCAGGGCGTGAGCATGGTCACACTGTCTCCTTCACCAGGCGGTGGCGGCGCACGAACGCCGCCGGGATGACGATGAACGCCACCACCACTGCGGCGGCGATGAAGATCCACGGCGTCGGCACCTGCCGGGTGACGCCGAGGTCGACGTAGGTCTCGTCGGCGCCGCGGATCACCAGGGCGCCGATGAACGGGCCGAGCACCATGGGGATCAGCACCATCGCGATCATCCGGAGGCCCTGCACCTCGCCCGCCCGGTGAGGCGGCGTGAAGTTGCGCACCGTCGCCGACAGCGCCGCCGCGCCCAGCATGAAGCCCGACATCATCACGATGCCGGCGCCGATCACCGGCAGCATCCCGCGGGCGAAGAACATCGCGACGAGACCGATCCCGTACCAGGCGGCGACCGGGACGATGGCGCGTTCGGCGCCGATGCGGTCGAGCACGCGGCCGCCGAGCACGCTGAGCAGCGCCGCGCCCAGCAGCACGCTCGCCAGCACGATCGGGTAGCCCTCGATCCGCAGGTACCGCTGGACGTAGATGATCAGGTAGGGCAGGAACACCTGCGTGCTGGTGCCGAGCACGGCCCAGGCGGCCAGCGTGACGTAGAGGCCGGGGTTCGCCCGCACCGACGACGGCCGCAGCCCCGCCATCAGCGTCGACAGGTACGAGCCGGTCGCGCGCGGTTCGGCCGCGTCGCGCAGCCAGAGCGCCGCCACCACGCCGACGAGCGTCGTCACCACGCCGATGACGGAGAAGAAGGCCAGCCACTGCCCCTGTCGGGTCAACGGGTCCAGCGCGCCGAAGACGATCAGCATGGCGAGCAGTGGGAAGGTCGAGAGGACGGAGTCGACCCGGCCCCGGTTGGCCGGGTGGTGGTGTCGGTGACCCAGGCGTTGAACGCCGCGTCGTTGGCGGTGGCGCCCAGCGCGCTCATCACGCAGTCGAGCGCGACGATCGCCGCGATCGCGACCACCACCGAGTTCACCGCGGGCAGCAGTGCCGCCGCCGTCGTGATGTCGACCAGCCCGAACGCGGCGGTGCTCAAGCCCCACAGAATGTAGCCGGCCGCGATGAACCGGCGCCGGTTGCCGAGCCGGTCGGACCAGGCACCCGCGATGAACGTGGCCACCGTCGCGGCGACCGCGCTGGCGGCGACGAGGGCCGCGAGCACGGTGGGGTCGTCGGTGATCGTGTCGTAGACGAACACGTTCAGGTACATGTTCTCGATGGTCCACGCGAGCTGGCCGGTGAGGCCCAGGACCACGATGAGGATCCAGGAGCGGCGCGTGAGCCTGGCAGGAGTCGGCATCGTCTTCCTTCGCTGGCCTTGCGCCGCCATCTTAGGGGCGGGTCCACCCGACCGTTGGAAAGGGTGGTGACAATCGTCGAGTAGCGATAGCATCGCCACATGGCGATCAATGTTGTGACTACCGACCGGGTGGCATCCGAGACCTACGCGCGCCTGTTCCATGCCTTGTCGGACCCGACCCGGTTGACGATCCTGCAGCATCTGGCGCTCGGCGGACACCGCGTCCGCGACCTCGTCGAGCACCTCGGGTTCGCACAGTCCACCGTCAGCAAACACCTGAGCTGTCTCCAGGAGTGCGGGCTCGTGAGCCTCCGGGTCGAGGGTAGGGCCTCCTGGTACTCGCTTGCCGACGCCGACGACCTGGCCGGTGTCCTGCAGGCGGCCGAACACCTGCTCGGTGCCACCGGTGCCCGGGTGTCGCTCTGCACCCAGCTGATGCGTCCGGAGTCATGAGCATGGCCCACGACCACAACCATGCGGCGCGACCGGTCACCCCGGACCACCGCCGTCGCCTGATCCTGGTGGTGGCGATCACCGCCCTGATCGTCGCGGCCCAGTTCGTCGGCTCCATCCTCACCGGAAGCCTTGCGCTGCTCACCGACACCGTGCACGCCCTGGCAGACCTCTCCGGACTGAGCGTCGCGCTCGTCGCAGCCACCCTCATGCTGAAACCGGCCGACGACCGCCGCACCTGGGGTTTCCGCCGGGTCGAGGTGATCGCGGCGCTCGGGCAGGCGGCGCTGCTGCTCATCGTCGGCGGCTACGCGGTGGTCGAGGGTGTGAAGCGCCTGTTCGCCCCGCCGGAGGTGCCTGCCTCCGAACTGCTCGTGTTCGGCCTCATCGGGCTCGCGGCCAACCTCGTCGGCCTCGTCGTGCTGCGGGGCAGCCGTGAGGCGAACCTCAACATGCGTGCCGCGTTCCTCGAGGTGTTGAACGACGCGCTCGGTTCGGTGGGGTGATCGTCGCTGCGGTCGTCATCTGGGCCACCGGGTTCCAGCGCGCCGACGCGCTCGCGGGCCTCTTCATCGCGGCGCTCATCCTGCCGAGGGCCGTGGTCATCCTCCGCGAGACCACCCGGGTGCTGATGGAGTTCACCCGGAGGGGCTCGACCTCGACGAGGTGCGCGATCACCTCACCGGCGTCGACCACGTCCTGGAGGTGCACGACCTGCACGCGTCAACCGTGGCGACGGGGCTGCCGGTGCTCACGGCGCACGTCGTGCTGGCCGACGAGTGCTTCCGCGACGGCCACGCCCAGGAGATCCTCCGGGCGGTGCAGGAGTGCGCCGCGGAGCACTTCGAGCTGGGCCACACCACCTTCCAACTCGAGGCGCCCGGGTTCCACGCCGCGGGGTCGGAGTGCGTCGGCACCCCGGTCCGCTGAGCCGCTCCTGACCGGGGCTCAGTGCCCGCCGGCGATGCAGAACTGGTTGCCCTGCGGGTCGGCGAGCGTGATCCAGCGCAACGATTCGTCGCCGCGCTCTCCGACCAGGGTCGCTCCGGCGGCCTGCAACTCCGCGCTCGCGCCGGCGAGATCGTCGACGAGCAGGTCGAGGTGGATGCGGTTCTTGCCCTCGGTCGGGTCGTCCACGTGCTGGACCGCGAGCGTCGGGATGGACCCGATGACGAAGAACCAGCCGTCGTTCTCCTCGACGATGGGGGCGCCGAGTCGCTCCGACCACCACGTCGCGAGGGGCGGGGATCGGAACTGTCGATGGTCACCATGGCGATCTTCAGATTCATGTCGGAACACTAGACCCGCACCGGTGCACCGGGAGCAGCTTCCCGGGAGAGCGCCCTCCGGCCCGTACCGTCGACGAGTCGGAGCCCCGTTCCGACCCTCGGATGCCCACGGTTCCCCTCGGCGCGGCGCCGAACTAGGCTTGCCCAGGTGGAGTTCGAGTTCGACGGCGACGTCATCGAATGGCGCGGTCCGGCGCCCTTCCTCTTCGTGCCGCTCAGCGAGGAGGCCGCGGGGTCGTGGCCGACTCCGCCGCGCTCCTGACCTACGGCTGGGGCTGCATCCCGGTGCAGGTCAGGATCGGCGCCACCGACTTCACCACCTCGCTCTTCCCGCGTGACGGTGGCTACCTGCTCCCGGTGAAGGTCGTCGTCCAACGGGCGGAGGGCCTCGGCATCGGTGACCGGGTGCATGCCCGGCTCCACCTCGAACCCCGACTCTGAACCGGGAGCAACCCATGAGCCTCACGCTGCGCACCACCATCACCCCGACCGGGCCGGCAGGGGCGATCCTGTTGACCGACGCCCAGGTCGCCGAACTGTCGACCGCGAAGACCCCGCCCGTCGTCGTGACCATCGGCGGCCGCTCCGCGCGGCTGCGGGTCGCGAGGATGGGCGGGGTGATCTGCATCGGGCTCAGCAGGGCGGCCCGCGCCGAGTTGGGTGTGGAACTCGGCGACGAGGTCGACGCGGTGATCGAGTTGGACGAGGGGAGCGCACCGTCGAGGTGCCCGCGGAGCTGGCCGAGGCACTTGCCGCGGAGCCCGGGCTGCGGGATGCGTTCGACGCCCTCAGCTACACCAGGCGCCGGGAGATCGCCGCGGCGTGGGTGGGGCGAAGCGCGAGGAGACGAGGAAGCGGCGCCTCGCGGCCGCCCTCGCGGGGCTGCGCGCGGTTCGCTGACAGCGGATCCCGGTGGAGCGACCCGGGCCGGGTGGGTAGCCTTGGCGGCAGTCAGTGCCGAGGAGGGCCCTATGGATCCGCGACTCATCGTTCCCGACGACCAGGTCTGGGAGTCGATCAAGTCCGAATGTGCGCTCGCCGCGGCCAACGAGCCCCTTCTGGCCGGATTCCTCCATGCGACGGTGCTCAGCCAGCCCGACATCGAGGAGTCGCTGAGCTACCTGCTCGCGAGCAAGCTGGAGAACTCGACGCTGCCCGCGCTGGGCCTGCGTGACATCTTCTACGACGTGTTGCAGGAGGATGAGTGCATCCAGCGCTCGATCCTCGCCGACCTGCAGGCGGTCGTCACGCGCGACCCCGCCTGCCCCGGCTACGCCAACCCGCTGCTCTACTTCAAGGGCTTCCAGGCCATCCAGGCCTACCGGGTGGCCCACTTCTACTGGCAGCACGGCCGCAGGGCGCTGGCCTGGTACCTCCAGAGCCGGATCTCCGAGGTCTGGGCCGTCGACATCCACCCGGGCGCGCGGCTCGGCAAGGGCATCATGTTCGATCACGCCACCAGCGTCGTGATCGGTGAGACGGCGGTCGTCGAGGATGACTTCTCCATGCTGCACGAGGTGACGCTCGGCGGCTCCGGCAAGGAGGGCGGCGACCGGCATCCGAAGATCGGCCGTGGAGTGATGATCGGAGCCGGAGCCAAGATCCTCGGCAACATCCGCATCGGCGACTGCGCCAAGATCGGCGCCGGGTCGGTCGTGCTGAAGGACGTGCCCGACCACACGACGGTGGCAGGCGTGCCCGCCAAGGTGGTCAACGTGCCCGCCACGTCGCTTCCCGCCTTCGACATGAACCAGAACTTCGAGGAGATGGACGCGTTCGACCCGTGCATCTAGAGGAGATCCCGCTCCCCGGCGGCGACGTCACCGACGGCATCGTGCGGGTCGGTGACACGGTGCGCCGCCCCACCGGTGAGCACACGCCGACGGTGCACCTCGTGCTGCGGCACCTGGCATCCGTCGGGTTCGAGGGTGCCCCGCGGGTGCTGGGCATCGACGGGCGAGGACGCGAGATCCTCTCCTTCGTCGACGGCGAGGTGGCGGGGCATCCCACGCCGGCCTGGGTCGCCGACGTCGAGCGTGGTCGCTCCGTTGCCCGGCTGCTGCGCAGGCTCGACGACGCCATGGAGCCGCTCGGCATCCCAGACGGCGTCGACGGGGGCCCCCGCCCGCCGGATCGCCGGAGCCCGTCGGCCCGCCCCCGACGCTGCTCGGGCACCGCGACGTGACGCCCGGGAACACGGTCTTCCGCGACGGGGTCGCCGTCGCCCTGATCGACTTCGACCTCGTCCGGCCCAGCTCCCGGGTCGACGAGGTGGTGAACCTGCTGCTGTGGTGGGCGGGCTGGCAGGCGCCCGAGGACCGCAACCAGGTCTTCGACGGCGTCGACGTCGCCGCGCACGCCCGCGCCCTCGTGGACGCCTACGGGCTTGACGCCGCGGACCGGGCCTGGCTCGTGCCCGTCTCGATCAGCGTGGCCGACCGGTCCTGGTTCTCGATGCGCGACCGTGCGGAGCGACTCGGGGCGGCTGGGCCCGGATGTGGGACGACGGTGTGGGCGACGCGATCCGCCGCCGTGGGCCTGGCTCAGGGCCTCGGCCGACCGGCTCGCCGCGGCCCTCTGATTCCCCGAATCCGGTCCCACCCGCACCCCAGGCCTTAGCCTGAGGCATGCGGATCACAGATGTCATCAACCACAAGGGCAGCGAGGTCGTCACCGCACGGCCCGATGAAGACGTGGCCCACCTCGTGGGCCTCCTCAGTTCCCGCAACATCGGCGCGGTGGTGATCGTCGACGACGAGGGACAGGTCGTGGGCATCGCAGGGGAGCGCGACATCGTCCGGGCACTCCACCGGTTCGGGACCGGCACCCTCACCCAACCGATCTCCGCGATCATGACCGGCGACGTGCACACCTGCGGCTTCGACGACGACCTCGCCGTCATCGCGGCCGCCATGACCGAGTTGCGGGTGCGACACATGCCGGTGCTGTCCGACGGGCGGCTCGCGGCCATCGTCTCCATCGGTGACCTGGTGAAGAACCGGATCGACCAGTTGCAGGTCGAACAGGAGCACCTCGTCCGGTATCTGCAGACGGCGCCGTAGGTCCCGCGTGAGGCTCACCTGGAACCACCTGCACGCGGACACCGTCGATCAGTGGGCCCGGCTCACCAACGAACTCGCGCGCGTCGACCGGACCGGGGAGTTCTACGAGGCCGACGACCTCGCGGAGGAACTCACCGAGGACGGCGTCACGCCCGCCCTCGACACGTGGGCGGTGTGGGACGGAGACACGATGGTCGCGTTCGCGCAGCTCAGGGTCGGGTCGACGACCGCAGACGACGGTACGGTGCGCCTGCAGATCGACGGGGGAGTGCTGCCCGACTGGCGGCGCCGCGGCATCGGCACCCGGTTGATGGACGAGGCGGAGGCACGCGCCCGCGCCCTGAACGCAACCCGGAACCCGGGCCTGCCGGGCACGTTGCGCGTCTCCGGCGGCCGGGAGGGTTCACCGGCCGAGGCGATGCTCGGTGCCCGCGGCTACCGCATCGCGCGCTACTTCACCCTGATGGAGCGACCCGTCCCGGCGACCCTGTGGCCCCGACAAAGCGCGGTCTGGCCTCCCCGACCCCGGAGGACCTCGAGGCGGTGCGGATCGCGCACAACGCCGCCTTCGTGGACCACTGGGGATCTTCGCCCTGGCCGCCGGAGCGGTGGCACGACCTGTGCACCGGTCGCCCGGCCCGGCCCCAGTTCTCGACGATCGCCCGCGACGAGTCGGGGCGGTGACGGCGTACGCGCTCGTGTCGCAGTACGTGCCCGACGAACTGTTCGTCGACCTGGTGGGCACCGTCCCGGCCGCCCGCGGCCAGGGGCTGGCGGCGGCGGTGCTCGGCCGCAGCATCGACCTGATCGCGGGGCCACCGGCATCCGGGTGCTCGGCCTCGAGGTCGACTCGGAGAGCCCCACCGGAGCCACCCGCCTCTATGAACGACTCGGGTTTGTGGCGAAGCACACCACGTCGACCATGATCCGCCCGGCCTGACGAGGGGGCGCCGTGCACATTCCTCCACCCGTCATCTTCGCCGCCGCCTGGGCGGCCCAGTCGCTGCTCATCAGGGCCGACGCCGACCCGACGCCCCGCCGGCGGCCATGAAGGCCGCGGGGGTGACGGTGGGCGTCGCCTCGCTTGCGCTGATGGGCGGCACGGTCGCCCAGTTCGGCAACGAGGGCACCACCGTCGACCCGGTGCACCCGAGATGGCGACCAGCCTCATCGTCACCGGTCCCAACCGCCTGACCCGCAACCCCATCTACCTCGGCTTCGCCGGCCTCCTGACGGCACACGCCCTGTGGCGCGCGACGCCCGCGGCACTGCTGCCCGTTGCGGGATTCGTCGCCGCGCTCACCCCGCAGATCGGGCACGAGGAGGAGGCGCTGCTCACCCGGTTCGGGGACGACTACGGCAGCTACGTGCGGCGCGTCCCGCGGTGGGTCGGCCGACCGCGCTCCTGAGCCTGTGAGCCGGCCGGGGCGTAGCGTCGAGGGGTCGGAAGGAGAACTCATGCCACGCGAGAGGGGCCCAGGGCCCAGCGTCAGGGACAAGGAACTCTACGAGGCGCTCCGGGAGGAGGGTAACTCCAAGGAGAAGTCCGCGCGCATCGCCAACGCCGCCGCGGCCACCTCGCGCAGCGAGGTCGGTCGCAGGGAGCGACCGCCGAGAACTACGAGGACCGCACGGTGCCCGAGTTGCGCCGCCGCGCGGCGGAGATCGGGGTGGAGGGACGCTCCAGGATGAACAAGGCCCAGCTGATCCACGCCCTGCGCAACCACTGAGCAGGGTCAGCCCGCGTTGGTCCTGCGCGCCAGGATCCGCATGCCCGCCGCCGTCAGGTCGGCCTCGATCGCATCGGTGTTGGGCGTGTTGAGACCCACCACCACGACGCTGGTGTCGAGGTTTCCCCGGTGCACGGCGAGGTGCTGGATGTTGGCCTGGTGCTTCGCGGTGATGCCGGTGAGCAGGCTCAGCACGCCCGGCTCGTCGAGCGCCTCGATCGTCAGCCGGGTGCCCTGGTCACGGAAGCCGAGCACGTCGATGAAGGAGTCGAGGATGTCGCTCTCGGTGATGACACCGATCAGCCGGTCGTCCTCCACCACGGGCAGCATCTCGATCTTCCCGTCGCGCAGGATGATGGCGGCCTCCTCGAGCAGCGCGTCGGGGAGACCACGACCGGCGGCCTGCTCATCACCTTGCCGACGGTGAGCTTGGACATGAGGTAGGTGGCCTCCTGAGCGCTCAGCGTCGTGGCCTTCGACGGCGAGGCGGCCGCGATGTCGTTGCGCGAGATGACGCCGATCACCTTCTGCCCGTCAACCACCGGCAGGTGCCGCACTCCGCGCTCATCCATCAGCGCGAGGGCGTCGGGATCGACCTGGTCGACTCCACGGTGAACGGGTTGGTGGTCATCCGCAGCTTGACGAACATCTCTCTCCTCCAGGAAAAGTCGGTGCCTCGGCCACCATCGGCCGACGCGCCCTCGCGGCCCAGATTAGTGGCCCCGCCCGCTGGCCGGGTGGGCGAGGCCCCGATAGCTAGTGTCCCGTGTCAGATATTCGCTGCGCTATGCGGCCCTCCGCTGGCGCCTCGCGGCGTTCTCCTCTCTCGACGAACGGCAAGGTGCGACTTCGATCGTCGGCCTTGCGATGCATCCAGCGGCGCGCCACCTATCATCAACGAACCTCTGACACGAAACACTAGCCGCCCAGGTAGGCGCGCTTGACCTCTTCGGTCTGCGCCAACTCCTTCGCGTCGCCGGAGAGCACCACGGAACCGGTCTCCAGCACGTAGGCGCGGTTGGCGATGTGCAGGGCGACGTTGGCGTTCTGCTCGACGAGCAGCACGGTGGTGCCCGCCTTGTTGATGGCGACGATGATGTCGAAGATCTCCTGCACGAGCAGCGGCGCGAGCCCCATCGAGGGTTCGTCCAGCAGCAGCATCTTCGGCTTCGCCATCAGAGCGCGGCCCATCGCAAGCATCTGCTGTTCGCCGCCCGAGAGGGTGCCTGCGAGCTGCTTCCTGCGTTCCGCGAGGATCGGGAAGCGCTGGTACACCTCGTCGAAGTCGGCCGCCACCGCGTCGCGGCGCAGGAAGGCGCCCAACTCCAGGTTCTCCAGCACCGTCATGTCGGGAAGATCCTGCGGCCCTCGGGCACGTGCGACATGCCCCGCTTGACCCGGTCCTGCGCCGAGAGGGAGGTGATGTCCTGGCCTCCCAGCGTGATGGTGCCCGCCGTCGGCCGCTTCAGACCCGACAGGGCCCGCAGCGTCGTGGTCTTCCCCGCACCGTTGGCCCCGATCAGCGTGACGATCTCGCCCTCATGGACCTCGAACGAGATGGACTTGATGGCGTTGATGACGCCGAAGTGGACCGCGAGGTCCGTGACCTCAAGCACTCGGGGCCTCCTCTCCCAGGTAGGCCTCGATGACCTTGGGGTTGTTCCGCACCTCGGCCGGGTGCCGGAGGCGATCACGATGCCGTGGTCGAGCACGTAGATGCGTTCGCAGATCTTCATCACGAGGCTCATGTCGTGCTCGATCAGCAGGATGGTCAGCCCGAACTGCTCGCGGAGCTGGGCGATGAGCCCGGTCAGCTCCGCGGTCTCGAACGGGTTCATGCCCGCGGCCGGCTCGTCGAGCAGCAGCAGCGACGGGTTGGTGGCCAGCGCGCGGGCGATCTCGAGATGACGCTGCTCGCCGTAGGACAGGTTGCGGGCCAGTTCGTCGGTCTTGCCGCCCAGCCGCATCAGGTCCAGCAGCGCGCGGCTCTCCTCCATGATCCGCCGCTCGCTCGCCCGTACGGAGGCAGGTGGAACAGCGACGCGAACAGGTTGTACGGCACGTTCTGCTGCAGCGCGATCGCGACGTTCTCGAGCACCGTGAGGTCCTTGAACAACCGGATGTTCTGGAACGTGCGGCCGACGCCTGCCGCGCAGATCCGGTGCGGGGCACGGCCGCCGATGGAGGTGGTGGTGCCGTCGATGGTGAGCTCGATGGTGCCGTCCGAGGGCGGGTAGACGCCGGTCAGCAGGTTGAACAGCGTGGTCTTCCCCGCGCCGTTGGGCCCGATGAGGCCGACCAGTTCCCCGTGTCGACGTGCAGGTTCGCCTCGTAGACGGCGGTGAGACCGCCGAAGTTGCGGGTGAGTTTCGTGACCTCGAGCAGGCTCATGAGGCCACCTCCGCCGTCTTGTTCCGCTTGAACACCCTCCCGAGGATGGTGTCGCTGACCTCCTTGGAGCCCATCAGGCCGCCGGGGCGGAAGATCATGATGAGCACCAGCACGAGCGAGTAGATGATCATGCGCACGTCGGAGAACTGGGCGAGCAGCATGGAGACGATGGCGAGCAGGATCGCGGCGATCACGCTGCCCGACATCGATCCGAGGCCGCCGAGCACGACGATCACCAGGATGTCGATCGACTTCAGGAAGCCGAACTGGTCGGGCTTGAGGAGGAAGAAGTAGGACGCGTAGAGGCCGCCGCCGATGCCAGCGAAGAAGGCACCGATGGTGAACGCCTGCACCTTCGCCGCGGTGGTGTTGACGCCGATGGCCTCGGCCGCGATCTCGTCCTCCCTGACGGCGATGGCGCGGCGCCCCTGGGAGCTGCGGATGTAGTTCCACAGCACGATCAGGGTCACCGCCGTGAACAGGAACGCCCAGTTCCAGTCGACCACCTGCGGGATGCCGGAGAGGCCGGCCGCCCCGTTCGTGATGGGCAGGTTGAGCAGCGCGACGCGGATGATCTCGGCCATGCCGAGGGTCGCGATGGCCAGGTAGTCGCCGCGGAGCCGGAGCGTCGGTAGGCCGACGAGGGCGCCGATCAGGGCGGCGGCCGTGGCTCCGGCGAGCATGCCGATCAGGAATGCGGGAACCTGCCCGACCACAGGGCCGAGGTGGATGCAGATCAGCGCGCACGTGTACGCGCCGACCGCCATGAAACCGGCGTGGCCCAGCGAGAACTGGCCGGTGAATCCGGTCACCAGGTTGAGGCTCGTGGCGAGGATGATGTTGACGCAGATCGTCACGATGATCGCGAAGATGTAGTCGTTTATCACGCCGAGGTTCATCAACGCCAGCACGACGACGTAGACGGCCACGAACGGCAGGGCGCGGAGCCCGATGCGCTTGAAGCTCTCCATCACACCTTCTCCTTCCGGTTCTTACCCAGCAGACCGGCCGGCTTGATGATCAGGATGAGGATCAGGATGGCGAAAACGACGCCGTCCTTGAACAGCGAGAGGCCGATGCTGGACACCAGCGTCTCGGCGCCGCCGATCACATAGCCGCCGATGAGGGCGCCCGGGATGATGCCGATGCCACCGAACACCGCCGCCACGAAGGCCTTGAGGCCGGGGATGATGCCCATCAGGGGGTTGATCGAGTTGTAGTAGACGCCCACCAGGACGCCAGCGGCGCCGGCCAGCGCCGACCCGATGGCGAAGGTGAAGGAGATGGTCCGGTCGACGCTGATGCCCATCAGCTGGGCCGCGTCCGGATCCTGCGACACGGCACGCATGGCCTTGCCCATCCGGGTCTTCTTCACGACGAACTGGAGCACCAGCATCAGGAAGACGGACACGCCGATGATCATGAGCTGCTGGTTCTTGATGATCACGCCACCGATGTTGAACGACCCGTTCATGAAGTCGGGCATCGCCGGGTAGGCGCGCGGGTCGGCGCCCACGAAGAACATCATCGTGTACTCGATCAGGAGCGAGACACCGATCGCGGTGATCAGCGCCGCGATGCGCGTCGAGTTACGCAACGGCCGGTAGGCCACCTTCTCGATCACCACGCCGAGGACCGCGCAGATCAGCATCGCGAGGATCAGCGACTCGAAGAACCCCAGGTGCAGGAACGACATGCTCGCGTAGCCGACGTAGGCGCCGACCATGTAGACGTCGCCGTGCGCGAAGTTGATCAGCTTGATGATGCCGTAGACCATCGTGTAGCCGAGCGCGATCAGTGCGTAGATGCTGCCCAGCGAGAGGCTGTTGATGAGTTGCTGCAGGAACTCGGTCACAGGCTTTCACCCCTTTCACCGGCGAGGCGCGGCACGGAGGATTCCCGCGCCGCGCCCGCACACGGGAGTATGTCAGCCGATCTTCTCGCTGGAGGCCTGCACGCCGTCCTTGAGGCCGATCACGACGATCGACTTGACCGGGTTGTGGTGCTCGTCGATGTCGAAGGTGCCGGTGACGCCGACGAAGCCCTTGGTGGAGGCCATCGCCTGCTGGACGGCCGACCCGGTGAGCTCGGAGGCCCGGCCGATCGCGTCGGCGACGAAGTGGCCGAGGTCGTAGCCCAGGGCGTGGAACGCGTTCGGCTCCTCGCCGTTCTTGGCCTTGAACGCCTCGATGAACGCGGTGACCTTGGGGTCCTTGTCGATCGAGGAGTAGTGGTTGGTGAAGTACACGTCGTTCAGGGCCGCGGCGCCGCCGAGCTCGAGCAGCGTGGGGAGTCGAAGCCGTCGGCGCCGAGCACAGGGGCGGTGATGCCGAGGTCGCGGGCCTGCTTGATGATGAGGCCGGCCTCCGAGTAGTAGCCGGGGAGGAACACGACGTCGAAGCTCTGGCCCTTGATGCGGGTGAGGATCGTGTTGAAGTCGGTCTCGCCGGCCACGAAGGCCTCTTCGCCGACGATCGAGCCGCCGAGCTTGCCGAACTCCTCGGTGAACGCCGCGGCGAGGCCCTTCGAGTAGTCGCTCGAGTTGTCCTTGATGATGACGGCCGTCTTCGCCGACAGGTTCTCGGCGGCGAACTTCGCCATGATGGTGCCCTGGAACGAGTCGCTGAAGCAGATGCGGAAGGCATACTCCTGCAGCGTCTTCCCGTCCCATGTGACGTCGTCGGCGGTGGCGGAGCCGGAGACGACCGGCACCTTGTTCTTGTTCGCCACGGGGATGGTGGCCTTGAAGTTGCCGGACGTCGCGGGGCCCATGGCCGCGATGACGCCGTCGTTGGTCATCAGCTTGGTGGCGAGCGTGGTGGCTTCGGCCGCGTCGGACTTGTTGTCGTATTCGACCGGCTCGATCTTCTTGCCCGCGACGCCGCCGGCCTCGTTGATCTCGTCGATGGCCATCTTGATGCCGAGGACCGAGGCCTGGCCGTAGGTGGCGACGCCGCCGGAGAGCTCGTAGTTGAGGCCCACGCGGATCGTGTCACCGGCGGCCTTCCCGCCGCCTCCGCCGGGTGTGGCGGAGCAGGCGGTGGTGGCCGCGACGGCGGCGACGGCGCTGGCACCCAGCAGGGTGCGGCGACTGAGGTTCATGTGTCATTCTCCCAGGTCGGTGGGTGGGGATCTGTCACGCGGGGCGTGACGTTGGGGACATCTAAGCACCCGGGAGCCGGGTTCCGGACTGTGGTTACCAAAGCGAGACAACGCGATCCGATGTAACCAAACCCGTGTACCGGGGTTATGGGGCGCGTCCCGGGGGCCTCAGCTGAGGGCCGGGCCTCCACCGTGACACCGGCCTCGCGCAGCCGCAGGTGCACGGCACCGGTGGAGGCCGCGTGCACCGCGGCGGTCAGCGACGTCAGGACCGTGGTGCGGAAACCCTCCGAAGCCGCGTCCGTTGCGGTCGCCGCGACGCAGTAGTCGGTGGCGATCCCGCACACGTCGACGTCGGTGATCCCACGCAGGCCGAGCCAGCGGGCGAGCGGGACGCCGTCGGCGGTGGCGCCCTCGAAGCCCGAGTAGGCCGCCTCGAAGGTGCCCTTGTCGAAGACGGCATCGAAACCGAACCCGGCCAGCGCGGGGTGCAGTTCCTGGCCCGGGGTACCGACGACGCAGTGCGGTGGCCAGCTGTCGACAAAGTCGGGGGTGGCGGAGAAGTGGGCGCCGGGGTCGATGTGGTGGTCGCGCGTCGCGACGACAGCGTCGTAGCCGTGGCCGCCCGCGAGCAGTTCCGCGATGTCGGTCGCGACCCGGATTCCGCCGTCGACGCCGAGGGCGCCGCCCTCGCAGAAGTCGACCTGCACGTCGACCACGATCAGTGCCCTGCCATCGATACCTCCCGCTCCGGTGTCGCCCCAGCCTATCCGGCAGGGGCGCAGCGCCGGGGCGGCGACGCGGTAGCGTCACCCGGGTGACCCCTCAGATCCACGTTTCAGCCGTCGTCCTGACCGACCAGGTGGGCCGCGTGCTGCTGGTGCGCAAGCGCGGCACGGGGATGTGGATGAACCCTGGCGGCAAACCTGAGCCGGGGGAGTCCCCTGAGCGGTGCGGGGCGCGGGAGGTGGCCGAGGAGCTCGGGCTCACCCTCGACCCGGCCGAGTTGGTGCCGCTCGGGGAGTATGCCGCCCCGCCGCGAACGAGCCCGGCCACACCGTCGTGTCGCAGTGCTTCCGGTGGCCCACGCCGATCGGGCCGGACGTGCGCCCGGCGGCCGAGATCGAGGCCCTCCGGTGGGTCGGCCCCGAGCAGTTGGGCGACCCCACGCTCGCGCCGCTCTTCGTGGACGCGATCGTGCCTCTCCTGGGTGGGGTGTGGCTAGTGTGATGCCCATGCAGACAGTCAAGGGCGTCGTCGCCCGCGCAAAGGGTCAGCCGGTTGAGCTCGTCGACGTCCATGTGCCGGATCCCGGGCCGGGGGAAGCGGTCGTGGCCATCCAGGCGTGCGGCGTGTGTCACACCGACCTCCACTACCGCGAGGGCGGCATCAACGACGACTTCCCGTTCCTGCTCGGCCACGAGGCGGCAGGCATCGTCGAGGCCGTAGGGGCGGGTGTCACCAATGTGAGCCCCGGCGACTACGTGGTCCTCAACTGGCGGGCGGTGTGCGGCGACTGCCGGGCGTGCCGCCGCGGCGAGCCGCAGTACTGTTTCAACACCTTCAATGCCACGCAGAAGATGACGCTCACCGACGGTACCGAACTCACCCCCGCGCTCGGCATCGGGGCGTTCATCGAGAAGACCCTCGTCCACTCCGGCCAGTGCACCCCGTCGACCCGGCGGCCAGCCCCGCGGCCGCAGGGCTCCTCGGCTGCGGCGTGATGGCGGGCCTCGGGGCCGCGATCAACACCGGCTCGGTGACCCGCGGCAGGTCCGTCGCGGTGATCGGCTGCGGCGGCGTCGGCTGCGCGGCCGTGGCCGGCTCGGCGCTGGCTGGCGCAGGCACCGTCATCGCCGTCGATCTCGACGACCGCAAGCTCGAATGGGCCCGCGGGATGGGCGCCACCCACACCGTGAACTCCCGGGACACCGACCCCGTCGAGGCGATCAGGGAACTCACCGGGGGTTCGGCGCCGATGTGGTGATCGACGCTGTCGGCATCCCCGAGACCTGGAAGCAGGCCTTCTATGCGCGCGACCTGGCGGGCACCGTCGTCCTGGTCGGCGTCCCGCACCCGGACGCCAAGGTGCCGGACATCCCGCTGATCGACGTGTTCGGGCGCGGCGGCTCGCTGAAGTCGAGTTGGTACGGCGACTGCCTGCCCTCGCGTGACTTCCCGATGCTGATCGACCTGTATCTCCAGGGGCGGCTCGACCTGGATGCGTTCGTCAGCGAGGAGATCGGCATCGGCGACATCGACGCGGCGTTCGAGAAGATGCACCGTGGTGAGGTCCTCCGCTCGGTGGTGATCCTGTGATCACGCACGCCGTCACCAGCGGCAGCTTCTCCCTCGACGGGCAGACGTTCGACGTGGACAACAACGTGTGGCTCGTCGGCGACGAGCGTGAGGTGATCGTCATCGACGCCCCGCACGATGTCGACGCCATCCTCGCCGCGGTCGGCGGCCGCCGTGTCCAGGCGATCGTCTGCACCCATGCGCACGACGATCACGTGCGCTACGCCCCGAACTGGCCGACCGGACCGGGGCGCCGATCTGGCTGCACCCGGACGATGCGCCGCTGTGGGAGCTGACCCACCCGCACCGGCGGTGGGACCACGACCTCGCCGACGGGCAGGAGTTCGCCGTCGGCCCCGTGACACTGCAGGTGATCCACACCCCCGGCCATGCGCCCGGCGCAGTGTGCCTCTACTCGCCGACGCTCGGCTGCGTCTTCACCGGAGACACCCTCTTCAACGGGGGCCCCGGGGCGACGGGTCGGTCCTTCAGCAGCCGGCCCCAGATCGAGGACTCGGTCAGGAGGCGGCTCTTCGTGCTACCGGACGACACCGTCGTCCACACGGGCCACGGCGACGACACCACCATCGGTGCCGAGGCGGAGCTGCTGGGCAGGGGCTGAGCCCCGTCAGCCAACCGAGATCGTCATCGAGAGCCGCCTGTCGCCGCCGGCGGGCAGCTCGACCGGGTGGCCCTTGACGCAGCCGTACTCGACGCAGACGAAGCGTTCCCACTCGTCGCCCGGTACCTGTTTGTTGGCGGGGCCGGGGTTCCACACGATCAGCGACTCCGCGCCCTCCGACGAGAGTGAGAGGCGGCCCTCGGCGGAGTCGACCGTCGCGGGGCAGGCCGCGTCGTAGACGCGGTCGAGGTAGCCACCGAGCACAACCGGTGGGTCGGCCGCGCCACGCGAACCGTCCGTGAAGTCGGTGAACGGCACCCCACCCAGACCGTCGACGCGCCCCGAGCGCGTGTCGGTCAGGAGGTAGGGGTGCAGCGCCATCTCGACGGTGGCCGCCACGGACGGCGAGGTCACCGTCAGGTCGAGCCTCAGCCGGGTGGCGTCGGCCGCCACCTCGAGCTCGTAGCGGAGATCGGACGGGAACCGGTCGGCGCCGGGCAGGTGCGCGGTGGCGGTGGCGTCGGTGGCGTAACGCAGCCGGGCACCCGCGTCGTCCCCCGACGCGTCCAGCAGCCGCCACCTCACCCTGGGTACGACGCCGTGCACGAACGGGACCGCCCAGCCCCGGGGCCGCCCCGAACCAGGGAGCACACACGGGATGCCCCCGTGCCACATGTCGGCCGTGTCGATCACCGCGTCGGATGCGGTGAACAGCACCTCCCGACCGGCCGGCCGCCAGGACGTGACGGTCGCTCCGATCTCGTGCGCCGACACGTCGCCCCATGCGCCGCTGAGCATGGTGCAGCCCTCAAGCATCGTCATGGCGAAACGGTATCGCCCGAGGGTGCGTCGCGGTATCGTGCCGTGGCCAGCGCTCACTTAGGATTGCTCACATGCCTACGATCCGACCTGCCAACGCCAAGGACATCGAGGCGATCACCGCCATCTACAACGAGGCAGGAGTGGGCACGACGGCGTCCTACGCGCTCGAACCCGTCACCGTCGACGACCGCCGCGCCTGGTTCGACCGCCTCGCCGGCGGCAACTTCCCCGTCCTCGTCTTCGAGGACGGCGGCGTCGTGACGGGATACGCGAGCTACGGACCCTTCCGGTCGCTCGGTGGCTACGCCAACACCGTCGAGCACAGCGTCTACATCGCCTCCGGACACCGGGCCGCCGGGGCAGGACGGATGCTCATGATGGCGCTGATCGACGTCGCCCGCGGCGCTGGCGTGCACGTGATGGTGGGGGTGATCGACGGCGCCAACACCGAGTCCATCGCGTTCCACGAGCGGCTCGGGTTCGAGGTGACGGGGCGGTTGCCCGAGGTCGGCCACAAGTTCGGACAGTGGCGCGACGTGGTGTTCGTCACGCGGATCCTCGCCTGAGGCCACCGCTTTCCCGCCGGATCGGCGGCACACTACGATGGCACCCATGGCTTATCACGCGGACGCGACCGACCTCGACGAGAAGGAGATCCTGACCTGGGAGGTTTTCGGGTCCGCGACGCGGGAGCTCTCCCAGGATGTGGTCGATTCCGGCTTCACGCCGCAGATGATCATCGCGGTGGCGCGCGGTGGACTCACGCTGGCCGGGGCCATGACGTACGCGCTCGGAGTCAAGCTCAGTGACGCCATCAATGTCGAGTTCTACACCGACGTCAACGAGACCCTCGCCGATCCGGTGCTCCTCGCCCCGATGCTCGACACCGAGTCCATCGCCGGGCAGCGGATCCTGGTGGTCGACGACGTCGCCGACTCAGGCCGCACGCTCGGCCTCGTCATGAAGCTGCTGCGCGGGTTCGGGGCCGAGGTCCGCTCCGCGGTGCTGTACGCCAAGCCGCGCTCGATCGTGCGCCCCGACTTCGTGTGGAAGTCGACCGAGCAGTGGATCGTGTTCCCATGGTCGGCGCAACCGCCAGTCGTGAAGGGTGAGTGATGGCAGAGATCAGGAAGTTCGACCCCGACAGCGCAGACGAGTTGCAGCGGCTCGTCCGCGAGCAGATCGGCGACACGATGATGCCCCGCCCGGCGGGCGCCCCGCAGACCGACGAGGCGGAGCCGGAACCCCAGCCCGAGGCCGGGCCCGCCGCCGCAGAACTGGGAACGTACGGGTCGTTCCTGTCCTACGGAGGCGACTCCGCACCGTGAGACTGCCGAGGGCCACGTCCCGGCCCCGGCAGCTGACATGTAGGCTCACGCCCGTAAACGCCGCCCACGAACATTCCGCACAACAAAGTAGTTAGGACAAACTGTGACTCTCGAGTGGACCGAACAGGACGCCCGCGCGGTCGACACGGCACGCATCCTTGCCGTCGACGCGGTCGAGAAGACCGGAAACGGGCACCCCGGCACCCCGTGTCGCTCTCCCCGGTGGCATACCTGCTCTACCAGAAGGTGATGAACACCGACCCCGCGACCCGTCGTGGC
Source organism: Tessaracoccus coleopterorum (assembly GCF_011174705.1). Classification (GTDB taxonomy): domain Bacteria; phylum Actinomycetota; class Actinomycetes; order Propionibacteriales; family Propionibacteriaceae; genus Arachnia; species Arachnia coleopterorum. The sequence goes on from NZ_JAANIJ010000001.1 coordinate 2,625,385, forward strand.
TCGGTCGTGACCGGTTCATTCTCTCCGCCGGCCACGCGTCGGTCCTGCAGTATGCGCAGCTGTACCTCGGCGGCCTCGGCCTCGAGCTTGAGGACATCGAGAACCTGCGCATCTGGGGCTCCAGGACGCCCGGCCACCCCGAGTACGGCCACACCGACTTCGTCGAGTGCACCACCGGCCCGCTCGGTGCGGGCATCTCCAACGCCGTCGGCATGGCGATGGCCGCGCGCCGCGAACACGGCATCTACGACCCCGGGACCCCGCTCGGCGAGTCGGTGTTCGACCACTTCGTCTACACGATCGCCGGCGACGGCTGCATGCAGGAGGGCGTCGCCTCCGAGGCCTCCTCGCTGGCCGGCACGCAGAACCTCGGCAACCTCGTCCTCATCTACGACGACAACCGCATCACCATCGAGGGCGACACCGACATCTCCTTCAACGAAGACGTCGACGCGCGCTACGAGTCGTACGGCTGGCACGTCCAGCACGTCGACTGGACCGGCGGCGGCACCGCCTACGAGGAGAACATCCAGGCGCTCCACGACGCCATCGAGGCCGCGAAGGCCGTCACCGACAAGCCCAGCTACATCCGCCTCACCACTGTGATCGGCTGGCCGCTTCCCAACAAGCAGGGCCACCACTCGATCCACGGCTCCAAGATCGGCGGCGACGAGATCGCCGCGCTGAAGGACCTGCTGAAGTTCGAGCAGAAGCCGTTCGCCGTCGACGCCGAGGTCGTCGCGGCCTCGCGCGCCAACCTCGCCACCCGCGGCGCGGCCGCCCGCGAGGCGTGGGACGCGAAGTTCGCCGCGTGGGCAGCCGCCAACCCGGAGCAGGCGGAGCTCCTGCGCCGTGTCCAGTCCCGCAAGCTGCCCGAGAACTTCAGCCTCCCCGTCTTCGAGGAGGGCAAGAAATCGACCCGCGCCGCCTCCGGCGAGGTGCTGAGCGAGTTGGCCGACCAGTTGCCCGAGCTGTGGGGCGGCTCCGCCGATCTTGCTGGCTCGAACAACACCACCATGAAGGGTCAGCCCTCCTTCCTGCCCGCCGAGCGGGTCACGAAGGACTGGGCGGGCAACCAGTTCGGGCGCACGCTGCACTTCGGCATCCGTGAGCACGCCATGGGCGGCATCATCAACGGCATCAACCTGTCGGGCCTCACCCGCGCCTACGGCGGCACGTTCCTCGTGTTCGCCGACTACATGCGCCCCGCGGTCCGCCTCGCGTCGCTGATGAACCTCGACTCCATCTTCGTGTGGACCCACGACTCCATCGGGTCGGCGAGGACGGCCCCACCCATCAGCCGATCGAGCACCTGGCCTCGCTCCGCGCGATCCCCGGCCTGTCCATCGTGCGCCCTCGGACGCCAACGAGACCTCGGTCGCCTGGGGCGAGATCCTGCGCCGCACGGACCGTCCCGCCGGCATCATCCTGTCGCGGCAGGACCTCCCGACGATCCCGCGCGGCGACCGCTTCGCCTCGGCGGAGGGCGTCGCCCAGGGCGGCTACGTCGTCAGCGAGGCGTCCGGTGACGTCCAGGTGATCCTGATCGGCACCGGCTCGGAGCTGTCCGTCGCGCTGGCCGCGCAGGAGAAGCTCGAGGCCGACGGCATCCCGACCCGCGTGGTCTCGATGCCCTGCCAGGAGTGGTTCGACGAGCAGAGCGCCGAGTACCGCGAATCGGTGCTGCCCGCCGCCGTGACGGCGCGCGTCAGCGTCGAGGCAGGCATCGCGATGGGCTGGGCCAAGTACGTCGGGGCCAGGGCGCGTCCGTGAGCATCGAGCACTTCGGTGCCTCGGCCGCCGGCGGCAAGCTGTTCGAGGAGTTCGGCTTCACCGCCGACAACGTCGCGGCGACCGCGAAGGGCCTCATCGCCTGAGTTCGTTTCCGAACACAGAAGGCCCCTCCCTCGGGAGGGCCTTCTGCGTTCGGCGCGATCCGCAGCCGGGCGGCCCGGGGCATTGTGTCGATCCGTAAGCTGGACGAATGGGAATCAGCGACATCCTCAGCAGGGTCACAGGTGACAAGCCGATCGTCCTCGAACTGGACATGGCGCGGGCGTCCTGGTGGCCCGACCGTCCAACCCGCTGCAGGCGGTGCAGCTGATCAACTCGCCGACGCTCGGGGGCTCCGCGACCACCTCCGGGTGGCCGCCGACGACGACCGCGTCGTCGGCCTGATCGTGCACGCCGTGCCCTCGGGCACCGCGCTGGCCCACCTCGAGGAGATCGGCGGACTCGTCGAGGAGTTCGGCACCCGCAAGAAGACGATGGCATGGGCCGAGTCGTTCGGCGAACTGGTGCAGGGCCTCAGCTCGTACCACCTGGCCACCGCCGCGCAGGAGATCTGGCTGCAGCCGACCGGGTTGATGTCGATCGAGGGCGTCGAGCTCTCCATGACCCTCTACAAGGGCCTGCTCGCGAAGGTTGGCGTCGTGCCACAGTTCGGGCAGCGCCACGAGTACAAGACCGCCGCCAACACCTACGCCGCCGACGAGATCACCGGGCCGCAGCGGGAGATGACCACCAGGCTCGGCCAGTCGATCGTCGACTCGCTCGTCGGTGACATCGCGCGGCGCAGGGGACTTACCACCGAACAGGTGTGGGAGGCAGTCAACGCCTCGCCGGTCACCCCGGAGCACGCCCTCGAGCTCGGCCTGATCGACCACATCGGCTACCGCGACCAGGCCTACGGGTCGGCCTTGGAGAGGTGGGGCGTCGAGGCCGGGTCGCTCCTGTTCGCGCACCGCTACACCAACAAGGCCGAGCTCGTGAAGCGGCTGCGCGCGAGGCAACCGAAGGTCGCCGTCGTGCAGGTGCGCGGTGGCATCACCACCGGCCGTGGCAACCGGTCCATCGGCGGCGGTGCCTCCGTCGGCTCCGACGTGGTGGATGAGCACCTCCGCGCGGCTCTCCGCGACGACGACGTCAAGGCCGTCGTGCTGGCGGTCGACTCGCCCGGAGGGTCTGCCGTCGCCTCCGACTTCATCCGCCGCTCGGTGCTGAGGCTCCGGGAGGCGGGCAAGCCGGTGGTGGCGCACATGGAGACCGTGGCGGCCTCCGGCGGCTACTACGTGGCGATGCCCGCCGACGAGATCGTGGCCCATGCGACCACGCTCACCGGATCGATCGGCGTGCTCGCGGGCAAGATGGTCACCGAGGGCCTCTACGACAGGCTCGGCCTGCTCCGCGAGACCGTCGAGATCGGCGCGGCGGCCGGCACCTTCTCGTCGGCCCACGAGTTCTCCGACTCCGACTGGGAGCGGCTGAACGTGTTCCTCGACCGCGTCTACCGTGACTTCACGACATTCGCTGCCCAGGACAGGGGCATGGACCTCGACGACCTGGAGAAACTGGCCCGCGGCCGGGTCTGGACCGGGGCCGACGCGCTCGAGCGGGGACTCGTCGACCACATCGGCGGACAGCACCTCGCCGTCGAGCGGGCCTGCGCGCTCGCAGGCCTGCAACGCGACCGGACGCGGCTCACCCACATCGGCGATCCCGGCTTCGTGGCCATGCTGCGACCCGCCAACTCCTCCGAGCAGGCGGTCGGCGGGGCCAACCTCCCCACCCCCGAATCGATGCTCGCGGGCATCGCGGCGGGGCTCGGCATCAACGCCCCGGGGCCCTCACGATGCCCTGGTCGGTGCGCGTCAGGTGAGGCGCACGATTGGGACGACGACCCCTGCGTTCCGTACCATGGGTACGTTTTGGGTCGGTGGGGCAACGAGGAGAGCGCAGTGAAAAGGACCGGGAAGATCGTCCTCGGGTGGTCGGAGGTGCCGTCGTGCTCGTCGGTGGGGCATACGTCGCCTCCTATTTCGTGGCTGGCAGCCAGCTGCCCGCGAAGGCGGAAGTGGCTGGGGTGGCCATCGGCGGGATGAGCACGGAGGAGGCGATCGCGAAGCTGCAGGCCGAACTCGCACCCGCGGTCGACGCCCCCATCAGCGTCAGCGCCGGTGAGCGGTCCATCACCCTGACTCCCGCGGACTCGGGTCTCACCGTCGACTATGAGGCGACCGTCGCCGCAGCCGGCGGTGGCTACAGCTGGAACCCGGTTGAGATCTTCGAGTCGCTCACGGGCGGCGGCCCCGTCGACCTCGTCCGCGTCGTCGACCGTGGCACACTCACCACCGTCCTCGGTGACAATGCGACCACCTTCGCGGTTGACGGTGTCCCCGCCACCGTGGCCTTCGATGGCGAGAAGGTCGTGCGGACCCCCGCCGCGAAGGCGGAGGAACTGAACATCGACGAGACCGCCGACGACGTCTCCTCAGCCTTCGCTGAGGGGAAGGGCAACGTCGAGGCCACTCTCGACGAGTCCGATCCGGCGGTCACCGATGCCATGGTCGATGAGGTCATCGCCACCTTCGCGGCCCCGCTCGTCAGCGGACCCGTGACCCTGACCCACAACGACACCTCCATGGAGATCAGCCCGCCGCCCTGGCCGGGGCGGCCACGTTCGTCGAGGAGGGCGGGAAGGTCGTCGGGAAGCTCGACGCGGACAAGCTGTTCGAGTCGACGGCCGAGGCTCAGAAGTCGCTGAAGTTGAAGGCGGCCAAGGACGCCAGCTTCGCCTTCTCCGGCGGCGCGGTGAAGGTCGTTCCTGCCGTGGTCGGGGAGGAGCTCGACAAGGCGTCGTTCGTCGCCGCGGTCGAGAAGGCGGCCACCGCCACCGGCGAGGCCAGGACCGCGGCCGTCACCGTGACGACCAAGCAGCCGGAGTACACCACCGAGCAGGCCGAATCGCTCGGCGACCTCGTCAAGATCGGCTCGTTCACCACGCAGTACCCGCACGCCGCGTACCGCAACAAGAACCTCGGCAGGGCCGCGGAACTCGTGAACGGGACCGTCCTCATGCCGGACGAGATCTTCTCGCTCAATGACGCTCTCGGCGAACGCACCGCGGCCAACGGGTTCACCGACGGTTACGTGATCAACGGCGGCAGGCTCGTGAAGGAGTCGGGCGGTGGCATCTCGCAGGCCGCGACCACGCTGTACAACGCGGGCTTCTTCGCCGGCTACAAGGACATCGAGCACAAGCCCCACAGCCTCTACTTCGACCGCTACCCGGCGGGCCGCGAGTCGACGATCTACTACGGCTCGCTCGACATGCGCTTCCAGAACGACACGGAGTACCCCGCTGTCATCCGCGGTTACATCAGCCCTTCCAGCAGTGGGAAGAGGGGTTCGCTCGCCTTCGAGATCTGGTCGAAGCCGACCTGGGACAAGGTCACCTCGACCGACATCACCAAGTCCGGCTTCTACTCCGGCACCACCCGCACCATCAAGGGCGACCCGAAGTGTGAGGCGCAGGCACCCATCAAGGGCTTCACCGCCTCCTGGAAGCGCCTCTTCTACAAGGACGGCGTCGTCGTCAGGTCCGAGCCGTACTCCTGGAAGTACAGCGCCGGTGACCGCATCGTCTGCGAGTGAGTGAAGCGGTAAGCTAGCCGACGTCCAGCACCTCTGAAGGAGAAGAACAGTGACGTACATCATCGGTCTGCCATGCGTCGACGTGAAGGATCGGGCCTGCGTCGAGGAATGTCCCGTTGACTGCATCTACGAGGGCAACCGGATGCTGTACATCCATCCTGAGGAGTGCGTCGACTGCGGCGCCTGTGAGCCCGTCTGCCCCGTCGAGGCCATCTACTACGAGGACGACGTCCCCGAGGACCAGGCCCAGTTCTACGACGTGAACGTCCAGTTCTTCGACGAGATCGGTTCGCCCGGCGGTGCCGCGAAGCTCGGCGTCATCGACAAGGATCACCCCGTCGTCGAGGCTCTCCCGCCCCAGGGCGAGTGAGATGGGCCTCAGCTCCCGTCTGCCCGATTTCCCCTGGGACACGCTGAGCGAGGCCAAGCGCACCGCAGCCGCGCACCCCGGCGGCATCATCGACCTGTCCGTCGGTACACCTGTGGACGACACCCCCCAGTTGGCCGTCGACGCGCTCACGGCGCACGGGATTCCCCCGGCTACCCACGGTGTGGGGGCACCTGAGACGCGGCGCGCCATCGCCTCCTATCTTGAGCGCCGTTGGGCCTCCCTCCCGCTGACCGACGAGTCGGTCCTCCCGGTGATCGGCACCAAGGAGATCGTCGGCTGGCTGCCGACCCTGCTCGCCGTCGGACCGGGTGCCTCGGTGGTCTTCCCCGCGTGCGCCTACCCGACCTACGAGGTGGGGGCCCTCACCTCCGGGCGCGCCCCGTCGCGCTGGACGACCCCGCCGCCATCCCCGACGATGCGCGGATCGTGTGGATCAACTCGCCCGCCAATCCGAGCGGCAGGATCCTCGACCTCGCGGAGATGCGTGCCTTCGTGCAGGCCGCCCGCCGCGTCGGCGCGGTGCTGGCAAGCGATGAGTGCTACGGGGAGTTCGCCTGGGAGGCTGAGCCGTACTCCGTGCTCGACCCGAGGGTCAACGACGGCGACCTCACCGGGCTGCTGGCGGTCCACTCACTGTCGAAGCGCTCGAACGCCGCCGGCTACCGCGCCGGTTTCGTCGCCGGAGACCCCGCCGTCGTGCAGGAGCTCGTCGCGGTGCGCAAGCACCTCGGCATGATGGTGCCCCGACCGATCCAGGGAGCCATGATCGCCATGCTCGGCGATCAGGCCCACGTGGAGCTGCAGCGGGACCGATACCTGGCGAGGCGGGCGCGGTTGCGTCCCGCCCTGGAGGCGGCCGGTTTCCGGATCGACCACTCGGAGGGGTCGCTGTACCTGTGGGCCACCCGCGACGAGCCGTGCCGCGAGACCATCGACTGGCTCGCCGGACTCGGGATCCTCGCCGCCCCCGGTGACTTCTACGGACCCGCGGCGGCCCGCCACGTCCGGGTCGCCCTGACGGCCTCCGACGAGCGCATCGCAGAGGCCGCCGCCCGCCTGAGGGCCTGACGGTCGGCGGGCGGCGAGGGCGCTCAGCGGCCCGGGTCATCCCGCCAGCGTGACCGTCGCCGTCCGATCGGCCGCGGGGTGCGCGCGTCGTGCCAGCCCTGCGCGGAACGTTTCCATTCCTGGCCGCCGACCACCACGGACAGCACGCCTGCGTCGTAACTGTTGGCTACGACGTGTTGCGCGGCCGCCCACAGGCTGGTCTCGTCGGCCGCGGTGATGACGAGGGTGGTCCCGTCGGGCCTCGTGGTCACCGTGTCGCCGAAGGCGGCGAGGACCCGCTCGAAGGACGCCGGATCCGAACTCGTCGGGTCGTCGAAGCTCAGGCATGACAGCGACGCCGGTGCCGTGCCGCGCAGGGCGGCGGCGACGGCCCGTGCCTTGGCCTCATGCTTCCGGTACGCCTCAGGATGGCCGCTGCGCTGAACCTTCTGGGCGATGTCGTTGACGTCGGTGGTCTCCCAGTTGTCGAACTTCACCAGCTCCTCGTAGAAGCGGTTCGAGGAGTACCACGGGTCCTGGATCTCCTCCTCGGTACCCCAACCGTAGGAGGGCGCTGCTGGAAGAGCCCGAGCGAGTCACGGTCACCGTAGTCGAGGTTGCGCAGCCCCGACTCCTGGTAGGCCGTCGCGAGGGCCACCACGGCGGCCTGCTCCGGCAGCCCGCGCTCGAGCGACACGGCCACGATGATGGACGCGTTGACCGCCTGCTCACGCGTCAGGGTGGTCGGGTCGGAGCCGGGGACCAGAACCTCGCAACGCTCGGGGTCACCCGCTCGTAGACGTAGCGGTAGGCGCGCCAGCCGCCGTAGCCCAGGGCGCCGAGCAGGATGGCGACGACGAGGGTGATGACGACGGGTCGCCTCATCAGTTCTTGTGCAGATCTGAGTTGAGCGCGACCTTCGAGCCACGGCGGTGCTTCACGACGACCGCGCCGGACTGGGAGTCACGCAGGAACAGCAGGTCGTTCTGGCCTGCCAGTTCGCGGGCCTTGACGATCCCGCCGTCGGTCAGCAGCACCTTGGTGCCCGCCGTGACGTACAGGCCGGCCTCGACGACGCAGTCGTCGCCCAACGGGATCCCGATGCCGGAGTTGGCGCCGAGCAGGCAGCGCTCGCCGAGCGTGATGACGTGCTGGCCTCCGCCCGAGAGGGTGCCCATGATGGAGGCACCGCCGCCGACATCGGTGCCGTCCCCGACGGTGACGCCAGCCGAGATGCGACCCTCGACCATCGAGGTGCCGAGGGTTCCGGCGTTGAAGTTCACGAAGCCCTCGTGCATGACGGTGGTGCCCTCCGCGAGGTGGGCTCCGAGGCGGACACGGTCGGCGTCGGCGATCCGGACGCCGGCGGGCACGAGATAGTCGACCATGCGGGGGAACTTGTCGATCCCGTAGACGGTGAGCTGTTCGCCACGGGCCCGCAGCAGTGTGCGGACGCGGTTCACGTCGGCCACCCGCACCGGGCCGGCGGTGGTCCACGCGTTGTTCGGGAGCACCCCGAAGAGGCCGGTGAGGTTCTGGCCGTGCGGCGCAACGAGACGGGCGCTCAGCAGGTGGAGCCGCAGATAGGCGTCCTCGACGGTGGCGGGTCGGCGTCCAGGTCGATCTCGACCCGCACGATCTTCGTCTGGACCTGCCGGATCTCGTCGACGTACTGGGCCTCGGCAAGCAGCGACGGCGGCTCATCCGTGACCTCGGTGCCGAGGTGGGGCTCGGGAACCAGGCGTCGAGCACGGCGCCGGTGGTGTGGACGGTCGCCAGGCCCAGGCCCAGGCGTTGCGGGTCTCGTTGGTCATGCGGGCAAGTCTAGTGTTTCCGTCAGTCGACGACCTTCGCGGTGGAACGGGGGCAGCGGGAACCCGTCAGGTGAGGACCTTCTCGGCGGCCGCCTCGATGGCCATCTCGACGGCCGACTTGCAGATCGCCTGCGCGGGTGGGATCCAGCCGAGCGATGCGCCGTAGGTGGCGGGGATGGCCGCGATCGCCGACCAGTACTGGGCGCAGAACACGGACAGGTCGACGATCGAGATGATCTTCAGCACGAGGATCGCGGCGCCGATCACGAGCAGGCAGGTGCCGGTGACCTTCGCGGCCTTCGACAGGTTCCGGGAGACGTCGAGCGGGGAGGAATCGCCCTCGAAGTTGGCGCTGAAGGCCTCGCGCGCGGCGCCCTGGTTGTGCTCCAGGACGTGGTCGGCGGCCCTCTGGGTGGTGTCGACCAGTTTCGTCACCGCGTCGGAGAACCGCTGCCACTTCACGGCCCACTCCATGATCTCGGTCTCGCGTCCCTCGGGAAAAGTGAAGCCGATCAGCTGCGTGAACATGGTCAGCGCGCCGGGCAGGTTGATGCTCACCTCAGTAGTCCTTTCCGATGAGGGAGGCCAGCGACGTCGCGGCCTCGGATGTGTCCCGGTAGAGGTCGCCGACCATCCGCAGGGTCTCCGACTGGTCGAGCAGGCCGTCGACGAGGCCGTGGACGATCTGGCGGAAGGCCTCGATGAAGGCGCGGTACAGCTCGTTGGCGAGCCGCCCGACGATGTCGTTGGTGCCGAGCAGCTGGAAGTCGGTCACCGAATCGAGGAGCCTGTCGATCTCATCCTTGATGAACCGGGTGGCCTCCTCGATGATCCCGCCGGCCCTGCGGTACGACTCGGGCGAGAAGACGATGTCGCTCATCGGGCCTCCCGGGCGGCGGTCGACTCCATCATCTCGGTCATCAGGTCGAGATAGTCCGTGAGCGTGCGCTTCGCCTCGCCCGCCACCTCGTCGAGCTGGGTGCGTAGGCTCGCGGGTCGGGGCCTCCTCCCGCATGGCATGCATCAACGCGGTCGCGTGCGCCTCGAGCGCGGCGTTCATCGCGACCCGGATGTCGTCGGCGAGTTCGACGCTAGACCGGCGCATCGAGCGTGGATCGATCGTGATGTCGGTCATCCGGCCGCCCGACACGGTGATCCGTACCAGCGAGTCCTCCGACTCGCCACGGCCCTCCACGGTGGGGATCTGCGGGGTGGGAGGGGCTGTGCGAGTTCCCGGCCGAGGCGGCCGAGGAGTTCTTCGAGTTCGTTCATGGTCCGTCAGGTCCTTACTGGGTGGTGGCCAACACGGCGTCGAACAGGTCGCCGAAGCTCTGGAAACGCAAGACGGTGTGCCAGCCGTAGCGCGACACCGCCTTCCACTGGCGCTCGCCGGTGTCGTAGGCGAACAGCAGGTCGCCCGTCTCGCCCACGAAGCGCAGGGCGGTGTCGACGGAGGCGACGCCGTGGATGAGCCGCTCGTTGGAGTCGAGGAGGCCGGGTAGGAAGCCGCCCGCGTCGTCGCGGTCCCGGAGCCCGAAGATGACGATGCCGTCGAAGTCGAAGCCGTCGCTGACGCGCAGGAGGTCCGCGTAGTCGCCGGGCAGGTCGATCCCGAACTGACGGGTGAAGGCGGGCGGATCTGGTTGAGCCCCGCCTCGGATGCGCCGCCGCGCTGCGGGAAGCCCCGGGCCTCCGCGTGCCGGACCCAGTCGCTCATGGTGCGCATCTCAGGCCACCATCGCGGCGCCGCCGAGCACGATCGTCACCTGGGTGCCTCCGATGGGCAGCGTGATCACCGTGACGCCGCCGCTCTGCGACGAGCGGAGCTGGTCGTTGACGGCGTTGCAGTTGCACTGGGACTGCGCCGTCGTCGGGTGAGCTGGTAGTGCGACGGTGCCGCGGCGGAGGCGGGCACCCGTTCCATCTGGTAGCCGGCCGGCACCCGGCCGTCGCCTGCCTGGCTGACCTGACGCTCGTCCATGCCGGCCCCGCGGAGGACCCCGGATCGGCGGCGCGGAGGGCGTCGGCGCGGGTGGCGCGCTCGTGGCTGGTCCACATCGCCGCGAGACGGGCCTCGAGGCCGGCCGGGTCGTAGGTGGCCGAGGTGCAGGGCAGGCCTCGGTGGTGACGCCGCGGTGCGCGCCGAAGTCGTCGCCGACGATGGCGGTCGCCCCGCGGGGGCCTCGACGGTCCGCGCCTCCCCGGCGCCGCGGTGCGCGCCGGCCGTCTCGCGCGACCGGTCCCGGTCGGGGCGCCCGGCGACGTCGCCGGGCACGGGGAGAGGGCCGGGGTCGCGGACGACCCCGTGTCGATGGTCCTGCGGACCCACTGGACGAGGAACTGGGAGACGAGCCGCGCGAAGATGCCGGTCCCGCCGCTCGGGCCTGAGGTGCTCACGCAGGTGATCCTAGGTAGCGAAGGGGTCCAGCCCGGGCGGTTTGTGACCGCTCTGGGTACCGCTACCTAGATGGGTGCTGAGCCTCCACCGCGCAGCCCCGTGTGACGGCCGTGTTACGGCCGCCCACAAACCGGTGGTTCCGGGGTGCGGGGTCGCCGGGGCACCGTAGGCTCGCTCCCATGACCGGACTGTTCGACGATTATCTGCGGGGTCAGGCCGCCTACGACGAGATGATCGACGGCAACGGGTGAGGCCGGAGCTGCGCTCCGTGGCAGCCGAACTCGAGCGACTCGGCCTTGAGGAGGTACGCACCCGGGCCGAGTATCTGCGGTCGGTCTACATCGACCAGGGCGTCACCTTCGACATCGGAGGCGAGGAGAGCCCTTCCCGCTCGACATCGTGCCGCGGGTGATGCAGGCCGCCGAGTTCGCCCACGTCGAGGCCGGTTGCCGTCAGCGGGTGAGGGCCATGGAGGCGTTCCTCGACGACATCTACACCGAGGGGCGCTGCTTCGTGGAGGGGGCCATCCCCCGCCATGTCGTGGCCTCCTCCCCGCACTTCCACCGGGTGATGGCCGGGCTCTCCACCGCCAACGGCGTGCGGATCCACATCGCGGGGATCGACCTGATCCGCGGCGACGACGGCGTGTACCGCGTGCTCGAGGACAACGTCCGCAGCCCGTCCGGGGTCAGCTACGTGATGACGAACCGGCGCGCCCTCAACTCGGCGCTGCCCGAGGTGGCGGGGAAACACCGGATCCGTCCGGTCGAGGACTACCCGAGCGAGCTTCTGAAGGCGCTGCGCGCGGCGGCGCCGTCCGGCATCTCCGAGCCGACCGTCGTGGTGCTCACCCCGGGCGTCCACAACTCCGCCTACTTCGAGCACGCGCTGCTGGCCCGCATGATGGGAGTGGAACTGGTTGAGGGGCGCGACCTCGTCGCCCACGGCGGTCGCGTGTCGCTGCGCACCACCCGTGGCCTGCGCCCGGTGCACGTGATCTACCGGCGCATCGACGACGAGTTCCTCGATCCGGCCGTTTTCCGCGCCGACTCTCTGCTCGGCTGCGCCGGCCTGCTCAACGCTGCGCGCGCGGGCAACGTCACCATCGCCAACGCCGTCGGAAACGGCGTGGCCGACGACAAGCTCGTCTACACCTACCTGCCTGACCTGATCCGCTTCTACCTTGCCGAGGAGCCGATCCTGGCGCAGGTCGACACGTGGCGCCTCGAGGAGGCGGCGGCGCGCGAGGAGGTGTTCGACCGCCTGCACGAACTGGTCGTCAAGCCCGTCGACGGCTCCGGCGGCAAGGGGATCGTGATCGGACCGCGCGCGTCGCAGGAGCAGCTCGACAAGCTGCGGCGCCAGATCCTCAAGGACGCGCGCGGCTGGATCGCGCAGCCGCTGATCCAGCTCTCCACCGTCCCGACGATGATCGACGGGCAGCTCCGGCCCAGGCACGTCGACCTGCGACCGTTTGTCGTCAACGGCGGTGCTGAGGGATCTACGTGCTCCCCGGCGGGCTCACCCGGGTCGCGCTGCCGGAGGGGAGATGATCGTCAACTCATCCCAGGGGGCGGGTCGAAGGACACCTGGGTGCTCGCCCGCTCCCGACCCACGCCCGGCAGGGCTGAGGTCCGGCCGCAGGCACGCCCCGCCTCGGTGCCCCTGAGCGACCAGATCGTCGACCGGGTGATCCGCCACCAGCACGAGCAGCAACAGCAGTCCGGCAGGGAGGAGGCGCCATGCTGAGCCGCATCGCCGACGCGCTGTTCTGGATCGGCCGGTACCTGGAGAGGGCCGAGGACACCTGCCGCATCGTCGAGGTGCACCTGCACCAGGGCCTCGACGACCCGACGCTCGACAAGACCCAGGCGGCCAACGACCTCCTGCTCCTGATGGGGCTGCCTGCCGAGGAACACCCCGACGTGCTGCAGCGCCTCTGCTACGACGAGACCTCGCCGGTCAGCTTCCTGGCGGCGCTCGGCCACGCCCGGGAGGCCGCACGGCGTGCGCGGGAGACAGTCTCGACGGAGGTGTGGGAGTCGATCAACACCACCTGGCTCGCGGTGCGCGGAGGCCGGCTCCAACGGATGCGCCCTGCCTCGATGTTCAAGTTCGTCCGCGAGCGGTGCGCCGTCATCGCCGGCCTCGCCGACGGCACCATGAGCCACGACGAGGGCTGGCTGTTCCTGACGCTCGGCCGCAGCATCGAACGGATCGACATGACCGCGAGGCTGCTGTCCACGCCGTCGTTCGCCTCGAATTCGCAGCGGGCCTGGGACCACGTGCTCAGCGGCTGCGGCGCGCACCACGCGTTCGTGCAGCGCTACGGGGCGCTCGCCTCCGACCGTGACGCGGCCGAGTTCCTGCTGTTGGACCGGTTGTTCCCGCGCAGCCTCATCTACACGTTGAACTCGGCGGTGACCGCGCTCTCGCAGCTGGGGCCGAGCAACCTGCGGATCCGCCCCGACGACCCGGCGCTGCGGCTGCTGGGCGCCGCGCAGGCCGGGCTGGAGTTCCTGCCGCCCGACGAGTTCCTCCGCGACCTGCCCGCCGAGATGGCGAGGCTCCAGGCCGTCTGCTCCGAGGCCACCCAGGCCATCTCCGAGCGCTACTTCGAGGGCTCCGCCGCCGCGGAGTGGGTTGGGGTGCCTGGTGAGCCAGTACCGCATCGTGCACACGACGGGCTACCGCTACGACGGCGGAGCCACCGACTCCTTCAACGAGGCGAGGCTGACGCCGCTGACATCGCGTCGCCAACTGGTGCTCTCCTCAAGGCTCGACATCAGCCCCGTCGCGTGGACGCACAGCTACCGCGACTACTGGGGCACGTCGGCCGTGGCGTTCGAGGTCCACGAGAGGCACTCCGAGCTGAAGGTCGTCGCGACCTCCACCGTCGACATCCACGAGGTGGAGCGCTCCGAGGAGCCCATCGGCTGGGAGGGCCTCGCCCAGCCCTGGCTGCAGGACCGCTACGGCGAGCTGCTCGCCCAGACCGACTATGTGCGGCCCCACCGTGACGTGCAGCGGATCGCGGACCAGGTGCGCCGCTCCGTGGACACCCGGGCGACGCCGTCGCCGAGCTGACGGCGCGGCTGCGCGGCACCGTCGGCTACGTGCCCGGCGTCACGCAGGTGCACACGCTCGCCTCCGAGGTGTGGGAACACGGGGCTGGCGTCTGCCAGGACATCGCCCATCTCACACTCGGCGGGCTGCGGGCGATGGGCATCCCGGCCAGGTACGTCTCCGGCTACGTCGTGCAGAAGGCCGAACCGGAGATCGGCGAGGTGCTGGTGGGCGAGTCGCACGCCTGGCTGCAGTACTTCGACGGCGAATGGCTCGGCTACGACCCGACGAGTTCGTCGGTACCGCGCGGCACCCACGTGGAGGTCGGGTTCGGTCGCGACTACTCGGACGTGCCTCCGCTCAGGGGCATCTACACCGGTTCCGGCGGATCGGAGATGTACGTCTCGGTCGAGATGACGCGCCTGACCTGAGCCGGGACCGGGGCCGGCGCCGTCCGGCGACTAGGGTTGCCTGCATGACTGAAGTTGGCCGTGACTCCGCCTCCCACGAGCTCGTCTGGGCACCCTGACGACGCCGGTCGACGGCGACGCCGGTTCCGTGGTGCTGCAGCGCTGGCTGCGGGGCGGGGCGTGGTCGCGGGCGTGCGCTCCGTCGACGAGGGGAGCTGCTGTTCCTCGTCGCCGTGGACGGTGACGATGTGCTGGTCGTCGACGGGAGGGGCGCTCACGCCCGGCCCTTCGGTCGATGACCTGGGTGCCGAGCTTGAGGCGGCGGGCCTCGCCGCCGACGTCACGCTGACCCGTGAGGACGACGACCTCGGAGACGACCTCGATCTCGACCTCGAGGTCGAGATCGAGATCGAACTGGGCGCCGACGGCGATGATGTCGACGACGTCGAGTGGCCGGACGAACCGGACTGGGCGACCTGGCGGTTCTCCGCCCAGGGTGAGGGCTGGGCGCACATCGTGGCGGCCGCCAGCCCGGGCCCGGTCACGTCCGCGGTCTGGGCGGCTGGTCCGCCATCGGTGGGATCGACCCTCTGCTGGAGATCGGCGATGTCGACCGCCGCGATCTGCCGGCGGTGATGCTGAGCCTTCCCGTCGAAGGGAGGGGCGTGGCTGGCTGGAGATCCGCTCGGCCCTGCTGGGGCGCGGCGATGCCGCCTACTTCCTCCAGGCCCGCCGGTCACCCGGGTCACGTTCGCGCCCGAGGAGGTGGACGCCTCGGCGGCCGACCTGCTGCGGGTGCTCGCCGACCCGGAGGCCGATGCCTCCTCCGACCTGAACCGCCTGTTGTCCGACCCGACGCTGGCCATTGATGCGGACGCACTGCGCGCGGCGCTGGCCCCGACCGACGACCCGACGCCCGGGTCGGTCGTCGCGGCAGCGGTCGCGATCGGAGTGCCGCCCAGCTCGCGCGCCTTGCGCTGCATGAGACCTCCGGCGTCGCCGCCGCCACCATCCTCGAGGGCGGAAGGGACCATCCCTGTTCGGCCTGCTCGACGGCGGCCTCGCGGGGCTCGCCCCGCGCAACCGCGACCTCAAAGCCGTCGAACGGGCGGGGATGTGGATCACGGAGCGACCCGTCGCGTCCCTTGCGCTGGCCGCCGCCGAGGCTCTCGCCGGCGCGCTGCTCGTCGGGCGCGGGCGGCGTCGGGTCGCGCGACTGGGCGGCGCGCTGCTCATCGTCGACGCCATGGCCGATGCGGCGCTGGCCGGACGGCGCCTGCTGCGGGCCCGCAAGGCCGGTTCCGCCGCCGTCGACGCCCGCTAAGCTGCCGCACATGACCCAACCGCTCGCGGCGCTGCTGCAGGAGATCATCGACGTCGAGTCCGTGTCGGGAAATGAGCGGGCCCTCGCCGACATCGTCGAGCGACGGCTCTCCCGCAACCCCACCTCAGCGTGCACCGCGACGGCGACTGCGTCGTCGCCCGCACCGACCTCGGCCGCCCGAGAGGGTCGTGATCGCCGGCCACCTCGACACCGTCCCCGTGCTGGACAACCTGCCCTCCCGATACGTCACCCGCGACGACGGCGACGTCGTGTGGGGCCGCGGCGCCTGCGACATGAAGGGCGGCGTCGCCGTCATGCTTGCGCTGGCCGACGAACTGGTCGCTCCCAACCGTGACATCACGTGGATCTTCTACGACCACGAGGAGGTCGAGGCGGCCCGCAACGGCCTGGGTCGGCTGGCGCGGAACAGGCCCGAGCTCCTCGTCGCCGACTTCGCCATCCTGATGGAGCCCACGTCGGCCCGCATCGAGGGCGGTTGCCAGGGCACCATCCGGGTCGAGATCGGCACCACCGGCGTCGCGGCGCACAGCGCCCGCGCCTGGATGGGCGTGAACGCCATCCACGACCTCGCACCTGCGCTGGCGACCCTGGCCGCCTACGTCTCGGAGGAGATCGAGGTGGAGGGCCTCGTCTTCCGCGAGGGGCTCAACGCCGTCGGCATCTCCGGTGGGGTCGCCACCAACATGATCCCGCCGGCCGCGAAGCTGACGGTCAACTACCGGTTCGCCCCCGACAAGTCGAGCGCCGAGGCGCTGGAGCGGGTGCGGGGCTGGTTCCCGGGGTTCGACCTCGAGGTCACGGACGTGTCACCGGCGGCCCGTCCGGGGCTCGACCGGCCCGCCGCGATGGCGTTCGTCGACGCCGTGGGCGCCGGTGCCGGGCCGAAGTACGGCTGGACGGACGTCGCGCGGTTCAGCGAGCTCGGCGTGCCCGCGGTCAACTTCGGGCCGGGCGACCCGTCCTACGCCCACCGGGCAGACGAGTTCTGCCCGGTCGCCGACCTCGAGACCTGCGCGGCGGGCCTGCGCCGCTTCCTCGCCTGACAACCCAAGGAGACCAACACTCATGACCGAACCGAAGCGCAGGCAGGGCGCAGTCATCCTCGGAGGACGGGAGCATGCGCAGCCGATGGCCGACCAGGCCCTCCTCGAGGGCAGGGAGAAGCACCACTGGAGCCAGCGCGACCCGTGGCGGGTGCTCCGCATCCAGTCGGAGTTCGTCGAGGGCTTCGACGCCCTGCACAAGCTCGACCCCGCCGTGTCGATCTTCGGGTCGGCCCGCATCCGGCCGACCGACCCCATGTACAAGGTGACCGAGGACATCGCCCACAAGCTCGTCGACAAGGGATTTGCCGTCATCACAGGCGGTGGCCCGGGTGTCATGGAGGCCGGCAACAAGGGCGCGTACGAGGCGGACGGCTGCTCGGTGGGGCTCGGCATCGAACTGCCCCATGAGCAGGGCATGAACGACTACATCAACATCGGCGTGAACTTCCGCTACTTCTTCGCCCGCAAGATGATGTTCCTCAAGTACAGCCAGGGCTTCATCACCATGCCGGGCGGGTTCGGCACCCTCGACGAGTTGTTCGAGGCGCTCACACTGATCCAGACCGGCAAGGTGACCCACTTCCCGATGGTGCTCTTCGGGAAGGACCACTGGGCCGGCCTCCTCGACTGGGTCCGGGGGAGCCTCGCGGGGAGCGGCTACATCTCGCACGAGGACCTCGATCTGATCACAGTCACCGACGACCCGGACGAGGCTGTCGAGGCGATGGGCGCGCCCGGCCAGTTCGACAAGGACTGACGCGCATGTGGATCGCGATCGTCGCCGTCGGGGTCGTGGTGCTCGGCCTGGCCGCCTACGCCGCGCTCGGCAACCTAGGCGAGATGCCCGCCGGGCCGGTGACAGACAACCCGAAGGGCCGAGTGCCTGAGGGCCCGGTGGACGGGGAGTTCCTGGCCTCCGCGGTGCTCCCGAGGCGGGTCAACGGGTACGGCCGCGACGAGGTCGATGCCTACCTCGCCTCCGTCGTGGCAGGCGAAGCGGCGCCGCCCTCGGAGGTGACGTTCCCCGTCACGTTCGCAGGCTACGACATGGCCGTGATCGACGAACTGCTCGAGCGGATCGAACAGCAACGGGCCTCCGACGCGCTCGGGCACGAGGCGTCCGACCTGGGCTCCGGACCCACGACCGGAGAAGGGGCGGCGCCGGAGCAGGGGCCGCCGAGGCGGCTCCCGGGGCCCGTCAGAGGACGCTCCCGGGGCGCCGGAGGCCTGATCCGGTGAGGCATCTTGGTCCCGTCCGCGCCGGGGCTTGGCTGGATAAGGAATAATGGGCAGAACCACAGTTCGGCAACACAAGAATGAGGGTGGCAGATGGCAGCGATGAAGCCCCGCACGGGTGACGGTCCCATGGAGGTCACGAAGGAGGGTCGCGGCATCGTGATGCGCGTCCCCGTCGATGGTGGTGGTCGGCTCGTCGTCGAGATGAATGCCACCGAGGCCACCGACCTCCTGAACGCACTCAAGGACATCGTCGGCTAGTTCGACGTCCCAAGCTCAGACGCCGGACGGGCGGCCCTCGAAAGGGCCGCCCGTCGGCGTCTCCGGGGTGGGTCAGCGCGAGGCGTGGGCGCGGACGGCCGCCTCGTAGACCCCGACCGTCTCCCGTGCGATCTTCGCCCACGAGAACTCGTCGATGCAGCGCTGCCTCCCGGCGAGGCCGAACGCGCGGGCCAGCTCGGGATCACGGGTCAGTGCGTTCACCTTGCCCGCGAAGTCGGCCTCGAAGGCCGCGACGAACGCGGGATCGCCGGCGCGCGCCGGGTCGTAGGCAACCAGGTAGCCGGTGCCGCCGTCGACGACGACCTCCGGGATGCCGCCGACGGCGCTGGCCACCACAGGCGTCTCGCAGGCCATGGCCTCGAGGTTCACGATGCCGAGCGGCTCGTAGATCGAAGGGCAGGCGAACACCGTGGCGTGCGTGAGGACCTGCCGCACCGCGGCCCGCGGGAGCATCTCCTGGACCCAGATCACCGGGGCTGAACGCTCGGCCTGGAGATCGGCGAACGCCTCCTGGAACTCGGCGGCGATCTCCGGGGTGTCCGGGGCACCGGCCAGCAGAACCACCTGCGTGTCGGCGTCGAAACTCTTGGCCGCCCGTACGAGGTGGACGAGGCCCTTCTGGCGCGTGATGCGCCCACGAAGGCGACCGACGGGCGGGTCGGGTCGATGCCGAGGTCCTCGAGCACGTCGGTGCCGTGGTCGGGCGGAACTCGTCGGTGTCGATGCCGTTACGCACGACGTGGACCTTTGCGGGGTCGAGGTCGGGGTAGCTGGCCAGCACGTCGCGTCGCATCCCCTCGCTGACGGAGATGACGGCGTCGGCCGCCTCGTAGGCCGTCTTCTCAGCCCAGGACGACACCCGGTAGCCGCCGGCGAGCTGCTCGGCCTTCCAGGGGCGGTGCGGCTCGAGGGAGTGGGACGTCACGACGTGCGGCACGTCGTGCATCAGCGCGGTCAGGAGACCGCCCATGTTGGCGTACCAGGTGTGTGAGTGGACGATCTCGACATCGTCGCCCACGGACGCCGCCATGGACAGGTCGGCGCCCAGCACGCGTAGTGCGGCGTTGGCCCCGGCCGGGTAGTCCTCGGCGTGGGCGGTGGCACCCTCGCGCGGCTCGCCCATGCAGTGGACCTCGACGTCGATCAGCTTCCTCAGCTGCGGAACCAGCTGGGCCACATGGACCCCGGCGCCACCGTAGATGGAGGGCGGATATTCGCGCGTGAGGAGGGCGAGCTTCATCGTCATGTACGGAATCGTCCCATACCGCTCAGGGACCCTCTGGACATTGGGCCACTATTTCGTGGATTAGCTTGATGGGCGGCCTCAAAAGGCAATAGGTTCGGGTCATGTCTTCACGTCCCGAGATTCTCTCCATCGTCCTGGCGGGTGGCGAGGGCAAGCGACTGATGCCACTGACCGCGGACCGGGCAAAGCCTGCGGTCCCGTTCGGCGGCACCTACCGGCTGATCGACTTTGTGTTGTCGAACCTCGCGAACTCCAACCTGCGGCAGATCGCGGTTCTGACCCAGTACAAGTCGCATTCGCTCGACCGGCACATCTCGAAGACCTGGCGCTTCTCCACAATGCTCGGCAACTACGTCGCGCCGGTTCCCGCACAGCAGCGGCTCGGACCCCGCTGGTACCAGGGAAGCGCCGACGCGATCCACCAGAGCCTCAACCTGATCCTCGATGCGCAACCCGACTACATCGTCGTGTTCGGGGCCGACAACATCTACCGGATGGACATCGGGCAGATGCTGGACGCGCACATCGACTCCGGCCTGTCCGCCACCGTCGCCGGGATCCGCGTGCCGCGCAAGGAGGCGTCGGCGTTCGGCATCATCGATGCGGGTGCGGACCACAAGATCAAGAAGTTCCTGGAGAAGCCGGCCGATCCGCCCGGTCTGCCCGACTCGCCCGACGAGTCCTTCGCGTCGATGGGCAACTACATCTTCAGCAGCCAGGCGCTCATCGAGGCGCTCAAGGCGGACGCGGCCGACCCGACCGCCCGACATGACATGGGCGGCGACATCATCCCGTGGTTCACCGACCAGGGGCAGGCGCAGGTCTACGACTTCAAGGACAACATGGTGCCGGGCGCCACCGAGAAGGACATCAACTACTGGCGTGACGTGGGCACCATCGACGCGTTCCACGAGGCGCACATGGACCTGGTCAGCGTCGACCCCGAGTTCAACCTGTACAACCGCGACTGGCCGATCTTCACCGACCAGGTCCAGGCACCCGGCGCGAAGTTCGTGATAAGGGTCGGGCGGAGGACTCGATCGTGACCCCTGGCTGCATCATCTCCGGCGGCGAGGTCGACCGGACGGTCCTCAGCCCCAACGTGCGGGTGGACAAGTGGGCCCAGGTCTCCGACTCCGTCCTGATGGACAACGTGTCGATCGGCCGCGACGCAGTGGTGCGCCGCGCGATCCTCGACAAGTTCGTGGTGATCCCCGACGGGGTCCAGATCGGCGTCGACCACGAGCATGACCGGGCCCGAGGCCTCAGCGTCTCGGAGGGTGGCATCGTCACGGTGGGCAAGGGCGTGACCGTCCCGCGCGACTGACCGTGACCAGGAGACATGACAGGAGCCCCGCACGTGGTGCGGGGCTCCCTGCTGTTTCCGTGGGCCCGCCGGTGAGCTGGAGCGCGGCAGCGTCACGGACCACCGGTCACGCAGGTGACCGGTGGGTGGGTGGTCCGCTCAGTCCTTGACCGCGACCAGCACGCCGTTGCCGACCGGGAGCATCGCCTGCGTGTAGGACTCGCTCCCTGTGATGGCCTCGAGCGCCTCCCGGATGATGATCCCCTCATCCGACTGGTCGTCGGGGTCGGCCACGTGGTCGTTCCACAGCACGTCGTTGACGATCAGCAGCCCGCCGTGGCGCAGCAGCCGCAGGGCGCTGGCCACGTACTCCACGTACTCCAGCTTGTCGCCGTTGATGAACACGATGTCGTAGGCCCCGTCGCGCAGCTTCGGCATGATCTCGATGGGGGCGCCCGCGATGAGGCGGAACCGCGAGGACGAAAAGCCTCCGCGGACGAACAGGGCGCGCGCCGAGATCTGGTTGTCGGCCTCCGCGTCGATCGACGTCAGGATGCCGTCGGGACCCATCCCCTCCAGGAAGGTGAGCCCGAGGCGCCCATCAGGGTGCCGACCTCGACGACCGCCTTGGCGTCGATCGCACGTGTCAACATCTTCAACGTGGCGGCGATGCCGGTCGAAATCGGGGTCAGGGTGTGGACGATGGCCTCATCACGGGCCTCGGCCACGTCAGGGGAGGGGCGATGTAGTCCTCCGCGAAGGACCAGCTCGCCGCGTTCGGGGAATGCACTGGGTTGCTCACGCGGCCAGCCTACTAAGGCCCAAGCGGTCTTGACCTAAGATGTCGGGCATGAACGACGACGATATGTCGCCCGTGTTCGGACGGGTGCTCTCGGCCATGGTCACTCCCATGACTCCCGACGGCTCCGAGGTGGACTATGCGCAGGCCGCGAGGCTGGCCGCCCACCTCGTCGACGACCTCGGCCACGACGGCCTCGTCATCAACGGCACAACGGGCGAATCCCCACCACCAGCGACGTGGAGAAGCGTGCCCTCCTCGACGCGGTGGTCACCGCTGTGGGTGACCGGGCGAGCATCGTCGCCGGCGTCGGCACGTTCTCCACCGCGCACACCATCGAGCTTGCCCGCCAGGCCGCCTCCGTCGGCGTCGACGGCCTGCTCGTGGTCACGCCGTACTACTCGCGGCCCCGCTCGACGCGCTCGAGGCCCACTTCCTCGCCGTCGCCGACGCCACCGATCTGCCCGTGATGCTCTACGACATCCCGCACCGGGCCGGTATCCCGATCCTCGAGGACTCGCTCATCCGCCTGTCCGACCACCCGAACATCCGTGCGGTCAAGGATGCGAAGGGTGACGTCGCCTCCTCCTCGTATGTGATGGCCAACTCCGGGCTCGCCTACTACGCGGGCGACGACGCCATGTTGCTGCCGCTGCTCGCCGTCGGAGGTGTGGGCGTGGTCGGTACCTCGACCCACTTCACCGGCCTCGCCGCACGGGAGATCATCGAGCACTTCCTCGCCGGAAGGGTCGACGAGGCGGTCATGGCCAACCGGCACGTACTCAACGCCTTCCGTGGGGTGTTCGCCACCCAGGGCTGCATGATGGTCAAGGCGACGCTCGGGCTGCGCGGCTTCGATGTCGGCCCCTGCCGGGCCCCGATGGGGTCGTCGCCGACGGCGTCGCCGAGGCCTACGCCGAGCTGCTCGAGAACCTGGGGTACGGCGCCTGAGGGAACAATTCGGCGCCGCCACTCGTTGAACGTGTGAACGGCTTCACAGCTTCCTCACAGGAGGATCTGTCAGCCTTGAGGCATGGAGAGGCGAAACGTGTTCAGAGGTGGCAGGACGGCGAAGCCCGTCAGCGACGCTTCATGGACCGCGCCCACGTGGCAGGAGCTCGTCCGCGACCACTCGGCCCAGGTGTACCGGCTGGCCTACCGGCTGACCGGTAACCGGTACGACGCCGAGGACCTGACGCAGGACGTCTTCGTGAAGGTGTTCAAGTCGATCCACACGTTCCAGCCGGGCACGCTCGAGGGTGGCTGCACCGCATCACCACGAACCTCTTCCTGGACCAGGCCCGCCGCAGGCAGCGGATCCGGATGGACGCTCTGAGCGCCGCGCCCGAGGGTGTCTGGGGCTCGGCGACCGGCCCGGCCGAACTGCACGACGACCTCGAGTTGGACGCCGACGTCGCGGCCGCGCTGAAGGCGCTCAACCCGAGCAGCGGGTCGCCGTGGTGCTGTGCGACATCGAGGGACTCAGCTACGAGGAGATCGCGAAGGTTCTCGACGTCAAGCTCGGCACCGTCCGCAGCCGCATCGCCCGAGGCCGTGCCGCCCTCCGTGAGGCCCTCGCCCACCGTGCGCCCACCGAGGGCGCACCCGCTACGCCGGGGTCAACTAGATGGCCTCACCCACCTGCGAACGTTTCCGCGACGACCTGTCGGCCTTTGCCGACCGCACGCTGGCGCCGCGCAGGTGGGATCAGGTGGCCTACCACCTGGCGGGCTGTCCCGATTGCCGCTCCGAACTCGCCGCGATCAACGCCGTCTGCAGTGAACTCAAGCGGTGCCGCGCTGCCGACCCGTCCGACACCCTCGCCGCCCGGCTCGAGTCGATCGCGGGCGAGATACCGGAGGCCCCGCTCTACATGGCCTCCGGAGTCGGTGACCTGCCCTCGGCGCGCCGCACCAGGAGCCGCAGGGTCGCTCAGGGCTCCGTCGCCGCCCTCGTGGTGATGATGTCGGCCGTCGTGATCGCCGTGCTCATCGCGCCCGAACCCGCGCGCCTCACCAACGCCGTCAAGGCTGCCCGTGAGCAGTTCTCGATGGCCTCGTCCGCGATCAGCGTCAGCGACGCGATCGGGCGGTGCTCCTCGCCTCCGAGCGGGGCGCCGACCTCGGTGAGTCCATCAGCTACGAACCCCGATCCTCTGACGGTGCCATGGAGACCGTCAGCGACGCCCGCGCTGCGGCGCTGCTTCTGCGTGCCACGGAGTCCGAATCCAGCTTCACCGGGATGCAGCGCGTCTGGATCTCGGACGGCGAGGGCCGGTACCGCACCGCGGAGGTCCGCACCACCAAGGTCGCAGGCGACGGCGCAAAGCTCGAGGTCTTCGACGCGAGGGCGGCCGCTTCCTGGCGAGCTTCCTCCCGTCGTTCGGGTCGCGTCCGGTCGAGGCCCCGATGGTTGGAGCTTCTCCGAGTCGGTCGCCCCGAGGCCGTGGGGAGCGCACCGCGCACCACCTCACCGCCTGGCAGGATGGGCGCCGCGTCGCGGGCTGGTGGTTCGACACCGAGACGGGGGTGCTGCTGTGGGCCGAGCGCTACCAGCCGACGGGCGACGTCTCGATGGCCATCGGGTTCAAACAGTTGAGCTTCGGGACGGCGACGCTCGACCACTCGGACGCGCAGCTGATCGCCCTGCAGCCTGCCAGGCGGGATGACGGTGGCGGTTGGTGTGTCGGACTCTCGGAATGTCCCTCGGAGCTCGCGGGCTGCCCCTCGTCGCGCACTCCTCCTCGACCAACGCCGGAAGGCGGTCGATGACGCTCGTCTACTCCGACGGATTCGAGTCAGCGGTGGTCGGCTGGTCTGAAGGCATCCTCGATGAGGGTGAGAGCGGCACGCTCAGCCAGGCCATCGGCGCGCCGACCGTCGCCATGTGGCAGTGCGGAGACGCGGCCATCTGGGTGTCGACCAACGGTTCGCCGGAGCTGGTTGCCGAGCTGCAGGACGGGCTGCCGAGGGAACTTCCCTACAGCGTTTCGATGCTGGACAAGGTGGTCGCGGGATCGACCGACTGGTCCCGGGCGACTGATCCGATGAGTTACAGGTAACCTGTCCTCCGTGTTCGGCATCGACGCTATCGACCTGGTCATCATCATCGTGCTGGCCGTCGTCCTATTCGGCCCAGAGAAGCTTCCGCAGTACTCGCGGAAGGCGGCGCGCGTCTTCGTGTACCTCCGTGACATCGCAAACAACGCCAAGAACACCATCGGAACCGAGCTCGGGCCGGAGTATGCCGACCTCGAGCTGAAGGACCTGAACCCCAAGGCGTTCCTCGCCAAGCAGCTCCAGAACGAGGTTGCCCTCATCG
The DNA here is from genome assembly GCF_011174705.1 of Tessaracoccus coleopterorum. GTDB lineage: Bacteria > Actinomycetota > Actinomycetes > Propionibacteriales > Propionibacteriaceae > Arachnia > Arachnia coleopterorum. The sequence goes on from NZ_JAANIJ010000001.1 coordinate 2,650,525, forward strand.
ATGAGGCCAAGCGGGAGCTGAAGGACGCCGAGCAGCTGCTGAAGTCCGGGTCAAGGACGTCAAGGACGCGGCCTCGGTGGATGCCACCACGGCTGGTGTGCCTGCCCTCGAGGCGGCGGGCCCGAAGCACTCACCGTTCGACCCTGAGGCGACCTGACTCAGAGGTCCTGCAGGGTGAGGGTCTCGTAGCAGTGCCAGGCCGGCTCCTCGTATGGGTGGGCCGCCAGCAGCGCCTCCACGGCCGCCCTGGCCCCCTCGCGAGGGCACACACACTCGATCCGCACCTCGTCGACGACGCTGAGGCCACCCACCGCGCCGATGAACGGTGTGGCACCGTCTCCCGGCGGAACCGCCCTCACCCGGTGAGGTGAAGCTGCACGCCGTGTAGGCGCCCAGGGCGCCCGCCCCGGCCCCGCCAACGCCGCACGCACGGCGTCGGCGTGGTCGAGGGGCACGAAGCAGACGATGACCAGCATGGGTCAGCTGGTCGCGAGCCGCAGCCGTTGACCGACGAGGCCACGCTTGCGGTCGACGACCTTGACGGCCAGCTCGGTGAGGGCGACGGCCGCGGCGTGGTCGGGGCCGAGTCGACGATCGGGGTGCCCCGGTCGCCGCCCGCCAGCAGGCTCTCATCGAACGGGATCTGCGCGAGCAGCGGAACCTCGTAGACGAGGCGCTCGGTGAGGGCCTCGGCGACCGTCTCGCCGCCGCCGGCGCCGAACAGCTCGATCCGGTGCGTCTCGTCGCAGCTGGGGCACGTGTGCTCCAGCCAGCTCATGTTCTCGACGACACCCAGCACCCGCTGCTCGAGGATGTGGGCCATGGTGCCGGCGCGCTCGGCAACCTCTGCGGCCGCCGTCTGCGGGTGGTCACCACGATCACCTCCGACTCGGGATCTTCTGCCCCAGCGACATGGCCACGTCGCCGGTGCCGGGCGGGAGGTCGAGCAGCAGGTAGTCGAGGTCGCCCCAGTAGACGTCGGCGAGCAGCTGGGTCAGCGCACGGTCGAGGATCGGGCCGCGCCAGGCGACGACCTGGTCGCGGGAGGGCTTGAGCATGCCGACCGAGATCACCTTCAGGCCGCGGGCCGCGGGCACAGGCATGATCATGTCGTCGACGACGGTGGGGCGTGCGTCGCCCAGGCCGAGCAGGTCGGGCACCGAATGGCCGTAGATGTCGGCGTCGAGGATTCCGACGGAGCGGCCCTGGGCCGCGAGTGCCAGCGCGAGGTTCACGGTGACGGACGACTTGCCCACGCCGCCCTTCCCCGAAGCGACGGCGATCACCCGGGTCAGGTTGCCCGGCTGGGCGAACGGGATGACGCGCTCGGCCACGCCGCCGCGCAGCATGGTGCGCATGGCGTTGCGCTGTTCGTCGTTCATGACGCCGAGCTCGACGTCGACCGAGGTGACGCCGTCGACCTTTGACACGGCATCTGTCACCCGGGTGGTGATCTCGGACCGCATGGGACAACCGGACACCGTCAGCAGGACGCGGACAAACACCGCGCCCGAGTCGTCGGCGCGCAGGTCATCGACCATGCCGAGCTCGGTGATGGGCGGCGGATCTCCGGGTCTTCGACCTCGTGGAGGGCCGCGCGAACGTGGGGCAGGAGGGGTTTTCGCTCACGGGTAACGACTCTACCCGCCGTCCGGCGGAATGCTGCCCCGCCCGGAGCGGCGATCAGGCCTGGGAGCGGACGTTCAGGGCATCGCCCAGCAGCACGATGCTGAGGGCAAGCAACCCCGGCAACCACAGGGATGCGAGGCTGCCGAGCACGATGACGGCGGGACCGACCACGACGTTGGCGGTGAACCGTTCCCGGTAGCGCAGTCGACGCGGTGATCCCGGAGCGAGCCAGACCCACCACATGGCCGCGAAGGCGAGCACGAAGAGCCCGGCCGCCGCGGCGCCGACCCACCAGCCGCCCGCGATCCGCCACAGCGAGACGGCGCCGATGATGAGCAGCGCGAGGTGGCCCACGAACAGCAGCAGCCCGAACCAACGGATGCCGCCGACCTGCCCGGCGCCGTCAGACGCCTCGTTTTCGACGTTGGTCACGCGCCCTCCTCCGGATCCTCGGTTGATTCGAGTCGCTCCGCCAGTTCGCGCAACTCGTTGCGCAGTTCACCGCGCACGAAATCGCGGGTGGCGAGTTCGCCCAGGTGCATACGGATGGCGGCGATCTCGCGGGCAAGGAAGTCCATGTCGGCCCGGGACTGCGCCGCGATCCGGCGATCCTCGTCGAAGCTCAGCTTGTCGCGCCGCTCCTGCCGGTTCTGTGCGAGCAGGATCAGCGGCGCCGAGTACGACGCCTGCGTCGAGAAGAACAGGTTCAGCAGGATGAACGGGTAGGGTCCCAACGGAACCCGAACAGCCCGACGAGGTTGAAGGTGATCCACAGGATCACGAAGACCGTCATGTAGACGAGGAACTTCGCGGTGCCCATGAAGCTGGCCACACCCTCGGCGAAGCGGCCGAACGTCTCGGAGTCGACCGAGACCTTCGGCAGCCAGCGACGCTCACCGGGCTGCGACAGCGGGTTGCGCTCAGCCATCACTCACCTCGACCTCGTCCATCTGGTCGCCGCGCCAGTCGGCGGGCAGCATGTGGTCGAGCACGTCGTCGACCGTGACCGCGCCGAGCAGGTGGTTGTCGGGGCTCACCACCGGCGCCACGACGAGGTTGTACGTCGCGAAGAAGCGACTGACCTGCGCCAGCGGGAGTCAGGCGCCATGGCCTCCAGATTGTCGTCGAGGAGCGTCGCCACCAGTGTCGTGGGGGCTCACGCAGCAGCCGCTGCGTGTGGACGGCGCCGACATAGCGCCCGGAAGGGGTCTCCAGTGGCGGGCGACACACGAAGACCATTGACGCGAGCGCCGGCGTGAGCGACTCCTCGCGCACATTGGCCAGCGCCTGTGCGACCGTCGCGTCTGTGTCGAGGATCACCGGCTCGGGGTCATCATGCCGCCAGCGGTGAACTCCGCGTAGGTGAGCAGCCGGCGCACGTCAGAGGCCTCCTCCGGCTCCATCCGCTGCAGCAGGTCCTCGGCCACGTCGCTCGGGAGGTCGCGGATGAGGTCGGCGGCGTCATCCGGGTCCATCTCCGCGAGCACGTCCGCGGCGCGGTCGGTGTCGAGTTGCGAGATCAACTCGATCTGCTCGTCCTCGGGCAGTTCCTCCAGCGCCTCAGCGAGCGTCTCGTCATCCAGGGCCTCGACGACGGCGGCCAGTGACTCCGGCTCGAGGTCGTGCAGTTCCTGGGCGATGTCGGCGGCCTTCATGTCGGAGAACTGCGCGATCAGATGGGCCGGGTCCGGCCGGTCCGCAGGATGAGTTCGGGGATCTCGCGCCAGGAGACGACCCGCGCCTCTACCCGGCCACCGAAGCCGAACCGACCGACCCGGGTGGAACTGCGTAACGCCACCGACGCGAGTTCCCACTCGCGGTTGCGCACCTGATGCATGGAGATGTCGGAGATCCGGGTGCGCTGCTCGTGGCCCATGCTCCGGTCGAGCAGGTCGGCGGCGACGAGGAGCTCGGTCTCCCTGCGCTGGAACCTGCGGGTGTCGACCTGACCGAGGATGGCCACCTGGTTGGGGAGATGTTGTGCACGCGCACCATGGGCACGAAGATCCGTGCCCTGGCGAACAGCTCGATGACAAGCCCTTGACCCTGGGTGCGCGGCCCTCGGCGCGCAGATGGCACACCACGTCCTTGACGCGGCCCACCTGGTCGCCCGCTGCATCGACGATCGGTAGACCGACGACACGTGAGATGAAGACCTCGGAGTCCTTGGCGACCATGCGCCCAAATCTAGTGGGTGAGACCGCGGCCCGTCCTCGTGCGTCGGCGTAGAGTTGACCGGACCCGGTCGATCACCCTAGGAGGATGTCCGTGAGCGAGTCGCCGTCCGCAGGCCCGAAGGCCTTCCGGCTCGAGTACCCGCAGCATCTCGCCGAGTACTCCTCGTATGAGGACGCGCAGGCCGCCGTCGACTTTCTGGCAGACCAGAAGTTCGCGGTTCAGAACCTGCTGATCGTCGGCACCAACCTCAAGCTCATCGAACGCGTGACGGGGCGCCGCACCTGGGGAACGGTCCTGCTGCAGGGAGCCGTCTCCGGCATCACCACCGGCCTGCTCGTCGGGTTCATGCTCGTGCTGTTCTTCCCGAGCGGCTCGATGTCGATGCTGTTCGTCGGCCTCGCGCTCGGCATCGTGTTCGGCATCATCGCCGCAGGGCTCGGCTACGCCATCAGTGGAGGCAAGCGCGACTTCAACTCGGCCAGGCAGACCGTCGCCACGAGCTACGAGATCCTCGCCGAGCACAAGGTCGTCGCGCAGGCGAGGGAACTGCTAGCCAAGCGCCCCGGCGCGAGGGCGGCGTTGTTCGAGTGAACTCCGAGTTCTGGGACGACCGCTACTCGCACCCCAACTACGTCTTCGGTTACCGGCCCAACGACTTCCTGAAGGCCCAGGCGAGGCTGCTGAGGCCGGGCACCCGCGTGCTGTGCCTCGGCGACGGTGAGGGACGTAACGGCGTGTGGCTCGCCGAGCAGGGCACGACGTGGTGAGCCTCGACTTCTCCCGGGTGGCCCTCGACAAGGCCGAGGCGTTGGCGGCGGAGCGCGGCACCTCCATCGAGACCTGGCAGGTCGATCTGGCCGAATGGGTGGATCATCCCGATCCTGAGCGTCCGTGGGCGCGGTGGTGGCGATCTTCGTGCACCTTCCCGGGCCCTGCGACGCAGGGTCGCGGAGGTGGCCACGAGACAGTCGGCACCCGGCGCCAAGCTGATCCTCGAGGCGTACACGCCCGCCCAGCTCGCGCTCGGTACCGGCGGGCCCTCCGACCCGGCGCTGCTGATGACCCGCGAGGACGTGCTCGCGGACTGGCAGGGTTGGAAGCTCGACGTGCGTCTCGTGGAGCGTCGCATCTTCGAGGGCATGGGGCACCAGGGTCTGAGCTCGGTGGTGCAGGCCCTCGGATTACGGTGACCGGTGGACCGCGCGCCTGCCGCGTCGGGTAGGTTCGTGCACGTACCTGCACAGCGAGTCGAGGAGGATCCCATGGAGCTGAACACCACGATCTACAACCGCACCCTGGCGGCCGAGCGCGTGCTCCTGGTCGGGCCGAGTCTCGGCGGCAACGCAACCCACCAGTGGACCAAGGTGGCGGCCGCGCTGATCGACGACGCCCGGGTCGTCTTCGTCGACCTGCCCGGCTCGGGACTGAGTGAGCCGTGGAACGACGGTGACGAGGCCACCCTCGACACCGTCGCCGCCGCGATCGCCGATGTCGCCCGGGCGCAGAAGGCAGAGCTCGGTGATGTCCCCGTCTACTACGCCGGGCTGTCCATCTCGGGCGCAACTGGCCTGCACCTGGCCCGCGACTACGACGACCTGTTCGCGGGCATCATCGTCGTCGCCTCGGCCGCGACCGTCGGTGAGCCGGCCCGTTGGATTGCGAGGGCCGAGCAGGTCGAGGCGACCGGAACCCAGCAGTTGGTCGACGAGACCACCAAGCGCTGGTTCACCGCCGACTTCCGCGCGGAGCAGGCCGACACCGTCGCGATCATCATGGAGGGCCTGTCCTCGAGTGAGGATCACTCGTACGCGCAGCTGTGCCGCGCGCTGGCTGTCCACGACATGCGCGCCGACCTGCCTTACATCCAGACGCCGGTCATGATGATCGCCGGTGAGCGCGACTCGTCGACCCCATCGAGAACGTCGAACTCGTGGCCGAGACGGCGCCGCGCGGCGAGCTGCACATCGTCGAGGGCGCCGCCCACCAGGTGCCGGTGATGCGCCCGCTCGAGGTGGCCGCCCTGATCCGCACGATGCTGGACCGTCCGCGCTGGAACCGCGTGGTCAGCGAGTCCGGCGACTGAGCCTCACCACCCGAGACGCGAGGGAGAGGGGTTCCGGCTTTCGAGCCGGGGCCCCTCTCTGCACGCGCTCCGCTGGGCCTTCTCGACGAGGAACGAGTCGTCGCCCGTGTCGACACGACCCCGGTCGATGGGCTGGTGCTGGACCGGTGCTCCTGGTCTTTTGCCGAGGTGGGGCTTCCTGCGGTGCATGCGCTTCTGCGGTGCACGGCTTCTTGTTGTGGTCGGGTTCTTGCACCGGGTCGGGCTGTTCGTCGGGGTCTGCCATCAGCAGTCGGTTGAGCCGGGCCGGCGGCGAGGAACGAGACGTCGCCCGTGTCGAAGCCACTCCGGTCGATGGGCGGGTACTCGACCTGCGCTTTTAGTCTTCTGCTGTGGTGGGCCTCTGCGGTGCCCGGGCTCCTTGCTGTGCCCGAGCCTCCTGCTGTGGTCGGCTTTCGGCTGTGCCCAGGGTTCCTGCTCTGCCCGGTTCCTGATCGTGGTTGGGATCCTGCACCGAGAGAGGGACCCCGGCGCGATGCCGGGTCCCTCTCATCTCGTGGGGCGGGTCAGCCCATCAGCTCGGCCATCCAGGCCTCGACCGCGTCGGGGTCGCGGGGAGGGCGGCGGACAGGTTGACCGGGTCGCCATCGGTGATCAGGATGTCGTCCTCGATCCGGATGCCGATGCCGCGGTACTCCTCGGGACGAGCAGGTCGGTGGCCTTGAAATAGATGCCCGGCTCGACAGTGATCACCATGCCCTCATCGAGGTTGCCCTCGCGGTACAGCTCCGAGCGGGCCTGTGCGCAGTCGTGCACGTCGAGGCCGAGGTGGTGCGATGTGCCGTGCACCATCCAGCGGCGGTGGAAGCCACCTGTCTCCGGGTCGAGGGACTCGGCGGCGGTGCCGGCAGGATGCCGAGCTCCTCGAAGAAGTCGGCGAGCACGGCGATGGCGGCCTGGTGGGATCGGTGAACGCGTTGCCCGCGCGGCACGCCTCGATGCCGGCGGTCTGCGCGGCGAGGACGACCTCGTAGACGCGACGCTGGGCCGGGGTGAAGCGGCCGCTGATCGGCATGGTGCGCGTGATGTCGGCCGTGTAGAGGGAGTTGACCTCGACGCCGGCGTCCATCAGCAGCAGGTCGCCCTCGGAGAGTGCGCCGTCGTTGACGATCCAGTGCAACGTGTTGGCGTGGTCGCCGCCGGCGGCGATCGTGTCGTAGCCGACCGCGTTGCCGAGGTGGCGGGCGTGCAGGCCGAAGATCCCTCGACCCAGCGCTCGCCGCGGCCCTGACGCACTGCCTCGGGCAGCTCGGCGACAACGGCCTCGAAGCCGACCTTGGTGGCGGCGCAGGCCAGCTTCAGCTCGCCGACCTCGAACTCGTCCTTGCGGAACCGGGCCTCGGAGGCGGCGCGAGCCAGAGCGGCGTCGCCGTCGTCGTCGATGGAGCCGCGGATCCGGTCGACCAGCCCGGCCACGTCGTCATCCGCCTCGCGGATCACGAGAAGGTCGTGGCCCTGCAGCTCGGCCTCGACGTCGAGGATGGTGTGGCAGTCGAAGCCGACGGCGGCCGCCATCTCCTCGAGGGAGTCACGCTGGCCGACCCACATCTCGCCGTAGCGGGCGTCGGCGTAGAACTCGCGGTCGGTGCGGGGGCGCGAGGCCGGAAGTACAACGTTGCGGCTTCGTCCCTGAGCACCAGAACCGCGTCGGGTTCGCGGTCCTCACCGAGGCCCGTGTAGTAGGCGAAGGCGCTGTGGGGACGGAACCGGTAGTCGGTGTCGTTGGACCGCGTCTTCAGCGGGCCCGCGGGGATAACCAATGTCCTGCCGGGGAAGGCGGCCGCGAGGGCCGCCCGGCGGTGGCGGCGTAGCCGGCCGACGGCAGCCGCTCAGGCAGTTCCTCGGAGTACGGCGCCCAGTCGCGCACGATGAAGGTCTTGAAGGCTTCGGAGAACGGATCCCTCCGGTTTCCGTTGCGGTCGTTGTTTTCGCTCATGGCGTCAACCTTACGCCGCCGCTCCTGGAAGCCTCCTGCCGGGCGTGGTCGGCATGAGCGTTCAGGACCAGCCGGTGAGGAACCAGCAACCGAGGGCGACGATAACGAGCCCGCCGAACATCAGCATGGAGAGGAACGTGCTCTCGATGCTGCTGGGGGTGTGTGCTGGGCCTGGTAGGCCTCGACATCGAACTCGGGTTCAGGGGTGGTGGTCATGAGATGGCTCCTAGTCGGCTGAGGTCGGATACGAGGGCGACGGTGAGGATCGCGAAGATCACAGCCATGAACAGGGTGTAGGTCCAGCGCTGCGGATGGTCCGCCCGCCAGAACCGCCGCATGCTGATGACGCCGTTGACCACTGCCACGACGCACAGGGCGATCCCGACCGGCGCCGCCACCCAGCCGGACAGGCTGAGCAGCGGGACCAGGACCGGGATGAGCAGGTAGGTGATGAGACAGCGGACGGCTGAGATCAGCACGGCGACCCGGAAGGCTCGGTGGGCCCCGCCTCGCCGTGTCGGTCGGGCGGCCCGACCCGGAGGAGTCGGCGCATGAACCGGTCGGCGGCTCCATCGGAGCGGAATCCGGCGCTGGAGACGCTCGGAGGTGCGGCCCGCGAGGAAGTGCGGTGTCGTTGCTCACAGCTCGGCCTCCGTCCGGCGGTCACGGCTGCTCCGCCAGAGCCGCACGCCGCCGAGGACGGCGCACAGCACCCCGACGGCGCCGATGATCACCCCGCCGAACAGTCCCCAGTAGAGGGGATCGATCGAGACCTCGCTCGCGGGGCGACCCAGCATGGAGCCGGTGAGGAACCCGAACAGCGGGCCAGGGCGGCCAGGGCGACGCCCAGCACCGTCATCCAGAAGCCGGCAGGGTGGGCACGAGCCGCACCGGACGCCCGGGCATGACGAGGTCGGTTTCGGAGTCGGTCATCGGGATTCACCTTCCACATTGCGGTCGACGACGGCCAGCCCGGTTTGCGGTGGGGCCGGGGCGGTGCCCTCCGGGGATGGGAGGTCACCTGGTCGACGGCCCGCACCAGCGGGCCGATGATGTCCATCGGGAGCGGGAAGACGACCGTCGAGTTCTGGTCGGCCCCAACTCCAGGAGGGTCTGCAGGTAGCGTAGCTGCAACGAGGCCGGGGCCTCGCTCAGCGTCAGGGCGGCGTCGCGGAGTTCGTGCGAGGCCTGCAGCTCGCCGTGGGCGCTGATCACCTTCGCACGTCGTTCCCGTTCGGCCTCCGCCTCCCGGGCCATGGCGCGCTGCATCATCTCGGGGATCTCGACATCCTTGATCTCGACGACCGGAACCTCCACGCCCACTGGGCTGCCTGCTGCGCGATCGAGTGTGCCAGGTCCTCGTTGAGATCGGCGCGGTGGGCCAGCAGCGTGTCGAGGTCGGCGCGGCCGACCACTGAACGGAGGGTGGTCTGGGCGAACTGCGACGTGGCGACGGCGTGATTCTCCACCGACATGACCGCCTGGACGGGATCGGTCACCCTGAACATCACGACCGCGTTGACGCGGGCCGTCACGTTGTCCTTCGTGATGACCTCCTGCGGGGGATCGTCAGCGTCACGACGCGCAGGTCGACGCGCACCATCCGGTCGAGGAACGGCAGCATCACGACGACGCCGGGTCCGAGCGGGCCGCGGAGCCGGCCGAGGCGGAACGCGACGACCCGCTCGTACTCTCGCACCACCCGGATGGACGCGATGGCCAGCGCGAGCAGCACGAGCACGATGATGAGGATGACGACGACCTCAGTCGGCATGGGTGGGCCTCCTGTCGGATGCGTAGGTGGTGCGGCGCCTCGCAAGAGCGGCGGCCGCCGCCTCCCGCTCGACGATCGTCTCGTCCGCCGTGCGCACCACCGCGCCGAACGGGTCGGCGGGGTGCGGCGCAGGTGCGACCACAGCGGCAGGGAGCCCGCCGCCACGGCCACCGCCGTCACAAGCAGCAACAGCTGACCCGCCCACCCCGCGACGGTCAACGCCGTCGCGGCGGGCCACGCCACCGCGAGCACGGTGACGGCGCAGGCGATGCCCCGGTGGAACCTGGCAGCCTCGGACGCGGGCCAGGAGTCGACCAACCGCTGCATCTCACGGCCGTCGTTGGAGCTGGTGCACGAGTCCTTCACGGGGCACGAGTTGCACACCGTCGGGCTGCCCCGGTAGCGCATCACGCGGTTGTCCGGGTCGAACGACTGTGGCCACAGCCACTGGTCCTCCGGACACAGCCAGGCATCGTGGTCCTCGTGGTAGACGAAGCCGCCGCTCCGCTGCTCCTGGAGCCGGGTGTGGGCGCGCCGCGCCAGCCGGTCGATCCCGTAGGCAACCACCAGCAGCACCACGCCGTACCCGGCGGCGAGCCACGCTGTGATCGGGATGATCATGTGCCGGCCCCGGCGACTCATCCCGGCGTCGGTCGGACGCGTAACGGCTGGGCGGCAGCTCGTCGGATCCCTCGACCACGGTTGCCGCGAGCCCGGTGCGGTCCTCGCGGGCCTCCTCGTGCTCGATGACGAACAGGGTCTCGGGCTCCATCACCGTGACGGTGGGCTTGATCCCGTGCCGGATTCCGAGCCACGTCAGCCAGACGAACGGGAGGATGCCTGCGATGAACACCAGATCACCCGGCATGCGCATCCACTCCAGGACGACATTGCCGGGGTGGCGATGTAGCCGAGGGTCCGCGCCTCGTAGTAGCCCTCGTTGACCGAGTGCCACAGCTGCAGCACGCCGAGCGGCAGCAGGGTGGCGAACACCATCCACGCGAGGCCGATGTTCAGACACCAGAAGGAGAACTTCGCCAGCCGGTCGGACCACTTCTCCGGCGGGATGATGTAGCGCAGCGCGAACAGGGCCAGGCCGACCGCGAGCATGCCGTAGACGCCCATCATCGAGGCGTGCGCGTGATTCGCGGTCAGCGCGGTGCCGATCTGGTAGTAGGAGACGATCGGCAGGTTGATGAGGAAGCCGAACACGCCCGCCCCGACGAAGTTCCAGAAGCCGACGGCCACCAGGAACATGACCGCCCAACGGTGCGGGAACGGGGCGCTGCTGCGCGACTCCTGACGGGCACCGAGCTGCAGGAACGTCCAGGCCTCCACCGTCAGGAACGTCAGCGGGATCACCTCGAGGCGGAGAAGAACGCGCCCAGTGCCATGTGCTCCACCGGAGTGCCGGAGAAGTACAGATGGTGCATCGTGCCGATCACGCCGCCCACCGAGTACAGGATCACGTCCATGAAGATGATCTGGATGGCGATCTTGCGTCGCACCACGCCCAGCATCACGAAGATGTAGGCCACCATCACGGTGGTGAACAGCTCGAGGAAGTCCTCCACCCAGAGGTGAACCACCCAGAAGCGCCAGAACTCGGCCACCGTGACGTGGGTGTCGTTGGTGGCAAGCAGGCCGACGCCGTAGAACGCGGGGATGGCGAGGCCGGAGTAGAAGAACAGCCACGGCAGGTTGAACTTCGACTCGGTGCGCAGCCGCGACCGGATCGCGCGGAAGATGATCGCGATCCACAGGAACAGGCCGATCACCAGCAGGATCTGCCAGAAGCGCGGCAGGTCGAGGTACTCCCACTGCTGGGAGAAGAAGATCGAACCCTGTGCCCAGGAGGGCCGAAGATCGACACGGCGGTGCCGACCACGGTGCCGAGCACCACGATGGCCAGCGCACCGAGGAGGCCGTACGTGAGCCAGTGCTGCCTCTTCGGCTCCCGGCCCGAGATGATGGGAGCCAGGAAGATGGCCGCGGCGAGGAAGGAGGCCGCGGTCCACAGCAGCGACAACTGCAGGTGCCAGGTGCGGGCCAGGTTGTACGGCAGCACTTGTGCGAGGTCGAGGCCGAAGAAGCTGGAGAGCTCCGCCCGGTAGTGCTCGACGGCGGCCCCCAGCAGGGTCTGGCCCAGGAACAGCACGGACACCACGAAGAAGAACCACGCCGTGGCCTTCTGTGCCTTCGTGATGCCGACCTCGCCGGGCTGCTTGAACGACAGCGAAGGAACCTCGCTGCTCTTCCAGCCGATCTTCCTGCTCCAGCGGCCGTACACGGCGAACAGTGCACCCAGGCCTGCGAGCAGCGCGATGAGCGACATGGCCGACCACACGAGGATGTCGGCGGTGGGCTTGTTGTCCACCCGCGGTTCGGCGGGCCAGTTGTTCGTGTAGGAGTAGTCCTGGTTCGGTCGGTCGGTGGAGGCGGCCCACGCCGTCCAGCTGAAGAAAGCGGTCAGATCGTGGATCTGCTGCGGGTCGGTGATCATCGATGGGAGCAACCCGTACCTGGTGGTCGGGGTGCCGAAGTAGTCGGCGTAATGGGTGACGATCTCCCGGAAAGCACTGATCTGTTCGGGCGTGTAGACCAGCGTGCCGGAGGCCTCGTCGTAACGGTTGGTCCGCATCATGTCGACGGTGGCCCGTGCCGGGTCCTGCACCCCGGCGTCCGCGAGGGCCGTCGTGACGTGCTCACTGGCCAGGCGGAGATACTCGGCGGTGTAATCGGGCCGAGGTAGGCTCCGTGGCCGAGGATCGACCCGTACTGCTGAAGGCCGCGGCTGAGGAAGACTTCCTGGCCGGCCGTGATCTCCTCGCTGGTGAAGATCACCTCACCGCTCTCGGAGGTGACCTTCGTCGGCTGCGGCATCGCGTCGGTGTAGGTGCGATAGGCCAGGAAGCCCATCACGAAGAAGCCGAAGAGCAGGACGAGGGCAACCCCTGGACCCAACCCTTGGAGATGACCAACTCGGCCTTGGCCGGTTTGAGGTCTGGATTGTCGTTGATGAGACTCACTTGTGACACCACCTGTTCCGTCGTTGGAGCCTGGCGATCGGACGTGTTCCTATTTCGGGACACTAATCACAGACGGTTTGGGTTTTCCGGGGTCACTCGAAGTGCATCATCGCGTGATTCCCGGCGTGTCGCGCTCAGATCGGGGCGTCCGGCCTGCTCGAGGGGACGGATCAGACGGCGGGGAACAGGCCGAGGGCCCGGTCCAGGCACTCCCTGCCGTGGGCCTCGAACGCCTCATTGCCCGTCTGGAATGCCCAGGCGGCTGTGCCGACCGCCTCGCGCAGCAACTCGACCGGCCAGCGTTCCCGGTCCCTCGGATCGGAGCCGTACCCGTCGAGGAAGGCGTCCTCCAACTCGGGGTGTCCCGCCACTGCTGCGTGGCGAGGCGGCACAGGTCGGTGGAGGCCGGACGGAACGCAAAACGTCCGAAGTCGATTACGCGCAGCCAGTTGCCGTCGGCGAGCCAGTTGCGTGGCTGCCAGTCGCCGTGCGTGGGAACGACCCGCACCGGCACCGGGTCCAACCCGCCCAGGATGTCGCGGATCCGCGCAACGGCTTCATCCCCGATCCGATGCGGCGTGTCCAGCCAGGCAAGCGTGCGGGCGGTGGCGCGGCGCTCATGCTCGTCGTCGACGAGGCAGGCCTCGGAATGGAAGGCGCTCAACACCCGCCCGGCCTGACGGTGGAAGTCGGGGAGAGCTCATGTGTGGTGCCTGCCGACAGCTCGCCCGGCTGGTACCGGACAACGAGGACGTTGGCCTGCTGGTCCCAGCCGACGACCGGTGCCGTGCGGTCGAGGTGCACGAGCGTCGTGGTCCAGGCGCCGTGGGCATTGATCTCGCGGCTGATGTGATGGTTGCTCTGCGTCCCGGCCTTGACGATGTAGCTGGTGCCGCGCGCGGTGACGTGCAGGACGCGCGAGGTCTCCTCCTGCCAGGTGTGGTCGGCGATGAGGGTGAAGGGGCCGATCAGGGCGATGACGAACTGCTCCTGGGCGGCATCGAGGCCGTCCATGCCTCAGACCTTGCGGATCCGGATCGACTCGACCATGTGGTCGGGGCCCTTCACGAGGATTGCCGTCGCCCTCTCCCTCGTCGGGGCGACGTTCTGGCGCAGGTTGGGGCCGTTGATGGTCTCCCACACCGTCGATCCGTACTCGAGGGCCTCCTCGTCGGAGAACCGGGTGAAGCTCTTGAAGTAGCTGCGGGAATCGGTGAAGGCGGTGCGTCGCAGTTCCATGAAGCGGTGCAGGAACCACTCCTTGATGTGGGCCTCCTCCGCGTCGACGAACACCGAGAAGTCGAAGAAGTCGCTGACGGCGAGGCCTGCGGTGCGGTCATGCTCCGCCCGCGCAGGCTGCAGGACGTTGAGGCCCTCGATGATCAGGATGTCGGGGCTCTCGACCACGATGTGCTCGTCCTCGACGATGTCATAGACCATGTGACTGTAGACGGGCGCCAGCACGCGGGCTGACCCGACTTCACCGCCATCACGAACTCGAGCAGGGCCCGCCGGTTGTACGACTCGGGAAGCCCTTGCGTTCGAGGAGGCCGCGCCGCTCGAGCTCGGCATTGGGGTAGAGGAAGCCGTCCGTGGTGATCAGGTCGACCTTCGGTGCCCCGGCGCCCGGCGCAGCAACTCCTGCAGCACACGGGAGACGGTCGACTTGCCGACGGCCACCGAGCCTGCCACGCCGATCACGAAGGGGGTGCGCCGCACATCGAGGTGCAGGAAGTCCCGGTTCTGGGCGAACAGCCGCCCCGTGTTGACCATGTAGAGGTGGAGCAACTGGCACAGGGCCGATAGACCTCCTCAACGTCGAGGCCCGACGTCGGGTCACCGATACCGCGGAGCCTGGTGAGGGTCTCTTCGTCGAGGTCGATGTCGGTGGCGTCTGCCAGGGCCGCCCATGCGCGACGTTGCAGCGAGACGTACGGTCCGGACACGGGCTCCTTCTGTGCTGGTCACGCACGTGACTGGTGCGAGGACTCCGAGAAGCCTAACGGAGGTCGGCATGGGCCGTGGCGGCGGGGCGCAGGGTTTTTCGGCATGGCACGCTCCGGCTTCGGACGCAGATCGGATCCATGCCGAGTCGAATGTCAAGAAGTGCGCACTGGTCATGTACATTTCTCGCCGTGTGCGGAATTGTTGGATACCTGGGTGAACGTGACGGACTCGACGTGGTGCTGAGCGGCCTGCGTCGGCTCGAGTACCGCGGATACGATTCCGCGGGAGTGGCGATGCCGGTTGACGGCGCGATCGAGTGGCGCAAACGCGCGGGCAGGATCAGCAACCTCGAAGAGGAGATCGCGCGACGCCCGCTGCCGTCGTCGCGCACCGCGATCGGCCACACCCGTTGGGCCACCCACGGGGCGCCGACCGACGCGAACTCGCACCCCACGTGGCGGGCAGGGTCGCGGTCGTGCACAACGGCATCATCGAGAACCATGATCAGCTGCGCTCCGAGTTGGACGGCGCCGTGTTCGCCTCCGAGACCGACTCCGAAGTGGCGGCCCACCTGCTGCGACGCGAGGTCGACGGCGGTCTGCCGCTGACCGAGGCCATGCGCAAGGTCGTCGCCCGCCTCGAGGGAGCCTTCACCCTTGTCGCCGTGGACGCCGACGACCCCGACCGGATCGTCGCCGCGCGCCGGAACTCGCCGCTGGTGGTCGGCGTCGGTGACGGCGAGTACTTCCTCGCCTCCGACGTGGCAGCCTTCATCGCCTACACCCGCGACGCCATCGAGCTGGGCCAGGACCAGATCGTCGAGCTCACCCGTGACGGCGTCACCGTCACCTCGTTCGACGGCGGGCCCGCCGAGACGCAGGACCTGCATGTCGACTGGGATCTCGAGGCCGCGCAGAAGCAGGGCTTCGACTGGTACATGCGCAAGGAGATCTTCGAGCAGCCGAAGGCCGTGGCCGACACGCTCCTGGGCCGCCTCAACGACCGCGGCGAGCTGCAACTCGATGAGCTGCGGATGAGCCCGGAGCTGCTGCGTCGGGTCAACAAGATCGTCATCGTGGCATGTGGCACCGCCTTCTATGCCGGCCTCGTTGCCAAGTACGCCATCGAGCACTGGACCCGCATCCCCTGCGAGGTGGAGCTCGCCTCCGAGTTCCGCTACCGCGACCCGATCATCGACCCGATGACGCTCGTCGTGACGATCTCCCAGTCTGGTGAGACGGCCGACACCCTGATGGCGATCCGGCACGCCCGCGAGCAGCACGCCAAGGTGATCGCGATCTGCAACACCAACGGCGCCACCATCCCGCGCGAATCCGACGCCGTCATCTACACCCACGCCGGCCCCGAGATCGGGGTCGCGTCCACCAAGGGCTTCACCACCCAGCTCGTCGCCTGCTACCTGCTCGGCCTCTACCTGGCGCAGGTGCGCGGCATGAAGTACGGCGACGAGATCGCCGCACTGCTGGCTGAGTTGGAGCGGATGCCCGACGCGATGCAGGCCATGCTCGACGGCAAGGACTCGATCTACTCACTGGCCTCCGACCTCGTTGACGCCACCTCGGTGCTGTTCCTCGGCCGCCACGTCGGCTACCCGAGCGCGCTCGAGGGGGCGCTCAAGCTGAAGGAGCTGGCCTACATCCACGCTGAGGGGTTCGCGGCGGGGAGCTGAAGCACGGCCCGATTGCGCTGATCAGTGAGGGCCTGCCGGTGTTCGTGGTGGTCCCCCCAAGGGCCGCGACCAGCTGCGCGACAAGGTGATCTCCAACATCGCCGAGGTGCGCGCCCGCGGTGCCCGCACGATCGTGCTGGCAGAGGCCGACGACGAGGAAGCCCGCGCGGCGGCCGATACCCTCATCGAGCTGCCGAGGGTGTCGACCCTGCTGCAGCCGATGGTGGCGATCATCCCGTTGCAGTTGTTCGCCTGCGAGTTGGCCACGGCGAAGGGCCACGATGTCGACCAGCCCCGGAACCTGGCGAAGTCGGTGACGGTCGAGTGATCGCTGGCCAGGGTCGGCTCAACTGAGCCCTGTCGCGACGAAGCCTCTCGGGTGCGGAGCGAGGTTCCCGGGCTTTGGTTCCGGGCTGCCGCGGTCGGTCGCCCGGCGGCGTTGCGCCCGGGTTCGGTTCCTTGTTGCTGGTCTTGCTCTGGTTGGGGTGTTGAGGCCGCCGGTCGTCCGTCCGAGTCAACCCTCGTTGCCCGGTTGTGCGTGGTCGGGGCGTGGCCAAGTCGCCGCGGCCCTGCGGGCCCGGCAAGTAGGGTGGCGCCATGATCGTTGGTATCGGCACCGACCTCGTCGTGATCGAGCGGTTCAGGGAGATGCTGGCCAGGCGGCCCCGACTCGCCGAGCGGCTCCTCACCGATGGGGAGCGGGCGCTCTCCATCGAGTCCCAGGCCGCCCGGTTCTCGGCGAAGGAGTCGCTTGCCAAGGCCCTGGGCTCACCCGGCGGCATGCGCTGGCTCGACTGCGAGGTCGTCAAGACCGACGACGGGTGCCCTCCTTCCGCAACACCGGCACGGTGGCCGCGCGGGTCGAGGAGCTCGGCATCGGCCGCATCCACCTCAGCATCAGCCACGACGGCGGCTACGCCACCACGATGGTGGTGTGTGAGAAATGAGGCATATCCTCACCTCTGCCCAGATCCGCGCGGCGGAACAGCGCGTCTTCGACACCCGGGAGGACGTCGACCTGATGGGCCGCGCCGCGGCCGGCGTCGCCCGCGTGACCTCGACCGTGGCGCCCGAAGGCACCGTGCTGGTGGTCGTCGGCCCGGGCAACAACGGCGGGGACGGTCTCTTCGCGGCCGCGCTGCTCGCCACCCGCCGCCCCGTCCTGCTGTGGCTCGTCACCGGGGCCGCACACGAACCCGGGCTCAAGGCCGCCGTGCTCGCGGGCGCGCAGGAGGTGGGTGCCGTGGCCGCGATCTCCGCGCTGTCCGAGTGCGCAGTCGTGATCGACGCCTTCACAGGGTTGGGCTCCAGGCCCGGGCTCCCGCGACGGTGGAGACCTTCGCGGCCGCCTGTGAGGCCGAGGGGTGACCGTGGTCTCCGTGGACCTGCCGTCGGGTCTCGATGCGGACGACAACCGGCTCCATCGCAGCTTCCGCGCCACCCACACCGTCACCTTCGACTCGCCCAAGCCGTGCCACGCCCAGCAGCCCGCCTCCGGCCGTTGCGGCGCGGTGCACGTCATCGACATCGGCCTGGAGAGGGACGCCACCAACCTGCGCATCGCGGAGGAGTCCGACGTCGCGGCATGGTGGCCTACCCCGATGAGGGCTCCGACAAGTACTCCCGCGGCGTCGTGACCCTCGACACCGGGTCCGAGACCTACCCGGGGCCGCGCTCCTCAGCTGCGCCGGGGCCCTGCACGCGGGCGCCGGCATGGTCCGCTACACCGGCCGGGCCCCGTCCGGGCTCATTCTTTCACGGTTCCCCAGCGTCGTGATCGGCGACGGCAGGGCGGAGGCCACCGTCCTCGGCTCCGGTTGGGGCGACGCGGAACACTCCGCGTCCCGCGTCGAGTGGGCGAAGCTGCACCGGATCCCGGCCGTCGTCGACGCCGACGCCCTCTACGCGCTCCCACCGGGCGGCTCGACGGCTGGCTGCTCACACCCCACGCCGGGGAGTTGGCCAGGATCCTCGGCTGTACCCGGGCCCACGTCGAGCTCGAACCGCTGTCCTGCGCCCGTGAGGTCGCCCGCGCAACAGGGGCTGCCGTGCTGCTGAAGGGGCGACCCAGTATGTGGCCGAACCCTCCGGCCGGGTGACCATCGCGGTGGCGGGGCCCGCCTGGACGGCGCGTGCCGGGTCGGGTGATGTGCTGGCCGGAATCTGCGGGGCGCTGCTGGCGGCCGGGATCCCTGCCTGGCGGGCGGGCGTCCTCGGCGCGAGCATCCAGGCCATCACCGCACGGCGCAACCCCGGCCCGTACACGCCCGACGAGTTGTCCGCCGGATGCCGGCCGTGATCGCCGATCTGACGCTGCGGCGCTGAGCCCCGCTCAGGCCGCGAAGCTCTCGTCGCGCACGGAGAGCCCGATCGCCTTCTCGTAGTGGCCCATCAGCTCCGAGCACACATTGTTCCAGGTCCGACTGAGCGTCGAGGCGCGGGCAGCGCGGCCGAAGGCCTCCCGTTTCAGCGGATCGCCGACCAGGTCCTCGACGCTGGCGCGCAGGCCCTGCAGATCGCCGGGCCGATAGAGCCAGCCGGTGCGCGACGGATCGATGAGATCGATCGGGCCGCCACGGCGCGGCGCCACCACAGGCAGGCCCGAGGCCTTCGCCTCCTGGATCGCCTGGCAGAACGTCTCCAGTTCGCCGGGATGCACGAACAGGTCCATGCTCGCCATCGCCCGGGAAGCGCCTCCCCTCGAGCTGGCCGAGGAAGAGCGACCGGGGAGCGACCGCTCCAGCTCCTGGCGCATCGGACCATCACCGATGACCACGAGTCGGGTGCCCGGGATGTCGGCGACGGCCGCCAGGTCCTCGACCCGCTTCTCGCTGGCGAGGCGCCCCATGTAGCCGATCACGGTCTCGCCCCTCGGCGCGAACCAGGCCCGCAGCCCTTCGTCGCGCTTCGCAGGGGTGAACCGCACCGAGTCGACGCCGCGGCCCCACACCCCGACGCGGGGATGCCCTGGGAGACCAACTGGTCGCGCGCGAAGGTTGACGGCGCGAAGTTGAGAGACGCGAGTGTGTGCACCCGGCGCACCCGGCTCCACAGCAGCGGCGTCACCTGGGGAACCCGTAACGGGCCGCGTAGGTCGGCACCTCGGTCTGGTAGATCCCGACGATCGGAATGCCGAGCTTCGCCGCGACGGAGGCTGCCTTGTAGCCGACGATGAACGGGGCCGCCAGGTGCACCACGTCGGGCTGGAACGTGGTGAGGATCTTCTCCACGGTGGAGGCGGAGGTCATCACGACGCGGACCTGACCGTAGAAGGGCAGACCGATCGACTGGACCGTCTCGACGGGGAAGCCGCAGTACTGCGTGGGGGTGCGGTCGCCGTCCTGGGGAGCGATGACAAGGGCCTCGTGCCCGTTGGCCTTCAGATACTCGAGGATCCGTAGGACCGAGTTCGTGACTCCGTTCAACTGTGGGAGGAAGGACTCCGCAACAATGGCCACACGCACGGCGCCCATGTTACTCCGCAAATAGCGTTGCCCCGGCCACGTGGGTGCCAACAGGGGGTGACCACCGGGTGACGTTTAGTTTAATCCGGCCACACCGCGTACACTCATATGGCCCGGCCGAGGCGATTCACGCCTGAGTGACACATGAGCGGGCACGAGCCTGCGACATTTTGCGGGCGGAATCCCAGTGTTTAGGACACCTACATAGATGAATGCACCACGCCGCAAGGAACGTTGGTCAACAGAGAAGCGCGCAGCCAAGGGCAATGCCCCTCAGCGCAGGCGCCCAGAAGCCCCGTCGGGCATGAACCGCAAGCAGCGCCGCGCGCTGCAGTTCGGTGAGGCGGCACGAACAACCGGGCAGACGCCCAGACCCGCGACGACAGCCGCGGAAACGACAACCGCAACGAGTCGAGCCGCTCCACCGAGCGCGGCGACGACCGTCGTGGCGGTGACCGCTACTCCGAGCGTCGCGCCGACGACCGCTCCTCGGGTCGCAGGGACGACCGGTCCCAGGGCCGCCGGGACGACCGCGGCCCCGTGACGACCGCTGGTCGGGGCGCAGAGACGACCGCTACGCGGATCGCCGCAGGGAGGACCGTCCCTCGGACCGATCAGACGATCGCGGCCCCCGCGACAACCGCTGGTCGGACCGCCCCCGCGACGACCGGTCCTCCGACCGTCCCCGCGACGACCGTTACTCCGAGCGTCGCAGCGACGACCGTTACTCCGAGCGTCGCGACGACCGCGGCCCCGCGATGACCGTCGCCGCGACCAGTCGTACCGGCCCGCCAACCGGTTCGACTCACGCCGCACCCATGAACCCCACGGACGCGAGGACCGTCGCCGTCGCGACGACTTCCGTGGCGGCGACCGCGACCCGCAGCGCGGGGCGCACAACAGCTTCGAGGACGACAGCGACCAGATGAGCTGGACCGGCACGACTGTCGAGGCCGTGCAGGGCGAGGTCACCTCCGGCTTCTTCGAGCTCGGCGTTGCCGAGCCCCTCGTCCGGGTCCTTGCGGGCCAGGGGATCACCAACCCTTCCCGATCCAGGCCGCCACCATCGGTGACGCCCTCGAGGGCCGTGACGTGCTCGGCCGCGGACGCACCGGCTCGGGCAAGACGCTCGCGTTCGGTCTCCCGATGCTGACCCGTCTCGCCAAGGGCACGCCGGTGGGGTCGCCCCGGGCGATGATCCTCACCCCGACCCGCGAGCTCGCGCTCCAGATCGCCGACAACCTGTCGCCCCTGGCGGCCGCCGTCGGGATCGACCTGACGCTGATCGCCGGTGGCATGTCGTATGGCCCGCAACTGCGCGCCTTCGAGCGTGGCGTCGACGTCATCGTCGCCACCCCGGCCGCCTGATCGACCTGCTCGAGCAGGGCGCCGCCGACCTCAGCCAGGTCGACATCGCCATCCTCGACGAGGCCGACCACATGGCCGACCTCGGGTTCATGCAGGACGTGCGCACGCTGCTCGACGCGTGTGGCGACGGCCAGCGCCTGCTGTTCTCGGCGACGCTCGATGCCGCCGTCGACAAGCTCGTCAAGCAGTACCTGCACGATCCCGTCACCCGCGAGGTCGACTCCGAGAAGGCTTCGGTCACCACCATGGTGCACCGCCCCCTGATCGTGAAGCCGCACCACAAGAACCAGGTGACGGCCGAGATCGCCAACCGCGAGGGTCGCACCGTGCTGTTCGCCCGCACCCAGATGGGCACCGACCGCATCGCGGCCCAGCTGCGTGAGCAGGGTGTGATGGCCGGTGCGCTGCACGGCGGCCTGACGCAGGGCGCACGCGCCCGCATTCTCGGGCCTTCCGCGAGGGTCGGGTTCCGGTGCTCGTCGCCACCGATGTGGCCGCCCGTGGCATCCACGTCGACGACGTCAGCCTCGTGCTGCAGGTCGATCCGCCGCACGACCACAAGGACTACCTGCACCGCGCCGGCCGCACGGCCCGCGCGGGCAACGAGGGCGTCGTCGCGACCGTCGTGCTGCCGCACCAGCGCAAGCTGGCAAGGCGCCTGCTCGGCCAGGCCGGCGTCGGCGCGGAGGGCATCGAGGTCGAGCCGGGCACGCCTGAGTTGCGTGAGGCCACCGGAGCGCGCCCGACCTCGGGCGTGGCCATCGCCGAGTCCGATTACCAGAAGCTGATCGCGCCCAAGCAGCAGCAGCGTCGTCCCCGCCCGGACGGTCAGCGCGGCGGCCAGCGTGGACACGGTGGCTACCGTGGGCAGCGCAGGGGTCCGCGCTACTAGTATTCAGTTTCGCTATGGATACTGAAGCTGTGACCCTGAGGGTCGCGACACCCGCCGACGCGCCGGAACTGCTGCGTGTGATCCGCGCAGCCTTTTCGGCGCGTCGGCCGGTCGATCCCCCTGCGGATGCCCTCTCGGACGACGTCGCCGACATCGAACGCGCCCTCACCGAGGGGCAGGCGTGGTGGTCGAGGCCGACGGGGAGCCCATCGCGGGCCTCCTGCTCGACCTCGACGGCGACGTGGTGACGCTGCGTCGCGTCTCGGTGCTGCCCGACGCGGCGGGTAAGGGCGTCGCGAAGGACATGATCGCCGCCGCCCTGACGCTCGCCGCCGACCTCGGCGCCGCCCGGGCGAGGCTCACGGCGCGGGCCGAGTTCCCCGAGCTGATCTCCTGGTGGCGCGAACACGGCTTCGAGGAGCTCGAGCCGGCCGTCAACGGCGTGTGGATGGGGCGTGACCTGCCCGTGATCGTCGACGTGCCGACGGCAGAGGACATGCACGAGCTGGGCCGACGCATCGCCGACCTGCTCCGTGCCGGTGACGTCATCGTCGCCACCGGTGACCTCGGCGCGGGCAAGACCACCCTCACGCAGGGCATAGGGGAGGGGCTGGACGTCGAGGGCCCGGTGATCTCACCGACCTTCGTCATCTCCCGGGTACACCCCAACCGAGGTGCAGGGCCCGCGCTGGTCCACGTCGACGCCTACCGGCTCGGGGCGGCCTCCGAGCTGGCCGACATCGACCTCGACGCGTCTCTCGCGGACGCGGTCACCCTCGTCGAGTGGGGCAGCGGCCTGGCCGAGTGGCTCGCCGACGACCGCTTGGACATTGACATCGTGCGCGGCGTGGACAGCGATGCGCGCACCGTATATCTGACGGGCACCGGCGGCCGCTGGGTCGGGGCCCTCGAACCGCTGAGGAGGCGGCCGTGACCTGGACCCTGGGAATCGACACCAGCCACCACGTCGCCGTCGGCATCGCCGAGGACGGCAGGGCCGTGGCCCGGGAGGTGGTCGAGGACACCCGCGCGCACGTCGAGGAGTTGATGCCGACGGTGCTGCGCGCCTGCGCCGCCGCGGGCATCGCCCTGACCGACGTCGACGAGTTCGTGGTCGGCATGGGCCCAGGCCCGTTCACCGGCCTGCGGGTCGGGGTGGCGACCGCCTGGAGCCTCGCCCATGCCGCGGGAAGACCCCGCACGGCGTCTGTTCGCTCGACGTCGTCGCCCGGCAGTTCGCCGATCAGGGCGCGCCCGAGCGGTTCATCGTTGCGGCCGACGCCCGCCGCAAGGAGCTCTACTGGCGCGTCTACCGCGCCGACGGGGCCCCGAGGGCGAGCCGCAGGTCAGTGCGCCCACGTCACTGCCCGACCTGAGTGTCGCTGGTGCGGTGCCCGAGGCCTTCCGCCCGCTCGTGCGACTCGAGGGTCCTGACCGCCTCGACCCCGCGGCCCTCGCGGCCTCGTGGCGCTCGCTCGAGCCCGCAGGAGACGAGCCCTACTACCTGCGCCCCGCCGACGCGACCGTGCCGGGCAAGCCCAAGTCGGCCCTGCCCCGGTTGCGCGCCCGATGATCGTCGAACCGGCCCGGCCGGAGGATCTGGGAGGCATCGTCGCGCTGGAGGCGAACTTCGGGGTGCCCTGGTCCGAGGACTCCTGGCGCGCCGAACTCGAGGGCGACTCCCGCCTCGTGCTGGTGGCCCGCCGTGACTCGGGTGAGCTGGTCGGGGTGGCGGGCTTCCAGCTCGTCGACGACGTGGCCGACCTGCACCGCATCGTGGTGTCTCCGCAGCAGCGGCGCCTCGGCTTCGCCCGGGTGATGCTCGTCTCGGGCCTCCGCTGGGCCATCGCCCAGGGCGCCAGCCGGATGCTGCTGGAGGTCGAACACGACAACGATCCGGCCATCACGCTGTACCGCGGCTACGGCTTCCGTGAGGTCGCCCGCCGCTCCGACTACTACGGCCCCGGCGCGCACGCGCTGGTGCTGGAACGCTTCCTGGAAGGCGTCGACGCCGATTCCGTCGGCATGTGGGACATGGAGGACACACATGAGTGAGCCACTGGTTCTCGGGCTCGAATCCTCGTGCGACGAGACGGGCGTCGGGATCGTCCGCGGCCGTACGCTGCTCGCCAACGAGGTGGCCAGCTCGGTCGACCTGCACGTCCGCTTCGGCGGCGTGGTTCCCGAGGTGGCCAGCCGGGCGCACCTGTCGGCGCTGGTGCCGGCCCTCGAGCGGGCCGCTGCCACGGCGGACGTGGACCTTGCCGACGTCGACGCGATCGCCGTGACCGCGGGCCCCGGCCTGATGGGCGCGCTGGTCGTGGGAATCGCCTCGGCCAAGGCGCTCGCCACCTACCTCGGCAAGCCGCTCTACGGCGTCAACCACCTCGTGGGCCACGTCGCGGTCGACCTGCTCGATCACGGTGCGCTCCCGATGCCGTCGCTCGCGCTGCTGGTCTCCGGCGGGCACACCTCGTTGCTGTACGTAGAGGACATCGCCACGAGGATCACCGAGGTCGGCTCCACCATCGACGACGCCGCGGGGAGGCCTACGACAAGGTGGCCCGCATCCTCGGGCTGCCGTACCCCGGGGCCCGGTCATCGACCGGGCGGCCGCCGACGGCGACCCGACGGCGATCCGGTTCCCGCGCGGGCTCACCGCCCGCCACGACATGGAGCGGCACCGCTTCGACTTCTCCTTCTCCGGCCTCAAGACGGCCGTCGCCCGGTGGGTGGAGCAGCGTCGCCTCGACGGCCTCGACGTGCCGGTCAACGACGTCGCGGCCAGCTTCCAGGAGGCCGTCTGCGACGTCCTGACCGCCAAGACCGTCGACGCCGCACAGGAGTACGGGGTCAACTCGATCCTCATCGGCGGGGCGTGGCCGCCAATTCCAGGCTCCGGACCCTGCTGGAGGAGCGGGCCGCGGCCGTCGGCATCGAGCTGCGACGCCCGCGCCCGGCCCTCTGCACCGATAACGGCGCGATGATCGCGGCCGTTGCCAGCGAGGCAATCACTGCGGGCGTAGGGCCGTCCGGGTTGGGGTTCGCCGCCAACTCGGGCTTCCGGTCTCCACCATCGTGGTGCCGTAGCTCACCCGCTAGCACGGATCGGGTGTTGCTGCAACTAGGTAACGATCTGGTGTCAAAACCCGCTGGACCTTTCAGATTTGAACGTGTTCTCGCTAGGGTCCGTAATCACTGCGGCCCGTAGGGCCCTTACGTCGTGCAACGACAAGGAGATTCAATGAAGTTCAGGAGGACGAGCGCCGGAATCGGCCTCGCGCTGAGCGCCGCGCTGCTGTTCGGCGCGTGCACCAGCCCCGAAGCCGAGAACACCTCGGCACCCACCGCCGGAGGTGAGCAGACCGGCACCGCCACCCAGTCCGCTGCGCCGACCGGCCCGCGAGCTGCCTGCAGGACGTCGGCATCACCGAGACCAAGGCCGGGCAGGTTGCCTACACCGGCGGCCCCGGCGCCTGGAACGGGTACAACTCGGTCACGTCGAAGACCTACTCGACCTACAACTCGGGCGTCGCAGCCCACATGTTCTCGAGCTTCATCTACTTCGGCACCGACGGCACCGTCTGTAACAACTCCGACTTCGGCTCCTTCGAGGTCACCTCGGAAGACCCGCTGACGGTGAAGTACACCATCTCCGACGAGGCCGTCTGGTCGGATGGCACCCCGGTGACCATCAACGACTA
The DNA here is from genome assembly GCF_011174705.1 of Tessaracoccus coleopterorum. Lineage (GTDB taxonomy): Bacteria > Actinomycetota > Actinomycetes > Propionibacteriales > Propionibacteriaceae > Arachnia > Arachnia coleopterorum. Next base: position 2,676,258 of record NZ_JAANIJ010000001.1, read on the forward strand.
CCTGCTCGACTGGGCCGCCCAGAACCCCGAGTTCCTCGTCCCCGGCTACGCCAACGGTGAGGACCCCGAGGCCAAGGCCGTCTTCGACCACGTGTCGTCCTCCTTCGCCGAGTACGTGCTGAACGGCCCCGAGGGTGAGGTCGGAGGCAAGACCTTCACCGTCGTGTACAAGGAGGCCTACCCCGACTTCAAGCTGATGATCGGCTCCGCGCTCCCGGCCCACGTCGCCGCGACCAAGTCGGGCCTGACCCCGAGGCACTCGCCCAGGCGATCCTCGACAAGGACGCCACCACGGTCGCCAAGGTCGCGGAATTCTGGAACAACGGCTGGATGTACGACGAGGGCCAGCTTCCTGACCTCACCGAGACCCCGTCGTCCGGCCCTACAAGCTCAAGGAGGGCGGCTGGATCGCCGGCAACTCCCTGACGCTCGAGACCAACGACAAGTACTGGGGTACCCGGCGGGCACCGAGAACCTGATCTTCCGCTTCATCGAGGACGCCGGCATGGCGCAGGCCCTCCAGAACGGCGACCTCCAGGTCATCAGCCCCAGCCGACCGTCGACACCCTCGGTCAGCTCGAGGCGATCGGTGACTCGGTCAACGTCCACACCTTCGAGACCCTCACCTGGGAGCACCTCGACTTCAACTTCCGCTCCGTCAAGGATGCGCCGAAGAACGTGTTCGCAGACGACGCCGGCGGCCTTGCGCTGCGTGAGGCGTTCGCCTACTGCGTGCCGCGTCAGGAGATCGTCGACAACCTGATCAAGCCGATCAACCCCGACGCCGTCGTGATGAATGCCCGCGAGGTCTTCCCGTTCCAGGACAACTACGCTGACGTCGTGGCCGCCTCCTACGACGGTCGCTTCGACGCGGTCGACATCGAGAAGTCCAAGGCGAAGATCGCCGAGTCCGGCGTCGCCACCCCGATCGATGTCCGCATCGGCTACCGCGCGGGCAACCAGCGTCGCGCCGACCAGGTCGCCCAGATCGCGGCTTCCTGCAAGGACGCCGGCTTCAACATCATCGATGCCAACTCGGCCACGTTCTTCGACACCGAGATGCCCAACGGTGACTACGAGGTTGCCCTGTTCGCGTGGGCCGGTTCCGGCCAGATCGCCTCGGGTCAGAACATCTACGTGACCAACAAGGGTCAGAACTACGGCATGTACTCCAACGCCAAGGTCGACGAGGCCTGGGGCACCCTCGCGGGTACCCTCGACACGGCCGTCCAGCAGGAGCAGGTCAAGGTCATCGAGAAGGAACTCTGGGACACCCTCTTCGGTCTCCCGATCTTCGCGCACCCCGGTGTCGCGGCCTCCGACGCAAAGATCCAGAACGTCCGTCCGACGTCCACCCAGGATCAGATCGTCTGGAACGCCCCGCAGTGGGTCATGAGCTGACCAGCGACTCACCGAGTCACTGATCAACGCACAAAGGGGCAGGTGGCGCCAGGCCACCTGCCCCCTTTGCGTTGGCGGCTCGTCACATATCCACCCCTGGCGTATGATCGGCCGTTGATTGGCCTCCTCAAGGAGAGGCCGTCAACTGTGTTAACCGAAGGACCATAGTGATCAGATACATCGCGAAACGGCTGGGGATCTCTCTGATGATCCTCGTGCTCGGCTCGTTGCTGATGTTCGTGCTGACCATCAACTCCGGCGACCCGCTCGCCGAGTACCGCGAGTCGAACGCACAGAACCGCGAGAACCTCATCAAACAGCGGATCGAGCACATGGGGCTCGACGATCCCTGGTACGTGAGGTACTGGAACTGGCTCAGTGGGGTGTTCAGGGCGATCTCGGGCAGGACATCAACGGCCGCAACGTCAATGATCTGGTCGCCCAGGCGGCGGGTTCGACCCTCCGCCTCGTCGTCATCGCCACCGTCCTGGCCATCGTGCTGGGCGTGGTCCTCGGTATTCTGACCGCCATCCGCCAGTACAGCGGATTCGACTATGCGGTCACCTTCCTTGCGTTCGTGTTCTTCTCGCTTCCCGTGTTCTGGGCGGCGGTGCTCCTGAAGCATTACGCGGCCATCGAGTTCAACAACTGGATCGTGGACGCGACCTTCACGCCATTGCAGGTGGTGGCGATATCCGTTGTGCTGGGCTTCATTCTGATGGCGGCGCTCGGCGGCTCGATCAAGCGGCGCCTCATCACATTCGCCGTGTCCACCGCCGTCTTCGCCGGTGCGCTCTTCTACTTCTCCGCCGTCGCCTGGTTCCGTCGCCCGATGCTCGGAGTTCCGCTGTATGCGGTCGTCGTCGTGGCTGCCGGGGTCATCGTGTTGATGCTCACCGCCGGCTTCGACAACAAGCGGGTGCGTAACTCGATCGGCGTGACGGCGCTGCTCGCGATCGTCGGCTACGCCGTCATGCGCGGGCAGCTCATGGCGAACCCGTCGACCCTGATGCTGTTCCTGTGTCTCCTCGCGGCCGTCGCCATCGCGGTCGGCAGCGGATTCGCCTTCGGTGGGTTCAGCAGGAAGCAGGCGATCTCCACATCGGTGACCGTCGCGGTGCTGGCCTCCGCGGTCGCTCTCGTCGACCTGATGCTCAGCAACTGGAACGCCTACCTCAAGCAGAACCCGCGCCCGATTCCCACGATCGGCTCCGCGAGCCCGAACTTCACGTCCGACTACTGGGGCCACTTCATCGACGCGGCGACGCACCTGATGCTGCCGACGATCGTCCTGACGCTGGTGTCGGTCGCGAGCTACACGCGCTACACCCGCGCCTCGATGCTCGACGTCCTCAACCAGGATTACATCCGCACCGCCCGCTCGAAGGGTGTCTCGGAGCGCAAGGTCATCACGAGGCACGCCTTCCGCAACTCCCTGATCCCGCTCGCCACCATCGTGGCGTTCGACTTCGCGGGCCTCATCGGCGGCGCTGTCATCACCGAGACGGTGTTCGGTTGGCAGGGCATGGGCAACATGTTCAAGGTGGGCCTGACAGCCGTCGACCCACCACCGGTCATGGCGTTCTATCTGGTGACGGGCACAGCCGCCGTGGTGATGAACCTCGTCGCGGACATCGCCTACGCCTTCCTCGACCCGCGGATCGCGCGCTAGGAGCCGGCCATGACTGATCCCAACAACACGATGCCCTCCATCGAGCCCGAGGCAGATACGAAGTTCTCCGTGGAGGAGGACGTCGACACCACGAACACCAGGTCGTACTCCCAGGGCCAGCTGGTCCGTAGGCGATTCCTCCGGCACAAGGCCGCGATGGTCTCCATGCTCGTTCTGGTCTTCATCGTCCTGCTCGCCATCACGTCGATCGGCTACGGCCCGATCCCCGGCTGGTGGGACAAGACCTTCATCGACACCTACCCGAAGATCGGCAACGGCGAGCCCACCATCAAGCTGTGGCCACCGTCGCTGGGTGAGCACCCGTTCGGGCAGGACACCACAGGCAAGGACTACTTCGCCCTGGTGATGCGGGGCGTCCAGCAGTCGCTGCTGATCGCGTTCACCGTCGGCATCCTCGCCACCATCATCGGCACCACCATCGGCGCCATCGCAGGGTTCTACCGCGGCATCACCGAGGCCTTCCTGATGCGGATGACCGACCTGTTCATCATCATCCCGACGCTCGTGCTCGCTGCCGTGCTCGGCCGCATGACCGGCGGCAACATCTACATGCTGGCCATCGTGCTCGCGCTCGTGTCCTGGACCGGCCTGGCCCGCCTGGTGCGCGGTGAGGTGCTGTCGCTGCGTGAGCGGGAGTTCGTGATGGCGGCCCGCGCGCTCGGCACCCCCGGCCCGAGGATCATCTTCCGGCACATCCTGCCCAACGCGCTCGGCACGATCGTCGTCAACGCGACGCTGCTCATCTCCTCGGCGATCCTCATCGAGACCTCACTGTCGTTCCTCGGCTTCGGTGTCAAGGCCCCCGACACCTCGCTCGGTCTGCTCGTCAGCACCTACCAGACAGCGCTGACCGGCCGGCCGTGGCTGTTCTGGATCCCGGCATGTTCATCCTCGTGTTCTCGCTGTGCGTCAACTTCATCGGTGACGGCCTCCGTGACGCGTTCGATCCCCGCCAGCAGATGGACTGAGGTAGCCCGACATGACCGAAAGCAAGACCTTCACCGGGGAGAACCCGGCGCTCAAGTTCGACAACCTCGACGTCCAGTTCCGGACAGAGTTCGGCATAGTCCACGCGGTCAAGGGCCTGACGCTCAGCGTCGAGCCCGGTGAGGTGATGGCGCTGGTCGGCGAGTCCGGTTCCGGTAAGTCCGTCACGGCCACCACCGCGCTCGGCCTGCTCCCGAAGACCGCCCGCATCACCGGAGACACGGTCGTCAATGACCAGGTGATCGGCGACCTGTCGCTGCGCGACCTGCGGGCCATCCGCGGCCGCAAGGTCGCCATGGTCTTCCAGGAGCCGATGACCGCGCTCAATCCGGTCATCAAGATCGGCGAGCAGCTCACCGAATCCATGGAGGTGCACGGCGTCGCCTACGGCCGCGAGGCATGGGCGCGGGCGATCGACCTGCTCGCCGCCGTCGGCATCCCGGCGCCCGAGCGCCGCGTCACCCAGTTCCCGCACGAGCTGTCCGGCGGCATGCGTCAGCGCGTCGTGATCGCGATGGCGCTGTCGTGTGACCCTGACGTCATCATCGCCGACGAGCCGACCACCGCCCTCGACGTGACCGTGCAGGCCGACATCCTCGACCTGCTGCGCTCGCTCAAGGACAAGCTCAACACGGGCATCCTGCTCATCACGCACAACATGGGTGTCGTCGCCGACATGGCGGACAACGTCGCCGTGATGTTCAAGGGCAACGTCGTCGAGCGGGGACCGGTCAACGAGGTGCTGCTCAAACCGCAGCACCCCTACACCAAGAAGCTGCTGGCTGCCGTGCCGCACCTCGGCGAGGGCCCCGGCCAGTTCGGCATCGCGCCGGCCCCCGTCGCCGAGGGCGCGGAGACCGCGCTGGAGATCGGCAACCTCGTCGTCGAGTACAAGCGCACGGGCAAGAAGCCCTTCCGCGCCGTCGACGACGTGAGCTTCGACGTGAAGCGCGGCGAGATTGTCGGGCTGGTGGGCGAGTCCGGTTCCGGCAAGTCGACCATCGGCCGCGCGCTGCTCGGGCTCATCCCGTCGGAGTCAGGCTCCGTGTCGGTGCTCGGCGAGGACCTGCTCTCCATCCGTGGGGCGCAGCTGAAGCAGCTGCGCAAGCGCATCGGCGTGATCTTCCAGGATCCCGCCGCTTCGCTGAACCCGCGCTTCCCGATCGGCGACGTGATCGCCGAGCCGCTGAGCGTTCACGGGGTGGGGACGAAGAAGGACCGCGAGGCGCGCGTCCACGAGCTCCTCGAGGCCGTCCAGCTGCCCCGCTCCACGTACAACCGCTACCCGCACGAGCTCTCCGGCGGCCAGCGGCAGCGTGTCTCGATCGCCCGTGCGCTCGCGCTGCGTCCGGAGATCCTGATCGCCGATGAGCCCACATCGGCACTGGACGTGTCGGTCCAGGCCTCGGTGCTCGCGATGTTCACCAGCCTGCAGCGGGACTTCGGCTTCGCCTGCCTGTTCATCTCGCACGACCTCGCCGTGATCGATGCGCTGGCACACCGCGTCGTGGTGATGCAGTACGGCAAGATCGTCGAGCGCGGCACCCGTGATCAGGTGCTGCTCAACCCGCAGGAGGAGTACACCAAACGCCTCCTTGCGGCGGCTCCGGTGCCGAACCCGATCGAGCAGAAGGTGCGTCGCGACGAGCGGCACGCGCTGCTCAAGTCGCTCGGCGACACGGTCGCGGAACTGGACACCCGCGAGCTGCATCAGTAGTTCCCGGCACAACAACCGGGCGCCGACCGACAGGTCGGCGCCCGGTCGTGTTCCGGGTCGGTAGCCTGCAACTCATGAACCCGAAGCCCTCGAATCGGCCATGGCGGAGGCCGACCCGTCGTCACTGGCGGCGGGGAGCGACTGCGCCGTCGCTTCGGCCCGACGACGCGGCCTGGGCGCTGGGCCAGGCCACGCTCCGTCGCAGGGCGGCGGCGAAGTTCTCGCGGGCCGGCGAGATGCTCTTCACCCGCGACGGCCTGGAGCAGGCGAGCCGGGAGCCGGTCGCCCGCTGGCGCGCTGCCAGGTTCGCGGCCGCGGGCGTGCGGGAGGTCTGGGACCTGGGTGCGGGATCGGCTCGGACGCGATGGCGTTCGCGGAGGCCGGGCTGCGGGTGGTCGCGATCGATGCCGACCCTGAGACGGCCGCCGTGGCGGCGCACAACCTCTCGCTGGTGGGTGGCGGCGAGGCCCGGACGGGGCTCGCGGAAGAGGCCGGAGTGTCGGAGGGTGCCGCGGTCTTCCTCGACCCCGCGCGCCGCACCGCGAGGGGACGCACCTGGAACGTGGCCGACTTCACGCCTCCCTGGGAGTTCGTGCTCGCCCAACTTGCCTCAGCGCGGTTCGTGGCGGTCAAGCTCGGCCCCGGCATCCCGAAGGAGCTCATCCCCGACGGTGTCCTCGCGGGCTGGGTGAGCGAGCACGGCGACGTGGTCGAGGCCACCGTGTGGAACAGGCTCGGCACCGGCACCGAGGCCGTGGTGCTCCCGCACGAACTGCGTCCGCGGGTCGCCGTCCGGGCGCTCGACGTGCGCCCCCTCGGCCGTTACCTGATCGAACCCGACGGGCCGTCATCAGGGCAGGCCTGATCTCCGAGGTCGCTGCGGAAGCCGACGTGTGGCTGCTCGACGCCCACACCGCCTACCTGTCCTCAGACGCGCCGGTGGTCACGCCCTTCGCGACGACGTTCGAGATCGACGAGGTGCTGGCCTACGACGTGCGGGTGCTGCGCCGCTGGGTGGCCGACCGTGGGATCGGGACGCTGGAGATCAAGAAGCGCGCCATCGACGTCGACCCCGCCGAGTTGCGCAGGCGCCTCAAGCCGAAGGGGAGGGCCTCTGCAACGCTGATCCTCGCGCGGACCACCGCGGGCACCGTCGCGATCGCCGCGCACCGGCTCGGCCGGTAACGTGGCGCCCATGCCCTACTCGCCCGAGCTCACCACACTGGCCTACGTCACCGATCCGTCCCGCACCAGGGTGCTGCTGGTGCACCGGAGCGCCCGTGACACAGACGAGCAGCTCGGCAAGTACAACGGGCTCGGCGGGAAGGTGGAGCGTGACGAGGACGTCGTCGAGGCGATCCGCCGCGAGCTCCGCGAGGAGGCGGGCATCGAGGCGACCGGGCTCGAACTGCGCGGCACGGTGTCCTGGCCCGGGTTCAACGGCCGGGACGTGTTCGGCTTCGTGTTCCTGGTGACGTCCTTCACCGGAGAGGTCCCGGAGGCAAACGAGGAGGGCACCCTCGCCTGGCATGACGTCGCCACCATGATGGAGCTGCCCATGTGGGACGGCGACCGCCACTTCCTGCCGCTCGTGTTCGACGGGTCTGTCACCCAGTTCCACGGCACGATCCCCTACGACGGCGGGCACAGCGTCGGCTGGCAGGTCAGCCGACTGTAGCCGTGGCGCCGGACGTCGCAGACGACAACGGCCGGCCGATGGGGAGCGCCTGAACCGTCGCGGAATCCCTGTCACCGGCAGCCCGGTCAGGCGGCCGCGCCGGTGGCCTCCGCGAAGGTGCCGCGTCGGTTGGCCCGCCGCAGGATCCGCAGCATCGGCAGACCCACCACGCAGAGAGTGAGGATCGTCGTCACGGCCCGCCCGAGGTTCCAGGCCATGCTGGTGGCCAGGTTGAACAGCGCGAACCGGTGCAGGTTCTCGAGTACCGGGGCTCCGGCCACGTAACTGAGGTCGGTGGCGAGCCCCAGCGAGAAGGGCCACATCGCCAGATCGACCAGCGCGCCGTACAGGAACGCCGTGACGGCGGCGTAGGCGCTGAGGAGCGCGATCTCGGCCCACCCCTTCGCCCGCGGCAGGGCCCCGGCGCCCATCGCCACGAACGACGCGGCCAGCAGTTGGTAGGGCAGCCATGGGCCGACGCCGCCGGTCAGCACCGCGGAGGTGAACAGCGTGGTGCTGCCGAGCAGGAATCCGAACGTCGGCCCGAACACCCGCCCTCCGAGGATCAGCGGCACGAACACGAACTCGACCCCGCCGGTGCCCGCGCCGAGCGGGCGGGCCAGCGCCCCGAGCGCCGACAGCACTCCGAGCATGGCGAGGCTCTTGACGTCGATGGTGCCCCGGCTGAGTTCGGAGACCACGATGCCGAGCAGCACGGGAGCAGGATGGCGAACACGAACGGGGACTGGCTGTTGCCGTCCAGCGCGGCGGAGGGGACCACCAGGAGAGGCCAGGTGAAGGCCAGCAGCCCGGCGATCGCCGCCACCGTCAGCATGGTGGCCGAGACCCGGTCGATGCGGGTGCTCACGTCGGCACCATCTCGGCGGCGAGCGCCTCGCGCACCTCCGCCACCGTCAGCACGTCATGCGGGTGGAAGACCTTCGCGACCTGCGGGGAGAAGGCGGGTGAGGCGCAGCAGACGGTGCGGGTGGGGCCGTCTGCGACGATGTCGCCCTCGGCGAGCACGATGCAGCGTTCGGTGGTCTGGGCGGCGAACTCCACGTCGTGGGTCGAGATGAGGACGCAGGCACCCTCGGAGGCCAGCCGCCTGACGATCCCCGTCAGCTCCGCCTTCATCTGGTAATCGAGGCCGCGGGTCGGCTCGTCGAGGCAGATCACGGCCGGGCGCGCCGCCAACTGGATGGCCAGCACCAGGGCGAGGCGCTGCCCCTCCGACAGGTCGCGCGGGTTGCGGTGATCGGGCAGGTCGGCGCCCAGCCGGGCCAGGATCGCCCGCGTGGTGCCAGGCTCCGCATGGGATTCCCGGTCGGCCTGGCGCAGCTCCTCCCCGACGGTGGGCAGGTACAGCAGGTCGGCGGCCGACTGCGGCACCAGGCTGACCAGGCGGCGGGCCTCCTGGTCGGGCACCGTGCGGGGATCGGCGCCGGACACGTCGAGCCGACCGGAGCTCGCCACCGCACCCTGGAGCGCCCACATCAGCGACGACTTCCCGGAGCCGTTGCGGCCCATCAGGGCGACGACCGTGCCTGCCTGCAGCTCGAGGTCGACCTTGACGGCGCACAGGTCGCCGTAGTGGACGGCGAGGTCGGTCGCGGTGAGGACCGGCGTGAGTCCGTCCGTGCGCCAGGAGACCGACTCCTTCGGCAGATCGGGCAGGCGCACCCGTGGCCCTCGTCCGCCACCTTGCGGCGGGCGTTGCGCACGCTGGTGGCGACCGTCGGCCAGCCGAGCACCTCGGAGAGCTGGGCCAGCGGTGGCTTCACGTCGGCGATCCCCAGGATCTCGTCGGTCGGCCCGAACACGGCCCGACCGTCACCGGGCAGCCAGATGGCCGAGTCTGCCGCGTGCATGACGCGTTCCAGCCGGTGCTCGGCGAGCACCACGGTGAGGCCGACGTCGTGCACCAGGGTGGTGATGGCCGCGAGCACGTCCTGCGCCGCGGTGGGGTCGAGCGCGGACGTCGGCTCGTCGAGCACCAGCACCCGGGGCTGGGCCGCCAGCACCGCCGCGATCGCGACCCGCTGCTGCTGCCCGCCCGACAGTTCGACCAGCGGCCGCCGCCGCAGGTCGGCGATGCCCATCAGGTCGAGGGTCTCCTCGACCCGCTTGCGCATCGTCACGGGGCCGAGGCCCAGTTGCTCCATTCCATAGGCCACCTCGTCCTCGACGACATCGGTGACGAATCCGGAGAGCGGGTTCTGGCCCACGAAGCCGACGAGGTCGGCCAGGTCGCGGGGGCGGACCCCGGCCACATCCACGCCGCCGACCCGGACACCTCCGCTCATGGTCGCCCGGTGGTCATGGGGACCAGCGCATTGATGCAGCCGAGCAGGGTCGACTTTCCGGTGCCCGTCCGGCCCACCACGACACACAGGTCGGACTCACGGATGCGGCCGGTGACGTCGTGGAGGATGGGTTCCCCGGCGTCCGGCTGGGTGAGCGTGACGTGGTCGAACTCGATCATCGGGCCCTCCTCGGGGCGGGGTGGCGAAGCCTGGGACGGCGAGCGCGACGGCGGCGAGCACCGCGAGGGGCGGCAGCGTCGGCCACCTGACGGGAATCTGGTTCGCGTTCATCTCCGCGGGGACGCCGAAGCGTGAGATGAGCCAACCGATGATGCCGAGCGCAACGGCGCCACAGGCGAGGGTCAGCGTCTCGGGCACGCCCCAGGGGGCGGGCGGTACCGGGTGACACCCATCTGCCGGCCGGAGGAGTGCAGGCCCAGGCCGCGAGCACGAAACCGGCCGTGAGCAGGCCGAGGGCGAGCCAGATCGGCGTCGGGATCCCCAACGGGCCCGGCCGGGTGGCGGGACGGCCAGCAGCACGTAACTACCGAAGAGCACCGCGAGCAGGGCGCAGAGCAGCTGCCAGGTGCCCTTGCGCCCACGGTCGGCACCCCGGGTGCGGCCGTATCCGCGTGACTCCATCGAGGTGGCGAGTTGGAGCGATCCCTCGACAGCATCCTCTATCACCGGCATCAGGGTGCCGGGCAGGGCACCGAGCCCGCGCCGTCGCCCGCCGCGGAGCCGCTGGCCGCGCCGCACGCGGTGGATTGAGGCGATCAGCTGGGGGATCAGGGCGAGCGCTATCACGACGGCGGTCGAGATGTCACGCAGCGCCGCGGGGACCGACTTCAGCGCGGTGCGGGGGTTGGCCAGCGAGTTCGCCGCGCCCACGCACAGCAGCATGGCGGCCAGCCGGATCGCATCGAACATCGCCACCGCGATCGCGTCGACCGTCACAGGGCCACCCAGCGTGACGCCGGCCGCCCAGGCGGGCAACTCGATCGATGGCAGGGTGAAGAGCACGGTGCCGGTGCGCACTCCGCCGATGGTGAGCTGGAAGAACAGTCGCATCCCCACGATCACCAGGGCGAGGACCAGGTAGATCTTCAGCGAGCGGGCCCAGGGGGCATCCGTCCGGCGGAGCAGCACCACCGCTACCACCGACGCCACGATCAGGCCGATGACGAGGGGGTTGGTGGTGAGGCTGACCGCGGCGCTCGCGCACAGCGCCCAGCCCCACCAGGCCCAGGGTGGAGCTGTCGCTCGGGCCGGCCGGGATCGATCCCGGTCACGGCCGCATCGGGTTGGGCCACCCGGGCGACTAGGCGCGACATGGTTGCTCAGCGACCGCCAGCGGTCTTCGGAGCGCCGGAGCGGCGGGTGCGCTGCCACAGCAGCAGGCCCACGGCGGCGAGCGCCACGACAACGCCACCGGCGATGAGCCCCACGGGGTTCCGCCCCCGTTCGCGTCGTCGGCCGGTGCGTCGTCGGCCTGGCTCTGGCCCGTCAGTTCCACATCGACCGCGGTGGCGCCGGCCGGGGGAGCGACCTGCGCGCCGCCCTGGATGATGTTCAGCTGCGGGGGCATGCACTCGCCGGCCTCCGCGGTGGCGAAGCACCAGGCCTCGATGGTGCCGCCGACAGGCTTCGATTCGGTGGGGCCGACGGTGGCGTAGGTGTACTCCTTGCCGGGGCGCCCTGGTAGGAGGACCAGTAGGAGCCGTCGAAGACGGCGGGGCAGGTCTCGGGGTGGCCGTCCATGGTGCAGATCATCTCGCCCTTGCCGAACTGCAGCGTGATCCCCGCATTGGTGAGTGCCTCCACGCCGCTGGCGGGGTTGCCGACGCACTCATTCGCGATGGGGGCGCCGTCGTCCTTCATGACGAGGAGCCACACCTGGTCGGCGGCGAGGCAGGCGCCGATCTCGTTGCTGTCGCCGTCGGCGTGGGCAGGGAGGGCGCCGAGACCGACGAAGGTGAGCAGACAGACTGTGAGGAGGGAGAGGATGCGGCGCATGGGGCCTGGCCTTCGATGAGGGTGGCGGGAGGGCCGGTGCCACCGGCACCTACCAGAGCCACGCTGGGTATGTGGTGCGTCACACAGGGAGCGGCGTTCCGACTTGGGGCGTGGTCGCCCTCCACGGTTGCGGGTCAGTTCCGGGTTCACACCGGATTCCCCGACCCCTGCCCGGCCGACGCTATCACAAGGGGTATCGGCGCCGATCGGGGAGCCCCGGGCCCTCCCGGAACCGCGTGTGCGGCGCCCGACGTCACGCGGCCCGCCCCGGCGCGGTGTCGCCGGGCTAGGCTCGCGCCATGCGGATCGACCTGAATGCCGACGTCGGCGAGTCGTTCGGGCGGTGGCGGCTCGGCGACGACGAGGCCCTGCTCGACGTGGTGAGCAGCGCCAACGTGGCCTGCGGATTCCATGCGGGCGACCCCCTCACCATGACGAGGACCGTGCACCTGGCGGCCGCACGCGGCGTCCGTGTCGGCGCCCACGTCAGCTACCGCGACCTGGTCGGGTTCGGGCGCCGGTTCGTCGACGCCTCGCCTGCGGAACTCGTCGCCGACGTCGTCTACCAGATCGGTGCGTTGGCGGCGATGTGCCGCCGCTTCGATCTGCGCGTCGCCTACGTCAAGCCCCACGGAGCCCTCTACAACACCATCGCCCACCACGAAGGCCACGCCGCCGCCCTCATCGACGCGGTCCTCGCCTACGACAGGTCGCTCCCGGTGGTCGGGGCGCCAGGGTCGGTGTTCCTACGGCTCGCCGCCGAGTCGGGCCTCACCTGCGTGCGCGAGGGGTTCGCCGACCGCGGCTACCGGGCGGACGGCACCCTCGTGCCCCGTGACCAGCCGGGCGCCCTCCTCAACGACCCCGACAAGGTGGCCGAGCGGGTGCTCGCCATGGTGCTCGACCGCTCCGTCGTGAGCGTCGACGGCGGCCGGATCCCACTGGAGATCGAGACGGTGTGCCTGCACGGCGACACGGACGGGGCCACCGAACTCGCGCGAGCGGTGCGGGCGAGGCTCCGTGCGGAGGGCGTGCGGATCGAGGCATTCGCTCCGTGAGGCTCCTCCCCTGCGGGGAGCGGGCGCTGCTGATCGAGGTCGCCTCGCTCGACGACGTGCTCGCGGTCGAGGCGGGCCTCCGCGCCGCCACCGCCGAAGAGGGCTGGGGCCCCGCCGTCGACGTCGTTCCCGCCGCCCGCAGCGTCCTCGTCTCCGGCCCGCCCGTGGAGCGGTTGCGACCGCTGCTCGAGGCCGTGCTGCGCAGTGGGGTCGCCCCCGCCGCGGCCCGACCCGGGCGCGAGGTGGTGATCCCCGTCCGCTACGACGGTCCCGACCTGGTAGAGGTGGCGCGGATCACCGGGCTCTCCGAGGGGAGGTGGTGGCGCTCCACACCGGCGCGGCGTGGCGCGTCGCGTTCGGGGCTTCGCGCCCGGCTTCGCCTACCTCGTCGGCGGCGACCCGCGGCTGCGGGTGCCGAGGCGGCCGAGCCCCGGACGCGGGTGCCCGTGGGCGCGGTGGGGTTGGCGGACGGGTTCAGCGGCATCTACCCGCGCGCCTCACCGGGCGGCTGGCAGCTGATCGGAACCACCGACGCGGTGCTCTTCGACGCCACGGCCGAGCCCCGGCGCTGCTGTCACCGGGCACCAGGGTGCGGTTCGAGGCGACCGATGCCCCGCAGAGGCCCCACGGTGACCCAGCCGCGGCGCTCCCGCCCGTGCGGGCCCGGTGGCTCACCGTCGAGAAGGCACTCCTGCCGGTCCTCGTACAGGACGAGGGGCGCCCGGGCCTTGCCTCGGTCGGGGTCGGTGATGCGGGCGCTGCCGACCGGGAGTCCTACCGGCTCGGGGCGCGGCTGGTGGGCAACGGAGACGGGCAGGCGGCTCTCGAGATCACGATGGGGCAGGTGGAGTTGCGCGTCGAGGGGCCGCGCTCCTGGCGGTGACGGGGGCCGTCTGCCCCATCCGGGTCGACGGCCGGGCCGTGTCGGCCGGGGTCGCGATCCCCGTGCCCGACGGGGCGCTGGTGTCGATCGGCGCGCCGTGGGACGGCCTGCGCAGCTACCTGTCGGTGCGGGGAGGGATCGACGCCGTGCCGGTGCTCGGCTCCAGGTCCCGCGACACGCTCGGGGCCTCGGCCCCGCACCGCTCCTCGGGGAGACCGGGTCGCGCTCGGCGAGCCGACGACGCCCTGGATCCCCTCCATCGACTGGACGCCGCTCTCCGCGGAGCGCCGCGAGGTCGTCGAACTGCGCTACCTGCCCGGCCCGAGGCCCGACTGGGTCGCCGGGCTGGACAGGTCGGCCTGGCGCGTCGGATCCGCCGTCGACCGGGTGGGGGCCCGGCTCGTCGGCGCCCCTCTCCGCAGGCGGGCGGGGGAACTGCCGAGCGAGCCGATGGTGCGGGCGCCATCCAGGTGCCGCCGTCGGGCGAGCCGGTGCTCTGCCTCGCGGATCACCCGGTCACCGGCGGCTACCCGGTGGCGGGTGTGTTGACCGAGAGGGCGGCCGACAGAGCCGCCCAGCTGAGGCCGGGGCAGCGCTGCCGGCTGATCGCCGTCGGGCAGGTCAGCTGAAGCGCACGATCCCGTTGAACACCCACCCGTCGCGCCGCGGGAACGCTCCCCTCCGCCGGGTGCGGGGCGGCGGACAGCGTTGTGGCCGGAATGCAGGGTGCGGCAGCGGCTCCTTCCCGTGGCGGGGCGGCAGGGACGCGTGGGGCGGTAGGGAGTCCCGGATCCATTGGCACTCGGCTTGATTGAGTGCTAACGGCGCGATAGTTTAGGTGTTGGCACTCGACCACGTCGGGTGCTAACCGGCTGGGCGGCACCCGCGACGACGCCCAACCACCCCGATAACGAAAAACGAGCCGGGCAACCCGGATTCTGTAAAGGAAGGTGTTGACGTGGCAACCACGATCAAGCCGCTCGAGGACCGCATCCTCATCCAGCCCCTCGAGGCCGTTCAGACCACCGCTTCCGGCCTTGTCATCCCTGACACGGCCAAGGAGAAGCCGCAGGAGGGCAAGGTCATCGCCACCGGCCCCGGTCGCATCGACGACAAGGGCAACCGTGTTCCCCTCGATGTCGCCGAGGGCGATGTCGTCATCTTCTCCAAGTACGGCGGCACCGAGGTCAAGTACGACGGCCAGGAGTACCTCCTGCTGAACGCCCGCGACATCCTCGCCGTCGTCAGCAAGTAAGGACTCCAGATGCCTAAGACTCTCGCCTTCGACGAGGACGCCAGGCGCGCGCTTGAGCGCGGCGTCGACGCCCTCGCCAACACCGTCAAGGTGACGCTCGGCCCCAAGGGCCGCTACGTCGTTCTCGACCAGAAGTGGGGCGCGCCGACCATCACCAACGACGGCGTGACCGTCGCCAAGGAGATTGAGCTCGAGGATCCCTACGAGGATCTCGGCGCCCAGCTCGCCAAGGAGGTGGCCACCAAGACAAACGACGTCGCAGGTGACGGCACCACCACCGCCACCGTGCTCGCCCAGGCCATGGTCCACACCGGACTGCGCGCCGTCGCCGCCGGGGCCAACCCCGTCGGCCTGAAGCGCGGCATCGACAAGGCCGTTGAGGCCGTCGTCGAGAAGCTGCACGACATCGCCCGCCCCGTCGACACCACGGCCGACATGGCCTCGGTCGCCACCATCTCGTCGCGCGACGAGCAGATCGGCGACCTGATCGCCGAGGCGTTCGACAAGGTCGGCAAGGACGGCGTCATCACCGTCGACGAGTCGAACACCTTCGGAACCGAACTCGAGTTCACCGAGGGCATGCAGTTCGACAAGGGCTACCTGAGCCCCTACTTCGTCACGGACGCCGACCGCATGGAGGCCGTGCTCGAGGACCCGTACATCCTCATCAACAGCGGCAAGATCTCGTCGATGAACGAGCTGCTCCCGCTGCTGGAGAAGGTCATCGCCGCCAAGGGCACGCTGTTCATCGTGGCCGAGGACGTCGACGGCGAGGCGCTGTCGACGCTCGTGGTCAACAAGATCCGCGGCACCTTCACCTCGGTCGCGGTGAAGGCCCCGGCCTTCGGCGACCGCCGCAAGGCCATGCTCGAGGACATCGCGATCCTCACCGGCGGCCAGGTCGTCGCCCCCGAGGTCGGCCTCAAGCTCGACCAGGTGGGCCTCGAGGTGCTCGGCCGCGCCCGCCGCATCGTCGTCACCAAGGACAACACCACCATCGTCGATGGCGCCGGTGAGTCCGACGAGGTTTCGGCCCGGGTGGCGCAGCTGCGCGCCGAGATCGAGCGCACCGACTCCGACTGGGACCGCGAGAAGCTGCAGGAGCGGGTCGCCAAGCTCGCCGGTGGCGTCTGCGTGATCAAGGTCGGCGCCGCCACCGAGGTGGAGCTGAAGGAGAAGAAGCACCGCATCGAGGACGCCGTCTCCGCGACGCGCGCCGCGATCGAGGAGGGCATCGTCGCCGGTGGCGGCTCGGCCCTCATCCATGCGGGTGCGGTGCTGGCCGACAACCTCGGTCTCGTCGGTGACGAGGCCGCGGGCGTGCAGGTCGTCGCCAAGTCGGTCGTCGAGCCGCTGCGCTGGATCGCAGAGAACGGCGGCCAGGCCGGCTACGTCATCACGACGAAGGTGGCCGAGATGGAGGTCGGTCACGGCTACAACGCCAAGATCGACGAGTACCAGAACCTCATCGAGAACGGCGTCATCGACCCCGTCAAGGTGACCCGTTCGGCGCTCGCCAACGCGGCCTCGATCGCCTCGCTGCTGCTCACCACCGAGACCCTCGTGGTGGACAAGCGCGAGTCGGAGGACGACAACTGATCAGCTGAACCGTCAGCGCAGGCGGAGGCCCCGGACCCTTTGGTCCGGGGCTTTCCCGTCCCCGGACGGCCCCGGTGCAGGGCGGGACGGAACTGTCGGAGGCACGGGTTAGCCTCCCTTCCCATGGATGACACCCGGGCCGAGGCAGCACTGGACGACGCGCAGCGAGAGGCGGTCGAGCACGGCGAGGGGGCGCTCGTGGTGGCCGCCGGCGCTGGCACCGGGAAGACGCGCACCCTCACCGCGCGGGTGGCCCGCCTGATCGACTCCGGGGTTCCTCCCGAGCAGATCCTGCTCCTCACCTTCACCCGGCGGGCCGCCGCGGCCATGACCAGCCGTGCGGCGGCGCTGTGCTCGGACCCGTCGGTGACGCAGCGGATGTGGAGCGGCACCTTCCATGCGGTGGCACACAGGATCGTCGCCGAGCACGCCCACCACCTGGGGCTCGGGAGGTCACCGTCCTCGACCCGGGCGACGTCACCGACCTGATCGACCTGCTCCGGGAGGAGCACGGGCTCGGTGGCACGGAGCAGCGCCTCCCGACCAGCCAGACTCTGGCGGACATCTGCTCGCGCGCCGTCAACACGGGGGTGCCGACGCGGCAGGTGATGGCGGAGCAGTTCCCCTGGTGCCTGGACCACGCCGACCGGATCAACGAACTGCTCAAGGCCTACGTCGGGCGTAAGCGCGCCCGGGGGCTCCTCGACTTCGACGACCTGCTGCTCTACTGGCGGGCGCTGCTGGCCGACCCTGAGGTCGGCGACCGGTTGCGTGCCCGCTGGGACTGGGTGCTCGTCGACGAGTACCAGGACGTCAACCAGATCCAGGTCGACATCGTCCGGCTCCTCCGCCCCGACGGCGACGGGCTGACGGTGGTGGGTGACGACGCGCAGGCCGTCTACGGGTTCCGTGGCGCGACCTCGGAGCACCTCCTCCGGCTGCACAGGGACCTGCCCGGCTCGACGCTGGTGCGGCTGGAACGCAACTTCCGCTCGACCGGCCAGATCCTCGACCTCGCGAACATCATTCGTCCCGGAGAGTTGAGGCTCGATCTCGTGGCCGACCGCGGCCCGTCCGGACCCCGTCCCGTCCATGTCCGGTGCGCCAACTCCGACGACGAGGCGCGGGAGGTCGCCGACGCCGTCCTCGCCGCGCACCGCGACGGCCTCGCCCTGCGTGACCAGGCCGTGCTCTTCCGAACGGGGACCCACAGCGCCCAACTCGAGATCGAACTCCGGGTGCGGGGCGTCCCCTTCCACAAGTACGGAGGCATCGGGTACCTGGAGACGGCACACGTCAGGGATCTCGTGGCCGCCTTCCGGGTCAGCCTCAACCCGGCCGACGAGATCTCCTGGTACCGGATCCTCACGCGGCACCGGGCGCTCGGCAAAGTCACCGCCCGCAGGCTGGCCGCGTTGCTCGTCAAGGGCGTCGACCACGCCGAGGTGGTGGCGGAGGCGCCACCGAAATCGCGGACCACGCTTGCCAGGACGCTCGAACTGATCAGGGCCGCGAGCGCGGCGGGGGAGACGGCTCCGATGGTCGAGGCGTGCCACCTCGCCGTCGAACCGCTGCTGCGTCAGCACTACGTCGACTGGTCGCGTCGCGCCGCCGACGTGGAGGGGGTCGCCCGCGCGGCGGCCCTCCAGCGCGACCTGCGCACCTTCATCGCGGAGGCGACCATCGACCCCACCTCGGTCGCGGGGGACTGGGCGAAGAAGCCGCACCTGGATGAGGATCACCTCGTGCTGTCGACGATCCACTCGGCGAAGGGCCTCGAATGGAGCGCGGTGCACCTGCTCCGCGTGACCGACGGGTCGCTCCCATCGGACATGGCGCTCACCTCGGCCGAGGGGCTCGCCGAGGAACAGCGCCTGTTCTACGTCGCCACCACCCGGGCCCGTGAGAGCCTCCGCGTCTACACGCCGATGCGGCTGCCCGTGCATCCGACCAGCATGGGTTCGCGTCATGTCCTCTGCAAGCCGAGCCGCTTCCTGACCGGGGCCGCCCTGCAGGTGATGGACCAGGTCGCCTCTGCCGCGGTGCTTGCGCAGCCCGTGCCGCCGACGGGGACGCTGCCACGGCCACCGGCGGCACCGCTGATCGCGGTGCCCGACCTCGGCGGGCTCTTCGGGTGAACCCAACCCGAGCCGCTTCGCCGACAGGGGGTATCGGCGAAGCGGCCGCCTCGGGTGCGCATCGGTCGCGATCTGCTCGTGACGCGCACGATCTTCCCATCCACTGACCGACGGGTCGCGGATGTTGCACTGATGGCACATTCTTAGACGCGATCGGTTCACCGGACAAGGAACCGGGGCCACCGGTTGCACGCCACGCCGGACCGTCGTGACGGGTCGCTCCCGGCGGGGTTCCGCCCCGGGGAGGCCCGACGGAACCGTCAGGCGATCCGGTGCATCCAGCCGTGCCGGTCGAGGGCCAGCCCGTACTGGAGGGCGGTGAGCGTGTCGCGCAGGGTGAGCGTCACCCGGCCCGGGCTCCCGTCGCTGACGGTGTGGGAGCCGTCGACGTCGCGGAGGCTCCCGATCGGGGTGATGATCGCGGCGGTGCCGCAGGCGAACACCTCGCTGAAGCGCCCCGAGTCGATCCCCTCGAGCAGGTCGTCGAGGGCGATCCTGCGCTCCTCGACGCTCAGCCCCTGTTCGGCGGCGAGTCGCAGTACCGACGCGCGGGTCACGCCCTCCAGGATCGAATCCGTGAGCGCGGGGTGCTGAGCGTGCCGTCCCGGCCCACGACGAACAGGTTCATGCCGCCCAGCTCCTCCACATAGCGGTTCTCCACCGCGTCGAGGAACCCCACCTGGCTGCAGCCGTTGGCCTCGGCCTCCTGCTGGGCGACCATCGAGGCGGCGTAGTTGCCACCGCACTTGGCGAATCCGGTTCCCCCTGGGCGGCCCGCGTGTAGTCGCGCGTGAACCAGATGTCGACCGGTTGCACGCCGTCGCCACCGAAGTAGGCACCGGACGGGCTTGCGATGACGGCGTAGGTGACCTGCGTGGACGGCTTGACTGCGAGCACCGGCGAGCGGGCGAACATGAACGGCCTGAGATAGAGGCTCTGCTCGGCGCCGGTCGGGACCCAGTCCCGGTCGATGGCGACAAGCTCGTCGACGCTTGCGAGGAAGTCCTCGGCGGGAAGCTCAGGGAGCCCGAGCCGACGGCAGGAGCGGCGGAACCGCTCGGCGTTGACCTCGGCGCGGAACCGCCAGATCGACCCGTCGGCGTGCGCGTACGCCTTCAGCCCCTCGAACGCCTCCTGCGCATAGTGGAACACGGCGGCGGCGGGATCGAGGGCGATCGGGCCGTAACCGACGATCCGGTGATCGTGCCAACCGACCCCGGCCGTCCAGTCGATCAGCGCCATGTGGTCGCTGAACGTGGCCCCGAACCCGGGGTCGGCGAGGGCCGCCGACCGGTCGGCGGCGGAGGCCCTGGGGCGGGCTGGATGGCGAAGCGGGGCATGGTTCTCCTGCGTGTCCGGTGTGTCAGAGTGCGCCGCCGCCGGCGACGTCGATGGAGGCGCCGCTGACGTAGCTGGCGCGGTCACCCGCGAGGAACGCGACCACCCCGCAACCTCGTCCGGCTCGCCGAAGCGGCCGAGCGGGATGCCCGCGGCCTGGTCGGCGAAGAACTGCTCTGCGCTCTGCCCGGGCGCCCTCTTCGCGTGGATGTTGGCCCACTGCGGGGTGCGGACGCTTCCGATGTTGACGCAGTTGACGAGGATGCCGTCGGGTGCGAGCTCCTGCGCAAGCGCCCGCGTCAGGTTCAGCCCGGCCGCCCGGTTCACCGATGTGGAGAGGAAGCGGTGGTCGGGTGAGTGCGCGAACACAGAGCCGATGTTGATGACGCGTGGCGCAACCGACTCCCTCAGCCAGGGCAGCGCGGTGCGGACGGAACGGAACCAGCTGAGCACCTTGATGTTGAAGTCGGCCAGCAGGGCCTCCTCGGTCAGCGTCGCGAAGGTGCCCGGGTGGGCGCCGCCCGCGTTGTTGACCAGCACATCGAGGCCGCGCATGTCGGCGGCCGCCCACGCGATGAACTCTGCGAGCTGCCCGCCGTCGCGCACGTCGACGACCCGTCCGGCCGCGCCCGCCCCGAGGTCTGCGACAGCGGCGTCGACCTCCTCAGGGTTCCGGGCGCAGATCCGCACCGTCGCACCCTCGGCCAGAAGCTCCCGCGCGATGGCGAAGCCGAGGCCCTTCGAGGCACCCGTGACGATGGCGCGACGGCCACTGAGACCAAGATCCATGGTCCTCTCCTCTCCCTGCCCCGACCTTAGCGCCGGGAGGCGCCGGCCGAGGGTCACGGGCGCGTCTCACGGCCGCGATCCGACTTTGGGGTGACGCGGGCGATGAGTTAGGGTTTCCTCAGTCGCAATACCGCAATGCCCGTG
This sequence comes from Tessaracoccus coleopterorum, assembly GCF_011174705.1. Classification (GTDB taxonomy): domain Bacteria; phylum Actinomycetota; class Actinomycetes; order Propionibacteriales; family Propionibacteriaceae; genus Arachnia; species Arachnia coleopterorum. The sequence continues at coordinate 2,697,260 of NZ_JAANIJ010000001.1, forward strand.
TTGTCTAAATCGCGGGTGCTGCCGGGATGGAGGAAGCGCCGCATGACCATGTCGTTCGAAGCGCCACCGGTTGACGTGTCGGAGCGGGCCGGATCGCTCGCCCGGAGGCTGCTCGGGGTGCCGGGGCGGCCTCCCTGGACGCCTATCGACTCGGCCTTTCTCTCCCCTTCGTGGCGCACGGCATGACCTCCGACGGCGTCCTCGTGGTCGCCGCCCACGCCGGCGCCCTGCGCGGGGCGGATGGTCCAACCGATGTCCGGCTCGACGTCGTGCGCCAGACGGGCGACGCGACGTTGCCCGTCATAGCGTCGTCGATCCATGTGCTCGGAAGGTTGACCTGGCTCGATGAGGAGGCGGCCCGGTCTCTCGGCCTGCCGGACCTGGTGGCCGACCTCGTGGGGTGCCCGGGGTGTCGCTGGGGCGATCGCAGTCGGGCGCGCCGTCCTGCATGACATGCACGGGGCGACCGTGATCGACCCCACCGACCTGTTCCGGGAGCCTCGGCTCGACGATCATGCCGGCTACACCGCCGTCGCCTCGCACGACCAGGCGGCGCTCAGCGATCTCTGCTGGGCGGTGATGGTCGGCGCAGTTCCCGGCGAGGTCGTCTCGAAGGGGCCCCTGCCAGGGGTCTGCGCACACACCGCCGAACGGGTCCACTGTGTCGACGTCGACCCGTACGGCGTGACGCTGATGCTGGCAGGCGCCGAGGAGACCCTGATCGTGTTCGCGGCCTTCGGCGCCGGAGCCGGGGAGCCGACCGTACGGGTGGCGCGGCTGCTCGAGGGCGTGGCCGTCGCCGCCGCCTGAGTGGTCGCTCAGGCGATCTCGTAGGCCAGGCAGGTGGCCGAGTCGGATACGTCGATCCCCTCGGCGGTGCACATCAGGTTCGCGTTGTGCGTGCACTCGAGGCGCTGGCACGCGCCGACGTGACCGTCGGCAACCGGAAGGCCACCCGTGCGTCGAGGGTGATGAAGGTCGCGCAGGTAGCCTTCTCCCCGCCCGCGATGGTCACCGCGAACGCGGTGCAGCCCGACGAGTTGTAGGCGCACGAGGTGGTGGCGCAGGAGCGGACGGCGGTGACGGTGCTCATAGCGAACTCCAAAGGGTGGTATCCGGATCAATTTCGCAACATCCTAAGCGCCGTCCTCCCGCCGGACAAGGGTTTCCGGAAGGTCGATCCTGACGCCATGCACGCTTGTCAGGCCGGATGTGAAGCAGTCGCGTGTTGGCAAATTCCATATTGCGTAAATCGACGCGTCTTTCCCGCTGCCGGTCAGGGGCCCCGCGTGGCGCGGCCCCGCCTCCCGTCCCGGCGATGCCCGTAGTTAGGGCGCCCACGCGTGGCGGGGTTAGACTTGGGGCACGCCGCCCCACCCCTTTACGAGAGGTATCACGTGCACGACGAGCTGACCGGAGCAGGGTACCAGCCCCCTTTGCCGCACTGGGCCTGACCTTTGACGATGTGCTGCTGCAGCCGAACCAGTCCGACGTCATCCCTCCCAAGCCGATACCTCGACCCAGCTCTCGAGGAACATCAGGTTGAACATCCCGCTCGCGTCCGCCGCGATGGACACGGTCACCGAGTCGAGGATGGCCATCGCCATGGCCCGTGAGGGTGGCATCGGCATCCTGCACCGCAACCTCAGCATCGAGGACCAGGCGCACATGGTCGACCAAGTGAAGCGCTCCGAGGCGGGCATGGTCACCGAGCCCATCACGGTCGGCCCGGACGCGACGCTGCGTGAGGTTGACGAGCTGTGCGCCACCTACCGCATCTCGGGCGCCCCGGTCATCGATGCCGGGGTGCCCTCGTCGGCATCATCACCAACCGCGACATGCGCTTCGAGGACAACCCGAACCGCCCCGTCCACGAGGTGATGACCCGGATGCCACTGGTCACCGCCCGGTGGGCGTGTCCAACGACGGCGCGCTCGCCCTGATGGCCGAGCACAAGATCGAGAAGCTCCCGATCGTCGACGGCGCGGGCAAGCTCAAGGGCCTCATCACCCTGAAGGACTTCGTCAAGGCCGACAAGTACCCGAACGCCTCGAAGGACGGTCAGGGTCGCCTTCGCGTCGGTGCCGCCGTCGGCTTCTTCGGTGACTCGTGGGAACGGGCCATGGCGCTGGTCGCCGAGGGCGTCGACTGCATCATCGTCGACACGGCCCACGGGCACAGCAGGGCGTGGTCGACATGATCAGGCGCCTCAAGGCCGAGCCCTCGGCCGCGGGCGTCGACATCATCGGCGGCAATGTGGCGACCTACGCCGGAGCCAAGGCGCTCGTCGAGGCCGGCGCCGACGCGGTCAAGGTCGGGGTCGGCCCCGGCTCCATCTGCACCACGCGCATCGTGGCCGGCGTCGGCGTGCCCCAGGTCACCGCCATCTACGACGCGGCCCGCGCGGCCCGTCCCGCCGGCGTGCCGGTGATCGGCGACGGCGGCCTCCAGTACTCCGGCGACATCGCGAAGGCCATCGTGGCCGGCGCCTCGACCGTCATGCTCGGGTCACTGTTGGCCGGCTGCTCCGAGAGCCCCGGCGAGCTGGTCTTCATCAACGGCAAGCAGTTCAAGAGCTACCGCGGCATGGGCTCGCTCGGCGCCATGGCGGCCCGTGGGCGCAAGGCCTCCTACTCCAAGGACCGCTACTTCCAGGGCGATGTCACCTCGGACGACAAGCTCGTCCCCGAGGGCATCGAGGACAGGTCGCCTACCGCGGCCCCTCGCCGCCGTCGCGTACCAGCTCGTCGGCGGGCTGCGTCAGTCGATGTTCTACTCCGGTGCCGCTACGATGGCGGAGCTGCAGGAACGGGCCGGTTCGTCCGCATTACCAGTGCAGGCCTGCGTGAATCGCATCCCACGACATCCAGCTGACCGCGGAAGCGCCCAACTACTGGGCGCGGTAAAGGACGAGATTTGATGTACGAGCTTGGCTTGAGCAAGCGCGCCTCGCGCGCCTACAGCTTCGACGATGTAGCGATCGCTCCCACCCGTCGCACCCGCGGCGAGGACGAGGTGGATCTCACCTGGAAGATCGACGCGGTGACCTTCGACCTCCCGATCGTCGGGCCCCGATGGACTCGGTGATGTCGCCCACGACCGCCGTGAGGATGGGTGAGCTCGGCGGCCTCGGCGTCCTCAACCTCGAGGGCCTCTGGACCCGATATGAGGACCCGCAGCCGAAGTATGAGCTCCTCACCCAGGACTGCGACCAGGTGACGGCCACCCGCCGCCTCCAGGAGATCTATGCCGAGCCGGTCAAGGCGGAGCTGATCCGCGACCGCCTCGCCGAGCTGCGCACCGCGGACGTGCCCGTGGCCGGGTCCCTCTCGCCGTCGCGCACACAGGAGTTCGCCCCGGTGCTCGAGAAGGCGGGGATGGACTTCTTCGTCATCCGCGGCACCACCGTCTCCGCAGAGCACGTCGGCGGCGCAGACACGCTGAACCTCAAGGAGTTCATCTACCGCTTCGACACCCCGGTGCTCGTCGGCGGCGTCGCCACCTACCGCGCGGCCCAGCACCTGATGCGCTCCGGCGCGGCGGGCGTCCTCGTCGGGTTCGGCGGCGGTTCGACCCACACCACTGCCGATGTGCTCGGGATCGAGGTGCCGATGGCCTCCGCCGTCGCCAACGTCGCCGAGGCCCGGCGCGACTACCTGGAGGAGTCCGGGGCCGCTACGTCCACATCATCGCCGACGGCGCAGTGGTCGTTCCGGCAGCATCGCGAAGGCGATCGCCTGCGGCGCAGATGCCGTCATGGTCGGCTCGCCGTTGGCCCGCGCCACCGAGGCCCGGGTCGTGGCTGGCACTGGGGTCCGACGCCTGGCACGCGAGCCTGCCGCGCGGCGAGCGGTCGTTCTTCGAGCAGGTCGGCACCCTCGAAGAGGTCATCCACGGGCCGTCGAGCGTGCCGGACGGCACGATGAACCTCGCGGGCGGGCTCCGCAAGGCCATGGCGCTGACCGGCTACACGGACATCAAGTCGTTCCAGCGCATCGACCTCATCCTGCACTGATCATGACGCAGGACGAGGCCCGCGCTGAGCTCCTCCGCCTCCGGGGAGCATCGACAACATGGACTCCGCCCTGGTGCACCTGCTCGCGGAGCGGTTCAAGGTGACCAAGCGGGTCGGGGAACTGAAGGCCTCCGCGGGCTTCCCGCGGCGGACACCGAGCGTGAGACGCAGCAGATCGCGCGGCTGCGTGCCCTCGCTCTGGAGGCGGAGCTCGACCCCGAGTTTGCGGAGAAGTTCCTGACGTTCATCGTGACCGAGGTGGTCAGGCACCACGAGAAGATCGCGGCCGAGCAGGGGAGTGAACCCCGCCCGGCCGCGTCCGGAAGGGCTCAGGCGCGCGTGAGCGTGCCGATCTCGGTGCCCGCGGCGTCGTAGATGACGAGGCTGTCGCCGTCGACCCTGCCGGTGTCCAGCCGCTTGAGCCATTCGTCGACGCCCTCGCAGAACATCATGGTCGAGGCGATCCGTTCGAAGTGCACCGTGTCGCCCTCCAGGCTCCAGCCGCCCATCAGCCGGTTGCAGCCGTCGGTGCCGGTGAGCCGTCCGTCCTCGGCCAGATCCAGGGCGGGTGGCCGGTCGCCCTCGCCGCTCCAGGTGCCGATCGGCGCGGGGTTCCCGGGCGCGACCTCGGCATCGCTCTCTTCGTGCGCGTCGGCCTCGTCGTGGGCATCGTGCGGGTTGTCCCGTCCGGCAGCGTCATGCGGGTTGTCCCGTCCGGGAGCGTCCTGTGGTTCCTCCCGGGGCGCCGGCCCGTCGGCCGGGCCGACCATGAGCGTCGAGATGCCGATGCAGGCGAGGGCGATCCTGAGGGGTCGAAGCGGCTTCATGCCTGGTGCCTCCTGGGTTGAGCTGGTCCTGCCGCCACGATAGTGGTCCCGTGCCCGGGGCGCGGGATCCGTGCGCCGATTCCCGTGCCGGGTGTGGGCCGGGGCTGGCCCGGCCGGGTCGTCCACTACGACATGAGCCACAGCGGGATCCACCCTGCTCGATGTGTCCGGCAACAGCAGGCACGCATCCCTGACCGGAACTCGACGACGCGTCGTTCGTCGTCGCCGGGCGGACGACATCCTCCGCTTCCGCCGCGACGGGTACGCGCAGCTTCCCAAGGGCCCGTCACCGGAGCCGACAACAACTTCACGGTCGAGTACACCGTCGCCACCCGCACGGCGGCCAACCAGTTCGGCTGGGTGATCGGCGACGGTATCGGCAACTGGAACACGACCGTGCTGGGGAACTACGTCTTCGTCAACCCGCGCAGCCCTGAAGGGTCGCACCAGAACCAGGTGCTCGCGGGCATCCGGGTCAAGACCGACGCCGGCAACGGCGAGGTCAGGATGCCCGCGGGTGGGGCCTCAACGCCGGCCTGACCACGCTGACGCTCGTCGGTGAGGCAACCGGCTCACGCTCTACCGCGACGGAGCGCCCATCTCCACCGTCAGCCACGACCGCTCCATGAGCGCCATCGTGCCCACTGGGTCGACCCTCGGCTACCTGGGCCGCTCGCTGTACAACGGCGATGCCCTCTTCACCGGAGATGTCACCGACGTGAAGTTCTGGGACGAGTCGCTGACCGTCGCCCAGGTGATCGCCTCGATACCTGACGCAGGCGAGAAGGCCGCGTCCTCCGATGCCCTCGTCCGGCTCGACCTCGAACCGCTGCTGCTCGCGGACAACCGGTCCCTCGACGATGTCCGGAGCGACCTGTTCCTCCCGGCCCCGTCTCCGGCGTCCCCGTCACCTGGACGACGTCCGACCCCACGGTCGTCTCGCACACCGGCACGCTCACCCGCCAGGCCGCCGATGCGACCGTCGTCGTCACCGCGCTGCTGGATAGTGGGTCCGTGGTGCCCTTCACCGTCGACGTCAAGGCCTCCAGCGCCATCGATCACCTCGACCGTCGACGCCAAGGGCCTGCGCGATCCCTACATCCTGCGTTCCGCCCAGGGCGACAAGTACTACATGGTCGCCACCGACCTGTGCATCGGGTGCGGCACCGTCACCTTCACCGGTGAGGGCTGGAGCGCGACCGTCGGGCTCGTCGACGGTGTCGCGACCGTCGAGGTGCCCACGGGTGTCCCGGGATCACCGCGGCCTACGACGGCTACGGCGACGCCCTTGTCGCCGCCTCGGTCTCCGACAGTGTCGCGCTCGGAGGCGGGCGGCGTTGACGGTGGACGTCGCGAACCGCTGCGTGGCGGGAAAGGTCGTCCAGATCGTCTCGGTGACCGCCGACGAGGCCGCCACCGCCGTGAGGATCGCGTCGGACCACGGCTCCAAGACGATCGCCTCGATCGCGGAGGCCGGCGTGCCTCGACGAGCTTCTCCAGCCGCCTCACGGAGGTGCCCGCCGGGCAGGTGGTGGTGACGGCGACGCAGGACGGCGCGCCCGTCTCCGTCACGGTGGAGGCTCCGGGCTCCAGCTGCTGATCCGGTCGCCCGAGGCCGGGCGTCGTCACCCGTCCGGGTGACGACGCCCCTCGTCGCAGCGGGTCGGGAGGCTCAGTCGGCGTTGACCATGAAGTCGGCGGCGCGCACCAGGTACTCGCGCATGGTGTCGTCCTGCCCGGCATCGAGGTCGAGCGTGTCGACGGCGGCCATCATGTGGCGCACCCAGCGGTCGCGCATGTCGGGCGTGATGGCGTAGTGGACGTGCCGCATCCGCAGCCGCGGGTGGCCGCGCTGCTCCTGGTAGGTCCTGGGCCCGCCCAGTACTGCTCGAGGAAGAGTCGCAGCCTGTCCTCGGCCGGGCCGAGGTCGTCCTCCGGGTACATCTCCCGGAGCGGCGGATCCCCGGCCACGCCCTTGTAGAACTCGGCGACGAGCCTCCGGAAGACGGGGCTCCACCGACGGCGTCGTAGAAGGTCGGCTCGCTCATGCGCCGGTGATCTCCTCGCGCCAGGAGTGCCGCGGACGGAAGCCGAGGACACGGCGCGCGGCGGCGTTGCTCAGCAGCGTGCCGTACTCGCCCACGGTGGTGGGTACCTGCAGGTCAGGGTGGATGACGGCGAGGGCGTCGCGGGTGGGCAGGTCGAGGATGGTGTCGTCCGCCGCGATGATGAAGGCGTGGGCGCCTGTCAGGTGCGCGTTCAGGGCGTCCTCGCAGGCCTGCGCGACATCGCGGGCGTCGATATAGCCGAAGAGGTTCCAGCGCCTTGCCTCGGGGTCCTTCGCGAACCCGGCTGTGCGAGGTAGTCGTCGACGGTGAAGATGTTGGACAGGCGCAGCCCGATGAACGGGATCCCGGCCCACCGCGAGACCTGCTCGGCCATCGTCTCGGTCAGCACCTTGCTCAGGGAGTAGGTGGAGTTGGGGAACGGGTAGTGCCCCTCATCGACGGGACGTAGCCGACCTCGTCGAACGGCAGGCCCAGCGTCGTCTCGCTGGACGCGTACACCACGCGCGTCAGGCCGAGCTTCCAGGCGGCGAGGAACACGTTGTTGTTCATCGTCATGTTGGTGGTGAGGGTCAATGAGTCGGTGTGGATCCGGTCGGCGGGATGTTGGCCAGGTGGATCACCGCATCGGCATCGTGCAGCACCTCGACGGCCTCGCCGTAGTTGGTGAGGTCGGCCCGGTAGTACGTGCCCGAGAACCAGGCCGGGCGCGCGGCCACATCGGTGGCGATCACCTCGTGTGGGTGTGGTCGACGAAGTGGCTGAGGGTGGCCTGGCCTGCCTTGCCGGCGGCCCGGTGATGACGATCCGCATGGCCAGATCCTACCCAGCCCACGTCCCTATACGTCCGTATAGATTCTGATACGCTCGTATCATGAGCGATCCGAGGGCGAGGACAGGACGGCCGCCGCCCGCCTGCGTGACGCCGCCGTCCGGCTCATCGCCGGGGCGGGACGAAGGCCATGACGGCGCGCGCCGTCGCCGACCTCGCCGGCGTCTCGCAGGGCCTGATCCGGCACCACTACGGCTCCATGGCGGGCTGCTGCAGGCCTGCGACGAGTACGTCGCCGACGAGATCCGCTCGGGCAAGCGCGATGCGATCAGCCCGTCGCCCGGCTTCGACCCGCTCGCCTCCATCCGTGCCGAGGGCGCGAGCACATCGTCGGGTACCTCGCTGCGCGACTCTCCGAGCAGAGCGCCCACCTCGACGCGCTGGTCGACGCGCTCATCGCCGACGCGACCGGTTACCTCGCCGACGGGGTGGGGCCGGTGTCCTGACGGCGACGGCCGACGAGCACCGCCGGGCGGCCATGCTGACGATCTTCTCGCTGGGAGCGGTGTCGCTGCACAGGCACCTGGCGCGCCATCTCGGCGTCGACCTGAGCTCGCCGGACTTCGCGGTCGGCGACGCCTACCTGGAATACGTGCGGATCCAACTGGAGGTGTTCGCCTCCGTCTTCAATCCCGCGGTGCTCGAGGAGTACCGCGGCTACCTCGATTCCCTGGAGGACGAGTCATGAACGCAATCGAGACACGGGGCTCACCAAGCACTACGGGAGCTTCCCGCGCTGAAGGACCTGGACCTCGAGGTGCGACAGGGGGAGGTGTTCGGCTTCCTCGGCCCCAACGGTGCGGGCAAGTCGACGACCATCCGGCTGCTGCTCGGCGAGCTCCGGCCGACCGCAGGCACCGCCACGGTGCTCGGAGCGACCCCGCGGGAGGTGGATCACCGGCACACCATCGGCTACGTGCCCGCCGACCTGTCGCTCTGGCCGGCCATGACGGGCCGCCAGACGCTCGCCTTCTTCTCGAAGCTGCGCGGTGGTGTCGACCGCCGGCAGATCGACGCCCTCTCGGAGCGACTCTCGGCGGACCTCGACAAGCGCGTCGGGAACTCTCCAGCGGCAACCGGCAGAAGATCGGCCTCATCGCCGCCTTCATGCACCGGCCGCACCTGCTGATCCTCGACGAGCCCAACGCGGGCCTCGACCCGCTCGTCCAGCACGAGTTCTGGGCCATGATGCGCGAGGCCGCCGACGAGGGCGCTCCGTCTTCCTCTCCAGCCACACCCTCTCGGAGGTCGAGCGGGTGGCCGACCGCGTCGGCATCATCCGCACCGGGGAACTGATCACGGTCGAGGAGGTGGCGGCGCTGCGCCGCAAGCGGATGCGCCACATCGAGCTCGAGGTGGACGGCCGGCTGGAGGCCGCCGACCTGGAGAGCGTCGCCGGTGTCCGGGACGTCTCCGTGTTCGACGGTCGGGTCGAACTCAACTTCGACGGTGACATGGCGGCGCTGCTCGCGGCCGTCTCGGCGCGCGCCCGGCTGCGTGACATCCACACCTCGGAGGCCGAACTGGAGGACATCTTCCTCACCTACTACAAGGACGAGTCGTGAGCGCGGTCATCTTCGCCCGCGGGCTCGTGGAGAGCTGGCGGGGTTCGCCGTGACGGCGGTCAGCGTGGGGCCATGCTGTTCCTGGGGCTCTACATCTACCAGGGCATCGACCTGTCCATCTATGACGCCCTACCTGAGGCGGTGCGGGCCGTGATGGGCATCCCGGAGCACGCCGACGCCTCCGTGATGGCGTACAACGAGATGCTCGCCGCCATCGGGCACTCGCCTTCACCGGGGTGTCGCTGGCATCGGGGCCGCGTGCGTGACGGCCGACGAGGAGGCGGGGCGGTCGTCGCTGATCCTGGCGACGCCGACGTCGCGCGTCAGGTACGCCGTCAGCAGGGCGCTCGCCTTCGTGGCCGTGGTGATCCTGGGTGGGCTCGCCCTGTGGGCATCGCAGAGGTCGCCCCATCCTGTTGTCGGTCGACACGGGTGAGGCCCACGTCGGGCCCTCATGACGCACCTGGTGGCGAGCGGGCTGTTCCACGGGGCGCTGGCGTTCGCCATCGCGCTCGCGAGCGGGCGGCGCTCGCTCGGGTCGGGGATCGCCGCGACCGTGATGGTAGGCGGCTGGCTCGCGTCCGGGCTCCTGCCACTCTGGCGCGAGGGGCGGCCGACTGGGTGCCGTGGACGTGGTTCAACGGCAGCAAGCCGTTGGTAAACGGCATCGAGAGCGGGCAACTCGCCCTTCTGCTCGGCGGGCCCTGCTGCTGCTGGCGCTGGGCATCCTCGCCTTCTCGTTCAGGGAACTGCGCACCCGGGCCGCTGCGCCCGGCCTCCGTGAGCGGCTGCAGGCCATCCCCGGTGTCGAGAAGATCGTCCGGCCGACGGGGCGCGGCGCCTCGCTGCTGACCATCCGGCTGGCCGCCCACCAGGTGCTGGTCGGCTACGTCACCCTGCTGGCCGGCCTCGTGATGGGGCTCGCCATGCCACCGATCTACCACGTCCTGATGGGCGCGGTGGGCGACTTCGCCATCACCTTCCCCAGTCGATGGCCGACATGTTCGGCGGCGGTGACCTCACGACGCCGCCGGGTTCCTGCACCTCGAAACCTTCGGCATGGTCGCACCGCTGTGCGTGATCCTCGTCGCGACGGCGGCGTCCTCGGCGGGCATCGCGGGGAGGAGCGCGCCGGCCGGTTGAGTGTCCTGCTGGCCCAGCCCATCAGCCGCACCCGGATCTACCTCACGGTCGCCCTGACGGCCGCGGTGTACAGCCTCATCGTCGCCGGCGCCATGTTCCTCGGCACCTGGGCGGGCATCGCGCTGGCCCGCCTCGACGTTTCGGTGGCCAACCTCGCGGCCACCTGCCTGCTGCTCCTGCTGCTCGGCTGGTTCTTCGGGGCGCTGGCCCTCCTCCTGTCGGCGGCGACCGGACGTCCGTCGGTGGCCGTGTGGGTCACGACGGGCGTTGCCGTGGTCGGCTACTTCGGGTACACGCTGCTGCTGGCCGCCGGCGGCCCGAACTCGGGATCTGGTCGCCCTTCGCGGCGTACCTGAACGGCCCGGTCCTCTCCGAGGGCATGCGCTGGTGGCAGCCGGTGTGGCTAGGCGTCGGGCCCTCGTCCTGCTGCTCATCGGCCTGCCCATGTGGCTGCGCCGCGACATCAGGAGCGCCCGCGGCTGAGGCCTGGCGCGACTCGATCTCGGCCTTCACCTCCGAGACCGGGTCGACGAGCGCGTCGGCGTAGAAGTGTCGCGCCCTCCTCCCAGGGTGCGTCAGGGCGACGATCTCCTTGCGGGTCACCGTGACGAGCTCGGCGGTGGTGCCCTCCAACGGCCAGTCGTCGGCGGGGTCGTCGAAGGACTCGGGGAAGTGGATGACGGTGTCGCTCACGCTGAGCGGGTAGGGGCCCTGCATGGAGACGGTGTCGCCGTCCGCCCGGCGGAGGCCCCGGCGCTGGCTGTCGGCCTTGCGGAACGCCATCACGGCCGCGCCTCCGAGGATGATGAGGCCGGCGAGGAACTGCAACTGGAGCGGCTGCGTGGTCACCAGCACGACGAAGCACAGCGCGGCCAGCACGCCGAGCGCGGCCGTCATGATGAAGCCGAGCCTGATCCGCTGCTGCACCTCGGCGACAGACGTCTCCGGCGTGGCATTGACCCAGTCCCGGTACTCGAACACCCGTGGTTCCATGCGGCAAGCCTATGGCCTCCCCGTCATGGACGCGCGCCGGGCCTTCCGTGCGTCGTCAGGGTGGCATCACCCTGCCGTGGGGAGCCACCCGCCCAGGGCGGCCGACCGGAGCCGACGCGGACACGCCGAGGGCCCGGAACCTCCATAGGTCCCGGGCCCTGAGGTGCAGGATCAGGCGTCCAGCAGGCCCTCGAAGAGGACCGTCGACAGGTAACGCTCGCCGAAGTCCGGCACGATCGCCACGATGGTCTTGCCCGCGTTCTCGGGGCGGGCGGCGATCTCGGCGGCGGCCGACAGCGCGGCGCCCGATGAGATGCCCACAAGCAGGCCCTCCTCGGTGGCGGCACGGCGGGCGAACTCGAGGGCCTGGTCGATGTTGCGCGGGAGCACCTCGTCGATGATGCTGCGGTCGAGGATCTCGGGATGAAGTTCGCGCCGAGGCCCTGGATCTTGTGGGGCCGGGCTGCCCGCCGCTCAGCAGGGGCGACTCCGCGGGCTCGACGGCGACGATCCTGACCTCGGGCTTGCGCTCCTTGAGGATCTGGCCGACACCGGAGATGGTGCCGCCCGTGCCGATGCCTGCCACGACGATGTCGATCCCGCCGTCGGTGTCGTTCCAGATCTCCTCGGCGGTAGTGCGGCGGTGGATGTCCACGTTGGCCTGGTTGGCGAACTGGCGGGCGAGGACGCCGCCGCGCTCGGCCGCGATCTCGGTGGCCTTCTCGACGGCGCCCGCATGCCCGCCGGGCCGGGGTGAGGACCAGTTCGGCGCCGAATGCCTTCAGCAGGGCGCGCCGCTCGAGCGACATGGTCTCGGGCATGGTGAGGACGACGTTGTACCCGCGGGCGGCGCCGACCATGGCCAGCGCGATCCCGGTGTTGCCGGAGGTACCCTCCACGATGGTGCCGCCCGGCTTCAGCTCTCCGGAGGCCTCAGCGGCATCGACGATGGCGACGCCGAGGCGGTCCTTGACCGAGTTGGCCGGGTTGTAGAACTCGAGCTTGGCGGCAACGGTTGCGTTGTCACCCGCGATGCGGTTCAGCTTGACAAGGGGAGTGCGGCCGATCAGGGCCGTCACGTCGGGGTAGATGCTCATGACTCGGGCAACCCGGCCCCATGGAGGTTTATTCCCGGCCGTAGGAGATTTCTCCGACGGGGCGGTCGCGCGGACCCGCTGCGCACGCATGTGGCCTTTCGCCCGGAGACAATAGACTCCCTCCCATGACTGCCCATCAGACGGTTCTCGTCGTCGACTTCGGCGCCCAGTACGCGCAGCTGATTGCCCGCAGGGTGCGGGAGGCCTCGGTCTATTCCGAGATCGTCAGCTCCAAGATGCCCGTTGAGGAGATGCTCGCCAAGGAGCCCGCAGCGATCATCCTCTCCGGGGCCCGTCGTCCGTGTACGAGGACGGCGCTCCCCAGATCGATCCCTCGCTCTTCGCGGCCGACGTTCCGGTGCTCGGGATCTGCTACGGCTTCCAGGTGATGGCCAAGGCACTCGGAGGCAACGTCTCCAGAACCGGCCAGCGCGAGTTCGGTCGCACGTCCCTGTCCATCGGTGATGGTGGCACGCTCCTGCAGAGCATGCCCAACACCCTCAACGTGTGGATGAGCCACGGCGACGCCGTCGCCCGCGCCCCAAGGGGTTCCAGGTGCTCGGCCGCACGGCCGGCGCGCCGGTGGCCGCCTTCGAGGACGTCAACCGCAAGCTCGCGGGTGTCCAGTGGCACCCCGAGGTGCTGCACACGCAGTGGGTCAGCAGGTCATCGAGCAGTTCCTCTTCGAGATCGCGGGGCTGTCCCCGAGCTGGACCCCGGAGAACATGGTCACCGAGGCCATCGACGACATCCGCGCCAAGGTGGGCGACCGCCGCGTGCTCTGCGCGCTGTCCGGCGGCGTCGACTCCGCCGTCGCGGCGGCCCTGGTGCAGCAGGCGATCGGTAAGCAGCTCACCTGCGTGTTCGTCGACCACGGGCTGCTCCGCGAGGGTGAGGCCGAGCAGGTCAAGAAGGACTTCGTGGCGGCCACGGGCGTCGACCTTGTCGTCGCCGACGAGACCGACCGGTTCCTCGGCGCGCTCAAGGGCGTCAGCGACCCCGAGGAGAAGCGCAAGATCATCGGGCGCGAGTTCATCCGCACCTTCGAGTCCACCGCGCGCGACCTCGCGGGCGAGCGCGGCATCGACTTCCTCGTCCAGGGCACGCTGTACCCGGACGTCGTCGAGTCCGGCGGCGGCGAGGGAGCCGCCAACATCAAGAGCCACCACAACGTCGGCGGGCTCCCCGACGACCTGCAGTTCACGCTCATCGAGCCGCTGCGCGCCATGTTCAAGGACGAGGTGCGCGCCGTGGGCCTGCAGCTCGGTCTCCCCGAGGAGATGGTGTGGCGCCACCCGTTCCCCGGCCCGGGCTCGCGATCCGCATCGTCGGCGAGGTGACGGCCGAACGGCTCGACATCCTGCGCCAGGCCGACGCGATCGCGCGTGCGGAGCTGACCGCTGCCCGGCTCGACCGGGAGATCTGGCAGTTCCCGGTGGTGTTGCTCGCCGATGTCCGCTCTGTCGGAGTCCAGGGTGACGGCCGCACCTACGGACACCCGATCGTGCTGCGCCCCGTCACGTCCGACGACGCGATGACCGCCGACTGGGCCCGCCTTCCCTACGAGGTGCTCGAGAAGATCTCCAACCGGATCACCAACGAGGTGCCCGAGATCAACCGCGTCACCGTGGACATCACGAGCAAGCCCCGGGCACCATCGAGTGGGAGTGAGCTGAAGGGGCCGGCCCGCGAGGAGAGATCCTCGCGGGCCGGCCCCTTTCGGCTGTGCCCGTCCGACGACAGGGCTGGTGCCGCGTGTTCAGGAAGGTGTCGGCAAGAGGGCCGGTGTCGGCGACCTGACGGTCACCTGCCCGGGTTGTGCTTCCGGTCGTCGTACCAGTCGCGGGCCTTGCCGAGGCCGTCCTCGGCGAGGGTCCTGCTCTCGCCCTCCTTGGGATGATGATCCACAGGAGCCCGTAGATCAGGATCCCGCCGCCCGCGAACAGGGCCACCAGCACGAAAACGATGCGCACGATGGTGGGATCGACCTTGAGGTACTCGGCGATGCCCGCTGCGACGCCACCGATCATGCCGTTACGGCTACGGGTGAGACTCATGAAAGTTCCTTTCGGTTTTTCTTCTTGTTGGTCCGGCCACGGCTGAGTAGGAGTCCGATCGTGCCCGCCGCGGCCAGGATGAGGGCGAGTATCGGTTGGATGGCGGGTGCGGCGATGTACCGGGAGACCAGCAGCACCGTTGCGAAGCCGAGGGTCGCGAGGCCCATCGAGACCATCGCGAGGTCGACGGGTGGTCTATTCATCGGAGCCCTCCACGAGGTTGACGGTGGACGCGAGCGCCGTGACGTGGACGGAGACCCCGGGCCAGTCGGCCGCACCGTCACCGATCGTCGAGACGGTGCTGACGGTCCGCGAGACGTCGACGCCGTTCCCGGGGCACCGGGAGCAGGACGTCGACCGTGGAGGCGATGGCGAGGATCTCCACCTTGTCGATGCCGCTCAGATCGGTGTCACGGAGATCGACGGTGGTCGTCTGGGCGATCACCCGCACGGAGTGGGTGCCCACCTCAGGAGTGAGGGCGCCAGCAGTGCCGGCAGAGAGCCAGCCGCAGGCGACGAGCGGCACCAGCAGCAGCCCCAGGAACGACCGGGGAAGCCTGCGCCGGCGGCCGACGATCGCGAAGACCACGACCGCGAGGCCGAGGGTCGCGCTGCCGATCGCGATGGCGACGAACGGGTCGACCCCGAGCAGGAGGCCCGGGATCAGGCCGGCGGCGATGGAGCCGAGAGTGATGAACAGCCCCGCCAGCCATCCCGACTTCACCGGTTCGGTCGCGGCCGGCCGGGCACGGGCAGGGGCCGGGGAGAAGAGGTCGACGACCGGCAGTTTCGGAGCGACCTGGTGGGCCCCGGCGGCTGTCGACATCCGTCGCCGCCAGTCCTCGACGAGCGACTCCTCGTCCATGGGTACCGACGGATCGGCGACCTCGGGGCTGCCGAGGAGTTCGCGGTGCCGCGCCAGCCACCACAGCAGCAGGGCGCCCGCGATCAGCGCGAGCCCCACGGCAGCGACGTGAGCGACCCGACCAGCGCCACGAAGGCGATGGTGGTGCCGATCACGACGCCGAGCCGCGCGCCGTTCGACCAGGCGCGCATCGTCGGAAGGACCTGATCGATGGGCGCCGTCCGGTCGGGCCGGGCTCAGGGCGGTGCCCCAGGCGTAGAGCGCAACGCCGAGGCCCGAACAGAAGGCGAGCACCACGAACGCGACCCGCACCAGGACGACGTCGATGCCGATCCGGGTTGCCGTCGCGCGGCTGAGTCCGGAACCGAATCCGGAGGAATCGCGACGCCACAGCGAGTCGAGGCTCTGATCGAGCCAGCTGGGTTCCAGGCGTTGCGTCATGCATCCAGTGTGTCGTGTCGCGGGGCTCCAGGTATCGGGAGTCTCCCTGAAGGGTCCCTGGTGTCGGCCCCGGGGACTGGTCCGGAGCCGGTGCGCGTGTCAGGCTGGTTGGCATGACCGATCTTCCGGTGCCCCAGAGCGCGCCCCCGCGCGTGCCCCTGCGCCGCACGCACGACGGCAGGATGATCGCCGGGTGGCCTCCGCGCTCGCCCGGCACCTCGGGATCTCGGTCGGCCTCGTGCGGATGGCCTTCGTCATCTCCGCGCTGTTCTCCGGGTCGGGGCGATCGCATACGGCGCCCTGTGGGTGCTGGTGCCGCGGGACGTGGGGCTCCCGGTTGAGGCCCCGGCCTCGAGAGCGCCCGCCGCAAGGGCATGCGCCCTGCGCTCACCTCCCTGGCGCGCCCCGACGACGGGTGCTGGTCTCCGGAGGGCTGCTCGTGGTCGGGCTCCTCTGGCTGTTCGTGTCCGGGGGACCGTCCCGTCGGGACTCTTCTGGCCCGTCGTGATCGGTGGCGCCGGTGTGATCGTGATCTGGCTGCAGGTCGATGAGGGGCCGCCGCCGACGCCGCCCGGGGTCGCTGTGGCAGCGGGTCACCCGGGCGGTGGTGCGATGAGCATCGTGCGCCTCGTCGGCGGCCTCGTGCTCGTCGTCACCGGCATCGCGCTGATCCTCGCCACGCAGATCGGCCTCACGCAGCTGCCGGGGTGCTCGGCGCCTCGGCTGTGCTGATCGCGGGCCTGCTCGTGGTGGCCGCGCCCTGGCTGTACCAGCAGCGCGCCCGGGTGCGGCGCGCCGACGCCGACCGGCTCCGGGCCGAGGCTCGCGCCGACATGGCCGCGCACCTTCACGACTCCGTCCTCCAGACCCTCGCCCTCATCCAACGCCAGGCGGACGACCCCGCCACCGTCGCGCAACTCGCCCGCCGGCAGGAGCGCGAGCTGCGCACGTGGCTGTACGGGGAGACGACGCGGGCCTCGTCGCTGCGTTCGGCGCTGCGCGAGCTGGCCGCGGATGTCGAGGGCCGCTTCGAGGTCGACGTGGAGGTGGTCTGCGTCGGCGACGCGCAGGTCGACGACGCGCTGCAGGCCCTCATCCAGGCCACCGGTGAGGCGATCACCAACGCCGCCAAGCACTCGGGGCCCCCGGGTCGACGTCTACGCGGAGGTTGAGGGCACGCGGGTCGAGGTCTTCGTTCGCGACCGGGGCAAGGGGTTTGACCCTCAAGTGTTCCCCGGGTCGCATGGGCGTGCGAGAATCGATCTCGGCACGGATGGAGCGACACGGGGGCATGCGTCGATCCGGTCCGGGCCCGGCAATGGCACCGAGGTGAAACTGGAGATCGGCTGATGAGCGAGCAGGCGCCTGAGGCGACCGCAACCCCCGAGGCGAGCGACCTGCGCGTCGTGATCGTCGACGACCATGCGATGTTCAGGGCGGGGTCCGCCACGAGATCGGTCAGCTCTGCACCGTGGTCGGCGAAGGGAGGACGTCGCCACCGCCGTCGCCACCATCATCGAGACCGAGCCGGACGTGGTCCTCCTCGACGTGCATCTCCCCGGCGGCGGCGGCGCGGAGGTGATCAAGCAGGTCCTCCCGGTCAAGCCCGAGGTGAAGTTCCTGGCGTTGTCGGTCTCCGATGCGGCGCAGGATGTGATCGGTGTGATCAGGGCCGGTGCCCGCGGGTACGTCACCAAGTCGATCAGCTCGGAGGAGCTGATCGAGGGCATGACCCGCGTCGCCGGCGGTGACGCCGTCTTCTCCCCGCGGCTGGCGGGTTCGTGCTGGACGCCTTCTCCGGTTCCGTGGACGTGTCATCCATCGATGAGGATCTCGACAAGCTGAGCGCCCGCGAACGCGAGGTGCTCAAGCTGATCGCCAGGGGCTACTCCTACCGGGAGGTCGCGAAGGAGCTGTTCATCTCCATCAAGACCGTCGAGACGCACGTCTCCAGCGTGCTGCGCAAGCTGCAGCTGTCGAACCGGCACCAGTTGACGAAGTGGGCAACGGACCGGCACCTGGTCTGATCGGGCTCAGCCCGCAGGTCCGGGCGGGCTCCGCAATCCGGCACACCCGCGTGTCCGCGGGCGGTGCTCCGTCACGTCCTTGACAGCCCCCTGCGGTCTCGTACGATCAGGGCACCGGTGGATCCAACCGCCGATCCACAAGCACGATCGTGCTTCTCTCCCGGGAAGCCAGGGTAAAGATGAGACATCACAGGGCACTCATCGCGGCGCTGGTCGCCGCCATGTTCATCTCGGGGTTGAGCCCCAGGTCAGCCTCGGCCGCGGCGCCGGACGGGGCGCAGCTGGTCGCACCGGCCGACGGCGCGACCGCACCCGCCGTCGACATCCCGCTCTCGGTGCGGGCCACCGATCCGGACGGCGGCACCGTGCAGGTGCGGTTCGAGGGTCGCCCGTTCGGGGCGACGGTCCCCACACCGGGATCGGGAGACCCGTTCACCCTTGTCGCCCTGCCGGACCTGCAGAACTACACCTACAACAACCGTCAGGGACCATCCGCCAGCAGGCCGAATGGGTGGTCAGCAGCCGCGGCCAGTTGAACACCGCCATGGTCGTCCAACTGGGTGACCTGGTGAGTGAGGAGGAGAACCACACGCAGTGGGCCACACCTCCACCGGGCTGAAGGTGCTCGACGACGCCCAGGTGCCCACCACGGTGGTCGCAGGCAACCACGACTTCTACACCGCGACCGGCGCGTTCGCCGAGTACGACCAGTACTTCCCGCCGAGCCGGTACGCGTCGGCCACCTGGACGCCGGGCACGGCCCGCTACGGGGCTACCTCGGGCAGAACCTCTTCGGGCCGGACCCGGTCGACCGCCGCAACATGGACAACTTCGCCCTCTTCTCCGCCGGCGGGCGCGACTTCCTTGTGCTCAACCTGGAGTGGGAGGCGCCGCAGTACGCCCTGGATTGGGCGACCAAGGTGCTTGCCGCCTACCCCGACCGGATCGCCATCGTGACGACGCACAGCTTCCTGGGGCTCAACGGCCTTCGGCGCACGACGCCGGAGCGACCCGGCGGCACGGCCGCGAACACGGTGTGGACCGAGTTCATCTCGCAGCAGTGCTCCATCAAGCTCGTGCTCAGCGGCCACTTCCACAACGGCGACGCCGGCGAGGCCAACCGCTCCGACCTCAACCGGTGCGGACAGCCCGTGCAGCAGGTCCTCACCGACTACCAGGACCGGGCCAACGGTGGGGACGGCTGGCTGCGCTACTACACATTCGATCCGGCCGCCAACACCATGACCGCGCACACCTACTCGCCCAAGCTGAACCAGTTCGAGACCGACGCCGACTCCGCGTTCACCGTGCCCTTCAGCCTGGCGGGCACCCAGCCGGCCCCCTTCACCACCATCGGAGAGGCCTCGGTGACCTCGGGCGACACGGCGCAGCAGACCTGGACCGGGCTCAACCCCGACACGCTCTACGAGTGGCGCGCGGTCACCAGCGACGGCACCGGCAGCACCGTCTCCAGCACGTGGCGGGTGCGGACACCGCCGAGCACCGAGGTGGTCGACGACACCTTCGCGCGCAACGTCACCAACGGATGGGAGCCACCGCGGCCGGGCAGGCGTGGCAGTTCACCTCGGGCGCCACCTCCTACTCCGTCGACGGCAACGTCGGCCGGATCGTCGCGCCGGCGGGCTCCACCCGTGGGGTCCGGCTGGCGGGGGTCACCGTCGCGGATGCCGGCATCGTCACCGACCTCGCCGTTGCACCCGTGGCAACCGGCTCGGGGACCTACGTCTCCGTGCACGGCCGGATCGTCGGCTCGTCCAGCTACCGGGCGAAGATCCGCTACCTGGCCGGCGGTGGGGTGAACCTCTCACTCATCCGCTACACGGGCACCGAGGTCTCCCTGGCCTCCACCACCCTGCCCGGCATGACCGTGGGCAGCGGCCAGTACCTCCGGCTACGGTTCGAGCTCGAGGGCTCCGCCCCCACCCAGCTGAGGGCAAGGCTCTGGCCCGCGGACAGGCCGAGCCCACGGGCTGGACGACCACGGCGACGGACACGACGGCGGCCCTGCAGACCGGGGAGGCCTCGGCATCGACGTCTATCCATCGAGCTCGGCGACCGGCCCGGCCACCACGACCTTCGACCGGTACACCGTCACGAGGCTGGACGCGACGCCTCCGCCGGCGAACCAGGCTCCGACCGCCGTCATTGCCGATCCGACGGTGGATGGGCGTGCCGTCACCCTCACAGGCAGCGGTTCCACCGATCCGGACGGCACGATCGCCGGGTACAGCTGGGAGTTCGGTGACGGCCAGTCGGCCACGGGGCGACGGCGAGCCACACCTACGCTGCCGACGGCACCTACACCGTCAGGTTGACCGTCACCGACGATGACGGTGACACCGGGACGACCACCCGTCAGGTCACGGTGGCTGCGACGCCTCCGCCGGCGAACCAGGCTCCGACCGCCGTCATTGCCGATCCGACGGTGGATGGGCGTGCCGTCACCCTCACAGGCAGCGGTTCCACCGATCCGGACGGCACCATCGCCGGGTACAGCTGGGAGTTCGGTGACGGCCAGTCGGCCACGGGGCGACGGCGAGCCACACCTACGCTGCCGACGGCACCTACACCGTCAGGTTGACCGTCACCGACGACGACGGTGACACCGGGACGACCACCCGTCAGGTCACCGTGGCTGCGACGCCTCCACCAACCGCCGAGATCGCGGCCGATTCCTTCGGCCGCTCGGTGAACAACGGGTGGGGCGCGAGCCAGACCGGCGGCGCCTGGACCCTGCTGGGCAGCGCCAGCCGGTACTCGGTGGCCGACGGCACCGGCAACCTCCTGCTGGCCACCCCCGGCACCACCGCGGAGTCGGTGCTGCGTTCGGTCGCGGCGCGCGACGTGGACCTGCGGACCACGCTCTCCTGGAGCCGGTCGGCATCGGCGGGCGCGCTCTACGCCACGCTCGTCGCCCGTCGGCAGACCAACGGCAGCGACTACCGGGTCAAGGTCGTCACGGCGACCTCTGGCGCCATGCAGCTCGTGCTGGCACGGAAGGTCGGCACCACCGAGACCACCCTGCGGGCGGTGAGCGTCCCCGGCCTCACGATGAGCGCCGATGTGGCGTACCGGGTGGCCTTCCGCGTGGTGACGACCGGCGGCGCCACAACGCTGTCGGCGAAGCTGTGGCGGGTCGGCACAACCGAACCGGCGGCCTGGACGACGACGGCGAGCGACTCCACCGCCGCCCTGCAGAGCGTCGGATCGGTCGGCATCAACACCTACGTGTCCAGCGGTTCGGCCTCCGGCGTGACCGTCCGGGTCGACGACCTGCTCGCGGTCGACCCGGACGGGGCCTGACGGGCGGGCGTCGGCGGCCGGAACGGAGAACGTGAAAGGGCGCCGACCCCGCGGGGGTCGGCGCCCTTCCGGGCCGGGGTCAGGCCTTGCGCTTGTTGACCAGCCCGTAGATGAACAACACGAGGAGGGCGCCGACGACGGAGAAGATCAGTCCCTCGAGCGAGAAGACCTTCGTATAGCTGACGCCGAGGAGCGCGCCTCCGAGGAAGCCGCCCACGAGTGCGCCGACGATGCCTAGCAGCATCGTGGCGACCCAGCCGCCACCCTGTGAGCCGGGCATGATGGCCTTGGCAATGGCCCCACCGAGGAGGCCGATGACGATGTATCCAATGATCGTTCCCATGTGTCCACTCTGCCCTGTCATCGGGTCACGCACAATGGTTTCGTCCCTGAACGACCCCGGCCTCCCTGGTCACGGTGGTCAGGGGATACCCCTAATAGGTATCGTGCAGGCATGGAAATCGTGATTCAGGTCCTTGTCCTGCTCCACCTCGTCGGGTTCGCGGCCCTCTTCGGCGGCGCCTTCGTCCAGCTGAAGGGGCCCGACCGCGTCATCAACCCGGCGATCCTGCACGGCACCCTCACCCAGGTCGTTTCCGGCCTGCTGCTGGTCGGCGCCCACGAGATGAGCGACGGTGAGGTCAACAACATGAAGATCGGCGTGAAGACGCTCGTGCTCATCGCGATCCTCGTGCTCGTGCTGATCAACCGGAAGAAGGGCAACGTGCCTTCCGGCCAGTTCTTCACCATCCTCGGCCTCACGCTGCTGAACGCGGGCATCGCCGTCTTCTGGTGAGTCGCACAACCTCGGGAGGGCGGCGTCGGGCAACCGCCGCCGCCCTGTTTCCTGCCCGCGGTCAGAAGAGGGGGCGCCAGGGGAGAGGAACGCCTCGGTCGCCTTCGCGACCAGCGAGCGGGCCCGCCAGCGCTCCTCGTCAAGCTCGAAGCAGTTGGAGAGGTCGACCCGGTAGATGTCCTCCATCTGGGCCGCGAGGCCGGGGTCGGTGATCTCGAGGTTCACCTCGTAGTTGCCCCACAGGCTGAGCCGGTCGAGGTTCGCTGTCCCGATCGTGGCCCAGTGCCCGTCGATCGTGCCGGTCTTGGCGTGCACCATGGCGTCCTGGTACAGGAACAGCCGGATCCCTGAGCGAAGCAGCAGGTCGTAGAAGCCGCGCGACAACCAGTCGGCCACCACGTGGTTGGACCGCTCCGGGACGATGATCCGCACGTCGACGCCCCGCCTGGCTGCGTCGCGGAGGGCGGCCACGAAGTCGTCGTCAGGCAGCAGATAGGCGTGGGTGAGCCAGATCCGCTCCTGGGCGCGGTCGATGGCCTCCAGGTACATGTTGCGGATCGGGTACACCTGGATCCGCGGGTGTTGCGGTGCACCAGTAGGTGGTTGGCCCAGGTCCGGCTCGGGTTGTCCCCGATCGGGCTGCGGCGCCTGCCGGTGTTCTGGTTCCAGAGGTCGATGAAGGCATTGTCCAACTCCGCGGCCTCGGGACCGACGACCCTGGCGTGCGTGTCACGCCAGCCTGTCGCGTACAGGTCACCGATGTTGTATCCGCCGATGAAGCCGACCTGGCCGTCGACGCAGAGCAGCTTGCGGTGGTCGCGCCCCAGGTCTTCGGTCGCCACGGCACCGGGAAGACCGGGTACTCCATGGCACGCACCCTGGGGAGAGCCCGCGGTAGAACGACCGGGGCACGACCAGGTTGGCGAAGCCGTCCCACACCGCGTACACCGCGACGCCGCGGTCGGCGGCCCTGTTGAGTGCGTCCAGGAATCGCTGGCCTATCCGGTCGCCCTTCCAGATGTAGGTCTCGAAGTAGACGTGACGCTCGGCGGCGTCGATCGCCTCCAGCATCGCTTCGTAGAGGTGTTCCCCGAAGGTGTAGACGGTCACCTCGTCGCGCTCCACCTCGAGCGGGGGTTGCGGGTGATGGGGAAGCGCCGCAGCCTGCGGTGCTTCTTGCGCAGCGACTCGAAGAGCGTCATGGTGAGCATCGCGAGGATCTGCAGCCCGAGAACACCGGCCGTCACCCGGTTCAGGACCCGACCGGCTTTCGCGAGGGAGGAGCGCATGGCCTCATCGTAGCGACGCCGTCGGCGCGAAGCGGGTTCCGGGGTGGGGACAGGTAGGCTTGGCCCTCGACATGAGCGACTCCCTTTTTCCCGATCTCTTCGCAGCTTTCCAGCCGACGACGACGCCTCCGCCACCGCAGGACTCCGAGCGCCGTGAGGTGAGGTCCACCGCGAAGAAGGTGCCGGTCGAGGAACTGCTCGAGGGCCTCAACCCGCCTCAGCGGCAGGCCGTACTGCACACCGGAGGGCCGGTGCTTGTGGTGGCGGGTGCCGGATCGGGCAAGACGCGCGTGCTGACCCGGCGGATCGCCTACCTCGTCTCCGAGCGCAACGTGCACCCCGGCTCCATCCTCGCCATCACGTTCACCAACAAGGCCGCGGCCGAGATGCGCCAGCGGGTGATCGATCTGGTGGGCAACCGCGCGAAGCTGATGTGGGTCTCCACGTTCCACTCCGCGTGCGTGCGGATCCTGCGCGCCGACATCGACCGCTTCGGCATCTCAAAGACCTTCTCGATCTACGACGACGCCGACTCGAAGCGGCTCATGTCGCTCGTCCTGCGCGACATGGAGGTCGATCCCAAGCGGTTCCCGGTGCGGGCCGTGATGAACGCCGTCAGCAACTTCAAGAACGACCTCGTCGACCACGAGACGGCCGCCGCCGATCCGGGCGGCCCACAGAAGCAGGTGTACGCCGAGGCCTACTCCGAGTACCAGCGGCGGCTGCAGGCCGCGAACGCGCTCGATTTCGACGACCTCATCATGACAACGGTGTTCCTGTTGCGCGCGTTTCCCGACGTGCGGGAGAAGTACCGCCGCCGGTTCCGTCAGGTGCTCGTCGACGAGTACCAGGACACCAACCACGCGCAGTATGCCCTCATCCGCGAGCTGTGTTCGGACGACATCGGTGGCCCCGTCGTCGAGGGCACGCCGCTGGTCGAGGGGCCGAACTGATGGTGGTCGGCGACTCCGACCAGTCGATCTACGCCTTCCGCGGCGCCACCATCCGCAACATCCTCGACTTCGAGCAGGACTTCCCGGCGCCGAGACCATCGTGCTCGACCAGAATTACCGTTCCACGCAGAACGTGCTCACCGCCGCGAACTCCGTCATCTCCCGCAACCAGGGCCGGCGCGAGAAGCACCTGTGGTCCGACCTGGGGAGGGCGAACTGATCGTCGGCTGGGTGGCGGACACCGAGCATGACGAGGCCCAGTTCGTCGCAGACGAGATCGACCGGCTCTCCGACCAGGGCGTCAGCCAGTACGGGGACACCGCGGTGTTCTACCGCACCAACGCCCAGTCGCGCGCCTTCGAGGAGGTGTTCATCCGGGTCGGCATGCCGTACAAGGTCGTCGGCGGCGTGCGCTTCTACGAGCGCCGCGAGATCCGCGACGCGATCGCCTACCTGCGCGCCATCGTCAATCCCTCTGACGACGTGTCGGTGCGCCGGATCCTGAACGTGCCCAAGCGCGGCATCGGCGACCGCGCAGAGGCCGCGATCTCGTCGCTGGCCACCGCCGAGCGGTCCTCGTTCTTCGACGCGCTGCAGAGGGCCTCCGATGCCCCGGGGCTCGCCACCAGGTCGCTCAGGCAGATCCAGGGCTTCGTGGACGTGCTGAACATGCACCGTGCGATGGTGGCGCAGGGCAGGCCTGCCGACGAGGTGCTCACGTCGATCCTGAAGGAGTCGGGCTACCTGCCCGAGCTCGAGGCCTCCACCGATCCGCAGGACCTCACCCGGATCGAGAACCTCGTCGAACTCGTGTCGGTGGCCGCCGAGTTCGTGGCCAACGCCAACACCGTGGACCTCGACGAGGAGACGGTCGGCCTGGCCGCAGGCATGCCGGAGCCCGACGACTCCCTGGCCGCCTTCCTTGAGCGGATCGCGCTGGTGGCCGACTCCGACCAGGTGCCCGAGCACGAGGAGGGTAAGGGCGTCGTCACGCTCATGACGCTCCACACCGCGAAGGGCCTCGAGTTCGACACGGTGTTCCTCACCGGCATGGAGGAGGGCATGTTCCCGCACATGCGGGCACTCACCGACCCCGACGAGTTGGAGGAGGAGCGGCGCCTCGCCTACGTGGGCATCACGCGTGCGCGCAGGCGGCTCCACCTGAGTCGCTCCCAGGTGCGGGTCACGTTCGGCCAGCCCGCCTACAACCCGCCCTCGCGCTTCCTGGACGAGATCCCGCAGCATGTGCTCGACTGGCGCCGCACCTCCGCGGCGACCACCACCTGGGCGGGCCAGAGCGCCACGCGTAACCGTCAGACCACGGCGTCGCTGCACTCGTTCGGTAAGGGGAAAGCCCCCGTCAAGACCGTTGCGAGCCTCGCGGTGGGCGACAGGGTGCTGCACGCGAGCTTCGGGATGGGCACCGTGCTCGCCGTCACGGGTTCCGGCGACGCGACCAAGGCCGACGTCGACTTCGGATCGGCGGGCAGCAAGAGGCTCAGCCTCAAACACGCCCCCATGGAGAAGCTCTGAGTCGCTGAAGGGCGTCGACTCCTCAGAACCGGACAACGTGTGAGGGCGGGTGAACCGGGCAACGCGCGAGGGGCGGGCCGATGGCCCGCCCTCACGCGTTGTCGAGTGCTGTGTCGCTCGTCAGCGGACGCCGAGCGAACGCAGGAACGTCATCGGGTTGGAGGCCTGGTAGACCTTGCCCGGGTGACGCCCGCCTTGTAGTACTCCATGTGCAGGTGTGCGCCGAAGCTGCGGCCCGAGACGCCCACGTAGCCGATGAGCTGGCCCGCCTTGACGGTCTGCCCGGTGCTGACGACCTTGCGGCTCATGTGCGCGTACAGGGTCGAGCCACCGTTCGCGTGCCGGATCACGACGTTGGTGCCCGCCCAGCCGCCCGCGGTGGGGCTCAGGATGACGCCGGAGGCGACCGCGTAGATCGGGGTGCCGATGGGGCCGGGAAGTCCTGGCCGGTGTGGTAGCGCGACCAGGAACCGGTCTGGCCGAAGCTGGCGCCGATCCGGTAGTTGCTCTTCAGGGGCATCGAGCCACCGGTGGAGCTGAGGTTTGAGATGTCCTCGGCCGAGAGCTCGGTGGAGCCTCCCGCGCCGTTGGCGGCCGCGGCGGCGGCGCGCTTGGCCTCCTCGAGCCTGCGGGCGGCCTCCTCGGCCTCCTTCTTGAGCTTCGCGCTCTGCGCCTCGACCAGTTGCATGTCCTCGTCCATGAGGCGCTGGCGCTCCTCGGCGCTCATCTCGGCATAGGCCTTGACGGCGTCCTCGGAGGAGACGCCCATGTTGGCGGCGCGGTCCTTGGCCTTCTCATCGGCTACGGCGGCGCTCAGGTCGGAACGGACCTGGTTGCGGCTCGTCTCCTCGCTGCGGTCGGCGAAGCCCTCCTCGACGGCGGACACGGCGGCCGCGGGGACCGCCACACTGGCGTTGGGCGAGTCGGACGCCTCCAGGTTGGTGTCGCGGCTCGCGAAGGCAAACGTGAACAGGGTCGCGGCGGCGACCGCGCCGGAGACGCTGAGGGCGAGAAGCTTGCGGCTGAACCCGAAGGCGGCTGCTCCGCGGCGCGCCCTGGTGGGGCGCTCACCCCGAGTTCGGCAACGTCGTCGATTTCGACCTCGGCTGCACGCCGTGCGGGGCGCGATGCGGTGTCGTTCACCTGTCTCCTGACGTCTGTCGTGGGGTCCCAGTCGGGAAGTCCCCCGAACCTTAACAACTTCTCAGGATTCTCTCAAACTCGGGTCCCCGGTTGTGGACAAGTGTCACCCCTGAAACCCTGTCGGGCTGCTTGAGCCGGGCGGTAGTGTGTGCGGCGTCAGTCATCGCACAGACCCAAAGGAACAACGTGGATCTCTTGGAGTATCAGGCGCGCGACCTGTTCGAGCGGAGCGGGGTGCCCGTGCTGCCAGGCAGGACGGCCACCACCCCGAGGAGGCGGTAGTTGCGTATCGCGCCCTCGGCGCGGACCTCGCCGTGATCAAGGCGCAGGTGCGCACCGGTGGACGGGGTAAGGCCGGGGAGTCAAGCTCGCCCGGGTGAGGAGGCGGTCGCGAAGACGGCCGCCGAGATCCTCGCCCTCACGATCAAGGACCACCCGGTCGAGACGGTGATGCTGAGCCCCGGAGCCGACATTGCGGAGGAGTTCTACTTCTCGATCCTCCTCGATCGCGCCGCGGCGGCTACCTCGCCATGTGCAGCATCGAGGGGGTGTCGAGATTGAGACCCTCGCCGTCGAGCGCCCCGAGGCGCTCGTGAAGGTCGCGCTGGACCCCGGCGAGGGCATCACGCCCGCCGTGGCCCGCCGCATCGTGGACGAGGCCGGGTTCCTGCCCGGCGACCACGAGTCCGTCGGCGTGGTGCTCCAGAAGCTGTGGCGGGTGTTCACCGACGCCGACGCCACCCTCGTCGAGGTCAACCCGCTCGTCAAGACCGGCGACGGCCGCATCATCGCCCTCGACGGCAAGATCACCCTTGACGGCAACGCCGGGTTCCGGCATCCGGAGTGGGAGGCCTACGACGAGGACACCGGCGACGTCGACCTCGAACGTCAGGCCCGTGAACTCGATCTCAACTACGTGAAGCTCGACGGCACCGTCGGCGTGATCGGCAACGGAGCCGGGCTCGTGATGAGCACCCTGGACGTCGTGGCCGCAGCGGGCGCCGACCTCCCCGGCTCACCGAGGCCCGCCAACTTCCTCGACATCGGAGGCGGCGCGTCCGCCGCCGTGATGGCCAACGGGCTGCGCATCATCATGGGCGACCCCAGGTGAGGTCGGTGTTCGTCAACGTCTTCGGCGGCATCACCGCCTGCAGCGACGTGGCCAACGGCATCGTCAACGCCCTCGACATGCTCGGTGACGAGGCCCGGCTGCCGATCGTGGTGCGCCTCGACGGTAACTCCGTGGAGGTGGGCAAGGCGATCCTCGCGGAAGCGAACCACCCGTTGATCACGGTCAAGAACACCATGGACGAGGCCGCCCGCACCGCGGCCCGACTCGCGGCCGAAGGGAACTGAGCCACTCATGTCGATCCTCATCAACGCGTCCTCGCGCGTCCTCGTCCAGGGCATGACAGGCAGGGAGGGGCGCAAGCACACCCAGCGCATGATCATGTCCGGAACCCGCATCGTCGGGGCGTCACCCCCGGCCGGTCGGGTGAATCGGTCCTCTTCGAGGAGGACCCGGTGCCCGTGTTCGGCTCCATGGTGGAGGCGGCCGCGGCCACCAACGCCGACGTCTCCGTGGTGTTCGTGCCCCCGAAGTTCGCGAAGGCCGCCGTCCTCGAGGCCGTCGAGGCCGAGATCGGGCTGTGCGTCGTGATCACCGAGGGCATCCCGGTGCACGACTCGATCGAGTTCCTCGCCGCGGCCAAGGAGTCCGGCACGCGCATCATCGGGCCGAACTGCCCGGGCCTCATCTCTCCCGGCAAGTCGAATGTCGGCATCATCCCCGCCCACATCTCCGGGCCGGGCGGATCGGGCTCGTGTCGAAGTCGGGCACCCTGACCTACCAGATGATGTATGAACTGCGCGACCACGGCTTCTCCACCGCCATCGGCATCGGCGGCGACCCCGTCGTCGGCACCACGCACATCGACGCGCTGCAGGCCTTCGAGGACGACCCCGACACCGACATCATCGTGATGATCGGTGAGATCGGTGGCGACGCGGAGGAGCGGGCCGCCGACTACATCAGGGCGGGGATCACCAAGCCAGTGGTCGGGTACGTCGCCGGGTTCACCGCGCCCCCGGCAAGACGATGGGCCATGCCGGCGCCATCATCACAGGGTCCGCGGGCACCGCAGCGGCGAAGAAGGAGGCCCTCGAGGCGGCGGGGTGCTGGTGGGGAGACCCCGTCACTCACCGCCCAGTTGGCCCGTGACGCCATCGCGCGCCTGCGTGGCAGCCGCGCCTGAGCGCACCCTGACACACGGTGAGGCGCCCCACGGTGACCCGTGGGGCGCCCACGCATGCGCTCCGGTGGGACGTCGAGGCTCAGGGGCCTGGGTGAGCCGGACGGCGGTCCGGTCGGCCAGCGCGGTGAGCTCTGCATCGGTGAACTTGTACGTGGCGTCGACGGTCACCAGCGAGTAGGAGACGCGGGTGCCCGCGATGCTGACGATGGCCTGCCAGGCGTTCTTCGTCGACGACGACTGCTCGCGGTTGATGGCGAAGATGCGGGAGGATCCCGCATGCCGTCGGCGCCGGTGGATGCGACGCCGGGAAGCTCGGTGATCGTGGAGCCGAGGAGCCGGGAC
Organism: Tessaracoccus coleopterorum; assembly: GCF_011174705.1. Taxonomy (GTDB): domain Bacteria; phylum Actinomycetota; class Actinomycetes; order Propionibacteriales; family Propionibacteriaceae; genus Arachnia; species Arachnia coleopterorum. The sequence goes on from NZ_JAANIJ010000001.1 coordinate 2,726,823, forward strand.
TTGCAGCTGGCGATGTTGCCGCCCAGCTTGTTGACGAACGCCGCCGCATCCTCAGCGGAGGCGAACGTGAACACGGCCTGGTCGACGCCGAACAGCGAGGGGCCTGGTCGTCCTGCGTCAGCTGGAAGCGGGTCACCTGACGCTCGGTCGGACCCGCCTCGCTCGCCAGCGTCATATTCTCGCAACCGGTGCCGAACGTGCCGAGCGCGGACTGCGCCGAGGCGGACCACAGCCCGGCGCCCTCCCGGATGCGGGCAGGTCGGAGGCGATCAGCCAGCCGGGGGCTCAGCGGCGGGAACCACCGTGGGCGTGACCACCGGGCCACCTCGGCGGTGGTGCCCTGGGCCTCGTTGATGGCCTTCTGCGGCCTGGTCAGCGCGGCGGCCAGCGCATCCGCGGTCACCGGCTCCCCGACCCTGCGTACGTCGAGCAGCTGGAGGGTCGCGCCCTCCTGGGTCAGCAGCAGGGTGTGGAAGTCGCCCGCGACGTCGTCGCTGGCGAGGTTGATCTCGAACGCGCGGGTCGCGAGGCCCGTCACGGAGCTCGCCCCGACGATCCGCGCGGGCACCAGCTGCGCGGAGCAGTCCGACAGGGCCGCGATCCGCTCCTCCATCACAGATCCGGCGGCGGTCTCGTCGGCGTAGGCGTCGATCCGGTGCAGGGCGGCGAGCTTGTCGTCGGTGGCGGTCGAGAGCGTGCGCTGGAGGCTGTGGGTCGGGTTCACTTCACCCTTCAGGGAACTGAGGCAGAACGCGAAGCTCTTGTGGTCGGCGACGGCCTCGGTGGTGGCCACCTCGCTCCAACCGGAGGCGGCGGCGATCGGGGACAGGTCCTGCGGGGTGACCAGATCGTCCGTGGTGACGGGCTCCGCGATCGGCGACGCGCTGGCGCTCGGAGTTGCGGACGTGGAGACAGACGGGCTGGGACCCGGTCCGCCCTCGCGGACACCCCGCGCGATGAAGAAGGACGAGAGGCCGAGCACGAGGGCCGCGGCGAGTCCGCCGACCGCCCAGGCCGTCAGCCTCGGGCGGTGGGCCTCCAACCAGGACCCGTCAGGCGCGTGGTCGGCCTCGGCGGGCGTCGTGCCCGACAGGGCCGAACGGCGCGGCGCGGGGCTGGGGATGGCGGACGAACGGGGGAACACGGGCGCGGGAATGGGGGTCGACGCATCGGGAGCAACCCCACGGGCGCCCGACGGGGCCGGGCCCGACGCGGAGTCGCTCCCGGGCCGTGCGAAGGGGTTCGCGGCCGCACCGGAGGTCGGCTCATCGCCGAGACCGGGCTCGGGTTCATCCGGCGAGCCGCGTCGCGCGCTCTGTGCCGCCCCGGCTGGGGTATCGTCAAAGCCGTCGGTCTCCGGCTCATCGGACGTCCAGGCCCGGCGAGGTCGTTTCGCCTCACCATCTTCCATGCCGTCCACCTCCCATCGACCGGGGTCAGATCTCTTTCGTTGGGCAAGACTACCGTCGGAGCAAAAGAACATGCGAGACCTTCAAGGGGAGATTCGGGTTGGCAAGGACATCCACTAAGCCGAGAACCGTCGCTGTCGATGTCGACGAGGCCAGGTTGCGCACTCCGCGGCACTCGCCGGTGCCCTGGCAACTGGCCACGGTGGTCGGCCCCGTCGCGGTGCTGCTCGCCGGTTGGCTCGTCCTCGCCTCGCTCAGTGCGGTCGGCTGGTTGACCTCCCCGACGTGGGCATCGGCGAGGCGCTCGAGCTCGCCACCCGGGTGCTGCTGCTCGCCAACGGCGCGCCCACCGTCATCGGCGGCCTCCCGGTGGGGATCGTCCCGCTCGGCATCTCGGCACTCCTGATCCTGCTCGCCGTCCCCGTGGCCTCGTTCGCCGCCCGGCAGGCCGCCGGGCACGGTGGGGAGCCTGATGACACGGGAAGGCTGTGGGTCGATGGTGAGGCCATCACGCTCCGCGTCGGCGGTGCCTTCGCGGGCTCCTACTCCGTCTCCGTGCTGATTCTCGCGGCGATCATGGGTTCACTGTCTGCGCAGGCGGTCTTCGGGCGGTGGCGATCGGGGTCGTGTCGGGCCTGTGGGGCGCCGCCCGCGGCGTCGGCTACGACCCGACGCGCGGGTGGCCCGAATGGCTCCGCAGCGTCCCCCGCGCGATGGGCGCCGCCCTGCTCACCGTCCTCGCGGGAGGAGCTGTGCTGCTCACGGTCGCGCTCATCGCCGGCGGTGACCGGATCTCCGCGATCACCGACGGCCTCGGTGGGGGACCGGCCGCGGTTTTCCTGCTGACGGTGCTGCACCTGGCCTATCTGCCAAACTTCGTGCTCGCGTGCGTCGCGTGGCTGCTCGGCGCGGGGATCACGGTCGGCGAGGGGTCGCTGGTGACCATGGCCGCCTCCGACGCGGGCCTGCTGCCCGCCATCCCGATCTTCGGAGCGGTGCCACCCCCGACTCGGGATCCACCGCCAACTTCTGGTGGCTGCTGGTCGGGGCCCTCGCCGGCGCGGTGGCCGCCGCCGTCGTGACGCTCGCACGTCCGCGGGCCCGGTTCGACTCGACCGCACTGGTCGGCGCCCTCGCAGGCGTGCTGGCCGGGCTGCTCGTCGTGGTGGCGTGCGCCCTCGGCTCCGGATCGCTCGGGGCGGACCGACTCGCGGTGATCGGCGCCCGGACCGGCCCGCTCGCGGTGTTCGCGCCGACGTTGCTCGGGCTCTCCGGGCTCACTGTGGGCCTCGTGCTCGGGCTGCTCAGACGGCCGGACACCGCCCGGAGGCTGACGCATCCGCCGCCGCGGCGGAGGCCGTAGAGTTCGGGGAGTGAAAACCAAGGTCGTCGTTCTGCTCTCCGGCTCGGGCACTCTCTTCCAGGCTCTCCTCGACGCGATCGACGCAGGCGGGGTGGATGCGGAGGTCGTGGCCGTCGTGTCCGATCAGCCGTCGGCGCAGGGTCTGGAACGTGCCCGCACCCACGGGATCCCGGCCATCGCCCACCCCCTCGGGAAGGGCGGCGACCGGGCAGCCTGGGACCGTCGACTGACCGACATCGTCGCCGAATTCGAGCCGGATCTGGTCGCCTCGGCCGGCTTCATGAAGTTGGTGGGCGACGCGTTCCTCGATCGCTTCGGCGGCCGCACCATCAACACCCACCCGCGCTGCTGCCCAGCTTCCCCGGCATGCACGGCCCGCGTGACGCGCTCCGGGCAGGGGTGAAGGTGTCCGGGCCACCGTCTTCGTGGTCGACGCAGGCGTCGACACCGGTAGGATTCTGCTCCAGGGGCCGTCGACGTGTTGCCCGAAGATGACGTCTCGTCCCTCCACGAGCGCATCAAGGTGGTGGAACGCCGCCTCCTCATCCAGGCCGTCTCCGAATGGAAGAAGGAACACCAGTGACCGATCTGATCCCCTGCGCCGAGCGCTCGTCTCCGTCTACGACAAGACCGGGCTCCTCGAACTCGGCCGCGACCTCGCCGCCGCGGGTGTGGAGATCGTCTCCACGGGCTCCACCGCCGCAAAGCTCGCCGAGGCCGGCGTGCCTGTCACCCCGGTCGAGGCCGTCACCGGCTTCCCGGAGTGTCTCGACGGCCGGGTCAAGACCCTCCACCCCATGGTGCACGCCGGCATCCTCGCGGACCGCCGCCTTGAGAGCCACCGCAACCAGCTCGACGAGCTCGGGATCGCCCCGTTCGACCTCGTGATCACCAACCTGTACCCCTTCGAGGCCACCGTCGCCTCGGGCGCCACCGAGGACGAGTGCGTCGAGCAGATCGACATCGGCGGGCCGACCATGGTGCGGGCCGCGGCCAAGAACCACCCGTCGGTGGCCGTCATCACCTCGGCTGACCAGTACCGGGGCTGCGCGACGCGCTCGCCGCAGGCGGTTTCACGCTGCAGCAGCGCAAGGAACTCGCCGCCGCCGCGTTCGTGCACACGGCCACCTACGACGTCGCCGTCGCCAGCTGGATGGGCAACGTGCTCACCGATTCCTCCGACGGCACCGGGTTCCCGGCCTGGGTCGGCGGCACGTGGCGCAAGGTCAACGACCTGCGCTACGGCGAGAACTCGCACCAGGGGCCGCGGTCTACCGCAGCAACGGCATGCCCGCCGGGTTGGCGGAGGCCACCCAGCTCCACGGCAAGGAGATGAGTTACAACAACTATGTCGACGCCGACGCGGCCCGCCGCGCCGCCTACGACTTCGCCGGCCCGCCGTCGCCATCATCAAGCACGCCAACCCCTGCGGCATCGCGGTGGGCGCCGACGTCGCGGAGGCGCACCGCAAGGCCCACGCCTGCGACCCCGTCTCCGCCTTCGGAGGCGTGATTGCGGCCAACCGCGCCGTCACCGTCGCCATGGCCGAGCAGGTCGCCGAGATCTTCACCGAGGTGATCGTCGCCCCGGGTACGAGGACGGCGCCGTCGAGGTGCTGCAGCGCAAGAAGAACATCCGCATCCTGGTCGCGCCCGACGCCACCAACGCCGGCATCTCGCTGCGCCAGATCGACGGCGGCATGCTGCTGCAGCACAGCGACGCGATCGACGCCGACGGTGATGACCCGGCCAACTGGACGCTCGCCGCCGGTGAGGCGGTCGACGGGGCCACGCTCGCGGACCTCACCTTCGCCTGGCGCGCGGTGCGCGCCGTCAAGTCCAACGCCATCCTGCTCGCGCACGACGGTGCCTCCGTCGGCGTGGGCATGGGCCAGGTCAACCGTGTCGATTCCTGCCACCTCGCCGTCGACCGTGCGGGTGAGAGGGCCAGGGATCGGTTGCCGCCTCGGACGCGTTCTTCCCGTTCGCCGACGGACCGCAGGTCCTGCTCGACGCCGGGGTGCGCGCCATCGTCCAGCCCGGCGGGTCGGTGCGCGACCAGGAGGTCGTCGACGCCGTGAAGGCGGCGGGAGCACGATGTACTTCACCGGCACCCGCCACTTCTTCCACTGAGGAGCTGACGCATGACCGCAAGCAGGCTCGACGGCAAGGCCACCGCCGCCGCGATCAAGTCCGAACTCACGGCCCGCGTCGCGGCGCTCCGCGCAAGGGGGGTCGTTCCCGGCCTCGCCACCGTCCTGGTGGGGAGCGACCCGGCAAGCCAGAACTACGTCCGGATGAAGCACCGCGACTGCAACGAGGTCGGCATCGAGTCGATCCAGGTCGAGCTGCCCGGCGACGCCACGGCCGACCAGCTGCGTGAGGCGATCGGGGGCTGAACGCCGACCCCGCCTGCACCGGCTACATCGTGCAGCTGCCGATCCCGCGCCACCTGGACGAGAACTGGGCGCTGAGCCTGATCGACCCCGACAAGGACGCCGACGGGCTGCATCCGATCAACCTCGGCCGGCTCGTGCTGAACGAGCCGGCGACGCTCCCCTGCACCCCGCGTGGCATCGTCGAGCTCCTCCGCCGTCACGGTGTGCCGCTGAAGGGCGCGGAGGTGGTCGTGGTCGGCCGCGGCATCACCGTCGGGCGTCCACTCGGCCTCATCCTCACCCGGCGCAGCGAGAACGCCACCGTCACCCTCTGCCACACCGGAACCCGCGATCTCGCGGCACACACGCGGGAGGCCGACATCGTGGTGGCGGCGGCAGGCGTGCCCCACATGATCACGGCCGACATGATCCGCGAGGGCGCCGCGCTCGTCGATGTGGGGGTCAGCCGGGTCGACGGGAAGACGGTCGGAGACCTGGCCCCGGACGTCTGGGAGAAGGCTGCCTGGGTCACGCCGAACCCCGGCGGGGTCGGTCCCATGACACGGGCCATGCTGCTCAGCAACGTGGTTGACAGGGCTGAAATCCTCGATGGCCGATAGACCCGACAAGCCGGCGGAGTCGTATCCGCTGAACCCGTGGCCGCTGGTGGCGGTCGTGGGGGTCCTGCTCGCTGGGGTGGGCGCGGCGGTGCTCGGCCACTGGCGGACGGCCTCGCTGATGGCGGCCGCGGCCCTGCTGCTCGGCGCCCTGCTGCGCCTGATGCTGCCACGGCGCATCGCAGGCCTGCTGGTGATCCGGCGCCGGTGGATCGACGTGACGGTGATGGCGGTGCTCGCCGTGGCGACCTCGGCCGTCGCGGTCATCGTGCCCGCCGACTGACGCCCGGCCCCAGCGGAGACGTAAGAGAAAAAGGGGAGAGGCCCGTCGCGATGCGACGGGGCCTCCCGTGTCTGCTGCCGGAGGGGTGATCAGCCCCCGACCGGCAGGTACCAGGCGTTGACGCCGCCGCTTCCGGCCTGCCAGGACATGACGAGCGATCCACCGTCGCGCAGGGCCGCCGAGGCCTGCTTCGACAGCTTGAAGTGGACCTTGGAGTTGCCCGTCCTGACGTTCTGGGTGAGGCTCGCCAGCAGGTGGCCGCCCATGTCGTCGCCCCACGGGGCCGCGGTGATGTCGTCCGGCGAACAGGTGGAGAAGCCGAGCGTGTCGCCCGCGCAGCTGCTGACCCACACCGGGACCATGCCGAAGTCGCCGTGCCATGCGAAGACCCGCAGGGTCCCCGCCTCGGTTGCGCGCAGGTCGAACATCGCCTGTGCCGGGTTGACCTTCAGGTTGCTGACGGTGAGCGCCCGGTTCGGCTCGAGGCCGGAGATCGGGACGCCCCTGGTGGCCGACTGGAAGATCGTCTGCGGCGACTCCACCCCGCTCAGCGCGGTGTCGGGCACGATCGGCGTGGCCGGGGTCGTCGAGCGGTCGGCCGGGCCGTGTAGCCGTCGAGGTACGCGTGACCCCAGCGGTAGGGCTCGGACTGCTGGCTGCCGAACGGCGACCATGCGGTGCGGGTCTTTCCGATGTAGGTGTCGACGTCGGAGTCGTACGGCGTGACGTTCAGGCCCAGGTAGTCCGGGTCGACGTCGTTGGTCGCCTGCACGCCCGTCGGGGCGGTGCCGGTGACGACCGCGGCGGGCAGGTTGGCCAACGGGATCTTCGTCTCGATGGTGTAGCTACCGCCTGCGTAGGTGCCGTCCGCGTTGCGGGTCACCTGGACGGCGACCTGCTGCCCGGGCGAGTTGGGGGCGTCTTCGATGGTCGCTGCGAGCGGCCCCGACGAGAAGCCCTGGTGGTTGTCCGCGTCGCGGCTCCAGCAGGGCCGTCCACGCCGTTGCCCGCGGTGTTGCCCGGGTCGGTCGTGTACGGCATGATGCCCGACTTGAACGTCGTCGACGTGTCGCGCGACCCGCCGACGGGATCCAGCAGCACCTCGACGGAGTCGACGAGCCAGTGACCGAAGCACCGCTCCGGCGGCGCCGCGGCGCTCACCTTGTCGTCGACCACCTTCGCGATGACGTACAGGTCGTCACCGTTCCACGACATGCGCAGCGTGCTGCCCGCGCCGCAGTCGGTGCCGTCAGGGTTGCAGACCGCTCCCTCCCAGCGGCGACCGATGTTCAGCTCGGGACCGTAGGAGGCATCGGGCATGCCGTCGACCGTCGGCGCGGTCGCGGACTGTGGGATCACGGTGGTGGGCACGACGTACAACCCGAGGGTCTCAGTGCTGGTCGATCCTGCCGCCGTGGTGGTGATCGCCATGTTGGCGACGATGCCGCCCAGATCGGCGGGGTTTGTGTGGGTGATCACGAAGTCGACCGTGGTGCTCTGCCCGGCGGCGAGGCCGGTGTAGGCCTTCGTCGTCGCGTCCGCGGTCATGCCTGCGGGCAGCGTCAGGGTGACGTCGCCGGACTGGGTCGCCTCGGTGCGGTTGCTGACCACGACGGGCACGGTGATGGACTCGCCCGCGCCGATCTTGGTCACGGCGGCGGACCGGCCGCCGACCTGGGTGAACTGGGCCGCCCAGTCGTCGTACTCGGAGAAGTTGCCCCAGCGCTGGAAGCGGCCCTCCACGCCAGCGACGACCTCGACGCGGGTGTCGGTGTAGGCGGTGACGGAGCCGTTGTCGAACTGGGCGCTGATGGGAAGCAGTGCGAGGTCGGCGTCAGGGTGACCGACAGGGTGACGCTCGCGGTGCTGCCAGCGGTGATAGGCCCAAGCGTCGCGTCACCGGAGACGGTCCAGCCGGCGGCAGGCCGAGGGTGACCTGACCGGCGGGATGGTCCCCGCGCCGGAGCGTGCGCTGACGGTGACGTCGAAGGGTACGCCGGGCGCCTGGAAGTAGTCGTCGACGCTCAGCTTGTACGTGGAGCCGAGCGGCATGCCACCCGGGTCGGGCAGCACCGCGCCGTAGAGGATGGCCTCATCCTTGCCGTTGGCAGCGGAGCCGTTGGGCTGGAACGGGACGTTCGACTGGGCGATGCCGTAGCGCAGGCACTGGGGTGCGTAGACGCCGGTGAACTTGGGCCGGGCCTGGGTCGCGTGGGCCATGAAGCCCTCACGGCCCACCTGCGCCCAGGTCATCGGGCTTCCCGCAGGCAGCCCCTGGATGTTGCCGTCGAGCCACTTGTACGGTGAGTCGTAGCCGCTCCAGGTGCCGACCACCGTGTACGGGTTGTTGGCGGCGGGCACGAAGCCCGTCTGGCAGTCGGGCGTCGTGGTGCTTCCTCCGGTGCCGGTCGTGGATGCCCCGAGGTGATCGTCTTGACCTGCCACGGCTGCACCGCGTCGGGGCCGACCAGTTGCTCCGGGAACTTCGTCGGGTCGGCCGCCATGGCGGAGGCCTCCCAGATCACGCGCCCGGCGTACTGGTGGTTGCCGTGGCCGACGGCCATGGAGGGGAGAAGCCGACGAGGACGTCGGGGCGGGTCTCGCGGATCACGCGGACCACCTGGCGCTGGATGCGCTCGGAGCCCCACAGCTCCTCCGTCAGCGCGGCGCTGGTGTTGTAGAAGAAGTCGACGGCATCGATGTTGTAGATGTCGACGGTGCCGGAACGGTAGTGGGAGGCGCGGTCCTCATTCTCGCGTCGCAGGCCGAGGGCGGGACCGGCCTCACTGCCGACCGAGTTGGATCCGCCCTCACCGCGGGTGAGCATGATGATGCCGCAGGAGATGTCGTACCTGTCCTGCCAGACGCCGCACGGTGTGATGAAGCTCGCGTCGTCGTCGGGATGCGCCCAGAGGCCCATCACGTTGATCTTGGTGGCCGGAGCCTCGGTTGAGACCGAGCTGCCGGTTGTTGCGGCCTGGTCGGCGGTCGCCGGCAGGGCCAGCGACAATCCGAGCCCGATGGCCCTACGAGGGCGAGGAGACGCCTGCCCTGTGAGTGTTTCTGCATGGATGGATCCACCCTTCCGAACCCGGACTGCATCGTCCGCTTCAGCCTGTCTTGGACGTGTTCACCCTAGGCTGGGCATGCATGACAAAGCAATGGTTTGCACGGATTTGATTGAAAAAGTGTTATGCCTTGTCGGAGTGGGGTTCGGTCAGGCACCGGTGCCTGACAGGCGCTGCGTTGACGGCCTCCGGCGCGTCATGGTCGCAGAGCCGCATGCGGGGCCGTGCGCGACAAGGCCCGCCCCGGCTGAACGGTCGCGCGGGGCGGGTCGGCGGGGACGGTTGCGCCCCGCGGCCAGGGGGTTCCCCTCAGGCGCCCTCTGGCCGTCCGCGTCGGTAGCCGAGGTGGGAGGCGAGCGCGAAGGTGCCCTCGGCGCGACGCACCCCGTGCACCTCGTGGGTGGGGATCAGGTCGGCGAGGAAGGCGTAGTCGCGTGCGATGTAGGCCGCACGGAGGTCGCCATCGGTGGCCCGCTTGGACACGTCGCGCCACCAGTCGGCGATGTCGCCCCAGCCCGGGGCCGCGAGTGAGCCCCGAAGCGGCGAACCGCCATCGAGGCGCTGAGCGAAGCGAAGCGGAGCCTCATCTCCAGGGCCACCTGGCGAGCGTGCCGAGCACGATGGAGGCGGCGAACACGTCGCCGGCGCCGGTCGGATCGATCGCCTCGACGGGGACGGACGGGCAGTAGGCCTCCTCACCCGTGGTGCCGTCGATCGCGAAGCTGCCCCGACGCCGTCGGTGACAACGGCGAGCGGTACCCGCTCGGCCAGTTTGCGGACTGCGTCGGTGGGTCGTTCGGTGCGCGTGTAGGCCATCGCCTCGACCGCGTTGGGCGTGAATGCGTGGCAGAACTCCAGAGGGGCGAGCCTCGCCTGGTCCCACTCGCCGGTCTCGTCGAAGCCGATGTCGGCGAACAGGAGCGTGCCCCGCTCGCTGAGGGTGCGCCAGTGCGGGCCCTCGGAGTTCAGGTCGATGGCGGCCGCACGGGCCTGCGGAGCGGCCAGCAGGGCGTCCTCCAGCGATTCGGGCAACCCGTGGGCGTGTGTGACCATGCCGCGGTCGCCCCGGAAGGCCATCGAGACGGTGATCGCCGAGTGGAAGTTGTCGAAGCGGCGCGACGCGGACAGGTCGATGTGTTCATCCTCGGAGAGCACATCCCACATCCAGTCCGCGTAGGCGTCGTCGCCGAAGCCCGTCACCAGCCCGGTGCGCAGGCCGAGGCGTGCCGTGGCCGTTGCGAGGTTCGCGATCCCGCCGGGGCACGATCCCATGCCGGTCGAGTACAACTCCTCGCCCGGCTCGGGAAGCCGCGGCAGGCCCGAGAAGATGAGGTCGAAGAACAGCGGGCCGGTCGTCAGGACGTCCAGCGGTGGCTCCGACCCGGTACGGGTCGCGGCAAGCGGATCCCAGGTCCAGCACTCCTCGCACTGGATGTCATCGTGTTCGTGATCGTGGTGTCCGGTCATTCCTTCGCAGCCCCTCGAGCATGCCGTTGATGAAGTAGCGCTGCAGGAAGAGGAACGCCACGATGATCGGGGCCGCGATGATCACGCCGCCGCGGAGAGCAGGGCATGGTCGGCGGTGTACTGACCCTTGAAGATGGAAAGGCCGAGCGGTGCGGTGCGCCACACCCCGGACGGGCTCATGATCAGCGGGATGAGGAACTCGTTCCACGTCCACATGAACATCAACACGGCGACCGTCGCCACGGACGGCAGGGCGGGTGGGAGCATGATGCGCCGCAGGGTGCCGAACCCGCTCGTTCCGTCGATCGCGGCCGCCTCCACCAGGTTGGGTGGCATCGCCCGGAACTGGCTCCGCATCCAGAACGTGCCGAATGCGACGGACTGGGCGATCTGCGGGAGCGCTACCGCCCAGATCGTGTCGGTCAGCCCGAGCGAGCGCAGGTCGAAGAACAGCGGGATCACGATGGCCTCGGCAGGCACCATCATGCCGAGCAGGAAGAGGTAGAACAGCAGCGTCGAGCCGCGGAACTTCATGGTGCCGAAGGCGTAGCCAGCGAGGATCGACAGGGTCAGCGCCACGCTGACCACCAGGATGGCGACTAGCAGGGAGTTCAGCAGCGCGGGGCCGAACCTGCCCAGCTGCCAGGCCTCGACGAAGTTCTCGAAGTGGAGGCCGCCTTCGGTGACGCCGATGGCGGGGCGCACCGCGGTGATGGCGATCGTGAGGATCGGGGTGATCGCGTACAGGGCGAACAGGGACAAGATGACGTAGTTGAGCGTCTTCTCACCGGTCGAGACCTTCATCGCTTCTCCTCCCCGATCCGGGACACGACCACGTTGATCAGGAACACCAGGAGGGTCAGAACCACGGCGACCGCGGAAGCCGAGCCGACCTCCTTCAGGTTGAAGGCCCGGTTGTAGACCTCGTAGCTGGGCACGGTGGTCGCCGTGCCCGGGCCGCCACCGGTGGTCACGTAGACCAGGTCGAACGTCTTGAGTGCCGAGATGATCGTCAGTACCAGCGCGGTGGTGATCTCGGCCTTCACGGAGGGAAGCGTGATGGCGAAGAACTCGGAGATCGGGCCTGCTCCGTCGAGGCGCGCGGCCTCGTAGAGGTCGTTCGGGATGCGGCCCATCCCCGCGAGCAGCAGGAGCATCACGAGACCGGTCTGGAGCCAGAAGCCCACCATGCCGACCGCGGGGAGCGCGAAGATCGGGTCACCGAGCCAACCCGTGTCACGCTCTCGAGGCCGATCGCCTTGAGGGCCGCGTTCAGGAAACCGTTCGGCGCGTAGATCTGGTACCAGGCGACCGCGACGACCACCAGGGCGATCACCTGTGGCATGAAGATGACGGCGCGGAAGAAACCGAGCCCTTGACCTGCCCCTCCGCAGGATGGCGGCGAGCACCAGCCCGACGATCAGGGCAGGACCGAGTAGAAGATGATCAGGATGAGGGCGTGTGTGACGGCGGCGATGAAGCGGCGGTCGTCCAACAGGGCGACGTAATTGTCGAACCCCACGAAGGTCGATGGGCCGAAGCCCGGCCAGTCGTACAGGGAGAACTGCGCGGCCCGCAGCAGCGGGTAGAGCAGGAACCCTGCGTAGATCAGAAATGCCGGTAACAGATAGAGGTACGGCGTGAACCGCCCCGGACCACTGCCGAGGGCGATCCCCGTCGCTTCCGCGCCGCGTCGCTCACTATCCGTGAACCCCTTGTAGTCGGCCTCGAAGTCACCGAGCACCTGCTCGGGGTCCTCTGACCGCCGAGCACCTCCTGGAGGCCCTGGCCCGCGGTGTCCGAGAAGGTCGGCGTCGCGTAGTCGAGGTAGGGGAGCAGGGTGCCCTCCTGCGAGACCTTGTCGAAGGCCTCGAAGATGTCCTTGTTGACGCCGCTCGCCGGGGCGAGGGCCGCGGTGTCGAGGACGGGGAACCCGCCGTTCTGGGCGATCAGCTTCATGGCCTCCGACGTCGTGATGAAGTCGATGTAGGCCGCGGCTGCCGCCGTGTTCTTCGCCTTTGCCGGGATCGAGAACGGGATGCCGGTGCCGCCGGTGGTGGCGAGCTTGCCGTCGATCGCGGGCGGCGGGCCATGAACCGCAGGTCGTCGCCCATGACCTTCTCCATGTCGGTGCCGAGCCACGAGCCGCCAGGCAGGAACACGCCGGTGCCCTTGGTGAACTCGTTCCAGGCCGCGTCGTAGTCGGTGCCGTTCGGCGAGGAACCGAAGTAGCCCTTCGAGCCCCAGTCGGCGAACTTCTGCATGGCGGCCTTGTTTCCGTCACTCAGCCAGGAGGCCCCGCGTTGCCCATGCCCAGCTTGACGACGTCCGCCGGGTCGACGTAGTTGGCCTGGAGGGGCCGAAGACGTGCAGCGCGGGCCACTTGTCGATGTTGCCGAGGATCATGGGCTGCTCGCCCTTTGCCAGCGCGGCGTCGAGCTGGGAGAAGTACTCGTCCCACGTGGTCGGCACCTTGATGCCCAGTGCGTCGAGCTTCTTCTGCGAGTAGTAGATGCCGACGACCTCGCCGGTCTGGGGCAGGCCGTAGAGGTTGCCCTCGCCGAACGTCTTGCCGTCGGCGCTGTAGCGCACCTTCGACAGGACGGAGGTGGGGAAACGATCCTCCCAGCCGAACTGCGTCGCGTAGGCGGACAGGTCGGCGAGCTGGCCGGCCTTGACGAACTGGCCCATGTCGGCGCGCGCGTTGTTGACCTGCACGACGTCAGGCACGTCGTTGCCGCTGAGGGCGAGCGACACCTGCGCCTTGAGGTCGTCGAACGACTGGCTCTTGCGTTCGATCTTGATGTTGGGGTACTTCTCCTGGAACGCCTTGTTCAGCGCCTCGAGCGCGTCGTTCTGGCTGCCGCGGACCTCCTGGTCCCAGACGACGAGCGTGATGTCGCCCAGTGCACCCGGGTCCTGTGACGCTGCGGGGCGGTCGGGCTGTTGGTTGCGCCCGGGGTAGGGGCGCTCTCTCCGGGCGCGCAGGCGGACAGGGCGCCTGCGCCTGCCACGCCGGCCACGCCGAGCACGAAGCTGCGGCGGGTAAACGGACGAGATGACATGGGTGGTCCTCCTTGACGACTCTGGTGGCTTGATTCTGCCATGAATTGGCGGATTGTGCTCGAACTTTGTCCATCTTGCTTCAAAAACGCTGATAAGGTCGACGCATGCTGACCGATGTCCGTCAGCGACGGACGGTCGAACTCGTGTACCAGCAGGGGTCGGCATCCGTTCCGGAGCTGGCAAAGATGCTTGGTGTGTCCGAGGCGACCGTGCGTCGTGACCTGGACCAACTCGCCGGGAGCGGTCTTGTGGACCGTGTCCGGGGAGGTGCCTGTCGACCCCGCAACGTGCGCGCCGAGGCCGACGCGGCGGCCTTCAATGTGGTGGCGACGCAGGAGCCCGCCGAGAAGCAGGCCATCGCCCGCGCCGCGGCGCGGCTCGTCAATGACGGCGACGTCATCGCCCTCGACATCGGAACCACGGTGCACGCCATGTGCCAGTACCTGCGCACCCGGGAGATCACGGTCGTGACCGCTTCGCTCGCGGTGGTGCGTTCGCTGGCCGACGCGCCCGGTGTGGACCTGGTGGTGATGGGCGGTGTCCTGCGCCCCAACTACGAGTCGATGGTCGGTGTGCTGACCGAGTCGTGCCTGCGCCAGGTGCGGGTCGACATCGCCTTCCTCGGAGGAGCCGGTGTGCGCCCCGACGGTTCCGTCGTCGACTCGACACCCAGTGAGGTCCCCATCAAGCGGGCCATGATGGACATCGCCTCCGCGAAATGGCTGCTGGTCGACCACGCCAAGTTCCCGGGCGTCGGGTTCCTCGAGGTGAACAACATCGAGGCCTTCACGGGACTGATCACCGACCGTCCCTTTCCCCGGAACAACTCATCCTTCCGCCCTCATCCACCTTGGAGGTCCTCGTCCCATGAAACTCGTGATCCTGGGAGGCGGGGGCTTCCGCGTCCCGCTCATCTACGACGCCGTCGCGTCCAACGTCCTCGGCGAGGGCTCAGTGGCCATCGACGAGATCGTGCTGCACGACAACTCGTCCGCGCGGCTCGAGGCCATCGCGAGCGTGATCGACCGGCACGCGGCCGACTTCGACGACCCGCCCCGCGTCGGCTATTCGACCGACCTCGCGGAGGCGCTGCAGGGCGCCGACTTCGTGTTCAGCGCCATCCGCGTCGGCGGCACCGAGGGCCGGATCCGCGACGAGAAGGTCGCGCTCGACCTCGGGCTGCTCGGCCAGGAGACCATCGGTCCCGGCGGCCTCGCCTACGCGCTGCGCACCATCCCCGTGATGCGCGAGGTGGCCCGGACGATCGCCAGGGTCGCTCCCGACGCCTGGACCATCAACTTCACCAACCCCGCCGGCATCGTCACCCAGGCAATGCGCGAGTTCCTCGGCGACCGCGTCGTCGGGATCTGCGACACGCCCATCGGGCTGGTGCGCCGCGTCTCCCGCGTCCTCGGCGTCTCGCTCGAGCGGGAGCACAGCCGCGTCGACTACGACTACGTGGGCCTGAACCACCTCGGCTGGCTGCGGTCGGTGACCATCGACGGCGAGGAGGCGCTGCCGCGCGTGCTCTGCGATGACGCCCTGCTCGATCAGATCGAGGAGGCGCGCGTCGTAGGCAAGGACTTCGTGAAGGCGATGGGGTCGCTCCCCAACGAGTACCTCTACTACTACTGGAGGACCGAGGAGGCGATCCAGAACATCCTGGCCGCCGACGAGACCCGCGGCGAGTACCTGGCGCGGCAGCAGGCCGACTTCTACCGCATGGTGGAGGAGGCAGGCTCCCCGCTGGACGCCTGGCGCGAGGCCCTGCATGAGCGGGAGTCCACCTACATGGCAGAGTCGCGGGACGGGGATGAGGAGCGCCGCGAGGAGGACATCGCCGGCGGCGGCTACCAGGAGGTCGCGCTGCGGCTGATGAACGCGCTCGCGACCGGCCGACCCGAGCGCATGATCCTCGACGTCGGCAACGGGGCACCCATCCGCGGTGATCCCGGAGTTTCCAGATGACGTCGTCGTCGAGGTTGGCTGCATCGTGGACGGCGACGGTATCCACCCCATCCCGGTGGCCCCGCTCGGGCTGCGGGAGCTCGGCATCATGGCGCGGCTGCGCGGCTCCGAGCAGGCGATCGCCGACGCCGCCGCCTCGGGAAACGAGGAGCTGGCGTGGGTCGGGTTCTCGCTGCACCCGCTCGTCGACTCGCCGCGGCTGGGGCGCCAGCTCCTCGACGGCTACCTCGAGGCGCACCCGCAGCTGAGGGAGATCTTTCCTCGGGAGAGGTAGGGATCGGGTCTCTCCGGCGGGCTGACGGTGCCTCCGTCAGGAGCGGTGCGGATAGGTCCCGAAGTTGTCGCCGGGGCGGCCCGCAACGGGCCGCCATGACGGCGACGGTCCGAGGGCGCGGTCGACCTCGCCACGCTGGGCGATGATGAGACCGACCAGTTCTCGGTGCAGCTGCAGCCACTCGGATGGCGGCTGGCCCGAGCGGTCCCGGCCGAGCCGTCCCCGCAGCAGCGCAAGCTCGGTCGTGTTCTGGACGAACCCGGTGAGCTGCGCCCTCGCGGGACCCGCCTCCGCCAGCACCGCCTTCCTCGCGCCGAGGTCGGCGAGCCATCCCGCCTCGAACGGGGTGAGCCAGCCGAGGTGCACCATGACCGGCAACTGCTCGCGCACCGTTGCCCGCTCCCAGTTGCGTGAACTCACCCCGATGACGATCAGCCCGGTGAAGAGGAGCACCTCGATGCCCGCGGTCATCAGGAACCCGGAGCCGCCGAACAGTGTGGTTGATGCGTTGTGCAGGAAGTGCAGCGCGACCGCCAGGCACCAGAACGCGAAGGGGAACACAATTCGCATGGCGCCGCGGACGTTGAGCCCGAGCCAGATGCCGATCGAGACGACGATGGTCAGCATCGGGTGGAGGAACGCGACCAGCAGCAGCCGCACGACGATCATCTGCAGGCTCTCGCCGACCGTCCCGGGTTGCAGCGCGTATCCGATGTTCTCGATCCAGGAGAACCCGAGCCCGACCATGCCGCCGTAGACGATGGCGTCGGTGAGCGAGTTGAACTCCGCCCGGCCCCTCCTGGAGGTGAGCAGCACCAGCACGAGGAACAGCGCCTTTGTCGTCTCCTCGATGAAGGGTGCCGAATACATGGCCGTCGCCTCCATGTCGCCGGTGGCGGCGAGGTACACGGTGTTGACGATGCCGCTGATCAGCGCGGACACGCCCGCGCCCCAGAGGAACGCGCCGACCGTGAAGAGCGGCGGCTCGGGCTCCCACCGGTCGAGCCAGGTCAGGAACCACACGCCGAGCAGCGCCACCAGGGAGAACACGCTCACCGAGAGGAACGAGGCCACGGGCGGCCGGTCGAGCACGACGAGCATTCCGATCAGCGTGCCGAGCGCGCCCAGGATCACAGCGATCAGCGGGACGACGAACGCCTGTGCCTTGCGTCGTGGCGCAACCCGCGGGGCGGTGCCCATGACGGCACGGAAGGTGGCCCTTGCGGGGCGGGACCGGCTGGTACGGGTGAGTCACGCGGCACAGCCTACGGCCGGTCGATGCCACGTTTGAGCGGCGCAACGGGCCCACTAGGATTGCGCCATGTCATCTGCCACCCCCGGTCCGGTGCTGCGACGACGGGCCGGGGCGACGAACGCCCGATGCCGTCCGACCGGTCCCGCTACATCCTCTTCGGCGAGATGCTCGTGTTCGCGACCATCAGTCTGATCGCCTCGTTCGTCCTCGCCTACGATGCGCTGATCCTCGCGGCCGACCCGGACGCCGTCCTCGCCTGCTCGATCAACGCGATCTTCGACTGCGCCAAGGTGGGGTCCACTCCGCAGGCCAACGTCTTCGGGTTCCCCAACGCGTTCCTCGGCCTGATCTCCGAGCCGGTGGTGATGACGATCGCCGTCGCGTCGCTGTGCCGGGTGCGGTTCCCGAAGTGGTTCATGTTCACCGCGAACGTCGTGTACCTGCTCGGCGTCATCTTCGCCTACTGGCTGCTGTTCCAGTCGACCTTCGTGATCGGGGCACTGTGCCCTGGTGCCTGACCGTCACGCTGGCTACGACCTTCGTGTTCTTCTCCATGACGCACTGGAACATGCTCGAGGGCAACATCTACGCCCCTCCCGCCGTCCAGGAGAAGCTGCGCGGCTTCGCGCGCGGCGGTTGGCTCACCATCATCCTGATGGTGTGGCTCGTGATCGTCGTGCTCCTCGAGGTGCTCAAGTGGGGTTTCCGGCTGTTCTGACCATGCCCTGCAGGCCGCCCCGACCCCTGGGGTAAAGTCCTTCGCACAGGACCTATGAGAGGAAATGAAGTGAGCACTGAGGCTCCCGTCAAGATCGCCGTCACCGGCGCGGCAGGTCAGATCTGCTACAGCCTGCTGTTCCGCATCGCCAGCGGTTCGCTGCTCGGCGACCGTCCCATCGAGTTGCGTCTCCTCGAGATCACGCCCGCGCTGAAGGCGCTCGAGGGTGTGGTCATGGAGCTCAACGACTGCGCGTTCGGCAACGTCGTCAACATCGAGATCGGCGACGACCCGCGCAAGGTCTTCGACGGGGTGAACCTCGCCATGCTCGTCGGCGCCATGCCCCGCAAGGCAGGGATGGAGCGCGGCGACCTTCTCTCGGCCAACGGAGCGATCTTCACCGCGCAGGGTAAGGCCCTGGGCGACGTGGCCGCCGACGATGTCAAGGTGCTGGTGACCGGCAACCCGGCGAACACCAATGCGCTGATCGCCATGAAGAACGCCCCCGACATCCCGGCCGAGCGGTTCAACGCGCTGACCCGCCTCGACCACAACCGCGCCATCTACCAGTTGGCCGCGAAGGTGGGCGTGCCCGTCACCGACGTCAAGCACATGACCATCTGGGGCAACCACTCGGCCACGCAGTACCCCGACCTGTTCAACGCGCTCGTCAACGGCGAGAACGCCGCCGAGAAGGTCGCGGACCAGGCCTGGATCGCCGACACGTTCATCCCGACGGTCGCCAAGCGCGGCGCCGCCATCATCGAGGCCCGTGGTCTGTCGTCCGCGGCCTCGGCAGCCAACGCCACCGTCGAGCACATGCGCGACTGGGTCCTCGGCACCCCGACGGTGACTGGGTCTCGATGGCCGTGCCGTCCGATGGTTCCTACGGCGTGCCGGAGGGGCTCATCTCCTCGTTCCCCTGCATCGTCAAGGATGGCAGGTACGAGATCGTCCAGGGCCTCGAGCTGAACGACTTCTCGCGAGCGAAGATCGACGCCTCGGTCGCCGAGCTGGTCGACGAGCGCAACGCGGTCACCGAACTCGGCCTCATCTGAGTACCTCCGGTCTCATCTGAGTACCTCCGGTCTCATCTGAGTACCTCCGGTCTCATCTGAGTACCTCCGGTCTCATCTGAGTACCTCCGGTCTCATCTGAGCCGGTCCCAACCCACCGCACGCAGGCGGCCCGCCCCGAAGGGGCGGGCCGCCTCGCTCTGCAGCGACTCAGTGGTCGAGGGCGCCCTCGGCGCCTGCGCCGGTCATCGACCGGACCTCCATCTCGGCCGCCTGATCGGCGTAGGCGTCGCCGTCGGGCTTCAGCACCGAACCGAGCCAACCGAGGAAGAAGCCGACCGGCACCGACACGATCGCGGGGCTGTCGATCGGGAACCAGGCGAAGTCCGCGTTGGGGAACATCGACGACGGCGTGCCGGACACGGCGGGGAGAAGACGATCAGGACAACGGCGGTGATGAGGCCGCCGAAGATCGACCAGACGGCGCCGGCGGTGGAGAACCGACGCCAGTACAGCGAGTACAGGATCGACGGCAGGTTCGCCGACGCGGCCACCGCGAAGGCGAGCGCCACCAGGAAGGCGATGTTCTGCCCGTTGGCGACGATGCCGCCGACGATGGCGAGCAGGCCGATCGTGACCGACGTGGCCCGCGCGACCTTCACCTCCTTCTCCGGCGAAGCCTTACCGTCGCGCAGCACGGAGTTGTAGATGTCGTGCGCGAACGAGGCTGACGCGGTGATGGTGAGGCCCGCCACGACGGCGAGGATCGTGGCGAACGCGACTCCCGCGATGACCGCCATCAGGACGGTGCCACCCAGTTCGTAGGCGAGGGCGGGGCGGCCGCGTTCGCGCCACCCGGCATGTCCTTGATGGCCTCCGGGCCGACCAGCCAGGCCGCGCCGTACCCGAGCACCATCGTGAACAGGTAGAACCCGCCGATGAGCCCGATGGCCCAGGTCACCGAGCGGCGGGCCTCCTTCGCGGTGGGCACCGTGTAGAAACGCATCAGCACATGGGGAAGGCCGGAGGCGCCGAGCACGAGCGCGATGCCGAGTGACACCAGCGCCAGCGGATCCTTGTACCGCTCCATCGGGGCGAGCAGGTTGATCTCCGAGCCGTCGGCCTTCGTCGTGGCCATCGCCTGGGTGAGCAGTTCGGAGAAGTTGAAGCCGACCATGGCGAGCACCCAGATCGTCATCACGGCCGCGCCGAGGATCAGCAGGATCGCCTTGATGATCTGCACCCACGTCGTGCCCTTCATGCCTCCGATGAGGACGTAGCCCACCATCAGCAGGCCCACGATGGCGATGACGATGTTCTGGCCGATGGGCGATGAGATACCGAGCAGGAGCGACACGAGCGCGCCGGCGCCCGCCATCTGGGCCAGGAGGTAGAACAGGGAGACGGCGAGCGTCGAGATCGCGGCCGCGAGGCGCACGGGCTTCTGCCGCATCCGGAAGCTGAGCACGTCGGCCATCGTGTACTTGCCCGTGTTGCGCAGCGGCTCCGCCACGAGCAGCAGCGCGACGAGCCAGGCCACGAGGAAGCCGACGGAGTAGAGCAGGCCGTCGTAGCCGTAGAGGGCGACGGCGCCGACGATGCCGAGGAACGAGGCGGCCGACAGGTAGTCGCCGGCGATGGCGAACCCGTTCTGCCTGCCGTCGAAACGGGCGCCACCGGTGTAGAAGTCACCCGCCGTCTTCTTCCCGCCGCGGGTCACACGGATCACCACGAACATGGTGAAAACGACGAAACCGGCGAAGATGCTGATGTTCAGGACGGGGTTGCCCAGGCGGGTCTCGAGGAGTTCGATCATGCCCGTCCCTCCTCAAGCTCGGTGCGGATCTGCTCGGCGATCGGATCGACCCGCTTGTTGGCGTGCCAGACATACAGGCCGGTGATGACGAAGGTGCTGATGAACTGGCCGATGCCGAGAAGCAGGCCGAAGGTGACCTCCCCGATGACGGGGTCATCATGAGGTCCCTCGCGAAGATCGAGCCGAGGACATAGAAGAGGTACCAGGCGAGGAAGACGGCGGTCATCGGGAAGGCGAAGGAGCGGAACCGACGCTTGAGTTCGGCGAAGTCCTTGGACTGCTGGACCCTGTGGAACTCGGCTGCGCTGATGGGGGCTCGGAACCGCCCACGCTGTGATCGGACATGTGTGGTCTCTTTCCTGTGCTGCGCGACGCTGCGCATGCGAGACATTAACCCTATCGCGGCCGATTCGGCCGATTGCGACCGATTTGCGCGTTCCGGTGGCCGAACGGCCAACGCGCTGGTGCCGCTAGCATTGCGCCCATGTCGCAACTCGTCGTGACCCTCGACTGCCCTGACCGCCCCGGCATCGTGCATGCCATCACGGGGGCCATCATCGCCTTCGGCGGCAACATCACGGAGCTGCAGCAGTTCTCGTCGCCCGACTCGGGCACTTCTTCACCCGCATCGAGGTGGAGGGCTCCGAGAAGGCTCCGCTGGAGGCCGGCATCCGGCAGGCGACCCAGCGGTTCGGCGCGCACCTGCGCGTCGACGACGCCGAGCGACCCGTGCGCACGCTCATGCTCGCCTCGAAGGCCGGACATGCCCTGAACGACCTGCTGTTCCGGTGGCAGGGCGGCGAACTGCCGATCGACGTCGTCGGCATCATGGCCAACCACGACGTGCTCGCGCCGATGGCCCAGTTCTACGGCGTGCCGTTCGAGAGCCGCCAGGTCAGCCCGAGACGAAGCAGGAGTTCGAGGCGGAGGTGCGCAGGGTCGTCGAGGAGCAGGACATCGAGCTGGTGGTCCTCGCCCGCTACATGCAGATCCTCAGCCCTGAGCTGTGCGAGTTCCTGGCCTGGCGCGCCATCAACATCCACCACTCCTTCCTGCCCGGCTTCAAGGGTGCGAACCCTACCGGCAGGCCCACACCCGCGGCGTGAAGCTGATCGGCGCCACCGCGCACTTCGTGACCAGCGATCTCGACGAGGGCCCGATCATCGAGCAGAACGTGGTGCGGGTCGACCACTCCATGAGCGTGGCCAAGCTGATGCGCAAGGGCCAGGCACAGGAGTCCCAGACGTTGGCCGAGGCGGTCCGGCTGTTTGCGGAGCACCGCGTGCTCACCGACGGTGACCGCACCGTCATCTTCCGATAGGGGGCATGCCACCCGTGTGGAGCGACATCGCGCTGATCTTCGTGTTCATCCTGATCGGCGGCACCTTCGCCGCCGCGGAGATGGCGCTCGTCACGCTGCGCGAGAGCCAGGTGCGGCAACTCGCCACGAAGGGTAGCCGCGGAAGGGCGATCGAGCGCCTCACCGGCAACCCCAACCTGTTCCTCTCCGCCGTGCAGATCGGCGTGACCGTCTCCGGGATGCTGTCCGCCGCCTTCGGTGGAGCGACGATCGCCGACCAGCTCTCGCCGGTCCTCGTGGCGTGGGGGTGCCCGCGGCCTTCGCACGCCCGGTGGCGCTCGTCGTGGTGACGGGCATCATCTCCTACTTCTCCATCGTGATCGGCGAGCTGACGGCCAAGCGGCTCGCGATGCAGCGGGCCGAGTCGTTCGCGCTGGGCCTCGCGCCTCTGGTGTCGGGCATCGCGACGCTCGCCCGCCCGCTGATCTGGTTCCTCGACGTGTCCACCAACTTCCTGGTCCGGCTGCTGGGTGGGGATCCGGAGCTGGCGCGCGACGAGGTGACCGACGAGGAGTTGCGCGTCATGGTCTCGAACTCGTCGACGCTCGGCCTCGAGGAGCGGACGATCCTCGACGAGGTGTTCGTGGCGGGGGAACGGTCGCTGCGCGAGGTGATGGTGCCCCGCACCGAGGTCGACTTCCTGCCCGCCGACATGCCCATCGGGCTGGCCTACCGGGAGGTTCGGGGTGCCCGCGTTCCAGGTATCCGGTCACCGACGGATCGACCGACAGCATCGTCGGTTTCATCCACGTGCGGGACCTGATGGACGTCGAGGGCGCGGCCCGCAAGGGCGATGTCCGCTCGCTCGCCCGTGACGTGCTGTTCCTTCCGGAGACGGTCAGGATCCTGCATGCGCTGAGCGTGATGCGCGGCGCCCGCTCGCACATGGCCATCGTGCGCGACGAGTACGGCGGCACCGCAGGCATCGTCACGATCGAGGACCTCCTCGAGGAGCTGATCGGCGACATCACCGACGAGTACGACGTCGATGCCGACGCCGCGCGCCGCGAGGTGAACGAGATCGACGGCCTCACCACCATCGAGGAGTTCGCCGAGCTCACCGGCTTCATGATGCCGGAGGGGCCCTACGACACCGTCGCCGGCTACTTCATGGCGGAGTCCGGCAGGGTGCCCGTCGCCGGGGACACGGTCTCCTTCAGCCTTCCGCCGGAGCGCGACCCGGAGGGCCCGCACGCGCGGTTCACCCTGCGCGTGAGCGCCGTCGAGGGCAGGCGTGCCGCCTGGTTCACGCTGCGCCGCGAGGCGGTTGTGGAGGGGGAGCCCGATGCCTGACGACGGTGCGAGGCTGCTCACCGGACCCGAGGTCGAGCCCCTCCTGCGGGCGGCCGTCGAGCATCAGGGTGGCGTGCTGCAGAGCTGGTCGCTCGACCATGTCGACGCCGCGCCCGAGCATTCGACCACCGCCACGTATGTCGCGATGGTGCGCTGGCCGCACGGGGACAGGACCGAGCTGCTCGGCGTCTCGGCGCGCACGGGGAACTGCTGCCGACCGACGGCCGGGCGCTGATCTTCGAGGACGGGCACCGCAAGGTGGCGGTGTGGCTCTACCCCAACGACCCCGACCTGCTCGGTCTGCCCCGCGCGGCCTTCCCCGACCAGATGGCCGAGACGCTCAATGCGGGGCGGTGCTTGCGCGCCCCGTCACGGCCGGGCAACTGTCGCTGTCGATGATCGCCTACCGCCCCCGACGGCGCGCGGTGGTGAAGGTGGTCGTCAACGACCCACGCGAGGTGTTCTACGTCAAGGTGCTCCGGGAACGGGTGTTCTCGGAGATCCACCACAAGCACCTGCTGCTGCGACAGGCGGGTCTCCCCGCGCCCGAGGTGGCGCTGACCACGCCCGACCACCTGCTCGTCACCCGTGAACTGCCGGGCATGGCGCTCGCGAGGGCGCTGTTCGAGCCGGGGACCCGTGCATCGCGGAGGACCTGATAGCGCTCCTCGACGCCATGCCGCCGGCGGTCGCGTCGCTCGAGCGACGACCCCGTGGTCCGATGCGGTGGCGCACTATGCACGGATGGTGTCGGCGACCCTCCCCGAACTTGCCGACGAACTCACATGGCAGTCGTCACGCATCGCCGCGGGGCTCGCGGTCTTCCCGCCCGGGAACGAGCCGACCCACGGTGACTTCCACGAGGGCAGTTGCGGGTGGCAGGGGCCGTATCGTCGGCGTGCTGGATGTCGACACCATCGGCCCGGGCCGCCGCGCCGACGACCTCGCCTGCCTGATCGGGCACCTGTCGACCATCCAGCGGATGAACCCGCAACAGGAGGCCAAGGTCCGCGACCTGCTCGCCCGTTGGGTGCCGGTGTTCGATCGCAGGGTCGACCCCGTTGAGTTGAGACTGCGGGCCGCTGCGGTGGTCATCTCGCTTGCCACCGGGCCCTACCGGAGCCAGGAGATCGACTGGCGGCAGCAGACGATCGCGATGGTCCGCTCGGCGGGTGCCCTGGTGCGCCAGGTGACGACTTCCTGAGTGATCTCAACGAGGCCGAATCTCATCCACTGGGATCGTCGACGAAACTGAAATTCGTCTGCCTATTATTTCAGGTTCATAACTTTCTGTCCTCCGATGTGCGTTGCGCGGGCCCACAGGTAGGGTCACTGTTGCCAACGTCATCTCCTAGGAGGATCCTTCGTGAAGAAGTCCCTGCTGAGCATCCTGGCGGTCGCCAGCGCTTCCGCCCTCGCGCTCTCCGGCTGCGCCCAGCCGCCGAGCACCACCAGCCCTTCGGCCACCGGGGGCGCGTCGGCCCCGGCCACGTCCGCGCCCGCAGCCACGGAAGGTGCCGGAGCCAGCGACTTCCTCGCCTGCATGGTCTCCGACGCCGGCGGCTTCGATGACAAGTCGTTCAACGAGACCGCCTACAACGGCATGATGAAGGCCAAGGACGAGCTCGGCATCCAGACCAAGCAGATCGAGTCCAACGCCGAGGGCGAGTACGCCGGCAACGTCCAGTCGATGATCGACGCCAAGTGCAACATCGTCATCACCGTCGGCTTCGCCCTTGCGACCGCCACCGAGGCCGCCGCGAAGCAGAACCCCGACGTCCAGTTCACCATCGTCGACAACGGTTCCTTCGAGGGCGTCGACAATGCCCGTGGCCTGATCTTCAACACCGCCCAGCCCGCGTTCATGGCCGGGTACGCCGCCGCCGCAATGTCCACCTCGGGCACCGTCGGCACCTTCGGTGGCGCGAAGTACCCGACCGTGACGATCTTCATGGACGGCTTCGCGCAGGGCGTTTCGTACTACAACGAGACCAAGGGCGCCTCCGTCAAGGTCATCGGCTGGGACGAGGCCGCGCAGGACGGCCAGTTCGTCGGCGGCAACAACCCGTTCGGTGACATCCCCGGTGGCAAGAACACCGCCGCCACGCTGATCGCCCAGGGCGCCGACATCATCATGCCGGTTGCCGGCCCCGCCGGCCTCGGCGCGCTGCAGGCCGCCCAGGAGTCCGGTGGCAAGGTCAACGCCGTCTGGGTCGACACCGACGGCTTCATCTCGGCCCCGAGTTCGGCCCCAGATCGTGACCTCGGTCACGAAGGCCATGGACCTCGCCGTGTTCGACTCGATCAAGGCCTCGCTCGAGGGCACCTTCAGCTCCGACCCGTTCGTCGGCACGCTGGAGAACGACGGCGTCGCGCTCGCCCCGTTCCACGACTTCGAGTCGAAGATGCCCGAGGCCTGCAGGCCGAGCTCGATCAGATCAAGGCCGACATCATCAGCGGCACGATCGCGATCACCTCGCCGTCGCAGCCCAAGTGATGCACGCACACAACTGAAATCACACAGCCGGAGGAGGGCGCTGGGGACAGCGCCCCTCCTCCACTGTCTGACAACGCGGGTCACAGCCGACCCGCTACGCTGGCCCCAACGGAGGGCTAAGGGAGGACAAACCCGTGAGCACAACTGAACCGGCGACCGGATCCGCGGTGCTGTCGCTCCGCGGCATCACCAAGAGATTCGGGACGCTGACTGCCAACGACCAGATCACCGTGGATGTGGTCCCGGGCCGGATCCACTGCCTGCTGGGTGAGAACGGCGCAGGCAAGTCGACCCTGATGAACATCCTCTTCGGCCTGCTGCAGCCCGACGAGGGTGAGATCACGCTCGGTGATCAGCAGCTCGCCCTCACCAACCCGAAGCAGGCGATGGCCGCGGGCATCGGCATGGTCCACCAGCACTTCATGCTGATCCCGGTCTTCACCGTCGCGGAGAACATGGTGCTCGGCCACGAGCCGAGCCGGGCGGGCATCCTCGACCTGGAGTCGGCGCGTCGCAAGGTCCGTGAGCTGAGCGAACGCTACAAGCTCGACGTCGACCCGACGCGCTCGTCGAGGACCTCCCCGTCGGCATCCAGCAGCGGGTCGAGATCCTCAAGGCGCTCGCACACGACGCCAACTACCTCATCTTCGACGAGCCCACCGCCGTCCTCACCCGCAGGAGATCGACGAGCTGATGCTCGTGATGAAGTCCCTGCGTGACGAGGGCCGGGCGATCGTGTTCATCACGCACAAGCTCCGCGAGGTCCGTGAGGTCGCAGACGACATCACCGTGATCCGCCGCGGGAAGGTGGTCGGCATGGCGGAGCCGGGTACCTCCGAGGGTGAGTTGGCGGCCATGATGGTCGGCCGCTCCGTCTCCCTGACCGTCGACAAGACACCCGCCGTGCCCGGCGCGGACCGCATCGTGATCGAGAACCTCACGGTCGCCTCGCCCTCCGGTGCGGTCGCCGTCGACGACCTCAGCCTCACCGTGCGCGGGGAGAGATCCTCTGCATCGCGGGCGTGCAGGGCAACGGGCAGAGCGAACTGGCCGAGGCGATCCTCGGCACCATGTCGCCCAGCTCAGGCCGCGTTTCGCTCGACGGCGTCGACATCACCCACGCCAAGCCGGCCAGGACGATCAAGGCCGGTCTCGGTTACGTGCCCGAGGACAGGCACCGTGACGGCTTCGTCGGCGAGTTCTCCATCGCCGAGAACCTGGTGCTCGACAACCTCGACGAGTTCTCGAAGTTCGGGTCGCTCCACCTGCGGGCCATCGCCGACAACGCCGTGGCGCGCATCGAGGAGTTCGACATCCGGTCGAGCTCGCATACCCAGCCTGTGATGTCGCTCTCCGGCGGCAACCAGCAGAAGGTGGTGCTGGCCCGCGAGCTTTCGCGGCCCCTCTCGCTGCTGCTCGCCTCGCAGCCCACCCGCGGTGTTGACGTCGGCGCCATCGAGTTCCTGCACACGCGCATCGTTCAGGAACGCGACCGCGGCACCGCCGTCATGATCGTCTCCACCGAGTTGGAGGAGGTCGAGTCGCTCGCCGACCGGATCGCCGTCATGTACCGCGGCCGTATCGTCGGGATCGTCGACCCGGACACGCCGCGTGACGTGCTCGGCCTCATGATGGCAGGCGTGCCCTACGAGGACGCCGTCGCAACCACCCAGGAGGGAACCCATGTCTGAGCGCTCGACAGGCAGGCCGGCCTGGGTGCAGAACACGATCATCACGATCGCATCCCTCCTGCTTGCGTTCCTCGTCGGTGCCATCGTGATGGTGTTCGCCGACGCCGAGGTCGCCGCGAAGTGGACCTACTTCTTCACCCGCCCGGGCGACGCGCTCTCGGCGTCGTGGGACAAGATCGCCACCACCTTCCACGCCATGTGGGTCGGCTCGGTCGGATCGTGGGGCGCCATCACCAACACCACCCGTGAAGCAGCCCCGCTGATCTCCGCGGGACTCGCCGTCGCGGTCGCCTTCCGCGCAGGGCTGTTCAACATCGGTGCGCAGGGCCAGGCCATGGTCGGTGCGCTGTTCGCGGCGTACGTCGGCTTCACCGTGAAGGGCCTCCCGCTGTTCGTCCACCTGCCGCTGGTGATCCTGGTCGGCATGCTCGCGGGCGCGATCTGGGGCGGCATCGTCGGCATCCTGAAGGCGAAGTCCGGCGCGCACGAGGTGATCCTCACCATCATGATGAACTACGTCGCCTCCAGCCTGCTCGCGTACTTCATGCTGCAGCCCGCATTCCAGGCACCCGGCCGGGCCGATCCGATCTCACCGGTGCTCGAGTGGTCGGCCACCATGCCGCGCATCGCGGACAGCAGCCTGCACCTCGGCTTCCTGCTCGCCCTGATCGCGGCCTTCGTCATCTGGTGGCTGCTTGAGCGCACGAAGTTCGGCATCAACCTCAAGGCCATCGGCCTGAACCCCAACGCCGCCGCGACGGCCGGTGCATCCGTCAGCAATGTCACGATGGCCACCATGGCCATCGCCGGCGCCCTCGCCGGTCTCGGCGGCGTGATGATGGTGACGGCGCCCGAGGCGCTCACCGGCACCCCGCCGCAGATGACCGGCACGATCATCGGCACGCTCGGATTCGACGCCATCACGGTCGCCCTGCTGGGACGGTCACGCCCGCTCGGGTCATCTTCGCGGGCCTGCTGTTCGGGCCCTCAAGGCGTCGCGCCGCACCATGGTGACGATGGCCGACACCCCCGACAAACTCACCGACCTGATCCAGGCCCTCGTGGTGCTGTTCGTGGCGGCCCCGGCCTTCGTCGTGTGGCTGTTGCCGTTCCTGAAGGAACGTAGGTCCAGGCCCACCCGGAACGAGCCCAAGAAGGCGGAGGTGGCTGCGGCATGAGCAGCGAAACGGTTGTCATCACCCCGAGATCGCGGCGATGGAACGGATCGAGTCGCCGGCCGCCAAGGCCCAGCGCCTCTCGACGGGATCGCTCGTCACGGTGATCGGGGTCGCGCTCCTCGCGATGGCCTTCACCCTCACCAAGTCGGGCATCATCGCGCTGTCCGACGCGTTCGACGACGTGCAGCTTCCGAGCATCGAGGTGCCGGGCACCCCGACGGTCGCGATCTGCGCCCTGCTGGTGATCGCGTCCGGCATCGGAATCCTGTCCGGCAGGCTTCCCAAGGGATGGCGCAACGTCGCGGGCATCGTGGCGGGCCTCGGGGTGCTCGTCGGATTCCTGGTGTGGATCGCGGCCAGCTCCACCCTGCCCTTCACACTGACAAGCCAGCTCAACCTGACCCTCGCCTACGCCACGCCGCTGTTCTTCGGCGTGCTCGGTGGCGTGCTCGCTGAGCGGGCCGGTGTCGTCAACATCGCGATCGAGGGCATGTTCCTCACGGCCGCCTTCGCGGCGTCGCTGACCTTCTCCCTGACCCAGTCGTTCATCGCGGGCCTGTTCGCCGCCGCGCTGGCGGGCGTCATGATGGCCGGCG
Organism: Tessaracoccus coleopterorum; assembly: GCF_011174705.1. Classification (GTDB taxonomy): domain Bacteria; phylum Actinomycetota; class Actinomycetes; order Propionibacteriales; family Propionibacteriaceae; genus Arachnia; species Arachnia coleopterorum. Next base: position 2,756,135 of record NZ_JAANIJ010000001.1, read on the forward strand.
TGCTCGCGCTGTTCACGCTCAAGTACCTCGTCGACCACGTCATCATCGGCGTCGTCATCAACGTGCTGGCCACGGGACTCACGGGCTTCATCTACCAGCAGCTTGTCGCCAAGGACCTGGCCACCTACAGCAACGTGCGGCCGATGATGCCGATGGCTGTTCCCGGTCTCGACAAGATCCCGTTCATCGGGCCGATCCTGTTCAACCAGCGGCCGCTGACCTACATCGCGTTCTTCTCGATCATCCTCGTGTGGTTCCTGATCTACCGCACGAAGTGGGGACTGCGGGTCCGCGCGGTCGGGGAGCACCCGCACGCTGCAGACACCGTCGGCATCAACGTGGTGGGCACCAAGGCCTCCGCGGTGCTGCTGGGAGGTGTGTTCGCCGGCCTCGGCGGCGCATACTTCACCATCGGCTCGGTGGGTGCCTTCCAGGACAACAACCCGACCGCCGGCAACGGCTTCATCGCGCTGGCCGCCGTGATCATGGGCCGCTGGAACCCGATCCTCGGCGCGCTCACCGCGCTGTTCTTCGGCTTCCTCCGGGCGCTCGCGCAGACCACCAAGCCGATGGCGCTGCCGATTCCCAGCGAGTTCATCGAGATGCTGCCCTACATCGCGACCATCGTCGCCGTCGCCGGGCTCGTGGGTCGCGTCCGCGCGCCCGCGGCCGACGGCGCCCACTTCGTCAAGACACACTGACATGGGCATCGACTGGGAGGCCCTGCGGGCTGAGGCGGTCGCCCTCGCCGCCCGCGCGTACGCGCCCTACTCCGGGTATCCGGTGGGGCGGCGGCGCTGGTCGACGACGGGCGGATCGTGTCGGGCTGCAACGTGGAGAACGCGGCCTACGGCGTGGTGCTGTGCGCAGAGTGCGGGCTCGTCTCCTCGCTGTTCGCGGGCGGCGGGGCCGCCTGGTGGCCTTCACCTGCGTGAACCGGCTGGGCGAGGTGATCACGCCCTGCGGACGCTGCAGGCAACTGCTGTTCGAGCACGGCGGATCGGATCTCCTGCTCGAAACCCCGGCGGCATCGTCACGATGGCGGAGCTGCTTCCCAGGCCTTCGGCCTGACGACCTCACCCACGCCAGGAGCTGAAGGAGCCGCCTTGCTGAGCACCGGGACGATCAGGACGCTGCCGAAGGTCGCACTGCACGACCACCTCGATGGTGGGCTGCGGCCCACCACGGTGGTGGAGCACTGCGCCGAGGTGGGGCACACCCTGCCGAGCACCGATCCCGCGGAGCTGGGGAGTGGTTCTACGAGGCGGCCGACTCCGGGTCGCTCGTGCGTTACCTCGAGACGTTCGAACACACCGTCGCGGCGATGCAGACCGCTCCGCACCTGGCCCGCGTGGCGCGTGAGTTCGCCGTCGACCAGGCCGCCGACGGGGTGGTCTACGCCGAGGCCAGGTGGGCACCGGAACAGCACCTGCAGCGTGGGCTCAGTCTCGAGGGCGCGGTGGAGGCGGTGCGGGACGGTCTGGCCGAGGGCATGCGGGAGGCCGCGGCCGCAGGCAACCCCATCGTCGTGCGGCAGATCGTCACGTCCATGCGGCACGCGGAACCCACCCTGGCGATCGCGGAACTGGCGCTCGCCTACCGCGACGACTCGGTGTGCGGCTTCGACATCGCGGGAGCCGAGGACGGCTTCCCCCACGGCGGTTCGCGCCCGCCTTCGACTTCCTGAAGCGCAACAACATGTTCTTCACCATCCATGCGGGGAGGCCTTCGGGCTCCCGTCGATCTGGGAGGCCGTGCAGGTGTGCGGCGCGGACCGGCTCGGGCACGGCGTACGGATCGTGGAGGACATCCGGATCACCGACGGCATCGCGAAACTCGGGAGGCTGGCCGCCTACGTGCGTGACAAGCAGATCCCGCTCGAGGTGGCCCCGTCGTCGAACCTCCAGACGGGCATCGCGGCCGTGCTCTCCGAGCACCCCGTCGAGCTCCTCAAGGACCTCGGCTTCAACGTCACCATCAACTGCGACAACCGGCTGATGAGCGCCACCACCATGACGGCCGAGTACGCCCGCCTGGTGGAGACGTTCGGCTGGGACCTGGACGACATCGAGCAGACGACGGTCAACGCGATGCGTGCGGCGTTCCTGCCGCACGACCAGCGCGAGACCATCGTCCGCGAGGTGATCCGGCCGGCCTACGAGGCCGCCCGGAACCGCTGACGTGGACGCCCGCGGATCATCCCGGCGCCCGGCCCGGACACGAGACGGGTGAGCGTGCGGCGGGTGTCCCCGACCGGCGCGGCCGGTGATGTGGTGGGTCACCTGGTGGCCGCCAACGACGAGTGGCTCGTGGTGCTCCCCGACGACAGGGCGCCGTCTGGGTGCCGCGGGCCGAGGCGACCGCCATCCGGGCCATCCCTGTGCGCACCGTGCTGCCCGCCTCCGACGCGGAGGCCGTGGAGCGCGTCCTCGACCTGACCTGGCCCGGGCTGCGGCGCGCCCGCCTGGGCGGCTGGCTGCTGCGCGAGGGGCGGGGGCCACCGGGCGCGCCAACTCGGTGCTCGCGGTCGGCGACCCGGAGCTCCCCTTCCCGGAGGCGCTGGCCGCCGCGGCCGACTGGTACGGCCGGCCGGCCACGCTGCAGGCCGTGCTCGGTGGCCGGACGGCGGACGCGGCGCTCGCCGCGGGGATGGCCGTCACCCGGGAGACGCTGGTGCTGGTGCGGGCGGCTCCGGAGGGCCGGATGCGTCGGACGCGATCCTGACGGACGCGCCGGACCGGGCATGGGTCGCGGTCGCGGAGCAGGAACCCGGGAGGCTGGAGGAAATGGGCGGAGCGCCCGCCTCATACCTGCGGATCGGTGATGACGCCGTCGGGAGGGTCGCCGTCAACGGGCGGTGGGCCGTCCTGACCGACATCGCGGTGCGGCCCGATCGGCGGGGAGCGGGCTCGGGCGGGCCGTGACGCGCGCACTGATGGCCGAGGGCACCGCGGGGTGCCCGGTACCTCGCCCTGCAGGTCGAGGCGGGCAACGAGGAGGCGCTGGGCTGTACGGGTCGCTCGGGTTCGTCGAGCATCACCGCTACGGCTATCTGACCGGCAGCCCCTAGTCCCTCAGCTCCGCGAGGCGAACACCACCAGGTTCGGCTGGGCGGCGAGCGCGACCCCGGGTCGATCAGGCAGGTGAGCACCACGAGGTCGTGCGCGCCGTCCGCCCAGATCCGCGCGTCCTCCGCGGTGGCCTGCTTGCCCTGCACCTCCACGGCGGTCACCACGAAGGATGCGTCCTCCAGCAGGATCGGATCGCCGGGCCGGATGTGGATCTGCGGCTCGTCGCCGCCGGCGACCCGGTCGGCGAACGCGTTGCCCGGCCCATGGCCTCCGCGCACGGAGTGCAGGCCGACGATGACGGTGTCGCCGGACGGGTCCGCGGGATCGCTGAAGTCGCGGTACCAGTAGGCGTCCGTGAGGGTGGGTGGGTTGATCGTCCCTCCTGTGACCACCGCGGAGCGCAGCGGCACGGAGAGCCCCTGTGACGGGGCGTCGAACGTGAGCCCGGTGTCCTCGGCCTGTGCCTCGGCCTCGGTCGGCAGGTCGACGGCGATGCGGGTCCCCGCGAGATCGCGGGCGCATCAGACGGAAGCGGCGGTGCCGACCGGAACCAGGTTCCGGCCAGCACCGCCGCCACCACCGCGGCCGTCAGGGCGAACACCGTCCAGGTGACGGTGCCCGCCCTGCGGCCTCGGGTCACGCGCGTCGGCGACGCAGCGCCATGAGGCCACCGAACGCGGCCAGCAGGGCCGCCACGCCCGCGCCGATGAGCGGGGCGACGGGGCGTCCCGCGCCCGCCTCGGCACCGGTCTCCGAGTCGGGGCCCAGCGGCTTGGCGTCGAAGGTGTTGAGCACGGTGAACTCCGCGTCCTCACCAACCGTGACCGTCTCCGGGAGATGGTCGAGGAGGCCGCGCCGCCGGTGACCGGTTCGGTCAGCGAGCAGCTCGCCCCCAGCGGCAGGTCCACGTACGTGGCGGTCAGGGCGGTGCCCTTCGACAGCGTCACGCGTCCCTCGTCCTCCAGCTCGATGCCGTAGGTCTCGCCATCCACCACGGCCGTGCACTCCAGCTGGACCACGAACTCGGTGTCGGCGGGAACCTGGGCGGCGCCGGTACCCCCGATGAGCTTGGACACCTCAACCTGGCCGAGGTCGAACCGGTTGGTCACCTCGACCGCGGTGGCCTCGTCGGGGTTCAGGGTGACGGGGCCCTCGGGGAGAAGGTGGTGCTGGTCGCACCGCCGGTGACCGGCTCGGTGACGGTGCAGGTCGCGTCGGCCCACAGGTCACGGATGGTGGCCTCGAGGCCGTGCTCGCCGCCGAAGGGATGTCGGCGTTGAAGACCTCGCGGTCGTCCGCGTCGACACACACCACGTTGAGCAGGAACTCGTCGGTGCTGTAGAGCTCGACACCGTCTCCGACCACCAGCTTGCTCAGTGCAAGCTCGGAGGTGCGGAAGGCGTTGCGGAACTCCACCGCGTTGGCGGTGCCCTCCTCGTCGTCGGCCACCAGGATGCCCGAGTTGACCGGCCCTCCACGGAGCCGTCCGACGGCTCCTCGCCGGGCTGCTCTGTCGGCTCGGTGGTGGGCTCCCCGGTGGGCTCAGTGGTCGGCTCGGTGGTCGGCTCCCCGGTGGGCTCGTCGGTCGGCTCCCCGGTGGGCTCGTCGGTCGGCTCCTCGACCACGGCGGTCAGCCAGGTCGACTCGACGCTCTCGAGGTTCAGGGCCTCCGCCTCGGTCACCTCACACGAGGTACCCGCGACGAAGCCGGTCAGCACGCGCGTCTCGCCGTCGGCCAGGCTGAAGCGCATCGGCTCACCCGGCTCGAAGCCCTCGGCCACGACGGCCCGGTCGAGGAAGGTGCACTCGACGGTGAAGTCGAACGACCCGTGGTCGACCGGTTCCCCGTCGGCGTCGAACGCCGACCTCGTGATCAGCTTGCTCACCTCGAGCGAGGCGAGGTCGTAGTCGTTGGTGACGGTGATCTCCGCGGGCTCGTCGCCCACGGTGACCGTCTCCGGCGTGATCTCGGTGCGTGCCGCGCCACCGTCGACCGGCTCGGTGAGGGTGCACCGCGCGCCGACCGGCAGGTTGTCGTAGCTGACGCTCAGCCCGTGGCCGGGGAGAGGGTCGCCAGGCCGTCGCCGTCCAGCGCGACGTCGACCGTCTCGCCGTCCACGTCCGCCACACAGGCGAGCTGGACCTGGAACTCGGTCGACTCCGGCAGGAACTCTGCGCCCGTGCCGTCGATCACCTTGGTGACGGCGACGGAGCCGACGTCGAAGGTGTTGGTGACGGTCACCTCGGCCGGGCGGCCGGGTCGAGCGTGATCGGGCCCTCCGGGAGAACGTGACGTGCGTCGCGCCGCCGGTGACCGGCTCCGTGATGGTGCAGGTGGCGTCGGCCCACAGGTCGCCGATGGTGGCCTCGAGGCCGTGTTCGCCGCCGAGGTTGACGGTGCCGTTCCACACCTCGCGCTCGTCACCGTCGACGCACACCACGCCGACGACGAACGCGTCGGTGCTGTAGCGCTCCGCCCCCTCACCGGTGACGACCTTGGTGATCGCCAGCTCGGAGGTGGTGAACGCGTTGCGGTACGTCACGGAGTTGCCCACGCCGTCCTCGGGATCGGCGACCAGCGTGCCGGTCGCATCCGGGCCCTCGGTGGTGGCGGTCCATTCCTCGGCGGCCCACGTGTTCTCGACGGAGTCGAGGTTGTGGGCCTCACCCTCGGTGACGTCACAGGCGCTGCCGGTGGGCAGGCCGGTGAGGACGCGGCTCTCGCCGTCGGCCAGCTGGAACGTCATGGGGTGGTGGTGAAGCCGGTCGCGAGGACCGGACGGTCCTGGAAGGTGCACTCGACCGTGAAGTCGAACTTTCCGTGGTCGACCGGCTCACCCGAGGCGTCGAGCGCCGACTTCGTGATGTCCTTGGTCACCTCGAGCGAGGCGGCCGTGAACGTGTTCGTGACGGTGATCTCGGCCTGCTCGCCGCCGACGACGACGGTCGCGGGCGTGATGTCCACGGCGACCGCGCCTCCGTCGCCGGGCTCGGTCAGCGTGCAGCTGGCGCCGATGGGCAGGTTCTCGTAGGTGGCCTCGAGCGAGGTCGCCTGCGACAGGGTGACGAGGCCGTCGTCGGGCAGCGGCAGGGTGACCTGCTCGCCGTCGATGTCGGCCACGCACTCGAGCTGGACGGAGAACTCGATCTCGGGATCGATCAGGTTCGCGCCGTTGCCGGCCAGGGCCTTGGTGACCCCGATGGAGCCGACGTTGAAGGTGTTGGTCACCGTGACGGCGGTCGGTTCGGACGGGTCGAGCGTGACCGGACCCTGGGGGCGATCACCGTGTCGGTGGCGCCGCCGTTGCGGGTCTCGGTGACCGTGCAGGTGGCGTCGGCCCACACGTCGCTGATCTTGTAGGTCAGGTCGTGTTCGCCGCCGAGCGTGATGCCCTCCTTGTACCAGACGCGGTTGTCGTCGCCGTCAACGCAGGAGACGGTGAAGGTGAACTCGCGCTGGCCCCATTCGTCGGCACCGTCGCCGGTGACGATCTTGGTGAGCCACAGCTCGGAGGTGGCGAAGTCGTTGGTCCACGACTGGGTGTTGGCCGGCTTGCCCTCTGCATCCGGGGCGAGCGTGATCGACTCCGACAATCCGGTGCCGGTGCCGCTCTCATCCCCGGCGGTCCACTCGGTGGTGACGGTGTCGATGTTCAGCGGCGCGGACTCCGTGACGGTGCAGGCGGCGCCGGCGGGCAGGCCCGTCAGCTCGCGGGACCCGCCGTCGGCCAGGGTGAACTTCATGGGGAGGCGTCGAAGCCGTCGGCAACGACCACCTCACCGAGGAAGGTGCACGTCGCGGAGAAGTCGAAGGTGCCGTGGTCGAGCGCGTTGCCGTCCTGGTCCTTCGCCTTCGTGCCCACCGTCTTGTCGACCACCAGCGAGGCGAGGTCGTAGCGGTTGGTGGCCGTGATGGTGGCCGCGTTCTCCGCGTCACGGGAGGTGACGGTGACCTCGGTCGCCTCGAAACCGGTCGCGCCGGAGCCCGGCTTCTCGGTCACGGTGCAGGTCGAGCCCCACGGGATGTCGCTGACAGTGACCGGCTCGCCGGCCTTCAGCGTCAGGTTGGCGCGGTCGCCGAGCACGACGTCCTCGCCGACCGAGACGCACGACAGCGTCAGGTCGAACGAACCGGGCGCAAACGAGGCTGCCTCGCCGGTGACGACCTTCTCGATCGTCAGCGGCGCGACGGCCAGCGCGACGCCGACCTTGTTCGACTCGTTGCGAGGGATCCACCTGGTGCTACCGCCGTCGACCGCGCGGGCCGCCTGGGCGATGTTGTTCCAGGCGATCGTGTCGCCGTCGACGATGGGGACTGGGCCGGGGTGGTGGTGGTGATGTCCATCTTGACGGTCCCTGCGGGGCCAGTTGATCCTTGAACTCGAACTGGAACTTCAGCGCCTGCGTGTCGGCGGGCAGGCCGACGCTCCAGCCGTTGGCAGGGGACACCTCCTCGTCGGCCAGCACCCACGCGACATCCGGGCAGGATCCACCCTGGTTGAGGTCGTTGGGGCAGATGTCGGCGTTGGTGGTCGTCCAGACGGTCACCTTGCTGACGGACCCGCGTTCGGCTCCGACGAGCGAGACCGACTTGGGGATCGGCCGCCACTGCGAGCCCCGCTTGTTGTCGACGATCACCGTGGTGTCGTTGACTGCGGGCAGTTGGTCGAGGGCCGTGAGTTGGTCGTAGGGCAGGTTGCCCGTGTTGACCCAGGTGAGTCGCCAGACCTCATCGCCGCCGGGCTTGGTGACGGGCACGCAGCCACCGACGTAGAAGCCGTCCTCGTCGGCGGTGCAGCCGGTATTGCGGGTGTCGAGGACGCCGAGCTGGGTGTCGATTGCCCGGACAGCCTTGAAACCTCGTAGGGCACCTGCGGAGCTCATCTTCACGGTGGAGGTGTTGGTGCACTCCCTACCGTCCAGCGTTCCATCGCACTCATCCCACGGGCGCTCCCCGGAGATACCTGTGGTGTTGGTGACCGAGGTGTTCGCGGTGAGATTGGGTCGTGACTTCATCGCGACGGTGACGGTGTAGGTCTGGCCCACCTCGAGCACGGTGCCCTTCGGGAACGTGAAGGTGAGCTTCGTGGGCGTTACCGCGACGTCGACGTCAGTCGGGTCGACGGGCATGGCCGGGCCGTTGGGCGGGGTGGGGCGAGCCCCAGCAGGGAGTACCCGTAGGGCTGGGATGCATCCTCATCGAGGAGCAGCAGCGGGCCCTCGGCATCGCTCGGGAGCGTGTCCGTGATCACCGGGTCGGTGATCGCGATCTCGCCGCTGTTCGTGAAGGTCAGCGTGTACGTGATGGGTGAGTCAGGGCCCGGGATTGCGCGCTCGCGGACTTCTTGACCGTAACCTTGCTGCGGCGATGCGCGTATGTGTACTCAGCGTCGTCCGTGGCGTCGGCGTGCAGGCGGTGGCCGTCGGCGGAGGGGCCCCAGGTGTCCGCGGTCGCGGTGTTTTCGAAGTGGCCGGGGCCGCCTCGCCGGGGCGGCCTGGTTGCCGAGCAGTGTGCTCGGGACCGCGCCGCCGGTGCGCAGGTCGTCGCGCCGGGTGACGGTGAACGCCGCCGGCTGGACCGGGTTGGCCGGGTTCTCGATGATGGAGCCGTCCTGCTTCGTGAACACGAAGCGCACGCCGCGCACCTGGTCGGTGGTCACGCCGGCCGGAAGCGTCGGGGTGGTGTCGTCGGCGGTGATCGCCTGACCCTCCACCCAGCGGCCGCCCTCGGCGGCGACGTCACCGTCGACCACGGTGTACTCCGCGTCGACGAGCACGTCGACCCGTGCCTTGTTGATGGGCGAGGTGAACCTCACCGGGCTGAACCCCGTGAAGTCGAACGCGTTCCAGAAGGTGGCGTCGGTGTCGGTGATGTGCAGCTCGTCGCTGCGCGAGGGACCGGCGGGCTGACCGGTCAGATTGACCGTGACGGGCCGCGGTCGGGCTCCCGCTGGCTCCCGGGGTCGATCTGCTTGGTCACCTTGACCGAGATCTTCTCGGTCACGGTCTCGATGGTGGCGTCGTCGGTCTTGGTGACGCTCTCCTTGGGGTACTTCTGCTGGTCGTAGCCGATCAGGTCGCTGACGGTGCCACGGGCCTCGTTCGGGACGGTCAGGCCGGTGGTCACCCGGGTCTCACTGCCCCGGACGAACTCGCGCAGGCGTGTGTCCAGCGTGACGGTGCCGGTGGTTCCCGCGCTGATGCGGCCCAACCAGTCGACGTGGAGGCCGACCACGTTGTCCAGCTGGGCGGCCGTCAGGTCGGCGGCGTCAGCGGTCGTGAACTTCCCGGTCGTGCCGTCGGCGTAGGTGAGCGTCACGGTGCCGGAGACTCCGGCGCCGGCGGGGTTGGCGATGCGGATGGCCGTGATGTCGAACGTGTCGAACGGGTTCGGCGTGTTGACGGGTTCCAGGAGCTCCATCCGGTCGACGCGGGCCGGGGTGGCGTTCTTGACTCCGATCGTCAGCTTGGCGCTCGGCCAGCTCTCCTTCGGGGTGCCGGGGGCGGGGACGGCGAGCGGGCCGCCGGTCCACTCCTTGGTGACGTCGATGGCGGGGGCACGTCCGTGACGCTGATCGTGGCGTCATCGGTGTCGTTCACGGCGGGCTGATCGCCGTTGCTGGGCAGGCCGGTGATGCCGGCCGCGTTGGCGACGATGCCCTTACCTCCGCTGAGCGTCGAGGTGGAGAGCACGGGCTCGGGCTTACCGCTGGGGGAGACGCGCAGCTCGTCGCGCAGCTGGAAGCGCAGGTTCAGCTGACGCACGGTGCCGTCGTTGGAGCGGGCGACTCCGCTTCCGACCGCCGGGGCCAGCGGATCGTTCGCGCTGATCGCGAGGCGGTTGGGGCTCTCCTCGAGGACGAGGCGCACGCCGATGGTGTCGGCGCGCTCGCCGTCGGTCAGGTTGATGGTGGGCAGGGTGCCGTTGCAGGCGGTGGGGCAGGGTCGTTCGCCTTCCTGACCCACGTGTCCTGCGACAGGGAGTAGAGCTCGACGCGCGCGACGCGGTCGTACTTCATCAGCGGGTCGGATCCGAGCCAGATGTTGACCAGATCGAAGCTGTTGAACACCGAGCCGGCGATCTTGCGAGCGGTGGGGCGACCTCGTCGGAGACGGTGACCTGCTTGAGGTTGGAGCGGTAGGCACCCCACTTCAGGACGGTCGTCGACTGGCCCTGGGTGCGCTCGCCGACCGAAGAATCCGACCAGGACTTGTCGATGCCGACGGCGCCGCCGTTGCCGGGGCCCTCACCGACGCCCTCGGGGAACACGGTGAGCTGCGGGCACGGGTCGGTGGTGACGGCGGAGGCATCGATGTCGCCGTCGGCGGAGGCCTCGGTCACGGCGCAGTTCTGGAGCCGGGTCTCCTCGGTGACGGGTTCTTGAGCTCGAAGCCGAGGTTGGGGGCGAGCGAGGAGTCGGGCACGAAGCCCTCCTCGCTGGTGTAGACGAAGCGGATGCCGAGGGCCGAGGCACGCACGTCGTCCGGGAAGGCGATGCTGTGCACGCCGCCGGGGAGATCGACCATGTTGGGGACGTCGATCCAGACCCCACCCGCCAGGTACTGGACGGTCAGGGTGGCGTTGGTGGGCACCGGGGTGGAGGCGATGCGGGTGGGGCGCATCGCGTCGTACCACTCGGAGGTGGAGTCGGTGATGATCATCTCGTTGGCCGGGACGCTCGACTGGGGAAGGGCAACACCTTGCCCGTGAGGCGCACGACGACGTCCTCGCCGGCGACGCCGGTGATGGAGGAGGGGCGATCGTCTTTCCGGTGTCGACGGCGACGCGACGCTCGTAGGTGAGGAGGTCGTCCTCGGCGGTGGCGCTGCCGGAGTAGCCGCCGGGGCGACCGACGACGCGGCGATGTCGTTGTGGTGGGTGTACTCGTCGGCGTCCTGGGCGGGATCGGAGGTCACGGTGAAGGGGATCTTCGCCTCGGCACCGGCGACGATCGCGCCGGTGTAGGTGGCGGTGAAGCCGACGACGCGGCCCTCGGGACGGCGGGCATCCGGCCGGGGGTGCTCGACTCGATGGTGACCTCGGAGGTCACGCCGTCGACCTCGACGAGGTAGGTGACCCTCAGCGCGGTGGCGCCGTTGGGCCACTGGGCGCCGTTGGCCCAGCCGCCGTAGGTCAGCGTGGTGCCGAGCGGGGCGGTGCCGGTGCCGGGTTCGCGGATGGTGAGCGACTCGAGGACGCGGGTGCTGGTGTTGGTCGCCGTCAGGGTGACGGTGCTGCTCTCGCCGGCTGCCGTGACGTCGGGGTTGAACGTCTTGGTGGTCTGCAGCGGGATGGTGGCGGCGGCCGGGGTGAAGACGCCGGTGTCGGTGCCGGGATCGGAGGAGTCCTCGCCGACGGTGACGGTGGCGGAGACCGTGTTGTCGATGCTGGTGACGCCCGTGATCGACTCGCGGGCAACGAGGTCGAGCTCGGCGGTGCCGGTGGCCATCGGCTCGATGTCGGCGCCGTCGGTGCTCAGGTACGAGATGCGGATCCCGGCGACGGTCGCGGGATCGACGCCGTCAGGCAGCTGGGCGGGGAGGGGCCCGCGACGCCGCTGACCCATGCGTCGTCGACGTAGACGTCAACCTGCGCCGCCTCGGCGCCGGGGGAAGCGTCAGGGTCGGGGCACCGGTCAGGCCGAGGTGCTGGAACGGCCTGGCGGCCGGGTCGGACGGATCGGTCAGCGTGATGGTCTCGACCGGGACGTTTGACGTGTTGGCCGCCGTGGCCTTCAAGGTGGTCTTGGTACCCGCGGCGGCGAGCCCGGTGTCGGGCACGAACTCCTTGGTGGGCGTCGCCTCGAGGTCGACGTCGACCTCGGGGATGACGCTGAACGAGGCCTCCGCCTCGGGCGCGTTCGTCGCGTCGGCCGTGGCGGTGTTGACCAGCGGCTTGCCGCTGTCGGCCGGGGTGAGGTTCGGGTCGACCTTGACCGGCACGGTGATCGTGATCGTGGTGCCGTGGGTGATCCCCTTACCAATGGGGGTGTCCATCGCGAACTTGACGCTCAGCGTCTGCGGATCCACGATCTCCATCGTGCGATCGCGCTCGTTGACGCCCTCGATCACCGGGTCCCCGGTAAGGATGAGTCCGCTCGGGATCGGGTCCAGAAGAAACGCGTCCGTGCAGCCGCCGAAGGTGGCGTTATTGCACGTGACGGAGATCGAGTACTGGAACTCCTGGCCGGGGAGACCTTGTGGTCGGCCTCCCAGCCCTTGACGGTCTTTGTGAGATCTAGGCCGGCGTCTTCGGCGCTGGCGGTGGTGCCCAGTACCGCCTGGCTCGAGAACAGCATCAACACCGATGCGCTCAACGCCAGGAACCTGCGGAGTCCTTGTGGTCGATTTCACGAAAAACACAGCCCTTGGCCGCCGGTCTAGGGGATAGCGGCGGTTAGTGAGCAGGCTGGCCGGTCGGCCGGTATCCGTCGAACCCGACCCCAGTAAGGCTCAATGTGGACTTGAGGACGTGCGTACCGCCCCTCAACCCTCCAGATAGGCCGCCAGATGACGCCCCGTCAGGGTCCCTGACTCCGCGAGCCCGGCAGGTGTGCCCTCGAACACGACGAGGCCGCCGTCGTGGCCTGCGCCGGGGCCGAGATCGATCACACGGTCGGCGTGCGCCATCACGGCCAGGGAGTGCTCGATCACGATGACGGAGTTGCCCTGCTCCACGAGCGTGTCCAGCATGCGCAGCATCGCGTCGATGTCGGCCATGTGCAGGCCGGTGGTCGGCTCATCGAGCACGTAGATGCCGGGCCCCTCTCCCATCCTGATCGCCAGCTTGACGCGCTGCCGCTCACCTCCCGAGAGGGTGGAGAGCGGCTGCCCGAGCTTCAGGTAGCCGAGGCCGACGTCCATCAGCCGGCCGAGGATCTTCCCGACGTTGCCGGTGTGGAACACCGACGCCGCCTCGGCGATGGGCAGGCCGAGCACCTCGGAGATGTTCAGCCCGTGCAGCGTGTAGCGCAGCACCTCGTCGGTGTAGCGGCGCCCCTCGCACACCTCGCAGGTGTTGGCGACGCCGGCCATCATGCCGAGGTCGGTGTAGACCACGCCGAGGCCCTTGCAGTTGGGCACGCCCCTCCGAGTTGGCGCTGAAGAGGGCGGGCTTGACGCCGTTGGCCTTCGCGAACGCGGTGCGCAGCGGGTCGAGCACGCCGGTGTAGGTGGCCGGGTTGGAGCGGATCGAACCGCGGATCGCGGTCTGGTCGACCACCCTGAGGTCGCCCGCCCGGGCCATCGAGCCGTCGGCGATGGAGCCGTGGATGAGGCTCGACTTGCCCGATCCCGCCACGCCTGTGATCACCGTGAGCACGCCGAGCGGCAGGTCCACGTCGACGCCGCGGAGGTTGTGGGTGGAGGCGCCGCGGATCGCGAGGTGCCCGGTGGGAAGCGGGGGCGCCGCGCAGCCGGGGCCTGACGTCCAGGTGCTCGCCGGTGACCGTTCCGGAGCCGCGCAGCCCCTCCAGGGCGCCGACGTAGGTGATGGTGCCTCCGTGCGTGCCGGCGCCGGGGCCGATGTCGATGATGTGGTCGGCGCGGCGGATCACCTGCGGCTTGTGCTCCACCACGAGGACGGTGTTGCCCTTGTCGCGGAGGCGCTCGAGCAGGCTCACCATCTTCTCGATGTCGTGGGGGTGCAGGCCGACGGTGGGCTCGTCGAACACGTAGGTGATGTCGGTCAGCGCGGAGCCGAGGTGGCGCACCATCTTCACGCGCTGTGCCTCGCCGCCCGACAGGGTGCCCGACTCCCGGTCGAGCGACAGGTAGCCGAGGCCCACCTCCACCAGCGAGCCGAGCAGGTCGGCCAACGCGGTGAGGACGGGGCGGGCGCGGTCGCCGTCGGGGAGTCACGCAGGGCCTCCACCCAGACGGCGAGGTCGGAGATCTGCCAGCCGAGCGCCTCGGGCAGCGTGACGCCCAGCACGCGGGCCGAACGGGCGGCCGCGTTGAGCCGGGTGCCGCCGCAGTCGGGACAGGCCTGGAAGGTGCCGATCCGCTCCGCGAACTCCCGGGCATGCTTCTGCCCCGGTGCCTTCTCCGGGTTGAGGAACATCCGCTTCACCCGCGGGATGAGGCCCTCGTAGGTCATGTTCATCCCGAGGGCCTTCACCTTGGTGGGCTCCTGGTACATCAGGAAGTTCCACTGCTCCTCCGGCATGTCCCGCAGCGGCACCGACGCGTCGATGGTCGGGTTCTCCGCGTAGCCCTTCCAGTACCAGGTGCCGACGCCGAAGCCGGGGCGAGCAGGGCACCGTCGTTCAGGGAGAGCGACCGGTCGACGATCAGCGACTCGTCGACGGCCGAGACCCGCCCGTTGCCCTCGCAGGAGGGGCACATGCCCTGCGGGGTGTTGAACGAGAAGAAGAAGCTGGGGCCCACCTCAGGCGTGCCCAACCGCGACCACACCAGGCGCATCAGGTTGTTGACATCGGTGGCGGTGCCCACCGTGGAGCGCGAGTTCGCACCCATCCGCTCCTGGTCGACGACGATCGCCGCCGACAGGTTCTCCAGCGAGTCGACGTCCGGCCGCGCCGGGCTCGCCATGAAGGACTGCACGAACGCCGGGTAGGTCTCGTTGATGAGCCGCTGCGACTCGGCCGCGATCGTGCCGAACACCAGCGACGACTTGCCCGAGCCGGACACGCCGGTGAAGACGGTCAGCCTCCCTTGGGGATGTCGACGTCGATGCCCGCAGGTTGTTGACGCGTGCGCCGCGGACGCGGATCTGGTCGTGCGGTGTCTCGGGCGATGTCATGGGGCGAGTATTCCACCGGGGCGCGGCAACCTTCCCGCGATGCCTCCGTGCGGGCGGCCACTATCCTCGTGTCGTGATCGTTGCCGCAGCTGATGGTTCCTCCCTCTCCAATCCGGGCCCGCGGGGTGGGCCTGGTACATCTCCGACGATGCCTGGGCCGCGGGCGGTTGGGAGCACGGCACCAACAACATGGCCGAGTTGATGGCCGTGCTCGACCTGCTGCGCTCCACCTCGCACGTCGAGGAGCCGTTGAAGGTGCTGTGCGACTCGCAGTACGTGATCAACTCGCTCACCAAGTGGCTGCCCGGCTGGAAGCGCAAGGGATGGCGCAAGGGCGACGGCAAGCCGGTGCTGAACGTCGAGCTGATGAAGGAACTCGACGCCGAGCTGAGGGCCGCGACGTCACCTTCGAATGGGTGAAGGGCACGCGGGCCACGCCATGAACGAGGCGGCCGACGTGCGGGCCCGCGCCGCGGCCACCGCCTACCAGGCGGGCGGCGAGCCCGACTCCGGGCCGGGCTTCCCCGACGTGGCGCGGCCGACGGCCCGCACCGACTTCTCCGTCGGCCAGGTCGACGAGCAGCCCGACCTGTTCTCCCTCGACCCTTCCGCCGAACCCGCCCCCAACCGGTCGTGGGCACCGCGGGCCCCCGCGCCAAGGCCGCCGTGGTCCGCGCCGTCAAGGCCCTCGCAAGCGACCGGGGGTCGGTGCGACTCCACCCCGACCTGCTCGTGGTCGGCGGCGGCGCTGAGTCGGCGACGCTCGGCTGGGCCGACGGCGTGAGCATCGCGATCCGCTCCGTCGACGCAGTCGGCGAGGAGGCCTGCCTGGCCCGCGTCACCGTCGACGGCAGGCCGGTTGCGCTGCTGTGGCAGCAGGTGCCCGGCGCGTGGGCGCTGCGGCTCGTGGCAGACTGACGACGATGCCCACCGAAAGAGACACCCCATGATCGAGATCCTGAACGCCGCCCAGCTGGAGAAGGGCCGCGTCACCGGCGCCCTGGTGGCCGACATCCTGCAGGCCTGCCGGTCGCGGGCGAAGGTCGGGGTCAACCTGCTCGACATCGACGGATGGGTCAAGGAGATGATCCTCGAGGCCGGGGCCGAGTCCTGCTACGTCGACTACGCGCCGTCCTTCGGCAACGGACCCTTCGGGCACTACATCTGCACGGGCGTCAACGACGCCGTGCTGCACGGGCTGCCGCACGACTACGCGCTGCGCGACGGAGACCTGCTCTCCCTCGACCTCGCCGTCCTGAAGAACGGGATCGCGGCCGACTCGGCCATCAGCTTCATCGTGGGTGAGGCCCGGCCGGCTGAGAGCGTCGCGCTGATCGAGGCCACCGAGGAGGCCCTCGCGGCGGGGATCGCGGCGGCCAGGCCCGCCGGGCGACTCGGCGACATCTCGCACGCCATCGGCGAGGTGCTCACCTCCCGCGGGTACTCCGTCAACACCGACTTCGGCGGCCACGGCATCGGCTCGACGATGCACCAGGACCCGCACATCCCCAACGTGGGCCGCGCGGGCGGGGCTTCCGGCTGCGGCGCGGGCTGATGCTCGCCGTCGAGCCGTGGGTGATGACCGATACCGATGAGCTGAAGGTCGATCCCGACGGCTGGACGCTGCGCAGCGCCACCGGTTGCCGGACGGCGCACTCGGAGCACACCATCGCCATCACGCCGGCCGGGCCGGAGATCCTGACGCTGCCCACCAACCCCTGAGGGTGGGGCCCGGCGGCGGCCTCTAGTAGGTGCCGTCGTAGTAGTACCAGCGCCCGTCGTCGAAGAAGAAGCGGCTGACCTCGCGCAGCTGCCCCTTCCCCTCGGGTGAGGTGTAGGAGGCGGTGAAGGTCACGGTGCCCGCGTCGTCCCAGGCCTTGCCGTCGGTAGTGGCGTCGATCCGCAGCCCCGTCCACTCGGTGTCGACCTCGAGATCGACGGAGCCGGGGCGGGTATCGGGATGCCAGGTGGCAAGCAGGTAGTCCTCGAACTGCAGCGCGAAGGCCGTGTAGCGCGAGCGCATCAGGGCCAGCGCGGTGGGCGCCGGCCGGCCGGAGTGCCAGCGGCCGCAGCATTCGTCGTAGAGCTTGCCGGTGTCACAGAGGCAGGAGGTCGTCATGGTGCGACCAGTCTAGGCGGCGAACCGCTGCAAGCCCTGCCCCGAATATGCAGATATTTTATATAATGGGGTCGCGGCGGGCCAGGCCCGCTCTGCGGGCGGTCAAGGGAGATTTTCGTGGACGGAAATGCGGTTCCGGTGGGGCGTGGGTTCGCGCCACGCGGCAACGAGGAGGCGGTGTTGCCGCTGTTGCGGGGGCCGCCTCGCTGAGCCTTACCGAGCTGGTCGGTCTGACCCGGCTGTCGCGCCCGACCGTGGAGGAGGCCGTGTCGGGACTGGTCGGACGGTCCCTGGTTCGCGTGATTCCACCGGAGTCGGAGGATGGGCGCAAGGCCGGGCGCCCCGCCAGGCGGTTCGCGTTCCGGCCGGAGGTCGGGCATGTGGTGGCGTGTGACATGGGGGTGGAGTTGGCCCGTGTCCTGGTGACCCGGCTTGACGGTGGCAGCGTCGGGCGTGGCGAAGTGGCCCTGGCGGCCACCCTTGGCGTGAAGGAACGGCTCGCGGCCGTGGTGGAGGCGGTCGATGCTCTGCTGGGTAGGGCCGGGCTCTCCCGGGACGAGGTCTGGGCGGTCGGGGTTGCCACAACCGGCATCGTGGACGCCGCAGGCACGGTCGTGCTCAGCTCCCGACTTCCGGGCTGACCGGGTGAGCCTGGCCGACCTGTGGGCCGAGCGCTTCCCGGGAGCCGTGGTCCGCGTCGGAAACGATGCCCGCTGTGCTGCTCTTGCCGAGCACTGGATCGGGGCGGCGGTTGATGTGGATGACTCGGTGACGGTGCTGGCGGGAACGGCGCTCGCCGCCGCGATCACGCTCGGTGGAGAGCCCTACCGGGATCGCACGGGCGTCGGGGAGGTTGGGGAGTCGCCGAGCTCGGGTGGTCGCGCGCCGTCGTCGCGCTGCGGGAGCTCTACTCGGCGGCGGGACCAGATGAGCTGCCGGCGGGGGAGCCGAGGTTGACTACTCCGATCCGCAGGTTAGGGCTCTGCTGGCCGCGTTCGTCGAGGCGTTGACGCCGGGCCTGGTGACATTGGTGTCGGTCATCGACCCGCTGCGGGTGATCTTCGGCGGCGAGGTCGCAGCCGCCGGGGCCGCCCTAACCGGCCCGCTGCGTGACGTGCTCGCCGCGGGGTGCCTCTTTCCCGTCGAAGTAGTGGCCTCCAGCCTAGGTGACGACTCGAGCCTGCTCGGAGCGCTGCGCGAGGCGCTCAACGAGGTGGATGCGGTGCTCGGGCGACCACTGCCCGCCTGAGCCCGGTCGGTGGCGCCCCGCCGGGGTGTGGCATGCTGGTTGCATGGTTAGTTACTCAAGTAACACACCGGATAGCCAGGACGGTGCCCTTCCGCTCTTTCAGCAGGTGGCAGCCCGCGTCAGCGACGACATCGTCGCGGGCGTGCTCGCCGAGGGCGATCAGGTGCCTTCGATCAATGAGTTCGCCTCGTTCTGGCGGATAAATCCGGCCACGGCACTCAAGGGGATCGCCCAGCTCGTGAGCGACGGCGTCCTCTACAAGCAGCGCGGCATCGGCACCTTCGTCGCCGACGGGCCCGGGAGCGTCTGCTGGAGCGGCGCCGTGCCGACTTCGCCCAACGCTTCGTCGCTCCGTTGCTGGCTGAGGCCGACCGGCTCGGCCTGACCAGCCAACAGGTCATCGACATCATCAACCAGGAGCAGCCATGAGCGGCACCATCACCGCCACCAGCCTCAACATCGACTACCGCGGCCTGAGGGAGGTGTGCGGGCGCTCAGCGCCGTCGACCTCACCCTCGACGGCCCGGCGATCGTCGGCCTGGTCGGCCGCAACCGCGCAGGCAAGTCGACCCTCCTGCGGGTGCTGGCAGGCTGGGAGCCGCGCTTCAGGGGCGAGGTCAGCGTCTTCGGCCTGCCGCCGGCACGGGCCTTCTCCCGCACCATCCTGGCCGGCGACCGCTGGCCCCACGCCGGTGGGCAGAGCTTCCGCACCCTGGCCCGGGCGCTCTCGCGCGTGCACTCCGGCTTCGACCATGACCGCTTCGGCGAGCTGATGCAACGCTTCGGGGTCGACCCCGGCGCCTCGGCGCAGAGCCGCGGCTCGGTCAGTTCCGGGCTCGTCTGCCTTGCCCTGGCCGCCCGTGCGCCCCTGACGATGCTGGACGAGCCGACGCTCGGCATGGACGCCCCGTCGCGCCGCACCCTGGCCGAGGTGCTGGTCGAGGAACAGCTGGACGACCCGCGGCGGTTCATCGTGTCAACTCACCTGATCGACGAGCTGGCCGACCTTTTCGAGCGTGTCATCGTCCTCGAGGCGGGCAGGATCCGCGCCGACGCAGACCCCTCGACACTGACCGGCGGCTACCGGCAGGTCGAGGGCCCCGCGATGTCGTCGAGCGGCTGCAGCCGCTCGGTCGGGTGGCCAACATCGGCAACCTGGCGCAGGCCATCGTGCCCGCAAACCCCGTGCCCGCCGCCCTGCGGTCCCAGCCGGTCGGGCTGCAGGACCTCGTGACGGCGCTCACCGAGCCGGAACGGCCATGAGGGAAACCCTGGCAATCGTGGCCGCCCTCGGCGGCCGCCACGGATGGCGCTGGTGGTTACCGCTGGGCGTCTACGCGGGCGTCGCGGCGCTCGCCAGGGTCTGGTTCGAGGCGCCGTTCCACGGCCTCGTCCGTGTCTCCACCAGCGCGGCGGAGGCGTTGCTGCTGGCGACCGCCGTGTCCTGCGTGGTGCTCTCGCTGGCGGGGCGGTTCGCATTGTCGCTGGGGCATCGGCGCTCCGTCGTCTGCGCCGTGCTCATCCTCACCACCCTCGTGCTCCCCTCGCTCGCGATCGGGTAGCCCATACCGCTGGCTGGTTGGAGCAGAGCATCGTAGGCCAGACCGGATACCGGGTGCTACCGCTGGGAGCCGATGCGCTCACCTCCGGGTTGCGGCGCACGGCCGGCTTCCTCGTGAAGGTCACCACGGTTGCCATGGCCGTCTCAGTGCTCAGCGTGCTGGCGCTGCGTTGGGCTTCGGAGGGGCTCGGCCGTGGATGGGGCCCTCCTGTCCGGTCTCGCCGTGACAGCCGGCACCGCGGCCATCAACCAGGCCGGTTTTCCTGCCATTTCCGCCTGGCCGGCCCTGCTGCTCCTGTTGTTCCTCTGCGCCGCCCTCTGGCGCGTCTTCAAGGAGGTTCCGGTATGAATCAGAACGACCTGAGCCGCAGCGGCGGCCCTGCCCTACCCCGCGCGGGTCCCGGCTGATCGGAGTCCTCTCCGCCCTCGGCTGGCGGTTCGGCCTGCTCTGGTGGGCGCCGTTCGCGCTCTTCCTGCTGATCGCGGCCTACAAGCGACTCACGCTCTCCTCAGAGTGGGTCATCACCCCGGGCTACTTCGAACACTCCGACGTCGCGGCCACCTGGTTGCTGTACCTGACCGGATTGCAGGTCGTGCTGCTGTGGTGGCGGACCCCGTACGCGGTCTCGCTCGGTCACCGTCGCGGCACCGTGTTCCCGGTCATGGCCGTCGTGACGCTGGGCGTGTTCGTGCTGCAGGCCTACGCCGGGGAGTGGTCACGCTGCTCGAGGCACTCGCGCTCGGCGGAGAACAGGGAGTGCTTGTCACCTCGTCGGGTGGCGGCAAGGGGCTGAGCCCGGCCTTCCTGCGGTGGTCGGTTTCGGCGAGATGCTGACCATCATCTACGGGCCCATGATCGCGGCGATCCTGGCGACGATGACCATCTCGGCCCGCCGCTGGGGAATCATCGGTGGGATTGCCGGCCTGCTCGGAGCCTGCGGGCTGATGTATGGCTGGCTCTTCGCGTGGGCCAGGTTCGAACTCAGCGACCGGCAGACGATGGCCGGCCCCGCCCTGCTGCTGCTCGGCTGCTGGTTCGTGTTTCGCAGGCAGCCGGTCTGAGCGTCAACCGCGGCGCGGGGAGAATGGCGCCGCGGCGATAGGATGGCGTCCATGAGTCGTATTCTTGCCGCGGTCGCCTGGCCGTACGCCAACGGTCCTCGCCACATCGGTCACGTATCCGGTTTCGGGGTTCCCTCCGATGTTTTCGCGCGTTACATGCGGATGGCAGGCCACGACGTGCTCATGGTGTCCGGCTCTGACGAACACGGCACCGCCATCCAGGTGAAGGCCGACTCCGAGGGCTGACCGCCCGCCAGACCGCGGACAAGTACCACTCGCAGATCGTCTCCGACCTGCAGGGTCTCGGGCTCTCCTACGACCTCTACACGCGCACCACCACGCCGAACCACTACGCCGTGGTGCAGGAGATCTTCACCGCGCTCTACGAGAACGGCTACATCTTCGCCAAGAAGCAGATGGGCGCCATCTCGCCGTCGACCGGCCGCACGCTGCCCGACCGTTTCATCGAGGGCACCTGCCCGATCTGCGGCTACCACAATGCGCGCGGCGACCAGTGCGACGAGTGCGGCAACCAGCTCGACCCGGCCGACCTGATCAACCCCAAGTCGAAGATCAACGGCGAGACGCCCAACTTCGTCGAGACCGAACACTTCTTCCTCGACCTGCCGAAGGTCGCCCCGCAGTTGGGCGCCTGGCTCGACAGCCGCGAGGACTGGCGCCCCAACGTGCTGAAGTTCTCCCACAATCTCCTGAAGGAGATCCGCGAACGCGCCATCACCCGCGACCTCGACTGGGGCGTCCCGATCCCGCTCGACGGCTGGCGCGACGCGCCCATGAAGCGCATCTACGTGTGGTTCGACGCCGTCATCGGTTACCTTTCCGCCGCCGTCGAATGGGCCGCCCGTTCCGGTGACCCGGAGGCCTGGCGCGCGTTCTGGAACGACCCCGAGGCCCTTTCCTACTACTTCATGGGCAAGGACAACATCGTCTTCCACTCCGTCATCTGGCCCGGCATCCTGCTCGGCGCCAACGGCCAGGGGAGGCCGGCGGCACCATCCGCCCGTCGCTCGGCGAGCTGCGCCTTCCCACCGAGGTGGTCAGCTCCGAGTTCATGACGATGAAGGGCTCGAAGGTCTCCTCCTCGCGGGGCGCCTCGATCTTCGTCGGTGACTTCCTCGCCGAGTTCGGCCCCGACGCCCTGCGCTACTACATCGCGGTGGCCGGGCCCGAGAACCAGGACACCGACTTCACGTGGGACGAGTTCGTCCGTCGCACCAACTACGAGCTGGCCAACGAGTGGGGCAACCTGGTCAACCGCTCCATCTCGATGGCGCACAAGAACAACGGCGCCATCCCGGCTGCAGGTGAGCTCACCGACGCCGACCGCGCCCTCCTGGCCGAGTCGGCCGCCGCGTTCGACGTCGTGGGGAGCACATCGCCGCCCGTCGCTTCAAGGCAGGCATCACCGAGGCCATGCGCATCGTCTCGCTCGCCAACAAGTACATCTCCGACATGGAACCGTGGAAGTTGAAGGACGACCCGGCCCGGCGCGACACCGTGCTGCACGTCGCGCTGCAGGTGGTCTCCGACGCCAACACCCTGCTCACCCCGTACCTGCCGCACTCGGCGCAGCGGATCTTCGAGGCGCTCGGCGGAGAGGGCACCTGGGCCGCGCAGCCGCGGATCGTCGAGGTGACCGACGAGGACCTGACCTACCCGACGCTGCAGGGTGACTACACCGCGCAGTTGGCGACGTGGGCGTCACGCCCGATCGTGGCGGGCACCCCGCTCGCCAAGCCGAGCCCGCTGTTCGCGAAGCTCGACGACATGCTCGGGCAGACGGGCCCGAGCTGGGCACCGATCGCCGACTGACTCAGGTGGTGAGGCGGCCGAGCGCCGCCCGCATCGACACCGGCTGGAAGCCCTGTGACAGGGCCTCCCGTCGGAGCCCCGGCTCGCCCCGGTACAGGGCAGCCCCCGGCGCAGCAGCACGGTGGGGGTCTTCCGCCGCTCCCGGAGGTCACGGGTGAGCCGGCGGGAGAAGTTCGCGACCCGGCTGCGGTCCAGCCAGAGCCCCTCCGCTTCGATCCCCGACGCGAGCGCCGGCCCGAGGGCGTCGATGGCGAAGATGCCCTCCGCGACGATCGTCGACGCGTCGCCCATCTGCACCCGGCGGTGCCCAACACGACGCGAGAGCGAGATGTCGTAGACCGGCACTTCACACGATCCCTCGGTGAGAAGCGTGGAGATCGCCCGGAGAGCGAGTTCCAGATCCCAGGTCTCCACCCGGTCCCAGTCCGGGATCCCCATCGGCGTCATGGGCAGGTCGGGATGGTCGGCGTCGTGGTAGAAGTCGTCGAGCCGGAACGCGAGCGCCGAGGAGGCCTCGGCGGCCAGCCTTGTCAGGCGCGACTTTCCGCTTCCGGAGGGCCGGCGATCAGCAGCAGGCTCCGACTCATGCGCGGAAGCCTACCGCCGGGTCGCGGTGTGCGCGACCCGGAAGGTCACCAGGAGCCGCCTCCGCCGCCGCCGAAGCCGCCGCCGCCGCTGAAGCCGGACCCGCCGGAGGAACCGCCGGTCGCCGCCGACATGCCCGCCGCGCGGGCCGCCTGGAAGGCGCTGGACATCTGCGAGGTGAGCCCGTTCATCGCGTTGGCGAAGGCGTAGCCGTGCATGAGGTCTGCGCCGATGTACCAGGAGGTGTCGGCCCGGTAGACGCCCTCGGCGCCCAGTTGGGCGAACAACTTCGACCAGCGGTCCGCCACTCCGAACACCATGGCGTAGGGAGGTACTTGGAGAAGATGTCCTCGCCCTCCTCGAACCTCAGGGTCTCCTTCTCCGCGGTGCGCAGATACATCTCGAAGCCCTTCGCCTGGGCGAGGTAGGCCGAGCCCTGCGCGGTGCGGGTGCGGAACTTGCCTGACATGACGATCAGGCCGAGGCCGAACACCGCCAGCGGGATGGCGATGAGGCTCCAGCCCAGGCGCGACAGCATGAAGGCGACGACACCAGCACCGATCAGCGAGACCAAACCGATCGTGACGGGCTTCGCCTGTGCCGTGTTGGGGTTCGCCTTGAACCAGCCCTTCTGCACGACGGCGCCGTAGAGCCCGGAGCGGGCGTTGCCGAGGTCGTGCTGATGGCTCTCCGTGCGGAGCTCCTTGTGGGTCACGCTGGGGGCGCCCTCGAAGAGGTCGGCGAGCAGCTTGGCCTCGTAGGAGGCGAGCCGCTCACCCTGCGGCGGGTTGGTGGCGTAGAGCGTGAAGCCCTTACCCTGCGACTCGATCTTCAGGAAGCCCCGTACCGCGAGGTCGACGATGGTGGCCGACACGTCGACGTCGTCGGCAGTGGTGTCGAAGAGGGTGCCGATCTCGCCTGGAGTCGCGCCCTTCGGGGGATTGAACTGGACGGCGACGGGCGCCCTGCCGGAAGCGCGGCCGATGTTGGCCTGCTCGTTGCCCGCCGGCGTCAGGCCGGGGGTGAGGCCGAGGTAGATGTCGTCGCGGGTGTGCCTGCGACGGATCGCCACGAGGCCGGCGAGGGCGGCAAGGAGACCGCCGCCAGCCACGATCCCGGTGCCGGGGTGAGGCCGAAGGCGTTGGACAGCGACGGCTTGAGTTCCTTCTCCTGCTCGACGCCGGGGAAGGTGCCCGCGGGGAAGCCGGCGACGACCTGCATCGGGTTGCGGCTGCCGAGGTCGGCGACAGAGAAGTTCGCCGTGTCGCCGGAGGTGGAGGCGGTGCACGGCTGGTCGTAGGAGCGGCCGTAGAAGCACGCGGCCTGCTGCACCGCGGCCGGGCCGGTCACCTGGACGGAGACGTTGCTGATCCGCGAGTCCCAGGCGGGGCCGATGGCGTTCCAGTTGAACTCATCCATCCCGCTCTCGGGGTGGTCGCCGACGATGAAGCCGGTCACCTTGTAGGAGATGGTGTAGTCCTCCGGGCCCTCGTTCCAGATGTTCTCGTTGCCGATCCGCAGCCCCACGGCGTCGGACTCGTCCGACAGGTCGGTCTGGGTGTTAGCGCCGCTTGCGGAGCTCACGGCGAAATCCGAGTAGCGGAACACGTACTGCTCGTTCGGGTTCGCGCCGTCATCCTGCCTGGTGGGAGGATGACGATGGGCCCGCGGCCGCGCACCACGCCGAAGTCCATGGTGAAGTCGATCGTCACCTCGGCCACACCCTGAGGGGTGAGGTTCACCTTCGCGTCGTAGCGGGTGATCGGGGCGTCTGTGTCGGCATGCGCGGGCAGCACCACCGCCCACGTGGACAGGAGTGCGAGCAACAGTGCGGCCAGTCCTGTGCGGAGCTTCGTCATGCAATCCAGAGTAGCCACCCCGACGTCCACGGCGTCGGGGTGGCGCTCAGTGCGTGGCGGTCAGGCCTCGACCCCAGCGCGGTGGCCATCTCGGCGCGCAGCGCCGCCAGCCGGTCGGCACCCTCGACGCGCGCCGCGGACACGTCCTGCGAACGGTCTGCGGGTAGGCGCACCTCCAGGTAGCACTTCAGCTTGGGCTCGGTGCCGGACGGGCGGGCCACGACGTGCAGGCTCTCCCCGGTCAGTTCGATGCCGTCGGTGGGGGCAGCGACGCGGATCCCTCCGCGAGGTCGACCACCGTGACCGGCTCGCCGAGCAGGGTGGCGGGTGGGTTCCGGCGAAGCCGGGCCATCGCGTCGGCGATCAGCGACAGGTCGGCGACGCGGACCGCAAGCTGCGACGTCGACGTCAACCCGTGGGTACGCGCGATGTCATCGAGCCGGTGGGCGAGCGTGCGGCCCTTCGCCTTCAGCTCGGCCACGATCCGCAGCACGTTCACCGCCGCGGTGATGCCGTCCTTGTCCGGGACCGCCCTCGAATCGCAGCAGTATCCGATGGCCTCCTCATAGCCGAAGGCGAGATCGGGCACCCGGCCGATCCACTTGAAACCGGTCAGCGTGGTGGTGTGGGAGCGACCCGCAGCCACCGCCATCCGGGCCAGCAGCGTCGACGACACGATCGAGTTCGCGAACGTGCCGGGTACCCCCGGCGGATGGCGTCGTCGCCCAGCAGCGAGCCCAGCTCGTCACCGGTGAGCATCCGCCATGCCCCGTCCACGACGGCGGCCACCGCGCAGCGGTCCGCGTCGGGATCGTTCGCGATGACGACATCCGCCCCGACCTCGGCAGCCCGCTTGAGGGCGAGGTCGATGGCGCCCTTCTCCTCCGGGTTGGGGAATGCGACGGTGGGGAAGTCCGGGTTCGGCTCTGCCTGTTCCGCGACCTCGTGCGGCGCGGGCAGGCCGATCGCCCCCGCCACGCCGCGTACAGTCTTGGCACCCACCCCGTGCAGGGAGGTGTGGACCCACACCAGGTCGCGGGGCGCCCTGGCCGGATACAGCGATGCGGCGCGGGCGACATAGGCCGCAAGCAGGTCGGCGGTCACGTCGGTGCGAGCCTCGCTGCGCGGCAGCGACGCCCACCCTCCGGCCGCGACGGCCGCGATCTCCTCGGCGATCTGGCCATCGGTGGGCGGCACGATCTGCGAGCCGTCGCCGAGGTAGACCTTGTAGCCGTTGTCCTGCGGCGGGTTGTGCGAGGCCGTCACCACGACTCCCGCCACGCAGCCGAGGTGTTGGATGCCGAAGGCGACGACGGGGGTCGGGACGGGTTCGCCCGTCCACAGCACCTCGAAGCCCGCCCCGGCCATCACCTGCGCGGTGTCCTCGGCGAAGGCGGCGGAGTTGTGACGCGCATCGTGACCGATCAGCACCCTGCCACCGCGGTGGCCGTTCGCCTTCAACCAGGCGGCGAAACCGGCGGCGGCCTGCGTGACGACGACGCGGTTCATCCGGGCGGGCCCGGGCCGATCGGGCCGCGGAGGCCAGCGGTTCCGAACTCGAGCGGCCCGGCGAATGCCGCACCGAGCTCTGCGAGCGCGGCGGTCCGCACCGTCTCGTCGTTGGCCTGGGACTGGACGATCAGGTGGTCGAGTTCTTCGCGCGTCTCGGGATCGGGATCGGCGTCGCGCCAGGCTGCGGCGGTGTCGAGCAGGGCGCTCATCAGAGGGCCCCGACAATCCCGGACAGGAGCGCCGCGAGCCGCGGTCCCGCGTCGCGGCCGGCCTGAAGCACCTCGGTGTGGTCGAGGTTGGTCTCGCTCAGGCCCGCTGCGGCGTTGGTGACGAGCGACAGACCCAGCACCTCGAGGCCCGACTCGCGTGCCGCGATGGTCTCCAGCGTCGTGGACATTCCGACGAGGTCGCCACCCAGGATGCCCGCCATCCGCACCTCGGCCGGGGTCTCGTACTGCGGGCCGCGGAACTGGACGTAGACGCCCTCGGGCAGGGAGGCGTCGATGCTGTGGGCGACATCTCGCAGCCGCTTGGAGTAGGCCTCGGACAGGTCGATGAAGGTCGCCCCGCGCAGCGGCGTGTCGCCGGTCAGGTTGATGTGGTCGTTCAACAGCACCACGGTGCCGGGGCCCAGGCCGGGTTGAGGCCCCGCAGCCGTTGGTCAGCACGACGGTCGAGGCCCCCATGCGGCCGCGGTGCGCACCCCGTGCACGACGGGCCCGGTGCCGCGGCCCTCGTAGTAGTGGGTGCGGCCGGTGAAGATCGCCGCGACCTTGCCGCCCGCGGTCCGGACCAGCTTCAGCGCACCGCCGTGGCCGCTCACCACCGGCTTGCTGAAGCCGGGCACGTCGCCCAGCCCGATCTCTCCCAGAGGATCACCGAGTTGATCGGCGCCCGAGGACCAGCCGGAGCCGAGCACCAGCGCCAGGTCGATGCGGTCCACGCCGAAGTGGATCGGAGGTAGTCGGCCGCTGAGGCCGCAAGGGCAAATGCGTCATCGTTCACCCGGTTCAGCATACTTGCGGCCGACACCCGTGCGGGGAGGTGTGGGAGGATGGGGCCGTGACCAAGGTTGTGATCATCGGTGGCGGACCCGGCGGCTACGAGGCGGCACTCGTCGCGAACCAGTTGGGGGCGAGGTCACCCTCATCGAGAGGGACGGGCTCGGGGGAGCCGCCGTCCTGAGCGACTGCGTCCCGTCGAAGACGCTGATCGCCACCGCCGAGGTGATGGTGCGCATCGAGAACGCGAGGCAGCTCGGCCTGCACATCGCAGGCGCTGACGTCAGCGACGTGGTGCGCGTCGACCTGGAGGAGGTCAACCGCAGGGTCCTCGACCTGGCGATCGCGCAGTCCGACGACATCCGGCAGCGGCTGCTGCAGGACGGCGTGCACCTCGTGGAGGGCCAGGCCAGACTCGACGGCGAGAGCCGCGTGGTCGCCCTGACCGGGGCCGGCGAGGAGGCCTTCGACGCCGACATCGTCCTCGTGGCGACCGGCACCACGCCCCGCGAGCTGCCCGACGCCCCGTGCGACGGCGAGCGGATCCTGAACTGGAAACAGGTCTACAACCTCTCGGAGTTGCCTGAGCGACTGATCGTGGTCGGTTCGGGTGTGACGGGGCCGAGTTCGCCTCCGCCTACGACGGGCTGGGTTGCGAAGTGGTGCTGGTCAGCTCCCGCAGCCAGGTGCTGCCCGGCGAGGACCAGGACGCCGCCGCCGTGCTGCAGCGGGCCTTCGAGAGCCGCGGCATGACGATCATGAGCGAATGCAGGGCGGTGGCCGCCAGGCGCGAGGGCGACGGTGTCGTCGTCACGCTGGCAGACGGGCGGGAGGTGCGGGGCTCGCACTGCCTGATGGCGGTGGGGTCCATCCCGAACTCTGCGGGCCTTGGCCTCGAGGAGGCCGGTGTCGAGCTCCTGCCGTCGGGTCACATCAAGGTCGACAAGGTTTCGCGCACCAGTAACCGCCACATCTACGCCGCCGGCGACGTGACGGGCGTGTTCGCCCTCGCCTCGGTGGCCGCCATGCAGGGTCGGGTGGCCATGTGGCACTCGCTCGGCGACGCCGTCACCCCGCTGGACCTGCGCCTCGTCTCGTCGAACGTCTTCACCACCCGGAGGTCGCCACCGTCGGGGTGTCGCAGCGTGAGGTGGACGCGGGCGAGGTGCGCGTGACCTCGGTGCTGCTGCCCCTCGCGCCCAATGCCAGGGCGAAGATGCAGGGCTTCACGGAGGGTTTCGTCAAGCTGTTCTGCCTGCCGACCACCGGCATCATCATCGGTGGGTGGTCGTCGCCCCCGCGCCTCCGAGCTCATCCATGCGGTGTCGGTGGCCGTCTCCCAGAAGGTGACGGTTGACGACTTCAGCCACGCCTTCACCGTCTATCCGTCGATGTCCGGATCGCTCGCGGAGGCGGCCCGCCGCCTGCACAAGCGCGACGGCGCCATCCTCACCAACTGAGCCGATGTCTCGTCACTGGTGGGCACCCTGGGTGGCGCTGATGCTCGTCGGATGCGTGGTCTTCGGGTGGCGGGTTCGGCCGCGTTCGACGCGGCGGACGCCTCGGACGGAGGCACCTGGCCCCGACGGCGTGGGTGGCGGCGACCGGTGCGCTGGCGTTCGTGGTCGGTTTCATCCGGCTCCTGTACCTCGCGGGCGAGGTGCTGCGCAGGCGGGAGCGGGGACGATTCAGCCCCGCAGCTCCGGGAACGACTCGTAGCGGAAGTCGACGATCTCGACGGACGGATCGTGTTCGCGGGCCCGCAGCACGACGCGGCGGATTTTGCCGCTGACCGTCTTGGGCAGCTCGGCGAACTCGATGCGTCGCACCCGCAGGTACGGGGCGAGGTGTTCCTTGGCGTGCCGGAGGATGGACAGCGCGGTGTCGGCCGTCGGCTCGAAGCCGGGGCGAGCGCCACGTAGGCCTTCGGGACGGCCAGGCGCAGGGGTCGGGGCGGGCACGATCGCGGCCTCGAGCACCGCCGGATGCGTGATCAGCACCGACTCGAGTTCGAACGGTGACACCTTGTAGTCGGAGGCCTTGAACACGTCGTCGGTGCGGCCGACGTAGGTGAGGTACCCGTCCGCGCCGACCGTGACGAGATCGCCGGAGTGGTACCGGCCGTCCGGCCCCGCAGTGGGGAGCCGTCCAGATAGCCGGGGTGAGGTTGAACGGCCACGGCTCCAGCGGCAGGGTGATCTCTCCCTGCGGGCCTCGAGGCCGGTGTCAGGGTCGATGATCTCGATCCGCATCCCGGGCATCACCGCGCCCATCGCCCCGGCGCGGACGACCTCACCGGGGCGTTGCCGATGCTGCAGGTGGTCTCGGTCTGGCCGTAGCCGTCGCGGATCGTGAGGCCCCAGGCCCGCTCGACCGTGGAGATGACCTCGGGGTTGAGCGGCTCGCCTGCACCGACCGCCTCGCGCAGCGCGGAGGGCCGTGTGCCGAGGTTCGCCTTGATCATCATCCGCCACACGGTCGGCGGCGCGCAGAGTGTGGTCACCTTCCGTTCCTCGAGCTCGTGCAGCAGCCCGGCCGCGTCGAACCGCTCGTAGGCGTAGCTGTAGACGGTCGCCCCGGCCAGCCACGGAGAGAAGAAGCTCGACCAGGCGTGCTTGCCCCAGCCGGGGATGAGATGTTCAGGTGCACGTCGCCGGGCGCACCCCGATGAAGTACATCGTCGAGAGGTGCCCGACGGGGTAGCTCAGCTGGGTGTGGACCACCAGCTTCGGATCCTTCGTGGTGCCGGAGGTGAAGTAGTAGAGGCACGGGTCGGTGGCGTCCGTGACGACGGCGCGGGGGTGGCGGGTGCATCGTCGGCCTCGGAGATCGAGCGCCACCGGTCGTGGGCAGTGCCGGTGGTGACGGTGATGATGTCGTCGATGCCGTGGAACTTGGCCTCGTCCGCCGGGTTGGAGATGACCGCCCTCACGCCGGCGCGCGGCGCGCGCAACTCGAGGTCGAAATCCTGCAGGGCCTCCGCCGTCGGGAGCACGACCGCGCCCAGCTTCATCACCGCGAGCATCGCGTCCCAGAGCTCCACCTGGTTGCCGAGGATCAGCATGACGGGTCGCCCTTGCCGATGCCGAGGCCCTCTAACCAGCCCGCCAGGCGGTCCGAGCGGCGGACCATGTCGTCGTAGCTGTACCGTGTGTCGCGGCCGCCGAGGTCACGCAGCCACAGCGCGGTGTCGGGTTGCCGCGGCCCACCTCGTCGAACCAGTCGATGGCCCAGTTGAAGGGCCGGAGATGGTAGGCCAGGTGAACTCACGTCGCGCCCGCTCGCCCTGCCCGCGGAGGCGAGCAGTTGATCGCGGGCGGTTCGGATCGCTTCGGTGGCGGCGTTCATCTGGCTCCTCGCTCGGCCAACCTACGCAACCGTAGGTTCGCTTTCCACGCTACCCCCGTCGATCGCCGATGCCGCTGTGCGACCGGCCCAAGATGACGGCGCCTCCGCTGTGGGATTCCAACAACGGAGGCGGGGTGCGGAGCGCGGGCGGTCAGTCGTCCAGGAGACCCATCAGAAGGGAGAAGCCGCCGATCATGAGGGCGCCGTGGGTGATGGTGCGCAGCGCCGGATCGCCGCCGTAGCGGCCGTAGTAGCCCTGCGCCCACGCGGACTGCTGGGCATCCTCCCAGTAGGGCACCTGCCGCTGCCCGGCGTAGACCATCCGGATCGACGGGTCGTTGCCGGTGCGGACGCGCTGCGCGTCGGCCGCGCAGGCGGGCACCTCACGGCCGCGCCTCCGGCCGGCGCCCATGACACGTTGGCGACGGACACCCCGTGGGACGGGTCGAAGAAGCAGGGGGACGACGCTCGGGGACGGGGTTGCCCTTCGCGCGGGCGCGGACGCAGGCCGCCGCGTAGCGGCCACCCTCCATCACCTCGGCGATCTGGCGGACGTCGGCGTTGGTGCGCGCCGCTGCGAGCCGCTGCTTCGCGCCGTCGTAGGCGTCGAGGGCCTCCGTGTAGTCGGCCTGGGTGGCCTCATCCAACGCGAGGCCGACGACCTCGAGGTCGAGGTCGCGCAGTTCCTCACCGAAGCTGGTGATGTCGCGGTTGATCGCTTCGCGTGAACCCTCGGAGATGGGCTGGTGGGCGGCCGGGTCGTAACCCTGCCTGACGGGCAGCTGGCCGAAGGGCTGCATGCCGAACTGTTGGGCGTAGGGTTCGGGGCTGCATGCCCCAGGGGTGATCTGCTGCCGCGGAGCCATGTCGAGCGGGCGGGTGGGCATTCCCGAGTCGCCGAGGCGTCCACGGTTGCCCCGGGTCACGCCAAGGATCATCGAGATCATCACGAAGATGAAGAGCATCGTGAACAGCCCACCGAACATCACCATCACCTCTTACATCTATGCGTGAGTTCCCTTCCCAGGATAGGCAGGCACGCAAGGGCCGGCGGGAACCCCCGCCCGGCCCTCCGGAAGCCTCTCTACTCGGCGTCGAGGATCTCGCAGAGCACCTGGCCCGCGACCACGGCATCGCCGGCGGCGACGCCCAGTGACGCCACCACCCCGCCGCGGTGGGCCTTCAGAGGCTGCTCCATCTTCATGGCCTCGATGACGGCGATCGGGTCGCCTTCGGCGACGGTCTGGCCCTCCTCGACGTTGACCTTCACGATCGTGCCCTGCATGGGTGAGGTCAGCGCATTGCCGCTGGGGGCGGACACCTTGCTTCCGCCCGGTCGCGGCGCGTGGGCGCTGCGCGGTCTTGGTGGTCTTGGCCCTCGCGCCCAGTCCGCCGGGA
The DNA here is from genome assembly GCF_011174705.1 of Tessaracoccus coleopterorum. GTDB lineage: Bacteria > Actinomycetota > Actinomycetes > Propionibacteriales > Propionibacteriaceae > Arachnia > Arachnia coleopterorum. The sequence continues at coordinate 2,788,497 of NZ_JAANIJ010000001.1, forward strand.
AGCTTGACCTCGACGCGCTTGCCGTTGACCTCGACGGTGATGATCTCCGGCTCGACCTGGTCCTCGGGCTCGCCGAGTTCCCCGGTGTACGGGGCGATCTCTCCGGTGAACTCGGTCTCGATCCAGCGGGTGTGCACGTCGAACGAGCCGTCGGCGGCGGTGTAGGCCGGGTCGTCGAGCACGGCCCTGTGGAACGGCACGACGGTGGGCATGCCCTCGATCTGCAACTCGCCGAGCGCACGCCGGGAGCGTCGGATCGCCTGGTCGCGGTCGGCGCCGGTGACGATCACCTTCGCGACCAGCGAGTCGAATGCGCCGGGCACCGTCATGCCGACGTGGTAACCCTCGTCGACGCGGACGCCCGGGCCGCTCGGTGCGTGCCACCGGGTGAGGGTGCCGGGGCGGGCATGAAGTTGCGCCCCGCGTCCTCGGCGTTGATGCGGAACTCGATCGAGTGACCGTGCACCTCGGGATCGCCGTAGCCGAGTTCCTCGCCTGCCGCGATGCGGAACATCTCACGCACGAGGTCGAGACCCGTGACCTCTTCGGAGACGGGTGCTCGACCTGGAGGCGGGTGTTGACCTCGAGGAACGAGATGGTGCCGTCGAGGCCGACCAGGAACTCGCAGGTGCCTGCGCCGACGTAGCCGGCCTCCAGGAGAATGGCCTTGCTCGAGGCGTACAGCCGTTCCATCTGGGCGTCGGTCAGGAACGGCGCGGGGCCTCCTCGACGAGCTTCTGGTGCCTGCGCTGGAGTGAGCAGTCGCGCGTCGACACCACGACGACGTTGCCGTGGGAGTCGGCGAGGCACTGGGTCTCCACGTGGCGCGGCTTGTCGAGGTAGCGCTCGACGAAGCACTCGCCCCGGCCGAACGCCGTGACCGCCTCGCGGGTTGCCGACTCGAACATCTCGGGCACCTCTTCGAGGGTGCGGGCGACCTTGAGGCCGCGGCCGCCGCCACCGAAGGCGGCCTTGATGGCGATGGGGAGCCCGTGCTCGCTGGCGAAGGCGACGACCTCGTCGGCGTCGGCCACCGGGTCCGCCGTGCCCGGCACGAGCGGCGCTCCGACCTTCTGCGCGATGTGGCGGGCCCTCACCTTGTCGCCCAGGGACTCGATCGCCTCGGGCGGTGGGCCGATCCAGGTGAGGCCTGCACCGATGACGGCGCGTGCGAAGTCGGCGTTCTCGGCGAGGAAGCCGTAGCCGGGATGCACCGCGTCGGCCCCCGTCCGCTCGGCGACGCTCAGTAACTTGTCGATGTTCAGGTAGGTGTCGGCAGGGGTGGCGCCATTGAGCGCGAAGGCCTCGTCGGCCAACCGCACGAACAGCGACTCCGCGTCAGAATCGGCGTATACGGCCACCGAGCCGATGCCTGCGTCTCTTGCGGCGCGGATGACGCGCACTGCGATCTCGCCGCGGTTAGCGATCAGAACTTTCGAGATGGCGACGTTGCCCACTGTTCCTCCTGGCTAGGACTAAGGCGAGTCTAATGGGGCTGCGGGCGTGCCGCGTGCACTGGTCCAAAAGCCTGTGACAAGGTTGGCCCATGCCGACACCGCCCTTCATCACCGAACTCCGCAGCCACATCGGGCATGCGCCACTGTGGCTGATGGGCGCGAACGCGCTGATCCTCCGCGACGGTGAGGTGCTGCTGGTCAAGCGCTCCGACAATGGCGACTGGTCGGCCGTGAGCGGCATCGTCGACCCGGGTGAGCATCCGGCGGAGGCGGCGGTGCGCGAGGCGATGGAGGAGGCGGGGTGGTGATCGAGATCGAACGGATGTTGTGGACCGACGTGATGGACGAGATCACCTACCCCAATGGCGACCGCTGCCGGTTCCTCGACCACGGGTTCCGGGCCCGCTGGGTCTCCGGAGAGCCGGTGGTCGGTGACGAGGAGTCCACGGAGGTCGCCTGGTTCCCCGTCGACGCGCTGCCCGAGCCGCGTCAGAAGCGCCTCGACGCCATGGTGCGGGTGGCGCTCGAGGACCCCCGCGACGTCGTGTTCTCGCTCAGTCCTCGACGCGGGGAATGATCCGGGTCGCCCGGAGGCCTTCCTTCTGCCCGGCGGCGCCCTCGGCGGGGCCGTCGGCTCGTCGTCGATGCGGGCAGCTCGCCCGTGCGGAGTCTCCGCTCCGCCGTGCGCTCCCGCTCCTCCATGTCGGCCGCGCTCGGGCCGGACATCTTGCGGTTGCGTTCCTCGGCCTCCGGTGAGCCGGAGTAGAGGCGCGCCTCCGGGCTCTTCGACGACAGGGTCGTCTCGGCGGGGTCGCCTGCTCGGGGCGGGTCTCCCCGGGCTTGCGGCGCTGCCCGAGCCAGGACTGGAGCCACTTCGGCAGGGCGCCCTCGTCGAGGTCGTCGTCGGCCTCCGGGCCGGCATCAGCTGGGTGGCCTCGACCGCCTGTTCCTTCTCCCACTCGTCGACGACGTGCTCGACGAAGTCCTCGCGCTCCTCGTAGGAGGGGCGGCCGTCGTCTCCGGCTCGAGGCGGGTGCGGGCAGGGCGTAGACGGCGTGCTCCTGGACCCAGTGGATCATCTCCTCGCGGACGTAGCAGCGCAGGTCCCACAGCTCACCGGAGGTCGCCGCGGACACCACCGCGCGTAGCCGCACGTGGCCGCCGGTGGACTCCGTCACCTGGAGCGCCGCGCTGCGGCCGTCCCACAGGTCGCTCGCGCGGACCAGCCGCACCAACTCGACGCGCATCGCCTCGACGGGGGCCAGCCAGTCGAGGTCGAACTCGACGGTGCCGAGCAGCCGGGGTTCGCGGCGCGTCCAGTTCTCGAACGGCTGGGTCGTGAAGTGGCTGCTGGGGACGATCCAGCGTCGGTCGTCCCAGGTGCGGACAACCACGTAGGTGAGGGTGATCTCCTCGACCGATCCCGTCTGCTCGTTGAAGACGACGAGGTCTCCGACGCGCAGGGCGTCGGAGAACGCGATCTGCATGCCGGCGAAGATGTTCGACAGGGACGACTGCACCGCGAGGCCGGCCACGATGGACAGCAGGCCCGCCGACGCGATCAGCGACGTGCCGACCGTGCGGAACGACGGGAACGTCAGCAGGGCCCCGGCCAGCGCACACATCCACACCACGGCGATCAGGACCCGCACGATGATCTGGGTCTGGGTGCGGACCCTGCGGTAGTGCGGGTCTCCTCGACCGTGTCGCCGCTGTCGCCGGAGCGGCGCGCCACGATGGAGGCCTCGACCGCCTTGATCAGGCTGGTCAGGAGGAACGCGCCGGCGAAGATCACCACGATGATGAACCCGTGCCGGAACCCGTCACGCCAGGCGGGCGCCGGCGCGACCGCCGTCGGGCGGGTGGCGATCATCACGGCGAGTCCGCCGCCGAGCACGATGAGGAAGATCCGCATCGCCAGGCGCATGTGCCGGATCAGGATCCGGACGTTCTCGCGGCGGCGCACGAGGATACGGGTCAGCAGCGTGACGAGGATGGAGGCGAGCCCGCCGACGACGATGCCGAGCGCGCCCCAGCCGATGATGGTGAGCGTGTCCAGTGCGACGTCCTCGGGCATGGCGTGAGCCTACCGATCCGTGCGCAGGGTGAGCGCGGAATAGCCGCTGGTGGTGGTGAAGGCACCCTCGTAGCCCCGCCGCTGAAGATCAGGGAGTTGCGGTCGTCGCCCGTGATGGTGAAGCCGAGCTCGGGAAGGGTGCGGCGCAGGTAGTCGATGACGGTGAGGCCGTCAGGGCCGTCATCACGACGGTGACGTTGTTCGCGCTGTCGACGCGGTCTGAGATCAGCGCACCCCGGGGATCGACAGCCGGCGGGCGCGTTCACGAACCCGAGGTCGCTCAGGGCCTGCCCGTCGTCCGGGACTGCCGCGGCCGTCAGCGTCGGTTCCGGGACGGTGCGTCGACGGGGCGGCCGAGCAGCCGGCCAGCGTGAGCACGCCGACCAGGCCGATCGCGATGCGACGGAGAAGGGGCCGATCGCGATGCGACGGAGGAGGGGAGAGCCACGCACGCCCACAACTCTACCGACGGATCCCAGCGGGCCGGTCCGCGGACGCGGCCGTCATCAGGTGGGGGTGGGCGCCCAGAGGCTCTGCCACGCAACCCGAGGTCGATCACCATCTGGCGCACCCGAGGCAGCGAGAGGCCTATCACGTTGTACGGATCGCCGACGATGGAGGTGACGAACGCGGCACCCCGTCCGTCGATCGTGAAGCCCCAGCCACCTTGAGCGGTTCGCCCGTCGCCGCGTAGGCGGCGATCTCCTCGTCGGAGACGTCGGCGAAACGCACCTGCGTGGAGCCGACGCCACTCGCGGTGCGGAGGTCGTCACCCTCGCGGACGGCGACGAAGTGGCCGGTGTGGAGCAGGCCCTCCCGCCCCGCATGCGTTGCCAGCGTCGCACCGCCTCCTCGACGGTGCCCGGCTTCCCGTGGGCGCGCCCTCGAACTCGAGGACCGAGTCGCAGGCGAGAAGCACGAAGTCGCCCTCGACCCTCGGCACGACCGCTTCGCCCTTCAGCGTTGCGAGGCGCAGCGCGAGCGACGTCGGCACCGGGTCGCGCACCTGGCGCTCGTCGAACCCGGAGACGATCACCTCCGGCGCAAGGCCCGCGCTCCGCAGCACGGCGAGGCGCGCCGGTGACTTCGACGCGAGGATGACGCGCATGTCAGATCCTGTGATGGGTCCGCCAGGCGTCCCGACCGCCGACGAGAGAGGGACGCACCGTCCGGTAGTAGGAGTTCCAGCCGCCCGCGAGCGGCCGGTCGTCCGGGGTGCGGAGCCTCTCCTCGCGCAGCGAGATGGCCAGCGCGGCCGTCACGGCCGCAATCTCCTCCTCCGTGAGCTGGGCCCCGGAGAAGCTGAGGCGTGGCGCTTCCCCGGTCACAGCGGGATGTTCCCGTGCTTCTTCGGAGGGAGCACCTCGCGCTTGGTGCGGAGCAGCCGCAGCGCCCGGATCACCTGGGCGCGCGTCTCGTGCGGGTAGATGACCTGGTCGACGTAGCCGCGGTCGGCCGCCACGTACGGGTTGGTCAGCTCGTCGTCGTACTCCTGCACGAGCCGGGCCCTCTCGGCCTCCGGGTCGGCGGCCTCCGAGATCTGCTTGCGGTACAGGATGTTGACGGCGCCCTGGGCGCCCATCACCGCAATCTGGGCGGTGGGCCATGCGAGGTTGATGTCGGCACCCAGCGCCTTGGAACCCATCACGAGGTAGGCGCCGCCGTAGGCCTTACGGGTGACGACCGTCAGCAGCGGCACCGTCGCCTCCGAGTAGGCGTAGATGAGCTTCGCGCCGCGGCGGATGATGCCGTTGTGTTCCTGGTCGACGCCGGGCAGGAAGCCTGGCACGTCCACGAATGTGAGCACCGGGATGTTGAACGCGTCACAGGTCCGCACGAAGCGGGCGGCCTTCTCGGCCGAGTCGATGTCGAGGCAGCCGGCGAACACGGTTGGCTGGTTCGCGACGATGCCGATGGAGCGGCCCTCGATGCGGCCGAAGCCGACGATGATCGAGCCGGCGAACAGCTCCATCACCTCGAGGAACTCGTCGTCGTCGAGGACGTTGCGGATCACGTCGCGCATGTCGTAGGGCTGGTTGGCCGAGTCGGGGATCAGCTGGTCGAGTTGGCGGTCGTGGTCGGTGATCGTGAGATCGACCTCGTCCTCGTCGTAGACGGGGGATCCTCGAGGTTGTTCTGCGGAAGGTAGCTGAGCAGTTCGCGCACGTACTCGATGGCGTCGGCCTCGTCGGCGGCGAGGTAGTGGGCGTTGCCGGACCGGGTGTTGTGGGTCCGGGCACCCCGAGATCCTCGAGCGTGACGTCCTCGCCGGTGACCGTCTTGATCACCTCGGGGCCGGTGATGAACATCTGCGACGTCTTGTCGACCATCACGACGAAGTCGGTCAGCGCCGGGCCGTAGACGTGGCCGCCCGCGGCCGCGCCCATGATCAGCGAGATCTGCGGGATGACGCCGGACGCGAGGGTGTTGCGCTTGAAGATCTCGCCGTAGAGCGCGAGTGAGACCACGCCCTCCTGGATCCTGGCGCCACCGCCCTCGTTGATCCCGATCAGCGGCACACCCGTCTTCAGGGCGAAGTCCTGGATCTTGACGATCTTCTCGCCGTAGACCTGGCCGAGGGCACCCCCGAAGATGGTCACGTCCTGGCTGAACACGCAGACAGGCCTGCCGTGGATGGACCCCGTGCCCGTGATGACGCCGTCGCCGAAGGGGCGCTTCGCGTCCATCCCGAAGGCCGTGGAACGGTGTCGCGAGAACTGGTCGAACTCGGCGAAGCTGCCCTCGTCGAGCAGCGCCATTACGCGTTCGCGTGCGGTCATCTTGCCCTTGGCGTGCTGCTTCTCGACGGCTGCCGCGGACCCGGCGTGGATAGCTTCGTCGATGCGCACCCCGAGATTGGCGATCCTACCGGCGGTGGTGTGGATGTCGATCTCCATGGTCGTCACCTTAGTCGCCGGAGGGTGGGGTGCGGTCCATTGCCCGCGAAATGCTTCCTACGATGGGGTTCGTGACCCGACAGCACCCTGCCGCCCGCGCCATTGCGAGCCGACTCGCGCCCGACACCATGTTCCGCACCGTCGAACTGGTCGCCTCGACCGGCTCGACCAACGCCGACCTCGCCGGGCGCGCCAGGGAGGGCGAGGCCGAGGGGTCGCCCTCGTCGCCCTGGAGCAGACCGCCGGTCGGGGACGGCTCGACCGGCAGTGGGTGAGCCCCGTGGCTCGTCGGTGGCCCTGTCGGTGCTGCTGAGGCCGCGTCCCGATTTCCCCCAGTGGGGTTGGCTCTCCATCCTCGCCGGCATGGCCGTGTCGGCCGCGTTGGCCGACCTCGCGCCCGACCCTTCCCGGGTCACCCTGAAGTGGCCCAACGATGTGCTGATCGGCGGGCAAAGGTCTGTGGGATCCTCTCCGAGCGCATCGAGCGACCCGACGGGGCGCGGGCCGTCGTCGGGATGGGGATCAACGTGGCCCTGACCCGCGACGAACTGCCCGTGCCGAACGCGACGTCGCTCGCGCTCGAGGGCATGCCGACCGACGTCGAGCCGCTGGTGGCCTCCGTGCTCGGCCACTTCGAGCGCTACTACCGGAGCTGGTCGCTGCGGGTAGCCTCCGCGACGAGTATGAGCGGCTCTGCGCCTCCATCGGGGCCGAGCTCACCGTGGTGGTCGACCAGACCCGTTCCGTGCGCGGCATCGGCCGGGGGTCGACGGGTACGGGCGCCTCGTCGTCGCCACCCCGGACGGGCTGGAGACCTTCGCCGTCGGAGATGTGGTGCACGCCAGACTCGGGCGATGACGCATGCCACACTTGGCGCATGGCTATCGACAAGGACCAACTGGGGCGTGACGAGACGATCGTGATGTCGATGCGGACACACACCAAGCGGCTCATCGTCCCGGCACTGATCCTCGTGGTGCTCGGCGCCGCGTTGGGGGTCGCGATAGCGTTCTTCCCGCCGGAATCCCGGCCGTGGTCGACGTACGCGTCCGTCGCCGTGTTCGTCCTGCTGGTCGTCATCTTCTCGGTGGTGCCGTTCCTGCGCTGGCACACGTCGACCTACACAGTCACCGACCGCCGCATCATCACCCGCAAGGGCATCATCACGAAGGTCGGCCACGACCTCCCACTCAGGCGCATCAACAACGTCAACTACCAGCGCGGCCTGCTCGACCGGATGCTCGGCTGCGGCACCCTGATCCTGGAGACGGCCGCCGGCCAGCCCTGACGCTGTTCGACGTGCCGCACGTCGAGCGGGTCCACGTCGCCATCACCGAGCTGCTGTTCGCCGTCCACGAGGACGACAACGACTGAGGGTGGCCCCTGTTAGGCTGCACCGGTGACCCGCCGCTACACAGTCGCCATCGCAGGGGGCGGGCAGCTCGCCCGCATGATGCAGCAGGCCGCGATCCCGCTGGGGATCGATGTGCGCCTGCTCGCCGAGGGCCTGATGTGTCCGCCGCCCAGGTCGTTCCCATGACGACGGTCGGTGACTACCACGACCTGGATGTCCTCACCGACTTCGCATCGGGTGCCGACGTGATCACCTTCGACCACGAACATGTTCCCACCCGCCACCTCGAGGCGCTCGAGGATTCGCTGGCGGTACGTCCCGGCCCGGCAGCGCTCGTCTACGCGCAGGACAAGGCCCAGATGCGCGCCCGGTTGAGCGGCCTCGGGGTCGCGTGCCCGACCTACGCCATCTGTGACGGCCCGGAGCAGCTGGCCGCCTTCGGTGACGCCACCGGATGGCCGGTCATCGCGAAGACCTCCCGTGGCGGCTACGACGGCAAGGGCGTCTGGAAGCTCGATGACGCGTCGCAGGCCGGCGTCCCCTTCACGGGGCTCGCCGAGTCCTCGGCGGGCGAGACCGTGCGCATCGTGGCCGAGGAGTTCATCGATTTCACCCGCGAGCTGTCCGCCATCGTCGTCCGCTCCCCGTCCGGCCAGGTGGTCGCCTACCCGGTCAGCGAGACCCGGCAGGCCGACGGCATCTGCGTCGAGACGATCACGCCCGCGCCCGGGCTCGACGAGGCCACCGCCTCGGGGCTGCAGGAGATGGCCATCAGGATCGCGGGGGAGCTCGGGTGGTCGGGGTGCTCGCCGTCGAGCTGATGCAGGCCCGCGACGGGCGGATCGTCGTCAACGAGTTGGCCATGCGGCCCCACAACACCGGTCACTGGACGATCGACGGCGCCCGCACCAGCCAGTTCGAGAACCACCTCCGCGCGGTGCTCGACCTGCCGCTCGGCTCTCCCGACCTCCGCGACCCCGTAGTCGTGATGGCCAACGTGCTCGGCGGCTCCGAGCAGGACCTGACCGGCGCCCTGCTGCACGTGTACGCCCGCGACCGGGCGGCACGCGTCCACCTGTACGGCAAGGAGGTCAGGCCCGGGCGCAAGGTCGGGCACGTGACCTGCTCCGGAACCGACCTCGATGCCGTGCGGCGCCGTGCCTGGCACGCCGCGAACTACCTGATGGGAGACCCCGATGCCTGATCCGCTCGTCTCGATCGTGATGGGTTCCGACTCCGACTGGCCCACCATGAGCGCCGCGGCCGAGGCCCTTGCCGAGTTCGGCATCGGCTATGAGGCCGACGTGGTGTCCGCGCACCGGATGCCGGAGGACATGGTGCGGTTCGGGCGGACGGCCCATGAACGCGGCGTCAGGGTGATCATCGCGGGGGCCGGCGGCGCCGCGCACCTGCCCGGCATGCTCGCGGCCCTGACCCCGCTGCCGGTGATCGGCGTCCCCGTCGCGCTGAAGTACCTCGACGGCATGGACTCGCTCCTGTCGATCGTGCAGATGCCCGCCGGGGTGCCGGTGGCTACCGTCGCGATCGGCAACGCCCGCAACGCGGGTCTGCTTGCCGTCCGGATGCTCGCCACCTCCGATGAGGCGCTCATGGAGCGGATGCTCGACTTCCAGGAGTCGCTGCGTGACGCCGCCCACGCGAAGGGTCGGATCGTCCGCGACGCGTCGGCCTGACGGGGCAGGGACGCGCAAAGGGGCCGGTGGATCATCCACCGGCCCCGCTGCTTCTGCCGATATCAGCCGAAGGTGACGTGCATCGAGCCCTCGGCGTAGCCGTCGTCCGCGACGTTGCTCACCATGCCGATGGACGTGATCGGCGCGAGGGCCTCCTCGATCCCGGTGCCCATGGAGCCGACCAGGTCGCCGTACTCGGGAGGGCCTTGAAGGCCTGGACGTTGAGGAAGACGACCTGCTGGGCCTTGCCGTCCACGACCCTCTTGAAGGCATCCAGGTCGCCGAGCGTCGAGCCGGGGCGGAGACGTCATCGGCGCTCTGGCCGTAGGCCACGATGCCGGTGTCGCCGTGCTGCGTGAGGGTGAGGTCGGGAACCTCACCCATCGCCTCGAGGATGGCGTCGAAGATCTCCTGCTGGCGGGCGGGGTTGCCCGACTCAAGCTTGGCCCCGACGCTCGGCATGCCGTCGCTCAACCCCACGGTGATGGCCGCCCGGTCGCCCACGAGGGCGGCCAGGTCGTCCGCGCTGCCGATGCCGAGGAAGCCGAGCGACTCGGACAGGTCGCCCTGGGAACCGAGCAGCTCCCAGTACTGGTCGAACAGCGCGTCGTTGGTGCCGAGCGCGAAGACGCCCAGCGCGTCGGCGGACAGGCCGGCTGCGAGGTCGGAGACATCCGCGCCCTCGGCCGTGGGGCGTTCGGCGTCTGGAACGCAGCCTTCATCGTCAGCTTGTCCGTGCTCACCTGGAGGCCGGCGGCACCGTGCATGCCTTCGAGCACGGAGAGGTCGATGGCCGAGGCGTCGAGGGTGCCTGCGTCCTCAACCTGTCGGAGGCTCGCGTCGATCCCCTCAGGGCCGAGCCAGAACGTCGCGAGGTTCGAGTCGCCGAGCCTGGCGATGTCGGCCTGGTAGGTGGGCGAGTCGGCCAGGGGGCCGCCTTGATCTCGTCGATGCTGAGGGTCGAGGAGGCATGGGTGACGACCATCAGGTTGTCGATGAACTCGACCCGTGCGTCCTCGCCCTCGGCCTTGATGAAGGCCTCGGCCTTGCCCTTGTCGGTGGTCTCGATGGCCATCACGATGTTGGCCGGGTCGCTCAGATCGCCCGATCCGTCGCCGGTGATGCCGAAGGCGATCGAGTCGCCGAGCCACGGCTTGATCTCGGTCTCGTAATCGGGGCGTCCTCGGAATCACCCGCGATCACCGCGAAGAGGGCCGACTTGTAGTCGGTCTCCATGTCTCCGGAGCTGAGAGAGGGGTAGCGGTCGGCGATGCCCTTGAGCGCGAGCTTCTCGACGTTGGACGGGGCCAGGTTCACCTCGGCGGCGAACAGGACGTCGGCGGGCAGCCCCTGGGCCGCGACCGGGGTCGATCCCTTGAAGAAGAACATGCCGAGCCCGACGCCCGCACCCAGCACGGCGGCGCCCAACACGCTGGCGACGATCACCTTCGCCTTCGACTTCGGCTTGGCGGGCGCGCCACCCAGCGGGGGCTCCTGACCGACGGGCTGGGTCGGCTGCTGGCCGAAGCCCTGGGCCGGCTGCTGGCCGTAGCCCTGCGGGGGCTGCTGGCCGTAGCCCTGGGACGGCTGCGGGCCCAGCCCTGGGCCGGCTGCTGGCCGAAGCCCTGGGCCGGCTGCTGGCCGTAGCCCTGCGGGGGCTGCTGGCCGTAGCCCTGCGGGGGTTGCTGGCCCCAGCCCTGGGCGGGCTGCTGCGGTGGGTAGTTCGGGGGTGGCCCCTGGGGGCCGGCTGGCCGTTCCACTGGGGGCCCGGTCCCTGCGGACCGCCCTGCCAACCTGGGTTGGGTGGGGTCTGGCTCACGTCTTGCTCCTCTGCGCTGCTGGGTGGGAGTTACCGCCCAAGTTTAGAGGCGGGGCAGGCCAGGGCCCTCAGACCGCGGTCTGAGGAGTCCGGGCCGGCCGCCACCGCGGTCGCTACCGGCGATACTGCTCGAGGCCGGTGGTGTCGCCCGAGGCGATCGCGCCGAACACCTCGGCGCTGGCCTCCTTGTCCCACCGCATGACCGAGCCGACTCCGTCGACCCGTGCATTGGGATCCGACACCGGCACGGTCATCGAGATGCCCGACCCGCCATCACCGAGACGAATCCCATCCCGATGCCCGGCATCGCCATCAGCCCGGTCTCGGCACCCCTCCGGAGGGAGGACGCGGCTGCCATGTTGACCTGCCACCAGCGCACCGGGTTGAGGACCGTCACCGGGTTCAGGATCTCCTTGCCGAGCGCGCCGATCACCTCGCGCTGGCGCTCCATCCGGCCGAGGTCGCCGCGGGGATCGTCCTTCCGCATCCGGACGTAACCGAGAGCGGTGGTGCCGTCGACGATCTGGCAGCCCTTCGACAAGGTGAGGTGCGAGTCGCGATCGTCTATGTCGAAGGTCGGACAGACCTCGATACCGCCGACGGCGTCCACCAGATCGACGATGCCGAGGAAGCCGATCTCGAGGTACCCGTCGATCCGGATGCCGGTGTTGAGTTCGACGGTCTCGATGAGCAGGGGAGCGCCCCGAAGGCGTACGCCGCGTTGAGCTTGTTGCGCTTCCTGCCCGGGATGTCGACCAGGGAGTCACGCGGGAGCGAGAGCAGGACGGGATCGCCGTTGGTAGGGGTGTGGAGCAGCATCATGGTGTCGGTGCGGCGGCCGGACGTGCTTCCCGTTCCCAGGGCCTTCCGTTCCTCGGCCGTCATGTCCTCGCGGGCATCCGAGCCCACCAGGAGCACCGTGGTTCCCGGCTGCGCCGCGGGTCGTTCCCCGGCCGGCGCGGTGTCGACCTTGGTCGTGACGGACCAGGCGTACAGCGGCGTGCCGATCAGGAAGACCAGCCATGCGAGCAGGAGGATGCCCAGCGTGCGGAGCATCGGACGGCGCCGCTTCGGGCGGCGTTTCCCCGACGGAGCGTCGGGCGCGGTCGGCGGTGCCGGGGGAGGGGAGGCGTCGCTCCGCCGCGACGGACCCGACCGTCCGCGCGCCTCAGGCGCTCGAGCTCGTCGGGGGCATCACGCTGGTCGGCTCCGGCTCATCGCTGCGGTAGAGCCAGTCCATGTCCTCTTTGCCTGGGGCCATCTTCACTACTCCCTTCCCCGGAGACACAGTACCGAGCCACCCGAAACCGGGCCTTTCCGGCGTGGCGGGCCGGAACCGACCGGCCCGTAGGGTGAGATTGAACGCACCCTTCCCCGAGGAGTCGACACGTGCCAGCCACCCCGCCGACCGATGCCCAGCGCGTCCAGCAGCGACGCGCCGTGGGCTTCGTGCTCATGTCCGCACTCCTGCCCGGGTCTGTGCAGAGTTACGCGGGGAACCGGCGGCTCGGGCGTCTCGCGAGCCGCGTCTTCGGTGGCGCGGTGGCGCTCCTGATCCTCGCCCTCGTCGGCATGGTGTTCGCGCGGGCCTCACCACCGGCATCCTGCTCACGCCCTGGGTCGGCCTCGTGCTGCGGGCTCTGCTGTGGATCCTCTTCACCGGCTGGGCGCTCCTGCTGGTCGACGCCTGGCGGCTCGCCCGCCCCACGCAGCTCGCGCGGCGCGGTCGCCTCGGGCTGACGCTGACCACCCTGCTGCTTGTCGTGGCGCTCGGAGGCGTCACCAATGCGGCCGCGAGTGCCCTGACCGGCGCCGTCAACGTGGGCGAGGTGTTCCAGGGTGGTGGTGACACGGACATCAAGGACGGGCGCTACAACATCCTGCTGCTCGGGCGGACGCCGCCGCATCCCGCGAGGGGCTGCGGCCCGACTCCATCAACGTCGCCTCGGTCGACGTCGCAAGCGGCCGCACAGTGTTGTTCGGCCTGCCCGGAACCTGCAGCGCGTGCGCTTCCCGCGCTCATCGCCGCTGCGGGAGCTGTACCCCGACGGGTTCCGCTGTGAGGACAACGGGTGCATGCTCAACGGCATCTGGACCCTCGGCGAGGACCACGCCGACCTCTATCCGGGGCGCGAGGCCGGCCTCGAGGCGATGAAGGAGGCCGTCAGCGAGACCCTCGGGCTGGATCTCAACTACTACGCCATGGTCGACATGCAGGGCTTCTCCAGCCTCATCGACGCCATGGGCGGCATCCGCCTCGACATCTCGAAGCCCATTCCCATCGGCGGCGTCAGCACCAAGATCAGCGGCTACATCGAGCCGGGCGAGGACGTGCTCCTCGACGGCTACCATGCGCTCTGGTTCGCCAGGTCGAGGGCGGAGAGCAGCGACTACGAGCGCATGGTCCGCCAGAAGTGCGTCATGTCGGCCATGGTCAGGCAGCTCGACCCCGTCACTGTGGCGACCCGCTTCGTCGAGCTCTCGGAGGCGGGCAGCAACATCCTGCGCACCGACGTGCCGCGGGCGGAGGTCATGTCTCTGGCGGAGCTGGCGCTCAAGGCGAAGGACCAGAAGATCGCCTCGGTCAACTTCGCCCCACCGTTGATCACGTCGGCCAACCCCGACTTCGACCTGATCCGCTCCACCGTCAAGGAGAAGATCGAGGCATCGGAGACACTGGACAAGTCCCGCCCCAAGCCGAAGCCGAAGGCGACGAAGTCGGCGTCCGCCTCCCCGGCCGGGCCGGAGTCCTCCTCCTCGTCGAAGTCCGCCGAACCCCGACGGTCGGCATCGGCCGAGCCCGCCGCCGACCCGTCCAGGAACGGCGGCGACCCGGACGCCCCCTACACCCAGACCGAGGACCTCGACGCCGTCTGCTCCGTCAGCGGCTGACCCGATAGAGTTGTCCGGGATCTGAGGAGGTCAACCCTTGCCGTCGAGCGTCAGCGTCGTCATGCCGGTCCGCAACGAGGAGCGTCACCTGCGCACAGCGGTGGAGCGCGTCCTCGGGCAGGGGTACCACGGCCCCCTCGAACTGATCATCGCAGTGGGTCCGAGCGCGGACCGCACACGCGAGATCGCCGACGAACTCGCCGCCGGTGATGACCGGGTCGTCGTGCTGGACAACCCGACCGGGTACACCCCGGCGGCACTCAACATCGCCATCGCCGCCGCGCGTCACCCCATCATCGTGCGCGTCGACGGACACGGGGAACTCAGCGACGGGTACATCGACACCGCGGTGGAGGCGATGGAACGCACCGGCGCCGCCAACGTCGGTGGCCTGATGGACGCGCAGGGCGCGGGCCCGTTCTCCGACGCGGTGGCGGCCGCCTACAACTCCCGTCTCGGCCTCGGCGGTGGTGGCTTCCACCTCGAGGACACGCAGGAGGGCCCGGCGGACACCGTGTTCCTCGGCGTGTTCCGGCGCGAGGCGCTGCTGGAGATCGGGGGCTTCGACGAGACGCTGCACCGCGCCCAGGACTGGGAGCTCAACTACCGGCTCCGCCGGGCAGGCCACACGGTCTGGTTCTCCCCGGACCTGCGGGTCGTCTACCGGCCCCGTGACAGCGTCCCGGCCCTGGCCCGCCAGTTCTACACCACCGGGCAGTGGCGCAGGGAGGTGGGCAGGCGGCACCCGGAGACGCTGTCGCCGCGCTACCTCGCGCCGCCCGTGACCGTCGTCGGCATCGGCGTCGGGATCGTGGGAGGACTGCTGGGGCTGGCGCTGCGGAGCCGCCTCCTCACGGCGATGCTGATCGCGCCCCTGACGTACCTCGCCTTCCTCGCGGCGGCCACCGCGACCATGCCCGGGCTGTCGGCAGCGGCCCGGCTACGACTTCCGCTGGTGCTCGCCGTCATGCACATGGCGTGGGGTGTCGGATTCCTCACGGGGTCCGCCCGGCAACGGCCCAGGGAGGCGGAAACCGGGCGTGAGACGTTTCCTTTTCCGTGCCAAGATGGACGCATGCAACCAGGGTCGGCACGGATGACGAACTCCGCGGCGGCCACCGATGTGCTGCTGCAGGCACAACTCCTGGCCGACCGCATCCGGGAGGAGGCCGACGCCGCGGCCGCGGAGGCGCGCGGCGAAGCGGACGCGGCGGCCCAGGAGCGTGATGACGCGCTCGCCGAGTTGGATTTCGCCAGACACAGACTGGCCGAGGCGCGCGCGGACGTGGCCAGGATGCTGTCCGAGGCCGCCGAGCAGGCGGGACCATCACAGGCAACGCGGAGGCGACGGCCGACGAGATGATGGCCGACGCCCGTGCGGAGGCTGAGCGCACCGTCGAGCAGGCCCGCGCCGAGGCGCAGAAGCTGGCAGCCGACTCCGCTGCCCTCGCCGAGGAGCAGCGGGCCGAACGGGAGGCGCAGGCCGCCGCCCACACCGCCGCGCTCGCCGTCGAGCGGTCCGCCCACGACGGGGAACTTCTGGCCGAGGCGGAAGCGCACCGCCGCAGGATCGAGGACGAGTGGGATGCCGTGCGTTCCCGCGCCGACGACCTGCTCGAGCGGGCCGCCCGTGACGCGGACGCGGCGGCGGCGGCAACGGACGCGGCCCGCGCGCTCGCCGAGGCGGGGACGGCCCGCCTGATCCGTGACGCACAGGTGCGGGCGGCGCGGCTCGCAGAGGAATCGAAGGGTGAGGCCGAGGCCCGCCTCGCCGAGGCCGCCGAGCAGCTCCAATGGGCCCAGGAGACCGTCAGCCGCCTCCTTGAGGGGCGAAGGCGGAATCTGCGCGCTCCACCCGCGCTGCCCACCTGGCCGTGGCGCGTCGCGCCAGCGAGGTCCGCGGCAAGCTCTCGGGGGCGTGGCGCGTTCCGTCGACATCGCCCGGCAGCGGATCCGGGCCGCCGAGGTGGGCGCCGCCGATGTGCGGGCCCGCGCGGACGCTGAGCTCGCCGCCGCCAACGAACATGCCACCCGGACCAGGGAAGCCAGCGACGCGAGGGCTGAGGACACGCTTGCCCGTGCCCGTCGCGAGGCGCAGGCCATCGTCATGCGGGCAGAGGAGCGCATCGCTGACGCCGAGTCGAACGCGACCCTCGTGCGGGAACGGCTGGCAGCCGATCTCGAGGCGTCGCAGCGCGCCTCCTTCGAACGCACCAGGGCGACGCGTGAGGAGGCGGTCGAACTCCTCAGCACCGCACGTGTCGAGGCCGACCTGCTCCGCACCCAGGCCCGGACGGCGCTCGATGAGGCGCGCGCCGAGGTGGCTGCCCTCGCGCAGCGCCGCGACAACATCACAAGTCAACTGAACCACCTCTCGGGCGTGATCGAAGCGCTCGCTGTCCCGGGAACCACCACATCGAACGAGGATGCATGATGACCCCCACCTTCCGCACCGTCCTGCGCGGCTACGAACCCGCCCAGGTCGACGCCGAGCTCTCGACCCTGCAGCAGGCGTTGGACGCCGCGCGCGCAGAGCTCGGTGAACTCACCGTCCAGCTGAAGGAGGCGCGACAGGAACGGATCGAGGTGGAGGCCCGCCTTACCGAGGCCCAGGCGCGCGCCGAGGAGGCCGCCCGCGCCCGGTCCATCGCATCGCGCCCGTCGTTCCAGGAGCTCGGCGAGCGGATCGGTCAGATCCTCAGCCTCGCCGAGGCCGAGGCTGAGGACCTCCGCCGCGCGGCCACCATCGATGCCGAGAAGCTGGTCGCCGAGGCGACCAGGAAGGCCGAGGCACAGACGGTCGAGGCCGACCGCTACGCCGTCGACACCCGCAGCTCAGCGGAAGCGGACGCCGAGGCGCGCCTCGCGGGCGCCCAGCGCCGGTCGGACGAGCTGATCGACCACGCCGACCGTGAGGCAGCGGCGCGTCGTGAGGAGGCGGAGGCGGTCTACGAATCGCAGCAGGCGCGCGCGGCACAGGCCGCGGCCGACTTCGAGCGCACGCTCGCCGAGCGCAGGGACGCTGCCGCCGCCGACTTCGCCGTCGCAATGGCCCAGCGCGAGGACCAGTTGAAGGCGGCGGAGGAGAACCTTCGCGCGGCCGAGACCGAGGCTCAGCGGGTCGTCTCCGACGCGGCCAGCCAGGCCGAGGCGCTCAAGGCCAAGGCGACCCGGGACTCGGATGAGCTGGTCGGCGAGGCACGCACCAAGGCCGACCGGGTGCGCCGCGACTCCGAGCGTGAGCTCGCCGCCGTGTCGCAGCGCAGGGACTCGATCACCGCGCAGCTGTCGAACGTGCGTCAGATGCTCGCCACGCTCGGCGGGGGAGCTGCACTGGTTGAGGCCGATCTCGCCGTGGAGCCCGAGCCGGACGTGGCAGTCGGGGAGCCCCTGCCGGCGGAGCCCGAGGTCGGGGACGCCGACGGGGACGCGACCGCCGAGGATGGCCACAAGGCCTGAGCGGGCTCAGCGCAGGAGCGCATGCTCCGCGGTCGCAACCTGGATCAACAACTCATCCGGGCAGTTGACCGCCACGACTGTCGATCCCTCACCCAGCACGGGGGCGACCAGGGCCTCGAGCACCGTCTCGAGGCCGGGCACGGGGATGGGCAGCAGCAGCCGCGTGTCGCGTGGCGGCACCGAGCCCGGGAGCGCGACACCGTCGAAGATGTCCTGCTGCGCCCAGCCCGCCACGTCGTGCACGTCGGGCTGGCCGAACACCTCCACGTAGTCGATGGCGCCGACCGGCGCAGTCGTGAAGCCCCTGCCGAGCGGGTGCAGGGAACAGGCGACCGTGATGTCGGAGCGGCGCTCATCGTCGGGGCCGACCACGAGGAGTTCGGACCCGGTTGCCGTCGAGTACACCGGGCAGCCGCGCTGCCAGGCCGCCGCGATCCACACCAGCGTGACCCAGTGGCCAGGGTGTGACCCCGCCAAGGTGATGTCGATCGGCTCGCCGTCCCCGTGGCCGAGGTCGGCGATCAGGTTGGCAGTCTTGTCCACCCAGTTCGCGAACGTCCGGGCGCTCAGCTCGGTCCTGGTGTCGGCAGCCCCGTCGTAGTGGGTGAGCAGCGGGCGGGCTCCCGAGGCTGCGACGCGTCGGGTGAGGGCGGGATGAACATGGGACCGATCTTAGGCCGCACGCCGCGGGCGGGCTGTGATCGGATCGGAGACGACAGGTAGCCTCTGCCGCATGCAGTACGTAGTCATCATGGCCGGCGGCTCGGGAACCCGGCTCTGGCCCCTGTCGCGCCAGGGGCGCCCGAAGCAGTTGCTGGCCCTCTTCGAGGGTCGCTCCCTCCTGAGGTTGGCCTACGAGCGGCTCGAGGGGTCGTCCCGGCGGAGAACATCCTGGTGTGCACCGGGCGCGCCTACGCCGACGACGTCGCCGAACAGATCCCGAGCTGGCGCCCGGCAACATCCTCGGCGAACCCGAGGGGCGCGACTCCCTCAACGCGGTCGCCTGGTCAGCCGCCGAGGTGACGCGCCGCGATCCCGAGGGCGTCGTGGCGATGGTCACGGCGGACCAGGTCATCGAGCCCGTGGCTGAGTTCCGGGATGCCCTCCGACGCGCCTTCGACGTCGCGACCCGGGTACCGAATGCGCTCGTCACCCTCGGAGTCGTGCCCACCACGCCGCATGTCGGATATGGGTACCTGCACCGCGCCGAGGAGCTCGACGGGTTCCCGGGCGTGCACCGGATCGCCGAGTTCAAGGAGAAGCCCTCGCTCGAGGTGGCCCGGGACTACCTGGCCGGCGGCGAGTACTGGTGGAACGCGGGCATGTTCGTGTGGCGGGCAGCGACCCTTCTGGGGCAGCTCGACCAACTGCTGCCCCACACCTCCGCAACGGTCCGCGAGATCGCGGCCCACCCGGAGCGGATCGACGCCCTGTTCCCGACCCTGCAGAAGATCTCCGTCGACTACGCGGTGATGGAGCCCGCGTCCATCGGCCGCACCGACGCCGTCGTCGTGAGCGTCCCGCTGCAGGTCGAGTGGCGCGACGTGGGCGGCTACGTCTCGCTCGCCGAGCTGCTGGGCACCGACGGGCACGGCAACGTCGTGGACGGCCGCACGGTGTCGCTCGATTCGCGCGGATGCATCGTCATCAACCATCGCGGACCCGGACATCTGGTCGCGACGCTGGGCCTGAGCGACTGCCTGGTGGTCGCCACCCCGACGGCGACACTCGTGGCGCCCCTGTCCGACGCCGAGAGGATCAAGGAACTGGTGGGGCTGGTGCGAACCGGTGTTGGGGCAGAATTCGCCTGACACCATCCGGGAGGAACCTCACATGGGCAAGCTGTCCGATCAGCCGAGGGCGGCGGCCATCGCCGCCGTGGTCGGCGTGCTGTTGGTCGCAGGGGCCGTCGAGACGGTGGGGCGGGACTCCTGCTGGCCTCCGACGGCGCGCGCGCCGTCACCGCGCTCGGCGCCCCGCAGGCGCTGCTGCCGCTCACCGGCGCCGCCATCGCTGCCGGCCACGGCGGCCGCAGGTCGCGGATCGCCGCCTTCCTCGGGGCGACCGGTGGCCTGATCGCGCGCGTGGTGTTCGCGTCTCTCCTCGTGGTTCCGGGTGGGGGTCGGCACCGGCGAACTGCTCGGGGTCGTTGCGGGCCTGCTCACCGGCGTCGCGCTCGTCGGCTGGACCCTGTACCTGGTGCTGCACCACCGCGACCTCTCCGACCCGGAGGAGGCCGATCCTCGCAGGGACACCCGCCCCCGGGCGGGGAGGCGACTGCGACGGGGCAACGCCCCAGCCATGCGGCGCCGGTGACCGGTCATCCCGGCTCACCTTCGGCCCGATACCGGGCGACCAGGTGGGGAGAGGGCGGCCCAGTGGGCCACCGCCTCGACGCCGTGGCCGCGTGCAGATGAGAACGATCCCGATGGAACTTTGATCAGGCCCCCGCGTAGATAGGCCTGGCAACGTCGTTGATTTACCGTTTCCACTTGACCGATCAAAACCACTCGTGTGTAATTCTGGCCAGGGAAGGAGGGTTTCATGGACGACGAGCTGTTCGCAATGCTTGACGACGCGCAGTATGCATGGCAGGCGGAGGCCCTCTGCGCCCAGACCGACCCCGAGGCGTTCTTCCCCGAGAAGGGCGGATCGACCCGTGAGGCGAAGCGCGTGTGCCTGAGCTGCACCGTCCGCACCGAATGCCTCGAGTACGCCCTGTCCCATGATGAGCGGTTCGGCATCTGGGGCGGCCTGTCCGAGCGTGAACGCCGCAAGTTGAAGCGGGCCGCCAGCTGAGCCTCGCTGGTACTGTCGAGGCTCACCAATCGGAGGATCCGTGACAGACGAAGCGCAGCACGGGCACGAGGGCGACGACCTCTGGGCCTGGATCGATCAGGTCGATCCCGCCCCCGATGTTCCCGAGATCGACCCCGACGCGGTCGTGGCCGTGATGGTCGTCCACGATGCCGCCGAGTGGCTGCCCAGACAACTGTTGTCGCTGGCGAGGCTGCATCCGCGCCCCGGCCGCCTGATCGCCGTCGACACCGGGTCAACCGACGACTCCCCACAACTGCTGGCCCGGGCCCGCGACGAGGGGGTCATCCACGAACTGCTGGAACTCGGCCCCGAGGTCGCCTTCGGGCAGGCCGTCGGCGCCGCGCTCGAGGGCCGCGAGGCCGAGTGGGTCTGGCTGCTGCACGATGATTCCTCCCGCACCGTGACGCGCTCGCCCGCCTGCTCGAGGGCGCCCGCCACAGCGACATGGTGGTGCCGAAGCTGCTCGAGCCGAAGCGCCGCAACTATCCCGAGACCCTCTCCGAGGTCGGCCAGGCGATCACGGCGGGTGGGCTGCGGGTGCCGCTGGTCGAGGCCGGCGACATCGACCAGCACCAGAGCGAGTCGCGCGACGTCCTCGGTGCCTCCACGGCCGGCGTCCTCGTGCGCGGCGACGTCTGGCGTGAGGTGGGAGGCATCGCCCCCGAGATCGCCCGGCACCGTGACGGCGTCGACCTGGGGTGGCGCATCAACGCACACGGATACCGCGTGCTCACCTGGCCCGACGCCGCGCTCAACCACCTCGCGGCGGGTCGCGTGGGGCGTCGCCCCGGGCAGGGGCATCCGCACGTGGCCGACCGGCTCGCGGCGCTGCGCATCGCCGGCTCGCGGGGCGCGAGCGGCCCGGGCCTCACAGCCGCCTCCCTCATCCGGTCGCTCGGGTTCCTGCTCGCCAAGTCGCCCTCACATGCCGCGGCAGAGCTGCGGGCCCTGCGGCAGTTCCGGGCCACGCCCGGGAGACGGCCTCGCTCGCAGGGCGGGTTCCGGAGGAGGACCACACCCCGAAGACCTGCTCCCGAACCGCTACTGGCCGCTGCGTCACGCCGTCGACCGGATCGGGGCCGGGCTGTCCGAGCGGTACCGCACCCTCACCGAGGCCCCGGCCGGGGCGTCCATCGACGAACTGACCAGCGACGACTATGCGGCTCCGACGCTCCGCAGCCGCGTGCTGGCGCCGTCGACGCTGCTGGTGCTGGTGCTTCTGGTCACGGCCGCTGCCGCCGCCCGCACCCTGCTCGGCGGGGGCCGGTCTCCGGCGGCGGGTTGCTGCCCGCGCCCGCGTCGCTGGCGCGCGCCTGGGAGACCTACCTGCACGGCGACGCCCCGTGGCTGGGCCTCGCGGCCGTCTCCTCGCTCGCGGGCTTCGGCAGCCCCGGCTGGTTCTCATTCCTCGCGCTGGTGCTCACGCCCCTGCTCGCCGCGCTCTCCTGGCTCGCCCTGTTGCGTCGCCTCGGGTGGGGCGGCGCCCGCATGTGCCTCGGCCGCAGCCTGGGCGGGCGGCACGGTTCTGCTGGGGCTCGTCACCGCCGGCGACGTCACCGGCATGGTGCTGTCGGTCGCCGGGCCACTGCTGATGCGTGCCATCCACGCCATGGCCGCCAACCAGGCCACCGGCGCGGAGCGGCTCCGGGCCCCGCAGGGTGGCCTTCTGGGTGGTCGTGGTCGCGGCGGTGTGGCCCGTCGCGCTCCCACTGCTGAGCATCTGGGGCATCGTGTGGGCCGGCCGGAACCGTGAGCGGACGACCGAGGCGGCCGTCGCGCTGGCCCCGCCTGGGTGTTCCTCATCCCATGGCTTCCCGGGCTCGCGGCACATCCGGGGCGGCTGCTGACGGGCGTCGACCCCCTCGCCTGGCCCGACTACCCACCAGCCTCCTACGCGCTCGTCGTCGGCCGCATCCTGCCGTCCGGCCTGCCGCTGTGGGCCAATGTCGCCTTCTTCGCTGTCCTCGGGCTCGCGGCCGTCGTGGCCATGGCGCGCCTCAGTCGACCGGCCTGGATCTGGTCGGTCGTCGCGCTCGCCACGCCGCTGATCGTGGGAACGCTGCTGTCGCGACTCACGGTCGCGGTCGACGGCGGTGTCGTGCGACCGCTGCTGTCCCCGTGGGCGCTGCTGGTGCTGGCCGCCCTCCTGGTGCCGGTCGCGCTCCCCGCACCGACCAGGTGGCTGCCGATCGTGCCCGTCGCACTCGCAGGTGCGGTGGCGGTCGGTGTGTGGGCGGTGGTCG
Source organism: Tessaracoccus coleopterorum (assembly GCF_011174705.1). Lineage (GTDB taxonomy): Bacteria > Actinomycetota > Actinomycetes > Propionibacteriales > Propionibacteriaceae > Arachnia > Arachnia coleopterorum. The sequence continues at coordinate 2,811,209 of NZ_JAANIJ010000001.1, forward strand.
GTTTCAACGGCCCCGTCGGGTCGGTCACAACCGTGCTGCCCGGCTACGTCCGCGACGTGCTCGCCTCCCAGCGTGACCCGCGTGCCCTCGCCATCCGGATGGGGATCAGATCTCCTGGAACGTGATCGACGCGCGACAGCCGCAGTGGGGCACCGGAGAGCGCAACCCGCTCGGATCCTTCGACCGGCAACTCACCGCAGTCGCCCACTCGATCGCCGCTGGCGACCCGCCCGCGGACCTGGCTGAGCGGCTGCGGATCATGGGTGTGTCGCACGTCTTTGTGGGTGGCGTCGAGGTCGACCAGCGCGCGGCGCTCGACAACCTGGACGGCATGGTCAGCAACCCGGCCGACGACGCCTCCGTCGTGTGGACCGTCAGCGGGCTGGTCTCCCGGGCCTCCGTGGACGGCGACGACCCGTTCATCGTCGACGGCGAACTGCCGGCGGGCAATGGCGAACGGATGCTCTACCTCGCCGAGTCGCCCGCCGCAGACTGGACTGCCAGCGTCGACGGTGTGCGGATCCCGCGGGTGGCTGATACCCCCAGGCCGCTCATCGACGACTCCGTCGTCACGTTCGGGCCCCTGCCCGCCGAGGGAGGCGCCCTGGAGTTGAAGCCGACCGGGCATCCCTGGCACGCATGGCTGCAGGCCCTGGTGCTGCTGGCGCTCGCGGTGCTCGCCGCGCCGACTCTCGGTGGCGCCGCCGTCGCGAGGAGGGGCGCTGATGGGCCGCCGACTGCTGTACTCGTTCCTGGCCGTGGCGCTTGCTGTCGGCATCGCCGTCGGGCTGTCGCTGCTCAGCCCGCTGCGGCGGCCCCCGGCCCAGACGGTGGACCTGGTGCGTTCGACGCGCCTTACCTGCCTGCCCGCAGGGCGGGCCCTCGTGCTCGGCGACTCGACGATCTCGCTCACCCCGCTGGGCGGCGAGGTCGGTCCCGGGGCGTCCGGCCCGATCGACACCGTGATCGCCGGGCCAACCGTGCTGACCTCCAACTCGCTCATCGTCGGTGGCGTGCTCACCGGGTCGACGCCGCCCGGATATGTGCCGTGCACCGCCCCTATGCCGACGGGTATCCTCACGGTCACCGACCCGGCCAGCAGCGAACTGCTGCTCGTCAACACCGACGCCAACGAGGCGGTCGTCGATCTCACTCTGCTGGGGTCCGACGGCGAGATCGACGCGGTGGGGGCGCGAGGCATCGCGATCGCGCCGGGTGCGAGCCGCACCATCGCCTTGTCGGTACTGGTCCCCGACGCCCCGGTGGGGTCGAGTACGCCACCAGCCAGGGGCGGGTCGTCGTGCTCGCGCAGCCGCTCCCGGGGCGCGCCGTCGCGAACATCGGCGCGGCGGCACCGGCCAGCGAGCACCTGATCGCGGGCATCCCGGCGGGGGCGGAGTCGGCGCGCATCGTCCTGACGAATCCCGGCACCGAGCGACTCGACGTCGCCGTCAGCGCGCTGGGCGCCACGTCGAGCTACGAACCGGCGCCGGCCGCCGGGTTGTCGCTGGAGCCGCGCTCGTCGGTGGTGGTCGACCTCGGTTCGTCGCTCGGGGAGAGGCGAGCGCCCTGCGGCTCACCGCGGCCGAACCGTTCGGGGTCGGCGTGGAGACGTCCGCCGCAGGCGTCCGCCGGATGCTGCTGCCCGCCGCCGCGGGCCGGAGCCTCGGGGTGTCGGCCGACGAGGTGGGCTCGGTGCTGGTGAGCAATCCGGGCATCGCGTCGGTGTCGGCGACGGTCACCGTCGCCGGCACGTCGCAGCAGGTGCAGATCCCCGTCGGAACGACCCTCTCCGTCGCGGCTGCCGGCACCGGGCCGGTGCTGGTCGAGGCGGATGCGCCCGTCGTGGCCGCGGCACTGTCGAGCACCGGGTCGGTCGGTTACCCGCTGTCGCCCACCAGGGCCGAGGAGTCGGAGGACAGACTATCGTCGCCGACCCGACCCTGCGGTAGGGGACGCGGGAAAAATCGGCCAGTAGCCGATTCTGATCGGTCTGCCTGGAAAAGGCGCCCACTGATCCGATGCGCTGCGGTCGGGGTTCTTGGCAGCAACGGGAACGGTGGGGTGCTCGCCGGCTTCCGTTGGCGGCCCTCAAGGCTGTGACGGGGCCTGAACGGTTGTTGAGGCTGGGTCTGTGGTCACTATTTCCAGCGGGACCGACCAGAATCGGCTACTGGCCGATTTTTCCGGACGGGCCCGGGGTGGGGTGTGCGTCGAGGGGAGGGCGTGAGCGGTTGTTGGGGCTGGGTCTGTGGTCACTATTTCCAGCGGGACCGACCAGAATCGGCTATTGGCCGATTTTTCCGGACGGGCCCGGGGAGCGACCGAGGGACCGAGGGACCGAGGGACCGAGCGACCGAGCGACCGCCCCTAATCCCAGCCGGGGTCGCCGCCGAGTTCCTCGATGCTGCGGCCGGTGAGCGCGCTCAACTGCTCGACGATGGTCTGGTGCACGAGGTCGCGTAACTGCGAGCGCGAACCCGCCCGGTGCTCCAACGGCCTCTCGAAGATCACGATCTGCGCCTTCCTACCCGCCCCGCCTCGAGCGCGGCCGACAGCGGCACCCGGTCGCCCGACCATGCGACGTTCAGGTGCGGCACCTCCTCCACGCCGACGATGATGTCGCGCAGCGCATCGGGAGCGACCTCGGCGATGTCGGCCATCGCGGTCGTGACGCAGTCGTTGAAGAACGCGATCCGCGACGGCCGTGCCAACGGCACCGGATGCTTGGTGAACGGGTTCGGCGAGGCGAGCGGGCCGCGGATTCCGCGTCCATGACGGTCTCGTCTGCGTGGCATGCGGCCACTCTAGTCTCCGGTGAGCTAGGTTGGCGCGGTGCGTACCTGTTCCCGTACCGCCTGCTCGTCCACGGCGGTTGCGACCATGACCTACGTGTACGCCGACTCCACCGCCGTGCTCGGCCCGCTCTCGCTCGACGTGGAACCCGGCGCCTACGACCTCTGCTCCCGCCACGCGGAGCGCACCAGCACACCCAAAGGCTGGGACATCATCCGGCTGCCCCTTGACGGTGCCGCCCCACCACCGCCCGCGCCATCGGACGACCTGATGGCCCTTGCGGACGCCGTGCGCGCCATCGGCCTGCGCGAGGACGACCCCGCTCTGCGCCCCCGGGGCCACACCCGGTCGATGCGGAGCCGCCCACCGCGCGCGGCGGCCACCTGCGGCTGGTGCCGGTCGCCGACTGACCAGCCGGTAGGGTTGGCCTGTGCTTGACCCCGTGATCTTCAAGGCCAACGACATCCGAGGCGTCATCTCCGGCGACCTCCCCGAGTGGGATCTGGACGGGGCGAGGGCCCTCGGCGCGGCCTACATCGACCTGGTGGGCGCGGACGAGTTCGTCGTCGCCCGCGACATGCGCGGCCAGGGCCGCGAGTTGCTGCTCGCCTTCGTCGACGGCGCCCGTCGCGCCGGCGCATCCGTGGTCGACATCGATCTCGCCTCCACAGACGAGCTGTGGTTCGCCTCCGGGTGGCTCGGCCTCCCCGGCGTGCAGTTCACCGCAAGCCACAACCCTGCCCAGTACAACGGCATCAAGTTCTGCCTCGCCGACGCAAGGCCCGTGCCCGCCGACTTCATGACCCGCCTGCGCGACCGTGCCGCGGACATCACCATCGGGGCCGAGGTGACGGGTGGGCACCGCACCCTCGATGCGCTCCCCGCCTACGCCGCCAAACTGGGCGACCTCGTGCCGCAGCGCGGCGACCGCACCCTCAAGGTCGTCGTCGACGCGGGCAACGGCATGGCCGGCCACACCGCGGAGGCGGTGCTCGGCGGCCGCTGCCTCGACCTGGTCGGCCTGTTCCTCGACCTCGACGGGTCGTTCCCGAACCACCCCGCCAATCCGTTGGAGCCGGAGAACCTGCGCGACGCGCAGGCCGCTGTCGTGGCGCACCGGGCCGACCTCGCCCTGGTGTTCGACGGCGACGCCGACCGCTGCTTCATCATCGACGAGCGCGGCGAGGTGGTCGACCCGTCGGTGGTGACCGCCATGATTGCCGTCGCAGAGCTCGCGAAGGATCCGGGCTCGACCATCATCACCAACACCATCACCTCCTGGTGCGTGCCGAAGGCCGTCGAGGCGGCCGGCGGCACGGTCGCGGTGTCGCGGGTGGGTCACACCTACGTCAAGGCGATGATGGCAGAGACGGGCGCCGTGTTCGGTGGCGAGCACTCCGCGCACTACTATTTCCGCGACTTCTGGTCGGCCGACACCGGCATGCTCGCCGCCCTCCACGTGCTCGAGCTGCTGCGTTCCTCCGCGGCCCCGCTGTCGGAGCTGGCGGGCGTCTACGACGGGTACAGCCGCTCCGGCGAGATCAACTCGACGGTGGCAGACTCGGGCGAGTGCATCGACCGCGTCACCGACGCCCTCGGGGCCTCGGCGAGGTGGAGCTCGACGACGGGCTCACCATCCGCAACCGGGGCGAGGGTTGGTGGCTGAACCTGCGCCCCAGCAACACCGAGCCGCTGCTCCGGCTCAACGTCGAGGCGGCCGATCCGGCCACGATGACCGCCCTGCGCGACGAGGTGCTCGCCCTCGTGCGTCGGTGACCCGAGGGTTGCGGCAGGCGATAGGCTCGGAACAAGTCGGCCCACCCTCGTCAGGAGAAGACATGGCAGAAGATCAGATGACGCTTTCGCCGGAGTTTCTGGCCATCGCCGCGTGTCCCGCGTGCCACGCCAAGTTCGCCGTCGACTACGACGAGCATGAGCTGGTCTGCACGAACCAGGCCTGCGGGCTCGCCTACCCGGTGCGCGACCAGATCCCTGTGCTCCTGATCGACCAGGCCCGCAGCACGTTGTGAACGGCTCCGAGTTCGACGACGCCCGCCTGGAGGAGGCGGGGCTCGAATCGCACGAAGGTCTGCGCTGGCTGGCCCTTGCCGGTGCCCGGATCCGACGCGCCGCCCTCACCCAGCCGACGGGCGCGCTCACGCTGGCCGACCGGCCCCGCGGAATCCTCGTGATGGGTTCCGAGGCCCGGCTCGTGCGCGCCGTCCTGGAGCCGGTGTGCCCGTCCCGTTCATGGCATGGCCCGGCCCGACGCTTCCGGCCTGGGTCGGCCCCCTCGACATGGTTGTCGTGCTCGGCGGCTACAACTCCCCGGAGTGGGTGCTGCACTGCGCCGGTGAGGCCGCCCGCCGTGGCGTCGCGCTCATCGTCACCGCGCCCGAGGACTCCGCCCTTGCCGCGGCCGCCGCCTCCGGAGGCACCACCCTGATCCCGACCTTCGAGGACGACCCGGTCGCTGCGGCCGTCGCGGCCCTCGCGCTGCTGGGCGACCTGGGCCTGGGACCGATCGTGCACCCCGAGCACGTGGCCGACGCCGCCGATCTCGTGGCCGAGGCCTGCGCGCCGCGGCTCGACCTCGCGGCCAACCCGGGCAAGGAGTTGGCCCTCGAACTGGCCGACGGGATCCCGCTGGTCTGGGGCGGCACGGTGCTCGCCGGTCGGGCCTCCCGCAGGATCGCCGAGGCGCTGCGTCGGGCCAGCGGAAGGCCAGCGCTCGCCGCAGATGCCTCCGAGCTCGACACGCTGCTGGGCGCGGTCCCTGTCCGCGACCCGTTCGCCGACCCCTTCGACGACGCGGGCGACAGCCGCCCCGTCGTGGTGCTCCTCGACGACGACAAAGTGCCCGCCCCCACCGTGACACCGCCACCTCGCTCGTGGAGCGGGCCGAGGCCGTCGGCGTCCGGATCGCCCGGATCTCCTCGGGCGATGCCGAACTGCGGGCCACCGACGTGGAGCGCTACGTCACGCTGCTCCAGCGCGGCCGCTACGGGGCCACGTACCTGGAGATCGGGCTCGGATGGGACGTCGACCTACGCGGGCTGGCAGACTGACCACCCATGAAGGTTCTCGTCCTCAACGGCCCCAACCTCGGTCGACTCGGCTCCAGGCAGCCCGAGGTCTACGGCGGCACCACGTACGCCACCCTCGCCGCCCACCTGGTGGAGACGGGCCGCGGGCTGGGGCTCGACGTCGAGGTGCGTCAGAGCGACAGTGAGGCGGAGATGATCGGCTGGCTGCACGAGGCGGTCGACATCCGGGCCGACGTCGTGCTGAACGCGGGCGCGTGGACGCACTACTCGTACGCGATCGCCGACGCGGCCGCCCTGGTGCCGCGTTACGTCGAGGTGCACATCTCCAACGTGCACGCCCGCGAGGAGTTCCGCCACACCAGCGTGCTGTCGGCCAGGGCGGCGGGCATCATCGTCGGCTGTGGGGTGGGCGGCTACGATCTGGCGCTCGCGCACCTCGCATCGCTGGCGGGATCTGACGGCCCGGCCGGATAGGTTCCCCGGAGCGCCACGGGTAGAGTGACGCCCGTGGATTTCCGTGTAGCTGACCTGTCCCTTGCCGACTTCGGACGTAGGGAGATCACCCTCGCCGAGCACGAGATGCCCGGCCTGATGGCGATGCGGGAGCGCTACGGCGACTCCAAGCCGCTGAAGGGGCCCGGATCGCCGGTTCGCTGCACATGACCGTGCAGACGGCCGTCCTCATCGAGACCCTCGTCGCGCTCGGCGCGGACGTCCGCTGGGCGTCCTGCAACATCTTCTCCACCCAGGACCACGCGGCCGCCGCCATCGCCGCGGCGGGGATCCCTGTGTTCGCCTGGAAGGGCGAGACGCTGGAGGAGTACTGGTGGTGCACCCGCCAGATCCTGCAGTGGCCCGACGGTGGCCAGCCCAACATGATTCTCGATGACGGTGGCGACGCCACGCTGCTCGTGCACCAGGGCGTCGCGGCCCAGGATGCGGGCGAGGTGCCCGCCGACGCCGACGACGACTCCCATGAGTTCCTCATCGTCAAGGCGACTCTGCGTGAGGCGCACGGCGTCATCGACTGGAAGGCGCTTGCGGCCAGTGTGCAGGGCGTCACCGAGGAGACCACCACCGGCGTCCACCGCCTCTACGAGATGGCCCGCGACGGCTCGCTGCTGTTCCCCGCGATCAACGTCAACGACTCGGTCACCAAGTCGAAGTTCGACAACAAGTACGGCTGCCGCCACTCGCTCATCGACGGCATCAACCGCGCCACCGACGTGCTGATCGGCGGAAAGGTCGCCGTCGTGTGCGGCTACGGCGACGTCGGCAAGGGCTGTGCCGAGTCGCTGCGCGGCCAGGGCGCCCGCGTCATCGTCACCGAGATCGATCCCATCTGCGCGCTGCAGGCCGCCATGGACGGCTACCAGGTCGCCGCGCTCGACTCCGTCGTCGAGACGGCCGACATCTTCGTCACCGCCACCGGCTGCTGCGATGTCATCACCAATGGGCAGATGGCCCGCATGAAGCACCAGGCCATCGTCGGCAACATCGGCCACTTCGACAACGAGATCGACATGGCGGGCCTCGAGGGCCGCGCAGACGTCACCCGCATCGAGATCAAGCCGCAGGTGCACGAGTGGCGCTTCGACGACGGCCACTCGATCCTCGTGCTGTCCGAGGGCCGGCTCCTCAATCTCGGCAACGCCACCGGTCACCCGTCGTTCGTGATGAGCAACTCGTTCACCAACCAGGTGCTCGCCCAGATTGAGCTCTACACCCGCCCGGAGGAGTACCCGGTCGGCGTGTACGTGCTGCCCAAGCACCTGGATGAGGAGGTCGCCCGCCTGCACCTCGGCTCGCTCGGCGTCGAGCTCAGCACACTCACCGACAAGCAGGCCGGCTACCTCGGGATCCCGGTGTCGGGCCCGTTCAAGCCCGACACCTACCGCTACTGACGCCCACTCACTGCCCGGGGTTCAGGGACTCCCAGATCTCCTTGCACTCCGGGCACACCGGGAACCGGTCGGGGTTCTTGGTGGGTACCCACACCTTTCCGCACAGCGCCACCACGGGGTGCCGTTGACCATCGCGGCCATCAGCTTGTCCTTCGGCACGTAGTGGGAGAACCGGTCCTGGTCTCCGTCCTCGAACAGCTCGGTGCGTTCGTCGACGACGGTCTGTGATCCGGGGGCCATTTCAGTCATGCCGAAGATTGTACGCGTCAGTCCCGTCCGGCAGGATGGGCGACGACGAGGGAGACGCGACGGGCGAGGAGGCTCATGGACACCGCGCGGGCCGCAGGGCGCTGATCGTCGGCATCATGTTGTCTGTGTTCGCCGTCGCGTTCCAGTCGATCGGGCTTGCGACCGCCCTCCCCACCCTGATGGCGTCCTTCGATGCGCAGCACCTGTACCCGTGGGCGTTCACCACGATGATCTCCGGCATGCTGCTGGCCACCATCATCGCGGGCGGATCGCCGACCAGCGAGGCCCGGCGCTGCCGATGTGCATCGGGTTCGCCATGTTCGCTGTCGGCCTCGTGCTCGGCTGGGTTGCCCCGTCGGTGTGGGTGGTGCTGCTGGCCCGCCTCGTGCAGGGGCTCGGGCAGGTGCCCTGAACCTGACGCTGTCGGTGGTGGTGGCGCACGCCTTCGCCGCCGAGGAGCGCCCGCGCGTGATGGCGCTGGTTTCGTTCTGCTGGCTGCTGCCTGCCTTTGTCGGCCCACCGTTCGCGGCCTGGCTGACCCACTACTCCTGGCGTCTGGTGTTCGCCACCATGATCCCGCTCGCCGTGGTCGCCTTCCTCATCACCCTCCCCGGCCTGCGGGAGGTGCAGCGGCACTTCTCCTCTGACGGCGAGGTAGGCCCGGTCCGGGTCGCTCCGACGCTGTGGGTCACCGTCGCTCCCTCGCTCATCCTGCTCGCGGGCCAGGGGCTCGGCGCGTGGAGTGTCGCGTCAGCCGTGGTCGGGGTCGCGGCGCTCGGATGGGGGCTGCCGCGGATCGTGGCTCCTGCGGCCCGCGGGTGGGGCCCGGGATCCCGAGAGTGGTGCTCACCCGTGCGGTGCAGGCGGGCGCGTTCTTCGCGGCCGAGACGATCCTGCTCGTAACGCTGCAGGACCTTCGCGGCTACAACCCCTTCCAGGTCGGGTGGGCCCTCACGGTAGGGAGCATCGGCTGGACGCTCGGGTCCTGGCTGCAGTCGCAGCGGTGGGTGAGGTTGAGCCGCGACGCGTTCATCACCGTCGGCAGTGCCCTCTCGGTGGTCGGCATCGCGGGCCTCGCCGCCTTCGCCTGGCTGCCCTCCCTGCCGATCGGCGCCGCACTCGTGGCGTGGATCGTCGCGGGGACGGGGATGGGCCTCACCATGCCGAGCTCCGCGGTCGCCGTGATGAGCCTGTCCTCGAGGTTCGAGCAGGGCCGCAACCAGTCGTCTCTGCAGGTGGCGGAGTCGGTCGGCAACTCGGTGGTGACGGCGGTCGCGGGCGGCATCTACACGGGCCTGCTGCTGGCGGAGCCGGAGCGGTTGAGCTACACGGCGGCGCTGTCGGCCAGTCTCCTGGTGGCGGTGGCCGCGCTGGTCGTCGGCCGCAGGATCGGCCGGATCGACAACGACCTGCTCAGTTCGTGAGCACGTAGATGGTCAGGAAGATCGTCAGCGCGAGCAGCGCGATGGCCGAGGTCGTCACGAGCGCGTAGAACCAGGGGAGTGCGACTCCCTCGCCTTCTTCGGCTGGTAGCGGCCCTTGCCGATGTAGTTGTCGAGCATCGAGACGGGTGTCTCGCTGCCCGGCGTCAGGCTCGCCTGCTGGCGTCCGCCGCTGATCAGGGCGCCCGCGGGGGCGGGGCGTTCGGGATCGACCCGAGCGTTGTGGGCGTCGCCGACGACGTCAGCGGCAGCGGCCGGTACGACTCGCCGCCCGGGAGCGCGTCGGCAAGCCGGTCGAGCACCTCGGCGAACTGCGCCGCGGTCTGCGGCCTGCGGTTCGGGTCGGGGGAGAGCGCGGAGGCGAGCACCTGGTCGAGCAGTTCCGGTGCCCCGAGCTGCGCGGCGATGGGAGCGGGGCCGATCGCGTGGTTGCGGCCCAGCAGTTCCGCGAGCGTCTTGACGGGGAACGGGGGCCTGCCGGTGAGCAGCGCGTACGTGACGCAGGCGAGCGAGTAGATGTCGGAGCGCTGGTCCAGCTGTGTCGAGTTGGCCTGCTCGAGGGCCATGTAGGCGGGGGTGCCGGCCGTCATGGTGTCGCGGTACTCGTCGAGCAGCGACTTGGCCACGCCGAGGTCGGCGAGCATCACGCGCACGCCCTGCGCGGTGTTGGTCAGGAGGATGTTGCCCGGAGTCACGTCGCGGTGCACCAGTTGGTTGCGGTGCAGGACCTCGAGGGCCCTGGCGGCCTCGGCCACCAGTCGCAGCGCGAGCCCGGGGCGACCATCGACCTGCGGAGCTGCTCCAGGGACCCGCCGTTCGCGAGGTCCATCACGAAGTAGGGCTGGCCGCGATCGGTGGTGCCGATGTCGTAGACCCGCACCACACGTTCGTCGGAGATGCGGCGCAGGAGCCTGGCCTCGGCGAGGAAGCGGGCCCGGACATCGTCGTTGGTCGACCAGTTGTCTGCGAGCACCTTGACCGCCACCGGCACGTCGAGGGTGTCGTCCTGGCCGCGGTAGACCGTCGCGAAGGAGCCGGACCCGATCCGCCCGGTGATCCTGTAACGCCCGATCATCTCCATATCGGTGAACATTGTTGCCCAAAACCAACCGATCCGGGAATCCCCGGGTTCTCTGGCATCCTTAGACCCATGACCAACGCGCCCCATCAGCCACCCGCCGGGTGGTATCCCGACCCCGCCGGATCCGATGGGGAACGGTACTGGGACGGCATCGCCTGGTCGCAGGCGACGAGGGACAAGGTGGCGGCCGAGGTCGCCCCCCAGCCGCAGCCGCAGGTTCCGACCTACGGCCAGCCCCCGCTCGCCGACACCGGTCTCGCGCCGTTCGGCCGCCGCCTCGGCGGGTTCGTGCTCGACTTCATCATCGTCTACATTCTGGCCACCGTCGTGTTCGCCCTCACGGGCGTCGATCAGCGGATGGCGGGCGAGATGCAGCGGTGGCTCGATGCCCTCGCGCTGTGGGCCGAGGGCAACGGTGCCGGGCAGATCCCGATGCCCGCCACCGCCTTGTGGACCGCGCTGGCGGTCGCGTCGCTGATCAACATCGCCATCTACGCGATCTACCGCACGGTGCTGCTCGGCACGATGAGCGCCACCCTCGGGCAGCTGGCGCTGGGGCTGCGCACGGTGAAGGTCGGCGAGCCCGTCACCTCCAAGCTCGGGTGGGGCACCGCAGCGGTCCGGGGCATCGTCGGCGCGATCCTCTACCAGCATCTCGTGATCGGTTTCGTCAACGGCATCTTCGCCGCGTTCACGTCGAACAGGCAGACGCTCTCCGACATGATCTCCAGGACCCAGGTCCTCAGGACCCGCTGAAGGACGACCCGTGACTGACGTGTTTCCCGGCCTCGCCCGCCTCGCCGACCGGTTCGGCATCGCCCAGGAGTTCTGGGACTGGAAGGGCCGGCATGTGCCCATCCCCGCCGAGACGGTCGTGCGGGTGCTGCGCGCCTTCGACATCGACGCCTCCACCCCCAGGCCGCCGACGCAGCCCTCCACGCCCTCGAGGAGGAGCGTTGGCTGCAGGTGCTTCCCCCGTGCACCGTCACCGAGCAGGGAACCGGCGTGCATGTCGACGTGCACGTGCCGTCCGGGACCGGCGTGCACGTCCACATCCAGCTCGAGTCGGGCGAGACCCGACCCGCCTGGCAGTCCGAGAACCTCACCCCGGACCGTCTGGTCGCCGGGCGGATGATGGGCGAGGCCACCTTCTGGCTCGGCGAGGACCTGCCGACCGGGTACCACCGCATCATCGCAGAGGGTGTCGAGGGCCGTCACCAGGCCAGCCTGATCGTCACGCCGTCCTTCGTCGGGCTCCCCGCCCGGATGCGCGACCAACGCGTCTGGGGGTACGCGACGCAGCTCTACTCCGTCACCTCCGACGAATCCTGGGGCGTCGGTGACCTGACCGACCTCGCCGACCTCATCACCTGGTCCGGCACCCGACAGTTCGCGGGTTACGTGCTCATCAACCCGCTGCATGCCGCCGAGCCCGTCACACCGCTGGAACCGTCCCCCTACCTGCCGGCGTCGCGTCGCTTCATCAACCCCATCTACATCCGACCGGAGTCGATCGCCGAGTTCGCCACCCTGGGCAAGGGCGACCGGCACGACATCCACGCCCTGCAGCGGCGGGCCCGCGTGCTGGCCACTGCGGGTGCGGCGATCGACCGCAACGGCGTGTGGCCGCTGAAGTTGGAGGCGCTGCGCGTGGTGCACCGCGCCGGGATGCGCGTGGCCAGGCGGATCGCCTACGACGACTTCCGCAGCCGCGAGGGCGTGGGACTGCGCAACTTCGCCGTCTGGTCGGCGCTCTGCCTCGAGCACGGGCAGCGTTGGACCGACTGGCCGACGGACCTGCAGCGGCCGAGCTCCCCGGAGGTGGCCGCGTTCGCGGAGCAGCATGCCGAGGATGTGGACTTCTTCGAGTGGCTGCAGTGGATCGCCCAGGAGCAGCTCGCCGACGCGCAGTCCACCGCGACCCGGATCGGCATGCCCGTCGGCATCATCTCCGACCTCGCAGTCGGTGTCCACAAGACCGGTGCCGAGACGTGGATGATGCCTGACGTCTTCGCAACCGGGATGAGCGTCGGGGCCCCGCCTGACCAGTACAACCAGGCGGGTCAGGACTGGGGTCAGCCGCCGTGGCGCCCCGACAAGCTCGAAGAGCTGTCCTACGCCCCTTCCGTGCCATGGTCTCGGCCGCGCTGCGCGGAGTCGGCGGCCTGCGGGTCGACCACATCATCGGCCTGTTCCGGTTGTGGTGGGTGCCCGAGGGTGCCGGACCGACCGTCGGCACCTACGTCCGCAACAACCACGAGGCGATGGTCGGAATCCTCGCGCTCGAGGCGCAGCGCGCTCAGGCCCTCGTCGTCGGCGAGGACCTCGGCACCGTCGAGCCCTGGGTGCGTGACTATCTGTCGCGCCGCGGGATCCTCGGCACCTCCGTGCTGTGGTTCGAGGGCGACGGGCACGGCGGGCCGCTGCCCGCCGACCGCTGGCGTGGCTACTGCATGGCGTCGGTGACGACGCACGACCTGCCGCCGACCCTCGGCTACCTGGCGGGCGACCACGTCCGGCTCCGCGAGGACCTCGGGCTGCTGACCGAGCCGCTCGGGGCCGAGCTGGAGCATGCCCGCCGTGAGCAGTCCGCCTGGCTCGACGAGCTGGTCGGCTGCGGTGTGCTCGCCGCCGACGCGGTGGGCGACCCCGTCGAGGTCATGCTGGCGCTCCACCGGTACCTGCTCCGCACGCCGTCGAAGGTGCTGCTGGCCAACCTCACCGACGCGGTGGGGAGCGGCAGGCACAGAACCAGCCCGGTACCGTCGACGAGTACCCCAACTGGCGTGTCCCGCTGCACGACGTGGAGGGGCGCCGCATCCAGTTGGAGGACGTGTTCGCCGCGGAGCTGCCGAGACGGCTGGCCGCCGTCATGAACGACCTCCAGGTGCAGCCCGACTCCAGGTACGGAGCCTGACGTGGACTCCGCCTTCGTCTACGGGGACCGGATCGCGGAGGCACTGCGTGACGGCGAACGACTCGACGGCGCCTTCATGGTCGCCTACATGGCGGGTGAGGAGCGCATGGGCCTGCCCGATCCTGGGCCATCGTTCGATCTCGTCAACGGCCTCGACGTGCCCGCCTGGAACGCGGCCGCCGAGCGGCTCGTGGCAGGGGTTTCTCTCGTCGGCGCCCCGGGCACCCTCGCCCACTCGGCGAAGGGCGCCTTCTCGGGCGGCGAGGCCGACCACCTGCTGATCACCGGCGAGCGCATCGCCGCTGCCCACGTCGACGGTCAGCGGGCGTCGCTGGTGTGGGAGGCGCCGCGCGCGGCGCTGCTCGGGGCACGGCGGAGCCCACGACTGCTGCAGCGCGGACGCGTGACTCTCGCCTGGTCCGACGGGTCGCTCCTGCGCCTGGTGGCGGGCATGGTGTTCACCAGGGAGGCACACCGACTGGTTGCCTTGCTCGGCTGACGTGTCGCGTCAGGAGATGGCGCCCCGCTCCACGAGGAAGGCCCGGTACTTCGGGTCCTCATCCTCGAAGATCTCATCGCCTTCGAGCATGTAGGCGCTGACGAGGGCGTCGGCCGCCCGCTGCCCGGCTCCGAGCTCGAAGGCCGCCTGCCCGAGACGCAGCCAGACGAACGGATTGCCCGTCCCTCCGACGGCGAGGGCATCCTGCTCGGAGGCGAGCGCGGAGGAGAAGTCCCCGAGCTGGAACTGGGCGTCGCCGATGCTGGCGAGCAGCCAGAACCGGAGGTCCTCGTCGACCGGTGAGGCGGCGGCCAGGGCACGCTTCCACAGCTCGAGGGCGCCAGCGACGTCACCGGCGTCGGACAGATCCTCCCCCTTCTCGGCCAACTCGTGCGGGGAGCCGTCCGCCGAGGGTGTCGACCCGCGCTCGAAGAACTCCAGGTAGCGCCGGTCCTGCCCGCGAATGCCTTCGGGCCCGTGACGGCGACCGCCCTCTCGAAGAACGCGCGTGCCTCGTCGGGCCGCGACTCGTGGAACGCGATGGTGCCCGCGACGAAGTCGCACTGGGCCATACCGCCCGTGCTCTCCTCGCCGTAGGCGCCCCGGGCCCGTTCGAGCCAGTGCGTCGCGTCGGCCGTCGCGACGGGGACCGCGCGGCGCGCGATGATCAGTGACAGCTGCGCCGCAAGTCGGTCCCCGTCCGTCTGCGGGGCTGAGGCACCCCGGCCCAGAACTCCTCGCCCGCCGAGCGTGCGGCGGCGACCTCACCGCGTCGGTAGAGGGCCATCGCCTCCTCCGCCAGGGGAGTGAGCTGGTCGAGTGTCTCCATTCCGGTGATTTCCACTGCAGCCCTTCTACGAGGTGGGGTCTCGGTGCTGGACGCCGAGCTTAGCGCCGTCGGATCTGTCGCACCAGGGTGGTTGGAGCTGGTGCATGCCCGGATCGGGCATCCACCTGCGGACCTCGTCCGACCGGGCCTCGTGCCTTGTCCCGTCCGTGTTCCGGTATGTGACCGCGTCGACGCGGCGCTTCGGGACACGCCGACCAACTGGCCGATCGCGTCGCCCCAGTGGTCAGATGTTCGTGACCGGGGCGGCCTGGTAGGGGTTCGTGGTGATGTCGCCGGACTCGTCGAGGATGATCGTCTCGAGGGCCGGATCGCCCTTCGAGATGCGGCGTGCCGCCAGAGGCAGCTCGGCGAGCGACTCGACGTGCCTGCGGCGGGCATCCCCGAGAGTGGCGTGGTGGACGAGCCTGCCCCCGGTGATGATCGGGACGAGCAGGTCGCGGTCGTTCCCGTCGTTGGCGGGCGGCGCGCCCAGCCCGATCACCTCGGACTCGGCCCTCCCGTCCTCACCCAGTCGGCGCATCGCGAACTTGCGGCCGCCCAGCGTGTTCTTTCCCTTGGAGCGTTTGCCCACCGACACCCACCCGGCGTCGGGGGCGTCGGAGTCTGCGCGCGCCACGAGCTTGTAGACGAAGCCGCACGTCGGGTGCCCGGATCCGGTGACAAGGGAGGTGCCGACCCCGTATCCGTCGACCGGCGCCCCTGGAGGAGCGCGATCTGCCACTCGTCCAGGTCGGAGGTGACCATGATGCGCGTGTCGTGCGCCCCCAGGTCGTCGAGCAGGTCGCGTGCCTCCCGCGCCATGATGGCCAGGTCGCCGGAGTCGAGCCGGATCGACCCCAGCCGGCCGCCGGTCAGCTCGACGCCCTTGCGGATCGCGGCCTCGACGTCGTAGGTGTCGACGAGCAGCGTGGTGTCCTCGCCGAGGGTGGCGAGCTGTGCCCGGAAGGCATCCTCCTCCGTGTCGTGCAGCAGCGTGAAGGAGTGCGCCGCCGTGCCGATGGTCGGGATCCCGAAGAGGCGGCCCGCCTCGAGGTTGGAGGTGGAGGCGAAGCCCGCCACGTAGGCGGCCCGGGCCGCGGCGACGGCCGCCCACTCGTGGGTGCGCCGCGATCCCATCTCGACGCAGGACCGGTCGCCCGCCATCGCCGTCATGCGGGAGGCCGCGGCGGCGATGGCCGAGTCGTGGTTGTAGATCGACAGCAGGATCGTCTCGAGGATGCAGGCCTCGGCGAACGTGCCCTCCACGGAGAGCACCGGGGAACCGGGGAAGTAGACCTCGCCCTCGGGTAGCCCCAGATGTCGCCGGAGAAACGGAAGTCCGCGAGCCACTGCGCGACGTTGTCGCGGATCACGCCGCGGGAGAGCAGGAACTCGAGCTCCGCATCGCCGACGCGGAAGTTCTCGACGGCCTCGATCGCCCGCCCGAGGCCGGCCACCACGCCGTAGCGGCGGCCGCCGGGCAGCCGCCTCGTGAACAGGTCGAAGAGGCTGCGTCGGTTCGCGGTTCCCGCGTCCATCGCGGCCTGCACCATGGTCAGCTCGTAGTGGTCGGTCAGCAGTGCTGTGGTCATGCCCGCACTCTAGTGTTTCTGTGCCGGAGGTTCGTTGATGAGGTGGCGCTCCCTTGGGGTTCAACCCAGGGCCGATGACCGCGGACCCGCTCCGCAGCGCACGTGGACGGTCGGAGGCGTGCGAAACGGGTCGCCGGTGGCGCTCCGGCGAACGGGTGGCACAGTTTGGCCCGACGGGGCAGAGTATGGCCATGAGCACAACGCCGGGCACCGAGACCTTTGAGGCGGCCGCGGTCGATCAGTTGCCGGCCACCCCTGGGTGACCATCGTGTGGGACGACCCCGTCAACCTCATGAGTTACGTGACCTACGTGTTCCAGGAGTACTTCCATTACCCGCGCCACAAGGCCGAGGACCTGATGCTGCGGGTCCACCACGAGGGCCGCGCCGTGGTGTCTGCCGGCAACCGCGAGGAGATGGAGCGCGACGTGCTCGCCATGCAGGGCTACAACCTCTGGTCGACGATGGAGCAGTCATGATGCTCGATCCGACCGACATCGTCTGGGCCTTCGACGGCCGCGACGGCCGCGACGGGGCCTGAAGGCCATGCTCGGCTTCTACATCTCCCACCTGCGGGATCTGCTGCCCTCCGAGCCCGCCTCCACCGGCGACGCACTCGACCAGTTCCTCGCCGAGTTCGCGGACGACCCCACCAACCGGATGCTCGGCAACCCGAGGCTGTCGCGGCTCTTCCCGGCCGCGCTCCGGGACGAGAAGCAGGCCGACGAGTTCTGGCGCGACTCGATCCACACCCAGACGCGCGCACGGATCGCCGCAGCCGAGGTGGTGCTCGCCGACCTGGAGGGCACCCGGGCTTCGTGCCGGTGACGCTCGACAGCGTCGATGCGTGGGCCAAGGCGCTGGGCGCCCTCCGACTCTTCTGGTACGCCGAACTCGCCGGGCCGGAGCGACTCGCTGAGCCCCTGGAGGCCGTCGTCGAGGCGAACCCCGGGCTTGCCGACCTCGTCGACTGGCTCGGCTACCTGCTGGAGGACCTCCTCGAGTCGCGGGGGTGTGCCTCGCGACGGGGCAGAGCCTCGACCCTGACCAGTTCGACGGGCAGGAGTGAGCTGGAGGCATAGGATGGTCGGTTGTGACTGACCTGCTGGACCGCCCGATCGGTGTCTTCGACTCCGGATTCGGCGGACTGACCGTGCTGCGCTCCCTCGTGGAACAGCTGCCCAATGAGGACTTCCTCTACCTCGGCGACACCGCCCGTGCACCCTACGGGCCCCGGTCGATCGCCGAGGTGCGCAGGTTCGCGTTGGAGGGACTCGACCACCTCGTGGAGCGGGGGGTGAAGGCGCTTGTCATCGCATGCAACTCCGCCTCGTCGGCCGTCCTGCGTGACGCCCGCGAACGCTACGACGTGCCCATAACCGAGGTCATCCTCCCGCGGCCAGCCGGGCGGTCGCGGCCACCCGCAACGGAAGGGTCGGCGTCGTGGCCACCGAGTCGACCGTCAACTCCCGCTCCTACGACGACGCATTCGCCATCGCCCCGCACATCACGCTGACCGCGCAGGCATGCCCCGGTTCGTCGAGTTCGTCGAGGCAGGCATCACCGGCGGGACGAACTGCTCGAGGTGGCCGAGGAGTACCTTGCGCCGGTCAAGAAGGCGCAGGCCGACACGTTGATCCTCGGATGCACGCACTACCCACTGCTCGCTGGCGTCATCGGTTACGTGCTCGGCAACGGGGTGACCCTGGTGTCGTCGGCCGAGGCGTGCGCGCAGTCGACCTACGCGCAGCTCACCCAGGCCGGCCTGCTGCGCCACCAGCCCGCGAGGCCACCCGGACATTCCTGACCACCGGCGATGCCACCGACTTCCAGGGAATCGGGCGTAGATTACTGGGAGGATTCGTGAGCAACGCGACGACGGTGGTCATCGCAGAGAAGGAGGAGACCGATGTGTCAGAAGGTGACCTGTGACAGGTGCGGCAAGCCGACCTGGGCCGGCTGCGGCGAACACATCGAGCAGGCGCTGGTCGACGTTCCTCCGCCGAGCGCTGCACCTGTCCCGCTGAGAACCGCTCGGGCGCCCCGGCGGCGTTGAGGTAGGTTTGGGCCCATGACCCGCATCGATGGACGACGCCCCGACGAACTCCGCCAGGTGCGGATCACCCGCAACTGGCTCGATCACGCCGAGGGCTCCGTGCTCGTCGAGTTCGGCCGCACCCGCGTGCTCGTGGCCGCCTCCGTGACCACCGGCGTGCCGCGCTGGCGCACCGGGTCCGGCCTCGGCTGGGTGACCGCCGAGTACGCCATGCTGCCTCGCGCCACCCACAGCCGCTCCGATCGTGAGTCCATCAAGGGCCGGATCGGTGGACGCACCCACGAGATCTCCCGCCTCATCGGCCGCTCCCTGCGGGCCGTCATCGACTACCGGGCGCTCGGCGAGAACACCATCGTGCTCGACTGCGACGTGCTGCAGGCCGACGGCGGCACCCGCACCGCCGCCATCACCGGCGCCTACGTGGCGCTGGCTGACGCCGTCGAGCACCTCCGCGGCCTGAAGGCGTTGAAGGGCGAGCCGCTGAAGGACTCGGTGGCCGCCGTCTCGGTCGGCTTCAACCGCGAGGGCACCGCCCTGCTCGATCTCCAGTACGAGGAGGACTCGGCGGCCGACACCGACATGAACGTCGTGATGACCGGTTCCGGCGCCTTCATCGAGGTGCAGGGCACCGCCGAGGGCACCCCTTCAGCCGCGACCAGTTGAACGTCCTGCTCGACCTCGGCACCCAGGGCTGCGTCGAGCTCACCCGCCTCCAGCGGGAGGCCCTGGCGTGAACCTGCCCGGGCGGATCGTGCTGGCGACCAACAACCCGTTGAAGCTCGCTGAG
Organism: Tessaracoccus coleopterorum; assembly: GCF_011174705.1. GTDB lineage: Bacteria > Actinomycetota > Actinomycetes > Propionibacteriales > Propionibacteriaceae > Arachnia > Arachnia coleopterorum. Next base: position 2,830,407 of record NZ_JAANIJ010000001.1, read on the forward strand.
CTGCGCCGGATCATCGAGGCCTCCGGGCTCGCCGTCGAGGTGCTCGGGCTCGGCGACTTCCCTCGCTACCCGAGCCGGAGGAGACCGAGCGCACCTTCGAGGGCAACGCGCTGCTGAAGGCCGCGGCCGCGGCCCGCGAGACGGGGCTCGTCGCCGTCGCCGACGACTCGGGTCTCGAGGTGGACGAGCTCAACGGCATGCCCGGGGTGCGTTCCGCCCGCTGGTCGGGCCCCGCCTGCGACGACGAGGAGAACAACGCGCTGCTGCTCGCCCAACTCGACGGCGTGCCGCGCGTCCGCAGGCGCGCCCGGTTCGTGTGCGCGCTCGCGATGGTCGCCCCCGACGGCGAGCGTCGCGTCTGGCACGGCTACCTGCCGGGCCACATCACCGATGCCGCCCCCATGGGCGACAACGGCTTCGGCTACGACCCGCTGTTCATCCCGGCGGGCCTCGACGTCACCTCGGCGGAGCTGACGCCCGCCGAGAAGGACTCGATCTCGCACCGCGGCGCCGCCGTGCGCGAGTTCGTCGGCTACCTGGGAGGCCTGGCATGAGGCAGTACACCGACCTGCTGCGGCTGATCATGGACACAGGGGTCGACAAGTCCGACCGCACAGGCACGGGCACCAGGTCGATCTTCGGCCACCAGATGCGCTTCGACCTGCGCGACGGCTTCCCGCTGCTCACCACGAAGAAGGTGCACACCCGCTCGGTGTTCGGCGAGCTGCTGTGGTTCCTGCGGGGCGACACCAACATCGGCTGGCTGCACGACAACGGCATCACCATCTGGGACGAGTGGGCCGACGCGGAGGGCAACCTCGGGCCGGTCTACGGCTACCAGTGGCGCTCCTGGCCCACCCCGACGGCCGCCACGTCGACCAGATCGCCAACGTCATCGCCGCGCTCAGGGCGAACCCCGACTCGCGCAGGCACATCGTGTCGGCCTGGAACGTGGCCGACGTCGACGACATGGCGCTGCCGCCCTGCCACGCGCTGTTCCAGTTCTATGTCGCTCCCGCTGACGACGGAGGCCCGGCATCCTGAGCTGCCAGCTGTACCAGCGCTCCGCCGACGTGTTCCTGGGTGTGCCGTTCAACATTGCGTCCTACGCGCTGCTCACGCACCTCGTGGCGCAGGTGACGGGGCTGCGGGTGGGCGAGTTCGTGCACACGCTCGGCGACGCGCACATCTACTCCAACCACTTCGAGCAGGTGGCGCTGCAGCTGGGCCGCGACGAGCGTCCGCTGCCGCGGCTGGTGCTCAACCCGAGGTGACAGAGATCGACGCCTTCGAACTCGGCGACATCGGCGTCGAGGGCTACGACCCGCACCCGGCGATCAAGGCCCGATCGCCGTCTGAGGACGGCGCAGTGACAGGAGGACGGATGAGGATCGTCGCCATCGCGGCGGTGGCCGACAACGGTGTGATCGGCTCCGGCGAGGACATGCTGTGGCACATCCCCGAGGACTTCAAGCGGTTCAAGCGGGTCACCACCGGCAACACCGTCATCTTCGGGCGCCGCACGCAGGACCAGATCGGCCTACTGCCGAACCGTCGCATCATCGTCGTCACGCGCGACCCGGACTGGTCGGCCGAAGGGTCGAGGTGGCGCACTCCGTCGAGGAGGCACTCGAGCTGGCGGCAGGGACGCCCGAGCGGGTCTGCTACGTGGGCGGCGGGGCCAGATCTACCGCGAGGCGTGGCCCTACCTCACCGAACTCGACCTGACGATCGTCCACCAGTCGCCCGAGGGGCCGCCACCTTCCCCTACATCGGGCCGGGGAGTGGACCGAGGTCTCCCGCGAGCAGCACGTCGGCTTCGACTTCGTGCAGTACCGCCCACGCCCCAACCTGCCTGAAACCCCTCCACCGTGCGGCTCCCGCGCCTATCATCACCGTCAGCGGTGATCGGTTGGAAGGGGAGCGGCACCATGGGGGATCGGATCTGCATCATCGGGGCCGGGCCGGCGGGCCTGGCGATCGCGCGGGCCATGCGGGAACGCGGCGTCGACTACGACCATCTGGAGCGCGCCAACGGCGTCGGCGGGATCTGGGACATCGACGCGCCCGGCACCCCGATGTACGAGTCGGCGCACTTCATCTCCAGCCGGACGGCCTCGGCGTTCAGCGGCTATCCGATGCCGGAGACCTATCCCGACTACCCGGGCACCGGCAGATCCTCGCCTACCTGCGCGGCTTCGCCGACGCCTACGGGCTCACCGACGCGATCACCTTCGGGGCCGACGTCACCGCGCTCGACAAGGCCGGTGACCGGTGGCGGGTGAGGGTGGCCGACGGCACCGTCACCGACTACCGCGCCGTCGTCGTGTGCACCGGGGCGCAGTGGACCCCCAACGCCCCGGCGGTCGATGGGTTCACCGGCGAGGTGCGCCACAGCGTCGAGTACCGCTCCCGCGGGAGTTCGAGGGCCGCCGGGTGCTGGTGGTCGGGGCGGCAACTCGGCGTGCGACATCGCCTGCGACGCCGCGACCACCGCGGCCGAGGCGTCCATCAGCATGCGGCGCGGCTACTGGTTCATCCCCAAGCACGTGTTCGGCATCCCCTCCGACGTCGTCGGAGGCAAGGGTCGTTCCTGCCGAAGCGCGTCGAGCGGGCCCTGCTGCAGCCGCTGCTGCGGCTCCTCGTGGGTGATCTCACCAAGGCCGGCCTGCAGCGGCCCGAGCACAAGCTGTTCGAGACGCACCCCGTGATGAACGACCAACTGCTCCACCACCTGCGCCACGGTGACGTCACCGCCCGCGTCGGCATCCGCTCGGCGAGCGGCAACACGGTGACGTTCGCCGACGGCACCTCCGCCGACTTCGACCTGATCCTGCTCGCCACCGGCTACCTGCACGCCGTCCCGTTCGCGCAGCGGTGGTTCGGCGATCCGCAGCACCCGACGACCTGTATCTCAACGCCTTCTCGCGCAGGCATCCCGGCCTGTTCGCCGTCGGGTTCATCGAGACGAACTCCGGCGCCTACCAGTTGTTCGACCGGCAGGCGCACCTCGTCGCGGGATACCTGAGCGAGCCCGATCCGAACAAGGTCGACCTGTTCACAGGGAGGATCCGCAGCGACCGCCCGCGTTGGACAGCGGGCTGCGCTTCGACCGTTCGCCCCGCCACAAGGGCTACGTCGACTCCGATGCGTTCGTCGACTACATGGAGGCCACGGGCCGGGAGTTCGGCTGGTCACTCGAGGGCGCGGAGCCGACCCGATGAGCTATGACTACCGCGGGAAGGTGATCGCCGTCACCGGCGGCGCAGGAGGCATCGCGGGTGCCTTCGTGCCGCACGCCGCCCGGCGGGGCGCGCGGCTGGCGATCATCGACCTGCGCGGGCCGGCGGCCGAGCGGGTCGCCGCCTCGCTGCCCGGCTCCGGCCACCGTTCCTATGCCGTGGACCTGACGGACGAGGCGCAGGTGGTCGCGCTCGTCGAGGAGCTGGACCGCGACTTCGGACGGCTCGACGTCCTGATCAACAACGCGGGCATGAGCAGCCAGGAGCGCTTCGACGAGCGCGACGTCGCGAGCATCCGTCGGGAACTCGACGTGAACCTCCTGTCGCCCCTGATGCTGACCCGCCTCGCGATGCCGCTGCTGCGCGCCGCACCCGACCCGCGCGTGATCAGCACCGTGTCGCTCGGCGGCATCTTCCCGCTCGGCGAGACGCCCATCTACACGGCCTCCAAGTTCGGGCTGCGGGGGCGATGCTCGCGATCGGGCTCGACCTCGCGCCGAAGGGCATCACCGTCTCGTCGGTGCTGCCGTCGGCCACCGACACCCCGATGCTGCGCCGGGAGGCCGTCGAGGGCGGCAACTCGCTGCAGTTCCAGGACCCGCCCCAGCCGCCCGCCGCCGTCGCGGAGGCCATGATGCGGGTGCTCGACAAGCCCCGCCTGGAGGTCTACCCGAGGTTCTCCGAGTCGCTCCTGGTGCGGTTCGCCACCCTGTTTCCGAACCGCCTCCCGAGGCTCATGACGCTGTTCCGGGGCAAGGGCAGGCGCGGCGAGCAGGCCTACCTGCGTCGCCTCGAGGCCGAGGGGCATGTGCGCCGTGTCGGCGACGGATGGGAGCTGACCGAGCGGCGGTAGGCTCGTCCGGTGGCCCGCCGGATCCTGCACCTCGACCTGGACGCGTTCTTCGCGGCCGTCGAGCAGCGCGACAAGCCGTCGCTGCGCGGCAGGCCCGTCGTCGTGGGCGGCTCCGGGCCGCGCGGCGTGGTGGCCACCGCCTCCTACGAGGCGCGCCGCTTCGGGGTGCGTTCGGCCATGTCGGGGCCGAGGCGAAGCGCCGTGCGCCGCACGCGGCCTTCCTCGGCGGCCGGTTCGAGGCCTACCGGGAGTCGTCGCGGATCGTGATGGGGCTGCTGCGCGAGGTGTCGCCGATCGTGGAGCCGCTGAGCTTCGACGAGGCGTTCGTCGACCTTGCGGGCACCGACTGGGCTGACGGAGACCTGACCGACCGGGTCGCCTGGCTGCGTGCCGAGCTCACCCGCCGCACCGAGGGCCTGACCGCCTCGGTCGGCGTCGGCTCGGCGAAGTTCCTGGCCAAGCTCGCCAGCGAGGCGGCCAAACCCGACGGCGCCAGGATCCTCGACCCCGCCGAGGAGCTGGGCTTCATCGCGCCGATGCCCGTGCGCGCGATCCCGGGTGTGGGGCCGGCCACCGAGCAGCGGCTCATCACCATCGGCCTCTACACCGTCGAGGACCTGCGCGGCGTCGACCGCGCCGAGCTGGTGCGGGAGCTGGGCTCCTCCGCGGGCGAGTCGCTCGCGTCGCTGGCCTGGGGAGGGACGAGCGTCCCGTCGAGGGATCGCGCGACCCGAAGTCGATCTCGACGGAGGACACGTTCGCCGTCGACCTCACCGACCGGGCCCAACTCCAGGCGATCCTGCGCCGCGACGCGGGACAGGTGGCCTCGCGGCTGGCCCGCGCCGGCCTGTTCGCCAGGACCGTGACGGTGAAGGTGCGCTTCGCCGACTTCACCACCCGCACCATCGCCCGCGGTCTCGGCGGCGCCACCGACAGCCTCGACGAGATCACCTCCGCGGCGCTGACGATCTTCGACGAGGTCGACCCGAGGCCCGGTGTGCGCCTGCTCGGCATCGGCGTGTCCAACTTCGCCACGTCGGCGCAGGAGAAGCTCTTCGGGACGAGCCGACTCTCGACGGCGGGGAGGACGTCACGACGGACGAACCGGTCGAGCTCAGCGGAGTGCGGGGCGGAGCACGTTCTACCCTGGCGCCGACGTCGTCCACGATGAGCTCGGCCGCGGCTGGGTGTGGGGTTCGGGGCTGGGTCGCGTCACCGTGCGCTTCGAGACCCGCTCGAGCGGGCCGGGTCCGATCAGGACCTACGGGGTCGACGACGGCTCGCTGCATCCTGCCGGGATCGACCCGCTCCCGCTCGCGCCGCGCGACGAGGATGACTAGGCAGAGCCGCGCTCGACCAGGGTGGCGTTCAGCACGGTCAGCGGTGCGGCGGTGCCGCCGTCGAGGATGCGCAGCAGTTGGCGCGCCATCTCGGCGCCCAACTCCGCCATCGGCTGCGACATCGTCGTCAGCGGGGCTCGGACGTGGCACTGAACGGCGAGTCGTCAAAGCCGATGACGGCCACGTCATCGGGGATCCGCAGCCCTGCCTCGCGCAGTACCGGGTAGCCGCCGAGCGCCATCTGGTCGTTGGCCGCGAACACCGCGTCGAACGGCAGGCCGGTGGCCAGGAGTTCGCGGACGGCGGTGCCTCCCGACACCGTGGTGAAGTCGCCGAACGCGATCGGCCCCGGCGTGAGGCCCGCCTCACCCAGCACCCGCAGCCACCCGTCGTGCCGGTCGATGCCGGGGCGCATGTTCTGCGGGCCGGCGATCGTGGCGATGCGCGTGCGGCCGCGGTCGATCAGGTAGCGCACCGCCGCCTCCGCGGCGGCCACGTTGTCGACGTCGACGCTGATCGTGTCGACGGGGCCGTCGACCGGCCTGCCGCCGAACACCACCGGGACCGACTCGGTGACCGCGTCGAAGAACACATCTCCCGTGTGGTGCGACACGACGAGCGCGCCGTCGACGTTGCCGGTCGACAGGTAGCGCAGAGTCTTGCCGCTGTTGGCCGCCGATTGGATGAGCATGGTCAGCGTGAAGTCGGTGTCCTCGAGCACCGACGAGATGCCCTGCACGACCGAGCCGAAGAACGGATCCGTGAACACCTTGTTCGCAGATTCGGGGACGACCAGCGCGATGGCCCCGTCCGGTTGGAGGCCAGCGTGCGCGCGGCCCGGTTGGGCACGTAGTTCAGCGCCTCCACCGAGCGCAGCACCCGCGACGCGATCGTCGGTTCGACGGTGCTCGCGCCGTTGACGACCCGCGAGACCGTCGCCCTGGAGACGCCGGCGTGCTCAGCTACCATCTCGAGCGTCGGTTTCTTCACTGCGCGCACCCCGGTTCTCATTTCGCCGTCTGCAACTTCGTTGCTGCAATCAGGGCAGCGTAGTTCTCCGCGCTGAGTTTCGGTACCCGGCCTGGGTGTCGTAGTCGACGTAGACGATCCCGAAGCGCTTCTCGTAGCCCCAGGCCCACTCGAAGTTGTCGAGCAGTGACCAGACGAAGTAGCCCCGCACGTCGACCCCTTCTCCGATGGCATCGGCCACGGCACCGAGGTGCGCGTCGATGTAGTGCCAACGGTCGACGTCGTCGACCCTGCCGTCGACGAGCTCGTCGTCGAACGCGGCCCCGTTCTCGGTGATGTAGAGCGGCGGCAGGTCGGGGTACTGCGCGGTGATTCGGAGCAGCAACGTCCGCAACCCGTCGGGGTTGATCTCCCACCCCATCCCGGTTCGGGGAGCCCCGGGACGGGAGGAGACGAACTCGGAACCGACGAACCAGGAACGGTTCCGCTTGGGCGTCGGCACGAGGGCGGGGGATCGGTGGTGGGCGCCGGGTGAGCGCTGAAGCAGTCGTCGTGGTAGTGGTTGACGCCCAGGAAGTCGATCGGCTGGTGGATGAGGGCCAGGTCACCCTCCCGGACCACCTCGTCGAAGCCGAGGCCGGCGATGTCAACCAGGACGTCGTCGGGGTAGCTGCCGAGCAGCACCGGGTCGAGGTACATCCTGTTCCACAGGCCGTCGAGACGGCGGGCGGCGTCGAGGTCATCCGCGTCGGTGGGATCGTGCGGCACGGCGTTGGTGAGGTTCAACGTGATGCCGATGTCGAGGCGCTCGCCGCCCAGCTCCCGGAGCCTCCGGGTGGCCATGCCATGGGCGAGGTGCTGGTGGTGCAGGGCCGCGAGCCCGCACGCGGGTCGTTCAGGCCGGGAGCGTGCTCGCCGCCCGTGTAACCGATGAGCGACGAGCACAGCGGCTCGTTGAAGGTTGTCCAGTGCGTGACCCGGTCACCGAGCGCGCCGAACACGGCCTCGGCGTAGGTGACGAAGCGGTGCGCCGTGTCCCGGTCGGCCCACCCTCCGCGCTCCTGCAGCGCCTGCGGCAGGTCCCAGTGGTACAGGGTCAGCCAGGGAAGGATGCCTGCGCCGAGCAGCTCGTCGACCAGCCGGTCGTAGAAGTCGAGGCCCTTGGCGTTGGTGTGGCGGTCGCCGGGACGCACCCGCGCCCAGCTCGTCGAGAACCGGTAGGACTGGAGCCCCAGCCGCTTCATCAGGGCGACATCCGCGGGCATCCGGTGGTAGTGGTCCGCGGCCACCTCCGGGGTGTCACCGTTGGCGACCGCGAGCGGCTGCCTGGCGAAGGCATCCCAGATGGAGTCCTCCCTGCCGTCGAGATGTGCCGCGCCCTCCACCTGGGCGGCCGCCGTGGCGGCGCCCCAGAGGAAGCCTTCGGGAATTGCCTGGTCATCAGCCCTTCACCGCCCTGCCATGATTCCTTGAACGAGTTGCTTGCCCGCGATGATGAAGAGGACCAGCAGCGGCAGGGTCGCGAGCACCGCGCCGTTGAGGACGACCGAGTAGTCGACGTACTTGGCCGACTGCAGCTGGCTGAGCGCAACCTGCAGCGTCGGGTTCTGCGGCACCACGAGCAGCGGCCACAGGTAGTCGGTCCATGCCGTCATGAAGGTGAACATCGCGAGGATGCCCATCGCGGGACGGGCCGCGGGAGGCCGACGTTGAAGAACGTGCCGATCATGCTGGCGCCGTCCACGCGGGCGGCCTCGATCAGCTCATCGGGGATGACGTCGACCAGGTACTGGCGCATGAAGAACACGCCGAACGCGGTGACGAGGGTCGGCACTATGACGGCGCCGAGCGACCCGGTCCAGCCGAACTGCTTCATCAGCATGAACAGGGGATGATGCCGAGCTGCGTCGGCACCGCCATGGTTGCGATGACGGCGACCAGCAGGCCCTCGCGGCCGCGGAACCGCAGCTTGGCGAACGCGTAGCCGGCCAGCGTGGAGAAGAACACCACGGAGATGGTGATGACGCCCGCCACGATCACGGAGTTGAGCAGCGCCTTCCAGAAGTCGATGGTGTCGAACACCTGGGCGGCGTTGACCCAGAACTGGCCGCCGGGCAGCAGCGGGGGAAGGTCGACGTCAGGGCGCTCTTGTCGCTGGAGCCGACGACGAACGACCAGTAGAGGGGGTAGGCGCCGCCGAGCACGAATGCGAGCAGGATGCCGTAGACCCACCAGCGGGGTTGGCGTTGATGCCCATGCCGCGGCCACGATTGCGGTTCATCGGTTGTCCTCACCGGTCGCGGCGGAGGCGCGTCGCCTGCGCCGTGCCTTGTCGACCTTGGTCTCGGTGCCGGAGATCATCCGGGAGAGCAGGAAGTTCACGATGCCGATCGCGACGATCAGCAGGAACAGGAGCCAGGCGACCGCGGCGGCGCGGCCGAACTGTTGCCGGTTGAAGGCCAGGTCCCAGAGGTACAGCACCGTCGTCTGGTACTGGCGTTGCGGGCCGCCGGGCACCGAGCTCGCGGCGTTGAACAGCTTCGGCTCGGTGAAGATCTGGAGGCCACCGATGGTGGCGGTGATGATGACGAAGATGATCGCCGGCCGGATGCTGGGACGGTGATCGAGAAGAAGCGCCGCACGGGGCTCGCGCCGTCGATGGCGGCCGACTCGTAGATGTCGCGCGGCACGGCCTGCATGGCTGCGAGCAGGATCAGGGCGTTGTAGCCCGTCCAGCGCCAGTTGACCATCGTGGCGAGCGCGATGTGGCTCGGGAGGGTCTCGGTCTTCCACATGATCGGATCGAGGTTGATCGCCGTCAGCACGTTGTTGATGAGGCCGTACTTCTCGCCGAAGATGTTGGAGAAGATCAGGGAGACGGCCACCGGCGTGACGACGTAGGGGAGCAGCACCGAGAGGCGCCAGAACGTCTTCGCCCGCAGGTTCTGGTCGAGCACCGCCGCGATGGCGATCGCGGTGATGACCTGCGGCACCGAGGAGAGAAGGAAGATGCTGAAGGTGTTGAACAGCGAGTTCCAGAACAGGGGGTCGGTCAGTTCGCGGGCGTAGTTGGCCAGCCCCACCCATTCACCGGGCCGGTGAGGAGGTTCCAGTTGTTGAGAGACACGACGAACGTGTAGACCAGCGGGAACAGGCCGACGAGGCCGAACAGCAGGAAGAACGGGCCACGTATCCGTAGGGGAGTATTTGAAGTCCCAGGTGTTGAGCCTGGACTTCCAGGGGAGGCGACCGCGGGTCGTCGCCTCCTTGGTGCTGTGTGGAGCGTGCATGGTGGTTTCCTCGTCGGTGACGCGCGGCGGCGGGGCCCGGGCTTCCAGGGCCCCGCCTTCGCTTGTTGAGGGATGGTGAGGGTCAGCTCGCCACGACGGTGTCGAGGAGCGACATGGCGTTGTCCCATGCGGTGGCGCCGTCGGCCTTGCCGGAGTCGATCTCCTGGATGGAGGGGCCGAACACCTGCTCCTGGATGACGGAGTCGTCCGGGCCCTTGAACTGGGCCTTGACGCCGTCCGCGCGCTTGGCGAGGATCTCGCCGACAGGGGCGTCGTTGAAGAACTTCGTCAGGTCGCTCGGGCCGGTCACGCCGGCATCCTTCTGGGCCTCGAGCACGCTCGGGAAGGCGCCCGCCGCCTGGAACGAGGCGACCTGCTGCTGGGTGTCGGTCAGCCAGGCTGCGAGTTCCGCCGCCTCCTCGGGGTGCTTCGAGGTGGTCGGGACGGTGAGGAACGTGCCGCCCAGTTGGCAGCGCCGCCGGGGTAGACGTCGGCGAAGTCCCAGCCGCTGGTGGCGTCGCCGCCGCCGGCCTCAACCTGGCCCTTCACGACGCCGAGCATCCAGCCGGGGCAGACGAACGTCGCGAACGAGCCGTCGACGAAGGCCTTGCCGCCGCCCCAGTCCCACTGGGTCTGGCCGCTGGAGAGGCCGGCGGCCGCCGCGTCGGACAGCAACGTCCAGCGGGCCTTGAGCTCGGCGTTGTCCTTGACGTTGAGCTTGCCGTCCGAGGTGTAGTAACCCTCATCGAGCTGGTTGACCATCGAGTTCCAGACGAAGCCGGACTGGTCGTACCAAGCCTTGCCGGTCTTGGCCTTGTACTCCTTGCCCACCTCGAAGAACTTCTCCCACGACGCGTCGGCGCCGCCAGGAGCTGGGCGAATCCCTCACGGTCGCCGGGCATCCCCGCCGCCTCGAGGAGGGTGCCGTTGAAGCAGATGCCCTGCGGGCCGATGTCGGTGCCGTAGCCGATGATCCGGCCCTGCTGATCGGTGGCCTGGGCGACCTTCCAGTCGACCCAGCGCGACGAGATGTCGTCGGCGCCGTACTCGCGCAGGTCGGTGAACGAGTCGGACACCGACATCACCTTGCTGAGCCAGCCCTCCTCCACCGACTGGACGTCGGGGAGGCCGGCGCCTGCCGCCTGCTTCGTCTGCCAGTCGACGAGCGCGTTACCGCCGGTGTCGATGTTTGTGGCCTTGATCTTGATGGTGGGGTGGTCGGCCTCGTACTGCGCGTAGAGGCCGTCGAGGCCCATCGTGCCGAACGTGGTGACCGTCAGCTCGATCTGCTCGGCCGCCGGGGTCTCGCCCGGTGCGGAGGTCTTGGTGGGGTCGGCGGTGGGGTCGGCGGTTGTGTTGGCGCAAGCGGTGGTCAGTAGGGCCATCGAGACGATGGCCGCACCGACAACGCGGCGGCGGGTTGTTTTCACGTTCACTCCTTTGTGTGGGGCCCCACCCTCGGAGAGAGCGCTCTCTGAGGGTGGAACGCCTGCGTTCCTCAGGCTTGATGGAATCATCCACGGGGGAGGGGTGTCTGTCAAGAGAGCGCTCTCTCATTGTTATCAAACCGAGATGATCGCCGGTGGATAGGCTTGTCGGCATGGGTTCGAGGATGTTCGCGGCGGTCCTCCCGCCGGAGGGTGTCGTGGCGGAGCTGGACGGTCTCCTTGAGCCACGCAGGGCCGCAGATCCTGCCGTCCGCTGGACGCGGCCCTCCGGGTGGCACCTGACCGCCTCCTTCATGGCCGACGTCGACCCGGCGCCGTGGAAGGGCTGGGCGAGTTGCTGGCCGGAGTGGCCGCGAAGGTGGCGCCGTTCCGCGTCCGCGTCGCGGGCGGGCTCGCGTTCCCCGACGTGTCCCGCGCGAGGATCCTCGCGCTCGGCGTTCCGGAGGGTGCCGAGGAGTTGGGTCGCATCTCCGCGTGCGCGCGGCGAGCGGCGTCCCGCTGCGGGGTCCGGGTGGACGGTTCGAGGTTCGTCCCGCATCTCACCCTCGCGCGGGCGAAGAGGCTCAATGCCGCCCGCTGGATGGAGATCCTCGGGTCGTTCCCGGGGTGGGGTGGGACGTCGAGGAGTTCTGTCTGGTCGAGTCGCACGAGATGGGCCGTCGCTACGAGGTCGTCGAGAGGTTCCCGCTCGGGCGAACAACGGCGGAATCAAGCGCGTCAACGCCCTGATCGAGCTTCCCGCCGGTATCGCCGAGGGCTCCGCGGCCTGCCCCGCGCTCAGGTACGAAGGGCAGTCAACCGCAGGAAAAGGACCGGCCCGCATCCGTCTATCGCGGATTCGGGCCGACTCCGAGGTCGTGCGACATCACGGGTCGCGAAGAAGGGGTTTGGTCCCTCATGTCCGTGGGCACACGAATCTGCATTCTGTGCGTCTGTCAATCCGTCGCGCCGAAGCCGGACGTAGAGCGTAACCCAGGGCGGTTCCGCCTGAACCGCAGCCACTGCTGCAGCCATTGGCACGCACCGGTCAAGGCGCGCTCTTCAAGGGTCCTGGTGAAGCTTCCGCCTGAATTGCGGCATCGTGTGATCAGTTCTTGGTCACAGTCCAACCCAGCGAGCCGATGAGGAACGCCGGGCCGGTGTTGAGCGTCCACACCGCCTGATATCCCCACAGTTGAGTCCGCCAGTTTCCGGCCCGATGTCCTTCACTGCAACCGGGTGGCAGTGAGTCCCACTCAGGCAGCCGGGCAGGCTGTCTCCCGGTTGTCGCCGGAGGTGGTCCATGCTCCAAGGGTGAGATAGGCCGCTGACAAATTCAGGTGACGATGCCCGGCTGTTCTCCACGCATCCCAGTCGCGCGGCTCCTTGTCTCACGAGGGGAAAAGGATTTGAAGCGGCCTGCCCGCACCTTGGTCATTTCTCCATCTGCGTGCAGCACCACGCCCGCTACAATCGCCGACATGTTCTACCCGATCATTCATGGACTTAACGGCGAGTATGACTATCTGGCCGAGAGTGACAATTGGACGTGGGTGCAGCTCTGGCTCGAACCGGATCCCTTTGCGGACAACTTTGACACGTTGGGACTTCTGCTCAGGGCCAGTGACAGATATAGCAATGGCAGGTTTGACCCGGCTGTCTCCGATGGGCTGGAGATTAGGCCTGCAAGGGTTCATCTCGGCTTGGGTGCGATCTACATGTATCGATCCATCGGCTCTGCGTTCGCCGAGTTTCTTCTTGCCGAGAAGTGGTTGATGCGGGGAATCAACAAGCCCTTCTTGCGTCCCGACATCGAGAGGATGTTCCTGAGGGGCTCCTCGCAACCTGGCACAACATGGCAGTGGTGGCAAAGGTCCTCGGATACCACAAGGCGGACATAGACTCCGTCATCCAGAAGGCCTGGAAGGAATCGTCCGGGCTGTCGGGGCCATCGCGGTACTGGAAGGAAGACGATGAATTTCTGCTCCGGGCTGTGAGGTCGCTGGAATACCTCCATGAGGCCAAGTTCGGCTACCGTCCACAACCCATGGAACATCGCTGATGCGTCATGTGAGTCCGATCCACGTCCCGTGCCTCGTGCGACGGATCCTCACCGTTGACCCATCCGGTGACCACCCGGCCGTCCTCGACGCGCACCACCCGACCCTGCCGCTGATCTGACCCCTGCCCGGCTTCCGTCCTTGCCGGGGAGCTGTCGACCGCGACGGATCCCGGTATGCCCGAGCAGACGCATCGCCTTGTCGGCAAGGTGAATGGTGACCTCGAGGCCATCAGGCAAACGCAGGAGAAGGACCGGCTCGAACCCGCGTATCGCGCGTTCAGGCCGGTTCCGATGTCGTGCGACATCACGGGTGCCGAAGAAGGGACTTGAACCCTCACGCCCGAAGGCACAGGAACCTAAATCCTGCGTGTCTACCAATTCCACCACTTCGGCATGCCCCGATCGGGCGTGGGTCAGTCTAGGGCAGATCGGGCGGTCGCCTCGCCGCGGTCCGCGCTCCCGTGGTGTCGCCCGGAACGTGTTCAACCGAATGGTTGACAAAGGCGGGCGGAGGGCGCAGGCTTGTTGTCAACCAGTTGGTTGAACAGGAGATTGATATGACCGATGACCTCTCCGGGGTGTTCGCGGCACTCGCCGATCCGACCCGACGCGACATCGTCGCGCGGCTCGCCGTCGGGACGCGACCGTGGGGGAGCTTGCGGCCCCGTACGACGTCAGCATGCAGGCCGTCTCCAAGCACCTGAAGGTGCTCGAGGGGCAGGGCTCGTCACCCGCGGACGCGATGCGCAGCGTCGCCCGGTGCACCTTGAGGCCAACGTGTTCGACCTCTTGACCGGGTGGATCGAGCGTTACCGCAGGCAGGCCGAGGCCCGCTATGCCCGACTTGACGACGTCCTCGACGAACTGAACCACAACCCTCAGACGGGGAGCTCCAGGAAGGAGCGGTGTCATGAGCACCACAACCACAACCCGCTACCGGCAGGCCGCCATTGAGGCGGTGGAGGACCGGCCCATCATCCGGATCACCCGCGACTTCCGCGCGACGCCGGCCCAGCTGCTGAAGGCCCACATCGACCCGCAGATCTTCGCCAGGTGGAACGGCCCGGACGATCTCACCAACGAGATCATCGAGTGGGACGCGCGTGACGGCGGGAGCTGGCGCTACACCCACCGCCGTGGCGACGACGCCTACTCGTTCCGCGGCTGCTTCCACACCGTGCGCGAGGACCGGATCGTCCAGACCTTCACCTGGGAGGGCATGCCCGACGAGGTCTCCCTCGAGACGATCCGCTTCGAGGACCTCGGCGGAGGCATCACCCGGCTGATCGGGGAGTCCCTCTGCGACACCTTCGAGGGCCGCGACGCCTGGCTGGCCTCCGGGATGGAGACCGGCGTGCAGCAGGGCTACGACAAGCTCGAGGCGCTGTTGCCCGAGGTCGACGCGTAGTCGGTCCACCGCTCGTCGACGGGGACGGCCTCCAGGCTCCCCGCCGACAGCGTCGCCAGCGCCACCGTCAGCTCGTCGACCGCGGTGGACGGAACGGCCACCCGGATGTGGGCCCGGTCGGTCCAGTCGACGCCGTCGACGACCACCGGCACCCCGGACGGTAGCGTGAGCCCCCGCAACTGGTCCTCCATCGAACCCGCCGATGCGAAGTCGACGTCGATCCTGAGGATCCGGCTGAGCACCACCCGGCGGGTGCCCGCAGCCTCCATCGCCTGGGCGACGGCGTCGGTGTAGGCCCGCACCAGGCCGCCCGCCCGAGCTTGATGCCGCCGAAGTAGCGGGTGACGACGGCGACGACGTCGCTCAGCCCGACGCGCTGCAGCGCGGTCAGCATGGGAATACCTGCGGTGCCCGCCGGTTCGCCGTCGTCCGAGCTGCGGGCGGTTCGCCCGTCGGGGCCGAGGATGAAGGCGGAACAGTGGTGCCGGGCATCGAAGTGCTCCGAGCGGCGCCCTCGATGACGGAGCGGGCCTGCTCCTCTGTGGTGACGCGGCGGATCCTGGTGAGGAACCGCGAGCGCCTGATCTCCAACTCGACGTCCGCCCCTCACCGGGGCGGCGTCAATGGTGAGGAACGATTCAGACACCGAGCTCGCGGCGGAGCTTCGCCACGTGGCCCGTCGCCTTGACGTTGTACTGCGCCACCCGGACGACGCCCTTGCCGTCGGCGTCGACGTCGATCACGAAGGTGGAGCGGAGCACGCCGACGATCTCCTTGCCGTACAGCTTGCGGGGCCGTAGGCGCCGTAAGCGTTGAGGACGTTCTTGTCGGGGTCCGCGAGCAGTGTGAAGCCGATGTTGGACTGCGAGGTGAAGCGGGCCAGCTTCTCGACCGTGTCAGGCGAGCAGCCCAGCACCGTGTAGCCGCCACCGGTGAAGGAATCCAGCGCCGCGGAGAAGTCGACCGCCTGCGTGGTGCAGCCGGGTGTCATGGCGGCGGGGTAGAAGTACAGGACGACGGTGCGGCCGGCGAAGTCGGATAGTGATACGTCCGTGCCGTTCTGGTCCGGCAGGGTGAAGTCGGGCGCGGGCGTGCCGGTCGTCAGTCGTGCAGTCATGGGGGCCAGTGTAACGGGGGCCGTGGAGGCCATCGCGCGGGGTTTTGTGGCGTGAAATGGTGGGGTGAATAGGGTGGGGCACAAGCGCTGTTAGGAGATTGACATGGGCAACCGTTCCGTCGAACAGATTCGGGCCGATCTGGCGGCCAACCGTGGGCAGTTCGTGGAGATCACCGCCGACACCGTCGAGTCGCTCAAGCCGCAGAACATCGCGCGCGCGAGCGCCGAGCAGGTGAAGCAGTTCGCCCGGGCGGAGTTCGAGTCCGTGTCCGCGCCGCTGCGCGACGAGCGTGGCGGATGGAAGCTCGACAAGCTGCTGATCGCGGGCGGTGCGGTGCTCGGCGTGATCGTCTTCGCCGTCACTCTCAACTCGGTGGCCCAGCGACGGGTGCTCGCCACGGCCCAGCGTCGGGCGATCGAGAAGTGAGCGACGCCGCAGGCCTTCCCATCCGCATGCTGCACGACCGGGTGCTCGTCGACGTCGACGCGGCGGCCGGGGAACGACGCAGCACCAGCGGCATCCTCATTCCCGCAACGGTCCAGATGGGCCGACGGCTCACCTGGGCGAAGGTGGTCGCGGTCGGACCGAGCGTGCGCTCCGTCGAGACCGGCGACCGGGTGCTGTTCGATCCCGAGGAACGCGCCGAGGTCGAGCTCCAGGCCAAGACATACGTGCTCCTGAGGGAGCGAGACATCCACGCCGCCGCATCCGACAATGTCGCGGACACCGGCACCGGTCTGTACCTGTAGGAGGAACAAGTGGGCGACGTCGTCGTCGTAGGGTCCCTGAACGTCGATCTGCACCTGTTGCTGCAGCGGCACATCCGCCCGGGGAGACGCTCCTCGCGGGCGGAGGCACGTTCTCGCCCGGTGGGAAGGGCGCCAACCAGGCGTGCGCCGCCGCGCTGGCCGGTGCCGGAACCGTGATGCTCGGCGCGCTGGGCGACGACGCCGCGAGCGCGGTGGCGACCAGCCGGCTCGAGGAGGCGGGTGTCGACCTGTCGGGTGTCCGGCGGATCCCCGGGCCTTCCGGGCTGGCCGTGGTGAGCGTCGACGCGCAGGGCGAGAACACCGTCGTGGTGGTGCCCGGCGCAAATGCGGGCGTCACCCCGGAGATGGTCAACGAGTGGAGCGGGCGGATCGCCGCGGCAGGGGTGGTCGTGCTGCAGGGGGAGATCTCCGCAGAGAGCAGCCTCGCCGCCGCGCGCGCGGTGCGGGGAGGCTGGTGGTCAACCTGGCACCCGTCATCGAGGTCGCTCCCGAGCTGCTGCTCGCGGCCGACCCGCTCGTCGTCAACGAGCACGAGGGGGCTGCCGCGCTCACCCAGCTTGGCGGGCCCGAACTCGAGGACCCCGGGGCGATCGTGCGCGGCCTGCGCGCGGCTGGTGTCGCGACGGTTGTGATGACGGTCGGGTCTGCCGGGTCCCTGGTGGCCGACGGCGACGGGGTCGTTGCCGTGTCGTCCCCGAAGGTGAGGGCGGTCGACACCGTCGGCGCCGGAGACGCGTTCTGTGGCGCGCTCGCTGCGCGGCTGGCAGACGGGGCGACGCTGCTCGATGCCGCCGCGTACGCGAGCCGGTTCGCGGCCTACACCGTCCAGTTCGAGGGCGCGCAGGCGTCCTACCCGGCCCCGGGCGGTGCTGCCCGAGGCCTGAGCGTCGTGCGGCATCGTCGCGTCGTCGCCGCACCGGAGGCAGGTCGCGAGCACCGCGATCAGGGCAACGCCCCACAGGGTCTGGGCGTTGCCCAGGATGTGCTGCCACCACGTCCAGCGCCGCTCGGCACCGCCCTCGGCCGGCATGCTCCAGATGAGACGGCTGGCGAAGATGACGAGGCCGGCGACGGCCGTGACAAGGAACCGGGTCGCTCCGGTTGCCCGCCACCGCTCGACGAGCACCACGAGGGCCGGGGCAGCCCACACCCAGTGGTGCGACCAGGACACGGGCGAGGCGAGCAGTACATAGGTGGCCATCGTGATCAGCGCAGACGTCACCAGGCCCGCGCGCAGCTGCAGGTGGATGAGGAACAGACAGGTCAGGCCAGCGGCGGCGCACAGCAGGAACCAGAGGAGTCCTCCGCCGTCGCCGTCGGTCAGGCGCACTAGCGCGCCGTTGAATGACTGGTTCGACACGTAGGCCAGGCCGCCGATGCGGGAGGGATCAAACAGGACGCTCGTCCAGTAGTTGACGGAGTCCCGCGGAGCCGCCGCGAGGCCGATACCGGTCCAGACCACGGCCGAGACGACTGCCTGACCCAGCGCCCGCCAGTCGCGGCGCACCAGGAAGTAGGCGAGGAACACGGCGGGCGTGAGCTTGATCGCCATGGCGAGGCCCACGAGCCAGCCGCGCCACGGCCGGCCCCTGCCCGCGAGCACGTCGACGGCGATGAGCGCCATCAGTAGGGCGTTGACCTGGCCGAATGACACCGTCTCCCGCAGGGGGCCGAGTGTGAGGGCCAGCACGAAGGCGGGCAGCACCAGGGCCGTCGGCCACCCGGACCCGCGCACCACGAGACGCTGGACGAGCCAGGTCGAGGCGAGGGTGGCGGTCGTCAGCAGCAGGTTCGCCGCCCACATGGGCAGCAGCGCGAGCGGGACGAACAGGATCGCCGCGAACGGTGGGTACGTGAAGGGCAGGCCGAGCCCTGCCTGGGTCTCCGGAAGCGGCCCGTAGAGGTCGCCGCCCGCAGCAGCACCTCGGCGCCCAGCCGGTAGACGTCGAGGTCGATCCGGTAGGGGAGGAAGCCGCCGCCCGGTACGCCGAACAGGAGCAGCCAGCAGCCCACCACCGCCGCGACCGTGAGGAGGCGGCGTGCCCATGGGCTCTGGAGCCGGGCAGAGGCCTTCTCCCAGGTGGCCTGGGCCTGAGCCGTGCGGGCTCGACTGATCATGATCTCCCTACTCCGCCGACGTGCGCCTGCATGCAGCCCGCGTCCAGAGGGTCTCATCCGGTGGCTCCCGCCCGGGTGGGCGCAGCTGACTGCCGGATCAGGGTATCAGCGTCGGCTCCGGAGGTCGTGAGCCCATCAGCGCTCCGTCGCGTCGGGGGCGCCGCCGTGACGCCCGGGGCCCGGCCATCCCGACCAGGTTCGAGGAGGTGGGGCAGCCGGAGCGTCCACGGCTCAACCACTACCCTCGGACGAGATGTCCTGGCTCCAGAGGATCGTGCCGTCGGGGTTGTGGTACGTGTAGCGGAGCCGCTGGGTGGGTACCACCCCGTAGAGCTCCATCGTGGGGAAGATCTGTCCATGGGCCACCGACTCCAGGTCGTCGAGCAGCGCGTCGAACGCGGCGGCGGCCGCCACCGGGTCGCGTGGTTCGGTGAAGGTGTAGGTGAACCGGATCAGATCCGGGTGCTCGCCGGTGATCTGGATGTCGGAGTACAGGTCGTCGAACTGCTCGAGGAGCTTGGGGATCTGGGATGCCTCGAGTGCCACGTAGTCATCGAGTGCCGCGCTCTGCGCCTCGACCTCGACCGCGCCGGCCGGCTCCTCCCCGGGCTCCTGGCCGGGCTCCTGGCTCGGCTCCGGCACCACGGCGGAGACCGGTGTCTCGACGGTGACGCGGTCGGGGTCGGTGGGGTCGCTGCTGATGCTGACGGCGCACCCGGAGAGGATCGCCGCGAGCGCGGCGAGGATCGCGATGGTGAAGGTCCTGCCCAGGCTCACGGTCGTGGCCCTTCCGGTTCGGGTGCGTTTACCGCCAGAGCATAGGCGAGGGTGGGGCCGACCGTCCGGTGCCCGCGACGGTGGCTCCCGCGCGAAAGTGGCGGGCCACGCCGTCTAGGGTGGGATGAGTGGCGCCGCTGCCGCGACCGCGGGCGCCGTCGCCTGAATCAAGGAGGGAACCAAGTGAAGAGCATCACCATGAAGGGCGCGGGCATCGAGGCCCGGCCATCGTCACCGGCGTCATGCGCATCCAGGAGAAGTCCGACGCGGAGGTGCGTGCCCTGTTCGACGCCTCGCTCGAGGCCGGCATCGACTTCTTCGATCACGCAGACATCTACGGCGACGGCCCGGCCCACGGCTGTGAGGCGCGCTTCGCGGAGGCGTTGAAGCTGACCCCGGCCGATCGCGCAGACATCACGCTCCAGACAAAGGCCGGCATCGTCAAGGACGGCCCGTACTTCGACTTCTCCTACGGCCACATCATCGAGGCGGTGGAGGGATCGCTGCGGGCGCTGCGCACCGACTACATCGACATCCTGCTGCTGCACCGTCCGGACGCGCTGGTTGAGCCCGAGGAGGTCGCCCGCGCGTTCGACGAGCTCGAGGCCGCAGGGAAGGTGCGGGCGTTCGGCGTCTCGAACCACACCCCCATGCAGATCGAACTGCTGAAGCGTCACGTCAAGCAGCCGCTGGTGGCCAACCAGGTGCAGCTGTCGATCACGCACGCGCCGATCATCGCGCAGGGCCTTGCCATGAACATGGCGGGCCAGACGCAGTCGGTCAGCCGCGATCTGGGCATCGTCGACTACTGCCGCCTGCACGACATCACCCTCCAGGCGTGGTCGCCGTTCCAGGCGGCGTTCTTCAACGGGGTGTTCCTCGGCAACCCCGACTACCCCGAGCTGAACGCCGTGATCGACCGGCTCGCCGTCGAGTACTCCGTGCCCGCGGAGGCGATCGCGACGGCGTGGATCGTGCGCCATCCGGCGAACATCCAGGTCGTTCTCGGCACGACGTCGCCCGACCGGGTCCGTGCCGCGGCGCTGGGCGCGGACATCGAGCTGACGCGGCCGCAGTGGTACGAGCTGTACCGGGCCGCGGGGTACCTCGTCCCCTGAGGGCCTCGGACGAGGGGTGGCCCGGCTGATCTGTCGGGCCACCGGCCCACGAACCGAGGGCGTAGCGGGCCTACCCGGTCGCTTCCCGGCTGCGACCCGGCCCGCGGAGCCGCGTGAGGATGCGGCGCAGCTTCCTGCGCACCCGGACCGTCGGCTTCCGGGCGATGCGCTGCTTCTCCCAACGCTTCTCTGCGGCGGCCACAGCGCGGTTCACCGCTGCGGTGATCTCCTTCTTCTGCTGCCGCCTGGCGGCGGCCTGCGCCTCATCCTCGAGCGCGTTCCTCTCCTCGACGCTCCGCAGCCTCTCGGCCTCGCGCTCACGTTGGTCGGCGAGTGCGCGCGCCAACTGCCCGGGATCGAGCGGCTCGGGTCGCTCCACCGGCGCATGGCTGGGCAGGCTCGACTCGTCCGTGGTGGCCCAGTTCTGTTCGCTCTTCTCCCCTGGGGCGGGAAGCACGTCGCCCTGCGCGCGATTGAGCATCATCGGGCGTTCCCAGGCGATGTCGCGGCGCACGACGCGGGCCGGTGCGCCGACCGCGATCGCGTTGTTCGCCACATCGGAGGTCACGATGCTGCGGTAGCCGATGACCGATCCGGAACCGATGCGGACGCCGCCCATGATGGCCACGTGTTTTGCAATCCACACGTGGTTGCCGATGACGATGGACTGGGCCATGTTGACGCGCTCACCGGTCTTCACGCTGTAGATCGGGTGGGCGTCATCGGAGCGGATCTCGATGCCCGTGGCCAGCATGCAGTCATCGCCGATCGTCACGTCGGCGCCCTCGATCGCTGTGATCATCGTCCGGCCCTGGCTGCCGACGTTCTCACCGATACGGACGCCCGAGTCGCGGCCCAGCCTCATCCCGAAACGCAGGCCCGTGCGGGGCTGGGTCGTGGGAAGGATCTCGACGACGGAATCATCCCCGCCGAACTCGACCCGAGCTCGACGACCTTGGCATTCGGGCGACGCTCAGCACGTTGTTGCGTCCACGGAACTTGATGTCGATGCGCTGGGTGATGGGTTCACCCTCGTAGAGGATCCGGTTTCCGTCTTCGTCAACGTATGGTTCAAGGACCTTGACGATTCTCATTCTGCTTCCCTCGTCGTCGCTGTGCCATCGGCCGGGAGGCGGTGGATGGCAACTCTGCCCGTGTCATGGCGAAGGCCCAGCCATCGGCTGGGGCCTTCTGTCGTACACCACCAGGGACTCGAACCCTGAACCCATTGATTAAGAGTCAATTGCTCTGCCAGTTGAGCTAGTGGTGCTCGGCGAGAGATAACTCTAGAGTGCGCGCATCGCAGTTGTCCAATCGGCGCCTCCCGGCTCTCCGGATGCCGCGTATCCAGGGCCCTCAGGTGGCCCTCGACCGCCGACGCCGTGAGGTGGGCCGGCAATCCGCAACACTTGGGCCATGAGCCAGGGCGATGATGACTTCGAACTCCTCAACTCGAGACCCTTCTTCGGGTGGGAGGAGGCCAAGCGGGACGAGGTGATGGGCCGGGCCGTCTACCAGCAGGCCGCGAACCTCCGGGCCATCAAGGCCACCCAGGCAGCCGACGCGGCGAGGATGCGCGCCGAGTTGTCGCAGCTCAGCGGCTCCGTCGAGAACCGGCTCGCCGCCCTGACCCGCTCGTTCGGCGCTTTCGTCGAGCTGGACGCCGCGCGGCAGCAGTTGGCCGCCTTCCCTGAACACGTCAGGGCCCGCCGGCTGGCCCTCAACGACCTGATGGCCCTACGCGCCGGTCAGGCCCCGCCGGAGAGGCCCGACATCGAGGGCTACTGGCTGCCGCCGGCCGTGGCGGCGCTCCAACCGGGCGGGGGATCGACCAGGCCAAGGCGGCGGTCGCCCTCCAGCGGGACCCGCGGCAGCACTCTTCCTGCTTGTCGCGCGGGCAGTGCTCGGCGCAGGCCCGCAGGTTGCCGCCGATGTGGTGCGCCTTCTTGCGTCGACGGCCGGTGAGTGGGACGAGACGCAGCAGCGGCTGTGGCGGGTCGTGGTCGCCGGCGGCTTCGGCCCCACGCGCTCGGCTCCCTGATGTCCGGCCTGCAGGCGACGATCGGAGCCGAACAGGGCTGGGACGAGTGGCTCGGGAGCCTCGCGCGGCCCGGCGGCCGGAGCCTTGAGCAGGTGAATGTCCAACTCGGGAAGGTCCTGGGGTGGAGCCCCACCCGGGACGGTGGGCCCGGAACTCACCGCCACGGAGGAGGCGGCGGGGCGGCGCCACCGCAGCGGGACGTCGACGTCGCGGCAGACCGGGCCGGGGCGCAACCGCGTCCGGGCGCCGAGATACCGCTCCTCGAGTTGGCCACGCAACTGATCGAGGAGGGCGACGGCGGGGAACGCGCCCTGCTCGAGCGCGTCGAACTGCTCCGCCTGCAGATCGCCAACCCGGGGGAGGACATCGCGGACCTGTCCGTGGAAACACCGCCGCGGCGCGTCGTCGACCTCGTCCGTGAGCTCGCCGTCGATGAGGCGGCCGACGGGGCCGCCCGGCGGCAGGCCTGGCGGGCGCTGCTCGAACCCATCGATCGGTGGGTCGCCGGGGCCGGTGAGCCGAGCCCGCCTCCCGGCCGGAGGTGAAGGTCATCGGCCAGAGCTTCATGGCCCGCCCGGACGGTGTCGACCCGGGTGAGCTGAGGCGCGCCGAGAGGGCGATCGCCAAGGAGGGCGAGCCGTCGGTGTGGAACCGGCGTGCCCCCTGCTCCTCTGGGGAGGCGTGAGCGTGGCGGTGTTGGGCGTGGTCCTGATCGCCCTCACCGGTCAGTGGGGGTTCTTCCTGCTCGTCGTGCTCGGCGGGATCGGGGTCGGGCTGGGGTTCCGGTTGGGCCAGGACGGCACGGAACGTGTCGAGCGCGCGGAGGGCCTCCGGCGGTCGCTGGCCCGGGAGGTGGAGGGCGCGACGAGGCGGGCCGCTTCCGAGTATGACGCCGCGCAGGCCGGGTATGCCGCCCGGGTGGAGGATCTGGAGAGCTACCGCGCGCTGCGCCGTCAGGTCGGGTGATCCGGAAAACGCGTCGGGCGACGACAGGGGCGTGCCTGCGTCGGCGTTCGGTGCCCGGCGGGTCGGTTCGGGGAACCGGTGGCGGACGCCCCGGGGTCGGGCAGCATGAGCCCCATGGCCACGCACTACTACACCGCCTCCAGCCTCGACGGGTTCATCGCCACCCTGAGAACTCGCTCGACTGGCTGCTCAGCCAGAAGATCGACCAGGACGGCCCGATGGCCTACAAGGCGTTCGAGCGGACCATCGGGGCACTCGCCATGGGGCCACCACCTACGAGTGGGTGCTGCGCAACGATCCGGGACCCTGGGGCTACGGGCAGCCCACCTGGGTATTCACGCACCGGCAACTCCCCATCCCCGAGGGGGCCGACATCCGCCTCACCAGCGCCGACGTGCGGGAGGTCCACGCCGAGATGGTCGTGGCCGCAGAGGGTCGGGACCTCTGGGTGGTCGGAGGCGGTGACCTCGCGGGGCAGTTCGCCGACGCCGGGCTGCTGGACGAGGTGTGGGTGCAGTTCGCGCCGGTGACGCTGGGGGCCGGTGCGCCGCTGCTGCCGCGGGTACTCGACCTGGAACTCCTCGAGATGGCCCGCAACGAGAACTTCCTGTGCGGGCGCTACCGCGTCGCACGGCCCGCGGGGACGCGGACTCTTCCACGGGAAGGTGACCCACGCACGATGCGGAGGCGGCTGACCCGCGCACGATGCGCAGGCGGCTGACCCGCTCACGATGCGCGGTCGGGTCGGTGCTCAGCTGCGTGGCGCAGGGGTGGGGAGCTACCAGTCGGCGTCGAGGATGCGCGCCAACTCCCCGGAGGCATCCGGGCTCCCAGCGTCGGCGAGCCGCTGCAACTCCACCAGGTCCCGTCGGGCGACCGCGCGGCGTGTCAGCAGCAGGCCGGCGTGCTCACAGCCCTCGTCAAGCAGTTCCGAGAGGCCCTCCAGGTCGCCACGCGCGTCGAGCAGATCAGCGAGCCGGTCCTGTGCAGCCTCGTTGCCCTCGTCTGCGAGCGCCCGGAGGATGTCCTCGTCGAACTCGTGGGCGTCATAGCTCCTCATGCACCCAGGATGCACCCGGCCGAGGCGACGTCGGGATGTGCCTGCCCTGACGGGCGAGCAGCCCGCGTGTCGGGGGTGACCAGAGCGCGTGCCCGGGGCGCCCCACCCGGCCAGCAGGCAGTTGGCCGCGTCCCACCCGGTGGTGGCGGCCCGTTCCATCAGCGCGACCGGGAGGTCAGAGCGCACCAGGTCGCCGGCGAGGACGATGCGGGGATCGGTGGTGGCCACCGTCGGTCTGTCCGCCCACGGCGAGGTGTCGACGAGCGGGCAGTCGCGCTCGACCAGCCACTCCTCCGCCACGACCGGGGCGTCGATGAGGGAGGGATGCACGCGCTCGGCCTCGGCCCACAGCCGCGGCCTGATGCCCACCGGGGAGGGGAGCGCATACCCGTGCACCTCGATCACCGCCCGCGGTGGCGCCTCGCCCACGCGGCAGCGCCGTCCTCGAACGCGTCGAGGCGTGAGACGTTGTCGAGCGGGCCGTACCCACTGGTGCCGAGGAAGGCGGGCAGATCGGGCTGCGGCCGGGCGAGCCAGCGACGCCCCACCGCGAACGCCGGAGCGACCCGGAGCCGCGAGATCCCAGCGCGCCACCCGGGTGAGCCGATCCGGTCGGAGGCGCCCACAACCGACTGCAGCGCGGAGGTGTCGAGCGCGAGCACGACGGCATCGGCACATTGGTCGCCGTCGCCGGTCACGACGCGCACCCCGTCGCCGTCCGGCTCGAGGGCCTGTGCCCTCACCCCGCACCGGATCTCGACGCCCAACCCCGTCAGGTACCGGCCGAGCGGCGCCCAGAGCGTGGTGTCGTAGTCGTCGCGTGGGACGTCGAACAGGAGCCCTCCGCGCTGCCGAGGAAGTACGTGTGGAACATGGCGAGCAACTCGCCCCGGAGAACTCCCGCGGGTCGGCGAAGAAGCTCCGCGCGAACACCTCCAACGCCAGGTGGCGCGCCTGGTGGGGGAACCGGAGCCGATCGAGCACGTCGGCCGCGCTCACGCCGTCCAACTCCCGGAAGGTGCCGGGGAAGTCGACGCGCAGCAGATCGAGCGCACCCTTCACGTCCACGGCTGCGAGGTCGCGGAGGCGGAACGTGGGGCTCAGGGCGACGAAACCGAGCACGCTCCACGGTGGGGTGCGGGGCACCCGGGCGAAGGAGTCGGTGGGCCCTCCCGCCAATGTCAACGGGTAGTCGGACACGGCCCTGAGGCCCGCGAGCCCGGGGTCGGCCCGCCGCAGCAGGGCACGCAGGTTGTAGTACTGCCGGAAGAACGCGTGGAAGCCGCGGCTCATCGTCCGGCCGGCGCCGAGCGGCCATGCGCGGACCCGACCACCGAGCTGGGTTGCGCCTCCACCACGGTGACGGCCACACCGCGTTCGGCGAGGCCGGTGGCCGCAGCGAGGCCGGCGATGCCACCGCCACCACCGTGACGCGTGGCCGCTCAGGCCCCGTCCCGAGGGCGTCGGAGGAGCGACCCGGACGGCGCGCGGGTCGCGGCCCGGCCGCCACCGCCTCACGACTCGCGCCTCCGGCCGCGGCGGCCGAGGGCCTCCCAGGCGATCAGGCAGGCTGTGATCAGCGCGAACCCGAACCCGAAATCCTCGATCGGGATGTCCCACGGGAACCTGATCCCGGAGAACTGCCCGGGTGGTAGCTGACGATCGGCGCGGAGAGCTTCGTGAGCCACCCGTCCACCAACACCTGGAAGGCGAACATGATGGCCAGCGCCAGCCAGTACTGCGCCGTCCGGAAGATGCCCGTTCGCGCCAGCAACAGTTCGACGAGCACCACGACTGCCATCGCGAGCAGCGTCGCGGCTGTGTACTCAGGCATCGGGCCGCTCCGACCTGGCGCGCCATGGTCTCAACACGGTGCCGACGGCCTCGTAGGTGAGCAGCGCGCAGATGGGAATGACGACGAAGAACGCGATCTCCTCCAATGGAATCCCTCCGGGCAGGACGATGCCGGTGGTGTAGTCGGGGGAGAACCTCCAGTGCTCCCGCCGGATGGCAAGGAGATCCCAGACGACGAACAACGCCGCCACCGGCACCACCGCGAGCAGCATCCGGCCCGGACGGCGGTAGACGCGCGCCGCGAGCAGGAACTCGAGCGGCAGCGTCAGGATCAGGCAGGCCGCCATCAGGGCCAGGTAGTGGAACCGTTCCATGTCAGAGTCCCGCCCGCAGCGCGGTGGCCGCCTTGGTGAGGAGCGGGACGCGGGCCCGCCCCGTGAACACGTCGAAGTCGCGCTCCTCGATGCGGCGGAGGATCGCCGAGTAGAGCTGCAGTGCCGTGCCGACGCAGCGCGCGGAGGCCGGCGGCAGCAGGGGGACTCCGGCCTCCGCCTCCCGGTACAGCCGCCTGGCCCGTTCGATCTCGAAGCTCATCAGCGACCGCCACGCGTCGTCGACGGTGCGGGCGGCCGGATCGGCGCCGAAGCGACGGAGGTCGGCCTGCGGGAGGTAGACCCGGCCCGCCCGAGGTCCTCGCCGACGTCGCGCAGGAAATTGGTCAGTTGGAACGCCAGGCCGAGCGCCCGCGCCGGGCCGATCGCGGCGGGGAGAGCGGCTCGAGCACCGGCAGCATCATCTCGCCGATCACAGCCGCCGATCCCTCCATGTAGCCGCAGAGGTCGTCGAAGGTCTCGTAGCGTGTCACATCGAGATCCATGGCCATGGCGTCGAAGAACCGGTCGAAGCAGTCGTGGGCGATGCCGCAGGTGCTGACGGTGTGGGCGACCGCGGCGAGCACATCGTCACCCGGCAGGGGGTCCCGGCGAGGACGGCTTCGAACCTGGCCCGGAAGTCGGTGAGCGCGGCCCGCGTCGCGGCGGTGTCGCCGAGGGTGGCGCCCGGGGCGTCGACGATATCGTCGGCCAGTCGGCACAGGGCGTAGACGGCGTGGACGTGGCGCCGTCGGGGACGGGGGAGCAGCACGGCGCCCCAGAAGTAGGTCGTGCCGTGGGCGCGGGTGAGCCTCGCGCACTGCGCGTAGCCGCGCTCGAGCGCGGTGCTCACCGGGTCGCTCCCAGATAGTGGCGCACGCGTCGCGCGGCCAGCTCGCCGCTGATCAGCACCATCGGGATGCCGACTCCGGGTGTTGTGCCCGTGCCCGCCAGGAACACCCTGGGCGTCGCCGCTCCACGTTGGAGGGTCGGAACGGGCCCGTCTGGCCGAAGGTGTGCGCCAGGCTGAACGGCGTCCCTGCGGCCATGCCCTGCGCGGCCCAGTCCGCTGGCGTGACGAGGGTCTCGGCGACGATGTCGGTGGGGTAGCCGTGGTGCCGCAGGAATTCCAGCAGCCGCTCCCGCAGCCTCGGCCCTCGGCGGCCCAGTCCTGGCCACCCTCCAGGTTCGGCACCGGTTCGAGCACGTACAAGACGCTGTGGCCCG
Organism: Tessaracoccus coleopterorum; assembly: GCF_011174705.1. GTDB lineage: Bacteria > Actinomycetota > Actinomycetes > Propionibacteriales > Propionibacteriaceae > Arachnia > Arachnia coleopterorum. The sequence continues at coordinate 2,858,358 of NZ_JAANIJ010000001.1, forward strand.
GGGCGCCATCGTGGGGGCATCCACGGTCGGGACGGTGACCATCCGCGATGGGTCGCTCATCAGCTCGCGACGCCCGATCAGCTCTGAGAACGCGCTGTGCCAGGCACGCCCGAAGTGGATGTTGTGGTGCGCCGTCACCTCCGGAGGTGTGCCCCGCACCCCGAGGTGCCACACGGCGGCCGACGGTGAGTAGCGGCCTCCGCGTGCCGCGCGGGGTGGCCGCAGGTCGGGAAGCAGCGTCCGGTAGGCCGTCGGCAGGTCCGCGGTGACGACGACTGCATCGGCCATCAGGGCCTCGCTTCCGGCGCTCACCCCGCCACCTTGCCGAGGGAGTCGGTGAGGATCGCGTCGACCGTGGTGTCGTAGAGGATCGTGGCCCCGGCCGAGGTGAGCGAGTCGGCCAGGAGCCGTGGGACGGCGTGCATGCCGTCAGCTGGGAAGAAGACGCCGCCGATCGAGTCCATGTAGGTGATCACCGCATAGAGCGCGAGGGCATCGTCGGGGGCCAGCCCCGCGTACATGGCCTGGAAGGTGAACAGCCTCACCAGCCGCTCGTCGCGGAACCGGCGCCGGATGGCCGGCCCGAGGCGGGCGAACCCGCCCAGACGGATGAGCCGAGCCGCCGCGCGTGGGCGGCTGAGCAGGTCGAGCGGGGAGTCGAAGTTCCGGGCGATGAAGTTGGGCACCTCGACGTCGTGGAGGTCCTCGAGCCAGGTGACGAACTCGCCGAAGGCGTCCGCGTCGGCAGCGGAGCAGCGCTCGGCGATCTCCCGCGTCATGGCGGGCACCGAGTCGCGCACGTCGAGGATGGATCCATCGGCGAAGTGCCCGCGGTAGCCGGGGTCGAGACGTTTCAGCCGCAGGCTGTCGAGGCTCGCGCCGATCCGCTCGAGGGGAGCGGCGAGGAGCCCGGGCATGGTGAGCACCGTCGGGCCGGTGTCGAAGGTGAAGCCCTCGGTACGCAGCACGCCGTTGCGCCCGCCGGGTGTCGACTCCCGCTCGAAGACCGTCACCTCATGGCCGTCGGCGACCAGGTGGCAGGCGGCGCTCAGCCCCGAGAGGCCGGCGCCGACCACGACAACGCGGCTCATGCAGTCCTCCAGGCCAGGCGACGCGCGAGGCCGCGGAGCCCCTCCGCTGCGACGGGGTCGATCGGGGCGTCGGTGAGGGTGCGCTCGGCGGCCCGCACGGACGCGTCGATCATGCGCTCGACCTCGTCGATCACGCCGGAGCGCACCAGCGCCGCGCACAGCTCCTCCACCTCCCCTGGCTGACGGCCTCGCGGCCGATCCGACGCAGCCGCCCGCGCCAGTAGGTGTCGAACCGCTGCTCGGCGAGCGCGAGGAGCACCGTCGGCTTGCCCGAGAGGAGGTCGTCGCCGACCGGCTTGCCCGTGCGGGCCGGGTCGCCGAGCACACCCAGGATGTCGTCGCGAAGGGCGAATGCCTGCCCCGCGTGCAGCCCGTACCCCGCGAGCGCCTCGAGCAGTTCGGGGAGCCGCCTGCCGCCAGCGCCCCAGCTGGAGGGGGCGTCCAACGGTGTACGCGCCGGACTTGGTGCGGGCGACCTCCTGAGCGTGCTGCAGGTCGCGACGCCCGTTCGCGGCCCCGACCAGGTCACGTCCCTGCCCCAGCATCAACTCGATCGTCATCGTCCGCCATGCGGCCCTCAGCGGGAGCGGAAGGCCACCGATCAGCTGGTCGGCCTCGCTGTGCAGGAGGTCGCCGACGAGGATGGCGATGTTCTCGCCGTAGCGCACCGGGTCGCCGAGACCGTGGTGCTCGCGATGCTGCGCGAGCGCGAAGGCGTGGATGGACGGTCGTCCCCTCCGGGTCTGGGACGAGTCCATGACGTCGTCGTGGATGAGGGCGAAGCAGTGCAACAGCTCGAGCGCGGCTCCGACCCTGACCGCCTGCGCCCTGCTGCCGGGCTGCCCGACACCGCCGGCGGCCACCCAGCCCAGTGCACCATCCGGGGCGGAAGAGCTTGCCGGGAGCCGATGCGAACTCGCGAACCAGGTCGAGGATCGAGTCGGTGTGCAGTACGCCGGGTCGCGGGTGCACGGCGCTGGCCAGCTCGCGCCATTGACAGGCCAGGCTGTCGAGGGTTCCCGCGATCAGGTCGAGCACGCCCGTCAGGGTCTCAGTCTCGCCCGTTCCGGCTGGCCCAGGGACTGACGCCCGGTGGCGCCCCCGTTGATGCCGAGCAGGGCCAGGTCCTCACGCACGGCCCACCTCCACCGGCCGGGCCGACGTGGGTTCCCGGGTCACACCCTGCCGCAGCCCGGCCCTCACCAGAGCCGTCACCGCGAGGATCGCGACCCCTGCCGCGATGGCGCCCACGGCGACAGGCATCGAGTGCGGCCCGGTGGTCAGCCGTCCGACCGCGATCCACGCCAGCGCCCAGGCCATCGCGGCCGAGACGCTCCAGCGCCCGCCGAACCGGCCGGCAAAGAGCGCTCCCAGCACAGCCGCCACCGCGAGAACCAGGATGGCGAGCACTGTGGCCAGGGGGTCGCCCGGGCCACGCCGCTTGCGACCAGGACGGTGGTGACGTTGGCGACGCTCGCCACGGCGACCCAACCGAGGTAGACGCCGAAGGTGCCGTCGACCACGACCGCCTCGACCCGGGAGCCCGCGGGCGTCTCCCCGAGACGGTGGAGGAGAATGCCGAGGACGATGGCGAGGGTGAGGATCACCACGACGCTCGGCCACAGCCACCCCACCTGCGTGACCCCGAGCCACAGGGCGTTGAGGATCATCGAGACGGCGGCCAGCCACGCGATGCGGGCGGCGCGCGCGGAGGAGCGCGCCCGCCACTGCCAGATCACATAGGCCGCCAGGCCCAGATATATGAGCGACCAGATCGAGAAGGCCGGGCCGGCGGGAGTCACGAGCGTCGCGTCGGCAGAGAACGCGCCACCGGAGGAGTCCTCCACCCTGGTGCCGAGCAGGCCGAAACCGGCCAGGGTACCCACCGCCATGACCGCCGCGGAGACCGAGACCATGACCGGGCGCCAGATGGTTGTCGATGTCAAAGCTTCCTCCTGAGAACCGTCGCAACGTTGTACAGCGATCCTGCCGCATCACAGAACATTAGACAAGAGCAGAAAGAAACCTTAGACAAATCTGGTCGGGATCTCGCGTCCCGGTGTCGCGGCCGGTAGACTCCGGGCGATGGTCACGATCGGACAGGCGGCCCGGTTGACGGGCGTAGCCGAACACACGTTGAGGGCATGGGAGCGCCGCTACGGCGTCTTCCAGCCCGTGCGCACGGGCGGTGGCTACCGGGTCTACGGGAGGACGCGCTGCACCGGATCCAGGCCATGCGCGACCTGGTCGCTGACGGGATGTCTCCCAGCGAGGCGTCGGAGCGCGTGCGGGAACTCGTGGCGCCGGCGCCGTCGGCCGACCCGGAGATCACCGAGGAGTTGATCGCGTCCCTCGCCCGTCTGGATGCGACGGCGGCCACCCGCATCGTGAACCAGGAGTTCGCCGCACGCAGCTACGAGTCGGCGGTGGATGACTGGCTGCTGCCCGCGATGGTGCGGGTCGGGTCTGCCTGGGCCACGGGTGAGATCACCGAGGCGGGCGAGCACCTCGTCGCAAGCATCGTGATGCGGAGGCTCGCGGCGGCCTTCGAGGCTGTCGGGACCAACCCGCGGTGCCGCCCGCGATCGTCGGCGCCCGTCCGGGTCACCCATGAGCTCGGGCTGCTGGCCTTCGCCGTGGCGCTCAGGCGGGCCGGCGTCGCGACCGTCTATCTCGGTGCGGATGTGCCCTCGTCAGCGTGGTCCGACGCGGTGGCTGCGACGGGCGCCGCCATCAGCATCACGGCTGTTCCGCGGCGCGCGGACGCGCGGCGGGTCGCTCTGCTCACCGAACGGCTCCGGGCGACCATCCCGGCGTGCCGGTCGCCGTGGGTGGGCGCTTCCAACACCTTGCTCCGGCCGGGTGCCAGAGGTTGGGGCACCGGGTGGGCCCCGCCGCGCGCGACGTCGCCCTCGGCCTGGCGGCGGGATGAACCCGACGGCGGGGTGGGCTGCCGGAAGGCCGTCCCGCCGGATGAGGCGTCGGCTCCCGCGTGGAGCCGGGGGAGGGCTGTGGCGGATCCGGTCGTTCGCGGTGGCCCGGCAGATCCTGCGGGCCCGGCATGCGACGACCCAGGCCGGGTTCACGGCCGAGGCGATCCCGAAGGGGATACTCCGACATCACCCCATCCTCGTCTCCGACGGCCCGCTGCACGACGAGCAGCGCGCCAAGGTGGCCCGGTTCTTCGCCCCGGCGGTCGTCGGGAGCGCTACGCCGGACCGATGGCGGCCTGCGCCGCGCGCCTCCTGGACGATGCGGTGCGCGAGGGTGCATGTCGGTTGGAGGAGTTGGCGCTGTGGTTCACCGTCGAGGTGACCGCCGAGGTGGTGGGGCTGACCAACTCCCCGGTGCCGCGGATGGCGCGCCGCCTCGTCAGCTTCCTCAATCAGCCGCCGGTCGACGTCACGCGCCCCGATCTCGGCCGCACCCGCGCGATGTGGGCGAGGGCTGCCCGCGACGCGCTGCTGCCCATCGGCCGGTTCTACCTCGCCGACGTGCGCCCCGCCATCCGGGAGCGGAGGCGGCACCGTCGCGACGATGTGATCAGCCACCTGCTCGACGAAGGCTACGGGACGCCGACATCCTTGTGGAGTGCGTGACCTACGGCACGGCCGGGATGGTCACGACGCGCGAGTTCATCGTGATGTGCGCGTGGCACCTGCTCGGGGACCCGGTGCTCGCCGAGCGCTACCTCGCGTCGGGGCGGTCGGAGCGCTTTGCGATCCTGAATGAGATCGCCCGGTTGGAACCGGTGGTCGGTCACCTGTACCGGCGCACCACGGAGCCCTCGACGTGGTGGAGGGGAGGAACGCTGGAGGGTTCCGGCCGGGGCGTTGGTCGACCTGTGCATCCGCTCCACCAACGCCGATGAGGAGGCTGTCCGGCAGGAACCGTTCGCGCTGTGCCCGGGCGGGAGCTCGCCCGGGGGTGAATGCGGCGGCGCTGACATTCGGCGACGGGGCCCACCGCTGCCCGGGTCAGCCGCTCGCGCTGTGGGAGACGGATGCGCTCCTGACGCGGCTGCTTGCGTTGCGGCCCCGGCTCGCGGAGGAGCCGACGCTCGGGTGGGTCGACCTGATCGAGGGCTACCGGTTGCGGGGCCTGGTTCTGGAGTTTGACGGGTCCTGATGCCCGGGGAACTTCAGGGCAGGTCTTGGGGTACCTACTCAGGAAGTCCTCGAAGCTCCGGCTCTCCGCGCGGAGGTAGACGGCCGCAAGGTCGAGCAGGAAGAGCAGATGCCCGGGCTCGTCGGAGTCGATCGGCGCCACCGTCACGTGCTCCCCGTCCTGGGAGCCGAGGGCCTCGCGCCCGGCGACCTGGCCTCGCTCCGCGAAGTGGGTCTGCGCCTCCTCGAACAGCAACTCCCTGGCCCGGACGTGAGCGGGGACGTCAGCCATGTCGAAGGAGTAACCGTTGAGCGGGAGGTTCCCCGCGGCGTAGCTGCCGGCGGTGGGAGGGTGCTCGTCGAAGATCTGCACCTCGTTCCAGACCACGTGGATGACGCCGTCGGACGGGTAGGTGGAGAAGGAGGCCCGGCACAGGGGAAAAACCCAGCCGGCGTGGTCGATCTCGGTCAGCTCCGGAATCTCCGTCGGCTCAAGCCGATACAAGCCGGGATGATCTGCGTTCTCATGGAGCCCGGGGAACCGCAGCACCATGCTCAGTGCGTCGGCCTGGCTCCCGAACACGCCGACCGTGACTCGTTGATCGGCCTGGAGCAGTTCCAGCAGGTATGCCATGGCGCCTCCGTGATCGCAGCAACAGGCACAACCATGGCAGAGATCGGAGGGGCTCGTGTCCAGTCATCAGCACTGCGAGTGTTGGGCCACACCGCTTGCCGTGCGATTGGTGATTGCGGGCTGTAACTCCGCCGCCATCTAGCTAGGCTGAATGACCCGGAAAGGACCGCCAGGGAGCCGGCTTGTGAGAGATCGTGACATTTTCATCGCCCACTGGAATCGGTTGTGGCTGCTGCACTGCGACAATGCCCCTGGGTGCACCTCGAGGAGGGCTGGATCGACGAGACCGCCGAGGTGGTTCAGATCGTCTATCGCACGGACGGCGTGCCCGGCCGCCACGGCCTGCGACGGCAGCACCCGCTCCCCGACCCGACCGAGGACGCGGAGTCATTCTGGAGGGACAGGCCTACCAGGACGTCTGGGACATACTCGAGCCCCACGACATCGACGACACCATCACCAGCGGCGGCATCCGCTGGTATGGCCACGTCACCAAGGATGACGACCTGGATGCGCGCGGGAGGCCGTTCCCGGTGGCTCTTTCTCCAGGAAGCTCCGTCTAGCTGACACCTGTCGACACGCTTTCAGACTGCTTCTCCGATGGACTGACGCCCACCCACCAGCCGTGGGAGCTTTAGGCTCCCGAGGCGGGGTCTGTTCTTGTTCAACCGATTGCGACCACTGCTTGAACAGCTTGTCGAGCGTGTTGCCGCACACCACCGCCCGTGGCCTTGGCGTCGCACCTACGTCACCCGGTCGCTGACAGGTCGTCATGAAGTATCGGAATCACCATCGCGCCCCAATCCCACGCGGCCGCGGACCTCTCCGGCACCGGTTCCAGCACGGCGGCCACCATCGCGTACCATGCCGGGAACACCCTCTGACCAGGGCAGACGCTGAAAGGAAACCGGCCTCAGCATCGAAATGCTGAGGCCGGACTCGGGGTGCCTGAGTAGCACGTTTGGCAACTCTACCCCAAGACGAAAACCCTCGTCAACCGCCTGAACCGTGGGGTCTACGCGGTCTCGCGACGGCCCGAGAGTGCTGCTCCGAGGGACGATCGCGGCCCTGTTGTGAGGACTGTCGAGACGGCTCAAACTTTTCTCACCGCCGCCGAGGTGGACGCGCTCGTCGGCGACTACCTGGCCGGGATGGGCGTGAAGGCTCTCGCTGAGAGGTACGGCATCCACCGCGCCACGGTGTTCTCCCACCTTCGCCGCCGTAACGTCCCAAGCCGCCGACCGGGGCTGGGTATCGACGAGAAGGTAGAGGCTGTGCGCCTGGCGCGAGCGGGCGTCTCGATGCGGGCGATCGGGCGCCGGATGGGTGTGGACCGCAAGGCCGTGCGGTCGGCGCTGGTCGACGCCGGCGTCATCATGGACGTCGGGCCGAGAACTACTGATCGGTGACACGCAGGACATGGGGACCCAGGGGTCAGGACAACTCGGGAATGCTTCGTACTTGTGTCGCCGGTTGTCGAATGCCGGCTTGGTTCCTTCAAGGACGTTGAGAGCGAACTTCGCAACGTCGAGTTCAGCGATGCTTCCACTGTTTACGGTGAAGCGTCGATCGTTCATTTGGCAGTGCACGATCTGGTCGGCATCGCCGACGACGGCGAGGTTGGCGTTGTGAGTGACGACGATCGTCTGTCGGCGTCCTGCGGCTTCATGAATCGCTGGCACGAGCTTGGATGCGATGGTCTCGTTGTCCAGGTTCTCTTCGGGTTGGTCCAGCAGCAACGGAGTGGTTCTCCGGTCCACGACAAGGTAGAACAGCGCGAGCACAAGGCCACGCTGTCCGGGTGACAGCTGAGAGAGCGGAAGCCCATCACCGGTGAGACCGAACCGGACCTCCAGCCAGGACAGGTCGAACATGCTCATGAGGAAGTCGTCGATGGTTGTGTTGTTGCGAAGTGCGGTTGCTGGGTTCCGGTACTCGCCGCCGGCCTCTCCTCGTTCATGCTCCAGACGGTCGAATGCCTCTCGAAGTTGGGTCGCGAGCTGATCCCAGCTCGTGTCCTCGACACGCTGTGGCAACTCTATGAGCCAGTCGGAGAACTCCCCATTCTTGCGGCCGTCTAGGCCGGCTGCGACACTCCTCCATGCTGGGAGGATGCGTAGTTCAGCGTTGAACTCAAGTCCCGCGTTCTTGACTACATCAGACTGTGCGATGAATGTGGATGCCGGAGCGTACAGACTCTCAACCGCGTGTAATTGCGCTTCTAGAGCCTCGTGGACTCGACGTGAGCAAAGCATGATCTCGTCACGAAGCTCAGACATCTTGGTTGGCGCTTCATCGATACGCCGCAGCAAGGATGAGAGTCCAGCATGAGACTCTTCATCATCCTCGTCTCCGACGAGCGCCGTCACCCGTTCCTCTGATTGGAGGACGCGTTGTCGAGCGCGTTCACGTGCGCTGTCGGCTGCAGCGAGTGCATCTGCGTTCTCGCGCCTTGCCTTCTCCTGAACTTCGAGGTCTTGATCAACCTGATCGCGCTCGCGCTTCAGGGCGGCCAGTGACTCTTCCTCCTTTGTGAGCCATGCCTGATATCTCCCGGCGTTGACTGTCAGTTGGAGGTAGGGGCTCCCGGTCCCTCCATCGTCGAGAAGTGCCTCGGCCTCGCTGTTCAGCGTGGCAACGTCGGCCTGAATCGCTTCGGCCCGGTGTGCGATCGCTTCCATCCCGCCCAGCCGTTGGCGGGACTTGGCCTGTTGCTGTTCGTTGGCACTTCGGCGGGTCGTCAGTTCTGACCGCGAGGTCTCGATCTCCTCGGAGCGCTGCATCAGCGCAGTGAGGTGCCCGTCATCCTTGCTTGCAGTGTCGATCTCAGCGAGCGCAGCTCTCGCCGTTTCGAGATCCCTCTTCGCCGCGTCGATATCAGCCTGCTTGAGGTCCAGACGACTCTGGACTTCGGATGCTTGATTGCTTGCTCGGAAGGCAGCGATTGCAACATAGCCACGCACCGCAGTCCGTAGTTCTGCGCGGAGTCTCGTCAGGTCGTCTTGGGAGGTTCGAGTCTTCTGAGTCAGGAGTGCGTCGAAGGTCTTCTCGCCAGCGCGTTCATCCTCGGGATGTGAGTGAAGAGAACCGTACGAAGCTCGCGTTCAAACTCGTCGGCGTCGTCTGCCGCCGGGTCAAGGTTGCACACTCGCTCGACGAACATCTGTGGCAGGTATTCGACCAGGACGGGAGCCGCATTGTCGTGTGGTTGATTCAGTTGGGCCTGCCGTGCAGTGCCCGTGGCCCAAATGATCTCCGCGCGATACTCCCTGGCGACCTTCTGATTCTGTGCGCTGAGGAACCGAGTGGGGCTTAGGAAGGCGAACTCGCTACTGCGTGATGAGTTTCCGCCCAGGGCGATGCAGTCGAGGAGTGCGGACTTACCTTGGCCCTTGTTCCCGACTACTGCCACGAATCCTGAGTTGAGCGGGAGGTCGTGGCTGAAGAGGTCGCGATCCTCATTTTCGGAGCCGACTCGGATTCTCTCGATGAACCGCTCCGGATTCTTCCGCATTCTTGCGAGCGCGGGCGGTTCTAGTCCAACGAAGACCCGGCGATCAAACTCTTCAATCGCGTAGGCAAGGCCGGCAAGGGTTGGAGTCGTGTTGAGCCAGGTCTGGCAGGCTCCGAGGCGCATGTGTTGATCGGAGCCTGAGAAGTGATGCGCGTCGCTACAGTCCAAGAGTTGGTGGGTGACGTTGCTGTTGCGGAGGTCTTCCACGTCTGCCTGCCACCGGGTCGTGTCCTCGTACGCGGTGAAGATGAACTGAGCCGAGTTGATGACGTTCTTCTTTGCGGCAATTGATTGGTCATTCCACTTGATATCGCGCCACTCGGTCTTGCCGATCCCGATGAGCGCACGACCTTTGAAGTACGAGCCGGCGAGTATCGCCTGAACGTCATCAAGCCCGACATTCAGGTTGTTGAACCCCTCTCGGAGGTCCGAATCGTAGTTCGACAGGTGCTCGGCCGGGACAGATTCCTTGATTCTGTGGCCGAGGTCGGTCAGAGAGTCTCGCGTGATTACGCCCTGCCAGTTGAGGGAGGCGTGGCTCGGCGCGAGCTTCATCTTTGGCTGGAGTGCGTTGATGAACTGCGCTTGAATCACTTCCGGGGCAAGGTCTGGATCAAAAATGACATGCAGGTTGACCCTCGCCAGGTTTCCGTCGGTGCCACCGAAGTGATCCAGCCTCAGTTCTATCACTGGGAAGATCGCTTCGAGGTTTTGGAGGCGTCCGCTCTCTCGGGCCTCGACTACGCGCTTGTACCCGTCGAGGAACCAGTAGTCATTGATCCCGATGACGGTCATGTCCTCCGGCAGAGCCTCAAGTTCATCGATGAACTGAGCCCAGGTGTCGTCTGTGTCGGCACCGTAGTGTTGGACGATCGAGGCGGGCGTGTGTACGTGAAGGTCCCAGATTCGCCACGCCGTGCCGCGCGCACGTTCCAGGCCAGCTGTCACCACTTGTCATCCTTCCGACCGACTCGAACGTCGGCCGACCCAGGAGGACCGCCGCTACGTATTCACACGACAAGAGTATCGGGCACCGCCGACACTGTGCTGCGGCCGCGCCGGTCTCCAGAGGTCTTCGGCGGCCACTCTCCCTGTGTCTGTCGGCGCACCTCGTCGGTAACGAGCGCCGAGGGGTGATGATGATGGCAAGGCTGAGCGATGTTGCGAGCGACGACCGAACCGCGCGGATGGTGCTGTCCATGCTCGTCGAGCCCAACGATCCGGTGACTGGCCGAGTCCTGACTGGGCTCGGAGCGATGGAGACGCTCCGGCTTGCTGAGCGCGACGGCGCGGTGGTGGGTCTGAGCGCCGTCGGCGCGCAGGTCTGGCGCGACCACTTCGACGCACCTGTGGCGAAGGACATAGCCGCCCGTCTCGAACAGGCTCAGCAGTCAGGCATCCAGGTTCTCGTCCCAGGCGACGCCGACTGGCCCGTCGCCCTCAACGACCTTGGAGATCGCGCTTCCTACGTGTTGTGGACGCGCGGTGCCTCGTCGTTCCTCGCCCGCCCGTTGCAGGACTTCGTCACGATCACCGGGTCACGCGCATCCACTTCCTACGGCGACCATGTTGCCCGCGAACTCGCCGCTTCGACGGCCGCGGATGAACGAGTGGTCGTCGCTGGCGGCGCCTACGGGATCGAAGGTGCTGCGCACCAAGCCGCCCTCGCGGCAGGTGGCGACACCATCGCGATCCTCGCCAACGGCGTCGACCGGCCTTACCCTGCTGGCCACCGCGACCTACTCGAACGCGTGGCCGATGTCGGGCTTCTCGTCAGCGAGGTGCCGCCTGGCACAGTTCCGACACGGCATCGGTTCATCGCTCGCGGGCGACTAATGGCGGCGCTCGCGTCTACGACGGTGATCGTCGAGGCGGCAGGTCGGTCAGGCTCGTTGGAGGTGGCGCAGCACGCTTTCGATCTGGGCCGAAAGGTGGGAGCGGTGCCCGGCCCGGTGACGAGTGCCGCGAGCGTCGGGCCGCACCGCCTACTACGGGAAGGCACAGCGTCACTGGTCGCCGACAGCGCCGATCTTGCGCGCCCGGTGGAACGCGGCACCGTTCACCAGGTCTCCGCGCCGAGTAAGCAACTTAGTGCGGATCGAGTCCGTCCGGCTACGCCTGAACCGACACGGTCGTTGTAGCAACGCTGCGACGGCGGAATGGGCGGAAGTGTGTTCAGCGGCTGCTGCTCGTGAGTTCACGCGTAGACACTTCAGCGTCTACCTCGCGCTCGGCACGCTTCCGGGCCTGGCGTTCCCTGGCGCGTGCCCTCACGAGCAGCGCCACGCTCACCGGGCCGATGATGACCATCTTGAGAGCGTTCCAGATACAGACCAGGACCACGAGGTGGAGCCATCCGGGGCCGCCGGACTCGATGAGAGTAGTGCACCAGGCAGCGACGCCCAGGTACGGAGCGGCCAGCAGCATCGCTGGCACGCCCCACTTCAGCCCGTTCCTCGTTCGGATCAGGTCGAGAAGGATGTTGCTCGGCATGTGACGACGCAGGAAGTAGCGGACCTCCGTACTGGCTGTCCACAGTAGGCGGATCATGATGGGCTCCTCTCAACACGCACGTACGCTGTCGAGACGGTGCGTGGAGAGTGACCCGAAGGTCTGCCGCGAACGGCCCAAAGGTAAGGAGAAATCCGCCTCACCTTCAAGGCTACGTCGAGGCGTGGACATTTGGAAGGGTCAGATGCTGCGTTCTGTCTGGGCCGGCCCCGCCTGATGACGTTGAGCTCAGCCTCTGGCGGAGCGCTCTGGGCGGCGATAAGGCGCATCCTGTCGAGTGCTGCTCGCGCCCTCGCGGCGTCGATCTTCTGCGCTGCTGATTCGGCCGGGGCGCCGAGGAGTGTGTCGTCGGTGATGCGGTATCGGTCTCGGTAGGCGGCGACCACTTGTGCGGCCTTGCGCCACGCCGTGGCTGGCCGCAGGTGGCTAGGTGGCGTTCCGAGGGCCTCTGCCCACGGTGCAGTCTCGGTGAGTGCAGTATCGAGTACGGCGTCGGCGCGGGCTTCGATCAGTGCTTCCCGTTCATCGAGGGCTGCCCGCATCTCGGCATCCGCTACGCCGTTGGCTTGTGGGATGAGGCCGGCGATGAGTCGTGGTTGCCTCCGGGTTCGTCCTGCCCCAGCGAGCCGAGCGGTCGCTCGTTCGACGCGGTAGTGGAGGACGGCCGCGATGTCGTCGGCGTCGCCGAACCCTCGCGCTGCGACCAGACGCGGCAGCAGCGCGTCGACATCGTGGTGGTTGGCCTCAGCGCGGCGGAGTTCGGCCGTGAGCGGTCCGAATGCCTCGGATTCGATGGCACTGTCGGCCTGGTCGTCGGCGAGTCCGGAGCCGCGGACGAGTGTGACCCAGCGGTCGCGTTGGGCTGCGGCGGCGATGGTCTCGTACTCTGCGGCGAGCTGGGCGATCGATCCCCACTGCTCCTGTTCAGCGACGATCGTTTCGTGCGCCGAGAGTTCAGCTCCACTGTGCTGGAGAACACCGTAAAGCACGCCTCGCGCAGTCGCGTTAGGATCGTCGCCGGGTGCGGCTCCGCATGGTCGTCGGGGCGGTCAAGGGCGACGTAGGCGCGATTGGAATGTCGCCCTCGGGTCATCGCGACGTAGAAGGTTTCTCTGGTCGAGGTCGGTTCGACCAGCACATGCGCGGTATCAGTCGTGACACCTTGCGCACGGAACGCGGTGACTGCGTAGCCGAGATCAACGCTCTCGGAGACATACGAGGCTGGCAGGATGATGCTGCTACCGAACCTCCGCCCACGCTTCCGCACCGCGATCGTCCCGTCCTCGCGGACCGTGGTGCCGGTCCCGTAGTCGCGCGCGATGGTGAGCGTCCCGTCGTCGCCGACGGCCGTGATCGTCCAGACATCGCCGTTGCGCACCCAGTCCCGTCCGGTCACCGTGCGGAGCCGTCGGTTGTTGAGCCGAGTGATGATCGTGTCACCGACCCCGGCGGCGGTGCCGTCGCGCAGTTCGACCTCGCGGTCGGGGTTCAGCGTCTTGTTGTGGATCAGGTCGGCGCGGGCGCGTCGGTTGAGCTCTGTCACGTCTTCGTGGGTCTCAGCGATCAGCACCGACACGAGCCCCTTGTCGCGGTCGGCGCGCCATGCGTTGTAGGCGGCATCGGTCATGGTCTCGGCGTCGCCGCCGGTGATGCGCTGATGGGCGAGGTAGGAGTCGATGGCCTGGGTGCGTCCGTGGCGCAGCTCGAGTGAGGCGGTCTTCTCCCACGCATGGGTGAAGCGGTGAACGTCGACCAGTTCCGGGGTGTCGTCCCGGTCGTTGGCGATCATCGCGAACGCACCGCCGGCGTCCACGGATTGCAGCTGGGCATAGTCACCGACCAGCAGCACCTTCGCGCCAGCCTCCTGGGCAAGGTAGGTGATGCGATCCAGCGACAGGGTGCCCGCCAAAGAGGCTTCGTCGATGATGACGAGCTGACCCGTCTCGAACGTGGTGCCGCGCAGGAGATGGTTCTGCCACCACTTCGCCGTGTTCTCGGTCGCGATCCCCAGATCGTCGGCGAGCACCTGCGCGGCCACCGCCGACGGCGCGAGGCCTACGACGGAACCAGGACCGTGCTCGGCCTCCCACGCACGACGGAGTGCGTTCATGGCGGTGGTCTTCCCCGCCCCGGCAGGGCCGACGAGGACATCGAGCATCCGTCCCGACACCGCGATTCGGATCAGAGCGTCGGCTTGGTCGTCACCGAGCAGCCGCCCATCAGGGTCAGCGCTACGCGTGATCTTCTCGACCGTCGCGAGCGCCACCGTCGGTCCGGCCAGGTTGCTGGCGCGTTCGAGCAGCCTGTCCTCGGCCGCAAGCTGAGTCTCCGAGGTGAACACAGTCGAACTCTTCGGTCGGAACACCGACGTGCCGTCCTCTCGGCGGAACACGACCGGTGACGTAGCGAGCTCAGGTGGCGTCAGCCGGAGTGATACCTGCTCGGCTGCGTCGGCGACCATCGCGACGATGGCTTCCCGATCTTGCATCGTCGTGAACCGCCAGCCCATCGTCTGCCTCGATGCCTCAGCGATGAGATTCCACCGTCGCCAGGTGGATCGCTTCTCACCGACCACCTCGACCACCGAGCGCCCGATCTCGCCGATCACATCGAGTGGCACGTCGTCGGCGCGAAGCAGCAGCAGCTTGTTGTTGTCGGTCACCTCGCGCGCCCACATCGTCGCGTCCCGGCCCAGCGTCTTCGTGGCGCGGTCGCGCCACTCGGCGGTGAGATCGGCCAAGGACCGGACTTGCTTCTCGGGACGGGTGGTCAGAGTTGCTTGGGCTCGGAGCTTCATGATGACCGCAGGTGTCGGGCGCCGCCCGTGTGCCGCGACATATTCGGCGATGAGTCGGTCGGTCTCGATGTCGATGTGGCGGGCGCGGGTGGAGAACTCGGCGATCAGTTCCTCCGGGACTCCGTTGATCGCCCAGGCCGGGTTGTGGTCGCGGCCCATGTCTCGGGCTTCCCAGGAGACCCCGAAGGTTCGGGTGATGTGGTCGGCAAACACGGCTTCGTGGAGCTCGGAGAGGGCGACGACGGCGGCGTGCATCGGTCGGCCGTCGAGTGAGCGCCACTTGCCGTCGAAGGCGGTCTTGGCCTTGTTGCTGATGACCACATGCGTATGGAGGTGCGGGTCGCCGGCGCGGGAGTCGAAGTGATCGAACGCGGTCGCGACGAGGCCGGTGACATCGACCTGCGCAACCGCACCGTCACCGGCGGTTGCGCCGGTGCGGGTGGCTGCAACCTCGCGCTCCATGAACGCAATCACCTCCGCAACCGCTCGATGATGCGCCTCACCGATCAGTGCCTGCACCCCGGCGTCAGCGACGGCCCACAGTGCGCTCGCGGACTTCGGAATCGAGAAAGTGAAGTCGAAGCCCGCCACGGCTCGTCGGGTTCCCGCGCGGTCTCCTCGGCCACGATCTGGGCGACGGCCTCACCCTTGGAGCCCGGGTCAACGACGGATCGAGCGCGGCGATTCGGGATTCGATCCGTTCCGGCGGGGTCTTGTAGTTCGGGAACGCCAAGCCGAGTGGGTTGCCAGTGATGGGTCTCGCCCATGCCGATCAGGAGGTGGAGCTGTGCTTCTGAGACGCGGTCTCCGACCGAGAGCTCGCCCTTGCCGAGCGCGAGGACTCCAGCGCCGAGCCAGCGTCCGGGAGGGGTGCCGGCCTCCGCGTAGTAGCGGGTCAAGGGTGTTGACAGCGACCTGTCGCCGTCGGCGGCCGCGATCGTCTTGAGCAGGTACTTGTAGCCGTCGCCCGCCGACATCACGCGCATCGAAACAGTCACGTTCACCTCCGGTCTTGCCGAGCAGGTGAGCACCCGCGCCCGGTGACTTCTACGGCGACGAAGCCCGCTTGCCCCTCGACCTGCAAGAGGCGTGTCAGCTCAGAAAAGGCAGGGTGTGGCGGAGCTTCCTGAGTGCGGGCTGTCGTGAATGGACGTTGCTGGTCGATGGACTGGATGGCACTGGGCCGGCGACCGCGAGGACAGGTCAGCACGACGTAGTGGTGCACCTGACAGGTGACCAGCCCGGCGACACGACTCACGCGAGTTCTGGCCGGGGATCATCCCGTCAGCCGGAGCATTCATGCACGACACACCGACCGATCCCGCGAGTCCGCTGAGGATCGGTTCGCTCTTCTCGGGATACGGCGGCCTCGACCTCGCTGTCGAACATGTCTTCGGCGGAGAGACCGTCTGGTTCTCTGAGATCAATGAGCCCGTGGCCAGGGTCTTCGCCCACCACTGGCCCGACGCCCCGAATCTGGGCGACATCACAAGGATCAGCTGGTCGCAGGTCGAGCCCGTTGACATTCTGATCGGCGGCTTCCCCTGCCAAGACGTGTCCACCGTCGGCAAGCGCGCCGGTCTCGCACCCGGAACCCGCTCAGGTCTATGGGCGCACATGGGCACAGCCATCGAAGTGCTGCAACCCCAATGGGTCGTCATCGAAAACGTCCGCGGTCTGCTCTCGTCCCCAGCCATCCGACCGATCACCGAAGGAGACGACAATGCCCCGCGCAACCCTGCGCAGCAACCCCGACGATACAGCCCTTCGCGCTCTGGAGCCCGACCCGTGGCATCTGGGAGACAGCGCAACTCGACCTCTACGAGCAGCCGGCGCCGTACTCGGCGATTTGGCCGACCTGCGGATGGATGCACGATGGGTCGGTCTACCTGCTTCCCTTGTCGGCGCTCCTCACCCCCGGTTCCGCATCTTCCTCCTGGCCCAGCGTCAAGACGCTGTTCCGAACCCCGCTCGCGTCGGACTCGCTTCGAGGTGGAGAGACCCTGGACAAGGTGAAGGCGAGACGGGGCACGATCGCACTCTCGCACCAGATCATCGACCTCGCGCTCCACGGACCGGATGGCTCGCTCAGCAGGCACAGCGACTCGGCGACGTTGTGGTCGCTGACCGAGGACATCTTCACCGCTGGGGACGCTATGCCCACGCCGTGGCTCGTTGGGAGCACATCACCGGACGAGTCGCACCAGCGCCCGCACTCCTGAGGAACGAGAATGGCCCGCGTCCAGCACCGGAGTTCGTGGAGTGGCTCATGGGACTCCCTACCGCCTGGCTCTCCGATCCACGACATGGCCTTCCGCCGAACCAGCAACTGATGGCGCTTGGCAATGGGTCCTGCCTCTACAAGCGGCGATCGCACTGACTGCCGTGTCAGCGTTCTCGCCGCTTGGGTAGCGGAGGCTACGCGACCGCCGGCCGCGATCACTCCGCTGGGTGAGCGGCGGGGTGTCCCGATGCGGTGATCCTGCGTTCGTAGGTCGGCCAGGCAGCGAGCAGTAGGAGCCCGTTGGCGCTCGGCGTGCTGGGGTCCGCGGTGTGGGTGGTGATTGAGAGGTGTGGGGTAGCGCGCTTTGTTGCCTGTTTGGGAGTCGTTGACAGGGGTTGGGCCTATGACGCGTCCGCGTTATCCATCCTCGTGGGTAGCCGGTGTAGTCGTATGACGAGTGTCGCCGCCGTGGCGAAGGCGGCGAAGATGGTGATGTTTGTGAGGGCGTCGGTCCATGAGATCGCCTGCGTTGCCCGGAGTTGCGCGATGCTGGAGGTCATTGCGGCGATGGAGTAGGCGCCGACATTGTTGATGATGTGAGCCGCGATGCCTGCTTCGAGACCGCCGGTGAGGATCACGAGGGTCGAGGCGAGCAGCCCGAAAGCGAGTCTGTCTACGAACAGTGCGGCGTTCTGGACGCCATGGAGTGAGGCAAACACGAGTGACGATGCGGCGGCCCCGATCCAGGGTTGGCGGTGAGTCTGGTCATCGACTGTAGTAGGTAGCCGCGGAAGAGGTACTCTTCGGCTGCGGCCTGCCACGGGGTGACGATTGCCACGACGACAAGGAAGCTCCACCACTGCGGCTGCGGCGCGAACTGGAAGGGCTGGCTTTGGAGGTAGCCGACCAGCAAGCTCCCGCCAAGGATGAGGATGGTCGCTATCCCGAGACATATCCCGAGATAGCCGCGGCGCAGACGTTGTTCCACCGAGGAGAGTTGTCCAAGCGGGGCACGGTGGAGTCGGGTCATCAGGAGCCAGCAGCACAGGAGCAGCCCGGCGATGGCGATGCCGTTCGCCGCGAGTCCGGTGGGTATCTGGTAGCTGGCGGCATAACTCTGAAAGTCGGTGAAAGGCACGTCGGGTGCTGTCACGTAGTGGGAGACGGCGGTGATCGCCAGCGAGATCCATGGCGTGAGAGTGAAGTAGAACGCGAACGCGATGAGGATGCCGAGCAGCGCTGCGGGTCGTCCTGCTTGGCAGCTGAGCTGCTCAGCGTAGGTGACCGGCGGCGCGGGCGAGGTCTTGTCCGTCCTGCTGTCTGGGTCCGGCTGATTGCTGGATAAGCCATGTGCAGTGCTCTCTGTGTGCTCCCGTGAGCCCCGGCTGAGCGCTGTCCATGCCGAGGCCCTTCATTGGCGGAACCTAGGCGGGACCAGGGGTGTGTGCTTCTGGGTCTGTTCGGGGGCTGACGCGTACTGCAATGGCGGCCGGGAGGCCGAGGTCGATCGTAGTGTCGTCGACGGTGACCCGGACGGCCGCAGCCGCGGGGCTGACGTCGGTGACGGTAAGTCTGGTACCGACCGAGATTCCGTGTCCGGTGAGGTAGCGGAGGATGTCGGGCGAGCGATCCGAGACGCGCAGCACTTGCACGGAGGTGCCGGGTTCGGCCTCGTTGAGAGCTTGGCTGTGATCGGGCGGGATCCGTCCGTCAGGGTCGGGGATCGGGGCTCCGTGGGGGTCGTGGGTGGGGTGCCCGAGTGCGGCGTCCATGCGGTCCAGTACGAGGTCGGAAACGGCGTGCTCCAGGTGGTTCGCCTCGTCGTGGACCTGGTCCCAGGACAGCTCTAGATGCTCGACGAGATAGGTCTCCACGATTCGGTGTCGTCGAACGATGTCTATCGCGATTGCGCGCCCGTCGTCGGTCAACTCGATTGGGCCGTAAGGCTCGTAGGAGATGAGTCCGTCGCGGGCGAGTCGTTTTAGGTTGGCCGAGACGGTCGAGGGAGTCACGCCGAGTTGGGCGGCTAGGTCTGTTGTAGAGGGCTCCCGCCAGGCCATTCGTGGGCTTTCCAGATCAGCGTTACATAGTCCTCGACCATGCGGGTGGCAGGAGAGCGCTTCATCGGGTCATCCTAGGCGTGGGTGTCCATAACGGTCTTCGGCTCGTCTTGATCGACTGCGGGCTGCTCGTGGAAGGGCGCGACGAGTGTGGGGAGGATGCTGTGTCGATGAGCGACGAGGAAGCCGATGGTGAGGGCGAGGTGGATGGCGCTCAGCACGTACCGTCCGGTGGTGTCAGTGATGAGGAACTGGACGCCGAAGAGCGCGGCGAGCCCGATCGCGGACCACCAGTGGAACCGCAGCGCGAGGATGATTGCCACCCCGAGCAGCGTCTGGGTGGCCGTCAAGGTGAACTCCTCGACTTGGCGGCTGTCTAGAGCCAGCGAACTGGGTCCACCGCCCAGGAAGTGCGCCACGGGCAGTGAGCCGACCAGCAGGCTCCACTGGTTGACCTTGGATGCGATCAGCGTGCCGATGGCAGCCACACCTTTGCCGCGGGCGGCGAACATCACCGCGATGATGAACTCCGGGCCTCCGAGGCTAGCGGGGCGAGCCACTGAACCAGAAAGTAGCTGTCGATGCCGAGCGCCGAGCCTGAGGCGACTAGTGCATCGGCGAACGGTTCGGCTGAGATCAGGATCACCGCCCCGGAGACGAGGAACATCGCCACGACGAGAATGCGCCTCGGTCGGGCGTCAAGCCCGGCAATCAGCGCTGCCGCGCCTACGAACTCCTCCTGGTCAGCGTCGTAGGTCTGCGCGGCTCGCCATAGATGGAGGCCGAACACGACGATGAGACCGACCCCGAACCACAGCGGGATGCTCCCGATGAGCGGGATCACGAACGCGACGAGCCCGAGGATAGCGAGGAAGCCGACGTCTCGTCGGCTGGCAACAGGCAGCTCCAGCGCATTGGGGTGGGTGCATCGTCCCGGCGTGCCTGGCGGCGCGCGACGACGAGTGCGACGACCACGACGAGGGCCAGCCGAAGCCGAGTAGCAGCCGGTTCGAGCCGGTCATGTTCGCGGCCGCGAAGTGGAGGTAGGACGGATCGGAACCGGAGCGGTAGGCGTAGTACAGGTCTACGGCATACTCCGGGAGAACTGCGATCAGTGCCAGCAAGGCAATGGCGAGGGCGCCCGAGATGTCCTTCTGGGCGGCTTCGGCGGCCCAGGCGAGAAGGAACGCTGCTGCCACCACAGCCGCGCCGAAGACGACTACCTCAGCCACTGCTGAGAACTCAACTCCCAACACACGGATGGCGACGGCTGGGCCTGCAACGAGTAGACACAGCAGGACGCGGCGGATCAGGGCAGCAGGCATTGGGCACTCCAGGTCAAGGCCGTGGCCGAAGGTCTCGTTCGCCTCGCAAAATGAGGTGCTACGCCGGGCGGATCAAGATGACCGCCAGCATGTCGACGCACCGCGTCCGAACCGAGGGCCTGGACGGAACTACTCCCTTCGAGTTCCACCCTCTCCGACGGCTCCCTGGTGTGTCTATGCACAACTTGGTGTTGGAGGAGTCACACAACTCTCCCGTCTTGTTCCGTGGCGTTTGTGCAAGCCAGACGCCGGTTTCGTCTTCATCCAGACCCCGCGTTCCACATTCCGTCCCGGCCTCGATGAGCTGGCCGATGATTTGGCTCGGGTCGTCATGATTGGTGGCATGACCTATCCGAACCACCCGCGTCCATACGATCCCTATCCGGGCAGGAACCCCGCGGGCGGCGATTGTGTGCCCGAAGTGTCACGGCGCGATGCGAACTTATGAGCGCAACGGAATCCAGCTGGAGCAGTGCGGAAGTTGTCGAGGGCTCTTCCTCGACTTCGGTGAACTTGAGCACCTCACGCAGATGGAGGGCCGGTTCGTCAGCCAGGCACCGCCACCGCCCGGCTATGGCCCCGCTTGGGCAAGCACGGTGATCGTCGGTATCGCAAAGGCGGCCTGGCGGGGTTGTTCTTTTCCAGCTAGTCTCGCGGACCTGCGTTCATCGACTGGTGGCGACGCGGGCGGTGCTCGCCAACCACGAGGACAGCCTCGGTCGCGGGCCGTCCGGCCCGCTCGCCGTTGTGGCTTGTGCGGATGCACCCGGGCGTCGGAGTGAGGCGGGTCGCTGACGCTGACTCGGATGTCGGCGTCGCACGGTGAACCGCCGGCACCTGTGGTTTCTGCTGGGGCTGTCAACTGTCCTGCATCCGGCGGCACGCCTGTAGCAGTGCGCGGGTCGTGGCTGGGGACTCGCCGGAGCGGAGAGAGCGAGCGGCCGCGATCAGGGTCGCGGCGCGAGCCGGTGGGTCGAGGTCGGTCCAGGGGTCGCCGGCTGGCGGCACGGCGGGACCGCCAGCGGCTCGATAGGCATTGAGGAGGATCGTCCAGGGCTCGTCAGGGAGCAACCCTGCCGCCCAGAACGCGGCTGGGCGCGCAAGGTCCCAGGCCGGGTCGCCGACGCCCGTGTCGTCGGGGTCGAGCAGGTACCAGTCGCCCGCCGGCGAGGGGCGGCCCAGTTGACCCAGGTGGAGGTCGCCGTGGATCATCGCGGTGCGTTGTGGCCGGCGTAGCCGGCTGGCAAGGTTCTCGCCGAGTTCGACCAGCCAGATCAGGTCGTCGTAGGGACGGCGGCGCAGATAGTCAATCGCCCGGCCAAGCCGGGCAAGCACGCCCGCCTGCGGGAATGACGACCCAGCGGGACGGGTGCGATGCAGCTCAGCAAGCAGGGTTCCCAACTGCGTCCACGGTGGCCGGTGGTCGGGAGCCAGCACGGCTACTCGTGGCCAGATCGTGGTGAGTTGTCCGTCGGGCGCGAGTATCGGAATGCCGTGCAGTGGCTGAACCCAGAAGCGGCTTGCTCCGGGTTGGGTGATGACCTGCAGCCGGCGTCGTAGGAGTGCTGTATCGGCCCCAAAGGGGTGTATCTTCACGACAACTCCGGCGCAGGCGTAGAGCCGTGCGCGCGCCCGATCGGGCTGCGGTCGGCGCTGGCCCTGGTGGGCCAACTCAGAGACGACAGTGTGCGAGGCCGCTTCACCGCCATGGTCACTCGCCACTGTTCGCACGAAGTCGGCTATCCCTCTCGGGATCACTGCCTGGATCTCGCTCACCTGGAGTGAACTGCCGAGATCGTTGAATGTGCCGGCGTCGGTACCGGACGGGTCAACTGGAGTCCGAGGTAGACCCACAGAGCGATGAATGCGACCCCGATGAGGAGCATCACGATCGTCCTGGTCCTCAGCCTGATGGGGCTCGCGGCGCCGCTCGGGCGTCACCAGCGCTTGGGTGAGTCGATTGATCCTTGCTCATGTCAGTCTCCTGATGACTGCGTAGCGATGGTGACGGCTCCCGCGATTTGCAGCGGACGGTGAACTGCGGAGCGGGCCGAAGGACACCATCGAGTCCGTCGTGTGCGAACCTGGGTTGCCCGCTGAGTTCGCCATCGGGATGGCTCGTTCGTCACGCCCACGGCGTCGGAGGCATGAACCGCGTGCGGAAGCGGTGCCGCGATCCGGCTGGGCGCGGCGAACGAAGAGGGCTAGTCAGCAGAACGAAACTGGTGGCCCGCGACGTTGCGATGGCTGATAGTGCTCGAAAGAGTGGAAAGGCCGCGGGGTGGCGGCCGCAAGTACAGGCTTGGCCACGACTGGCCTGGTGAATGACGGCGTCGGGAACCTTCGGTGCAGCCAGTCGCGCGCCGACCGCAGGGTGCGGCGTACCCATAGTCCTGCGCCCAGCGCCAGCAGCACGCCGACGATGCCGGCGGCCAGGGTTGAGGTCGAGACCAGCACCCACAGCCGTACCGTGGTGTCGAAGTTGCTGCCGGGGAGATAGCTGTGTTCGGGGCAGCTTCGAGCCTGTGCGAACAGGTCCAGGTGGACGCCCACGGAGGCGAGTAGCGGAAGCTGCGGGGAACAGGTCTTGTCGCTCACGTCCAGACTGCCGGCCGCGCTAGCCAGGCCGATCCCGCCCAGCACCGTCATCAGCGCAGCGCTCCAGAGGCTGTGGTGACGGTTCCTCATCAGCGCTCCTCGTCCGGACACGCCCAGTGTAGTTGGGCGACACGGCCTGGCGGAGGCAATCGGCGAGCGGGTCAGCGGCCCTTGTAGCGCATGGTGAGCATCATGCCGGCTTTGGTGTGGTACTCGTTTTGGCAGTGGAGTGCCCATGTTCCCGGGTTGGTGGCATCCAGGTGCACGGCGGTGGTGCTGGATGGGGGAACCAGGAGGGTGTCTTTCCTCAGTCCGTTGTCCAGCGCGAAGGTGTGGCCATGCAGGTGCACCGGGTGTGCGCGTGTGGTGGTGTTGACGACCTCGAGCAGGAGGCGGTCGTTGTCGACCACTTCAAGGGGTTGATTCTGGCCGAAGGGCGCACCGTTGATGACCCACCGGTAGGGGTTGGCCTGCCCGCCCAGCTCGATGGTCGCGCGCGCATCGATCGGCCGGGTCGGGAGCAACGACGACTCCTCCGGGTACAGGTCGAGCCCTGAGTGAGTTGGCCTGTGAACTCGGCCAGCTGGACCGGTGGTTCCGGTGGGCTCCCGGACCCGGTGCGTACCAGCGCGAGGCCGTGGCCGGGCTTGTTCCATGGCTTGGCCACGAGAGGGAAGACGCCGTCACCGAGGGTGACCAGGAGGTCGTATCGTTCGCCCATGCCGAGATAGAGCGCGGAGGTGGTGTGCGGCTTGACCGGGTGGCCGTCGGTGTGGGTGACGGTCAGGCGATGTCCGCCGAGGGCGAGGGCGAAGATCGTGTCCGAGGCGGCGTTGATCACGCGGAGCCGGACACGGTCGCCGGGGCGGCCCTGGTGGGTTACGGGCGCTGTCGGTACTGCTCCATTGATCAGGTAGAGCGGATAGGGGATGTCGCCAGCGTCGCCGAAGAACGGCTCGTTGCGGGAGGACAGCTGAACGGCCTGGGTGCCGGTGGTCGAGGGCGGCGGGCGTTCAGGCGCCGGAACATGTCCTCGGGGTTTGACCGTCGACGACCAGCCAGTCATCCAGGACTACGGTCCATTCGGCGTCGTAACGGCCCGGCTCTGCGGGATCATCGACGATCAGTGGCCCGTAGAGGCCGCGGTCCAGTTGGACTCCGACGTGCGAGTGGAAGAAGTAAGTGCCGGGCTGGGGTGCGGTGAACTCGTAGAGATGCTGTTGCCCTGGCTGGATCGGGTTCTGCGTGAGTCCCGGGACGCCATCGACGTCGTTCGGAATGGGCATTCCGTGCCAGTGGATCGTGGTGGGGCTGGGGAGTTGGTTGTCCAGGTTGAGGCGCAGCAGATCGCCCGGGTTGGCTCGAAGGTCGATCCGGGAAGGGTGTCGTTGTAGGCCCAGGCCTCGGCCAGCGTGCCGCCGAGGTCGATGATCGAAGGCGCTGCCCGCAGCGTCTTCTGGACGATGGGTTGATCGGTGAGCGATCCACGTGGCCACCGCGAGCCACCGGGAATCGCAGGGTCGCTCGCCGCGGGTACGCATCCGGTGAGAAGCCAGCTACCGGCGAGTGCGAATCCACCGCCCAGCAGTGCTCGACGTGAGGTTCCGGTGTCGCGGGGTGGTTGGATGCCGGCACTGGTGGTCGGAGAAGTCCGAGCTTGGGAGATGGCCACCGCTCAGTCCTTCACGAGGTAGGGCACAGGGTCGGCACCCTTGCCGTTCTCGTAGAGGGCTAGGTGGAGGTGGCAGGCGGTGGACAGCCCGGTGGTTCCGACGTAGCCGATCACGTCGCCCTTGGTGACACTCTGGCCTGCGCTGACGGCGTACTTGCTCATGTGGAGGTAGGAGGTCTCGACGTTCTTGCCCTTGATACGACCGTGGTCGATCCGGACGTTGTTGCCGGCGCTGCGGCTGAAGTTGGCCCTGGTCACGGTTCCGGACTGAGTGGCGTAGATGGGGTTCCCGCACGCGCCTCCGATATCCGCGCCGTTGTGCAGGCGCATGGAGCCGAGGATGGGTGCTTGCGCATCCCGAATCCCGAGGCCACGCCACCCTTGGTGGGCCAGGTGAACCTGCTGAGGTCCTTCAACCGGGTGAGTTCTGCCTCGATGTCGGAGGCGACTTTGCGCTCGCGTTTCTCGTGTTTGGCGAGGAGAGACTGGAACCGCACCTGGTCGACCTGAGCGGCGGTTGCCTGGAGTTGTTTGCTGCGGTTCTCCAGCAGGTCCTCGAAGGTGGGCGCCCGCTCAGCGGCGACGGCTGCCGCCGAGGCGGGGGCAACGGCGCATCAGCGGCATGAGCCGTGTGTCCCTGGTCCAGCGACCCGCTGGCGCCGATGAGGACGGCAGCTGCCAGAGCGATAATCCTTGCCGTTCCCGGCAATCGCTTCGCGCGAACCTCGCTGGCAGCCACCCCGTCCCCTCTCGACGGCGGTAAGACTAGCCTAAGAGTTTCTCAGATTCCATTCAGGGTTCTAGTCGTGACTGGCATGGTTCAGGATCTGTTCGACCATCGCTCGAACGTGGTCGTCCTGCAGGCGATAGAGGACGTTGCGTCCCTGCCGGTCGCCGGCGGCGAGGTTCAGGTGGCGCAGGATGCGCAGGTGGTTGGAGACCGAGGCTTGCGACATCGCCAGTTCTGTGACGAGCTCACTGACGGTGGCCGGGGAGTCCAACAGGCGAGCGAGGATCAGGACGCGCGCCGGCGTCGCCAGGCCGCCCATCACCTCCGCGATGCGCTCGGCTTCGCTGGCATTCAACCTCATGAACCACCACCCCTCTTCCGGAACGCGGCCTGGATTGATCCAACCAGATTCCGAGCGATCTGTGGCAATGCATCATTACATCATGATATGTTTAGATCATGAGTGCTGCGCATGAAGATCACGAAGACGACTCCCACGGACAGGGCAGGTGGGAGCTGTACTTCGCTATCGCCTCCGGCGTGACCTACATCGCGGGCTGATCGCTGAGTTCGGCTTTGGTGCCCCGGAACCGCTGGTGCTGGGCCTGTATCTTGCGACCTACTTCTGTGGGGCTTCTTCACCGTGCGGGGGGCGTGGGGCTCGATCCGCCGGGGCCGGTTCGAAGTGGACTTCCTGATGATCGTGGCCGCCGCCGGTGCAGCAGCGGTCGGCAGGCTCTCCGAGGGTGCCGTGCTGTTGTTCCTGTTCAGCCTCGGACACGCCCTGGAGGAGTACGCGATGGCCCGCGCGACTCGCTCGATCAAGGCGCTGGGCGAGCTCGCACCCCGCACGGCCACGCTCCGCGTCGGCCCGGACGAGCTTGTTGAGCGTCCGGTGGAAGAGCTTCAGGTGGGCGATGTCGCGGTCGTGCGACCGAACTCGCGGGTACCTGCGGATGGTTTCGTCAGCGTCGGCAGCACGGCGATCGACCAGTCCGCGGTGACCGGGGAGTCGATCCCGGTGGAGAAGGCTGCAGTGCCCGACGTCGCCAAGGCCCTGGCCAATCCCGACGCGATCTCCAGTGGCTCGCGGGTCTTCGCCGGGACGGTGAACGGCCCCGGCGCGTTCGACATGGTGGTGACCGCAGCGGCCGCCGACACCACATTGGCGCGGGTGGTGAAGCTCGTCACCGAGGCTGACACAGCCCAATCGCCCACCCAGCAGTTCATCGACCGGTTCCAGCGGTTCTATGTGCCCGCGGTCATCCTGGCCGTGGTCGTGGTGTTGGCGGTCGGGATGATCTGGTTTGCCGAGCCGTTCGGTGACAGCTTCTACCGGGCGATGCTGGTCCTGGTCGCGGCCAGCCCCTGCGCCTTGGCGATCGCAACCCCAGCAGCTGTGCTGGCGGGGATCGCTCGGGCTGGCCGCGCCGGCGTCCTGGTCAAGGGCGGTGCCCCGCTGGAGACTCTCGGCAAGGTCGACGCCATGGCCTTCGACAAGACCGGCACCCTCACCTGGGGACACCCACGGTAACCGACACCATCCCAGCACCAGGCGTCCTCGTCGATGAACTCAATGCGATCGCCCTGGCTACCGAGACGTTGAGCGACCACCCGTTGGCGACTGCCATCGTCCGCGATCTCACCGAACTGGTCGGAGCGAACGCGCGCCGCGTGGCGACCGACCTCGAGGCCGTCACGGGCCGTGGCATCCGCGCGACGGTGGATGGTGAGATCGTCCTGGTGGGCAGCGTCCGGATGATGGCCGAGGCCGATCACGAGCTGCCGGTCGAGGTCAAGGCCTCGGTCGATCAACTCCAGGACGAAGGCCGCACCACCATGGTGGTCACCCATGGCGCCCGCGTGCTCGGCGTGATCGGTGTGATGGACGCGCCCAAAGCCGAAGCCCGCCAGACGCTCGACGTCCTGCGCGAGTCCGGCATCGGGGAACTGGTCCTTATCTCGGGGGACAACCAGGCGGTCGCCGACGCCGTGGGCCGCTCGGTCGGGATCGACCGGGCCATGGGTGAGTTGTTGCCCGAGGACAAGGTGGTCGCGATCCGCAACCTCACCGAAGGTGGTCGCACCACGGCGATGGTGGGCGACGGTGTGAACGATGCCCCGCGATGGCCAGCGCGAGCCTGGGCATCGCGATGGGCGCTGCCGGGTCGGCGGTCGCCCTGGAGACCGCCGACATCGCTCTGATGGCCGACGACCTCGGACGGGTACCGTTCATGGTGCGACTCAGCCGAGCAACCTCCCGGCTCATCCGGCAGAACCTCATCGCAGCCCTCGCCATCGTCGCGTTCCTCGTGCCGGCCAGCCTGCTCGGGCTAGCGATGGGTCCGATCGTGTTCATCCACGAAGGCTCGACCATCCTCGTCGTCCTCAACGCCCTGCGACTGCTGCGGTTCGACCACAACCGCGACCACCACGGCATCACCCACGAAGACCGTCCGGCCGGACGTGCAGGATCGGCTGCTCCACGGCAGGAACTCGCCGGCCGCACCCAGACCGAGTTGGACGGGCGAGTGGAGTGACGGCCCTGAACGGCTGGATCGCGCTGGCCTTGTACCTGATCGGTCTCGGTCTGGCGTTCGGCTTTCGAGCGGTGGGTCACCTGCGCCGCAACGGAGATACGGGGTTCCGACTCAAAGCAGGTGCGGCGGGCTCCGCCCAATGGTGGGGAAGCTGCTGTTCGCGGTCGCGCTACTGCTCGGACTGGCAGGCCCGGTGACGCAGATCGTCGGCATCGGACGCCTGACCATCCCGGCGGCACGATCGTGGAAGGGATCGGGCTGGTCCTTGCACTGCTCGGGATGAGGACGTTGCTGCGGGCGCAGCGGGAGATGGGCGCTTCCTGGCGGGTTGGCGTCGACCCGGAGGAGCACACCGAGATGGTGACCGATGGGACCTTCGCGATGGTGCGCAACCCGGTGTTCTCCGGGATGGCTGTGTCAAGCGTCGGGTTGTTCCTGCTGGCCCGACGATCGCCTCGTTGACGGCGACGGTCGTGCTGCTCGTCGCCATCCAGGTGCAAGTCCGGGCGGTCGAGGAGCCCTACCTGCGCGCCGCCCACGGCGACGCCTACCGCGACTACGCCGCTAGGGTCGGCAGGTTCGTCCCAAGAATGGGGCGAACCTTTCGCCAGCCCCTCGGTAGCCGGAATCGGCCGGGTCGAGGACATGGGACGCGCGTGGCAGCTTTTAGCGCCGAACTGCGAACCCGAGCAGCAGGAGGCCGAGCAGGCTGGTCGCGGCCAGAAGGCCGGCGGTCCATGTGCCGAGAGTGACAGCCGGGGTCAGTCCGGTGCGTAGTGGGATGGTGGTGACGCGGGCGCCGGCGGTGTCGGCGGGAAGGTCGTCGAGGAGGGTGCCGTCGGGGCGAAGGCTTGGCTGGTGCCGGTCGTGGAGACGTTGACGACGCTTCGGCCGGTTTCGATTGCTCGCATCCGGGCGAAGGCGGCCTGTTGCAGGTTCTCGTCGGTGCCGCGGAAGTCGCCGTTGTTGGATTGGAGCAGGTATAGCTGAGCCCCGTCTTGGGCGCCCTGCCAGATGACGTCATCAAAGATGACGTCGAAGCAGATCGCCAATCCCACCCCGACGCCGTTCAGGTTGATGTGCGGGGAGTTGGTGCCGGGGTGTACTCGCGTCCGATCAGGCCGATCAGGTCGGGTGCGATTCGCTGGTAGAGCCAGCGGTCGGGCACATACTCGCCGAAGGGTACGGGGTTGGCCTTGTCGAACAGCTGGACTTCGCCGTCGGTGGCCGGCCAGAGCAGGGAGGTGTTGTAGGTGTTCTCCCCGCGGCGGGTTGCAGCGTTCACCAGCAAGGGCGCCGAAACCCGGTGGGACAGCTCATCGAGCGCGGTAAAGGGCCTCCTGCAAGCGTCTTCGTGGTCAGGTGGTCAAACTCCATCAGGCACGTGATCTCGCGTCAACCCTCAATCGCTGCGAGTAGTGCCGTCGTCGGACAGAGCGCAGCGGCACGCTTCGGCCACGAGCTAGACTCGTCGACAACCCGAGGAGCGAGCATGAGATCACAACGCCGTGGCGCCGCAGGCGCCGCCGCGTTGATGCTCATCGGTGCGAGCAATCTCGCTGCTGGTGTCAGGTCGGTGAACATCGCCGATACAGCCTGCATGCCCCAGGTGCCCCTGATCGCGCCGTTCGGCGTCCACCTCGATCTGTTGGTCGAGTCCGAGCTGTGCCCAGAGCACAGCTACCTGCCAGGGCTGAACTTCGGACGCTTCGCGCAGTCCTTTGTGGTGCTCTCGGCAACCACCTTGATCGCCGGCCTGGTCAGTCTGCTGCTCGGGCTCGGCGTGGGACTCTACGCCCGCCAGGCAGCAAAGACGGCCCGCGACTGGCTCCGGACACGCCTAAGTGATGCCAGGCCGGCCACCCTCCACGTACCTGCCCACGTTGCCATCATGGCACTCGTGGTTGCCGCCCCGGACGGCGCCCCTATCACCCGCTTCAACGCCGAGGCCCACCCGCCCTGTCCTGCTGACCGACTCAATTCGCACCCAGTGCACAGACGAGCGCCCTTTCGGTGAACGCCGAGGGTCTGATGCTCGGCGCGTCGCTGCGGTGTGTCCGAACGACGACAGACAGGTCCTACCACCTTGACCACATCAGACGACCTTCTGGAGCGCATCCACCGGTTCAGACAGACCGACAGGTGGATCTTCTCCACCATGCTTTTCTCGGCTTGCCTCAGCCTGTACGCCTCCTTCGTCCTGTCCACCGACGCCGTCCGGCTAGCGGCCGACCCCAAAGTCGGACTTCCGTGCAACCTCAACGAGGTCATCAACTGCAGCGCAGTCGCCAGATCCTGGCAGGCCGGACTGTTCGGATTCCCGAACGCGTTCCTCGGCCTGATGGCCGAGCCCGTAGTCATCACCATCGCGGTCGCCAGCCTCGCCGGCGTCAGGTTTCCGCGAGGCTTCATGCTCGCCGCCCAGATCGTCTATGGCCTGGGCTTCGTGTTCGCCTACTGGCTGTTCTTCGAGTCCACCTTTGTCATCGGGGCGCTGTGCCCCTGGTGCCTGTTGGTGACTGTGTCCACCACCTTGGTGTTCGCATCACTCACCCACGTCAACCTGCGCGACAACAACCTGTTCCTCCCAACGAGCCTGCACAAGACCTTGACCAAAGGGCTTCGCCTGGGAGTCGACAACCTGCTCGTCGTGCTCTGGCTCGGAGCGATCACCACCTTGGTGCTCGCCAAATACGGTCCAGCCCTCTTCGGGTAAGGACCCCAACCAAACGACCTGCCCACACACCGCGTCGCCGCCAGTCAGCACGCGTCCTACCCACATCTTCCGGCAAGGAGCCCTACATGCCCAGCAATCAGAAGCCCAAGAAGCCAATCGTCGACGAACGCCCGAACCAGGGAACGTGGCGCCCGAAGAACCATCATCTTGATCTGCGCGGTGCTGGTGATCTCGGTGGTCATCTTCGGCATCATCCAAGCCAGTCGCCAGCCCGCCGCCGTCGTCGAGCCGTCCACACCCGTCCCACCGAAACCTCCGGCGCGCTCGTGGTACGCGAAGACTCCCGCCGACTCAACGACGCGCCAGATGCCACTGTGACCTTCGTAGAGTTCCTGGACTTCGAGTGCGAGGCCTGCGCCGCGGTCTTCCCGGCGATCGAGCAACTCCGGCAGACCTACGGCGATCGAGTGTCCTTTGTCATCCGGTACTTCCCGCTACCCAGCCACTTCAACAGCGAACGCGCGGCCAGAGCGGTCGAAGCCGCCGCTCAGCAAGGAGAACTTGAAGCGATGTACACCAAGATGTACCAGACCCAGACCGAGTGGGGTGAACAGCAGATACCCAAAGACGACCTGTTCCGCCAGTACGCCCAAGAACTCGGCCTCGACCTTGAGCAATGGGACGCCGCGTACAACTCTGAGGCCACGCTCCAGTTCATCCGCAACGACTTCAACGACGGTGTGGCCCTGGGCGTGACTGGTACGCCAACCTTCTTCCTCAATGGAGAGTTGATCAGTCCTGAGACCCTTGATGACCTCACCACCATGCTCGACCAGGCGCTCGCTGAGTAGACCGCTGCGGGTGCGGTACTGCCTACATGTCTGAGCCACTGCGGGTCGGCAGCGACTACTGGCCGGTTTGGGCATGCACGTACGCCGGCTCTCGCCCCATCGGCCCGCGGCTCTCGATTGTGTCAGAGTCATCGTGATCCGTAGTGGTAGCGCACTCCTCGTTGGCGAGTTGGGGCAAAGGCTTGTGAAGACGGGGATGTGGTCCTCCTTGCAGCAAACGTCCTGTGCGGAAGCGAGCCTGAGGGCCACATCACCTTGACCACGATCCATGCGGATACGGACTATGTGATCGATCAGGTCTACTGGCAGCACGCTGGGCTCGTGCGGGATCGGCTTGATGCTCAGGACTTCGCGGCGACCATCTACGCC
Source organism: Tessaracoccus coleopterorum (assembly GCF_011174705.1). GTDB lineage: Bacteria > Actinomycetota > Actinomycetes > Propionibacteriales > Propionibacteriaceae > Arachnia > Arachnia coleopterorum. The sequence goes on from NZ_JAANIJ010000001.1 coordinate 2,890,057, forward strand.
GAGCCAGCGCAGGTTCTCAGCCTCGGTGAAAGGCAGGCCGAGGCACTCACAACTTGGCTCGACGAGATGGTCGCGCTGAGCGCCGAGCGGCCCGTTGCTCGCTACTTCTTCCGGATGCAGGCCCTGTGGTTTTCCATAGCACACGTCATTGCCCCGTTCATCAAGGCGTCCCCGGTGCGGATATCAGCCGCCCGGCCGAGTCATGTCCGGCCAACCTTGCCGAGGGAACGACGGTTCGCTCCCATCAGGGAGGAGGCCCGCAGAGTTGCTGAGCTGTTGCGGACATCACCCGAGCGGCGATGGACTCTCGCCGCTTTGGCCATGGAAGTACACCTGTCGGCTGCTCAGCTAGGCAGGGTGTTCGTCGACGCCTTTGGCAAGACACCGCTCGCGTTCCTAACGATGGTGCGAGCCGAACGCTTGGCAAGGTACCTGCGCGAGACGGACCTCACTGTCACCGAGGCAATGTGGCGGGTCGGATGGCGCAGCCGAAGTCACGGCACGGAACTGTTCCGTCAGTACGTCGGACTGACGCCGGGTGCCTACCGACGACGCCAAGGGTCGTGTGGGCGCAACTGATGTACCCGATCTCGTCGTGTTCAGTGCCCGATTTCGGGACGTCTGTCTTCCCTAGGCCTCTCATAGCCGGTCGGTGATGTAGTCCGGTAGGGACTCGTCAGGTTCGTGTTGTCGCCTGGCGGTCTTGGTCGCACCCCTGGCCCGCCGTGCTTCTTGATGTTCCTGGCGTACCTCACGGTCACCGACGATCGGGTGATCTCGGCGGAGGGAAGGTCCAGGATGACTGCGACGGAGGAAGTACGAGCCAAGCGGGACGCGAAGCTCGATGAGCTGCACGAGAAGCTGACTGGCGCGGTGGAGACGCTGGTCTCCGGGCGGGACTGGGCCCGCGCGTTGGCGTTCGCGGCCCGGTTCCGATCGCGCTCGTTCAACAACACGCTGCTGATCTGGGTTCAGCACGAGGCTGCGTTCGAGGCTGGCCGGGTGCCCGGGCCGGTGCCGTCGTATGTGGCTGGGTATCGGCAGTGGCAGCAGCTTGGCCAGCAGGTGCAGAAGGGCCAGCCGGGTTACATGATCTTCGCTCCGGTGACCGGCCGGTTCGCCTCGTCGAATCCTGGTGATCCGTCGTCGTGGCGTCGTTTGGGTCCGCGCGAGAAGCACAAGGTCAACGAGGTAGTGCGCACGAAGATGGTGGGCGCTCGGCCCGCCTATGTGTGGGACGTGACGCAGACCGAGGGCGATCCGATCCCTGAGCCACTCGCACCGAAGCTGCTGGACGGCGAAGCCCCGCAGGGACTGTGGGATGGCCTGGCCATGCAGGTCGAAGCGTTGGGGTTCGAGGTGCTGCGTGTCCCGGATGACGGGCGGATCGGCGGCGCGGACGGCCTGACCGACTACGTCGCTCGGCAGGTATCGGTGCGTACCGATGTGACGGAGGTCAATCAGATCGCCACGTTGGCGCACGAGCTGGCGCATGTGCTGATGCACGACCCCAAGGATGAGGACGCTCGCCAGCATCGGGGTGTTCGTGAGGTGGAGGCCGAGAGCGTGGCGTTGATGGTCGGTGCTGCGCACGGGTTGGATACCAGTGGTTACACGATTCCGTATGTGGCGGGGTGGGCGTCGTCGGTCAAGGACGCTGAACCTGTGGAGGTCGTCAAGGCGACCGGTGAGCGGGTGCGGAGGACGGCGCTGGGCATCCTCGACCAGCTGGACACGTTCCAGGTCGCCGATGGCACGCCGCCTGGTCTTGCGCGTGATGTTCCCACTGCGGAGCCGAAGGCGCTGCATGTGCCGCCGCCGTCGGAGCATCGGCCGGCGGCGAGGGTGCCGGTGGTGGCGGGTCGGGGGTTGTGATGCCCGCGCGTGCCGACTTCACCAGGGCGTTGTTGCGTGCCAGTGGTGCTTCGACGCTGGCGGCGTCGGCCCGGCATCTCGCGCAGGTGGGGGTGCCGGTGTTCCCCTGCCAGCCGAGTGGGAAGCGTCCGCTCACGACGCGGGGGTTCCACGATGCCACCACCGACATCGGCCGGGTCGAGGCGTGGTGGTCGCGGACTCCGGAGGCGAACCTGGGTGTCCCGACTGGCGTGGTGTCGGGGATGGTCGTGGTGGATGTGGACGTGAATCGCCCCGGGTCTCGTGGAGGGTCTGAAATCCCGAGAGGATGAGACCTATGCCAGCACCGAGGAAGTATCCGCCGGAGCTTCGTGAGCGTGCGATGCGGCTTGTTGCCGAGGCCAGGAAGGAAGATCCGGAGCTGTCGCTGAACGCGGCGGTAGTCCGGATCGGGCAACGTGTCGGGGTCAACGCCGACACGTTGCGTGGCTGGTGCAAGCGGGCCGCGATCGACGCGGGCGAGCGCCCTGGGACGACGACCAGCGAGGCGCAGCGCATCAAAGCGCTCGAGGCCGAAGTGCGCGAGCTGAAGCGTGCGAACGAGATCCTGTTGGCGGCGTCCTCTTATGTGGGTGATCGCTGTCAAGCGGTGGCTTGATCGAGGCCTTCGAGGAGGTTGGTGTAGATCTCGGCGCGGCGGGTTTGGCCTTTGGCGCAGGCGTCGTCTCGTTGGGCGATGAGGGTGGGCCGGTGCTGCTGGGTGGTGAAGAACATGGGGCAGGTTTCGCAGATCGTTTCGTAGCGGCAATCGAGCTCGACGGGCCGGCGGCAGTAGCCGTTGCCCAAGAGTCGTTTGTTGACCTCCGCATGCAGGGCGGTCATGGCTGGCCCGGCGGCCTCGGCGGGCAGGACGGGGATGGCGGGCTCAGCATCTTGGTAGAGGGCTTCGATCTTGCTGGTGACTTGGAAGTACTGGTCGGCGACGGTGCGGTCACCGATGCGGGCGTAGACCATCGTCATCGACAAGTCGGCGTGGCCCAGTAGCGCGGCGATCGCTTCGAGGCTCATGCCGCGGTTGATGGCTTGGGTGGCAAGGGTGTGGCGCAGTTGGTGGGGTGGACGTGGCCGATGCCCGCGGCAGTGGCGGCTTTCTGGACGGCTTTGTCGACGCGGGTTGGTGGAATGGGTCGTCCGCGTTCGAGCAGGAGCAGGTCGCTGGCCTGCCAGGACGGGCGGTGGGCGATCCAGGCGTCGATGAGGGTTTTGAGGGCCGGGTCGAGGGGATGTAGCGGTCGGTGTGGAGTTTCCCGACCGGGGTGCGAAGCCAGTAGCCGGTGCCGATCTGGACGACGGCGTTGATGCGTAGTCCGAGTAGTTCGCCGCGTCGCATGCCGGTGCGGGCCAGGATCTGGATCATCAACCGGTCGAGTTCGTCGGGTAGCTGTGCGGCGGCGGTCATGAACGCGGCAGCACGGGCATCGTCGAGGAACTTGGGCAGTGGCTTGTCCAAGCGTGGACGGTCTTCGCGGAAGACCAGAGCGCCGGTGGGCAGGTCGGGATAGCTCCATTCGGTGATACGGGTGAAGAAGGTATGCAGGTGACCCATCCGCATGCCCAACGTGGTCTTTGACAACCCGGTCTGGCCGCGGTAGCCGGGTCGTTGATCAAGCCAGGAGCGGTAGTCCTCGATGTGGCAGCGCTGCAGGTCGGCGATGCGATTGACCTCGGGGTGGTGGGCGATGAGGTATCCGGCGAATTGCCGCAGGGTGGTCTCGAACAGTGTCACTGATGAGGGCCGTAGTGAGGCGTGGCATTGCTGCAGGTAGCGGCGCATCGTGGCAGCCATCACCGGAACATGGGTGGTGATCTGTTCCCAGTCGACCTCGGCGGCGCTGCGCGTCGCCCATGGCCGGCGGACAGCCGGTTGCGGTGCTTGCCCGCGGTGGAACATCACCGCATCCAGCCCGAACAGTGGCGTCGACAACCATCGGGCGGCGCGCTCGCTCGGGAGGCCATCACGGCATCGAAGTAGCTGGTGCGCGCCTGCTGGTAGGTCTGTGTGGTCAGGGCATCAGGGCTGGTGCCGGCGATCACGCAGATGCGCGCCAGATGGGACCACATGCGTCGGCTTTGTGCCGTGGTGAAGCCCAGCTCGAGGGCTTGGGTGGTGAATCTGTCGCGCTGCTCGGGATAGGCGTCAGCGATGTAGATGCCCCAGTGGCAGCATGACTGGGAGACGAAGTCCGGGGTGACCGGCAGGCTGCTGGCGATGGCGGCGTGAGCAGCGAACGACATCACCTCGGTGCGGACCTGGCGGCGTTGCTCGACGCTGGCGTGGTTCCAGCCGTCGAGATCACCGAACAGCCGACCGAAGCGCTGTGCCGCCAAGCGACGGCCCTTCGCCGACGCTGAGCTGGAAGCAGCCGCAATGTAGGAGGCCGTCACCTCCTCAAGAGCCGGACTGGTGCTGGTAGGGGCAACAGCGGTCATGGACGGGGCCCTTCCTCGATGGGTGGGTAGACGTCGCTCAACACCTGCATGGCGTCGCGGTACTGGTCAGCGAGCCAGTCGTTGGACAAGTGGAGGTAGATGCGGGTGGTCTCCAGGTTGGCGTGGCCGGCCTGGGCCTGAATCGCCTCCAAGGCCATGCCCGCCTCCCTCAGCCGGGTGAAGCATGTGTGACGCAGTTCGTGGCAGGTCGCGTGTCGCAACCCGCGCGACCTCGGGCCCCAGCAAGGACTTCGTCCAGCCCTGCTGCGCTCAACGGCATGCCGCGGCGGGGTCCCTTCAACACCACGAACACCAACCCGGTGTCACACTCCGGGGACGCTCGGTGGTCAGGTAGGCGGCCAGGTGGGTGAAGAACGCGTCGACGACCGGGACGATACGTTCGTGGCCGCCCTTGCCCTGGTGGACGAAGACCCGTCCATCGCCCAGCTGGATGTCGGCCAGACGCAGGCCCAGCACCTCACAGCGTCGCAGTCCGGCGTGCAGCATCAGCGTGACCATCGCCCGGTCCCGCTCGGTGCGCAACGCGCCCATCAACGCGACCGCCTCGCCCGGCGACAGCACCTGCGGCAGCCGTTTTGGAGCACGGACCAGCGGCGAGCCCCGCAACGACCGCGACCGGGGCGTCATCGACCGAGGAACCGGCTGCCGCTCACACACACCGCGGGCCAGCAGGTAGTCGAACAGCGAGGTGACCGTGGCCAGGCGGCGTTTGATCGTGGACGCCGCCAGGCCCTGCTCGCCGTCGACCAACCGGACCACGTTGCCGCCATGGCGAGGTTCACGCTGCTGCTCGATGAAAGCCAACACATCCGCCGTGCCCACCCCAACCGGTGGCTTGCCCACCACCGTGAAGAAGACCTTCAAGTCGAAGGCCTGCGCCAACACCGAATTGGGTCGCAGACGCGCCGCGGTGAACCTCAGATACTCGTCCACCCACTGCTCACCCAACCTGGGTGGCTGCCCTCCACGAAGACCAGCTGTGGCACGAACCCATCCATCACTGGCCCCAGCCACTCGAAGACACCACCATCGTCACCGCCGCATCGACGGCCTGCTTCATCGGGGTCCAGATCACCTACATATCAAGCCGTTTTTCGCGCGGGAGCTCGACCCGCGACTGCCGTGGTAGTTCAGTTCATCGACGATCATCGTGACCGGTTCGGGGTCGAGCCGATCTGCCGGGTGCTCACCGCGCGTGCCGTGCCGATCGCCCCGTCCGGGTACTACGCGTTCAAGAAGCGTGCGCCGTCGGCGAGAGCTATCGCGGACGCGGAGTTGATCGTGCAGATCGAGCGGGTGTTCTGGGACCGCAAGCTGGGCCGCGGGATCAGCGGAGCCCGGAAGATCTGGCGGCTGCTGCGCCGCGAGGGCATCATCGTCGCCCGTTGCACGGTCGAAAGACTCATGCGGGAGCAGGGGCTGCGCGGGGTCCGTCGTGGGAAGCAGTTCATCACCACGAGAGCGGACGGTGCGTCGTTCCGGCCCCGGATCACGTGCAACGCTGCTTCCGCGCGGACCGGCCGAACGAGCTCTGGGTCGTCGACTTCACGTATGTGCCGACGTGGTCGGGCATGGCATTCACCGCTTTCGTCACCGACGTGTTCTCGCGGAGGATCGTGGGCTGGCGGACCATGGACCGGATGCCGACCGATCTGCCCTTGGACGCGCTGGAGATGGCGCTCTGGGTCCGAGACCGGGCCGGTCAAGACGTCGCGGGAGTGATTCAGCACTCGGACGCGGGAGCTCAATACACCGCGATTCGCTACGCGGAGCGACTCGCGGACGTCGGCGCGATCGCGTCGATCGGGACGGTCGGCGACAGCTATGACAATGCCCTCGCCGAGAGCGTCGTCGGGCTCTACAAGACCGAGTGCGTGAAGATCGACGGCCCGTTCCGCACCGCCGATGAGCTCGAACTCGCCACGCTCTCCTGGGTTCACTGGTTCAACGAGAACCGCCTGCACTCATCGATCGGATACCTCACACCCATCGAGAAAGAGAACGAGTACTACCGTGAGAACAACCCCAGCACCAGCCGGCGCTGGGAGAACTCGCCCTCCACTAAACCCGGGCGATTCAGTCCTCAACCACACACCCGGCAGTTTCGCCGCGGTGCCGGCAGTAATCGCCGGGATCGCGGCCTGGGTCGCCGGCGACGGCGCCAGCGCCAACATCGCCCTGACCCGAGCACAAGCCGCCACCACCCGCCTCCGCGCGTCCGGGCCCGCCGAGTTGCTGGAAGCCGTCATCGACCAAGTGCTGCCGCCCTCGGCGTGGCCCTCAGTCCGAGGCCGGATCCTGGAACACGCCGGTCAGGCCGTTCACCACGCCCTCATCACCCACATCCGCGGCGCCCGGACCACCACCCGGCAGCCAACGCATTCGCGCCTGAGGCTGGCCGCTCGCGTCCAACGACGACGCACAGCGGCCCACGCTATAGGCCCCGGGCGCGCCGGTTGTGGCGCACCTGGTCGGCATGAGGAAACACACTCCCGAACCCGTGCCCATGCCGGTCACGATCCCGACCGTCCTGCTCCAAGTCCGCGCCGATGGCACCGTGGACGCCACCATCGAGGGCCACCCCTGCTCCCACCCGAAGGAGTCGGCCGGTGGCGGCGGTCATCGCTGCCGCAGATCATCGACCACGCCAGTAGCGACCGCACCATCCCCGTGCGGATCGAAGTCCACGAAGTCGACCAGACCGTGTTCACCGACATCATCAGCGCCCGCCCACCACGCCAACCCACGCCAACCGTCGAAACTGAGCCCGAGCCGGGACCCCGACGCGGCCGACGCGCACTCCCACCCCAGACGCCACGCCTGGTCGAAGTCAGCGGGATGGGTTCGTACCGGGCGAAGACGTAGCCGTCGCCGTCATCGTCGGCCACACCGACGCCACCGGAACCGGCCACGTCAGCGCCCTGATCGACCTCGACACCCTGCCCGACAGCGCCACGCACGAGGCGATCCTGCTCGGCCGCATCTCAGGAACCCTCGCCATGCGGCGGCTCCCATGACCCAACGACAGACCGGGAGCATGGGTGACGAACTCACCAACGCCGCCCTCATCGGCCTGATCGGCATCTTCTGCGTCGGCCTCGTCCTCCGCGCGTCCGGCACCATCACCGCGTTCCTAACTGGAACACCCCACCCCGCAGCGGGTGCAGCGGGCGGTATCGCCGTGCTGTTCAACCCCGCCGACCCCGCCACGGCGCTGGGCGCGGACGGACTCGACCCGGTCACCTACTGGCTCGTCAGCGCCGGCCTGCTCGGCGGACTCACCGCCACCGCCGTGTGGGTGTGGACCCTCCTGCGCCGTCAGACGCGCAAAGCCGAGGCCGACCCGCACCGGCTCGCCGGCGTCGCCACCAGCCACGAGGTCAAGACCACCGCCTCCGCCAAAGCACTCCTGCGCCGCGCCGGCACCCTGCGACCCTCCCTGGAGTCACCCAGACCGCACGATGTCGGCTACCTCCTCGGGACCAGCCGCGGCACGAAGGTCTGGGCGTCGGTCGAGGACTCGATCCTGCTGATCGGCCCACCCGCTCCGGCAAAGGCCTCCATGTCGTCATCAACGCGATCCTCGAGGCCCCGGCGCAGTCGTCACCACCAGCACCCGACCCGACAACCTCACCGCCACCCTCCGCGCCCGACAACGCAAGGGCGGGCCGGTCGCCGTGTTCGACCCCCAACACCTCGCCGAAGGCATCCCCGCCGGACTGCGCTGGTCACCGGTGCGCGGCTGCAACGACCCCTTGACGGCGATGATCCGCGCCAACGGCCTCGCCGCCGCCACCGGCCTGTCCGCCGGCGGTGTCGAGTCCGGCGGGTTCTGGGAAGGTAAGACCCGGACCGCGCTCCAAAGCCTGCTCCACGCCGCGGCGCTCGACGGTCGCCCGCCGGCGGAGTTGTTCAGATGGACTCTCGACCCCAGCGCCGCGTCCGAGGCCGTGGCGATCCTCAACTCACATCCGCACGCGGCGATGGGCTGGGACGACTCGTTGGCCGCGATGATCGACGCCGACCCCAAGACCCGCGACAGCATCTGGCAAGGCGTCTCCCTCGCCCTCGCCGCCCTGGCGGACCCACGCGTCCTAGATGCCGTCACCCCGGACCAGGCGAGACCTTCGACCCGAAGCCTTCCTCACCGAACACGGCAGCCTCTACTTGCTCGCGACCGGCGCCGGCGCCGGCGCATCCGCCGCGCTGGTCGCGGCGTTCGTCGAAGACTTGATCGAAACCGCCCGCAAACTCGCCGCCCGCTCACCCGGCGCACGGCTCGACCCGCCCTGCTCTTGGCCCTCGACGAGGTCGGCAACCTCGCACCCCTGCCATCCCTGCCAGTGCGATGGCCGAAGGCGGCGGCACCGGGATCACCACCATGCCCGTCCTGCAATCTCTCGCCCAAGCCCGCGACCGGTGGAGCGAACACCAAGCCGGCGCGATCTGGGACGCCTCCATCGTGAAGATCATCCTCGGCGGCGCATCCAACAGCCGCGACCTCCAAGACCTCTCCACCCTCATCGGAGAACGCGACGAATACACCGACTCAGTAACCCTCGGCGACCACGGAACCCGCTCCAGCCAGCGCTCCATCCGACGCGTCCCGATCCTGCCGCCCGACCGCATCCGCACCCTGCCCTTCGGTACCGGGATCACTCTGCTCCGTTCTGCGCCGCCGATCGTTACCGACCTGCGCGCCTGGCCGAGCCGTCCGGATGCAGCCCAACTCCGCCACGACCGCGACCAACTGGAAGCTCTCCTACGTCGGCCCTCCTGATACCGGCCGCGCGGAGCCGTCGGCGCACCTGCCTGACGCAGCGACCACGCGCAGCTGGTCGCCCGAGTGCAGGAGGGAAACCTGATGGCCATTCGCACGCATCAGTCGATATCGGGCTTCGTGGCGTCCGAGCCACAGCTCAGCTACACCGACCGAGGCGATGCTCGCCTCTACTTCAAGATCGGGATGGAGCACTACCGCAAGGAGCCGGACAACACCTACACGCAGCTGGAGACCTCCTTCCACGACGTCATCGCCTACCGGGGCGCGGCCGAGCAGGGCCACCTGCGACTCGCCAAGGGCGACAACATCATCGCCGACGGCCGAGTCCGCGAGTACTCCTACGAGCGCGATGGCCAGCGCTACGAAGGCGAGGAGTTCATCGCTACCCGCATCGGCCACGACCTCGCCCGAACCGACTACGAAGTGGACCGCGCGAACCGCCGTACCACGGCGCGCAGTTCGGCTGCCTTCGAGGCCCCTGTCGGAACCGCGCACTCCAGCGCTGCCGCGATGCAGATGTGAGGGGAGCGCGATGACCGATCAACTCCCGCCCGATCACGACGACGAGTTCCTAGACGACCGACCCACCGTGGCGAGCTTTGACATTCCGGAGCCGCCGCACCCCATCAACTGGAACCTGCTCACCGCCAACGACCTCGAAGCCGAACTCCTCGAACTGAACCGATGGGTCGACTGGCTCAGACACACCTACGGACTCCCAGCAAGCGTCATCCCACCGTACTGGCATCGCCACCCCGAGTTGGTGTGGGAACTTTCGGCACTCCACCTGCATTGGTTGTGTGCCTACGACCGCGACCAGAACGGTTCCGCACCGCTGGGCTGGCACCGCGACTTCGCCGACGCCCGCGCCCGGCTCCGCGATTGGGTGGCCACCTCCGGGACCCGCCTCGACCGCGACCGTCCGACCCGCCAGACGACTTGGCCCGGCGAAGACCCAGCCGCACCGCTCGAAGAGACCCCGATCGCAGATCGTGACGAGGACTTCGTTCGATATGTCCTTGACGAGGTCGCTGCCCGCGCCGAGGCAGAAGAAGCGTTCTATGCAGCGATCGACCCCGGACTGATGAGGTGTGACGATGGCGCGGAAGTACATCAGGAAGACAAACCAGCGGCCGCAGGGCGAGCGGGAACTGACCCTTCGCGCCGATCTCCACGATCCGCCTGATCTGGACAAGCTGACTGAACTGCTGATCCGGCTGGCACTCCAGCAGTCCGGGCAGCATCGCGCCGTGAAGCCGACACGACCGCCGCACCCCAGTGCGACAGGGGCAGCATCGACGTAGAATGGAGACGCTCCGCCGCGGGTGGCGGGTGTTGTGGTCCTAGCGCTTCGTCCTTGAGACGTGGCAACGCGAACGTGGCCGACTCGGCCTAGTCCTACAGCCTTCGGGCTCTTCTCACGATCAGCACCCACCGGCATTTCAGTCCGCGGCCGGAGACAGGACCAATGACTGTGGAGAAGAGCCATGACGATCATCGACGCGGACCGAACCGCGATAGACAGCCTGGTAGCTCCGGTACCGCTGGCCCGCGGTATCGCCGTTTCCTACTTGCGGGTATCCACCAAGGAGCAGGCGGAGAGGGCGGCAACGCCGAAGGCTTCTCCATCCCAGCTCAACGCGAGGCCAACCAGCGCAAGGCCGACCAGCTCGGCGCGATGATCGTCGAGGAGTTCGTAGATGCTGGTGAGTCCGCACGGAAGGCCGATCGTCCCGAGTTGATGCGGATGATCCAGTACGTCACCAGGCACAAGACGAACTACTGCATCGTCCACAAGGTCGATCGGCTCGCTCGCAACCGCGCCGACGACGTGACGATCCACCTGGCCCTCAAAGACGCGGGCGTCACGCTCGTGTCAGCCACCGAGAACATCGACGAGACCCCTCGGGCATGTTGCTGCATGGCATCATGTCGTCGATCGCCGAGTTCTACTCCCGCAACCTCGCCACCGAGGTCATCAAGGGGCTGTCACAGAAGGCAGCGCAGGGAGGCACGGTGACGAAGGCGCCCATCGGGTACCGCAACGTCGGTGTCCGCGACGACTACGGGCGAGAGATACGCACTGTCGAGATCGACGAGGAGCGCGCTGCCCTGGTGCGGTGGGCGTTCCAGGTGTTCGCCACCGGAGACTGGACGACGAGCCAGCTCCACCAGGAACTGGTCGCCCGCGGCTTGACCGCGCCGGCAACGCCACGGCGTCCGTGCCGGCCCATCGCAAAGTCATCGGTACATCGGATGCTGACCAACCCTTACTACAAGGGCAGCGTCCGGTACCAGGGCGTCTCCTATCCGGGGCTCCATGAGGCGATCGTGCCCAAGGAAGTCTGGTACCAGGTGCAGACAGTGCTCGGTACCCATCGGACAGCGGCAGATGCGACTCAGATCCATGACCATTACCTGAAAGGGACTCTGTTCTGCGGGCAGTGCGGTTCACGGTTGCTCGTGTCGAAGGCCAAGAACGGCCAGGGTGTCATCTACCCATATTTCGTGTGCGCCAGCCGTCACGGCGGCCGGGGCGACTGCACACGGCAAGCGATGATGATCGAACACATCGAGCACCTCGTCGAACGTCTCTACGACCACGTACAGATTGACAGTGAGACCCGACAAGCCTTGTCCTCGATGCTGCACACCAAGTTCGACCAGATGATGTCCGAGGGTGCCGTCGAGCTGGCAGACCTCGCGTCCCGCCGGACGCAACTGGAGGGCGAACAAGAGAAGCTGCTCCAAGCCCACTATGCGGGAGCGATTCCGCTCGATCTCCTCAAGAGGGAGCAAGACCGCATCACCAGCTCGCTGGAGACCATCGCGCACCGCATCGCGGCGCACCACGGCCAGTACGCGGAAGCGCGGGCGAACCTTGATGACTCACTGGAGTTACTGTCCAACGCCTCCGACATTTACGCCAATGCCGACAACGCGAACCGGAGACTGTGCAACCAGGCGCTGTTCAAGGCGATCTACGTCGATGAGGACAACGACATCCGCGTGGCCTACCAGAAGCCCTACACGGCGGTCGGTGACGCCGTACTACAGGCTGATGCGTTGACGTGGGCTGCCACGGCACGAAGGGCCGGCCAGGTTGGAACTTCCTCCAAGGGTGGACCCTTGGTCGAAAGTTTCAACCTGGCCGCGGTGGGGTGAGTAACGGGACTTGAACCCGCGACATCCTGGACCACAACCAGGTGCTCTACCAGCTGAGCTATACCCACCATCGTCGCCGCGAACGGCGACTCGGAAAGGATAGCGTACCCGCCGCGAACGTGGAAAATCAGGGTGCCGAGGGCGCCTGACGGCGGGATCAGTATCCGGGAGCCGACCGTACGTTCGGGTCTGGCGCAGGGGAGTGGCCACTATTTTCCGCCGGACCGATCAGAATCGGCTACTGGCCCATTTTTCCAGACAACCCGACCCCAATCACCCCCAAACGGTGATCGAATACCGAACCGGAATGACGGAATCGTACAAACCGTTGAACGGCAGCGGAACTCCCACCCAACCCGGAGCAGTACAGGCCGTTGACGAGCAGAGACGCCGAATAAACCAAAATCAAAAAGAATGAAAATAGTAGGCCCCAGGGTCTTGAATCACGTTTGATTAGGGCTATGCTTGGGGGATGGAGGACGTGGTGGTCGTCGAGCGGGTGATGGGCCTTTCAGCCCACGCCGCGGACATCGCCGCGTGGGCCGATCACCTCCCCGACCGGGAATGCGCCGACGCTGCCGACTCGATCGCGCAGATGATGGACCAGCTCGCAGGCCTACGCCTCTCCCTCCTGCATCGCGCCAGCCTGAGTGCCCCACCTGCCGCGTTCAACGCGGTCACCCATGTCCATGAGACGAACAAGGTCACCCGCCGCGAGGCCCTGGCCCAGTGCAGACTCTCCGGGGAACTCGCGGATCGGTTCGCGTTGATCGGGCAGGCGTTGCGGGACGGGGTCATGTCGTTGACGCAGGTGCAGGCGGTCGTGCGGGTGCTGCGGCACTCCCCGCTCGGTGTCGACGACGTGACCCGGGCGCAGGAGTTGTTGATCGCGCATGCGGACAAGTTCGACCCCGTCGACCTGGCCGAGATGGCCCGCCGGGTCGCCGAACTGCTGGACCCGGAGGCCGCGGAGGAGCGGGAGGCCGAACGCCTCGACCGCGAGGATCGGATCGCCTCGCAGGAACGGTTCCTGACCGTGGAGCCCGATCATCACGGATCGATGCGGATCGCGGGGAAAGTCACCCCCGTGGTCGGAGCGACCCTGCTGACGCAACTGGATGCGTTGTTGCCCTCTGCCGCCTCCTACAAGGGTGGGCCGGTGCCGTCGAAAGCGGCGCGGAGGGCGGATGCGTTGGAACGGTTGCTGGGGTCGCTGCCGCCACCGGCGACCTCCCGGATGATGGCGGGGACCGGCCGCGGGTGATCGTCACCATGTCGTATGACACGTTGGTCGATGGGATCGGGCACGCGACCCTGACCGCGACCGGTGAACAGGTCACCCCGGCCAATGTGCGGGCCCTGGCCTGTGATGCGGGGATCCTGCCTGCGGTGTTGGGGTCGGTGTCGCAGCCGTTGGATGTGGGGCGGGAGAGCCGCACAATCCCGAAGCCGATGCGGATGGCGTTGAACCTGCGCGACAAGGGGTGTGTGTTCCGCGGCTGTGACGTCGGCTACGCCGCCTGCGATGCGCATCACACGGTTCCGTGGTGGGCAGGCGGTCCCACCGCGCTGACCAACCTTGCCCTGTTGTGTTCGTTCCATCACCGGGTGGTCGAACCGGATCCGAACAAGTCACCGGAATACAAGTGGCTGCTGGTCATCGATCCCGAGGACGGGCTCCCGGTCCTGTATCCACCGATCACGATCGACCCACAACGCCGACCACTGCGCCACAAACGACACGAAGTACCCGGCAAGGTCCTCCCATTGCTGGACTCCGAACCGATCGAACCGAAGGTGCGGGAACTCTCCCCGGTGTGGCGCCTCGAGAGACCCCGAGACACGAACCCGACGGTCAAGGGACGAGTCTGCCCCGACACGGACCCGGGAACCGAACCCCTGGCACCCCGACGGGTGTGACGATGCCGGCGTCGAGGCCGGTGGCGCTGTGAGTCGGTCGGTGCCGGCTCCACGGTGGGAGCCGAACCCGTGGCACCCCGAGGAAGCCAGGCTCGGGTCTCAGCCCTCCTGAGCGGTGGGGTCCTGCTCCTCGGTGCCGTTGCCGCCCGTGAGCGACCCGCCGTGCCGCGCCGCGATCGCGCGGAGGTCGGCCTTCGACGGCCCGGGGGTGCCACGAACATCGCCTCGCGGTAGTAGCGCAGTTCCTCGATCGACTCCTGGATGTCGGCGAGCGCCCGGTGGTTACCGACCTTCGCGGGGGCGTGGTAGTGGATCTTCGGGAACCAGCGGCGGCCAGCTCCTTCAGCGACGAGACGTCGACGTTGCGGTAATGGACCCACGACTCGAGCTCCGGCATGTCCCGTGCCAGGAACGCCCGGTCGGTGCCGATCGTGTTGCCGGCCAGAGGGCCTTCCGCTCCACCGGGACGTACTCCTTGATGTAGTCGAGAGCCGCCCTGGTGGCCTCCTCCATGGAGACCCCGCCGGCCAGCTCCTCGAGGAGCCCCGACCTGGTGTGCATCTCACGGACGAAGTCGCCCATGTTGGCCAACTGCTCGTCGGTCGGCTTGATGAGGATGTCGACGCCGTCCCCCAGGACGTTCAGGTCACCGTCGGTGACGAGCACCGCCACCTCGACAAGGGCGTCGTTGACCAGGTCCAGCCCGGTCATCTCGCAGTCGATCCACACCAGATTTTCGCTCATGGCCACCAACTTAGGCGTCGGGATGGCTTCTCTGCCACCGGGCTAGAATGTTCCCGGCCCGGCCCCGTGGCGCAATGGATAGCGCAACGGCCTTCTAATCCGTCGGTTGCAGGTTCGAGTCCTGCCGGGGGCGCCGAATGGACACCCATGCGCGTCGTCCGCTCCCGCGGCAAGGCGTGCCTACAGGCGACTTCGCTCACCCTCGCTGCGCGATATCCGGGGAGTGAGCGGGTTGTGTGCGCGTTTGACGGAGGAGGGGTTGCCGGGATCGTTGACCTTTCTGCGTGGGGTCCACGGTGGTCTCGCTCGAGAAAAATTGCCTCAAATGCAGTCTGACAAGGGGTTAAAGGGCTTCTTCCTGGGAGGTGCTCGCCAAGGGCTTGTGCGCCGTTGCAGGACCCCTGTCTGGAGCCGGTGCCGATTCTGGTCTATGCCGCACTCACGACGACTGATAGCGATTACAGTTCGCAGCGGGTCCCGTGTGAGCGTCACCGTGCGAGGCCCCCGATGTTTCAGGCGTGCAGCAGAGTTGCCCGGAGGCTGGAACGACAATAATTGGTTTCGATGCAGACTCCGTGCCTGCAGGGGCCACCGCCTGAAAGGACAAGGATGCCAAGCCAGACCGGCCACTCGGATCGGCTCAAGCCGATGGACCGCCGTCCCACGATCGATGACGTGGCGCGGGCGGCAGGGGTATCCCGAGGCACCGTGTCCCGGGTCCTCAACGGAGGGCACTGGGTCAGCCCGGACTCCCTGGCCGCGGTCAATGCCGCCATCCGCAAGACGGGCTACCGGATCAACCCACACGCGAGGAGCCTCGCCACGGCGCGGGCCGGATCGGTCGCGTTCCTCCTGACCGAGTCGCAGAACCGTCTCTTCGAGGATCCCAACTTCGCGGTGCTGATGCGGGGAGCCGCCAGTGGCCTGGCCGAGCACGACATCTCGCTCGTCATGCTGCTCGCGGGCACCGAGGCCGAGCAGCGGCGGGCCATCAACTTCATCACCGCGGGCCACGTCGACGGCGCGCTGCTGATCTCCTCACACGCCAGCCACCAGCACCTGCTGGGCGAACTCGTCTCCGCCCGGGTCCCCGTGGCGTCGATCGGCGTTCCCCTCGGCTTCGAGCGCACCATCGGGCATGTGTCCGCGCAGGACAGTGTCGGCGCCGCCGACGCGGTCGCCTACCTGCAGCGGATCGGGCGCTCCCGGATCGCCACCATCGCCGGCTCCCAGGACACCGGCGGGGCATGGCCCGCCTCCGCGGGTACAAGGAGCAGGTGGGGTCGGTCGATCCGTCGCTCATCGAGGAGGGCGACTTCACGTGGGACTCCGGTGCCGAGGCGACCCGCCGGCTCCTCGAGCGCGCCCCCGACATCGACGCCATCTTCGCGGCCAACGACCTGATGGCCGCCGGTGCCATTGCCGTGCTGAACGAGCAGGGCAGGCGGGTTCCCGAGGATGTCGCCGTCGTCGGCTTCGACGACTCCAGCGTGGCCCTCGCGACCACCCCGCAACTCACGACCCTGCGCCAGCCGTTCGACCGGGTCAGCCGTGAGGTCGTCCGCCTCCTGCTCGAGGTGATCGACGGCCTGGCACCTGCGGCGATGTCGCTCCCGCTCGAACTCGTGGTCCGCGGCAGCGCGTAAGACCTGAGACGGGTCAGCCCTCCAAGTCCCAGTTCGCGAGCTCGGTCCAGTCGAAGGTGCCCACCTCGGGGCGCACCGTGACGGACACGAGGTGAACCCGCGACACGGGGACGGTGCCGATTGGTCCCGATCCGGCGAGTCGGGCCTCCACACCGGCATCGTCGACGGCGCCCGTCGCGTAGGCGAGCGTCACGTGCGGTGCGTGTGGCGCGGGGGGCAACGGCCGGTCGTCGAACCCGGCAGCCGCCCCGCGCACTGCCGCCACCAGGGCATCCCATCCGGTCGACGGCGCGCCGGTGCAGGTTACGGAGGTGGGTTCGAGCCGGGCATCCCCGACCTGCAACTCGAAGGCGGGCACCCGCTCGAGTGCTGCGCCGATCCGGTCGCACAGGCGGGTCAGCTCGGCCTGCCCGAGGTCGTCGAACTGGGGGAGCCTCGCGACGGTGAGGTGCAGCCATGCGCGCGGCTGCCGCGGGAGCGACCCGAGCCCCTCCAGCCGGAGCGACACCTCCTCCAACCGGTCGGCGACGTCGTCGTCGGGCAACGCGTAGACGTGGAGGGCGCCGTCATTGTGGGCCAGGGGTCATCGCGTCGAAGAAGCTCTGCATGGATGCCACCGTATCGGCGGGGTGGCGTCCGCGTGGCCCGCTACGCTGGGCCCATCATGACTGACGCCGGGATCTCCAACCGCCTGCGGGTGCTGCACGGGCTGCCCAGGGTGGCGACGCAGAGCTCAGACCCGCGGCAGTGGTACGCCGACGCGAAGGTGTGGGGGAGCCTCGCCGCCATCGCCGCGATGGTTGTCGCGGCCCTCCTCCTGGGGCAGTGGCGGCACTATGTGCTGACGCACCCGGCGGCCTGGATCTCGATCGTCGTCGCCGGCCTGGGGCTCGGCCTCTTCCTCAACTTCACCCGCCCCGGCCGCTGGACGCGTGGCCAGCCGATCTTCTGGCTCACCTTCATCCTGCTCCCGCTGTACTTCGCCGGGCTCTACAACGAGTACTGGCTCCTCCACCCGGATCAGGTGTTCGAGGACGGCTCGAAGTCACTGGGCATCACCAACGAGGCGATACTGATCGGGGCGAAGTTCGCGCTGCCGACGGCGGCCGTGTACGTGACGCTGTTCATCTGGCTCGACCGCTTCCGTCCGTCGCAGCCGCTGGTGTGGCTTCTGACCTTCGGCTGGGGCGCCGCTGCGTCGACGTGGTTCTCGATCCACGTCAACACCTGGATGGGGCAGGCCATGGCGACCCGCGAGGCCAACGCCGACTCCGGGGCCCGCTCGGCGGTCTTCTCCGCGCCGTTCGTGGAGGAGTTCGCGAAGGCGACCGTGCTGGTGCTGCTGGTGATCCTGTGGCGCAACAGGATCGTGTCGCGACTCTCGATCGTCGCCCTCGCCGGGCTGTCCGCCGTCGGCTTCGCGTTTGTGGAGAATATCCTCTACTACTCGCGGGTCTGGATGCAGGCCACCAACGACATCTCGATCGCCAACCCCACCGAGACCCTCGTCCAACTCGTTCTGCTCCGCGGCGTCTACACCTCCTTCGGGCACCCCCTCTTCACCATCATGACGGGGGCCGGGCTCGCGATCGGGCTGGGCGCCAGGAGCAAGCTCGTGCGGGTGATGGCCCCATCGGCGGCTTCATGCTGGCCTGCTTCGGGCACATGCTCTTCAACGGGTTGTCCTCCACCAATCCCATCGAGGCGCTGATGGTGCCGTGGTACCTCGCCCTCGCGCTCGTCGGCGTCATCACCATCTCGCTGATCGTCAGCGTCGTCGGCAACGGGCAGGTGATCCGGGCCCGCCTCACCGACTATCAGCGCGCCGGCTGGCTCACCCCGCGCGAGGTCGAACTGTTCGGAGGCCCGCTGCGCCGCACGAAGCTGCTGGCGATGTCGGTGCTCCGCGGCCCGAAGACGTGGTGGTACACCACCAGACTCGTGCGCCGCTACACCGAGCTCGCCTACCTGCGCGACAAGATGGTGCGCGGCACCGTCGGCGCGCCGGGCGACGACCGCGCACACGAGATCCTGCACGAGATCGAACATCTGGGAACCCGCGCCCTGAACGACTACGCGGGCCTGCCGATCATCCCGAAGAGGAAGAAGGGACACGTGGAACCGCCGACACCACAGGACGACCCTGGCAGCCGCACCCCAGCTACCCGCCGCCCACGGTGCCCGGCCCCGCCGGCGTGGGCGGCAACTGGCCGGCGCCGCGGTGACCGGCGCCCAGCAGCTCGCCGAGGCCTTCCGAAACCTCGACGCCACGATCCCCACTGCGCAGTTCCCGCTTCCCCTGGAGGGTGCGGAGTCGCTCCGCTCGCTCGCGGGCTCCATCGGCAACCAGGTGCGCGACTACCTGCTTCCCCGGGCCACCCGACTCGACGCCCCCTGCTCGCCGTGGTCGGCGGGTCGACGGGCGCCGGCAAGTCGACGCTGGTCAACTCGCTGCTGCGGGCCGAGGTCACCAGGCCCGGCGTCCTGCGCCCGACCACCAAGTCGCCCGTGCTGGTGTGCCACCCCGACGACGAGGCGTGGTTCCGCTCCGAGCACGTGCTGCCCGACCTGGTGCGCACCGACACCCAGCTCCACGACTCCCGCGCGCTGCACATTGTGGCGTTCCCCGACCTGCCACCCGGCCTCGCCCTTCTCGACGCGCCGGACATCGACTCCGTCGACGACGCGAACCGGTCACTTGCCGGGCAGTTGCTGCTGGCCGCCGACCTCTGGCTCTTCGTCACCTCCGCCGCCCGCTACGCCGACGCCGTCCCGTGGGCGTACCTGGCGTCGGCGGCCGAGCGGAACATCGTCGTGTCCGTCGTCGTGAACCGCTGCCCACCGGGCGCCCTCACCGACGTCGCGGGCACCTCGCCCAGATGCTCGCCGAGCGCGGGCTCGGGGCCGCGAAGCTGTTCGCCGTACCCGAACGGGCCCTCGCCGGCGACGGTTTCCTCCCGATGGGAGACGTCAGCGGGATCAAGCAGTGGCTCGGCGGCCTCGCCGCGGCCACCGAGGCCCGGGCCCAGGTGGCCGTCCAGACCCTGGCCGGGTCGGTCAGGTCGCTCGACCCCCAACTCTCCGAACTGATTGACGGCGTCGCCCGCCAGGGCGAGGCCCTCGCCGAGTTGCGCGTCTCCGCGGAGGCCGCCTACCGCGACGCCGCCGGAGAGGTGGCCCGTGCCGCGAGCGACGGAACCATGCTGCGCGGCGAGATCCTCAGCCGATGGCAGGACCTCGTGGGTACCGGCGAGTTCATGCGCGGAATTGAGGAGAAGATCGGCGCGATCCGCGACCGGATCACCGGCTGGTTCCGCGGCGAGCCGAAGGTCGAGGCCGTCCAGGTTGCCATCTCCGACTCGCTGTCCGCGGTCCTCGTCGAGGCCGGGGAACTGGCTGCCGAGACCACGGCCGGTGCGTGGTCGCGCACCCGCTGGGGCCGGGAGATCATCGCCGCCGAGCCGTCGCTTGCCCGCGCCTCCGACGGCTTCCACGAGGCCGCCGCCGAGGCGATCCGCGCCTGGCAGTCCGACATTCTGCGCCTCGTCGAGGAGGAGGGCAGGGCAAGCGGATGAAGGCGCGGTTCCTGGCCATCGGCACCAACCTGGCGGGCGCGGCCCTCATCATCGTCGTGTTCTCCCTGACCGGAGGGCTCACCACCGCCGAGGTCGGCATCGCGGGCGGCACCTCGCTGCTCGCCCAGCGACTCCTCGAGGCCGTGTTCGGCGAGGACGAGGTACGGCGCCTGGCCGCGGAGGCCCAGCGGCTGCTGCGGGACCGGGTCGACGCCGTGCTCGCGACCGAACTCGCGCGCCACGAGGCCGTCCTGGCGCAGCTCGCGGTCAGCCCTGACGCGGCCGACCGGCTCTCCTCGGCAGCCGACCGGCTGCGCACCGCGGCGAAGGCCGCGTTCGACGATCTCACCGCACCGGAGCTCACCCGATGACCACGACAGTCGACAAGCTCGACACCCTCTCCGAGGTCGTCGACCTGGTGCAGGGCCGGGTGCCCTCCGAGGTCGAGGGCGAGGCCCGCCGCGTGCTCGCGCACGCCACCCGTCGCCTCGCGGCCGGGCCGCAGACCACCGTCGCCCTCGCCGGAGCGACCGGATCGGGCAAGTCGAGCCTGTTCAACGCCATCTCGGGCACCCTGCTCGCCGAGCAGGGCGCGCGCCGCCCGACGACATCGCGGACGCTTGCGCTGAGCTTCACCGCGAGCAACCCCGCGCTGCTCGACCTGCTGGCGGTCGAGCGCCGCCACGAGGCGCAGCCGCCGACCCCGACTTCGCCGACCTGGTGCTCCTCGACCTCCCCGACCACGACTCGACGGCGGGTGCGCACCGCGCGGAGGTC
The DNA here is from genome assembly GCF_011174705.1 of Tessaracoccus coleopterorum. Taxonomy (GTDB): domain Bacteria; phylum Actinomycetota; class Actinomycetes; order Propionibacteriales; family Propionibacteriaceae; genus Arachnia; species Arachnia coleopterorum. Next base: position 2,911,032 of record NZ_JAANIJ010000001.1, read on the forward strand.
GACCGGATGGTCGGGTTGGTGGACCAGTTCATCTGGGTGCTCGACCCGCAGAAGTACGCCGACGCGGCCATCCACAAGCGCTACCTCCGCCCGTTGGCCAGGCACCGCGACGTCATCACCGTCGTGCTGAACCAGGCCGACCTGCTCTCGCCGCGACAGCTCGACCAGTGCCTCCAACACATCCGCACGCTGCTCGACGCGGACGGACTGACCGGCGTCCCCTGCTTGCCACCAGTGCGGTCACCGGGCTGGGGATCGAGGAGATGCGCCGCCGGCTCGGCGCCCTCGCCACAGGGAAGCGCGCCGCGGCCCGGCGCCTCGCCGCCGACGTCGAGGTCTCCGCGGCCGAGCTCGACAACGCCGTCGGCAGGGTGCCGCCGGCAAGGTGGCCTCCCGCACGATCGGGGCGCTGAATGCGCAGCTCGCCGAGGCCGCCGGCGTGCCGACGGTGGTCGACGCCGTCCGCAGCTCGGTGAAGCACCGCGGTCAGTTGGCCACCGGGTGGCCGCTCGTGAAGTGGCTCGGAAGGCTCCGCCCCGACCCCCTGAAACGACTCCGACTCGGATCGGGTGAAGCCAAGGACGAACCGGGCCAGACCCCGCGCTCAACCGCAGCTCGCTTCCGGCGAGGTCGTCGGCCGCGGGCGCGCATCTCTCCACCGGGCTCAGGGCCTTCTCACACGAGCTGGGCGAGTCGATGCCCCGGCATGGCAGGAATCGATCCGGGCCGTGGTGCATGCCTCGGAACCCACTCTCCCGACGAGCTCGACCGCGCCCTTGTCGGCACCGACCTGAAAGTGGCGCGGCCGCCGATCTGGTGGGGGCGATCCGGGCGCTGCAGTGGCTGCTGATCGCCGCCGTCGTGGTGGGCGTCGGATGGCTCACCGTCAACATGGTGCTCGGCTACTTCGGGCTGCCGCCGCTCGGCACGGTGCCGATCGGCACCGAGGACGGGTTGCGGGTTCCGCTCCCGACCGTACTCACGCTCGGTGGGCTGCTCGCGGGCGTCATCCTGAGCGCCGTCTCGCAACTGATCATCGCGGCGACCGCGCGCAGCGCCGCCCGCCGGGCGCGTCGCTCCCTGGAGGCCGCCGTCGCCGAGGTGGCCAGGCGCCGCGTGGTCGAACCCGCCGAGGCAGAGGTGGCGCGGTACGCCTCGGCGCGCAGGGCGCTCGACCGCATCGTCGACTGACGCTTTCGGGAGTCGGCGGCCAAGCTGGCATACTGGCCTGCGGTCAAACCGAAGGGATCTGCTCACAGTGGCTGAGTTCATCTACACCATGTACAACGTCCGCAAGACGGTCGGAGACAAGGTCATCCTCGACAACGTCACGCTGTCGTTCTACCCCGGCGCCAAGATCGGCGTCGTGGGGCCGAACGGCGCGGGCAAGTCCACCATGCTGAAGCTCATGGCGGGCTCGACAGGGCGAACAACGGGGAGGCGAACCTCCAGAAGGGCGCCACCGTCGGCATCCTGCTCCAGGAACCCCCCTCGACGAGGACAAGACGGTCATCGAGAACGTCGAGCTCGCCGTCGCCGAGACGAAGGCGATGCTGAAGCGCTACGACGAGATCGGCATGGCCATGGCCGAGCCGGACGCCGACTTCGACGCGCTGATGGACGAGATGGGCCGGCTGCAGACCGAGCTCGAGCACCGCAACGCGTGGGAGATCGACTCCATGCTGGAGCAGGCGATGGACGCGCTCCAGTGCCCGCCGTCAGACTCGCCCGTCAACGTGCTCTCCGGTGGTGAGCGCCGTCGCGTGGCGCTCTGCAAGCTGCTGCTCGAGGCGCCCGACCTGCTGCTCCTCGACGAGCCCACCAACCACCTCGACGCCGAGTCCGTCGACTGGCTCGAGAAGCACCTCAAGAACTACCCGGGTGCCGTGCTGGCCGTCACGCACGACCGCTACTTCCTCGACAACGTCGCGGAGTGGATCTGCGAGATCGACCGCGGCCGCCTGCACCCGTACGAGGGCAACTACTCCACCTACCTGGAGACCAAGCGTCAGCGCCTCCAGATCGAGGGCAAGAAGGACGCCAAGCGCGCCAAGATCCTCGAGAAGGAACTCGAGTGGGTGCGCTCGAACCCAAGGCCCGCCAGGCCAAGAGCAAGGCCCGCCTTGCACGCTACGAGGAACTGGCGGCCGAGGCGGAGCGTAACCGCTCCGTCGACCTGGCCGAGATCAACATTCCGCCGGGTCCGCGCCTCGGCTCCGTGGTCCTCGAGGCGAAGAAGCTCAAGAAGGGCTTCGGCGACCGCGTGCTGATCGACAACCTGTCGTTCACGCTGCCCGCGCCGGCATCGTCGGCATCATCGGCCCCAACGGTGTCGGCAAGACCACGCTGTTCAAGACCATCACCGGCATCGAGCAGGCCGATGCCGGCGAGCTCAAGGTCGGCGATACCGTCTCGTTCAGCTACGTCGACCAGAACCGCTCCGGGATCGACCCGTTGAAGAATGTGTGGGAGGTCGTCTCCGACGGGCTCGACTTCATCAAGGTCGCCAACTTCGAGATGCCGTCGCGCGCCTACGTCGCGTCGTTCGGGTTCAAGGGCCCGATCAGCAGAAGCTCGCCGGTGTGCTGTCCGGTGGTGAACGCAACCGCCTCAATCTGGCGCTGACGCTGAAGCAGGGCGGCAACGTGCTGCTGCTCGACGAGCCCACCAACGACCTGGACGTCGAGACGCTGCAGTCGCTCGAGGACGCGCTCCTCGACTTCCCCGGTTGCGCCGTCGTGATCTCCCACGACCGGTGGTTCCTCGACCGCGTCGCCACCCACATCCTGGCCTGGGAGGGCACGGATGAGGACCCGCGAACTGGTACTGGTTCGAGGGCAACTTCGCCGACTACGAGGAGAACAAGATCGCGCGCCTCGGTCCGGAGGCCTCGCGGCCGAAGTCGTCGGCCCACCGCCGCCTGACCCGCTGACCACGGCCGTGCCTAGGCCCTCACCCGCTCCGGGTGGGGGCCTCCGCCATGCCCGGCCGGACGCTAGGCTCTGGCCCATGCCGGAACTTCCCCAGGTGCCTCGTGACCGTCTGGGTGAGGTGGCCTACCGCGCGCTCTGGTGGGCCATCGTGGTCCTGCCCGGGAGCGTCTTCCTGCTGCGGGCCGCGACGACCGAGCCTGCGGGCATCTTCTTCCTCTACACCGTGATCGCGTTCCCGGCCACCGTGGCCCTGCAGGTGATCGCCGGCCTGCTCGCCTGGTCATACCGGAGGCAGCAGTGGCGCCACTTCCTCGGCCGCCGCTCTGCCACGCTCTCGTTCATCTACTACGGACTCTGGCTGCTGCTCGCGCTGACCCTGCCCGAGTCGGCGCCCGGGCGTGACCTGCCTTCACTGGTCGGCCGCATCTTCGGGTCGGGGTTCGCGGAGGTGCTGAGCGGGCTGATCATCGTCGCCCTGCCCCTGACCTATGTCGCGCTGCTGGCGCTGATCGTGGTCGAGGGACGGCGGGCTGTCAGCGCCTGGGCGAGCGCCCAGCCTCCCACCCGCTCCGGGTAGACGCCGGCACCGGGTGCGCTGTCCCTAGCGCTTGTCGAGGGATACGGCTCGATGGGATGCCCGGCCGAGCGCCATGCGGCGAAGCCCCGGCGATGTGTGTGACGTCATCCCTGCCCATCTCCCTCAGGGTCGCCACCGCCAGCGCGGAACGCCACGCGGAGGCGCAGTAGAGGACGAGGCGACGGCCGTCGTCGAGCACGGGACGGTGGTAGGGGCTCGCGGGGTCGATCCAGAACTCGAGCATGCCGCGGGGTGCCCGGTAGGCGCCCGGGATGATCCCCTCCCGCTCCCATTCCTGCGGCTCGCGGATGTCGACGAAGAGGGTGGAGTCGTCGCCGAGCAGGCCGCATGCCTCGTCGAGCGGCAGCGGGGCGTCGAGTCGATCGACCTGGCCACCAACGCGGCCGCCGACACGCCCAGCGGGCTGCCCGGGATGCGTGACATGGTGGCCTCCTGCGTTGGGGGTGACGCTCCTGAGCGTACGCCTGGGCCCACCGGTGGCGTGGGAACCGTCGTGGAGAGGCGGGATGAACGTGGACGACGGAAAGGCGGGCCGTCAGCCGTCGTGCTGACGTCCCGCCTCCGTGGTTGCTTCCCGAGGTGCTGCTACCTGAGCAGGTTCTGTGCGGCCTGGTCCAGCGCCGCGGGCATCGCGCACTGACCCGCGTCCTGGTCGGGGCCGGGGCCACAGTTGTAGTCCATCCCCTGCACCTTCTCGGTCAGCCACAGCACGCGGTCGCCCGCCTGCAGCACCAACGTCGAGGTGAAGATGCCATCCTCCGCGTCGGGGAAGAGCCCCGAGCCGGTCACGTAGGCCATCTCCACCGGGTCAGCGTCCACCGCCGAGGCATCGAAGGGGACGCCGTCGGTCAGGTCGGCGGTGCCGGGATCGGTGAGCCCGGCGTCCGTCATCTGCGCCCTGCAGCCGAGCGCCGCGTCACGGATCGTGCCGAACGCCTGCCCGGCGTCGGCCGCCGAGTCGTACTGGAGCACGGTGGCCCAGCCGAACGGCTCGGTGTTGTCGACGCCGCCGATCTCCCGCACCAGCACGGCGTCGGGGAGCCGACGTCGCCGGGGTCGCAGACACCCTTCGCGGCGCCCAGATCGGTGCGCTCACCCATCACCTTGCCCCCGTCGAGGGCCTCGGGTGGGAAGAACGCCTCGACTCCCGGCACCGTCTCCCACCCAGCTGTCGGACCGGGGTGGGAGCGTCGGTGGGCTGGGGGTGGGCCCGACCGGCGTCTCGGTGGGATCGACCTGGCTCGGGTAGCGGTCGGTGTCGGGGTCGGGCTCGCCGTGTTGGCCCAGATCGGGTCGTTCAGCACGCCGTCGAGGAGCGGGGAGGTATAGACGCCGAACCCGGCGGCGACGGCGACCGCGGCGGCACCGACGGTCGTCGCGACCCGGCGGGTGGTGCGGCGGCGGTTGCCGAGTCGGCGGATCTCTGATGGGGCAGCATGGGACCTCCTTGGCCCTGGCCGAGAGTTGGTCCAGCTGGGGGATGCGGTCAGGCATGACGGACCTCCGGTTCGGGTGCGAGCAGCTGCGCGAGGGTGGCGCGGCCGCGTGACAGGCGTGCCTTGACGGTGCCGGTGGGGCGCCGACCTCCTGCGCCACCTGGGTCACGCTCAGGTCGCACAGGTGGTAGAGGACGATGGCCCGGCGCTGGTCCTCCGGCAGCTTCGCCAGCGCCGCCTCGAGGGCGATCCGGTCGGGCGTGGGTTCGACGTCGCGGGCGTGTTCCAGCGCGCGGTCGGGTTGGCGGAAGGCCCGCCTGGCCTTGCGCCAGCGGCTGACGGCGAGCCGGTAGGCCGTGGTGCGTACCCAGGCCTCCGGCGAGTTCGCGGTGTCGAGCTTGTGGCGGTGGTCCCAGGCACGGATGAAGGCCTCCTGGACGCAGTCCTGGGCCTCGGTCAGGTTGCCGCACATCGCGTAGATGGCGCCGACGACCCGGCTGAACGACGTCGCATAGAAGCGGTCGAACTGTTCCTCGTCCACTGGTTTCCCCCTCTCCTGAAGTGTTGTTCATGCTAGATACGTCCGCCGGGGGCGGCGGTTGCATCGCATGATCAGGAAAGTGGGGGCTCCGTCGTGCCGACCCGGTGACGGCGCGGGCGTCAGTGGGTGGCGAGCAGCTCCGCGAGCGACATGGAGGAGCGGTCGGCCAGTGAGGTCAGCTGCGTCTGGCAGGAGAAGCCGTCGGCCAGCACGATCGCGTCGGGGCGGGCCTCGACGGCCGGGCCCAGGTCGTGCTCGAACACCTTCACGCTGACGTCGTGATGGCCGCGTTCGACGCCGAAGTTGCCCGCCAGGCCGCAGCAGCCGCCGACCACCACGAGCTCCGCGCCGGTCGCCTCGAGGAGCGCACGGTCTCTCGCCCAACCGAGCACGGAGGCGTGGTGGCAGTGCGGCTGCGCCACGATCGTGTGCCCGCTGAGGTCGGGGGCGGTGAAGTCGGGATCCCGGTCGAGGAACTCGGCCAGCGTCAGCACGGCCCCGTTGAGGGCGGCGACGTTGGCGTCGTCGGGGAGCAGCTCAGGAGCGTCGCTCCGCCACACCGCCGTGCAGGAGGGCTCGACGCCGATGACCGGTACGCCCTCGGCCACGTAGGGGGCGAGCACGGCCGCCGCATTGGTGAGCTGGCGGCGGGCGCCGTCCAACTGACCGGTCGAGATCCAGGTGAGGCCGCAGCAGGCGGTCTCGTTCAGCACCTCCGGCTCGTAGCCGAGGCGCACCAGCAGCTGGGCCATGGCGGCGAACGAGTTCGACTCGAAGCAGTCCGAGAACGAGTCGACCCAGATCAGCACCCTGCCCTTGGTGCCGGCGGGTCCCTTCCCGAGGCGGGAGCGGGCAGTCCGCGACGCGAACGTCGGGATCTGACGGCGCGCGTCGACCCCGGCGCCCCAGCGGAGCGCCCTGCCGAGGCCGGGGCCCGGCCGATCGCGTTGACCAGTCGGCCGAGGCCGGGGACGGTCGTGATGAGGCGGCCCCAACGCGGCAGCCAGCCCAACGCGTAGTGGTTACGGGGCGCAGCCGTCCCTTGTAGGTCTCGTGTGTGACGCGGGCCTTGTAGGCGGCCATGTCGACGCCGGTGGGGCAGTCGCGGGCGCAGCCCTTGCACGAGAGGCACAGGTCGAGGGCGGCGTGCACCTCGGGGAGCGCCAGCCCTGCGTGATGAGGGAGCCGTTGACCATCTCCTGCAGCACGCGGGCGCGGCCGCGGGTCGAGTCCTTCTCGTTGCGGGTGGCCTGGAAGCTCGGGCACATCACCCCGCCCGTCGCCGTGGAGTTGGCGAGGCACTTGCCGACGCCTGAGCACTGGTGCACGGCCTCGACGAACTCGGCGGCGTCGGCCGAGAGGGGCGACCGGCTGACCGCCACCATCCGGAGGTCCTGTTCGACGGGGCCGGGTCGACCAGCACCCGGGATTCAGCAGGCCGCGCGGGTCGAACAGCCTCTTGACCTGCCCGAACAGTTCGATGGCCTCCGGAGAGTACATGTGGGGAGCAGCGCGGAGCGGGCCCGCCCGTCGCCGTGCTCGCCCGACATCGAGCCGCCGAAGCGGGCCACCAGCATGGCGGCCTCCGTCACGAACTCCTTGTACCGCTCCGCGCCGTCGGGCGCGGTGAGGGGAAGTCGATCCGGCAGTGGACGCAGCCGTCGCCGAAGTGTCCGTAGGGAAGGCCGTGCAGGCCGTGCCGTTCGAGCAGTGCGTCGAACTCGCGCAGGTACTCGCCCAGGTGCTGCGGCGGGACGGCGGCGTCCTCCCAGCCACCGTAGGCGGGCTTCGCGAGGCTGACTCCCGCAAGGCCGGCGCCGTCGGCGCGGATCTTCCACAACTGGGAGGCCCGGGCGGGGTCGTCGACGATCCATCCCTCGGTGGCGGCGGCCGCTCCGACGAGGGCATCGGCGCGGGCACGCACCTCGGCCGCGTCTCCGCCGACGAGTTCGAGGAACATCCAGCCGTCCCCGGCCGGCAGTGCGCCGACGCTGTCGGGCCCGTTCTTCGCGATGACGACGTCGACGATGCGGCGGTCGAGGCCCTCGCAGGCGGTGGGGGAGAAGCGCAGCAGGTTGGAGATGTCGTCGCCCGCGTCGGGCATCGTCGGGTAGCCGAGCGCCACCATCAACCGCTCGGGGCATCGGCCACGAGCCGGACGGTGGCGCGGACGATGACGCCGAGGGTGCCCTCGGTGCCCGCGAAGAACTTGGCGGTATCGAACTTCCGCTCCGGAAGCAGGTGCTCCAACGAGTAGCCGGACACCTGCCGGCTGAAGGTGCCGAACCCGGTGCGGATGGTGCCGAGGTTGGCGGCGACGAGCGAGCGCAGTTCCGGGAGGTCGTCGACGCCGAGGGTGACGAGGTCGCCGTTGCCCGTGACGATGTCGAGGCTCACCACGTTGTCGGCCATCCGGCCGTAGCCGAGGGCGCGGGGCCGCAGGCGTTGTTGCCGATCATTCCGCCGACGGTGCAGCGGTTGGAGGTCGACGGGTCGGGGCCCAGCCGCAGCCCGTGCGGGCGGGCCGCCTGCTGGAGTTGGTCCTGCACGACGCCCGGGTCGATCACGGCGGTCCGTGCGACGGGGTCGATCGAATGGATCGTGGTGAGGTGCCTGGCCACGTCGATCACGAGGCCGGGTCCGACGGCGTTTCCGGCGCACGAGGTGCCCGCGCCGCGCGCGGTGATGGGCACGCCCGCGTCGAGCGCGGCCCGTACCAACGTCACGAGTTCGTCAGGGGTGCGGGGGTGGGCGACCAGTTCGGGTTCGACGCGGTACAGCGACGCGTCGCTCGAGTACAGGGCCCGGGTGAGGGTGGAGTCGTCGAGGATCTCCGAGAGGCCCCCCAGCCGGTCGAGGAGTCGGGCCTGAGGCGAGGTGGCGGAGATGGTCACCGCCCTAGTCTGCCACCGCCAGTGTCGCCTGCATCGCGCGGCCCAGCGCCGCGAAGTCCTCCGGCGAGATCGCGTCGACGAACACGCGCCGCACGGAGTCGACGTGGGCGGGGGCAGCCTCCTTCAGCAGGTCGAAGCCCTTTGGAGTCATGTGGGCCTGTACCCCGCGGCCGTCGGAGGAGCACGACGAGCGGGTCACGTAGCCGGCCTGTTCCATCCGCTTGATCGTGTGCGTGAGGCGGGAGCGCGAGTGGCCGACGGCCGCGGCGAGCTCGCCCATCCGGATGGTGTGGTCGGGTGATTCGCTCAGCCGCACGAGCAGCTCGTACTCCGACAGGCTCAGATTGAAGCGGCGCAGCTCGGCGTCCAGATACTCTTCGATGTGCGTCTTGGCCAGGAGATAGCTCCGCCAGACCCTCTGCTGACTCTCGTTGAGCCAGCCCGACACTGGTTCAGACATGGCCGCGATTCTACCACGTGATTTAGATTTCAAGCATGTCGGGTCTCCCGCGAGTGGGCCGGGGACGTTACTCTTGCGGCAAACCCAGTCCCGGATGACCCGAGAAAGAGCCGAAGATGTCTGTTCGCGAAGAGATCCTTGCCAGTTCACCGAGCAGCGTGGGCGAACTCCTCCGCAGGAGGGTCGCCGCCACCCCCGACCGTCCCGCCTTCATGGTGCCCGACGGCGCGACGGAGGGCCCGAACACCTGGACCACCGTGTCGTGGCGGCAGACCGGCGACATCGTCGACAGCCTCGCGGGCGGCCTGCTGGCGCGTGGCCTGAAGTACGAGGAGCGGGTGGCGATCGCCTCCAACACCCGGGTTGAGTGGATCTACCTCGACCTCGCCATCGCGGTGGCGGCCGGAGCCACCACCACCGTGTACCCCAACACCAAGGCCGATGACGTCGACTACATCCTGTCCGACTCGGGCACCCGCATCCTGGTGGCCGAGGACGCGGCCCAGGTCGAGAAGGTGCTCGGGGACGCCTCGCTCACCGAACAGATCCACACCATCGTGGTGCTCGACACCGCCGGTGTCACCCTCAACGACCGCATCCTCTCCTACGAGCAGCTCCTCGCACTCGGCGATGCGTTCAACGCGGAGAACCCGGGAGCCCTGGACGAGTCGATCGCCTCGACCGGACCCGACACGCTCTCGACCCTGATCTACACCTCAGGCACCACCGGCCGCCCAAGGGCGTCAGGCTCAACCACGTCTGCTGGACCTACGTCAGCGCATCGGTGCTCCGCCTCGGGATCCTCGACGAGGACGACCTCCAGTACCTGTGGCTGCCGCTCAGCCACGTGTTCGGCAAGGCCCTCATCTCCTGCCAGATCGCGTACGGCTTCTGCTCGGCGGTCGACGGTCGCATCGACAAGATCGTCCAGGGCCTCGGCGAGGTCCGCCCGACCATCATGTGCGGCGCTCCCCGTATCTTCGAGAAGGTGCGTGGCGCGGTGCTCACCGGCAACACCGGCCTGAAGGCCAAGATCGCCCGCTGGGCCTTCTCCGTCGGCTACGACACGATCGACGACCGGCTCGCCGGCCGCGAGATCACCGGCGCGCTCGCACTCAAGTACAAGATCGCCGACAGGCTCGTGTTCTCGAAGCTCAAGGAGAGGCTCGGCGGCCGCATCAAGTTCATGATCTCCGGCTCGGCCAAGCTCAGCCCCAGGTGCAGAAGTGGTTCTACGCGGCGGGCATCCTGATCGTCGAGGGCTACGGTGCCACCGAGACCAGCGCGATCGTCGGCGTCGACCTGCCGACCGATCCCCACCTGGGCACCGTCGGGGCCCCGCTGCCGGGCATCGAGGCCAGGCTCGCCGACGATGGTGAGCTGCTCCTCAACGGGCCGACGATGGCGGCCGGCTACCACAACCTCCCCGAACAGACGACCGAGACCTTCGTCGACGGCTGGTACCACACCGGCGACATCGCCCAGATCGCCGAGAGCGGCCACATCCGCATCACCGACCGGAAGAAGGACCTCTTCAAGACCTCCGGCGGCAAGTACGTCGCACCGCAGAAGGTGGAGGCGGCCATCCAGGCGAACATCCCCTACATCGCCCAGTCGATCGCCGTGGGCGACGGGCGCAAGTACGTCTCGGCGCTCGTGGTCCTCGACCCCGCGCTCCTGCAGAAGTGGGCCGACAAGCGCGGCCTCCAGGGCAGCTACGCCGAGCTGTCGCAGCGTCCCGAGATCCACGCCTCCATCGAGAAGCAGATGACCAGGGCCAACGCGAAGCTCGAGCGGTGGGAGACGGTCAAGAAGTTCGCGATCCTCGACCACGAGTTGACCGTGGAGAACTCGGGTGTCACCGCGAATATGAAGATCCGTCGTGGCGTCGTCGCAGACACCTACTCCGATCTCGTCGACTCGCTGTACCCCAGGGCGACTGAGTGTTCCTGTACACGTGCCCCAGCGCTGGTCGGACATGGACGCGCAGGGGCACGTCAACAACGCCGTCATCATCGACTACCTGCAGGAGGCGCGCGTCGCGTTCCTGCGGCAGGGCCCGGCCTCTGCGCTGCTGGACAGCGGCGTGGTCGTCGTCTCGCACCAGATCGAGTACCACCGCCCGATCGCCTATGACGCCCTGCCCGTCACGATCGAGCTCGGGGTCTCCGAGCTCAGGGCCTCCCGGTTGCAGCTCAGCTACACGGTGCGTCAGGGCGAGTTGGCCGCGGTCGCACGGACGGTGCTCTGCGCGTTCGACTTCGACCTGCAGCGGCCGATCCGGCTGCTGCCCGGGTACCGGGAGTTCTTCTCGGGGCACATGGTCGACGCCGCGCCGTTCCGGGTGATCGAGGCGCCGGAGCTCGCGGGCCGGGGCCTGCCCGTCCCGCTGCCCGTGCGGTGGTCCGACCTCGACGCCTACGGCCACGTCAATAACGCCATGGTCTACGACTTCGTCCAGCAGGCGCGCGTGGCGGCCACAACGACGTGGGACCCGACGATGGCGAGGGCGGGCACGAAGGACTCGGACCGGTTGTGGCTGGTGGTCCGGCAGGACGTGCACTACCTGAGCCAGATCCCGCACCGGGTGGAGCCGTTCACCGCGCTCGTTGCGCCGGTGAAGCTGGGATCGAGCTCCATGACGCTCGCCACGGAGATCATGGACCAGGGGAGCGGGCTCGTGTTCGCGCGGGCGACGACGGTGTTGGTCTCGGCCGACCTGACGGGACGCCCCGTCGACCTCGGGGACACGACACGCGCCCGCCTCGCGTCGCACCTGGCACCCTGACCCGCGCCACGCGAGCGTCACGCCTGGCACCGGGGCACCACCAGATGATGCGCTCCCGGCCCGCCTCGGGGTCGGCGACGCTCGTCGCCCCGCCGAGGGTGTCCTTCAGGATCGCCGTGCCGCAGCGCAGGCAGGGCCGACCGGCCCGGCCGAACACGAAGGTGGTGTGCCCGCGGCGGTGGTCGCCGGTGAACGTGCGCACGGGGCTCGACAGGTTGCCGCGCATCAACCGCGCCGACAGGTCGACGATGGCGGGCACATCCACCTCCGACACAGGGGTGGTCGGGCGGATCCCGCGCAGGAAGCAGGCCTCGGCGCGGTACTCGTTGCCGATGCCCGCCAGGTTGCGCTGATCGAGCAGGGCCTCGCCGATCGTGCGCCCCGGGTCGGCCAGGATCCGGCGCAGCGCCTCGTCCCTGCCCGACGGCGACCAGCGGCCCTCGCCACCCCAGTCGTCGGCCAGCAGGTCGGGCCCGAGCCACCCGGTGCGCGCGCCGAACTCGGAGGCGGGCCAGAGCTCCACCAGGCCGAGGGAGTGCCCCACCAGTTCGATGCCGCCCTCGACACGGATCACGACCCGGGCGGTGTGTGCAGGCAGCGACCAGCGGGTGCCCTCCGGGTGGATCCGCCAGGTGCCGTCCATCCGCAGGTGGGTGTGCAGTACCCGGGCTCCGACCCTCCAGAACAGGTGCTTGCCGTGCGGCCACACCCGCGTGACGGCCTCGCCCGCCAAGTCGGCCGTGGCGAGCCGGGGCACCCTGAACTGCGAGTACGTCACCGTCCGGCCGACCAGCGGCTGGAGCCGCTCCGAGAGCCTCCAGACGGAGTCACCCTCAGGCACGGGGCGCCTCGATCGTGACGCCCTTCGGGTTAGGCGGGCGCCCGCCGCGAGCATCGCCGACTCGAGCCCGCTCGCGCCGACGCGTCCGCCGTCGACCTCCTCGATCCGGATCCGCCGCATCCGACCCTCACCCACCGCGGCACGGAGCGCGGCCACGACGAGCCCGGCGACCCCTCCCGGTCCTCCCCGAAGAGCGTCAGGAGGCGGCCCCCACGGGTCAGGTGGGCCAGCAGCACGCCGTCGGCCATGACCACGAGCGCGCCGGCCGCCCTGGACGGCCGCGCCGTCGGATGTTCGGGCCAGGGCAGCACGCTGCCGTAGGGGTTCGCGGGGTCGAGCGCGGCCACCACCACGGGGTGGGGTGCGTCGCCCCGAGGGCCACGGGCCCTGATCGGGTGAGTCGGCGTGGGTGCGCACCTCCCCGATGACGTCGGGCGTCGAGAACTGGGCGCCACCGAGGCCCTCGACGAGGTAGCCGCGCAGCACCTTGCCTGCCTGCTCCAACTCGGCCAGCAGCCGGTAGGCGGCGGCGAACCCGCCGGGTGTGCCGTCGGCGGTGACCCCGCCGCGCGTGATGACGCCGAACCGGGATAGCCATGACGAGGCGAGGGCCAGTGCCCGTTCGGCCGGGGAGGGGCGATGGTCGGGCACCCGGTACCAGCGGCCCCCGTCGAGGGTTCCGACGGCGTCGCCGTCAGCGGGGCGCGGCCCAGTCGCGGGATGCGGGCCCTGCCACGCGGGTTCGGCCGGGCGGCCTTGTGGGCGCCGCGGGAGGGACCCCCGATCCGGGCCCGCACGGGCGCGAAGGAAACGGGGGCGATCGCCCCTGCTCGGCCGCCTTCCACCAGGCCTCGACCGAGCGCTCCGGCAGCGACAGGTAGGTGCCGTCGCCCGCCGCGAGTGCCCCGGCCACCGCGGCCGACTCGGCATCGGGTGCCTGCTCCGGGTCGCCGACCATGTCGAGGTCGTCGGCAGGGACGAGCGCGACGAGCGGGTCGTTCGGGCCGGCCGCGCCCCGGAACCGGATCAACACCTCGCCCTCCGCGATCAGCGCATCCAGATGGGCGGGGAGTAGCCACCCAGTCGCGAGGGCAGCACATGGGTCTCCCAGGCGGAGGCGGGCAGCGCGACACCGGCCAGCCGCTGGAGGACGAGCAGCACCTCATCCGGGCTCGACCCCGGTCGCTCGACCAGTTGATGGGAGGAGGCCAGATAGCGCGCATACCCTGACTGCGACACGGGCTGCAGCTCGGAGCGGGCCTTCGCCAACGAGCGGGACCGTAGCCTCCGCAGCACCTCCGGGTCGACGTATTCGAGATCGGAGGACGTGAACCGGCCGGCGCTCAGCCGCCGCCCGGCGGCCTCCCGCTCCAGCACCAGCGCCACCGTCGCCGGCCCGAGGCCGAGGTCGGCCGCCACCTGCCGTGCCGTGAACGGGCCGTGCGTGCGGGCATACCTGGCCACCAGCTGCGTCAGCGGGTCGCGCCCTCGGCCGACGGTGGTGCCGCGTGCCCGGCCGGCACCGGGACCCCCAGCGCGTCGCGCAGCAGGCCGAGGTCGGCTGTGGCAACCAGGTGCTCCCTGCCCGCCAGCTGCACCACCGCGAGCCTGCCCCGCAGCGTGTCGAGGGCCGCCGCGACGTCGATCCCCTCGAGGTGGTCGCCGAGGGAGGCGAGCGGTATCGGGCCGAGGAGGCGTGGCAGGTCGGCCACCTGTTCGACGGTGCGCGCCCGGCGATCGCCGGACAGGTGCCTGAGCTCGGCGACCACCTCGGCCACGATGTCGGGGTCGAGCACCTCCCGCAGGTCGAGCGTGCCGAGCGCCGCCGCCAACAGGTCGGGGTCGAGCGACAGCAGCGCGGCGCGCCGCTCGGCCAACGGCACGTCGCCGTCGTAGATGAACGCGCCCGGGTAGCGGAAGAGCAGGCTCGCCGCGAAGGGGCTGGGTCGCTCCGTGACGATCTCCACGAGCCGCACCGATCCGGAGCGAAGCGCGTGCATCAGGTCGACAAGCGCGGGTACGTCGTAGACGTCCTGCGTCACCTCGCGCACCGTCTCGAGCACGATCGGGAACCGCGGGTAGTGGCGGGCCACCTCCAGCAGGTGCGCGGCCCGCTGCCGCTGCTGCCACAGGGGCGCGCGGCGCTTCGGGTCGGGCCGTGGCAGCAGCAGCGCCCGGGCGGCGGCCTCACGGAACCGGCCCGCGAAGAGGGCCGTCCCGCCGACCTGGGTCGTCACCAGGTCGAGCACGTCGTCGGGATCGACGAGGAGCAACCCGGCGAGCCGGTCCACCACGTCGGAGTCGGGGAGCCGCAGCACGATCCCGTCGTCGCCGGCCACGGGCTGCACGTCGATGCCCGTCTCCGACGACAGCGCCGCGGCGATGATGGTGCCCCAGGCCCGAGCACCCGGCGGCCGAGCGGGGAGTGGATCACGACGCGCCAGTCGCCCAACTCGTCGCGGAAGCGTTCGAGCACCACCGTCTTCTCGTCGGGGACCACGCCGGTGGCCGCGCGCTGCTCCGTGAGGTAGGTCGCCAGGTTGGTGCGCGTGTTGTCGTCGACGTGGGCATGGGCCAGCCGGTTGGGATCGCGGGCCGCCTCCCGCTGCAGCCGCCCGATGCCGCGTCCGAGCTCGACGGGGCGCCCCTCGTCCTCGCCGCGCCAGAACGGCAGCCGTCCGGTGTTGCCGGGGGCGGGCGAGACCCGCACCTGGTCGCGGGTGATCTCCTCGATGCGCCATGACGAGGCGCCGAGCGTGAACACGTCACCCACCCGCGACTCGTGCACCATCTCCTCGTCGAGCTCCCCGACGCGGCGGGCTCCCTGCTCGTCGCCGACCAGGAACACGCCGTACAGCCCGCGGTCGGGATCGTGCCGCCGGAGGTCGCCGCGAGCCGCAGCGCGCCTGGCCGCGGGTAGAGACGCTTGTCATCGCCCAGTACCAGCCGGGCCCGCAGGTTTGCGAAGTCCGCGGACGGGTAGGCGCCGGTCAGCAGTTCGACCACCGAGTCGAGCAGCGGCCTCGGCAGGCCTGCATAGGGCTGCGCCCGGGTGACGGTGCCGAACCAGTCGTCGACGTCGAGGCCATCCTCACCCGCCGCGGCGGCCGCGGCCACCGTCTGCTGCGCCAGCACGTCGAGCGGATGCCTCGGCACCTTCAGCTCCTCGATCTCGCCCGCGAGCATGCGTTCGACCGTGACGACGGCGGCGGCGAGGTCGCCCCGGAAGAGGGGTAGACGTCGCCGTGCGAGATGGCGCCCACCACATGCCCGGCCCGCCCGACCCGCTGCAGCGCGCTGGCCACCGATGGGGGAGCCGACACCTGGATCACCCGGTCGATGGCCCCATGTCGATCCCGAGCTCGAGTGAACTGGTGGCCACCACGCAGCGCAGGTCGCCCGCCTTCAACGCCGCCTCGATCTCGGCGCGCTGTTCCTTGCTGACCGACCCGTGGTGGGCCCTGGCGATCACCGCCGGGGCGCCGCGCACGGTGTCCGCCGGAGCCATCACCTGCGCAGGGGCCTGGCCGGGATTGGGGCAGCGTGTCAGGGGCGTGTTCCTCGGCCCACATCTCGTTCAACCGCCCGGTGAGGCGCTCGGCTGTCCGACGCCCGTTGGTGAAGATCAGGGTGGAGCGGCCTTCCTTGACCCTCCCGTAGATCTCGGCCTCGACGTGGGGCCAGAGTGACCCGCTGCCGGGGGCGTCAACGGAGACGGTGTCGGTGCCCGCCCTGCGAGCAGCGGGTCGACGGGTGCCTCGGCCCCGGGCGTGGGCCGGGGTCGGCCATGTCCGGCACCGGCACCCGGACGGCGACGTCCCACGACTTGGTGGTGGGCGGGGCCACGACCGTGACCGGTCGGTCGCCGCCCAGGAACGCTGCGATCCGGTCGATCGGACGCACCGTGGCCGACAGCGCGACGCGCTGCACATCGTCGCCCACCAGGGAGTCGAGTCGCTCGAGGCTCAGCGCGAGGTGGCTGCCGCGCTTGGTGCCCGCCACCGCGTGGATCTCGTCGATGATCACGGTGCCGACATCGGTGAGGGTCCTGCGTGCACCGCTTGTGAGCATCAGATAGAGCGACTCGGGTGTGGTGATGAGGATGTCGGGCGGGTGCCGCAGCAGGGCGGCCCGCTCCCGGGGAGCGGTGTCGCCGGAACGGACGCCGACGGTGATGGGACGCAGCCCGACCCCGAGCCGCTCCGCCGCGAGCCGGACGCCGGTGAGCGGAGCACGCAGGTTGCGTTCGACGTCGACGCCGAGCGCCTTGAGTGGCGACACGTAGAGCACCCGCGTCCCGGGGTCGCGACCGTGGCATTGGCGAGGGCGTCGATGGCCCACAGGAATGCGGCGAGGGTCTTGCCCGAGCCGGTGGGCGCCACCACGAGCGAGTGTTCACCCGCGGCGATGGAGCGCCACGCCTCGGCCTGGACGGCCGTGGGGGAGGCGAAGACGTCGGAGAACCACTGGCGGGTGGGCAGCGAGAACGGCGCCAGCGGGTCGGTCATGCGGGCAATCCTGCCACCCGCCCCCGACCTGCCGGCGCCGTATCGAGGAGGGCCGTCAGGCCGTCTGCTCCTCCGAGCCGTCGGTCGACCAGTTGACGTGGAACGAACCCTCGCGGTCGACCCGGCGGTAGGTGTGCGCACCGAAGTAGTCGCGCAGTCCCTGCGTGAGGGCCGCGTTCAGTCGCGGGGCGCGGGCCTGGTCGTAGTGGGCGAGCGCCGCGGAGAAGCCCGGCACGGGGACCCCCGCCTTGACGGCGGCCGCGACGACCTCTCGCCACCCTCCTGCGCCCCGGTCAGGCCCTCGGCGATCGAGGGTGCCTCGAGGAGCGTCACGAGGTTGTTGGCCGCGTACTCCGAGCGGATCCGCTCCAGTAGGCGGGCGCGGATGATGCAGCCGTCACGCCAGATCCCGGCCACATCGCCGATGTTGATGTCCCAGCCGTACTCGGCCCCGGCCATGCGGATCTCGTCGAGGCCCTGGGCGTAGGCGACCACCTTGCTCGCCCAGAGGGCCTGGCGGATCTGCTCGATGAAGGCGTCACGGTCGGCTGCCTCGATCACCCCTGCCGGGCCCGTGAGCGCGCGCTGAGCGGCGGCCCGCAGCTCGGGGGCGGACGAGATGGCCCGGGCGAACACGGCCTCGGCGATGGTGTTGACGGGGGTGCCGAGGTTGAGGGCGGACTGCACGGTCCAGGTGCCGGTGCCCTTCATGCCGGCGGCATCGACGATCACCTCTACGAGCGGGCGACCGGTTGCGGCGTCGACCTTGCGCAGCACCTCGGAGGTGATCTCGATCAGGTACGAGTCGAGATCACCCGTGTTCCAGGCGGCGAAGACGTCGGCCATCTCCGGGTAGGTGAGGCCCAGACCCTTCAGGAGTTGGAACGCCTCGCCGATGAACTGCATGTCGGCGTACTCGATGCCGTTGTGGATCATCTTGACGAAGTGGCCCGCGCCGTCGGTGCCGATGTAGGTGCAGCAGGGCTCCCCGTCCACCTGGGCGGAGATCGACTCGAGGATGGGGCCCAACGCCTCGTAGGACTCCCGGGAACCGCCGGGCATGATCGAGGGGCCCTCGAGCGCGCCGACCTCGCCGCCGGAGATGCCTGCGCCCACGAAATGGAGCCCCAGCTCGCGGAGCCTCGCCTCGCGCCGCCGGGTGTCCTCGTAGAAGGCGTTGCCCCCGTCGACGACGATGTCGCCCTCCTCCAGGAGGGGGACGAGCGCGTCGATGGTCGCGTCCGTGCCGCCTCCGGCCTGCACCATGATGATGATGCGGCGTGGCCTCTCGAGCGATGCGACGAAGTCGGCCAGTTCGTGGGCGGGGCGGAAGTCGCCGTCGGAACCGTGTTCGGCCATCACCGCGTCGGTCTTGGCCGCCGTCCGGTTGTAGATCGCCACCCTGTGTCCCTTGTGGGCCAGGTTCCTTGCGAGGTTGGAGCCCATCACGGCCATCCCCACCACGCCAACGTTGGCAAGCTCAGTCATTTACCATCCTCCGATCGGTTCGGCCCGAGCCTACCGGGGAGCCGGGTCCCCAGATGGAGCGCCCGCGGGGTGGGCGGGCACGAGGGAGGCGCAGTGAGCGGCCATGAGCCGCTAAACGGTCAGTATCGCTCAGAGCGGCAGTTCATTTCCGCCAGAATTGTGAGCGGTTCCAGCCCCGATGATTGCAGGGCGGTCAGGTCGGTGTACCGTCATTCACACAGAAGAGCTCCCGCTCAAAGTAGATCCGGAGGATTGAATGTCAGTCTCGTTCAAGCGTTACATGAAGGTGACCGCGCTGTTGTCGGTGACCGCTCTCGGCCTGTCCGCCTGTGCAGGTACGACGCCGTCGGGGAGCGGGTCGCCCGCCGCCACCGCCGGCGGCAGCGCCTCGGCGACGGCCCCGGCCGAGGTCGTCGAGCTGCAGTATCTGCACCGTCTCCCCGACGGCGAGGGCATGACCGCCGTCGCGGACATCATCGCCAAGTGGAACGCCGAGAACCCGAACATCCAGGTCACCTCGACCAAGTTCGACGGCAAGGCCCAGGAGATGATCACCAAGCTCGAGACCGACGTGAAGGCGGACAACGCCCCTGTCTCGCGCAGCTCGGCTACGGCGAGGTGCCCGAGATGTTCGTCAAGGGCCTGGTTGAGGACGTCACGGCCGAGGCCGACAAGTACCGCGACCAGTTCGGCGGCGCGTTCGACCAGATGAGCGTCGGCGGCGTGACCGTCGGCCTGCCCAGGATTCGGGACCCTCATCTACATGTACAACGAGGCCGAGTTCCAGAAGCTGGGCCTTGAGGTCCCACCACCGACGCCGAGCTCGTCGAGGTCGCCGCCAAGGCGGCCGCCGCAGGCAAGTACGCCGCCGTGTTCACCCCGACGAGGGCCAGAACTGGCTCGCGGGCCAGGCCGCCGGTGCGGGTGCCAACTGGTTCTCGGCCGAGAACGACCAGTGGAAGATCGACACCTCCGACGCGGGCACCGCCGCCGTCGCCACCATGTGGCAGAGCATGCTCGACGCCAAGTCGGCCCTGGTCGTCAACCGCTGGAGCGAGCAGTGGGATGCCGCCATCCTCGACGGCACGATCATCGGTCACGTCGCCGCGGCCTGGGAGACCGGTTTCACCCTCGACTCGCTCGACGGCACCGCCTTCGAGGGCCAGTGGCGGGTCGCTCAGATGCCCGCCATCGGCGGCTCGGCCAAGACCGGCCCCGACGGCGGCTCCGGTGTCGCGATCATGAAGGGCTGCGCGAACCCGGCCGAGGCGATGGCCTTCAACGCCTGGTTCAACACCCAGGTCGACGACCTCGCCTCGCAGGGCCTCGTCCCCGCCGCGACCACCGCAGCCAAGACCTCCGAGAAGCAGCTGCGTCAGTTCGGTGGCCAGGATGTCATGTCCGAGCTGGTGACGGCCAACGCCAACACCAACGCCGTCAACTACATCCCCGGCTTCTCCGCCGTCGGCCCGAAGATGAACGAGGCGGCCGCCGCCGCCGGTTCCGGCACGGGCAAGGTCGCCGACGTCTTCACCGCCGCCGCGGCCGCCTCGATCGCAGCGCTCGAGGACGCCGGTCTCCCCGTCGCCAAGTGATCAACCGTTGATCTGAGAAGCGCCGGGCTCGGGACTCACCCTCCCGGGCCCGGCGTTTCTGCCGCCACCCCATCGGACAACCTCCCCTGCAAGGATGATCCCATGACTTCTGCAACCACACCGGGCGCACAGGCGCGCCGAGGTAAGTGGAGCCGACAGGCGAAGCACGAGGCGCTCACCGGGTGGGCCTTCTCCCTCCCGTTCTTCCTGGCCTTCTGTCTCGTCTTCGCCGCCCCGATCATCTCGGCGCTCTACTCCAGCTTCTTCCAGCAGAAGGCATCCGGCGGGGCCTCTTCGGAGGCGGTGAGAAGGTCGACGTGTTCGTCGGGCTCGACAACTACCTGGTCGCGGGGAGCGACCCGGCCTTCTGGACCGGCGTCGGGCGCGTCATGCTGTTCGGCATCGTCCAGATCCCCATCATGATCGGCGTCGCGCTCATCCTCGCGCTCATCCTCGACTCGTTCCTGGTGCGGCGCCGCGCCGGGTGGCGACTCAGCTTCTTCCTGCCCTACGCGATCCCCGGTCTGATCGCGGCCATCATCTGGGGCTACCTCTATGTCCCGGAGGTCTCGCCCTTCGCGGGCGGACTCCCCGCCATCGACGGCAACCCGTTCTTCATGGCACCCCAGGTGATCCTGTGGTCGATGGCCAACATGACGACGTGGACCTACACCGGTTACAACATGCTGATCTTCCTGGCCGCGCTGCAGGCCATCCCGGGGGACCTCTACGAGGCGGCCCGCATCGACGGGGCATCGGGCTGGAAGATCACCACGAAGATCAAGATCCCGATGGTCTCCTCCGCGGCACTCCTCGCGGTCCTGCTGTCGATCGTCGGCACGATCCAGCTCTTCAATGAGCCGACGGTGATGCAGAAGCTGGCCGGGTGGATGCCCAACACGTACACCCGATGATGATGTCCTACAACTCGATGATGGGTCAGCTGACCCCGTCCGGATCCGGGCCCGCCTCAGCGATCTCCATCCTGATGGCGCTCATCGCGGGCGTGCTCGCGGTCGGGTACTTCATCATCTCGAAGAAGGTAAACAAGTGATGCCCAGGATGAAGACCACCCTGACGGCCTCGTCTACCGTCCGTCCATCGATGGCCAGCCGCCGCGCTCCATCGCGCCGAAGCTGCCGGCCCGCGTGCTCACGATCATCCTGCTCGTGTTCACCCTCGTGTACTTCCTCTTCCCGATCGTGTGGGTCGTCTTCGCCTCGTCGAAGTCGAACAGCGATCTCGTGTCCACCTTCGGCTTCTGGTTCTCCGACGACATCAACTGGGCAGGCAACTGGAGCGCCCTGATGGAGTGGACGCAGGGCCTCTTCCCGCGCTGGGTGCTCAACTCCATCTTCTACTCGACCGCCTCCGCGGTCGTCGGCACGCTGCTCGCCGTCTCGGCCGGCTACGCCATGGCGAAGTTCAACTACCCGGGCCGCAGCGCGATGCTCGGCACCATCATGGTCGGGCTGCTGATGCCGGTGGCCCTGCTGACGGTGCCGATGTACCTGTTGTTCAGCAACCTGGGGCTGAACAACACGATCTGGTCGATCCTCATCCCGTGTATGGTCTCGCCGTTCGGCGTGTTCCTCGGCAACGTCTACGCGACGACGTCGGTGCCCACCGAGCTCCTCGAGGCGGCCCGCATCGACGGCGCGGGCGAGGCACGGATCTTCTTCACCATGGTGCTGAGGCTTCTCGCCCCGGCGATGGTGACGATCTTCCTGTTCATCTTCGTCGCCACCTGGAACAACTTCATGCTCCCGTTGATGATGCTGAGCTCCCCGGAGTTGAAGCCGGTCACGCTGGGCCTCTACGGCATGATGAGCTACTTCTCGCCCGACCGCGGTGCGGTGCTGCTCGGCTCGCTCGTGGGCGTCCTGCCGCTGATCGTGCTGTTCCTGTTCCTGCAGCGTTACTGGCAGTCGGGTCTGGCCGCCGGAGCGGTCAAGGGCTGACCCGGCCGTCCGACGAACCGCCGCCGTGCAGCACCACCGATCGGTCGCAATGGGCGCTCGGGGTGAGCACCTCGGATCAGCGGCGGTACGTCTGCCTGCCGCGGAGGAAGGTGGCCTCGACCGGGTCGGGGAGCGATCTGCCGTGGTACGGGTTGTTGCGCGACAGCGACGCAGAGGCCGACCTGTCGACAGTCGAGTCCCGCGTCGGGTCGATGAGCACCAGGTTGGCCGGCTCGCCGACTGCGAGCGGACGGCCGTGGCCCGCGAGGCCCGCGATCCGGGCCGGGGTGTGGCTCATCCGGTCCGCGACCCCCACCCAGTCCAGCCGGCCGGGCCGCACCATGGTCGCGATGACGACCGAGAGGGCCTGCTCGAGGCCGAGCATCCCGGCCGGGCATCGACGAAGGCGTGGTCCTTGTCGTGCGAGGCGTGTGGCGCGTGGTCGGTGGCCACCACGTCGATCGTTCCGTCGGCGAGCGCGGCGCGGACGGCCTCGATGTGCTCGTCGGGGCGCAGAGGCGGGTTGACCTTGAAGGTGGTGTCGTAGCCCTCCAGTTCAGAGGTGTCGAGCAGGAGGTGGTGTGGCGTGACCTCGGCGGTCACCCGGATGCCGCGGGCCTTCGCCCAGCGGATGACGTCGACGCCCTCAGCGGTGGAGACGTGGCAGACGTGGAGCCGTGAACCGGTGGCCTCGGCAAGCTGCACGTCACGGGCGATGATCGTCGACTCGGCGACGGGCGGCCATCCGCCGAGGCCGAGCCTGCCCGAGATCTCGCCCTCGTGGCAGCAGGCACCGGGCCCGGCCAGGTACGAGTCCTGCGAGTGCTGCGCGATGACGCCGTCGAACGGCCTGACCCACTCGAGGGCCCGACGCATCAGCAGCGGGTTCATGAGGCAGTGCCCGTCGTCGGAGAACATCGTCACCCCGGCGGCGGACCTGTGCATGAGGCCGAGCTCGGCCAACTGCTCGCCGGCCAGCCCTTCGAGATCGCGCCGATCACAGCGACGTCGACCCGGCCTGCGCGGATTCCGAGCTCGCGGATGTACTCGGCCTTCTCCGCGGTGTCGGTGACGGGTGTCGTGTTGGCCATGGCGCACACGGCGGTGAACCCGCCGCGGGCGGCCGCCGTCGAGCCGGAGAGCACGGTCTCGGCGTCCTCGCGACCGGGCTCACGGAGGTGGGTGTGCACGTCGACGAGGCCGGGCAGCGCGAGCAGCCCGTCGCAGTCGATCGACGCGGCGCCCGCGGGGGCCGCGTCGACCAGCACGCCGTCGGCGATGAAGAGGTCGGTGCGGCTGCCGTCGGGCAGCGTCACGGAGCGCAGCTGGGTGGCGGTCAAGGCTGTCAGTCCCTTCGCTCGCTGCCGGTATCTCCGGCCAGCAGGTGGTACAGAACGCTCATCCGGACGGCGACGCCGGAGGAGACCTGATCGAGGATGATCGACTGCGCGGCGTCGGCCGCGGGCGAGGAGATCTCGAGGCCGCGGTTCAGTGGCCCGGGTGGGCGATGCAGGCCCCGGCTTGAGCCGGGCAAGGCGCGTCGCCGTCAACCCGTAGCCCGCGATGTACTCGCGCTCCGAGGGGAAGAAGCCGCCGCTCATCCGCTCGCGCTGGACGCGCAGCATCATGGCGACGTCGAGGTCGGCTAGCACCGAATCGAAGTCGGTGGTGACCTCCACACCCCAGGCGTCGACGCCGGGGGCAGCAGCGTGGGGGAGCGACCAGGACGGGGAAGGCGCCCAGCTTGTGGAGGAGCGCCACGTTGGAGCGCACCACCCGGGAGTGGAGGAGGTCGCCGGTGATGGCCACCCGTTTGCCCTCGATGTCGCCGAGATCGTGGCGCCGGAGGTGGCGCCGGATGGCGTGCGCGTCGAGCAGGGCCTGGGTCGGGTGCTCGTGCATGCCGTCGCCGGCGTTGACCATCGACGCGCGGACCCAGCCCGCGGCCTGCCGGACCGAGCCGGAGCCGGCGTGGCGCATCACGATCGCGTCCACGCCCATCGCGTCGAGCGTCATGAGCGTGTCGCGCATCGACTCGCCCTTGCTGACGGAGCTGCCCTTCGCGGAGACGTTGATCGCGTCGGCGGAGAGCCACTTGGCCGCCAGTTCGAACGACGACCTGGTGCGGGTCGAGTCCTCGAAGAAGAGGTTGACCACGGTGCGGCCCGCAGCGCCGGGAGCTTCTTGATGGGCCGCGACTGCACGTCGTGCATCTCCTCGGCGGTGGCCAGGATCATCTCGATCTCGTCGCGGCTGAGGTCGGCGATGCCGAGGAGATGCTTCACAGGGCGCTCCGTTCAATGGTGACGAGGTCGATGCCGTCGGTCTCTGCCAGCTGTACCCGCACCCGCTCGGAGCGGGCCGTCGGGATCGACCTGCCGACGATGTCGGCCTGGATGGGCAGTTCGCGGTGGCCGCGGTCGATCAGCGTGACCAGCTGGATGGCGCGTGGGCGGCCGAGGTCGGCGAGGGCGTGGAGTGCGGCCTGCACCGTGCGGCCGGAGTAGAGAACGTCGTCGACGAGCACGACCGTCCGTCCGTCGAGGTCGCCCGGGAGGATCGTGCGGCCGACGGTCCGGGTGGGGTTGGCCCGCAGGTCGTCGCGGTACATGGTGATGTCGAGTTGGCCGGCCGGCAGCGACTGCCCGTCGCGCTCCGCGATCGCGGCGATGCGGCGTGCCAGGGGCGCCCGCGGGTCAGGATGCCAAGCAGGACCACGCCGTCGGCGCCGCGGTTTCGTTCGAGGATCTCGTGGGTCATGCGGGTCAACGCCCAGGAGATGTCGTCGCCCGACAACAGGGCGCGCGTGGTCTCGTCCATCGCATTCCTTCCGGAGTCGAGCCGAATCTACAGCACGGGGCCGGTTCGGATGTCTCCGGTCTGTCACCGCGGCCCGGCGCGCGCGTTGGGGCGGTGCCGCTGGGTATTGCCGAACCCGAGGGCCCGAAGTACGGTTAGAGAACGAATGGTTTTCTATTCGGGAGGTGAGGAGAGATGCTGCTCGCGGCACAGGACGCGGCCCCCGCCGTCACCCCGTAGCGTTCCTGCCGCCCTCCCGCCCTGCCGCTCTGCGCCCGGCAACCGGCCGAACCCCGCCTGGAGCACCCATGACAACCTCCACCACGCCTCTCGTCGCACCCTCGAGGCCTTCGGGGCCGCCGACCTCGCCACGGCGGGCGGAAAGGCGGCGAACCTGGGGGAGCTGACCCGGGCCGGCCTGCCCGTGCCCGCCGGTTTCGTCATCACCACCGCCGCGTACCTGGAGGCCGCCGACCTCGCGGGGCTCGGGGACCTGCTCGCCATGGAAGCCCGCCCGAGGCCCTGCGCGTGGCCCTGCTCGGGGCCGCACTTCCGGAAGGGCTCACCGAGCAGATCTCCACCGCGTACTCCGGTCTCGGGGAGGGGCCGTTGCCGTCCGCTCGAGCGCCACCGCGGAGGACCTGCCCGGAGCCGCGTTCGCCGGCCAGCAGGACACCATCCTCGGCGTGGTGGGCGTCGCAGATGTCCTCGTGGCCGTCCGACGCTGCTGGGCCTCACTGTGGAACGACCGTGCCGTCGCCTACCGCGCGGCAAGGGGAATCGAGCCCGGTGACGTGGCCATCGCGGTCGTAGTGCAGCGACTGGTCGACGCCGACCTCGCCGGGGTGCTGTTCACGGCCGACCCCGTCACCGGTGACCGGGGCACCATCGTCGTCGACGCCGGGGTAGGGCTCGGTGAGACGGTCGTGTCGGGCCTGGTTACGCCCGACCACTACGTCCTCAACCGGCGCGGACGCGTCCGGGAGTGGCAACGGGGCCGCGGCGAGGTCGCCGTCAGGGCCGCCGATGAGGGGGAGTGCGGGAGACCGCCCCGGGGTGGCCGGGAGCCCGCTGCTCGGCGCCCGCAACCTGGCGACGCTGGCGGCGCACGCCCGCGGGATCGCGGACCTGTTCGGCACCCCGCAGGACATCGAGTGGGCCATCGCAGAGCGCAAGGTCTGGATCCTCCAGGCCCGGCCCATGACGGCGCTGCCCGAACCGGGACGGGAACTCGGCCGGATCGACCGGCTGCAGGGGGCGATCCTCGCCGAGTACCTGCCGGTGCGGCCGTACCCGATGGACGTGACCACCCAGCTCGGCCGCGGCCCGGCCGCGATGATGCGCGACATCACGAGGGCCTTCGGCATCGCTGGAGCATTCACCGACTACCTGCGTGAGGAGGACGGCGTCGTGGTCGAGCTGGTTGCGCCGCGCGCGAGGCCGACCCTGC
Organism: Tessaracoccus coleopterorum; assembly: GCF_011174705.1. GTDB lineage: Bacteria > Actinomycetota > Actinomycetes > Propionibacteriales > Propionibacteriaceae > Arachnia > Arachnia coleopterorum. The sequence continues at coordinate 2,937,324 of NZ_JAANIJ010000001.1, forward strand.
GCGCGCTGGCCACCCCGCGAAGCTGATCCGCCGCGCCCGCAGGTTCCCGCCGTCGACCTGGCAGGGCGACCCGCGCCAGACGGCCTTCCTGGACGAGGTGGCGGCCCTCGAGGCCCTCGACCTCGCGGCCCTGCCCTGGCGCGACCTCGTCGGGGTGCCCGAACGGGCGCTGGAGACGCTGATCCCGTGCCGCGATCTGCGGATCGACTACCTGCCCGGCGCCGGTCTCGCGATCGCCCGGTTGGTCGCCGTCACGACGGTGCTCCGCCGCCGGGCGCTGATCGCCGACCTGCTGGGTGGCGCGCGCACCCGCACCGAGGACGCCAACGACGCGCTCGCGGCGCTGGGTGACCAGGCCCGTGCCGACCCCACCCTCCTCGGGCTGATCGAGCACGGGCATCCCGGGGACGAGCTCGCCGCGCGCTTCCCCCGCTTTGCCGCGGCGCTCGGGGCTTTCATCACCGAGTTCGGGAGGCGCGAGACCGTCTCGCCGCTGCTGGTCAGCCCGCCCACCCTCGCCGAATCCCGGACACGGTGCTCGCGATGGTCCGTGCGGCCGCCTTGGACCAGCCCGGGGAGGGGCGCGCCGGTCACGTTCGGCGGCGGCGTCGGCCTCGCTGCTGGCGCACCCACTGCTGCGTGCCTACGGGGGCTGCGACGCCGCTTCGAGGGGTTCGTCGCCGCCGCGCAGGCGGGTGTCGCCTTCCGGGAGGACACGCACTTCTACTTCACTGCCGCGCTTCCGGTGTTGCGGAGGTCGCTCCTCGAGATCGGTCGCCGGCTCACGGCCGTCGGCCTGCTCAACGACCCCGCTGAGGTGTTCCACCTACGGTGGGCCGAGGTCGCGGCGCTCCCCGGGCCTGCTGCCATCCCGGCCGCCCGGCTCGGGGTGCTCCGCGACGCGGTGGTGCGGCGGGCGGCGCTGCGCTCGGAACTCGAGGGGGTCCCCCTGTTCGACGCATCCCGCTACTTCCCCGCCCCGCCCGGGGCGATGCCCTCGTGGTGGGCACCCCGCGGGGCAGGGACCGTGACGGGCGTGGCCCGCATCGTGCTCGGCGCCGACGACTTCGGGCGGCTCGGGGCGGGCGAGGTGCTCGTGTGTCCATACACCAACCCGTCCTGGACGCCGCTGTTCCAGCGGGCCGCCGCGGTCGTGGTCGACAGCGGGTCCACCGCCTCACATGCGGCGATCGTGGCGCGCGAGTACGGCCTGCCGGCAGTGATGGGAACGGGCCGCGGCACGTCCGTGATTGCGGACGGGCAACGGGTGAGAGTCGATGGGACACACGGCACGGTCGTGTCGGCCGAGGGGATGGACGGGCATGGGGCGTGACCACCGCAGCGGGCCGCGGCGCCGCGGCGACGCCCTCGTCACCGCCATCCTGACGGCCACGGTCGACGAGTTGCGGGAGAGCGGGTACGCGGCACTCACGATGGACGCCGTCGCGAGGAGGGCGGGCACCGGAAAGGCCTCGATCTACCGGAGGTGGACCTCCCGCGCCGAGTTGGTGCAGGAGGCCGTCTACCGGCTCGTGCCATCCCCGGGCGACCTTCCCGACACGGGAACCCTCCGCGGTGACCTCCTGGCCATGCTGCGCGGCACCGCCACGACGCTGGCCGGCCCGGCGGGTGAGGCGCTGCGTGGGCTGCTCGCGGAGGCGTTGCCCGACGCCGGACGGGTGGCGGGCTGCGGGCCGGTTCACTGGGGCGCAACGCCCAACTGATGGCCGAGGTGCTGGGCAGGGCCGTGGCCAGGGCGAGATCCGGGACGGCGCCGTGGTCGGGGAGCGACTCGATGTGGGCGGCGCGCTCGTGCGCAACCTGTTCCTGTTCCGGGCCGGTGGCATCCCGGACGACGACCTCGTGGGCATCGTCGACGCGGTGCTGTTGCCGCTCTTCTCGACGGTCCCGAGCGGGCCGCATACCGGTCCGCGGGAACCGGACGCCACCGGGGGCCGATCGGATAGGATCTGCGACCATGAACCTGTTGCCCCTTGAGGTCCTCCCGGGCTGGCCCGAGCCCGCGCCGTTCAGCGACCTGCACATGTGGCTCCTGCTGATCATCGGGCCGTTCGCCCTCGGCGCGGTCGTCACCCTGATCGCCTTCGCGCCCAAGCTCGCGCGCGGTGATCGTGGGAAGGCCGCGGCCCCACCAGGGAACTGGTCGCCCCCGAGCGCTGACCAACTGACGCGAAGAGTGGGTGGGCCTCCGGGCCCACCCCACTTTCCCATGCCCGGACATCTTTCCGGTGCCCCGTCCGGAGGCGGTAGATTCGTGACCGCTCAGCGCCGAGCGTTGGACGTCCGATGATTAGGGGTGCTGAGCCACATGACCGAACTGAGTCCGCGGCGCCGCCGTGCCGCCCTGCTGTCACTGGCGCTCGGCGGGTTCGGCATCGGCTCGACGGAGTTCGTCGCGATGGGGTTGCTTCCCGAGACCGTGCAGTCGCTGCTTCCGGAACTCTGGGCCTCCGATCAGGAAGCGGCGCTCGCACGCGGCAGCCTCATCATCTCCGCCTACGCGGCAGGCGTCGTGTTCGGCGCCTTCACCGTGGCCATCGCCACGGTCCGGCTTCCGCGCAAGGTGGCCGTCACCGCCTTCTGCGTCTCGTTCACCATCGGCACGCTGCTCGCCATCTCGGCCCAGACCTTCCCGTGGCTGGTGGCGGCCCGGTTCGTCGCCGCGCTGGCGCACGGGGCCTACTTCGGCTTCGCGTCCCTGATCGCGGCCGAACTGATGGGCCCCGGCAGCCGCGGCAAGGGCATCGCGTTCGTGCTGTCCGGCCTCACGGTGGCCAACGTGATAGGGGTTCCGCTGTTCACCCTGGTGGGCCAGAACTTCGGATGGCGGGCCGCCTACCTGGGGTGGCGCTGATCTTCGCCGCCGCGTCGGTGGCCATCTGGTTCTTCGTACCGTGGCAGCCGGGCAACCCGAACGCGAGCATGCGCGCCGAACTGCGGGTCTTCCGGCGGCCCCAGGTGTGGTTGACGCTGGCGATCGGATCCATCGGGTTCGGCGGCTTCTTCGCCGTCTACTCCTACGTCTCGCCAATGGTCACCGATCTGGCGGGGCTTCCCCCTCCTTCGTGCCTGTCACGCTCGTCGTGATCGGCGTCGGCATGACCATCGGCACCCTGCTCGGCGGGCGCCTGGCCGACCGCGGGCGCTGCGCACGCTGGTGGGCGTCTACCCGTGGTTCATCGCGGCGCTGCTGGTGCTCGGGGCGTTCTCCCGGCAGCCTGTGGTGCTGCTGATCTTCCTGTTCGCGATGGCGACGCTGTCGTCGGTGATGATGCCCGCGATCCAGACGCGGTTGCTCGACGTCTCGGGCGACGCCCAGACGCTCGCCTCGGCGCTGAACCACGCGTCGCTCAACATCGGAAACTCGATGGGTGCCGCGCTGGCTGGCGCCGTCATCGCGGCCGGGTTCGGGCTCACCGCACCCGCCTGGTTGGGAGCCTCGCTCGCCGCCCTGGGCCTCGGGCTGGCGCTGGTCTCGGGCCTGCTGCAACGCCGCGGGATGCGGTGATCGGCGGCCGGTGGCCGATGGTTCCAGCGTGACCGACCGGAGCAGGCCACTGACCGGCTGCCACCGGTGGGTGGAACGGGGCGGCACCGGTTGATCCGGTGCCGCCCCTGGCTCGCGCGGGTCAGGCCTGACGGCTCCGCTCCTGCGCCCGCAGCGCGCGGCGGGCCTCGTCGAGGCGTTCGTTGACGGCGCGGCGGACCTGCTCGCTCGGCTCGTTGTCGCCCAGCCACGCCTCCACCGTGGCCACGAGGGAGTCGGACACCAGCGGCTGCGGGAACAGCCACCGCAGCGCCGTGCCGATCGCCGCGTAGCCCTTGGCCTCCCAGATGCCCTCGCGGCGGGAGATCCGGCCGAGCAGGTCGAGGTAGGCGGCCGGGTACGGCTCAAGCACCTCATCCTGGCCGTAGCGCCAGAAGCCCATGCAGATCGCGCGGTGCGTCTCGTTCGGTACGTCGGGGTCGGCGGTCGCCAGCGTCCAGGCCTGCGCCTTCGAGTCGGCGTCGGGCAGCGCGGCCGCGGCGCCAGCTGCCGACTCGGCCCCCGCGGAGGTGTTGTCGCGGTCGAGTTCGGCGCCGATCTCGTCGTGGCCGATCGCGCCCAGCTTCGCCAGCGCGCTCGTGATCGACCAGCGCATGCCGGTGTCGATGGCGAGACCCGCAGGCACCTCCTCGTCGTTCAGCCAGCCCGTGAGCAGGTCGACGCCGCCGGAGCGCACCGACGCGATGAGCGCGCGTGCGAGCAGCACCTGCTTGTCGGAGCCCGGTTCGGCCGCCTTCAGGAGCTTCGCGAGCCCCGTGACGAGCTTGGCGTTGAGGTCGTCACGCAGTTCGGGTGCGGTGAACGACAGCGCGGCGCTGCCCGCCTGCCCGAGCAGGGTGGAGACGGCGGCCATGTCCTCCTCGGTCGGCAGCCCGGCCAGCACGAGGGAGACGTAGTCCTGCGCGGCGAGTTCGCCGTCGCGGGTGGCCTCCCAGAACGACGTCCATGCCACGGCCCGCGCCAGCGGGTCCGTGAGGCCACCGAAGTGGTCCACCAGGGTGCGGGTGGACTCGTCGTCGAGGCGGATCTTGGCGTAGGTGCGGTCGCCGTCGTTGAGCAGCACGAGGTCGCCCTTCGCGACGCCGACCAGGGCGGCCACGGCGGTGCGTTCACCCATGACGTCGACCTCGACGTAGCTGGTGCGGTTCAGCTTCCCATCCGCGTCGAGCGCGTACAGGCCGATGCCGAGCGGGTGGGTGCGCAGCGTCGGGTACTCGTCGGTGGCGCCCTGGACCACGTCGAAGCGGGTGAACCGGCCCTCGTCGTCGATGTCGAAGTCGGCGGTGAGCGTGTTCACGCCGGCGGTCTCGAGCCACTGGCTGGTGTACCAGGAGAGGTCGCGCCCGGAGGCTGCCTCCAGTTCGACGAGCAGGTCGCCCAGGGTGGTGTTGCCGTAGGAATGCTTCACGAAGTACTCGTGGACGCCCTCGGCGAAGGCCTTCTCGCCGACCACGGACACCAGCAGCTTCAGCACCGAGGCGCCCTTGGCGTAGGTGATGCCGTCGAAGTTCTGCTCCACCTTCTCCAGATCGGACATGTCTGCCGCGATCGGGTGGGTCGTGGACAGCTGGTCCTGCAGGTAGGCCCACGCCTTGCGCTCGTTGCTGAACGACGCCCACGGGTTTGCTCCGGTGGAGTACCGCTCCGCGATGACGTCGTTGGCGTAGTGCGAGGCCCACTCTGCGAACGACTCGTTCAGCCACAGGTCGTCCCACCAGCGCATCGTGACGAGGTCGCCGAACCACATGTGGGCCAGCTCGTGCAGGATCGTGTTGTCGCGGGCATCCATCTCGCGTGACGTCACGCGGGAACGGAACAGGTACTCGTCGCGGAACGTGACGCAGCCCGCGTTCTCCATGGCGCCTGCGTTGAACTCGGGCACGAAGATCTGGTCGTAGGTGCCGAAGGCGTAGGGCACGCCGAAGGTACCCTCGAACACCTCGAAGCCGTACTGCGTGGTGGCGAAGATGCGCTCGGCGTCCAGGTGCTGCGCCAGCGACTGCCGGCAGGCCACGGAGGCGGGCACGTCACCGGAGGTCGACGCGATGGTGGAGCGCTCCACGTGGAACTCGCCCGCCACCAGCGCCGTGATGTAGGTCGACATCTTCTTCGTGGTGGCGTGCTCGAAGCGGCCGAAGCCGTCGCCGATGTCGGTGGGCTGGATGCTCGCCGCGTTCGTGAACACGACCCACTGCGACGGCGCGAGCACCGTGAGCTGGAAGGTGGCCTTCTGATCGGGCTGCTCGGCGTTGGCGAACATGCGCCGCGCGTCGGCCGTCTCGAACTGCGTGTAGAGATACACGCGCTGGTCGACCGGGTCGACGAAGCGGTGGAGGCCCTCACCGGAGTTGGAGTACCGGCACACGGCGACGATGCGGATCTCGTGCCCGCCCTCGGACAGCTCGGGGAGCGGCAGCCGGTACCCGTCGAAGGAAGAGGTGTCGAAGGCCTCGCCGTCGAGGGTGGCGGCCCGGACCTCGTCGGCGATCAGGTCGAGGTGGGTGGACCCCCGGTGGACGTGAAGCGAAGCGTGGTGTCGGACAGGAACTGGCGCTCCGGCTCCTGCACCTCCCGCCCGGTCAGGTCGACGGTGACCACGTAGGCCTCGGTCGAGATTACCCGCGAGCGGGCCGCTGCTTCAGCGCGTGTGATGTTGGCCGTGGCCATGCGACGTGTCTCCTTGGATCGGCCCCTGTCGTGGCTGACTGCGGGCGCTCTACCGGGTCATTGTTCTACGAAGCGCGCCCGATCGGTTGGATTTCGACGGGCGGGTGGCCGATCTGACACCTGTGGAACGATGGGACGCATGAGTGAACACGTCGACGCTGAGTCCGGAGTCACCTCCCCGGGCTCCGCCGCCGCTGGACCGAGTTGAACGCCCTCCTCACCATGGCGCAGGAGTCCTACTACGGTGCTGACTCGCCGACGCTGTCGGATGCCGCCTACGACGAGGCGATGCGTGACCTCCAGGCTCTCGAGGATGCGCATCCGTCGCTGGTGAGCCCCGACTCGGCCACCCAGCGGATCGGCACGGCGCGGATCACCGAGTTCCAGCCCGTCACGCATCTGCGCAGGATGCTCTCCCTCGACAACGTGTTCAGTGAGGAGGAACTGGAGGGCTGGCTCGCCCGGACCCCGGCGGAGGAGTACCTCTGCGAGCTGAAGATCGACGGGCTGGCCGTCGACCTCGTCTACCTGAACGGCCGGTTGAGTGTCGCCGCGACGCGCGGCGACGGCCGGGTGGGGAGGACGTGACACCCAACGTCGCCACCGTCCAGGGCATCCCGCACCGGCTGAAGGGCGAAGTGCCTGCGGTGCTCGAGGTACGCGGCGAGGTCTTCTTCCCCGTCGCGGGGTTCGAGGAGCTCAACGCGTCGCTCGTCGAGGCGGGCAGGGCCCCGTTCGCGAACCCCCGCAACGCCGCGGCAGGGTCGCTGCGGCAGAAGAACCCGGCCGTGACGGCAGGCCGCCCGCTGCGGATGCTGGTGCACGGCATCGGCGAGATCGACGGGGAGCACTTCGACAGCCAGTCGGGTGCCTACGAGAGGATGCGGGCCTGGGGCCTCCCGTCGCCGAGACGTTCCGCGTGCTGCGCAGCGCCGCCGATGTGCTGGACTTCGTGGCCCACCACGGCGAGCACCGCCACGACCTCAGCCACGAGATCGACGGCATCGTCATCAAGGTCGACGACCTGGCGGCCCAGAACCGCCTGGGAGCGACCTCACGCGCCCCGCGGTGGGCCATCGCCTTCAAGTACCCCCCGAGGAGGTCAACACGAAGCTGATCGACATTCAGGTCAACGTCGGCCGCACCGGCCGCGTCACGCCTTTCGGCGTGATGGAACCCGTGTTCGTGAGTGGCTCGACAGTCGAGATGGCCACGCTCCACAACGCATTCGAGGTGGAGCGCAAGGGCGTCCTGATCGGTGACACCGTCGTGCTTCGCAAGGCCGGCGACGTGATCCCGGAGATCGTCGCCCCCGTCGTCGCCCTCCGCGACGGCACCGAGCGGGCCTTCGTGATGCCGACGCACTGCCCCTCCTGCGGCACCGAACTGCGCCCGGAGAAGGAGGGTGACAAGGACATCCGCTGCCCCAACTCGCGCTCCTGCCCGAGCCAGCTGAGGGAGCGGCTCTTCGGACTGGCCTCGCGGGCGCCCTCGACATCGAGGCGCTCGGCTGGGAGGGGGCCGCCGCTCTGCTCGAATCGGAACGCCTCACCGACGAGGGCGACCTCTTCACGCTGACCGCCGACGACCTGCTGCAGACCGACTTCTACACCCGCGCCGCCAAGCCCGCGGAACTCGCCGCCGCCGACGTCGTCGTGCGCGAAGCCCGGGTGCTGTCGACGGTGGGCAGAAGCTGCTCGCCAACCTCGAGTCGGTCAAGGAGCAGCCGCTGTGGCGGGTGCTGGTGGCGCTGTCGATCAGGCACGTCGGCCCCACCGCCGCGCGCTCGCTCGCGGCGCACTTCGGCTCGCTCGACGCTATCCGTGCGGCGGAGCTCGACGAACTCGCGGGCGTCGACGGGGTCGGCCCGGTGATCGCCGAGTCGGTGCGCTCCTGGTTCGCCGTCGACTGGCACGTCGCGATCGTCGACAAGTGGGCCGCGGCCGGGGTCCGGATGGCCGACGAACTGGACGAGTCGCTCCCGCGCACCCTCGAGGGGCTGACCGTCGTGGTGACCGGATCGCTCGAGGGGTTCAGCCGTGACGGTGCCAAGGAGGCGATCCTCTCGCGAGGCGGGAAGGCTGCGGGCTCCGTCAGCAGGAACACCGACTTCGTGGTGGTGGGCGCCAATGCCGGGTCGAAGGCCGACAAGGCCGAGTCGCTCGGGCTGCGGATCCTCGACGAGGCGGGCTTCCGTGCCCTGCTCGACGGGGGCCCGGACGGGCTGGGACACTGATGACCATGCGAGTCCACATCGCGACCGACCATGCCGCCTTCGAGTTGAAGCAGCACCTGGTCGTCGAGCTGCAGGCCGACGGCTTCGACGTCGTCGACCACGGCGCTGGCACCCTCGATCCTGCCGACGACTATCCGCCGCTGATGATCGCGTGCGCCGAGGCGGTGGTTGCCGACCCGGGGTCGCTGGGGATCGTGCTGGGCGGCTCCGGCAACGGCGAGCAGATCGCGGCCAACAAGGTGCCCGGCGTGCGCGCTGCGCTCGCCTACAACGTCGACACCGCCCGGCTCGCCCGGGAACACAACGACGCCAACGTCGTGGCGCTCGGTGGCCGGATGCAGTCGCTCGAGGAAGGCCACGCCATCGTGCGTGCGTTCCTCGACACCCCGTTCTCCAACGGGGAGCGACACGCGCGTCGGATCGCCATGATCGCCGAGTATGAGAACGGCGGCCGTGCGGCCGCCGAGGTTCTGGAGGACCGATGACCGTCCCTCTGCCCGTGCCGCAGTCGTCCGAGCCCGCCTGGGAGAGGTTCGTCGCGGACCCGCGACGGCCACGCAACGCCGAGATCAGGGTCGGCCACGCCGACCGTGACGTGCTGGCGGACCTGCTCGCCGACGCCTACGCCTACGGGAAGCTCGACAACATCGAGTACAACGAGCGGCTCGACCGGGCGATGGAGATCAAGACGGTCGGGAGATCATGCCGCTGGTGGGTGACCTGATGACGGTGCCGACCACGACCGTGCGGGGTGTCGGGCACGGGCGGATGCTCGCGTCACGGATCCTGTATCTGATCGCGGGCACCGTGGTGGGCCTCAACGTGCTGATCTGGCTGCTGGCCAGCCTGTCCGCCGGGTCGCTCCTCTACTTCTGGCCCATGTGGGTCGCCGTCGGGATGGTCGTCCCCGTGGTGATCGGCGTGGCGTTGGGCCGCTCGACGGACTGATCGCGGCGGGGCAGCAGCCTGGCGCGAAGCGCGCGGTCCTTGTCGACGAGACCCGAGATCCCGTCGCGCCCGAACTCCCTCGGCTGCTGTTCCGTCATGCCGTAATCGTAGCCACGCGCCCCCGCGCCGCTCCGGGGAGGGGCCGCCGTCAAAAAAAACGGCCAGTGGCCGCTTCTGATCGGTCCTGCTGGAAATAGTGGCCACTGTCCCGGCCTTCCGGGGAGGGGCCGCCGTCAAAAATCGGCCAGTGGCCGCTTCTGATCGGTCCTGCTGGAAATAGTGGCCACTGTCCCGGCCTTCCGGAGGAGGGAGCCGCCGCCAAAAATCGGCCAGTGGCCGCTTCTGATCGGTCCTGCTGGAAATAGTGGCCACTGTCCCGGCGTTCCGGGAGGGGCCGATTTTTTCGGGACGGCCCGGGACGCGGGCTAGATTGGCAGGATGCCAGAGGGACACGTCACACACCGCCTCGCCACCGCGCTCACCGAGACCTTCGGCGGCCGAGCCGTCGCCGTCTCCTCGCCGCAGGGCAGGTTCGACGCCTCGAGCCTCGACGGCACGGTGCTCGAGGGTGGCGACTCCGTCGGCAAGCACCTCTTCGTCGATTTCGCGGGCGACCAGAGCGTCCACATCCACCTCGGGCTGATCGGCAAGTTCATGTTCCAGGAGTACGCCGAGCCGTGGGCCAGGTGCGGATGCGTATCACCGACGGCGTCACCGCCGCCGACCTCCGAGGGCCGCAGTGGTGCCGCATCCTGACCCCGACGAGAAGCGCGCCGTCATCGACGCCAGCGGCCCGACCCGCTGCGCGATGACGCCGATCCCGACCGCGGCTACGCCCGGGTCAAGCGCTCGGGAAGTCGATCGCGGCCCTGCTGATGGACCAGAAGGTGGCTGCCGGCGTCGGCAACATCTTCCGCGCCGAGGTGCTCTACCGGCACCGGCTCAACCCGACCACTCCCGGCCGCGACATTGATGCCCGCACGTGGCGGATCGTCTGGGACGACCTCGTCGGCCTCATGCACTACGCCGTCGACAACGGCCGGATCGACACGGTCCTCGAGGAGCACGGGCCGGAGGCCCAGGGGCGCCCGCCGCGCGTCGACCGGCACGGCGGCGAGGTCTACGTGTACCGCCGGGCCGGCCTGCCCTGCCTGGTGTGCGGCACGCCCATCCGCTCGGCGACCCTCGAGGGACGCAACCTGTACTGGTGCCCTCGGTGCCAACGCCGGAAATCCGCGCCCCGACGGTAATAGGCTGGGGGATGGAGTGGAGTCGCTACCATGCCGTCCTGTTCGATCTCGATGGGGTGATCACGCCCACGGCCGAGGTGCACAAGCGTGCCTGGGCCCATGTCTTCGCGCCGCTGCTGGCCGGGATACCCGGCCAACGCCCCTATGGAGACGATGACTACTATGCCTACCTCGACGGAAGGCAGCGCGCCGAGGGCATCCGCGACCTGCTCGCGGCACGTGGCATCCGGGCCCCCGAGCACGCAGGGGACGGCGAACTCAGCGTCGCCTCCATCGATGAGGAGAAGAACCGGCTCTTCCGGGAGTCCCTCTCCCGTGAGGGGATCGAGCCCTATCCCGGCACCGCCGCGCTCGTGCGTGGCCTGGCCGGCGACGGGGTCCTGCTGGGTGTCGTGTCGTCGTCACGCAATGCGCGGCACGTGCTGCTGGCCAGCGGGCTCGCCAGCCTGTTCGACGTCGTGGTTGACGGCGACGACATGGCGGCCGCCCACCTTCCGGGCAAGCCGGCGCCCGACGCCTTCCTCTACGCCGCGGAGCTGCTCGGCATCGTCGCCCGCGGTGCCATCGTCGTCGAGGACTCCGTCCCGGGGTCGAGGCGGGCGCAGCGGGAGGTTTCGCGCTCGTGGTCGGTGTCGACCGCGGCGCCGGGCCCGACGCGCTGAGGGCGGCGGGAGCCGACCTGGTGGTGGCCGACCTCGGGGAGCTGGTGGACGGGTGATCCGCGACGTCACGGCCGACCCACTGAACCGGTCACGGTTCCCGGCGCGGCCGTGGGAACTCACGGAGCTCGAGTGGGACGACGCTGACGTCGGCGCCACCGAATCCATCTTCGCGGTCGGCAACGGGTATCTGGGGATGCGCGGCAACCCGGAGGAGGGGCGCCCCACGTACCTGAACGGCACGTTCATCAACGGCTTCCACGAGACATGGCCCATCAAGCACGCGGAGGAGGCCTTCGGGTACGCGCGGACCGGGCAGACCATCGTCAACGTGCCAGACGCCAAGGTCATGCAGCTCTACGTCGACGATGAGCCTCTGACCCTCCCTGTGGCCGACCTCGACTCCTACCAACGCACGCTCGACTTCCGCACCGGTGAGCTGCGGCGCACCATCGTGTGGCGCACGCCGGGCGGAAAGCGGGTACGCGTGCGCAGCTCGCGGATGACGTCGTTCACCGACCGGCACCTCGCCCTGCTGGAACTCGAGGTGACGATGCTGGACGGCGACGCCCCGGTCGTCGTCTCGTCGCAGATCGTCAACCGGGAGGACGGCCCCGCCGCGCGCGCCGAGGCAGGATCTCCCGGCTTCGACCCGCGTCGGGCCGCGCCGCCGGCCGACCGCGTGCTGCAGCCGGCCATCGACCGGCACGACGACACCAGGATGCTGCTCGGCTTCGAGACCTCGCGGTCGAAGATGACGCTCGCGGTCGCCGCCGATCATGTCATCGAGACCGAGAACGCGTTCGCCGTCGAGGTGAGCACCGGCCCGACCAGGCCACCCAGGTCTACAGCGTGGCGGCGCGCCGGGGCGTGCCGTTCGTGGTGCGCAAGGCCGTCGCCTACCACTCGTCCCGTGGCATCTCCGTCGGTGAGCTCTCCGACCGGTGCGAGCGCACGCTCGACCGGGTCCGGGGCGAGGGGTTCGACCATTACCGTGCGGGTCAGCGGGCCTGGCTGGACGGCTACTGGGCGGCGAGCGACGTGGTCATCGAGGGCAGCCGGCCATCCAGCAGGCGGTGCGGTGGTGCCTGTTCCAGGTGGCCCAGGCGGCGGCCCGTAGCGACCAGCTCGGGATCCCGGCCAAGGGCGTCACGGGCTCCGGCTACGAGGGCCACTACTTCTGGGACACCGAGATCTACCTGGTGCCCTTCCTCTCCTACACGTCGCCGTGGCTCGCCCGCAACGCGCTGCGCTTCCGGGTGAACCTGTTGCCGCAGGCGCGGCTCCGGGCAACCGTCATGTCGCAGCGGGGAGCCCTGTACCCGTGGCGGACGATCAACGGGGAGGAGGCGTCGGCCTACTACGCGGCGGGCACGGCGCAGTACCACATCGACGCCGACGTGGCCTACGCCTTCACCAGGTACCGATCCGCCACCGGCGACCGTGGGTTCATGTACCGCGACGGCGCCGCCGTCCTGATCGAGACGGCCAGGATGTGGGCCGACCTCGGGTTCTGGCGTCAGGGCGCCGACGGGCCGCAGTTCCACATCCACGGCGTGACCGGCCCGACGAGTACACCGCGGTGGTCAACAACAACCTCTACACCAACGTGATGGCCCGGGCGAACCTGCGGGCCGCGGCCCAGTTGGTGCGGGAGATGCGGGAAGTGGACCCAGAGGCATACGAGCGGGTTGCCCGGTCGCTCGACCTCGGCGGCGACGAGGTCGGAGACTGGGAGGAGTGCGCCGCGAAGATGATGATCTCGTTTGACGAGACGTTCGGCATCCATCCCAGAACGACACGTTCCTCGCCTCGGAACTCTGGGATCTCGAGAACACGCCCGATGATCAGCGGCCCCTCCTGCTGCACTTCCACCCGCTCGTGATCTACCGCTTCCAGGTGTTGAAGCAGGCCGACGTTGTCCTGGCGCTACTCCTGCAGGGCCACGAGTTCACCGATGAGGAGAAGCGGGCCGATTTCGAGTACTACGACCCATCACCACCGGCGACTCGACGCTGTCGGGGCCGTCCAATCGGTGATCGCCGCCGAGGTCGGATACCAGGACATGGCGATGCAGTACTTCCTCGGAGGCCTGTTCGTCGACCTTGCCGACCTCCACAGCAACGCCCGCGACGGGGTGCACGTCGCCTCCGCCGCCGGCGTGTGGACGGCACTGATCCACGGATTCGCCGGGATGCGCGACCACGGAGGTGACATCTTCTTCGACCCGAGGCTGCCAGTGGAGTGGCCGGCGATGACGTTCCGGCTACGGGTGCGGGCTCAGTCATGCGTGTCTGCCTGACCGCTTCCTCGATAGTGTTCGACCTGGAGGAAGGAGATCCGTTGGAGGTCACTGTGAGGGACGGCGCGTCGGGATCGGTGACGACGGATCGGTCAGCATCCGGCTGTACGGCCAGGGGAGCGATTGGCCTCGCTCGAGGGGAGCCACCCCATCGTCGGGCTGCACCGCAGCGACGGCTCGGTCGTCCGCGCCGTGCTCCCGGAGGCCTGGCCCACGGCGGTCAACGGTGAACGGCCTCGAGCTCACCGGCCCCATCGAGGAGCGCTTCGAATGGCGCGAGCTTCCCGACGGTATCGAGATCACAGGAACGGGCCGGCTGCTCTCACTGAGCGTCACGTTCCCCGGCTGGCTCACGCCCCGCGTGTCCGAGGAAGCCGTCGGGATCGACCTCGAGCATGAGGCGGGGGTCAGCGCCCGCGTGCGGTTCCGGTCGGGGCAGCGGCTGCGTCTCGAGGTCACCGTCGAGTCCGACACCGACGATCTGCTCGCGGTCCCGGGGCCGGTCCTCCGGGTCGGGGGGCCCGCCCGGTGGTCGCCTGGTTCGCGGGCGCTTCCGGCGAGATCGTGCTGCCCGGTCCCGATGGGCCCGGGATGCTGACGCAGCGCAGGGGTCTGTCCCAGCCGTACGGCGAGCCGGGGCCGGGTATCTCCTCGAGGAGGAGGTCACCCTGCGCGCCCGGCATGCGATGAGCGCCGCCTGGACCTACGAGGCCTATCCCGGAGGGCTCCTCGACGTGCCGGCCGAACCGTCGTGGCTGCCCTGGGTGCGGTACGTGGAGCGGGGCTACCCCGTCGAGGTGATCGCCCCCGACGGTACCGTGACCGCCGATCCGGGATGCAGGGTGGTCGAGGTCGATGACGAGTTCGAGATCTACCCACCCGAGGGGCTCTCTGACATCGGATTGTGGGGCGCAGGGGCCGGACCACCCTCGAGGTGGGCGCCTACCGTGGCGTCGCGGAGCTGCGCGCGCGGGTGGCCCGCGAGGCTCCGCAGGACGACGTCTGGTGCTATGTGGCGCTCAGGCACCTGCTGGAGACGACGTTCGACGATCGGCTGATCGACCGGATCGACGCCGTGCTCGGTGAGCTCGAGCCCACGGCGACCGCCTGGTCGGCTGCCGCCTGCCAGCTCGCCACCCAGCTCGGTCTGCCTCTGGAGGCACAGGCGCGCGGGGCGGCGACGCGCGTCCTGGCCCGGGGAAGGGCCGACGATGTGCTGCTGCTGGCGATGCACCAGTTGGCCCCGGTCGACCCCACCTCGGGCGGCTGGCCGATCGGTGACTTCGACCGGATGGGTATCGAGGCGGTCGCGGCGCTCAACTACGGACGTGTGACCACCGACGACCGGGCGGAGCGCGGCCGTGACGTCGCGGTGGCGAAGCTGTTCGCCGCGGGCTGGGGAGTCGGAGCGGGGGCTGCAGGCCGCGGCCTGCGCCCAGGTTGCCGAGGGGCGGCTGCTGAGCCGGTTGTCGGCGCGCACCAACGCCCTCGACGTCGCCTGGCTGTCCATCCAATGATGGGCAGACACCCAGGATTTCACGATCCTCTGTGGGGAAGCCGAACCAGGGCGATCGATCTGCGCTGCCAGGAGTAGGTGACCCACACCTCCGGGCCCACCACGATCATCGCGGGGTAGGAGTACTCGCCCGCGCCGTCGGTGACCACGCCGGTGGCCGACGCGGCGGCGGGGCTGCCGTCCGCCTCGCCGGGCGCGCCCTCCTCCAGCACTGTCACCGGTCGCCATGTGAGCCCGTCATCTTCTGACGACGAGACGATCAGGCGTGATCTCGCACCCCAGTCGCCTGAGGCGTCGTTGTGCGCACACCAGATGCGTCCGTCCGGGAGCACGACCGCCGCGATGCCGGAGTTGTTGTTGGGCAGCCCGGTGGGCTGCAGCGCCGGCCAGTCGGCGGGGTCGTCGGTCGCCGACCGGTAGACGCTGCCCTCCGTCGACCGGGCGAGGGCGACGAGCCTGGTGCGGCGCCCCGGCACGAGCGTGGGTTGGATGCAGCCTGCACCTCGGAGGCCCCGATGCTCGAGGGGGATGGGGTGACGCACCCACGAGCCGCCTCCGTCGTGAGTCGCGTCGATGAAGCAGTCCCACCTGGCCGGGTCCCAGCTCTCCACCGACCCCGGCGCCAGCCAGAGGCCGCCCAACGGGAGAGGTGCCTGCCGGGTGGGGCCGCGCCCGCCGGTCGTGTCGCCGGCGATGAGGGGAGCCGGCGACTCCCAGGTGCGGCCGCCGTCGTGCGAGCGGGTGACCCAGGTCTCCCAGCTATCGATCCGGTGGCCACGCTTGTAGAACAGCCAGACGGACCCGTCCGGCCCGTCCGCGAGCACCGGGTTCCAGTGCGGCACCCGGTCGTCCGGGGCCAGCGGTGTGGGGCGACCGGCGGCACGCATCACCGTGATGCCGGTCTCGGGGTGCCCCTCGTGTGGCCCGGCGAACCACGCGAAGAGGCATCCACCGTCCGCCAATGCCAGAAGGGTGCTCGCGTGCACCTGGACGCCGTCGACGGGCGGCGTCAGTAGGTGGGTCACGCCGCCTCCTTCCGCGCGGCGATCGCCTTGGAGATGACCGGCCACAGCAGCGAGCCGGCTGCGAGGATGAGCAGCACCAGCGAGATGGGGCGGGTGAGCAGTTCGTAGGGCTGGCCGATCAGCAGGGCCCGGCGCAGGTTGGCCTCCGCGAGGGGCCGAGGAGGAAGCCGAGCACGATCGGCCCGGCAGGGATGCCGACCCGCCGCAGGACGAGGCCGATCACGCCGAAGACCAGCATCTGCACGACGGTCAGCACGTTGTTCGTGGTGGCGTAGGTGCCGACGATGCAGAACACCACGATGATGCCCAGATCAGCTGTGGCTTCAGATCCAACAGCTTCGTCATCCCACGCGTGCGGACGAGGCTCACGATCGTCGACACGAGGGTCGCCAGCAGCATGATGGCCACGATGGTGACCACGATGTCGGGTCGCCGCTCGAACAGTGACGGCCCGGGCTGGATGCCCCAGATGATCATCGAGCCGATCATGATCGCCATCACGGAGTCGCCCGGGATACCGAGGGAGAGGGTGGTCGTCAGCGCGCCGCCCAGCGTCGAGGAGGACGCTGTATCCGCGCCGACGACACCCTCGATGGAGCCCTTGCCGAACTCCTCCGGATGCTTCGAGATCGCCTTGGCACGGTTCCACCCGACGAGGCCGGCGATGTCGCCGCCCGCCGCGGGGATGACGCCGATCAGGGCGCCGAGCACGCCCGACTGCACCATCGGCTTGGCGACCCGCTTCATCTCCGCCCGATTGGGCCACCAACGCCCGAGCGACGAGATGGGGCGCACCTTGCTGGCGTGGTGGGTGAGTATCTGGTCGAGCACCTCGGTGATGCCGAACAGGCCGATGATCAGCGCGATGAAGTTCAGGCCACCCTTGAGTTCGTTGGTGCCGAAGTCGAACCGGGCGTCGCCGGTGATGGGTCGAGACCCACCATGCCGAGCGCGATGCCGAGCAGACCGGCGAAGATGCCCTTGGCCAGCGACTGCGACGCGATCGAGATGATGACGGTGAGGCCGAACACGACGAGCGCGAACATCTCGAACGGGCCGAACCGCAACGCGAAGTCGGCGATCGGTCGGGCAAGGAACACCAGTACGAGCATCGACATCAGGATGCCGACGGTGGTGGCGATGGCCGAGACAGACAGCGCGAGGCCCGCCTGACCCTTGCGTGCCATCGGGTAGCCGTCGAGGGTGGTCGCCACCGCTGCGGGAGTGCCGGGGGTGTTGACGAGGATGGAGGGGATCCGGTCGCCGTACTGGGCGGAAACGTAGATCGCGAGCAGCATGGCGAGGCCCTGGGCCGGCTCAAGCGTCAGGGTGAAGCTGGTGGCCAGCGCCACAGCCATCGAGATCGTGATGCCGGGGAACACCCCGACCAGCAGGCCGAGGCCGAGCCCGATGACGAGGCAGAGGAGGGCCGTCGGCTCGAAGAGCGCGGACAGGCCGTCGACGAGCGCGTTCACAGGGGAACCTTCAGGAGGAGTTGGAACACCAGGTAGAGGGTCGCCGCGACGATGGCAGGGAACAGCAGGAGCGTCGTCCAGCGGCGTAGGCCGTAGGCCCAGTTGGTGACGATGAGGAATGCGGGGCCGAGCACCAGGAAGTTGACGCCGACCTGCCACAGGGCCAAGACCGCTATGAGGGCGGCCACCGTGACGCCGACCTGGATCCAGCCTGAACGGCGGGACGGGTCGACGGTCCGGTCGATGGAGACCTTGAGCACCGCATTGACGAGCATCCACACACCGCTGAGGATGATGCCGCCGGAGATGACGGTCGGCCACCAACGGGATCGATGCCGCCCGTCTCGTTGCGCAATGGGATGCTGCGGGCCGTCACGAGCAGAAAGACGCCGAAGACGATGACCACCGCCGCCGTCACCCTCTCCAGGGTGGGGAGACGGCCGCGGTGGTCGCTTCGTCCGCGGGGTCGGCGGCGCGTCGGCCGCCGACCCTGCAGCGTCGTCCATCACTGGCCGATGAGGTCCGCGAACCGCTTCGCCTCGGACTCGGCGAACTCCGTGAACTCCTGCGAGCTGCGGTAGACGACCAGGTTGCCGCTGGAGGTGATGACGTCACGGTACGACTGCTGCTCGGTGGCAGCCTTGATGGACTCCTCGAGCTTCGCCTTCACGTCCGCAGGCAGGCCCTTCGGTGCGTAGATACCGCCCCAGCCACCGATCTCGAGATCGAGGCCCTGCTCCTTGGCGGTGGGGACGTCAGGAAGCTCCGGGTGGCGCTCGGAGTGGAAGATGGCAAGCACCTTGAGCTTGCCGTCGGCCAGGTTCTGCTTCACCTCGTTGACACCGGAGGCGGCCGCGTCCACCTGGTTGCCGAGGACCGCCGCCACGGCGGGGCTCCGCCGTCGAAGGGCACCGACTTGATCTGTGCGCCCGACTCCTTGGCGATGCTGATGCCTGCCAGTTCCCAGATCGAGCCGGCACCGGAGTTGGAGACGGTCATCTCCTTGGTCTTGGCGGCCTCGACGAACTCAGTGAGCGTGTTGTAGGGGCTGGAGGCGGGCACCGACAGGACTCCGGGGCCGAGCATGATCTGGCCGAGCATGTCGAAGTCGGATGGTGCGATGTCGTAGTTCATGCTGCCGAGCATCGCGATCTCGACGGGACCGAACCCGATGGTGTAGCCGTCGGCAGGCTGGTCCTTCACGTACAGCATTGCCGTCGAGCCGGAGGCACCCGGACGGTTCTCGACGATGATCGACTTCCCGATGATCGGCTCCATCGCGCCGGCGAGGGCGCGGGAGGAGAGGTCTGATCCGCCGCCTGCCGCGGCCTGCACGATGAGGGTGATGTCCTTTGTCGGGAAGTCGGTTACGGGCGCCGGGGCGCCCGACGAGGCGGGTGAGGTCGGCGGGGCGCTGGTGGGTTCTGTTCCGCGGCTTGTGCAGGCCGAGGTGCCTACGGCGATGGCGGCGGCGGCGGTGCCGAAGATGAGGGTGCGTCGTTTCATGAGGTGGCTCCTAGCTGTGCTGCGAGTTCGACTACTTCGTCGATCCGGGTGCGGACATCTGCTTCTGGTTGATCGATGACCATGCGGCATGCACCGCCGGCCCTGCCCTGGATGTCCAGGGCGTGCTTCAGGTTTGCGATGCTCGGGCCGAGTACGGGAACTACCCTGCGGATCACGTCCTGGGCCCGTGCGGCGGCATCGTCGTCGCCGCGTCCCATGGCGTCGCGCAGGACGGCCCATGGGGTGGGGCATGCTCCGCTCACTCCGGAGACCGACCCCGTGCCGCCCGCCGCCATGACCGCCGGAACGTCGGCGTCGTTGCCCGACCACAGCTTGAACCCGGCCGGGGCGTTGGCGAGGTACCCGGCCACCCGTGTGGATGCGCTCGCCGATACCTTCACCCCGGAGATCCCCGAGGCGAGGACCTCGCCCAACTGCTCCGGCAGCACGTCTGTGACGGCGACGTCGGGGTAGATGTAGCCGTAGAGCTCACCCTCGCATGCCTCCTTGATGGCGGCCCAGTGGCGGATCACGCCCTGGGTGCTCGCGGGAAGGTAGTACGGGGTCAGTGCGGCGAACCGCTGCGCCCCGAGGCGCCGCGACCCGGTGGCCAGCGCGACCGAGGCCGCCGTGCTGGGGGAGCCGAGATGGACGACGGTGCGGGCCGGCCCGAACGTCTCCAGGCAGGCCGACACAAGTTCCGCGTGCTCCGCCTGGCTGAGCGTGAGGAACTCACCGGTGGTGCCCGCGACGAAGACGCCGTCGACGAGCGGCTCGAGTTGCTGAAGGTTGTCACGGAAGCCCTTGTGGTCGATGGCCCCGTCTGGTGTGAATGGCGTGATGAGCGCCGTGAGGATCTCCGGTTGGTTCATGCGTCCCACTTCGTCGTGTCGTTGACCGTTAACGGTTAACGAAACGGTAGCGGTGGGGCGAGAGTGTGCAAGAGTTTCCCGAAAGAAAGGGGCGTCCATGTCGGTGCCTGCCCTGAAGGCCGTCGCGCTCGGTGAGCAGCTTGCGGCGCTGCTGCGTTCGAAGATCGTGCGTGGCCAGCTGGAACCCGGCGCACACCTCGTCGAGGACGCCCTCGCGGCCGAGTACGGGGTGAGTCGCGGCCCGGTGCGCGACGCGCTCCGCGCGCTCCTTGCGGAGGGGCTGCTGGAGAGCCGTAAGCGGGGTACTTCGCGAAGGCGTTCACGCAGCACGACGTGGATGAGCTGTATGCGATCCGCGGCGCCGCCGAGCGGTTGGCGGGGGAGTTGGCCATCGCGAGCGCAACTGTCGACTGGGGCCGTGCGGAGGCGCATCTGGACGCGATGGGGCGGTGCGCCGAGGTGGGCGACTACGACGGGTTCGCCGAGGTGGACCTCGAGTTCCACACGGAGTTCTTCGTGAACTCGGGTAACTCGCGGTTGCTCGGACTCTGGCGGCAGTACCAGCCGACCTTCGCGACGCTGCTGGGCATCACGAATGCCCAGGATGCCGACCTGCACCCGTCCTACCGGGACCATCTCCAGTTGATCGACCGTGCGAGGGCCGGCGATCGTGAGGGTCTCGCGGCGGCCCTCGCCGACCACCTCGACGGCTCGCACCGGCGGTTGAGCCGGACTGTGGCGGCGAGGTCGGCCCGGAGGGCGTCCGCTCAGTTGAGTTCCACCGTTGCCTGGGTGGTCGGGGCATCGGGTGCCGTCGGGGGCGTGCCGCCCACCTGCTCTGCCTTGGAACCGGCAAGGTAGCCGGCGATGGTTCCGAACAGGGTGAAGACGCCGGTCAGCACCTCCTTGTTCGATGTCAGGAGCACCGTCGTCACCGCGAGGATCGCGAGTGTGATCAGCCCGTACACCCGGGCAAAGGTCGGCGACAGCGTCCGCTTGACCGATCCGCCCGATCCGTTCGTGCGCGGCCAGCCGTAGGCGATCGTGAACAGCAGTGCCAGCACCGTTCCAAGCGCGGAGACGACAAGGATGTTGTTCCACATGATTCCCCGATCTCAAGTTCAGGCATTCTCTCTCCGGGGCGACTGGTGGGGGCGCCCGCAGGAACGTGGCTCAGAGGCGCGCGGCGAGTCGCGCGCACGCCCGTTGGGGTAGGTGGAGGTCGCCGTGGTGAGCGCCCCGTCCCCGCCTGCCCGAGTGTGAGTGGGGGCGGTGTCGGGTCGGGCCATCCGGGCGGGGCGTAAGCCATGAAGGAAGCTGCCAGCGGGGATGTGGTTTCCGGTGTGCGGCCCTGCGAGGGCTCAGCGCTGGTTGGTGAGCGTCGTTCGAGTGGTCGGGGCGACAGGACTCGAACCTGCGGTCTCCTGCTCCCAAAGCAGGCGCGCTAGCCACTACGCTACGCCCCGTGAGCGACGGCGGCCCTGTCTGAACTGTGTCTGACAAGGCCGCCGGCACCTCGAGCGGATGACGGGAATCGAACCCGCGTAGCTAGTTTGGAAGACTAGGGCTCTACCATTGAGCTACATCCGCAGAACCGCGGATCAGTGTATCAGCGATCCCCGGCCAGCACATTTCGGCGGTTTCAGTCGAGCCCGAGGAAATCCAGGAGCCGCGGAAGCTGCCGCTGCGACTGGCGCCTGCCCGCCTCGAAGGTGGCCCGGAGCCTCGTCAGATTGCGCTCGGAGTTCGCGATCGGCATCTCGTCGGGGAAGATCAGGAATGCCCGGCCCTCCCGCTCCGCCTGCAGGAGTTCCTCGAGGCTCCGGTTGTAGTTGGCCGGCCTGTCGACGAGCGCACGGGCGATCTCCGGGTATCTCCGGAAGACGTGGCGGTACGCCTTGGGAAGCTTCGGCGGCTGCTTGCGGTAGCCGCGCTCCCTGGTCATCACCACGAGGAACCGGTCGTAGCCGTCGGCCTTCGCCGCGTCGTGCGCGAAGCCGCCGGTCGGGCCGAGCGCGCCGTCGCAGTAGACGACGTCGTCGATTGTGGTCAGCGGCATCAGTGCGGGCATCGTCGAGGAGGCGCGGACCCGGCGCATCAGGTCGAGCGGGGTATCGATGTCGTCGCGCGACCAGTAGACCATCTCCCCGTCATCGCACCGGAATGCGCCCACCCTCACCTCGGCTGGATTCGCGCTGAAGGTCGCGTAGTCGAACGGCAGCACCTGGTGCGGCTCCGAGGTCTGCTCGTAGATCCACTCCGAGTTGAAGACGCCCTTGCCCTGCAGCCACGTGCGCCAGTCGCCGAACTCCGGCTCGGCGGCGAGATCGATGAACGACCGCTCGGCGCGCAGTGGATCGCGGGAGACGTAGTTGGCCACGCAGGTCGTGCCCGCGGAGATGCCACCCACCCAGTCGGCGTGGATGCCGGCCTCGAGCAGCGTCACGAGCACGCCGGACGAGAAGGAACCGCGCATGCCACCGCCCTCGAAGATCAGTGCCGTGTCCGTGACGTTGCTGGTGATGGGTTCTCGCACGCACACATGCTAATCACCCTCGGGGTGCCGATCCGGGGAGGAGCCGGGCGCCGTGCCCCAATTGGTGGCTGGGGCCCCGCCCGATACACTTATCCGCGAACCTCATTCACTTTCAGGAGTCCATTCGTGCCTAGCACCGTTGAGAAGCTGAGCCCGACGCGGGTCAAGCTCACCGTCGAGATCCCGTTCGCCGACCTTCAGCCCTACCTCGATAAGGCCTACAAGGGGATTGCCGAACAGGTCAACATCCCCGGTTTCCGTAAGGGCAAGGTGCCCTCGACCGTCATCGACCAGCGGTTCGGCCGCGGCGTTGTGCTGCAGGAGGCCATCAACGAGGCCATCCCACCGCCTACAACGAGGCGATCGACGAGGCCAAGGTGTGGCCGATGGCCCAGCCTGAGATCGACGTGACCAAGCTCGAGGACAAGGAACTCGTCGAGTTCACCGCCGAGGTCGACGTGCGTCCCGAGGTCAAGCTGCCCGACTTCGACAAGGTTGCCGTGACCGTCGATGCGCCTGAGTCGGCCGACGACTTCACCGCCGAGCGTCTCGAGATGCTCCGTGAGCGCTTCGCCACCACCAACGAGGTCGACCGCGCCGCCCAGGAGGGTGACGTCCTCACCATCGACCTGGTCGCCACCCAGGACGGGCAGGAGCTCGCCGACGCGACCGCCGAAGGCATCACCTACAAGGTGGGCCAGGAGAAGAACATGCTCGAGGGGCTCGACGCGGCCGTCACCGGCCTCAAGGCCGGCGAGTCCAAGTCGTTCACCTCGACGCTGGTCGGCGGCCAGTTCCGTGGCCAGGACGCCGACATCGCGGTCACGGTCAAGACCGTCTCGGAGCAGGAACTGCCCGAGCTGGATGACGAGTTCGCCCAGATGATCTCCGAGTTCGACACCGTCGAGGAGATGAAGGCCGACCTCCAGCAGGCCGCCGAGGCCCAGGTCAAGGCCGAGCAGTATGCCAACGCCCGCGACAAGGTCCTCGAGGCCGTCGTCGAGCAGACCGACTTCGAGCTGCCCGAGGCAGTGCTCGCCGGCGACAAGGAGGCGCGCCGCGCCGAGATCCAGCGCCAGCTCGCGCAGGGCGGCCTGACCGTCGAGGCCTACCTTGAGCAGGCCGACGACGAGGACGCCGAGACCGCAGACGAGTTCTGGGCCTCGATCGACGAGCGCTCCGAGCAGGCGTTGCGCGCCCAGGTGATCCTCGACGTCTTCGCCGACGAGAGCAAGATCGACGTCTCGCAGCAGGAGCTGACCGAGATGATCTTCCGCCGCGCCCAGCAGAACGGTTCCTCGCCCCAGGACGAGATCAACCACATGATGGAGCACAACCACATGCCCGAGTGGATGCAGGAGATCCGCCGCGGCAAGGCCCTGGCCCAGATCTGCGCCGCGGCCACCGTCACCGACGCCGAGGGCAACACCCTCGACATGTCGCTGCCGACCGCTGATGACGACGCGGCAGAGGCCGACGACGCCGCCGAGGCCGAGGAGAACTGATCCGGTAACACCGGACAGAGCCTGAACGGGGCCGCCGCGATTTCCACCGGGGAATCGACGGCGGCCCCTTCCGTTTCCCCTGCCGATAGACTCGGCGCGCTGAGGAGGAAACATGAGCGAAGACGGTCAGGCGGAGCCCACCCGACGGATCGACACCGAGGGCGCAGCCCCCGACGTCTCCGTGGCACCGGGGTGGGCCGGGCCGACCCGGGCGCACCGGGGCTGAAGGCAACGGCACCAGGCAGCGGAACGAGCCACCTCCGCCGGAGGTCGGCCCCCACGCCGCCCGGGCGGGCGGCCTGCCGCGCCTCGGCATGATCGCGATCATCGTGGCGGCGGTGGCACTGTCGCTCGGGCTGCTGCGGGACCTGGCGAGCACCATCGCCCCGATGTTTCTCGCGCTGAACCTCCTGATCGCCGCGTACCCGATCTACCCGCTGCTCAGGAAGGTGCGGGTGCCGAAGTTTGTCGCGGCGGTGATCACGATGCTCACGGTGTTCGTCATCCTCCTCCTGGGCATCCTCGCCATCGTCTGGTCGGTCACGCAGGTTGTCACCGTGCTCAGCGGGTACAGCACCCAGTTCACCGCCATGTACTACTCGGCGATCGAGTGGCTCGCCACCCTGGGCCTCGACCAGGAAGCCATCGTCAACGCCCTCAAGTCGATCTCACCGTCGAACGTCATCGACGTGGCCGGATCGATCCTGTCCGGCACCGGGCCGCCACCGGCATCATCGCGGTGCTGGTCGTGGGGACCGTGTTCATGACGATGGACATCCCGTCCATCAACCAGCGGCTCGGTATCACCCGCCGCATCCACCCGGGGCTGACCGACTCGATCTCCGCTGTCACCAGCGGCATCCGCCGCTACTGGGTCGTGACTACGATCTTCGGCCTGATCGTTGCGCTCGTCAACGGCGGAATCATCCTCGCCGTCGGTGTCTCCCTGCCCTCGTGTGGGTCATGCTCACCTTCATCACCAACTACATCCCCAACATCGGCTTCGTGATCGGCCTGGTGCCGCCCGCGCTGCTCGCGCTGGTTGAGAAGGGCCCCGGCGCGGCGCTGACGGTCGTGGTGGCCTTCAGCCTCGTCAACTTCGTCCTGCAGTCGCTCATCCAGCCGAAGTTCACCGGCGACGCGGTCGGGATCACGCCGACGGTCTCGTTCATCTCGCTGCTTGTGTGGGCGTGGGTGTTCGGGGCCCTCGGCGCGCTCATCGCGCTGCCCGCGACGCTGACGGTCAAGGCGCTCCTGATCGATCCCGATCCCCGCACCAGGTGGCTGAATGCCTTCATCAGCAACGACGCGAAGACAGCGGACGGCTGATGGTTTCACGCCTCGGGCGAACTTCGAGGCGCCGCCCTTGGGCGTTTGCCAATTGCCGGTAGGTTAGGGGCGTGACTCAGAACCCGATTGACGCAATCCGCATGGCCGGGCCCGGCGGCTCCGGTCTCGGCATGACCGACAACGTCTACGCGTCCCTGTTGGCGAACCGCATCATCTTCCTCGGCTCCGAGGTGAAGGACGACAACGCCAACGCGATTTGCGCGCAGATGCTCCTGCTCAACGCAGAGGACCCCGAGAAGGACATCTACCTCTACATCAACTCGCCCGGCGGCTCCGTCGACTCCGGCATGGCCATCTTCGACACCATGCAGTGGATCAGCAACGATGTCGCCACCGTCGCCATGGGCCTCGCGGCCTCCATGGGCAGTTCCTGCTGTCGGCGGGCACCCCGGGCAAGCGCTTCGCACTCCCGCACAGCCGCATCATGATGCACCAGCCCTCCGGTGGCCTCGGCGGCACGGCCTCCGACATCCGGATCCAGGCCGAGCAGTCGCTGCACATCAAGAAGACGATGGCAGGGCTGATCGCCAAGCACACCGGCCAGACGCTCGATCAGATCGAGGCCGACTCCGACCGCGACCGGTGGTTCACCGCCGAGCAGGCGCTCGAGTACGGATTCATCGACCACGTCTTCGAGCGTGCGTCCCAGATCAAGTCGGAGGCTCCGAACCAGTGATGACGACCAACTTCACGCCCCAGGGCATCGCTCCCGCGGGCGCCGACATGAACTACTACATCCCCAGTGGGAGGAGCGCACCAGCTACGGTGTACGGCGCGTGGACCCCTACACCAAGCTGTTCGAGGACCGGATCATCTTCCTGGGCACCCCGATCAACGACGAGGTTGCCAACGCCGTGATGGCCCAGCTGCTCTGCCTGCAGTCGATGGACCCCGAGCGTCAGATCTCGATGTACATCAACTCGCCCGGCGGCTCCTTCACGGCGCTCACCGCGATCTACGACACGATGCGCTACATCAAGCCCGACATCCAGACCGTCTGCCTCGGGCAGGCCGCCTCGGCCGCCGCGGTGATTCTCGCCGCGGGCACCAAGGGCAAGCGCCTCGCCCTGCCCAACTCGCGGATCCTGATCCACCAGCCCGCCACCGAGGGGGCTACGGCCAGTCGTCCGACCTCGAGATCCAGGCACGGGAGATCCTGCGCATCCGCTCCCTGATGGAGGAGATGCTCGCGAGCGACACCGGTCAGGACGTGGCCAAGGTCAGCAAGGACATCGAGCGAGACAAGTTCCTCACCGCGCAGGAGGCCGTCGAGTACGGCATCGTCGACGACATCCTGCCGTCGCTCAAGGAACTCTGAGCCCGGCCCGGAGAGGCGTCGCCCCGCACCGGGGCGACGCCATTTCCGTGGCCGGAAGGACACGCCCAACCGCATATCGACGGTCCGGGTGTGTCGCCTCGGACCGACACCCGCGACGGGTAGGGTGGGGCGAAACAGACGAGATCTTCAGGCAACTGCGAGGGGTGGACGGAAATGGCACACATCGGTGAGTCCAGCGACCTGTTCAAATGCAACTTCTGCGGCAAGTCACAAAAGCAGGTCAAGAAGCTCATCGCCGGGCCAGGCGTCTACATCTGCGACGAGTGCATCGGGCTGTGCAACGAGATCATCGAGGAGGAGTTCCCGATCCGGTCCGAGGCCGGGCCCGCCACCGAACTCCCCAAGCCGCGTGAGATCCGCGACTTCCTCGACACCTACGTGATCGGCCAGGACGGCGCGAAGAAGGCGCTGTCGGTGGCGGTCTACAACCACTACAAGCGGATCTCCGCCGACCAGGGCATCCACGGGCGCCGCGCCGAGGGCGAGGACGTCGAGATCGGCAAGTCGAACATCCTCCTGATCGGCCCCACCGGCTGCGGCAAGACCTATCTCGCCCAGACGCTGGCCCGGATGCTGAACGTCCCCTTCGCGATGGCCGATGCCACCGCGTTGACGGAGGCCGGCTACGTCGGGGAAGACGTCGAGAACATCCTGCTGAAGCTCATCCAGGCAGCCGACTTCGACATCGCGAAAGCCGAGACGGGCATCATCTACATCGACGAGATCGACAAGGTGGCCCGCAAGTCGGAGAACCCGTCGATCACGCGTGACGTTTCCGGCGAGGGCGTGCAGCAGGCGTTGCTGAAGATCCTCGAGGGCACCGTCGCCAGCGTTCCGCCGCAGGGCGGTCGCAAGCATCCCACCAGGACTTCCTGCAGATCGACACCACCAAGGTGCTGTTCATCGTCGGTGGCGCCTTCTCCGGCCTCGACGAGATCATCAACCAGCGCGTCGGGAAGCGCCCCCTCGGGTTCAGCAAGGGTGCCGCGGACCCCGTCGCAACCAGCCTCGACCCGTTCGCCCAGGTGCGCCCAGAGGACCTGCACAAGTTCGGCCTCATCCCCGAGTTCATCGGCCGTCTCCCGATGATGACGACGGTCAGCCCGCTCGACCGCGAGTCGCTGGTGCGGATCCTCGTGGAGCCGAAGAACGCCCTCACCCGCCAGTTCCAGAAGCTGTTCGACCTCGACGGCGTTGAACTCGAGTTCACCGAGGGTGCCATCGAGGCGATCGCCGACCTCGCGCTGGCACGCGGCACCGGCGCCCGTGGGCTGCGCGCCATCATGGAGGAACTGCTGCTCGACGTCATGTTCGAGGTGCCCTCCGAGGACGACGTCGCGCAGGTGTTGATCTCGCGCGAGGCTGTGGATGGCACGGGTGAGCCTGTGCTCGTTCCCCGCGCCAAGCTGGCCCGCCGCCGCGACCTGTCCGCCTGAGCCGGCTCCCCGCCCGGCGGATCTGGTGGCTCGGCGTTGGCGGTAGGCTCGCCTCCATGGCGTATCTGCGTTACCCCCACCTGCACGGTTCCACTGTCGTCTTCGTCGCCGACGACGACCTCTGGCTCGGCTCGCTCGACGGGGCCGCGCCTCCCGTCTCACCTTCGGTGAGTTGGCACCGCTCAGCCCACGGTTCTCGCCCGACGGGCAGAGGGTCGCGTTCGTATCCGCGTCGGGAGGTGGCCTCGATGTCCACGTCGTCGGGATGGACGGGACCACCAGGCGGCTCACCTGGCTCAGCGGCAGGCGGATGCTGGTGTCGGGGTGGCTCGACGACGGCCACATCCTGTTCAGTTCGACCCACGAGGCCATCCACGGGATCGACGCCTCCATGTACTCCCTGTCCCTAGACGGGGAACTGAAGCGTCTCCCGTACGGCATCGCGATGGCGGCCGCCGTCGACCGGAAGGGACGGGTCGCCGTCTCCACCGCCAACTTCCGCGACCCGGCGCGCTGGAAGCGTTACCGCGGTGGCATGGCTTCGCGCCTCTACGTCTCCGCCGGCGGCAACGGGTGGACCCGCGTGCTCCCTGATGAGGAGGCGGGCATGGTCGGCCCGACCTGGGTCGGCGACCGGATCGTGTTCACCTCCGACCGCGGCGACGCCCCGGACGTGCAGTCCCAGGTGTGGTCGGTCAATGCCTCCGGCCGGGACCTGCGTCAACACACCTCGCACACCGCCGACGACGGCTACGTCCGTGACGCGACGAGCGACGGCACGGCCGTCGTCTACCACTCCCGCGGCAGCCTCTACCACCTCGCCAGCCTGAAGGCCGAACCGGAGCGACTCGACATCCAGGTGCCCATCGGCGTTCCCCGCAACGTGCCGGTGTCGCCGACCGAACACCTCGACACCGTCGCACCCGACCACGGGGCCGACGGCTCGCTGCTCGAGTGGCGGGGCGCCATCTACTACATCACCCACCGCGGAGGCCCGGCCCGGGCGCTCGCCGACAGGCCGGGCGTGCGCATGCGCGAACCCCGGTTCCTCGGCCGCACCGGCCGCGCCGTATGGGTGAGCGACAGCGAGGGCGACGACTGCCTCGAGTGCCGCCAACTCGACGGCGACAAGGCGTCACGTCGCGTCGCCGTGGGCGGCTCGGTCGGGTCCTGACGCTGGAGCCCAACCCGCAGGGAGCAAGGTGGCGGTCGGCAGCCACGACGGCACCGTCCACCTCGTCGACCTCCAACGCGGCTCGGTCAAGAAGATCGGCCGCTCGGAGGTGGGGAGCCCACCGGGCTCGTCTGGTCGCCCGACGGGCGCTACGTCGTGTGGCGCGCCGCAGTCGGCAACGAGGGGCTCCTGGGACGGCTCGTCGGCTACGACCTGACAGACGACAAGGCGTTCACCCTCACGAGGGGCAGTTCAACGACTTCTCGCCCGTGTTCACCCGGATGGGAAGTACCTGTGCTTCCTGTCGAGCCGCACGTTCGACCCGACCTATGACGAGCTCAGCTTCGACCTGAGCTTCACCAACACCGTCCGCCCCTGGCTGGTGCCGCTGAGCGCCATCGAGCCGGCCCCCTTCGGCCCGGCCGCCGACGGCTGGCCCATCAGCGAGCCGGAGGAGAAGGACGACGACAAGGACGACAAGGACGACACGGGTAAGGACGGGTCGGCGTCCAAGGACGAGGAGCCGTCGCCCGTCCTCGACGTCGACGGCTTCGAGGACCGCATGGTGCCGTTCCCGGTGCCGTCCGGGCGCTACGTTGCGCTGCAGGCGACCAAGGAGGGCCTGGTCTGGCAGTCGCTCCGCGCCCAGGGCGAGCTCGGCGCGCTCCGCGCGGGCGTCGAGGGCGAGGTGAAGGACCACATCGAACACTTCTCGTTCAAGACCCGCAAGGCGGTCACCGTGGTGGACGCCGCAGACTCGGCGGCCGTCTCCGGCGACGGTGAGCGGCTCGTCGCGCGCAACGGTGAGGACATCTGGGTGCAGTCGGCCGACCAGCCGCCCGGCGACGACGATGACGCGAAGGTGCACGTCGACCTCAGCCGGCTCCGACGCGATCTGGAGCCCCGCGCCGAATGGCGGCAGATGTTCGAGGAGAACGCCCGCCTGATGCGTGACCATTTCTGGCGCGACGACTTCGACGGCACCGACTGGGAGGCCGCCGTCGCGCGCTACCGCCCCTGCTGGACCGGTTGGCCAGCCACGACGATCTCGTCGATGTGCTGTGGGAGTGCGTCGCGGAGCTCAACACCTCGCACGCCTACGTGATGCCCGTGGCCGCCGACGATGCGCCGCGCGTCGCGTGGCTCGGCGCCGAGTACACCCGTAACGCGAAGGGCGAGGTGGTGATCCGCCGCGTCCTCCCCGGTGAGAGCTCCGATCCGACGGCGCGCTCGCCGCTCCGCGCCGCCGGCGTCGCCGCGGCCGCAGGCGACGTCATCGTCGCCGTCGACGGCAGGCCCACGGCCGACGCCGACGACCTGGGTGAGCTTCTGCTGGGGCGGCCGACAAGGTCGTCGAACTCACCCTCGCCAGGGGCAGGCAGAAGCGCCGTGTCGCGGTCGTTCCGACGGCAGGGGAGTCGGCCCTGCGCTACCACGAGTGGGTGGCCTCACGCGTCGCCTACGTGGAGGAGCGCACCGGCGGCCGGCTCGGCTACCTGCACGTGCCCGACATGGTCGCCAGCGGCTGGGCAGAGTTCCAGCGGCTCGTCGACCGCGCCATGCGCCACGACGGTGTGATCGTCGACGTCCGCTTCAACGCGGGCGGCCACACCTCGGAGCTGATCCTGGAGCGGCTCAACCGCCGGGCCGTCGGCTGGAACGGCGCGAGGCACATGGGCTCGCTCGGCACCTACCCCTCGCAGGCCCGCCGCGGCCCCGTCGTGTTCGTCACCAATCCGTACGCGGGCTCAGACGGCGACATCGTGACGGCCGCCGCCCAGAACATGGGCCTCGGCCCCGTGGTCGGCGAGCGGAGCTGGGGTGGAGTCATCGGTATCGACGGTCGGTTCACGCTGGTCGACGGCACCGAGGTGACGCAGCCGCGGTACTGGATCGCGTTCGACCGGCAGGGCTTCGCGGTGGAGAACCACGGCGTCGATCCTGACGTCGTCGTCGAGGTCGGCCCTGCCGAATGGGAGCAGGACAACGACGTGCAGCTCGACGCGGCGATCGGGCTCGCGCTCGCCGAACTCGCGACGCATCCGGCCTCGGCGGCACCTGAGTTGGCGGCGCCGCGGTACGGAACCCGACGGTAGGGGAGCGACCCGCACTGGATCGGGCCGGGCGATAGGGCAGGATGGACGGAAAGCGGTTTCCGTTCCTGAGAAAGGCCTCCCGATGACCGATGCCCGCATGACCGTCGACCCCCGGTTCAGGGTCGGCGACATCGACCGCCGGATCTTCGGCGGCTTCGTCGAGCACCTCGGCCGCCACATCTACGACGGCATCCACGAGCCCGGCCACCCGGCCGCTGACGCCGACGGGTTCCGCACCGACGTCATCGCTCTCGTCCGCGAGCTGGGCGTCACCACGATCCGGTACCCCGGCGGCAACTTCGTGTCGGGGTTCCGCTGGGAGGACGGCGTCGGCCCGGTCGGGCAGCGCCCGAGGCGCCTCGATCTCGCCTGGCACTCAACCGAGACCAACGAGGTCGGCCTGCACGAGTTCTCCACGTGGCTCGGAAAGGTCGGAAGCGACCTGATGCTCGCCGTGAACCTCGGCACCCGCGGCACGCAGGAGGCGCTCGACCTGCTCGAGTACGCCAACGTGCCGGGCGGCACCACCTTGTCCGAGCGGCGGATCGACAACGGCGCCGTCGAGCCGTTCGGGTGCGCATGTGGTGCCTCGGCAACGAGATGGACGGCGACTGGCAGCTGGGCCACCGCGACGCGGAGGACTACGGCAAGCTCGCCGCGAGGACGGCGCGCGCGATGCGCCAACTCGACCCGGGCATCGAGCTGGTCGCGTGCGGCTCGTCCAACTCCTCGATGCCCACCTTCGGGGAGTGGGAGCGCGTCGTGCTCACCCACACCTATGACGTGGTCGACTACATCTCCTGCCATGCCTACTACGAGGAACGTGACGGCGACCTCGGCAGCTTCCTGGCCTCCGCCGTCGACATGGACAGGTTCATCGACACGGTCGTCGCGACCGCCGACCACGTCGGCTCAGTGCTGCGCAGCGACCGGCGCATCGCCATCTCGTTCGACGAATGGAACGTCTGGTACCACGACCGCTACGAGAACGAGGACATCATCGAGGGCATCGGCAACTGGCCGGTCGCTCCGCGCCTCCTCGAGGACATCTACTGCGTCGCCGACGCCGTCGTCGTCGGCAACCTGCTGATCTCGCTGCTGAAGCACGCCGACCGCGTCAGGAGCGCGTCGATCGCCCAGCTCGTCAACGTGATCGGCCCCATCATGACGGAGCCGGGAGGCGCAGCCTGGCGGCAGACGACCTTCTTCCCGTTCGCCACCACCTCCAGGTTGGCCTGCGGCACAGTGCTGGAGCCGAGGCTCGAGGTGGGCACCTACCCCACGGCGAAGTACGGGGACGTGCCGCTCGTCGACGCGGTCGTGACGCACGACGCGGAGAGGGCGAGGGCGCACTGTTCCTCGTCAACCGCTCCACCGGAGGCCCGGTGGATGTGAGCGTCGACGTTGCGGGTCTGGGCGATGTCGTGGTCGCCGAGGTGGTGTCGATCCACGATGAGGACCCCTACGCCAGGAACACCCTCGAGAACCAGACAAGGGTCGCCCCGCGAGGCAACGATTCGGCCGTGCTTGCGGACGGCGCCCTGACGATCACACTGCCGCCGGTGTCCTGGACGGCCATCGCCCTCCGTCGCGCCTGAACCCCGATGTGACGCCTCCGACCCTGGTGGCCATGCGCAACGATCGGTGAACCGACACCGCCCCCGACCGGACCGGTCGGGGCGGTGTGCGTTCAGATCAGATCACTCGGCGGAGACGAGTTCCACGGCCACGGCCAGCGGCTCGCCGGATTCGCCCCACGTCACGTCGCCGACGATGCGGCCGACTGCGCGCAGGTCGGACTCGATCCCGCGCAGCCGCGCCACCACGTCGGCGGGGCCCGAGAAGGCGGCGAGGCTCACCTCGGTCTTCATCGAGACCTTCGCGTTCGACTTGGCGCCACGGATGGCGATCAGGGCCTGCGCGACGTCGCCCAGCAGCGCGGGCTCGCCGTCGATGTCCAGTTCGGCGAGAGTCGGCCAGGACGACGTGTGCACCGAGGTGGCGTTGGTCCAGCGCCACACCTCCTCCGTGACGAACGGCAGGAACGGTGCGAAGAGCCGCAGCTGCACGCCGAGCGCGATGTCGAGCGCGGCCTGCGCCGACGCCTTCTCCCTGTCGTCACCGGTGTAGGCCCGCTCCTTGACGAGCTCGAGGTAGTCGTCGCAGAACGACCAGAAGAACGTCTCGGTCTTCTCCAGGGCGGTGGTGTAATCGAAGTCCTCGAAGGCGGCCGTCGCGTCGGCGACCACCCCGGACAGTGCGGTGAGCATGGCCCGGTCGACCGGGTTGGTGACCTGATCGAGGGAGCCCGGCAGGTCGGCGAGCGAGAGCACGAACCGGCCCGCGTTGAGGATCTTCATCGCGAGGCGGCGTCCCACCTTCATCTGGGTCTCGTCGAACGGTGAGTCCATGCCGGGGCGTGCCATCGCGGCGCGCCAGCGCACGGCGTCGGAGCCGAACCGGTCGAGGATCTCAGTCGGGACGACCACGTTGCCCTTCGACTTGCTCATCTTCTTGCGATCGGGATCGACCACGAAGCCCGAGATGGTCGCGCGCTTCCAGGGGAGCGCGTCGTTCTCGAAGTTCGCCCGCACGATGCGGCTGAACAGCCAGGTGCGGATGATGTCGTGGGCCTGGGGAGCCATGTCCATCGGGAAGGTGAGGTTGAACAGCTCCTCGTCGCGGCCCCAGCCGGTGGCCAGCTGCGGGGTCAGCGACGAGGTGGCCCACGTGTCCATCACGTCGGGGTCGGCCATGAAGCCACCCGGCCGGTTGCGCTGCTCCTCGGCGAAGCCGGGCGCGGGTCCGCCATCGGGTCGACGGGGAGGCTCGCCTCGTCCGCGACGATCGGGGAGTCGTAGTCGGGCTCGCCGTCGGCGTCCAGGGCGTACCAGACCGGGAACGGGACTCCGAAGAACCGCTGGCGCGACACGAGCCAGTCGCCGTTCAGGCCGCCCACCCAGTTCTCGTAGCGGTGCCGCATGTGCTCCGGCGTCCAGGCGAGCTCCTCGCCGCGGGCCAGCAGGCGGGCCTTGAGGTCCTCATCGCGGCCGCCGTTGCGGATGTACCACTGGCGGGTCGCGACGATCTCGAGGGGCTTGTCGCCCTTCTCGTAGAAGTTCGCCATGCGGGTGGTGGCCTTGGGTTCGCCGTCGAGGTCGCCACTGTCGCGCAGCGCCGCCACGGTGGCCTCACGGGCCGAGAACGCGGTCTTGCCCGCGAGGGGGCGTAGGCGTCGGCGTTGACGACCCATTCGGGCGTCTCGGCCTGGAACCGGCCGTCGCGGCCGATGACGGTACGGGTCGGCAGGTTCAGCTCGCGCCACCACGTGACGTCGGTGAGGTCACCGAAGGTGCAGCACATCGCGATGCCCGCGCCCTTGTCGGGCTCGGCCGCCTGGTGCGCGAGAACCGGGATCTCGACGCCGAACAGCGGCGAGGTGACGGTGCTGCCGAACAGGTCGGAGTAGCGCTCGTCGTCGGGGTGCGCGATCAGGGCACAGACCGACACCAGCAGCTCGGGTCGCGTCGTCTCGATGTAGATGGGGGAGCCGTCGGCCTTGTGGAAGGCCACCCGGTGGTACGCGCCCGGGTAGTCGCGGGCCTCGAGCTCCGCCTGCGCGACCGCCGTCTGGAACGTGACGTCCCATAGCGTCGGGCGTAGCTGAGGTAGGCCTCGTCGCGCGCGAAGTTACGCAGGAACGCCTTCTGTGCCACCGCCTGCGACGACTCGGAGATGGTCGCGTACAGCGTGTCCCAGTCCACCGAGAGGCCCAGTTGGCGCCACAGATCCTCGAACGCCTTCTCATCCACCGAGGTCAGCTCGTGGCACAGCTCGATGAAGTTGCGGCGGCTGATCGACACCTGGCGCTTCGGGTCGGGCTTGGCGGGCGGCCGGAAGTCGGGGTCGTACGGGATCGTCGGGTCGCACCGCACCCCGTAGTAGTTCTGGACGCGCCGCTCGGTGGGAAGCCCGTTGTCATCCCAGCCCATCGGGTAGAAAACCTGCTTGCCGATCATCCGCTGGTACCGCGCGATGGTGTCGGTGTGGGTGTAGCTGAACACGTGCCCGACGTGCAGCGAGCCGGAGACCGTCGGGGAGGGGTGTCGATGGAGAACACCTGCCCACGCGAGGCCGGCCGTGTGAACGTGTAGCAACCTTCTTCCGCCCATACCTGCCCCCACTTGGCCTCGAGGCCTTCGAGCACGGGCTTGTCCGGGAGGGCGCGCTGCTGCGCGGTGGTTGCAGTCATGCGCCCGATCTTAGTTGGCGTGCCGCCGCGGGGGAAACGCCGCGTGCCGGTCCGGCGGGCGGGCACCGGCCCGGCCCTGACGGTGCGTCGGACATGCGAAGACCCCCGGGAGTTCCCTTCCGGGAACCCCGCCGGGGGTCGAACGTGGTGCGAGGCGGATCAGCTCTCGATCTTCTTGCCGCCCTTTTCCCATGCCTCGGTCACCGCACGCAGGAAGTCGTCGGCGGTGGGCTGGATCAGCGCGTTGCCCGCCTCATCGGCGAACTGCAACTGCTGGCCGCTGACGAGGTAGGTCGGGGTGCTGCGGATGCCGTCATCCTGGAACTGCTTGTCCGCGTTGCGGACGAAGGTGTCGAAGGCGCGCTCGTCGAACAGCTTCTGGAACGTGGTGAGGTCGTCGCCGGTGATGCCCGCCTCCGTGGCGAAGGCGTCGCGGAGCTGCTCGTTGGTGTAACCGACGCCCTCGGTGGGCTGGTTGCGGTAGACGGTGTCGTGGTAGGCGCGGTACTTTCCGACGCTGTCGGCGGCTGCCGCGGCGATCGCGGCGCGCTTGGAGTCGCCGTCCTCGACGCGGGTGCCGTCGAGCTTCGAGCCGTCGAGGAAGTATGCGGTGCGGATCTCGACCGTGATCTTTCCGTCGTCGAGCAGCTGGCCGACGACGGGGCCGTAGGCGGCTTCACGGGCCGCGCAGGCCGGGCACTGGAAGTCCTCCCAGACGACGAGGTGCGGCTTGTCCGCGCTGGGCTCGGTGCCGTCGAGGAGGATGCCGTACTGTGCCGTCGCGTTGGGCGGGGTCTGCTGGTCGGCGGTGACGCCGCGTCCGGCGGTGACCGCCTGCACGATCACGATCGCAAGCACCACGATCAGCACGGCGACAGCGAGGCCGACACCGGCGAACACGAGGCGCTTGTTGCGCTTCGAACGCTCGTCCTGCTCCTGCTGCTGGCGCAGGGCAGCCCGCTTGCTCAGCGTCGAATTGTTGGCCATGTTCCACGTGCTCCTCGGATGGGATCCAGACAAAGGGGCCACCCCGCACGGGCGCGGCTCCCCAAAATGGTAACCGGTCGTGCAAAAGCGGTTCGCACCATCCTCCCGCCCGACCGAACCGTGGGACGGTGCCCGGGAGCGGGTTCACCGGTCGGTCGCGGACCCACGGTTGGGCGGTGGCCAGTACCCTGAAGCCACCATGAGTCACTCCACGCACGAAGAACTGACGGCCGCCCTCACCGCGAGGTGGCCCGAGCACAGGGTCGCTCCCAGCCTGAACCGCATCTCCGCCCTGATGGAGCTGCTGGGCGACCCGCAGAAGGCGATGCCGGTCATCCAGGTGGCCGGCACCAACGGCAAGGGCAGCACCGCGATCATGATCGACGCCCTGCTGCGCGCCGCAGGCCTGCGGGTCGGGCGCTTCGCCAGCCCGCACCTCAGCGACGTGCGTGAGCGCATCGTCATCGACGGCGAGCCCATCGGCGTCGAACGCTTCGACGAGGTGTGGGCCGACATCGAGCCCTACGTCCAGATGGTCGACGAGCAGGGCCACGACGGGGTCGCGATGACCTTCTTCGAGGTCATCACCGGCATGGCCTACGCGGCCTTCGCCGACGCGCCTGTCGACGTCGCCGTGATGGAGGTCGGGCTCGGGGTCGCTGGGACGCCACAAGCGTCGCGGACGCGACCGTAGCGGTGGTCACTCCCATCGGGCTCGACCACACCCACATCCTGGGCACCACGCTCGCCGAGATCGCGGGGAGAAGGCCGGCATCATCAAGGCCGGCGCCACCGCGGTGCTGGCTGGGCAGGATCCCGCCGCCGCCCGTGTGCTGCTCGAGCGGGCCGTCGACGTCGGGGCGCCCGTCAAGGTCGAGGGCCGGACTTCGGCGTGATCGAACGGCAGCTCGCCGTGGGCGGGCAGTTGCTCCGCCTTGAGACCGCGGCGGGGCCGGTCGGAGACGTGTTCCTCCCCTTTTCGGGGAGCACATGGCCCGCAACGCCGCGCTCGCCACGGCGGCCGTGTCCGCTCTGCTCGGGGCGCAGCCGCTGAACCCGGAGATCGTCGTCGAAGGACTGGGCGCGGTGGAGGCGCCCGCGCGCCTCGAGCTCGTGCGGACCTCCCCGCCGATCGTCGTCGACACCGCCCACAACCCGCAGGCCGCCCGGGTCACCATCGACGCGATCACCGAGAGCTACGACTTCGAGCCTGTCATCGGCGTGGTCGCGATGATGCAGGACAAGAATGCCGAGCAGGTGCTGGAGATCTTCGCCGAGAAGATGGACCAGATCGTCATCACGAAGGTGTCGTCGAGCCCGCGGGCGCGGTCGGTCGACGAACTCGCCGCCATCGCGGAGACCGTGTGGGCGACGCACCAGGTGCACCGTGCCGCGACCATGGCTGAGGCGCTCGACCTCGCCGTGATGCTCGCCGACACGTCCACCGCGCAGGCCGGGTGGTCGTCGCGGGTTCGGTGATCGCGGCGGGTGAGGCGCGGGATCTGCTCAAGCATGAGGAGCAGGGATGATGCTCTCGCCCGACAACCCCATGCGGGTGCCCGCGCTCAGCACGCTCATCATGCAGATCATCGTGATCTGGCTCGGCTACATCGGGATGATCCAACTCGAGGGCATCAACCTCGGCGTTGCAGCGGTGTGGTGCGGCGTCGCGACGATGCTGTGTCTGGCCGGTGCAGCCACCCTCCGCCGGGCCAGGTGGGGCTACCTCATCGGCTGGGCGGCCCAGGTCGCCACCATTGCACTGGGGTGCTGACGCCCTGGATGTACGCCATGGGTATTATCTTTTCACTGATCTGGGTGACGTGCGTCGTGCTAGGCCGGCGCATCGAAGCCCATCGCAGAGAGGGAAGCGCTCAATGACCGCGCGCACATTTGTCATCATCAAGCCCGACGCAGTCGAGGCCGGACACGTCGGGGACATCCTGGCCCGCTACGAGCGCGCCAGCCTGCGCGTCGTCGCGATGGACCTGAGAACCATCGCCCCGGAGTTCGCCGACCGGCACTACTGGGAACACGTCGGCCGCGAGTACTACCAGCCGCTGCGCGAGTTCATGACGAGCGGTCCGCTCGTCGCCGCGGTGCTGGAGGGTGGGAGGACACCGTCGCCGAGGTGCGGACGCTGCACGGGGCGACGGATCCCACGCAGGCGGCACCGGGCACGATCCGGGCGGACTTCGCGCGGTCGAAGCGGCACAACGCGGTGCACGCGTCCGACTCGCCGGTCAACGCGGCGAATGAGATCGCGCTCTGGTTCCCCTGTCTGTGACCGGGGAACCGCGTCGCGCCTCGGATGAGCCCCGCAGACCGACTGGGAGGCGCAGCGCGCGCAGTGGCCACCGCCCGGACACGGGGCACCGCCCGCTCGGCCCCAGCAGTGGGGACCGCCCGCTCGGCCCCAGCAGTGGGGACCGCCGGCGCAGCCTCCGCAGTGGGGACCGCCGGCGCAGCCTCCGCAGTGGGACCACCCGGACAACAGGTTCCCCAGTGGGCCCCACCGGGGCCGCAGGTTCCGACTTCCGCGCACCGACCCTCGCCGCTGCCTCCGGAGGGCACCCGCTACCCCAGTTCTGGCGCGCGCCCGGGTCAACAAGGCGATGCCGATCGTCGCGACGGTGCTCATGGCTGTCGTTTTCCTCGCGCTCTCAACCCTCGTCGTGCTGGGTGTCCTGCTTGCGGGCCGGACCCGCAGGGGCCCTCGAAGGCGTGCTCGACGGCACCCTGACCCCGGAACTTGTCCTCGCCAACAGCGTCTCGATCGCCCTCGTGCTGCCGTTAGCCTTCCTGATCGTGCGCATGGTGGGCCAGCGGCCGGGCAACCTGTCCTCGGTCACCGGCCGGTTCCGCTGGGGCTTCTTCCTGCGCTGCAGCGGCGTCACGGCCGCCGTGTACGGCGCCTACCTGGCCCTGTCGATCGCGCTCGACGGCATCGACTCGCTGGGCCTCGAACTCCGGTCCTACTCGTGGTGGCTCCTGATCGGCCTGATGCTGGTGACGCCGTTCCAGGCGGCCGCCGAGGAGTACCTGCTGCGCGGGTTCGTGCTGCGCACAGTCGGGTCGTGGTTCACGGGGCCGATCGTCGCGCTGCTGGTCGGTGGCGTGGTGAACTCGTTGCTCTTTGCGTCGCTGCACGCCTCGACCGACCCCTGGCTGAACCTCGTCTACTTCTCCATGGGGCCATCGCGAGCTATCTGGCCTGGCGGACGGGCGGACTCGAGGCGGCCGTGGCGATCCACATCGTCAACAACATGGTCGGCATGGCGCTCCTCCCGTTCCAGGACATGGCATCCCAGTTCGACCGGACATCCGGGGCGGCAGGGCCGGGCGTGCTGCTGCAGGTGGTCGCCTTCGGGCTCGCCGCCGCCCTCATCGTGCTGGTGGCGAAGCGGTCGGGCGTGGCCGTCGTCGGCCCTTCTCCCGCCGCGCAGGCGGGTGTCACGCCCGAGGCCTAGGGAATCGGGGCCGCCACCGGTTATTCTGGGCGGCGCTATGACTACCACTGCCGCGCTTCCCCAGCACTCCGTCTTCGACCGGCTCGAGCCGCTGCTCGCCCGGGTGAGCAAGCCGATCCAGTACGTCGGAGGCGAGCACAACTCCGTCGTCAAGGACTGGGACTCGATCGACGTCCGCTGGTGCCTGTCATACCCCGACGCGTACGAGGTCGGGCAGCCCAACCAGGGCGTCGCCATCCTGTACGAGGTGCTCAACGAGCGCGACTGGATCCTCGCGGAGCGCACCTACTCGGTGTGGCCCGACCTGGAGAACCAGATGCGCGAGCATGCGATCCCGCAGTTCACGCTCGACGCCCACCGGCCCGTCGGGATCTTCGATGTGCTGGGCGTCTCGTTCTCGACCGAGCTGGGCTACACCAACCTGCTGAACCTGATCGACCTGTCCGGGCTCAGCCTGCACGCGGCCGACCGTGGTGAGGACGAACCGATCGTCGTCGCGGGCGGGCACGCCGCATTCAACCCTGAGCCCATCGCCGACTTCATCGACGTCGCGGTGCTCGGTGACGGCGAGGAGGCCTCGCTGCTGATCTCCGACATCCTGCGCGAGTGGAAGGCCGACGGCCGCGACGGCGGCCGCGACGGTCTTCTCATGCGCCTGGCCCTGACCGGCGCGTTCTACGTGCCCCGCTTCTACGACGTCGACTACCTGGACGACGGCCGCATCCAGCGGGTCGCCCCAACCGGCCCGGCGTCCCGCACCAGGTGCGCAAACACACCCTGATGAACCTGGACGAGTGGCCCTACCCGAAGGCACCCATCGTGCCCATGGCCGAGACGGTGCATGAGCGCTACTCCGTGGAGATCTTCCGCGGCTGCACCCGCGGCTGCCGGTTCTGCCAGGCGGGCATGATCACCCGCCCGGTGCGCGAGCGCAACATCGAGACAATCGGCGCCATGGTCCAGGGCGGGCTGAAGGCCACCGGCCTGGAGGAGATCGGTCTGCTTTCGCTCAGCTCGGCCGACCACTCCGAGATCGCCGAGGTGACCCGACAGTTGGCCGACCGCTACGAGGGCACCAACGTGTCGCTCTCGCTGCCGTCGACCCGCGTCGACGCGTTCAACATCGACCTCGCCAACGAGTTGAGCCGCAACGGCCGCCGGTCCGGTCTCACGTTCGCCCCGAGGGCGGGTCCGAGCGGATGCGCAAGGTCATCAACAAGATGGTGACCGAGGACGACCTGATCGACACGGTGGCCGCAGCGTTCTCCTCCGGGTGGCGCCAGGTCAAGCTGTACTTCATGTGCGGTCTGCCCACCGAGACCGACGAGGACGTGCTCGCCATCGCCAGGCTGGCGACCCGCGTCATCGAGACGGGGCGCAAGGCGTCCGGCACCCGCGACATCCGCTGCACCGTCTCCATCGGTGGGTTCGTGCCCAAGCCGCACACCCCGTTCCAGTGGGCCGGGCAGGCCAGCGCCGAGACCATCGACCACCGCCTGATGCTCCTGAAGGAGACGATCCGGGAGGACCGCAACTACGGCAAGGCCATCGGCATGCGCTACCACGACGGCAAGCCCGGCATCATCGAGGGGCTGCTGTCGCGCGGCGACCGCCGCGTGGGCCGCATCATCGAGCGGGTCTGGCGCGAGGGAGGCAAGTTCGACGGCTGGAGCGAGCACTTCAGCTACGAGCGCTGGACGACCGCGGCCGCCGAGGAACTTGCGGCCTTCGGGATCGACCTCGACTGGTTCACCACGCGCGAGCGCGGCTACGAGGAGGTCCTTCCCTGGGACCACCTCGACGCGGGCCTCGACCGTGACTGGTTGTGGGAGGACTGGCAGGACGCCATCGACGAGCGTGAGGTCGAGGACTGCCGCTGGACCCCGTGTTACGACTGCGGCGTCTGCCCGCAGATGGACACCGAGATTCAGATCGGCCCCACCGGCCGCGTGCTGCTGCCGCTGACCGTGGCCAGGCCCGACCTGGCC
Source organism: Tessaracoccus coleopterorum (assembly GCF_011174705.1). Classification (GTDB taxonomy): domain Bacteria; phylum Actinomycetota; class Actinomycetes; order Propionibacteriales; family Propionibacteriaceae; genus Arachnia; species Arachnia coleopterorum. Next base: position 2,979,481 of record NZ_JAANIJ010000001.1, read on the forward strand.
TGAGCGGCCCGTGGCGGGCGACCGACGCGCTCAGCGGTCGGTCGCCTCCTCCGCGTCCCCATCCCCGTCGTGCGTCACGGGCTCGTCGGGCACGTCACCGTCAGGGGTCCAACCGTCGGCGTAGGTGCCGGTGGCGTAGTCGTACTCGACGGGTTCACCCTCCTCATCCGTGCGCTGGTACCAGTCGGTGACCCCCGCGTCGTGCGAGTCGAAGTCGGCGCCCGCGCCCTCGCCCTCGGGGCCTCGTGCACGGTGAGGCTGAAGTTGTCGCCGTACCGGTCGACGCCCTGCCGCACCGCATCCTGGAGGGCCGACACGGCGTACCTGCGGCGGATGACGAGCGGATCGGAGCGCAGGTCGTTCGCGAACGACACCATCATGGCGACGAGAATCAGCGTGAACGGGATTGCGGAGACGATGATCATGTTCTGCAGGCCGTTGAGGGCGTCGCCGCCCCGACCAGCAGCATGACCACCGCGATGCCCATCATGGCGAGGCCCAGAACGCGGTGACCGGCTTCGAGGGCTCCGACTGGCCGCGCTGGGACAGCGTGCCCATCACCACCGACGCCGAGTCGGCCGACGTGACGAAGAAGATGGCGATGACCAGCATTCCGAGCACCGTCGTGACCTGGCTGAGGGGAGGCTCCCCAGCAGGGTGAAGAACAACTCCTCCGCGGGCGCGTCTGCCGAGATCCCGGTGCCCTGTTGGCGCAGCCAGATGCTGGTTCCGCCCAGCACGCCGAACGTGAGCATGCACACGAGGGTGGGCATCGTGATCACGTAGATCACGAACTCGCGCAGGGTCCGGCCCCGGGAGATCTTGGCCAGGAAGATCCCGACGAAGGGCGACCAGGAGATCCACCATGCCCAGTAGAAGACGGTCCAGGTGCCGACGAACTCCGCGGCCTCGGGTCCGTAGGCGGGGCCGAGGCCGAGCATGCCGAAGAAGTTCTGCGCGTAGTCCATGATGGCCGCCGGCCACAGGTTCAGGATGAACAGCGTCGGCCCCGCGATGAAGATGAACACCGACAATGTCAGGGCGAGCACCATGTTGATGTTGGAAAGCCAACGGATGCCGCGGCCGATGCCGGAGACGGCCGATCCGATGAAGGCGGCGGTGAGCACGGCGATGATCGCGATCAACGCGGCATTGGGCAGCCTGCCGATGCCGGCCACCAGTTCGACGCCGCGGCCGATCTGCATGGCGCCGATGCCGAGCGAGGCCGAGGTGCCGAACAGGGTGGCGACGATGGCGAACATGTCGACGAGCCTGCCGATGGTGCCGTCGGCGCGTCGCTGGCCGACGAGCCCGACCAGGATCGAACTCATCAGTGGGACGCGGCCACGACGGAACGCCCCGTACGCGACGGCCGCGCCCACCAGCCCGTAGACGGCCCACGGGCCGACGCCCCAGTGGAAGAAGGTCTGCGACAGCGCCCGGACGGCGGCCTGCGGGTCTCCGCGGTGGCGGAGCCCGGCGCGGGGACTGGTAGTAGGTGAGGGGCTCCAGCGGGCCGAAGAAGATGATGCCGATGCCGATCCCCGCAGAGAACATCATCGCGACCCACGAGAACTTGCTGTATTCAGGCTTCTCGTCGTCCTTGCCGAGCGGGATGGTTCCGAAGCGGCTCATCGCGATGAACCCCATGAACAGCAGGATCACCGCCACCAGGGCCGTGAACATCCAACCGACATTGCGCAGCGTCCAGTTCAGGGCGGCGGTGGAGGCCGCGGAGAGGCTGTCGGTGGAGACGACTCCCCACGCGATGAAGGCGAGGATCAGGGTGCCCGTCACGCCGAAGACGACCTTGTCGGTGCCGTAGCGGTTGCGCTGTTCCTCGATGCCGATGCCGGGCACCAGGGCCGGGTGGATGCCGTGTGGGTAGGTCTCGTCGACCTTCTTCAACAGGCGTCGGGTGGCGGGACGAGGCCCTTCCTGGTTGCTTGCTCCGGGTCAGTGAAATTCACTCAGTCTCCCTTGTCAGGTTTTGTGGACTGCTTCAGTACACTACCCGCAACCCGCGCCGGGGCCGTCTTCCCAGCGGGGAGGCGCGCGCAGGGCCGGGGCGTGACGGCGACAGGCCGGGCCCGGCGAGCCGGCCACCGATCCGTCCGATACCGGGTCGGCAGGATACGATTGGCCCCGTGACACGCATCGTGGGATTTGATCGGGAACGCTACCTCGCCCTCCAGTCGGAGCACATCTTCGAGCGCCGACAGCGGTTCGGGGGCAAGCTCTATCTCGAGTTCGGGGCAAGCTCTTCGACGACCACCACGCGTCGCGCGTGCTTCCGGGGTTCACTCCTGACAACAAGATCCGGATGCTGGAGACGATCAAAGAGGACGTGGAGGTCGTGATCGCGGTCTCGGCCCACGACCTGGCCCGCAACAAGGTCCGGGGCGACCTGGGATCACCTACGAGGCGGATGTGCTGCGCCTGATCGACGAGTTCCGCTCCTACGGGTTGTTCGTCGGGAGCGTCGTGATCACCCAGATGACCGACGAGCACCGCCAGGCCCGCGCGTTCAAGCGCAAGCTGGAGCGACTCGGTGTGAAGGTCTACCGGCACTACCCGATCAAGGGCTACCCGAACGACGTCGTGCTGATCATGAGCGAGGCGGGCTACGGCCGCAACGAGTACATCGAGACCGAACGCGACGTCGTCGTCGTCACGGCCCCGGCCCGGGCAGCGGCAAGATGGCCACCTGCCTCTCGCAGCTCTACCACGACCACCAGCGCGGCATCACCTCCGGCTACGCCAAATACGAGACCTTCCCGATCTGGAACCTGCCGCTCGACCACCCCGTCAACCTCGCCTACGAGGCCGCGACCGCCGACCTGGACGACGTGAACCTGATCGACCCCTACCACCTCGCCGCCTACGGCGAGCAGGTCGTCAACTACAACCGCGACGTGGAGATCTTCCCCGTCCTGAAGCTGCTCCTGGAGCGGCTCACGGGCACCTCTCCCTACGAGTCGCCCACCGACATGGGCGTCAACATGGCGGGCGTGTGCATCTCGGACGACGAGGTGTGCCGCGCCGCCGCGAAGCAGGAGATCATCCGGCGCTACTTCAAGGCCCTCGTGGCGGAGCGCCGCGATGAGCTCGAGCCGACCGTCTCCGACCGCATCGCCCTGACGATGAGCCACCTCGGAATCGCCCGCGAGGACCGACCGGTCGTCGGTCCGGCTCTGGAGGTCGAGCGCCGCACGAAGGCCCCGGCCGCCGCCATCGAGCTGGAGGACGGCCGGATCGTCACGGGTAAGACCTCGGCCCTGCTCGGCGCCTGCTCGGCCATGCTGCTGGACGCGCTGAAGGCCCTGGCAGGCATCGAGGACAGGGTGCGGCTGCTTGCGCCCGAGAGTATCGAGCCCATTCAGACGCTGAAGACGGAGCATCTCGGCAGCCTGAACCCCCGGCTTCACACCGACGAGGTGCTCATCGCGCTCTCGGTGAGCGCCACCTACGACCCGCATGCGAAGGCCGCGCTTGAGCAGCTGCGGCACCTGCGTGGCTGCGACGTGCACAGCTCGGTGATCCTCGGCTCGGTTGACGAGGGGATACTGCGGAACCTGGGGGTCAACGTCACGAGCGAGCCCGTCTACCAGTCGAAGAAGCTCTACAAGAAGCGCTGATCAGTCCCGGATCTGGTCCTCGATCAGCTGCGGGCGGCACGCGTGGAGCCCGGCGATCAGCATCGGCACGATCAACACGAGTTGCAGCATGATCGACGCCGTCCAGCCGCCCGTCGCCGCGTGCAGCACCCCGAACGACAGGGGACCGAGCGTCGCGATGAGGTAGCCGACCGACTGCCCGAAGCCGCTGAGCGCGGCCGTCGCCGCCGGGGTGGCGGCACGGGTCCCGAACAGGGCGAGCAGCAGCGGGAAGGACGCGGTGCCGAGCGCGAGGCAGACCGCCCAGAGCCAGGGCGCCGTTGTCGGCGCGATGAGCAACCCGAGGTAGCCGGTCACCAGAAACGCGATGATGGTGACGAACAGCACGCTCGGGTTTCCCGTCCTCGCCACGTAGGCCGGGATCAGGAAGGCGGGGACGATGCCGACACCGGTCGCGATCCCGAGCAGGAGCCCGGCCTGCACCTCGTCGATGCCGGCCGAGCGGTAGACGCTCGGCAGCCACCCGAAGATCGAGTACGCCTGCGCTGACTGGATGCCGAAGAAGACCGCGAGCGCCCAACCCAGCCGGGTGCGGGCCACCTGGGCGAGCGTCACCCGATGGTGCGCCGCGGTGCGCCTCGGGTCACCGGCGCGCAGCAGCGGCACCCAGCACAGGAGGGCTGCGACCGCGGTCACGACCCAGGCGGCGAGGCCGCCGCGCCAGCCGAGGGTGGCCTGCGCGATGGGCACGGTCGCCATGCTGGCGGAGGTGACCCCGATGGTGAGGACGAGCGAGTAGAGGGCGGTGGCCAGCCCGATCCGGTCGGGGTAGTGCCGACGCACCAATGAGGGCATCAGGATGTTCGCCAGCGCCATGCCCGCCAGGGCCACCATCGACAGCAGCAGGAACGGCACGGGTGCGCCGGTCAGGAGGCGGCCCGCCTCGCCGACGATCAGCACCGCCAGCGCCACGGCGATCGCCGCGTGTTCGCCGATCCGCCGCGCCACCGTGGGGCGATCGCCCGAAGGCCGCGAAGCAGAGTGTGGGAAGTGAGGTGAGCAGGCCGGCGGCCGCGCCGGTCAGGCCGATGTCGGCCGAGATCTCCGTCAGCACGGGGCCGACGGACACCGCGACGGGGCGTAGGTTGAACGCGAGCGCGAGCAGCGCGATCAGCGGCCCCAGCGGCGCATGAACTCCATGCCCCTCCCATCTCCGGTCAGGGCCCGAGGATACCGCCCGGGGCAGGTTCCGCCGCGGCGTCGCCGACCGCAGGGCGAGGGCCGGATACACTGCGGCCGTGGGAACTCGACAGCCGCCAGTCCAGCAGGCGCCGCCGGCGCAGAAGCTGCGCCTCCGTTACGCCAAGCGCGGCCCGGCCGTTTCACGTCGCACCGCGACTTCGGGCGGGCGCTCGAACGGGCCCTCCGCCGCGCCGACATCCCCATGGCCTACTCGTCGGGCTTCTCACCCCATCCCCGCATCTCGTACGCCAACGCCGCGCCGACCTCGGCAGCGTCGGAGGCCGAGTACGTCGAGCTCGGGCTCAAGGAGGTGTGCGCCCCCGAAAAGGTCCTCGCGGCCCTGAACGAGGTGCTGCCACACGGCTTCGTCGTGCTCGACGCCGCCGACGCGGTCGCCGCGTCGCTCGGCGACCTGCTCCAGGCCTCAGACTGGGTGCTGCGCGTCCAGGACGCACCTCGCAGCGTGCTCGCCTCGGCAGTCGCGGCCCTGCTTGCGTGCGATGAGTTCGCCGTCGAACGGATGACCAAGAACGGCATGCGCACCTTCGATGTGCGCTCCGCGGTCCTGTTGCTGGAGGCCGCCGACGATGAGACCCTGACGCTCAGGTCGCTCCATCAGACGCCGCTTGTGCGACCCGACGACGTGCTCACCGCGCTGCGGATGCTTGACCCCGGGTGCCGTCGCAGGCCATGCTCACGCGGCTGGCGCAGGGCCGCTGGTCGACGGTGGGATCGGCGACCCGCTCCGGTGAATCGGCGCGGGAAATGCCCGCAATCCTTGGGACGTGTGCGAGAATAACGATCAGGTCACGGCACCGCCGGTGCCAACCGGGTGCGGCGAGCTGCACCGCGGCAACTCTGCCGCGACTGCTCGTAGCGTCGGCCGATCTACTGTCTTAGTGCACAGTCCGCTGTGCCCGTCCGCGCACTGCGCGTAAGGAGCCCTCATGCTCGATACCGAGAACATCAGCGAACCCACACCCGAATCGGGTGAGGCAAAGGCGCCGACGCGTCGCCGCCGCGCCGCCAGCCGCCCCGCCGGCTCCGCTGCTGCCGCGAAGGTCGGCAAGGCCCAGCCCGTCGAGGAGACCCGGGCCCCCGAGCAGGTTGCCGAAGCCGCTCCCGCGGTGGCCCCCGAGGCCGCTGCCGCGGTGGACCCCGAGGCCAAGGCCGACGTGACCCCCAAGCGCAGGAAGGCCTCCACGAGGGCCACCGGCACCACCTCCGCGACCCGGCGCCGCAAGGTCGAGGTCGAGACCACGGAGCCCGAGGTCGCCGCACCCGAGGCGACCCCCGCCGTGGTCGAGGCGGCGCCCGTGGTCGAGGCGGATGCCCCTGCGATCGAGAAGCCCACGCGCCGCCGCGCCACCCGGAAGACCGCGGCCCCGGCCGCCGACCAGCCCACGCTCGACGAGTCCGCCGACCAGCAGACACCCGATGGGACACCGGCCGAGGAGAAGCCCGCGAAGGCCCCGGCCCGCCGCCGCAGCACCAGGGCCAAGGCAGCCCCCGCCGCGCAGGAGGCCGCCCGGCAGAGTCGCACATCGCCGAGGCGCCGGTCCCCGAGCCCGTAGCCGAGACCCCTTCCGTGGAAACTCCCGCGGAACCCGTGGCAACTCCCGCGGAAGAGGCGCCCGCGCCGGAGCCGGTGAAGGCTCCCGCGCGTCGCCGTCGCGCCACCCGCCCGGCCGCATCCCCCGAGCCCGTCGAGGCACCGGGGCCGTCGTCCCGGAGCCCGTTCAGGCGGAGGTTGAGACACCTGCGGTCGCTGAGCCCGTCCAGGCCGAGGAACACGTCGAGGAGGCAGAGGCCGCCCCGCACAGGCCGCCCCGCCCGCCGCCGCAGGGCCACCCGGGCCGCCGCGGCCCCGACCCACGTGGACGCGCCGGTCGCCGTCGCCCCTGCGGTCGTGGAGGCGACGGAAGAGGTCGCCGCCCCGCAGGCCGACGTCGTCGAGGCTGAGGCCCCGGCAGCGGAACCGTCCGAGGTCACCGAGGCGCCCGCCCGCGTCGAGCAGGCACGCTCACGCCGCCGCCGCGCCACCCGTGGTGCTGCCGCGCCCGAGCCGTCAGAGACCGACGACGATCCGATCGGCGCCGCGCTGAAGGCCGCGGAGACCCTCGCCGAGGCTCGCAGGTCCGTGCTCGCCGATCCCTTCATGACCAGGGCGGCCCGTGACGCCGAACTCGCCGCGCTCGCCGGTGCCATCGCGGCCGACGAGGGGTCACCGCTCCCGGCCGTAGACGCCGAAGAGGAGACCCCGTCGACCGACCCGGATGTCGACGCCGACGAGGAAGAGATCGACGAGGAGGACGCCGAGACCTCCGAGGACGGGGAGTCCGACGACAACCGCCCCGCACGCCGTCGCCGCCGCAGGGCGGACGCCGTCGCCGTCGCGGCGGGCCCCGTGACGACGACTCCGACGACTCCGACGACTCCGACGAATCGGATGAGTCGGATGACGAGTCGGCCGATGAGCAGGATGGTGAGTCCTCCGACGACGAGTCCGACGAGGCTGAGTCCGGCGAACCCACTGATGGTGAAGAGTCCGGCTCGACGACCCGCCGTCGCCGCCGCCGTCGCCGCAGGGGCGAGTCCGATCGCGAGGGCAGCTCCGACGACGAGGTGACCGGCATCGAGGGCTCGACCCGCATGGAGGCCAAGCGCCAGCGACGCAAGGAGTCCCGCGCAGCGGGCCGCCGCCGCGCCCCCATCCTCAGCGAGGCAGAGTTCCTGGCCCGCCGCGAGTCGGTCGACCGCAAGCTCGTCGTCCGCCAGTCGGAGGACTACACGCAGCTGGCGGTGATCGAGGATGACATCCTCGTCGAGCACTACGTGGACAAGGCCTCTGCGACCTCTCTGATCGGCAACATCTACGTCGGCAAGGTGCAGAATGTGCTCCCGAGCATGGAGGCCGCCTTCATCGACATCGGCCGCGGCCGCAACGCCGTGCTGTATGCCGGCGAGGTCGACTGGGCCTCGTTCGGGTGGGCGGTGAGCACCGCAAGGTCGAGAACGTGCTCAAGTCGGGCCAGAGCGTCCTGGTGCAGGTCACGAAGGACCCGGTCGGCGCCAAGGGTGCGCGGCTCACGTCGCACATCTCGCTGCCCGGCCGCTACATCGTCTACTCGCCGGGTGGCCACCTGAGCGGAATCTCCCGGAAGCTGCCCGACAATGAGCGGCACCGCCTGCGCAACGTCCTGAGCGGGCTGATCTCCGACAACGAGTCGGTGATCGTGCGCACCGCAGCGGAGGGCGTGGCCGAGGACGAACTGGTCCGCGACGTGAACCGCCTGAAGGCGCAGTGGGAGGTCATCGAGAAGAAGTCGAAGCAGGGCGGCTCCCCGCAGTCGCTCTACTCCGAGCCCGACCTGACGCTGCGGATCGTGCGTGACCTGTTCACCGAGGACTTCGGTCACCTCATCGTGCAGGGCAACGGCGCGCAGGACGACGCGTTCGACGCGATCTCCGCCTACGTCGGCCACGTCGCTCCGCACCTGTCCGACCGCGTCGAGCGGTTCGAGGTCGAGGAGACCGGCCGGGACCTCTTCGCGAAGTTCCGCATCGACGAGCAGATCGCCAAGGCGCTCGACCGCAAGGTGTACCTGCCCTCGGGCGGGTCGCTCGTGATCGACCGCACCGAGGCCATGACCGTCATCGACGTCAACACCGGCCGGTTCACCGGCTCGGCGGGCAACCTCGAGGCCACCGTCACCAGCAACAACCTGGAGGCGGCCGAGGAGATCGTCCGGCAGCTGCGGCTGCGCGACCTCGGCGGCATCATCGTGATCGACTTCATCGACATGGTGCTGCCCTCGAACCGTGACCTCCTCCTGCGTCGCCTCGTCGAGTGCCTCGGCCGTGACCGGACCCGCCACCAGGTCGCCGAGGTCACCAGCCTCGGCCTGGTGCAGCTGACCCGTAAGCGGATCGGCACCGGCCTGGCGGAGGCGTTCACCGAGCAGTGCGACCACTGCCACGGCGCCGGGTACCTCCGCTCCGACGAGCCCGTCGAGTCGCAGGCCCCGCCGACGGTGGGGAGCGCAGGGGTGGAAACCGCCGTCGGCGGAAGTGACCGGTTTGGTCCATCCGCCGTGGGCGGGTTAAGATAATGCGGTTGCCTTCCTCCGGGAGGGCGCCCCGAACAAACCCGGGTCTGACCCGGGCACGAACTACGAGGAGATTCCAGTGGCTGCCAAGTGTGACGTCTGCGCCAAGGGACCTGGGTTCGGTCACAACGTGCCGTGGTCGAAGAAGAAGACCAACCGTCGCTGGAACCCGAACATTCAGCGCGTCCGCGCCACCGTCAACGGTGCGTCGCAGCGCGTCAACGTGTGCACCTCCTGCCTGAAGGCTGGCAAGGTCTCGCGCTGAGTCCCTCAACACCCACGTCGATCCGGCGGTCCGCTCAAGCGGGCCGCCGGTTCTTCGTTTTCGGCGCGCGTGCGCGTGGCGCGGCTGTCGGCGCGGATCGGTAGGGTTGCCGGCATGGCGACCTGGCGCACCCCGATCTACCGTGAACTGTCACGCCGTCTGACCGATGTCGTGGGCGGCAAGACCGCCGCCGAGTTCGCGAAGCTCGGGATCACCACGGTCGACGACCTGGTGCGGCACGTGCCCGCCGCTACATCTCCGGCACCGAGATGACCTCGTTCGACCAGTTGCAGGTCGGTGAGGACGTCGCCCTCATCGCCCGGGTGGTGCACTCGGAGGTGAAGCACAGCCGGGGCTCCGGCCGGGTGCAGGCCACCATCACCGACGGGAACGACTACGTCTCCTTATCGTTCTTCTCCAACCGGGAGCATTACCTCGTCCACTGGGCGGGCCAGCTGAAACCGGGGTCGCGCGGAATCTTCGTGGGCAGGATCGGCGTCTTCCAGAGCCAGTTCCAGCTCACGCATCCCGACTTCGTGATGCTCGACGGGGCGCGCATCACCGGTGGCAAGAACGCCACCGCGCGAGCGGCCATGGAGCGCCAGGTGCAGCGCGCGACGCTCGTCGGCCTGTACCCCGCCTCATCCAAGCTGCCCACCTGGGTGATCGCAGAGTCCATCGGGATGGCGCTGCCCGCCCTGCGCGGCGACACGCTGCCCGAATGGATCGTGGAGCGGGCCGGGGTGCTGCCCTTCGAGCAGGCCCTGACCGCGGTGCACGAGCCGACCAACGTTGCGCAGGCCGCCGTCGGCGTCGACCGGCTGCGCTTCGACGAGGCGTTCGGCATCCAGTTGGCCATGGCCACCCGCCGCCGCGAGCTCGCGGGTCAGAAGGCAACGCCGCGCCCACGCCGCGAGGGCGGCCTCCTCAGCGCCTTCGACGAACGACTCCCCTTCACGCTGACCGCCGGGCAGACCGAGGTCGGCGAGACGATCTTCGCCGAACTCGAGGGCGGCTCACCCATGAACAGGCTGCTCCAGGGCGAGGTCGGCTCCGGCAAGACCATCGTCGCGCTCCGCGCCATGCTGGCCACCGTGGACGCCGGTGGGCAGGCGGTGCTGCTCGCACCCACCGAGGTGCTCGCCAAGCAGCACTTCCACACCATCAGCCGGATGATGGGCGACCTGGGGAGGGCCGCAGTCTGGGGCCCACCCGACGCCACCGGCGTCGTCCTGCTGACCGGAAGCCGGTCGACGGCGGCCCGCCGCGAGGCCCTCAACGACATCGTCACGGGCGAGGCCGGCATCGTGATCGGCACCCATGCCCTGCTGAGCGACCCGGTCACCTTCTTCGACCTCGGCCTCGTGGTGATCGACGAGCAGCACCGCTTCGGCGTCGAACAGCGGGCGGCTCTCGCGGCCAAGGCCGAGAACAAACCCCACACGCTGGTGATGACCGCCACCCCGATCCCACGCTCGATCGCGATGACCGTCTTCGGTGACCTCGAGGTGAGCGAGCTCCGGGAGCGACCCGCCGGCCGCCAGAGCGTGCAGACCGTCTTCGTCGACACCCTGAAACACCCCACCTGGGTCGACAGGGCGTGGGAACGCATCCGCGAGGAGGTGTCCGAGGGAAGGCAGGCGTTCGTGGTGTGCCCCGCCATCACCGCCACGCAGGTGGAGGCGGGCATCGAGGCCGACGGCGAGCGCCAACTGGCCGCCGTCGAGGACCTCGCCCCCAGCTCGCCACCGGCCCGCTGAAGGGCCTCAGGGTCGCGGTCGTGCACGGCAGACAGAAGGCCGACGAGCGCGACGACGCCATGGCGGCCTTCGTGGAGGGAAAGCTCGACGTCCTGGTCTCCACCACCGTGATCGAGGTCGGAGTCGACGTGCCCAACGCGTCGGTGATGGTCGTGATGGACGCCGACCGTTTCGGCATCAGCCAGTTGCACCAGCTGCGTGGCCGCATCGGCCGCGGCGGCCACGCCGGGCTCTGCCTGCTGCTCGCGCCGATCCGCGACAACGACGATGCCGTCACGAGGCTCACCGAGCTGGCCGCGACCGACGACGGCTTCGCCCTCGCCGAGCTCGACCTGATGCTGCGCCGCGAGGGGGACGTGCTCGGGGCCAACCAGTCGGGCCGCGGCACCCTGAAGCTGCTGCGGGCCCTCAGCGACGCCGACGTGATCCGCGCCGCGAAGGTGCTGGCCGGGGAGGTGCTCGACGACGAGCGCTCGACGTCGGATCCGCTGCTGGCCGATCTGATGACAAAGGCCGAGGAACTCGCGGCCGGGGAATGGATGGAGAAGTCGTGAGCGACGGGGGAGCGCGGTGAGCCGCATCATCTCGGGCAGCGCCAAGGGGCGTCGGATCGCGACGCCCAAGGGGCGCACACGAGGCCCACCACCGACCGCACCCGCGAGGCTCTGTTCTCCTCCCTCGTCAGCTGGTTCGACGCGGCGGGGGCCGAGCCTCACCTCCAGCTTGCCGGGATCTCGGTGCTCGACCTCTATGCCGGCTCGGGGCGGTGGGGCTGGAGGCGGCGAGCAGGGGCGCGGCGCCGGTGCTGCTGGTGGAGGCCGACCGGCCCACCGCGCGCCTCATCGAGGCCAACGCGCGCGACCTGGGGCTGCGAGCCGAGGTGCGGGCGGCCGGGCGCAGGCCGTCGCCGCGGGGCCGGGGCGGAGCTTCGACCTGGTGTTCCTCGATCCGCCCTACGACGTGGCCACCGAGGATGTGGAGGCCCTGCTCGAGGTGCTGGCAGGCACGGCGGTGGCGGCGCGGGGGCTGGTGGTGGTGGAGCGGTCGTCACGCGACAGGCCCCACGGTGGCCCGCCGCCTTCACCGACACCTGGCAGAAGGCGTACGGCGAGACGACGCTGTACTACGGTTCGGTCGACTGACCCGCGACATCGACCCGTCCGCGTGCGTGGCGCCGGCCCACGGTAGCCTCGACGCAACCGCCCGACAGGAGCCACAGTGAGAGTCCTCTGCCCGGATCGTTCGACCCCATCACGGTCGGGCACCTCGACATCATCCGCCGTGCCCACGCACTGTTCGGTGAGGTCGTGGTGGCCATCGGGAACAACTCGACCAAGAGCTACCTGTTTGACTTCGACGAGCGCGTGGCGCTCGTGCAGGGCGCCACGTCCGACCTTGACGGCATCACGGTGGAGGCCATGGACGGCCTGCTCGTCGACTTCTGCCGCGACCGCGGGATCCCTGCGGTCGTGAAGGGGCTCCGCTTCGGCGCCGACTTCGACTACGAGCTGCAGATGGCCCACATGAACCAGGAGATGGGCGGTGTCGAGACGGTGCTCCTGCCCGCGGCCCGCGAACATGTGACGCTGTCGTCGACGATCATCCGCCAGGTGGTCCGGCTCGGCGGAGACGTTTCGCGGTACGTGCCGGACAACGTCGTGGGGGCGCTGGACGCCCGCTTCCCACGCTGAGCGATTTGGCCGCCCTGCCGCGGGAAGGTAGAGTTGGCGGTCGGTCATGACGAGATTCATGGATGGTCTACGAAGGAGATCCGACGTGTCGCCCGTGCAGTCCCACCCCGATCGCCGTTCGCCCCTCGTTCTCGAGGTGCACGAGCTCGGTCGCAGGGCAGGCGCATTCAAGCGGATCGACACCACGGTGCCTGCGCCTGCCAACCTGGGTATCGACGTGATCGGAGTACCGCAGGACTCCGACATCGAGCTTGATCTCATGCTCCAGTCGGTTTCCGAGGGGGTCCTCGTATCGGGAACCGCGAGCGTGCAGCTGCGCGGTGAATGTGCCCGGTGCCTCGAGATGATCGAGGACGAGGAGACCTTCGACCTGCAGGAGCTCTTCTTCTATCCCGGAAGGGAGATGGAGGAGGACGAGAGCCTCGTCGTGGACGAGACCGTCGACCTCGAGGAGGTCCTGCGGGCCGCCGTGGTGCTCGAGTTGCCGTTCACCCCCTGTGCAGGGATGATTGTCTGGGTCTGTGTCCCGAATGCGGGTTCAGCCTCAACCAGGATCCGGAGCATGGGCACGGCGAGAAGATCGACCCGAGGTGGTCGAAGCTCGCCGAGCTGGGCGGGGACACCCCAACTGACTCTGAGTCGTAAGTCGAAAGACATAAGGAGAAGATCGTGGCCGTTCCGAAGCGGAAGATGTCGCGCAGCAACACCCGTTCGCGCCGTGCGCAGTGGAAGACGACCGTCGTTCCCACCGTGACCTGCGCCAACCCGGCGTGCCGTGAGGCGCACCTCTCGCACACCGCGTGCCCGAGCTGCGGCCAGTACGGTCCCCGCGGGGATCGTCGTCAGGTTCTCGAGGCCTGATCCGCCTGACCGACATCCGCGGGGTTCGCGGGTGAGCAGGCTCCAGGAGCGGCTTTCGGAGCTGGGTGTCGAGGTTGACGCCCAGCTCTTCGAGCTGTCCTTCACCCACCGCAGCTACGCCTACGAGAACGGTGGGATTCAGTCCAACGAGCGACTGGAGTTTCTCGGCGACGCCGTGCTGCAGATCGTCGTCACCGAGCACATCTACCGAACGTACCCGGACCTCAGCGAGGGACAGCTCGCCAAACTCCGCGCCAGCGTGGTGAGCTCCTATGCCCTGGCCGGGGTTGCCCGCAGCCTCGATCTGGGCGAGCACATCCTGCTCGGCAAGGGGAGGTCGCCACGCTCGGCACCGAGAAGACCTCCATCCTGGCCGACACCATGGAGGCCGTGATCGGCTCCATCCACCTCTCCGCCGGCCCCGACGCCGCCGCCCGGTTCGTGCATCGCATCTTCGACCCCCTGATCGAGGCATCCGAGGCCGCCGGCGACTACGCCGACCACAAGACCGTCCTTCAGGAACTGTGTGCCGCACGCGGATGGGGGATCCCCGCTACGACGTCTCCGGCACCGGCCCCGACCACCAGCGTGAGTTCACTGCGGTGGTCATCGTCGACGAGCGGCCCATGGGGAGGGAATCGCCCCGAGCAAGAAGCGTGCGGAGCAGATCGCGGCACGGATCGCCGTCCGGGAGCTCGCGGGTGCCTGAACTCCCGAGGTGGAGGTCGTCCGCCGCGGGCTCGAGAATCACGCGCTCGGACGCACCGTCCGTCGCGTCGGCGTCCTGCACCCGCGCCCCGTCCGCACCCACCCCATCGGCCCGGAGGCGTTCGCCGCCGACCTGACCGGCCGCCGCATCGACGACGTGCGGCGCCGCGGCAAGTTCATGTGGCTCGTCCTCGGCGACGACGCGCTGGTCGTCCACCTCGGCATGAGCGGGCAGTTCCGCGTCAATCAGCCCCGTGACGAGCTCGTGCGCAGCACGCGCGTCCTCCTCAACCTCGACGACGACACCCAGCTCCGGTTCGTCGACCAGCGCATGTTCGGCGGCCTGGACCTGAAGCCGGGCCTCGCGGAGGATCCGGTGCCCCACGTCGCCCTCGACCCGTTCGACCCCGCCTTCGACGAACGGGCGGTCGCGGCGCGGCTCAGGCTCCGCCGCACGGGCGTCAAGCGGGCGATCCTCGACCAGGGCCTGGTGAGCGGGATCGGCAACATCTACGCGGACGAGGCGCTGTGGCGCGCCCGTATCCACTTCGATCAGCCCGCCAACGAGCTCGGCCCCCGCAAGGCGGTCGAACTGCTACGTTGCGCCCGCGCCGTCATGGAGGAGGCGCTGGCCCAGGGCGGCACGTCGTTCGACTCGCTGTACGTCAACGTCAACGGGGAGTCTGGCTACTTCGCCCGCGGTCTCGACGCGTACGGCCGCGAGGGGAGGGCTGCCACCGTTGCGGAACCCCGATCCGGAGGGCGCCGTTCGACGGCCGGTCGTCGCACTTCTGCCCCCGGTGCCAGCCGGCACGGCGTCAGCGCGTCGCGTGAATGTGGCGGCGGGCACGGCCCCTGCCCGGCTCGGGCCGGGAGATCGAGCCTGCTGCGTTTGACGAGAACCCGGGTCGCGCCGTGCAGCGGTCGGGTTGAGCGGCTGTCGAGCCGATGGGTCCGTAGACTCCACGAAATGAGATCGAGCAGCAGCACGACCATGCGGTTCGGGGACCAGCCGCCAGCGCCAAGCGGATGCGCTCCGTCATGACCGATGGTGACGTGCTGCGGATCACTGGCGTCCGCGAGGAATGGGACAGCTTCCGCGTCAACATCGAGGGCGGTGTCTTCGACGCCTCGAAGGTCGCTCCGGGGTGCGCGCGCTCGGGCTGATATCGGTCAGGGTGCCGGCCGGGGAACTGGCGAAGGTCGAGGGCCTGGAGAGCCTGATGGTCAACGGGGGATCCGCGGAGAGCATCGACCTCAGCGGTTGCACGAGTTTGCGCCAACTGATGGTCAGCTCCGTGCGCGGGCTGACAGAGCTGCCTGGCCTCGAGGAGCTGACCACGCTCGAGGAGTTGGACCTCTACGCCCTACCTCAGGTCCGGTCGTTGCCTCCGCTCGGGCGGCTGACCCGCCTGTGGCGGCTCGACCTCGGCTCGATGAAGGGTCTCACCACCGGACTCTCGCCGTTCCTGGCCGCGCCGAACCTCCGCGAGGTCCAGCTGGCGTCCACCTTCACGATCGCCCCCGGCGACGCCGAACTGCTGCGCGACCACGCGCGCGTGGACGGGTTCTCCTGGTGGGACTCCAAGGGCACCCCGCCGATGACGTCGGACGGCTGTACGAGGTGGGTGGCCGCCGGGCGGCCCGGATGCGGAAGTCCGGCCCGCCCCTGAGGACGAGCTGCCACTGCAGCCCCGGCCGAGCTCGCCCCCGAGCGCATGGTGCTGATCCAGGTGGCGTGCAGCGGAGACCAGGGCTACGGCGCCGTCTACCCCCTGTGTGATCTCGGCGACGTGTTGCTGGAGGGCGAGCACGACTACGGGCCGGGACTCCGGCTGATCCGCATCACGTTGTGCCAGGGAACCAGGAGGCCGGACAAGGCCAGGATCAGGCTGCAGCGGGCCAAGGGTGAGCTTGCGATCGAGGTCGCCAGCGAGCTGTCGGAGGATCAGTTCCACCAGGAAGCCGCGAGCCCCGCGCAGTTCGAGCAGGGTGCGCGGGAAGTCGTGGCGGCTCTGGAGGCCGCCCGGGCACGGGTCGCCAAGGAGTTCCCGGAGTTCGCCGTCGACACGCTGCTCGAGCGCCTCCGCGGCGCCAGCCGTCGCCTACCCGCCACACCCGAGGACGTCGCTGGGCTCACCGAAGCCGCCGTGCTGCAGGTCCGGGCCCTCCGCGTCGCGATGTCCCGCCGGGAGGAGGCAGGCCGTCAGCCGCAGCGCTGAGTCTCTCCAGGCAGGCCGTGACGGGCAGCCCCTGAAGACATCCCGGTGTCGGGACGGCCGCGGTCATGCGGGACGACGGAAGACCAGCAGCGCGTCGGCCACCAGGTCATGGGGAGCCGGTCCCAGCCGATGGTGGTGACCCCGGCCGGGTCGAGGTGGGCGGCGAGTATCTGCGCGCAGTCGGCGATCAGCGTCGTCCGGACACCCAGGTGGTCGATGTCGGCCACGTTCCACACCACGAAGCCGCCGGCGCCACGAGCCTCGCACACTGGGCCGCGACGAGGCCGAGCTCCGCCAGGTAACGCCCGTAGTCGCCGCCCTCCAGTTCGTAGGCCGTCAACGGATCGGCCGCGTGGTCGTTGACGGTCATGTAGGGCGGTGAGGTCAGGATCAGGTCGACAGGGCCCGCGGTGAGGCCGCCGACCAGGCGCAGCAGTTCGCGTGCATCACCCTCGACGACGCGGGCTGCGGGCACCAGCTGCCGCACGTGCTCGACACGCTCCGGCAGCAGCTCGACGCCGAGCGCCCGCCTTCCCAGGGCCGCTGCCCGCGCCAGCGTCGTGCCGAACCCCGCAAAGGGATCGAGCACAACCGCGCCCGGCAGGGTGAGGGTCTCTATCACGTGGTCGACGATCCCGGGCAGCATGTGGACGTCCTCGTCCGCGCCGGCGGGCCGAGCGGCGATGAAGTCGGCGTGCGTGGCCGACAGGTCCGGGTCAAGCATGGAGACTCTCACCAGGGCTGGCCGCGTAGTCCTTGAGGAACACCCGTGGACATCCTCCCCGGCCTCCCCGCGGACGATCGGGTCGTAGACGCGAGCCGCGCCGTCCACCAGATCGAGGGGAGCCTTGAAGCCCTCCTCCGCCAGGCGCACCTTGGTGAAGTGCGGTCGTTCGTCGGTGATCCAGCCGGTGTCGACGGCGGTCATGAGGATGCCGTCGGTGGTGAGCATCTCGCCGGCGCTGGTGCGGGTCAGCATGTTCAGCGCGGCCTTCGCCATGTTCGTGTGCGGGTGGCCGGGGCCCTTGTAGCGGCGCGAGAACTGACCCTCCATCGCCGAGACGTTGACCACGTATGTGCGCCTCGCGGGGAGGAGGCCATGGAGGCACGGAGCCGCGAGATCAGCAGGAACGGTGCCGTGGTGTTGCAGAGCTGCACCTCGAGCATCTCCAGCGGGTCGACCTCCTGCACGTGCTGCACCCAGCTGTTGACATGCGTGACATCCGGCACGAGGCCACCCGCGTCGATGGCGCTGCCGTCGGCGTGCCTCTCGAGCGACGAGGAGCCGGCGGTCATCGCCAGCGCCGTCAGGTCGCCCGCCGTCAGGGTCTGCTCCAACCCCTCCGCGACGGTGCCTGCCAGGGCGGCAGTGGAGAGCGTCGGGGTGGGAACGGCCACCCCGTCGACCGAGGCCTGGAGCGACTTCGGGTGCAGCTGGGCGGGTCCGCCGAGCTGCTCGATGGCGGGAAGCGGGCCGTCCGCCAGAAAGGGCTGGTTCTCGGCGTCGACAAGCAGCGAGTACGAGCCGGCGGTGCGGCGCACGGTCTGCGCGGCGTTGTTGATGAGGATGTCCAGCGGGCCCGCCGCTGCGACGCTGTCGGCCAGGGCGATGACCTGCGCCGGGTCACGCAGGTCGATGCCGACGACCTTGAGCCGGTGGAGCCAGTCGGCCGAGTCGGGTAGCGACGCGAAGCGGCGGGCCGCGTCGTTGGGGAAGCGGGTGGTGATGGTCGTGTGGGCGCCGTCGCGCAGCAGCCGCAGCGCGATGTGCATGCCGATCTTGGCGCGGCCGCCCGTCAGGAGGGCGCGGCGTCCGGTCAGATCGGTGCGGGCGTTGCGCTTGCCGTGGCTGAAGGCGGCGCAGGCAGGGCAGAGCTGGTGGTAGAACGCATCGACGCGGGTGTAGTGCTGCTTGCAGATGTAGCAGGCCCGCGACCGCAGGAGCTCGCCTGCGCTGGCCGACTCCACCGCCGTCGTGAGCTCGATCCGCGGGTCTCGTCGTCGATGCGGTCGGGCGCACCCGTCGCGGTCCGTGCGATCACCTCGCGGTCGGCGGCACTGACGGCGTCGCGCACGTCGCGTCGACGCTGCCTGCGCACCGACTTGTACATGGCCGAGGTCGCCTCGCGGAGCGTGTGGAAGTCCGGATGGTCCGCGGGCAGCCGGTGCGCGGTGCCCAGCACACGCAGCGCAACCTCGAGGTCGGCGGGGTCGATGACCGGTGTGGATTCTTCTGGCGCTGCGATGTCGATGAAGTCGGTCACTGGATCGATCCTACGCCAGTGGCAGCTGGACGCCGGTGTCGCAGGCGGGCGGCGGGCCCCGTCCCCGGCCCGACGCGGTGGGTGAGGTTGGCCCTGTCCCACCCGCCCGCCATACTTGAAAGCGCCGGGCCCGTCGGCCCTCAGCTCCACCTGCCGGAAAGGCCCCTGTGATCGACCGCCTCCTACGCCGCTACGGCAACACGGCGCGCCAACTCGTGAAGTTCGCGGTCGTGGGCGGCTCCGGCGTCATCGTCAACATGGTCGTCGCCATCGTGATGAACCGGCTCAACGGCGGCTCGGCCAACAACCAGGACATCATCTTCTCCATCCCGGGCACGCCGTACAACGTGCGCTTCACGGTGCTGGTGTGGATCGTCGCCTTCCTCGTCGCCAACCTCTACAACTTCCAACTCAACCGCTGGTGGACCTTCCGCTCGAGCGGGCACGCGGGCTGGTTCAGGGAGTTCTGGCCGTTCCTGGCCGTCGGGTCGGTGGCGGCGCTCATCGGCATGGTCCTCAAGATCGCCATGACGAACCCGACCAGCCCCTGTACCTGCCCGAACCGTTCTTCCACGAGGAGCGCGGGCTCAACTCGCGCGAGTACTGGTCCCAGCTGATCGCCATCATGATCACCATGCCGATCAACTTCATCGTCAACAAGCTGTGGACCTTCCGCGCCGTGCGGGGCCGACCGGCGCACCGCAACGCGCCCGAGGTCGAGGTCGCCGAATAGACCATGTACCTCAAGAAGCTCACCCTGCGCGGTTTCAAGTCGTTCGCGTCGGCCACGACGCTCGTCTTCGAGCCCGGGATCACGTGTGTGGTGGGCCCCAACGGGTCGGGCAAGTCGAACGTCGTCGACGCGCTCAGCTGGGTGATGGGGAGCAGGGGCCAAGACGCTGCGCGGCGGCAAGATGGAAGACGTCATCTTCGCGGGCACGTCCAGCCGGGCACCGCTCGGCCGCGCAGAGGTCGAACTCACCATCGACAACTCGGACGGTGCGTTGCCGATCGAGTACACCGAGGTGACGATCACCCGCACCATGTTCCGCAGCGGGGGATCCGAGTACGCCATCAACGGCGCGTCCGCCCGGCTCCTCGACGTGCAGGAGTTGCTGAGCGACTCCGGCATCGGCCGCGAGATGCACGTCATCGTCGGGCAGGGCCAGCTCGACGCCATCCTGCAGGCGACCCCGGAGTCGAGGCGCGGGTTCATCGAGGAGGCCGCAGGCGTCCTCAAGCACCGCAAACGTAAGGAGCGGGCGCTCCGCAAGCTCGAGGCGACCCGGGCCAACCTCGACCGGCTCCAGGACCTCGTCTCGGAGCTCGCGCGCCAGCTCAAGCCCCTGGGCAGGCAGGCGCAGGCGGCCAGGAGAGCCGCCGTCATCCAGGCAGAGCTGCGCGACGCGAAGGCCCGCCTGCTCGCCGACGACCTGGCCTCGGAGCAGGGAAGGCTCGAGGCCGAGCTCGCCGACGAGGCCGCGGCGGCGGAGGCCAAGCGCAGGGCAGAGCAGGCGGTGGCGGAGGCGCAGCGTGACGAGGAGGCGGCCGAGCGGCGGCTCAAGGCCGCGGCCGCCGACTTCGATGCGGCCCAGGACCTGTGGTACCAGCTCGCCGGCCTGCGGGAGCGGGTCACCACGACGATCTCCATCGCGGCCGAGAGGATGCGGGCCGGGGACAACCAGCCCACCCTCGACCTCGGGGAAGGGACCCGGAGGCGTTGGAGCGTGAGGCCGCAGAGGTTCGTGCCCGCGAGCAGGCGCTACGGAGCGACGCCGACCGCGGCAACGGCGCGCTCACCGATGCGACGCTCGCACGCAATGCGGCGGAGAAGGCGCACGGGGTGGCCGAGCAGGCCTACTCCGCGGCGCTCCGGGCGGTCGCCGACCGCAGGGAGGGCTGGCCCGCCTGACCGGTCGGGTCAACGCCGTCACTTCACGGCTGGAGGCCTCCGACGAGGAGATCGCCCGGCTCGGGCCAGGCGGGCGGAGGCGCTCGCCCGCGCCGAGGAGGCCGCGGTGTCGTTCCACCGGGTCGAGTCGTCGCTGGCCGGGCTCGGTGCCTCCGAGTCCGACCTCGACGTCGCATACGAGGCGGCGACGGAGACGGTCGCCCTCGCCGAGGCGCGCATCGCCGACCTCCGTGCGCGCGAAGGCGACGCGGTGAGGCGCAGGGCGGCGCTCGAGGCCCGGGTCGAGGCGCTGCTCCTGCTCACCGCAGGCAGGGACGGCTCGGCCGACCTCCTCGGGCGCGGCGACGTCCATGGAAGGCTGTCGGAACTCATCTCGGTGACCCCGGCCACGAGGCCGCAGTCTCCGCGGCGCTGCGCGGCATGGCCGAGGCGGTCGTCGTCGAGGGCCTGGACGGGGCGCTGGCCGCTGCGCGGTTCCTGGATGAGGGCGAGCTCGGTAGGGCACCGCTCGTCGTGGCCGGAGCGACCCGTCCGGCACCACGGACGGCGCTCCCGGGGCCGGCGG
Source organism: Tessaracoccus coleopterorum (assembly GCF_011174705.1). Taxonomy (GTDB): domain Bacteria; phylum Actinomycetota; class Actinomycetes; order Propionibacteriales; family Propionibacteriaceae; genus Arachnia; species Arachnia coleopterorum. The sequence continues at coordinate 3,000,697 of NZ_JAANIJ010000001.1, forward strand.
TCCGCGACCTGATCGACGCCCCCGCCCCCTCGCCGGAGCGCTCGACCGGCTGCTGGACGGCGTCGTGGCCGTTGCCACCGCGGCGGAGGCGGCCGCGCTCGCAGCCCGGCACGATGACCTCGTCGTGGTGACCGCCACCGGTGACCTCTATTCGTCATGGCTCGTCGAGTCCGGGTCTGAGGGCGGCCCTCGCTGCTCGAGGTCCGGGCACAGCTCGTGGAGGCGCAGGACGCGCTGGCCACCGTCGGGCACGAGGCCGACCGGCTGCGGTTCGAGGCCCAGCAGGTGCAGCCGGCGCTCGAGGAGGCCCGCGCGGCCGAGGCGGATGCCCTGGCCGCGCTGCACGCCTCCGATGCGCAGCTCGCGGCGGTCGCCGACCAGCTCGGTTCCCACCGGCAGGCGCAGGCCACCGCGCTCACCGAGACGGGTCGCCTGGACGAGGCCATCGAGGCGGCCAACCTCGCCCGGGTCCGCGACGAGGAGTCGCTTGCCGAGCTCACCGACCGGCTCGAGGCTGCCTCGGTCGAGGAGACGGCCGAGCCTGATCCACCGAGCGGGACGCCCTCGCGGCGCAGGCGAGGCGGGCGAGGCAGGCGGAGATGGAGGCGCGGCTCGTGCTGCGCGGCGTGGAGGAACAGATCAAGGCCATCTCCGGTCGCGCCGAGTCGCTCCAGCGGGCCGCCCAGCACGAGCGTCAGTCGCGGGCGAAGGCCCAGCGGCGGGCCGAGGAGCTCCGCAGGGAGGCGCAGGTCGCCCGGGCCGTCCACAGCGCTGCGCAGGGCTGGCCGACCGCGTCGAGGCGGCGCGGGAGAAGGCCGCCGCCCAGCGCGACGCGGCCGACCAGGCACGCAGGGACGCCGAGGCGGGAACGACCCGGGCGCGGCACGCGGCCAAGGCCGCCGACGCACGGCTGGACGAGATGGTCCGCGGCGCGCACCGTGATGAGATGGTGCGGATCGAGCACCGGATGCGGATCGAGCAGCTGGCCGACCGGGCCCTGAGCGACCTGGGGCTCGCCCCGGAGGTGCTCCTCGCCGAATATGGGCCCGACCGGCCGGTGCCGGTCCTGACCCGCCCGACGGCACGGCGTTGACGGTCGACGACGAGCAACCCGAGCCCGAGGCGTTCGACCGGGACAGGCAGACGGCCCGGCTCAGGGCGGCCGAACGCAACCTCGCTGTCCTCGGTCGGGTCAACCCCCTCGCACTCGAGGAGTTCGACGCGATGACGGCGCGGCACCGGTTCCTTGTCGAACAGCTCGAGGACCTCAGGCAGACCCGCTCCGATCTGATTGACCTCGTGGCGGAGGTCGACCGGCGCGTCGAGGAGGTGTTCGCGGCCGCCTACACCGACGTGGAGGCGAGCTTCCGGTCGGTGTTTTCCCGGCTCTTCCCCGGGGAGAGGGCAGGCTGGTCCTGACCGATCCCGGGACCTGCTCACCACCGGCGTCGACGTCGAGGCGCGTCCCGCAGGTAAGCAGGTCAAGAGGCTGTCGCTGCTCTCGGGCGGCGAGCGCTCGCTCGTGGCGGTGGCCTTCCTGGTCGCCCTCTTCATCGCCCGGCCGAGCCCGTTCTACATCCTCGACGAGGTGGAGGCGGCGCTCGACGATGCGAACCTCGGCCGTCTGCTCGGCATCTACGAGGAACTGCGGGCCAACTCGCAACTGCTGATCATCACCCACCAGAAGCGGACGATGGAGATCGCCGACTCGCTCTACGGCGTCACCATGCGCGGGGACGGGATCTCGACCGTCGTGTCGCAGCGGCTGTCCGAGTCCTGACGCGCCACGCCCGGAGTCGGGGGTTCGGCCGTCCCGATGGCAGACTGGGGCAACCCGAGCCTGGAGGCCATCAATGGTTGCAGCCATTTTTCTTCTCATCATCATCGTGGCCGCCGTCGCAATCCTGCTGGTGGTCGGCGTGGCCTCGGGCGAACTCCAGATCAAGCACCGCAAGGTCGAGAAGTTCGCGATCCGCGCCAACCAGACCATGAACGGCAAGGGCGAGGTGCCCCAGTTCCTGAAGGGCCTCGACGACCGCTGAGCCGCCGCCGCAGAGGCCCGCAGCTGCCCGTCCCCTAGGATGAGCGCGTGTGGATTTTCTGGACAGTAGTTTCCATCATCGGCATCGCCGTCATCCTCGGCGGCGCGATCGTCTACTTCGACGGCCGTAGGCAGCGCGCGCTCGACCGCGTGGACAGGCCCGAGCTCGCGGAGAAGGCCGAGGGCGCCGACGTCGTCGTGGCCGAACCCGAGCCGGAGGAGGTGCCAGGGCTCCAACCGGTCGAGGTGCCCGGTGAGCCGACTCCTGCCGAGGAGACCGCCGTCCTCCCCGAGCCGGAGCCGGAGCCGGAGCCGGAGCTTGACCACCCGGAGGCGCCCGTTAGTCGGTGGGCCCGGCTCCGCCGCCGCCTGTCGTCCAGCAACAACGCGCTCGCGCGGGCGCTGGCCGATCTTCTCGCCGTCGACAAGATCGACGCGGACGTGTGGGACGACTTCGAGACCACGCTGATCACCTCCGACCTCGGTGTCGGCCCGCCACAGAACTGACCGACGCCCTCCGCAGGCGACTCGCGGTCGACGGCATCGCCGACCCGGCACAGGCCCGTGAGGTCCTCTTCGAGGAGCTGCTGAAGCTGGTCGACCCCAGCCTCGACCGCTCCCTCAACCTCACCCCGGCCATCGAGGGCGATCCTGCGGTCGTGCTCGTGGTCGGCGTCAACGGCACAGGCAAGACCACCACGGTCGGCAAGCTGGCCCGCGTGCTCGTCGCCGAGGAGAGGTCCGTCGTGCTCGGCGCGGCGGACACCTTCCGCGCGGCCGCCGCCGAGCAGCTCGCCACCTGGGGTGAGCGCGTCGGTGTCGAGACCGTCCGCAGCGATGTCGACGGCGCCGACCCCGCGTCCGTGGCCTTCGACGCCGTGGCGAAGGGCGTCACCGACGGCGTCGACGTCGTGATCGTTGACACCGCAGGCCGACTCCACACGAAGACCGGCCTGATGGACGAACTCGGCAAGGTCAAGCGCGTCATCGAGAAGAAGGCGCCCGTCACCGAGGTGCTCCTCGTGCTCGACGCGACCACCGGTCAGAACGGCATGACGCAGGCCCGGATCTTCGCCGAGGTCGTCGACGTCACGGGCATCGTGCTCACCAAGCTCGACGGCTCCGCCAAGGGCGGCATCGTGGTCCAGGTACAGCGCGAGCTGGGCGTCCCCGTCAAGCTCGTCGGCCTCGGCGAGGGAGTCGACGACCTGGCGCCGTTCGACCCGAGGGCTTCGTCCAGGGCATCCTCGGCGAGTAGCGCCCGCGTCAGAGGCCGGCCTTCGCCCACACCCGATCATCGGGTGTGACCAGCTCGACGCCGGTCACGGGCCTCCCGTCGGTCGGCACGAGCCAGGTGCCGGAGGTGTCCTGCCCGTACGCCTGGCCGGACACCTTCCAGGTGCCACCGCTGGTGCGCGACCCGTCGTCGCCGATCAGCACGCACTCGTAGGTCGCTCCCGGTCGTGCCGCCGTGACGCTGAGCACCAGCATCGCGCCGTGCCCGAGGTCGACGACACCGGCGCTGCCGACCCGGCCCCGTCGGCGGTCAGCAGCGGTGACGCCTGCGCAGCCACCGCCGTCTGGGGCGCCTCAGGGTCCGGCTGACCGCGAGGATCCCGAGCGTGGCCGTCGTGCCGAGCACCGCGCCGAGCAGCAGCGCCGCGGCGACCAGCCACTGCCACCGCGGGCGGGCGACCGGGGAGGGGCGCTCGCTGGCAGGGCGGTGCCTGCCGCGACCACCCTCTCCGTGAAGCCCGCGGGCGGTGCGATCGAGGGGGCGGCCGCCACAGTGAGGCGGACGGCGTCCTCGTAGCCCTGAAGGGCCGCCGCGCAGTGGGGCAGCCGCTGAGGTGGGCCGCGACACCACGGTCGCCCCGCGCCTGGCCGAGCGCCAGCGCCACCAGGGTGTCGTCGTCGAGATGGCCGGTCATGATTCTCCCTCCACCGCGCGCCGCAGGCGCGCCAGCCCTGTCCTGATCCGGGTCTTCGCCGTGCCCAACGGGATGCCCTCGTGGTCGGCGACCTCCTGCGCGGTGTGGCCCGCAACCGTCGCCAGGAGCACGGCCCGCGCCTGCTCCGGCGGCAGTTCTCGCAGGTGCCCCGCGGCCTCCGCGGCCTCCAACTGGTCGTCGATCGCGTCGGACGGGTCACTCAGCACCCGGCGATCAGTTGCTCGAGTGCCGCCGCGTCGGTCGCAACGGTGCGGCGCGCCCGCACCGCGTCGATGGCGAGGTTGCGGGTGATGGTCAGCAGCCACGTCAGTGCCGAACCGCGCCCGGGGTCGTAACCGGCCGCGGCCCGCCAGGCCCGCAGGAACGCCTCCTGGGCCACCTCCTCAGCGAGTCCCCGGTCGCGCGTGATGGACAGCGCGAGCCCGAAGACGCGACCCTCGAAGCGCTGCACGAACTCGACCGCGGCCAACTCCTCGCCCGAGGCGAGGGCGGCCAGCAGGTCGCGGTCACCCGAGCGGTCGGTAAGCGGGAACACCAACACATCCCTTGATACGGGCACGGCGCCCGGGGATTGCGCCGCGGCGCAATCCCTCCGCCCGACCCGGCCGTATCACGGACGACCCCTCAAACGGGGCCGGCGTCGCCCGGGCGACGTCCGTCACCATCAGGAGGACCCATGTCCATTCGCCCATTCTCCCGCTCCGCGGCCGCCCTCGTCGCAGTTGCAGCGGTCGGCCTGCTTGCGGCCTGCGGCTCCGGCTCGCCGACCACCCCCGACTACGCGGCCACGAGCGCTCCGGCGACCAGCGCCCCCGCGACGAGCGCCCCGGTCACCAGTGCCCCGGCCACCGAGGCCCCTGCCGCACTGACGCTCGCCATGGCCGACTCATCGCTCGGGAAGATCCTCGTCGACGGCAACGCGATGACGCTGTACCTGTTCACCAACGACAGCCCCGGAAAGAGCGCGTGCGAGGGCAGTGCCTCGTCAACTGGCCGCCGCTGCTCGGGAAGCCCGCCGCCGGTGCCGGCGTCGACGACTCGCTGCTCGGGTCGTTCCAGCGCGCCGACGGCACCACCCAGGCCACCTACAACGGCTGGCCCCTGTACTACTGGAAGAACGACACGGCGCCCGGCGACGTGACCGGCCAGAACGTCCAGGGCGTGTGGTTCGTGATCGACCGCGACGGCAACAAGGTCGTGGGATAGCCGTGTTCGGGCTCCCGCTCCACCCGCTGGTGGTCCACGCGGCGGTGGTGTTCATCCCGCTCGCGGCGCTGGGCGCCGTGCTCGTCGTGCTGATGGCACGCGTGCGGGAGCGCTACGCGGGCCTCACCGTCACGGTCGGTGTGCTCGCCGTCATCGCCGCGTTCGCCGCGCGGCTCACCGGCCCGCTGCTCGCCGACCACCTCGGGCTCGCGGGTACCGCACTGATCGCCCGGCACCAGAGCCTCGGGAGCTGGATGCCGTGGGTCACCCTTCTCCTCGCCGTGGCCCTGCCGCTGCACCTGCTGGCGCGCAGGGCGGCCAGGGACGGGACCGGCCCCGGGTCGCCATCAGCGGTGCCGCGACAATCGCATCGGCGCTCGCCACCCTCACCATGGTCGCCCTGACCGGTGAGGCGGGAGCGAGCGCCGTCTGGGGCTGACGCCCGCCTCAGGCCACCGAGGCCAGCGCGAGCGGCAGCACCGCGTCCGCCCCGGCCCTGCGGAGCAGCCTGCCCGCCACCGTCATCGTCCACCGTGAATCGATCAGGTCGTCGACCAGCAGCACCGGGCCGCCCAGCCCGAGAGGCGGGCCGCCATGGCGGGCGGCACCTCGAAGCGTGACCACAGGTCGCGCACCCGGAAGGCGCTGTTGGCGGCGGGCGCGGCGGTGCCAGCGTGCAGCGTGAGCGGCCCGAGCACCTCGAGGCGCCCCGCGCGGGCGATGCCGGTCGCCAACGCCTCCACCAGACGGGGGCGACCCACGCCCGGCACCCAGGCCACGGCGACCGGGCGTTCGGCCCAGTCCCACTTCTTCAGCACCCGCAGGCAGGCTGAGGCAAGTGCCGGGGCAGCTCGCGGTCGACCGGGCGGCCGTCGTGGTCGGGGGCGAACAGGTCCCGCAGGGCCGTGCCGTAGCCGAGATCGGTCAACCGGGCGAGCACGCGTCCCTCCCGACCTGCTCGTCGACCGGGAGCTTTCCCTTGACCGCGCGGCCGTCGGTGGTGACCCCGAGCCGGTCGAGGCCCTGTGGCCACATGGCCCGCGGTGGCACCGCGACCCCGACCCGGTCGAGAGAGGAGCGGGCCCCCGCCTCGGAGTCGAGCGAGATGTCCGTGGGGTACCACGGCCCGGCGCAGGCGTCGCACCGGCCGCAGGGGGTGCTGGCGGGGTCGTCGAGGGAGCGCGTCAGGAACTCCATCCGACAGCTCGTCAGGTCCTGGTAGGCGAGCATCGAGCGCTGCTCGGCGACCCGTGCCTCCGCGATCCGGTCGTAACGGGCGCCGTCGTAGACCCACGGCGTGCCCGTCGCGCTCCAGCCGCCCTGTCCGTACTCGACGGCGCCGTCGACGGCCAGCACCTTCAGCAGCAGCTCCAACTGGCCACGCCGCAGGTCGACCCGGGCCTCCAACGCCCCACCGACAGCGGCCGGTCGGCCTCGCCGAGCGCGGTGAGGACGGCGTCTGCACGCGCCCGCGTGGGCATGGCGTTGGTGGCGAAGTAGTGCCAGATGTCGCGGTCCTCGCGGCCCGGCAGCAGCAGCACGTCGGCGCTGTCGGTGGCACGCCCGGCGCGGCCGACCTGTTGGTAGTAGGCAACCGGTGAGCTGGGGGAGCCGAGGTGCACCACGAAGCCCAGGTCGGGCTTGTCGAAGCCCATCCCGAGCGCCGAGGTGGCGATCAGGGCCTTCACCTCGTTGCGCTTCAGCGCCTCCTCGGCGGCGAGACGTTCGGCGGGCTCCGTGCGCCCCGTATAGGGCAGCACCCGGTGGCCGGCCTTCGTGAGCAGGGCTGCGGTCTCGTCGGCGGAGGCCACCGTGAGGCAGTAGACGATGCCGCTTCCCGGCAGGTCGGCCAGGTGCTGCGTGAGCCAGGCCAGCCGCCGCCAGGACGTGCCGAGCTCGAGCACGCCGAGCCGGAGCGACCCGCGCGCGAGAGGCCCCCGCAGCGTGAACACCTCGTGCCCGCCGGCCGCCATCTGCTCGGCGACATCGGTGACGACGCGCTCGTTGGCGGTCGCGGTGGTCGCGAGCACCGGCACGTCGGCCGGCAGCTCGGCGATCAGTGTGCGGATCCTGCGGTAGTCGGGCCGGAAGTCGTGCCCCCAGTCGCTGATGCAGTGTGCCTCGTCGATCACGAGCAGCCCCGCGGTGCCGATGAGCCGCGGCAGCTGCTCGGCCCGGAACCGCGGGTTCACCAGGCGCTCGGGGAGACCAGCAGCACGTCGACGGCGTCGGCATCCAGGAGCGACTCGATGTCTCCCACTCGGTGATATTGGCGGAGTTGATCGCGGCGGCCCGCACCCCGGCGCGCCCGGCCGCCTCCACCTGGTCGCGCATCAGGGCGAGCAGCGGGGAGACGATCAGGGCGGGCCCGGCGCCCGCGCGGCGCTGCAACAGCGCCGCGATGAAGTAGACGGCCGACTTGCCCCACCCGGTGCGCTGCACCACGAGCGCCCGTCGGTGGTCGGCGACCAGCGCCTCGATCGCCTCGAACTGCCCGGGGTGGAAGCGCGCATCGGGATTGCCGGTGAGCGCGCGCAGGATCCCGAGGGCCTCGTCGTGCAGCCCGTCCGGGCCGCGGGAGACCGCGCCGCGGTCCGGCACCCTCGCCGCAGGTCGCTCCGGCCGACGGCCCGTAGGCACCGCCTCGGCCAGGTCGGCTGGCGGCTCGTCCCAGGGATCGGGCGGCAGCTCATCGAGCTCCGGCGGCGGCTCCCCATTCCAGTGCGCTGTCATGCGCCCTACTCTTGCACGCCGCCACGACAGGTCGGCTTGGGCCGCAGGTGGGGCTCTGAGTATCCTTGGGTCGTTCACGCTCACCTGCGAAGGGGTCACCCAAAGTGTTCGACACGCTGCAAGATCGCCTCGCGACCGTATTCAAGGGGCTCCGCTCCAAGGGTCGCCTCTCCGAGGCGGACATCGACGCCACCATGCGCGAGATCCGGATCGCGCTGCTGGAGGCCGACGTCAACCTTGCGGTCGTCAAGGAGTTCGTGGCGGCGGTCAAGACGCGCGCGCTCGACGCCGAGCTGTCCAAGGCGCTCAACCCGTCGCAGCAGATCATCAAGATCGTCAACGAGGAGCTCATCTCCATCCTCGGCGGTGAGGCCCGCACCATCCGGTTCGACAAGCGCCCCCGACGGTCATCATGCTCGCCGGCCTCCAGGGCGCCGGTAAGACGACGCTGGCGGGCAAGCTCGGCCGCTGGCTGCGGGAGAACAGGCACGCGCCGCTGCTGGTGGCCGCCGACCTCCAGCGCCCCAACGCCGTCAACCAGCTCCAGATCGTCGGCGAACGCGCCGGCGTCCACGTGTTCGCCCCGAACCGGGCAACGGCATCGGCGATCCCGTCGACGTCGCCCGCCGCGCCATCGCCCACGCAGAACAGAAGCTCTACGACGTCGTCATCGTCGACACCGCCGGCCGCCTGGGCGTCGACCAGGAACTGATGCGTCAGGCCGCCGACATCAAGGCCGCCGTCAACCCCGCCGAGACGCTGTTCGTCGTGGACGCCATGATCGGCCAGGACGCCGTCAACACGGCCAAGGCCTTCGACGAGGGTGTCGGCGTCGACGGCGTCGTCCTCACCAAGCTCGACGGTGACGCCCGCGGTGGCGCAGCGCTGTCGATCGCGCGCGTGCTCGGCAAGCCGATCATGTTCGCCTCCAGCGGCGAGGGCCTCGGCGACTTCGACATGTTCCACCCCGACCGGATGGCCTCGCGCATCCTCGGCATGGGCGACATGCTCTCCCTCATCGAGCAGGCGGAGAAGACGTTCGACGCCGAGCAGTCGCGCGCCGCCGCCGAGAAGCTGATGGGGAAGAACCAGTTCGGTCTGCAGGACTTCCTCTCCCAGATGCAGCAGCTCCGCAAGATGGGCCCCATGTCGAAGATCCTCGGCATGCTTCCCGGCGCGGGGCAGTTCAAGGACGCCATCAACGAGATCGACGAGAAGGAGATCGACCGCATCGAGGCGATCATCCACTCCATGACCCCGGCCGAGCGCGACAACGTGTCGATCCTCAACGGGTCGCGCCGCGCTCGCATCGCCAAGGGCGCGGGCGTCCAGGTCTCCGAGGTCAACAAGCTGGTCAACCGCTTCGTCGAGGCCCGCAAGATGATGGAGTCGCTCGCCGGCGGCGGCATGCCAGGGATGCCCGGCATGGGTGGCCGGCGGGCGGGAGCCAGGAAGCAGCAGGGCAAGAAGGGCCGCAAGGGCGGCGCCCGTCCGGCCCCCGCCCCGTGCAGCAGCAGCCGCAGGCCCGCAGATCCCGGCCTCGATGGACGACTTCCAGCTGCCGCCCGAGCTGGCGAAGATGTTCAACGAGAACAAGCCGAAGTTCTGATCCAGGAGGCGAGATGACCGTGCCGTTGCACATCAAGGGTGTGTTCCTCCGGAGGGCGTGACCCGGGAGGTGTGGATCGATGGGGCGTCCTGCACGACGAGCCGGTCGCGGGCGCCCGGACGATAGCCACGTCCGGCTTCGTCATCCCGGGCCTGGTTGACGCGCACAGCCACATCGGGCTCGGCCCCGACGGCGCCGTCAGCGCTGAGACGGCCCGCAGGCAGGCGCTCGCCGACCTCGCCGCCGGCGTCATGCTGATCCGTGATGCCGGGTCGCCGTCCGACACGACCTGGATCCAGCAGGACCCGATGCTGCCCCGCCTGGTGCGGGCCGGCCGGCACGTCGCCCGCCCGAAGCGCTACCTGCGCAACCTCGGCGTCGAGGTGGAGCCCGAGGGCCTCGTCGACGCCGTCCGCGGGCAGGCCCGCGCCGGCGACGGCTGGGTCAAGCTGGTGGGCGACTGGATCGACCGGTCGGTCGGCGACCTCGCACCGCTCTGGCCCGCCGACGTCGCCGCCGAGGCGATCGCCGCCGCACATGCGGAGGGTGCCCGGGTCACGGCGCACTGCTTCGGTGAGCAGGCCGTCGCGGAGCTGGTGGCCGCGGGATCGACTGCATCGAACACGGCACCGGCATGACCGACGACGTGATCGCCGACATGGCGGCCCGCGGCACCGCCCTGGTCCCGACCATGATCAACCTGGCCCGGTTCCCGATGTACGCGGCCCCCGCGCGGGAGAAGTACCCGACGTACTTCGCACACATGACCGACCTGTACGCCCGCAGAAAGACGACCATCCGCCACGCGATCGAGGCCGGGGTGCAGGTGTACTCGGGTACCGATGCAGGCACCGTCGTGCCGCACGGTGGCATCGGTGAGGAGATCGAGGAGTTGGCCGAGGTCGGGGGCAACCTGTTCGCGCTCGGGCCGCGAGTTGGCGGGCCCGCGCATGGCTCGGCGCCGACGCGCTCGACACCGGCGCGAGCGCCGACCTGATCGTGCTTCCCGACGATCCGCGCGAGGACATCTCGGCCATCTACCGGCCGACCGCCCTGGTGCTCCGCGGCAACGTCGTCGCCTGACAAGGCGTGACTCGGTGGGCCGGTAGCATGGCCCGACCAGCGATCCACCGACCACGGAAGCCAGGATGGACACCGATCCCACCCAGAACACACCCGATCCAGTGACCCCGGAGCCGCAGCCACGGCCCGACGTGCAGCAGTGGCCCGCCCCGCAGGCACCCGGCGCGGCACGCACCGCGGCCGCCACCATCCCGAGCGCCCTCAGGGGCCTTCCGCAAGGGCTTCGGCTGGGGGCAGGCGTCGGCACCGGCCTCGCGCTCGTCGGCACCGTCATCGGGCCATCAGCACGATCGGGCTCATCATCGGCACGCTCGCGATGGCGGCCACCACGCTCGGCAGCGCGACCACCAACGACGTCATCTGGGGTCCGGTGAGGGACGGCTCCGTGCCATCCGCATCGAGGGAGCCATCATGGCGGAGGGTCCGGGGAGGCCTGCTCTCGGCCGGCACCTACGGCTACGACATCGCCGCCGAGCTCGACGCCCTCGACAAGGACGACGCGTCAGGTGTCGTGCTGCTCGTCAACACCCCGGGCGGGAGCATCAGCGGGTCCAAGGCCATCGCGGATGCCATCGTCCGCTACCAGGAGCGCACCGACCAGGTGGTCCTCGTGCACGTCTCCGAGATGTCCGCCTCGGGCGGCGTCTACGCCACGGCGCCGGCCGACGAGATCATCGCCGACCACGGCACGCTCGTCGGGTCGATCGGCGTCATCATGGGCCCGTTCACCCACTACGACGGCGTCACGGCAACCGGCAGCACGCTGCTCGAGCAGGGGTCACCACCACCGGCGGGATCACGAGCGACTACTTCACGGCAGGCACAGGCAAGGACTTCGGCAACCCGTTCCGCGCCGTCACCGAGGAGGAACGGGCGCACTACCAGGCGGGCATCGATGCCGAGTATGCGAAGTTCGTCTCCCATGTGTCGAAGTACCGTGACATCCCCGAGGCCGAGATCAGGGCGAGCTCGGTGCGCTGATCTTCGACCCGACGCGGCGTCGGCCAACGGGCTCATCGACGCCGTGATGGGCCGCGACGAGTTCTTCCGGCACGCGGCCGAGGCCGCGGGGCTCGACCCTGACGACACGGCGGTCGAGGCCGCGATGGCCGAGGTCGGATGGGCCTCGCTGCTCGGCATCAGCCAGGCGCTCCCGGTGGGGATGGCGCCCGCGGTGGAGCAGGGCCCCGGTATCACCCCGGTGCTCAACGCCGGCATCTGCTCAGGCACCCGGCCGCTGGTCTACGCGGGGGACATCGGGGCGGTCTGCGGCTGATCCGGGCGCCTCATCCCCAGCCCAGTTCGTGGAGGGCGTCCTCCTCGATGCCGTGGTAGTGGCCGAGCTCATGGACGAGCGTGATCCAGATCTCGTCGTAGAGTTCGTCCTCGTCGAGGCACATGCGCGACAGCGGGCCCTGGAACAGGACGATGCGGTCGGGCAGCTGCCCGTACCCGTAGTCGCCGCGCTCGGTCAGGGCCGTGCCCTCGTAGACGCCGAGCGTGTCGGAGCCGTCCTCAGGTTCGTCCTCGACCACGAAGATGAGGTTGTCGAGCCCCTCGACCAGCTGCTCGGGCAGTTCGGCGAGGGCCTCCTCAACGAGGGCCTCGAAGTCATCTCCTGAAATCTCCATCGCCGGCAAGCCTAGCCGCGCACCGATGTTTGGGCGGTAGGGGTCACTTCTGGCAGAATGTCACTGCACCTTCTTCGCCTGTGCCCTCTCACGCGGGCGGGAGGCCCATAGGTTTGCGCTGAGTGTGCCCCACACGCGACGCGCGTCCATCCAGCTCGTCTGCCCGGCAGACACCTTGAGTAACAGGAGAACCACACCAGTGGCTACCAAGATCCGCCTGAAGCGTCTCGGCAAGATTCGCTCGCCCCACTACCGCATCATCGTCATCGACTCGCGCGCCAAGCGCGACGGTCAGGCCATCGAAGAGATCGGCCTGTACCACCCGAAGAACGACCCCAGCGTGATCCGCGTCGACTCGGAGCGCGCGCAGTACTGGCTGTCCGTCGGCGCCCAGCCGACCGAGGCCGTCGTCGCGATCTTCAAGCGCTCCGGCGACTGGCAGAAGTTCACCGGCGACAAGACGCCGGCCGGCATCGACCCGCAGCCTGAGCGTCGCGACCGTGACGCAGCGTTCGCCGCCGCCCTGGCCGAGGACGCCAACGCGACCGCGCCCGCCATCTCCAAGGCCAAGAAGAAGGTCGACGAGGATGCAGCCAAGAAGGCCGCCGAGGCTGAGGCACCCGCCGCGGCCGACGAGGCCGAGGCTCCCGCCGAAGAGGCCTGAGCGTGCTCGCCGATGCCCTTGAGCACCTCGTCGCCGGGATCGTCTCGAACCCCGACGATGTGACCGTCAAGGACAAGGACCTGCGACGCGGCCGGCTCCTCGAGGTGCGTGTGCACCCCGATGACGTCGGCAAGGTGATCGGCCGTCAGGGCCGCACCGCGCAGGCCCTGCGCACGGTCATCGCCGCGCTGGCCGGTAAGGAGAGCGTCCGGGTCGACTTCGTCGACGTGGACCGCCCCGCCGCCGCTGAAGCGACACTGATCGCCGGTTGAGAGCTCCGAGCCCTCAACCGGCGATTTTCTTTACACCACAGCACGTTCGAGGAAACAACACGAGGAGTCGGATCATGACCGGACTGGTCGAGGTGAGGGTCGGCAAGGTGGGGAGGCCCCACGGCATCAAGGGTGATGTCGCGATCGACCTGCGCACCGACGAGCCGGCACGCAGGTTCACGGTGGGTGGGAAGCTGCGGCTGGGTGACACCGACCGCTCGGTCGAGATCGGCACCGTCCGCTGGCACAAGGGCCGCGTCGTGGTCTCCTTCGTCGGGTACCCCGACCGCTCCGCCGTCGAGACCCTGACGGGGCAGTGGCTGAGCGTCGACGTCCCGGCCGACGAACGGCCCAGTGAACCGGAGGAGTACTTCGACAGGCAACTGGTCGGCCTCGACGTGCTCGACCACACCGGCCGGAGAGTGGGCACCGTCGCGGAGGTGCTGCACATGCCCGCCCAGGATCTGCTGCGACTCGACGTCGACGGAACCGAGCGGCTCGTGCCGTTCGTCTCCGCTCTCGTGCCCGGCGTCGACCTCGAGGAGGGAGTCATCCGGCTCGCCGACGTCCGGGCCTGCTGGAGGACGACGAATGAGGCTCGACGTCGTCACGATCTTCCCCGACTACTTCGCCCCGCTCGGCCTGAGCCTCGTCGGTAAGGCGATCGCCTCCGGGACGGTTGGCCTCGCGGTCCACGACCTGCGGGACTGGACCCATGACCGGCACAACACCACCGACGACACGCCGTACGGTGGGGAGCCGGAATGGTGATGAAGCCCGAGCCGTGGGGGAGGCGCTCGATGCGCTCGAGGCGATGGATCCGGCCCCCATGACGATCGTCGTCCCCACCCCGCGGGCCGCCCCTTCAATCAGGAACTCGCCTACGAACTGGCCGCGAAGCAGCGGCTGGTGTTCGCCTGCGGGCGCTACGAGGGCATCGACCAGCGGGTGATCGACCACTGCAGGGACCGCTACGAGGTCATCGAGGTGAGCCTCGGCGACTATGTGCTCAACGGGGAGAGGTGGCGGCGCTGGCCATCACGGAGGCCGTTGTCAGGTTGCTTCCCGGGTGATCGGCAACCCCGAGTCGCTCCATGAGGAGTCGCACTCGGCGGGCAATGCGCAGTTGCTGGAGTACCCGAACTACACCAAGCCGTCGATCTGGCGCGACAGGGCCGTGCCCGAGGTGCTGCTCAGCGGAAACCACGCACTCATCGCCAGTTGGCGTCGGGAGAAGGCGATCGAGCGCACCAGGGCCACCCGCCCCGACCTGCTCGACGACGACATAACGTAACGCCAGGTGCGCGTAAATAGGCCTGCCAGCGCGTCTTTGGGCTAATCGGCCCCCTCCTCATTCCGGAGGCCCAGGTTGGCTAGAGTGTGCGCGTGGCAACAACACTCACGATCCATCAGCGAGCGTTACGATCAACGGTCGTCAAGAAGGTCATCATGGCGGTGACCGGCTTGATCATGATCGCTTTCCTGCTCATGCACATGTACGGCAACCTCAAGGCGTTCATGGGCGCCGAGGCGTTCGACCATTACGCGCACTGGCTGAAGTCCGACATCCTGTACCCGATCCTTCCCAAGGGCTGGTTCATCTGGGTGTTCCGCTTCGGCCTCGTGGCGGCGGTCGTCCTGCACATCTGGTCGGCGGCTTCACTCTCCCTGAAGACCATCGCCGAGCGGGCCCCAAGTACGTCAACTACAAGCGTCAGGTCCAGACCTACTCCGCGCGCACCATGCGCTGGGTGGCGTCATCGTCCTGGCCTTCCTCATCTTCCACCTCATCCAGTTCACCATCGTGCCGGGCTCGTTCGGGGCGAAGCTGCCTCCCGTACACGATGCTCATCGCGAGCTTCACCAAGGTCTGGATGGTCGCCCTTTACACCATCTGCATGGTCCTGGTCTGCATGCACGTGCGGCACGGCTTCTGGAGCGCCTTCACCACGCTGGGCGCCAACACGTCCGCCAACGCGCGCAAGTGGCTCAACATCCTTGCGATCATCGTGGCAGTCGCACTGTTCGTGGGCTTCATGAGCATGCCCGTGGCCGTCCTGTTTGGAGCAATCTCGTGACCGACACCATCACCACCAACCAGTTCTGGGCCGTCGGCGACGAGATCGAAGACACCAAGGCTCCCACCGGCATCGAGATCAACAAGGTGTGGCAGACCCGGCAGTTCCAGGCCCGCCTGGTCAACCCCGCCAACCGCCGCAAGCTGAGCGTCATCATCGTCGGCACCGGACTCGCCGGTGGCGCCGCCGCCGCGACGCTCGGTGAGGCCGGCTACAACGTCCTCAACTTCTGTTACCAGGACAGCCCGCGCCGCGCCCACTCGATCGCCGCCCAGGGTGGCATCAACGCCGCCAAGAACTACCGCAACGACAACGACTCGACGTACCGGCTGTTCTACGACACGGTCAAGGGCGGCGACTACCGCGCCCGTGAGACGAACGTCTACCGCCTCGCGGAGGTCTCCGCCAACATCATCGACCAGTGCGTCGCTCAGGGCGTCCCGTTCGCCCGTGAGTACGGCGGTCTGCTCGACACCCGCTCGTTCGGCGGCGTGCAGGTGCAGCGCACCTTCTACGCCCGCGGCCAGACCGGTCAGCAGCTGCTGATCGGCGCGTACCAGCAGCTGGAGCGCCAGGTCGCTGCGGGCACCGTGAAGATGTACACCCGCCACGAGATGGTCGAGCTGATCGTCGTCGACGGCAAGGCCCGCGGCATCGTGACCCGCAACATGGTCAACGGCAAGGTCGAGACCTGGACGGCCGACGCGGTCGTGCTCGCCACCGGCGGCTACGGCAACGTCTTCTTCCTGTCGACCAACGCGATGGGCTGCAACGTCACGGCGACGTGGCGCGCGCACCGCAAGGGTGCCTACTTCGGCAACCCCTGCTTCACGCAGATCCACCCGACCTGCATCCCGGTGCACGGCGAGACCCAGTCGAAGCTGACGCTCATGTCCGAGTCGCTGCGTAACGACGGCCGGATCTGGGTGCCCAAGAAGGCTGAGGACTGCGGCAAGGATCCCCGCCAGATCGCAGAGGCCGACCGCGACTACTACCTGGAGCGGATCTACCCGGCGTTCGGCAACCTGGTGCCGCGCGACATCGCGTCGCGTCAGGCGAAGAACATGTGCGACGAGGGCGCGGTGTCGGCCCGCCGTCGTCGAGACCGGTGCGGACGGCGTCGAGCGTCAGGTGCGTCGCGGTGTCTACCTCGACTTCTCCGACGCGATCAACCGCCTGGGGCAGAAGGCCGTCGAGAACAAGTACGGCAACCTGTTCGACATGTACGCGCAGATCACGGGTGAGAACCCGTACGAGACGCCGATGCGCATCTACCCGGCCGTGCACTACACGATGGGTGGCCTCTGGGTCGACTACGACCTGCAGTCCTCCATCCCCGGCCTGTACGTCACAGGTGAGGCGAACTTCTCCGATCACGGTGCGAACCGTCTCGGCGCCTCCGCCTTGATGCAGGGCCTCGCCGACGGTTACTTCGTGTTGCCGAACACCATCAACGACTACCTCGCTGATGCCCCGTTCGACAAGCTCGCCGACGACCACCCCGCCGTGGCCGAGGCGAAGGCGTCCGCGCAGGGCCGCATCGATACGCTGCTGTCCATCCAGGGCACCCGCTCGGTCGACTCCTACCACAAGGAACTCGGCCACATCATGTGGGAGTACTGCGGCATGGAGCGCACCGAGGAGGGTCTGAAGAAGGCCATCGGTCTCATCCAGGAGCTCCGCGAGGACTACTGGAAGAACGTGCGCGTCACCGGCAAGAACGAGGACTTCAACCAGGCCCTCGAGCGTGCCGGCCGCGTCGCCGACTTCATGGAGCTCGGCGAGCTGATGTGCGTCGACGCCCTGCACCGCCGCGAGTCCTGCGGCGGCCACTTCCGTGCGGAGTCCCAGACCCCGAGGGTGAGGCCCTGCGCCACGACGACGAGTTCCTCTACGTCGCGGCCTGGGAGTGGAACGGCGAGGGCAACGTGCCGGTCCTGCACCGCGAGCCCCTCAACTACAAGGCAATCGAACTCAAGCAACGGAGTTACAAGTGAAGCTCAAGCTACGTATCTGGCGTCAGGCCGGCCCTGAAGCAGCCGGTCGGATGGTCGAGTACGACCTGGACGGCGTGTCGGAGGACATGTCGTTCCTGGAGATGCTTGACCTCCTCAACGAGAACCTCACCGACCGCAACGAGGAACCCGTCGCGTTCGATCACGACTGCCGTGAGGGCATCTGCGGCATGTGTGGCGTCGTCATCAACGGCATCGCGCACGGTGGTTCGGCCACGACCACCTGCCAGCTGCACATGCGGTCCTTCTCGGACGGCGCGACGATCGACATCGAGCCGTGGCACGCGGGTGCATTCCCGGTGATCAAGGACCTCGCGGTCGACCGCAACGCCTTCGACCGGATCATCCAGGCGGGCGGCTTCATCTCCTCGAACACCGGTTCGGCTCCGGACGCTCACGCGACCCCGGCCCGAAGCGCGAGGCGGACAAGGCCTTCGACAACGCCACCTGCATCGGCTGCGGCGCCTGCGTCGCGGCCTGCCCGAACAGCTCGGCCATGCTGTTCACCTCGGCGAAGATCACGCACCTCGCGATGCTTCCCCAGGGCCAGCCCGAGCGCTACCGCCGCGTCAAGGCGATGGTCGCGCAGCACGACGAGGAAGGCTTCGGCAACTGCACCAACATCGGTGAGTGCGCCGCGGTCTGCCCGAAGGGCATCCCGCTCGAGTCGATCGCCCAGCTGAACCGCGACCTGATCGCGTCGCTGTTCAAGGCCGACGGCAAGTAGCACCCGACCCGGGACGAGGGGCGGCGCTTCGGCGCCGCCCCTCTGCGTTCCCCCGGATTTCCGCAAGCCGTGGCCGGGATGCAATAATTGGCAGTCGTTGCCCGTTCCGGGCAATCCCTTCAAGCGCGGCTCCTGCCACAGGGGAAAGCCCGCGCGCGACAGGGCGGAAACTACCCGCGGTGGCCTGTGGCGCTGACGGAAGGCAAGAAACATGACAAACAAGCTGATCCTGGACATCGACCAGGCGTCGCTGCGCGACGACATCCCCGACTTCCGCGCAGGCGACAACGTCCGCGTCCACGTGCGCGTCATCGAGGGCAACCGCTCCCGTGTCCAGGTGTTCGCAGGCGTCGTCATCGCCCGCAACGCCGGCGGCATCCAGGAGGCCTTCACCGTCCGCAAGGTGAGCTTCGGTGTGGGCGTCGAGCGCACCTTCCCGCTGCACTCCCGATCATCGAGAAGATCGAGGTTGAGCGCCGCGGTGACGTCCGTCGCGCCAAGCTGTACTACCTCCGCGGCCTCCGCGGCAAGGCAGCCAAGATCAAGGAGAAGCGCGCCTGAGCGCAGGCCCTCCTCCGGACCGCCGGGTCGACTCTTGTCGGCCCGGCGGTTCCGCGTCCGGGCGCCGCGGAACCCGGCGGTATGCTCAGTGGGTAGTTCGATCCGGAGGATAGCCAGTGGAGACCACAACACCTGACCGGGCAGCCGACACCCGTCCCGGAGCGGCCTCAGGCCTCGGACGGCGGATCCTCGGCTGGCTGACCGAGGGCCTCCTCATCATCGTGGGCGCCATCGTCATCGCCACCCTGCTGCGAACCTTCGTCGGGCAGATGTTCATCATCCCGTCCGGCTCCATGCAGAACACCCTCCAGGTCAACGACCGCGTGCTCGTGTCGAAGTTCGGCGGCTTCCAGCGTGGGGACGTCGTCGTGTTCGAGGATCCCGGCGACTGGCTCCCACCCACGCCTCCGGTCACCAACCGGTTGCAGATCGCGCTCGAGTTCATCGGCGTGCTGCCGAACTCGGGCACCGAGCACCTGATCAAGCGGGTCATCGGCATGCCAGGCGATCACGTCCGCCTCGCTGACGACGGCAGGATCGAGGTCAACGGCGTCGCCCTCGACGAGGCCGCGTATCTGTACTCCGAGAACGGTGTCCAGGTCGCTCCCGCGAGCGTGCCTTTCGACATCGTCGTCCCGAAGGACGCCATCTTCGTGATGGGTGACCACCGCAACCAGTCCAACGACTCGCGCTGCCGTCTGGCCAACGTCTCCAGCAGCCCGGGGAGAGCGCGTTCGTGCCTGTCGACAAGGTGGTCGGCGCCGCCGTCGCGATCGTGGCGCCACTGGACCGCCTTTCCACCTTCACCCTTCCAGAGACGTTCACCAGGGTGCCTGCACCCTCCGATCCCGCACCAGACAAGCCCGACCTGATCCACGTGGAGCCTGGCTGCTGATGATCCGACTGGGGCGCGGCGCCTACGGCTATGAGAGGGCCCTCGCCCGGGCCGGGCTCGGTCCCGTCGCGGGCGCGGACGAGGCGGGCCGCGGCGCCTGCGCCGGCCCACTGGTGGCCGCCGCCGCGATCCTCGACCCCGCCCGGCCCATCGCAGGATTGGACGATTCGAAGGCGCTGACGGCGGCCGCGAGGAGGCGGCTGTTCGACGAGATCCAGCACCGCGCGGTCGCCGTTGCCGTTGCCGTCATCGGGCCCGAGGAGTGCGACACCCTGGGATGCACCAGGCCGACCTGCACGGGTTGCGCCGGGCCGTCGGCCGCCTGGACGTGGCGGCGAACTTCGTCATCACGGACGGCTTCCCGGTCGACGGGCTCGGGGTGCCGGGCGTCGCGATGTGGAAGGGGACAAGGTCTCGGCCTGCGTCTCGGCGGCCTCCATCGTGGCGAAGGTGACCCGCGACCAGATCATGGAGGACTACGACGACACGTACCCCGACTACGGCTTCGCTGTGCACAAGGGGTACTGCACGTCGATGCATCAGGCGGCGCTCGACACGGTCGGACCTTCGCCGATCCACCGGTGGTGCTTCGACAATGTGGCCCGCCTCGCGCCGGGTGGCCGATCATCGCTCCCGACGCGGCCCGTCGCTTCCTGAACGGCTAGAGTGGGCTCACCATGAGTGCCGATGACCTTGAACAGTACGAGAGCAAGCTCGAGCTCGACCTGTACCGCGAGTACAAGGACGTGGTCGGCATCTTCACCTACGCGGTCGAGACCGAACGTCGGTTCTACCTCTGCAACGCTGTCGACCTGAAGGTCCGCACCGAGGGCGGCGACGTCTACTACGAGGTGTCCATGGGCGACGCGTGGGTGTGGGACATGTACCGGCCCGCGCGGTTCGTGAAGTCGGCGAAGGTGCTGACCTTCCGCGACGTGTCGATCGAGGAGATCGCCCACTCCGAGCTCGAGGTCCCCGACGCCGAATCGCGGGGCTGATCAGGCCGATCGGCCTGTGGATTGACGTGATCCGCTGAGCCCACCTCCCGAACATGAGGGTGGAGGTGGATCAGATGGCAACTGCAACACAGGCCCTCGGTCGGCGCGGCGAGGACGAGGCCGCCCGGTTCCTCGAGGGCTCGGCTGGGAACTACTGGAGCGCAACTGGCGCTGCCGGGAGGGCGAGGCCGACATCATCGCGCGCGACCCGGAGGCGGACGCGCTCGTGGTCGTCGAGGTCAAGACGCGCGCGGGCACCGGGTACGGGTCACCGCTGGACGCCATCACGTTCGAGAAGGCCCGCCGGCTCAGGTGGCTCGCGGCGATCTACGCTCGGCAGAGCGGCCGCCGGGTGCGGCGGCTGAGGGTCGATGCCATCGGCATCCTCTGGCCGCGGGGCCAGCGGTTCCGGCTCACCCACGTGCGCGGGATCGAGGAGCGGTGAGGGCCTCGGCATGGTCGGTGGCGCTCACCGGCATCGAGGGGTCGTCATCGAGGTGGAGGCCGCCAAGGGCGGTGGGCTCACCCGCACCCAGCTCGTCGGCCTCCCCGACAAATCGCTCAGCGAGGCGAAGGACAGGGTCAAGGCCGCGGCCACGGCGTGTGCCCTCCCATGGCCCGACGGGCTCCTCACCATCAACCTGTCGCCGGCGAACCTTCCGAAGTCCGGCTCTCACTACGACGTCGCGATTGCGGTGGCCGCGGTGGTCGCCGACGGGGGCCGCCCCGGAACTGCTGGGCCGCACGGTGCTGTTCGGCGAACTCAGCCTCGACGGCCGGATCCGCAACGTGCGCGGGTGTTGCCCGCGATGCTCGCCGCCGCGCGGGCGGGCTTCGAGCGTGCCATCGTGCCGAGCGCGCAGGTGGGGAGGCGGAGCTGGTGCCCGGCCTCACGGTGTGGGAGCCGGCCGGATGGACGAGGTGATGGACATCCTGCGGGGAATCCCGGTGCCCAGCCCGAGCGAGTCGGCCGCCAGTTCGTCGCTGCCGCCCGTCGAGGCGGAGGCCACCCGCCCCGACCTGTCCGAGGTGGTCGGCCACTCGACGGGCGGTTCGCGTTGGAGGTTGCGGCTGCCGGGCGACATCACATCTTCCTCACGGGGCCCCGGGGTCGGCAAGACGATGCTGGCGTCCCGGCTGCCCTCGCTGTTACCCGACCTGTCGCAGGAGGAGTCGCTGGAGGTGTCCGCCATCCACTCGCTGGCAGGCCACCAGCTGCAAGGCCTTGTCTCGCGCCCGCCGTACGCCGACCCCACCACTCCGTCACGCACGTCGCACTGCTCGGCGGCGGCTCGGGGAGCTGAAGCCGGGCGCGATCTCGCTCGCGCACCGCGGGGTGCTGTTCCTCGATGAGTGCCCCGACTTCGGGCAGAAGCTCGACGGGCTGCGCACGCCCCTGGAGAGCGGCACCATCACGATCAGCAGGGCGCGGGCCACGGCGCTGTTCCCGGCCCGGTTCCAGCTGGTGCTCGCTTCGAACCCCTGCCCGTGTGGCCTGTTCGGGTGGCGGGGCGGAGTGCCGCTGCGACAGCGTCAAGGTGCGCCGCTACCGGGAACGGATCAGCGGGCCCATCCTCGACCGGATCGACATCAGGCATCAGATGATCGGCACCAACCGGGTGCTCCTCGACGTGGCGCACGACCCGCCCGAGTCGAGCGCGGTCGTTGCGGTGCGGGTCGCGGAGGCGCGCGACCGGCAGCGGCGGCGCCTCGCGGGCACCCCGTGGGCCACCAATGGCGAGGTCGCGGGGCCGTACCTCCGGCAGCATCTTCCCCTGCCCGATGACCTCAGCCTGCTCAACTCGGCGCTCGAACGCGGCGCGCTCAGCCTTCGGGGCGTGGACAAGGTCCTGCGGGTGGCGTGGACGCTGTCCGATCTGGCAGGTCACGACCGGATGGGGTCCAGGAGCTCAGGCTGGCGCTGCGGCTGCGGCAGGGCGACCAGGCGCAGGCGGCATGATGCTCAGCGAGAGGGAGGCGAGGATGGCGCTCGCCGGGCTGGAACCGCTCGGTGCGACGGTGTTCGCCTCGGCCATGACGCGGTTCACGGCGGCGGAGCTGTGGGACGGGTTTCTCCGGCAGGGCGGATCGTCCTCGTGGGGCAGGAGGGCGACCGCCGTCGACCTGAAGGGCCTCCTGCGCTCCACGGAGTCCTGCGGGGCGCGGTTCGTGATTCCGGGAGACGACGAATGGCCGGCCATGGTGACCGACCTGGGGCGGGCGCAGGTGGGGCAGCAGGCGGGGAACCGGTCGGGCTGTGGGTGCGCGGGGCGCCGCTCACGGGGCTCGAGGGGCGGTGGCGCTGGTGGGGCCCGCGCGGCCAGCGCATACGGGGAGCAGATGTCGACCACGATCGCCGCCGACCTTGCCGCCGCCGGGAGGCCGGTCGTGTCGGGTCTCGCGTTCGGCATCGACGCGGCCGCGCACCGCGGCGCCCTGGGGTGAGGGGCGCACGGTCGCGGTGGTGGCGAGCGGGGTGGACGAGCCGTACCCGACTGCGCACCGTGGTCTCGCGGCCTCAGTGCTCGGATCGGGCAGCATCGTTTCGGAGTTGCCGCCGGGGTCGCGGCCGACCAAGTACGCGTTCCTCGCACGGAACCGGATCATCGCCGCGATGTCCGCAGCGGTGGTGGTGGTGGAGGCGGCGCTCAGGTCCGGTGCGAAGAACACCGCGTCGTGGGCGGGTGCGCTCGGGAGACCGCTGCTGGCCGTGCCCGGCCCGGCGACGTCGTCGCTTTCGGCAACGCCCCACCGGTTGATCCGCGACGGGGAGGCGATCCTCTGCACCGGGGCGCCCGATGTGGAGGCGGTGCTCGCGCCGCTCGGCGCCGGGCCGGAGGCGCCGTCGAGGGGCGACCCGCGGCCCTCGACCTGCTCCGGCCCGAACTGATCGCGATCAGGGAGGCGGTGGGTCCGCGGGAGGAGGTGGACGCCGCGGTGCTGGTCACCCGGACGGGCAGCGCATGTTGGAGGCGCTGTCGAACGCGCAGGAGTTGGTGGAGCTGGGCTGGCTGGAGGAGCGTGGGGACGGGTTCGCCCTTCCCTCCAGACCGGGCGAGGGCCTCAGCCGTTGAACCTGGCGATGTTGTTGAAGACGTAGCCCTTGGTCCACGTGTAGGCCGGGGCCGGCCGGCCGCGGCTGTGTTGGTGATGTAACTCACCTCGATGTAGCTGCGGCAGCCGTTCCGGCCGCTGACGGTGGTGTCGCACTCGGTGCGCCACGACCGTCCGTCCCTGGTCCAGGTGCCTGTGTAGCCGACCTTTCCGAACCCGCCGAGCCCGTTGGCCGACCAGATGGCGCGCTGGGAGGGAGGTAGGTGAGGTTGTTGAAGACCCAGTCGGTCTCCTGGAAGAAGGTGCCGTCCGCGCGCTGCCTGATGGCGGTGGCCAGGATGTCGGTGCGACAACGCTCAGTCTGGGAGTACGGCTCGCAGGAGGTGCGCCATCTCCGCCCGTTGAACGTGTGGGTGCCCGGGGTCGTGTACACATCGAACGGCTGCGTCAGGCGGTAGAACGTGACCGGCGCGATTGCCAGGATCGCCTGACTGGTGGCCCGCGTCCAGACGGTCCTGGTGACGGGCCTGATGCCGGCGGCCCTGTCGCCCGCGCTGTAGGCGATGGCCCCGGCATCGGCGCCGGAGCCGAGCTGGAGGGTGGTGACCCAGGACCCTGCCTTCGCCGTGGTCGTGGAGTCGAGGTCGGCGAGGGCGGCCGCGACGAGGCCCGTCGTGTTGGAGTTGGGCACCTTGCCTCCCAGCGGGGAGGACTCGTAGGACCCGTTCGTGAGCTGTCTTCCCGTGAGATAGGCGACCGCCCTTTTCAGCGGTGCGGTGGCGGCCTTGTTGCCCTTCGCCTGGGCGGCACGCAGGGCCATCACCACCATCGCGGTGCCGTCCGGGTCGGAGGGTGCCTTGGTGGCAGCGCACGACCTGCCCGCCTGGAAGTACATCGGGAACCCCCGTCGGCGCACTGTTTGCCCGCGATGAAGGACACGGTCTCGACCGGCAGGGCGCCGCTGCGGGCGAGGCCGAGCATGACGAGCGACTGGCCGAAGGCGTTGGTGCCCTTGGACCAGCCCTTCTCACCCGCACCGATGAGAGAGGAGGCAGCCAGCTCGCGCGGGTTCGTGCCCGCGAAGGAGGTGGTGCTGTGCCCGGTGACGGAGAGGGTGAGGAGGGTCTTGCCGATCAGGCCGTTGTCGTTTTCCGGGATCCCGCCGGCGGGATCCGCGAGGGCCTGCCCGGGGAAGACCTTCTCGACGCTGCGCAGCCAGGCGTCGGTGGTGGCCCTAGGGCCGCGCGCGGCCACCCCTGCGAGCACGCCGTCGAGCGTGAGGCCTGGGTTGCCGTGGCCGGCCACCGACTCGAGCATGCCCCCGGCTCCGGTCTGTTTCGAGAGCCAGGTGAATGCCGCGGTGGCGCGGGCGTCGTCGCGTACCTCGGCAGCGGCCGGTGCGGGGACGATCGCCACAGTCGTGGCGATCAGGGAGGCGGCCAGGAGGCCGATGGGAACTCGCATGTCAATCCTTGTCAGTAGGTCCGTGGGCCTCTACCCGCGGGAGGTCTGTGTCGGTTTCCCGGGCATGTGGGTCATACCCGCCGTCGCCTGGTGCGCGACGATGCGCGCCATGCCGGAGGCGCGTTGCAGGACGGTCATCACGGGCCTGCCGAGCAGGAGGATGGCCAGTGCCGTGGTGAGTGCCCGACCCGTGTCCCAGCCGCCGGTCGAGGTCAGGAGCGTGAACCAGCCGAACCGCGCCAGGTTCTCGCCCAGCGGGGCGCCCGGGATGTAGTCGAGGCTGCCCGGTGCACCCGCAATGTCCGAACCGCTGATGAAGGGCCAGAACCACAGGTTCATGAGGGCGCCGTAGGCGTAGGCGGACAGGATCCCCACCGCGATCAGCATCCCGAGCTCCGCCCGGCCCTTCACCCTCCGGGGAGGAGACCCGCGACGAGGCCGACCCAGCCGGCACACATCATCTGGTACGGGAGCCACGGGCCGACCCCTGCGGTGAGGAGGGCGGAGGCGAACAGGGAGGTGAAGCCGAGCAGGTACCCGAAGCCGGGCCCGAAGACCCGACCGGCGAGCACGAGGAGGAAGAACACCGACTCGATGCCTGCGGTTCCGGCCCCCATGGCCGGTCGCAGCGCGGCGTTGACCGCGGACAGGACGCCGAGCACGGCTAGCGATCTGGAATCGAGCCCGCCCTCGGAGACCTGCGCCATCACCAGCAGCAGCACCACGGGAAGCAGGGCGGCGAACACGAAGGGGCTTCACCGGCGTGCTGCGGTGCCACGTCCACCGCCGGGATGATCAGCGGCCAGCCCAGGGCGAAGAGGCCGAGCACGGTGGACAGCCCGATCACGATCCAGGTGCGCTGCCCGAGCGCCACCCCGACGATGGGGCGGGCACCTCGAGCGACTCACCTCGCAGCATGGGCGTACTCCTCGACGGTGAGCACAGGGTCGGGCGCGCGACCTTCGCGACCTGCGTCGCCAGCAGAGCGGAGTCCGCGAGCACGGTGCGGGTCGGACCGTCGGAGACGACCTCGCCCTCGGCCATCACGACGACGCGGGAACAGGTCTGGGCGACCATCTCCACATCATGGGTGGCGATCAGCACCGCCCTTCCCTCGGCCGCAAGCTGTCCGATGATGCGGCTGAGCTCCGCCTTGGCTGCGTAATCCAGGCCGCGGGTGGGCTCGTCCAGCAGCACGACCGGAGGGTTGCCCGCCAGTTCGACGGCCAGGACGACCGCAAGCTTCTGTCCCTCGGACAGGTCCCGTGGATGCGACGTCCCGTCGATCCCCGGCACGAGCCGCCGCAGCAGAGCCAGCGTGGTGCCCGGCTCCAGGTCGGCCGCGGCGTCGCCCGCCCCGCACTCCGCGAAAACCGAGGTCAGGTAGAGCAGGTCGGCGGGGTCTGGGGACGAGCGCGATCCGCTCGGCCACCTCCACCGTGCCGCTGTCGCGGCGCCCGGCCCCTGGATGGCCCACATCAGAGACGACTTGCCGCATCCGTTGCGCCCCATCAGGGCGACGATCTCACCCCGGTGGAGGGTGAGGTCGACGCCCGCCACCGCGAGCTTCTCCGGATAGTCCACCATGATGCCCCTCGCGCTGAGCGCGGCGGACGTCCGCGGAGCGGGAACCGGGAGCGACGGCGGGTTCTCGCGCCAAGCCGAGCGTTGCGGGGCCGCAGATCGGCGACCCTCGCGGATTGTGAGGGGAAGCGGGTGCCAGCCCATCGCCACGCCGAGCTCAACGAGCGGGGCTTGATGGGGAGACCCGCAGCACATCGCGGGTGGCGCCGTGGAGCACCCCGTCGCCGATCAGCAGCACGCTGTCCGCGAACTCGATCACCCGCTCCATCCGGTGCTCGGCGATCACGACGGTGGTGCCGAGGTCGCGGACCAGGCGGCTGATGATGGATAGCACGTCCTCGGCGGCGATCGGGTCGAGGGCCGAGGTGGGCTCGTCCAGCACGAGCACCCTGGGGGAGCTGGCGATCACCGAGCCGATCGCCACCCGCTGCTGCTGCCCGCCCGACAGCGTGCGCAGTGGCCGGTCACGGAGGTCGGCGATGCCGAGCAGGTCGAGGGTCTCCTCAACCCGCCTGCGCATCTCGGCCGGCTCGAACCCCAACTGTTCCATCGAGTAGGCGAGCTCGTCCTCGACGACGTCGGTGACGAACCCTGCAAGCGGGTCCTGCCCGACGTAGCCGACGGTCGTCGCGAGCTCCCTGGGCAGGTTCGACGTGGTGTCCCGACCGTCGATGAACACGCGTCCCGTCCGGATCCCGCCGGTGAACCGTGGCACCAGGTTGTTGATGCAACCCAGCAGCGTCGACTTCCCGCTGCCCGTGGGGCCGACCACGAGGCACAACTCGCCCTCCGCGATCTCGAACGAGACGTGGTCCAGTCGGAGGGTCGGGCTGCTGGCGTAGCGGAAGCTGACGTCGTCGAGGCGGATCATGCGGACCTCCTGGCATTTGGTGGGGGCGTGAGGAAGGCGGGAAGGGCGGCCACGGCGAGCACCGCGAGCAGGAGAAGGTCGAGCGTGGGCCACTGGAACGGATTGACGGAGGGGAACAGGACCGAGGCGTCGCCGTAGGTCGCGATCCAGCCGGTCGTCGCGGCCGGAAGCACACCGCTGACAAGCGCGAGCGTCTCGGCCGCGCGCCAGCGGATCGGCCGGTACTGCGTGCGGCGGACCGTGCGCCCCGCCAGGCGCAGCGCAGACACCGCTGCGCCCCCACCGGCCACCAGGAGTGCGGTCGAGAGCACAGGTACCCCGAGCACCGTGACGTCGCGTGAGGCCGAGACGAAGCGGTAGGCCCAGCCGCCGAGCAGCAGGATGCTCAGCACCCGAGACCGGGCCCAGCGCCCGGTCGCGTGGGTGGCCGTCGCGCTGCGGCCGTAGCCGCGCACGTCCATCGAGGCGGCCAGGGAGAGGGACCGCTCCAACGCGTCGGACAGGACAGGGACGATGATCGTCTCGACGGCACGGAGCCGCTGCCTGCGCCCCTTCACAGGGGCGGGCGCGCGGAGTCGCCGCGCCCGCATCACCCGTTGGAGCGACTCGCCCAGTTGGGGCAGGGCCGACACCGCCACGATCAGCACGGTGCTCAGCTCGTACAGGGCCGCGGGCATGCTCGCCAGCAGCTTCCTGGGGTTGGCGAGAGAGTTGGCGGCACCGAAGCAGACGATCACGGTGGCGAGCCGGGCGCCGTCGTAGAAGCCGGCGAGCAGCGACTCGAGTGAAACCGGCCCCAGCAGCCGGATCCCCTGCACCCAGTAGGGCAGCGGAATCTCCGGCAGGACGAACAGGATGGTCTGCCCGTCGCCGCCACCGAACAGCACCCGGAAGCCGATCCGCACCACGATCACGAACACCGCGAGCCACAGGTAGAGCCTGAACGATCGTGCCCACGGGTTCGCCCCGCGCCGCGAGAATGTCACGAGGCACACCGCGGCGATCAACCCGAGCAGGAAGAGCGGGTTGGACGCGACGGACCCGGCCACCGCGATGCCCAGCGCGTAGCCCCACCATGCGTTGGGATGGAGTTGCCGCGGCAGGAGGAATCGGCGGATCACAGCCCGCGTCGCCGCCACCACACGACTCCGCCACCCAGTCCGATCGCGGCCACTGCGCCGAGGCCGACCGCGGTGCCGACGGGCACCCCGGCCAGAGGTTCCTGCTCGGCGATGACGGGGGCGCGGCCGACACCGTGGCCGTGGGGGTCGGGGTCGCTCCAACCGTTGGTGTGGCGACCACAGGGGCAGTCGGGGCCGCGGTGGGGGAGGTCCGGGTCGCGGTCGGGGATACCGGTGTGGGGGCGCCTCCGAGGCCGTGGACGAGGTGCTCTTCCCCGTGGGGGCGGTGATCTTCCCCGTGGGGGCGGTGATCTTCCCCGTGGGGGCGGTGACCTTCCCCGTGGGGGTCGTCGCCGCCGTCGCCTTCCCGGTGGCCTTGGCGGTCGGAACGCCCCTGTGTCCGGCGCCGCGGAGGGCTCCCCGGAGGGCGCCACGGGATCTGGGGCGGGAGCCGGCGAGGCGGTCTCCACAGCATGTGACGGCTTCACGCCCGGGGCGGGTTCGACCCGTTGGACCGGTCGAGTGAGAAGGACCACCCCTCGTAGCCGCCGATGATCGCCTCATGCGTGGTGGCCCCCTTGTTCGAGAACGTCCACTTCCCGCCGTTGTCGGCGTGCCAGTACGACCAGAAGGCGGTGTCCGGTGGGGTGGTCACACACTTTTCGCGGTAGGAGGGGTCGTCGTTCAGCGCGATGGTCTCGTTGACCCCTGGCCGGGCATCGATGCGGCAGACGAAGGAGGGGCCGTCCTTCCGGGTGCCCTCAGGGTTCATCCCGGCGGCCTGCAGGATCTGCAGCCCGGAGGTGCCCGGATCGACGTCCTCGACGCAACGCACGATGCGGCCCCGCCGAGCTCCTGGAAGTCGACCACGAGGGTGACCCCGGCCTCCGTGGTGCACACCCCGTCGCGGACGTCGGCGCCCGCAGCGGGGGAGTTGAGGAAGATACCGCCGACGCCGATCAGCACCGCCGACGTCACCGCCATGGGGCGCACGGGATCAGTTCCCCGAGTTGGGCAGCCCGGGACGGGGCGCAGGTCCGGCTCCCCGGTGGGCCGGGGGAGGCGCTCGGCCGTGCGTCGGATCGGTGGTCGGCTGAGGCGTGGGGTCGGTGGTCGGCTGAGGCGTGGGGTCGGTGGTCGGCTGAGGCGTCGGGTCGGTGGTCGGCTGAGGCGTGGGGTCGGTGGTCGGCTGAGGCGTGGGGTCGGTGGTCGGCTCGGTGGAGGGCCCGGTGCTCGGTTCGGGTTCGGTGGGGTCGTCCAGGTCGATCCCCGCGACGGGGTCGGTCACCGGCGGCGCGGCCATCACGTTCCAGTCGGGCTGCAGCACCATGGCGAGCACATCCGAGGGTGCGAGCCTCAGCTCCATCACGCCGACCTGGGCGAAGTCCCAGCCGGCCGGGTACGTGCCGTCCTCACCCGCGCCCTTGGAGTACACCGACCACCACTCGCGGTCGGCCGCGTTGGCTGTGCGGCCGTCGACGACGGTCACGAACGGCTCGGCGCCGGTGACGAGGCCGGCGCTCTGCAGGGCGGCCGAGGCCGTGGTGAACTCGTCGGCGCAGCCGCCGGTCACAAAGCTGTCGTACTCGACGGAGACCCAGACGAGGCCGGCCCGCACGCACTCGGGCGCGGTGGTGGGTGCCGCCTGGGCGGTGAGGGTGGTGGTGAGGCCGACGGCGAGCGCGGCGGCCGCGGTCAGCGCCGCGGGCTTGGTGAAGCGAAGCATTGGAGTCCCTGTCCTTGGGGTCGGGCTCCGCCGCGCTGGTGTGGATTCTCCGCTGGCGCGACGGAAGTGTTACCGGAAATGCTCGTGCGGCGGTCCGACTCCCCTTGCGGGATCACGGTTGCGCGACAGTTCCGGGATCTCACCGGATTCGTCCACTCGAACGGACGCCACCATACCCCACCGCTATGGTGGGGTGGCACCGACCCCAGGAGAACACCCATGCCCGACG
Organism: Tessaracoccus coleopterorum; assembly: GCF_011174705.1. Classification (GTDB taxonomy): domain Bacteria; phylum Actinomycetota; class Actinomycetes; order Propionibacteriales; family Propionibacteriaceae; genus Arachnia; species Arachnia coleopterorum. The sequence continues at coordinate 3,031,211 of NZ_JAANIJ010000001.1, forward strand.
CGATCATCTTCGACATCGACGGAACCCTCATCGACACCGAGTGGGTGTGGGACGTCGTGCGCCGGGGGCTCGCCGATGAGGCGGGCGTCGCGTGGCCCGACGGGGCGACGCAGGCGATGATGGGCATGAGCACCCCGAATGGGCGGGGTTCCTCTCCGACGAGGTGGGGCTGCCCTATCCGGCTGAGGAATCCGAGCGACGCACCATCGAGGGATGCTCGAGCACTACCGGGCGGGGGTCACGCCTCTTCCCGGCGCGTTGGAGGCCGTGCACCGGATGGCTGAGCGCTACCCCGTCGCCGTGGCGAGCTCATCCCGCGGGTGCTGATCGACGCGTTCCTCCGCGTGATGGACCTCGACGGTGCGGTGCGGGTCAGCGTCTCCACCGAGGAGGTGGAACGCGGGAAGCCCGCGCCCGACGGGTTCCTCCGCGCGTGCGCGCTGCTCGGTGTCGACCCCTCCCGCTCGATCGCGGTGGAGGACTCCACCAACGGCATCAACTCGGCGCTGAACGCGGGCATGGCCGTGGTGGCCGTTCCGCCGCACTTCCACCCGCCGGCCCCCGAGGTGCTCGCCCGCGCCAGGGTGATCGACACCCTGGCCGAGCTGAGCTACGAGCTCGTCGAGGGACTCGTCACATCCGCCAGGTGACCTGACGACCGATCGTCCCGGTCAGCCGCGGGACGGCCTCCCGGACGAGGACGCCTCCAGGCAGGCCCGCATCGAGGCGATCCGCCCTGGGATGCCGAGTCGCTCCGCCGCATCGGCGTTGCCCTCCTCTGCCAGGAACCGCGTCATGGCGGCGACCGCGCGCTCCGCGTGGGCGGCATCCGCGGCGGCCTGCGAGGCGAGCCGCTCCGAGTACCAGTCGGAGGCGAGCACCTGCCCACGCTCGAACATGGCGCGGAACCTGGCGTCGTGCAGGGTGAGCCCCTCCGTGGAATGCCCCGCCGCCATGATCTCGAGCAGCGCCCGGATCGGGGGGACGGCGAGCGCGATCGTCCCGTCGTCGAGGTAGGACTGCGCCACATGCTGGTGCGTCGCCACGATCGTGCGCACCGACTCGGCGTACGTCTCGGAGTCCTGGAGTTCGGGCTTGAGCATGTTCTCGGAGAACACGACGTGAGGGTGCATGAAGATGCGGCCGAAGTACTTCGACTGGAACTTGGCGGTCATCCGGTAGCCGAGCCTGCTGGCCTCGATCGTCTCGCCGTCGACCTCGAAGTCCTCGACGCGCTCGAGGGCACCCTCGGCGATCAGGTTGGTGGCGTCGCGCTCCTCCTCGCTCATCCGGCAGAAGAGTTCCGGCACGAGCAGGGAGATGTCGTGGTCAACCCGCACGTTCGGGCCGATCACGCCTGCCGAGGAGAGCCAGCCGTCGTAGCCGGTGAGGGCGAAGTCAAGGAAGGCCGCGTTCAGGTCGATGACCGACGGCAACGCGTTGAACGGGCCCTTCGTCATGGCACCCTCGGAGCCCGCGCCGGTGGTCGACGGGGACTTGCCCGTCATCGACGAGATGAACTCCATGAACAGTTCGGGCAACTCCATGTAGTGCAGAGGCGCGTAGCAGCAGAGCGGCGGGACGCCGTCCTCCTTGGCGTTGTTGCGGCGCCCGGCCGCTACGACGTCGACCGGGAGGCGGAGCGGGGCGTCCATCGGCAGGCCGCGCCGGATGCGCGACGCGAGCTCCGCGGTCGCCGTCTCACGTGGGCGGGACACGTCGGGCCGCACCTGCAGGTAGCGCGGGTTCCTGGAGCGGGCACCGTTGATGATCCGGGGTCGGCGGAGGAGACGAAGTAGCCGGCGGACTCGTGCCCGTCCGCGACCCGCTCGATGAGCGCCTCCATCGGTTCGGTGAACCGGGAGAAGTTCACCGCGTCGTCGACCATGGCCCTGGCATCGTCGCGGGTGAGGGGCTCGAAGTTGCTGATGAACGCGCCGGCGGCCATGTCGGCCTCTGTCTGCTTGTCATAGCCGCGGTGGATCGCGTCGTCGGGGCGCTGGAACAGCAGTTGCTCACAGTTGGTGACGTACTTGCGCGACAGGCCATCGGCGCGACCTGAGGCAGCCGCGGGGCGATGATGCTCGCGGTGATGTCGTCCTCGGTCTGGACCTTCGTCGCGGGGTGGAAGTCGTGACGCAGCCCGAAGAGGCGCCACGAGCCGTCGACGGCGAAACCCACGCGGAGCATGTTGACCGTGATCTTGTCCCCGTCGAGCCGCAGGGCGTGCCCGGCGCGGCCGTTGATCCGGCCCACGGAGAAGTGTGTCGGCCATTCGCCACCCCACTCCGGGCGGTAGAACCGCTTCACCACGAAGACGAGCTCCTTGATGTGGTGGGGGATCGCATCGACCCACCTGTTGTACTCATCCGAGTAGTCCCTGCTCGGGGTGAGCAGCTTGATGACGGAGCCGACGCTGCGTTCGTCCGAGAGCAGGGCGCGGTCATCCCGGGCCGCCTCCCGACGAACCGGGTGGAGTAGTCGTGGTCGATGATGGCGGCGACCTGCTCCATGTCCTCGCTGAAGTCGTTGACGTAGGCGTTGCCGATCACGAAGGCGTCCATGATCGACTTGGAGATCTCCGACTTTCCGCCACCCGACACCGTCGCGGGCTTGTGGGCGGTGGTCGCCTCGGGGCCGTGCCGAGCAGGGTCCACTGCTCGCCGTCGGCCTCCAGGTGGGTGAGCTCGACGATGTAGCCGTCGGGGCCGATGTACTGGGTCCTCGCCCGCAGGGGATACGGCCGGGAACCCCGTCCAGGTTCCAGGTCACGCTGTTGTCGCGCAGGGAGTAGGAGGCGCCCTCGGGCACCAGCACGATGTGGTCCTGCTCGGCGTCGACGGCGTGGCCCTCGGGCTGCCGGATGAACCGCTGTGGGTCGCGGGCGATGACGTCGGCGATCCGGAACCCGTCGGTGACTGCGCTGGTGAACGCCTGCCCGAGGTTGTAGCGGGGTATGCGGTGGCGCCGCCGGAGTGCTCCTCCTCGACCATGCCCAGCAGGTTGGCCGCGTAGCTGATCTGTGCCTTGACCTCCTTCTTGCAGTAGCCGAAGTAGTTGTCCGCGATGACGGTGACGATCACGCCCCGCTCGTCACGGGCGCAGGCCTTGAAGGCCGAGCCGCCGTTGTAGAGCTCGTCGTCATCGGTCCAGCACATGCCGTCGCGACGCTGCCTCCCGGTGGCGTCCTCGTAGCGGGGGAGCCCCAGTTCCTTCTTGGTGAGCCGGGTCAGGTGCGGTGCGAGCACGACGAGGCCGGTGTGCCCGGTCCACCCCTCGGGATCGAGCGATGCGTCGTTCTCCGGGAGGTAGGGGTCGCCGCCGTTGCCGAAGATCCCCTCCACGAAGTCGAGGTTGGCCATCAGCGTGCCGGGGCCATGAAGCGCGTCTCCATCCGCCGCTCCACCGTGTAGCCGGGTACCTCTGGCACCACGATGGGTCGCAGCAGCAGCGATACCCAGCAGGTGGGCCTGTCGGGCTGGTCGGAGGTGTAGGGCAGCACCAGCGCGTCGGCCGGCGGGTTGAAGGCGTGCTCCATGAGCCGGCCGAACACGTCGCGGGGGACGGCCAGCTTGTCGTCCTGCACCGGAAGCCCGCCCTCGGCGATGTGGAAGACGCCCTTGGTGGTGCGGCGGTCGTTGGCCGGGTTGTGCAGGATGCCGTTGACGAGCCGATAGCTGGTCAGCTGCTCGGAGACGAAGGTGTCGCCGCCGACGGGAAGCGACATCTCCCGGGCGAGGCCGGGCTGGTCGAGTACCAGCGTCTTGCGGGGGAGCTTCGGCTCGGTGCCGGTGCCCGCGAGGTAGTCGTCCAGGAAGCACTGGATCCGACCGTCGACCGCGGGCAGTCGGTACTGGAGCCGCCGGTTCAGTTCGCGTTGCCGTGCGAGGACGGGCCGCACCAGGTCGACCGCACCGCTTTCAGGGAGCGGGATCCCAGGAGACCGAGCCTGAGGTTGATAGCTGCTGTTTCCGCGAAAGACGCCATGGTTCAACTATCTACCAACGCCCGGGTTCCCAGACACGGGTGCGGTCTATCGGGTCGGAGGTGAGCGTTAGTATGCCGGGCCTCACTGGGTCCGGATCGCCGCCAGCGGCGACAGTCGGGAGGCGCGCATGGCGGGTGCCAGCCCGGCGACGGTGCCGATCAGGGTCGCGAATGCGAGCGCGCCCAACATGAGCCAGGGTGGGATGATCGAGATCTTCCCGAGCCCGAACTCGCCCGACATCCCGACGAAGATGGCGTTGGCGATGGAGGAGGCGCCCAGGCTGAGCAGGATCCCGAGCAGGCCCCGAGCAGCCCGATGGTGGCGGACTCGAACAGGAACATCTTGCGGATGTCGCCGAGACCCGCGCCCATCACCTTCATCACCCCGATCTCGCGGGTGCGCTCGTACACGCTCATCATCATGGTGTTCGCGATGCCGATGGCTGCCACAAGCAGCGAGATGAAGCCGATGCCGCCGAAGACGGCCTGGATGGCGACGGCCTGCTGCTGGGCCTGCCGGATCCATTCGATGTCGGCCTGGGCGTCGATGCCCTCATCGCGCAGGGTCATCAGGAGCGCCTCTGCGTCCTCTGGGCTGTCGGTCTGCAGCCGGATCATGGAGTAGACGAAGCCCGGCTTCGGCTTACCGTCGGGGGTGGCAGGCTGGTTGGGGAGCGCCTTGCCGGGCATCGCCTTCTCCAGCATGTCGACCATGGCTCCGAACTCGGCGTAGACGACCGAGGAGTTGGGCCCCCACGCCTGGTCCTCGGTGCCGGCCACCTCGCCCACGACCGGCAGGATGATCCGCTTGGCCGGCGGCGGGGTCTCACCGTCGCCGCCGGATGGGGCATCTCCATCTGGTTCTGGAACTCGACGAACATCGTCTGCGTCCTGAAGTCGACCCCGTTCATGGTGCCGGAGAGCGGGTCGTAGAAGCTGTCGGCCAACATGTCGCCCATCACGACGCCCTGCTCGCCGACGGTGGGCACGTCGCCCAGGCGAGGGGGAGGTTGAGGCCCTCGAGCATGCCGGCCGGAACCGCCATGATCTGTATCCATGCCTCCTGGGTGTCGACCCTGCCGACGGCGTCGAGCGTGTAGATCGGCCACGCGTTGCGCACCCCGGGTACTCCGCGAGATGGGTGACGAAGGTGTCATTGAGCTCGGCGGGTAACCCGCGCTCGAGGGCGTCGGGCGGCGCCATGTACACCTGAACCTCCCTGAGGCTGGTGTTCTGCTCCATCGAGTCGAGGTAGCTCTGCGTCATGCCGATGCCGAACGACACCATGACGACCACGGCCGTGGTGCCGATGATCACGCCGAGCACGGTCATCAGCGTCCGGAACGGGCGCTGCCGGAGGCTGCCCAGGGCCGAGGCGATCAGGTCGGTGGAGCGCATCTGGCTTAGGCCCAGTCGTCGTCGATGAGGTTCTGACCCGACAGGGCGGCCAGCGACTCGGCGTCCTCCCGCGCGGCCTTCCTCCTGCGTGCCGTCACGATCACAGCTACGGCCGTTCCCACCATGGCGAGGAGGGCCACCCCGATGACGACGGCGAAGATCGGGAGTCCCGCGCCGTCCTCGGAGGGCGTCATCGGCTCCTCGGGGTACACCTCGGGCTCCTGCACCTCCATGACGGGTACCTCGGCCTTCTTCGTCAGGGTGAACACCTCGCCGGTCACGTCCTCGTAGGTCACCACCACGTCGATCGGTCCGCTTGCGGGCGTGAGGGCGGTCACCGTCATGTCGACGCTGCCGCTCGCTCCCGGCTCGATGGAGCCGACGAACGCCTCTGCCGGGCGAGCGACTGGCCCTCACCGATGACGGCCCTCGCGTTGAACAGCTGCGCCTTGCCGTGATTCTGGATCGTGAAGGTCATCGAACCCTGCTGGCCGACGGTGAGCATCTGGGGGTGACCTGCGGGACGGAGGTGTCGGCCCGCAGCTCTTGGTTGACCTCGACGGCGAGGGTCTCGCTGGACTGGTAGGCGTTGGCCGAGGGGTCCTCGTACTCGACCTCGATCGTGAGCTGGTACGGCTTGGCCTCGAGGGACGGGAGCGCCCGGAACGTCATCGAGTGCTCCGAGACCCGCTCCGCCCTGATGCCGGAGACGAAGATCGACGAGGAACCGCCGACCGGCAGGAACGACGAGTCGGGGAGGATACGCGCACCACCAGGTTCTGCACCCGGGTCTTCGACGACGTGTTCCACAGCGAGAACTTCACGGTGAACTCCTGCCCCGCGAAGACGCTCTGGGGGCGGTGCTGAAGTCCTTCACCATCACCCTCGGCACCGAGACCCGGCGGGGCCCTGGGTGCCCGGGTCGCCGCCGGGGTCCCGCCGCCACCCGAGCCGTCGCCGTTGCCTGCGGAGGAGCCGCCCGTGTCAGGTGGATCTCCCGCCGCGCTCGTGATGGGCACGAACAGGAGGCCGACCGCGAGGAGCAGGAACGCGGTGAGGCGGGCGATCGGTTTCATGGGAGGGCCACCTTCTCGTGGTTGTTGTGGGTGATGCCTGTGATGCGGCCGTCGCCGATCGACACGACTGTGTCGGCGAAGGACGCGATGTGGGCGTCGTGGGTGACCATGATCCAGGTCTGGTGGAACCGTTGGATGAGGCTCCGGAAGAGCTGCAGCGTCCGCTCGGAGGTCCGCGAGTCGAGGTTGCCGGTCGGCTCGTCCGCGAACACCAGGGTCGGCTGGACGGCGAGCGCGCGGGCGATGCCCACGCGCTGCTGCTGACCGCCCGAGAGCTGGGAGGGCTTGTGCTGGACGTGGCGGGAGAGGCCGAGCTGGGTCAGCACCGCGCGTGCCCGGGCCTGGCGACGCGCCTTCGGCATGCCCTGGAAGGCGAGTGGGAGGGCCACGTTGTCGAGGGCGGTCATGGACGGGAGGAGGTTGAAGGACTGGAAGATGAACCCCACCTGGTTGCGGCGGTAGGCCACCAACTGCGACTCGCTGAAGGCGTGCACTGGCTGGCCCGCCACGTAGATCTCGCCCGCGGTCGGCCGTTCGAGCCCTGCCAGCATGTTCAGGAGCGTCGACTTCCCGGAGCCGGAGGTTCCGACGATGGCGGTGAACGAGCCCCGCGGGACCGTGAGGTTGACGTGGTTGAGCGCGGCGATGCGCGAGGACCCGACCCTGAAGAGCTTGCTCAGGTCGCGCGTCACCACCAACGGTTCGCCCAGTTCGGGAAGCGCCGTGGCCGGGCGGGTCAGCGTCACCTCTGTCGCCTCTCGATCCTGCCCACGACCGGGAATGGGTGAGCCTGCCGCGAACACTATTGCCTCCGGGGCCCGATGTGGGGACCACAGGCCCGTTCGCGTCACATATCGGGACCGGGGCACTACGGGGCAGTGGAGCCGCATGCGACCACGGTCCCGGGTGGCAGGTGTGTTCCGCGTGCGCGGGGCCGGTTCCGGCAGTAGCTTCTCCTCAGATCCACAGCCACAGAGCCGTAGCCCCGGTGAGGAGCCCACATGCATGAGAACCAGGACCTGACGCTCGCACGCGCGCGACGCGTGCTCGAGGAGCGGCTGCGGCCCGCGATCCACTCCGATCCGCACCCGCTCTCTCTGGCGGCGCACGTGGTCGGGGCGAGCCGATCCCGGTGGCGGAGGGGCTGCGCGCCGACTACTCGCCCGTGTCGGTCGGGGCCCGTTGGGGCCGCGCCTGGGACACCACCTGGTTCCGGATCTCGGGCCGGGTGCCGGAGGCCTTCGCGGGCCGCCGGGTCGAGATCGTCGCCGACCTCGGCTTCGACACCGGGATGCCGGGCTTCCAGTGCGAGGGCCTCGTCCACCTCGCGGACGGCACCCCCGTCCGGTCGCTCAACCCGCGCGCCCAGTGGATCCCCGTCAGCCGCGACGCGCGGGGCGGCGAGGAGATCGGGTTCTTCGTCGAGGCCGCCTCGAACCCCGTCCTGCTCGGGCACCGGCCCTTCCTGCCCACCGCCGAGGGGACGTTCTCACCTCGGGTGATGAGGAGCTGTACCGCATCGGGCGCGTCGACGTCTGTGTCTTTGAAGGGGAGGTGTTCGAGCTGGTCCACGACGTCGAGGTGCTGGTGGAGCTGGCCGCGGAACTCCCGGCCGAATCGGGCCGCAGGGCCCGGATCCTGCATGCCCTCGACGCCTGCCTCAACCTGGTCGACCTGCAGGATGTGGCGGGCTCCGCGGCCGGGGCCCGCGCGCAACTGGTCGACGTCCTGGCCAGCCCCGCCGAGCCGAGCGCGCACCGGCTGACCGCCGTCGGTCACGCGCACATCGACTCGGCCTGGCTGTGGCCGTTGCGGGAGACCGTACGGAAGGTGGCGCGCACCTGTTCCTCGATGGTTGCGCTGCTGGAGGAGGACGACGGGTTCGTCTACGCCATGTCGAGCGCCCAGCAGTACGACTGGCTGAAGCGGGAGCGACCCGAGGTGTTCGCCCGCGTGCGCGACGCCGTCGCGAGCGGGCGGTTCGTGCCGATCGGCGGTATGTGGGTGGAGCCCGACGCGGTGCTGCCGTCGGGTGAGAGCTTCATCCGGCAGATCTCCCAGGGCCAACGGTTCTTCCGCGAGGAGTTCGGGGTCGAGTGCAGGGGCGCCTGGCTGCCCGACAGTTTCGGCTACTCCCCGGCGCTGCCGCAGCTGCTCGTCGGATCGGGCTTCGAGTGGTTCCTGACCCAGAAGATCTCCTGGAACCAGGTCAACCGTTTCCCCCACCACACGTTCTGGTGGGAAGGCATCGACGGGTCGCGCGTGTTCACGCACTTCCCGCCGATGGACACCTACAACGCGCAACTGAGCGGCGAGGAGGTGGCCCGCGCGGCGCGCCAGTTCAAGGAGAAGGCCGTCGCCTCCAACTCGCTGGCCCGACCGGCTGGGGCGACGGTGGCGGTGGCACCACCAGGGAGATGCTGGCGCGTGCCCGGCGGCTCGCCGACCTCGAGGGAAGCCCCAGGGTCGTGCCCGGATCGCCGGACGACTTCTTCGAGCGCGCCATGCGGGAGCTGCCCGACCCTGACACCTGGCGCGGCGAGTTGTACCTGGAGCTGCACCGGGCCACATTCACGACGCAGCACCACACCAAGCAGGGCAACCGGCGCAATCAGAGGCTGCTCGCGGAGGCCGAGTTGTGGGCCTCTGTCGCCGCCGTCAGGGCCGGGTTCGGCTACCCGTACGAGGAACTGGACGAGATCTGGCGGGAGGTGCTGCTCCTGCAGTTCCACGACATTCTGCCCGGCACCTCCATCGCCTGGGTGCACCGCGAGGCCGAGGAGGCCCACGCGAGGCTGACGGTGCGGCTGGAGGTGATCATCGGGCAGGCCCTCACGGCGCTGGGCGTCACCCTGACCGACCGGGGAGAGCTGCTCGTCAACGCCGCCCCGGTCGCCCGGCTCGGGATTCCCGCCTGCTCGGTGGCGCCGTCCGACGCACCCGCGGGCGTGACCGCTTCGGCGGAGGCTGACGGGTTCGTCCTCGAGAGCGACCAGGTGCGGGCCGTCATCGACCGGGCAGGCCTCGTCGTGTCGCTCGTCGACCGGCGGAGCGGACGCGAGGCCATCGCGGAGGGAGGCCGGGGCAACCTGCTCCAGTTGCACCAGGACTTCCCCAACGCCTGGGATGCCTGGGATGTCGACTCCCACTACCGGGACATGCGTGAGGATCTCGACGGCCCCGCCGACGTCAGGCTCGATGGTGACGCCGTCGTCGTGCGCAGGAGCTTCGGTGCCTCGTCGGTGACCCAGCGTCTCACCCTCGACCCGGCGGGCCGGATCCTCACGATCGACTGCGACATCGACTGGCACGAGGACGAGAAGTTCCTCAAGCTGGCGTTCCCGGTCGACGCGTTCTCCGATGAGGTGCTGGCCGAGACGCAGTTCGGCTACCAGCGGCGCGCCAACCACACCAACACGTCGTGGGAGGCGGCCCGCTTCGAGACGCACGCGCAGCACTGGTTCCTGGTGCGGGAGCCGGGCTTCGGCGTCGCGTTCCTCAACGAGTCGAGCCACGGGTTTGACGTGACCCGCGTGCACGAGGGGGGACGGGTCACGAACCTGGCCAGGTTCTCGGTGCTGCGGGCCCCCCGGTTCCCCGACCCGCAGGCCGACAGGGGCAGGCACCACCTCCGGTTCGGCGTCCTCGTCGGCGCCGACATCCCCGACGCGACCGGGGCGGGTTGGGCGTTCGAGCATCCGGGTAGGACGGCCGAGGGGGCAACGGTCGCTCCCCTCGTCGTCTCGAGCGGGCCGGGGGTGGTCGTCTGCGCCGTCAAGCTCGCCGATGACCGTTCGGGCGACCTGATCGTGCGCGTCTACGAGTCCCTGGGGGCCAGGGGGGCGACGACGCTGTCGTTCGATCTGCCGGGGATCGCCTCCGTGGCCCGCACCGACCTCATCGAAAGGACCGCCCCGGGTGACCTGCCGCTCGATGACGGGTCGGTGGAACTGACGCTCAGACCATTCGAGGTGGTGACCCTGCGCGTCAGGCGCTGAACCCGGCTCCGCGCGTCAGCCGTGGCTCGCGGCCAGGTGCACGGCCTCGATCTGGGCGACCACGACGGAGTTCAGCGCGGCGAGGTGCTCATAGTCGCGGGGCGGGGTGCCCGGTACAGGGGGCGCACAGTGGTGAGGACCTCGAACAGGTCCTCACGGGTGAACTGCTTGTTCCTGGTGAGGAGTCGGAGGCCGCCGCGGGCGTCGCGCAGGTCGCGCAGCCGGCCGCGCCAGCCGGGGTTCGACAGCGGGGCCTCATCCTGATCCATCGCGTCGGTGAGCTGGCCGAGGGCGTCGATCAGCGCGTCGATCGCGGGCCGCACCTGCTCCGGATCGAACGCACTGACGGTGACCTCGTCCTCGCGGCCGAAGAGTCTTGCAATAAATCCCATGGTCGTTTCCCTCCCTGGTCACACCGTACCGGGGTGCACCCACCGCCGTAACCGGTACCCGGTTGGTACGCTCGCGCTGAGGATCCAGGGAGGTGGGAGCCGGTGCCGGAACATGAGGAGGGCGCGCTCATGCCCGTCGACGGCGTCCCGGGACACGCGACCGGGGCGAGGTGGTCGCGGCCCGACCGGCGCCCGTCTACCGTGCCTCTGCCGGGCCGAATCCCAGGCGGAGGCGCCGGGGATCGGCGACATGGTCGACACGATCTTCATCGTGCTCGCGCTGATCTTCTCCGGCTGGCTTGCGGGGCGGCTGCTGCTGGCAAGCTTCCACCTCTCGCCGCTGAGCATCCTTCCGGTCATCGGGTTCTATGCCGTGGTGGCCTACCTGCTGCTTCCACGGATGCACCAGGTGTTCACGGATCTGTACGTGCCGAACTACTTCATCGGCCGCACCCGCACCGGTGACGGCCTCTTGGGCGACCCGATCAACCTCGCGCTGGACGGTTCGGAGGCCGACGTGCACGCCGCGATGCAGCGCGCCGGCTGGACGCTGGCCGATGAGGTGACCATCGCGTCCAGCATGAGGATCATCGCGTCGACGCTGCTGCGGCGAACCTACAAGGAGGCTCCCGTCTCCGACCTCATGTTGTTTGGCAGGCGGCAGGACTTCGCCTATCAGCAGGAGGTGGGCGGTGACGCGTCCAAGCGGCACCACGTCCGGTTCTGGAAGGCGCCCGACGGGTGGCTGCTGCCCGGCGGCGAGAAGGTCGACTGGCTCGCGGCCGGCACCTACGACCGTCGGGTCGGGTTGTCGCTGTTCACGATGCAGGTGACCCACAAGATCGACCCGGACACCGACGCGGAGCGCGACTACATCATCGCGACCCTCGAGCATGCCGACCCCGAGATCTACATCCGCGTCATCCATGACTTCTCCACCGCGTACCACGCGCGCAACGGCGGGGGCGACGCGATCCGCACCGACGGCGACCTGCCCATCGCAGATGTTGGCGGCGCGGTGGGTCGCTCCCATCGACGTGAACTGCCCATCAGGGCTGAGGAGGCGTCGATCACCGAACACCACATTCCGCCCGTCGGCCTGCTGTTTGCGGGGCTGCTGGTGCTGCTGCGGTCGATCCAGATGGGCTTCATCGTCCCGGAGGTGATGCGGATGGCGGATGTGCTCGGTGCCACCGAGGGGCAGACGGTGCTCGCGGCGGTGGCGTTCGGATCCGTTGCCGTGGTCTACCTGGCGCTGTGGCTGCTCACCCTGGCGCGTCGCAGTTGGGCCCGCACGCTGTTCATGCTGATGCTGAGCCTCGACGCCTTCCTCTCCCTGTCGCAGGTGCTGCCGGTGGGTGGTGGGGCACGCCTCCTCGTGCTGGCCGGCGCCGCGCTGTCGGTCCTGACGCTGCTCGCCGTCACCGGCCCCGACGCGTCGGCCTGGGTCCGCGAACGGCGGGGACGCGGCCGACCCGTCAGGGAATGAGTGATGCACGCCCCGAACTCTCACGGTGGTGGCTGGGTCATTCATGGCTGGTTTCCTGGGATCGATGCTTCATGGCACACATCAACACCGCGAGCGGGACGTGCCCCGCGTACAGATTCGGCCGGCCGTGGCGCGGACGACGGAGCCTCCTTCCGCGTCGCGGCAGCGGCTCCCATGCCGTCCGGTAGGTTCGTTGGACGGGGCCCGGCGCAGACAGGGACGGGGACCCGTCACCGATCAGAAGGAAGATCATGGGCAGCATCACCATCTCCCGCCAGCTCGGAAGCCACGGCGCACGCGTCGCCAGAGGCGTGGCGAGGAAGCTTGGCTGGCCGCTGGCGGACAAGGCCACGATCAACACTGTCATCCGGGAATACGGCCTGACGCAGCTCGATGACATCTACGGGCCGAAGCCCCCGCGGTTCTGGGACCTCTTCGAGAACAACAAGGTCTGGACCATCGAGTGGATGAACAAGACGATCCAGGCGATTGCGGCCCAGGAGGATGCCGTGATTCTGGGGCGTGGCGGGTTCGCCGTCCTCGGAGGCTACGCGGACGTGCTCAACGTGTTCATCAAGGCGTCCGACGACGTCCGGGCGCACCGCATCGGGCTCCGTGACGACATCAGCCAGGCGGATGCGGCGGAGAAGGTCGCCGCCGATGACAAGGCGCGGGCCAAGTTCACCAGGCTGTTCTACTCGTTGGACTGGGCCGATGAGAGCAACTTCGACCTGGTCCTCGACACCGGCGAGGTCACCGATGAGGTCGCGATGGACCGGATCATTGAGGCCTACCGCGCGAAGATCTCGGCTGCGCCCGCCGGGCCGTCCATCGCGGAACTGGTGCCGGACGCGCTCCTCGCCGAGAGCGTCCGCGGGCGCTTCGGGAAGACCAGCCAGACGCATTGAGCCCAGGTGGGGGCCTGGATGGTGGTGTTGGCCCCGGCTTCGATCCGCTCGGCTCCGGCCGCTGCTTCTGCCATTGCGGTGACGTGGAGTGTGATTGCGTCGGCAGTCGCAACGATCCCGCTGGGGCGTTCCAGGATCCGTAGGGGATGAAGTCGACTCCGAAGCCGTCGACCAGGAACGTACTGCCACCGCCACTCCGCCCCCAGGTTCCTGCTGTGTGCCTCCAGTTCTCCTCCCACCACCGCGGTTCAGGTCCTGCCAGCTCCAGCCGCCGCAGTCGAGGTGCCGGGACGCGCACGTACCCGTCGACCCGGTCGCGCGCCAACCGGTCAGGGTCGATGAGCTTTCGTCGGGTGCCCTGTATGAAGATGTGGCCTCGCCCGCGGAGGTCGGCGATGGTGTTGGAGACGGTGCCCTTGGACAACCCGACAGTGCCGTCAGCTGTTCGTAGCGCAGTGGACGTGCAGCGAAGGTGCCCCAAACCGGCGACAGCTGGCGGAAGGTGGCGGAAGGTGAAATGAGAAGAACCCCTGGTCAACTCGGCTTGCGCCTTGTCGACCAGGGGTTCTGATCTGTGTCCGAGAGAGGACTTGAACCTCCACGCCCTTTACGGGCACTAGCACCTCAAGCTAGCGCGTCTACCAATTCCGCCACCCGGACGAGTGACCTTCCCCTTGGGAAGCGTCGGTAACTCTAGCAGCAACCTGCGGGAGTAATGCAAATCGGTGGACCGCTCCCCGGGCTCCGCCCCGGCGTAGGCTGTGGGGCAACCGCGAAGAGGAGTACCCAGATGGCCATCCGAGCGACGTTTGACGTGAGCATCACCCCGGGCGATTCGCTCCTGCCCGGGACCGGACGCTTCGACTTCGAGAAGGAGTGGAGGGGCGACATCGCGGGCGTCAGCCGCGGTGTGATGCTCTCCTGCGGTGACCCGGCCGCCGGCACTGCGGGCTACGTGGCCATGGAGGCGTTCGAGGGGTCATCGCCGACCTCAGGGGCACCATCGCCTTCCAGCAGCTCGGGACCATGGACCACGGCAACCAGGGCGTGCGTTACCTCGTGGTCCCCGGCTCCGGCACCGGCGAACTCGAGGGGCGACGGGGGTGCTGCACCTCACCGTCGACCAGGACTCCGGGGTCCACTCCGTGGCGATGGAGCTCACCTCCGGCCGATAGGGCCTCAGGCCCTGCGCGCAGCGCGTTCGGCCCGCCCGAGATGTCGTCGAGCGCGGAGACGATGGGGCGACCAACTCCTTGCTCTCGGCGTCGATCAGCTCGGACAGCTGCGCCACGGTGCGGGGACCGACCAGCGCGGAGGCCACCTGCGGCGCGTCACGCACCCACATCAGCGCCACCTGCGGCGGAGTCAGGCCGAGGCCCTGCGCGGCGTGTGCGACGGCGTCGACGATCGCCTGCGAGCGCGGCTGCAGGTACGGCTCCAGGAACCAGCCGAAGTGATCGGACGCGGCCCGCGAGTCGCGCGGCACCCGGCCGCCGCCGTAGCGCCCGCTGAGCGCGCCCCGTCCGAGGCTCGACCAGGCGAGCAGCCCGAGCCCGTGGTAGGCGGCGGCGCCGACGACCTCGACCTCGGCGCGGCGGGCCAGCAGCGAGTACTCCACCTGCACGCTCGAGAGCCGGATCCGCGAGCGGTCGGCCTCCTGCCAGGTGGCGGCGGTCGCCGTCTGCCAACCCACGAAGTTGGAGACGCCGACGTAGCGGGCCATGCCGCGCGCGACGGCCGTGTCGAGGGCGGAAAGGGTCTCGTCGATCGGCGCAGACCCCCACGCATGGACCTGCCACAGGTCCACGTGGTCGGTCTTGAGCCTGCGCAGCGACGCCTCGAGGTCGTCGAGCAGCGCGCCCCTGGACGTGTCGATGGTGCGTCGCGCGTCGCGCACCACGAAGCCGGCCTTGGTGGCGATCGCAAGCGCCTCGCGGGGAGGCCCGCGGCCAGCGCCTTGCCGATCATCCGTTCCGCGACGCCGCCGCCGTAGGCGGGTGACGTGTCCACGAGGTTGCCCCCCGCGGAGGCGAACTCGTGCAGCAGGTCACGGGCGGCGGGCCACTCCACGTCACGGCCCCATGAGATGGTGCCGAGGCCGAGGCGGGAGACCCGGAGGCCGGATGAACCGAGCGGTCGAAGCTGCATGGCAGGTGATGTTAGGCGACGAGGACGCCGGCGAGGATCAACGCGGCCACGACCGCCGCGATCACGAGGCGGTAGATGACGAAGATGCGGAAGTTGTGCGTCGAGATGTAGCGCAGCAGCCACGAGATGACGGCGTAGCCGACCACGAACGCGATGACGGTTGCGACGATCGTCGGACCCCAGGCCGTCGAGGCGTCGCCGCCGATGTCCTTCAACTTGTACAGGCCCGACCCGAACACGGCGGGGATGGCCAGCAGGAACGCGTACCGGGTCGCCGCCTCGCGGGTGTAGCCGAGGAAGAGGCCGCCGGAGATCGTCGCGCCGGAGCGGGAGACCCCGGGGATCAGCGCCGCGGCCTGGAACAGGCCGAACAGGATGCCGTCGCGCCAGGAGAGGTCCTTCAGTTCCTTGGTGTTGCGCTCGCCGTAGCGGTCGGCCAACGCCAGGATGACCGCCACGCCCGCCAGCATGGCGACGGTGATCCACAGGTTGCGCAGCGAGGTGTCGATGGCGTCCTGGAACAGGAGGCCGAGCAGCACGATCGGCACCGAGCCGACGATCACGAGCCAGCCCATCCGGGCGTCCGGGTCGCTCTTCTCGACGCGCCCCGTGAAGCTGCCGAACCAGTGCGAGATGATCCGCGCGATGTCTTTTCGGAAGTAGACCAGCACCGCAGTCTCGGTGCCGAGTTGGGTGACCGCCGTGAACGCGGCACCCGGGTCCCTTCCCTCGAAGAACAACTGTCCGACGATGGACACGTGGGCGCTCGATGAGATCGGGAGGAACTCGGTCAGCCCCTGCACGATCCCGAGCACGATGGCCTGCAGCCAGTCCATGCCTCTTGTTCCTCTCGTAGGCGAAATCCTGCGCCACTGTACTCCGGGGCCGCGCGGGCCGTCGCCTGTGGAGCGGTGGTGCGGGGGCCCGCGTTAGGCTGTGGCCCATGACCAAGGTCGTCCTGATCCGCCACGGCCGTTCCACCGCGAACGCAGAGGGGATCCTCGCGGGTCGCGCACCCGGGGTGCCGCTCGACGAGACGGGACGCGCCCAGGCCGTGCGGCTCGGTGAACTCCTGGCGGGGACCGCGATCGCCGGCGCCTTCACCTCACCGGTCCAGCGCTGCAGGGAGACGGCGACCCTCGCCGGGTTCGCGTCGGCCGAGGTCGTCGAGGGGCTCAGCGAGTGCGACTACGGAGCGTGGACCGGGCCCGCCTCGAGGCGCTGCGCGGCGAGGAGGTCTGGGGCGACATCCAGGTCGCCCCTCGAAGGTGACGTTCCCCGGGGTGAGTCCATGGTTGAGATGTTCACGCGCGCGTCGACGGCCGTCCGCGACCTCGCAGGCCGACACGGTGACGGCGACACCATCGTCGTGTTCTCCCACGGCGACCCGATCAAGGCGATCCTCGCCGATGCCTTCGGGATGCGGCTGGACGACTTCCAGCGCCTGCACGTCAGCCCCGCGGGCGTCAGCATCATCGAGTTCCACCATGACCGGCCGCTGGTGGTGTGCATCAACGCAGGCGGCGACCTGGGGAGCCTTCTCGCCGCACGATCCGCCCCGACGGTCGGCGGGGAGACGTCCCCGAATCCGCGTAGGCTCTGATTCCATGATGCTGGAGTTCGACCGACCCGACCGGTGCGTCGTCGGGACCGTTGGTCAGCCGGGAAACCGCCTGTTCCTCATCCAGGTCGCCCAGGGGGTCAACTGGCCGCCGTCGCCCTCGAGAAGCAGCAGGCCCAACTCCTCGGGTCCGGGTCGGCGAGGTGCTCGACCAACTCGCAGAGCTCGGCCACGACGTACCGCCGCGCGCCGTCCCCGCCGACATGGGGCCGCTGGACGCCCCGTCAACGTCGACTTCCGCGCGGCAGCGATCGGGCTCGCCTGGGACGCGGACACCGGGCGACTCGTCCTCGAACTCTTCTCCATCGAGGCCGAGGACGACTCCGGGGAGAACTCGCTGCTCCAGGTCCGCCTGACGCCGGCCATGGCCCGCGAGTTCTCGGGTCGCGCCGAGCGGGTGGTCGCGTCCGGCCGCCCGGCCTGCCCCGCCTGCGGGCAGCCGCTCGACCCGGGCGGCCACATCTGTCCGCGCGCCAACGGGTACCGGGGCGACCTGTTCTCATGACCGCACCCGTGGGCGCCCTCACCCTTCTCGGCCGCCTGGCCGACGCCTCCAACGCGACCTTCCTGGGCGCCGACGAGGCGGGAGCGACCTGGGTCTACAAGCCCGTCGCGGGGAGAGGCCCCTGTGGGACTTCCCGACCGGCACCCTGAGCCGGCGGGAGGTGGCCGCCTTCGCCGTGTCCGAGGCGCTGGGGCTCGGAGTCGTGCCGACGACGGTGTGGATCGACGGCCCGCTCGGTGAAGGGTCCGCCCAGACCTGGATCGACGGCGGCCCGACCGACCTGATCGACCTGCTCGACCCGGCGACCGTCACCGGAAGCTGGCTTCCCATCCTTGCCGCCACCGCCGACGACAGGCCCGTGGTCCTCGCGCACCGCGACGATGCGCGGCTCCGCGAGGTCGCGCTGTTCGACGCGCTCGTGAACAACGCCGACCGCAAGGCGAGCCACCTCATCGCCGACGGCGAACGCCTCCGCGGCGTGGACCACGGCGTCAGCCTGCACGTCGAGGACAAACTCCGCACGGTCCTGTGGGGCTGGGCCGGGGACCCGCTGACCGAGGGTGAGGCCAGTGTCCTGGCGCTGGCTACTGCATTCGGGAGCCGCTCGCGCCCGGGCTGGACGACGACGAATGGGAGGCGCTCCGCGTGAGGGCCGGCACGATCCTGTCCGAGGGACCCTGCCGCGCCCGTCTGGCAGATGGCCCGCGATCCCCTGGCCGCCGCTGTAGCGCTAAGTTTGGGCGCATGTACTCGTGGGCCCCAGTCGCCGTTCCGACCCTTGAACCATCGACGAGCCCGCGGCGGCTCAGCGTGCACGACTCCCGCACGCGCGGGAGCCTCGAGGTCGGCCCGGCCGGCGGCGGCAGCGCCCGCATGTACGTCTGCGGTATCACCCCTACGACGCGACGCACCTCGGCCACGCCAACACGTACCTGACGTTCGACCTCATAAACCGCGTGTGGCGCGACCTGGGCGCCGAGGTCAACTACACGCAGAACGTCACCGACGTCGACGACCCGCTGCTGGAGCGCGCGGCCCAGACGGGCCAGGAGTGGGAGGAACTGGCGGAGGACCAGATCGAGCTGTTCCGCAGCGACATGCAGGACCTGCGCGTCATCCCGCCGGAGCACTACATCGGCGCTGTCGAGTCGATCGCCATGGTGGTCGAACTGATCGAGTCGATGCTGCCGAGCGGGCTGGTCTACCAGATCGACGACGCGGAGCATCCCGACTGGTACTTCAACACGGTTGCGGCCCCGGGTTCGGTGAGGTCAGCGGGCTTGACGAGGCCGCCATGATCGAGCGCTTCCGCGACAACGGTGGCGACCCGAGCGGGCGGGCAAGCGGCACCCCCTCGACTGCCTCGTGTGGCGCTTCGCGCGCCCCGACGAGCCGAACTGGTCGTCGTCGCTCGGCGCAGGCAGGCCCGGCTGGCACATCGAGTGCACGGCCATCGCGCTGAGGTTCCTCGGCGAGGAGTTCGACATCCAGGGCGGCGGCTCCGACCTGGTGTTCCCCCACCACGAGATGTGCGCGGCCGAGGCCATCGTCGCCTCGGGCCGCCCCCTTGCGAAGGCTTACGTCCATTCGGGGATGGTGGCGCTGCACGGCCAGAAGATGAGCAAGTCGAAGGGCAACCTCGAACTGGTCAGCCGCCTGCGCCACGGCGGGGCCGATCCGATGGCCATCCGCCTCGCGCTGATCAACCACCACTACCGCGAGGACTGGGAGTGGACGCCCGACCAACTCGCGGCCGCGGAGGAGAGGCTCGCGCTCTGGCGCTCGACACTCGACCTTCCGGGAGCTGCACCCGCAGAGGAGACCGTCGAGGCCGTCCGCGCCGCGCTGCGCCACGATCTGGACACCCCGACGGCGCTCGCGGCGGTCGACGAGTGGGCCAGGGCCTCGCAGGCCGATGATCAGGTCGATCCCGACGCCGTCTCGCGGATGACCACCGCCGTCGATGCGCTGCTGGGCATCGACCTCCAGCGGGTAGGCTTCCAGGCGTGAAAACGTTCGAGGAACTCTTCCAGCAACTCAGCGAGACCAGACGCACCAGGCCGGAAGGGTCCGGCACCGTGGCGCGACTCGACGCCGGAGTCCATGAGATCGGCAAGAAGGTCGTCGAGGAGGCCGCCGAGGTCTGGATGGCGGCCGAGTACGAGACGAAGGAGCAGGCGGCCGAGGAGATCAGCCAACTGCTCTACCACGCCCAGGTGATGATGCTCGCGCTCGACCTGGACCTCGAAGACGTCTACCGCTACCTCTGACCAGAACCTAAGGACCGGCCCACAGTGACCTCCGAACGCCTGCTTCGCATCGCCGTCCCCAACAAGGGGGCTCTCGCGGAGCCCGCCGCCGCCATGCTGCGCGCCGCGGGCTACCGGCAACGCACCGACGCCAAGGACCTGACGCTGATCGACAGCGACCACAGCGTCGAGTTCTACTACCTGCGCCCCCGCGACATCGCCGTCTACATCGGCCGCGGCCACCTCGACCTCGGCATCACCGGCCGCGACATGCTGCTCGACTCCGGTGCCGACGCCACCGAGATCATGCAACTCGGCTTCGGTGGCTCCAGGTTCCGCTTCGCCGCCCGCGGCGGTTCGGACATGAGCGTCGACGACCTCGCAGGTCGCCGCATCGCCACGTCGTACCCGGGGCTCCTCAAGGCCTACCTCGACGAGCAGGGCATCGAGGCCGAGCTTGTCAAGCTCGACGGCGCCGTCGAATCGGCCATCCGGCTCGGCGTGGCCGACGTCGTGGCCGACGTCGTCGACACCGGCACCACCCTGCGCCGGGCGGGCCTCGAGCTGTTCGGTGACTCGATCTGCACCTCCGAGTCGGTGCTCATCCAGCGCAACGGCGGTGACGAACTCCCGCCGCAGGCCGAGGCCCTCCGCACCCGTCTCACCTCGGTGCTCGTGGCTCAGAACTACCTGATGATGGACTACAACGTCGAGCGCGCCCACCTGGACGCCGTGACCGCGCTGGCCCCGGGGTCAACGGCCCGACCGTCTCCAACCTGGCCAAGGACGGCTGGTGCGCCGTCCGGGTGCTGGTGCCCCGCGACGGTGCCCACCTGCTCATGGACCAGCTCTACGCGGAGGGCGCCCGCGGCATCCTGCTCACCGAACTTGCGGCGTGCCGGCTGTGACCGACGACATCCACGACGACGCCACCCCTGCCGGCACCGCGGTACCGGAGCGGCTCGCCTACACGAGCCCGCCGGCGCTGATGACCGCGGTCGTGCTCTCGATCGTGCTGCTGTCGTTCGCGATGTTCGGCTGGTACGCGCTCGGCAAGGAGATCCGCGACCAGATCACCTGGGTCCAGGCCGGCACCCTGGTGTTCTTCATGCTGTTCATGATCGGCGTGATGCTCTCGGTCGGTTACTCCCGGCTGTGGGCCGATGAGAACGGCGTCACCGTGCGTAACGGACCGGTCCTGCGCCGCTACCCGATCGAGCGGATCGCAGGCGTGCGGCTCCGCAAGGGCGACGCATGGAGCTCGCTGCTGCTGAAGGGCGAGACCGAGCTGAAGCGCACGCCCGTGCTGGCCATCCAGTCGCTCGAGGGTGAGGCGGCGCAGCGCAAGCTGATCGAGCTGCGCCGCTGGCTGGTGGCCAACGGTGCCACGTCCCGTGATGCCGTCGTCGGGCCCGAGGACGAACCCCGGCGGTGGAGACCTACGAGCCCTGAGGGCTCACATAATTCCGCGCTTGCGCAGCAGGGCCTCGATCTCCGCATCCTCGGGATCGAGGCCCTTCTGCGCCGGCCTTCCCTTGGTGGGCTGCGCGGTGGGCGTGGCCGTGGGAGCCGCCGCCGGCTGCTGAGGCTTCCCGCCGGGATCGACGGCTGCGTCCCGGGGTGCGACCCTTCTTCACCTCGGGCTTCCGGGGGCCTCGACCGCGGCAGGTCCCCTGCCTTTCGGAAGGAAGACGCCGATCGTCAGAGCAAGGATGCCACCGACGCCGAGCCCGATGCCCCACGCGGTGAACGTGGTGAATGGGGTGCGCTGGAACCAGTCGATCAGGCTCAGGACGCCATTGATCGTGAGGTCGGTCAATCCGGTGAGGTACAGCCCGACCGGGATGGCCGCCAGCCCGAGGCCCATCACGAGGGCCCGGATGCTGCGGTGCCGCGCGGTGAGGCCTGCCGCGACCGCGAGGATGATGATCGCGAGGGCGACGGTGACGATGAGCGAGACTGGCATGCTTTCCAGTCTGTCACATGGCGGTGGGTGGACCGGGGTCCGATAGTCTCTGGCCCATGGCAGAGCTCCGTTCCCTCGCCCAGCCCAGCTCCCGTTTCGCGGGAGACGACGGCTCGGCCGATCCGCTCACCCGGGAGGCACTCGCCGGGGTGCGCGACCACACGAGCTACATCCGGGCCATCGTCGCCCTCTGCACCAGTCGGCTCCTGATGCCGATCGTCGCCACCGGCGACGAGTCCATGGACGGCCCGGACCCCGACCGGCACGCCGAGATGGCGGCCGTCACGCTCAAGGACGACACCGGCAACTACCTCCTCGCGTTCACGGGTGCCGACTCGATGAGGCAGTGGTCGCCGGAGGCCCGCCCCGTCCTGTGTCTCCTCGACGAGCTGTGCGCCACCGTCGCGGCGGCCGGCGCCGACCAGTTGCTGATCGACGTCGCCGGCCCGGTTCCGTTCGTGATCGCGGGGAGGCGCTGCAGCTGCTCGCCGAGGGTAACCGGCTCGTCGAGTTCGAGGGCGCGGAGTTCGCGTGGGTCAGGTACGCCGAGGCGCCGTGAACCGCTTTTTGGAAGAACGGGCCTCGACCCCCTAGACTGTCGAGAGTTCAATCGGCGGCTCCGGCTGCCCTGCAAGCGGAGTCACCTCCCACCCGAGCGGCCTTGAGGTTGCCGGGTCACCGAACCGGATGCGGCCCGAGGCCGCGCTCTCCGGTGGTGTCGAGGCCTCCGCATGCGCGGGGCCTTTCGTCGTTTGAACGGCACATGACACTCACACGGAGGACACAACCATCAGCACTGAACCGCGGATCAACGATCGCATCCGAGTACCCGAAGTCCGGCTCGTCGGCCCCAACGGCGAGCAGGTCGGCATCGTGCGCGTCGAGGACGCCCTGCGTCTGGCGGCGGAGAACGATCTGGATCTTGTCGAAGTTGCGCCGATGGCCCGTCCCCCGGTCGCAAAGCTCATGGACTACGGCAAGTTCAAGTTCGAGGCGGCCCAGAAGGAGCGCGACGCGCGACGTAACCAGTCGAACGTCAGCACCAAGGAAATGAAGCTGCGTCTCAAGATCGACAAGCACGATTACGAGACGAAGAAGGGCCATGTCGTCCGGTTCCTCAAGGCCGGCGACAAGGTGAAGATCACCATCATGTTCCGCGGTCGCGAGCAGTCCCGCCCCGAGTTGGGCATGGAACTGCTGCGTCGGCTCGCCGCCGACGTCGCCGAGTTCGGCTTCGTCGAGTCCTCTCCCAAGCAGGACGGGCGCAACATGCTGATGGTGCTCGGCCCGACCAAGAAGAAGACAGAGGCCCGTGCCGACCAGGAGGCCGATCGCGATCGCCGCATGGCCGAGCGCAGGACCAACGCCGAGGCGGAGCGGGCGGCCGAGGCCGAGTTGCGCGCCGCGGCGGCCGCGGAAACCGCAGCCAAGAAGAGGCGCGGTCCTGCAGACAACATGGACCCAGACATCGATCTCTGACGAGATCGGGCATACAGAAGAAAGCGAGCCAAACAATGCCGAAGATGAAGTCGCACTCCGGCGCGAAGAAGCGGTTCAAGACCACCGGTACGGGCAAGCTCGTGCGTCGTCAGGCCAACCTCGGCCACCTCAACGAGCACAAGTCGTCACGTCGCATCCGCAGCCTGCAGAGCTCCGAGGTTGTGGCCCCCGCCGATGCCAAGAAGATGCGCAAGCTCCTTGGCAAGCACAAGGGCCGCTGAGCCTACCCCGTCCCCCTGATCAACCCCGTCGGCAACCGTCGGCACACCCCAAGGAGTAACCCATGGCACGCGTGAAGCGTTCTGTGAATGCGAAGAAGAAGCGTCGCGAAGTTCTCGAGCTGGCTTCCGGCTACCGCGGCCAGCGGTCCCGCCTGTACCGCAAGGCCAAGGAGCAGATGCTCCACTCGGCCACCTACAGCTACCGTGACCGTCGCGCCAAGAAGGCCGACTTCCGCGGCCTGTGGATCCAGCGCATCAACGCGGCCGCCCGCGCCGAGGGCATGACCTACAACCGCTTCATCAGCGGTCTGAAGAACGCGGGCGTCGAGGTGGACCGCAAGATCCTCGCCGAGCTCGCCGTCAACGACGTTGCCACCTTCAACGCCCTGGTCGCCGTCGCCAAGGACAACCAGCCCGCCGTTGCCGCCTGAAGGGCGCGACTGTGACTGACGAACCGAACGCCGCCCTTGGCCTCTCCGCCTCGGTGCTGCGTTCGGTTCGTCGTTTGACGCAGCGCAGGGGCAGGGATGTCACCGGCAAGTTCCTCGCCGAGGGCCGTCAGGCCGTCCGGGAGGCACTCGCCACCGACAGCCTCGTCGAGGAGCTGATCGTCCTCGATCCCGCCCGGCACGCCGACCTGCTCGACGACGTCGACGTGCCCGTCTGGCAGGCCTCCGAGCACCAGATGCGGCAGCTGAGCGACACCGTGACCCCGCAGGGGATCATCGCGGTGTGCCGCCAGCTCCGCTACGACTGGGACGCGCTCGACGGTGCCCGCCTCGTGGTGATCTGCGCCCAGGTGCGCGACCCCGGCAATGCGGGCACCGTGATCCGCTGCGCCGACGCCTTCGGCGCCGACGCCGTGATCCTCACGGCAGGCAGCGTCGAGATCTACAACCCCAAGACGGTGCGCTCCACCGTCGGGAGCCTGTTCCACATGCCCATCCTCACCGGGATCCCGCTCACCGAGGCGGTCGACCGGGTCAAGGCCATGGGCATGACGGTGCTGGCCGCCGACGGCGATGGGGCCCCCTCGACCTGCTCGCGGCGGACGGCGGCCTCGGAGGCCCGTCGCCTGGATCATGGGCAACGAGGCATGGGGTCTGCCCGACGAGGACGCCGAACTGGCGGACAAGGTCGTGGCCGTCCCGATGTGGGGCAAGGCGGAGAGCCTCAATCTCTCCAGCGCCGCGGCGGTGTGCCTGTACGCCACCGCCTCGGCCCAACGACGACACAGGTGAAGAGGGAGGGTCCCATGTCAGGGCCTAACGACAACTTCGATCCCAAGCAGGTCGCGGCGCTCGACGCCGCCCAGATCGACGGATTCGTGACGGAGGCGCTCGCGGCCATCGCCGCCGCGTCGACGACCGCGGAGCTGAAGCAGGCGCGGCTCGAGCACGCGGGGAGACCTCGCAGCTCGCGCTCGCCAACCGTGAGATCGGGGCGCTGCCCCGCACGCCCGCAAGGACGCAGGACAGCGCGTCGGGAAGGCCCGTGGCTCCCTGAACCAGGCCATCGCGGCCCGCCAGGCCGAACTCGCCGAGGCCGAACTGCACGAGGCGCTCATCGCGGAGCGGGTCGACATGACCCTCCCGTCGAGATGGGCCCCCGCGGTGCCCTCCATCCGGTCACCACCCTCATCGACGAGATGATCGACGTGTTCGTCGCCATGGGTTGGGAGGTCGCCGACGGCCCGCAGCTCGAGTCCGAATGGCACAACTTCGACGCCCTGAACCTTGCCCCGACCACCCGGCGCGCGCCCTGCAGGACACCCTGTGGGTCGAACCGCCGTCCGCAGGCAAGCTGCTGCGCACCCAGACCTCCCCGGTCCAGATCCGGGCGATGCTCGAGCACGGCGTCCCGCTCTACGTCATCTCACCAGGAAAGGTGTTCCGCGCCGACGAGTACGACGCGACGCACCTTCCCGTGTTCCACCAGCTCGAGGGCCTCGTCGTGGACAAGGGCATCTCCATGGCCGACCTGCGCGGCACCCTCGACCACCTCGCGCAGGCGATGTTCGGCGACGTGCGCACCCGGATGCGTCCGCACTTCTTCCCGTTCACCGAACCGTCCGCCGAGGTCGACCTGCAGTGCTTCGTGTGCCACGGCGAGTCCGTCGGCAACCCCGACCGCCCCTGCCGCACCTGCCGGTCCGAGGGCTGGATCGAGTGGGGCGGCTGCGGCGTCGTCAACCCGCGGGTGCTGGCCGCCGTCGGCGTCGACCCCGAGGCGTACTCCGGCTTCGCGTTCGGCATGGGCGTCGACCGCACCGTCATGTTCCGTACTGGTGCCCCGACCTCCGCGACTTCGTCGAGGGCGACATCCGCTTCAGCCGTTCGATCCTGGGAGGTGCCCGATGAAGGCCCCGATCTCCTGGCTCCGTGACAACGTCACGCTGCCCTCCGACGTCGACACCGCGCGGCTGGCCGACCAGTTCACCCGCGTCGGCCTGACGGTCGAGCACATCGAGACCACCGGGTCGCCGGTCACCGGCCCGCTCGTGGTCGGCCGCGTGGCGTCGCTGGTGGACGAGCCGCAGAAGAACGGAAAGGTCATCCGCTACTGCCGCGTCGACGTGGGCGCGGAACTGAACGACCCCGCCACCGACGAGGTGCCCGCCAGCCGGGCATCGTCTGCGGCGCGAACAACTTCGACGAGGGCGACCTCGTCGTGGTGGCACTCCCGGCGCGGTGCTGCCCGGTGACTTCGCCATCGCGGCCCGCAAGACCTACGGACACATCTCCGACGGCATGATCTGCGCCGAGGATGAGATCGGGCTGGGCGACGACCACGCCGGCATCATGGTGCTCGCCCCTGGCACCGCCGAGCCGGGCACCGACGCGATCGAGCTGCTGTGGAGCGCCGACGAGGTCCTCGACATCGACGTGACGCCCGACCTCAGCTACTGCCTCTCCATCCGCGGGCTCGCCCGCGAGGCCGCCATCGCCAACGGCGTCTCCTTCGACGACCGGTACCGTGCGAAGCTCCCGGAGGCCACCGATGGCGGCCACCCGGTGCTGCTGGAGTCCGACCGTTGTTCCTCGTTCGTGGCACTGACCATCGAGGGGATCGACCCGACGGCGGCATCGCCGTCGTGGATGGTCGAACGGCTGCGGGCCTCCGGCGTGCGCTCGATCTCGCTTCCGGTCGACGTCACCAACTACGTGATGCTCGAGTCGGGTCAGCCCCTGCACGCCTACGATGCGGCCAGGCTGCAGGGCCCGATCCGGGTCCGTCTCGCGTCGGCCGGTGAGAAGCTGCGCACGCTCGACGGCCAGGACCGCGACCTCGACACGGACGACCTCCTCATCACCGACGACTCGGGCCCGATCGGCCTGGCGGGCGTGATGGGCGGCGAGACCACCGAGGTCGGTGCCGCCACCACGTCCATCGTCCTCGAGGCCGCCGCCTTCAACGCCGCTTCGGTCTCCCGCACCTTCCGCAGGCACAGCCTCCCGTCCGAGGCGTCCAAGCGCTTCGAGCGGGGCGTCGACCCGCAGGTCGCCTACGCCGCGGCCCGCCGGGCGGCCAAGCTGCTCACCGCCGCGGGCGGTGGCCTCGTGACCGCCGAGACGATCGTCGGCGCGGCCCCGCGCCGCACAACGTCAAGCTCCGCTCCGGCCTCGTCTCCTCCGTCCTCGGCACCCGGGTCGAACAGGAGGAGATCGTGCGGCTGCTCAGCGCCGCGTCGATCCCCGTCACGGTGCTCGGCGACTCGCTGACCGTCACCGCGCCGAGTTGGCGAGGCGACCTCGTCGACCCGTACGACGTCGTCGAGGAGATCGGCCGCCACATCGGCTACGACCGGATCGGGCTCAGTCTCCCGGTGCCCGCGGAGACCAGGGGTCTCGACCCCGGATCCGTGACCGTCGCGCCGTGCTGCGCGCCGTCGCCGCGCTCGGCTTCACCGAGGTGCTGACCCTCCCGTTCGCCTCCCCGAGGAGATCGAGCGACTTGGGGTCGCGACCGGGGATCCCAGAGGTGGCCTCGTCAGGCTGGCGAACCCGCTCTCCGAGACGCACGGGTCGCTCCGCACCACCCTGCTCCCCGGCATCTTCGGGGCAGTCGCCCGCAACACCTCGCGCAGCCTCACCGACCTCGCCCTCTTCGAGCAGGGTCGGGTGTTCTTCGATGCCGGGGCCACCGTCGCGCCGAGGCCGGGCGTCGCCGGCCGTCCCACGGACGAGGAACTGCGGGCCATCGAGGATGCGCTGCCCGCACAGCCGCAGACCATCGCCGCGGTCGTCACCGGAAACTGGCGTCCCGCCGGCTGGTGGGGCCCCGCCGTCCCGGCCGACTGGACCCATGTGGTCGCGTTCGCGGAGCGGGCCGCCGAGGCCGTCGGTGTCACGCTGGAGCGCCGGGGGGCCACCACGGCACCGTGGCACCCTGGTCGGTGCGCGGAGCTCAGCGTCGCGGGCACCGTCATCGGTCACGCCGGTGAACTGCACCCGTCCGTGGTGGCCGCCTACCGGCTTCCCGAACACGCCTGCGCCGTCGAGCTGAACCTCGACCTGCTGCTCGACCTCGCGAAGAGCGGCGGCACGATCGGCACCCTGTCCGGCTTCCCGCTTGCCAAGGAGGACGTCGCGCTGATCGTCGACGGGTCGGTGGCCGCGGCCGATGTGCGGGCCGCGCTCGCCGAGGGGCGGGCGACCTGCTCGAGTCGGTGTCGCTCTTCGACGTCTACACCGGCGACCAGGTGGGGGAGGGACGCAAGTCGCTCGCGTTCGCGCTGCGCTTCCGCGCCGACCGGACGCTCACCGACGCCGAGGCCGCGGAGGCCCGCCAGAAGGCCGTCGCCGTCGCCGTCGAGCGCTTCGGCGCCGTGCAGCGCGCCTGACCCGGCACGAACGGGAACCGCCCCTCGCCCGATCGGGCGAGGGGCGGTTCCCGTTCGCGGCGGTTCAGCGGCGGCGCTGGCGCAGCTTCTCGAGTTCGGCGCGCTCCGATTTCGTCAGCGAATGGATCCCGGAGGCGTTGATCTTGTCCAGCAGTTCGTCGATGCGCTCCTCATCGGAGCGGTGCCGCTGCGCCTGACGGTGCTGGGTGCGCGTGGGCTGCTGACGGGGCTGCCGTGCGGCGCCCCGCACCCGGAGCGCCGACCTCCCGGCAGCCACTGGTACTGCGAGAGCAGGCCGACCCGCCGCGCCGCGATGGCGACGAGCGCGAGCGAGAGGATCAGGCCCAGCAGGGCACCCCACTCGCGGAAGGCGAGCATCGGCAGCACCTGCAGGGCGAGGATGACCAGCCCGAACACCCAGGCCGGGATGTTGAAGAAGAAGCGGCGGGTGGGCCACTCCGCGATCCAGATCAGCAGCAGGCTGAATTCGACCATGCGCAGGCCCGCGAGCCCGGTGCCGGAGACCAGCAGCCCGACAAGCGTGGTGGTCAACGTCAGCGCCGCCAGATGCCGACGAACAGGTAGATCATCGGGCCCGCCCGATGCGCGCCTCGAGGTCGCGGCCGAACAGCCAGATCAGCGCCAGGTCGACGATGCCCACAGACTGATGCCCTCGGCCAACGGCCAGGTGAACAGCCGCCACACCTCTCCACCGAGCACCTCGGGTGGCGTCAGCCACAGATATGTGGGGATCGAGGGCGCGAAGACCCACGCCAGCATGCCGACGGCGCCGATGAGCACCACCGCCACCGTCGTGGTGACATGGACGCGTCCGAGCCGGAACCAGGGGTCGTAACTCACACTCACCCCCTAGCCTGCCAGATCCCCAAAGGGGTCAGCCAGATCCATGCCCTAGGCTCGGCGCATGCCACGCGTCATCCACACAGGTCAGGCACTCGTCGACGCCACCGCCCAGGTCCCGGGGCTGCCCGCGCGGGGGCAGAACGTGATGGCGGAAGCCTGGGGCCAGGCCGCGGGCGGGGCCGTCAACATCCTCGCCGCGGCCGCCCGCTCGGGGCCGACTGCGTCCACGCCGGGGCCGTGGGGACCGGCCCGAACGGTGACCTCATCCGCGAGGTCCTCGCCGGGAGGGCGTGACCTGTGCCGCCGATCCGGTGGAGGACCGCGACACGGCGCTGTGCGTCGTGCTGGTCGAACCCAACGGCGAGCGGACCTTCGTCACGATGCAGGGCGCCGAGCGTGAGCTCACCGTCGCGACCCTCGCCAGCTCGCACCCCGAACCGGGAGACCTGGTCTGCGTGACCGGCTACACGCTGGCCGTCGGGTCGACGAGGGTCCCGCTGGAGGCCTGGCTCTCCGCCCTGCCGAGGGTGTCCTCGTGGTGCTCGACCCGGAGCAGCCTTCGCCGACCTGCCCGGAGGGGTCCGCGACCGGATGCTGGAGCGCACCGATGTGTGGACATCGAACCAGGAGGAGGCCGAGGCCCTGGCAGGGGTCCCACCATGGTCGGGGCGGCTGCGGCGGTCGCCGCGCGGCTGCGGCCGGGCGCCGTCGCCATCGTCCGGGACGGTCCCGCAGGCTGCGCGGTCCACGTCGACGGCACCACCACCGAGGTGCCGGGATTCCCGCAGACGCCCGTCGACACCAACGGTGCCGGCGATGCCCACACCGGCGTGCTGGTCGCCGAGATCGCGGCCGGCTCCGATTGGGTGATGGCATGCCGACGCGCCAACATCGCAGGCGCCATCAAGGTGACGAGGAGGGCCCGGCGACGGCCCCACCCGCCGCGAGATCGACGCGTTCACACCCGGGGCCTGACCCCGCCCTGCCAGACTGTCGTCATGGACGACAACGCGTGGCTCGTGGTGATCGACGGGCAGCGGATCTTCGCGGATCCGCAGAGTGACTGGGGCTCACCCATGTGGCCCGGCGTGATGGGGACCGTCGCGACGCTGCTGCCGCACTTCGCGGGCAGGACGATCCTCACCCGCTGGATCCCGCCGACGGCGGCGGAGCGGGTCGGGTCATGGCGCGACTACATGGAGGCCTGGCCGTTCGCCGACCGGCCGCGCGACGACGCCTACTTCGCGCTCGTCGACGACCTGGCGGGCGTCGACGCACACGTGATCGACGCGCCGACCTTCGGGAAGTGGGACGCGATCCGGCCGCTGGTCGGCGAGGCGCCGAGCCTCGTGGTCGCCGGCGTGTCGACCGACTGCTGTGTGGTCTCGACGGTGCTGCCCGCGGCCGACGCGGGGGCGAGGGTGACGGTGGTGACCGATGCCTGCGCGGGCTCCACCCTCGACAACCATGCGGCCGCCCTCACCGTGATGGGCCTCTACCCGCCGCAGGTGCGGCTCACCGACGCCGCAGGGGTGCTGGGGGAAGCTGAGTGCCGGACCGCGGAACGCCTCTCGGCGCGTGGCCGCTCTGGGCGGCAAATAGTGGAGCCCGGGTTACCGCGGTCCGACACTGGTGAGTTTAGCCGGTCGGGTCAATGGAGTTCGCCTTCGCGCCAGAGGCGCGCCGCGGTGGTCAGTTCGACGGTGAGGCCCTGGTACCCCTCGAGCCGCCTCCGCTCCGCGGCGAGCCGGGCGTCGTCGCCGCCGCTGGTGATGAGTTCCCGCGACCCTTCGGCCATCACCCTCGCGAAGGCCGCCGCGCGCTCGAGCGCAACGGCGAAGTCACCCGTGAAGGCGCCGCGCAGGATCTCGGTGGCGAGCTCCACGACCCGTCGGGGGTGGGCGCGGCCGGTGAGCCCGCGATGGCCTGGCCGACCGTATCGACCTCGATGCCTCGGGTGAAGCGGTAGGCGGCCGCCGACGGCGACTCGCGGACGGCGTGCCGCAGCAGGTACAGGCGCCACAGGGTACCGGGCAGGGTGTCCGGCCGTGAGGCGGCCCACATCTCGGCGAGATCCTCGATGCCCTCGCCGTCGGCGAACGCGATGACCCGCTCGACGACACCGGGGTCGGGAGCCTTGCGAACCCGGTGCAGCAGCGCGGCCGCCGTGTCGTGGGCGAGCCCGCTCAGCTCGGCGGGATCACCCGAACCCGCCATGAGTTCGATGATGTCACCGGGGCGTTTGACCGGCCTGTGGAAGTCGCTCACGGCTCCGATCCTACGTGCTTCGGCCAGCCGGCCGGCCGACGTTAGGCTGGCCTGGTGAAGATCTCGCGCGAGCGGCCCGCCGACGCACCCGGAGGGCCGGGCTATGACCTGTATGAGCTCGACGCCGCGCTCTGGGACGGGGTCCTGATGGAGCTCTTCGGGAATACGGACCTCGGGCAGTCACCGCTGCGTCGATGGGCCGAGAGCAGGGATGATCGGGTCACCCGGCAGGAGCTCGTCGTGGTACGCGACGCAGGGGTTCCGGTGGGGCTGGCCGTCCTCGAGCTGCCGCAGCTCGACAACCGCCACGTCGCCTTCGTCTCGATCGCCGTGCGCCCCGAACACCGTCGCAGGGGATCGGGGCGATGCTCTTCGAGGAGGCCAGGAAGGTGGCCGCCGGCCAGCAACGGTGCGACCTCCAGTGCTGGACCTGGGACCGGCTCGTCGAGCCGGGGCCCCACACCATCGGTGCCGCCGAGGGCGACGGCGTCGTGGACGCGTCCGCGCCGGGGCCGCCTTCCTGCGCGCCCAGGGGTTCAGGCTCGCCCAGGTCGATGTCATGTCCGGCCTCACGTTGGCGCCGCAGCCCGAACTCGAAGCGGCCGCCGGACGCGCCAGGGTGGAGTCCCCGTCGGGCTACCGGCTCATCCAGTGGAGGGGCGACACTCCCGAGCGGTGGATCGAGGACGCCGTACGACTCCAGGTCGCCATGAGCACCGACATCCCCACCGGTGAGGCCGATCTGCGGCCCGAGGTCGTCGACGCCGACCGCATCCGTTCCGGGGATCGGACCCGTCGTCAGGGAGGGCTCGACGAGCTGGTCACCGCCATCGAACACACGGGCCGGCTGGTCGGCTTCTCGCGGGTCGTCCACGACCCGACGCGCCCGAGGTCGCAGACCAGTGGGACACCCTCGTGCTGCGCGCCCACCGTGGCAACGGGCTCGGTTGGTTGATGAAGACGGCGAGTCACGCGGCGATGCGGAGCACGTGGCCACAGGTGCAGAGGCTCGTCACGGGCAACGCGTCGGAGAACGTCTGGATGCTCGCCATCAACCGTCGCCTCGGCTACCGGCCCATCGCCGCCTCCGGTTGGTACACCCGTAGGGAGCCGGACCTTGGCGCTGAGTAAGGGGGCGATCATCGGGGCGGGCCTCAGCATCCTCGACGCCTACGGGCTCGGCGACCTCAGCATGCGGCGGGTCGCGGAGACCCTCGGGGTGCAGGCAGGCGCGCTGTACTACCACGTGCCCAACAAGCAGTCGCTACTCGCGGCCCTCTCGGACGAGATCGTGCGGGCCGCGCTGCCCCGGCCGACGGGGTGCCGTGCGACGAATGGCTGACCATGTGGGCCGTCAACCTCCGCGCGGCGCTGCTCGGGAGGCGCGACGGTGCCGAACTGGTCGCGGCCTCGCTGGCCATGGGGTTGGGGAGGAGCAGCCAGTCGACCGGGCGGCGGACATGCTCGCGGCGGCGGGCGCAGAGGAACCGGAGGCCACCGCCGCCACCCTCCTGCACTTCGTGCTCGGCCACGCCGTCGAGGAGCAGACCCGCTTCCAGTTGAGTGAGCTGGGGGTCGTGACGGGCTTCGATCCGGCCCTGGCCGAGCACCGTTTCGCCTGGGGGTGCGACTCATCGTGCGGGGGCCGGGCCCGTGGGCGGCGCCATGTCCGACGACGCTCCGGTGGGCTAGGCTGGGCGCCATGAATCGGCAGTGTCGTCGGTTGGTCGCAATCGTGGCGACCGCGTTGCTCGCGGTCGGGGCGGTCGGCTGTGGAGCCAGAACGGTGAGTCCCTCGAGTTACGTCGGGGAACCCGACTCCGCCCATCTCACCTTGTCCGTGCAGAGTGAGGGGACGAGCGCATCGTCGTGGCCCGGGTGGCCGAGCAGGACGATGAGAAGGTCGTCATCGAGGTCAAGGTGGAGCCGGCCGACCAGGGACAGGGTGAGGCCGGCGCGTCGATGAAGGCCGCGGACGACGTGCTCGAGGCGGAGGTGCTGCTGGCAAGCCCGCTCGGTGGCCGTCAGGTCGTCGACACGATGGGGCGCGCGGTCCCCAGAGCTGAGGCCCGGTCACGCTCCCTCGGGGTCCCGCTCCCGCGAGCGGCTCAGGAGCGCGGTGGTGACGAGGCCGACGGCCCCGACCGCGATGCAGATCCCGAAGAGCCGGAGATCGGCGGACATCCAGGCCGCCAGGGAGTCCGCCACCGACGCGGTGGCGCGTCCGGTGAGGGCCGCCCGCAGGGAGTCACCTGAGGCGACATCGACGCTGCCCAGCGCGATCCGGGCCGCGAATGTCGCGGCGAGGCCGGCCACGGCGGCGATCAGCCAGGCGATCCACCGACCCGACCGGGTGCCGATCACGAGCCCGAGCGCCGCGAGCACCGCGGCGGCCACGTATCCCCACACCCAGTGCCGCGCGAGACCGAGCGCCTCCGATGCCATCGTGGCGACCCCGGCGTCGATCCGCCCCAGAGCGACCCGCACGTCGCCCTCCACGAGGGACCCGGGCGCGAACGTCCACAACCGGGTGTCGGTCAGCGAACCGATCCGTTCGCGTCCGAGGTCGGCGAAGGGCGTCAGGTCGAGCCAGATGGTCGGTGTCTCGGACGGGTCCTCGCGGTAGGCGTCGAGTTCGGCCACGAGGCCGTCGCGGGTCAGCCCGATGGTCTCCTCCCAGGCCTCGCTGACTCCCTCGCCCTCCATCACCTGGCCGACGGCGCGGGTCAGTGCCTGCTCGATGCGGGCCCGGAGCCCGGGAACGCGGTCGGCGGAGGCAGGGATCCGCTCCCGGATGGTGCGGTCGAGCTCGCCGGCCAGCGCGTCCAGCACGACCGGATCGTCGATCAGCGGTGCCACGACCTCCTCGACGTGGCCTGGGGTGCGGGCCATGTTGTCGGCCCAGTGTGCCGTCGAGCCGAGGAGGGCGAAGGCGCCCGCGGCGGTGAGCAGCAGCAGCGCTGCGAGGGAGCGGACGATGCCCATGGCTGGCCTCCAGAAGGTCGCTGCAAGCCTAGCGGCGGGGCGGCCGGGGCGGTGGTGGGATACCTCCGGAAGACGTTGAATATTTATTGTCCTTGTGGAATGATTCCGATCATGACGTACAAGGTCGCGGTGGCGGGGTGCACGGGATACGCGGGTGGCGAGGTCCTCCGCCTCCTCCTGCAGCACCCGGAGGTTGAGATCGGCGCCCTCACGGGCAACTCGAGCGCGGGGGAGCGACTCGGGTCGCTCCAGCCGCACCTCGCACCTCTCGCCGAGCGCGTCGTGGCGCCGACGACCGCGGAGACGCTGGCCGGGCACGACGTGGTCTTCCTCGCGCTGCCGCACGGCACCTCCGCGGAGCTCGCGGCCCAGCTGGGTGACGACGTGCTGATCGTCGACGCCGGCGCCGACTTCCGGCTCACGGACGCCGCGGCCTGGGAGCAGTTCTACGGCTCGCCGCACGCGGGAACGTGGCCGTACGGCCTCCCGGAACTGCCCGGCGCCCGTGAGGCGCTCGCGGGCACCAGGCGGATCGCCGTGCCCGGCTGCTACCCGACGGCCGGCACACTGGCGCTGCTGCCCGCCGTCGCGGCCGGTCTGATCGACACCACGCAGATCACCATCGTCGCGGCCAGCGGCACCTCGGGTGCGGGCAAGGCGGCGAAGCCGCACCTGCTCGGCTCAGAGGTGATGGGCAACATGAGCCCCTACGGCGTCGGTGGCGTCCACCGGCACACCCCCGAGATCGTGCAGAACCTGTCCCGCGTCACCGAGGGCGAGGTCACCGTCAGCTTCACCCCGCTGCTGGTGCCCATGCCCGCGGCATCCTCGCCACCTGCTCGGCGCCCATCGTCGGAGACGTGACCACCGCAGCCGCGCGGGAGGCATACGACCGGTTCTACGCCGACGAGCCGTTCGTCACTCTCCTCGCGGAGAACGTCTGGCCGCAGACGGCCGCCGTGGTCGGCTCCAACCGCGTGACTGTGCAGGTCACCGTCGATGCCGCGGCGGGACGGCTCATCGCGATCTCCGCCATCGACAATCTCACCAAGGGCACCGCCGGAGGCGCCGTCCAGTCCATGAACATCGCCCTCGGCCTCCCGGAGGCCACCGGGCTCAGCACCGTAGGAGTCGCGCCGTGAGCGTCACCACCCCCAAGGGATTCGAAGCAGCCGGCGTCACCGCGGGCCTCAAGGCCAGCGGTCGTCCCGACCTCGCCGTCGTCGTCAACCTCGGCCCCGACCAGGCGGCCGCCGCGGTGTTCACCACCAACCGCGTCTACGCCGCCCCGGTGAAGTGGTCCCGGGGCGCCGTCGCCGACGGCCAGCTCCAGGCGGTCGTCCTCAACTCGGGCGGCGCCAACGCCTGCACCGGGCCTGAGGGCTACGCCGACTCGGCGGCCACCGCCTCCCGGGTCGCCGCCCGGCTGGGGCTCATCATCGACAACGTCGCCGTTTGCTCCACGGGCCTGATCGGCGTCCGGCTTCCGATGGACAAGCTGCTGCCCGGCGTCGACGCGGCCTGCGATGCGCTCTCCGCCGAGGGCGGCCCGGCCGCGGCCGAGGCGATCATGACCACCGACACCGTCGCGAAGCAGTCGATCACCACCGGAGAGGGTTGGTCCGTCGGCGGCATGGCCAAGGGAGCAGGCATGCTCGCGCCCGGGCTCGCGACCATGCTCGTGGTGCTCACCACCGACGCGGTCGTCGACGCGGCCACCCTGGACGGCGCGCTGCGCGCGGCCACCGCCGTCAGCTTCGACCGGGCCGACTCCGACGGCTGCATGTCGACCAACGACACCGTCATCGCGATGTCGTCTGGCGCGAGCGGCGTCACGCCCGCCGTGGCCGACCTCCGTGCGGCCCTCACCGAGGTGTGCGTCGACCTGGCCCGCCAGCTGATCGCCGACGCCGAGGGCGCATCGCACGAGATCGCGATCGAGGTCGTCGGGGCCGCCTCCGTCCGCGATGCCGAGGTCGTCGGCCGGGAGATCGCCCGCTCCAACCTGTTCAAGTGCGCCGTGTTCGGCAACGACCCCAACTGGGGCCGGGTGCTTTCGGCCATCGGCGTCACCGACGCCGAGTTCCATCCCGACGAGCTCGACGTCTCGTTCAACGGTGTGACCGTGTGCCGCGGCGGCCAGATCGGCGAGGACCGCGCGCTCGTCGACATGACCGGCCGCCACGTGCTGGTCACGGTCGACCTCCACGCAGGCGCCGAGACCGCCACCATCCTGACCAACGACCTCACGTACGACTACGTGAAGGAGAACGCGGAGTATTCGTCGTGAGCCCCAGGACCATCACCCAGAGGCACCCCGAGCTGATCGCCAAGGCGAACACGCTCATCGAGGCGCTGCCCTGGCTCGCCGAGTACGCGGGTGAGACCGTCGTCATCAAGTACGGCGGCAACGCCATGACCGACGACGCCCTGAAGCGCGCCTTCGCCGAGGATGTGGTGTTCCTGCGCCGCGTCGGGCTGAAGCCCGTCGTCGTGCACGGCGGCGGCCCGCAGATCTCCTCCATGCTCGACAAGCTCGGCATCGACTCCGAGTTCCGCGGCGGCCTCCGCGTCACCACACCTGAGGCCATGGACGTCGTGCGGATGGTGCTCGTCGGCCAGGTCGGCCGGGAACTCGTCAACCTCATCAACCAGCACGGCCCGTTCGCCGTCGGGATGAGCGGCGAGGACGGCGGCCTGTTCACCGCGGAGCGGCGCGGACTCGTCGTCGACGACGAGGAGGTCGATCTGGGGCTGGTGGGCGACGTCCGGTCCGTCGATCCCCGTTCGCTGAACGACCTGATCGACGCGGGCCGCATTCCGGTCGTCGCGACGGTCGCTCCCGACACCAACGGCCTCGTGCACAACGTCAACGGGGACACGGCGGCCGCAGCGCTTGCCGTCGCGCTGAACGCCCGGCGCCTCGTGATGCTCACCAACGTCGCGGGCGTCTACGCCAACTATCCCGACGAGGAGTCGATCATCACGCAGATCTCGACCGGCGAGGTGCGGGAACTGCTGCCGAGCCTCGACGCCGGGATGATCCCGAAGATGGAGGCCTGCCTCAGCGCGGTCGAGGGCGGGGTCGCCTCGGCCACCGTCATCGACGGGCGGGTGCCGCACTGCCTGCTGCTCGAGATCTTCACCAACGAGGGTGTCGGCACCATGGTCACGAACGAGGAGGACGCATGAGCCAGGCCGATTTCCGGGCGCGCTACGACGCAGTCATGATGAACGCGTTCGGGGCCCCGAAGCGCGTCTTCGCCCGCGCTGAGGGCGTCCACCTCTGGGACGCCGACGGCAACCGCTACACCGACCTGCTCTCCGGGCTCGCCGTCACGGGGCTCGGACATGCCCACCCCGGCGTGACCGCCGCCATCACGGCGCAGCTGGGCGAACTGGGCCACGTTTCCAACTTCTTCGCGAGCATCCCCCAGATCCGGCTCGCCGAGCGGCTCGCCTCCTACACGGGCACGGCCGACGCGCGCGTCTTCTTCACCAACTCGGGCACCGAGGCCAATGAGGCCGCGTTCAAGCTCACCCGCCTCACCGGCCGCACCAGGGTCGTCGTGATGGACGGCTCGTTCCACGGCCGCACGATGGGTGCGCTGGCACTGACGTCGAACCCGAAGTACCGGGAGCCGTTCGAGCCGCTGCCCGGCGAGGTCGTGTTCGTGCCGTTCGGGGATGAGGCCGCGCTGCGGGCCGCCGTCGACACGACCACCGCGGCCATCCTGATCGAGACCGTGCAGGGCGAGAACGGCGTGGTGCCGGTGCCCCCGGCTTCCTCACCGCGGCGCGGGGCATCGCCGACGAGGCGGGGTCCCTGCTCTGGATAGACGAGGTACAGACCGGGCTCGGTCGCTGCGGCGAGTTCCTGGCGCACCGTGCCG
Organism: Tessaracoccus coleopterorum; assembly: GCF_011174705.1. GTDB lineage: Bacteria > Actinomycetota > Actinomycetes > Propionibacteriales > Propionibacteriaceae > Arachnia > Arachnia coleopterorum. Next base: position 3,069,522 of record NZ_JAANIJ010000001.1, read on the forward strand.
ATGGCGTGACCGCCGACCTCATCACGCTCGCGAAGGGTCTCGGCAACGGGTTCCCGGTCGGGGCCTGCATCGCGACGGGCCGGGCCGCAGGGCTCCTGCAGCCGGGCCAGCACGGCACCACCTTCGGCGGGAACCCGGTCGCTGCCGCCGCGGGCAACGCCGTCCTCGACGCCCTCGAGGGAGGCGTGCTGGACAATGCCCGCGCCACCGGCGCCTGGCTGGTCGACGCGCTCGTCGCGCTGGGACATCCGCAGATCGCCGAGGTGCGGGGGCGCGGCATGCTGCTCGGCGTGGTGCTGCGCGACGGGATCGCGGCGCCCGTGGCCGACGCGGCGCTGGACGCTGGCTGGGTGATCAATGCTCCGAGGCCCTCGGTGCTGCGCCTGGCGCCCCCACTCATCGCCACGCCCGCCGATCTCGAGGGCTTCGTGGCGGCGCTGCCCTCACTGCTGGACGCGCATGTCTAGCGTGCCGCGGGTCGGCAGGCTCGCGACGCTGCGCCAACTCCTCGGGGAGGCGCGCTACACGTCGCAGGCCGAGCTGATGGAGGCGCTCGCCGACCACGGCATCACGGTCAGCCAGCCGACGCTCTCGAAGGATCTGCTCGAGCTCGGGGCCGTCCGGCAGCGGGCGATCGGCGGCGCGCTGGTCTACGCCCGGCCGCCGAGGCGGGAGAGCAGGAGGCCACCGAGAAGCTGGCCAGGCTGTGTGTGGAACTGCTGCAGTCGATCCGGCATGCGGGGACGCAGATCCTCGTCAGGACGCCACCGGGGCGGCCCAGTATTTCGCGTCGTACCTCGATCTGGCCGGACTTCCCGGCGTGCTCGGTACGATCGCGGGCGACGACACCGTTCTGGTGATCGCGACAGACAATGAGGCTGCCAACGAGACGGTGGGCAGCATCTCCGAGATGACGAGGACCGGCAAGCCGGCGGTGAGGGAGCTTTCGTGAGCACAGGACGACTCTGGGGTGGCAGGTTCGAGGGTGGGCCGAGCGACGCGATGTTCGCGCTGTCCAAGTCGACACAGTTCGACTGGCGGCTCGCGCTCCACGACATCGCCGGGTCCCGGGCGCACGCCAGGGCACTCCACGCCGCGGGGCTCCTCGACGATGCGCAGGCGGCCGGAATGGACGCCGGTCTCGCCGAGCTGGCGCGTCGCGTCGAGACGGGCGAGTTCGTCGCCGACCCGACCGACGAGGACGTGCACGGAGCCCTCGAACGCGGCCTGAAGCTGATCGTCGGCGACGACCTCGGGGCCGGATCCGTGCGGGTCGCTCCCGCAACGACCAGATTGCGACGCTGATCCGCAGCTACCTCCGTGAGGAGATCCGGCTGATCGCCCAGGACGTGGACGCCGTCGTGGACGCGTTGGCCACGCAGGCGGAGACGCACCTCGGTGCCGTCATGCCCGGCCGCACGCACCTTCAGTCGGCGCAGCCGATCCTGCTCAGCCACCATCTGCTCGCGCACGCCTGGCCGCTCGTGCGTGACGTCGCGCGGCTCCGCGACCTCGACGCGCGCCTCGCCGTCAGCCCTACGGGTCGGCGGCGCTCGCGGGCACGTCGCTGGGGCTCGACCCCGAGCTGGTCGCCTCGGAACTCGGGTTCGCCGGCTCGGTGCCCAACTCCATCGACGGGACGGCGGCGCGCGACCTGATCGCGGAGGCCGCCTACGTGCTGGCGCAGATCGGTGTCGACCTGTCCCGCCTCAGCGAGGACGTCATCTTGTGGTGCACCGCAGAGTTCGGCTTCGCCACCCTGCACGACTCCTGGTCGACCGGCAGCTCGATCATGCCGCAGAAGAAGAACCCCGACGTGGCCGAACTGGCGCGCGGCAAGGCGGGCGGCTGATCGGCAACCTCACAGGTCTGCTCGCCACCCTGAAGGGGCTCCCGCTCGCGTACAACCGCGACCTGCAGGAGGACAAGGAGCCCATCTTCGACGGCATCGACCAGCTGCACGTGCTGCTGCCTGCCGTCGCGGGCATGGTCGCGACCCTCACCTTCCATGCCGACCGGATGGCCGAGGTCGCTCCGAGGGGCTTCTCGCTCGCCACCGACATCGCCGACCACCTGGTCCGTGAGGGGATCCCGTTCGCCGTGGCCCACGAGGTCGCGGGCGAGTCGGTGCGCTACTGCGAGGGCGTGGCATCACGCTGCAGGACCTCACGGCTGCCGACCTGCCCGCCATCTCCGGGCACCTCGACGAGGGCGTACTCGGGTCCTGACGGTGGACGGGTCGGTGGCCTCGCGCGACGGTCGCGGAGGCACCGCCCCGGTCCGCGTCGCCGAGCAGGCGGCCGAGTTGCGCGCCGTGTCGGCGGAGCTGCAGGGCTGGGCCCGGGATAGGGCGCCCGCCGCCCGACCGATATGCTGAACGGCGTGAACGCACTCCTTGAAGACCTCCAGTGGCGTGGGCTGATCGCCCACTCGACCGATCTTGACGCCCTCGGGCGCACCTGGACGAGGGGTCCGTCAAGTTCTATGTGGGCTTCGACCCGACGGCGCAGAGCGTCCACACCGGCAACCTCGTCCAGATCCTGCTCGCCAGGCGGCTGCAGGAGGCGGGCCACCAGCCGTTCCTGCTGGTCGGCGGTGCGACCGGCCTGATCGGCGATCCGAAGGAGTCGGGCGAGCGCGTCATGAACTCCAGGGAACTGGTGCACCAGTGGGTCGACAAGATCCGCTCGCAGGTCGGCGGCTACGTGTCCTTCGAGGGCGACAACGCCGCCACCATGGTCAACAACTACGACTGGACGTCACAGATCTCGGTCCTCGATTTCCTGCGCGATGTCGGCAAGCACTTCCCGGTCAACAGGATGCTGGCCCGCGACGTCGTGGCGCGCCGCCTCGAGGCGGGCATCTCCTACACCGAGTTCTCCTACGTGCTGCTCCAGTCGATGGACTACCGCGAGCTGAATCGCCGCCACGGCGTGACGATGCAGACCGGCGGCTCCGACCAGTGGGGCAACATCGCGGCCGGCGTCGAGCTGATCCGCCGCAGCGACCAGCGCAAGGTGCACGCCATGGCGACGCCGCTGCTGACGAAGGCTGACGGCACGAAGTTCGGGAAGACCGAGTCCGGTACGGTCTGGCTCGACCCGAGCCTCACCTCGCCCTACGCCATGTACCAGTTCTTCCTGAACGCCGAGGACGCGAAGGTCGTCGACTACCTGAAGGTGTTCTCGTTCCGCGGCCGTGAGGAGATCGAGGCCCTCGAGCAGGCGACCCTGGATGCCCCGTTCAAGCGTGAGGCGCAGCGGGCGTTGGCCGACGACGTGACCGAACTGGTGCACGGGGCGGCCGAACGCGATGCGGCCGTGGCGGCGGCCGGGGCCCTGTTCGGTCGCGGCGAGCTCGCCGAGCTGAGCGAGCAGACGCTCGCGGCCGTGGCGCGTGAGGTCGGCGGTGGCACGTTCGCCGCCGACTCGAGCGTCGTCGACGTCCTGGTTGCCGGCGGCGTCGTCGACTCGAAGGGGGCGGCACGACGCGCCGTCACCGAGGGTGGCGCCTACCTCAACAACCAGCGGGTCGAGGATCCTGACGCCGTGGTCGGCGCCGAGGATCTCCTGCACGGACGCTTCGCGGTCGTGCGGCGTGGACGCAGGACGGTCGGCGTCGCAGAGCGCGCCTGACGTCACCCGCGCTCGGTGAGCCCCTCCACCCGAGGGCGTTCACCGTGGCGCGCGTGCGGGCGGCCGATGCCCGCAGCTGGGCCTCGATGGGGAGCCGGCCCGCAGCTCGTCCGGGATCAGGTGGACCCGGGAGGGCAACCCTCCGCGTAGGGGCGTGATCATCGTCGGCGCGTACTCGGCCGCCGTCGCAGCGAAGGTGCCGTCCGGTTTCTCCGTGAACGTCACCTGCGCCATGAAGCCGTCGTAGGTCAGGGGCTTGGGCGGACCGCTCGCGCCGATCAGGTTGCCGGTGCCGTAGATCACCCACTTGCCGTTGACCCGGTCAACGGGCTGCACCACGTGGGCGTGCTGCCCGAAGACGAGGTCGACATCGGGGAGGCGGTCACCGCGGCGGCGAAGTCGCGCTGCTGGGCATTCAGACTGCTGGAGTACTCGACACCGGCGTGCATGTGCACCGCCACGATGTCGGCACCGGCCGCGCGGGCGCGTGCCGCGTCCGCGATGGCGTGATCGGCATCGAGCAGGTTGACCGCCCAGTCCCGCCCCTTCGGCTTCGGGAGACCGTTGAGCCCGAAGGTCTGGCTGATCACCGCGATCCGCACGCCCTGGTCGGTGGTGAAGATGACGGGGGTCGAGGCCGCCTCCTCGGAGGCGAAGCTACCGCTGGTGAGGATGCCGTTGGCGTGGTGCACCTCGATGGTCCTCACCAGGCCCTCCCAGCCGGCGTCCATCGTGTGGTTGGAGGCGGTCGTGCACAGGTCGAAGCCGGTCGCGGCGATGGCGGGCGCGATCTCCTGCGGCACCTGGAACAACGGATAGTTCCGGTACGGGCCGCCCTCCGGTGCGAACGGCAGCTCCGAGTGGCACACCCCGAGGTCCGCCGCGCTCACGTAGTCGCGGAGTCCCGCCAGCTGGGGAGCGAAGTCCATGTCGCCCTTCCCGTCGATCTTCGCCGACTGCCACAAGGTGTTGTGCCAGAGCAGGTCACCGCTCACGTTGATGGAGGCGGTACGTGGGACGAACGGCGAGGGTGTGGCGGTGGACGTGGGGGACGGCGCCGGCGCAGGGCTCGAGGCGGAGGAGGGAGCCTTCGAGGGCGGGCCGGTCGTCGGGCCGGCACATCCCCGGCGACCAGCGCCAGCAGGCCCACGCACAGGGGAACGACTCGTCTCATGAAAGACAACACTAGAGCGGCACGCGTGAGGGACCCGGTCGTGGCGCGTCGGCCGGGCGATCGCCGAGCGAGCTGGAGCCGCTTTTGCGCGATCGGTGAAGTGTGTGTAATGTTCTCCGAGCTGCCACGGCGAGCCGGACGAGAGATCGGACGGGCCTGGCGCCACCACCCATCTCAGAATCACGGACGAGTGTGTGTTCGACACGAACCCACTCAAGGCCCGTGAACGACGAGCATGGCCTGGAACAGCCGAGTTGATCGGCAGGGACGGGTTCGGTAGTGTTGATCGGGCCGCTTCGGCGGCCACCAACAACTCAACAGCGGACGGCCAGATCGGTCGGTTTGACAAGCCGAGAACGAACTGAGTACTGTTGGTCAGGTTGCGCCAAGCGCCTCCCCAACAGCGAAACACCTAGTCAACTAGGGTTTCGTAGCTACTCCGGGAAGTCTCAGCCACGTCGAAACGATTTGACAGGCCGGACGCCGGCAAGTAAGGTTGGACGAGTCGCCACGGCGACAACGCCAGCGAAACCCACGAGGAAAGCCCGGATTTGACCGGGACGGAACAACCGGGTAGAGTTGGTCGAGCTGCCCCGAGCGGAGAACGAGCGAGTAAGTCGCTGGTTGGATGTGAGGTGTGCACCCGAAACTTGAGAACTCAACAGCGTGCTTAAAGTCAATGCCAATTTATAATGCACATTTGCAGGCAGACGGTCTTTTGATTGTTTGTTTGTTGTGCGTCCCGTCCGCATGGATCCTTTCGGGGTTTGTGTGGCGGATTTCTTTGAGATTATTGATTGAAGTCCAGTTTTGGACTTTGTCAGTGGTCAGACTTGTTGACAGTTATTCGGCCTGGTTTTCTGGGTCGTGCTGATAATTTTTCAACGGAGAGTTTGATCCTGGCTCAGGACGAACGCTGGCGGCGTGCTTAACACATGCAAGTCGAACGGTAAGGCCCTTTCGGGGGCACACGAGTGGCGAACGGGTGAGTAACACGTGAGTAACCTGCCCTTGACTCTGGGATAACGCTTGGAAACGAGTGCTAATACCGGATATTCAGCCTTCCCTGCATGGGGTTGGTTGGAAAGCTCCGGCGGTCAAGGATGGACTCGCGGCCTATCAGCTTGTTGGTGAGGTAGTGGCTCACCAAGGCTTCGACGGGTAGCCGGCCTGAGAGGGCGACCGGCCACATTGGGACTGAGATACGGCCCAAACTCCTACGGGAGGCAGCAGTGGGAATATTGCACAATGGGCGGAAGCCTGATGCAGCAACGCCGCGTGCGGGATGACGGCCTTCGGGTTGTAAACCGCTTTCATCCATGACGAAGCGAGAGTGACGGTAGTGGAAGAAGAAGCACCGGCTAACTACGTGCCAGCAGCCGCGGTGATACGTAGGGTGCGAGCGTTGTCCGGATTTATTGGGCGTAAAGAGCTTGTAGGCGGTTTGTTGCGTCGGGAGTGAAAACTCAGGGCTTAACCCTGAGCCTGCTTCCGATACGGGCAGACTTGAGGAAGGTAGGGGAGATTGGAATTCCTGGTGAAGCGGTGGAATGCGTAGATATCAGGAGGAACACCAGTGGCGAAGGCGGATCTCTGGACCTTTCCTGACGCTGAGAAGCGAAAGCGTGGGAGCAAACAGGCTTAGATACCCTGGTAGTCCACGCCGTAAACGGTGGGTACTAGGTGTGGGGACATTCCACGTTCTCCGTGCCGCAGCTAACGCATTAAGTACCCCGCCTGGGGAGTACGGCCGCAAGGCTAAAACTCAAAGGAATTGACGGGGCCCCGCACAAGCGGCGGAGCATGCGGATTAATTCGATGCAACGCGAAGAACCTTACCTGGGTTTGACATATGCCGGAAACACCTAGAGATAGGTGCCCCTTTATGGTCGGTTTACAGGTGGTGCATGGCTGTCGTCAGCTCGTGTCGTGAGATGTTGGGTTAAGTCCCGCAACGAGCGCAACCCTCGTCCTATGTTGCCAGCGGGTAATGCCGGGGACTCATAGGAGACCGCCGGGGTCAACTCGGAGGAAGGTGGGGATGACGTCAAGTCATCATGCCCCTTATGTCCAGGGCTTCACGCATGCTACAATGGCCGGTACAAAGAGCTGCGAACCTGTAAGGGTGAGCGAATCTCAAAAAGCCGGTCTCAGTTCGGATTGGGGTCTGCAACTCGACCCATGAAGTCGGAGTCGCTAGTAATCGCAGATCAGCAACGCTGCGGTGAATACGTTCCCGGGCTTGTACACACCGCCCGTCAAGTCATGAAAGTCGGTAACACCCGAAGCCGGTGGCCTAACCCTTGTGGAGGGAGCCGTCGAAGGTGGGACCGGTAATTAGGACTAAGTCGTAACAAGGTAGCCGTACCGGAAGGTGCGGCTGGATCACCTCCTTTCTAAGGAGCTATTGGCAGGCGCCTCCTTTGTGGGGTGTTTGTTCATGTGGCCTGGTTCCAGGGCGAGTGTTCCTGGTCGGGCCGGCACCGGAAATGTGGAACATTGATGTTAAGTCATGCTGGTGTCTGCCGGTTAGTACAGCCTCTTTCGGGGGAGTGGAAAGTCTGGTGGGTGTCTGGTGTGGCCTGAGCACGCTGTTGGGTCCTGAGGGGTCGGTTGCCTTTTGGGGTGACGCTCTCTAGCGGATCAGTGTCTGATGTGGCCCGGTTGGGTTGTGTTGGGTCTGAGCCCGCCCGTATCTTGAGAACTTCACAGTGGACGCGAGCATCTTTGTAGTAATTTTAACAAGCTACTAAGTGCGATCGGTGGATGCCTTGGCACCAAGAGCCGATGAAGGACGTTGTAACCTGCGATAAGCCACGGGGAGCTGGTAAACGAGCTTTGATCCGTGGATTTCCGAATAGGGAAACCTTGAAATACCGGAGTCATGTCCGGCAACCTCTGCCTGAATATATAGGGCAGTTGGAGGGAACGTGGGGAAGTGAAACATCTCAGTACCCACAGGAAGAGAAAACAATAGTGATTCCGTCAGTAGTGGCGAGCGAACGCGGAAGAGGCCAAACCTCACTTGTGTGATAGCTGACAGGCGTTGCAAGTGGGGTGTTGTGGGGCCGCCTGGGCTGCGCTGTCGAGCAGTCAGAGAGTAAAAAATGATCAGTGAAGTCGAAGTATGCGGAAAGCTACAGCATAGAAGGTAATACTCCTGTAGACGTAAGTTGATCACTCTTTGGCGTTACCCCAAGTAGCACGGAACCCTGAAATTCCGTGTGAATCTGGCGGGACCATCCGCTAAGCCTAAATACTCCTTGGTGACCGATAGCGGACAAGTACCGTGAGGGAAAGGTGAAAAGTACCCGGGAGGGGAGTGAAATAGTACCTGAAACCGATCGCATACAATCCGTCGGAGCCTTCCTTTTTGGGGGTGACGGCGTGCCTTTTGAAGAATGAGCCTGCGAGTTAGTGGTATGTGGCAAGGTTAACCCGTGTGGGGTAGCCGTAGCGAAAGCGAGTCCTAATAGGGCGTTTGAGTCGCATGCTCTAGACCCGAAGCGGAGTGATCTATCCATGGCCAGGTTGAAGCGACGGTAAGACGTCGTGGAGGACCGAACTCACTTGGGTTGAAAACCGAGGAGATGAGCTGTGGATAGGGGTGAAAGGCCAATCAAACTCCGTGATAGCTGGTTCTCCCCGAAATGCATTTAGGTGCAGCGTCGCGTGTTTCTTACCGGAGGTAGAGCACTGGATGGTCTAGGGGCCCACAAGCTTACCGAAATCAGCCAAACTCCGAATGCCGGTAAGTGAGAGCGCGGCAGTGAGACAGTGGGGGATAAGCTTCATTGTCGAGAGGGAAACAGCCCAGATCATCAGCTAAGGCCCTAAGCGTTAACTAAGTGGAAAAGGATGTGGAGTTGCGGAGACAACCAGGAGGTTGGCTTGGAAGCAGCCACCCTTGAAAGAGTGCGTAATAGCTCACTGGTCAAGTGATTCTGCGCCGACAATTTAGCGGGGCTCAAGTTAACCGCCGAAGCTATGGCATTCACACATGTGACGGTAACGTCGTGTGGATGGGTAGGGAGCGTCGTGTGCACGTTGAAGCGGCGGGGTGACCCAGCCGTGGAGAGCACACGAGTGAGAATGCAGGCATGAGTAGCGAAAGACGGGTGAGAAACCCGTCCGCCGAATATCCAAGGGTTCCAGGGTCAAGCTAATCTGCCCTGGGTAAGTCGGGACCTAAGGCGAGGCCGACAGGCGTAGTCGATGGACAACGGGTTGATATTCCCGTACCGGCGAAATATCGTCCGTGCTGAGGCGAGTGATGCTAAACATGCAAGGTCTGGTGATGTCTTCGGATGGATCCTGACTGAGTCTGTGACCCAATCTTGTATTAGGCAAGCTGCGGAGGGACGCAGGAAGGTAGCTCTTCCGGTTATGGTTATACCGGGTCAAGTGTGTAGGGCGAGACGTAGGCAAATCCGCGTTTCATTGAGCCTGAGACATGACGTGTCGGCGGTCTACGGACCGTCGTTAGAGTGATCCTATGCTGCCTAGAAAATCTTCGTGAGCGAGATATTAGCCGCCCGTACCCCAAACCGACACAGGTGGATAGGTAGAGAATACCAAGGCGATCGAGAGAATCGTGGTGAAGGAACTCGGCAAAATACCCCGTAACTTCGGGATAAGGGGACCTGATACGTATAGCATTTACTGTGAAAGCGTTGAGGGTCGCAGAGACCAGGCCCAAGCGACTGTTTACTAAAAACACAGGTCCGTGCTAAGTCGAAAGACGATGTATACGGACTGACTCCTGCCCGGTGCTGGAAGGTTAAGGGGAAGGGTTAGCTTCGGCGAAGCCTTGAACTTAAGCCCCAGTAAACGGCGGTGGTAACTATAACCATCCTAAGGTAGCGAAATTCCTTGTCGGGTAAGTTCCGACCTGCACGAATGGAGTAACGATTTGGGCGCTGTCTCCACCACGAACTCGGCGAAATTGCATTACGAGTAAAGATGCTCGTTACGCGCAGCAGGACGGAAAGACCCGGGACCTTTACTATAGTTTGGTATTGGTGATCGGTGTGACTTGTGTAGGATAGGTGGGAGACTTTGAAGCTTGGACGCCAGTTCAGGTGGAGTCATCGTTGAAATACCACTCTGGTCACTCTGGTTATCTAACCTAGGTCCATTATCTGGATCAGGGACAGTGCCTGATGGGTAGTTTGACTGGGGCGGTCGCCTCCTAAAAGGTAACGGAGGCGCCCAAAGGTTCCTCAGCCTGGTTGGCAATCAGGTTTTGAGTGTAAGTGCACAAGGGAGCTTGACTGCGAGAGAGACATCTCGAGCAGGGACGAAAGTCGGGACTAGTGATCTTCTGGTGGCACATGGAAGCGCCAGGACTCAACGGATAAAAGGTACCCGGGATAACAGGCTGATCTTGCCCGAGCGTCCATAGCGACGGCATGGTTTGGCACCTCGATGTCGGCTCGTCGCATCCTGGGGCTGGAGTCGGTCCCAAGGGTTGGGCTGTTCGCCCATTAAAGCGGCACGCGAGCTGGGTTTAGAACGTCGTGAGACAGTTCGGTCCCTATCCGCTGCGCGCGTAGGAGTCTTGAGAAGAGCTGTCCTTAGTACGAGAGGACCGGGACGGACTAACCTCTGGTGTGCCAGTTGTTTACCAAAAGCACGGCTGGTTGGCTACGTTGGGAAGTGATAACCGCTGAAAGCATCTAAGCGGGAAGCACGCTTCAAGATGAGGGCTCCCACAGAATAATCTGGTAAGGCCCCTGTAGACCACAGGGTTGATAGGTCGGATGTGGAAGTGCAGTAATGCATGGAGCTGACCGATACTAATAGGCCGAGGGCTTGTTTTTTACTACAAAGATGCTACGCGTCCACTGTGAAGTTCCCGAGGTACGGTCGGGAGCACGCTTCATAATTGAAGAATGATTGAAGTTTGTGCCCTGACGCTATCTCTATAGTGTTTCGGTGGCCATAGCGAGAGGGAAACACCCGGTCCCATCCCGAACCCGGAAGTTAAGCCTCTCAGCGCCGATGGTACTGCAGCGGGGACGCTGTGGGAGACTAGGACGCCGCCGGACTTCTTTTGAAAACCCCCGAACTTGTTCGGGGGTTTTCGTATTTTCAGGGGCTTTTCTTCCCTTTCGAGACGGTGCTGCGGTGTGGATGTCAACCATGGGGCGCCGCGGAGAGCCTGGGGCATCGGCGGCGGGCCGGCGCCGGGGGCCCTGCTGGGTTAGGTGAATGAGGCACGTGGCTGGGATGATGGGGTCTATGTCTACTGAGAATCGGTCGTCTGGCTCCTACGAGGGTGGAGAGCGTCCCGGCGTGATGGTGGCGACAACCGTCGCGGTGACGACAAGCGTGGCAGTGCCGGGAGCGAGCGCCGCTCCTACGGCCCGCGCAACGATGACCGGAAGCCCTACAACAGGGACAGCCGTGATGACCGCGGTGACAGGAAGCCGTACAACAAGGACGGCCGGGACGACCGCGGCGGTTACCAGCGTCGCGACGACGACCGGAAGCCCTACAACCGGGACGACCGCGGTGGTTACCAGCGTCGCGATGACGACAGGAAGCCGTACAACAGGGACGACCGTGGGGATCGGAAGCCGTACAACCGGGACGACCGCGGTGGTTATCAGCGTCGCGACGACGACCGGAAGCCCTACAACCGGGACGACCGCGGTGGTTACCAGCGTCGTGACGACGACAGGAAGCCGTACAACAGGGACGACCGTGGGGATCGGAAGCCGTACAACCGCGACGACCGCGGTGGTTACCAGCGTCGTGACGACGACCGGAAGCCCTACAACAGGGATGACCGCGGCGGATATCAGCGTCGGGACGACGACAGGAAGCCGTACAACCGCGACGACCGCGGTGGTTATCAGCGTCGTGACGACGACCGGAAGCCCTACAACAGGGATGACCGCGGCGGATATCAGCGTCGCGACGACGACCGGAAGCCCTATAGCAAGGACCGCCGGGACGACCGCGGCGGATATCAGCGTCGCGACGACGACAGGAAGCCGTACAACCGCGACGACCGCGGCGGTTATCAGCGTCGCGATGACGACAGGAAGCCCTATAACAAGGACGACCGCGGTGGTTACCAGCGTCGCGACGACGACAGGAAGCCCTACAACAAGGACCGCCGGGACGACCGCGGTGGTTACCAGCGTCGCGACGACGACAGGAAGCCCTACAACAGGGATGACCGCGGGGACCGCGGCGGGTACCAGCGCCGCGACGACGACAGGAAGCCGTACAACCGCGACGATCGCGGCGGTTATCAGCGTCGCGACGACGACAGGAAGCCCTACAACAGGGATGACCGCGGGGACCGCGGCGGGTACCAGCGTCGCGACGACGACAGGAAGCCGTACAACCGCGACGATCGCGGCGGTTATCAGCGTCGCGATGACGACCGGAAGCCCTACAACAAGGACCGCCGGGACGACCGTGGCGGCTATCAGGGCCGCCGGGACGACCGCGGCGGCTACCAGGGCCGCGACGACGACCGCAGGTCGTTCGATCGCGAGGATCGCGGGCCACGCCGTGAGGACGAGTTGGAGAGGCGCTCACATCCCGGCACCGAGGCCCGGGCCGATGAACCGGAGACCCCAGTCGACTTCCCGCAGCACGAACTGCCCTTCGGTGTGCGTGCCGAGATGAAGAGCCTGCCCAAGGACCTGGCCACGATCGTCGGCGCCCACATCTGGGCCGCAGGTCAGCTGATCGACGTCGACCCGGAGCTCGCCTTCCGGCACGCCGAGGCAGCACGCCGACGCGCCGGTCGCCTGCCGATCGTGCGCGAGGCAGCCGCCGAGACGGCCTACGCCGCCGGTGAGTACGCCGTTGCCCTGCGCGAGTTCCGGGCCATCCGTCGGATGAGCGGCGGCGACTCGTTGCTGCCGGTGATCGCCGACTGTGAGCGGGCACTGGGCCGCCACCGGGAGGCCCTTGCGGTCCTCGCCGAGCTGGACCCGAACACCCGCGACATCGACCTCCGCATCGAATGCCTCCTGGTTGAGGCCGGCATCCGCAACGACCTCGGTCAGCGTTCCGAGTCCGTCCGCCTGCTGAAGGCCGCGATCAGCCGTCGTATCGGCTCTCCGGCCGCCCAGGCGCGCCTGCGCTACGCCTACGCAGAGCTGCTCGAGACGGAGGGCGATACCGAGGGGGCCCGTGAGTGGTTCACGTCAGCCGCCGCGCTCGACCGGAATGCCGATCTCGACATCGCAGACCGCATTGCCGAGATCGATGGCGTTGTGCTGCCCGATTCCTTCTCCGACTTCGATGATGACGACGATGAGGACGAGGTCGACGACGAGGACGAGGCCGACGATGAGGACGAGGCCGACGACGAGGACGAGGTCGACGACGACGACCAGGTTGAGGACGACGACGAGTCGGACGAGCCCGATGAGCCTGAGGACGACCAGGAGCTGCCGAGGATGCTTCCGAGGGGCTATCGAGTCGGGCGAGGACATCGACACGGATGACGACGAGGACGCCGCACCGGTCGACGCGCAGAAGTCCGTGATCGCGGAGACGGACGGGGAGACAAGTGACGGGTGCGCTGGCGCAGAGCTACGATTCGGCCCTGTTCGATCTGGACGGCGTGATCTACCTCGGTCCACAGGCGGTCGACGGGATCCCGGAGGCGCTGGAGGAGCTCCGCTCCCGTGGAACGCGCCTCGGGTTCGTCACCAACAACGCCGCCCGCACCCCGGCCACCGTCGCGGAACACCTGACGGAGCTCGGCATCACCGCAGTGGAGGCCGACGTGGTGAACTCCACCATGGCGACGCTGCGCATGCTTGGTGACGACCTCGGTGCCGACGCACGCGTGCTCGCGGTGGGTACCGATGCGCTGAGCCAGCAGCTGACCGGCGCAGGACTCACCCTGGTGCACTCCCTCGATGACAAGCCCACTGTCGTGGTGCAGGGCTACAGTCCCGACATCGCGTGGCAGAGGCTGGAGGAGGCCGCGCTGGCCGTCCAGCGGGGTGCGACCTGGTACGCCACCAACCCCGACCTGACGCGGCCCTCGGACCGCGGCATCGTGCCGGGGCTCGGGACCCAGATCGCCGTGATCCGGGCATGCGTCGATGTTGAACCGCAGATCGCGGGCAAGCCCTACCGGCCGCTGCTGGACGAGACTGTCCTGCGCATGCAGGCCGAGCGTCCGATCTTCGTCGGCGACCGGACGGACACCGACGTCCTCGGCGCGAACAACGTCGGTATGGACTCGCTGTTCGTGTTCACCGGGGCCCACGGGAAGCAGGACCTGGCTGACGCGGCACCGGCCTACCGACCGACGTACATCGGCTACGACGCCGCCGCGCTCCTCGAGCCGCCGCGCGTCGCCGAGTTCCACACCGACCGCTATGTCTGCGGCTACCAGGAGGTCGACCTGACCGACTCGGCCGCCTTCCTGTCGACGCGACCGGTGACCCGTGACGAGCAGCTCGACGCGCTCTGGGCCGGGCTCCAGGCCGCCTGGCGCTTCGAGCTCGACATCAGCGCGGTGCTGAACTCGCTGGACACCCTGCGGTGACGGCCCGACGCCCCGCTCCGCGGCCCGGGCGACCTGCGCAGGCAGGAGCTCGTGGCGGAGCTGGTGGCGAGCCTCGACGGCGTCGAGGAACTTCCCCTTCCCGGGCAGACGGCGCGCCTCACGGAGGCGCAGCGGATCCTCGCAGGCGTGCTGAACAACGATCCGATGGTCACCCAGCTGGGCCTCCCGGGTGTGACCGGTGAGGCTTGATCTCGCCCTCGTCGACCGCGGTATCGCCCGGTCGCGCAACCACGCGGCGGGGTTGATCGGCGAGGGTCGGGTCGCCGTCGACGGCGTCCGCGTGACCAAGCCGTCGCAGCAGGTGGGCGACGACGCCGTTCTCACCGCGGACGTGGACCGGTGGGTCTCCCGCGCCGCCCACAAGCTGCTCGGAGCGCTCGACGACACCGGGCTGCTCGTCGCCGGACGCGTCCTCGACGCCGGCGCCTCCACGGGCGGCTTCACCCAGGTGTGCCTCGAGCGGGGAGCCGAGGTCGTCTACGCCGTCGACGTCGGCCACGGTCAGCTCGTCGACGAACTCCGCAACGACCCCCGCGTCCGCGTGTCCGAGGGCCTGAACCTGCGTGACCTCTCGCTCGACGATCTGGACGCCCTCCCGGTCGACCTGATCGTCGGCGATGTCTCCTTCATCTCCCTGACGCTGATCCTCCCGCAACTGCTCGGCGTCCTCGCCGCAGGTGGGGAAGCGTTGCTGCTCGTCAAGCCCCAGTTCGAGGTGGGAAGGGAGCGGCTCGGCAGTGGCGGAGTGGTGCGCGACCCGGTGCTGCGCCGGGCGGCCGTCGACGGCGTCGTGGCCGCCGCGGAGGGCCTCGGCTGGCGCGAGGCGTGGCGCGGCGAGAGCAGGCTGCCCGGCTCCGCGGGCAACGTGGAGTTCTTTGTCAGGCTTACTCGGTAGGCTGGGCCCGTGAAACAGCGAACCGTGGCCGTTCTGGTGCATCCGGAACGCGAAGAGGCCATCGTGCAGGCTGTCCGCTTCATGGAGGCCCTCGCGCAGATGGGCTTCGATTTCCTCGCGTTCGAGAGCGACCTCGAGCGCCTCGCCGAGCGCGTCCCCACTGCCCACGTTGCGGGCCTCGACCACCGCTCCGCCGAGATCGCGGTCATCTTCGGCGGTGACGGCACGATCCTGCGCGCAGCGGAGTGGGCCCTGCCGCTCGGCGTGCCGCTGCTCGGTGTGAACCTCGGCCACGTGGGATTCCTCGCCGAGATGGAACCCTCCGACCTCGAGGAACTCCCGTCGGTGGTGGCGGAGCGCCGCTACGACGTGGAGGAACGCACCACCCTCAAGGTCGAGGTGAGGGACCAGGACGGCGCGCTCACATGGGCCTCTCCTGCGGTCAACGAGGTGTCGCTCGAGAAGCTGGCGCGCGAGCGGATGCTGACTGTCCTGGTGAGCGTCGATGATCGCCCCCTCTCCCGATGGGGCTGCGACGGCGTCCTCGTCTCGACCCCGACCGGCTCCACCGCCTACGGCTTCTCCGCGGGCGGCCCGGTGGTCTGGCCCGACGTGAAGGCCATCCTGCTCGTGCCGCTTGCGGCGCACGCCCTCTTCAACCGCCCCATGGTGCTCAGCCCGTCGTCGAAGGTCACCTTCGACCTGCCCGAGGACGCCGCAGCGGGCGGCATCCTGTGGTGCGACGGCCGCCGCAGCCACGAGATCGTCTTCGGCGAGTCGGTGACCGTCACGTCGAACGACCAGAGGGTCAAGATCGCCCGCCTCGGCGAGCAGCCGTTCACCACACGGCTCGTGAAGAAGTTCGCCCTTCCGGTCGAGGGTTGGCGCAAGAGGAGCGAACACTGATGCTGACGACGCTGCGGCTCACGGCGTTCGGCGTCGTCGAGGAGGCCGAGCTCGAACTCGGCGCCGGGCTCACCGCACTGACCGGCGAGACGGGCGCAGGCAAGACCATGATCGTCTCCGGCCTCGGCCATCTCCTGGGCGCGCGTGCCGACGCGGGTGTCGTCAGACGGGGCTCGGACAAGGCCGTGGTGGAGGGCCGCTGGGAGTTGCCCACCGAGCTCGCCGACCGCGTCACCGGGCTCGGCGGCACGGTGGAGGAGGGCGAGGTGGTGGCGCTGCGCCAGGTCGCGGCCACGGGTCGCTCCCGCGCCGTTGTCGGAGGGGCGGGCGTGCCGGTCTCCACCCTCGGAGACCTCCTCAGCGAACTCGCCACCATCCACGGCCAGTCGGGCCAGATCCGCCTCTCCACACAGGAGCGGCAGCGCGAACTGCTGGACGCGAAGGCCGCCCCGCAGAACTGCCGCGCTACCTCGCCGATTTTGCGGAGCGCCGCGCCGCGGCAGCGGAGCTCGCGCAGCTCGAGGCGGAGGCGCAGGCCAGGGCCCGCGAGGCAGACATGCTCCGCTACGGCCTCGGCGAGATCGAGGCCGTGGCGCCGCAGCCGGGCGAGGACGAGGCGCTCGCCTCCGAGCAGTCCAGGCTGATGGATCTCGACGAGCTGCGCCGCCTGGCGGGAGGGGCGCACGAGGCGCTGAGTGGCAGCGAGACGGACTACGACGCGCCGAGCGTGGTGTCGCTCGTCGGCTCGACCCGCAAGCTCCTGAACGACCTCGCCCACCGCGACCCCGCAGCCAACGACCTCGCCTCGCGTGCCACCGAACTCGGCATGCTCGCCACCGACCTCGCCGCGGAGGTCGCCGGCTACGTGGACGATCTCGTCGCCGACCCGCTGCGGCTCGAGGCGGTGGGTGAGCGCCGCCAGCAACTCGCCGGCCTGACCCGCAAGTACGGCCCCACCATCGACGAGGTCCTCGCCTGGGCCGAGTCATCGGCGTCGCGTCTCGCCACCCTCGTCGGAAGCGATGAACGGATCGCGGGGCTGCGTGGGCGGATCGCCGAGCTCGACGCCTCCCTCGCCTCCGACGCGGCCGCCATCTCCGCTGCCCGTCACCGGGCCGCCGACGAGTTGGCCCGCGCCGTGAAGGTCGAGCTGGCTGCCCTCGCCATGCCGCACGCCGAGCTCCATTTCGACGTCACTGACGCGCCGCTCGGCCCCATGGCGCCGACCGGATCGACCTGCTCTTCGCCGCGAATCCCGGCTCGCAGCCCGCCCCGCTCGGCAGGGTCGCCTCCGGCGGTGAGCTCTCCCGCGTCCGGCTCGCGCTCGAGGTCGTCCTCGCAGAGGGGGAACGGGGGCACACCTTCGTGTTCGACGAGGTCGATGCGGGTGTCGGCGGCGCCGTCGGATTGGAGATCGGCCGCCGCCTCCAGCGCCTGGCGACCACCAGCCAGGTGATCGTCGTCACGCACCTGGCCCAGGTCGCCGCGTTCGCCGACGCACACTTCGTCGTCGCAAAGGCCAGCGACGGGCACGTCACCACATCCGGGGTGCGCAGGCTCACCGACGGGGAGCGGGGCGTGGAGCTGGCCCGCATGATGGGCGGGAGCACCGATTCGAGGGCCGGGCTCGAACACGCAGCGGAGTTGCTGGCCGCGGCTCGCCGATCGTGACGTCGCCGTAACACAACGGCAATGCGGGCAGCCTAGGTTGGAGGTCCGTGGACAACTCGATGGTAACCAGACACATCTTCGTCACGGGGGCGTGGTCTCCTCGCTCGGCAAGGGCCTCACGGCATCCTCCCTCGGCAACCTGCTCGTGGCCCGCGGCCTGCGGGTGACGATGCAGAAACTCGATCCCTACCTCAACGTCGACCCGGGACGATGAACCCGTTCCAGCACGGTGAGGTGTTCGTCACCGAGGACGGCGCCGAGACCGACCTCGACATCGGCCACTACGAGCGGTTCCTGGACGTCAACCTCACCCGCGACGCCAATGTGACCACTGGCAAGGTGTATTCCACCGTCATCGCGAAGGAGAGACGGGGCGACTTCCTCGGCGACACGGTGCAGGTGATCCCGCACATCACAGGGAGATCCGCGACCGGATGCTCGCCATGGGCTCCGACGATGTCGACATCGTCATCCACGAGATCGGCGGCACCGTCGGCGACATCGAGTCGCTCCCGTTCCTCGAGGCCGCACGCCAGGTGCGCCACGAGATCGGCCGCGACAACGTGTTCTTCCTGCACGTCTCGCTGGTGCCCTTCATCAGGCCCTCCGGCGAGATGAAAACCAAACCGACCCAGCATTCGGTGGCGGCGCTGCGCCAGGTCGGCATCCAGCCCGACGCCATCGTCTGCCGCGCCGAGCGGGAGGTGAGCCAGTCGCTCAAGCGCAAGATCGCGCTGATGTGCGACGTCGACACCGAGGCCGTGGTCTCCTGCGCCGATGCTCCCAGCATCTACGCCATCCCGAAGGTGCTGCACGCCGAGGGCCTCGACGCCTACGTCGTGCGCCGCCTCCGGGTGCCGTTCCGCGACGTGAACTGGGCCAGCTGGGACGACCTGCTCGACCGCGTCGACTACCCACGCCAACAGGTGAGCGTTGCGCTCGTGGGCAAGTACATCGACCTGCCCGATGCCTACCTCTCGGTGTCCGAGGCGCTCCGCGCGGGCGGGTTCGCGAACCACGCCCGCGTGACGCTGAAGTGGGTGCGCTCCGACGACTGCGACACCCCGGAGGGCGCCGAGCGTGAGCTCGGCGGCGTGGACGCCGTGTGTGTGCCCGGCGGCTTCGGCATCCGGGGCGTCGAGGGCAAGCTCGGCGCGCTGCGCTACGCGAGGGAGCAATCGATCCCGACCCTCGGCCTGTGCCTCGGGCTGCAGTGCATGGTGATCGAGGCGGCCAGGAACCTCGCGGGCATCGACGGGGCGGCGTCGACGGAGTTCGATCCGGAGACCCGTGAGCCGGTGATCGCCACCATGGCGGAGCAGGTCGACATCGTCGGGGGAGGGGCGACCTGGGTGGCTCGATGCGGCTGGGCGCCTACGACGCGACGCTGCTGCCCGGCTCGCAGGTGGCCGCCGCGTACGGCCGCACCGGGGTGTCCGAACGGCACCGGCACCGCTACGAGGTCAACAACGCCTACCGGGGGCGGCTCGAGGAGGCGGGCCTCGTCATCTCGGGCACCTCGCCCGACGGTGCCCTCGTGGAGTTCGTCGAACTTCCCGCCGACGTCCACCCGTACTACGTGGCGACGCAGGCCCATCCGGAGCTCAAGTCGCGCCCGACCCGTCCGCACCCCTATTCTCGGGGTTGATCGCCGCCGCGCTCGCCCGGAGGGCCTGAGCCGGGCGGCCCGACCGAAGGAGCGACCCGATGCCTGCCGACCGACCGATGAGCTGGCCCGTGCTGCGGCGGGAGGTGCTGGGCGTCGGCCACGTGTCGTCGTTCGTGAACGACACGATCGCAACGCCGTCCGGCGACGAGATCCGGCGCCAGTACCTCACCCACCCCGGCGCCGTCGCGGTGGTCGCCTGGCGGGAGGACACCGACGACATCGCGGTGCTGCGCCAGTACCGGCACCCGGTGCGCGCCGAACTCGTCGAGATCCCGGCCGGCCTCCTCGACCTCGCCGACGAGCCCTACGTCGACGCGGCCCGCCGCGAACTCGCCGAGGAGGTCGAACTCGCGGCCGCCCGCTGGGACGTCCTGGTCGACATCTGCACCACCCCGGGCCTGTGAGGAGACACTTCGGATCTTCCTCGCCCGCGAACTGAGCGCCACCGAGCGACCCGAGGGCTTCGTCCTCGAGGGCGAGGAGGCCGAGATGACGTGGGGCTGGGTGCCCCGGACTGACCTGGTCGAGTCGGTCCTCGCGGGAGAGGTGGCTTCCCCGTCGTTGTGCACCGGCATCCTCGCCCTCGAGACGGCGCGGCTGACCGGCCGCCTCGACGGCCTGCGCCCCGCCGACGCGCCGTGGCCGATCCGCGGGCGGTGATCGGACACCTGCCCGCCGCCGTCGCCGACTACCTCAACCACGTCCGCGCCGAACGGGGGCTCGCAACCAACACGGTCTCCGCATACCGTCGCGACCTCACCCGCTACATGGCCTTTCTGCAGTCGCGGGGATCACCGACCTCGACGGCGTCAGCACGGTCGACATCACCGAGTTCGTCCGTGAACTCGCGGCCGGTCAGGCCGCGGCGTCGGTGGCGCGCCACGTCGTGAGTGTGCGGAACCTGCACGCCTTCGCCGAGGAGGAGGGTTGGCATCGCAGAACCCCGCCGCCGACGTGTCGCCCCGCGGCTCACACAGCGACTCCCGAAGGCGCTGGGTGTGGACGAGGTGACGCGGCTCCTCGAGGCACCCGACCGCGGCACACCCGTCGGGCTGCGCGACGCGGCGCTACTGGAGTTGTTGTACGGCACCGGGGCGCGGGTCTCGGAGGTGTGTGCCCTCGACGTCGACGAGGTCCGCGCCGCGATGGCCGACCCGGACTCCGGGCTCCGGCTGGTCGGTAAGGGCGGCAGGGAGAGGATGGTGCCTCTGGGCAGCTACGCGCTCGGTGCGGTCGACGACTACCTCGTGCGCGCCCGGCCCGCGCTCGCGTCGGCCTCCCCCGTCCTGACCCCGCGCTGCTGCTCAACCTGCGCGGCAGACGGCTGAGCAGGCAGTCGGCCTGGGCCGTGCTGCAGCAGGCGGCCGGGGCCGCGGGCCTCACGGTGGAGGTGTCGCCGCACTCGCTGCGACACTCGTTCGCCACCCACCTGCTCGACGGCGGCGCTGACCTCAGGGTGGTGCAGGAACTCCTCGGCCACTCGTCGGTTGCCACCACCCAGATCTACACGCTCGTCACCATCGAGCACCTCCGCGAGGTGCACGCGGCCGCCCACCCGCGGGCGCGGTGAGGCTCAGAACCAGCTGAGGTTCGCGGCGGGCTCGTCCCACCGCAGCAGCCTGCCCAGTGTGCGGATGCCGTCCGCTGAGCCGGAGACGAGCCCGGCGCGGGCCACCTCCTGCGCGCCCCGGTCGCCGTGCCAGAGCAACGCGAGGGTGTCGACGTCGAGCCGGACGGCGGGTTCGGCGTCGCTCCGTTCGCAGATGCCGACGCCGTCGGTGACGCTGAGCAGCCACGTGCCGTCGGCGTAACCCATGGCGTCGTCGACGCGGATCACGAGCCGACCGTCGGCATCGAACGCGCGCCCCGCCACCGCGGTCGGAAGGTTGAGCAGCCGGAGCCACACCCAGTCGCCGACGCCCTTGACCTTGACGGCACGCGCATCGGCGAGGGAGAGCGGGAGCGGGTCGCCGGTGCTGCCCTCATGCGTGAGCGTCCTGATCAGGTCCATTCCGGCGAGGGCCCGCCACAGCGCCCGCTCGACCGTGACGTCCGGGGCGCACATCTTCTGGACCTCAGCCCTGGGTGCCTCGTCCCAGCCCTTGAACTTGAACAGCGCAAAGCCGTCCACCACGCCGTCCGTGTCGAAGTGGGCCACGGCCCGCAGGTCCTTCGACGGCCCGGCCGCGGCCGGGTCCCATGCGCCGGTGTCGACGAGGCGGTGGGCCTCCAGGTGCCCGATGGCGCCGCGGTGGCGGGCCTGGTGGGCCGTGGTGACCCGTGCCCAGTGGGCGGCCAGGAACGACGGGTGCACGAACTCGACCGGGCCCTCCGCCACCTCGACCCCGTCGCGGAACGCGAACCGGCCGGTGTCGATCTCGAACTCCTGCGCCCGCGATGCCGGGGCGAAGCCGAACCGGCCGTAGATGGTGGCCTCGCTGGCCGTCAGCACGGCGATCGACTCGCCCCGCTCCGCGGCCAGGTCGAGCTGGCGGCGCATCATCTCCTTCAGCAGGCCACGCCGACGGTGGCTCGGCAGGACACCGACCGTGTTGATGATGACGGCTGGGTGGGGGCCGCGCCCCTCGTTGATACTGCTCGGGTCACGTTGAACGCGGCGACCGGCTGCCTGCCCTCGAGCCCGGGCCCCTCCGTGGTGGCCATCCCGAGCACCGCATGGTCGACCCGACGGTGGGTGCGGAACGTGGCCACACCCTCGGGCGCGGCCCGGGCGTCCAGGAACACCGTGCGGAAGATGTTGACGTAGCTCTCCCAGCGCGGGTCGTCGTCGGGCGTGTCGAGCGGCAGGATCTCGTACCGGTAGCGCTGGTCCATGGCAACCGAACCTACTGCCATCCGGGCCTCCGCGCACGCGTGCCGGGCCGGGATCCCCCGTGGGCACTCCTGCGCCCGGCATACTAGGGTGGTTACACGCATCGATGAAGGGGTGGAACGTGGCTGAAGAGGGTCTGTTCGACGGGCCGCAGTTCGGGGTGCCGGATGCGCCGGCGACCTCCACGCTTGTCGACACCGGAGTGATCGGCCCCACCGGGCGTCCCTCCCGGACTTTCCCGAGCTGCGGGCCCCCGACCCGGCCCCGCAAGGCCAGGATCGTCTCGATGTGCAACCAGAAGGGGGCGTGGGGAAGACCACCACGACCATCAACCTGGGGCCGCGCTCGCAGAGCTCGGCTACAAGGTGCTGCTGGTCGACTTCGACCCCCAGGGGTCGCTCTCGGTGGGCCTGGGCGTGAACCCGCACACCCTCGACGTCAGCATCTACAACCTGCTGCTCTCCCGCGACGTGACCGCGGACGAGGTGATCACGGCCTCCACAGTGGAAGGCCTCGACATCCTTCCCAGCAACATCGATCTGTCCGCCGCGGAGGTGCAACTCGTCAGCGAGGTCGCCCGCGAGCAGACCCTGACCAGGGTGCTGCGACCGCTGCGCCCCAGGTACGACTTCATCCTCGTCGACTGCGCGCCCAGCCTCGGCCTGCTGACCATCAACGCGCTGACGGCGAGCGACTACGTCGTCATGCCCCTGGAGTGTGAGTTCTTCGCGCTGCGGGGCATCGCGCTGCTCACCGACACCATCTCGAAGGTGCAGGACCGCCTCAACCCCGACCTCGAGGTGCTCGGCATCCTCGGCACCATGTACGACGCCCGCACGCTGCACACCCGTGAGGTGCTGGAGCGCGTGGTGCAGGCCTTCGGTGACGACGTGTTCCACACCGTCATCCGGCGCACCATCAAGTTCCCCGAGACGACCGTCGCAGGCGAGCCCATCACCACGTACGCCTCCGCATCGCCCGGCGCCGACGCCTACCGGCAGCTTGCCCGCGAGGTGCTGCAGAGGACGGGCGAACGGTGAGCCGGCGCGCATCCCTCCCCGGTGCCTCCGAGCTCTTCCGGCCGACGCGCAGGGTGCCCGAGCCGCAGCAGCCCCAGCCCACGGAGGCACCCGCCGCCGGGAGTCCGGTCGCGACCCCTGAGACATCCCCGGCCGAGGCGCAGCCTGCCGCCTCCGGCCGGGTCAGGCACGACCACAAGATCACCGTCTACTTCAGCGAGGACGAGCTCCTCGCGCTCGAGGACGCCAACCTCGAGCTGCGCCGCAGCCACGGCATCCGCGTCGACCGCGGCCGCATCGTGCGGGTCGCGGTCGCCCAGGCCCTCGCCGACCTGGACGCACAGGGCCCCGAGTCCGCGCTGGTGAACGAGCTCAGATCCCAGTGAGCCGGTCGAAGGCCGCGCCGAGGGAGCAACGCGACACCGTCGCAGGCTTCGAGGTGCGGCTGACCAACTTCGAGGGGCCCTTCGACCTGCTCCTCGACCTGATCTCCCGGCGCGAGCTTGACGTCACGGAGGTCGCACTCAGCCAGGTCACCGACGAGTTCATCGCCCACGTCAGGGCTGTGGGCGACGCATGGGACCTCGAGCGGACCAGCTCGTTCCTCGTGGTCGCCTCGACGCTGCTCGACCTCAAGGCGGCCCGTCTCCTGCCGGGAGGGAGGTCTCCGACCCGGAGGACATCGCCGCGCTCGAGGCCCGCGACCTGCTGTTCGCCCGGCTCCTGCAGTACCGGGCCTTCAAGCGACTCGCTGAGTGGATCGCGGCCACCATCACCGGCGCGGAGGCCACCCACTGGCGCCCCGGAGGGCTGGAGGACCGCTTCCGTGGCCTGCTGCCCGAGGTGGAGCTCGGGCTGACCCTCGACGATGTGGCCCGGCTCGCGGCCGGGCAATGACCCCACGCCCCGAGCCGCACGTCGAGCTCTCACACCTCCACGGTGGCACCGTCTCGCTGAGCGGGCAGGTCGCGCTCGTCGCGGAGCAGCTCCGCAGGGACGGCGTCTGCACCTTCCGCGGGCTCGTCCACGGCTGCGACCGGCTCACCACCGTCGTGCGCTTCCTCGCCGTGCTCGAGCTGTTCCGCGCGGGCCAGGTGGCGCTCGAGCAGCTGACCCCGCTGGGCGAGCTCACCCTCCGGTGGACGGCGGGCGGCGACGAGGCCGTCAGCGTCATCGATGACTACGGACCCGCACCCGACCCCCAGGAGGAACCATGAGCCTCGGCCCCGCCCTCGAGGCGATGCTGCTGATGGCCACCGAACCGTCGCGCGTCGAAGAACTGGCCGCTGCGCTCGGCGCCCCGCCGACGCCGTCACCGTCGAGTTGGAGGCGATCGCGGTCTTCTACGAGGCCAACGGCCGCGGGATCAGGCTGCGCAGGGTGGCCGGGGCTGGCGGTTCGCCACCGACCCGGCCGTCTCGGATGCGATCGAGGCGTGGCTCGTGGCCGATCAACGCACCCGCCTCAGCCAGGCGGCGCTCGAGACCCTTGCCGTGATCGCCTACCTGCAGCCCGTCTCCCGGTCGCGGGTTGCGGCGGTGCGCGGCGTCAACGTCGACGGCGTCGTGCGTACGCTGCTCGTGCGCAACCTCATCGTCGAGGACGGCGAGGACCAGGTGACAGGGGCCATGACGTTCGTCACGACACCACTTTTCCTGCAGAAACTCGGCCTCGACTCGCTCGATGAACTGCCCGACTTGGCGCCGCTGCTGCCGGACGCCGTAGCCTTGGAGGCTGAACTGGGACAGTTGGCGGCCACGGAGTCGAGCGGCATCCCGGCAGAGGAGGACACCCATGAGTGAAGACGTCGAGGGCATTCGGCTGCAGAAGGTGCTCGCGGCCGCGGGCATCGCGTCGCGCCGCGCCAGCGAGATCATGATCGAGGAGGGCAGGGTCGAGGTCAACGGCAAGGTCGTCACCGAGCAGGGGAGGCGGGTCAACCCGGACACGGACCACATCCGCGTCGACGGTGCCCGCATCCCCCGCCCCGCCGCCACATGTACCTCGTGCTGAACAAGCCCCGCGGTGTCGTGTCCACCATGGACGACCCTGAGGGCCGCCCGACCCTGGCCGACTACCTGCCCCGCACGAAGGAGAGGCTGTTCCACGTCGGACGCCTCGACACGGAGACCGAGGGCTCATCATCCTCACCAACGACGGCGAGTTCGCCCACCGTCTGGCCCACCCGAGCTACGAGGTGCCGAAGACCTACCATGTGCAGGCCGCGGGAGCCATGGAAAACCGCACCCTGAAGCGGCTGGAGAAGGGCGTCACGCTGGAAGACGGCGCAGTGAAGCCGGACAAGGTCAAGCTCATCTCACGCAGTGGCAACAAGACGCTGCTGGAGATCACGCTCCACGAGGGCCGCAACCGCATCGTGCGCAGGATGCTGGAAGCCGTCGGCCACCCCGTCGACCGGCTGGCACGCACCAGGATCGGCCCCGTCCGGCTGGGTGTACTGCCGGTGGGGAGACCCGTGAGCTCACCCGCGAGGAGCTGGGGTCGCTGCTCGACCTCATCCGGATGTGAGCCGGTTGGGCGCCTCGGATACCATTTCACGCGTGATCTACTCCTCCAACGCCCTCCGCCTGGTCCTGACGGGAGCCGCGGCCGCGGCGCTGCTCACCGTCACGGCGTGCGGGTCATCGACCGAGCCCACCGCGTCACCGTCGGCTCAGCCGTCGGCCAGCGCGACGCCGTCGGCCAGCGCGAGCCCCACGCCGACCGCCACGCCCTCGATCGACCTGAGTGCCATCTCCGTCAGCGATGCGGACACCCCCGTCGTGACGTTCACGGCGCCGTGGGCCATCACCGCGACGCAGACGAAGGTGCTGCGCGAGGCGACGGGCACGCAGCTCGTCACCGAGGAGTCCTCCGTCACGCTCAACAACCTGGGCATCAACGGCACCACGGGTGAGACCTTCGACTCCTCCTACAAGGCGGGTGAGCCCGCGACCTTCACCCTCGACCGCGTCATCACCGGCATGCGGGAGGGACTCGTCGGGCAGAAGGTCGGCTCCCGCGTCCTGATCGGCATCCCGGCGGCGGATGCCTACCCGCAGGGCTCCGGCGACGGCACCATCAACCCCGGTGACTCGATCCTCTTCGTCGCCGACATCATCTCGGCCCGTGAGCCCGAGGCCGTCACCCCGGAGGCAGGCCTGCCGACCGTCACCATGGCCGACGACAAGCCGGAGATCGCCATCCCCGCCGGCGTCGCCGCCCCACCGAACTGGTCATCCAGCCGCTCGTCAAGGGCGTCGGAGACGCGGTCGCGGCCGACTCGACCGTGCAGATCAGGTACCGCAGCTGGACCTACGCCGACGGGAAGCTCTTCCAGGACGCCTGGCAGCCGCAGGCCGGCAAGCTGTCCACCCTGATCCAGGGATGGCAGCAGGGGCTGGTCGGGCAGACCGTCGGGTCCCGGGTGCTGCTCGTGGTGCCCCGGCACTGGCCTACCCCGACGGTCAGCCGTCGGCGACCCCGGCGCTGGCCGCGAACCAGACGCTGGTCTACGTCATCGAGATCGTGGACGCGGTCGCCGGGTCCTGAGCGAACGCGACACCCGAGAAGAAGCGCTGATCGCCGGGCATGGCGGCCAGCGCTTCTTCCGTCGAACGGCACGGACCGAGCCCGAGTGAGCCGCACAGGAGGGCGAACACCTCGCCCGCCGGGAGCCCGAGTTCACGAAGCGTGACGGCGCCGTCCCGCTTGGCGAGCCGGTCGCCCCGCCCGTTGACCACGAGCCCGATGTGCGCGTACGTCGGGGCCACCCTCCGAGCCGCTCCGTCAGCCAGGCCTGGCGGGGAGCCGAGGTCAACAGGTCGGTGCCCCTGGTGATGTGGGTCACCCCCATCGCCAGGTCGTCGACCACGACGGCAAGGTTGTACGCGAACTGCCCGTCGCCGCGCACCAGCACGAAGTCGTCGACCACTGCCGTCACCTCGCCCGCATGGTCGTCTGTGACGGTGAATCCGGCCCCACGCGCGTCGACCCGGATCGCGGGCGGCCGCGTCCGTCGCTTCGCCTCCCTCTCCGTCGCCGTGAGGTCGCGGCAGGTGCCAGCGTAGGCGCGGTACCCGTCGTGCGGGGCGGACGCGGCCTCCGCGATCTCGCGTCGCGTGCAGAAACACTCGTAGGTCGGGAGCCGGGCGACCGCGTCGCGGTAGAGGTCGAGTCGCTCAGACTGACGCACCGGGTCACCGTCCCAGTGGAGGCCCAGCGCGCGCAGATCGGCGAGTTGGCGCTCCTCGACGCCGTCTGCGGCGCGCACCCGGTCGCGGTCCAGATCCTCGATGCGCATCAGCCAGCGGCCGCCCGCCGCCCGGGTCAGCAGCCAGCCGGCAAGGGCCGTGCGCAGGTTCCCCAGGTGCAGGTCGGAGGTGGGGCTCGGGCGAACCGGTCGACGAAAGACATGGGTCCATCTTGGCCGACCGGGCCACCGGAGAGCCGCGGCGACCCACCGAGGCCCATCCAGTAGCCTGACGCCATGACCCAGCGCAAGTCGGAGCGGTTGATCAACCTCCTGATCGCCCTTCTCAGCACGCGTCGGTTCCTCACCAAGCAGGAGTTGCGCCACATCGTGGAGGGCTACCGCGACTCGTCCGAGGCCGCCTTCGAGCGTCAGTTCGAGCGCGACAAGGAGGAACTGCGCGGGCTCGGCATCGACGTCCAGACCGGATCCAACGACATCCTCTTCGACGACGAGGAGGGCTACCGGATCAACCGGGTGAGCTTCGAGCTGCCCGAGATCGCCTTCACGGCGGCCGAGCTCTCGGCCCTCGCCCTGGCGGGACAGGTGTGGCAGGACAGTGTCGCCGCCGACCACACCGCCCAGGCCTTCGAAGCCCTCAGCGCGGGAGGCGCAGCGCCCGACCCCGCGCTCGTGCCAACGGTGCGCCCGCACCTGAGCGTCGTCGAGCCCGACTTCGACGTCCTCTACGACGCCGTGCTGCGTCGCGTCGAGGTCGAGTTCGGCTACGGAGGCCGGCCGCGCCGCGTCCAGCCGTGGCGGATGCTGCAGCGCCGCGGACGCTGGTACGTGTTCGGGTTCGACCCCGTGCGGGTGCCGACCGCTTCTTCAAGCTTGCGCGCTTCTCCTCGCCTGCGAGGCAGGTCGGAAGGCGGGTGCCTTCCTCGTGCCCGATGACGTCGCCGAACTCGCGGCCCGGCTCGAACCCACCAACGACGCCGTCGCCCTGATCGCGCTGCGGGAGGGGTGGCCCATTCGTTCGGCCGGGTCGTTCCCGACGAATGGCCCGACCTGCCTGCCGGTTACGCGGCCTACCGGGTGGCATTGGCCACCCCGGAGGCAATCGTCCACGAGGTCGCAGCGGCCGGCCCTGACGCGATCCTGCTGGACCCGCCGGAGCTGCGCGAACGCGTCATCGCCCACCTGCGTGGGTCGCATCATGAGGTCCGACGCACAGCTCACCCGCCTGCTCCGGCTGGTGCCCTACCTGTCCACCCGTCCCGGGTGGAGGTGTCGAGCGTCGCCTCCGCCTTCGGGGTCAGCGACCGGCAGATCATCCGTGACCTCGAGGTGCTCCAGTTCTGCGGTTTGCCCGGCGGCTACATCGACGACCTGTTCGACGTCGACATCGAGGCGGTGCGGGATGAGGGCGCATCGACTTCCGCAACGCGGAGGTGCTGAGCCGCCCGCTGCGGCTACGGACGGCCGAGGCCGCGAGCCTGCTCGCCGCACTGAGGCTCGTCGTCGACGTGGCCGGGCAGTCGGAGGCCGCGGCCAGCGCCCTCGCCAAGCTCGAGGCGGCCGTCGGAGTCGATGACGACAAGCTCCAGGTGGCGGTCGAACCGAGTGACCCGGGCCACCGCGCCGCGCTGGACGGCGCAGTCAGCGCCCGCAACGTCGTGCGCCTGCGGTACCGGAAACCCGGATGACGGAGGAGTCGACCGCAGACGTCGAACCCGCGGGGCTCCGACTCGTCGACGGGTACACCTACCTCGACGCGTGGAGCAGACCCCGCCAAGCGTGGCGCAGCTTCCGGCTCGACCGGATCGTCTCCGTCGAGGTGCTGCCCGAGACATTCGAGCCGCGGGGTGAGCCCACCACCGGATGGTTCGACGATGTGCCCCGTCGCCTCGGCGTCACGGTCACCAGGCAGGCGGCCTGGATCGTCGAGTACTACCCGACGAGCGAGGTCGTCAACCACGGTGACCGGCTGGAGGTGACGTTCCCCGTTGCGAGCGAGGAATGGGCGGTCGGCCTGCTGCTGCGGCTGGGTGACCAGCTGCTCGCGGTGTCCGATCCCGCCCTGCGTGAGACCGCCCGCGTCCGGGCCGCCGCCGCGCTTGCGCACTATCGCGCCCGAGTGAAGTAGCATCACCCGGGTGATCTGGATCGTGGTGTTGGGCGCTCTCGCGCTTGCCGGGGCGGTGGCGCTCGTGGTGTACGGGGTCGGCCTCGTACACAGGGCCGCCGACGTCCGCCATGAGGCCGACGTCGTCGTCGGCAGGCTCACCGAGGTGCGCTCCCTCCTGGGACGCCTCGATTGGTCGTCGCTGCGGCGCGACTAGACTGAAGCAATCGCACGCGGCGGAACTCTCGCCGCAGAAGAAGGGAAATGCCATGCCACTTGGTGGTTGGGAACTGGCCATCGTGCTCGTCGTGGCCATGCTGCTGTTCGGCGGCTCGCGGATCGCCGGTATCGGCAAGGCCGCCGGACGCTCGATCCGTGAGTTCAAGGACGAGGTCAAGACCGTGGACGGGAGAAGGCCAAGGATGAGGTCGTCGAGGCCGAGATCGTCCAGCCCGAGATCGATCGCAACAAGCCCGAGAGCTGATCGACTTGTCCGCCGCAACAGCTGAGCCGGCCGAGAAGCCTCGCCGGTTCGGGTGGCTGCGGCCCCGGAGGGTGGCCCCGACGGCACCATGAGCCTGTACGACCACCTGCGGGAGCTGCGCTACCGCATCACGGTGTCGGCCGCGGCGATCCTGCTCGGTGCCATCGGCTGCATCTTCATCTACAAGCAGCTGATCGAACTGATCCTCGCCCCGTGGAAGAGCGCCCAGGAGGTGCTCAACACCCGGCTCGACACCGAGACCATGCTCGTCAACACCGGCGTCACCCAGGCGTTCACGCTCGCGGTGCTCGTCTGTGTACTGGGAGGTGTCGCGCTGGCGGCCCGGTATGGCTGTGGCAGATCTGGTCGTTCGTCGCGCCCGGCCTCGTGGCGAAGGAGAAGAAGTACGCCCTCGGGTTCGTGGCCGTCTCGCTCCCGCTGTTCTTCGCCGGTGCCCTGCTGGGCTACACCGTGTGGCCGAAGGGCATCGAGGTGCTCCTGGGATTCACACCCGAGAACCAGCAGATCACCAACCTCCTCGACATGGCCAACTTCCTCGGTATGGAGGTCAAGGTCATGCTCGTCTTCGGGCTGAGCTTCCTGCTTCCGGTCGTCGTGGTGGGCCTCAACATGGCTGGCGTGGTGCGCGGCTACCAACTGAAGAAGGCGCGCAAGGGCGTCATCTTCGGGCCGTCATCCTGGCCGCGGTCGCCACGCCGACCACCGACCCGTTCTCCATGCTCGCCCTTTTCGTCCCCATCACCGCCATGTTCTTCATCGCAGAGGTGATCTGCCGGGCCGCGGACAAGAGGCGGGCATCACCGAGGAGGAGGCCACGCAGTTCGTGATCGACATCGAGGATGGTAAGTGAGCCGCGAGCTCGCCAAGCCCCGCCTCGTCAGCGTCATCTGCAACGAGCGCTCGGGCGGTGGCAGGGCGGGGAGGGTGCTGCCGAAGGTGGCGACCCGGCTCCATGAGGGCCTCCCCAATGCCGAACTCCACATCGTGAAGTCCACCTCCTACGAACAGGCCCGCGACCACACCCGCTCCGTCGCGCTCTCCGCCAGGCCCGGCGACATCGTCGCCGTAATGGGCGGCGACGGGATGGCCCACCTCGGCCTCAACGCCTGCGCGGGCACCGATGCGACGCTCGCGGTGATCCCGGCTGGCACCGGAAACGACCTCGCACGCGGCGCAGGCATCCCCGGCAACGTGCACGACGCCGTCGAGGCTCTGGTGCGGGCAGGACCCGGGTGATGGACCTGTCGCTGCTGCGCAATTCCAGCGGCAGCCGGTATGTCGGTGCCGTCGTTTCCAGCGGCTACGACGCGCGGGTCAACCGCGCCACCAACGACATCCGGTTGCGGTTCGGCGCGCTCAGCTACGGCTACATCGCCCTGCGGGAACTCGCAGCCTTCTCCCCGCTGCACTACCGGCTCACCGTCGATGGCGTCGAGCGGGAGGTCGACGCCATGATGGTCGCGATCGCCAACACCGGCGTCTTCGGGGGAGGCATGCAGATCGCCCCGACGCCGACCCCACCGACGGGTTGCTCGACGTCACCATCATCCACGAGGCGACGCGCGGCCAACTGCTGCGCCTGCTCCCGTCGGTCTACAGCGGCAAATTCGTCACCAACCCCGTCGTCGAGCGGTTCCGGGCACGCGTCGTGTCGTTCGAGGGCGACGGCCTGTTCGTGATGGGCGACGGCGAGGAGATGGGCGAGGTGCCCGCCACCGTCCAGAGCGTGCCTGGGATCCTCAAACTGATCGTCGGGTAGTTTTGGAGGCGTGCCGCTCGACGACTTCACCTCGCTCTACCCCTACACCCTCGACGACTACCAGCTGACGGCCTGCCGTGAGCTCGGGCGGGCGCCGGCGTGCTCGTCGCGGCCCCCACAGGTGCGGGGAAGACGGTCATCGGCGAGTTCGCCGTGCACCTCGCTGTCGAGAGCTCCCGCAAGTGCTTCTACACCACCCCATCAAGGCCCTGTCGAACCAGAAGTACCACGACCTGGTCGAGCGGTACGGCCCCGACCGTGTCGGGCTCCTGACCGGTGACTCGTCGGTCAACCCCGAGGCGCAGATCGTGGTGATGACCACCGAGGTGCTGCGCAACATGATCTACGCGGGCTCCCCGACCCTGAGCAACCTGGGCTACGTCGTGATGGACGAGGTGCACTACCTGGCCGACCGTTTCCGGGCGCGGTGTGGGAGGAGGTCATCCTCTCGCTCGCGGAGTCGGTGCAGATCGTCGCGCTGTCGGCCACCGTGAGCAACGTCGAGGACTTCGGCGACTGGCTGCGCACCGTGCGGGCCACACCGCGATCGTCGTGTCGGAGCGCAGGCCGGTGCCGCTGTTCCAGCATGTGCTCGTGGGCCGCAAGCTGGTGGACCTCTTCGAGGGGTCGCCCCGACCGCCATGGAGCTGCCGAGCGAGCGGGCCGCAAAGGTGAACCGGGAACTGCTCCAGGTGAGCAGGGGAGAGGCCACCCGGGTCCGCGACGACTCACGGCGACCGCGGGGCCGGTCGGGGCGCGGGCGTCCGACCACCACGCGGGGATCGGGCCAGTACGGGGAGGAACCCATCCGCGCTTCGCGGGTGGTAGGCCCACCGGCCGGGGCGAGATGGCCATTGTGCTGGAGCGCGCCTCCCTGCTGCCCGCCATCTGCTTCATCTTCTCCCGCGTCGGGTGCGACGCGGCCGTGCGGCAGGTCGCGGACGGCGGCATCACGCTGACCAACCGCGCGGAGGCCCGCCTGCTCGGCGAGATCGCCGACCGGCACACTGCGGGGCTCGCGGCGGCCGACCTCGAGGCCCTCGAATACGAGCGGTTCCGTGACGCCCTGATGGCGGGCGTGGCCGCCCACCACGCCGGGCAGTTGCCCGCCTACAAGGCGATCGTGGAGGAGGGGTTCTCGACGGGGCGCTGAAGCTGGTCTTCGCCACCGAGACCCTCGCGCTCGGCATCAACATGCCCGCCCGTACGGTCGTGATCGAGAAGCTCGTCAAATACAACGGGGAGTCGCACGTCGACATCACCCCCGGCGAGTACACCCAGCTGACCGGTCGGGCCGGTCGCCGTGGCATCGACGTCGAGGGCCACGCCGTCGTGGTCTGGCAGTCGGGCATGGACCCCGAGCCGTGGCGGGCCTCGCGTCGCGCCGCACCTACCCGCTGCGCTCGTCGTTCGCGCCCAGCTACAACATGGCGGTCAATCTGATGGCGACGATGGGACCGGTCCGCTCCCGTGAACTGTTGGAGCAGTCGTTCGCGCAGTACCAGAGCGACAAGACCGTCGTGCAGGCCTCGCGCGTGGAGCGCAACCTCGCCGCCGACCTGGCCAGGGCCCGTGAGGCCCTCGACTGCCACCTTGGCGACGCCATGGCCTACGCCCGGCTGCGCGACCGCATCGGCACCCTGGAGGCCGAGTCGTCCAGGGCGCGTCGGGCCGGGAAGGGTGAGGCGATCGCACGGTCGATGACGACGCTGCTGGCCGGCGACATCGTGCACATCCCGCGCCAGGGCTGGAGCGTGGTGCTCAACGTCGGGCAGAAGCAGCGCCGCGACGCCGAGCCCTGGGTGCAGATCATCTCGGCCGACCACACCGTTCTCAAGTTGCAGCCCCACGACCTGCGCGGCCCGTTGGAGCCCGTGGGCGGGTGCGCGTCCCACGTGACTTCTCGCTGCGCGACCGGCGCTCCAGGAGGGCCCTGCTCAGCGCGATGTCGGACCGGATCGAGCAGACCGACCCCGACATCCCGGACACCGCGCTCCCCACCGACGACGAGGTGGCCGCCGAGATCCTGGCACTCCGCGCCGAGCTGAAGGCGCACCCGGTGCACTCCTGCCCCGACCGGGAGACCCATGCGGTCGAGGCTGCGCGCATCATCCGCCTCGAACGTGAGACGGCCGACCTGCGCGCCCGCACCACGGGCGGGCCAACTCCCTCGGTGTCCAGTTCGACCGCGTCTGCGCCGTGCTCACCGAACTCGGCTACCTGGTCGACGACGAGCTCACCGACGCGGGCCGGATGCTGCGCCGCGTCTACAACGAGCTCGACCTCGTGGCCGCCGAATGCGTCCGTAGGGGCGTGTTCGACGGGCTCGATCCCGCCCAACTCGCCGCGGTGCTGTCGACGCTGGTCTACGAGTCGAGGCCGAGCCGCGACGCCGCCCATCCGCGGATGCCGGACCCCGTCTCCGAGCGTTCCCAGTCGGAGCTGCGGTCGGTGTGGCGCGAGGTCGGCCAGGTCGAGC
Organism: Tessaracoccus coleopterorum; assembly: GCF_011174705.1. Taxonomy (GTDB): domain Bacteria; phylum Actinomycetota; class Actinomycetes; order Propionibacteriales; family Propionibacteriaceae; genus Arachnia; species Arachnia coleopterorum. The sequence goes on from NZ_JAANIJ010000001.1 coordinate 3,103,943, forward strand.
GCGCCCACGGGCGCGACAGGGCCGCGAGCCCGACATCGGCTTCGCGGAGGCCGCGTGGCGGTGGTCGAGCGGCCAGGAACTGGCGAAGGTGATCGGCAACACAGGCCTGCCCGCCGGCGACTTCGTGCGCTGGGTGCGGCAGGTGATCGACCTCGCCGGCCAGCTCGCCAATGCGGTCGGGCCGGGCGAGATTCGCAGAACGTGCCACGGGGTGGCCGACTCGATGCGCCGAGGTGTGGTGGCCGCCGACATGAGCGAGGACTGAGCGGTAGCCTGACGCCCATGTCAGTTGCCCTGCGCGTCATCCCCTGCCTCGACGTCCACGACGGCCGCGTCGTCAAGGGCGTCAACTTCACGAACCTGCGCGACGCAGGCGACCCGGTCGAGCTCGCCGCGAAGTACTCCGCCGACGGTGCCGACGAGCTCACCTTTCTCGACATCTCCGCCTCCTCGGATGGTCGCGCCACCACCCGCGACATGGTCTCCCGGTGCGCCGAGACGGTGTTCATCCCGTTGACGGTCGGCGGCGGGGTCCGCTCCGTCGAGGATGTCGACCTCCTGCTGCGTTCCGGGGCGGACAAGGTGGGCATCAACACCGGCGCCCTCGCCAACCCGGGGTGATCGACGAGATCACCGCCCGGTTCGGCAACCAGGTGCTCGTCCTGTCGCTCGACGCGCGCCGCGAGGAGGGCACGGCGTCGGGTTTCGGTGTGACGACCCACGGCGGCCGCCGCTCCGCAGGCATCGATGCCATCGCGTGGGCCAGGGAGGCCTGCGCAAGGGGGTGGGGAGATCCTGCTGAACTCGATGGATGCCGACGGCACCACCGACGGGTTCGACCTGGAGATGACCGCTGCCGTCCGCGCCGTGGTTGATGTGCCCCTGATCGCCTCCGGCGGGGCGGGCACCGTGCAGCACTTCGTGGAGGCCGCCCGGGTCGGCGTCGACGCCCTCCTCGCGGCGAGCGTCTTCCACTACGGAACCCTCACCATCGCCGAGGTCAAGGCGGGTCTCAGGGATGCCGGTTTCGAGGTCAGGCTCTGACTGCTTTTCAGCCAATGGAATAGGAGAAAAACAATGGATTGTCTTTTCTGTGCCATCGCGGCCGGTGATATCCCGTCGCACAGGGTTTATGAGGACGATGTTGCGTACGCATTTCTGGACATCTCCCCGTGGCAGGTGGGACACACCCTCGTGATCCCGAGGCGGCATTCGGTCGACGTTCTCGAGGACGACGCGGTGCTCGCGGAGATCGCACCGTCGGTGGCGCGGGTGGGCGCCTGCTGCGTGAGCGGTTGGGCGCCGACGCCTGCAACGTGATGTCCAACGCCGGGGCGGTCGCGGGTCAGGAGGTGTTCCACAGCCATGTCCACGTGCTGCCCAGGTATGCCTCCGCGCCGGGGATGGCGAACCTCAAGGTGGTGGTCGAGGAACCGGTCGAGGTCACCGCCCAGAGGGTCAACGGGGCACGATAGCGCACGGCCTTCGGAGCCTTAACGGGGCCCCCCAATTAAGGGTTTCCTCATTTCGGGGTATGTTGTTTCCCATCAAGGCGTGGACGCGCCTGAAACAACCAAGAAAGGGACCTCAATGAAGGCCACCAAGATCGTCGGCATCTTGTCGATCGTTGCCGGGATTGTCATGATCGTCGCCGGCGCACTCACGTGGGCACCGTGACCTCGCAGCTGCAGGCCGAGAAGATCACCGTCCCTGGTGACTCGCAGCTTCTGGGCGGCGCCTTCGCGGGCAAGCCGGTCGGCGGCCCCCTGACCGCGTACGCCCAGGCTGACGCCATCAACATGCACGCCATGAAGGCTTCGGAGGGCAAGACCTACGCCGAGCTCGGCGCGCTCGCCACCGCGGCCAAGGAGGCAGGCGACACCGAGGCCGCCGATGCCTACCAGAACCAGCGCAACACCGTCATGAACGGCTCCTTCCTGCGCGCCTCGCTGTTCAGCTCCGTCATCGCCTACGGCGTCGCCGCCCTGGTTATGGGCCTCGGGCTGATCATCGGCCTCATGGGTTGGGCGCTGACCACGATCCGTCCGCAGGTCGTCGCGGTGGAGCAGACCACCGTCTGATCGCAGCATCACAACGGCTGAAGGGCCGGGACCCGATGGGTCCCGGCCCTTCCGTCTTATATTCCGGACTCCGCACGGTGAACCCTTGACAGCGGTGGGGACAGCCGCGAAGGTGTACCCATGCCCATCAGCCGGCCCGTACTTATCCCATAGCGCTTCGCTGCATCAAGCTCCGAAGCGCTCCCTCGTGTGCCCAAGTCGGGCGACGGGGTTTTTTCTTGGGTACACGTCAACCGGCACAACGCGAAGGGAGAGGCTGTGGCAGACACCGATGGTCAGGTCATGACGGGGCGCAGGCGCTCGTCGAGTCCCTCGAACGAATGGGCGTCGATGTAGCCTTCGGGATCCCCGGCGGCGCGATCCTGCCCGCGTACGACCCGCTCTACGATTCGAAGATCCGCCACATCCTGGTGCGTCACGAGCAGGGCGCGGGGCATGCCGCGGAGGGATACGCCATGAGTTCCGGACGGGTCGGCGTCTGCATCGCCACCTCCGGCCCCGGCGCCACGAACCTCGTCACCCCCATTGCGAACGCCTACATGGACTCCACCCCTTGGTGGCGATCACGGGACAGGTCAACAGCACGTCGATCGGCACCGATGCGTTCCAGGAGGCAGACATCCGCGGCATCACGATGCCGATCACGAAGCACTCCTTCCTGATCAAGGAGGTCTCCGGCATCCCCTTGGCGGTCAAGGAGGCCTTCCACATCGCGTCGACCGGCCGCCCCGGCCCGGTGCTCGTCGACATCGCCAAGGACGCCCTCGTCGCGAAGGCGCCCTTCGTCTGGCCCGAGGAACTCGACCTGCCGGGCTACCGTCCGACGGTCCGTCCGCACGCGAAGCAGATCCGGGCAGCGGCGAAGATGATCTCCGAGTCGAAGCGGCCTGTCCTCTACGTCGGCGGTGGGTCTCCCTCGCCCGCGCGCAGGACGAGCTCGCCACCTTCGTCGAGAAGACCAGGATCCCCGTCGTGACCACCCTGATGGCGCGCGGCGCGTTCCCCGACAGCCACGAGTTGAACATGGGCATGCCCGGCATGCACGGCACCGTCGCGGCGGTGGGTGCACTCCAGAAGTCCGACCTGCTGATCGCGCTCGGCACCCGCTTCGACGACCGCGTCACGGGCAAGCTCGACAGCTTCGCCCCGGAGCGCTCGTCATCCATGCCGACATCGATCCCGCCGAGATCGGCAAGAACAAGGCGGTCGACATCCCGATCGTCGGGGACGTCAAGCTGACGCTCGAGGCGCTCAATGAGGCCATCGACGCCTACGACCGACCCGAGGCCGACGCGTGGCGTAGGCAGTTGGGCGGAATGAAGGCCCGCTACCAGCCGCGCTGGGAGGAGGCGCCCGACGGGCAGCTCTCCCCGCAGGAGGTCATCCAACGGATCGGGCAGCTCAGCCCGCCCGATACCATCTATGCCGCCGGCGTCGGCCAGCACCAGATGTGGGCGGCGCACTTCCTGCCCCACGAGCAGGTCGGCAAGTGGATCAACTCCGGCGGCGCGGGAACCATGGGCTTCTGTGTGCCGGCAGCGATGGGGGCCAAGGTCGCCAACCCTGACACCACGGTGTGGGGCATCGACGGCGACGGCTGCTTCCAGATGACCAACCAGGAACTGGTCACCTGCGCGATCAACAACATCCCCATCAAGATTGCCGTCATCAACAACAACGCACTCGGCATGGTGCGCCAGTGGCAGTCGCTCTTCTACGAGGGACGCTATTCCAACACCGATCTCAAGACCGAGTCGGTGCCGAACTTCCCGCTGCTCGCGGAGGCGATGGGCTGTGTCGGCCTCCGTGCCACCAACGAGCAGGAGATGGACGACGTCATCCGGCAGGCGTTGGAGATCAACGACCGCCCGCTCGTGGTCGAGTTCGTCGTCCACAAGGACGCGATGGTGTGGCCGATGGTGCCCGCGGGCACCAGTAACGATGAGATCCGTGTCGCGAAGGACATGGCGCCCCAGTGGGAAGAGGAAGTGCTGTGAACAACCACACCCTGTCCATCCTTGTCTCCAACCGACCGGGTGTCCTGACCCGGATCGCGGCGCTCTTCTCCAGGCGCGGGTTCAACATCCAGTCGCTCGCCGTCGGCCCGACCGAGCGGGAGGAGATCTCCCGCATGACGGTGGTGGCACAGGTGGCCGACGACGCCGCGCTCGAGCAGATCGTCAAGCAGCTCAACAAGCTGGTCGAGGTCCGCAAGGTCCTGGAGCTCGGGGCGAACTCCGTGCGCCGCGAGATGGTGCTGGTCAAGGTGCGGGCCGACGTCCACACCCGCAGCCAGGTCATCGACGTCGTGTCGCTCTTCCGCGGCAAGGCCGTCGATGTCTCGTCCGAGACCATCACCGTCGAGGCGACGGGCAGCGACGAGAAGCTCGCCGCACTGTTGGAGATGTTGGCGCCGCACGGCATCATCGAACTCGTCCAGTCCGGGCAGGTTGCGCTCGGACGCGGCACCCGGATCCTCACCGAAAAAGCAAAGTAGAAACCCCAACAAGGAGAAATCGTCCCATGGCAGAAATGTTCTACGACTCCGACGCCGACCTCTCGATCATCCAGGGTCGCTCGGTCGCCGTGATCGGCTACGGCTCGCAGGGTCATGCCCACGCGCTCAGCCTGCGCGACTCGGGTGTCGACGTGCGCGTCGGCCTGCGTCCCGGCTCGAAGTCGGCCGCCAAGGCCGAGGCTGAGGGCCTGCGGGTCCTCCCCGTGGCGGAGGCCGTCGAGGAGGCCGACCTCATCATGATCCTGGCGCCCGACCAGGTGCAGCGCACCGTCTACAAGGAGGAGATCGAGCCGCACCTCACCCCGGGTGACGCGCTCTTCTTCGCGCACGGCTTCAACATCCGCTACGGCTACATCACCGCGCCGGAGGGCGTCGACGTGTGCATGGTCGCCCGAAGGGCCCCGGGCACCTCGTCCGTCGTGAGTACGTGGACGGCCGCGGTGTCCCCGCGATCGTCGCCGTCGAGGTCGACGCCACCGGCAACGCCTGGCCGCTCGCCCTCTCCTACGCGAAGGGGATCGGTGCGCTCCGCGCCGGCGGCATCAGGACCACCTTCACCGAGGAGACCGAGACCGACCTCTTCGGTGAGCAGGCCGTGCTCTGCGGCGGCGCCTCCGCGCTCGTCCAGGCAGGCTTCGAGACGCTCGTCGAGGCCGGCTACCAGCCGGAGGTCGCCTACTTCGAGTGCCTCCACGAGCTGAAGCTGATCGTCGACCTCATGTACGAGGGTGGCATCGCCAAGCAGCGCTGGAGCGTCTCCGACACCGCCGAGTTCGGCGACTACGTCTCCGGCCCGCGCGTCATCGACGCCCGCGTGAAGGAGAACATGTCGGCCGTGCTCACCGACATCCAGAACGGCGCCTTCGCGAAGCGTTTCATCGATGACCAGGATGCGGGAGCCCCCGAGTTCAAGGCGCTCCGCGCCAAGGGCGAGGCGCACCCGATCGAGGCCACCGGGCGTCAGCTGCGCGGCTTGATGAGCTGGGTCAAGAGCGCTGACGACTACACCGAGGGCAGCGTCGCCCGCTGATCGCCGCACCCGCACAGAGGGCCGGTACCCACCAGGGTGCCGGCCCTTCGTCATCTCCGAAACAAAGGCAAACCAAAGTTTGGATTGTTTGGTTTGCCTTGACTTGTCCTGTTCTTGGGGTGAAGATGGTGTCAGTTCCCCCGCAGGGGAGCGGCACCGTCAGTCACAGACCATGGAGGGCGACAATGACGACGCTTCCCGACGCTCGCGTCAACAAGAACCTGGAGGGCCCCGGATTCCGGGCCCGCGTCCAGCGCTTCGGCGGCCAGCTCGCCGGCATGATCATGCCGAATATCGGCGCGTTCATCGCATGGGGCCTCATCACGGCAATGTTCATCGAGTCCGGATGGCTCCCCAATGCGACCCTCGCCGGCTCGTCGGCCCGATGCTCTACTTCCTGCTCCCGATCCTGATCGGACACACCGGTGGCCGGATGGTGCACGGGCAGCGCGGCGCGGTCATCGGCGCCATCGCCACCGCCGGCGTCATCATGGGCGGCATCACCGACTTCTCGACGCTCACCGGCACCCGATGTTCCTCGGCGCCATGATCATGGGCCCTGCGGCGGCCTGGATCCTCAAGCACTTCGACAAGCTCATCGAGGGCAGGGTCAAGCCGGGCTTCGAGATGGTGATCGACAACTTCTCGCTCGGCATCATCGGCCTGCTGCTCGCGATCCTCGGCACCCTCGGCGTCGGCCCCATCGTCTCGGTCATCATCACCGTGCTCGCCGGGGCGTGAACTGGCTCGTCGCCGCCGGCCTGCTGCCGCTGGCCTCGATCTTCGTGGAGCCCGCGAAGGTGCTGTTCCTCAACAACGCCATCAACCACGGCATCTTCACCCCGCTGGCCGCCATCGACGTCCAGGAGGCAGGCAAGTCGATCCTCTACATGGTCGAGTCGAACCCGGGCGCCGGCCTCGGTCTCCTCCTCGCCTTCATGTTCTTCGGCCCCGGTCGCTGCGCCCCTCCACCTCCGGCGCGATCGTCATCCACTTCCTGGGTGGTATCCATGAGATCTACTTCCCGTACGTGCTGATGCGCCCCGTGATGCTGATCGCCATGATCCTCGGCTCGATGTCGGGCCTGTTCGTCGCGACGATCACCGGCGCGGGCCTCGTCGGCCCTCCGTCGCCCGGGTCGATCATCGCCTACTTCGCCGTCACCCCGCCCACCGGCTACATCCCCATGATCCTGACGGTGCTCACGGCCACGGTCGTCTCGTTCGCCATCGCCTCGGCGCTGCTGCGCTTCGGCAAGGGCGCCGACGACTCCGCCGAGCTCGCTGCTGCGACGACCGCGGCCCCATCGCCGACGGCTCGCGTCCCGCCTCTGTCCCCGGCGGCGAGATCCGCAAGGTCGTCGTCGCCTGCGATGCGGGCATGGGCTCCTCCGTGATGGTTGCCGGGCAGTTGAAGAAGAAGCTGGCCCCTACGGCGTCGACGTCATCCACACCCCGGTCAACGAGATCCCGCACGACACCACCGTGGTGCTCACGCAGGAGGGCCTGGCCTCCAATGCGGCCAAGCGCGTCCCGAACTCGCTCATCGTGCCCTTCAAGTCGTACCTCGGCGACCCGGCCTTCGACCGCATCGAACAGGCCATCCGGGAGGGACGCGAGCTCACCGCCACCGGCCTGGGTGACCCGGTCGGGGCCGCGGCCTCGCCGACGGAGCCCGCCTCGGCGCCGGCCCGTAAGCCCCGCCCGAAGAAGCGTCTGCAGTCCGGCGTACTTCCCAGGGGAACGTGCTCCTCAACCAGCGCGCGGCCTCCAAGGAGGAGGCCATCCGGCTCGCCGGCCGGGTGCTCGTCGATTCCGGGCGGCCGAGCCGGGCTACGTCGATGGCATGTTCGCACGCGAGACCCAGACCAGCACCTACCTCGGCCAGGGCGTCGCGATCCCGCACGGCACGAACGAGGCACGGCGCTTCATCTCGAAGGCGGCGCTCGGCTTCATCCAGTTCCCTGACGGCGTCGACTGGGACGGTGAGACGGTGACGGTCGTCATCCCGATCGCCTCGAACAGCGACGAGCACGTCTCGATCCTGGCCGCGCTGGCCACCACGCTGGCCGACCCCGAAAACGCCGGGCAACTCCGTCACGCCACGAGCGTCGACGAGGTGCTCGACCTGCTGACGCCCCGGGAAGAGGAGATCCATTCATGAAGGCACTGCGCTACCACGCGCCCGGTGACGTCCGGATCGAGGAGGTGCCGGAGCCGACCTGCGGCCCCGCCGAGATCAAGATCCGGGTGCGCAACTGCTCCACCTGCGGCACGGACGTCAAGATCCGCGCCAACGGCCACGTCAACATCACCCGCGTCACGACCATGGGTCACGAGATCGCGGGGAGATCGTCGAGATCGGCGACCGGGTGGCGGGGCAGTTCGCGGTGGGTGACCGGGTGCAGGTGATCGCGGCGGTGCCATGTGGCGACTGCCACGAGTGCCGCAAGGGCTGGATGGCGGTCTGCCAGAACCAGACCTCCATGGGCTACCAGTACGACGGTGGGTTCGCCGAGTTCATGATCGTGCCGGAGGCCGTGCTGCGGGTCGGCGGACTCAACCCCGTTCCCGACGGGGTCGGGTTCGCGGAGGCCTCGGCGGCCGAGCCGCTCGCCTGCGCCATCAACGCGCAGGAACAGATCGACATCGGCAAGGGCGACTTCGTCGTCGTCTTCGGTGCGGGTCCGATCGGCTGCATGCACATCCGGGTCGCCCGAGGCCTCTATGAGGCGGGCACCATCGTGCTGGTCGACATCAACGAGGAGCGACTCGCCATGTCGGCCGCCGCCGTGCAGCCCGACGTCGTGGTGGACGCCTCGAAGACCGACGTGGTGGCGGAGATCATGCGCCTCACCGACGGCCGCGGGGCCGACGTGGTCATCACGGCGACCCCGCCAACGTTGTCCAGGAGCAGGCGGTCGCGATGGCCGCCCGCAACGGGCGGATCTCGTTCTTCGGCGGCCTGCCGAAGACCGACCCGACCATCACCCTCGACAGCAACCTGGTGCACTACCGCCAGTTGCACATCCACGGCGCCAATGGCTCGGCCCCGAGCATCACCGTCGGGCGTTGGGCTACATCGCCACGGGCAGGATCCCGGTCGGCGACCTCATCACCGAGCACGTCCCGCTCGAGAGGGCAGCGGAGGCCCTCGACCTCGTCGCCGCAGGGGCGGCCATCAAGGTGACCGTCGAGCCCTGAGCGGCGGCACATGGAGGAGCCCGGGTGAAGGGCCCCGGGCTCCCGCTCTGTGTGCAGGTCAGGCGAGCAGTTCGCGCGCCAGTTCCTTTGCATCCCGGGAGTTGCGTGCCCCGATGACGCCACGCGCGACCTCCCGGCACTCTTCAGCCGTGACCTTCCCGAGCTGCACCCGACCGCGGGAATCGCATTGGTGGCCATCGACAGCGAGGAGATGCCGAGCCCGATCAGCACACAGGCCAGCAGCGGGTCGGCGGCGGCCTCGCCGCACACCCCCACGGGCTTACCAGCCTTCCGGCCAGCCTCGGCGGCCAACCTGATGAGCCGCAGCACGGCCGGCTGCCAGGGATCGGTGAGGGCCGCCAGACGGCTCGACATGCGGTCGGCCGCCATCGTGTACTGCGTGAGGTCGTTGGTGCCGATGGAGAAGAAGTCGACCTCGGCGAGGAACTGCTCGGCGAGCAGTGCCGCCGAGGGCACCTCGATCATGATGCCGGGCGACAGGTTGCGCTCCCGGCACATGGTCGCAAACTCATAGGCCTCGTCGACGGTGGCCACCATCGGCGCCATCACCCACGGGTGGTCACGCCGTTGTCCTCCGCGGCCTGCGCGATCGCGTCGAGCTGGCGCTCGATGATGCCCTCGTTGGTCCAACCGAGCCGGATCCCGCGGACGCCGAGCGCTGGGTTCTCCTCGTGCTCGTGGTTCGCGAACGGCACCGGCTTGTCGGAGCCTGCGTCGAGGGTGCGCACAACCACCTTCCGGTCGGGGAAGGCGGCGAACACCTCGCCGTAGATGCGGCCTGCTCGGCGACGCTGGGCTCGGTGCGGGCGGTGAGGAAGCAGAGTTCCGTGCGGAACAGGCCTACGCCCTCTGACGACCCTCGGACGCCTTGCGCGCGGCCGCACCGTCCTGCACGTTGGCGAGGAGCTGCACGTGCACGCCGTCCGCTGTCAGGGCCGGGCCGCGCCACGCCCGGATCTCCGTCTGGAGCGCGGTGTCCTGTTCCACGAGGCGCCGGGCCTCCTGCTCGTCCGGGCCGACCGTGAGGATGCCGTTGGTGCCGTCGACGAGCAGCATCGCGCCCTCAACGACCTGATCCAGCGTGGTGGCAGCCACGACGCACGGGATGCCGAGCTGCCGCGCGATGATCGCGGTATGGCTGGTGGGGCCGCCGAGCCGGGTCACGAGCGCCTTGACGAGGCTCGGGTCGAGCCCGGCGGTGTCGGCGGGGCCAGGTCCTCGGCGCAGAGGATGACCTCGTGGGTCGGCGTCTGTACGCCGGGTTCCGGGAGGCCCATGAGCTCGGCGATGACGCGGTTGCGGATGTCGCGCAGGTCGGTGGTCCGTTCCGCCATCACGCCGCCCAGCTTCTCGAACTGTGCCACGAAGCCGTCGATGGCCTGCGTGGTGGCGGACTCGGCCGTGTCGCCGGCGTTGATCGCCTTCGTCGCGGTGCGCAGCCAGCCGCGGTCGCGGGCGAGGGCGGCCGTCGCGCCCAGCACCTCCGTCGCGACGCCCGTTGCCGCACTGGCGCGGGCTGCGAACCGTTCCGCGACGGTCTCGGCTGCGGCCTTGAAGCGCTCCACCTCCGCGGGCCGCGACTCCTCGGGCACCTGACCGGTGACGGGCGGGGGACGGGCGCGGGTCGGGCCCACGCGACAGGGCGTACGCGAAACCGGAGACCACTCCGGTGCCTCGCAGGGACAGTGCTTCCATGAAGCCTCCACGGTGAGGGACCTTACGGCCTATCCTCGCCATTGGAGGTCCGATAGTCAACATTGAACCCTTGGTTTTTGTGGGATCATGTCTGTATTGGTTTTCTGGGAGTGGATGGAGCGACATGTACGCGGAGGAACGCCAGCACGAGATCGTGACCCTCGCGAGGGTCTGGGACGGGTGTCCGTCACCGACCTCGCCGGCAGGTACGGCGTCACGCCTGAGACGATCCGGCGCGACCTCGACGCGCTCGCGGTCCGTGGTCTGCTCAGCCGGGTGCACGGGGGGCCGTGCCTGTCGACAAGCTGCGGTTGGCGGAGGCGTCGCTGCGGGAGCGCCAGGTGACGGTGCCCGAGCAGAAGTTGGCCATCGCCGAGCGGGCCGTCGCGCTGCTTCCTGACCGCGAGGAGCTCACACTGTTGATCGATGCCGGCACCACAACCGCGCGGATGTGTGGGCTGCTGCCGTCGAGGGTGTCCATGGTGGTCACCAACTCGGTGCCGATCGCGGGGGAACTCGCCGACCGCGGTGACGTCGGTGTCCTGCTGCTCGGTGGTCAGGTGAGGGGGTTGACGCAGGCGACCGTCGGGCCGAGGCGCACGAGGCCCTCGGGCGGCTGCGCGTGGACGCGGCCTTCATCGGGGCGAACGGCTTCTCGTTGGATCACGGCTTCTCCACGCCCGACCCCACGGAGGCAGCCATCAAGCGTGCGATGGTCGCCGCGTCCCGCAATGTCTATGTGCTGGCCGACTCGTCGAAGTTCGGTGCCGACTATCTCGTCGCGTTCGCCGGGTTCGGCGATGTCGATGCACTCGTGACGGACGGTCGGCTCGACCGGGATTCGCTCGCCGCGCTGGAGGCGGCCGACCTGCGCGTCGAGACAGCCTGATCCTGTTTTGTGTTGGTTTGAGTTGGAATGCCTTGCTTTGGGATGGTGCTTGGGGTATTTTCGGACATGATCCGAGAGTGGAGGCGTCGAAATGGCTGACGAAGTGGTCACCCTAACCGCTAATCCGAGCGTCGACCGGACGATCGTCCTGGATGGGCCCTTGGAGCGCGGGCAGGTCCAACGTACCGGACACGTCACCGAGCAGGCCGGTGGTAAGGGCCTCAATGTGGCGAGGGTGCTCGCGGGGCCGGGGTGCGGGTGGTCTCGCTCGCGCCCGCCGTCGACAACTCCTACCGGCTGCTCGCGGCCGTGCCGCCGTCGGGCAACCTGCTCGCCCGCTCCCTGCCTGCGGGAGCCGGGTGCGGATCAACACCGCCGTCACCGAGCCGGACGGCACCACGACGAAGATCAACGAGCCTGGGCTCATGGCCCGGGCCGACGACCTGGACGAGGTCGCGGCCAGGCTCGCGGAGTTGGCAGAGGGAGCGACCTGGGTGGTGCTGAGCGGGTCGCTCCCACCGGGCGCCCCGTCGACTGGTACCCGCGGCTGGCCGCCCGCTCGGTTGCCGGGTCGCCGTCGACACCTCCGGGCCGTACCTGCGCGCCGTCGTCGCCGCGCTACCCGAGGTCGGGGTCGACCTGCTGAAGCCGAACTCCGATGAGCTCGCCGAGCTCACCGGCGGTGACGCGGTGGCCTTCGAGGAGGCGGCCGCGCGCGGCGAGGTCGGCGAGATCGCCGCGGCCGCCGCGGCCTCGTCTCCGCCGGTGTGACGAATGTGCTCGTCACCCTCGGAGGATCGGGTGCAGTCCTGGTCACCACCGATGGCGCCTGGTTCGCACCCCACCCGAGATCGCCGTCCGCAGCACCGTGGGTGCGGGGACTCGTCGGTGGCGGGCTTCATCCTCGCCGACCTGCGGGGGACGGCCCGGCGGGTTGCCTCGCCAGCGCCGTCGCGTACGGGTCGGCCGCCGCCGCGCTGCCCAGTACCACGCTGCCGCGACCCATGGACGCCGAGTCCCTGGTGCCCACAGTTGTCGCCGTGGGATGATTCCACGAGCGATAAGGAAGCCAACTCAGAGGAGAGATTCATGGCAAGCAAGACCGTTGTCGTCGGCTCGACCGTCGGCCTGCACGCCCGTCCCGCAACGCTGGTCGCCCAGGCGGCCGCGGAGTTCGATGACGATGTGACCCTGCGGCTCGCGGACGGTGACCCCGAGGATGCGGTCGATGCCGGCTCGTCGATGATGATCATGTCGCTCGGGCGGCGGCCGGCGCCGAGGTCGTCGTCGAGTCCGACAACGAGGAGGCCGTCGACAAGGTCGCGGCCCTCATCGAGCAGAACCTGGACGCCTGAGAGGGTCGAAGGTCCGCCCGCGCTGAGAGTGCGGCCCTGGCGGGCGCGGCCCGGGCCGCCGGGTGGCGGGCCCTGTCAGGGAGTCGGGTTGGCCGCCTCGTCCTCGACCACGGGGATCCAGGCGTCGGCCGACACGATGGCGGTGGCCGTCGCCGGGTCGAGCAGGCCGTGCGTCTCCCGGACGGAGATGGTGACCTGCCGGCCCGCCCGATCGATGAAGGTCCAACTGGCGGGCGTGCCCGGCTTTCCATCGGCCGCGCCGTCCAGGTACATCAGGTCACCTCCCTCGACCGGGTCAGGGTGCACATGGGAGACACGCAGTTGGCGGGGTCGCCATAGGTGTACTCCGGCCCGATGAGCATGTCGCCGGGGCAGAGAGCGAGCCGTTGCTCAGGGTGAAGCTGACCCACCTGCCCGGGTTGTCGGCCACGCGTGCGTCCGAGTAGTCCGAGAGCGTCATACCTTCGGGCAGGAGGGTGGAGAGGATCTCGTACATCTCGCTCGCCCTCTCCGCCCTGTCAGGCACGGGGCCCGGGCGTCTCGGAGGCGGGGTGGGGCCGGTGGGGTGCCGGGTCCGTTACCGGGTGCGACATCGGCTGTCGGGCCGACGATGGAGATCACGCCGACGCCGAGCGCGCCAACCAGCGTGACGGCGCTGACACCTGTGATGGCGCGCCGGGCGCTCCTCCTTCTTCATCCTCACTACGCTCCGCCGACCGCCGGACGTTTCACCTCGCCCGGGTGTTCATCCCCAATCCTGGCTCCGGTCGGTTCTGCCCGGGAGAGGTGAGGCAATAGGCTGACGATCGGCTGGAAGGAGGCAAACGATGCAGGAACCGACCGAGGCGCACGAGATCGCCGACAGCATCGCCCGGCTCTCCGACGTCGAGGCGGCCCTGGAGTTCCGATCGCTTCCGAAGGACCTGGGCCTCGAGGTGTTCGAGGAACTGGAGGCCTTCGATCAGCAGCGCATCCTGTCCGGGTTGCGCGAGGACGCCTACCAGCAGGTGCTCGAGGATCTGCATCCTGACGAGCGCTCGCGGCTGCTGCAGGAGGCGCCGGCCACCGTCGTGAAGCGCGCGCTCGCCGGCCTCAGCGCCGGAGAGCGGGAGGTGACGGCGCGGCTCCTCGGGTTCCCGCGCGGGTCGGTCGGCCGGATCATGTCGCCCGAGGTCGTCACCCTTCCGGAGGATCTCCTCGTCGGCGAGGCGATCGAGCTGGTGCGCGGCAAGGGCCGCGCGGCCGACAACGTCAACACGCTCGCCATCGTCGACCGCTCGCGGCGCCTTCTCGGCCCGCTCCCGCTCAGCCTCCTCGTGCTCGCCGAGCCGTCCGCACGCCTCTCCGATCTGGTGGACCGTAGCGCGGTGGTGGTCGCGGCGACCGAGCCGGCCGAGCAGGCTGCCCGTCTCATCCAGGAGACCAACCAGGCGAACCTGCTGGTTGTCGACAGCGAGCACCGGCTCATCGGCCTGCTCTCCTATGACGATGCGATGGAGGTGCTGGAGGAGGCCGACTCGGAGGATGTGGCCAGGCTGTCCGGCGCCGAGCCCTGGGAGGGGCATTACGTCTCTGTCGGCGTCTTCCGGCTGGCCCGGTACCGGGCGCTCTGGCTGAGCCTGCTGCTGGTCGCGGCGACGCTCACCGTGTCCGTGACGCAGGCCTTCGAGGACACCCTGGTGAAGGTGGCGGCGCTGGCGTTGTTCATCCCGATGCTGATCGGCGCGGGCGGCAACGCCGGCGCCCAGGCCGCCACCGCGTCGGTGCGGGCCCTGGCCGTGGGCGAGTTGCGGTTCTCCGACCTGCCCAGGGTGCTGTGGCGCGAGTTCCGGGTGGGGCTGCTGCTCGGCCTGATGCTGGCGGCGCTCGGCCTGGTCGTCGGGGCGCTCTTCGTGGGCTGGCAGGTCGCGCTGGTGGTGGCGAGCAGCCTGGTGGTGGTGTGTGCCTGGGCCGCCTCCATCGGGGAGCCATGCCGCTGGTGGCCAAGAAGATCGGGATCGACCCGGCCGTGGTGTCGGCGCCGCTGGTGACCACGCTCGTGGACGCAACCGGCCTGCTGATCTACTTCCTGATGTCCAAGCTCATCCTCAAGGTCTGAGCCCGGTCACCGGCTCTCGGGCGGCGGGAACTCCGCCCGTCGGAGCCGTTCGGGACGCCCTCCAGATAGGCGGGGCGATCCCCGACGATGTGCAGGAGGACGAGCATCTGGTTGGTGCCGCCGATGAGCACGAAGTCGGGCTCGCCGGCCGGTGCAGCCCCGCTCCCGGGGTGACCAGTTCGATTGATGGGCAGGTGCCGCACCCGCAGCGTTGTCCTGCGAGCACACCGTCGAGGTGCTGCAGCCAGGTGAAGCGCTGAGCGACATCGGGCTTGACGCCGAACGTGGTTCCGTGGCTGACGAGGTAGCGCGCCCAACCGATCTCGTCCGGGTGAGTGAACGTGCCATTCAGGCAGGTTATCGCCCGCCCGATGGGGGTTCGTCCGGGGTCGGGCAGCCGGCGGCTCGACCGTCGGCTGCCTGACCGTCCGTCAACGCTGGTGGCCCCATCGTGCAGAACCTCGACGCCTGAATCACCGGCCCTCCCAGGGCGGGGGATACCCTTGAGCGGATGGTTCGCGGTGGCGCCTGTGCGTCGTTTAAGGAGGCTCGCGTGATAGGGCGGAGCAGGGTGGATGAGGTCGTCGACTTCCTCCTGAATGGCATCGAGAACGGCACCTTCTCGATGGAGGAGCGGATTCCCTCGGAGGAGGCGCTTGCCGAACTTTCGGGCGCAAGCCGCCTCACCGTGCGAGAGGCCACCAAGGTGCTCGCAGGTCAGCGCGTACTCAAGTCGGTGCAGGGTAGTGGAACCTATGTCGCTCCCGTGGAGGAGTGGCTCTCCATTGACGCGCTGGTCAGGATCAAGCAGGGCACGCCCGTGAAGTGATGGCACAGCTTTTCGACGTGCGCGCGATGATCGAGGTCGGCGCGGCCGAGCGATTCGCCGAGTTGGCGTCGGAAGCCGAGCTGGTGTCGCTTGGCCTGCAGCTCGATGCGCTCGTCAGTGCGCATGCGCAGGGCGATGGCCTTGCCGCGGCCGACGCCGACTGGGCCTTCCATGACATCATCCTGCAGGGCTGTAGGAACCCCTTCCTCCTGGCCACGATGCAGCCGCTGGGTCGCGCTCTCCGGGAGGCCCGGCGGGCCACGTCCAACCTGCCCGTGATGCGGGAGCATGCCATCACGGAGCACGGCAGGATCCTCGAGGCTCTCAGGGCAGGGGACAGGGCGGCGGCGCGGGCGGCAATGCGGTCCCACATGCGTCAGACCCAGCGCGACTCGGAGCGCTACTTCTGACCCACCGTTGTCTCCTCCTGGTCCGTGTGTTACGGTGCAAGTCCTCAGAGGTCTGAGGACTTGCACAAGGAGGTGTACATGCAGAGCAGGCAGGAACTACTCACGGACCATCGTCCTCCCACGCCGATCGCTGCGGCCGAGGTGGCGGGGCGGAGACGCGACTCGCGTCAACTCGTCGTGCTGGACGACGATCCAACCGGTACCCAGTCGGTGGCCGACCTACCGGTCCTGAACTCATGGTCGAAGGAGGATGTGGCCTGGGCGCTCGGGACGGGTGCCCCGCCGTCTACGTGATGACGAACTCGCGCTCGCTCCCGGAGGCGGAGGCGGCGAACCGAAACCGCGAGGTCGTCGAGGCGTCCCTTCAGGCCGCCGACGAACTGGGATGCGAGGTCGATTTCGTGTCGAGGAGCGACTCGACGCTCCGTGGTCACTACCCACTCGAACCTGATGCGATCACGGGTGTGCTCACCACCCGTGGCGAAGCCATCGACGGTGTGATTCTCGTGCCCGCATTCGGCGAAGCGGGACGGATCACCGTTGACGGGATCCACTACGCGGGCAATGACCGCGACGGCTACGCACCGGTCGGAGACTCGGAGTTCGCACGGGACGCCACCTTCGGGTACGCGAGCTCTGACCTGCGCGATTGGGTCGCCGAGAAGTCCGGTGGCCGAATCCCGCGCAATGAGGTGGGACTCATCCGCCTCGACGACCTGCGCGGCGACCGCGACGCCGTTGTGGCCCAACTCCTGGGCGGCGCAGAGGTCATCGCGGTTGACATCGTCGAGGAGACCGATCTCAGGGCGCTCGCCCTCAGCCTGGCCGAGGCGGAGACGAAGGGAAGCGGTTCGTCTTCCGAGTCGGCCCGCCGTTCGTCCGCGCCATGATCGGCCAGGATGTCCGGCCGCCGCTCGACGGCGACCGACTGGCTGAGACCCTGCCGCCGGATGCTGAGGTCGGAGGACTCATCGTCGTCGGCAGCCACGTTGCGCTCACCACGCGGCAACTTGAGTATCTCGTCGCCGACCAGCAGCCCCATGAGGTTGAGGTTGATGTCGAACAGGTACTCGGGGCTGACAAGGGCACGTACCTGTCGGGAGTCGCCGATGATGTGGTGGAGCACCTCAGGTCGGGCAACGTCGTGCTCAGAACAAGTCGTGAACTCGTCCGTGGCAGGGACGGAGACGACTCGCTGCGGATAGCCCGGTCCGTCTCGGATGCGGTTGTCCAGGTGGTGCGCCGGACGTTGGCCGCAGCCAGGCCGCGCTTCGTCATCGCGAAGGGTGGCATCACCTCTTCAGACGTCGCGGCCCATGGACTGCAGATCGGGCGCGCTGTCGTGCGCGGCCCGATGCTCCCAGGCATCGTCTCTCTCTGGGAGCCGATCGACGGCCCCGCCGTCGGCATCCCTACATCGTTTTCGCCGGCAACGTCGGCGATGACTCATCCCTGGCGGTCGTCGCCAGGAAGCTGACCCACCCATCACTCAACGAGGAGTACCCGTCATGACCGAGCCAACAACCATCGCCATCCTCGGCCTCGGAGCCATGGGCCTTCCCATGGCCACCCGGCTGGCCGAGAAGTGGGGCGTGAAGGGGTTCGACCCGACGCCCGAACGCGCGGCCCTTGCAGAGGGCGGGGAGTGGAGACCTGCCCGTCGGCCCGTGAGGCGGCAACCGGGGCTGATGTCGTCCTGCTCGCCGTCCGCAACCGCGCCCAGCTCGATTCGGCCCTCTACGGAGATGACGGTGTCGCGGCGGTGTTGCGGCCAGGTGCGGTGGTGATCCTGACCTCGACCGTGGGGATCGATGCCGTTCGTGAGGTGTCGGCTGAGCTGGGGCGCTCTGCCATCGGCATGGTCGATGCACCCATTTCGGGTGGACCGGTGCGTGCGGGCAACGGGGATCTGCTCATCACCGTGGGTGCCGACGACGTGGCCTATGCCGCGGTCGAGCCGGTCCTTGACCATCTCGCCTCCACCCTGGTGCGGATCGGGGACCAGCCGGGAGACGGACAGGCGATGAAGACCGTCAACCAGTTGCTGTGCGGTGTGCACATCGCGGCTGGAGCCGAGGCGCTTGCCCTCGCCAGCGCGCTGGGACTCGACCCGGCGAAGGCGCTCGAAACACTCGGCGCGGGCGCTGCAGCCTCCTTCATGCTGGGCGACCGGGGCCCGCGCATGTTGGAGGCCTACGGCGAGGAGGGTGCCGAGGTGCGAAGTCGCCTGGACATCTTCGTCAAGGACATGGGGATCGTGACGACCGCTGCCCGTGCGGCGGGACTGGCCACGCCGATCGCGGCCGCGGCCGAAGGGCTGTACCTCATCGGTAATGCGCACGGCCAGGGTGGCATGGACGATTCGTCCGTCATCACGGTGATCGCACCGACCCGCCGGGAGCGGTGAAGTGGGTACGCTGGCGCTGTTGACCATCGCGATTGTGGCGGTCGCGGTGCTTCTCCTCCTTGTCATCAAGGTGGAACTTCCCGCCTTCGTGGCGATGCTGCTCGTGAGCATGGGGACCGCACTCGTGGCAGGCATTCCCGTTGGCGACGTCGTTCCAGTGATGGTCGCCGGGATGGGCAAGGTGCTCGGATCCGTCGCGATCGTTGTCGGTCTGGGATCGATGCTCGGACAGCTCATCGAGTCGTCAGGCGGAGCCGAGAACCTCGCCCGCACCTTCACGGAACGACTCGGCGAGAAGAGGGTGATCGCCGCCCTGTGTGCTGCGGCATTCATCCTGGGCATCCCGGTCTTCTTCGATGTCGGATTCATCATTCTTGCGCCCATCGTGTTCGGCTTCGCACGGGTCGCGAAGCTGAACCCGCTGAAGGTGGCGCTCCCAGTGGGCGCGATCCTCCTGACCGTGCATGTCGCCGTGCCTCCACATCCCGGCCCGGTGGCCGCTGCGGCGCAACTCGGCACCGATGTCGGGCTCATGACCCTTGTCGGTCTGGGAATCTGCGCCGTCGTCGCCGTCGTGGCGTTCTACGCGGCCAAGCTCTTCAAGGTTGACAAGATCGTGCTCGGCGCCTCACCGGCCTCCGAAGCGCGGGTCTCGGAATCCGGAGACCTCGACCGTTCGAAGGTGCCGAGCGCTGGCACCGTTGTCGGCCTGATTGTGCTGCCCATCGCACTGATCATGGTCGGATCGGTGCTCCAGACCGTGCTGGAGAAGGAGGCCCGCTCTACCCCATCGCGGCCTTCATCGGGGCTCCGACGACGGCACTGCTGGTGGGGCTGCTCGCGGCCTACATCGTCGTGGGCTCGAAGGCCGGCTGGAACCGGACCAGGCGCAGCTCGATCGCCGACTCGGCTCTGCCGACCGTGGCCATCATCATCTTCGTCACGGGTGCCGGCGGGGTGTTCGGCAACGTGCTTGTCGAGTCGGGGATCGGTGCTGCCCTCTCGGACTCGCTGTCCGCGGTGGGGATGCCGGTGATCGTCGCCGCCTACGTGATTTCGCTGGCGCTGCGCGCTGCGCAAGGCTCCGCCACGGTCGCGATCCTCACCACGGCCGGGCTTCTCACACAGGCCGTCGAGGTGGCGGGCTACTCCCCGATGCAGGTGGTCCTCATCACGCTTGCGATCGGATTCGGGGGCTCGGCATGTCACATATCAACGACTCGGGCTTCTGGATCGTGACGAAGTATCTCGGCCTGAGTGTCGGTGACGGACTCAAGACCTGGACGGTGCTGACCACGATCTGCGGACTCGTCGGCTTCGCCGTGACGGGACTGCTCTGGCTCGTCGTCTGACAACTCGGTGGGCCCCGGCCTCAGCGCCGGGGCCCACCGATTGTCTCCCCGTGAGGGGCTCAGGCCAGGCGGCCCGTGAGGGGCTCAGGCCAGGCGGCCCGTGAGGGGCTCAGGCCAGGCGGGCGGCGATCCGGTCGCCGGTCTCGACCGTGGAGGTGCGCGTCGTGCCCCGCTCCGCAATGTCGGAGGAGACCGCCGCATCGATCCGGGCTGCCAGTTCCGGGCGGCCGAGATGGTCGAGCAGCAGACCCATCGACGAGATCGCGGCCGTGGGATCGGCGATGCCCTTGCCCGCGATGTCGGGGCCGAGCCGTGCACCGGCTCGAACATCGACGGGAACTCGCCGCTCGGGTTGATGTTGGCCGACGCGGCCAGTCCGATTCCGCCGGTGACGGCCGCGGCGAGGTCGGTGACGATGTCGCCGAAGAGGTTGTCGGTGACGATGACGTCGAACTGCGAGGGATCGACCACGAGGGCGATCATCGCGGCGTCGATGTGCAGGTACCTGCGCTCGACGTCGGGGAACTCCTCGCCGACCGAGTTGAAGATGCGGTTCCACAGCGACCCGGCGTTGACCAGGACGTTGTGTTTGTGCAGCAGCGTCAGGTGGCCGCGGCGGGCCTGGGCGCGGCTGTAGGCGTCGCGCACGACGCGCTCCACACCGTAGGCGGTGTTGACCGACACCTCGGTGGCGAGTTCGTGTTGCGTCCCGACCCGCACCGCGCCGCCGTTACCGCAGTACAGGCCCTCGGTGCCCTCGCGCACCACCACGAAGTCGATGTTGCGGCCATCGACCACGGACGGCGCCAGCGGGGTGGGGACGCCCGGATACAACTTGGAGGGGCGCAGGTTGATCGCGTGGTCGAACGCGAACCGGAGCTTCAGGAGCAGCCCGCGCTCCAGCAGGCCGCTCGGGATCGCCTTCGAGCCCGGTGCCGCACCGACGGCGCCGAGCACGATGGCGTCGACCGCCTTCAACTCCTCGAGCACCGAATCGGGGAGCACCTCGCCGGTTCGCTGCCAGCGTTCGGCGCCGAGGTCATAGTGGACGAAGTCGAAGGCGTCGCGGCCCGCGACGGCGGTCAGCGCCTTCAGCGCCTCCGCGGTCACCTCAGGGCCGATACCGTCTCCGCCGATCACGGCGATCCTGGCTGAAGTCATGGGCGGAACCCTACGCGAGCCCCGCCGGGCGGTGCGTCGCGTCTCAGGTGTCCGTCCACTGGTTGAGACGTCAACGGGGTCGTTGCGCAGCGTATCCTCGGCCAGAGTTTTCTACCGAGCTGGAGTGAGAAATGCCGACGCTGCCCGTGCGCCCCGCCGAGTTCCACGTGTTCGACACCTCCCTGCGCGACGGTGCGCAGCAGGAGGGCCTTCATCTGTCAGTCCAGGACAAGCTGAAGATCGCGGGCTACCTCGACGAGCTCGGAGTCACGTTCATCGAGGGCGGCTGGCCGGGTGCAAACCCTGCCGACACGGAGTTCTTCCAACTCGCCAAGGGCTCGGGCTGAAGCGGTCGAAGCTGGTGGCGTTCGGGGCGACCCGCAAGGCGGGTGCGAAGGCGTCGGAGGATCCGCTGACGCGGGCCCTCGTGGAGGCCGACACCGAGTACATCTGCATCGTCGCGAAGTCGCACGAGGACCACGTCCGGCGCGCCCTGCGCACCACGCTCGAGGAGAACCTCGAGATGATCACCGACACCGTCACCTACCTCCGGTCGCAGGGCAGGAGGGTGTTCGTCGATGCCGAGCACTTCTTCGACGGCTACCGGGCGCACCCGGAGTACGCCGTCACGGTGGTGCAGACGGCGCACGACGCCGGCGCCGAGGTGGTCGTCCTCTGTGACACCAACGGCGGGATGCTGCCGAGCTGGATCGGTGACATCGTGCGGGCCGCGGGGGAGACGGGCGCCAACCTCGGCGTGCACGTGCACAACGACACCGCGTGCGCCGTCGCGAACACCATCGCGGCCGTCGAGGCGGGCGTCATGCACGTCCAGGGCACGTTCAACGGGTACGGGGAGCGCACCGGCAACGCCGACCTGTCCGCCGTCATCCCGAACCTCCAGCTCAAGTTCGGCTGGGACGTGCTGCCTGCCGGGCAGCTCGCCGACCTCACCCGCGTGGCCCACGCGATCTCGCTCGTGGCGCACCAGCCTCTGCTCGGCCGCACCCCCTACGTGGGGCACTCGAGCTTCGCACACAAGGCGGGCCTCCACGCCTCCGCCATCAAGGTCGACGAGAACCTGTACCAGCACATCGATCCGTCGCTCGTCGGCAACGACATGCGGATGCTGATCTCCGACATGGCGGGGCGCGCCAACATCCAGATCAAGGGGAGCAGCTGGGCTTCGATCTGGCCGACCGTGAGCTCGCGGCCCGGGTGACCGAGGTCGTCAAGGCGCGGGAGGCCGAGGGTACTCGTACGAGTCGGCCGATGCAAGCTTCGAGATGCTGCTGCGCGACCAGCTCGGCGTGCTCGACCTTCCCTTCGAGGTCGACTCCTGGCGCGTGTTCACCGAGGAGCGGGCGGGCGAGAACACCTCGGAGGCCACCGTGAAGCTGACCGCCAAGGGTGAAAGGCAGATGGTCGTCGGTGAGGGCAACGGCCCCGTCAACGCCCTCGATGCGGCCCTGCGCGCGGCGCTCATCCCCGCCTTCCCTGCCGTCGCGGACTTCGAGTTGACGGACTACAAGGTGCGCCTGATGGACGAGGAGCACGGCACCGACGCCATCGTCCGCACCCTGATCGACACCTCCTTCGGCGGTGAGTCCTGGACGACGGTGGGGTCGGCACCAACGTCATCGAGGCGTCGTGGGAGGCGCTCTCGGACGCCCTCGCCTACGGGATCATGACTCACCTCGACGACTGATCGTGCGCGGGCGACTACGCTGGCCCGCATGCGCATTGCTCGTTTCGCCCTCGCAGGTAAGGATCCCGAGTACGGGATCATCGAACTCGCCATCGACGGTGGTGACCATCCCGACACGATCGCGACCCTGACGTCCGACCCGCTCGCTGGTGTCGCCGTCAACTACACAGGTGAGCGCCACGACCTGGAGGATGTGCGTCTCCTGTCGCCCGTGATCCCGCGCTCCAAGATCGTGGCCGTCGGGAAGAACTACGCAGAGCACGCGCGGGAGATGGGCGGAGAGGTCCCTGAGGAGCCGCTGCTGTTCTTCAAGCCCAACACCACCGTGATCGGCCCCAATGAGACCATCGTGCGTCCGGCCGGCGTCGAGAACCTGCACTTCGAGGGTGAGCTCGCCATCGTCATCGGCCGGATCTGCAAGCAGGTGCCGCTCGAGCGGGTCAAGGACGTCATCTTCGGCTACACGATCGGCAACGACGTCACGGCCCGCGACTGGCAGGGCCCGGGCACCCAGTGGGCGCGTGCCAAGGGATCCGACACCTTCCTCCCGCTCGGCCCCTGGATCAACACCCACCTCACGCTCGAGGAGGTCGGCAAACTCGACATCGAGACCCGCCTGGGCGACGAGGTGCGCCAGTCCGGCTCCACCTCCCAGATGGTGCGCGGCGTGGCCGAGCTGATCTCCTACATCACGGCGTCGATGACGCTGCTCCCCGGTGACGTCATCCTCACCGGCACCCCGCCGGCGTCGGCGCGATGCAGCCGGGCGATGAGGTCCACGTCTCCATCGACGGCCTCGGCACGCTCTCGAACCCCGTCGCCGACGAGTGAGTGAGGTTCCCCGGCTGCTGTCGGTGGACGAGCCGGTCGATCCGCCCTCCGGGCTCACCTACCCTCTCGCGCTGCGTCGTCAGGGAGCGAACCCGTTCCAGGCGGTCTTCGGCATCCTCGTCGGGTTCAGTGCCTTCGCGATCCTCGTGCCGTTGATGGCCCAGGGCGTGCTGCGGCTCATGCACCTGTTCCGGGGTGGGACTGGCAGGCCTACTACGAGAAGGCGGCCGCGTACGGCTTCCCCGAGGGCCCGCGTCGGGGCACCTGGGGCTCGCGCTGCTGATTCCGGTGTCGATCCTGCTCGTGCGCTACGTGCACGGTGTCAGGCCGCGCTGGTTGGCGTCCGTGCAGCCCGGGCTCCGCTGGCGGTATCTGGCGGTCGCCCTCGTCGTGGCCCTCGTGGTGCTGAACGCCGTCCTGTGGCTCTCGTTCGCCGCGAAGGGCGTTCCGTCGTTCCATGCCGGGGAGCCGGGTTGGGCGACCTTCGCGGTGGTCCTCCTGCTGACGTCGCCGCTGCAGGCGGCCGCGGAGGAGGTGTTCTTCCGGGGCTACCTGCTGCAGGCGATCGGGTCGGCGACCGGTAGGCAGTGGGTCGGCGTCATCGGGTCGGCGCTGATCTTCGCGCTGCTGCACGGGGTGCAGAACCCGGCGCTGTTCGCCCACCGGTTGGCGTTCGGGCTGATCGCCGGCGCGCTGGTCGCGTTCACCGGTGGCATCGAGGCCGGCATCGCCGCGCACATCGTCAACAACCTCGCCGCCTACGGATACGCGATCTTCACGGCCTCCATCGCGGAACTGAAGGCGACCACGGCGATCACCTGGGGCGACGCCGCATGGGATGTGGCGGGTCTCGCGGCTTTCGCGGCCGTCGCGTTGTGGGTGGCCAGGCGGATGGCTCTGGCCACCAAATCGGCCTGACGGCCTGCGGGACCCTCAATTTGTGGGCCGTGGAAACCATGGTGTAGTGTTCTTCTCCGTGCCCAGGGAAACCTGGAACACAGGGGTATGGGGTAATTGGCAGCCCGACGGTTTCTGGTTCCGTTAGTTCAGGTTCGAGTCCTGGTACCCCTGCGGAAGCTGCTAAGCTTCCACACGCTAGGGCCCCGTTGTGTAGCGGCCTAGCACGCCGCCCTCTCAAGGCGGTAGCGCGGGTTCGAATCCCGTCGGGCTACGTAGTGCAAGCGGCCCGGTCAGATCTGACCGGGCCGCTTCGCCGTTCCCACGCCTCTTCCGTCGGCCGCGAACCTAGACTGGACCACGGGTCCTGACCGGAATCGAGGGCCGATGGACGAGACGATCGTGGTGGCAGGGGCCACCGGATATGTGGGGCGGCACGTCGTCGCGGCCCTGTCTGCCGCGGGCCACAGGGTGAGGGTGTTGGTCCGCTCCCGCGAGCGTGCGGAGGCCGAGGGCCCGTTCGGGCACCCGGGCTCCGCGGGCGCGTCGCCGAGTGGCGGATCGTCGACTATGCCGAGCCCGCGACGCTGCTGGGAGCGTGCCAGGGTGCGGCCCGCGTCGTGTCGGCGCTGGGTGTCACCAGGCAGGCCGCGAGCCCGTGGGACATCGACTTCCTGGGCAACCTCGCACTCCTCGATGATGCGGAGCGGCACGGCTGCGCCTCATTCCTGTACGTCAACGTCCTGCATGCCGAGAGAGGCACCTCGCTGACGATGCGCGCCAAGCACGCGTTCTCGCAGGTGCTCCGCCGCAGCGCCGTCGCGGGCAGCTGGTCAATCCGTCCGGCTACTTCTCGGATCTCTCCGACTTCCTGGCGCTGGCGCGGAGAGGCATCGGCTTCACGCTCGGGAGGGGAGGCGAGGCTCAACCCCATTCACGGTGCGGACCTCGCCGCGTTCATCGCAGAGCGGGTCACGGGCCCCGCCGGCAGCTGGGACGTGGGAGGGCCCGACGTGTTCACCTACCGGGAACTCGAGGAGCTCATGTTCCGGATCGCCGGACGGCGCCCGCGCGTGCTCCGGATCGGGCCGGGCGTCACCCGCCGCTGCTCTGGGTGGCGGACCGGGGTCACCGCGCGCGGGCAACCTGGCGCGGTTCTTCCTCGAGTCGCTCGCCGTCGAGGCCGTCGGGACCCGACCGGCGAGCGACGGCTGGAGACGTACCTGCGGTCGCTCCCGTAGCGGCGGCTATTCGGGTGCGCCGCTGCGGCGCAGCACCTCGCTGAGGCGCTCGGCCGCGGCCAGGACCGCCGGCGCGTGCAGCCGCCCGGGGAGCGGGTCAGGCGCTCGATGGGGCCGGACACGGACACGGCGGCGATCAGCTTGCCGGAGGGCGCGAGCACAGGGCGGACACGGAAGCGACGCCGGCCTCACGTTCGGCCACCGACTGCGCCCAGCCGCGGCGACGCACGGCCTGGAGGGTCGAGAGGGTGAAGGAGGCGTTGTCGAGCAGCTTCTCCAGCTTCTCCGGCTCCTCCCAGGCCAGGAGTACCTGCGCGGCCGAGCCGCCGTCATCGACAGCTGGGCGCCGACGGGACCGTGTCGCGCAGACCGTGCGGGCGCTCGACCGAGGCCACACAGATGCGGATGTCGCCCTGGCGGCGGAAGAGCTGGACCGACTCGCCGGTGATGTCGCGCAACCTGTTGAGGATCGGCCCGGCAGTTGCCAGCAGTGGATCCTCGCCCGCAGACTCGGCGAGTTCGATGAGCCGGGGCCGAGCACGAAGCGACCCTGGAGGTCGCGGCCCACGAACCGGTGGTGCTCGAGCGCGACCGCGAGCCGGTGTGCCGTCGGGCGAGCGAGGCCGGTGGCCGTCACCAGGCCCGCCAGCGTCAATGGATTGCGCTCGAGCGCCGCGAGAACCGCGGCCGCCTTGTCCAGTACGCCAACACCAGAAGTTTCGTCCATATGGTGAGATTATCAGTCCGAATCGTGGACATGCAACCGAATTCCTCGCTCAGCCCGCGGATACTTGACCGCAGTTCACTTCAGAGCGCAGAGACATTTCAGAAGCGAGGAGCCATGGGCAAGACCCTGAGCGAAAAGGTATGGGACGCACACGTCGTCCGGTCGGCCGAAGGTGAGCCCGACCTGCTCTACATCGACCTGCACCTGGTGCACGAGGTGACGAGCCCCAGGCCTTCGAGGGTCTCCGTCTCGCCGGTCGAGAGGTCCGCCGCACCGACCTGACCCTGGCAACAGAGGACCACAACACCCCGACGCTCAACATCCTGGCCCCGATCGCCGACCCGGTGTCGAAGAAGCAGGTCGACACCCTGCGCCAGAACGCCAAGGACTTCGGCGTGCGCATCCACTCGCTGGGCGACAAGGACCAGGGCGTCGTCCACATCATCGGCCCCCAGCTGGGCGTGACGCAGCCCGGCATGACGATCGTGTGCGGCGACTCCCACACCTCGACGCACGGCGCGTTCGGTGCGCTGGCCTACGGCATCGGCACCTCCGAGGTCGAGCACGTGCTGGCCACCCAGACGCTGCCCAGGCGAAGCCGAAGACGATGGCGGTCAACATCAACGGCGAACTGCCCGACGGTGTGACCGCCAAGGACATCGTGCTCACGCTGATCGCGAAGGTCGGCACCGGCGGTGGCCAGGGCTACATCGTGGAGTACCGCGGCAGCACCATCGAGGCGCTCTCGATGGAGGGCGCATGACGATCTGCAACATGAGCATCGAGTGGGGCGCGAAGGCGGCATGATGGCCCCGACGAGACCACCTTCGCGTACCTGAAGGGCCGCCCGCACGCCCCGAGGGCGAGGACTGGGATGCCGCCGTCGAGTACTGGAAGACGCTGCGCACCGACGATGACGCCACCTTCGACGTCGAGGTCGACATCGACGCCACCCAGCTGACGCCCTTCGTCACCTGGGGCACCAACCCCGGCCACGGCGTCCCGCTGGGCGCCACCGTGCCCGCCCGGAGGACTTCGAGGACGAGGTCGAGCAGGCCACGGCCAAGCGTGCGCTGGAGTACATGGACCTGAAGCCCGGCACGCCGATGCGCGAGATCGCCGTCGACACCGTCTTCCTCGGCTCCTGCACCAACGGCCGCATCGAGGACCTGCGCCTGGCCGCGTCCGTGCTGAAGGGCCGCAAGAAGGCCGACTCGGTGCGCATGCTGGTCGTTCCCGGTTCGGCGCGCGTCCGCCTGGAGGCCGAGCTGGAGGGCCTGGACAAGGTCTTCCTGGACTTCGGCGCCGAGTGGCGTGCCGCAGGCTGCTCGATGTGTCTCGGCATGAACCCCGACCAGCTCGCCCCGGCGAGCGTTCAGCGTCGACGTCGAACCGCAACTTTGAGGGTCGCCAGGGTAAGGGCGGCCGCACCCACCTGGTGTCGCCGGCCGTGGCCGCCGCCACAGCCATCACCGGCCACCTGTCCGCCCCGCCGACCTGATCGGAGCCTGAACCATGGAACCCTTCGTCAACCACACCGGCATCGCGGTCCCGCTGGAGCGCAGCAACGTCGACACCGACCAGATCATCCCGGCCGTCTACCTGAAGCGCATCACGCGCACCGGGTTCGAGGACGGGCTGTTCGCGGCCTGGCGCAACGACCCGGAGTTCGTGCTCAACAAGGAGCCGTTCACCACGGGCACGGTCCTGATCCCGGCCCCGACTTCGGCACCGGCTCCTCGCGTGAGCACGCAGTGTGGGCGCTGCAGAACTACGGTTTCAAGGTGGTCATCGGCACCCGGTTCGGCGACATCTTCCGTTCGAACTCCGGCAAGGCCGGCCTGCTGGTCGCCCTGGTCTCCGAGGCCGACCGGGACGCGCTGTGGGAGGCCATCGCGGCCGACCCGAACGTTGAGACCACGGTCGATCTGCCGAGCCAGACGATCACCCGTGGCGACCTGACGGTGGGCTTCGAGATCGACGCCTACACGAAGCACCGCCTGCTGAACGGGCTCGATGACATCTCAGTGACGCTGCAGCACGCCGATGCCATCGCGGCATACGAGGCGACGCGTCCGTCGTTCAAGCCGAAGACGCTGCCGGCCCGCACCGCCGGCTGACGACCGGCAACGCCCAGGAACGCCCCGCCGATGGCGGGGCGTTCCCGTTTCCGCGCCCGGCGGAGGCGGCCGGTACGGTCGGGACCTGATGACCGCTGAGAGGCTCCTGGCAAGGCCGCAGGGCCGCCGACTGCTCCTGCACGCAGCGATGACCTGCGACCTCGACCCGGAGCCGAGCCTCGCCCTTGCCGTTTCCGACACCTCGTATGCCAGTGCGGTCGCCCGCGGCCACTCCGCCTCGCGGTCCGCTCTCCGGCTGGCGGGAGGAGGAGCGTGCCACGGTGGAGCGGGCCGGGTCCGTGGAGGAGATGATCTCCGGGTTCTGGTGGTCCCGTCCACCGCACTGGCTGCGCCCCAGCACCCGCCTGGTCGACGGCGTGCCTGTGGGGATGCGGCTGGTCGAGGATGCCTTCGGCTGGAGGAGGGCGACTGCGACGCGGCTCCAGGTCGCCGAGAGCGCGCGCGTCTACGAGGTCGACTCGGCCGCAGCCTGGGCCGGACTCTGCCGGGAGTTCCCGCTGGAGGTCACCGCCCAGCGGCGCCACGACTGGTACCGGACGACCGGCCGGGAGGGTCGCTGGGTGGTGGCTGACTGGGGGCGCTACGCCGACGGAGGAGACGCGCAGATCGAACCACGCGTCTGAGGTCGGCGGCTCAGAGGCGGTCCAGTAGCCTGTCGACCTTCTCGATCCGATCGATCTCAGGGCGCGGGAGCCGTTGGCCCGGGCGACGACCATCCACGGCTCCGACAGATTGCGGAACGTCTTCAGCGGGTTCTGCTCGACCACGACCAGGTCGGCCGAGAGCCCCGGTGCGATGCTGCCCGTGACCTCCTCCAACCCGAGGATCTGCGCGTTGACCTGCGTCGCCGCGTTCAGCACCTTCCCGGATGAGAGGTTGGCATAGCGCTCCAGCAGGTCGAGCTCGCGCCAGAAGTTGGAGTGCGTGACGAAGCTGACCGCCGAATCTGTCCCCACACCCACCGGGATGCCGTGCTCGAGTGCGGTGCGGATGCCAGCCCGCATCTCCTCGACGATGAGTTCGGCGTTGGCCTTGACGATGGGATCCGCGCCGGTGTCCTCGATCGGGAGCTTCACCAGCGGGAGCGCGACCTGCAGCGTCGGGATCAGGGCGGAGGAGCCGCGCAGCGACGCGGGGTTGTCGAGGAACAGCCCGATCACCTCCTCGTTCATGGCGCTGCCGTGCTCGATGGTGTCGACGCCGGCGCGCAGTGCCGCGGCGACACCCTCGGCCGACTGGGCGTGCGCCGCGACCAGGATCCCCGCCTCGTGAGCCTCGCGGCAGATGGCCCGCATCGACTCCTCCGGCATCTCCGGCTTGCCTGCGTACCCGACCTCCTTTGCGTCGCTGACCCCGGCGGTGGCCGCGATCTTGATGGCGGTCACGCCGGCGCGGATGCTCGCCCTGGTGTTCGCCCGCGCCTGCTCAGGGTGTCGCAGATCAGAGCGATCGTCGGGCGCCGTGACCGCCCGTGATCGCCATCAGGGGACCGGAAGCGAGGATCCTGGGGCCGACCAGTTCGTGCCGCTCGATCGCCGCCCGTGCCTCGACCACCTCGTAGGCGACATCCCCGACGCTCCTCAGCGTGGTGACCCCCGAGTGCAGTTGGGTGGTGAGGTTCGTGCGGATCCGCCTGCGGATCATGGCGTTCCCGACAAAGGAGCGCATGAAGCCCGCAACCAGATTGACGGTGGCGGGCCGGGTGAGGAGCGGCGGGAGGAGGGTGCCGTCGGCGAACAGGTGGGCGTGCGCGTTGATGAGGCCGGGGAGCACGAACCGATCGGCGAGGTCGATACGGGAGTGCCCCGGGGAAGCCCGACTTCCGCGGATGGGCCGGCCGCGGTGATGGCACCGGAGGCATCGACGACGATGGTCCAGTCGCGGTGGACAGTGCCCTCCGCGTCCCCGGTGAGTACGGTCGCATGTGTGAACGCGACGGGGGTGATCATGGGGTCCAATTTGCGCCAGGAACCGCCCCTTCGGGCGCGAACCGGGAGAGCGTCCGGCCGTCAACAGGCCGGAATCCGGATGAAAAACTGTCAGTGGCGCGGCGGATGATATGGGTATGGATGGATCGGCGTTGATCACGGCGCGGGAGGCGTTCGCGGATGTCCGCGAGGGCCTCACCCTGCGCCGTCGGGGCGAGGCCCAGGTGATCCGCGCCCTGTGCGATCTCGCCGCCTGTTACCGCCTCAACGAGGACGAACTCATCGAGCCGCTCGCCGAGAGGCTGGTCAGCGTCGGAGGCGAGGGTACCCGAGCGTCTCGGAACACCTGCGCCTCGAGGTACAGGGGCTCCTGAGCTGCAGCGCCCCGTCGGCGGCCTGCCAGATCGCTGACGCGATCAACCTCAGATTCCGGCACCCCATGCTTTACGAGGCGGTGCAGCAGCTGACCATCGACTCGGCGCGCGCCCTTCGCGCCGCCCGTCGCTGTGCCGATCTCGATCCGGTCGCGGCCGAGAAGGTGACCTCAGCCTGGCTGCCCCGGCAGGCCGGGTTGGGGTGGACGGCCGCCATGAACCTGCTCGACAAGCTGATCGTCGAGGCCGACCGGGTGCTCGCCAGGGAGAAGGAACTTCGGGCGCTGGCACAACGTGGTGTGTGGGTGTGGGGTCTCGAGCACGGCGCGATGAATCTCACGGGCAGGCTCGACGTGCTCGACGCGAGGCTGCTGGACGTCAGGCTCGACCAGGTGGCTGAGCTGCTCGAGGACCGCTATCCCCACCTGAACCATCAGCAGCGGCGGGCGAAGGCCATCGCGCTGCTGGCCGAACCCGCGCGGGCCATGGCCCTGCTCGCCTCGGAGGGCAGGCCGAGCTTCCGCTCGAGACCGACCAGCCGGAGGCGCGACGGCTTGTCCCCGTGGAACTGCTGGTGCCGCCGGAGGACGAACAGGCGGCACCGCCGCCGGAAGACCACTTCCCGGAGCCCACCTGGGCCGTGGAGGCCTCGGAACCACCGGGTGCCGTGGAGGTCGTCGATCCCGCGGGTCCGCCCGGTGATCCGACCCGACCGCCGGGTGTGGGCAGAGGTGCTGCCATTGCGGTCAGGTCCTCGGCGGTCCACCCACCCAGGCTCCTCCACCCGCATCGGCACTGCCCGCGGATGATCAGGGCAGCGCTGTGCCCGCCGACCGGCAGGGCACAACTGCGCCCTTCGACGCCGCCACGCTGGCGCGGCTCCGCCCGAGCCTCGGCATCGCGGTCCACATCCACTCCGACGCACTGGGCCATCTCGCGGGCGCCGCCCGGATCGAGCGGGCCGGGCACATCACGACGTCGCTTCTCGCTGACCTCCTCGGGAGGGCGGCTTCGCGTTGAAGGTGCACCCTGTGATCGACCTGCCGCGGATGGCACCGGCCGACGCCTACGTGGCGGGGCCGCGGATGCGGCGGGCGGTTGAGATGGTGTTCCCGACCGAGCCCTTCCCGTTCTCGGCCAGGCGCTGCCCGGCCTCGACCTCGACCACACCGTGGAGTACCGGCCCGGCCGTCGCGGCCAGACCCGCGTCGGGAACCTGGCCCCGCTCAGTCGCGGCGTGCACCGGGCCAGGACCGCGGGCTTCTGGGCGTGGAACAACCTGAGCCAGGCCGACTGGTGTGGACCAGCCCGCTCGGCTACCGCTATGAGGTCTCCGAATGGGGCACGCTGACGGTCCCCGCCGAATCGCGATCGCTCGCCAGGTCGGCAGCCGGCGGCTAGAGGTCCAGGCCCAGGTCCAGCACCGGGGCGGAGTGCGTGAGTGCACCCACGGCGAGGAAGTCGACGCCGGTCTCCGCAACCTCCCGGGCCCGCTCCAACGTCAGGCCCCCGCTCGACTCCGTCCGCACCCCGCCGCCCGGCAGCGGTGCACCGCATCCAGGGTGTCGTCGAGGGTGAAGTTGTCCAGCAGCACCAGGTCGGCGCCCACTGCGATGGCCTCGTCGACCTGGGCGAGGGTGTCGCACTCCACCTCGACGGGAACCCCGGGCGCGTGCGCCCGGACGGCGCGGAAGGCGGCCGCCACCGAGCCCGCCGCGGCGATGTGGTTGTCCTTGATCAGCGCCGCATCGCCGAGCGCCATCCGGTGGTTCTGTCCGCCGCCGCACACCACGGCGTATTTCTGCAGAGCACGGAGCCCGGGGACGGTCTTGCGTGAGTCGCGCACGGCCGCGCCGGTGCCGGCGATCGCGTCCACCCACTGCGCCGTCGCCGTCGCGACACCGGACAGCTGCCCCAGGTAGTTCAGCAGCGTCCGCTCGGCGGTCAGGAGGCAGCGCAGTTGCCCGGAGATCTCCAGGACGGTGTCACCGGGGGAGACCCGCGACCCGTCGGGCCGGAGCACGGTGGCTGTCACGTCCACCTGCATCCGCGCCGACACCTGGCGCAGCACCTCGAGCGCCACGGGGACCCCGGCGATCACGCCCGGCTGACGCGTCACGACGCGTGCCGTCCCGACGGCGTCGGCCGCCACGGTTGCCTCGGTCGTCACGTCCGGCCCCAGGCGCAGGTCCTCGTGCAGGGCGAGCGTGACGCTGCGGCGCACCTCGTCGATGGAGATGGTGGTCCACTGGTCGTTCACGCCGCGGTCCTTCCTGATCCGATGTCCTCCTGATGGTCGAGGCGGCGGTGGCAACCTGCCGACCCGGTGCGGGCGATGGCAGCCTCGAGCAGCTTCCCGGCGCACAGCCGCAGGTTGGTGGCCGTCAGCGACGCTCCGGTCACCGGCCCCTCAACGACGCCCATCGAGGCCGCGACGGCCGCGGCCGTGCGTAGGCCTGCCCCGGTGCGCTCGACGAAGGCGTGCTCCTGCATGGCATCCTTCAGCGCGGGAGGCCGTCCGGGTCGACGCTCGGTGCCGCAGCCCGCTCGACCGGCGAACCCGGCCGACTCAGCCCGGCCTCTGCCAGCAGCCGACCGACCCTGTCGCCAGCCACAAGAGCCTCGGTGAGGGAGTTCGACGCGAGCCTGTTCGCGCCGTGCACCCCCGTCCGGGCCACCTCGCCGACGGCGAACAGCCCGGGTACCGACGTGCGGCCGGACAGGGTGGCGGCCACCCCGCCGCAGGAATAGTGCGCTGCCGGGTGCACCGGGATCGGCGCGCCGACGGGATCGACGCCCCGCTCGAGGCAGAGCGCGAGGATGCCGGGGAACCGCTCCGCCCAGGCCTCGGCCCCGAACGCCGTGGCGTCGAGGTAGGCGTGCGGCTCGCCGGAGCGGCGCAGGCTCGCCATGATGGCTGCGGAGACGACATCGCGCGGGCGAGGTCTCCCAGCGGGTGCTGACCGGCCATGATCCGGCGCCCCTCGCCGTCGACGAGGAACGCGCCCTCTCCGCGGACCGCCTCGCTGATCAGCACGCCGCGCTCCGCCGCGGCCGGGTCCGCCAGCACCGTCGGGTGGAACTGCATGAACTCAAGATCCCTGGCCATCGCGCCGGCCCGCAATGCGGCGGCCAGGCCGTCACCTGTCGCGCCCGCCGGGTTGCTCGTCACCGGCCACAACTGGCCGATGCCCCGGTGGCGAGCACGACGGCGTCGGCGAGCAGATCGGAGACGACGCCGTCCCGTCGAGGAGTCGCACCCCGCATGCGCGGCCGGCGGCGTCGGTGAGCACGTCCACGAGGCGGGTGTGCTCCAGCAGCCGGGTGCGCGATGCGGCACGTGCCGTGCAGAGCGATGCCCAGAGCGCCCGTTCCACCTCGGCGCCCGACGCGTCCCCGTCGGCGTGGACGATCCGCCGCGCGCTGTGTCCGCCCTCGAGATGGAGGTCGAGGTCTCCCGAGGCGTCACGGTCGAACCGTGCGCCGAGCCGGATCAGCCGGGCGATCGCCCCTGGCGCGGCGGCCACGAGGTCCCGCACGACATCCACCTCGCACAGCCCGGCCCCGCCGTCAGCGTGTCGGCGACGTGGGCCTCGCGTGTGTCGGCCGCATCCCACACCGCGGCGAGCCCGCCCTGCGCCCATGCGGTGGCCGAATCGGTGACGGCGCCGCGGGTCACAGCCACGCAGTCGACGCCCGCCCCGGCCAGGTGCAGCAGCGCCGAGAGCCCCGCGGCTCCGGTGCCGACGACCACCACGGAGGTAGATCCGATCGAGGCCGGGGGCTCGTCGCAAGCCTCATTCCCCACCCCCGGGTTGCCGATGGCGATCATCGCCTCCACGGCCCGCCGGGCGGCCCCTGCAACATCGGGGCCACCTGCACCTCGTAGGACGCGGTGAGGGCCGGGTCGCCCAGACAGGCCTCGAGCTTCTCGGGCGTGGTCAACTTCATGTACGGACAGGCCGCGCGCGGGTTGACCGCCTCGAACGCAGTGCCGGGGTTGGCCATCCGCAACTGGTGCAGCATGCCCACCTCGGTGGCCACCAGCACCTTGCCCGCAGTCTCCCTCCGGGCCGCCTCCAGCATGCCGCCGGTGGAGAGGATGTGGGTGCGGTCACCCGGCAGCCTCCCGGTGCCCGCGAGCCACAGCGCGCTGGTGGTACATCCGCACTCGGGGTGCACGTACAGGTCGGCGTCGGGGTTCGACTCGACCGCGTCGATCAGGTCGGACGGGGAGATGTCGGCGTGCACGTGGCACTCGCCGAGCCACACCTGGATGTTGCCGCGACCCGTCACCCTGCGCACGTGCGCGCCCAGAAACTGGTCGGGGAGGAACAGGATCTCGCGGTCCTCGGGATGGAACGCACGACCTCGACGGCGTTGCTGCTCGTGCAGCACACATCCGTCAGGGCCTTGACTTCCGCGGTGGTGTTGACGTAGCTCACCACGACCGCATCGGGGAACCGGCGCTTCCAGTCGCGCAACTGGCCGGCGTCGATGGTGTCGGCGAGCGAGCATCCGGCGGCCTGGTCGGGATCAGCACGCGCTTGGAGGGGAGAGGATCTTCGCGGTCTCTGCCATGAAGTGGACGCCGGCGAACACGATCGTCGAGGCATCGGACGCGGCGGCGAGCCGGGAGAGCGCGAGGGAATCACCGACGTGGTGGGCCACGTCCTGGATGATCGGCGCCTGGTAGTTGTGCGCGAGGATGACGGCGTCGCGTTCCGAGGCTAGCGAGTGCACCCGCTCCTGCCACCGGGCGATCTCCGACGGGCCCCACAGGGTCGAGTCCTGCACCACGGTCATCTGCACTCCTCCGGGTTATCGCCTTATAGGCGGAAACTAGGAGGACGGTAGCATGCCCACATGACCAGGCACCAAATCCGCGACGCCGCCGGCGTGGCCCTGTACCGGCACGAGGCCGTCGCCGCGGTGCTCCAGGTGCGCCGCGTCGACGATGCCGAGCGGCTCTGCGTGCTGGTCGCGCGCCGCGACGGCGAGCCGTTCGCCGGCAGCTACGCGTTGCCGAGCGGCGCCGTCGAGCCGGGGAGAGCATCGATGAGGCCGCGCTCAGGCATCTGGCTCAGAAGGTCGACGTGGCAGGCCTGACGCATCTCGAGCAGCTGGGCACCCGGTCCGACCCCGGAAGGGACCCGGCGCAGCGCACCATTGCGACCGTCTACCTGGGGCTGGTGCCCACCATGAGCGACCCGGAGCTCCCGGAACACGCGACGTGGAGCCCCGTGGACCGACTTCGGAGGCTGGCGTTCGACCACGATCACGTGGTCGCCGACGCGGTCGAGCGGCTCCGCGGGAAGCTGAGCTACACGAACCTCGGATTTGCCCTGATGCCTGGCGAGTTCACCATCGCCGAACTCCGCGACGCCTACGTCGCGGCCCTGGGACGTGAGGTCGCTCCCACCAATCTCCAACGGGTGCTCACCAGGCGCGGCCAGCTGGTGGCAACCGGCGAGTTGACCCCTGCCGGGGCGAGGGCGGGCGGCCCGCCCGCCGTTTCCGGTTCCGCGACCGTCACCTCGTGGTGACCGATCCCTTCGCCGTCCTCCGCCCCGAATGAGACGAACCCGCCGCGGCGGGTGCCGCGACGGGTTCGGGTGCCTGTCGGTCAGGCGGAGGCGGGCGTCAGCACCGCCGCCTTCAGCGCGGCGAACTCCGCCTCGGTGATGGTGCCCGCATCCAGCAGGGCCTTCGCCTTCGTGATCTCGTCGGCTGGGCTGGAGCCGGCCACCTCCCGGATGTAGGACTCGGCCTGCTCGCGGTTCTGGCGCGCCTCGGCGTCGGCGCGCGCGGACATGGAGTCGCCGCGGGCGATGAGGTAGACGAGCGAGGTCACCAGAGGCACGAACACGAGGAACAGGATCCACAGGGCCTTGGCCCAACCCTTCAGGGCCCGGTCGCGGAAAAGATCCGTGATGACAAGCACCAGGGCCACGAGGGAAGCGATGAACACGAAGGCAGAGAAGAAGACGAGAATGAGGTCCCAGATGGTCTGGAGGAAGGACATGATCGTGTCGCTTTCAGGTAGGTCGGTTGTGTCTGGACTCATCCTGAGGCGCGCGGCCGCATGTGGGACAGCCGCCGGCGGTCGGTTGGGCCGAAATCATCCACTATGGATGAGCCTCCGGTTGCGAAGGGGCGCGGAGCGAAGGGCGGCCAACGCCTCGCGGTTCGTGGGGAACAGCTCGATGCCCTCGAGCAGGCCGAACCGCTCGAACCTCTGGCGTAGGCCGGGGCGGAGCCGCGCCACGGTCAGCGCGATCCCGCGGTCCGTGAGCGAGGCCCGGATGCCGTGGAACGCCTCGGCACCCGTGACGTCGACGTCGGTGATCCCCTCGGCATCGAGAACCACCGCCCGTAGGTCGTTCCCGTGGCCGTCCACCACGCGCTCGACGGCGGACGTGAGCGCCGAGGCATTGCCGAAGAAGATCGGGGCCGAGAAACGCAGCACGACGATTCCGTCGGTCACGGCGAAGTCCCCGCCCGTGGCCGTCGTCACCGATGCGCCCGGATCCATCGGCTCCTCGAGAAACTCGACGGCCGGGGAGCCTGCGCGGCGCACCAGGTTGATCAGTGACAGGACGAAGGCCAGCAGCAGGCCGCTGATCGGTCCCAGCACGAGGACGCCGAGCAGGCATACGAGGGCCACCGCAAGCTCGGAGCGGGACTGGCGGGCGATGGTGGCCAGTTCGTCGATGCCCAACAGCTTCAGCACCGCCACCGCCACCACCGCGCCGATGGCTGGCATCGGGATCGGTTCGAGCAGCGCCGTGCCGACGAGCAGCAGCAGGAGGGTGCCGGCTGCCAGCACGAGGCTCGGCAACTGGGTGCGGGACCCGACCTGATCCATGGCCGCCGTGCGTGACGTGGACGAGCCCACCGCAAACGACATCGAGAACCCGGCCGTGACGTTGGCGGCTCCGAACGCCAGCAGGTCACGGTCCGGAGAGACCCGGTACCCGCGCTTGGCCCCGTAGGACTGCGAGATCAGCACGCCCTCGGCCGTTGCGACCAGCGCGAGGGCCAGGGCGGAGGGCACCAGCGAGAGCCACTGCTCGAGCGCCAGCGATGGCACGGCCATCCGCGGCAGCCCCGCGGGCACCTCGCCGAGCACCGCGATCCCCGCCGACTCCAGCTTGAACACCACGGTCGCGACCGTCGTGAGCACCAGCACGATGAGAGCCGCGGGCGCCGCCGGGGCGAACCTGCGACCAGCCAGCAGCACCGCGAGCGCGGCAGCCGCCATCGCTGCCGAGGCGACGGACGTCTGCCCCAGGTGGGTCACCAGCGTGAAGAGCCTGGGGAAGAACTCCTCGTCACTGGGGAGGCGGATTCCCAGCATCTTGGCCACCTGGCTGAGCAGCACCTCGAGCGCGAGCCCGCCCACGAACCCGACGAGAATGGGGCGCGAGAGGAAATTCGCGAGCGCGCCGAGCTTCAACACCGAGGCGGCCACCAGAAACAGCCCACACAGGATCGCCTGGGCGGCGGCCATGGCCGCGAAGTTGTCACCGGCAACACCCAGGGCGGTCAACGACGAGAACACCAGCGCCGCGGCGGCCGCGTCCGGGACGCGACGACCTGACGCGACGAGACGAGCAGCGCGTAGACGATGGTGGGCACGATCAGGGCCGCGAGGCCGGCGGTGACGGGCAGACCGGCGATCTGCGCGTAGCCGATGTTCAGGGCACCGAGATGGCAAGGAGCGTGACGCCCGCCAGCGCCTCCCTCGCAAAGTTGTCGGCCCTCAGGCCTGGGAGGAGTCTGCCCATTTCACCAGCTCTCTTTCGGCCGGTGCGGGCCCGTCCGCGCACCAGTCCCAACCTTGAAGCCCCGATGGGCGCGAGTCCAGCACAGCGGGGTGATCTCATCCGAATCTGATGAGCCGCAGGCGGCCCATGTCATCACTACGATGACCAGCGTGGTCGAACTAACCGAGCTGCTGTGGATCCAGTCGCCGTGGTTTCTCACGTTTCCCCCGAGACGGGCGCAAGGACCCCGGCCCGTGCCCGGCTGCTCGGGAGGCTGGACGACGCTGTGGGCGCGTCCACGGTGACGGTCGTGGCCGCCCCGTCCGGGTTCGACAAGACCACGCTGCTGTCGGCGTGGGCGGTGGGCCGCCCCGGCCACACCGCGTGGCTCACCCTCACCCAGCACGACCGCGACGACCAGGACCTCATCCTCGCGGGCATCGCCAGCGCGCTCTCGCGGGTGGAGACCGGGGCGGATGAAGGGCCGCCGTCACCGCGGGTGAGCTGGGGGTGGGGACGGGCGCATCACGATCAGCCGCATCGTCGCCGCCGTCGCGGCGCTGGGCGAGGTCGTGGTCGTGATAGACGACGCGCAGCACGGGGAAGGATCCCCGCTTCAGGGTGATCGACGTCCTCGTGGCGCTGGCGGGTGGGCGGCTGCGGTTCATCGTCGCCGGAGCACCGGTGGTGGCCTCCTGGTTCGCGGGAGCCCTTGCCGGACGGCACGCGACCTTGATCACGGCCGGTGAACTCGCCATGACGGCGGACGAGGTCGCAGATGAGTACGCCAACTGGGGAGAGCAGCTGAACGCCACGGACGCGGCAGCGGTCGCTGCCTCGAGCCACGGATGGCCGGTGGCCGTGCGGCTTCAGCGGCTCTCCGGTGGCACGAGGCGGGTGGGGTCACCGTCACCCGGCGACCGGGAGGCGGGGAGGGACCCGACGACCTGCTCACGGCCTACATCGCCAATTACGTTCTCGCGCCCCTGCGTGCGGAACTCGCCGACTTTGTCCTCGCGGCCACCACCAGTTCCTTCCTGACGGCCGACCTCGCCAATGCCCTGACCGGGGAACGGACGCCTCCGAGCTGCTGCCTGAGGCCCTCGAGGTCGGCCTGTTCCTGGACCGCTACCGTGACGCGACGGGCAGGCTGGTCTACCGCTGGAATGAACAGTTCGCGAGCTCGTGTCGCGCGCTGCTCGCCGACTCCGATGCAGGTAGGGCGCGCGAACTGCACTCCAGGGCGGCGAGATGGTTGTCGACCGTGGTGCCCGTGCAGGCGATCGCACACGCCCTGGAGTCGGGTGACGACGATCTCGCACTGGAGATCATCCGCGACCAGTGGATCCGGATCGTCACCGAGACCGGAGCCCGGGCGTTGAACGCGCAGTGCCTGACCCTCCCGTCGCGCTGGCCCGGCACCCCGACA
Organism: Tessaracoccus coleopterorum; assembly: GCF_011174705.1. Lineage (GTDB taxonomy): Bacteria > Actinomycetota > Actinomycetes > Propionibacteriales > Propionibacteriaceae > Arachnia > Arachnia coleopterorum. The sequence continues at coordinate 3,144,037 of NZ_JAANIJ010000001.1, forward strand.
TCCTGTTCATCCGTGCGGCCTGTCTGCACCTGCTCGACGACAACCTCGGTGCGCGCCTGCTGCGGAGCCAGGCATACGCGGCCGGGGTGAGGGACCCGACTGCCGGGACACGCGCACGTTCACCTCGCTGATGGTCTTGGAGGACCACGCGGCCCTCAGCGCGGCCGCCGATGAGGCGAGGGCCATCATCGGGTTCGGCAGGACCGACCCGGTGATGAACGCCTACCGACTCTTCCTGCTCGGATGGGTCGAGGTGCGGCTGCGGCGTGACCTCGCGACGGCCGTGCAACTCCTTCGGGCCGCCTCGGGGAGGCGGCCGCTGCCGGGCGTGACGTGCTCGCCCGCCGCGCGGCGGGAAACCTGCTGTTGGCGCTCAGCTACGGCGGCCGGTTCGCCTCCGCCCGCCAACTCCTCGAAGGGCACCCGCCGAGGACCCGGAGGACGACTGGCACCGCTACGACGGTGGCATCGCCGCCTTCGCCAGCGGGTTGACCGACTACTGGCAGGGGCGGCAGGAGTCGGCGCAGAGGACCTTCCAGGCGTTGGCCGACACGGCGGGACACGGGGCGTCATACTCCGCGTTGGCCCGCGTCTTCGTCGCCTTCTGCGCCGCCGACCAGGGCTCGCCCGAGGCGGTCCAGTCCGCGCGGGGGCTGCTGGCCGGGGTCAGCTCCGAGGAGGCGCAGGGCGTCCCGTGGCCCGCCTACCGCGCCATCGCCGAGGCCAGGCTCCTTGCGGCCTCGGGGAACCTGAGGCGGCGTTCGCCGTCATCGACGCCCTGGCCGAGGCCCCGACATCCCGGTGGTGCGCGCGATGGCCGCCGAACTGCTGCGCAGCGGCGGACGGCTTGCCGATGCGGCCCGTCAGTTGCGTGGCATCGCGCCGTCAGGCATGCAACTGTCCTACGTCGCGGCCGGCGCGACCCTGACGGCCGCGCTCATCGCGCACCAGCACGGCGACCACGAGCGCGCGCACGAACTGCTCGAGCGGTCGCTGGATGCGGGCGTCCCGGAGGGGGTGGTGCAGCCGTACCGGTCGCGCGATCCGCGCCTGAGGGAACTGCTGGCGGCGCACGCGGCGTGGGGGACGGGTCATGGCGCGTTCGTCGCGGCCCAGGTCGCGGCGCTCGATGAGACCCGCGGCGCGACGCCCGGCCTCGGGGAGCCTCTCTCGGCACGCGAGCGGGAGGTCTTCGGCTTTCTCCGCACGAGCATGACGGCCCAGGAGATCGCCGACGCCCTGTTCGTCTCCGTGAACACGGTGCGCACCCACCAGCGGGCCATCTACCGCAAGCTGGGCGTGCCAGGCCGCCGTGAGGCGGCGAGGCTCCGACCGCAGGGCTGGTTTCCTCCGCGCTAGTCGCCGGAGCGCAAAGGCACCCGCACGTCACCACCGGCCTCCTCCGTGAGGCGGGCCCCATCTGGACGAAGGTGGGCTCGGCGATGAACCCGCCCGCGAACAGGGCCTGACCCTGTGCGAAGCCCGGGGCGCGGGCGATGTTGTGTTCGCCCGCGAAGCCGAAGATGTTGCCGAGCTCCACGAGATCGCGGGGTGCGTTGACGCGCATCAGCCCCAGGTTGTCGCATTGGGAGAGCACGTTGGGGTGGATCTTCGTCGGCCGCTGGGTCGAGAGGAAGAGCCACAGCCCGAACTTACGGCCCTCCGCCGCGATCTGCACGAGCTGCTCGGTGAGGGCCCGCTCGACCGCGGTGCGCGGTTCGGGTGAGCAGAGGTTGTGCGCCTCATCGATGACGATGAGGATCGGGCGTCGCTCCTCGCGCCGCGCCCACAGGTGCTCCAGCACCGCCAGGGCTGCGACCTTCGGCTCGGCGGGGTGCGGGAAACCGCCCAGATCCAGCACCGTGGCTCGGGGCGCTCGTCGATGATGTCGGTGACGGAGTCGTCCCGAAGGACCACAGATCCCAGTCGAGCACCTGCAGGTTGTCGATGCGGTTGGCCAGCGCCGCCATCGCGGGCTGCCCGAGGCACGCAGCGTGGCGAGGACCTCGGCGCCGTCGAAGGTGGCCGGGTCGTTCTCGCCGTGAACGAGCACGTTGTACTCCTCGGCGTCCAGGACCGGGTCGAGCTGCAGGAGAGCTGCCTTGGAGGCGGGGAGAGATCCGTGTACCGGGCGCGCAGGCGCTCCCCGGTGGAGGCCTTCCCCGAGCGGAGGACACGGATGTCGACCTCCGCCAACCGGGCCGCGTCCTCCGGGCCGGCGGTGGGGCGGGTCTCGGCAAGGCGCACGAAGTCGCCGTTCGGGTCCAGGATCAGCATCGGCAACTCAGTGTGGAGCAGCAACTGCTCAAGGATCACGCCGAGGGCGTAGGTCTTGCCACTGCCGCTCTGCCCACACCAGAAGGTGTGCCGGTTGAACCTGCGCGCGTCAAGGCGCGCCGCGTCGGCCCCGCCCAACGTCGTCCCGATGGTGAACTCGGTCATCAGCCGTCCTCTCATGCACCGGCGACGTCGGCCGCCTGGGACACAAGTCAAGCAGGCGACGGCCTCCGGGCGCAGGCCCGGCGCCGGAAATCATGCACTCTGGATGATGCGCAGTGACGGGCCCGGGAACCATCATGGTCCAGCCACCACAGAAAGGCGTGCAGATGAACGCTCCCAATCCCGTCACCTTTGCGAACTTCGTCCGAGCTGAGAGTGAGCGCATGTTCGCCGGTATCGCGGCAGCCGCCGCCCCAACGAGTGGAGCCACTTCAGGGTCCCGACGCCGGTGGAGCAGCAGACGGTGATCAGGATGAACCGGGACACGCTGTACAGCGCCGTCATCCTCGACATCTCGGAGGGCGGCACGATCACGCTTCCGGACGCCGGATCCCGCTACCTGTCGGTGATGCTGGTCAACCTCGACCACTACATCCCCGCGTACTCCACGCCGGTGGCACGTATGAGCTGACCGCCGAGGAGATCGGGAGCGACTACGTGATGGCCACGGCCCGCCTCCTCGTGGACCCGGAGGATGCCGACGATGTCGCGGCCGTCAACGCGCTCCAGGACCAGTTCAGGGCCCACTCGGTTGCCGGCCGGGCGTTCCAGCCACAGGACTTCGATCAGGAGTCCCTCGCCGCCGTGCGCGCCCCGCTGATCGAACTGGCCCGCGGCCTGGACGGGCTCGCCGGGTGCTTCGGAACCCGGGACCAGGTCGAACCGATCCGCCACCTGCTCGGTTCGGCCTCCGCCTGGGTGGGCTCCCCGAGGAGGAGGCCTACTACATCAACGTCGACCCCGGTCTGCCGACGGGCAGCTACGAGTTGGCCGTGCGGGACGTCCCCGTCGACGGGTTCTGGTCCATCACCGTCTACAACGCCGAGGGATACGTCGTGCCCAACGCGACCGGCGCCTACAGCATCAACAACATCACAGGCGTCCGCGAGCCCGACGGATCGATCATCGTCCGCTTCGGCGGCGACCCGGAGCGCCCGAACGCCCTTCCGATCACCGACGGCTGGAACTACCTTGTGCGTATGTACCGGCCACGCCCCGAGGTGCTCGACGGCACCTGGAACTTCCCGACCCTTGGAGACAACTGAGATGGATGACACCTACACGTTCGGACCGGTCGAGTTCTTCGTCATCGAGTTCGTGGGCGACGGACCCGATCCCGCCGTCCTGGCGAGCCTGGCCGAGCTGAGCGCGGCAGGCACAGTGCGCGTGCTCGACCTCGTCACCGCCGTCCGCGGCCCGGAAGGCGACGTGGTCATGACGGAGCTCGCCCAGACCTCGGCGGCCACCGCGTTACCGGACCTCGCCTTCAGGGGACTCGTGGCAGAAGAAGACCTGGTCGAGATGCTCACCGGGGCGCCCCAGGGGTCCGGAGTGGCCATCGCGGCCCTCGAACTGCTCTGGGCCACTGAACTGGCCGCCCGCGTCGCGGCCGCTCAGGGCCGGGTCGTGCGCTCCGAGCGCATCCCCGCCCGCTGATCAATGAACTGCTCGCGGCCGCCACCGCGCTGGAAGAGGAGAACTGACATGGTGTTCATCGCACGGGGAGGACGCCCGGGGCTGCTCGGCATGGCGGCGCGCACCGCCGTCGTCGCAGGCACCGCCACGGCCGTCAGCGGGGCCGTCGCACGCCGCCAGAGCGATCGTGCCTACGATCACGCCGCCGCGCAGGCCGCGCAGGTCCCGCAGCCCGCAGCCGAGCCGGCCCAGGCGGTGGCCCCGGTCGCCGCGCCCGCTGCGCCGGCCGGCGACATCGTCTCGCGCCTGCAGCAGCTCGGCGCCCTGCAGCAGCAGGGCCTCATCACCGCCGAGGAGTTCGCCCTCGCGAAGCAGCAGTTGCTGGGGGCTGACCGGGTGCTTGAGATTCTGGGGGCCGTGCTGCCCAACGCCGTCGCCATCGCCATCAGCCCGGTTCCTATCATCGCGGTCATCCTGATGCTCATGTCCCCGCGGCCGGTGCAACTCGGCCTCGGCTTCCTCGTCGGCTGGTTCGTCGGCATCGTCGTGGCCGTGACGGCGTTCACGCTGCTGGCCGGGGTGATCCCGGAACCGGCCGAGACAGGGAGGGTCAGCCCGTCATCGGCGTCATCCAGCTCGTCCTCGGCGTGGCGTTGCTGGCGCTCGCCGTCAGACAATGGCGCGGCAGACCCGAGGCCGGGACCGAGCCACAACTGCCGGCCTGGATGTCGAAGATCGACACGATGGGACTGCCCGCGGCCGTCGGCCTCGCGTTCGCGCTGGCCGCCGTCAACCCCAAGAACCTCCTCGTCTCCGCCGCCGCCGGAAGCACGATCGGTCGTTCCGGGGTCGAGACCGCTACCGCGATTGCCATCGGTGCGGTCTTCACGGTCATCGCGGCGCTCAGCGTCGCCGTCCCCGTCGTCCTCGCCCTGGCCGCACCCGCCAAGGCCGCAACCGCCCTGGCGGCACTGCGCACCTGGCTCACCATCAACAACGCCACCATCATGGCGGTCGTCATGGCCCTGCTCGGCGCACAGGTCATCGGCAAGGGCCTCGGAAGCTTCTGACCCGGTCCCCTCCCAGATCCCAGCGAAAGGAACACCGCATGCTCCCGGAACCACCCACCGGCCTGCCGGAGGCCTACACCTTCGGCTTCCCGCTCGTGTTCAACCTCGACCAGGTCAACCGCTACGTCTCCGAGGGCGTCGGGGCCAACCCCGCGGCGCCCTTCAACCGGTTCAGCCACGCCCGCACGCTGGCGGGGCCCGAGGACACCTTCGTGTCCATCAACAACGACACCCTCTACTCGATGGCCCAGATCGACCTGAGCGTCGGGCCGGTGTTGTTGTCGACCCCGGACACCGGCGGGCGCTACTACGTGCTGCAGTTTGTCGACGCATGGACCAACAACTTCGCCTACGTCGGCCACCGCGCCACGGGCACCTCCGCCCAGCGGTTCCTGCTCGTGCCGCCAGGGTGGGAAGGCAGCGCACCCGAGGGCGTGCGCGTGATCAAGGCACCCACCTCTGTCTTCTCGATCGTCGGGCGCTGGGCGTGCACCGGCGTCGACGATCTTCCCGCCGTCCACGCCCTGCAGGACGCGGCCACCCTCACCCCGCTGGATGGGGATGCGGTGGGCGCGGGCATCCCGGTGCCCGACGCTCGGGTGTCGGAGGACCTGCTGTTCCTGGAGAAGCTGCGGCTCTGGTCGCAGGCATTCCCGCCGGCGCCGAGCGACGCGACGGCGCTGGCGGCGCTCGCACCGCTGGGTGCCGCGACGGCCGGGGAGAGCCCTACGTAGGCGTCGATCCGGCGGTGGCGCAGGGCTGGGGTGCCGCGCTCGACGGCGCACGGGGTGCCCTGCTCGAGTTGCTGCGCACCGGCATGGTGCCCATCGTCAACGGGTGGCAGCTGCCCTTCCACGCCTTCGACTACAACACCGACTTCTTCGAGGTCGGCGCCCTCGACGCGCCCGCCTACACATCCGTGCCCGCGGAGTTGAAGTACGTGACCCGTGCGGCCGCGGCCATGGGCGGGTTGTGGGGAAACCACGCCTATGAGGCGGTCTACGCGCCCACCTACGTCGACGCGGACGGCGAGCAGCTCGACGGCGGCAACGCGTACACGCTCACGCTGAACCCCACCCCGCCCGCCGGTGCGTTCTGGTCGCTGACCATGTACTCGGTGCCGGAGTTCTTCCTCGTGGCCAACGACGCCGGACGCTACTCGATCGGAAGCAACACCCCGGGCATCATCTGTGGCGACGACGGCTCCCTGACCATCCACATGAGTGCCGCCGAGCCGGCCGATCCACAGGCCCGGGCGAACTGGCTTCCGGCGCCGGACGGCCCGTTCCGCCCGATGCTGCGCGTGTACGAGCCCGACGAGTCGATCGTCGACGGGCGCTATGAGCTGCCCGCCGTCGTGCGCGTCCGGTAGGCCTCACGCGGCCGCATGCTCCTCTGCGACCTCGTCGGCGGCGGGTTCCCGCAGCTCGTGCTCGTCGACGAGGCGCTGAGGAACCCGTGTGCCGACGTAGGCGGTCGACGCGAGCATGAGGACGACGACGCCCGCGATCACCACGGGGATGCCGAACAGTTCGGCGATCTGGCCGCCCACGAGCGCGCCCAGCGGCATGGCGCCGAAGGCGACCACGCGGGCCGCGCCCTGCACCCGGCCGAGCAGGTGCCCGGGCACCATCCGCGGCCGGATCGACCCGCCGATCACGTTGCCCATCACCCCGAACAGTCCTGCGCCGAGCAGGAAGCCCATCAGCGACCACAGACCGGGCCAGAACAGTGGGAGCAGGTTCAGCAGCGCATTGACGCCCCAGCAGACCACCACGACGTGCATCTCCTTGAACCGCTTGGCCGCGGGTCCGGCCAGCGTGCTGCCGATCACTGCGCCGATGGGCATGGCGATCAGGGCGAGCGACCATGCCTGCGGGGTGAGCCCTCCGCGGACCCGGGTCCGACCAGCCACAACAGGATGAGCGCGGAGATCGCCGTCCCGCCGAAATTCCAGACGCCGGCCGCGATCAGCATGGGGCGCAGCACCGGGTGTCGCCACACCGTCGAGACGCCCTCGCGCAGCTCAGCGGTGATGGAGGTGCCGACCTCCGGCTCGGGGCGACGCGCGACGAAGCTGCCGCGCAGCCCGACCGCGAGCACGATGATCGCGGCAGCCACCACCAGCGCGGGGCCCCGGTAACCCAGGCGGCACCCAGCGCCATCAGGACGCCGGCCAGCGGCGGGCCGGCGAACCCGTTGGCCACCGACTCGACGGCCAGCAGTTTCGAGTTGGCGCCGCGCAGGTCGACCGCGTCGCGCCCGACCAGCGCGGGTACCTGGGCCTGGGCCGCCAGGTCGGTGAACACCTCGGTGACGCCGTAGGCGAACGCGAATGCCACGAGCACCCACGTGCCGAGCAGGTCGAGGGCCGCCAGTGTGCCCAGGCCGCCGAGGATCACGGCGCGCACGCCGAGCCCTACGAGCATCGTCCTGCGGCGGTCCCACCGGTCGACGAGGACGCCCGCCGGGATGCCGAACACGAGCCAGGGGAGCCAGACGGCCGCGGTCAGGGCCCCGATCAGGAGGGGGAGCGGGTCAGTGTGATGGCGATCAGCGGGACGCCGGTCTGCACGATGCCGTCGGCCAGGTTGGCGAGCCCGACGGCGGACAGGTGGGCGGTGAAGCGGGGGTTGCCGCGGTGGGCCTGTGACATGTGAAAACCTCCGTTAAGATGGGTGCAGAACAAGTTATGCCAAGCTTTCTCTGCAAAGGTAACTCTGTACCATGTCCGAACGCAAGACCCAACCGAAGAGTCGTCCCGCGACGCCGCAGGAGATCAAGGCCTTCACCCATCCGCTGCGCATGGAGATGTACCGCATCCTGACCGACCGTGGCCAGGCCACCGCCAGCATGCTGGCCAAGGAGACGGGGAGAGCACCGGCCAGACGAGCTACCACCTGCGGCAACTCGAGAAGTACGGCTTCATCGAGGAGGTCGAGGGGAGGGCACCGCGCGGGAGCGCTGGTGGAAGGCGATCGGGTTCTCGTTCGACGACAGCGTCGGTGCCCCGAGCCGCTCGTCGCGCACACCGTCAACCGGTGGATGGTGGAGAAGGAGTTCGACACCATCAAGGCCGCCCTCGTCGAGTTGGAGGCCCCGGGTCGACCTGGCACGAGGCGAGCGTGCTCAGCAGCTCCAGCCCCTGGCTCACCCGGGAGGAGCTGGAGGCCATGACAGGCGAACTGCTGGGCGTCGTCGCCCGACACGCCGACGCGGCCCAGAGCCGACGCGAGGCGGGCGGCCCGGCCCCGCCCACCGTGCCGTGCGCGAGGGGAACGCCGGACCCGGGTCTTCATCAGCGCGGTGCCGCTACCACCGGCACCCGGCAGCTAGGCGCACCGCTACCCTTGCCGACATGAAACACAAGTGGCTCGCCTTCGGGCTGACGACGCTCGCCGCCCTCGGCGCGGTCGCCGTGGCCTTCACGGGGCAGGGCGGGCAGAGGGCGGCCGCCATCGCGGTGGGCATCCTGATCGCGGCGACGCTCCCGTTCGTCCGACGCCCCTGGTGGGCCTGGGCCGTCATCGGCTCCGCCGCCGTCACGGCCGTCACCGCCATCGTGCTGCGCGGCGGCGTCGGCCTGTACCTGCTCCCGACCGCATTCCTGGCCGCGGTGGCGGGCGCGTTCGACCTCGCGGCACCCCGGAAGGAGGTCGTGTGATGGCCTGGAGGCGCCCCCACTTCGACGAGACCAACAGCGAGTCCGTCTCCTGGGTCTACCGCACGATCGGCCACCTGGCCCGCAACATCGTGCCCCTGCTCGGGCGCACCCACTGGTCGGGCGGTGAGAACATCCCGCAGAGCGGCCCCGCGATCGTGGTGTCCAACCACATCGGCAACTTCGACCCCATCGTGCTGGGGCAGTACCTGATCTGGCACGGCCGCTGGCCCCGCTTCCTCGGCAAGTCCGACATCTGGAAGATCCCGGGCCTCGGGTGGGTGGCGAGGAAGTGCGGACAGATCCCCGTCTACCGCAACACCGTCCGTGCGGGCGAGTCGCTCATCCATGCCGAGGAGGCGCTCGCCGAGGGAAGCTCGTCGCCATCTACCCGGAGGGCACCATCACGGCCGATCCCGACGGTTGGCCCATGACGGGCAGGCGTGGTGCCGCCCGGCTCGCCCTGAAGACCGGCGCGCAGGTTGTCCCCGTCGTCCAGCGGGGCGCCGAGCTGGTGTTGGGCGGCAAGAAGATCGACCTGCGGCTGCTGTTCGGCCGTCGCCGCGACTTCCACGTGGTCGCGGGCCCTCCCATCGACCTCGACGCCTACCGGGGCGGGAGCTCACCCCAGCTCTCCTCGACGAGGTGACCACACTCCTGATCGACACGCTGACCTCCATGCGCGCCGAGCTGACCGGCCTCACGCCCCCGGCGGGCGCTACGACATGCGGCAGGGCCGCAGGGTGGAGATCGCGGGCGGAACCGGCGAGTAAAGTTGCGCCCGACATCCACCCTCAGGAGGTTCGAAACAGTGACCACCCGCAAGCGCGTCGCGCTCATCTTCGGCGGCCAGTCATCGGAGCACGGCATCTCGTGCCTGACTGCCTCGTCGGTGCTCAAGGCCATCGACAAGGACAGGTTCGACGTCGTGGGGGTGGGCATCTCGAAGTCGGGCCGGTGGTCCCAGGTCCCGCTCGGGACCATCGCCTCCTACGCCATCGTCGACGGCGTCGCGCCGCAGGTCGAGGAGGTCGAGCGCGAGGCCGTGTGGATGGTCGGCAAGTCCGGCTGCGAGGTCGCCACCCGCGACGGTGAGTCGCTCGTCGACATCAACGGCGTCGACGTCGCCTTCGCCCTGCTGCACGGGCCCTACGGTGAGGACGGCACCATCCAGGGCATGTTCGAGATGATGGGTATCCGCTACGTCGGCAGCGGCGTCACCGCATCCGCCGTCGGCATGGACAAGCACTTCATGAAGGTCGCCTTCGAGGCCGCAGGGCTTCCCGTCTACCCCTACGTCGTCGCCTCCGCCCTGCGCCTCGAGCAGGAGCGCGATGCCGTGCTCGCCGAGATCGCCGAGCTGGAGTACCCGCTGTTCGTCAAGCCCGCCCGCGGCGGATCCTCGATCGGCATCTCCCGGGTCACGGATCCGTCCGGGCTCGACGCGGCCATCGCCGAGGCGCAGAGGTTCGATCCCAAGGTCGTCATCGAGCAGGGCTTCGTCGGCGCCCGCGAACTCGAGTGTGCGGTGCTCGGCAACCCCGGGCCCCGCTCGGCTGCGACGCCTCCGTGATCGGGGAGATCCGGGTGCAGGCCGCCGACGGCTTCTACGACTACGAGGCCAAGTACTTCGACGAGGACGGCGCCGCACTCGACGCCCCGCCGACATCCCCTCCGACCTCGCGGAGCGGCTGCGGGGCTCGCAAAGCGGTCGTTTGCCGCCGTCGACGCGGAGGGTCTCGTCCGCGCCGACTTCTTCGTCTCCGGCGACGACATCTACATCAACGAGGTCAACACGATGCCCGGCTTCACCCGGATCTCGATGTTCCCGACCCTGTGGCAGGAGGGTGGCTTGAGCTACCCGGATCTCGTCGGTCGTCTGATCGACCTGGCGCTCGAGCGCCCGGTTGGGCTGCGCTGACGTGTCGGGCGAGTTCGAACTCATCGAACGGATCACCAGCGGACTCACCGTCCTCGACGACGTGATCCTTCCGGTCGGTGACGATGCGGCCGTGCTGCGCTTCTCCGGCGACACCGTCGTGACCACCGACCTTCTCATCGAGAACGTGCACTTCAAGCGGCAGTGGTCGCCGGCAAGGGCGGTCGGGCGCAAGGCCGTGGCGGTCAACGTCTCCGACGTCGAGGCCATGGGGCGCGGCCGAGCGCGGTCGTCGTAGCTCTGGCCTTCCGAAGGACCTCGACCAGGACTGGGTCGCAGAGTTCGAGGAGGGTGTGAAGGAGGAGTGCGCCGCCGCGCGCGTCAGCCTCGTCGGCGGCGACCTCAGCAGCGCTGCGGCCATCTGCATCTGCGTCACCGCGATCGGTGATCTCGAGGGCAGGCACCCGGTCACCCGCGCCGGGGCCCGCGCCGGCGAGGTGGTCGCGGTCAAGGGCCGGCTCGGCTGGTCCGCCGCGGGCCTGACGGTGCTGCAGCGCGGCTTCGGGTCGCCCAAGGACCTCGTCGCCGAACACCTCACCCCAGCGTCCCTACGGTCAGGGGATCGTGGCCGCCGACGCGGGCGCCACCTCGATGATGGACGTCTCCGACGGTCTGCTGGCCGACCTCGGCCACATCGTCGAACGTTCCGGTGTCGGAATCGATGTCGACACCTCGCGGCTCGAGGTACCCGACGGTGTGCAGCGGGTCTCCGCGGCCACCGGCAAGGATCCCTCGGGTTCGTGCTCGGTGGAGGCGAGGACCACGCGCTGGTGGCGACCTTCCGGCACGACGCGATCGTGCCGCCCGGCTGGACGGTGATCGGCACCGTCAACGACTCGCGTGCGGTGACGGTCGACGGTCGGCCGTGGGAGGGCACCGCAGGGTGGGACCACTTCGCCTGAGCGGCCCGCTGCCGGTTTTCGGAGCATCCGACGGCGTGGGGGATAGGTGGACGGTGTGCCTGTGGGTTAGCGTTGCGCCCATGGCGTCCCGCGGAACTTCCTCCTCAGCGCGGAACACCGGCACTTCGACGCGCTCAAAGAGCACGTCCAGCGCTGCACGTTCCAGCACCAAGAAACCGGCCACGAAGTCGTCGACCACCAGGTCGTCGACGGCCACGAAGCGCCCGGCCGCGCAGTCGCGTGCCAAGGCGCCCGCCAAGCCGGCCCCGAAGCAGGGCCCCGGCATCGGCGTCACCATCCTCAAGGGGATCGGTGCCGCGGTGATGGGGATTGCGCACGGCGTCGGCTGGGTGGCACGCAGCTTCGGCGGTGCCGAGCGGGACATCGACCCCGAACACCGGCGCGACGGGTGGGGCTCCTGCTGCTCACCCTCGGCGCCGTGGTCGCGGCCCGGTTCTGGTTCGCGCTCCCGGTGCCGTGGGTGAGTGGATCGGCATGGCGGTGGCCACCGTCTTCGGATCCCTGTCGGTCGTGGTGCCCGCAGTGCTGCTCTACGGAGCGTGGCGGGTGCTCCGGCATCCCCGCGAGGTGGACGCGGCACCGCGCACGGGGCTCGGCTGGACCCTCATCACGCTCGGCGTGCTCGGCCTCGTGCACATCGCACGCGGGCTGCCTGAGCCCACCGACATGGACGCCGTCCGGGCCGCGGGCGGCGTGCTCGGATTCGTGAGTTCCAGCATCCTGACCGACCTGCTCACCACCTGGGTGAGCGTGCCGCTGCTGGTCATCGTCACGCTGTCGGGTGTGCTGGTCGTCATCGGCCGGCCGCTGGGAGAGATCGCCGCCGGCATCGGTGCCGCCTTCGGCTCCCTGGTGGAGAAGGACGAGCCCGCGGAGCGGCTGCAGCTCGGAGTTGACGTCCCCTACGACACCCCGCTCATCGAGGACGAGCCGATCGACTACTACGCCGACGACGAGGACTCCTACGCAGGCGCGGACGACCAGATGCTCCAGCCGCCGCTCGCCGCCGCGCCCCCGCCGATCCCGAGCCTCCCGCCGGAAGGCCGGCCTCCCGAAGGACGCCCCGCGCGACCTCGAGCCCCCGCAGCACACCCCGGCCCCACCGCGCGCCGAGCAGTTGCAGCTCAGCGGCGATGTGGCCTACCTCCTGCCCGAGGACCGGCTCCTGATGGCAGGCACCAAGCCGAAGGCCCGCACGGAGGCCTCCGACAAGGTGGTCCGGCAGCTCGCCGCTGTGCTGACCGAGTTCGAGATCGACGCGCGCGTCACCGGCTACACGCGCGGCCCGACGGTCACGCGCTACGAGGTCGAGCTCGGTTCGGCGATCAAGGTCAGCAAGGTCACCGGCCTCGCCGACAACATCGCCTACGCGGTCGGCTCCAACGAGATCCGCATCCTGACGCCGATTCCCGGCAAGTCCGCCATCGGCATCGAGATCCCCAACGTCGACAAGGAGGTCGTCAGCCTCGGCGACGTGCTCCGCTCGAACAAGGCCAAGAACGACCACCACCCCATGACGGTCGGCCTCGGCAAGGACGTCGAGGGAGGCTACGTGCTGGCCAACATGGCCAAGATGCCGCACCTCCTCGTCGCGGGCGCCACCGGTTCAGGTAAGTCCAGCTTCATCAACTCGCTCATCACGTCGATCATGATGCGTTCCACTCCCGACGAGGTGCGGCTGCTGCTCGTCGATCCGAAGCGCGTCGAGCTCAACCAGTACGAGGGCATCCCGCACCTCGTCACGCCCATCATCACCAGCCCGAAGAAGGCCGCCGAGGCGCTCGCCTGGGTCGTCCGCGAGATGGACATGCGCTACGACGACCTCGCGGCCTTCGGGTTCCGCCATGTCGACGACTTCAACAAGGCGGTGCGCGCCGGGCAGGTGAAGGTGCCCGAGGGTCGGAGCGGGTGCTCACCGCCTACCCGTACCTCCTCGTCGTGGTCGACGAGCTCGCCGACCTCATGATGGTCGCGCCCCGCGACGTCGAGGAGTCGGTGGTGCGGATCACGCAGCTGGCGCGTGCCGCGGGCATCCACCTGGTGCTGGCCACCCAGCGTCCCTCCACCGACGTCGTCACGGGCCTGATCAAGGCCAATGTGCCCTCGCGACTGGCGTTCGCCACCTCGTCGATGACCGACTCACGGGTCATCCTCGACCAGCCGGGAGCTGAGAAGCTCGTCGGCAAGGGCGACGGACTGTTTCTGCCGATGGGTGCGGGCAAGCCGATCCGCGTGCAGGGCGCGTGGGTCAACGAGTCGGAGATCCGCGGCGTCGTGGAGTACGTCAGCGAGCAGCTGAAGCCCAACTACCGCGAGGACGTCGCCGTCGCGGGCGGTGGTGAGAAGAAGGTGGTCGACGACATCGGCGACGACCTCGAGTTGGTGCTCGACGCCTGCCGCCTCATCGTCGAGCTGCAGCTCGGCTCCACCTCGATGCTCCAGCGCAAGCTGCGCGTCGGCTTCGCGAAGGCCGGCCGCCTGATGGACATCCTGGAGAGCAGGGGAGTGGTGGGACCGTCCGAGGGCTCCAAGGCGCGTGAGGTGCTGGTCAAGCCCGACGACCTCGACGAGGTGCTCGCCAACCTCGCCAACGGCTGAGGGATAATGGTCCAGATGACCAGCCAGCTCCGCTCCGTACACATCGCCTCCCTGGGATGCGCCCGCAACGACGTCGACTCCGAGGAGCTCGCCGCCCGACTCGAGATGGGTGGCTTCGTCCTCGTCGACACCGCCGAGGAGGCCGAGACGGTGGTGGTCAACACCTGCGGTTTCGTGGAGCAGGCGAAGAAGGACTCGATCGACACCCTGCTCGCGGCGTCCGATCTCAAGGACGACGGCACCGTCCGGTCGGTGGTGGCCGTCGGGTGCATGGCCGAGCGCTACGGCGTCGAACTCGCCACCGCGCTGCCCGAGGCGGATGCCGTCCTCGGGTTCGATGCCTACACCGACATCGCAGAGAGGCTCCGCTCCATCCTCGACGGTGAGGAGCAGATCTCGCACGTGCCCCGGGACCGACGCAAGCTGCTTCCGCTCACCCCGTCGGCCCGCCCGCAGCCGCGGTCGGCGTCGCGACGCCCGGCCATGCCGCCCTACCCGAAGGGTTGGCCCCGCTGAGCGGCCCACCGATGCTGCGCCGCAGGCTCGGCCGTGGCCCCGCCGCGTCGCTCAAGATCGCCTCGGGCTGCGACCGGCGCTGCGCCTTCTGCGCGATCCCGGCCTTCCGGGGCAGCTACCTGTCGCGCCCCATCGACGAGCTCGAGGCCGAGGCCCGCTGGCTCGTCGAGGACGGCGTGCGCGAGCTGTTCCTCGTCTCCGAGAACACCTCCTCCTACGGCAAGGACCTCGGCTCCGAGCACCGCCTCGAGCGGCTGCTCGGGCGGCTGTCCGGCATCGACGGCCTCGAGTGGATCCGCGTCAGCTACCTGCAGCCCGCCGAGATCCGGCCCGGCCTGATCGACGCGATGCTCGGCGTGGACAAGGTGGTGCCCTACTTCGACCTCAGCTTCCAGCACGCGTCACGCTCCGTCCTGCGCGGCATGCGCCGCTTCGGCGACCCGGACAGCTTCCTGTCCCTCATCGGGCAGATCCGGTCGCGCGCCCCGCAGGCCGGCATCCGCAGCAACGTGATCGCCGGCTTCCCGGGCGAGACCGAGGCCGACGTCGAGATCCTGCGTCAGTTCATCGTGGCGGCGAACCTCGACGTGCTCGGCGTGTTCGGCTACTCCGACGAGGAGGGAACCGAGGGTATCGACCTGCCGGGACACCTGCCCGAGGAGGAGATCGAGGACCGCAGGGCCATGCTCGCCGACCTCGCCCTCGAGGTGTGCGAGGCGCGTGCAGCCGACCGCATCGGTGACGACGTCCTCGTGCTGGTGGAGGAGGAGGACGGCACCGGACGGGCCGAACACCAGGCGCCCGAGACCGATGGCATCGTCACTCTCGCATCCCCGGCGGCGGTAGGCTCGATAATCGCAGCCCGGGTGACCGACTCGGAGGGCATCGACCTGATCGCGGAGGCGAAATGAGCGAGGACAAGCCGAGCAACTGGAACGTTCCCAACATCCTGACGGTGATCCGGATCATCCTGGTGCCCGTCTACGTGGCGCTGATGTTCCTCGGACCCGACCAGTTCACCTGGCGGCTCGCGGCGACCATCGTGTTCACGGTGGCGATGCTGACCGACCTGGCCGACGGGTACATCGCCCGCAGGTACAACCTGATCACCGACTTCGGGAAGCTGTGGGACCCGATCGCCGACAAGGCACTCACGGGGCGGCCTTCATCTCGCTCAGCATCCTCGGCGAGCTGCCCTGGGTGTTCACCATCATCATCCTGGTGCGGGAGTGGGGGATCACCTGGGTGCGTGAGCGCCTGAAGAGGTACGGAACGGTGATGGCCGCCAACAAGGGAGGCAAGGCAAAGACGCTGACGCAGACCTTCGCGCTCATCCTGTTCAACCTGAACCTCGCCTTCCTGCCCGGGCCGCTGCAGGTGCTCGCGTGGATCCTCATGTGGGCCGCGCTCATCCTGACCGTGCTCACGGGCGCCGACTACCTGCGCCACGCCTGGCGGATCCGGCGTGACGCCCTGAAGAACGCCCAAGCCTAGGAGCAGGACATGTCACTGGCCCAAGACGTCATCGCCAAGATGACCGAGCGGTCCATCACGCTCTCGACCTGCGAGTCGATCACCGGCGGCGGGATCGGTGCGGCCCTGACCTCCGTGCCGGGGGCCTCCGCCGTCTTCCGCGGAGCGCTGGTCACCTACGCGAGGGAGCTCAAGACCTCGCTCGCCGGGGTCGACGAGGCACTGATCGAGCGTGAGGGCGTCATCAACGAACTCACCGCGCTGCAGATGGCGCTCGGGGCGCAGGCCGCATGCGAGTCGGACTGGGCGGTGGCGACCACGGGAGTGGCCGGGCCGACGGAGGCCGACGGCGCGAAGGTGGGCACCGTGTGGTTCGCTGTCGTGGGGCCCGGGTGGGCATGTCCGACCCGCCTTCCTATACGGAGCTGAAGCAGTTCCAGGGCGACCGCGAACAGATCCGCGGCGCCGCAGTCGAGCACGCGTTCGAGATGCTGCTGCGGGTCTTGTGAAAGCTCTGCTCACGGGGAACAAATGACAACCCGGTCGGGTTAAACCATCTGACGGCGTGCAACCGGCAACGCCAGAACGATAGGTGAGAGCCGTGAAGACGATTCTGATTCGTAAGGTGATGGGTGAGACTCTCCGGGAACTCCGGATGGCCTCCGGCATGACCCTGCGCGAGGTCTCCATGGCGTCCATGGTGTCGCTCGGCTATCTCTCCGAGATCGAGCGCGGCCACAAGGAGGCCTCCAGCGAGGTCCTGTCCTCGATCGCGTCCGCCCTGAACGTGAGCCTCTCGGAGCTGATGATCAGCGTCAGCGGGAAGCTAGCTGCCCTCGAGGCCGAACGGTTGCCGCGGGTGGCGGCGGCCGCGTAGCGAGATGTCTCCATGGCGTACCTCGTCGACGACGTGCACCTCGATGCCCGCGTCGCGGAGCGCCTGGAGTTCGGCCTCAGGAGCGCCCGAGTCGGTGACGAGGACGTGGAAGTCGGAGACGTCTGCCATCTTGGCCAACGTGCGGTGTCCGATCTTGGTCGAGTCGACCGCGACGATCACCCGCTGGGCGCGTTCGATCATCGCGTAGTTGGTCCTGGCCTCCGTCTCATCGTGCGTCGTCAGGCCCCGGTGGCGCTGACGCCGTCCGCACCGACGACCGCGGTGCCCACGTTGACGAGCTTCATGGTCGACTCGGCCAGCGATCCCACCACCTCGAGCGAACTGGGGCGCAGCACACCGCCGGCGATGAGGACGCGGGCCTGCCCTGCTCGGCGGCCTCCATCCCGATGCTCAGTGAGTTGGTGATGATCGTGAGGTCGCGGCGGCCGTGCAGCGCACGCAGCACCTCGGCGGTGGTGGTGCCGCCGGTGAGCCCTATCGCGTGGCGGCCCTGCGGGATCAGCGAGGCGACCATCCGCGCGATCCTGCGCTTGGCCTCCTGATGGCGGCCGTCGCGCAGCCGCACGGGGAGCTCCCGGTTGCCCTGCACGGGTCGGGCGCCCCGTGGGTGCGTTCCAGCAGCCCTGGGCCGCGAGCAGCGCGACATCGCGGCGGATCGTGGCGGCGGAGGCATCGAGCGTCTCCGCCAGATGGGAGAGCGACACCTGGCCCTGTTCGGCGAGGATCGCGAGCAGCGCAACCATCCGGTCGGATCGCTTGTGGCTCGGTGTTCCGGGAGCGTTCACGAGTCTTGAGCTCCTTTGCGTTGCTGGTTCGTAGGAGTGAGCGCGCGGCTCACCCTTCGAACAGAAATCCTAAACGATGTGAGCGGAGATGATCGCGTGTCGCTCATTTTGGTGAGCGACTGTGCGGGCTCCCAGTCGGGTACGGTGTGAGGCGTGCGTGAGGTGGAGTTGTGGCAGCGGATCAACCAGGTGTTGCCCGGGGGTATGCGGCGTCCTGGGCCGACCAGGTCGTCATGGAGGAGCTCGGCAGCCGCACCGTGCGCGAGGCGCTCGCCGCCGGGATCCCGTGCAAGCGCATCTGGCGCGCCGTCTGGGCCCAACTGGAGCTCCCGCGAACCTGAGGTGAGCCGTCGGCGTGTCGTTTCCCCATTCGAACGGGTGTTCCCTAGGATGGGTGACAGTTCTGCACAGGGCGGAGCCGCGATGGGGAATTGTCGTAGCGCCTTCCTACAGTGATGATCGAACACACCAACTGGTCCACGACGGGCCAGTGCGAGGAAGGAAATGACCGATGGCCGTTGCGGATCGGAACAAGGCGCTGGAAGCGGCGCTCGCGCAGATCGAGAAGGCCCACGGGAAGGGCTCGATCATGCGCCTGGGCGAGGACTCCCGTCAGCCCATGGATGTCATCCCGACCGGGTCGGTCGCGCTCGACGTGGCGCTCGGTGTCGGCGGCCTGCCGCGCGGTCGCGTCGTCGAGATCTACGGACCTGAGTCCAGCGGTAAGACCACGGTCGCGCTCCACGCGGTGGCCAACGCCCAGCGCGGCGGCGGCATCTGTGCCTTCATCGACGCCGAGCATGCGCTCGATCCCGACTACGCGCAGAGGCTCGGCGTCAACACCGATGAACTGCTCGTCTCCCAGCCCGACAATGGTGAGCAGGCCCTCGAGATCGCCGACACGCTGGTGCGCTCCGGTGCCCTGTCTCTTGTCGTCATCGACTCCGTCGCCGCGCTCACCCCGCGCGCCGAGATCGAGGGCGAGATGGGTGACTCCCATGTCGGCCTCCAGGCCCGCCTCATGAGCCAGGCGCTGCGCAAGATGACAGGTGCCCTCAAGACGACGAACACCACCGCGATCTTCATCAACCAGCTCCGCGAGAAGATCGGCGTCATGTTCGGCAGCCCCGAGACCACCACCGGTGGCCGCGCGCTGAAGTTCTACTCGTCCGTGCGCCTTGACGTGCGCCGCATCGAGACGCTCAAGGACGGCACCGACATGGTCGGCAACCGTACCCGCGTCAAGGTCGTCAAGAACAAGGTGGCCCCGCCGTTCAAGCAGGCCGAGTTCGACATCATCTACGGCGAGGGCATCTCCCGCGAAGGCTCCCTCATCGACATGGGCGTGGACGCGGGCATCATCCGCAAGGCCGGCGCGTGGTTCACCTACGAGTCCGACCAGCTCGGCCAGGGCAAGGAGAACGCCCGCAACTTCCTGAAGAACAACCCCGACGTCGCCAACGAGATCGAGCGGCGGATCCGTCTGCACCTCGGCGTCGACAAGGCAGAGGTGCCGGAGGGTGTCAACCCTGAGACGGGCGAAGTTGACTTCTGAGCAGGGCGACGAGCGGGCCACCCAACTCGAGGTGGCCCGCAGGATCGCGCTCGATCAGCTCACCGTGCGGCAGCGCTCCGAGGAGGAGCTCCGTCAGGCGATGGCGCGGCGCAACGTGCCAGCCGACATCGCAGCCGAGATCCTCGAACGGTTCGGCGAGGTGGGGCTGATCGACGACGCGTCATTCGCCCGCGCGCTCACGGAGTCGCGGTCGCGGCACAGCCTGAGGGCAAGGCCCGCATCCGGCAGGAACTGCGGGAGAAGGGGTCGACCGCGAGACCGCGGAGGAGGCCCTCGCGGGGCTCGATCCGGAGGACGAGTATGCGGCGGCCCTCGAACTGGCCAGGCGCAAGGCGCGTGCCATGAGCTCACTCGAACCCCACGTGGCACGCAGGCGCCTCGCAGGGATGCTTGCGCGCAGGGGCTTCTCCGGGGCGTCGTGTCGTCCGTCGTTTCGGCCGTCACAGGGGAGATCCGGTTGAGTTTTCCACAGGGGAGCAATAGGCTCAGGCCAAGGTCACAGGACCCCGCATGAACTGGACGGCCAGCACCTGGCCTTTTTGATACGACGAATTCTCCTCATCACGCCGGCGCCCGCGCCGGACGAAAAGCTCAGTATTCGACGGCGCATTCCGGCGCCGTGATCCGCACCCCGGCCGCCGAAGGCAGGGGTAGCAGCCGTCAACCTTTCTGCGTACCCCTGTGGCGGGACATGATCCGACAGGAGGGAAGCACGCATGCCAGAGGTAGGTTGGTTGCTCGCGGGCGTGGCCCTCATCACCACCGTCGTCCTCGCAATCCTGTTGGCGCGGGCCGGGCGGCTCGCGAGGGAGGAACGCGCGGGCCAGGACGCGAGGGTCAACGCCGAGATCGCCGCGCTGCGCGCCACCGCGCAGGAGTCGGCCGACCTGCTGCGCGGCGACGCCCAGCGGGTCTTCGACGAGGCGGGCCGGCGCGCCCGCACCACGATCGAGGACGCCGAGCGACGCAGGGCGGACGTCGAGGCGACCCTCGAGTCCAAGCGGGCTGAGGTGCGCGACGAGAGGGCCGCGCAGGAACGCCGCGAGACCCGCCTGCACGAGCGCGAGGACAGGGTCGCCTCCGACACCGAGGCCCTCGCAGTGAAGGCCGAACGGCTCGAGAGCCAGCGGCTGCAACTGCGCGAGGCGCGCGACGAGGTCGCGGCCCGGCGGGAGCGCATTGACGCCGAACTGGAGCGGGTCGCGGGGATCTCCGTCGACGAGGCGCGCCACGAGGTGCTCGCCGAGGCCGAACGCCAGGCGAAACTCGCCGCTTCCGTGATCGCCCGCGACATCGAGTCCACCGCCAAGCGCGAGGCCGACAAGCTCGCCCGCTCGATCATCGTGACGGCCATCCAGCGGGTCGCCTCCGAACAGACCAACGAGTCGGTCGTCAGCACCGTCGACCTGCCGAGCGACGAGATGAAGGGTCGCATCATCGGCCGCGAGGGCCGCAACATCCGCGCCTTCGAGCAGATCACCGGCGTCAACCTGCTCATCGACGACACCCCGAGTCGGTGCTGCTCAGCAGCTTCGACCCGGTGCGCCGCGAGACCGCGCGCCTGACCCTCGTCGACCTCGTCGCCGACGGTCGGATCCACCCGGCCCGCATCGAGGAGGTCTACGAGCGCAGCCAGCGCAGGATGGGTGAGCGCGTCGAACGGGCCGCCGAGGACGCCCTCACCGAGGTCGGCATCGTCGACCTCCACCCCGACCTCATTCCCATCCTCGGGTCGCTGGCGTTCCGCACGTCGTACGGGCAGAACGTGCTGCGTCACCTCGTCGAGAGCGCGCACCTCGCCGGCGTGATGGCGGCCGAGCTGGGGCTGAACGTGGCCGTCGTGAAGCGTGCCGCCTTCCTGCACGACATCGGAAAGGCCCTCACCCACGAGGTGGAGGGCCCCACGCCATCATCGGCGCCGAGCTGCTGCGCAGGTACGGCGAGCACGAGGACATCGTGCACGCCGTCGAGGCCCACCACAACGAGGTCGAGCCGCACACGGTTGAGGCGGTCCTCGTGCAGGCGGCCGACGCCATCTCGGGGTCGAGACCGGGGGCCAGGCGCGAGTCGCTCGAGGCCTACGTCGAGCGGATGGAGAACCTGGAGCACATCGCCACCGCGCACGAGGGCGTCCAGCGTGCCTACGCCATGCAGGCCGGCCGCGAGATGCGCGTCATGGTCGCCCCCGAGGTGATCGACGACGCGGGCGCCCACGCGCTGGCCCGGGACATCGCGGCCGAGGTCGAGAAGAACCTCAGCTACCCGGGCCAGATCCGGATCACCGTGGTGCGGGAGTCCCGCGCCACGGAGACCGCGCACTGACGGCGGGGATCAGCCGATCCGGATACCCCAGACAGACGTGGTCGTCTCTCCGGGCTGCAGCACGGTGAGCGAGTCGTGGGTCGGGCCCTCGTTGAACGCGTCCGGTCCGCACGTCATCGGCTCGATCGCCATGGCGTCGCGCGTGGGGTTGGTGTAGACCTGCGCCCACGGCTGCGTCGCGTCGGCCCAGAACACGACGCGGTGGCCGGGGTCTCGAGCGTGATCTGCCAGTCGCCGATCGGATCGACGAACGCCGAGTCGAAGAAGGTGTCGCCCACCGGGCGCGGCGCCACGAAGTCGTGCGCGGCCGTGACCGGCCCGAGCCCGATCGGGAGCAGCCGGGCCTCATCGACCCGCAGCTCACGCGAGAAGGGAAGCGTCAGGGTGGAGGCGGCCAGATCCGCGGCCACGTACGGGTGGGCGCCGTATCCGTATGGCGCGCCGGTCGCTCCCACGTTGGTGGACCGGACGGTGACCTTCAGCCCGTCCGCATCGAGGCTGTGGGTGATCTCGACGTCGAGGACGCCGTCCCACCCCTGCTGCGGGAAGATGGTTGCCGCGAGCGTGACGGTGTCAGCGGTGTGGGTGACGAGCCGCCATGGCATGCCCTCACCGAGCCCGTGCAACGCGGTGTGCCGGTCGACCTCGGTGATGGCGAGCTGGTGGTCGACGCCGTTGAAGCTGTAGCGGCCGTCGCGGATCCGGTTGGGCCAGGGCACCAGCTGGCGCCCCATCGAACCGCGCGGGGCCTCGTCCTCGGCGAACGTGTAGAGGATCTCGGCCCCTCGAGGGTGAGGCTGCGCAGCGTGGCGCCGACCTCGGTCACCACGGCGGCGTACGGGCCGGACGTGATCTGGAACTGCTGACCGGTGGGGAGTGTCGTCATGGGGAGAGCCTAGTGCGGCTCACCTTTGGGAGCACGGCGCCCGACGACTAGCATGGTCGGGCTATGACTACCGAGCGCACCTACCACGTCATCACCTACGGGTGCCAGATGAACGTCCACGACTCCGAGCGGATCAGCGGCCTCCTCGAGGAGGCCGGGTTGACCCGGGTCGAGGATGGCCGCAGCGACGCCCTCGGCGCGGGGGCCGACGTGGTCGTGTTCAACACCTGCGCGGTGCGCGAGAACGCGGACAACCGCCTGTACGGCAACCTCGGCCACATGGCCAGCGTCAAGGCGCAGCACCCCGGCCTCCAGATCGCCGTCGGCGGCTGCATGGCGCAGAAGGACCGCGACACCATCCTGCGGAAGGCACCCTGGGTCGACGTCGTCTTCGGCACCCACAACGTGGGGCCCTGCCGCGGCTTCTCGAGCGGGCGCGGGTGGAGCGTGAGGCGCAGATCGAGATCAAGGAGGCACTGGAGACCTTCCCCAGCAACCTCCCGAGCCGACGCGAGTCCCCCTACTCGGCGTGGGTGTCCGTCAGCGTCGGTTGCAACAACACGTGCACCTTCTGCATCGTGCCTGCGTTGCGCGGCAGGGAGGCCGACCGCAGGCCCGGCGACATCCTCGGCGAGATCGAGATGCTGGTGGCGCAGGGCGTGCAGGAGATCACCCTGCTCGGCCAGAACGTCAACGCGTACGGCGTCGAGTTCGGCGACCGCCGGGCGTTCGCCAAGCTGCTGCGCGCCTGCGGCGACATCGAGGGCCTCGAGCGGGTCCGGTTCACCTCGCCGCACCCGAAGGACTTCACCGACGACGTCATCGAGGCGATGGCCGCCACCCCAACGTGATGCCGCAACTGCACATGCCGCTGCAGTCGGGCTCCGACGCGATCCTGAGGTCGATGCGTCGCTCCTACCGGTCGCAGAAGTTCCTCGGCATCCTGGAGCGGGTCCGGGCGGCGATGCCCGAGGCGGCCATCACGACCGACATCATCGTCGGTTTCCCCGGCGAGACCGAGGAGGACTTCCAGGCGACGATGGACGTGGTCCGGGAGGCCCGTTTCTCGGCCGCCTTCACGTTCCAGTACTCCATCCGTCCCGGCACGCCGGCCGCCACCATGGACAACCAGGTGCCGAAGGCCGTTGTGCAGGAGCGCTACGACCGGCTCATCGCGCTCGTCAACGATCTGTCCTGGGAGGAGAACCGGCGCTTCGTCGGGCGCGACATCGAGGTCATGTTCGCCACCGGGAGGGTCGCAAGGACGCGGAGACGCACCGCATGAGCGGAAGGGCCCGCGACAACCGCCTGGTGCACGTCACGGTGCCCGCCGGTGTGGAGCGGCCACGGCCGGGCGACATCGCGACGGTGAGGGTGACGCACGCGGCCCCGCACCACCTCAACTCGGACGCGGGTTTCACCGGCCTGCGCCGCACCCGGGGCGGCGACGCCTGGGAGGCGGCCACCACCGCACCGAAGCCCATGGGTGTGGGCCTCGGCATGCCGACGGTCGGGCCCCGGGAGGCCTGACCCTCGACAACAGGGGGTCTGCCTACTTGCCCGTCAGCTTGTCGAGCTGCTCGTTGGCGAAGTCCTGTGCCTGATCGACCTTGTCGGCGTACTTGCCCTCGGTCTTCTCATCGACGAGATCTCCAGCCTTCTCGATGCCTTCCTCGATCTTCTGCTCGTGCTCCTTGGCCAGACCGCCGAGGTCGTCAAGAATGCCCATGGTTTTGTCTCCCTTCACTTCGTTGGATGCTGCAGCGATATTCTGCCCAGTCGGGAACGGCCCGCGGGCGATTTCGGTCAAACTGGCAAGATGTTCAGGTGCCCATTCCCTGATCGTGCTGGTAGGTCCCACCGCCACCGGAAAGTCCGGTCTCGCCGTCGAGGTCGCGACCGAGCTGAGGGCTGCAGGGCGATCCGCGGAGATCGTCAACGCAGACTCGATGCTCATCTACCGGGGCATGGACATCGGAACCGCCAAACCGGGCCTTGAGGAACGTCGCGGCATCCCTCACCACCTCATCGACATCGCCGAGGTGACGCAGGGCGCGACAGTCGCCGGGTTCCAGGCGCGGGCACGCTCCGTCATCTCCGATCTGCGCTCCCGCGGCCGCGTGCCGATCCTCGTCGGCGGATCGGCCCTCTACACACGCGCCGTGATCGACGAGTTCGACTTTCCCGGCTCCGACGACGCCGTCCGCGCCCGCTGGGAGGCCGAGTTGGAGCGGATCGGCGCCGTCGAACTGCACCGGCACCTGACCCGGGTCGCTCCGGAGTCGGCCGCCAAGATCGAGCCGGGCAACGGACGGCGCACCGTGCGCGCCCTCGAGGTACTCGAGTTGACCGGCGGCCACCGACCCCACATCCCGGAGTGGACCTACGCCTTGGACGACGTCCACCAGTTCGGCCTGTTCCTGGAGCGGGAGGAGCTCGATGCCCGCATCGACGCCCGCGTCGACCAGATGTGGGAGGACGGCCTCGTCGACGAGGTGCGCGGGCTGCTGGGCAGGGGCCTTCGCGAGGGTGTGACCGCGGTGCGGGCCATCGGATACCGGCAGGTCATCGACCTGATCGACGGCCTGATCACCGAGGATGAGGCGAAGGCCGCGGTGAAGAGCAGGACCCGCCGGTTCTTCCGCAAGCAGCTCGGCTGGTACCGCCGCGATCCGCGGATCGAATGGCTGCACGCCTCCGCCCCGACAACGCCGCGACCATCCTCAGCCGGATAGACTTGGCCTCCAGGAGGTCGTGATGCGCAGGTACAGCTACCACAAGGGCCACGGGACGAAGAACGACTTCATCATCCTCGACGACTCGTACGGCATGCACGAGATGCAGCGGGACTTCATCCGGGTGCTCACCGACCGCCACTCGGGCATCGGCGCGGATGGCGTGATCCGGGTGGTGCGGGCCGGGAGCATCCGGGACTGGGACGGCGACCCGCGCCTCTGGTTCATGGACTACTACAACGCCGACGGCACCACCGCGGAGATGTGCGGTAACGGGTTGCGCGTGTTCGCCCGGCATCTGATCAACGAGCAACTCGTCGACAGCGGCGACTTCGACGTCGCCACCCGGGCGGGCGTCAAGCATGTCCGGATCAGCCGCTTCGGGCAGATCAGCACCGACATCGGCGCGGCCGGCGTCTCCGACGAGCCGGTCGCGGTGTCCCTCGGCGACACCCGGTGGGACGCGGCGAAGGTCGACGTCGGAAATCCGCACGCGGTGGTCTTCGTCGACGACGACGTGCTGGACGGCCTCGATCTCCATACCGCGCCGGTCTGGAGCCCCGCGGAGGCTTTCCCCGAGGGGCCAACGTCGAGTTCGTCCACGTCGACGGGCCCGGCACGCTCTCCATGCGCGTTCACGAACGGGGAGTGGGGGAGACGATGAGCTGCGGGACCGGGGTCGTCGCGACGGCGGCCGCCTACCGTGCCCGCACCGGCTTCGACGGCCAGATCGACGTCACGGTCCCGGGTGGGTCGCTCACGGTCACCTTCGATGGAGACGAGGCCCGCCTCACCGGCCCCGCCGTCATCGTGGGGCGCGGCGAGTTCTGGATCTGAGGCCGCGGGTTTTCCCCAGGCTTGGCGCGGCCACTTGGTCGGGCTTGCCGCGGCTGGGACAATGGGCGGCAACATGGATGGAACTTACGAAGACTTCGACGTCGCAGACGACAATTTCGACGGCGACCAGGAAGACCTCGCGGCGCGGCACTCGTTGCGCAGGGTCGCGGGATGCGCACCGAACTCGAGGACGTCACGGAGGTCGAGTACCGGCAGCTGCGCCTGGAACGTGTCGTCCTGGTCAGCGTCTGGACGACCGGCTCCCAGGAGGACGTCGACAACGCACTGGCGGAGCTGAAGCTCCTCGCGGAGACGGCCGGATCGGAGGTGCTCGATTCCCTCATCCAGCGCCGGTCCTCACCCGACCCCGCCACCTACATCGGCAGCGGCAAGGTCGCGGAGCTCGCCGAGGTCGTGCACGCCACCGGCGCGGACACCGTGATCTGCGACGGAGAACTCGAACCGGCGCAGCTGCGCAACCTGGAGGACCGTGTCAAGGTCAAGGTGGTCGACCGCACCGCCCTGATCCTCGACATCTTCGCCCAGCACGCCAAGAGTGCGGAGGGCAAGGCCCAGGTCGAGCTCGCGCAGCTGCAGTACCTGCGCCAGCGGCTCCGCGGCTGGGGCGGAAACCTGTCACGTCAGGCCGGTGGACGCGCCGCGGGTGGAGCCGGCATCGGCGGCCGCGGCCCGGTGAGACCAAGATCGAGACCGACCGCCGCCGCATCAGGACGCGGATCTCCCAGCTGAGGCGCAGGCTCCGCGAGATGGACGCCACCCGCGAGGGCAAGCGGGCAGAGCGCCGCCGCAACCAGGTGCCGTCGGTGGCGATCGTCGGGTACACCAACGCGGGCAAGTCGTCGCTGCTGAACCGACTCACCGGGGCGGGGGTGCTGGTGGAGGACGCGCTGTTCGCCACGCTCGACCCCACCACCAGGCGGGCCGAGACCAGCGACTCCCGCGTCTACACGCTCACCGACACCGTCGGCTTCGTCCGGCACCTGCCGCACGACCTCGTCGAGGCCTTCCGCTCCACGCTCGAGGAGTCGGCGCTCGCGGACCTGCTGCTCCACGTCGTCGACGCCTCCGACCCCGACCCCGAGGGTCAGATCGCGGCCGTCAACACGGTGCTGGCGGAGATCGGCGCGGCCCAGGTGCCCGAACTGATCGTGCTGAACAAGTCCGACCTCGCCGATGACGCGACCCTGCTCGCGCTGCGCGCCAACCATCCGGGGTCGGTGGTCGTGTCGGCACGGACCGGAGAGGGCATCGACGAACTGCTCCCCGCGATCGAGGCGGCGCTGCCGCGACCCGAGGTCGAGTTGACGGTGCTGGTGCCGTACTCGCGCGGCGACCTCATCGACCGCATCCACAAGACCGGCATCATCGACACCCTCGAACACACAGGCGAGGGCACCCTCGTCACGGCGCGGGTCAAGCCCGACCTTGCCGGCGACCTGCAGGAATTCGCCCGTGGCTGATCACGCCGGTATCCTCTCGGCCGCGGTCGGGGGATCCACGGGCAGGCCCGCCCCGGCCAGCAGGTGATGGCCGAGGCGGTCGCCGAGGCCATTGAGGGCGGGGTGCACCTGCTCGTCCAGGCCGGCACGGGAACGGGCAAGTCACTCGGCTACCTGGCGCCCGCGCTCGCCAGGTGCGCCACCACCGACGAGCGCGTCGTCATCGCGACCGCGACGCTCGCTCTGCAGGCCCAGCTCGCCAACAAGGACATCCCGACGGCCCTCGACGCGGTGGAGGAGGTCACCGGCGAGCGACCGCGGGCCGCTGTCCTCAAGGGCCGCACCAACTACGCCTGCCTGTACCGGGCACGGCAGGGCAGCGAACTCGAGCAGGACACCCTGATCGGCGCCTCCGCCCTCGCAGACGCCGCCGCCTCATCCTCGGCCGACGACGTCAGCAGGCTCGGTGCCGAGGTGCTGGCACTGCGCGAGTGGATCGAGGAGGAGGCCCGGCGGGGCGGACTCGCCGATCGTGACGACGCCCCACCCACACGGCGCGGGGATGGGCGCAGGTGTCGATCCCCAGCCGCGAGTGCCTCGGTGCGGCGAACTGCCCTTCGGCGCGGAGTGCTTCGTGGAGGCGTCCCGCGAGGAGGCCCGCAACGCGCAGCTGATCGTCACCAACCACGCCCTGCTCGCCATCCACGCGATGCACGGCGGCACGGTTCTGCCTGAGCATTCGGCCCTGATCATCGACGAGGCGCACGAGCTGGTGAGCCGCATCACGACGGCGGCCACCGATGAGCTGTCACCCGGGATCGTGGAGCGGGCAGCGCGGCGTGCTCTGACCTGGCTCACCGACGACGACCTCGCCACCGACTTCCTGGACCAGTCGGATGTGCTGCGCGAGGCGCTCGAGGAGTCCGAGCTCACCCGCATCATGGCCGCCTCCGCGCCGCTGCCGTACGCCGCCGCGCAACTGCGCGATGTGGCCCGCCGGTGGTGGGCGTTCTCAACAAGGTGACCGACGAGCCCGAGGCCCAGCAGGCCGCCTCCGCCGTCCAGGAGATCCTCGACGTGGCAGGACGGATCGCCGCCCTCGCGGATGCCGACGTCGTGTGGGTGACCCACTCTGACATCCTGGGCCGCTCCGCCTACGTCGCCCCGCTCAACGTCGCCGGCCTGCTGCGCAGCGAGGTGTTCGGCGAGACGACCACCGTGCTCACCTCCGCTACCCTCTCGCTCGGCGGCACCTTCGAGCCGGCCGCCGCATCCGTCGGGCTGCGCGCCGCCGACCGGATCGGACCCGATGGTGAACCGGCCGACGAGTTCGCCTGGCGGGGCCTCGACGTGGGCTCTCCCTTCGACTACGGCAGGCAGGGCATCCTGTATCTGGCGAAGCGCCTCCCGGCGCCCGGCCGGGACGGGATGAACGCGGCGACGCTCACCGAGATCGCCCAGTTGATGTGGGCGGCCGAGGGGCGCACGCTCGGGCTGTTCGCGTCGCGGCGGGCGGCCGAACAGGCGGCCGAGTTCTGCAGGCGCGAGCTGCCCGACCGGACCATTCTGTGCCAGGGCGATGCCCAGCTCTCCGAGCTGACGAGGCGGTTCTCGGCGGAGCCTGAGACGTCGCTGTTCGGCACCATGTCGCTCTGGCAGGGCGTCGACGTACCCGGCGAGACCTGCCAACTCGTGATCATCGACAAGATCCCGTTCCCGAGGCCCGACGACCCGCTGATGCAGGCCCGCAAAAAGGCGGTGGATGACTCGGGCGGCAACGGCTTCATGTCGGTGGCCGCGACGCACGCGGCGCTCCTTCTCGCCCAGGGCGCGGGCGTCTGATCCGACGCTCGGAGGACAGGGGGTGGTGGCGATGCTCGACCCGCGCCTCGTGACGGCGCGCTACGGATCGTTCCTGAAGGCGTCCCTCCCGGACTTCTGGCAGACCACCGATGTCGACACGGCCGTCCAGGCGCTGCGCCGCCTGCGCGGCAAGGAGTAGCGGTGCGGCGGGTGCTGGTACTCGGGGAACCGGGTGGTTGGGCGCTGAGGTGGTGCGCCGGATGCTCGACGACGACGCCTCGGTGACCTGCCTGGCCCGGGGCTCCGCCGAGGTGCCGGTGGGCGCCCGGCTCGTGCACGCAGACCGGGCGCTGCCCGGGGCCTACTCGGCGCTGACCGGCGACTGGGACCACGTGGTCGACCTGGCGACCGACCCTGCGATCGTGCGCCCCGCCGTCGCGGCGCTGGCGGCGCGGGCAGGCCACTGGAGCTACGTGTCGACGGTTTCGGTCTACCGTGACCACGCCGAGGCGGGGCAGGACGAGGGCGCCGCGCTGCTGGAGGCGGGCCCGCAGGGGTACGGCGAGCAGAAGGTCGCCTCGGAGGAGGCCGTGACCGAGGGCCTCGGGTCCAGGGCCCTCATCGTGCGGCCCGGGCTGATCGTCGGCCCGGGGATCCGAGCGACCGGTTCGGTTACTGGCCCGCCCGCTTCGCCCGCGGAGGCCGCGTCGTGGTGCCGACGGCGCACGGGCGCCACGCCCAGGTGATCGACGTGGCCGACCTGGCCGACTGGATCTGCCGGGCCGGAGTGGCCGACATGACGGGCACCGTCGATGCAGTCGGGCCTCCTCTGCGCCTGACGGACGTGCTCGCCGCCGCGTCGTGCGCGGCCGGGTTCGACGGCACGACGGTGGAACTGGACGATGACGCCCTGCTGGCGGGCGGGGTGCGGCACTGGGCGGGCCCCGGCTCGCTCCCGCTGTGGCTGCCGCCGGAGCTCGACGGCATGGCCGGGCGCAGCGGGGCCGCCTTCATCCGTGCGGGTGGCCGCGCGCGGCCACTGGCCGACACGATGGCGCGGGTACTGACCGATGAGCGGCGCAGGGGACTGACCCGGGTGCGTCGCTCCGGACTCACGGACGCGGAGGAGGCGGCCCTCACGGGCGCCTGATCACAGCTTGCGCAGCACCGCGATGACCCGGCCCATGATCTGCGCGTGGGTGCCGTCGATCGGGGAGTAGCGGTCGTTGTGCGGCAGCAGCCACACGTTGCCACTCCGGCGGCTGAACGTCTTGACGGTCGCCTCATCGTCGAGCAGGGCCGCCACGATGTCGCCGTTGACCGCGTCGTTCTGGCGCCGGACGACCACCCAGTCGCCGTTGCAGATCGCCGCGTCGACCATCGAGTCGCCCTGGACCTCGAGCATGAACACCTCGCTGTCGCCCACCAACTGCTTCGGCAGGGCGAAGACGTCGTCCACCTGCTGTTCGGCGAGGATGGGGCCGCCCGCCGCGATCCGGCCGAGGAGGGGGCCGCGACCGACGTCGGGTTCCAGTCGAAGGTCTGCTCCGGGGCCATCGGGTGCTCGGGCTCCGGGAGTTGCACCACGACCGCGCGGGCATGTTGGGGTTGCGTCGGATGAAGCCCTTGTCCTCGAGGATCCTGAGCTGGTAGGCCACCGACGAGGTCGAGTGCAGACCCGCGCGTGCCGCGACCTCGCGGATGCTCGGCGGGTAGCCGACCTCTTCGATGGAGTCCTTGATCACCTTGAGGATCGCCAGCTGGCGCCTCGTGAGACCGTGCATGTTCTCCCGCTGTCGGGGAACGGGGTGATCTTGCCCAGCTGAGCTTCGAGCGAGGCATTGGTGGGCCGTCCGCGGCGAGGGTCTTGTCAGGCATGCATCAAGGGTAGCGCGCGCAGGGAACGTCTGTTCGAAAAGTGCCGGGTGTGTCGTGCGTGTCGTGGAAATGTCGGGGCCGTCGTGTTGGGTACGAATCGAAGGCGCAGAAAATCGGTCTCGAACGGATGTTCCAATCGAGCCGGAGATGCGCTAGAGTCTCATTCGAACAGGTGTTCAAGACGAAAGGGTGGTCGAGATGGCCGCAGCAGTTTCCTTCCAGGTGGTCGACGCAGGGTCGCGTCGGGTCGTCGCCGTCTCGCCGGCCGGCAGGCCGGACCTGCACCTCCCACAGGCCCGCCCGGCCCGTGGGGTCCGTCCCGGATGCGTGTCGCGCGCCGCCGCCTGCTCGGTGGAGCGACGCGCGAAGGGTTCGGCGCTCATGTGTCTGAAGGTGGCGGCGGTGGCGCTGCTGACCGTCGTCGGCGGCGTGGTGTCCGTGTCGCAGTTCGTGGCCGATGCCGCAGCCGGGCAGTCCACCGGATATGTCGCGGGCGACCCCGCCTGGGCACACGTCACGCAGCCCTGACAGGTTCCCGCGTGGCGCGGGAATGAGGGTGGGCGTGTCGCTTGTGCCGGGGCGTCCGTGGGCCTACGATCCCTATATCTAGTGGTTACCGGGTGTCTGCCCCACAAGAACTTGTGGTTTTGGTGGGAACGTGGCACCTTGGTACCTCACTTGGGAAACGCGAAGGTTGGGTCCACGAATCATGCACTGCCCGTTCTGTCGGCACGGTGACACCAAGGTGTCGGATTCCCGTGCCACCGAGGATGGTTCCGCCATCCGGCGCAGGCGTGCGTGCCCGATGTGTGAGCGCAAGTTCACCACCGTGGAACAGATCGTGCTGAGCGTCGTCAAGCGCTCCGGTGTGGTCGAGGCCTTCAGCAGGGAAAAGGTGGTCCGTGGCGTGTCCAAGGCATGCAAGGGTCGACCCGTCTCCCCGGCGCAGCTCGCCTCCCTCGCCCAGCGGGTGGAGGAGTCGCTCCGTGCCTCCGGTTACGCCGAGATCCCCTCGGAGAAGATCGGGGTGGCGATCCTCGGACCGCTCGAGGAACTCGACGCCGTGGCATACCTGCGTTTCGCCAGTGTGTACAAGAACTACGACTCGGTCGACGATTTCCAGCGTGAGATCGACGCCCTGAGGCTCACCGCCATGGAGACGAGTGTCCCAAGTCGCGATGTGCCCGTGGGTGCACTCAGCCAGGAACCGCTGATCGGTTGAGGGCCGGTTGGCCCACCCGTGGACCAAGCAGCAGCAGCACCATCCGTTTTTTTGAGACATATGAAGTCAGAGGGACGTCCAACATGACAGCGACAGCGCGCTCAACTCGGCGCAAGAACGACAAGGGCACCGGAAAGGGCCTGGTCATCGAGCGGGTCTTCACCACGGAGGGGTGCACCCCTACGACGAGGTGGAGTGGGACCTGCGCGACGTGGTGCAGACCAACTGGAAGACCGGTGAGACCGTCTTCGAGCAGCACGGCGTCGAGTTCCCGACCTCCTGGAGCGTCAACGCCTCGACGATCGTCACCACCAAGTACTTCCGTGGCGCCCTCGGCACCGAGGCCCGCGAGACGAGCCTCAGGACGCTGATCAGCCGGGTCGTAACCTCGTACTCGAAGGCGGGCCGCGAGTTCGGCTACTTCGACACCGATGCCGATGCCGAGATCTTCGAGCACGAGCTCACCTGGATGCTGCTCAACCAGTACTTCTCCTTCAACTCGCCCGTCTGGTTCAACGTCGGCACCCCCTCGCCGCAGCAGGTCAGCGCGTGCTTCATCTTGTCGGTTGACGACTCCATGGACTCGATCCTCAACTGGTACAAGGAGGAGGGCTTCATCTTCAAGGGCGGCTCCGGCGCCGGCCTCAACCTTTCGCGCATCCGCTCCTCGAAGGAGCTGCTGAGCTCCGGCGGCACCGCCTCCGGCCCGGTGTCCTTCATGCGTGGCGCCGACGCATCCGCGGGCACCATCAAGTCGGGCGGCGCCACCCGACGCGCGGCCAAGATGGTCGTGCTCGACGTCGACCACCCGACATCGAGGAGTTCGTCGAGACGAAGGCCCGCGAGGAGGACAAGATCCGCGCCCTCCGCGACGCCGGGTTCGACATGGACCTCGGTGGCAGGGACATCACGTCGGTCCAGTACCAGAATGCCAACAACTCGGTGCGCGTCAGCGACGAGTTCATGACGGCGGTCGAGGAGGGCGCCGCCTTCGGGCTGCGGTCCCGCACCGACGGCTCCGTGATCGAGGAGGTCGACGCGAAGGCGCTCTTCCGCAAGATCTCGAAGGCCGCATGGGAGTGCGCCGACCCCGGTGTCCAGTACCACGACACCATCAACGACTGGCACACCAACCCCGAGACCGGCCCCATCACGGCGTCGAACCCCTGCTCCGAGTACATGAGCCTCGACAACTCGTCGTGCAACCTCGCCTCGCTGAACCTGCTCAAGTTCCTGGGGCCGACGGCTCGTTCGACTCCGAGCTGTTCGTGAAGGCCGTCGAGCTGATCATCACGGCGATGGACATCTCGATCTGTTTCGCCGACTTCCCGACCGAGCCCATCGGTGAGACAACCCGCAACTTCCGCCAGCTCGGCATCGGCTACGCCAACCTGGGTGCACTGCTGATGGCCATGGGTAAGGGCTACGACACCGAGGCCGGGCGCTCGACCGCCGCGGCCATCACGTCGATCATGACGGCGGCCTCCTACCGGCGCAGCGCCGAACTGGCCGGTGTCGTCGGCCCGTACAACGGCTTCGCGGTCAACGCCGAGGCCCACCAGCGGGTGATGCGCAAGCACCAGGCGGCCAACGACAACCTGCGGGTGCTGGCCGACGACCGTGCGCTGCACTCCGTCGCGACCCGCGAGTGGGACCTCGTCGTCGCGACCGGCGCCGACAGCGGGTTCCGTAACGCCCAGGCCTCCGTCCTGGCGCCCACCGGCACCATCGGCTTCATGATGGACTGCGACACCACCGGCATCGAGCCCGACTTCTCGCTGGTCAAGTTCAAGAAGCTGGTCGGCGGCGGTTCCATGCAGATCGTCAACCAGACCATCCCGCGTGCGCTGCAGCGGCTGGGCTACGACGCCGATGAGATCGAGGCGATCGTCGAGTTCATCAGCAGCAACGGCCACGTCGTCGGTGCTCCCGGCCTCGCGGCCGAGCACTACGAGGTGTTCGACACCGCCATGGGTGCCCGCGCCATCAAGCCGATGGGTCACGTCCGCATGATGGCGGCCGTGCAGCCCTTCCTCTCCGGCGCCATCTCGAAGACGGTGAACCTGCCCGAGTCGGCGACCGTCGAGGAGATCGAGGACGTCTACCTGCAGGGTTGGAAGCTCGGGCTGAAGGCGCTCGCGGTGTACCGCGACAACTGCAAGGTCGGCCAGCCTCTGTCCGACGGCAAGAAGAAGGACACGCCGGCCGAGGCCGCTGCCACCGAGGTCGTCGAGAAGATCGTCTACCGCCCCAAGCGTGAGCGGCTGCCGAAGTCGCGTTCGTCGCGCACCACGAGCTTCGCCGTCAGCGGAGCCGAGGGCTACATGACCTCGGGTGCCTACAACGACGGCCACCTCGGCGAGGTGTTCCTCAAGCTCGGCAAGCAGGGCTCGACCCTGGCCGGCGTGATGGACGCCTTCTCGATCGCGGTGTCGATCGGCCTGCAGTACGGCGTCCCGCTGGAGAGCTTCGTGCAGAAGTTCACGAACCTGAAGTTCGAGCCGGCCGGCATGACGGACGATCCCGACATCCGCATCGCCCAGTCGTTCATGGACTACATCTTCCGCCGCCTGGCGCTCGACTACCTGACGTTCGACGACCGCGCCGAGCTCGGCATCTACACGGCCGCCGAGCGCGCCCGCTACGTCGAGACCGGCTCCTACCTGTCTGAGGAGGACGAGGCCGCCATGCCGGAGGCCGAATCCCTGCGCAACGACGCCGGCGACAACTTCAAGGTCGACGGCGCCCGCCAGCCCTCCCTGCTCGACGCGCACACCACCGCCGAGCTGATGGAGGCCCTCGGTGTGGCCGAGGTGGACGCCCCTCTGTGCATGACGTGCGGCACGAAGATGCGCCCGTCCGGCTCCTGCTACGTCTGCGAGGGCTGCGGCTCGACCAGCGGCTGCAGCTGACCTGACGAGCGACCCGGTGCGGCGGCCCGGAACCCGTGGGGGTTCCGGGCCGCCGCATTTCCCGGGCGGTGCGCCGACGGGCACTAGGCTGACGGCCATGATCCCTCCCGTCGTCACCACCGAATGGCTCGCCGCGCACCCCGAGGCGGTGCTGGTCGACGTGCGCCACTACCTGGACGGCCGCTCCGGGGCCGACGCCTACCGCGCCGGTCACCTCCCGGGTGCGCTGTTCGTCGCCACCGACGTGGTGCTCTCCGACCCGCCGACGGCGGAGCTGGGTCGCCACCCGTTGCCCGATCCTGCCCGCTTCGCGGCCGGGCTCTCCGTGCTCGGGATCGGCGACGGTGCGCTCGTGGTCGCCTATGACGATGCCGGGGAGCGATGGCAGGACGGCTGGTCTGGCTGTTGCGCATGCTGGGTGAGGACGCCGCCCTCCTCGACGGCGGCATGGCGGCGTGGGATGGTGCACTCTCGACGGAGGTCCCCGTGCCGGAGGTCGCGGCGTTCACCGCCCGGCCATGGCCCGCGGGGCTCTCGCCACTATCGAGGAGGCGGCAACCGGTGCCGTCGTCATCGACGCCAGGGCCTCGGAGCGGTTCCGAGGCGAGGTGGAGCCGATGGACCCGAAGGCGGGTCACATCCCCGGCGCGATGAGCTATCCGCTCACCGGCAACCTCGGCGTCGACGGCCGCTTCCTCGCCCCGGAGGCACTGCGGGACAGGTTCGCGGGGATCGCGGACGCCGCCGAGGTGATCTCCTACTGTGGTTCCGGCATCACCGCTTGTCATAACTTGATTGCCCTCGAATATGCCGAGCTGGGAACGGGACGGCTCTACCCGGGGTCATGGTCGGCCTACAGTGCAACCGACCGTCCGGTGGCGACCGGCGACGAGTGATCCGCTGAGCGAACGCTCACCCCTTTCGAGCGTTGTCCGTTCCGTGTGGTTCATTGGGAGCGGTCACGGTATGTTGTGCATACTTCTAGACACGCGCGACTTCTCCCAAGGAGCAACTCAATGGCGACAACCGGCCGCGTCACCCTGCCCATCGAGCAGGGGATGGACGCTGAGCTTCCCGGCATCCTCGAGCGCCTCGGCGCCGACGCGGTGCGCAACTCGGACGGCACCTGGCTGCCCGAGATCACCACGCAACTGGGGGCCAAGGTCTACGAGACCTACTTCCCGGCGCGTGGGAACCAGGAGTTCGCGTTGGCCAACCTCGACGCCCGGCCCCGCTTCTACCTGATGTCGGAGCGCGTTGCCGCCCGGGTCGACGGCCCGCTCGCCATCGCCATCATGACCGGCTACTACGCGATGCAGGTCGCACCCGACCAGGGCGATCTCCGCCGCTGGTGGGAGGTCATCGACCGCACGACCGGTGAGGTCATCCCGGTGGACGGCTGGAGCGTCGAGGGTGAGGGGACCGACGTCACCGTCACCGTCACCGCCGCCGAGGCGTTCCACGTGTACACCGTGAGCTTCCTCGCCTGGCAGGTGTGGGACTCCACCCAGATGTACAACTACACGACCAACAACTGGGAGAACGACCCCACCCGCGTGCGCGAGATCGGCTACGACGCCAGACACCCCGTCGCGTGGCGGCACATGGTGGACTCGCTGCGCGCGTGGTGCCAGGAGCGACCCGACGTCGACGTGGTGCGCTTCACCACGTTCTTCTACCACTTCACCCTGGTGTTCAACGATCTCGGCAAGGAGAAGTTCGTTGACTGGTTCGGCTACTCGGCCTCCGTGTCGCCCCTCGCCATGGACGCCTTCGAGGCGGAGTACGGCTACCCGCTCCGCGCCGAGCACTTCATCGACCAGGGCTACTACAACAACTCCTTCCGCATGCCGAGCAGGGAGTTCCGCGACTGGATCGACTTCCAGAGCCGCTTCGTCAGCTCCCGGGTGAAGGAACTCGTCGACATCGTCCACGAGTTCGGCAAGGAAGCCCTGATGTTCCTGGGCGACACCTGGATGGGTACCGAGCCCTACGGGAAGTACTGGCCCGAGATCGGCATGGACGGCGTCGTCGGCTCGGTCGGTTCCGCTGCCACCTGCCGGATGATCTCCGACATCCCCGGTGTCCGGTACTCCGAGGGCCGCTTCCTCCCGTACTTCTTCCCCGACGTGTTCAAGCCCGGCGGTGAGCCCTCAAGGAGGCCAACGAGTCCTGGCTGCAGGCCCGCCGTGCCATCTCCCGCAAGCCCCTCGACCGGATCGGCTATGGCGGCTACCTGTCGCTCGCGGTCAAGTTCCCCGACTTCATGGCCCGCATCGAGGAGATCGCCAACGAGTTCCGCTCGATCCACGAGGTCGGCGGCGGCCGCCTCGCCCAGCGCTCCACCATCCGCGTCGGCATCCTCAACGCGTGGGGCCAGCTGCGCACCTGGCAGACCCACATGGTCGCCCACGCCCTCTGGTACAAGCAGATCTACTCCTACCTCGGCGTGCTCGAATCGCTCGCGGGTCTCCCGTTCGACCTGCAGTTCGTCTCCTTCGACGACGCCCGCCACGGCGCCCTGAGCGACCTTGACGTGGTCCTCAACGTCGGCGCCGCGGGCACCGCGTTCTCGGGAGGCGACGCCTGGCTCGACCCTGAACTCCAAGGTGCGGTGCGCCGCTTCGTGGCCGCGGGTGGTGGCTTCATCGGCATCGGTGAGCCGACCGCGGTACAGAGCAACGGCGCGTTCTTCCAGCTCTCCGATGTGCTCGGCGTCGACAAGGAGATGAGCCTCTCGCTCTCGAGCGACAAGTACCCGTCGAGAACCGCGGCCACTTCATCACTGCCGACCTCGACGGCGCGCTCGACGTCGGCGAGGGTGCGGGCGACATCTTCGCCACCACCGGCGCCACCCAGATCGTGCGCCTGCAGGACGCCTCCGCCGAGCTCGCGGCCAACCAGGTGGGCGAGGGGCGCGGCGTCTACATCGCGGGGCTTCCCTACAGCCACGACAACGCCCGCGTGCTGCACCGCGCCATCTACTGGGCGGCCGGCCGCGAGGCCGACTTCGCGACCCAGTGGGTGCCGAGCAACCCGGGCGTCGAGGTCGCGGTGTTCGAGGAGGCGGGCAAGGCGCTCGTCATGAACAACCTGACAGAGGCCGCCAGCACCACCGTCTCGGGCCGTGCCACCGGCCTGGCCGGCGAGGGCGAGGTGCGCGAGCTGCAGCTCGACCTGGAGCCCATGGAGTCGCGTTGGATCGACCTGGCGTGATCGCCTGAACCCAATCGCAGTGGCGCCCCATCCGATCGGACGGGGGCGCCTTCCTGTCTGTCGGCCGGGTGGCCCGGCTCAGTCGCCTGCCTCGTCGACCCGCAGGCTGAGCGAGGATCCCATCGGGATGGCCTGCACCATGCGCAGCTTCGCGAGGCTCGGGTGGTCCTCGAGGATCTTGGCGCCGTTGGCCAGGCTGCGCAGCGCGGCGGTCTCGGCCCGTGCCGCCTCCAACTGGGCCTGCCCCTTCGCGCGGGCGGTCAGCACCGCGATCGCCGCTGCGCGGAACTCCTGCGGTAGCAGGACGTCCTTGATCACCACCGTGTCCACCCGGTGGCCGACCCCGCTCGCAGCCTCCCGGGCGGCGCTCAGCGCAGCGGCGGTGATCTCGGGGCGCGTCCGCACCGCCTTCGCTGCCTCCTCCAGTTCCAGCTCGGCGAACGCGTCGCGCAGCGCCAGTTGGATCGCAAGGTAGATGAGGTGATCGGGCTGCTCGTAGGTCAGCGCCAGGACCGGATCGCACACCTGCACCTGGGCCACCGCCGTGACCCGCACCGAGCCGCCGTCGGCGGTCGGGATCTCCTGCGGTGCCAGCTGCAGCAGCCGGCGCGTCATCGACACCGCCCGGTATGAGGCGTGGCGCACCCGTCGGTGGCGCCCCGGTGTGAGCACGGTCGGGTCGGCGGCGCCGACCTGGGCGACGACGACCTCGCTCGGATCGACCTGCAGGTGGAACCTCGATGTCCGCATTTGCTCTCCTTCACGCTTGGTCAGATCCTGCGGCCCGGCCGGAGCCCGGTGCGGACCCTCGGTCGGGTGCATGGCGTGGGGTTCGTTGCGCCGGGCCACAGGACCTGGGTGGGGATTTGCACCCCGGCCTTGCGGCCTACTTATGTGGCAATTACCTGTCCTTTGCAGGTGCGTGCCAGGGCCAATGCGGGAACGGGACACACCACAGTGCTTCCGCCCAGACCCTGGCACGCTGCCAAGCGTAGCGGGCCGGGCGTGAACGTGGACGGGCCGGGAGGCGATCCGCGGGTAATCTGGGAGGACGCAGACGTCTCTTCTGGAGGTTCATCCATGCCGGCGCTTCGGTCCCGCACCACCACCCACGGTCGCAACATGGCGGGCGCCCGCGCCCTCTGGCGCGCCACGGGCGTCACGGACTCCGACTGGGGCAAGCCGATCGTGGCGGTGGCCAACTCTTTCACGCAGTTCGTGCCCGGGCACGTCCACCTGCGCGACATGGGAAAGCTCGTGTCCGAGTCGATCGCCGAGGCCGGGGGAGTGGGCCGCGAGTTCAACACCATCGCCGTCGACGACGGCATCGCCATGGGCCACGGTGGCATGCTGTACTCGCTGCCCAGCCGCGAGCTGATCGCCGACTCCGTCGAGTACATGGCCAACGCGCACTGCGCCGACGCCCTGGTGTGCATCTCCAACTGCGACAAGATCACCCCCGGCATGTTCCTGGCCGCGCTGCGCCTCAACATCCCCGCGGTGTTCGTGTCCGGCGGCCCCATGGAGGCCGGCCGCGCGATCGTCAAGGACGGCGGCACCGTCGAGACATCCCTCGACCTGGTGGACGCGATGGTCTCGGCCGTCGATCCGAACGTCTCGGACGCCGAACTCGGCCGCATCGAGGCCAACGCGTGCCCCACCTGCGGCTCCTGCTCCGGCATGTTCACCGCCAACTCCATGAACTGCCTGCTGGAGGCCATCGGCCTCGCCCTGCCGGGGAACGGATCGACGCTGGCCACGGCGGCCTCCCGCAAGGGCCTCTTCCAGGAGGCGGGCCGCCTCGTGGTCGAGCTGTGCCGCCGCTGGTACGACGAGGACGACGCGTCCGTCCTCCCGCTGTCGATCGCGACCAAGCCCGCGTTCGAGAACGCCATGCGGCTCGACGTCGCCATGGGCGGCTCCACCAACACCGTCCTGCACCTGCTGGCCGCGGCCCAGGAGGCGGGCGTCGACTTCACCCTCGACGATATCGACGCGATCTCCCGCGTCACCCCGTGCCTCGCGAAGGTCGCCCCCAACTCGGCGAAGTATTACATGGAGGACGTGCACCGCGCGGGCGGCATCCCGGCCCTCCTGGGCGAACTGCGCCGCGGAGGCAAGCTGGACGAGGCCGTGCACGCCGTGCACTCGCCGACGCTGGACGCCTGGCTCGCCGACTGGGACATCCGGGGTGGCTCCGCGCGGCCCGAGGCCATCGAGCTGTTCCACGCGGCCCCGGTGGGGTCCGCACCACCGAGGCGTTCTCATCGTCGAACCGCTGGGAGAGCCTCGACACGGACGCCGAGGGCGGCTGCATCCGCTCGACTAACCACCCCTACACGGTCGACGGTGGACTCGCCGTCCTCAAGGGCAACCTCGCTGTCGACGGCGCCATCGTCAAGACCGCAGGCGTTCCGGAGGACCAGTGGAACTTCACGGGGAGGGCCATCGTCACCGAGAGCCAGGATGAGGCCGTCGAGGCCATCCTCGGCAAGGTGGTGCAGCCCGGCGACGTCGTCATCGTCCGCTACGAGGGGCCGAAGGGCGGTCCCGGCATGCAGGAGATGCTCTACCCGACGTCCTACCTGAAGGGACTCGGCCTCGGGCCGAAGTGTGCGCTCGTCACCGACGGCCGCTTCTCCGGGGGCTCCTCCGGACTGTCCATCGGGCACGTCTCTCCCGAGGCGGCCTCCGGCGGCACCATCGGCCTCGTGGAGACGGGTGACCCGATCACCATCTCCATCCCCGACAGGCTGATCCGGCTCGACGTCGACGACGCGACACTGACCGAGCGGCGCGCCCGCAGGGACGCCGAGGGCTGGCAGCCCGCCGACCGTGAACGCGAGGTGTCGACCGCGCTGAGGATCTTCGGCATGCTCGCCCAGTCCGCGGACAAGGGAGCGGCCCGCAAGCTCGCCTGAGCCGACTGACCCGCGGGCGCGCCCGGAGCCGATACGATCGGCCCGAGTGTGGAGGGAGCACCGGGTGGATCTGCCGCAGTGGGTGACGATCATCTTCCTGATCGTCGAGTACGTCATGAAGATCATCGCGATCGGGGTGGTGCCCGAGAACCGGCGACCCTCCTCGTCGTCGGCCTGGCTCCTGCTGATCCTCTTCCTGCCGGTGGTCGGTTTCCCGCTCTACTGGCTCATCGGCAGCCCGTGGGTGCGTGGTCGCAGGCTGGCGATCCAGCGCCAGAGCGACGAGATCATCAAGAACCACACCGTCGGGCTGCCCGACGTACCAGAGGGGCCCAGACCACCGCCGCGCTGGAGGGCATCCTCCGGATGAACCGCGAGCTCACCGGGCTGCCGTGCCTGACGGGGGCCGTGCACGGCCTCCACGACGATGCGCGCGCCACCTACCAGGCGATGGGGGCCGCCGTGGACCGCGCGCAGCGCTACGTGCACGTCGAGTTCTACATCATGGCCTGGGACGACGCGACCGACGTGTTCTTCAGCGCGCTTGCCCGCGCCGTGGAACGCGGTGTGAAGGTGCGCCTGCTCGTCGACCAGGTCGGCTCCCAGAAGTACGACGGCTGGAAGCAGTTCAAGCGCAGGCTCACCGAGGCGGGCATCGACTGGCGCCTCATGATGCCCATCTCGCTCAGGACGCGGCAGTGGCGCCGCCCCGACCTGCGCAACCACCGCAAGCTGCTGATCGTCGACGGCGACGAGGCGATCATGGGCTCCCACAACGTGATCGCCCCGCACTATGCGAGCGCGAAGAACCTCAGGATCGGGCGCGAGTGGCACGACCTGTCGGTGTCGGTCTCCGGCGACATCGTCCTGGAGCTCGAGGCCGTCTTCGCCACCGACTGGTTCACCGAATCGGGGAGACTCTCGACCCCGACGAGCACTTCGTCGACAAGCCCGACCTGATCCCCGGCGGTTCCGCCAACGCGATGCAGCTGGTGCCCTCCGGGCCCGGGTACCCGACCGAGCCGAACCACCGCATGTTCGTGTCCCTGATGTATCTGGCGGAGCGGTCCATCACGATCGCCAGCCCTATTTCGTGCCCGACGAGGCGCTGCTCAGCGCCATCATCTCCGCCTGTCACCGGGGCGTGCGTGTCGAGCTGTACGTCGGCGAGGAGGCCGACCAGTTCCTGGTGGGGCACGCGCAGCGCTCCTACTACGAGGCGCTTCTCGAGGCAGGGGTGCACATCTACCTGTACCCGGCGCCCGCCGTGCTGCACTCGAAGTACCTGACCATCGACGACCGGATCGGCGTGATCGGCTCCTCGAACATGGATTACCGCTCCTTCGCTCTCGATTACGAGATCATGCTGCTGGGCTTCGGCGGCAACCTCGTCGAACTTCTGCACGGCAACGACGCCCACATCCGTGAGGTCTCGCACCTGCTGACGTTGGAGGAGTGGAGGCGCCAGCCCTGGTCCTCGCGCTACCTCGACAACGTCTGCCGGCTCACCTCCGCGCTCATGTGAGACCCGACGGGGCGTCGGTGCCGTTCCCGACACCGACGCCCCGCCGGTTCCAGCCCTCAGCCGCAGGTGGCCGCCTCGTAGGCGACGCGGGTCGGCGTGCCACCCCCGGTGGTGAGAGTCAGCTCTCCCGCCTCGTGCGTGGCCGGCCCGGTGCCGGATGTGGGGATGCTCAGAGCCAGTCCTTCCACTTGAAGATGAGGTACATTCCGAGGCCGGTGAGGAACATCAGGCCGAGTCCCCAGGCGTAGCCCCACGCCCAGCCGAGCTCGGGCATGTGTGTGAAGTTCATCCCGTAG
Organism: Tessaracoccus coleopterorum; assembly: GCF_011174705.1. Classification (GTDB taxonomy): domain Bacteria; phylum Actinomycetota; class Actinomycetes; order Propionibacteriales; family Propionibacteriaceae; genus Arachnia; species Arachnia coleopterorum. The sequence continues at coordinate 3,187,404 of NZ_JAANIJ010000001.1, forward strand.
GTGCCTGCGACGAGGCTCGGCACGAACAGCACACCGGCCCAGGCGGCGATGCGCCGCGAGTCCTCGGCCTGCCGCAGGCTCGCGGCGGTCATGTTGGTGACCTCCTCGTTCTGCCGCTGGGTCTGCAGCGCCAGGTTCAGGTCGAGCGTGCCCTTCAGTGCCTCCCGCAGGGTCTCCACCCGCTCGTCGATCACGATGGCGTGGTCCTCGATGTCGCGCAGGTCCTGCCGGACCGCCTCCGGCGCGTCGGCCAGCAGCCGGTCCTCACGGACATCCATCACGATGTCGCGGAGCGGGCGGACGGCCCGCTGGAAGTCGATCACCTCGCGTGACAACTGGTAGATGCGCTTCGACACGTGGGTGCTGCCGCCGAAGACCTGTGACTCGATCTCGTCGACGTCGTTCTCGATGCCGAGCACCACGGGTCGGTAGTCGTCGACGACCGCGTCGAGCAGGCGCAGGAGAACGGCGCGTGGGCCGGCCTTCAGCAGCTCGGGCGGTGCTCGAGTGAGCCGCGCAGTTCGGACAGGTCGGGGGTGGCCGCGTGCCGCAGCGTGATCACGAAGCGGTCGGTGACCACGGCGTGCAGTTCGCCGAACGCGACCGACTCGCTGCGGTCGATGTAGTCGGCGGCCCGCAACACCAGGAACCCGACGTCGCCGTAGCGCTCGAACTTGGGCCTCTGGTGGGCGACGACAGCGTCCTCCACCAGCAGCGGGCTGAGCGAGAACTGGCGCGCCAGCAGGCCCATCTCCGCGGGGCTCGGGCGCAGGAGTCCTGCCCAGGCGAAGCCGGTGGGATGCCTGTCGAGCGCATCGAAGAGTTCGGAGAAGGTGGTGGGTGTCTCGACGCGGACGCCCTCGACATAGATGCCGGCGTCCACGATGGACGAGCCCGTCAACTCGGCTCTCGTCTCCATGGGTCCCTCCTCGCCGTCGAACGGCGGCAAGACTACCCGCTGGGCCTACTCGGTGCCTGCCCTGACCGCGGAGTCGCGCCGGAGTACCGACCAGAGGATGCCTGCCGCCGCGAGGACGAAGACCGCCACCAGGAGCGGTGGGGAGAACTGCCACAGGCGCACCACTGCGGCCCAGCCGATGAACCCGACCGTGCCGTACAGGAAGGCCCACAGTACGGAGCCGACGGTCACCGCCGGGAGGTAGCGCCTGAGCGGCATCCGGGTGATGCCTGCCGCCAGGTTGATCACCGTCTGGATGCCGATGGTGAGGAACGAGAGCGAGATGGCTGGGGCGCCCCACCGGGCGAGCCAGCGGGTGGCCCGCGCGTAGTGGCTGGAGGAAATCAGCTTGGCGAAGCGGGTGCGCTCGGCGCCCGCGGTCATCCCCGACCGAGCCAGTAGGTGCCGTTGGCGCGGAGCATCACGATCACGAAGAGGGCCGCGACGATCACCAGGTAAGGGGCGTCCCACGTCATCGGGTTGAACACGCGCGCTCCTGTTCCTCGGCTCGTCGGACGCCTCAGTCTGCCACAGAATTAGGGAGACAAAGTGTCGCTAAAATCCCGTGGCGCTCACCCGCCGAGCGCGCGGACGTCGTCGATGGTGTCGGCCTGGGTGGCGTCCTTGTCTTCGCGGTAGCGCACGACCCGGGCGAACCGCAGGGCGACCCCTCCCGGGTAGCGGCGCGACCGTTGGATGCCGTCCACGGCGATCTCGACCACCTGCTCCGGCCTCACCCGCACGGTCCAGGCGTCCGCGTCATCGATGGCCAGGTCGCGGAAGCGTGCGCTCTGCCAGCGGAGCATCTCGTCGCTCATGCCCTTGAACGTCTTGCCCACCATGACGAAGGCACCCGGGAGGTCCGGGTCCCTCGCCCCAGATGGATGTTCGACAGCCAACCGGTGCGCCGACCTGAGCCGTGCTCGACGGCGAGCACGACCAGGTCGAGCGTGTGGACGGGCTTGACCTTGATCCAGCCTGAGCCCCTCCGGCCCGCCTCGTAGGGCGAGGTCGGGTCCTTCACGACGACGCCCTCGTGCCCGGCGGCGAGCACCGAGTCGGTGAACGCGACCGCCTCGGGCACGTCAGCCGTGAGCAGCCTGCCGGTCCGCAGTTCCGGCGGCACGAGGCGGTCGAGCAGCGCCAGCCGCTCGGCGAGGGTAGGTCGACGAGGTCGTCGCCGCCGGCATGGAGCAGGTCGAAGAAGAAGGGGGTGATGCGCGCAGGGGCCGTGCCGACAGTGCCGGTCCTGGCGGCGGTGTCCTGGAACGGGGAGGGGCGGCCGTCGGCACCCAGCACGAGGCCCTCGCCGTCCAGGACGAGGTCGCCTCCCGGCAACGCCGCCACCACCTCGACCACCTCGGGCAGCCTGGCCGTGATGTCGTCGAGGCTGCGCGTCACGATCAGCACCTCGCCGCCGCGACGGTGCACCTGCAGCCGGATCCCGTCCAGCTTGGAGTCGAGGACCACGGCCCCGCCGCGCCCCGCGACGGCCCTGACCATCGCCGCCTCCACATCGGCCGCCGACGAGGCGAGCATGGGCAGCACGGGGCGCCCCACCTCCAGCGTGAATGCGGTCAGCGCCGCACGCGCCTCCGCGGAGCCGCCAGCAGAAAGGGCCGCCTCCGCCACCGGCGGCGTCGATCCTGCCATCATGGCGGCCCGCCGCACGACGGCCACGCCGACGCCGGAGGCCTCGGCGAGGGCGGACTGGACGACTGGGTCGAGAGCCCCTGCCGCAACTCCCCGAGCAGCAGGGCCCGCAGCCACTCCTGCTCGGGCACGGTGGCGGCGGAGAGCAGGCCCCGCAGCGCCGTCGACCGTGCGGCCTGCGAACCCTCACCCCGGCCTCGGCGAGGGCCGTGAACGCGGCGTCGACGGCCGCCACCGTCAGCGTCGGCGTGGGGGCCGCTGGGGAGGGGAGCTGAGAGAGCGCCACCCGACGCCGGTGCGGCGCCGCAGCAGCGACCCGCCGAGCCACGCCGCAACCGCGGCCGCATCGGTGGCGGCCGTGCGCGAGAACAGCTCGGCCATCAGGTGCACCTTCGCGGTGCGGGCTGCGGTCGAGGCGACCGCACCCGAGGTGTCGACGATCTCGTGCAGCAGCATCCGTCCATCCTCTCACCGGCGGTGGGGCACTAGACTCGCACCGTGCTGCTCCACCTCATCCGCCACGGCCAGTCGACCTGGAATGTGGAGGGCCGGGTCCAGGGACAGGCGATGGACGTGCCGCTCACGGCCCTCGGGGTCGAGCAGGCGGGAGGGCGGGCGATGCGCTCGCGGACCTCCCGCTCGCCGCCGTGTTCAGCAGCGATCAGACCAGGGCGCTCCAGACTGCCGGGATGGTGGCGGCCCCACACGGACTGGGCGTCACGGCCGACAGCCGGCTCCGCGAGGTCCACCTCGGCCGCATGGAGGGCAGGCTCACCGCCGACCTGGTACCCGAGGAGACCCCGGCGGGGTGCACGTCTCCGAGGTCCGGTGGGGTGGGGAGAGTCGCTCGCCGACGTGGCCGACCGGCTCCGCCCCTGCTGGCCGATCTGAGGTCCGGATTCCGGGAGGCGACGAGGTGGCGCTGGTCTCCCACGCGGACACCCTCCGGGTCCTGGTCACCCTTCTCGACGGCGGCACCCACCGCGACGTCGACTGGGAGGCGTGGGCATCGTGGGACAACGGCCGGGTGGTCACCCGGGAGCTCAGCTGACGGGTGACAGCCGATCGGTCAACCAGTCACAGAGGGCGGCCGCGATCCTCGGGTGATCCTTTTTCAACGAGTGGTCTCCCGCGACGCGCACCAGAACGCCGAGGGCGGGTGGAACCGGGATCCCGAAGGGGTCCCGCTCACCCTGGATGATCAGGGTCGGAACCTGCACCGCACTCAACTCGTCCTGTCGTGAGGGCGGCCTCCCGGTGGCTGCAGGGGAACGCGAGGCAGACGACGGCGTCGCACCCCGTCGCGGCGGCCGTCCGGCAGGCCACCCTTGCCCCGTAGGAGCGGCCGCCGGACACCAGTGGTCCCTCGGGAACCTGGCCCGGAGCGTGGCCACGACGGCGGTGAACGCCTCGTCGGTCCGGGTGCCCCGCGGCGGCACCCTGCGGCCGGCCACCGCGTACGGTGGCTGCGCGAGCGCCGACGCCATCCCGAGATCGACGGCGACCTGCGAAGCCAGCACGAGGTCTGCACCGCCGATGCCTCCGCTGGCGCCCGGCCGAGCACCAGCAGGCCGCGCGACCCTTCGGGGGCATCGAGCGTAACCAGGGCGGGTCCGTGGGGCGTCCCCACCTCCACTGTCTCCATTCCCGGATGGTAGGCGCCCGTGTCGGGGTTCCGACGACAAGGGTGGAAACAGGGCGCTGATACGTGTACTAGGTTGGAACCGGAGGTGGGCAGTGAGCGACTACAACGACTTCGATTTCGACAGCACCCAGAAGGAAGCGTGGGACGAGTTCTCGCGGAGGCTCGACGAGGTGCTCTCGGTCATGGATGCCACGGCCGACCTCACCATCTCGGCCTTCTCCACGGACGAGGAGGCGCCGGGGATCCGCTTCTCCATGGTGGCGCCGGAGCTGATCGGCGCCTACGTCAAGGGATCCGACGCGGGAAGAGCCACCCCACGGAGGAGACGGAGCTGCGCGCGCTCGGGTGGGACGACCCAACCCCGGCGAGCCGTGGTTCCACACCGTCGTCAGTCAGGAGGAGTCGGCCCGGTTGGCGCGCCTCGCCACCGAAACTCTGGCTGCCGTCTTCGGCGTCCTGCACCCGATCTTCCTCGAGCCCGACCAGTTGGCCGAGATCCTCAAGGGCGAATCCACCTGGATCCCTCTCGAGCCGCGGCCGCTCGGGAAGGACGAGGTGTCCGTACGGACCGCGAGCAAGGCGGAACTCGACCGGCTCGTCGATGAGGTGCTGCGCGCCCGGTTCGGTCACCCGGCCCTGCGTAACGAGCAGGGCGATGTCGCGATCCGCGTGGGCTCGACCATGGTGTTCCTGCGCTCCACCGACGACGCCGCCGAACTGATCCTCTTCTCGCCGCTCGTGCACGACGTCAGCGGCCGGTCCCGCGCCTGCGAGGTGCTGAACGACCTGAACGTCGAGGCACGGTTCGGTCGCTTCTCGCTGCACCGCGACCGGGTGTTCGTGCAGTTGTCGGTGCCCGCGCAGCCGTTTGTGCCCGCGCACCTGTACCAGGCGCTCCACATCCTCAGCCAGATCGCCGACGGGATCGACGACGAACTTGCCGACCGCCTGGGTGGGCGGACCACGTTCCAGTCACTGTGATCCGCCCACTCCTCGGGCTCAGCGGCAGGCCGGGGCCTCGTACGAGGCCCCCGTGGTTGCGCTGACCGGTACCCCGTCGCGTCGCCGGTGGCGGTCAGCTCCGCCGTCACCGTGCCCGGGTGGCGGTGCGCGTGTTGACGTAGCCCCACGACTTTCCGGTGGCCGGGTCCGCCCGAAGGCTGGTCGGCGACGCTGTTGCCGAGCTCACCCGAGGCATCGACGAGGGTGCGCCCAGTCGGATGTCTCCTCTCCGCCCGCGTTGACGTGGTCGGCTGCGGGGACCGCGCGCCGGGCCTCGCCGCGTGAGCGGGCGCGCTAGGGTTGCTCCATGACCAGTGACCCGGGCTCGGAAGTGACCTACTTCTCCAGGCTTGAAGCCGACGAGTGCTGGGCCCTGCTCGCTGAGGCGGAGATGGGTCGGATCGCCTGGCAGGGCGACGACGGCCTCGTCGTGTTCCCCGTCAACTTCCGTCTGGACGGCCACACCGTCGTGTTCCAGACGGCCGACGGCGGCGCGCTGTCGCGGCTGACGGAACCCACCGAGGTAGCCTTCCAGGCCGACGAGATCGACGCCGAGGCCGCCGTCGGGTGGACCGTCCTCATCCAGGGATCACCCGTTCGGGGAGGCCGAGAAGTCTGGCCACATCAGCTGGCTCGACGGCGAGCGACCCGTCTGGGTGGCTATCACCGCAGGCGCAGTCAGCGGACGCGTGATGTCCGGAACGAGAAGGAGCTGACCCATGACCGAGCCCATCAACACCCCTGACGAGCGGGACGGTGCGGAGGAACTTCCCCAGGCTCCCGAGGCCGGGGACAACACGGGTGACAGCGACCTCCCCTGATCATCGTCGGCGTCGACGGCAGCGACGACGGTCTGCGCGCCGTCCGCTTCGGCGCGAACACGGCCGTGCGCTACGGCGGCGAACTGATGCTGGTCAACGCGGTCGACGACACACTGATGGCCGGAGCCTGGGGCGTCGTCTACGACCCCGAGGTGCTCCAAGCCGCCGGCGTCACCGCCAACGAGCAGGCCAAGGCCCTCGCGCTCGAGCTCGGCCTCGACCCCGCCCGCCTCAAGAGCGAGGTCGTGATGGGCTCGCCCGGCGGTGTCATGGCCCGGCTCAGCGAGGTCGCCGACCTCGTCGTGGTCGGCCGCCGCGCCGCGTCCGGCCTCGAGCGGATGTTCGTCGGATCGACCTCGGTCGCCGTCGTCGCCAACGCGTCGTGCCCCGTCGTCGTCATCTCAGCCGCCGCACACCCCGACCCGGTGGGTTCCAAGCGCGTGGTGGGTGTCGGGCTGCAGACCTCACCCGGATCCGAGGTCACCCTCAAGGCCGGGTTCGGGCAGGCACAGCGGCTCGGCAGCAGGCTCGAGATCGTGCACGCGATGCAGCCCCGGTCGGGCTGTTCTCCCGCAAGCTCAGCCCCGCCCAGCTCGACGAGCAGATCCGCTTCGCCCAGGGCGGCATCCAGGCCATCGCCGAGGACGTCGCCCCCGGGTTCCCCGACGTGGAGTACTCCGTCCACGTCGCCGCGGCCAGCCCGATCAACGAACTCGTCAGCCGCAGCAACGACTACGACATGTTGGTGCTCGGCACCGGATCGCCCAGCCTGACGGGCTTCGGGCTCGGCGGGCTGCTGCGCGGGCTGATGGCCCATGCCGAGTGCCCGTTGTACATCACGCACGGATGACGGACCGGACCGCACCAGACATCCGGGTAGACCCGTCGCTGCCGATCGAGGCGGAGGCGGTCACCATCGCGCGCCTCATCCGCGACAACCAGGTCGTGGTCGTCGCGGGCGAGACCGGCTCCGGCAAGACGACGCAGCTCCCGAAGATCTGCCTTCTCGCGGGCCGGGAGCGGATCGCGCACACGCAGCCCCGCCGGATCGCCGCCCGCACAGTGGCGCAGCGCATCGCGTCCGAGTGCGGCGTCGAGCTCGGCGACTTCGTGGGCTACCAGGTGCGGTTCACCCGCAAGGTGAGCGCGGCGACGCGGATCAAGGTGATGACAGACGGCATCCTGCTCTCCGAGCTGACCCACGACCGGCTGCTCAGCAGGTACGACACGATCATCATCGACGAGGCCCACGAGCGCAGTCTCAACATCGACTTCCTGCTCGGCTACCTCAAGCAGTTGCTGCCGAAGCGACCCGACCTACGCGTGATCGTCACCTCCGCCACCATCGACACGGCCCGGTTCGCCGAGCAATTCGACGACGCCCCCATCGTCCGGGTGTCCGGCAGGACATTCCCAGTGGAGGTCGTCTACCGCGACCCGCAGGAGGGCGAGGACCAGATCGAGGCGGTCACCTCCGCCGTCGAGGAGATCGTGACGACGTCGTCGGCCGGGGACATCCTCGTGTTCCTGAGCGGCGAGCGGGAGATCCGCGACACGGCCGACGCGATCGAGGGCCTCGACACGGGGCTCGAGGTGCTGCCGCTGTTCGCGCGGCTGTCCTCGGCCGACCAGCAGCGGGTGTTCGCACCCCAGGCGCGCCGACGCGTCGTGCTGGCCACCAATGTCGCCGAGACCTCCATCACCGTGCCCCGGATCCGCTACGTGATCGACACCGGAACGGCCCGCATCTCGCGCTACTCGGCGCGCACGAAGGTGCAGCGGCTGCCGATCGAGCCGATCTCGCAGGCCTCCGCGAACCAGCGCTCGGGCCGCTGCGGCCGCGTCGGGCCCGGTGTGGCGATCCGGCTGTACTCGGAGGAGGACTTCGAGGCCCGCCCGAGTTCTCCGACCCGGAGATCCTGCGCACCAACCTCGCCACCGTCATCCTCCTGATGGCGCAGGCCGGCCTGGGCGACATCGAGTCGTTCCCGTTCGTCGAGGCACCGGTCACCGCCCACATCAACGACGGGGTGCGCGTGCTCAGCGAGCTCGGCGCCATTCATCCCCGCAAGCGGCACGACCGGCTCCGTCTCACCCGCACCGGCAGAATGCTCGCCAGGATGCCCGTCGATCCGCGGCTGGGCAGAATGCTGATCGAGGGGCGCGGCGCGACAGCCTCGCCACCGTGCTGGTGCTGGTGGCCGGTCTCACCGTCCCCGACGTGCGCGAGCGGCCCGCCGACTTCCAGGCCCAGGCCGATGAGTCGCACCGCCGCTTCTTCTCCGGCGTCCCGGGCGACGAACCCGCGCCGACGCCGGCCACAGGCGAACCCCGACGCCACACCGTCCACACGGGCACCCGCCCGGGGAACAGCAGCACGCCCGGGCTCCCGAGGGGGGCGACTTCGAGGTGCTGCTCAACATCTGGACCCACCTGCGCACGAAGCGTCGCGAGCTCGGCAGCAGCGCCTTCCGGCGTCTCTGCCGCGCCGAGTACCTGAGCTTCGTCCGGTTCCGCGAGTGGGAGGACCTCGTCTCGCAGTTGAAGGAGGCCACCCGCGAGCTCGACCTCGACATCAGCGGGCGTGGCTCGATGCCGGAGGTCCTCACCTGTCTGCTCAGCGGCCTGCTCTCCAACGTCGGCCTCGCGGAGCAGGAACGGACCAAGCGGCAGCCGGGGAAGCGCCGCCCGCTCACCGAGTACCAGGGCGCGCGCGGCGCCCGGTTCGCGCTGCAGCCCGGGTCGTCGCTGTCGAAGTCGACCCCTCCGCTCGTGATGGCGTTCGAGCTCGTCGAGACCTCCCGACTCTGGGCCCGCACCGTGGCCGCCATCACGCCCGACATGGTCGAGGCGGTCGGCGGACACGTGCTGACCCGGACCGTCTCCGAACCGCACTGGTCCTCCCGGACCGCATCGGTCCAGGCCAACGAGAAGATCAGCCTGTTCGGCGTGCCCATCGTGGCCGGGCGCCACACCAGTTACGCGGCCGACCATCCGGTGGAGGCCCGCGAGATCTTCCTGCGCAGCGCGCTGGTCGAGGGCGACTGGGAGACGCGCGGCAAGCTCGTAACAGCCAACCGGGCGACGCTCGGCGAGGCGGAGAAGGTGACCGACCGGATGCGCCGGCCCGACCTGCTCGCCTCCGACGACGCCCTCTACGCCTGGTTCGATGCACGCGTGCCCGGCGAGGTCGTCTCGGGCGCGACGTTCGACAAGTGGCTGCGGCGCACCCCGAAGGAGGAGTGGCCGCGGCTGAGCCTCGACGACGTCGTGATCAACCCCGACCTGCTGCGCCCCTCCGATTTCCCCGACCTCTGGGAGGTCGGCGCCCACCGGCTGCCCGTCAGTTACGTCTACGACCCGGGCGCCGGTTCCGACGGCGTCACGGTCACCGTGCGGCTCGAACTGCTCAACCAACTCGATGGTGCCACGTTCAGCTGGCAGGTTCCCGGGCTGCGGCGTGAACTCGCCGTCGAGCTGCTCCGCACGCTGCCGAAGAGCCTGCGCACCAGCTTCGTGCCTGCTCCCGACCACGCCGCCCGCGCCCTCCAGTGGTTGGAGACCCATCCGGTGGAGGGGTCGTTCCCGGATGCCCTTGCGCGGGCTCTCACCGCGCTCACCGGCACGGTGGTCGCAGGCGGCGACTTCGACGGGACCAGGCTCGGCTCGCACCTGCGGCCCACGTTCGTGATCACGGACAACGGTCGCGAGGTGGCCCGGGGTTCCGACCTCGATGCCCTCTCTCAGCGGCTGTCGCCCAAGGTGGCGGAGAAGCTCACCCGTTCCGCCGGTGGGCTGGTCACCACCGGTCAGAAGGCGTGGACGTTCGGCGCCGTGCCTCGGCAGACCACCCTCGCCAAGGGGTGGTCGGGTTCCCGTCGCTGGTCGACGAGGGCGCCAGCGTCGGGTCGCGGTACAGGAGGACGAGGGCAAGGCCGGCGGGCCCACGTGCACGGCGTGCGGCGCCTGCTGACGCTGACGAACCCCGATCCCGTGAAGTGGGTGGTGGCGCACCTCGGACGGTTGGAGAAGCTGTCCCTGGCGGACTCCGCCTACCCGAGCGTCCGCGACCTGCTCGCCGACGCCTGGCTCAAGGCGGGTGAGCAGTTGGCCGCCGGGCAGGGGCCGATCGTCGAGGTGCGCGATGCCGCGGCCTACCAGCGGGTCGCCCTCGCCGTCCGTCAGGAATGCCCGGGTCGGACCCTCGAGGTCGTCAACACGGCCGCGCACGCTCTTGCGGCGGTCACCCGGGCCAGGGTGCTGGCGGGGCGACGCCCGCGGGCCGCGATGTCGCAACCCAGTTGGAGAACCTCTTCTTCAACCGGTTCATCTCCGCCACCCCCGACCCCTGGTTCGTGCACCTGCCCGCTACGCGAAGGGTGCCGTCGCCCGGCTCGAGGCGGCCGCGCTGAATCCGGCCCGTGACGCGCAACTCCAGTCGCAGGTCGATGAGATGGAGGATCTGTACGCGGCCCTGATGGCGGCGCAGCCGCCGGGCCCACTCGGCGCGAAGGTGGAGGAGATCGCGTTCCTGATCGAGGAGTTCCGCATCAGCCTCTTCGCACAGCAGTTGCGCACCTCGGTGCCGATCTCAGCCAAGCGCATCAGGCAGGCGATCCGGCAGGCCTGAGCCCCTGCGACGAGCGCCGCGGCGCCGGGCGTGGCACGATGGGCCGGTGCCTAAAGACGTGACCGAACTCCTCTCCCTTTTCGAGCTCGAGCAGACAGGGGACAACACGTTCCGGGGCCCCAGCCCACCACCAAGATGCAGCGGCTCTTCGGCGGTCAGGTGCTCGGTCAGACGTTGATCGCCGCGTCACGCACCATCGATCCCGAGCGGGTGCCGCACTCGCTCAACGCGTACTTCCTGCGCCCCGGCGCGCCCGACGTCGCCCTGGACTTCGACATCGAGGTGATGCGCGACGGCAGGACGTTCAGTAACCGCCGGGTCATCGCCAGGCAGGGGGAGCGGGTCATCTTCGAGATGACCACGTCGTTCCAGAAGCCGGAGGAGGGCCTGGACCATTCCGCGGCCGAGCCGCTGGACGTGGCGCCGCCGGAGGCGTCGCCGGAGCTGGGAGAGGTGTTCGGGCGCCGGTTCGGCAGCGGGGTCGGCTACATCATGGAGTGGGAGGCCCTCGAGGTACGGCTCGCCGGCCGGCCCGAGCCGACGCGGCAGGGTGGCAGTATGCGGGCCTGGGTGCGCACCAAGGAGGCCATGCCGGAAGACCGGCTCCTGAACTCCGCTGTGCTGGCCTACCTGAGCGACATGACGCTGCTCAGCGTCACCACCGTGCCGCACGAGGTCGAGTTCCTGTCACCCAGGCTGCAGGCGGCGTCGATCGACCACGCGATGTGGTTCCACCGGCCGGTCCGCGTGGACGACTGGCTGCTCTACGACATGGTCTCGCCGTCGGCCTCCAGTGCCCGCGGGTTCAGCATGGGCACCCTGTTCCAGGGCGGGCAGGCGGTCGCCACCTGCGCCCAGGAGGGCCTGATCAGGGTTCTCGACTGACCCGTCAGGCCGCGACGCCTTGTCGCGCGCGCATCGTGGCCAGCGCCTGCCGCTCGATCTGACGGACCCGCTCCGCGGTGATGCCCCAGTGGACGCCGATGTCGGCGAGCTTCGCCTGGCGACCGTCGAGGAGGCCGTAGCGGCGGCGCACCACATCCTGCGAGCGCTCATCCAGGTCGTCGAGCATCGCGTCAAGGCGGGCCCGCTCCTCTGCGTCGAGCACCATCTCGTCGGGCCGGGTGCCGTCTCGCGGGCGATCAGATCACCCAGAGCGGTGTCGCCGTCGGCCTCGACGGGGCATCGAGCGAGACGTGGTCGCGGGAGTACCGCAGAAGGTCGACGATCCTCGACACCGCGAGGCCCAGCTCCTCCGCGATCTCCGCCAGCTCCGGCTCACGGCCCAGCTGACGCTCAAGGTTGCGCCGCACCGCCGACACCTGGTTGACCTGCTCGGCCACGTGAACGGGAGCCTCACGATCCTGCCCTGCTGCGCGATGCCGCGGGAGATCGCCTGACGGACCCACCAGGTGGCGTAGGTCGAGAACTTGAAGCCCTTCGCGTAGTCGAACTTCTCCACCGCGCGGATCAGGCCGGTGTTGCCCTCCTGCACCAGGTCGAGCAGCGGCATCTGCGCGCGGCCGTACTTGCGGGCCACGGACACCACGAGGCGGAGGTTCGCCTGCACGAACTGCTGCATGCCGCGCTCACCCTCGGCCGCGATCTCGCGGAGTTCATCCTCGGTGGCCTTGACCGTCGAGGTAACCTCTCCATCGAGGACCTTCTGGGCGAAGAGCCCTGCCTCGATCGTGCGGGCCAGTTCCACCTCACCCACCGCGGTGAGGAGGGTGTCTTGGCAATCGCGTCGAGGTAGAGCCCACCGCGTCCTTGCCGTCAATGCCATCGGTGCTTCGCATGCGTGCTGAGGTGTTCATGGTCAGTCTGCCTTTCACCAGTCGTCACCCAGTACAACGCACAGGTGGTGCGCGAGGTTCCATGAATCTTCAAGCCGAGGGGTGAAATGGGCCCAGGGTCTGACGTCGTGGCCCTCGTGCCCCTACCAGGGTCAGGGATCCCCCGGGTCGTCACGTTTGAGTAGTGGTGGATCGCGTGCCAGAATGGACGGCGCGTAACCCTTGACTAGAACGGGGCGACGCACGCGCAAAAATCAGTCGTCTGGTTTGAGAGGACAACCGTGACCCAGAACGCTGAAGGCGCCGGCAGGACCACCCGTCGGAGCACTGCAGACGAGACACAGGCCGAGAAGAAGCCGACGCGAGCCCGGAAGCCTGCCGCCGCCAAGGCGGCGGCGGCCGACGCCCCGCGAAGACGACGCGGACCCGCAAGGCCCCGCCTCAACCACCACCAGGACCACGCGGACCCGCAAGGCCCCCGCCAAGTCGGCCGATGCCACCGTCGAGTTGGACGTGAAGGTAGAGCGGGACGGAGACGAGATCGTCCTCACCGTCGGCGGCAACAAGCGCTCCCTCGATGAGGTGGACGACTCGCAGTTCGTGGAGGCGAAGGAGGCCCCGCTCGAGAAGGAGCTGACCTCCGAGGAGGAGGGCTTCGCGCTCTCCGACTCCGACGATGCCGACGAGCCCGAGCAGCAGGTCGTCTCCGCGGGCGCGACCGCCGACCCCGTCAAGGACTACCTGAAGCAGATCGGCAAGGTCGCGCTGCTCAACGCCGTCCAGGAGGTCGAGCTCGCCAAGCGCATCGAGGCCGGCCTGTTCGCCGACGAGCAGCTCGCCTCCGACAAGGGCGTCGCCGCCGGTGACCTCGAGGACTTCGAGTGGATCGCCGAGGACGGCCACCGCGCGAAGAACCACCTGCTCGAGGCCAACCTCCGACTCGTCGTGTCGCTCGCGAAGCGCTACACCGGTCGCGGGATGCTGTTCCTCGACCTGATCCAGGAGGGCAACCTCGGCCTGATCCGTGCGGTCGAGAAGTTCGACTACACCAAGGGCTACAAGTTCTCCACGTACGCCACCTGGTGGATCAAGCAGGCGATCACCCGCGCCATGGCCGACCAGGCGCGCACCATCCGCATCCCGGTCCACATGGTCGAGGTCATCAACAAGCTCGCGCGCGTCCAGCGTCAGATGCTGCAGGACCTCGGCCGCGAACCCACCCCGGAGGAACTGGCCGTCGAGCTGGACATGACCCCCGAAAAGGTCGTCGAGGTCCAGAAGTACGGCCGCGAGCCGATCTCGCTGCACACCCCGCTGGGTGAGGACGGCGACTCCGAGTTCGGCGACCTCATCGAGGACTCCGAGGCCGTGGTGCCCGCCGACGCCGTGAACTTCACGCTCCTGCAGGAGCAGCTCAACGACGTCCTCGACACGCTCAGCGAGCGTGAGGCGGGCGTCGTCAGCATGCGGTTCGGGCTCACGGACGGGCAGCCGAAGACGCTCGACGAGATCGGGAAGGTCTACGGCGTGACGCGCGAGCGCATCCGTCAGATCGAGTCGAAGACCATGTCGAAGCTGCGGCACCCGTCGCGCTCCCAGGTGTTGCGGGACTACCTCGACTGATCCCGGTCGACAGACCAGCGACGGCCGGCCCCGATCGGGCCGGCCGTCGCCGTTCAGACGGCCCCGTCCGAACCGCGGGCCAGGCGGACGAAGTTGCCGAGGATCCGATGGACCCCCCGGTGATGGGGCGGACCGCGCCATCGCCAGCAACTCCGCGGTGTCGGCCGGATCGAAGTAGCCCTGGCGCTTGTAGATCGTGAGCCGCGACACCATGCCATCGTGGTCGAGCTCCGGGTGGAACTGCGTGGCGTAGACGCGCGTGCCGACCCGGAAGGCCTGCACGGGGCACTCGACGCCCGCGGCCAGCAGCACCGCGCTGTCGGGAAGCACCCGCGAGGCCTCCTTGTGGCCCACGAAGGCGACCAGTTCGTCGGGGAGGCCCTCGAACAGCGGATCGGCCCGCCCGGCGGGGGTGAGCGTCGCCGTCGCCGCCCCGGAGCCTCACCGTAGGTGCGGTCGACGACACCACCGAGCGTGCTGGTGAGCACCCCGACGCCGTAACAGAGCCCGAGGAACGGGAAGTCCCTTTCGATGACGTCGTCGATCACCCGCTGGATGTCGGCCTCGATCCGCTGCTGCTCAGGTGACTTCGGATGGTCGCTCGCGTTGAAGGGCCGCCGCCGAGGAATACACCGGCATAGTCGGCCAGGTCGACCACCGGCAGCGGCTCAGCCTCGACCCGGTACTGGACCACCTCGTCCTCCCGCAGCCCGCCGAAGCGGACGATGGCCTCGAACTCGCCCTGGGACGCCGCGTCCTCCGGGCGGGTGCTCAGCAGGAGGAATGGCTTCATCGGGGCTCCTTGAAGATCGGTGTGCCGGTGCGCAGTTCTTCGACGAGCCTACGGGTCGCCTCCACCGCGTCGCCGGTGCGGCGTTGACGCAGATAGCTGGGCCCGCGCAGCACCAACTGCCGCACATCCTCCAGTTCCGCGGCGCAGCCGAGCCGGTCCGCGGTGTCGCGCAGCTCCTCGACCCAGCGCAGGATGCCGTCATGCACGTGGATGAGGTACTCCTCGGGTCGGGGCGTGATCACGTCGGCCGCCAGCCCGTACCGGGCCGCCCGCCACTTGTTCTCACGCAGGAACCAGTAGGGGAGCCGGTCGATCGGTTCCCCCGTCTCGAGCGCGAGCGACATCCGCTCGACCAGGCACTGGCTGAAGGCGCTGAGCGCCCCGACCTCCATGAGGCTCGGCACCGAGTCCATGATCCGGTTCTCGACGGTGCCCCAGGTGGACGGCCGGACATCCCAGCGGATCTCGGAAGGGTTCTGGATCATCCCGACCCCCTCGAGCTGCGAGGCGAACCGCTCCAACTCCTCCCAGTCGCCCATGTGGTACGGCAGCCCGTTGGTCGGGAGCTGCTGGAACATCATGGTGCGCTGTGAGGCGAACTGGGTGTCCTCGCCCATCCAGAAGGGGAACTGGCCGACAGCGCGATGAAGTACGGCGTGAAGCGGGCCACGCCGTCGACGATGGGGAGCGCCTTGTCGCGGGAGTCGATGCCCGTGTGGATGTGCAGCCCGTTGATCGCCATCCGCTTGCCCCACCAGGCGTTTCGTTCCGCGACCCTCCGGTACTGCGGCTTGCTGCCCGGCTCCTGGGCGCGCGGGTCGCCGAAGGGATGGGCGCCCGCCCCGAGAAGCGTGAGCCCGTGGGGTTCCAGAACCGAAAGGGAGTGCTCGAGCAGCGCCCTCAGCTCGGCCACAGCCGATCCGATGCTCTGGTGGACCCCGGTCACCAGCTCGATCATCGACTGCAGGTATTCCCGGCGGATCGGCCCGTCGGAGGCGTCGTCGACCGTCCGCAGGAGCACCTCGGCTCCGGGCACCTGTTCGAGCGTCACGAGGTCGACCACCGCGAGTTCCCATTCGATGCCGATGCTCGACTGGTGCGACTCGGCGAACTTGATCCTCATGGCGCTCCGATCCGTCGGCAGAACTGTAACAAGGGTAGGAGGCACGGGGAGGCGGACGGAACCGTGGGTTTCAGGCCCACTGGAATAAGCTGGGTTGCCGAACGAGAGGAACCACCCACCATGTCGCTGTTCGACCGCGCGGAACTCGCGCCCGCAGACCCGATCCTCGGACTGACCGAGGCCTTCAACGCCGACACCCGCGCGGAGAAGGTGAACCTGGGCGTCGGGGTCTACCTCGGCGAGGACGGCAAGCTGCCGCTGATGGGGGCCGTCCGCGAGGCGGAGCTCGCGCTGGTGGGGCAGGGCAGGCCGAAGGCCTACCTCGGGATCGACGGCATGCCTGCGTTCCGTGAGACGGTGCGGGCCTTGTCTTCGGCACGGACGCCGCGGTGCTCACCGAGGGCCGTGTCGCGACCGTGCAGAGCCTCGGTGGAACCGGCGCGCTCAAGGTCGGTGCCGACCTGTTGGCCCAGCTCGATCCCGGCGCCACCGTCCTCATCTCGGATCCCAGCTGGGAGAACCACCGCGCCCTGTTCACCCGCGCCGGCTTCCCCGTCGCCACCTACCGTTACTACGACGCGGAGGCGAAGGGGATCGACTTCTCCGGGCTCCTCGAGGATCTGGGCGCCGCCGCGCCCGGCACGATCGTCGTGCTGCACGCCTGCTGCCACAACCCGACCGGCTACGACCTGACGCCCGCGCAGTGGGACGCCGTCATCGCGGTGCTCGCCGAGCGTGGACTCGTGCCGTTCCTCGACATGGCCTACCAGGGCTTCGGCTTCGGCATCGAGGAGGACGGCGCCGTCGTCGGCAAGTTCGTCGGCTCGGGCCTGAACTTCCTGCTCTCCACCTCGTACTCGAAGTCGTTCAGCCTCTACGGCGAGCGGGTCGGGTCGCTTTCGGTGGTGGTCGACTCGGCCGACGCGGCCAGGCGGGTCCTCTCCCAGCTGAAGATCACCGTGCGCACCAACTACTCCAACCCGCCCACCGCGGGCGCCGCGCTCGTGGCGACCGTGCTCGGCGACGACGCCCTCCGGGCCGACTGGGAGGCCGAACTCGGGACCATGCGCTCCAGGATCCGCGACCTCCGACGGGCCCTGGTGGACGGACTCGAGGCCCGCGGCATCACCGACATGGGTTTCATCGCGCAGCAGCTCGGCATGTTCAGCTACTCCGGCCTCACGAAGGATCAGATGGTGGCCCTGCGCACCGGGCACGGCATCTACGGCCTCGACTCTGGGCGCATGTGCGTCGCGGCGCTCAACACCGGCAACCTCGACCGGGTGGCCGACGCGATCGCGGCCGTCAGGGCCTGACCGCTCACGCGGCGCCCCGGAGGCGGCGCCGCATGAGCTCCGCCCCTGGGCCCGCCGCCTGCGCGAGCGCCAACGGCCGCCCGTCAGGATCAGGGCGATGGCCAGGGCCGGGGCGTGGGCGGCCTGCCCCTCGCCCGCGGCCCAGTCCGCGTCGGTGGCGACGAACCGGATGCCCTCGCGGGGCGACCGCGCGTAGACGCGTGCCGCCCGGCTGCCCAGCAGGTCCCACACGTTCCGCAGCACCACTGTCGCCGTTTCGGTCTCCACCACGATCCTCCTGCCGAGCGGCAGCGCGATGTCCTGGCCGTGCAGCACGATGTCCGACAGCGCCCCGACCTGCGTGATGCCGACGTTGGTGCGCCGCGACCCGACCGTGCGGCGGAGCTCGGCCACGAGACCTTCGGGAGAGGACCGGTCCGCCTTCCGGACGGCCGAGCGCTCGATCACGTGGTTCATGCCTCCGGGCGAGCGCACAGCCAGCGCGACGGCCTGCAGCAGGGTCAACTCCTGCAGCGTCAGGTGGGCCGCGACATCCCGGACCCGCCAGCCGTGGCACAGCGACTGCGCGCTCCACTCCGCCGGGGAGAGCGATGCGAGCAGATCGGCCACCCGGCCGCGTTGCCGGTCGATCGCATCCCACACGATCGCTTCGTCCATGCTCCCTCCTGGTGGGATGCTACGTCGCCGTGAGCGTGCCTCCCGTCCGCGTCACGAGGAGCGACGTGGACACGCCGTCAGGCCCGCGAGCCCGCTTGCCCGGCGGGCGGGGTGCGTACCGCCTCGGCAAGCGACTCCCAGCTGCCGTAGAGCCGCAGCCCCGCCTGGGCCCGGGTCACCGCCGTGTAGACAAGCTCGCGGGTCAGCAGCGGTGAACCGGGCGGGGGCAACACGACAGAGACCCGATCAAACTGGCTTCCCTGGCTCTTGTGGATGGTCATGGCGTGCAGGTCGGTCGCGTCGTCGAGGAGCGCCGGTGCGAGCAGCAGCGGCCCCTCGGGACGGTCGACCACGGCCACGAGGTCGTCGCCCGAGCGCACCACGACGGCGGTGTCACCGTTGGCGAACAGGTCGCTGTTGCGCTGGATCAGCAACGGCTGGCCGACGTAGCTGCGCGAATCGTAGCCGTAACTCTCGAGCTGGGTGGCGAGCCAGGCCCGGGTCGATCTGGCCCAGTGCCCCACGCCGAAGGGCCCTCGCGGTGACCGCACAGGATGCGGTGCGACCCGAGAGCGGCGTTCGCAGCGCCGCCCTCGCCCTGCAGGGCGTGACGGTGGACCTCGGCCGCGGTCGCGAGGACGTCGGAACGCAGGGTGGGAAGGGAAGCGGGGTCGACGTCACCCTCGAAGTCGATCAGCTCGATCGAGGAGGCCGACTCGACCACGGCGCGGGCGGCGTCGGCATCGCCACCGAGGATCGCGTCGGCCAGGAAGTTGATCTCGTCGTTGGACCGGTAGTTGGTCTGGAGGCGTGCCAGGATCCCTCCCGGTTCGGCGATGAGGTCGGGGGCGCTCTCGATGTCGGCCAGCACGGCGCCGGCCTCCACAGAACGCAGCTGGTGCGGGTCTCCGAGCAGGATCAGCCGTGTCATCGGGTGAGGGCCTCGAGCAGTTGGCCCATCAGTTCGAGGGAGACCATCGAGGTCTCGTCGACCACCACCACGTCGAAGGGGAGCGGGTTCTCGCGCGTGAACTCGCGGAAGCCGGAGCGCGGACGCAACCCGAGGAGCTTGTGCAGCGTTCCTCCCCAGAGTTGGCCGCCGGCGCCGCCCACCTCCTGGAGGAGCCTGGCGGCGGCCTTGCCGGTCGGCGCGCAGAGAGCCACCCTCGGGGCGCCGGGGCGAGGGCACGGAGGATGCGGGCGACGATGGTGGTCTTGCCGGTGCCGGGGCCGCCGGTGATCACCGTCGTCGTGTGCGTGAGCGCTGCAGCCACCGCCGCGCGCTGGTGGGCGTCCAGCCGCTCGTCGGCGCCGAAGGTGGTGCCGACCGGGTCGCTCGGGGTGTCGCTGCGTTCCCGGAACAGGTCGGCCACCGCCCGTTCCTGCCGCCAGTAGCGGTCGAGGTAGAGCAGCGTGCCGTCCAACCGGAAGGGGCCTCGACCAGCCCCGCGGTACCGACGGCAGGCGATGCGGCCACCCTGGCCAGCCAGCCGTCGCGTTCGGGCCACGCCAGGTCGACGGTGGCGGTGCCGGTCCCGTCGTCGAGGTCGGCCTCGGGCTGCAGCCGCGCGGAGGCGGTGGCCAGGTCGACGCACACGGATCCGAGGCGCAGCTCGCGCACGGCGAGGGCGCAGGCGAGGACCACATCCGGATCGGCCTCATCGGCCAGCTGGCCGAGCCTACGGGCGAGGTGGAAGTCGATGAGGCGCAGCATTCCCGCCTCACAGAACCGCAGGAGCGACCCGGTGGCCGCGATGGGGATCTCAGGCACGGTGGCCTCCCAGCAGGTCGGAGGCGGCCAGCACCATGGCCGGGTCGGGAACCAGCCGAACACGCCGCAGGTGACGCCGTCCACCACGGGGTGTCGGGCCCGGCCATGCCGCGCACGAAGAGGTAACCGACCCCGCCGAGGTGGATGGCCGGGTCATAGCCGGGCAGCCGGAGGCTCAGGTAGCGGTGGAGCGCCACGCAGTACAGCGTCGCCTGGAGCGGGTAGTGCGCCTGCATCATCGCCTCCGCCATCGGATGGGCCGTGTAGTGGCCGAGCGTCAGCGGGTCGGCGGGCGTGGGGCTCAACCGGTTGGTCTTGTAGTCGACCACGACGAACCTGCCGTCGGGCAGCCGCAGCACCGCGTCGATCGAGCCCGTGAGGAAGCCGTTGAGCACCGCGGGGCCGGCCTCGGACGAGCCGAGTCGCCCGGGTAGCTCGCGAGCGGATCGTCCGCGGGAGGTGGTCCGCCATCAGCGCGGCCAGCTCGGCGAGGGTGGCGGGGTGCCGCGATCGGCGAGCGGAAGGTCGAAATCGAGCTCGGGCAGCCGGGCTGAGGTGGGCAGGTCGGAGAGAGTGAGCCCGGTGAGGGGGAGCAGCGGCGTGCGGCAGAGCAGGTCCAGGGCGGAGGCCAGCGTCGCCGACTGTGCGGCGTCGAGGCCGTTCTGCGGCCCGAGCTCGGCCATCAGTTCGGCGGCGCTGGCCGCGAGGCTGACCGGCGCCCAGTCCAGTCGTTCCAGCGCCTCGTGCACCAGGGTGCCGAAGCCCGCCCCGGCGGGAAGGTCGGCCATCGGGACGGCGCGGCCAGCTCCGGCGCGGGTGCCTGGGCCGGTGGGAGGTCGAGTTCGTCGGCCTCGTCGAGCACGACGTGGACCGACGCCTCGTGCAGCCCCTGGGTGAGGCCGGAGTAGGAGGTGCGGCGCCACGTGCGGTCGAGGGGCGGTCGAGGGTGCGGAGCTCCAACGGTGCCCCGCCGCCCTCGGAGCCGGTGGGACCGGTGCAGGCGGAGCCGGGTCGAGGAGGCTATCGGACACGCCGTCGACCGTGACCGGCTCCGGCGCGACCCCCTTACGTGGGTGCCAGCCGTGCCGGGTGAGGAGCCGGCTCAGGGGGCCGTCCGCGCTGGAGGGCTGCCCACTGTGCACGTGCCAGGCGATGGTGAGGTGCCGCGCCCGCGTCATCCCCACGTAGAGCAGCCGCAGCTCCTCCTCGATGGTCTGCGTCTTGAAGTCCCTGGCGACCTCGTCGCCCCACCTCGGGGGTCGCCGATGTAGAGGTGCCGGCGGTTGTCCTCGATGATGGTGAACGGCCTGCTCAGCCAGGCAGCGGTGCCGTCGGTCTCCGGGAGGAGCACGACGGGGAACTCGAGGCCCTTCGCCGCGTGCAGCGTCATCACCCGCACGGCCTGTTCGTCGGACTCGATGCGGATGGCGTCGGTCTCCTCGTCCTGGTCGTGGTCGGTGAGGACGGCCAGCAGGCCCGGGATGGTGTGGGCGGTGGAGCAGTCGAGCAGCTCGGCGAGGTGGAGCAGATCGGCGAGCCGACGGGCCCCGTCGTCGTCGGCGAGGAGCCGCGCCTCCAGCGCCGCCCGGGTGCGCAGCACCGTGACGACCGAACCGATGCCCCGGCGTCGAAGGCCCGGGTGAGCTCCCGTACCAGCGTGCTGACCCGGGCGGGCTCGCGGCTCCCGTCGCTGAGGAGGTCACCGAGCTCGGAACCGATCAGGGGGTCAGCGCCGCCAGCCTGATGTGCGCCTGGGTGGGCTCCGCCATGGCGCGCAGGAGCCTCTTCCAGTCGCCTGCCGCCTCCTGACGCCAGACGCTCTGGCTGCCCGTGAGCACCGCGGGGATGCCCGCCGCGGTGAGGGTCGAGCGGATCGCGGCTGCGCGCGCCCCGGTCCGGGTGAGCACGGCGATGTCGCGGGGGCCAGCGGAGCATCCGGTTGCGTGAACCGCGCGTTGGCGAGCAGGAGCCGGACCTGGCGCACCAGATCGTTGCCGATGGCGGCCTCGGCGTCGTTGCCGGGCAGGAGGTCGGCGGTGTGACGACGCAGCCACAGGCGCTCGGCGGTCGGTAGGGCCATCCGGGACTTGTACCTCGCCTCGACATGGCCGACCGTGACCTCCTGGGAGCCGAGGCCGACGTCACCGAAGAGGTTGACCACGGCCCGGACCAGCGGCTCGTCCGTGCGGTGGTTCATGGCGAGCGTGTGCACCTCGGCGCCCTGCCTGGCCCGCAGGTAGGTGCCGAGGTCCGCCCCACGGAACCCGTAGATGGACTGCTTCGGGTCGCCGATCAGGATGGTCGCCCTATCCGGTGCCACGAACGCCCGCTCGATGATGTCCCACTGCTCGGGGTCGGTGTCCTGGAACTCGTCGACGAGTACCACCGGGAACCGGTCGGCCAGTGTCGCCCTGACCAGGGCTCCCGTGCGGTCGTCGGCGAGCGCGCCGCGCAGTCGGGAGATCACGTCGTCGAACGTGCAGAGGCCTTCGACCGCCTTCCGGGTCGCGTACAGCTCGCGGACCGCCACCGCGAAGTCGTGTCTCGGCCCGAGCGGGGCAGCAGTGGCAGGGCTGTCCACAGGCCTTGATGCCGATGTCCAGAGCGTGTCGGGCGGTCAACGGCGGGGTCGCATCGTGACGGTGGAGCCGCAGGTACGTGTCGGCGGCGCACTGCCTGCCGAGTTCGGGGTCGTCGGGGCCGACCCGCTGCGCGGGTCCCAGTCGCCGAGCACGCCGAGCTCGAGGAGGAGCGACTCGCAGAAGGCATGGATGGTGAGGATGTGGGTCTCGCTGAACCGGCGGAGTGCGGCGGCGATCCGGTCGCGGTGAACCTCGGCGTCGTGGGATGCGAGGAGGTCGTCGACGGCGTCGGGGTCGTCGGAGGCGAGGTACATGGGAAGCCCGGCCAGGTGCGCTTCCAGCCGCCGCAGTGTCCTCACGAGGCGCTCGAAGACGCGGGTGCGCAACTCCGCGGCGGCGCTGTTGCCGAAGGTGATCAGCAACACCCTGGTGATGTCCAGACCCGGGGTCTCAGCGATGAAGCGGGTGGTGAGCGCGGCGATGGCGTAGGTCTTCCCGGTGCCTGCGCTCGCCTCGAGCAGGCTGGTGGTGCCGGGCAGCGGCCCCGTCAGGTCGAACGCGCGCATCAGCCGATCCTTCCCGTCACGCCCGTGTAGAGGGCGACGGCCCATGCCCCGAAGGCCGTGGGCTGACCGTTGTCCGGGTCCTCGTCGAGCCTGGGGTCGTCGAACAGCTCGGCGACCTCACCCCGAAGAACAGCGACCAGGAGGGCCGTACGAGCTCCACCTGCGGTGCCGCCAGGTGGAGCGCCCCGCCAGTCGGCCTCCCTGTACCGGCCGCGGGCCGCGTCCTCGGCGAAGTGGATGCCCGCGTCGACGGGCACGGTGATGAGCCGGTGCTGGCCGAGCGCGAAGGCCGTCACCACAGTGGTCAGGCGCGCGAGCGCCTCGTCCCTGTCGGGCAGCCCGACAATGCGCTCCTCGGGCAGGTCGCCCTTCTCAACCGGGTCCCAACGGAACCGGAACAGCTTCCCGGGGGTGGGGACCCCCGCGGCGGTGAGGGCCAGCGACTCCAGCCAGGGGTGATCAGCTTCTCGTCGCCCTTGCTCGGGTGACGGTGACGGCGGCGCCTCCGCGCAGCCGGACCCGGTCCACCAGCCGGATCCGGCCCATCCCCGAGAGGTCGAAGGTGAGGTCGAGCGGGACGTCGGTGATGTCCTGCAGGAAGGCCGGCCCGGCCTTCGCCCACAGCTGGTCGGCCCGCTCGAGCTCCCGGAGGAAGGCCACCCGTCCGATCTCCTCGGGGGCAGCTCCTCGCTGCTCCTCAACCGTTGCACCACCACGTCGAGCGCGGTGCCCGCCTTCCGTGCCTCGATCAGGTCGTTCAGGACCTTCCAGCGACCCAACCCGTCCAACTCGATCGGCAGGTCGTCGCTCAGGGTGGGCTCCACATACAGCGGCAGACCCGCGGCCGAGCGCAGGAACGCCCTCGCGGGTCGGCCAGGAAGCGGGCGAGGTGATCGAGCCCGACCTGCGTGGGCAGCGGCCCCACGGGCGGGTGCGGGCCTGTCGTCTGCGGCGCGCCGGGAGCGACCCGGTCGCTGCCGCGCCCCGGTGGGCGACGGCTCCCGCGTGGGCGGTCGCGTCGAAGCTCGCCCTGCCGCGGAAGTTGCCCTCGGAGGTCGCAGTCGGAGGATGGCGGAGAGGGCCGGGCCACCCGAGCTGCTCAAGGAGCCATGTCACGGCCGACGGCGTGGCCACGGCGTCGTTGGTGCGTTGCGAGTAGGCCTGCCGGACGATCAGCACCCTTTCGGCCGAACGGGCATGGTCGAGGAGTTGGGCGAGCCTGCGCGAGCGGCGGTCGGGCGCGAGGGAACCGAGGTCGATGGCGTCGGGGCGATGCCGGAGGGCCGGGAACCACGTCGTCGGTGACGCCGAGGAGGGCGATCAGGCGGAACCCCACGTGGCCCAGTTCGCCGAGCGGTGCCACCAGCAGCGAGCCGTTTCCCGCGGCGACCCGCGCCCGGGGTGCGCCGCCCGCCGCCTCGAGCAGGTGCGCGAACTCGCCCCGGGTGAGGAGGGTGGCGCTGCCCGCGTGGTCGGCCTCGAGGCGGGCCAGCACCTTGTGGGCGTGGAGCACCTGCCACTCGTCATCGCGGGGAGACCGATCAGGTCTGAGATCACGGCGCGTGCCCTGCGCACCCAGGCCGGGATGGTGGCGCTCTGCTGCGTCGCCGCGATCAGGCGACGCAGCCGGGAGACGATCTCGCAGAGCGCCCCGACCGTCTCGAGATCGGATGAGCCGACCACATCGGAGCCGGCCAGGCTCAGACCACCGTCATGTCCGTCGGCGAGGGTGAGCCCGATCAGGAGCCGGTCGAGCCCCCGCAGCCAGGTGTTCTGGGCGAGGCCCTCGAGGTCGAACTCGGCGCGGTGGCCCGCGTCCATACCCCACCGGATGCCCGCACCGCCGACGAGCTCGATGACAGCCTGCCGGTCGCTCAGCCGCCAGCGGTGGGCCAGCGGGGCGCTGAGCAGCAACTCGACCAGCTGGCTGGCCGAGGCCCGCAGCTCCCCGAGCCTGAGCACCGTTGCCATCAGCGAGACGACCGGGTTTCCCGCCTGGCCGGCCACCGGTTGGACCCGTAGGGACCTTCCGGGGTGGCCACCGTCGACGGCCTGCTTGAACGCGCCGTCGAGCAGGGCGGCGTACCGCTGCGGGTGTGGACAGATGATGGCGACGTCGCGCGGCTCGAGGGTCGGGTCGTCGGCGAAGGCCCGCGTGAGTTCGTCGCGGAGCACCTCGATCTGGCGGCCCGGCCCGTGGGAGTCGTGCAACTCGACGGAAGGCACGGCCCGCACGTGGTCGCCGAGCCGGACGGGCGGGCCGGCCAACGCCGTGCCCCACGCCTCGCCGGGGAACCCTCGACGGCGAGGACGGTCAGGGCGCCGAAGGACTCGAGGGTGGCCCGTTGCGGCGCGGTCAGGTCATCGACGGCGAACACTGTGGTGGGCACCCGGTCGGTGGCGGCCGCCTCGACGATCGAGGCGAGCGTGTCGATGGGGTCGATCTCGAGCGAGAGCGCAGCGTTGCGCAGCAACTCGGGCTGCCACGCCCACCGCTCGGGCAGCTCCCTGCCGTCCGGCCCTCGTCGCTTCCCTCGAGCCAGGCCGAGACGAGCTCGGGCGCCACGTCGACATACCAGCGCAGCAGCCGGGCCAGACGGGTCGCCGTGGCCCGGCGGCCGCCCGCCCTCGTCGGGTCGGCCGTCCGAGCCAGGATCGGATGCTCCTGCGACAGCTCGTCGACGGCCTGCCACACGGCCAGGTCGAGGGGGTGCCGAGCCAACGGGAGCGGTCGCGGGCCACTCCCGCGCGCTCGGCGAACCGGCCCATCAACTGGCCGGGTGTGACGTACTCGACGCCGGCCGAGATTCCGAGCCTGGCCGCCATCTCCTGGCCGACGATGCGTCCCGTCGCGGCCGATGACACCACCACACGCGACCATGCGAACGGGTCATCCGAGCTTTCCCGGAGGCGCGCGGCCAGGTGGTCGAGCAGCGTGGCCCAGCGGTGCGCCGTCACCAGTGCCAACGCCATCTCAAACATCCCCTCCCGTGCCCTCTGCGCCCACCCTATCGGCCGCCGGTGACGAAACCGCCTCCGGCCGAGGCGGTTCGCCAGTTGTCGGTGCCGCGGGCGAAGATGGGGGGTGAGTGACCAGATCCTCGATGCCCTCGACCCGGAACAGCGACGCGTCGCGACGATGCTCGACCACCCCGTCGTCGTCCTCGCCGGCGCCGGGACGGGAAAGACGAGGGCGATCACCCACCGGATCGCCCACGCGGTGCGTGAGGGGCGCTACGACGCGACCGGCACCCTCGCGGTCACCTTCACCACTCGCGCCGCCGGAGAGATGCGCTCCCGGCTCGCGTCGCTGGGGGTGCGCTCGGCGCAGGCCCGCACCATCCACTCCGCAGCGCTCAGGCAATGTCAGTTCTTCTGGCCCCAGGCATACGGCGTCGAATTCCCGCGGGTCGCGGAGAACACGTTCGGCCTGGTGGCGCGCGCGGCCCACCAGGTGCTCGGCTCCTCCGACACGGCGCTCGTGCGCGACCTCGACTCCGAGATCTCGTGGGCGAAGACGAGCAACGTCAGCGCTGCGCTCTACCCCGAGGTGGCGGGCCACCGCTCCGTCAACGGCGCCACCCCAGGGCAGGTGTCCGCGGTGATGGCGCACTACGAGAAGCAGAAGCTGACGGAGGGCACCGTCGACTTCAACGACATCCTCATGTGCAACGCGGTGCTGCTCAGCGAGCATCCGAAGATCGCCGAGACCATCCGCGGCACGTACCGGCACTTCGTCGTGGACGAGTACCAGGACGTGTCCGCGCTGCAGCACCGCCTGATCTCGCTGTGGGTCGACGGCCGCGACGACGTGTGTGTCGTCGGCGACGCCAACCAGGCGATCCACTCGTTCGCCGGTGCCGATGCCGCCTACCTGCTCGGGTTCGCCTCCGAGCATCCGGGAGCGCAGACGGTGCGGCTCGTGCGCAACTACCGATCGTCGCCCGAGGTGATCTCCTCGGCCAACCGGGTGCTCCGGATCCGCGACGGTGGCCCCGGCGCGCTCCGGGCCACCCGACCCGCGGGGCCGCCGCCGACCTTCCAGGGGAGTCGGATGAGCGCGGCGAGGCCGTCGGCGTGGCCGCCTGGATGAAGGCGTCGCACGCGGAGGGGACCCCGTGGTCGGAGCTGGCGGTGCTCTACCGGATCAACGCGCAGGCCCCCGCCCTGGAGGCCGCGCTCACCGAGGCCGGCGTTCCCTACACGGTCCGGGCACCGAGCGCTTCTACGACCGGGCCGAGGTGCGCCAGGCCGTCCTCGAGTTCGGCAGGGGGCGTCCCGCACACCGGGGCCGTCCCTGTGGAGCTGATGGCCCGTGTCCTCTCCGGCCTCGGCTGGAAGTCGGAGGCGCCGGGCGGGCAGGGCAGGCAGCGTGAGCGGTGGGAGTCGCTCGACGCGTTGCGCACCATGGTCGTCGAGGAGTCGGAGGCGCGGTCCGGTCTGGACGCGGCCCAGGCCGCATCCTGGTTGCAGGAGCGGGCCAGCTGGCAGGCCAGCCCCGTCGCCGACGCCGTCACGCTGTCGACGCTGCACGCCGCGAAGGGCCTCGAATGGGAGGGCGTCGCCATCGTCGGGGTGCGGGAGGGCCTCATCCCGTTCGCTCTGAGCCAGGAGGAACCGGAGCTGTCCGAGGAGCGCAGGCTGCTCTACGTCGGGTTCACGCGGGCCAAGCGCGAGCTGCGGATCAGCTGGGCCGCCTCGCGGGGCAGCGCCACCAGGTCGCGGTTCATCGCCGACCAGGTGACCGGGCCCGCGACCGTCAGCCGGAGGCAGTCGAAGGCGACGACGTCGTCGAAGTCCAGGAAGTGCCGCGTCTGCGGCGGCCTGCTCCACACGGCGGGGGAACGCAAGCTGAGCAGGCATGAGGACTGCGAGGTGAACTTCGACGAGGCGCTCTTCGAGTCGCTGCGCGCGTGGCGCAGGTCGGTGGCCGAGGAGGCGAAGGTGCCCGCGTTCGTGGTGTTCACCGACGCCACACTCCAGGCGATCGCCGAGGCCGAGCCGTCGAACGCGGCCGAGTTGCTGCGGCTTCCCGGGATCGGCCAGAGCAAGGTGACGAAGTACGGCGAGGGTGCCCTCGAGGTGATCGCGCGCCATCAGGGTTGACCGCAGTCCGGCACGATGCAGCCCGGTAGCCGCGGCCAGCCGCGCAGCGTCAGGCCGGGCCGGGTGAGCCGCCAGGCCCAGCTGGCCCCGACCAGTTCCGTCGATCCGGTCCGCAGCAGCGCGTCGCAGTGCAGCGCAGCCCATGCCGCCGTCCACGACCCCAACAAGGGGTTCAGCCCGCCGCGCCGGGGCGGGGTGGTGCGGCGGAGACACGCCGCGCACGGACCCCTCCCGGGAACGCAGACCGGACCGACCTCGGCTGACTCGTCGTCCCAGTGGGCGTAGAGGCCGATCGCGCCTCCTGCGTAGCCCTCAGCCTCGAGGGTGGGATGGGTGCCGGGGGAGAAGGCCCACACGATGATCTCGGCGCCGAGCACGCTTCCCGGTGCGTCGTGCGCCTCACGTGGGGTGAGCCCGCGGCTCAGCAGCCCGGCCGCGGAGAGGGCCTCCGCGATCCGGGAGACGCGTCGGGGGTGACCGATGACGCACAGGTCGGCTCCAGTGCCCATGCGGGCGATCCTGCCGCTCCGACCCGTCCGGGTCGAGGGAGGACCGTCCCCGGACAACACCCGATGCGCTCCGGACAACGTCCGGGCAGCACACGACGGGGTGACGGACCTATGGTCCGTCACCCCGTCGGAAGCCTTGGTGGCTGGTACTCAGGCCTTGCCGAGAATGCGGTTCAGGTTCGTGCCGCAGACGGGGCACTTGCCCTTGGCCATCTTGGTGCCCTTGGCATTGACGACGACCTCTCCCTTAGCGTCGCGCTTCTCCTTGCACTTGACGCAGTAGAAAGAGCCTTCCCAGGTCTCAGTAGCCATTTTTCCTCCTTTAGCAGCCGCCGGGTTCAGCGACCTTTGACAAAACTGTAGCCGTGACTCGTGCACCGTGGCGGAACATGCCTCACAGTAGAGGAGTCCCGGTTGCTCGATCCGCCTTCCCCTGCGAACTGAGCCGACCGGGACTCACATCACAGAAGTTTGGCGTGACGGATCCGCCGCGTCAAGCTCAAACCCGCGATTGACAGGCGCGGTCACTCGCCGAGCAGCTTGCGCAACTCCGCGTCGATGTCATCCTCGACCCGATCACCGGCATCGTCCCCGCCGGTGAACGACAGCGGGTCGGCCAGGTGCGCCCTGGTCGGAAGCAGGTCGGGGTGGCCCCAGATCCGGTCCCTCCCGGCCTGGCCGCGGTTGTGTTCGACGACGGCCCAGAGGTTCCGGGCGTCACGCACCAGGCGGGGCGCCAGGTCGAGGCCGATGAGCTCCGCGAACACGCCGGTGACCGGCGTGGAGGCGGCCCGTCGACGGCTCACGATCTCCTCGAGCTTGGGTGCGTGGGCATCCACGGGGCGGTCGCCTTCGCGACCACGTGGTCGACCCAGCCCTCGACGAGGGCGAGGAGCACCTCCAGCCGTTCGAGGATCTCCAGCTGAGTCGGGGTGCTCGCGGGCTGGAAGAAGGAGCCCCGCACCGATTCGCCGACTGCGACGACGTCCTCGATGGACATCGACTCGAAGTTCTCCGGCTGGAACTGGTTGGCGATCGATTCGAAGTCGATGGTGATCTCCCGCGAGTAGTGCGCGAGCAGGGCGCGGAGCTGGGGGAGAGCCAGCCGACGGAGTGGAACAGGCGCTGTCGGGCGCCCTCCCGCAGCAGCAGGTACAGCACGACGTCCGACCCGGCCACGTCGAGGTCGCGCGTGAACTGCGCCACGTTCGACGGCAGCAGCAGGACGTCGGAGGTGCCGAGCAGGTTGAACCCGTTCTCGGTGCCGGTGAGGATGTCGCCGGCCACGCTGGCGAGTTCCCGCTTCAGCCGGTCGCGGTAGATGAGGGAGGCGGACTGCTTCATCATCGGGCCAGCATCTGGGAGAGGCCCTGCAGGCCCTCATCCATGTCGGAGACGGTGCCGCGCTGCAGGGCATCGGCGAGCCCGTCGATGATGGGTTCGATGATGGCGCGCCAGCCGTCGCTCGTCGCATCGAGCCACTGCGCCCGGGTGATGGCCCGGCCGGGCCGTCCCGTCTCGGGAGGTCGGTCACGGGGTCAGCCAGGACTGCGCCAGGCGCTCGACGTCGCGCACCGCATTCTGCTCGTCCTCACGGACCGCGGGTCGCCCCGGATTCCGCGGCGAGTGACTTGGCCGCCGTGACCGTGGTCAGCCATGCGGCGTCGGGGTCGCGGTCGGCGTTGGTCATGCCGAACATGTTGGCCCCGCCCGCGGCCTGCATCCGGTTGACCTGCGCGATCAGGTCCTCCAGGTTGAGGTTGTCGGCATCGCCCAACCCGAGCTGCTCCAGCAACTTGCGAAGCTGTTCGAAGTCGAAGGGATTGTTGGTCATCGGCTTCCTCCTTGCCCCCATTCTTCCCCATCGGGCAAGCCCGGCGCGACGTGGTGCGCATCGGGTGGCCGCCCGGCGATGCGGGGCACCTTGGCGCGCTTGGTAGGGTTTGCGCAGGTTGGGAAGCGAAGGGAGCTGGTGTGTCGCGTAACGCGATGGCGATCGTCTCGTCGCTGCTCTTTGCACTCCTCGCGGTGTCGCTCGTGGTCGTGCCCGTGCCGTACGTGGCGCGCCGGCCGGGGCAGACGATCGACGTGCTGGGTGCCGCGGAAGGCGCCCCGGTGATCGAGGTGACAGATGCCCCGACCTTCGAGACGTCCGGCAGGCTTCTCATGACCACCGTCTCCACCACGCGGTTCGATGCGTCGCTGAGCCTGCCCGAGGCCATCTTCGTGCACTTCGGCGGCGACTCCGACGCCATGCCGCGCGACGTCATCTACCCGCCGGGCAAGACAAGCGAACAGGTCGAGAGCGACGCCGTCGCCATGATGGACAGCTCCCGCAACGACGCCACGGTGGCGGCCCTCCGCGCGGCGGTGATCCCCGTCACGGACATGCCGCGGGTGGAGCTCGTCTCGCTGTCCGGGCCGGCGGCCGACATCCTGCAACCGGGCGACCTCATCGAGTCGCTCGACGGCCAGGCGGTGGCGACGGTCAAGGACATCGACGCGATCCTCGCGCTGCACCTGCCCGGCGACGAGGTGGTCTACGACGTGCTCCGTGACGGGAAGCAGATGAGCGCGGCCATCACGCTGAAAGCCAGCGAGACCGACCCGTCCCGGGTGTCCGACGGCATCGCGATCGGCACCGGCTACCGGTTCACCCCACGCGTGACATTCGGCGTCGATCCCGCCGTGACCGGGCCGAGCGCGGGGCTGATCTTCGCGCTCGGCATCTACGACAAGATCACCGACGGTGACCTGGTCGGAGGCGAGGTCGTCGCGGGCACCGGCACCATCGACCCCAGGGAAGGTGGGCGCCATCGGAGGCGTCCGCGAGAAGATCAAGGGGCCGAACGCGACAAGGCGACGGTCTTCCTCGTGCCGGATCGCAACTGCGCCGACATCGGTGACCTCGACACCTCGGTGAAGCTCGTGAAGGTCGCCACGCTGAAGGACGCCATCTCTGCGCTTCAGCTCATCAATGAAGGAAACACCTCGGAGGTACCCACCTGTGGCTGATCCGTCACGCCTCATCGCCTGCCTGATGGACGTGGAGCGCCACGTCACTTCCGCCGGATGGCATCAGCCGGCCAGGCTCTTCGCGCTCGTCACCACCAGCACCCTGCTCGAGGTGGAGCCGCAACTGCGCGGCAGGGTCCCTGAGGGCTCTCCCGATGCGCTGACCGCCATCGAGCAGGACGAGTTCCACGCCACGGACAACCTGTTCGAACGGCTCGGGTCGATCTTCTGGCCCGAGACGGTGGAGGCTGCGCCATCGCGCTCGAGCGCTCGTTCCTGCCTCCGGAGCACGAGAAGGACCTTCCAACCGACCCGGAAGCCGCCGCGGACTTCGTCGCCAAGCATCCCGACAGGACCGACGTCCGCGTGGTCGTCGGCGTGCTGCGCGAGGGCACCAGGCACGGCCTCGCCAGGCTCGTGAGCAACCCCGACGACCTACTCGGCGCGGAGGACCTCGTCCCGGACTCGCCGAAAAGCTGCTCGAAACCTTCAGGAGTGAGGACTGACCATGAGTGCCGAGGATCTCGACGCGCCACCGAGGCGGTCGCCCCTGCTGTGGACGGTGCTCGTGGTCGGTGGTCTCATCAT
Organism: Tessaracoccus coleopterorum; assembly: GCF_011174705.1. Classification (GTDB taxonomy): domain Bacteria; phylum Actinomycetota; class Actinomycetes; order Propionibacteriales; family Propionibacteriaceae; genus Arachnia; species Arachnia coleopterorum. Next base: position 3,219,558 of record NZ_JAANIJ010000001.1, read on the forward strand.
CGCCACGATCATCGCGTCCCGCGTCGCCACCGATTATCTGTGGTTCCGCAGCATCGACTTCCAGGCCGTGTTCACCACGCGGCTGGCGGCCCAGATCGGGCTGCTCGTCGGGTTCGCGCTGGTGATGTTCGCCATCGTGTTCGTGTCGATGGTCATCGCGTACCGGCTCCGCCCGAAGGTGCGCCGCGCGAACCTGGACTCGGAGTTCCTGGTGCAGATGCGTGACGTCCTCGACGAGAGGTCGCGCTTCCTGATGGCGGTGCCGTCGCTCATCGTGGCCCTGCTCGCAGGCCTGACGGCGCTGGGCCAGGCCGACATGTTCCTCGCCTGGCTGCACCGCACCCCGTTCGGCCAGAGTGACCCCTACTTCGGCGTCGACGCCTCCTTCTACGTCTTCACCCTGCCGTGGCTGCAGTTCGTCACGGGCTTTCTGCTCTTCGCCGTCGTGCTGGGAGGCATCGGCGCCCTCAGCGTCCACTTCCTCACCGGCGCGCTGAACGCCTCTGCGCTGCGCGGCAAGGGCAGCACCTCGGCGAGCGTCCCGGCGCAGCGTCAGCTTTCGATCACGCTCGGCATCGCCATCCTGCTGTTCGGGGTGCGCGTGGTGCTCGACCGGTACGCGTTGAACATCACGCCCAGCACTCTGTTCACCGGCATGGGCTACACGGACTTCCAGACGCGGATGCCGGTGACGGCGATCGTCGCGGCCATCTGCGTGATCTGCGCGCTGGCGTGCTTCTACAACGCGTGGAGGGTGCGCTGGTCGGTGCCCGCCGCCTCGATCGCGCTGCTCGTGGTGTCGATGCTCATCCTGTCGAGCCTCTACCCTGGCTGGTCCAGAGCTTCCGCGTCACCCCGATGAGCAGGACAAGGAACTGCCCTACATCGCGAACAACATCGAGGCGACGCGGTTCGCCTACGGCATCGACGACGTGGAGATCGAGGACTACGAGGCGACCACCACGGCCACCGCGGGCAGCTCCGGGCCGACGCGGAGGCGCTGCCCGCCATCCGACTGATCGACCCGGCCGTCGTCAACCGCACCTTCGAGCAGTTGCAGCAGGTGCGTGGCTACTACGCGTTCCCGGCCACGCTCGACGTGGACCGCTACATCATCGACGGCAAGGCCACCGATGCTGTTGTTGCGGCCCGCGAGCTCGACCTGAACTCCGTGGAGTCCGGCGACACCTGGAACAACCGCCGCACCGTCTACACGCACGGCTACGGCATGGTCGCCGCCTACGGCAACCAGCGTGAGGCCAACGGCGAGCCGGTGTTCTTCTCCGGCGGCATCCCGACCGTCGGCAAGCTCGACGAGCACGAGCCGCGGATCTACTACGGCGAGCGCAGCGACTACTACGTCGTCGTCGGCGCGCCCAAGGACGCGCCCCGGTGGAGCTCGACACCCCGTCTGGTGGCGAGGGTCGCTCCGAGTCGCTCTACACGTACGAGGGTGATGGTGGCGTCCCGATCGGCAACCTGGCCACGCGCGCGGCGTTCGCGATCCGGTTCGGCGACATCAACCTGATGCTGTCCGACCGCGTCAACGAGGAGTCGAGGCTGCTGCACGACCGGGTGCCCACCCAGCGCGTCAAGGAGGCGGCGCCGTGGCTGACGGTGGACGCCGACCCGTACCCGACCGTCGTCGACGGCCGGATCGTGTGGATCATCGACGCCTACACCACGACGAACTCGTACCCGAACTCGCAGAGCGTCGACTGGACCCAGGTGATCTCGGACTCGCGCACCTCGGCCGACCGCACCCTGCTGGGGCAGCAGGTCAACTACGTGCGCAACTCGGTCAAGGCCGTGGTCGATGCGTATGACGGCACCGTCACCCTCTACGAATGGGACGAGAAGGACCCGATCCTGCAGACCTGGTCGAAGGTGTACCCCGGCGCGATCACCCCGAAGTCGGAGATCTCCGACGCGCTGATGGAGCACCTGCGCTACCCGCAGGACCTGTTCAAGGCCCAACGCGAGATCCTCGGCAGGTACCACACGGAAAACGCGAACACCTGGTACCACCAGACCGACATCTGGCAGGTGCCGAACGACCCGGTCAACTCGGGGAGAAGCTCAAGGAGCCCCCGTACTTCCTGACCATCCGCTGGCCCGGGGACGAGACGCCGCACTTCGCCAACACCACGGTGTTCGTGCCGAAGGACCGCGAGAACCTCAGCGTCTACATGGGCGTCAACTCCGATGCGACGAGCAAGGCATACGGGCAGAAGCGGGTGCTGAAGCTCTCCGACTCCAAGCAGATCGCCGGGCCGGGGCAGACGTACAACTTCATCTCCACCAACCCTGAGGTCGCGGAGAAGCTGCTCCCGTTCAACCGGGACGGCTCGAGCGCCTCGGCCATCTACGGCAACCTGCTGACGCTGCCGATGGGCGGGGGTCTCCTCTACGTGCAGCCCATCTACACGCAGACCAAGACGTCCGGCTCGTATCCCGCGCTGCGGTTCGTGGTGGTGCGCTTCGGTGACCAGCTCGGCATTGGCGAGAGCCTGCAGGCCGCGCTCGACCAGGTGTTCCAGGGCGACGCGGGTGCCGACACCGGGGAAGGGACCAGGGAGCGTCCCCCGCCGGAGGACCCGAACGCGCCGCCGTCGGATCAGACCGGCTCGGAGCGGGCCCGAGGGCTGCTCGATGAGGCAGAGGCGTTGTTCAAGGGCGCGGACGAGGCCCTGAAGACGGGCGATCTTGCCGCGTACCAGTCCAGGATGAAGTCGGCGGAGGAGAAGGTCGTCGAGGCCGCGAAGGCCCTCGACGAGGGCTGAGGCTGACGGCGTCCGTGTGTGGGGCTCAGCTCCTGAGGTCGACGACCTCGGGGTGAGCCCCGCCGCCTCCAGCTCCGGCACGAGCGCTGAGGCGTCGCCCGTCACCGAGATGCTCGCCCTGTCCGCGTCGATGAGCGTGCGGTAGGCGGCGGTCGCGCCGTCGGCCGTCACGTCCGCGATCGCCGCGAAGTGACGGTGCAGGTAGTCGGGTTCGATGCCTGCGGCCGCGAGCGAGGAGGCCTGGGCGACGATGTCGGCAGACGTCTCGTTGGCGAGCGGTGCCACCCCGATCAGGTAGCGGCGCGCGTCGTCGACCTCGGCCGGGGTCAGCTCGTCCCGCAGCGCCAGCCCCTCGAGCAGCCGGGCGACGGCGTCGCCCGCCACCTCGGTGCGGACGCTTCCGCCCACCGTGAACTGTCCCTCGCTGATGCCCGGCGCGAAGCCGCCGCTGATGCCGTAGGTGTACCCGAGTCGCTCCCGGAGCTCGAGGTTGAGCCGGCTCGCGAATGCTCCGGCGATCGCATGACCCGCGACCTTCGCCGCGGGCCACCTCGGGTCGTCGCGGGTGACGGTGCGCTGTGCGATGGACACGGTGGCCTGGACGGCTCCGGGCTGGTCGACGACCACGACGCGCCGGGGCTGCGGGGTGCCACCTCTGCGGGCGTGTGCGGCGCCGTCTCGGGTGTCCAGGCGGCGAAGTGTGAGACCACCACGTCGGGCTCGACGGCGCCTGCGATCACCAGGGTCGCGCGGTCGGGCCGAAGTGGGCGGCGTGCCATGCCCGGACGCCCTCGACCGTGATGTTTCCAAGGGTTGCGGGACCGCCGCCTGCGGTCGTCCCTCGCGGTGTTGCGAGCCGAACAGGGCGCGCCGGAGGGCGAGCCGGTTGGAGGCGCCGGGGAGGCCAGCGTCGAGTCGAATCCCGCCTGCTGCGCCTCGATGTGGTGGGCGATGTCGCGCTCCGCATACGCGGGTTCGCGGAGCACCTCGGTGAACAGCGGGAGCACCTCGTCGAGGCGGCGGGAGGGCGCCTGACCGCCGAAGGTCGTGTAGCGGAACCGTGCGGTGCCGTGCAGGGTGCTGCCGTTGGCCTCGAGGAGCTCGCCGATCCTGCCGTCAGGGTGGGTGAGCGTGCCCTCGTCGACCGCGTGCAGCGCCACCGTCCCCACGCCTTCGGTGGCCGGGGGCTCGTGGCTCAGCGGTGCGGGGAGCACCAACTCGAAGGTGGCGATGTGCTGCCCGGGCAGGTGGAAGTGCCAGATGGTCAGACCCGTCGGCAGCCGCAGGATCGTCGGCGTCGGGAACTGCCACGGGGTGGCGAGGGTGACGTCGGGACGGCGCATCAGGAGTTCTCCGCGAGGTAGTGAAGTCGGTGGGCATCGGTGGGCGCGAGCCATCTGGCGGCGGCGGCGCGGATGTCATCGGGGGTCACGGCGAGCACGTCGGCCAGGTGCGTGTTGACCCGCTCCGGGTCGCCGTGCACGAGCCAGGCCTCGTTGACGGCGTCGGCCCGCCCCGACGTCGTGGCCAGATCCCACAGCCAGTCGCGCTCGTACTGTGCCGCGGCGCGGGCGAGTTCCTCCTCCGTGGGGCCCTCCTCGATGAAGCGGGACACCTCGGTGAGGATTGCCTCGTCCAGTCGTTCGATCGACACGCCGTCGGCGGGCCGCCCGAGGATCGCCGAGATCGAGCGCGCCGAGCGGTGGGGCAGCAGCGCGCTGTGCACCTCATTGGCGATGTCGCCGAGGCGCACCAGGGACCGGTGCAGGCGCGATGCGCTGCCGTCCGCCAGCACGGCGAGGGCGAGGTTGAGCGCCGGCTCCTCAGCCGATGATGCCAGCGGCGCCCCCACGACAGGTAGCTGAGGGAGTGGGGCACCGGGCGGCTGACGGTGGTGGTGCCCGGGGTCGCCGCGGTGGGCTCGGGCATCGCGGCCCGCATGGGTTTGGGGACCATCGGCAGGTGGCCGAAGTGCTTCTCGGCCAGGGCGATGCCTTCGTCGGCGCCGACCGGGCCGCACAGCACCAGCCGGAGGTTGCTCGCCGGGTACCAGGCCCCGAAAAACGTGGCGACGTCCTCGAGTGGGGCGTCGTCGAGGTCCTGCATGGAGCCGATCGTGAGGTGGCCGTAGGGATGGTCGGAGGGGAAGTGCTGGCCGGTGAGCAGTTCGAGGAGGTCACCGTAGGGCTGGTTGTCGTAGCGCTGCCGCTTCTCCTCCTTCACCACCTGGCGCTGCGTCTCGAAGTTCTCCCCGGTGATGGCGAGGCTCGAGAACCGGTCGGCCTCCAACCAGAGGGCGAGGTCGAGGGCTCCGTGGGGCACTGTCTCGAAGTAGTTGGTGCGATCGGTCGACGTCGTCGCGTTGACGGTGCCGCCGAGCGCCTCGACGGTGGCCATGTGCTCGCCGGAGGCGACGTTGGCCGAGCCCTGGAACATGAGGTGCTCGAAGAGGTGCGCGAAGCCGGTGCGGCCGGGCGTCTCGTCGGCCGAGCCGACCTCGACCCAGATGTTGACGGCGACACCGGGGGCGTCGGCGTCCGGTGCAACGACCACCTCGAGCCCGTTGTCGAGCCTGTGTCGCGCCATCGGGTAGTGGAGCCTGGCCTGGGTCATGGGACGAGACACTATCGCCTGCGCGCCTGCGGCGGGTTCATGCCGGCGATAGTGTCGGGGACATGTTGTACCGCTATCTCGGCAAGTCCGGACTCAAGATCACCGAAATCACCTACGGCAACTGGCTCACCCACGGCTCGCAGGTGGAAAACGATGCCGCGAAGGCGTGCGTGCGGGCCGCCCTCGACGCGGGGATCACCACCTTCGACACGGCCGACGTGTACGCCAACACCGTCGCGGAGTCGGTGCTGGGGGACGCGCTGGCGGGGAGAGGCGCGAGTCGCTCGAGATCTTCACGAAGGTGTACTTCCCGACCGGACCGAAGGGGCCAACGACACCGGCCTCAGCCGCAAGCACATCATGGAGTCGATCAACGGGTCACTCCGGCGGCTCGGCACCGACTACGTCGACCTGTACCAGGCGCACCGCTACGACGTGTCGACCCCTCTCGAGGAGACGATGACGGCGTTCGCCGACGTCGTCCGCCAGGGCAAGGCGCTCTACATCGGCGTGTCGGAGTGGAACGCCGAGCAGATCCGCGAGGGTGCCCGGCTCGCGGCCGAGCTGAACATCCAGTTGATCTCGAACCAGCCGCAGTACTCCATGTTGTGGCGCGTGATCGAGGACCGGGTCGTCCCGGCGTCGGAGGAGGCCGGTCTGTCGCAGATCGTCTGGTCGCCCGTCGCGCAGGGCGTGCTGACGGGCAAGTACCTGCCCGGTGCGACCGCCCCCGCGGGCTCGCGGGCCACCGACACGAAGGGCGGGCAGCAGATGATCGGCCGCCTGATGCGCGACGACGTCCTCGAGCGGGTGCAGTTGCTGCGACCCGTCGCCGAAGAGCTCGGCCTGACGATGGCGCAGTTGGCGGTGGCCTGGGTGCTCCAGAACCGCAACGTCGCCACCGCGATCATCGGGGCCTCGCGCCCGGAGCAGATCACGGAGAACGTGGCCGCGAGCGGCGTGGAGATCCCGGCCGAGCTGATGGCGCGGATCGACGCGGCCCTGGGTGACATCGTCGAGCGCGACCCGTCGCTCACCCGGGCGCCGGAGCCGCGTCACTAGGGTCCACGGGAGGGTGCGGAGTCCCCGATTTGTGCTTCCGTCGAGGCTTGTCCTATAGTTGGTCAAGCCGACGCGGGGTGGAGCAGCTCGGTAGCTCGCTGGGCTCATAACCCAGAGGTCACAGGTTCAAATCCTGTCCCCGCTACGAACGGAAGATCCCGTCCTGATTCTTCAGGGCGGGATCTCTGCTTCCCCGTGAACACCGAACTCCCGCCAGCCGGCGTTGTGATGGCGCCCGGGGCAGGCGCGTTGACCATGCCAGCAGCATCCTTGACCATCCAGTGAAGCCTTGTCCGGGGTCACCTGAACATGACCTCCTGACCGTCAGGTGAGGCAGTCGGCTGCTCAGGCAACCCGGTGGAGGAGTCCGAAGGCCACCGACGGCGTCCCGAAAGGTCGGGACCTGGTGCCCTCGCGCCCGGGTCATCGGGGGACGGAGAGTTGTGGAAAGGGTCGAACGCTCACCAGGAAGGGCAATCATGACCGACACGCTCCGCTCAGCACCCACCGACAACCGCACAGGTGTCGTGGGCACACGCACTCGTTTCGCCTGGCTCGCCTTCGCGTCCGCGCATCATCGACGGTCTTCGCCCGCCCGCCCTGACCGAGCTCGGGCTGGTCGGCGCCATCGACGAGTTCTGCCGCCTGATGTCCGTGTCACCCTCGCCCACGATCTCCCGTGAAACACCCGAGTCGTTGCCGGACCTGGCACCCGCGGTCGAGGTGGCCGCCTACCGGGTCACGAGCGAGGCCGTCACCAACGCCGTCCGCCACGCCGATGCCGCCAGGATCCTGGTCACGCTGGCCACGACCGCGGAGGGGATCAGCGTCTCAGTGACCGACGACGGCTCCGGCTGGGACGCGAGCCCCGACGTGACCCACGCCGGGCTGTCGACGATGAGGGAACGCACGGAAGAGATCGGCGGCCGGCTGAGCATCCAATCGGGCCGCGCTGGGACGTCGGTGCACGCCTGACACCTTAACGAGGTTGTCGAGGTGGCACCCATCAGGACCACCCCGCTGGCAGTCACACACGCCGACGGAACCTGCCCCCGGCGGCGCACGTCAGACGTCGAACCAGCCGTCGGCCGCGGCCTCCATCGTCGCCTGCGTCGTGTTGGCCACGGAGCGACCGACCGCCGCGTACTTCTCGTAGGCACGGGCCAGGTATGTCTTGACGGAGCCGAGCGAGATGGGCGGGTCGAACTGGCGGCCGATGGCCTTCACCGGCACGCCTTCCCGGCGAGCCGGAGGCAGACCAGTTCCTGCTTCGTCAGCGCGGGGACGTCCTCGCTGTCGGCCAGCACGGCCGCGGCGAGGGCACTCGACTGGGCCCAACCCGTATCGTGGACCTCCTCGATGGCCCGGTGCAGTTCCTCGGGCCGGTCGCCCTTCAGCACGAGCCCCTGCTGCCTGCCTGCATGGCCAGCCGGACGGGCAGGCGCCGCTGGTCGGCCGTCAGCACGATGCTGCGGATCCCGAGGGCAGTGAGGGCCTCGATCGTCTCGTGGCCCGTCACCCGGCCCTCCATCTGCAGGTCGATCACCGCGACGTCCGGTGGCGTCGCAGCGGCGGTCTCGAGGAAGGCCCGGCTGTCCGTGCCGGAGAACACGATCTCGATGCGGGGATGTCCTCGGCGAGCGCCCTCACCGAGTGCAGGATGAACTCGTGGTCATCCAGGATGGCGACGCGGATCAGGCCGGTCATGCGGAAACCTCCTCGCCGACGGGCGGCCGTAGCTGGGTGAAGTCCTCGTCGACGACGTCGACCCATGGGGCGACGCCTTCGAGTTGATCGGGGACAGTGCCGGGGCGGTGACCGTGATGACGGCACCGTCGCCCCGCGGTGAGATGGCCAGCTGCTGTCCGGGTTCCTCCGCGTGGAGAGCTGTCGAAGCACGGTGGCGAGGCCCTTGCGTGACTCGAGGCCGGGTGTCTCGAGGTCGAACCGGCAGCGCCAGCCACGCCCCCGCAGCCTGTCCAGCTCGGCGGCGACGCCCGCCTCGCCCGGCCACAGCCGCAGCTCGTCGCGCAGGCGTGCCTCGAGCCGGAGCGCCTGCGCGGCCGTTGAGGGCGAACCGGTGAGCAGCCGGCCGCTGGCGACGCCGTCCAGGAACCCGCCGGCGAGCGAGTTCGCCCGGGTGAGCCAGTCGCGCCAGATGCCCTCGCGCTCGGCGCTGATGCGCTGCTGCTGGGCGATCCGGGCGCGCTGTTGGAGGTCGCGCCACTCGTAGCGCGCGACCGCCGCGGTGCTGAACACCAGTACCAACGTGATGATGACATCGATGCCGAGCGAGACGATGGCGCCGAAATGGCCGACGAAGGTGGTCTGCCAGCCGAGCGTGACGATGCTCATCAGGACATGCCCGCCGACGAGGACCCCTGCCATCGTCAGCGCCGTACCGATCCGCCTGCCCGGCAGCGCAAGGATCGCCATCGACCCCGCCAGGCTCGGCACCCAGATGGACCACACATCCTCCCCGGCGCTGCCGACGATCAGATAGTTGTAGGCGAGGCCGACGAGGGCGACGGCGCAGAGGATCCAGGCCTCGGCGTCGCTGAGGCCCCGCCTCCGCACCCTGCCACAGGCCAGCAGCACCACGGCCGCCAGCAGCGCCCACGGGACGAAGGTCTGCAAGGTGCTCATGCCGGGATGCGTGATGGTGACGTGGATGAGGCTCGCGAACACCAGCGGGAGCGGTACGAGGGAGAGCATGCGCCGGGCGCGGGGCCCGAGCACGTTCCTGGCCTGCGGCTCGGCGGCCGGCCAACTGAGCGTCACCGTCGTCCCCGTCGGATCGGACACGATGTGTGCCTCCCCACCGACCGCCACCATGCGGGCACCGATCGACTCGCGGATGCCCATCGAGGAGGCGGGGACCGCGGCCGTGTCGAACCCGGGGCCGTGGTCGCGGATCTCCAGTCGCACGGACTGCGGGGTGGAACGCAGCGTGACGACCGCGCCGGGGTCCGGGGTGTGCTTGACGACGTTGCGCACGGCCTCCAGGCCGGCGCCGATCAGCGCGTCTGCGATGTGCAGAGGAACCGACACCCGCTGCAGGTCCCATTCGAGCTTCGCGGGCCCGGCAGCGAGCCGATTCCGGAGGGACTCATCCAGGTGCTCGGAGTGGTCCTCCGCGGCGACCTCGGGGAGCCCGGTCAGCATGCTCCCGGTGGTGCGGCATGAGCTGCGGATCTGCTCCGGCGCCACACCCGACGGGCCACGTGCCACCAGCTGGAGAGAGTGCAGGATCGAGTCGTGTGCATCGCGCCGGATCGTGGACAGCGCCTCGGCACGGGCCCTCGCCAACTCGTGCGCGCGCTCCTCGCGAACGCGGTCCTGCTGCGACCTGAGGTAATCCTCTGCGATCGCGGAGACGAACAGACGGCCCAGCGCGAGAAGCACCAGAGAGCCGATGAGGAACAAGATGGAGAGGAACTGCAGCTCCCAGTCCAGGTCGCGGGCGGTGGCCAACGTCAGGAACCCGACGAGCGCGGACGCGCCCAGCACCGGGAGCTGCCAACCCTTGGGGTAGAGGAGCGCGAGGTAGACGAGTTGGGTTCCCAGCCAGACGTCGGTGCGCCAGACCGCCGGACCCTCCGGCTGCCCCAGCTGTCCGAGCACCAGGACCGCGGTCGCGATGATCGAGAGCGCGACGACCATCCAACTCCGGTTGCGCGGCACGAGACAGTCCACCGCCACCAGCAGTTGTGCCGTGAAGATCACCACGAGCCCCAGCGCCAGGATCGGGTCCCGGGTCTCGAACAGGGCGATCAGCGGGCGCTGCAGGAAGACGATGGCAACGATGGCCAGGGCGAGTTCGATGGGGCGCTGCACCGTCCGCTCGGTGAACTCCGAGGGAAACAGAAGGCGACGGAGCCTGTCTGCGGGCGCGGTCAGCCAGGGACGGCGGACCCAGGCGCCTCGGGTGTGCATTTCGACAGGATAGCTTGGACGACTCGAACCCCGCCGGTATTTTCCCCCAAAGAACACCGGCGGGGCTCGAGTCTGGAAGAACTCTCACGGAAAGTGGACCCTTCTTGGAAGACGAGTCTGGTGCACCCACGCCCCGCGTCACGTCGGCCGAATGGACGACGGTGCCCCGGGACACCTCGTCCACGCCTGGGACGGACGGTGAACAGCCCAGTCAGGCGCCGGTAGAGCCCTCGTAGAGCCCGATCACGTTGCCGTCAGGATCCTCGAATGCCGCCCACCAACTGGTGGCGTCGATGGGGCCTTCTCCATCACGATCCGGGCCCCGTTCGCGGTCGCCCTGCCGAGCACCTCGTCGATGGAGTCCACCTCGACGTAGGAGCGGGCTGGGTGAAGGCCGCATCCCGGGGAGCCAGCCCACCGCCGCTGATCTTGTTGGGGGCCTGCCACATCGGGTAGCCCTCGAAGCCTGGGACCTCCGCGATCTGCCAACCGAACAACTCGCTGTAGAAGGCGGACGCCTTCGCCATGTCGCCGACAGGGATGTCGATGTGGGTGATGTCTCCGTGGGCCATCGCTGGCCTCCTCTCGGTGGGGTTGACGATCCCGAGCCTAGGTCGGTGGGAGCTGCCCGGGAAGCGCTGGCGACAGGCGTCGCGGAGCGCCACGCCGGGCAGGTGCGGGGTCGCTCAGCGGAGGACCTTCTCAGATGTCGAAGCTGTCGTGCGTCGCGACGCAGGCGAACTCGATGACATGGTCGGGAAGCACCCAGTAGTGGATGCGGCGGGCCGAAGGCGAGCTCACCTGGAGGCTGGCGCGCCAGGCTACGGCACCGTCGGGCCTGATGCGGACGGGAGCGCCGCCGCCCGACCCGGTCCGCAGCTGGTGCACCTCGCGCCCGGCCACCTTGGGAGCGACCCCGGTCACGATCTCGACCACCACGGCGGCCACCTTCTCGTCCTTGATCCCCTCCAGGGCGGTAAGGCTCGACAGGAACCGCGGGCCGAGCCGGTACTCGACGAGTGGTCGGTCCTTCTGCTCGGCTGCCGGGAAGCGGGAGGCCCACTGGCTCAGCACCAGGAAGCGGAAACCCTGCTCCGGGTCGGCGAAGCTGGGCGCCGACGGCGCGGTGTTCGGCCGGACCCTGCTGCCTGCCTTCCGGAGCCGGGCCCGCGACTGCCTGACGTCGAACTCCAGCTTGGCGGCGTCCCGCACCCTGAGATCGAGGAGGACCCGCAGCTGTTCGGTCCCGCCCTGGGCCGCGGCCAGTTCGGCCTCGAGCGTCGCGTTGACGCTCGTCAGGCGGGAGACCTCGGCGGACAGAGCGTCGATCTTGCGCAGCAGCAACTTCGTCGACCCCGACGGGGTCGACGGGCCGGCCGGGGGTGGATGGCCGCGGCCGCGGCAGGCGGGCCGGGTTTCGGCGTGGCCGGGTGGCCCGGCTTCGGCGTCGCGGGTGCGGCGGGGTCCGGCTCCTTGAGCGCCGTCGGGCTCGGCGTCGTCTGCGGCGCAGGCCGTTTGCGGTTGCGGTCGAACATCCCCGGTGTAGGGGCCGGCGCGCGCGGCGCCCCGCAATCGGCCCGGGCTTCGGGTTCGGCAGCCGGTTGCGGTTCCGCCGGGGCGAGGTCGTCGGGGCGGGCGGCAGCTCCCGGCCCATCGTCGGCTCCGCATCCCGGTCCTCGACGAGCCAGGCCGGGCCGCCCGGCAGCAGCGGAGGCGCGGTGACGATGGATTCGTCATCGTCGACGTCGAGCAGCGACAGGGCCCATCCCGGCGCGACGGCGGTCACCCGCGCCGGGATGACCTCGTCGACGGTCATCAGCGTGGTCAGGTCGTCGGCGGGGTTGCTGGTGACGTCGGCACGGGTGACCCGGACCACGACGGCGGGCGAGGCCGTCCTGGGATAGAGGACGAGGTCGGCGGCCCCGGCGGCCACCATCTGCACCCTCGTGAGCACCACGTCACCGACGGCGTAGACCATGAGCGCCTCGTCGGCCGGACGCAACGCCCGCGTGACGTCGAGACGGCGGCTCTGCCCGTCGAAGGTGCCTTCCAGCCGCTGGCCGATGGCCACCAGCCTGCCGATGGGGACGTCGGCGGTGGTCAGTTCCTCGGCGATGGTGGCCAGAGTCCCTGCCCCGAGGTCCACGGCCGCCCTGCCCGCAGCCACCCACTTGACGGTTCCGGACACCGCCCTGAGCTGGTCTTTCGGAGGCGCGTTGAGCAGACCGGCCGACATCGCCATCCGCAGGGCGTCGGAGATCATCTCGGTGGTCGCCTCGAGGCCGTCGCGCTCGTTGAAGGCAAAACGGAGGGGGATTCGGACCGGTTCGTGACCCAGCCCAGCCCGATCGGGTAGACGCGACCCGCGCCCCGTACACCTGCGTGCCGTCGGCCATGCGCCGCGAGAACTCCCAGGTGATGGCCCCGGTCGGGAGGAGGAACACGTCCGCGAGGTTTCCCGCCTGGGCGGCGATCTGCCTGGCGTCGATCCACGGGGTGTCCCGTCCGGCGGGGACGGTGACGACCGCCGTCGGCTTGCGTCTCGTGTCGCCGTTGAGGTGCCGGGCGAGGTGGACGGCCTCGTCAGCGGTGTCTACCAGGTGAACCGTTCCCATGATGAGAGGTTAGGGGGTGCGCGTGTCGATCGGTGGGAAGCGTGACAGACCGCCCGGCTCCGGCCGGGCGGTCTGTCGAGGGGACTCTCAGAAGATGCGGGTCACGATGTCCGCAGGCGCCTCCAGGAGGCGCTCGATCTCGTCGTCCAGCTTCACCAGCGTCAGCGATGCGCCTGCCATCTCGAGCGACGTGCAGTAGTTGCCGACGTAGCTGCGCGCCACCGTGATGCCCTGCTCCGCCAGCTTCGCGGCGGCGATGCCGAACAGGATGTAAAGCTCGCTGATGGGCGTACCTCCCAGGCCGTTGACCATGAGCGCGACACGATCGCCGGACGCGTAGGGGAGGTCGGGGACGATCGCGCCGAGGAGCTCGTCGACGATCTCATCCGCCGACACGAGCTCGGCGCGGCGCCGCCCCGGCTCACCGTGGATGCCGACGCCGACCTCCATCTCGGTGTCACCGAGCTCGAACAGGGGCTGCCCTTCGCCGGCGGGGTGCATGCGGTCAGCGCGATGCCCATCGTGCGGGTCACCGAGTTCACCCGCTCGCCGATCGCCTTGACCTCCTCGAGGGACGCGCCCTCCTCGGCGAGGGCGCCGCACGCCTTCATCACGAAGAAGTTGCCCGCCACGCCGCGACGGCCGACCGTGTACAGCGAGTCCTGGACGGCGACGTCGTCGTTGATGAACAGGGTGTCGCAGCGCACGCCGTCGGCCTCGGCCATCTCCTGGGCCATCTCGAATGCCATCCGGTCACCCGTGTAGTTGTTGACCAGCAGCAGCACGCCCTTGTCGGAGGCGACGCGCTTCGCCGTCTCGTAGACGTACTCGGCGGGCGGGGCTGCGAACACGTCGCCGGGGCAGGCGGCGTCGAGCATGCCCTTGCCGACCACCATGACGTGGGCCGGCTCGTGGCCGGAGCCGGAGCCCTGGACGATGCTCACCTTGTCGTGGTTCGGGGCGTCCGAGCGCATGATGAGGTTGTATTCGGGCACGTAGACGATCGTTTCGGGGTTCGCCAGCGCGATGCCCTTGAGCATCTCGGGGACGAAGTTCCTGGGATCGTTGATGAACTTCTTCACGGGTCTCCTTTGACTCTGAGGTGGTGGATGGGCGGGGTGTCAGGTGGTGGGCCAGGTGTCGGCGAGTCGCTCGGCGAGCACGGCCACGGCCATGGCGCCGGCGTCGACCGAGCCGATGCTGCGCTCTCCGGTGTAGGCGGCGCGGCCGCGCATGGCCTGCATCGACTGGGTGGCCTCGGCCGCGGTGCGGGCGGTGGTGGCGAATGCGCGGGCGGCGTCCGCCTGCGTGGCGCCGTCGGCCATCGCCGCCTCGAGCGCGTCGGTGGCCGGCGAGAGCGCGTCGAGGAGCGTCTTGTCCCCGAGATCGGCCTGGCCGCGGGTCTTGATGCCTTCGATGGCGGCCCTCAGCCCCTGCACGACGTCGTCGCTGCCGAAGGAGTCCGAGCCCTTGAGGGCCATGCCCATCCGGAGGAAGGCCGTGCCCCAGATGGGGCCGGAGGTGCCGCCGATGCGACTGGAGATGGCCATCGCCACCTTGGTGACGAACACCCCCGGGTCGCTCCGGTCGTAGTCATCCCAGTGTTCGAGGACGATCTCGAAGCCGCGGGCCAGCGAATAGCCGAAGTCGCCGTCGCCGACGACGGCGTCCAACTCGCCGAAGTACTGCTCGTTCTCGACGATGGTCTCTGCGAGCGTGTGGATGACGCGTTCGACGTCGGTGAGGGTGCCGCTCATCGTGCCTCCTGTCGTGGGATGAGATGGGTGAGGTCGTCCAGGGTGACGAAGCGGCCCGCCAGGTCTCCCAGTGCCGGATCGGCGGGGAGCGGGTTGTCGGGGTCGCCGAGGTGTGGCAGGACGATTGCCGCGCCCGTGAAGTCCTCGTCGCCGGTGTAGCTGCTGGTGGTGATCAGGGTTGTGAGCCCCGCGGCGCAGGCCGCCGCGCAGCCGATGCCGCTGTCCTCGACGACGAGGCAGTCGGCCCGGTCGAGGTCGAGATCCGCGAGGACGAGCAGGTAGATGTCGGGCGCCGGTTTCTTCTGGGCGACGACGTCGCCGGCGTAGACGTGGCAGCGGGACGCCGCCTGCTCGCCGACGGCGTTGGTCAGGACGGCACGCACCGACGGCTCGGCCGAGGTGGACGCGATCGCCACCGTCCAACCCGCATCGAGCGCGCCCGTGATGACCCGTCGGATACCGGGCCGGGCGGGGAGCTCTCCTGCCCGTGCGCGCTGTTGGAACAGCTCCGACTTCCTGCGGTGTAGCGAGGCGATCAACGCGGTGCGCGCCTCCTCACCCGGGTGGCCGTGCGCCGCGCAGAACCCGGGGTGAGGTCGCTGGCCATCCGCTCCTTTCCTCCGCCGATCGCCAGCTTCTCCCCGTACACCTCCTGCGACCAGTTGAGGGGAGCCCGAACTCGGCGAACGCCTCGTTGAACGCTGGCAGGTGGCCGTCGCGTTCGGTGTCGGCCAGCACGCCGTCACAGTCGAAGATGAGCGTCGGCACGGTCAGGCCCTACCCGCGCTGCCGAAGGTGTGGGCGAGGTCGGACGCCAGCTTGCGCATGGCTCCGGCCTGGGCGGCGAACAGGTTCACCGGCTCCCACTTCCGCCCGCCTCGCACTCCTTCAGGTGCGCGAGCCCGGTCTGCATGAAGGTGAGCTTGAGGGCGGTGGAGATGTTGACCTTCGCCGTACCGCGGGCGATCATCTCGCGGAACTGGTCGTCGCTGAGCCCCGATCCGCCGTGCAGCGCGATGGGGACCGGGTGGGCCTCGACGATGGCGCTGACCCGTTCGAAGTCGAGGGTGGGGGTCTTCCGGTAGACGCCGTGTGCATTGCCGAGGGCCGGGGCGAACACGTCGACCCCGGTGGCCTCCAGATAGCGCAGTTGGATCTCGAGCGACTGCCGCTCACCCTCGTGCTCGCTGCCCAGGCCGTCCTCGACCCCGGTGATGGCCTCGATCTCACCCTCCACGTCTGCGCCGTACCTGCGTGCCTCGGCGACCACCTCGACGGTCTGGCGCTGGTTCTCCTCCACGGGCAGTTCGTGGGCGTCGAACAGCACGGAGTTCCAACCCACCTCGAGGCATTCGCTGATCACCGCGCGGTCGGGGCAGTGGTCGAGGTGCAGGGCGACGGGCACGTCGATGTTGCGCGTCAGCTCGCTCCACACCGCGAAGAGCACGGGCGCACCGACCTGCTTGACCGTCTTGACCGAGGTCTGGATGATCATGGGGGAGCGGGCCTCCACCGCGCCCGCAAGGACGCTGGCCATGCTCAGTTCGTTGAAGACGTTGACGGCGGGTACGCCGTACCGCTCCCGGAATGCGGGGGCGAGGATCTCTCTCAGCGGTGTCACGGGCATCGTTGCTCCTGGGGTTGTGTGACCTGGGCCACACGCTAGATCGGTGCGCGGGTGCGCTCAATGGGGAAACCCCACCACGGGATGGGGGAGCGCATCAGGTCAGCGCCAGCAGCTCGGTGCGGCTGCGCACACCGTGCTTGCGGAGCACCGCGCCGACATGCTTCTCGACGGTCTTCGTCGCGATCCGCAGCCTGCTGGCGATCTGCTTGTCCGCAAGCCCCTGCCGCACAAGTTCCAGCACCTCACGTTCCCGCGCCGTCAGCCTGTCGGACAGGTCCCCCAGTGGCGAGGCCCCGAACTCCCGCAGCAGGCCGCTGAACACGAGCACGTCACCCTGCGCGGCGGCCACGACGGCGCGGCCGAGTTCCGTGGCGTCCGCATCGCGCGGCACCACTCCCCGCACACCGGGCAGCGCCCAGCCGCGCATCGCGTGCGAGGGCTCATCCAGGTAGACGAGGATCGGCAGGTCGGGGTCGACCCGGTTGAGCCTCCCGATCAGCCCACCGTCGCCGTCCGGGCGATGCGTGACCCGAGCAGCACGACATCCGGTGCGAGCAGCCCCACGGCGTCCGCCGCGGCGGCCGCCTCGCCGATCTCCGCCACCACCTGGACGCCCGGCTCGCTCGCGTCGAGCAACCGCACCAGCCCCGCCCGCATGGCCGGCTGGTCGTGCAGCACGACGATGCGCTGCCTCGCCGCGCCCATCAGGTCGTCCGGGGCCGTGCGGTAGGGGAGATCGGCCCGCACCCGGGTGCCCCACCCGGGGTCGAGTCGACCTCCACGCGCCCGCCGACCTGGGTGGCCCGCGCGACCAGCCCGGACAGCCCCCTCCCGACGGGTCGGTCCTCGGTGAGATCGAACCCGCAGCCGTCGTCCTCGACGATGACCGCGACGGTGTCGCTCAGGTAGACCAGGCCGAGTCGGACGGTGTCCGCGCCCGCGTGCTGGGCCACGTTGGTGAGGCTCTCCTTTGCGATGCGCAGCAGTTGGGCCGCCACATCGGGCTGCAGGGTGCGCGGGTCGCCGAACGTGCGAAACGACGTCTGACAGCCCGCGATGGCATGTGTCCACTCCAGCTCGAGCCGGAGTGTCTCGGCGAGTGGCCGCGACTCGAGGGCCTCGACCCGCGCCCAGGCCGCCTGCCTGCCCTCAGCCAGGATCGCCTCGGCGGAGCGGCGGAGCCGTTGCAGCGCGACGGTGACGTCGTGGCCGGTCCGGGCCGCCTCCTCGGCCTCGCGGATGAGAAGCAGGATCGTAGCCAACCCGCGTCCGAGGGTGTCGTGGAGGTCGAGCATGGCCCTCTCACGTTCCGCGAGCACAGCCGCGGCGTGCGACTTCGCGTCGGCCTCTGCATGCAGGCGGGCGGTGGTGATGGCGATCGCGGCATGGGTGGCGAAGCGGCTCAGGAGCTCCACGTCTGCGGGGTGAAGGAGCGCACGTCGTCGGCGGCGAACACGACGAGCGAGCCGGTCAACCCGGCCCTGGTGCGGATCGGCACGCCGAGCACTGCGCGCTCGAACAGCTCGCTGGACGGTTCCACGTGGCCGCCCGGAACGTCGGCGTAGTGGGCGAACGCGACCGGGCCTCCGGTGCGGGTCACCGCGCCCGTGACCCCTTCGGTCAGCGGGAACACCCGGCCGGCCTGGCAGCCCGCCTGCATGTCGATCACCTTGCGGTAGGTGTTCGACGGCTGGTCGACAAGGCACAGCGATCCCGATTCGCAGCCGAGCAGCGTGACGGCGCTGCGCAGCACCAGCTCGAGCAGCGGCTCGAGTCGGATGCCCACGGCCAGGTTGTCCGCGACGCGACTCAGGGTGTCGAGCGAGGCGCGGTCGTTGTTGTTGTCGGTGTGCTCCATCGCACGCTCCCCGGATACCCGATCCCCCGGTAGGTGACCCGTCCCCGATAGTAGGGCCGAAGATCGCGGCCAGGTCACAATCGGTCGGAAACGGCGCGTGACGGTTGACAGCCGTGCCCGGGGTGGATGATGGTGCAGCAACATTTGAACGATCCATCGGAGGGTCAGGTGAACCAGCCGACGCTCGCATCGCTGGCGGCAGAGCTCAAGGTCTCGCGGCAGACGGTCTCGAACGTGCTCAACTTCCCCGACCGCGTGCGCCCCGAGACGAGGGCCCGCGTGCTGGAGGCGATCGAGCGCTCCGGGTACCGCCCGTCGGCCGCGGCCAGGGCCCTGCGCAACCAGCGGGCCATGGCGCTCGGCCTGCGTCTGAGTCAGCGACGCAACGGAATCTCGGGCACCATCGTCGACGGTTTCATGCACGCGCTGGTGGGTCTGGCCGACCGGCGGGCTACCGCATCGTGGTGTTCCCGGCGGCGAGCAACGACGAGGAGGTTGCCAAGCTCGTCGACCTGCGCCGCAGCCTCGCGATCGACGCGTGCATCCTCACCGACACCTGGTTCGGGGACGTCCGCCCGGCCGGGCTCGCCGCCGAGGGGTGCCGTTCGCGTCCTTCGGCAGGCCGTGGGACGGCCCTGACCACGGCCGTTGGGTCGACGTCGACGGCCGGTCGGGGCCGTCAAGGCGGCCACCCACCTGCGCGGCCTCGGGCACGAGCGGGTGGGATTCATCGGATGGGACGACGGGTCGCCCGTCGGGCTCGACCGACGCGACGGCTGGAGCCGGGCGCTCGGGCTGGACGGCGACGAGGAGCGCAGACTGACCGCCGCGGGCGACGACACCATCCTCGCCGGGGCCGAGGGTATGGCGCGGCTGTTGGAGCAGGGCGCGGACGCGGCGGTCTGCGCGAGCGACACCCTCTCGATCGGCGCCTTCACCGAGGTGCGGCGGCGTTCCCGTGATGACGTCGACCTCGTGGGCTTCGACGACACCCCCGTGTCCCGCACCCTGGGCCTTGCCAGCATCCGGCAGCCCGTCGAGGCGGTGGCGGCCGCGGTTCTCGACATGGTCCTGGCCCAGCTCGCCGACCCCGACGTGACGCACTCGGGCCTGCTGATCGAGCCCACCCTCGTGACGCACGAGCGCCCCGACTTCCTCTTGTCCTAGTCGCGAGGATCGGAAAACCAATCCGGTCACATTGCTGTACATGGCCCGGTAGCGTGGCAAGCTGTCGATGAGTCAGAGCGGTCAAACCACGTGCCGACTTTGGCCCCTTCTTGAAGGGAAACTGCCATGGCACGTGGGCCTGTTTCTTTCCCCATCGTCACGGAGCGCGAAGAGCGCACACACGTCCTCTTCGCCCGACTGGAAGCCTGCACCGATGCCCCTTCCCGTCATCAGATCGTTTCCGCCATAGCCGAGCTCAATCTTGCGTTGAGTGACGCACTTGCGAGGCGCTACACACGTCGAGGCCCGGACAACGACGACCTGTTGCAGGTGGCGCGCACGGGTCTGGTTCTCGCGATCCACCGATACCGACCCGGGAAGATACGTCGTTCGTGCGGTTCGCCGTCCCGACAATCACCGGCGAAATCAAGCGGTACTTCCGGGACCACTGCTGGACGGTGCGGCCTCCTCGAGCGATCCAGGAGCTGCGGCCCAGGTCGAGGGTGCCCGGGAGGAACTCACCCAGGAGATGGGGCGGGAACCGCGCGATGTCGACGTGGCCCGCAGGATCGGTACCGACGCGACGTCTGTGCGCAGCTGCACCGAGGCGGTTCGCGGGTTCCGGGCCGATTCGCTCGACGCGCCGGGTTTCAACGGCGGCCCGTGCCTGGGTGATGTGCTTGCCTCAACCTTCGGCGATCCTGAGAACTGTCTTGATCGGGTGGTGCTGCGCAGGGCGATGGCGACTCTGACCAGCCGCGAGAGGCGTGTCCTCAGTTGGCGCTTCTGTGATGACCTCACCCAGGCTGAGATCGGAGAACTGCTGGGCGTCTCCCAGATGCAGGTCTCACGCATCCTCCGCGCCGCGCTCGCGCGGCTGCGGAGCATGCTGATCCCTGACGAAGAGCCGGAAGCCGCATGAGGGCGGCGTTTACCCTTCCCGGGACGCGGGTAGGGATCCATACACCCGAAGCAAGGAGCTTGAAAATGCAAGAAAAGAACCTCGACTCGCTGTTCTACGACACCCTGCGTGACATGTACTACGCCGAGCGGCACATCCTGAAGACGCTTCCCAAGCTGCAGGAGGCGGCCGTTTCGGACGAGTTGAAGAGCGCGTTCAAGACGCATCTGGCGGAGACGAATGGTCACGTGGAGCGGCTGGAACAGGTCTTCGCCATGCTCGACCGCAAGCCTGTGAGCAAGCGCTGTCTGGCGATGGACGGCATCCTGAAGGAGGGCGACGAGCATCTGGAGGAGTTCAAGGGCACACATGCCAACGACGCAGCTCTGATCGCTTCTGCGCAGGCCGTTGAGCACTACGAGATCACCCGGTACGGCACCTTGCGGCGCTGGGCCGGAATGCTCGGTTTCAGTGACGGTGCCGATCTTCTGGATGCGACGTTGGACGAGGAGATCCGTACCGACGAACTGCTGTCCAGGATCGCCGACACCGAGGCCAACGCACGGGCCAAGAGCGGCCGCAGGTAGGCCCGTGCCTGCTCGGAGAGGACTCAGTCGTCGTCCGGGTCCTCTCCTGACTCCACCACCATGGCGGCGACCTCACGCAGCCTGACGTTACGTCGCTGGCTGGCTCTGCGTAGGCGCTCGAAGGCGGCCCAGGAAGGAGTCTGTGTCTCTCGACCAGGATGCCTGTGGCCTGGCCGATCAAGCGGTGGCTCTCCACCGCGGTCTGCAGGTTGCTGATGCGTTCTGAGGCCTCCTGTTGTGCGCCCAGGCGCACCAGGGCCGCGGCGAAGGCGGATGCCAGGAGGTCTGCGGCCACCATTTCGTCGACTGAGATACGGCGGGGCCGGGGAAACTGGACCCAGGCTCTGGCGCTGACTCCCGGAGTACGGGAACAAGCAGGATCCCAGGCCGTAGTGAGACCGAGTCGGGGTTGGGTGAGCCCTCCAACCCCGCCTGAACCTCCGGAGGGATCGTGTCACTGGCCCCAGCCGGGCGGCATTGAACCAGTTGGGCCTTCAGCCCCGCCGAGTCGGATGGTGCACTCCCCGTCGAAGAGGAGCGCGAAGCCGTGCTCGGCAATTCCGATCAGGTCCTCCAGATCGTCCACGACCGCGAAACCGTGACTGACGTCCACGGCTGCCGCGCGTCGACGTTGGGCCTCGCGCTGCCTCGTGATGTCTCGAACTATGCGTAGGTGGGTCGTGCCGAGCGAGCCGTGGTGGATTGCGGTTCCCGTCGTGTGCACCCAGATCCGGGCCCGGTCGCGGGTCAGGAAGGGGAAGTCGCGTTCCGGCGCCACACCCTGGCAGATCTCCTCGAAGAAGCACTCGAGGTCGTGGAGCGTGTCGCCGTCCTCCTCTTCCGTGGGCCACCACGGGTAAGGCGGATGGTACGGGCCTTCCTCCAGCGGGTACCCGAAGAGATCGACGAAGGCCTGGTTCATGTCGAGCACGAGGCCTGTGGGATCCAGGAGGAGCAGACCGTCGCTGATGGATTCCATCACCGCCCGACGCCACTGTGCGTCGAGCGCGTAGGACTTGATGTCCTGGTCGGGATTGATGTCCTGGTCGGGAGAACTGTCGGGGTCTGGGAATGTCGACTCGCTGGTAGCCGAGGTCAGGTCCATGGTGGGGATCTCCTTCCGCGATTCCACGGGGGTCCCGCGCATCGCACGCCTACACCCAGTATGACCACAAGCCAAGGGCTTCGATGGGCCCGGATGATGCGGCAGTCGACGCTGCAACCTGACGGGGTCAGTCTGCGGCGTGGGTGCGTTCCGCTGCCTCACCACGCAGTCGTCGCCCAGCTTCGACAAGGGCGATCTGGCGTGCGGCCAACTTGTCGGCGGCACCGGTGTCACGCGGAGGCAACAGGATCGTCTCCTCGGCGGCGAGACCGCCCTGCAGTTCACGAACGCGTTCGATCTCCGCGTCGATCTCTGCACCGAACAGGAGCACATTGTTGATGATCCACAGCCCGAGCAGTAGAACGATCACCGACCCGATCGCTCCGTAGGTGGCGTTGTACGAGGCGAAGTTCGACACGTAGAAGGAGAAGCCCAGGACGGCCAGCGCCGAGACGACCAGCGCGACCATGGCACCCAGGCTGATCCAGCGGAATCTCGGCTGCTTCACATTGGGGGTGAAATAGTAGAGGACGGCCACGGCCAGAATCGCAAGCGCCACCACCACCGGCCACTTGACGATGTTCCACAACAACACGGTGGAATCACCCAGCCCGATGAGGTCGCCGACGCCGCGGGCCACCGGGCCGGTCAGGACCAGCGCTGCCAGGATCAGGGCCAGGATCACCACCAGCAGGGCCGTCAGAAGCAGCATCTGGGGCTTGTGCTTCCAGAACGGACGACCTTCCTCGACCTCGTAGATCCGGTTCATCGCGTGGGAAAACGCCCCGACATAGCCTGACGCAGCCCACAGGGCGCCTGCCAGTCCCGATACCAGCACCCAACCCGCCCGGCATGGTTGGCCAGGCCCGTCAGGGTGTCACGCAGGAGCCGGGCGAGATCTGCGGGTGCATACGCCTCCACCCAGTTGTTGAGAGTCCTCGCTGTCTGTTCACCCTGACCGAACACGCCCAGAAGTGAGACCAGTGCGAGCAACATCGGAAACAGGGACAACACGGCGAAGTACGTGAGCCCGCCGCAAGGTCGGTGCCCGATCCCTGGAGAACTCGGCAACGGCCCGCCTGATCGCGTACCACCAGGCGGATCCCGGGATGTCTGTCGGGGAGTCCGGCTTCCTCGGGTCCTCAGGTGGGGGCGCGGACGCCGCCTTCTGCCTGGTCTGCCTCACACTCTCGGGCTCCGAGGCCCGTTCCCGATCTCCTCCTGTGCCCTCCACTGCCGAACTCCTCTCCTCCGTCTGTCGGTCATGTCTTGAGATTTGTACCCACCAGGTGCTCCGGCAAACCTGTGCGGCCGTCCGGGAGTTTGGCCGCGGCGCCTAACGGGTACTCCTTTTGCAGGACCTGCATAAGGGATGGTCAACGGTGATCGTGTGGAGGGTGAGCATGACGAAGACCCGGCACCATGCCTCCGGTGGACCCCGCTGATGGCGGGTCCACGGGTGAGGCAGGTGATCACGCGCGAGTTGGAGGGCGACGTCGTGATCTACCGGCTGCATGGTCGGCGGATCCGGCGCAAGGCCGAGCTCGATCGGATCGCCGCACTCGCGGTGCCACCTGCATGGACAGAGGTGGAGATCGCGGTGTCTCCGTCGGCGAAGGTGCTTGCGCGGGTCAGGACGCCGAGGGACGCACTCAACGGATCTACAACCCGGCCTTCCGACGGAGGCGCGAACGGCGAAAGTTCGAGCGGATGCCCCGGTTCGGTCAGCAGTTGGCGCAACTCCGCGGTCGGGTCGACCGCGACCTGTCAGGTCGGCGCCTGAACCGCCGGAGGGTGACCGCCTGCGCCGTACAACTCATCGACGCACAGTTGCTGCGGGTGGGCAATCGGCGCTCCGCTGAGCGGCGCGGAAGTTACGGTGTGACGACGCTCCGCAAGGAGCATGTCACCTTGTCATCCCGGGGGTCAAGCTCGACTTCATCGGCAAGAGCGGCCGGCGTCAGCGGTGCAGAGTCCAGGACCTCGGATCGCGCGGCTGCTCGCTCGCCTTGTGGAGGGCCAGACGATGGACTCTTCTGGTTCAGGGACGATGACGGGGGCGACACCGGCTCCGGAGCACTGACATCAACCGCTACCTCGCCCGCCATCTTGGCCCGGAGTTCACCGCAAAGGACTTTCGGACCTGGGGTGGGACGGTCACCGTGACCGCGGTACTTCTGATGGCTCCTGAGGAGGACATGGACTCCCCAAGGCCAGGGCGACCACCATGCGCGCGGCCGTGCGTGCCGCGGCCGCGCGTCTCGGCAACACACCCGCAGTCACCCGCACGTCCTACGTCGACCCCAGGGTCCTCGCCTCCATCGACCATCCCGCTGTGCTGGATGAGGTCCGGAAGGCAAGGGCACGGATGCGACCCAGACGCTATCTGGGAGTCGATGAGCAGGCGACGCTCGCGTTGCTCGAGGCCATGGACGGCCGACGTACCCGAAAGCGCCGGACATGAATGGCCGGTCGCCGCGTGGGCGACGACCGGCCATCGGGGAGGGGGAGCGGATCAGCGCTGCACGGGGCCGTCCGTGCCTCGACCGAGGGTTTCGTTCAGCTCGGCCTGCTGCTCCTGCCGGGCACCTTCAGCCTCAAGGCGCTCATCATCCGTGAGGTCACCCCACTTCTTCTTCGCCTTGCCTGCGACCTTGTCTGCGGCGTCGCGGACCTTGTCACCCAGGTCGCGGTCGTCGTGGCGGAGGTCGTCGTCACGAGGGTCTGTTGTCATGGTCGCTCCTTATGCTGTCGGCGGGTTCCGATATCGGTTCGGTACCCGGTCTCGTCCGGTCCAAACGTGGCATCGTCAGCCGACGCATGGCTCACCGAATGTCTGGACACGGAGCCGCTAGAAGACGGGTCGCCCACCGGTGACGCCGATGACCGCTCCCGAGACGTACGAAGCCTCAAGTGGTGAAGCCAGGAACACGAATGCACCAGCGAGTTCGGCGGGTTGTCCCGGTCGTCCGAGTGGCGTGTTCTCGCCGAAGGAAGGCATCTCCCCGCCGTCGCGGGTCGCGGGTTGCAGAGGGGTCCAGATGGGTCCGGGCGCCACAGCGTTGACCCGGATCCCTCGTGGACCGAGCTCCCCCGCAAGATTCGCGGTGAAGTTGTTGATCGCGGCCTTGGTGGATGCGTAGTCGATCAGCACCGCCGACGGATCCTCGGCCTGGATGGAGCTGACATTGATGATGCTGGCGCCGCTGTGCATATGTTTCAGCGCCTGTTGGGTGATCCAGATCAGCGCATACAGATTGGTCTTGAACACCCTGTCCATCTGCTCGGTGGTGACATCCTCCAGACCGTGCTCACGACGCCCCACTGGAAACCGGCGTTGTTGACCAGCACATCGAGACCCCCAACCGGCTGGCTGCATCGTCGACCAGCTTCCGGCAGGTCGCCTCGTTGCGGATGTCCCCCGGCAGAAGGACGCACAGCGAACCTTCCTTCTCCACCCACCGGGCGACCTCCTCGGCGTCGGCCTGTTCCTCGGGGAGGTAGCCGATCGCCACATCGGCGCCCTCGCGGGCGAAAGCGATCGCGACCGCGCGCCCGATACCGGAGTCGCCGCCCGTGATCAGGGCCCCCAGGCCGGCCAGGCGCCCTCGGCCCACCCAGGTCTCCTCGCCGTGGTCCGGCACGGGGTCATCTCCCTGGTCAGTCCCGGTGCCTGCTGCTCCTGGGGTGGGATTCCGCCGTCGCGGGTTGCGAGGTCCTCGGCAACTTCGGTGACGTTTGCATCTTCAGTGGTCTGTCCATTCATCTCACTCATGCCATTGCCCTACCCGGATGGCGGACCGTCCACACGTCAGGGGTTCGCCTGACAGCATCGAGGGCGGCGGATGAGATATCCACCGCCCTCGTGCCGGTTGTGTCAGGATCCGATGTAGCTCGCGGGATCCTGCAGGAACTTCTCGCGGCAGCCGTCCGAGCAGAAGTTGTACTGCTTTCCCCGGTAGTTCTCGGACGGGGAGCTCTGCGGGTCGACGTCCATGTGGCAGACGGGACACTGGGTGGCGTCTTGCATGTCCTTCTCCTTCTCCTGGTGGTTGATCGGACATGTTCGCTGTACCCGCGGGACGTGGCACAAACCTGCAAACCGATATGCGGCGCAGTCGAGGGATCAGGCTTCCGACGCGGCGGGAGCGGAAGGCCCGTCAGGATCGCCCTCGCTGAGCTGTCGTGCCGAGCCGAGGCCGGAGGCCTCACGCGCCTCCCGGGCAAGGCGTTCGTACGGCTCACGGATCCGGGTGATGTCCTCCTCATCGAGTTCCTCGAGATCCAGCAGAGCCTTGTGTGCATTTGCCGTCACCCTGATCAGCTCGTCGAGCTTTGTCTGCAGCGCCGCCGTGTCCCGGTTCTGCGTGTTCTGGATCAGGAACACCATGAGAAAGGTCACGATCGTGGTCGACGTGTTGATCACCAACTGCCACGTGTCACTGAAGCCGAAGATCGGCCCGAGCGCCGCCCACAGGACCACCAATGCGACTGCCGCGACGAACGTCGTCGCCTTCCCCGCGAACCTCGAGAGACCATTGGCCACCCTCAGAAACCAACTCCGGTTCTTCATGTCCGTTTCCTCTCCCGGTCTGCCGTCCAGCCTCCGGCCGGAGACGCGATGCCTGGCTGCCACCGTGATCCACCGGCCATCGCAGATGAGCGCAATCCCTTTACCCCCTGAAGAGACGCCCAAACGTTGCGGACAGGTGGTCAGGTCACGGTTCGAAGAGATGTTGGGCCTGGGTGCACCGTGTTCGTGCCCTTTCGCGCACCCGGACCGATACCCCGATGGGCGGGCAGAGCCGGTGTAGTGGGGAGCGTCGCGGTTGAGATTGCGCTGAAGGCTCATAACCCGGGCGTGGACGCGGTCCACGCGGGAGATGTGTCCCTGCGGCTAGAATGACCCTCGCCGTACACCCCTCGGAAGGGACACCGAAGACCATGCGCCGTAGCCGTGCCCTACTCGGCTTACTCCTTGCGTTCGCCATGGCAGTCACGCTGAGCGCGTGTGTGCGGCCTGAGACGCCGGACGACTCGGGCCGTGAGTTGAACATCGGGGCCACCGCGGAGCCGGCCGGCCTCGACATGATCACCGTCCCCGGGCGGGTACCCCTTCGTGCTGCTCTACAACGTCTACGAGACGTTGCTGAAGCTCGACAACGAGGGCAGCATCAAGCCGTTGCTGGCGACCGAGTGGTCGGTGACCCCGACATGCTCACCTACATCTTCAGCCTCGAACCGAAGGCGAAATTCGCCTCGGGGCCCGGTGGATGCGGACGCCGTGGTCGCGAGCTTCGAGCGGGCCCGCAGTGACAAGGCCACCGAGACCGTCCGTGGCAAGTGGGCGGTCGTCGACACCATCGTCGCGACCGACAGGGACACAGTCACCGTGACCCTGACGCGGCCGTCCAACCAGTGGCTCTACGATCTCACCGGCCCGTCAGGCATCGTCACCGACCCGACGGCGACGGCCGATCTCAACACGACGCCCGCAGGTTCGGGCCCCTACAAGTTCGTCCGCTGGGACCAGGGCTCGCTCGTCCAGCTCGACGCGAACCAGGACTACTGGGGCACCCCGGCACGGTTCAGCCCGGTCAACTTCCGGTACTTCGCCGACCCCAACGCCATGAACACCTCCATGCTGTCGGGGCAGCTCGACATCATCTCCAACCTGACGGTGCCGCAGTCGCTGGGCCAGTTCAGCGACACATCCAAGTACACGGTGCATGAGGGCACCACCGAGGGCGAGGTCGTCCTCGGGTTCAACCACGCCAGCGAGGCGCTGAAGGACCTGCGGGTCCGGAGGGCCATCAACCACGCCATCGACCGGCAGGCCCTGATGGACTCCGTGTGGGGCGGGAAGGGCATGCTCATCGGCTCGATGGTGCCGCCCACCGATCCCTGGTTCGAGGATCTGTCGAACACCTACCCCTACGACCCGGCCAAGGCCAAGGAACTGCTCGCGGAGGCCGGATACGCCTCGGGGCTCACGCTCCGGCTGCGGGTTCCGAACCTGCCCTACGGGCCCACATCGGGTCGCTTCATCGCGGCCCAGCTGCAGGCCGTCGGGATCAAGGTGGAGTTGGAGGAACTCGAGTGGGCGAGGTGGCTCGACCAGGTCTACGGCAAACACGACTACGACATGACCGTCGTGGCGCACGTCGAACCCGCGACATGGGGGCCTTCGCGGCCGAGGGCAACTACTGGAACTACGACAATCCCGCGTTCGACCAGTTGCTGGTCGAGGCGGATGAGGGAACAGAGGCGGTCCAGATCGCCAAGCTGAAGGAGGCTGCGCGGCTGCTCGCCGACGACGCCGCCGCCGACTGGCTGTTCCTGCTGCCGAACCTCATCATCTCCACCCCGAGATCTCCGGTATCCAGGCCAACCAGATCAGCCTGTCCTTCGACCTGACCACGCTGGCGGCCCGGAGCTAGTGCCCCATGACCGTCCTACGTCGCGTGGGGCTGCGGGTTGCCTGGCTGGCCGGTAGCCTCGCCCTTGCGTCGTTCCTGATCTTCCTCGTCACCAACGCACTTCCGGGCAACATCGCCCATGTCATCCTCGGCACCAATGCCAGCCCGGGGAGGTGGAGGCGCTCGAGCAGCGGCTCGGCCTGCACCGCCCCTTCCTGACCCGGTACGCCGAGTGGATCTCCGGCGTGCTGCGGTTCGACTTCGGCATCTCCTACTACACAGGAGAGCCGGTCAACCCCCTGATCGCGGCGCGGCTCGAGGTCTCGGGCTCGCTCATCGTGCTGGGCATGCTGCTCGCCATCCTCATCGCCATTCCGGTGGGCGCGTACTCGGCGGTGCGGCGTCGCCATCTGGACGGGGTGGCGGTCTCGGCGCTGTCGCAGATCGGGCTCGCGATCCCCGCCTTCTGGGCCGGCATCTGGCTTGTGATCGTGTTCGCCGTCCAGTTGCGCTGGCTGCCCGCGGGCGGGTACGTGTCGTTCTGGAAGGACCCCGCCCAGTGGGCGGTGCACCTGGTCCTGCCTGTGACGTCGCTTGCGGTGGTGCAGGCCTCCGTCATCTCACGCTATGTCCGTAGCTCTGTCATCGACGTGCTGCACGAGGACTGGTTCCGCACCGCGCGCGCCGTCGGCTGGTCGCGGATGGGGCGCTGTGGCGGCACGGGATGCGCAACATATCCATCTCTCTGCTCACGGTGATCGGGCTCCAACTCGCGACGCTGCTCGTCGGTGCCATCATCATCGAGCAGGTTTTCGCCCTGCCGGGCTCGGGTCGACTCTCCTGATGGCGGTGTCGCGTCGGGATCTGGGCATCGTGCAGGCGATCGTGCTGCTGCTGGTGTGGTCGGTGCTGCTGATCAACTTCCTGGTCGACATCACCTACCAGGTCGTCGACCCGCGGCTGAGGCGGAGGGGGAGGTCGAATGAAGCGCGGCACGCTCGTGCTCAGCCTCGTGCTGATCGGCATCGTGGTGGCTCTGGCCGTCGTCGGGATCTTCTGGACACCGTTCGACCCCTCGGAGATCTCCGGGCCGCGGCTGGAGCCTCCGGGTGGCCGCACGTGCTGGGCACCGACGGGATCGGGGCGGATGTCGCGTCGCGGATCATGAGCGGCGCGAAGATCTGCCTGCTCGTGGGTATCGTCTCGGTGGCGGGCGCCGCGCTGGTGGGCGTGCCGGTCGGCATCTTCTCGGGCATGACGAGGGGCTGGATCAGCGAGATCCCGGCCAGGCTCTCCGACATCCTCTACGGCTTCCCGCGCTGCTGCTCGCGATCCTGCTGGCCGCGGCGGTCGGCGGTTCGACGTGGACGGCGATGGTCGCGATCTCGATCGCGACGGTGCCGGCGTTCGTCCGGCTGTCCCGTGCCGCGACCTACCAGGTGATGAGCCTCGGCTACGTCGAGGCGGCCCGGGTGTCGGGTACCCCGCGACTGGCGATCGCCTGGCGGCACGTGCTGCCCAACATCGCCCCGGTACTCGGGGTTCAGGCCTCCGTCAGCTTCGGCATCGCGATCCTGGCGGAGGCGGGCCTCAGCTACCTGGGGCTCGGCTCGGGCCCGGACGCCCCGACGTGGGGTCGGATGCTGCGCGAGGCACAGGACAACCTGTTCAACGCCCCCGCGCTCGCTCTCTGGCCAGGGCTGGCCATCGCCATCGCGACGATGGGCTTCAACCTGCTGGGTGACGGCCTGCGTGACCTGCTCGACCCCGCCTGAGGGAGGTGTCATGACCCTGCTCGAGGTGACGGATCTGACGGTCCGGTTCGGGAAGAACCGGCCGGCCGTCGACGGGATCAGCTTTTCGCTCGGCAACCACGACCGCCTCGGCATCATCGGCCAGTCCGGCTCGGGCAAGTCGGTCACGTCGCTCGCGATTCTCGGCCTGCTGCCGGAGCATGCGCAGGTGACCGGGTCGATCCGGTTCATGGGACGCGAGCTGGTAGGCCTCCCGAAAGGGAGTACCGCAGCCTGCGCGGCAACGAGATCTCGATGGTGTTCCAGGAACCGATGACCGCGCTCGACCCCACGATGCGGGTGGGCAGGCAGTTGGGCGAGGTGGTCGCACTCCACCACGGCGACCGGCGCGGGTCGATCCATGACGGTGTCCTCGCGTGGCTGGCCCGGGTGGGGATCGTGGAGCCGGCCCGGATCGCCGACTCCTATCCGCACGAGCTGTCCGGTGGGCAGCGGCAGCGGGCCCTGATCGCGATGGCGCTGGCCAACGAGCCTGCACTGGTGCTGTGTGACGAGCCGACGACCGCTCTCGATGTGCTCGTCCAGCGGCAGATTCTCCAACTTCTCGCGGAGCAGTTGAGGCAGCGGGCGGCGGTGTTCGTCTCGCACGATCTGGCGGTCGTGCGGGAGGTCTGCCCCCGGGTCGCCGTCATGCTGGACGGCCGGATCGTCGAGGAGGGCGCCGTTGAACAGATCATCTCCGAGCCGCGGCATCCCTACACGCGCAACCTGATCGCGGCCGCGCGGATGGGGGTGCAGCGGTGAGCCTCGTGGAGATGTACGGCGCCAGCGCCACCTACCGCCGCTCCGGGACGGAGTTCGTCGCGCTGAGCGGGGTCGACCTCACGGTGGAGCCGGGGAGAAGGTCGGCATCGTCGGAGGCTCCGGGTCGGGGAAGACGACGCTTGCCCGGCTGATGCTCGGCCTCCTGAGGCCGTCGGCCGGCGACGTGCGGTTCCAGGGCCGCTCGATCATCGGGTTGCCGGAGCGGAGGCGGGCTGGTTGCGGGCCTCGGCGTCGATGGTGTTCCAGGACCCGAACTCGTCGCTGAACCCGCGGATGCGGCTCCGCGACATCATCGGCGAGCCGCTGCGCTCACCTGTGCTGCGGAACCGTCCCGACGTGCCTGAGCTCAACGAGGAGGCATTGCGGGCGGCGATGCAGGGCGTCGGGCTCGGGCTCGATCTCCTTGACCGCTATCCGCACCAACTCTCGGGTGGACAGCGGCAGCGCACCGCGATCGCGCGGGCCCTGATCAACGATCCGGCGCTTCTGGTTGCCGACGAGCCGGTCTCGGCGTTGGATGTGATGGTGCGAGCCCAGGTGTTGAACCTGCTCTCCGAGGAGGTGGCCCACCGCAACCTCGCCCTCGTGCTCGTGTCGCACGATCTGGGCGTCGTCTCGCGGCTGTGTGACAGCGTCGTGGTGGTGGAGCGGGGCCACGTGGTTGAGCGTGGCCCGGTGGGCAGCGTACTCACTGCGCCGTCGCACAGGTACACCAGCGAACTGATCGAGGCGACGTTGTCGCTGTGAGGGGTTCGCCGAGGGCGGAGTGGGACGCGCGTCGGCCCGGGTCGCCGGAGAAGTAGAATCCCTCTCCGTGAAGGCACTGCTACTCGAGAACATCCACGCCGAGGCCGAGAAGACGCTGCGCAACCGCGGCTTCGAGGTCGAGACCCGTCCCGGCGCCCTCAGTGAGGACGACCTGATCGCCGCCCTCGAGGGCGTCGAGTACCTGGGGATCCGGTCCCGCACCTATGTGACGCGCAAGGTCATCGAGTCGTCCCCGACCCTGGAGGCGATCGGCGCGTTCTGCATCGGCACCAACCAGGTCGACCTCGAGGCGTCCGCGGAGGCCGGGGTCGCCGTGTTCAACGCGCCCTACTCCAACACCCGTTCCGTTGTCGAGTTGGCGATCGCCGAGATCATCTCGATGGCGCGTCGCCTCACCGACCGGAACCGTGACATGCACGAGGGCCGCTGGGACAAGTCGGCGGTCGGTTCCCACGAGGTGCGTGGCCGCACGCTCGGCATCGTCGGCTACGGCAACATCGGTTCGCAGCTGTCGGTGGTGGCCGAGTCGCTCGGCATGAGCGTGATCTTCTACGACGTCGTCGACCGGCTCGCGCTGGGCAACGCCCGCCGCGTGGACTCGCTGGATGAGCTCCTGGCGCAGGCCGAGACGATCTCGCTGCATGTCGACGGTCGCGCCTCCAACAAGAACCTGTTCGGTTCCCGGGAGTTCGCCAGGATGCGGCCCCGGTCGCTGTTCCTGAACCTGTGCCGCGGCCCCGTGGTCGACCTGGACGCGCTGTACGAGAACCTCGTCAGCGGGCACATCGCCGGGCGGCGATCGACGTCTACCCGACCGAGCCGAGGTCGAAGGACGAGCCGTTCGTCTCGAACCTCCAGAACGTGCCCAACGTCATCCTGACGCCCCACATCGGTGGCTCGACGCTCGAGGCGCAGGTCGACATCGGCCGCTACGTGGCGGGCAAGCTGGCCGACTACCACGAGTTGGGCGGCACCTCGATGTGCGTCAACATCCCGAGGTGGCCGCGGGCCCGAAGAACTCCGACGCCCGCATCGCGCACCTGCACCGCAACGTGCCCGGTGTGATGGGTCGCCTCAACTCGCTGCTGGCGGAGTTCAACATGAACATCGCGTCGCAGACGCTGGCCACGAAGGGCCACCAGGGTTACGCGATCACCGACGTCAGCGGGGTGGGCTACGAGGGCCTGCAGGCCCGCCTCGAGGCGTTGGACGAGACGATCGAGGTCCGCGTCATCTGACGCGGGGAAAGATCCTCAGAGGGGCGCCGGCGGGAAGCCGGCGCCCTCCTTCCACGTCTGGGCGACGTGACCTGGGAAGGGTGGGGCGACGGCGCGGGCGGCGTCAGCCCAGATAGCGCAGGGCGGCGTCGTGCAGGTGGCCGTTGGTGGCGAGGGCCCCGGGCCCATGGACCCCGTCGACCCCGGCCAGGTTCGTGAACCTGCCGCCCGCCTCGCGCACGATGATGTCCAGTGCGGCCATGTCGTAGAGCGCCAGATCCGGTTCGCAGGCGATGTCCACGCAGCCCTCGGCCACCATCATGTAGCTCCAGAAGTCCCCGTAGGCCGGCTCCTCCAGCACTCCCGCATCAGGTCGATGAAGCCCTGCCCTCCGCCTGCCTCCACCCACTCGGAGATCTCGGAGTACGACAGCGACGCGTCGGCGACCTGCTCGACCTTGCTGACCCTGAGCTCTGTCGCGTTCAGGATGGAGCGACCCGTGAAGGCTCCGCCGCCCTCGCTGGCCCACCACCTGCGCCCGAGCGCGGGCGCTGACACGACCGATGCGACGATCCGCCCCTCGACCTCGAGCGCGATGAGGGTGGCCCAGACGGGCACGCCCCTGAGGTAGTTCTTGGTCCCGTCGATGGGGTCGATGATCCACCGCCTGGGTGCGTCACCGGTGTCGGCGAACTCCTCGCCGTGTACCGCGTCCCGCGGCCTGGTGCGGGCCAGCGTGCGTCGGATGGACTCCTCGACGGCTGTGTCGGCCTCGGTGACCGGGGTGTTGTCGGGCTTGGAGGAGAACCGCAGATCAAGGGCCTTGAACCGGTTCATGGAGAGCGAGTCGGCGTCGTCGGCCATCAGGTGCGCGAGGCGCACGTCGTCGGTGAGGTCCTTGGTTTGAGCCATGGCACCAACTTAGCGAAGCGTGGCCACGGTCGTGGTGAGGCGCTCCGTGTGGTTCAGTTGCCCCGTGGGCAACAGGACAGGGCGTCGCATGGGCTGTGGCTCGCGCTCGCCTTCTTCGTGGTGTCGCGCCTGGCCGTCCTGGCGGGGGTGTGGCTGAGGGGCGGGGATCCGACGACGTTGCTGGTCAGTTTCGATGCGGCCTGGTATCTGCGGGTGATCGAGGACGGCTACATCGTCGTTCCGGGTGAGCGTTCCGGACTGGCGTTCTTCCCGTTGGTGCCGGTGGCGGCCCGCGCGCTGGTCGCGGCCGGGATGCCGGCGGAGTTCGCGCTCGTCGGACTGGCGGTGCTGGGTTCGCTGCTCGCGGTGGTGGCGGTGTGGCTGGTCGGCCGTGAGGTGGCCGATCCCGGGGTCGCGACGTGGCTTGCCCTGCTGTGGTTGATCGCACCGCGGTCCCACGTGCTGATGATGGGGTACACGGAGGGGCGTTCACCGCCGCGGCGATGTTCGCGTTGCTGGGGGTGCTGCGGCGTCGCTGGGCTCTGGTGGCCGTGGCGGGCTTGTGGCCGGGCTGGTCCGGCCGACGGCGGCGCCCCTGATCGCGACGCTGGGGCTCGTGTGGCTGGTGGATGTCGCGGTGACGTGGCGCAGGGAGGGCAGGCTGCGTCCCTTCACGCCGCAGTTCTGGGCACTGGCGGTGGCCTCGTCCGGGTTCGCGGCCTACCTGGCGTACGTGGCCTGGAGGATGGGTTCGCTCACGGGCTACCTCGAGGTGCAGGCGGCCTGGAACCAGCGGCTCGGTACCCCGCTGGACACGCTGCGCTGGTACGCGGCCCTGGAGCCGGGGCAGCCGGGGTTCGCGCTGTATGCGAGCGTCGGTGTCGTCGTGCTCTGCTACCTCGTGGGTGGGGGCTGATGTTCGTCACCCGGGAGCGGTGGGAGCTGATCCTCTATGCGGGCCTGAGCATCCTGCTGGTCCTGTTGCAGCAGAACTACTTCTACTCCTCGGCCCGGTTCCTGCTTCCGACGGTGCTGCCGTTGCTTCCGGTGGCGCGGTTCGCCGGGCGCGGGCGCGGGCGCTGTGGGTGCCGCTGTTCGCGGTGCTGACCGTCGCCTGGATGCTGTGGTCGGTGTCGGTGATGCTGGCGGACCACTCGCCGTAGCTCAGCTGAAGGCGCGCTCCATGCGGCGGAACGACGCGAGTCGCTCTGCGGTGAGACGCCCGTCGGTGACGGCGTCATCGAGGGCGCATTCAGGGGCGCCCGTCCCATGTCGGCAGCCCCGGGGACAGCCCTCGGCATAGTCGGACAGGTCCTGGAAGGCGCCGAGGATCGACTCGGTGCGGACGTGGCTGATCCCGAACGACCGGACGCCGGGGGTGTCGATGATCCAGCCGCCGTCCGGCAGCTCCATCGCCACGGCGGACGTCGACGTGTGGCGTCCCTTCCCGGTGAGCTCGCTGACCTCCGCCGTGGCGCGGTTGGCGTCGGGGATCAGGCGGTTGACGAGGGTCGACTTGCCGACGCCCGAGTGCCCGACGAACACGGTCACGTGGTCGGTGAGGGTGTCGACGACGTCGGTGAGGTCTGAGCCCGGCTCGGTGACGACGATGCCGACGCCGAGCGGCTCGTAGGCCTCGCGCAGCGCGTCGGGGCTTGCGAGATCGGACTTGGTGAGGCAAAGCGTGGGGAGATGCCCGCGTCGAAGGCGGCGACCAGGATGCGGTCGATCATGCCGACGCGCGGTGGCGGGTCGGCGAGTGCGGTGACGATGAACAACTGGTCGGCGTTGGCGACGATCGGCCGTTCGAAGGTGTCGGCGTCATCGGCGCTGCGGCGCAGCACCGTGGTGCGCCCGAGCACGTCGACGACCCGGGAAAGGGTGCCCTCGTCGCCCGAGGTGTCGCCGTCGAGGCGGACCCGGTCGCCGACGATGATGCCCTTTCGGGAGATGAGCCGGCCGCGCACCGCCGTGACGAGGGTGTCGTCGATCAGGCAGCGGTAGCGGCCACGGTCGACCGAGACGACGCGGGCCACGGGGAGCGCCGTGTAGTCGGGGCGCTCCTTGGTGCGGGGCCGTGACTTCCTGCGGGGCGGTCGAATCCGGTGTGGTCGTCCTCGTGGATGCTCATCCGATGAGACCGGCCCAGTCACCGGGAAGCGGGGCATCGTCTTGGAGACGCAGTCGATGTCGTCGATCCGCACGCCCGGCACCCGCAGTGCGAGGAGGGCGGCGAAGTGGACCATCCGGTGATCGGCGTATGCGTGCAGCACGGCGGGGCGCAACTCGCCGCCGCCGATGATGCGCAGGCCGTCGGCGGTCTCGGACGCGTTGACGCCCAGGCGCCGCAGTTCCGTCTCGAGGGCTGCGAGCCGGTCGGTCTCGTGGCCGCGGATATGGGCGACGCCCGAGATGATGGTGGTGCCGTCGGCGAGGGCACCGAGGGCGGCGACGACGGGGTGAGCTCGGAGGCGGCCGAAAGGTCGACGTCGATTCCGCGGAGGGTACCCGTGCCGTGGAGCGTGACGCTGCCCGCGTCGCGTTCGATGCGCGCGCCCATCCGCTCGGCGATGGCGAGGAACAGGGCGCCGGGCTGGATGCTGCGCTCGGGCCACCCTGGCACCGTCACCGAGCCGCCCGCGACGGCGGCCGCCGCAAGGAACACCGAGGCGTTGGTCAGGTCGGGCTCGATGGTGGTGTCGGCTGCAGCGATGCGCCCGGGAGCAACCCGCCAGGATGTGGCATCCGGCTGGGACACGGCCACGCCGCGTTCCCGCAGCATCTGGATGGTCATCTCGATGTGTGGGCGTGACGGCAGATCGTCGCCCGTGTGCCGCAGGGTGAGGCCCTCCGGCAGCCGGGCGCCGACCAGCAGCAGCCCGGAGATGAACTGGCTCGAGCCGGACGCATCGATGTTGGCGGTGGCGTGGTGCTCGGCGGGTGGCGTGATCCGGAACGGCAACCGGTCGGAACTGACGATGCAGCCGAGCTGCCGCAGTCCGTCGAGGATCGGGCCCATGGGGCGTTCGCTCGCGTGGGGTCGCCGAAGAAGCCGGACGGGCCGTCGGCCAGCATCGCGACGGGCGGGACGAAACGCATGACGGTGCCCGCGAGGCCGCAGTCGATCTGGCCCGCGCCCGTGAAGCGTGCGGGGGAGAGACACGGAGCCGGTCACCGTGGGGTTCGATCGCGACACCGAGCGCGCGGAGCGCATCGATCATGAGGCTCGAGTCGCGTGATTCGAGCGCGCCGGTCAGCAGCGACGGGCCGTCGGCGAGGGCGGCGAGCACGAGGGCCCGGTTGGTCTCCGACTTCGATCCGGGGACGCTGACCCGTCCGACGACGTGGGCACGGGCATGGGGAAGGGCTGCCTCTGTCACGAGGTTGCGGCGTCGATCTTCTTGGTGATCCGGCGGGCCTGACGCTTGGCCCTGCGGGCGAGTTTCTTCGCCTTCTTCTCGGTCCTGGCGACGCTCGCCCTGGCCGATTTCGAGATGTCCTGGCCGAGTTCCTCGGCCTTCTTCCCCGTGAGCTTCGCGGCGTTCTCCGCGCGCCAGGTGAAGCTCGGCTGCCCTGGGTGTCCAGGATGCCGAGGACGGACGCGCCCAGGAGGGACACGTTGAGCAGCACGCCGGGGCGGGCCGCCTCCCTGGCCTCCACGGTGGCGTTGCGGCCGGGCAGCGCCATCGCGACGTTGAGGACGCTCGCCTTCGCGAGGAGCAGCGCGCCGATCCTGCGCCCGAAGCCGGTGGCGAACATGGCGCCGCCCGCGATCTGGGCGACCCCTGCGATCCGGACCCACGTCTCGGCCTTCTCGGGCACATAGGACGACATGTCCGCGGGCACCACACGCTGGATCAGCGGCGTGACCTTCGACGCGAAGGCCTCAGCATCCGGAGCGCTCTCGGCGGGCCTGGTGACCGCCTTGACGCCATCGAGGATGAAGTGACCGGCGAACATGGTTCGGGCAACGAATCGCAGGAGGCTCATGCGCCCACCCTACTAGGCTGGCACCATGTGCGGACGGTATGCGGCCACTGCCAATCCGGATGAGCTCGTCGAGGAGTTCGAGATCTCCTTCGTGGACGACGGGATGGATGAGGTGTGCGCCCCGCGGTACAACATCGCACCCACGGACACGGTGCCGGCCGTGGTCGAACGGGCGAAGGACGACGCCGTCACCCGCAAGCTCGTCGGGCTCCGGTGGGGCCTCGTGCCGGGCTGGGCGAAGGCGCCGACCGCGACCATGATCAACGCGCGGGTGGAGACGCTCACCGTCAAGCCGTCGTTCCGGAAGGCCGCATCGGCGAGGCGCTGCCTGCTCCCGGCGAGCGGCTACTACGAGTGGCGTCCCGAGACCCCTGCAGGCGGGCGACGGCCGGTCAAGCAGCCCTACTTCCTGCACCCGCCGTCCGGCCCGATGGTGATGGCCGGGATCTACGAGTTCTGGAAGGGGCCGGACGGGTGGATCGCCTCGACGGCGATCATCACGACCGACGCCACCGACGAGCTCGGCTGGGTGCACGACCGGATGCCGATGGTGGTGCCGGCCGACTCACGCGACGACTGGCTCGACCCCGGCCTCACCGATGCGGCCGCCGCTGTGGCGCTGCTGGCGACGCCGTCCAACCTGGCGCACCGCAAGGTCTCCCGGGCGGTCAGCACCGTCGGCAACGACGGGCCGGAGTTGATCCTTCCGCTGGCCTGAGCGCGGAATACCGCGGCGCGATCCGTGGTTGTCCAATGGCATGAAGCTCGCGCAGGAACAGTCGGTGGTGGTCGAGGCCGAGACCCTGGTGCGCACGGCGCTATTGTTTCTCCTGATGGAAGAGCAGGATCTGGCCACCGTGCCAACGACATCCGACCTCGACGACGCCGAAGCTGCGGCCGCGTTCGAGGAGGAGGCGCTGAGCCATCTCGACAAGCTGTACGCGGCTGCGCTCCGGATGACCCGCAACCCGGCCGATGCCGAGGATGTCGTCCAGGACACGTACGCGAAGGCATTCGGGTCGCGTCACACCTTCACCCGGGCACCAACCTGCGCGCGTGGCTGTACCGGATCCTGACGAACACCTACATCAACGCCTACCGCAAGGCCCAGCGGAGTCCGCAGACCAGCGGCGACGAGAACGTCACCGACTGGCAGCTCGCCAAGGCCGCCTCGCACGACTCGGCCGGGCTGCGCAGCGCGGAGATGGAGGCGCTCGACCAGACGCCCGACGCGATGGTCGCCGAGGCGATGGCGCAGCTTCCGGAGAACTTCCGCACGGCCGTCCTGCTCAGCGATGTCGACGGTTTCTCCTACAAGGAGATCGCGGAGATCATGGGCACACCGATCGGCACCGTGATGAGTCGCCTGAACCGCGGACGTGCCCAACTACGCGAACTGCTCGCGGACTATGCACAGGAACGGGGAATCGGTCGCAAGGAAGGAGGTCGACGATGAGCACCATGGGTATGTCCCAGGAGCACGACGAGATGGACGAGTGTGTCCAGGCTCTCGCGCGCGTCCACGCCTTCCTGCACCACGAGCTCGTCGAGGCCGACGCCGACCTGATCCGTGTACACCTGCACGCATGCGAGCGATGTATGGAGAACTTCGAGATCGAATCCACGATCACCGAGATGATCGTGCGTAGCCAGCCCGTGGAGAAGGCCCCACATCGCTGGCCGCGAGGGTCCAGACGATGCGCATCTCGCGTCACTGATCCAACCGAAGACAAAGCCCCGCTGAGACAGCGGGGCTTCAGTGCCTCTGGGAGGCGGACGGCTCAGGCGTTGGGACGCTTACCGTGGTTGGCCTTGTTCTTACGACGCGCGCGGCGCTTGCGACCGGTCTTACCCATGATGGGACTCCTCGAGAGTGGTGTGCTGACCTGCACATTCTGCCAGAACCGGCACTGCAGGAAAAAGCGCGACGTGGCAGAGTGTGCTCCGTGGGACGTGCAGTGGAACGGATGACAGACGACGAGTGGCTCGACACCTTCGTCACGCAGTGGCAACTCCTTGCCGATCTGAGCTTCTCGGATCTCGTGCTGTGGCGGGCCTTGACGCCCGAGGGGACGTGTTCGAGTGCACCGCGCAGATCCGGCCGGTCACCGGGCCCACGGCGCTCGAGGACGACATCGTGGGGAGCGGATCGAGTACGACCCGGAGCACCAGGTCACCGTCTCCTACATGACCCATGAGATCTGCGAGACGAGCAACAACGCGCTGAGCGCGGGCATCCCCGTCGACGTCTGGGCCATCCCCGTGCTGCGCAACGGGCAGCCGATCGCCGTGATCGAACGGCACACCAACCAGATGGGGATGCGGGCCACCGGTGCGCTGGAGGAGAACTTCGTCGAGGCGGCCGAGATTCTCACCCAGATGCTGATGCGGGGCGAGTTCCCGTTGGTGCCGCCGTCGGACAACGCGCTGGCACCCAGACCTGCGGACGGCGTGCTGCGGGTGCAACCTGACGGGATCATCAGCTACGCGAGCCCCAACGCCATCACCGGGTACCGCAGGCTGGGCGCCCTGGGTGACATCGAGGGTGAGCACTTCCGGGAGCTCACGCGGCGCCTCAGGGAGGGTGTCGAGTCGATCGGGCAGACGGTCAACGCCGACATCGACGGGCGCCTGACGCTCGAGTTCGACGTCGAGACCAGGAGCGCGTCGATGCGCTTCGTGGTGCTGCCGCTGTGGTTCGAGTACACCTCGGCGGGCATGCTCGTGCTGTGCCGCGATACGACCGATCTGCGGCGCCGTGACCGGATGCTGCTGACCAAGGATGCGACGATCCGGGAGATCCACCACCGGGTGAAGAACAACCTCCAGACGGTCGCCGCGCTGCTGCGGATGCAGTCGAGGCGGCTCGAGTCGCCCGAGGGCAAGGACGCGCTGCGCGACGCCATGCGGAGGGTGTCGTCGATCGCCATGGTCCACGAGACGCTGTCATACTCGCTGGTCGAGGAGGTGGCCTTCGACGAGGTGTGTGACAAGATCCTCGACATGGTCGGCGACCTCGCCGCGTCGCACGGAACTGTGCGGGCGGTGCGTCGCGGCTCGTTCGGGGTCGTTCCCGCCGACATGGCCACGTCGCTGTCGATGATCATCACCGAGCTCTGCCAGAACGCGATCGAGCACGGCCTCAGCAGTTCATCCGGCCTCGTCGAGGTCGTCCCGGCGCGTGAGGGCGCACGGCTCGAGGTGCAGATCCTGGACGAGGGCCACGGCCTGCCGGATGGGTTCAAGCTCGGCAACCAGAAGTCGCTCGGTCTTTCCATCATCTCGACGCTGATCCACGACCTGCACGGCACGCTCACGATCGCGAACCGGGAGGATTCCCCGGGCACCATGGCGCGCATCGAACTCCCGTACCGAGGGGCTAGGGGAGCGACCTGACGACGATCAGGAGTTGCGCAGGCGGGAGCGTGCTGCGCGGCGCTTGATGGCGCGGCGCTCGTCCTCGCTCAGGCCACCCCACACACCGTGGTCCTGGCCGGCCTCGAGGGCCCAGGCGAGGCACTGTTCACGGACCACACAGCGCGCGCAGATCTTCTTGGCTTCTTCGATCTGCTGCAGAGCCGGGCCCGTATTTCCGACGGGGAAGAACAACTCCGGATCCTCAGTGAGGCAGGCAGCCTTGTGGCGCCAATCCATAGTTGTGCTCCTTCTTTTGGTGGGTGTTCATGGGCCGCGGAACCTCCGCAAGCTCAAGCAGGCTACCCCGGGAACAAGGATAGGCAATAGGACGGCTGGAATGTGACCGGTTGGCGAGATCCGGGTGGAACGGCTGACTTGATCGTGCAGGCCGAGCCTGAAAGGCTCGACCCGTGAACCTACCAGCACTGCGCCGCCCCTGCCAGCCGTTGCCGCCGTCCTCACGTTCGTGACGGGCGTGGCGTTCGTCGGCGTCGGCATCGCCTCGGTGGCGGCCAACTCGAAGACGTTCGGGTGGGGGTCGCCGTCATGCTGATCGGGTACGGCCTCGTGCTCTGCCTGATCGCATGGGTCGTGGCCAGCGGACGCAGGTGGGCCTGGGGCTGATCGTGGCCTCCTCGCTGCTGCACGCCAGCGCGATCGGCAGTTTCCTGACGAGCCAGGACCGGACGCAGTTCGTCCTCATGCTGACCATCGCGCCGTTCGTCCTGGCCACGCTCCTGGCGTCGGTGATCGCCTTCGGCCGCGGGGAACTCACGGCCGAAGACGGACGTTCCGACTAGGACAGCCGGCCAGCTCCGGGGCGGGCACGACGGTGAACCAGGTGGGGCCCCGAACCCGGCGCCCGCAAAGGCCTCCGCGATCTCGCCGCCGATCCGGTCGCCCTCACCCGCACGCACCAGCGCGATGATGCAGCCGCCGAAGCCGCCGCCGGTCATCCGCGCGCCGAGTGCGCCCGAGCGACGGGCCTGATCGACCGCGAGGTCGACGGTGGGCACCGTGATCTCGTAGTCGTCGCGCATCGACTCGTGCGAGGCGTCGAGCAGGGGGCGAGGGACGCGAGCTCGCCCGTGCGGGCCACCTCGAAGGCCTGCAGCACCCGCTCGTTCTCGGTGACGACGTGGCGGACGCGCCGCCTCATCGTCTCGTCCCCGAGCGCGGCCAGCGCCGCGTCGAGGTCGGTGACGTCGCGCAGCGCCGGGACACCGAGGATGGCGGCGGCCTCCTCACAGGAGGCGCGCCGGGCGCCGTACTCGCCGTCCACATGGCTGTGCGGGGTGTGGGTGTCGAGGACGAGGACCTCGAGCCCCTGCTCGGCGAGGGGAGGGGCACCTGCTGCGCCTCGAGCGAGCGGCAGTCGAGGAAGAGGCCCGCGTCCTTCTCGCACAGGGTGCTGGCCGCCTGGTCGAGCAGCCCGGTGGGGCCCCGACGTAGGCGTTCTCCGCGACACGGGCGAGCTTCGCCCGGTCCATCGGTGCGATGTCGAGCCCGTACAGACCCGACAGCGCCGCGACGGTGGCGCACTCGATCGCGGCGGAACTGGAGAGACCCGCCCGAGGGGCACGTCGGATGTCAGCACCAGCGTCGCACCGCCGACCCGGTGGCCGGCCTCGCGCAGCGCCCATGCGACGCCCGCCAGGTAGGCCGACCAGCCCTGCTGCCCGGGGCGAGCCCGGAGAGCGGAAGCTCCACGTCCTCGTCCAGCTCGAGGGAGACGACCCGCAGAGTGTCGTCGTCCCGGCGGCCCGCGGCGATGACCGCCTTGCGGTCGAGCGCGAAGGGCAGCACGAAGCCGTCGTTGTAGTCGGTGTGTTCCCGATCAGGTTCACGCGTCCGGGCGCGAACCAGAGACCCTCGGGCGCCTCACCCGCCACCGACTCGTAGCGGCTGCGCAGCGCGTCAAGGTCGATCATTCAGTCCTCCTCGTCGTCGAGGCGGGCGAGCCAGGAGGCCAGCCGCTCGACAGGCGTCTCAAATTCCGGGAACAGGTCAACAAAGGTGCGCAACTGGTCGGCTAGCCACTCGAAGGTGATCTCCTCGTGGCCGCGCCGATCCGCGAGCTCCTCGAGCCCGCGATCCGTGAAGTACATGGAAGTCAGCCTAGCGCCGCGTCCATGAGGTCGTCCTCCTGCGCCTTGTGCACCTTGAGCGACCCGACCGAGGGCGCCGACGACCATTCGCGGGTCACGGGAACCATGTCCAGACGGAACTCCGGGAAGTGCGTTGCGACGGCGTCGGGAAGGTGGGCCGCCATGAAGGGCCAGCCGCCCTGGTTGGCGGGCTCATCCTGCACGTATCGCACGTCGGTGACGTGGGCGTAGCGACGGAGGACCTCGGCCAGCTCCGCACCGGGCAGCGGGTAGAGCCGCTCGAGCGCCACGATGGCGATGGATCCGTCATGGCCCTTCGCCTCCCGGGCCGCCACCAGATCCCAGCGCACCTTGCCCGAGCACAGCAGCACACGGGTGACCTTCGAGGGGTCGGTGATGCTCGGATCATCGAGCACCGGATGCCACGCGCCTGAGGTGAAGTCGCTCGGCCGCGAGGTCGCCAGCTTGTTGCGCAGCATCGACTTGGGCGTCGCGATCACCACGGGGCGGTGGTAGTTGACGTAGGCGTGCTGGCGCAGCAGGTGGAAGTAGCTGGCGGGCGTCGACGGCTGGCACACGGCGAGCGCGTTCTCGGCGCACAGCTGGAGCCACCGCTCGATGCGGGCGGAGCTGTGGTCGGGACCCTGCCCCTCGTAGC
The DNA here is from genome assembly GCF_011174705.1 of Tessaracoccus coleopterorum. Taxonomy (GTDB): domain Bacteria; phylum Actinomycetota; class Actinomycetes; order Propionibacteriales; family Propionibacteriaceae; genus Arachnia; species Arachnia coleopterorum. The sequence continues at coordinate 3,263,637 of NZ_JAANIJ010000001.1, forward strand.
CGTGTGGCAGGAGCAGCACGACGCCGGACTTCTGACCCCACTTGGCGTTGCCTGCCGCGACAAACTCATCGGAGATCGTCTGGGCGCCGTTGACGAAGTCGCCGAACTGGGCCTCCCACATGACCAGCGCGTCGGGGCGCGCCACGGAGTAGCCGTACTCGAAGCCGAGGGCGGCGTACTCGCTGAGCAGCGAGTCGAACACGTCGAAGGAGGCCTGGTCGTCCGCCAGGTGCTTCAGCGGCACCCACGCCTCGTTGGTCACCCGGTCGACGATCGCGGCGAAGCGCTGCGAGAACGTGCCACGCCGCGAATCCTGGCCGGCGAGGCGCACGGGACGGTGCTCCATCAACAGGGAACCGATGGCGATCATCTCGGCGGTCGCCCAGTCGATGGGACCCTCCATGATCGCCTTGGCGCGGCGCTCCAACTGCGGCTTCACCTTCGGGTGCACCATGAACCCCTCAGGGAACTGGGTGTGCACGTCGGCGATGGTCTGCAGCATCTCCGAGGTGATCTCGGTGAGGCGTGCGTCGGGCTTGGTCGGGTAGTACGGCACGCGCGTGTAGTCGTCGTCGGAACCGGACTTGTCGCGCACCTCACGGAACACGTTCTCGAGCCGGCTGCGGAACCGGTTCATGACGTCCTCAGCGTCGGCCATCGAGATGTCACCGCGACCGATCAGCGACTCGGTGTAGAGGCGCCGCGTCGAGCGCTTCTGCTCGATGAGGTCGTACATGTTGGGCTGCGTGAAGCTCGGGTCGTCGCCCTCGTTGTGGCCTCGGCGGCGGTAGCAGACGAGGTCGATGACCACGTCGCGGTGGAACTTCTGCCGGTAGTCGAATGCGATCCGGGCGGCCCTGATGCAGGAGTCCGGATCGTCGCCGTTGACGTGCAGCACGGGCGCGGAGATCGCCTTGGCCACGTCGGTGGAGTAGATCGAGCTGCGCGACTCGGTGGGGCGGTGGTGAAGCCGACCTGGTTGTTGACCACGACGTGGATGGTGCCGCCGGTCTTGTAGCCGCGGAGTTGGCTCATCTGCAGGGTCTCGAACACGACGCCCTGGCCGGAGAACGACGCGTCACCGTGCAGCGTGAGCGCGAGCACCGGGTAGTCGTCGGCGGCGATGGTGTCCTGCTTGGCGCGGGTGATGCCCTGGAGGACCGGGTTGACGGCCTCGAGATGCGACGGGTTCGCCGCCACGGACGCCTTGATGGTGGCCCCGTTCGAGGACACGAAGGTGCCCTCGGCGCCGAGGTGGTACTTCACGTCACCGGTGCCGGTCACATCGAGGACACCGTCGAACTCGCGGAAGATCTGGGCGTACTTCTTGCCGACGATGTTGGCGAGCACGTTCAGGCGGCCGCGGTGCGGCATGCCGATGCAGACCTCGTCGAGCGAGTCGTTGGCGGCGAGCTGCGCGATCTCATCCAGCAGCACGATCATCGACTCGCCGCCCTCGAGGGAGAAGCGCTTCTGACCGACGAACTTCGTCTGCAGGAACGTCTCGAAGACCTCGGCCTCGTTCAGCTTGTCGAGGGCGTGCATGTGCTCCTCGTGCGTGAGGGGACGGTGCGGCACCTCCATGCGCTGCTGGAACCACTCGCGCTGGCGCGGGTCGGCGATGTGCATGTACTCCACGCCGACGGTGCGGGTGTAGGAATCCTGCAGGATCGAGATGATCTCGCGCAGCGTCAGGTAGACGCGGTCGGTGCCGCTGAGCGTCCCGACGGCGAACTCGCGGTCGAGGTCCCAGATGCTGAGCCCGTGGCTCTCGAGGCGCAGATCCTCCTGGGTGCGCTGGCGGTACTCGAGCGGATCGGTGTCGGCCACCATGTGACCGAACGTGCGGTACGCGTTGGCGAGTTCGAGGACCCGGGCCGTCTTCGAGACCTGCTGGTCGCGGTGCGCCGAGATGTCGGACGACCAGCGCAGCGGCTCGTAGGGGATGCGCAGCGCGGTGAAGATCTTGTCGTAGAAGCCGTCCTCGCCGAGCAGCAGAGCGTGCATCTTCTTCAGGAACTCGCCGGAGGTGGCGCCCTGGATGACGCGATGGTCGTAGGTGCTGGTCAGCGTCGTGACCTTGCTGACACCCAGTTCGGTGATCCGCGACGGGCTCATGCCCTGGAACTCTGCCGGGTAGTCGATGTTGCCGACGCCGAGGATGAGGCCCTGACCGGTCATCAGACGCGGCACCGAGTGGTTCGTGCCGATGCCGCCGGGGTTGGTGAGCGACGCGGTGGTGCCAGCGAAGTCGCTCACCTGCAGCTCGCCGGCCCTCGCCTTCGCGATGACCTGCTCGTAGGCCGACCAGAACTGGGAGAAGTCGAGGTTCTCGCAGCCCTTGATGTTCGGCACCAGAAGCTGACGGGTCTCGCCCTTCTTCAGGTCGATCGCGATGCCGAGGTTGATGGCCGGGTTGTCCACCATGTTCGGCTTGCCGTCGATGACGGTGTAGGCGTTGTTCATGTCGGGCAGCGCCTTCAGCGCCTGCACCATGGCATAGCCGATGATGTGGGTGAAGGAGACCTTGCCACCCTTGGAGGTGCGCAGGAAGTTGTTGATCGTGGTGCGTTGGTCGATCACGAGCTTCATGGGGACCGACCGGACCGACGTTGCCGTCGGGACCGTCAGCGACGCATCCATGTTCTTCGCCGTACGCATCGGCGCGCCCCGCAGCACCGTGTACTTCGGCTCGGCCGCGGTGGGTTGGGGGCGAAGTGACGGGTTCGGGGCGTTGGCCGACAGGCCGGCCCCGCTTCCGGGGTTGTTGGGTGCTCCCGCGCCGCGGCGGACCGGCTCGACCTGTGGCTTGGAGGCGGCGGGCTTCGGCTCGGGCTGGGCCGCCGGCTGCTGGGTGGGCGGCTGGGCCGTCACCGTCGGTTCGGCCGGTGCGGGTGCGGCGACCGCTGCAGGTGCGGGCGCTGAGGGCGCTGGGTGCGCCGCGGTGGGCTGCTCGGCCGCGAAATAATCCCGCCAGGTCTGGTCGACGGACTGGGGGTCGGCCTCGTAGGCCTCCCGCATTTCGTCGATCAGCCAGGAGTTGGCCCGAATGCGTCGATGGAGTCAGGTGCTGACATATGCCTAGTGGCGCTGGCCACGATCCCCTCTGTCTGGATTCCGGCCGCAGGCGCCTGCGGCTGCTGAACGGAAGCTTACCCAATCTCCCGGGACAACGTGTCACGAAGTCTGGTGCTGGACTTCACAGTCAGCCACAGCGCGTATCCCGTGAGCACCACCAGGCCGGTGTTGCGCAGAATGAGCACCGCCGTCTCAGGGCCGGAGCCCAGCGGAACGGCCATGATCCCGAAGGCCGCCCACGGGTAGGTCACCTGCGTGAGGGCGCCCAGCAGGATGAGTGACGCGGCGAGCACGTTGAGATGCCTCCGCAGCCATCCGCTGACGCGGTGCAGATAGAGGGCCGCCACCGGGCCGCCGAGCCACACGATGTACTGCGGCGAAAGGGTCTTGTTGGCGATGACCGTGGCGAGCACGATGGTCAGCACGGCCAGCGCCATGGCCTCCGGGAGCCGTGAGTCGCCGGTGCCGAGGTTGCGGATCAGCCGGTAGCTCAGATAGGCGGTGAGCAGGATCGCCGCCACCGTGAGCACCGACGACACCGTCAGGAGCAGGGCCACCCGGGCTGCCCCGACAGGATCTCCAGCGCATTGAACTCGGTGAGATCGATGTTCCAGGACGCGTTGTCCGTGAACGTGCGCAGGAGCATCAGGGGGTGGCGGGGACCGACTCGATCTGCAGGCCCGGTCGCCCTGCCAGGTGATGGGTGAGGCTGAACGATCCCAACCGCTGGTGAGCAGTGACGCTGCGGCGAGCCCGAACCCGACGACCAAGAACCCGATCACCCTGCGGCGCGCCACGGTGTCCCTGAACGGATGTGGGGCCAGCAGGGGCCGATCAGCAGCGCGGGCCACAGCTTGACAGCGGCGCCCAGCCCGATCAGCCCGCCCGCGATCCGCGGTGGGTCATCAACAGAAGGCAGGCCCAGGCGACGAGCGCGGCGGGGATCAGGTCGAAACGCGACCACAGCACGGCGCCCTGGACGCCGGTGAACAGGATCCAGAAGAGTGACGCCGCGGGTTGCGCCTGCGGTAGAAGGAGATGGCAACGGCGGCGTCGAGCACGACGAAGGCGACCATGAACGGGACGGTCCACTCGTAGAATCCGCCGAACGCCTTGTACAGCGCGCCCAGGATCCACACCGCGGGCACCGGGTACTCGGTCATCGTGTCGGGGCGCCCTGCTCGAACATGGCCCACAGGTTGGCGCCGTAGTAGGAGATGTCGTTGATGACGAACTGGACGGAGCCGATGCGCAGTGTCAGCGCAGTGAAGATCCGGGTGACCAGGAAGGCGACCATCAGGCCTGCGACGGTGAGGGCATCGCGCGAGGAGAACCCGTCCGATCGGGAGTCCGTGCGATGTGCGACAACTCGACCTCCTCAACCGGCCGATGTGCAAAGGCCAGGCGCCGGTCGGCGCCCCGCGAGGATTCGAACCTCGGCTCCCGCCTCCGGAGGGCGGTGCTCTATCCCTGAGCTACGGGGCCGACGCACCGTCAGGCGCGACGTCGGAAAGGTTAGCACCACGGACGCCACCCTGTCGCACCGGCGCCCGCGCGGCGCCCGAGCAGTGGGACGACCATGGCGTGGCTCCGCGGCACTCTGGCAGGCTTGCGCGCATGACGCACATGCACATCGCCGGGTCGATCCATGCCGACGCGGCCCAGGGGGACCCACGTGGCTGCGCGTGCCCGATGACCTGAACGAGCTCGACCTGAAGCTGTGGCCGCGGGCACCGAGCGCGATGAGCAGGGCCGGATCGTGGTGGCGGGGCGGCCCTGACAGACGTCGTGGCCGAACACGGGACGCCGACCTATCTGATCGACGAGGACGACTTCCGCTCCCGGGCCCGCGACTTCCGGGACGCATTCCCCGGCTGGGAGATCTACTACGCGGGCAAGGCGCTCCTCACCCGGCGGGTCGCCCGCTGGGCGGCCGAGGAGGGGCTGAACCTCGACGTCACCACCATGGGGAGATGCGCATCGCGCTCGCAGGCGGCATGCCCGCGGCCCGCCTCGGACTCCACGGCAACAACAAGTCGGATGAGGAGATCGCGTTCGCGCTGGAGCAGGGGTCGGGCGCATCATCGTCGACTCGTTCGACGAGATCGAGCGGCTCGAGGCCGCCTGCAGGGCCGGCGGGCACCGGGCGAGCGTGCTGGTGCGCGTCACCACAGGCGTCGAGGCGCACACCCACGAGTACATCGCCACCGCCCACGAGGATCAGAAGTTCGGGCTCAGCATCATGGGAGGCATGGCGCTGACGGCGCTGGTGCGCTGCCACTCGTCCGAGTTCCTGGAACTGCGCGGCATCCACAGCCACATCGGCTCCCAGATCTTCGAGACCCTGGGGTTCGAGGTCGCGATCCGTCGCACCATGAAGCTCGCCAGCCAGTTCCGCACCGCCACCGGCGTCGAACTGCCCGAACTGGACCTCGGCGGCGGGTTCGGCATCGCCTACACGGCGGGCGACACCCCGCAGACGACCACTGACCTCGCCGCGGCGTTCGAGGAGATGGTCGAGCACGAGTGCCGGGCCCTCGGGCTCGGCCGCCCCGCACTCTCGATCGAACCCGGCCGTGCGATCTGCGGACCCTCCGGGGTCGCGATCTACCGCGTCGGGACGGTCAAGACCGTCGAGCTCGAGGGTGGTCGCTCCCGCGTCTACATCAGCGTCGACGGCGGCATGAGCGACAACATCCGACCCGCGCTGTACGCGGCGGAGTACTCGGCAGCCATCGCCGAGCGCACCTCCGACGCCGAGGCGGTGCTCTGCCGCGTGGTGGGCAAGCACTGCGAGGGCGGCGACATCCTGATCCGCGACGTGTTCCTCCCCTCGGATGTCGCCATCGGTGACCTGATCGCCGTGCCGGGTTCGGGCGCCTACGCCAGGAGCATGGCGAGTAACTACAATCAGATCCCGAAGCCGCCGGTGGTCAGCGTGAAGGACGGCGTCACATCCGTGATGCTGCGCCGCGAGACGCTCGACGACCTCATGAGATTGGACGTGGGACAGTGACAAGGCCACTCAAGGTCGCCCTTCTCGGAGCCGGCGTCGTCGGCTCCCAGGTGGCACGCATCATCGTCGAACAGGGCGACACGCTCGAGTCCCGGATCGGGCGCAGGCTCGAGCTCGTGGGCGTGGGGGTGCGCAATCTCGACATCCCCCGCCCGGCATCGACCCGGCCCTGCTCACCGACGACCTCGAGGGCTCGTCACGCGCGGTGACCTCGACGTCGTCATCGAGCTGATCGGCGGAATCGAACCCGCCCGCGGCCTCGTGTTGAAGGCCATCGGGCATGGTGCATCCATCGTCACCGCGAACAAGGCGATGCTCGCCGACGACCTCGGGTCGCTCTCGCGCGCCGCCGAACGTCAGGGCGTCGACCTGTTCTACGAGGCCGCCGTCGCGGGCGCCATCCCGATCATCCGGCCGCTGCGCGAGTCGCTCGTCGGTGACGAGATCACCGAGGTGATGGGCATCGTCAACGGCACCACCAACTTCATCCTCGACAAGATGTCCACGGAGGGCGTCGACTTCGGCGAGGCGCTGGCGGAGGCGCAGGCCCTGGGCTACGCGGAGGCCGACCCGACGGCCGACATCGAGGGCCACGATGCAGCGGCGAAGGCCGCGATCCTCGCAGGCCTCGCGTTCCACACCGAGGTCAACCGCGCCGAGGTGTTCTGCGAGGGGATCTCGCATGTGACGTCGGCCGACATCGCCGCAGCCGACCAGATGGGCTGCACCGTCAAGCTCCTCGCCATCGCCAAGCTGACCGACGACGACCGGATCATCGTCAAGGTCCACCCGGCCATGGTCGCGGACAAGCATCCGCTGGCATCGGTCTCCGGCGCCTACAACGCCATCTTCGTCAACTCCCGCGAGGCGGGCGAACTGATGTTCCTGGGCCAGGGCGCCGGCGGCAACCCGACCGCCTCGGCTGTGATGGGCGACGTGGTGACGGTGGCCCGCAACCGGGCCCGCGGCACCGCGGCCCACTTCAGCCCGCCTACACCCGTCGCCCGGTGGCGCCGATCTCCGAGTCCCTCGCCCAGTTCTACGTGAACTTCGACGTGGTGGACCGGCCCGGCATCCTGGCCAAATGCGCCGCCGTTTTCGGTAGGCACGGGGTGTCGCTGCGGATCGTCCAGCAGTCGCTGCAGGACGACGCCTCGCCGACCGACGGGTTCCCGCGCGGCTGGGCATCATGACGCACCAGACCCTCGAGGCGAACCTCACAAAGGTGCTCGAGGAACTCCACGAGGCCGACTTCGTGGGCTCGAACGTGCGCGTGATGCGGGTCGAGGGCTTCTGAGGTGGGGCGCCGCCTCACCGTCCGGGTCCCTGCGACAACGGCGAACGTCGGCTCCGGCTTCGACTGCCTCGGTATGGCCTTCGACCTGTTCGACGAGCTCGAACTCGAGGTGACCGACCGGCCGGGGGAGCTCAGCGTCGTCGTCGACGGCGCCGGCGCGGGTAACGTCCCGCTCGATGAGCGCCACCTCGTCGTGCGCTCGCTGCTCGAGGGCTGTCAGAGTGGGGCGCTGAGCGGCCGGGGCTACGCCTGATCTGCCACAACCGCATTCCCCACTCCCGGGGCCTCGGGTCGTCCGCCGCGGCCATCGTCGCGGGACTGGCCTTCGCGTGGGCCATCGCCCGGCCCGGCCGGGAACTCGACCGCGCCGAGCTGACCCGCGTCTCCAGCCGCCTCGAGGGCACCCCGACAATGCGGGGGCCGCTGCCTGGGGCGGGGCGATCCTCGCCTGGTTCGACGGCGACGACGTGCGCCTCGTGAATCTCGAGGTGCACGCGTCGCTCGGGATCCGGGTGTGGGTGCCCGACTTCGAGGTCGCGACAGCCGGGGCCCGCTCGGTGCTTCCCGAGTCTGTGCCCCGGACGGACGCCGTCGCCCAGGCCGTCGCGGCGGCCGCGTTGCCGCTCGCGCTGGAGCGCAGGCCCGACCTGCTGCTCGCCGCCACCGAGGACCGGCTGCATCAGGGATACCGGGCGGCCATGATGCCGCAGTCCTGGGAACTGCTGACGAGGCTGCGGGCCTCGGGCGTGCCGCGGCCATCTCGGGGCGGGTCCCGCCGTGCTCGCCGTCGGCTCCGATGCTGAGCTGGCCGCCGCCGACGCCGTCGCGCACGACGGCTTCCGTCGCCTCGAGCTGGCGATCGGCCCCGGGTCGAGCTCCGCGAGCCTGCCTGACGACACAGGTCCGGCCCCATCGGCAGCAGGCCGATGGGGCCGGTTCATGGAGCGGCGATGGTCGCGTTGTCGGAGGTGGCGAAGAACCCGGCGAGGTCCGGATGGGCCTGCAGGATGCCCTGAGCCTTGTTCAGGGAGATGGTGCGGTCGGCCTGACCGTCCTGGACGTCGACCACGGTGATACCGGGCGCGACCGCCTGCAGGTGCTCGAGGAACGCGTCACGGCGAAGCGCGGCGTCGCCGACCAATCCGTTGGTGATGGCGGCCTGCAGCTGAATCAGCTGCTTCTCGCCCTCATTCTCGGTGTCGGGTCCATTGAAGGTCACCTCGACCCCGCAGGTGGGCGAGGCGGTTGGACGACGACTCCTCGACAGGCTCGGCGGCGACAGGGGTGAGCCGACCCGCACGATCATCGCTCCGGAACTGGTGGTGAGGTCGTCGAGCGGCCGGACCGTGCCGCCGACGGCCTGACCCGGCCGGCTTCGGCTTTGCCTCTGGGCGGGCGGTGCTAACCTTGCGATGTTCACTGATCGATGGCGCCCAGCTGCGACTTGGAATCCCCGCCTGTGCAGCGCCGGAGTGATCCTCATTTTCTTGAGCCGAGAGGCCGCAATCCTGTCCTCGCCTTTCGGTGTTTTGTGGAAGGAAGTCCGTGACCGAAAACGGTTCCCACCTGGACAGCATGAAGCTGCCCGAACTGAAGTCCGTCGCCTCCGGCCTCGGGATCAAAGGCATCTCCGCGATGCGTAAGGGCGACCTGATCGCCGCGATCCAGTCCGCCGGTTCCGGCCAGCCGCAGCAGCGCCGCAGGGCGAGTCGCCCCGCAGGCGAGGCCGCGCCCGCCGCAAAGGCGGAGCCGCAGGCGGTCGAGACCGCGGCGCAGCAACCGAAGGGCGAGCAGGGCGGGCCCCGCCAGCGCCGTGACGAACAGCGCGGCGACGAGCAGAAGCACGAGCGTGCCGCGGAGAACCAGCCTGAACTGGTGGCCCGGGACGGCGGCCGCCCCGAGACCCAACGCCATGACGCTCCGCAGGGTGAGGGAGGCTCCGAGGGCGGCTCCCGCAACCGTCGCCGCCGCGCCCGTGACCGGACCCCGTCCGGCACCCAGGGCGTCCAGCAGGACACCATCAACGTCGTCGGTGAACTGCTCGACGCCGCGATGGGCCAGCCCGCCACCGCCACCGTCGCCGTCCCGCCACCCGCCCCGCCGCGCAGATCGACTCGTACGACGACGAGCCCGGCGGTTCGCGCCGCAGCCGCCGCCGCCGCAACCGCGAGCGTCCCGGAAACAGCAGCAACAACCGTCGCTCCGGCCGTGGTGGACAGGGTCTCGACCGGATGGAGACCGAGCCCACCGTGAACGAGGACGATGTGCTCGCCAACGTTTCCGGCATCGTCGACATCCTCGACAACTACGCGTTCGTCCGCACCACCGGTTACCTGCCCGGATCGGCGGACGGCTACCTGCCGATGTCGACCGTGCGCCGCTACGGGCTGCGCCGCGGAGACGTGATCACCGGCGCCATCCGCGCCCCGCGTGAGGGGGAGCGCAAGGAGAAGTTCAGCCCCATCGTCCGGCTCGACACCGTCAACGGTGACGACCCGGAGAAGGCGAAGGGACGCGCCGAGTTCGCGAAGTTGACCCCGCTGTACCCCAGGAGCGGCTGCGCCTCGAGACGGTGCAGAACAACCTGACCGGGCGCATCATCGACCTCGTGTCGCCGATCGGCAAGGGCCAGCGCGGCCTGATCGTCTCGCCCCGAAGGCGGGCAAGACCATGGTCATGCAGGCCATCGCCAACGCGATCGCCGCGAACCATCCCGAGGTGCACCTCATGGTCGTCCTCGTCGATGAGCGCCCGAGGAGGTCACCGACTTCCAGCGGACCGTCTCGGGCGAGGTCATCGCGTCGACGTTCGACCGTCCCGCCGAGGACCACACGATGGTCTCCGAGCTCGCCATCGAGCGCGCCAAGCGCCTCGTCGAGCTGGGCCACGACGTGGTCGTGCTGCTCGACGGCATCACGCGCCTCGGCCGCGCCTACAACCTGGCCGCGCCCGCGTCGGGCCGCATCCTGTCAGGTGGTGTCGACTCCGCGGCGCTGTACCCGCCGAAGAAGTTCTTCGGCGCTGCCCGCAACATCGAGCACGGAGGATCACTCACCATCCTCGCCACGGCCCTCATCGAGACCGGCTCGAAGATGGACGAGGTCATCTTCGAGGAGTTCAAGGGCACCGGCAACATGGAACTGCGCCTGCGCCGTGAGCTTGCGGACAAGCGCATCTTCCCCGCCATCGACGTCGATGCGTCGAGCACCCGCCGCGAGGACCTGCTGCTCGGCCGCGACGAGCTGAACATCATCTGGAAGCTCCGCCGGGCACTGTCCGGGCTGGACGACCAGTCGGCTCTGGAGATGCTCAAGTCACGCATGACGAAGACGGCCACCAACCACGACTTCCTGCTGAGCGTCCTGAAGACGACGCCCGCGCAGGAAGGGTGACGCGCCGACTTGGATTTCGCCCCGCGAGGGCAGAATTGACCGTCGTGCCGGTTCACGCACTTGTCCCGTCCCGCCAGGGAGGGAGCGACCCGGCCACCCTAGAAGGAGAACCACCATGAAGCAGGGCATCCACCCTGAATACGTGGACACCCAGGTGACCTGCACCTGCGGCAACACGTTCACCACCCGTAGCACGCTGACCAAGGGCAGCATGAGCGCCGATGTGTGCGCCGAGTGCCACCCGTTCTACACCGGCAAGCAGAAGATCCTCGACACCGGCGGCCGCGTCGCCCGCTTCGAGAAGCGCTACGCCAAGAAGTAGCTTCCACGGACGAACGCCTCGTCGGGTCATGGGCCCGGCAGGCGTTCGTTTCATTTTGTCCCCAAGCCAGCACCATCGAGGATCTCCATGTTCGACAACGCGCAGCCCTCATCGACGAGTTCCACGACCTGGAGGCGCAGCTGGCCGACCCGGAGCTGCACGCCGACGTGACCCGCTCCCGCAGGGTGGGAAGGCGCTATGCGGCGCTCCGCCCCATCGTGGAGGGCATCGAGGAGTTCCGCCGCCTGACCGACGACCGTGAGGCGGCGGCCGAACTGGCCCTGGACGACGCGTCGTTCGCAGACGAGGTGGCCGAGCTCGACGCCGCGTTGGAGGCGTCGACCGCGAAGCTGACCAGGCTGTTGGCCCCGCGCGATCCCAACGACGACGCCGACGCACTGCTGGAGATCAAGTCGGGGAGGGCGGCGAGGAGTCGGCGCTGTTCGCCGGAGACCTCCTGAAGATGTACACCCGCTACGCCGAGCAGGTGGGGTGGAAGGTCGAGGTGCTCGATGCGCAGGACACCGACCTCGGCGGCTACAAGTCCGTCACCGTCGCGGTGAAGGCCACCGGCCACCAGGAGGGCGGCCCCTACGGCAGACTGAAGTTCGAGGGAGGCGTACACCGCGTGCAGCGCGTCCCCGTCACCGAATCACAGGGACGCATCCACACGTCGGCCGCCGGTGTCCTCGTGATGCCCGATGTGGAGGCCGACGAGGTCGAGCTCAACGACGACGACCTGCGCATCGACGTCTACCGCTCATCTGGCCCCGGCGGCCAGGGGGTCAACACCACCGACTCGGCCGTGCGCATCACGCACCTGCCCACCGGTGTCGTGGTGAGCTGCCAGAACGAGCGCTCGCAGCTGCAGAACCGCGAATCGGCGATGCGGATGCTGCGGGCCCGGCTGACCCAGCTCGCGGAGGCGCAGGCGGCCGCGGCCGCCTCCGACGCCCGCAAGTCCCAGGTGCGCACCGTCGACCGCTCGGAACGCATCCGCACCTACAACTTCCCCGAGAACCGCATCACGGACCACCGGATCGGCTACAAGGCCCACAACCTCGACCAGGTGCTCGAGGGCGCCATCGGCCCGGTGCTGGACGCGCTCGCCGAGCAGGACCTCGCCGAACGGCTCGCGGAGGTCGGCGGGTGAGTGAGGCCGCCTTCCGGCTCGCGGACACCCTGGCACGCACCGGTTCCCGAGCCCCGGCCCGAGGCGCGCACGATCGTGGCGCACGTGCTCGGGGTTCACCCGGCGCGCCTCATCCTCATCGACGGCGTCACCCCCGCCCAGCAGGAGCGGATCGACGAGCTCGCCGCGCGCAGGGCGGCCGGTGAACCCGTGCAACACCTGACGGGGTCGCCCACTTCCGGCACGAGACGCTGGCCGTCGGGCCCGGCGTGTTCATCCCCGCCCCGAGACCGAGGTCATGGTGGGCTGGGCCCTCGACCGGCTCGCGGCCCGGGACGGCCGCCGCGTGGTCGAGCTGTGCGCCGGCTCCGGCGCCATCACGGCCGCGCTCACCGGCGAGATCGGCGGCATCGAGGCGCACGCCGTCGAGGTCGATCCCTCCGCGTTCACCTACCTGCAGCGCAACCTCCACGGCCGCGCCGTCGACCTTCGCCACGGCGACATGGCCGATGCCTTCCACGACCTCGACGGCACCGTCGACCTCGTGATTGTCAACCCGCCCTACGTGCCGGAGGGGCTACGGCCGTTCCTGCCGAGCGATGTCGTCGACCACGACCCGGAGCTCGCCCTCTTCTCCGGCGCCGACGGGCTCGATGCGATCCGGGTGGTCGCCGACGTGGCCATGCGGCTCCTGGCCCCGGCGGCCTGCTCGCCACCGAGCACGACGACTCGCACGGCGACGCCGTTCTCGAGGTGCTCGGTTCGGCCGGCCTCGCCGATGTCGCCGGGCATCCGGATCTCACGGGTCGGCCCGATTCGCCACCGCCTGCAAGCCCTAGGATGAAGCCGTGACTGAACCCGCGCGTGTCTACAACCTGTCGATCGACCCGGACACCGGTCTGGCCGAGGCGGTCGCTGCGGTGCGGTCCGGTGCGTGCATCGTGTTGCCGACCGACACCGTCTACGGGATCGGGGCCGACGCCTTCGACGGCGCAGCGGTGCAGGGGCTGCTCGACGCGAAGGAACGCGGCAGGGACATGCCCCACCCGTGCTGATCGCGGAACCCTCCATGCTGCGCGCCGTCGCAGACGCAGTGCCCGAGGCGGCCACTGCGCTCGCCAAGGCACTGTGGCCCGGTGCGCTGACGCTCGTGCTGAAGGCCCAGTCGCGCAGCACCATGGACCTCGGGGAGACGAACGGCACCATCGCGGTGCGGGTGCCCGACCACGACGGGGCCCGGGAACTGCTCCGCCGCACCGGCCCGCTCGCCGTCAGCTCGGCCAACGTGTCGGGCCAGCCGGCGGGCCTCACCTGTGAGGAGACGCTCGCGCAGCTCGGAGACCGGGTCGCGGTCTATCTCGACGGTGGACCCGTCAGCGGGGAGTGGCCTCCACCATCGTCGACTTCGCCTCGACCGAGATGGGCCAGGTGCTCCGTCAGGGTGCCATCGGGCTCGAGACACTGCGGGAGTTCGCCCCGACGTCCGGCCGCTCGAGGAGCCCACCCCGGCCGAGGAAACCACCCCGGTCGATGAGCCCGGGAGGAAGGAGCGGCCGAGGCGGCCGTCCCGCCCGAGCAGGCCGGGCCAGAGAAGGCCTGACTTGCGCGAATACCTTCTGGTGCTGCTGATCGCGGCCGGCGCCACCTACCTCTTCTCAGGCGTGTGCCGGGGTCTCGCCGTGCGCCTGGGCGTGATGGCGAAGGTCCGCAGCCGTGACGTGCACACCCACCCGATCCCGTACCTGGGCGGGGTGGCGATGTTCGGCGGGCTCGTGGTGGCGTTCCTGATCGCGCTGCAGATGCCGTTCCTCGGCAAGTACGCGCTGGTCGCGCACGACGCCTCCGCGGTGCTGTGGGCGGGGCTGATCATCACCGTGGTCGGTGTGATCGACGACCGTTACGACCTGAACCCCTCATCAAGCTCTCCGGCCAGGTGCTCGCCGCCGGCGTCGCCGTGCTGCAGGGCGTCCGGTTGTACTGGATCCCGCTCCCGAACCGGCTCATCGGGCTCGACGACACCTCGAGCATCATCATCACGGTCATCGTCATCGCGGTGTGCGTCAACGCGGTCAACTTCGTCGACGGGCTCGACGGCCTCGCGGCAGGCGTCGTCGCGATCGGATCGGGCGCCTTCTTCAGCTACACCTACGTGCTCGCCTACGTGCAGGGGCTCGAGCGCGCGACCACAGCCAGCCTCGTCACCGTCGCGACCTGCGGTATCGCGGTGGGCTTCCTTTTCCACAACTGGCACCCGGCGAAGATGTTCATGGGTGACTCCGGAGCGATGCTGCTGGGCCTGCTGATGGCCATGAGCGCCATCTCCTACACCGGCCAGCTCGACTCGTCCGCGCTGCCCGGTACCGGCACCGACTTCGTGCCGGCACTGCTGCCGATCCTGCTGCCGGTCGCCGCGCTGGCCCTTCCGCTGGTCGACCTCATCACCGCGTGGGTGCGCAGGGCGTGGCGCGGGCAGCACCCGTTCTCGGCGGACAAGCAGCACCTCCACCACCGCCTGATCGCCCGTGGCCACTCGCACTGGGGCGCGGTGCTCCTGATGTACGGCTGGACGGCCGCCGTGTCCGTCGGGCTGGTCGCCGTCGCTCTCGTGCCCGTCACGGCCACCGTCTGGATCGTCATCGGCTCGCTCGGGGTGCTCGGCGTGCTGACGCTGTGGCCCGTTCGCACCGCCCCGGCCGAACTCGGCGGCGCGGAGGCCGACATCGTCGACAAGGTCGATCCGTCGTGAGCGGTCGTCGGGTGACGGCCGCCACCCGGCGCGCCAGGCAGATGATGCTCGGCGGTGTCGTGCTCGGCCACGTCGTCGGCATCACCATCATCGGGCTCGGCCTGGCGATCGGGGGCCGGACGCGGCCCTGACCGCGGCGCTCGGCTTCGCCGCAGTCGTGATCTTCTACAGCATCGGACAGGCCCTCGAGGTGGTCGCATCCGAACTCGAGCCCATGCAGGGCCTCGGCCTGGTGCTGGTCAGCTACGCCGTCCGGGTGATCGGCATCGCTGCCGGTCTGTGGGCCCTGCTGAGCCTGCCCGCGCTGGCGCCCGGATCCTTGACGGGTGGCTGGTGCTCAGCATTGCGGGAACCGTGATCGGCTGGGTGACCGGCGTGGTCATTGTCGCCTCGAGGCAACGCGTACCCGTCTACGACACCGATTACGAACCCCCGCAGACAGCTGATCCGACGGGTGGTATGGGACGACGCGCCCCCAAGATGAAACAGTGGCGAGTTTCCGCTAGGCTCAACCCCGATGGGCACCACACCAACGCCACCCGGGGACAACGACAAGGGTCCTTCGGGCAATGAGGACGGCATGGTCGTTCTCAGCTACATCCTCGCGGGAATCATCTTCTACGGGGGCTGGGTTGGGCCGGTGACTATTTCTTCAACACCTCGTGGCTGTTGCCGGTGGGCCTGATTCTGGGACTCATCTTCAGCCTGTACTTGATCATCAAACGATACGGGAGCGGTACGTGACACTGGGGCTACTTCCGATGGAGACCGGCGGAGGCTACACACCGCCCGGCGTCGACGACTTCAAGTGGGATTCCTGGTTCCCCGACCTGGCGTGGCTGAGCTGGCTGAACAAGCCCTCGGCCCAGGCGATCATCGGTGCCGCCCTCGTCATCGCGCTGTGGCTCATCGCGTCGCGCAGGCTGAAGATCCAGCCCTCCAAGGGCCAGTTCCTCGCCGAGTACGTCTACGAGTTCGTGCGTAACGGCATCGCCCGCGACATCCTGCACGCCGACTTCCGCAGATTCCTGCCCTACCTCCTCGGCCTGTTCTCCTTCCTGCTGGTGAACAACTGGTTCGGCGAGTTCTTCCTGTTCATGTACCCGACCTTCTCCAACGTCGGCTACGCCTACGGTCTGGCGATCCTTTCGTGGCTGATCTACGTGGGCGCCGGCTTCAGGAAGTGGGGCTTCGGAGGCTTCCTCAAGAAGGCACTCATTCCCGAGGGCGTGCCCGGCTACCTGCTGCCGATCGTCATCCCGCTCGAGTTCCTCGCGACCTTCATCACCCGCCCATCACGCTCGCGCTGCGTCTGTTCGCCAACCTGTTCGCCGGACACCTCGTCGTGCTGGTGTTCGTGGTCGGAGGCGGATTCCTGATCACCTACGCCAACAACACGTTCTACAACGTAGCCGGTGGCGTGTCGATGGCCTTCAGCCTGGTGATCCTCCTGCTGGAGCTGTTCATCGGCGCCCTGCAGGCCTACATCTTCACGGTTCTCACCGCCCAGTACGTGTCGACCTCCATCGCCGAGGCGCACTAAACCCAAACCGACTTCCCGGCCGCCATGGGTCGGGTAAGCCATCCGAAAGGAAAACGCATGTCCCTCCTCGAAATCGACGGCTCGCTGAACATGATCGGCTACGCGATCGCCACGATCGCCCCGGCCCTGGGTGTCGCCTGGATCTTCGCCTCCGTCATCAACGGCACCGCCCGTCAGCCTGAGGCCCGTGGCGCAATGATGAGCACCGCCTTCATCGGCTTCGCCGTGGTTGAGGCCCTCGCCATCATCGCCATCGCTCTCGCCTTCGTTCTCTGAGCCGCGTCATGGTCCCCACTACCGGGGTGCTCCAGGAGCTCGATCTCGGGCCGCTGTTGCCCCACCACCTCTCGGAGGTGATCGTCGGCATCATTCTGATGCTGATCATCTTCGTGATCATGTGGAAGGTTGTCGTTCCCGCCTTCGAGAAGATGTACGAGGAGCGTTCGGACAAGATTGAAGGCGGCATGCAGCGCGCAGCCGCGGCCGAGGCCAAGGCGGAGGCGGCGCTCGCCGACTACACCGACCAGCTCGATGCCGCCCGTGAGGAGGCGGCCCGGATCCGGGAGGACGCCAAGAACCAGTCCGCCACGATCCTGGCCGAGGCCCGCGACAAGGCGCAGAAGGATGCCTCGCGCATCCTCGAGTCCGGTCGGGTGCAGTTGGAGGCCGAGCGTGCGCAACTCGTGCACGAACTCCGTGGCCAGGTCGGCGGCATGGCCACCGACCTCGCGGGCAAGATCGTCGGCGAGTCGCTCTCGGACGATGAGCTGGCCAAGCGCACGGTTGACCGCTTCCTCGCTGAGCTCGAGTCTGCAGGTCAGGCACGATGAGCGCCCGCGACGCAGCAACCGCTGCCCTCGACACGGCCGTGGCAGGCATCGATACCGATGCGACCACGGCGGCCGAGGTGTTCGCCGTCGTCGATCTGCTCGACGGTCAGCCCATGCTGCGTCGATCGCTGTCGGATCCCTCCGCCACGCCGGAGAACCGTGCCGCGCTCGCCGGGCGACTGTTCGACGGTAGGGTCTCCGCCTCCACCGTCGCCGTCATCGCCGAGGCCGTGAAGGCGGCCTGGCCGGGCGCAAACGCACTCGTGTCGGGCCTTGAGCGGCTCGGTGTGCGCATCGCGCTCCGGGCCTCGAAGGCAGCGGGCTCGCTGGCCCGCGTCGAGACGGAGCTGTTCTCGTTCTCCCGCACTGTGGACGACAACGCGGAGCTCGCGGCGGCACTGCGCAGCCTCGCCTACCCCCTCGAGGGGAAGCGTGAGCTGGTCGGCAGGCTGCTGACCGGCCGGGTCGATCCCGTGACGGCACAGCTCGCCTCGCGCGCGGTGAGGGCACGGCGGCGGACCCTTCCGCTCACGATCGGTTCCTACCTCAAGATGGCCGCGGACATGGCGGGGCAGAAGATCGCCCGCGTCACCGTCGCGCGCCATCTGGACGAGACGCAGACGGCCCGCCTCAAGGCAGGTCTCGAGGCGCAGGTCGGTGCCGAGGTCACGCTCCAGATCCACGTGGACCCTGATGTCCTCGGCGGTATCAGCGTCTCCATCGACGACGACGTGTACGAATCAACCGTTGCTGCCCGGCTCGAAGACGCCCGCAGGCAACTCATCAACTTGTGAGAATCAGAAAGTAGGACGCAATGGCTGAACTCACCATCAGTCCGGACGAGATCCGCAGCGCCCTGGACGAGTTCGTCCAGGCCTTCGAGCCCCAGGGCGCCGAGCGCACCGAGGTCGGCACCGTCATCAGCTCGGGCGATGGCATCGCCCGCGTCGAGGGTCTGCCCTCGGCGATGGCAAACGAGCTGCTCAGCTTCGAGAATGGCACTCTCGGTATCGCCCTGAACCTGGACGAGCGTGAGATCGGCGTCGTCGTCCTCGGCGATTCCCAGGGCATCGACGAGGGCTCGATCGTGCACGGCACGGGCGACGTCCTCTCCGTGCCCGTCGGCGACGGCTACCTCGGTCGCGTCGTCGATGCGATGGGCAACCCGATCGACGGCCTCGGCGAGATCACCGGCATCGAGGGACGCCGCGCGCTCGAGCTGCAGGCCGCCGGCGTCATGGACCGCCAGGAGGTCCGCGAGCCGCTGCAGACCGGCCTCAAGGCCATCGACGCCATGATCCCGATCGGCCGTGGCCAGCGTCAGCTGATCATCGGCGACCGCAAGACCGGCAAGACGGCCATCGCGATCGACACGATCATCAACCAGAAGGCCAACTGGGCCTCTGGCGACCCGAAGAAGCAGGTCCGCTGCATCTACGTCGCCGTCGGCCAGAAGGGCTCGACGATCGCAGAGGTGCGCTCGACCCTCGAGGACGCAGGCGCGCTCGAGTACACGACCATCGTGCACGCCCCCGCCTCCGATCCCGCGGGCTTCAAGTACATCGCGCCCTACTCCGGCTCGGCCATCGGCCAGCACTGGATGTACCAGGGCAAGCACGTCCTCATCGTGTTCGACGACCTGACCAAGCAGGCCGAGGCCTACCGCGCCATGTCGCTCCTGCTGCGTCGTCCCCCGGGCCGTGAGGCGTACCCGGCGACGTGTTCTACCTCCACTCCCGCCTGCTCGAGCGTTGCGCCAAGCTGTCCGACGAGCTCGGCGGCGGTTCGATGACCGGTCTGCCGATCATCGAGACGAAGGCCAACGACGTGTCGGCCTACATCCCGACCAACGTGATCTCGATCACGGACGGCCAGATCTTCCTGCAGTCCGACCTGTTCAACGCGAACCAGCGTCCCGCGGTCGACGTGGGCGTGTCGGTGTCGCGAGTCGGTGGTGCCGCGCAGGTCAAGGCCATGAAGCAGGTCGCAGGCTCGCTGAAGCTGAACCTGGCCCAGTACCGCGACATGCAGGCCTTCGCCATGTTCGCCTCCGACCTCGACGCGGCGACCCGCCGTCAGCTCGAGCGCGGCGCGCGCCTCACCGAACTGCTGCGCCAGGGCCAGTACGCCCCGTACGCGGTGGAGGACCAGGTCGTCAGCGTGTGGGCAGGCATCGAAGGTCTCTTCGACGACGTCCCGGTCGACGACGTGCTGCGCTTCGAGCAGGAGTTCATCGACTACCTGCGTCACAACTCCGACGTGCTCCAGGGCATCGCCGGTGACTTCCTCTTCGGCGACGACCGCAAGGCCGCCACCGAGAACGCGATCGGCGATTTCAAGAAGATCTTCCGCACCTCCGAGGGCAAGCTCCTCGTCGGTCGCGAGGAGCACACGCCGCTCAGCAACGAGGAAGTCGGCCAGGAGACGATCGTCCGCCAGAAGCGGGGTTAATCCAGATGGCAAGCAGTCTGCGTGAGCTTCGTCAGCGTCGCAAGTCCGTTACGACGACCAAGAAGATCACCCGCGCCATGGAGCTCATCGCGGCCTCGCGGATCGTGAAGGCCCAGCAGGCCGTCCGCTCCGCGCTGCCCTACACCCGTGAGCTCACCAAGGCGGTCTCCGCGCTGGCGACCATCCACGACGTCGAGCACCCGCTGCTCGACGACGTGGAGCAGCCGAAGCGCGCGGCGATCCTCCTTGTCACCTCCGACCGGGGCCTCGCAGGTGCCTACTCGACCAACGTCATCAAGGCGGGCGAGCAGCTCAACGCGAAGCTCACGGGCGAGGGCCAGGAGGTCCTGCACTTCATCACGGGCCAGAAGGGCGTCGCGTACTTCGACTTCCGGAACCGTGGGATCGAGCAGTCGTGGACCGGTTTCTCCGACCGCCCCTCCTACGCCGACGCCCGGGAGATCGCGGACGTGCTGCTCCAGCGCTTCCTGCGGCCCACCGAGGAGGGCGGCGTCGACGAGATCCACCTGGTCTACACCCGCTTCAAGTCGATGCTCACGCAGACGGCCGTGGCGATCCGCCTCCTCCCTCTGGTCGTCACTGACGCGCCGGGCAACGGGAACGGTAACGGGAACGGGGAGGTTCTTCCGTTCTACGACTTCGAGCCGGATGCGGCCACGGTGCTGGACGCGCTGCTGCCGCTTTATGTCGCCAACCGGATCCACACGGCGCTCCTCCAGGCGAGCGCCTCGGAGCTGGCGAGCCGCCAGCGCGCGATGAAGTCGGCCACCGACAACGCCGAGTCGCTGATCCAGCAGCTCACCCGCGAGGCCAACCAGGCCCGTCAGGCGGAGATCACCCAAGAAATCACTGAAATCGTCGGTGGCGCCTCGGCGCTGGCCGAAACTGCCGGAAACGAATGAGGTAACAAATGACTGCAACTCTGAGCGAGACGCAGCCGGCCACCACCGGTGGTGTCGGTCGCGTTTCCCGCGTCATCGGCCCGGTTGTGGACGTCGAGTTCGCGGCCGACCAACTCCCGGGATCAGCAATGCGCTGACCGTCGAGACCGAGCTGATGGGCGAGAAGAAGACCATCACCCTCGAGGTCGCCCTGCAGATCGGCGACAACATGGTGCGCGCCATCTCCCTGAAGCCGACCGACGGCATGCGCCGCGGCGCGGAGGTCACCGACACCGGCGCCCCCATCACGGTGCCCGTCGGCAACGTGACCAAGGGCCACGTCTGGAACGTGACCGGAGACGTGCTCAACGTCGACCCCTCGACCATCGAGGTCACCGAGCGCTGGCCGATCCACCGTCCCGCCCCGAAGTTCGACGCGCTCGAGCCGCGCACCGAGATGCTGGAGACCGGCATCAAGGTGCTCGACCTCCTGACCCCTACGTGAAGGGCGGCAAGATCGGCCTCTTCGGAGGCGCGGGCGTCGGCAAGACGGTCCTCATCCAGGAGATGATCTACCGCATCGCCCACAACTTCGGTGGCACCTCGGTGTTCGCCGGCGTGGGTGAGCGCACCCGTGAGGGCAACGACCTCATCAACGAGATGGAGGAGGCCGGGGTCCTCAAGGACACCGCGCTCGTGTTCGGGCAGATGGACGAGCCCCCGGGCACCCGTCTGCGCGTGGCGCTCTCGGCGCTCACGATGGCGGAGTACTTCCGCGACGTGGAGAACCAGGACGTGCTGCTGTTCATCGACAACATCTTCCGCTTCACGCAGGCGGGCTCCGAGGTGTCGACGCTGCTCGGCCGCATGCCGTCCGCGGTGGGTTACCAGCCGAACCTCGCCGACGAGATGGGCCAGCTCCAGGAGCGGATCACCTCGACGAAGGGGCACGCCATCACGTCGATGCAGGCCATCTACGTGCCTGCCGACGACTACACCGACCCCGCACCGGCCACGACGTTCGCGCACCTCGACGCGACCACCGAGCTGTCGCGTGAGATCGCCTCGCGTGGCCTGTACCCGGCCGTGGATCCGCTGACCTCGTCCAGCCGCATCCTCGACCCGCAGTACATCGGCCAGGAGCACTACGACACCGCGGTGCGCGTCAAGCAGATCCTGCAGCGCAACAAGGAACTCCAGGACATCATCGCCATCCTGGGTATCGATGAGCTGTCCGAGGAGGACAAGATCATCGTGAACCGGGCGCGCCGCATCCAGCAGTTCCTGTCGCAGAACACCTACACCGCCGAGAAGTTCACCAACGTGCCCGGCTCGACGGTGGCGCTCGCCGACACCATCGAGGGCTTCCAGATGATCTGCCGCGGCGACGTGGACCACATCGCGGAGCAGGCGTTCTTCAACGTCGGTGGCATGGACGACGTCATGGCCGCGTGGGACAAGATCCAGAAGGAACTCTGACCCATGGATCGTGCACCGCTCGAAGTTGAGGTCGTCTCGGCCGACCGGGTTGTCTGGTCGGGTGAGGTCGTCAACGTCATCGCGCGCACCGTCGAGGGCGACATCGGCATCCTGCCGGGTCACGAGCCGTTGCTTGCGCTGCTCGTGCCCGGGGTCGTCGAGGTCGTGACGGCAGACGGTCGCAGTGAGTCGATCGCGATCGACGGTGGCTTCATCTCGGTCGCCGACGGTCACGTGTCGATCCTCAGCCAGATGGCCCAACTCGGCCACGAGGTCGGCATGGAGGAGGCCCTCAACAAGGCCTCCACCCTGGAGGCCAAGGCGCTGAAGGGCGAGGCCAACGACGACGAACTGCATCACCTGCGGATCCTGCAGGCCCAGATCAGGGCCGGCAAGTCGGCAAGACCCAACTGATGAACATATCGCTCAGGGCGGCCTCTCCGGGGGCTGCCCTGAGCGCATGATAGGGTAGGGGAGGTACTTCACATGCCGTGGCAGGTGGTGCTCGTGGCGATCATCGTCGTCGCCGTCGTGATGCTGCCCTTCGTCATGCTCTACCTCCGCCGCCGCTGGCTCACCGGCCAGGGCGGCCTCTTTGACTGCGCCTATCAGCTGCCGGACGTGCCGGGGCCCGGCTGGATGCTCGGCGTGGCCCGCTACCGGCGCGACCAACTGGAGTGGTTCCGGGCGTTCTCGATGAGCCTGCGGCCGCGGTACTCGTTCCCGCGGGCCACCACCACTTACATCCACCAGCGCACCCCCAGGGCCTTGAGGCCATCGCGCTGTTCGAGGGATCGGTCGTCGTCACGGTGCAGGACCGCCTGACCGGCGCCACCAGTGCGCTGTCCATGGCGAGCGACGAGGCGTTGGCGCTGATGAGCTGGCTGGAGTCGGCTCCCCCGGCAGCCACTACCTGTCGACGTCGCCCGACTCCCCGTAGCCCCTCACGCCTTCGCGGGTCGCTCCCGATCGGTGCCCTGGACCCACAGCACCTCGGCCTCGGTGCCGTTGGCGACCCGGCTCATGATGAACAGCAGGTCGGACAACCGGTTCAGGTAGGTGATCGCCAGCGGGTTGATCCCTCCGATGTCGGTGCCGAACTCCTCGCGGCAGCGCCATGCCGCCCGCTCCGCCCTGCGGGTGATGGTGCGCGCCACGTGGAGCTGCGCCCCCGCCGGGGTGCCGCCTGGGAGGATGAAGCTGCGCAGCACCGGCAGCTGCTCCTGCAGCTCGTCGCACCAGGCCTCCAACCGGTCGATGGAACGCTGTTCGATGCGCAGCGGCGGCCACTTCGGTTCCGGATCGAGCGGCGTGGACAGGTCCGCGCCGACGTCGAAGATCTCGTTTCGGATCAGCGCGAGCATCTCGACCACGCGGTCGGGGAGGCCGCCGAACGCGACGGCGAGGCCGATGGCGGAGTTGGCCTCGTCGGTGTGCCCGTAGGCCTCGACCCGGAGGTCGGTCTTGGCCACCTCCGAGTTGTCGGAGAGCCGGGTCGTGCCGCCGTCGCCGGTGCGGGTGTAGATCTTCGAGAGGGTCACCATGCGCCCAAATCTACCGGGTCGGGGCCCGTCCCGGTTCGGTCCCGCGGCGGGTGGTGTGTCATGGTTGTGGTGTGCAGAAACGAGTCATCCCCCTCCTTGTCGCGTCGCTGTCGCTAGCGGGCCTGACCGCGTGCGCCGACGCGAACACGTCCAACGCGGGCGGCGAGATCCCGCCAACTCCGTGCAGTGCTCCTACCCGGCCGACGGTTCGCCCGCCAAGCCGGTCGATCCGCCGTCGGAGTGGGCACCCGCGGCGGGCGAGGTCACGGTGACGCTGCGGCTCACCGCCGGTGACGTGCCGATCACGATGGACAGGGCGAAGGCGCCGTGCACCGTCAACTCGGTCGTCTCGCTCGCCGAGCAGGGCTACTTCGACGACACCCAGTGCCACCGCCTCACCGACTACGGCATCTTCGTGCTGCAGTGCGGCGACCCGAGCGCAACCGGCACCGGTGGCCCCGGCTACACCTTCGCCGATGAGGTCGATCCCTCGCTCACGTACGGGGCAGGCACCGTCGCGATGGCCAATCGTGGGAGGGACACCAACGGCTCCCAGTTCTTCCTGGTCTACGCCGACACGCAGCTGAGCCCCGACTACACCGTCTTCGGGACCATGGACCAGGCCGGCATCGATGTCGTCGGGGCATCGCCGCGCAGGGCGTCGACGCCGTGGACGGCACGTCGCCGATCGCTGAGGCGAAGATCACCGAGGCCGTCCTCGGCTGATCTCAGTCGGAGCCGGTGAGGAAGCGGCGGCACACCACGAGGAAGGCCTCCGGGTCATCCGAGTGGACCCAGTGCCCCGCCCTCTTCAGGGTGATCTGGAACATCCGCGGAAAGTACGCGCGCATCGGCGGCACATGCTCCGGCTGGACGTACGGGAGCGTCCCCCGTGACCCAGAACACCGGCCCCTCGAAGCTGGCGTCGATCTCGGCCCAGCCGCCCACCTGGTGCAGCGAGTCGCCGAGCAGGTCGAGGTTGGCTGCCCACGACCAGTGCTGGCCCTTGTGGCGGAGGTTCTGCAGCAGGAAGCGGCGCACGACGTCGTCGGGGATCTCATCGGTCAGGTCACGGTCGGCCTGGGTCCGGCTCGTGACCCGGTCGATGTCAAGGTGGCGCAGCGCCGCGACGAGGGCGTCGAACGACTGCGCCGCCTCGTTCCGGGCGGGGAGATGTCGACCACCATCAACCGGTCGATGAGCTCTGGGCGTCGCAGCGCGAGCCGCATCCCGATCTTGCCTCCGAGTGAATGGCCGATGAGCGCGACCGGTCCGTCGAAGGTCTCCGTAATCCAGTCGGCGACAGCGTCGGCCTGGCCGTCGAGGTCGAACTCCTCGGTCCATGGTGAGCGGCCGTGGTTGGGCAGGTCCACGAGGTGGCAGGTCGCCACGTCGCCCAGCGCCGTCGCTACGGAACTGAAGTTCTTGCCCTGCCCGAACAGCCCGTGCAGGAACACCACCTGGCGGGGTCCGGAGCCGATGACGGTGTCGTACAGATTCACGTGGCTATGCTCCAACAGTGGGTGTGCCAGTGCCGGCGCACCTCGAGGCCCGATTCGTTGCCGACGGGTGGGGTTGCGGGCCACACGACGACGTGGGCCGTTCCGGGGGCCACGCGTCGTGCGCAGCCAGGGCAGGTGTATTCCTTCTCGGCGCGGCCCGCGGGGACGTCGCGCACGATGTAGTCTCCCCTCCACGGGTCATGCGGCGCTGTGCTCCGCCGGCCAGCAGCGGCCGCGGTTGACGCAGGTGTTTGGAGGGGCGTCTGGCCATCAGAAGAGCCGCTCGTCGGCGTTGTCCATGCCGCGCAGGGCGTCGTAGTCGATGAGGCGCCACTCGATGCCGCGGTCGGCGGCCAGCGTGCGGGCCTGGGGCTTGATCTGCTGCCCGGCGAAGATGCCGCGCACCGGCGCGAGCTGCGGGTCGCGGTTCATCAGCTCGAGGTAGCGGGTCAGCTGCTCGACGCCGTCGATCTCTCCGCGTCGCTTCACCTCGACCGCGACGTAGCGGCCGTCACCGTCGCGCAGCAGCAGGTCCACCGGGCCGATGGGGGTCAGGTACTCGCGCTGCACCAGCGCCAGGTCGTCGCCCAGCGTCGCCGGGTGTTCGGCCAGCAGCACCTGCAGGTGGGCCTCCACGCCGTCCTTCTGCAGCCCGGGGTCGATGCCGAGCTCGTGGGCGCTGTCGTGCAGCACATCGGCCAGCGAGATGCGCAGCGTGTCGCCGTCCTTCGACCTGACCTGCCACACCTCGGAAACACCGAGCGCCTCGACAGCCTCTGCGTCGGGCTCCGTGACGGTGAGGGTGCAGGGAGGGCTCATCCAGTTGAGGGGCTTGTAGGCGCGGTCGTCGGCGTGCACCGAGACGGATCCGTCGGCCTTCACGAGGATGAGGCGGGTGGCCATGGGCAGATGGGCGGTCAGTCGACCTACGTAGTCGACCTGACACCGGGCAATCACCAAACGCACCGCAACAACCTACCCCGCCTTCACGAAGCGTCCAAAGCGGGCCGCACGATCTCGCGGTAGAGCAGGAGCACTCCGGCGGTCGTGGGGATGGCGATCACGGCCCCGATCACGCCGAACAGCATGCCGCCGATGATGGCCGACAGCACGACGAGCGCTCCCGGCACCTTCACCGTGCGCTTCATCACGGTGGGATAGATCACGTAGGCGTCGAACTGCTGGTAGATCAGGAAGTAGATGATCGTGGCGATGCCGATGCTCGGGTTGACGGCGAAGCCGACGATGGCCACCGACACCATGGCCAGCGACGAGCCGACCAGCGGGATGAAGCAGAACATCGCCACCACGAACGCCAGCGCGAGCGAGTAGGCGCTGAGGCCCGCGAAGTTCATGAAGACGAAGGAGCACACCGAGGCCACCGTGACAATGACGAACATGCCGGTGATGTAGCCGGAGACGCCGCGGAAGATCTCGTCGGCCAGGTACCTGGCGCGGGCCCTCCTGCTGCCGGGGCCAGCGCGTAGATGGTCTCCTTGATCGTCGGCAGGGAGGCCAGGAAGTAGATCGTGAGCACCAGCGTGACAATCACCGAGAACACGAGGTTCGCGACCAACTTGCCCGCGCCCATCACGCCGCCGAAGAGGCTGTTGATGAGGCTTCCCGACGCGATGAACGCCTGGATCTTCTCGACCACCTGGTACTGCTCCTCGAACTCGCGCAGCTGCGGGTGCTCGGCAAGGTTCTGCAGGAGGACCGGAAGCCGCCTGCTCAGGGCGGTGGCCTGCTCGGTGAGGATCGGCACCAGCGCGGTCACGCCCAGCGCGATCACGCCCAGCGTGGCCAGCGCCACGATCGTGACCGCGAAACCGCGGGGGACCCGGCGGCGGGTGAAGAACTCGACGGCCGGATTGAGGCCGAGCGCCAGGAACATCGCGAGGACCACCAGGATCAGGACGCTCTGCACCGTGAGCATCGCCTGGCCCAGCGCGATGGCGACCAGGACGCCCGCGGCGCCCAGGAATCCGACGATGAAGGGGGAGCGCTGCTTGCGTTCCAGATGCGTCGGTTCCGCGGGTGGAACCGGGATCAGCTCGGGAACCGGCGGGGAGCGATGAACGCCTTTGCGCCGCGGCCGGCCGCCCGGATGACGCGGGACGCGCCGCGTCGCAGCCATGAGCGCTTCTTCGCGCCGGTGGCCGGTTCGGGGGCCTGCAGCGAGGTGTCGTTGTCGTCGACTCCCTCGGAGGGTTGTGCCCTGTCTGTCACGACTCGGCTTCGCGGGCAATGACGGCGGTGACCTCATCGGAGAACTGGGCGCCGGACTCCTCCGCGAGGGCCCGCAGGTTGTTCAGCTGGCCGAGCGCGTTGGAACGCCTGGCTTCGAGGGAGGCGATCTCGCGGGTCAGCTGCTCCCTGCGCCAGGCGATCCGCTCCTCGAGGTCGGTCTCCTGCTGCCGGGCCCGCTCGCGCATGGTGCTGAGGGTGGCCTCCGACTCGCGGGTGGCGGCGAGCCGGATCTCCTCAGACTGCCGCAGGGCCTCCTGACGGATGCGGTCGGCCTCCAGACGGGCTTCCGCGGCACGGGCCGCCGCCGCGTCGGCGTCCCTGTCGGCCTGTGCCAGGCGTGCGGTGACGGTGTCCTCGGCGGCCCTGGCGGTGGCGGTGGTCTTCGCGAGGGAGTCCTCCGCGGCCTTGTGGGCGGTGGCGATGATCTCGGAGGCCTTGCGCTCGGCCTCCTGCTCGCGCCGCAGCGCCTCCACGCGGGACGTCTCCGCGAGGGCATCACACTTCTGGGTGGTGGACTCCACCATCGTCTGCGCCCGCTGCCGCGCATCCGCGAGGTGCAGATCGGCGTCCCTCCTGGCCGTCTCGAGGGCAGCGGCGCCCGCCTCGGCCTGCTCCTGACGCAGCTGCCGCAGGCCGGAGAGCCCCGTGAGGCGCACATCGTCGGCCTCCTGCTGGGCGGCCTCCCGTAGCGCGGCGGCGGTGCGACGGGCCTCCGTCTTGATGCGTTCCGCCTCGTGCACGGCCCGGTCGACAATGTCACCGGCCTGCGCCTCGGCCGCCTTCAGCAGCCCGGTCGCGTGCGCGCCGAGCCGGGTGAAGTCCGTGGCCCCGACCTCCGAGCGCACGAAGGCCACCTCGCGGGACCTCTCGCGCAGCTGCATCTTGAGCTGGGTCACCTTCGACTCCACCTCGCGGACGTAGCTGTCCACCGAGTGCTTGTCGTAGCCGAGCATCGAGTGGGGAAGTTCCCCGCGGCGCTCGCGCTGTCCTCGAACAGGTTGAGGCCGGTCTCTTCGGTGTCGAAGTCACGGGTGGGTTCGGTCACGGTGGTCCTTTCGGTCTCCTGATGGTGAGCCTAGTCGCTCGGCGCTCCGGAACGCCGGTGGAAACACGCGCGGGGCGGGACGGTTCAACAACCGTCCCGCCCCGCAAAAGGCGAGCCCTGTCCGGCTCAGTGCTCCGTGGGCTCCTTGGGCAGTTCAACGAGCTCGAGGAGGACCCCGCGGGCATCCTTCGGGTGCACGAAGTTGATGCGGGAGCCGCCGGTGCCGCGCTTGGCCTCGGGGAACAGGAGACGCATGCCGCGCTCCTTGAGGACGGCGCTGACGTGGTCCAGATCGGCGACGCGGTAGGCGAGCTGCTGCATGCCGGGGCCGTTGCGGTCGAGGAACTTCGCGATGGTGGAGTTCTCGTTCAGCGGGGCGAGCAGCTGGATCTTGGCGTTCTCCTCACCCTGCTCCCCGGTGCCGATCATGGCCTCGGCCACGCCCTGCTCCTCGTTGATCTCGCGGTGGAGCTCGCGCCAGCCGAAGACCTCGCTGTGGAACTTGACGGCCTCATCCAGGTCAGGAACGGCGAGACCGACGTGATCGATGCAGATGAACAGATCAGAATTATCCATGGCCCCAGTTTTCCATACGGCGAGTCGCGGATGCCGTCGGGGTCCCCGTCGGGCACACTAGGAAGCCGGGACGAGCGGAGGAGGAACTCGTGGGTACCTGGATCAAGAAGATCCTGCTGATTCTCATCGTGGCCTTCGTGCTGTTCTACCTGTTCACGCGGCCGGAGGCGGCCGCGGAGGCCGTGCGCACGTTCTTCGGTGCGTTCGAGTCGATCGGGACGTTCTTCACCACCCTGGCGAGCTAGCCCGCAGATGGCCGTCGTGGGGCGGTTCCTCGCGCCGGACATCTCGGCGCATCTGCTCACCGTCGAGGGTGAGGTCGTCATAGACGAGGTCCGCAAGCACTGGGCGGCCACGTTCGGTTGGCACTGCCTGATGGCGCTGAGCATCCCGCTGTTCGTCTTGATGGTCCCGCGGGGGCGCTGTTCTGGATCCCGCTGCTCGCCGGGTTCGCGGTCCTCGGCCTCGGAGCGTGGAAGGTGCACGTCGCCTACATGGACCGCTTCGTGATCACCAACATGCGCGTGTTCCGCGTCCATGGCGTCTTCAACACCCACCTGGCGACGATGCCGATGAGCCGCATCCTCGACATTTCGATGGCACGACCCCTGGCCGGGCAGTTGTGCGGGTACGGCCACTTCGTGTTCGAGTCGGCAGCGCAGGACCAGGGGCTGCGCGACATCCGTTACGTGGGCCGCCCCGAGGAGCGTGACCTCACGATCCAGCGCGTCATCCAACTCTCCGGCCTGCGCCAGACCATGCAACTGGAGCGGTGGACGACCGGAGAGCCGGACGACGAGGACGGAACCTGATCAGGCGAGGGCCGCGTCGACGAGCGTGCGGGCCGCGGCCTGCACCTCGGTGAGGTGGTCGGCGCCCTTGAGGGACTCCGCATAGATCTTGTACTTGTCCTCGGTGCCGGAGGGCCGAGCCGCGAACCAGGCGCTGTCCGTGGTCACCTTGATGCCGCCGATCGCGGCGCCGTTGCCCGGAGCATGCGAAAGGACGGCGGTGATCGGCTCACCCGCCAGCTCGGTCACGGTCACGTCGTCGGAACTCAGCTTCGCAAGGCGCGCCTTCTGGGCGCGGTCGGCGTCGGCGTCGACCCGGGCGTAGTACGAGCGCCCGAACTCGGCCTCCAGCTCTGCGTAGTGCTGGCTCGGGGTCTTCCCGGTCACGGCGAGGATCTCGGAGGCAAGCAGGGCGAGCAGGATGCCGTCCTTGTCGGTGGTCCAGGTGCGGCCGGCCAACGTCAGGAACGACGCGCCCGCCGACTCCTCGCCGCCGAAGCCGATGGAACCGTCGGTGAGCCCGGGAACGAACCACTTGAACCCTACGGGCACCTCGACGAGGCGGCGCCCGAGCTTCGCTGCGACCTTGTCGATCAGCGACGATGACACGAGCGTCTTGCCGACGCCGGCGTCCGCGGCCCAACCGGGCCGGTTGGCGAACAGGTAGTTGATGGCGACCGCGAGGTACGCGTTCGGGTTCATCAGGCCCGCGTCGGGCGTGACGATGCCGTGCCGGTCGGAGTCGGCGTCGTTCCCGGTCGCGATCGAGTAGCCGGAGCGCTGCTGCACCAGCGAGGCCATCGCGTTGGGCGAGGAGCAGTCCATCCGGATCTTGCCGTCTGTGTCGAGGGTCATGAAGCGCCAGGTCGGGTCGACCGTCGGGTTCACGACGTCGATGGGGAGGCCCTGCTCGGCGAGGAACTGCCAGTACTGCACCGAGGCTCCACCCATCGGGTCGGCGCCGTGCCGGAGGCCCGAGCCGCGGATGGCATCGAGGTTCAGCACGAGCGAGAGCTCGTTGCAGTACGGGGTCCGGTAGTCGTAGCGGCCCACCTCACCGGCGATCTGCCCGTACGGGCGTCGGACGATGGACCGGTAGCCTCCGAGCAGTTCGTTGGCCCGCGCCGCGATCACCGAGGTGGCGTCCGTGTCGGCCGGGCCGCCGTTGGGCGGGTTGTACTTGAAGCCGCCGTCGCGCGGCGGGTTGTGCGAAGGGGTGACGACGATGCCGTCGGCGAGCGCGTCGGCGCGGCCGTCGTTGTAGCGGATGATCGCGCGGGACACGGCCGGGGTCGGCGTGAACTCGTCCTCGCGCTCCGCGAGGACCTCGACACCGTTGGCGTGGAGCACCTCGATGGCCGTCTTCCAGGCGGGAAGCGACAGGGCGTGGGTGTCCTTGCCGATGAACAGCGGGCCGGTGGTGCCCTGCGCGGCCCGGTACTCGACGATCGCCTGCGTGGTGGCCGCGATGTGCGCCTCGTTGAACGCGGTGTCGAGGCTGGAGCCGCGGTGCCCGGACGTACCGAAGACGACCTGCTGGTCGGGGTTGGAGGGATCGGGAACCAGGTCGTAGTAGGCGGCGGTTACCGCGTCCACGTCGATCAGATCGGAATCCTGTGCCGGTAGGCCGGCGCGCTCATGTGCCATGGGCCCCATCCTATGGCCGTCCGGTTGAAGCCACGCGGACACCCGGCCAAGATAGAGCCCATGACCGATGCGAACTTCAGCCGCCCAGGCGCCGTCGACCTCTCCTCCCTCGGCGGGAGTGCGGCAGCCGCACCCTCCAACGGTGGGTATGTCACCACCCTCACCGAGGCCGACTTCCAGGCCGTGGCCAGCAGGTCGCTCCAGCACCCCGTCATCGTGGAGTTCCACTCGCCACGCGACCCGGCGGGGCAGGCCGTCTCCGATGCGCTCGCCGACCTCGTCAACGCCGCAGGTGGCCGGTTCCTGCTTGCCCGCGTGGATGTCGACGCCGAGCCGCGCCTCGCGCAGGCACTGGGCGTGCAGGCCGTGCCGACGGTGGTGGCGCTGATCGGCGGCCAGATGGCCCCGCTGTTCCAGGGCACGCAGTCGCGCGAGGAGATCTCCGCTGTGCTCGACCAGGTGGCCCAGCTCGCCGTCGCCAACGGCATGACGGGCCGGGCGGAGCCGGTCGCGGGGCCCCCGCGGTGGGCGACGAGTCCGCCGTCCCCGCAGCCAACCCCGCTTCGAGAAGGCCGACGCCGCGCTCGAGGCCGGTGACTTCGCGCGCGCCGTCGAGGAGTTCGATGCCCTCCTGAAGGAGACCCCGAGCGACCCGGAGGTCATCGCGGGGCGCGCCCAGGCGGCGCTGCTCGACCGGAGCAGGTCGTTCGACGCCCCCGCGATCGTGCGGGCCGCTGCCGAGCGTCCTGACGACGTGGCCGCGCAGTTCGACGCCGCTGACCTCGAGATCATCAACGGCCGCTACGAGGAGGCCCTCGACCGCCTCCTCGGGCTTGCCGCCGAGCTGCCCGCGGACGAGCGCGACCCCGTCCGGCTCCGCCTCCTCGAACTGTTCGAGGTGATCGGGCGCACGGACAAGGTCGTGCTCAAGGCGCGCCGGAGGCTCGCCACCGTCCTGTTCTGAGCCGCCTACCCGCGTCAGCGGTCGACCCGGGCCGCACCGCCGCCCGCCACCTTGAGCACCTCGGCCAGGGTGGCCATGGAGGTGTCGCCGGGGTCGTCATGGCCAGCGCCCCGTGTGCCGCCCCGTACCCGACGGCGACCTCGAGGGCTGCCCGGTGATGAGGCCGTAGATCAGGCCGCTGGCGAAGGAATCCCCGCCGCCGACCCGGTCGAAGATCTCCAGGTCCCGCTGCGGGGCCTGGACGAGCCCCTCCGTCCTCGACCAGGCGAGCGCCGACCAGCCGTTGCGCGAGGCGCTCTCGACGGTGCGGAGCGTGGTGCCGACGACCTGGATGCCGGGGAAGTCCGCGGCGACCCGCTCGATCATCCGCGCGTAGCTGTCGGTGGGAGGCTGCTGAGGTTCTCGTCGACTCCCTCGACCTCGAACCCGAGGGCGGCGGTGAAGTCCTCCTCGTTGCCGATCATCACATCGACGAGCTCAGCGAGGCCGCGGTTGACGCGCTGGGCCTCCGCCTGGCCACCCAGCGTCCGCCACAGGGAGGGGCGGTAGTTCAGGTCGTATGAGATGACGGTGCCGTGTTCGCGGGCCTTGTCCATCACGGCGCGGGCGGTGACGGCGGCCTGTTCCGAGAGTGCCGCGTAGATGCCGCCGGTGTGCAGCCAGCGCACCCCGAGCGTGCCGAAAAGGTGGTCGAGGTCCAGGTCGGAGGGCAGCATCTGCGAGATCGCCGTGTGCCCCTGTCCGAGGTGCCGACCGCGCCGCGCACCCGTAACCCCGTTCCGTGAAGTTGAGCCCGTTGCGGGCGTCGCGGCCGATGCCGTCGAATGCGCGCCAGTGCATGTGCGACAGGTCGACGCCACCGGCCATCATGAGCTCGGCGATCAGTGCCCCGACCTCGTTGTCCACCAGCGAGGTGAGGACCGCCGAGCGCAGCCCGAAGACCTTCCGCAGCCCACGCACGACGTTGTACTCACCGCCGCCCTCCCAGGCATGGAAGGTGCGGGCGGTCCGCGTCCGGGCGTCGCCGGGATCGAGGCGCAGCATCACCTCCCGAGGCTGACGGCGTCGTAGGCGCATTCGGAGGCGGGGCGCAGGGCGAGTGTCATGATGCTCCGTCGTGGTTGAGGGTGGAGAGGGAGGAGACGGGGGCCACGGCCTCCGCGCACAGCGACGCGATCCGCTCGGTGTCGCCGGCGTCGATGGCGGCCGAGGGCACCATCCAGGAGCCGCCGACTGCTGCGACCTGCGGGAGCGCCAGGTATTGACCCACGTTGGCCGGGCCGATGCCGCCGGTGGGGATGAAGCTGAGCCCGCCGAAGACCGAGCCGAGAGCCTTCAGCGCGGCAGCGCCCCGACGATGGAGGCGGGGAAGAACTTCACGTGGGTCAGCCCGAGCGACAGGGCCCGCATGATCTCGGTCGCGGTGACCGCCCCGGCACCACGGGCACCCCCTGCGCGTCCGCGAACCGGACGACATCCTCGTCGAGGCCGGGGGAGACCAGGAACCGGGCGCCCGCGGCGAGCGCGTCGCGCGCCTGTGCCGCGTTGAACACCGAGCCCGCACCGACGAGGAGGTCCTCGCGGCCGGCGATGGCGGCGATGGCGTCGAGGGCAGCGGGGGTGCGCAGCGTGACCTCCGCGACCGGCAGCCCACCGGCCACGAGCGCCTCGGCGAGGCCGGCGGCGCGTTGCGCATCGTTGATCACGACGACGGGATGAGGCGGTACCTGGTGAGGTCGGCCATGGTGATGCTCATGCGGACTCCTGGGTTGAGGCGAGGACGGAGGACGGGGAGGGAACGGCCGCCCGGCCGACGACCTCCCCGGTGGGGCGAGGGCCACGACAGCGTGGCCCTCCTGGAGCGCGACGACGAGCCAGCCGTCGACGAGCGCGTGGTGCCGTGGGCAGCCGCCCGGCAGGTCGAAGGTGTGCCCGGGGGTGAGCGTGAGGCCGACCATGAGGTGTTCCCTGATGCGGGAGCAGCCACGGCACCCGACGAGGATGCTGTCGCCGTGGCAGGTGACGTGCGCCAGCGCAGGTGTGGCGCAGTCACACGCCGGGAACGAGCCGACGGGGACGGCGGTGGCCGTGGCGGCGTCCCACCGTGCGACGTGCAACCGGCCGTCCAGTTCGCCCGCGATCACGAGCGCGGCGCCGTCGTCGGTGAACACGGCGTGGCGCGGGCCGCTGCCCGGAGGAAGCGTCGCCGCCACCCCCGCGGGATGAGCCGTCCGGTCTCCGGGTCGGGCCGCATGCGCCACACGGTGTCACTGCCGAGGTCGTTGACGAGCAGGACCTCCCCACCGGGGCGGGGTAGGCCTGGTGCGCGTGCGGTCCCTCCTGGCGCGCTGCGAGAGGACCGTGCCCGGAGAACCTGTGGAGTTCACCTTCTGTCAGGGGGCCCGCCGGCAGGACCGCGACGGAGCCTCCGGTGTAGTTGCTGGCCACCACCGCGCCCAGCGTCGGCAGGTAGACGACGTGGCACGGATGCCTGCCGCCGGAGCCCGCGGCGGCCACGGGGACGAGGCCGCCGTCGGCGACAGCCCAGGCTGTCACCTGGCCGTCGGAGCCCTCCTCCTCGTTGGCCGCGAACAGCCGGGTCGGGGTCTGCCCCTCGCACAGGAACGACGGCGCGGGCGTGACGACCACCAGCTCCGCGTCGCCCAGCACGCCGGTGCGGGATCGAGGCTGATCCGCCAGATGCCCTCACCGAGGCCCGTCGGGGTGCCCTGCCCGGCCGCCGGGTAGGTCCCCACCCAGAGGGTCCTACCGGTCATGGCGTCGGCTCCGCGGCAGGGTGCCCGTAGACGGAGTGCAGGATGCCCCGGATGTAGCCGAGCGCGAACACCCTCCCGAGCACGCTGTACCCGGGCCGGTCGTTGTCCTCACCGAACATGGTGGGGACGTGGTCCGGGCGGAGCGGACCGGAGAACCCGATCTCCCGGTATGCCTCCATGCACGCGACCATGTCGGTCTGGCCGTCGTCGTGGAACGTCTCGACGAAGGATTCGGCGGTGCCGCGCACATCCCGGTAGTGGATGAACGCGATGCGGTCCCCGAACTCCCGGATGGTGCCGGGCAGGTCGTCGGTCATCAGCGCGAAGTTCCCCTGGCAGAA
Organism: Tessaracoccus coleopterorum; assembly: GCF_011174705.1. Taxonomy (GTDB): domain Bacteria; phylum Actinomycetota; class Actinomycetes; order Propionibacteriales; family Propionibacteriaceae; genus Arachnia; species Arachnia coleopterorum. The sequence continues at coordinate 3,299,262 of NZ_JAANIJ010000001.1, forward strand.
CGTCACCGCGTTGGAGCGCGAGTCGGACATGTCCAGCAGCCTGCGGTACCCGTCGATCGAGCTCGCGATGCGGGGCAGCGACCGGACGGTTGCGATGGGCGGATCGTCGGGATGGAGCGCCAGCCGCACGCCCGCCTCCTCCGCCTCGGGCAGCACCGCGTCGAGGAAGTACCGCAGCGCCCCCACAGCGACTCGTGCGTGACCTCGCCCTTCTCGACGAGCGGGCCGAGATCCTCGGCGGCCTGCAGCGAGAACCCGGTCACGAGGGCGCCGCCCCGGGTAGGGATGGCGATGTCGGTGCGGGCCCAGCTGGAAAGGGCCATCCAGTTGTAGCAGAGGACCGGGATCGACAGCTCGCCCATCGCCCGGATCTGGGTGATCACACGCTCGATCTCCTGGTCGCGACCCTCGAGCCCGAGCCTGGTCCGGTCCATCGGTGCCGTGTCCTCGATGGCGGCGAGCCGGAAGCCGTGCTCCGCGAAGACCGCCTGATCGTGCCGGATCGCCTCGAGGCCCCACGGTTCCGCGTGGGCGTCGACGGCGACGCTGCCCAGCCCGAGGGACTTGAACATGCGGTCCTCCTGCTCGGCACCCCTCAGGAACGACACCACGTCGTTGACGCCCGACTGCTTCAGGAGCGCCCACCAGGGCTGCGGCCGCGGGCTGAGAATCTCTGCGAGGTTGATCATCTAGTTCTCCTCTGGGGTGTCGGGAAGTGGCATGCGGTACCGCACGACGTGGTGGGAGTACCCACCGTCGACGGTGAGGGTGGCACCGGTGATGTAGCGTGCCTCGTCGGAGGCGAGGAAGACGACCGGACCCGCGACATCCTCGACGCCACCGACGTGACCGAGCGGGATCCATTCCGCGAACCTGTCGCGCCCGATCGTGTCGAGCACGTCCCGGTTCATCTCGGTCTCGATGGCGCCGGGTGCCACGACATTGGCCCGGATCCCGAAGGGGCCGAGCTCGACGGCGAGGGTCCGGGTGAACTGCTCGAGGCCCGCCTTCGCCGCGCCGTAGACCGAGTTCGCCCATGCGGGGACCGCCCGTGGATCGACGAGATGTTGATCACCGACGGGGACACGCCTTTCCTCAGCGCGGGCACCAGCCGGTTGGTCAGCAGGATGGGGGCCTCGAGATCGACCTTCAACTGGGTGGCCACGGCCGCCGGGTCGAGGTTGCCGACCGTGGTCAGGATCTCCATGCCCGCGTTGTTGACCAGGATGTCGAGCGCGGGGAAGCGCCCGAGCACCGCGGAGGCGAACGCGTCGATGCCGCGGAGATCGGCGAGGTCGGCCGCCAGGAAGGTGAAGCCGTGCTCATCGGCGAACCGCCTGCCGGATGCGTCCCCGCGCCCGTGCACGATCACCTCCGCTCCCTCGTGGGAGAGTGCGACCGCGATGGCCGCACCGATCCGCGGGTACCGCCCGTCACGAGCGCCCGACGCCCGGCCAGCCGTTGCGTCATGCGGACGCCCCGTCAGGGGCCGAGAGCGTGATGCGGAAGCGGAACTGCATGTCTCCGCCGTACCACTGGGGAAATGCCGTTCCCCACAGGTTGTTGTAGAGCGCGAAGTGCATGCCTCCCTCCAGCGGGAGGCGGTCCCTGTGGAACTGGAGCAGGCCTCGGGTGCCGGGCGCGACGAGGTGGGCGTCGAGGGAGTCGATCGCCACCCCGCCCGCACCGTCGGTGTACGTGATGCCGCGCCCGATGCCGTGCAGGTGCCTTCCGCCGTCTTCGACGACGTCGTCGGGATGGATGGATTGGCCGACCTTGTCCATGGCCCAGCCGTCCCTCCGGGTGCCTGCGAGCGGGAACGAGAGCCAGAGGGCCTCGGGCGACGGTTGGGCGTCTTGTCGCTGATCCAGACGCGCACGTCCACCGCGGCCTCACCCGGCACCGGAAGGTAGGAGACGGCGACCCGACCCGGCCAGGCGGTGAGGGGGTCGTCGGCGCCCTCGGGTGCCGAGAGCTCGGCGAAGACACCGTCCTGCCACCGGCGTGCGGCCGCGGCTGGGGCGACCCTGTCGACGTGCCGCGCGCCGTACCGGTCGAGGCCGGGCTTGCCGAAGTCGTTGGCGGCGAAGGCCGAGTGGTTGTACGTGGCCGAGTAGCGCGCGTAGTCGTCGACGTCATATCCGACATAGCTGAAGACGGAGGTGCCGTCGGGGGAGGCCCACTGCCTTCCGGTGCGCAGATCGACCAGGGAGGAGAGTGCCCCGGTGGCAGGGTCGATGCGCAGCGACACGAGGTCGTTGGCGGCCTCGAGGGACTCCTCGGCATCCTCCACGTCGGGGAACGGGGCGTGCATCGCGTCGAGCACCGCGGCCGCCTGAGAGGCGAGGGGCCCAGGGAGGACGGCGACCGCCTCCCGCGGGCGTCGCCGCTTCGTGGCCCACTCGGTGTCGACCGCCCGGTAGGGGTCCCGGTCGGTGCGGGCGGTGGCGAGTTCCGCCGGGGCGTAGGTGTCCCAGGAGCGCAGGTAGGCAGACGTGCTGAGTCCCCAGTTGTGCTCGGGGGCGGGGATGAGTTCCTCCAGCAGGGCGAGGTCCTCGGTGGAGCCGAGCTCGAGGCTGCCGTCCTCCAGCCAGCCCGAGCGCAGCCGCAGCACCTCCCGCAGGTCGGCGCTCTTGCGGGGATCGGACCCGGTCCCGTACATCCAGGTGTCGCCGATCTCCCGGGTCTCGACGGGCAGCGTGGCGGTCGACGCGGCGATCGCGTCACCGATCTCGGAGAGGTTCGTGGCGCGGACCTCCGCATTGGGGAACTTGCGCCGCAGGCTCGCGTAGGCGTGCCGGATCGACTCGGGGAGTGCGGGCCGGTGTTGTCGCCGTGGACGCGCATCGACACGGCGAGGGGGCCCCGGGGATGCGCACGGTGCTGCCGTAGGCGGCGAGGTCATGGTAGAGAACGGTGAGCTCGCGGCCCTGCTGGTCGCGCCACCGGAACAGGTTGCTGGTGGGTGCATTGAGGCCCTCGGTGGCGAGCCGGGAGAGTTCGGCTTCGGGGTGCCCTGATCCTGGTGGACCGGCTCGCCCGCGTTCCAGCGCACCGAGTCCGGATCGGGCACGTCGGCGGTCGAGGCCGGAAGGCCCCTCCGGGGCGTGTGGGACCTGCGGGGACCTGCATCCGGGGTTCACGCCGATGTCGAGGAAGGTGACGCCGGCGTCGGCGAGCGGTCCGATCAGCCCTCGGGTGTGTCCGGGCACGTCGGTGAGGCGCGCGGCGGTGGTCACCTTGCCGAAGCGCTCGTCGAGCCACCGGCTGAAACCGAGGGAACCCGCGATGCTCGACTCATCGAGGAGCTCCGTGTACCAGGTGAAGGGCAGGGCGTGCCAGGCGAGATCGCCTGCCACGATGGCCTCCTCGGCGCGGCGGCGGGCCGAGACATCGGGTTGGTTCAGGTGTCGGTAGAGCAGCCAGGCCGGTACGGTCCAGACGAACCGGTCCTCACCTTCGGCGCGGAGTCGGGCCGCCGTCTCGATGGCCCGGGGAGATGCGTCAGGTGGTAGTCGCGCATGACGTTGGCCTCCGTGTCGGTGTAGCCGACATCCAGGTGGCACTTGAACATCATGAGGACCTGCTCGACGGACTCGTCGGATACTTCCTTCATCGGACTCTGCTCTCTCGTGGGAGGGTGTTGGGGATATGACCCGGTGACCTCGGTGTCGGACCGGGAGTGGAGGGTCCGGGGTGGCGTCGGTGCCACCCCGGACGGTTCGGGGAGTGTCAGAGGACGCCGAAGGTGGTGAAGGCCTCGGTGGCCCCCATCCCCTCTGCGACCGCGGCCCGGAACTCCTTCTCGGCGGCCCGCTTTTCTGCGGCCTCCCGGACGATGTCGGCCGCGATCTCCGAGGGCACGATGACCACGCCGTCGTCGTCGGCGACGATCAGGTCGCCCGGGCGGATCGTCACCCCGTCGATCTCGATCTCGACCTGCTGGGCCACGATCTCGTGGCGTCCGAGGCTGTCGTAGGGGACGGTGCCGGTGGAGGCGACGGGGAAGTTCAGCCGACGCACTGCGGGGGTGTCGCGGATCTTGCCGTCGGTCAGGGCGCCGGCCGCCCCGCGCTGCTTGCAGGCCGTGGAGACGAGCTCGCCCCACACCGCCATGTCGACCGCGCGCCGGGTCGGGGTGACGAACACCTCGTCCCTGCCGATCGAGTCGAGTGCGGACAGCAGCCCGAGGAAGGGCGTCTCCGGCACTCCGGGGACCCGCTGCGATTCGACCGTGAACGCGTAGCCGACGACCGAGGTGCCCGGGACGAGCGGGTTGATCCCCGATGCGAGGCACTGGTTGCGCAGGCCCCGCTCATCCAGGCAGTCGGACAGGATGGCCGCGCTGAGCTCGGCCCTGATGAAATCGAGATCCAGGTTGCGCACCTGGCTGTCAACGTTGAACATTGTTCTCCTTGATGTGCGTGGTCAGCTCTTGACCGCTCCGCCAGTGAGTCCGGCGACGAATTGACGCTGCAGCGCGAAGAAGAGGAGCAGCGGAATCAGGGTGGTGATGGTGGCCGAGGCCATCAGCGGGCCGATGTTCGGGTCATGCTCGCCGATCAACGAGGCCAGCGTCACCGTGGATGTCGTCGAGTTCGAGCTGAGGAACACCAGCGCGAAGAGGAACTCGCTCCAGCTGACGATCAGGGTGTAGGCGCCCACCGAGATGAGCGCGGGCCAGGCCATCGGGAGGATCACGGTGAAGAGGATCCGCACGCGCGAGGCCCCATCGACGAGGGCGGCCTCGGTGAGTTCGTAAGGGAGGCTGCGGAAGAACCCGATCAGCATCCAGACCCCGACGGGCATGAACATCAGGCAGTAGACGATCGTGAGGCCGCCCAGCGAACCGGTGAGGCCCAGCGTGTTCCACAGCAGGAAGATCGGCACGAGCGTCGCCGTCTGCGGCAGCAGCTGGGTGAAGAGCGTGAGCCCGAGGACTCCGCCGACGCCGGGGAACTTCCACTGGGTGACCGCGTACGCCGCCGCGGACCCGAAGACGAGCACGACCAGGGTGGTCAGGATCGCGATGAGGCCCGAGTTTGCGACGGAGGCCAGGAGCTTGCCGTCGGCGGTCGCCTTGGCGAACTGGTCGAAGGTGAACTCCGTGGGGAACAGGGTCGGGCTGAGCCGTCCGAGTTCGGCATCGGTCTTGAAGGCCGAGATGACCATCCAGTAGATGGGGATGAGGGCGCCGATCAGCGCCGGGATGACGATGAACCAGCGGCCCAGGCCGGTGAGCCGGGACCGTCCTCGTGAGGTGCGTGTCATGACTGCTTCCTCCTGGCCGCGAGCACGTAGACGACGATCGCGACGCTCATCAGCAGGAAGGAGATGACCGACAGCGCCGAGCCCTGATCGAAGCGGTTGAAGACGAACGAGGTCTTGTAGATGTCGAAGGCCAGCGTGGTGGTGGAGGTGCCGGGGCCACCCTGCGTCATCGCGTAGGACAGGTCGAAGTAGTTGAACGTCCAGATGAAGGCCAGCAGGCCGGTGAGGATGAACACGTTCTTCAGGGCGGGCAGCACGATGTGGCGGACCCGCTTGAGGTAGCCGGCGCCGTCCAGCGCCGCGGCCTCGTACAGCTCGGTCGGGATCGCCTTGAGACCGGCCGAGAGCATCAGCATCCAGAAGGGGACGGCCTTCCACACGTTGGTGAACACCAGCGCGCCGAGGGCCGTGTTGGGGTCGCCGAGCCAGTCGTGGCCCGGGAGGCCGAACCAGGAGAGCACCTCGTTGGCGAGGCCGCCGATCGGGTTGTAGATCGTCAGCCACACGGCGCTGACCACGACGCCGGGCATCACCCACGGCGCGATCAGGAGGGTGCGGATGAAGCCGATCCCGCGCCCGGGCCGGTCGAGCGCGAGCGCGAGGATGAGGCCGAGCACCGCCTGGAAGGCCAGACCGGACACGGTCCACACGAGGGTCACCCAGATGGTGCCGCCGAGGTTGCCGAACTCGAAGAGCTGGCGGTAGATCTGCAGGCCCACGAACTCGCCGTCGTTGGTGCTGAGCCGGTTGACGTGCAGCGACGTCCAGAGGTTGTAGGCGACCGGGTAGATGACGAGCCAGGCTGCGACCAGCGCCGGGACGGCCGCCATCGTCCAGCCTCCCCAGTGGCGCCTGTCTGGGCGGAAGCCCCGGGCGGTTGTGCCCGGGGCCTCCGTGGTGCTGACGGTCACAGCAGGACCTGTTCGTTGACCTTCTTGTCGAACAGGGTCAGCTGCTCTACGACGTCCTTACCCTCGTTGACCGCGGCGCGGGCAGCGATCTCGAACTCGGCCGACACCTGGGCCATCTGGGGACGGGGCGGATCGGGAGGCCGCTGTGGGGCAGGATCTCCTTGAACGCGTCGTAGAAGGGGTCGCTGGCGAACGGTTCACCCTCCATGCCGTCGATGAGCGGCGGGAACGAGGTGCTGGACGCGAGCGTGGTGAGGTTCTCCGCCTTCTCGAAGTAGGCCAGGAACCGACCCGCGGCCTCCTGCTGCTTCGACTTGGCGTTCATGCCGATCTGCCAGCCGCCGGAGGTGGAGGCCGAGGGGTCACCGGCCTTCGGCACGGGGATGGGGGCGAGGGCGTAGTCCTCGCCGAGCTTGAGGTCGGGGCTGACCTTCAGCAGGGCGTCGCGGGCCCAGGGCCGGCGGTCATCATGGCGACCTGGCCCTCGGCGAACAGGGAGTAGCTGGTCTGCTCGCTCATGTTCGACTCGCCGGGGGAACGGCGCCGGTGGCCGCGATGCGCTGCAGCAGCGTGACGGCGGCGACGGCACCCTCGTTCTCGGCGGCGATGGCCTTGGGCGTGCCGTCGGGGTGAGAAGGGCTCCGTCGGCGGTCTTCATGTACGGGCCGACCGCCTCGTAGGCCATGGCGTAGTCGGAGTCGGTGCGGTACACGTAGCCGAACTTCCCGGAGTCCTTGAACTTCGCCACGGCGTCGACGAGCTCATCCCAGGTCTCCGGTGCCTTCGCGTTGCCCTCGGCGTCGACGATGCCGGCCTCCTTGAGCATCTTCGGGTTGTACCAGAAGGCGCGGGCGTCGGTGTCGATGGGCAGCGTGTACTGCTTCCCGTCGAGGGCGCCGACCTCGAGGAGGCCGGGGATGAACTTGTCCTTGGCCACGTCGTTGGCGGTGATGGCCTCGTCGAGCGGCGCGAGGTAGCCCGCCTGCTGCCAGGCCTGGACGTTCGGGTGGTTCACGCGGAACACGTCCGGGCCCTGACCCGCGCGGAGCGAGGTGTTGAGTTTCGTGTCGTAGTCGGCGAAGTTGATGGCGTCGACGTTGACCTTCACGTCAGGGTTGTCCGCCATGAACGCGTCGACGATCTTCTGCTCGGCGGCGAGCGTCCCCGGTGAGTTGGTGGTGGCCCACGTGATGGTGACCTGCGCCCCACCCGTCGGGGCCTCGGTCGAGCCCGAACCGCCGGTGTTGCCTGCGGTGGAGCAGCCGGTCATGGTGAGGGCGAGGGCGGATGCCAGAGCGACAGCCCAACGACTGTGTTGGTTCATGGAAACTCCTATCGATTGTCGCTTATCGGTGAAATGTAGGTTGCCCTATGATGTGTCGCATGTCAAGGGAGGCAAATGTGTCGACGTCCGAGCGCTTCGTGCTGAGCAAGGCCCTGTTGTCCGATCAGATCTACGACCTGTTGCGCCGCGAGTTGCTCGCCAACGAGAGGCCGCCGGGCAGCAGGTTGGTCGAGTCCGAGATCGCCCGCCAGCTCTCGGTCAGCCAGGCGCCCGTGCGGGAGGCCCTGCGACGCCTCACCCACGAGGGCATGGTCATGCAGATCCCACGGCGGGGAGCTTCGTGGCCGAGATTTCGGTCGACGGGGCGCGCGACGCATACGAGTTGCGCGCGACGTTGGAGCCGCTGGCCGTGACCGGGGCGATCCGGGAGGCCAACCCGGAGCTGGTCGCGACCCTGCGGGAGGCCCTCGGATACATGCTCACGGCGGCCGAGGAGGACGACCTCCCGGGCTTCATCGATGGCGATGTCACGTTCCACCGGGCCGTGTGGGCCGCCTCGGGCAACGAGCTGCTCCCAAGGTGTGGCAGCAGATCGAGCCCGCCATGCGCAACCTGACGTCGATCTCGAACCGCATGTTCTTCCGGGATCTGCGGCAGATCGCCCGCACCCATGAGCCGCTGCTGCGGGCCATCGCCAAGCGCGACCCGGGCGCCCCGGAGCTGTTCCGGGTGCACGTGACGGATGTCTGGCAGCGCCTCCTCGCCCAACCGGGCGGTGGGCGGACCGGCTAGGGGTCGGGTGGCCTGCCTCCGTGTAGCCCCGGCCACCGGCGAGCATGAACGCGATCCTGCGCGCGGACAGCTCGGTGACATGGGAGGCCACGTCACCCTGCTCGACCCAGTGCACGGCCCGGATCTCCCGGTCCGAGGGCACCAGCGTCGCGACCGTCGCGGCGTCGAGCACCCCGCCGTCGAAGATGAACTCGACGGCGTCGTCCCAGCCCAGGTAGGGCGGCATCCAGTCCGTGATGAGCGGCTGGCCGAGGCGGACGTCCAGCCCGATCTCCTCAACCAGTTCGCGCTCGGCGGCGACCCGTGGGGCTCGCCCACCTCGGCAACGCCGCCGGGCAGTTCCCAGTCGTCCTTGTAGGTCGTCTCGAGCAGCAGCACCCGCCCCGCCCCGTCCAGGAACAGGGCGTGTGCGATGACGCGCTTGGTGGGGAGGATGGAGTTGAGCACGCCGGAGTGCCCGTGCGGGCCGTAGACGGGGTCGACGTTGAGGCGCGAGTAGATCAGCACGTCGCGGAAGACGCCCGGCTCGGGCTCGATGGCCGAACGCAGCCTGCCCTCGAGTCGGAAGCCCGCGCGGTGCACCGCGGTGCGCGCCGCGTGGTCCCAATCGGGCAGCTCAACCTGCAGGCGGCGCAGATCGTGCCCGATCAGCACCTCGTCGGCGGCCTGCGAGACGGCCCGTGACAGGGTCTCCTGATCGACCCGCTGCTCACCCCAGCGCAGGCTGCCCACGCCGCCGTTGACGTCGACATGGACCTTGAACTCGCTCACGAGCCGACGTTGCGGCGCAGCCAGATCGATCCGAGCGGCGGGACGGTGACGCGGGCCCGCGCCGGGAAGTGGCCCACGGCTCTCCGGTGGCGTGCACCTCGCCCAGGTTGCCGAACTCGCCGGAGCCGTCGTAGATGGGGCATCGGTGTTGAGGATCTCCTCCCACGCACCGTCCTCCGGCAGGCCGATCTCGTAGTCGCGCAGCGGCTCGGGGAGAAGTTCGTGACGCACGCGACATGGTTGCCGCGGGAGTCGTTGCGCACCCAGGCCAGCGTGTCGCGCGAGGCGTCGTCGGCGTTGATCCAGGTGAAGCCCGTCGGGTCGTTGTCCAGCTCGTAGAGGGCGCTGTTGTCGCGGTACACGTGGTTGAGATCGCGGAAGAGGCGCTGCAGGCCGCCGTGGCCCCAGAGCTCCGAGACCCACCACTCGAGGCTGACGGACTCGTCGAACTCGGGCCGCTGGCCGAACTCGCAGCCCATGAACACCAACTGCTTACCGGGGAAGCTCCACATGAACGAGTAGAACGCGCGCAGCGTCGCGAACTTGCGCCAGTCGTCCTGCGGCACCTTGTTGATCATCGAGCCCTTGCCGTGCACCACCTCGTCGTGGCTGATCGGCAGCACGAAGTTCTCCGAGTACTGGTAGACCATCGCGAAGGTGAGCAGGTTGTGCTCGTACTGGCGGTAGATGGGGTCGAGCTGCAGGTAGCGCAGCGTGTCGTTCATCCAGCCCATGTTCCACTTGAAGCCGAACCCCAGGCCGCCCTCGTGCACCGGCTTGGTGACCCCGCGAAGCTGGTGGACTCCTCCGCCACCATCACGACGCCGGGCTCACGCTCGTACAGGTGCCGGTTGACATAGCGCAGGAAGTCGATCGCCTCGAGGTTCTCCCGGCCGCCGAACTCGTTGGGCACCCACTGACCCTCCTCGCGGGAGTAGTCGAGGTAGATCATGGACGCGACCGCGTCGACGCGGAGACCGTCGACGTGGAACTCCTTGATCCAGTACAGCGCGTTGCTGACCAGGAAGCTCTTCACCTCGTTGCGGCCGTAGTTGAAGATGTAGGTGCCCCAGTCCATGTGCTCGCCCTGGCGGGGATCGGAGTGCTCGTACAGGGCGGTGCCGTCGAAGCGGCCCAGCGCCCACTCGTCCTTCGGGAAGTGACCGGGGACCCAGTCCATGATCACGCCGATTCCAGCCTGGTGGAGCCGGTCGATCAGGTGACGGAGATCGTCGGGCCTGCCGAAGCGTGACGTGGGGGAGAAGTAGCCGGTGACCTGGTAACCCCAGCTCGGCTCGAACGGGTGCTCGGCAAGCGGCATGAACTCGACGTGCGTGTAGCCCTGCCACTTGACGTAGCTGACCAGTTCCTCGGCCAGGTCGAGGTAGCTCTTACCCCGGCGCCAGCCACCGAGGTGCACCTCGTAGACGCTCATCGGCTCCGCGTGGGCGCGGGAGGCCTTCCTGCGCTCCATCCAGTCGTCGTCGGACCAGGCGTACTTCGACTCGTAGACGATGGACGCGTTGTCCGGCGCCTGCTCGCTGAACCTGGCCATGGGATCGACCTTCTCGACCCAGTGGCCGTCACCGGTCTCGATGCGGTACTTGTACAGGGTCCCTCATCGAGGCCCTCGATGAAGACCGCCCAGACGCCGCTGCCGGGGACGAGCTCCATCGCGTCGCCGGTCCACCAGTTGAAGTCGCCGATCACCTGGACGGAGCGCGCGTTGGGTGCCCACACCGCGAACCGCACGCCCGTGACGTCACCCCGCTCCGCGTCGTGCAGCGTCACGACATGCGAGCCCAGCCTCCGCCAGAGTTCGGTGTCACCGCCGTTGTGGAACCCCTCCAGGTCCCAGCCGGTGAGTCCTCCGAACCGGTCGTGCGCCATGGTCATGCTCCTTCGGGAAGTGTTGAAAGGAAATCTAGCGGTACTCGGATGAGCTGGGGCGGTACCGGGCCTCATACGCAACCTCGTATCCGGCCTTGTCCGTCTCGTAGCCCGCGAGCAGCGGGTCGGGCGTGGCCGGATCGAGCCCGTAACCGGTCAGGAACGCGGCCCGGCAGGCTTCGAGCCATCCCGCGTCCGCGTCGCCCGCGGCGGCTGCGTAGCCGAACGAGCGGAGCATCCCCGCGACGTCCCGCAGCGGTGAGTCGGGGCGGCGGCGCTCGTCCAGGGACTTCAACGGCTCGCCCTCGAAGTCGACGTAGATCCAGCGGCCGCCCGTCAGGAGCACCTGGCCCAGGTGGCAGTCGCCGTGCACCCGCTGAACGGGAACCGGTGTGTTGGCCACCTCATCGAAGACCCGCTCCGCCCTTGCACGGTACGCGGCGGCCTCGGCGAACTCGTCGGCCACGCCCCCGAACCGGACCCGGAAGCCGGCAGCCACCTCGGAACCCCCCAGGGTGCCCGTGCCGAGCTTCTCCGCGAGGATCCGGTGCACGGTGGCGAGGGCCTCCCCGAGCGAGCGCGCGTGGTCGGAGAAGTCGCGTGCGGCGGCGGCGTGCTCGCAGGCCAGCACGTATCCGTCGGTCGGGTCAGGCAGCGCCTCGAGGAACACGGCGAGGTCGGTTCCGTCGACGCTCCAGGAGCCGTACAGCTCGGCGACCACCCCGCTGCCGCGGAGCACCCGGTGCAGCTCGACGTCGATGTTGCTGCCCGGCTCGATGCGCCGGAACACCTTGGCCAGGAGTTCGTCACCGTAGAAGATGCTCGTGTTGGACTGCTCGCCGGTGAACCGGCGGGCGGTGAGCCCGGTCGGCACCGGCCGCAGCGACTCGAAGCCCGGTGCACCCTCGCGCAGCAGGTCGAGCAGGATGCCCGCATCGTCGCACGCGTCGATGGGGCGGCGCCGTCGCTGTAGAGCAGCGGGATCAGGTAGCGCTCCCGGTGACCGTCGTCGAACTCGACGACGAGGATGGCGGGTCGGAGCCCCGGGCCGGGATCCGGGGTCGAGGCCCAGTCACCGAGCTCGACGCCCACCGGACGGCCGGCGCGGCCCGAGAACCAGCGCTGGCCCTGTGCAAGCGACCAGAGTGTGCCGGTGAGCTCGGTGTCGTTCATGACACCGTCACGTGCAGCACGTGGCCGGGGCGGCCCGGGTACAGCCGGACGTAGGCTTCGCGGCCCACAGGTACGTCTCGCCGCTGAGCTCGTCGTGCACCGACACCTGTGAGGCGGCGGGGAAGCCGAGGGCTGCGAGATCGAGGTAGACCTGCGACTCGACGGTGTTGTCCGGATCGAGCGAACACACCACGAGCACGGTGTCGTCGCCGTCGCGCTTGGAGAACGCGAGCACGGAGTCGTGGGGGCGTGGTGGAAGGCGACGTCTCGCAGCTGCTGCAGCGCGGGGTGCACCTCGCGGATCTCGTTGAGCCGGCCGAGCAGGACATTCAGGTTGGGCTGCGCGTCGTAGTCGCGGGGGCGGAACTGGAACTTCTCGGAGTCCAGGTACTCCTCCTTCCCCGGGCGAGGGCCTCATGCTCGAACAGCTCGAAGCCCGAGTAGACCCCCAGGACGGCGACATCGTCGCCGCGAGGATCGCGCGGATGGCGAACGCCGCCGGGTTGCCCGACTGCAGGTGGAACGGGTTGATGTCGGGCGTGTTGACGAAGAAGTTGGGCCGGTAGTACGACGCCATCTCGGTGGAGAGCTCGGTGAGGTACTCCGTCAGCTCCCACTTCGCGGTGCGCCAGGTGAAGTACGTGTACGACTGCTGGAAGCCGACCTTGCCGAGCGCGGCCATCATCTGCGGCTTGGTGAACGCCTCCGCCAGGAAGATCACCTCCGGGTGACGGTCGTTGACCCGCCCGATCAGCCAGTCCCAGAATTCGACCGGCTTGGTGTGCGGATTGTCGATGCGGAACACGGTGACGCCGTGGTCGATCCAGAACTCGATGATCCGCAGCACCTCGTGGTAGATGCCCACCGGGTCGTTGTCGAAGTTGATGGGGTAGATGTCCTGGTACTTCTTCGGCGGGTTCTCCGCGTACGCGATCGTGCCGTCGAGCCGCCTGGTGAACCACTCGGGATGGGCCTCCACCCAGGGATGGTCGGGGGAGGCCTGCAGGGCGATGTCGAGTGCGATCTCGACATCGAGCGAGCGCGCCTTGGCCACGAAGGCATCGAAGTCGTCGATCGTGCCCAGGTCGGGGTGGACGGCATCGTGGCCGCCGTCGGCCGACCCGATCGCCCACGGCGAGCCGGGATCTTCCGGCCCGGGGTGAGCGTGTTGTTCGGGCCCTTCCGGAACGAGCGTCCGATGGGATGGATCGGCGGCAGGTAGATGACGTTGAAGCCCATCGCGGCGGCCGCCTCGAGCCTCCCGTGCGAGGAGGCGAAGGTGCCGGAGTGCCAGTGCCCGTCGTCGTCGCGCCAGGCTCCCTGGGAACGCGGGAAGAACTCGTACCAGGACGAGTAGAGCGCGCGGCGGCGCTCCACGCGCACCGGGTGGTCCGGGGTGGGGGAGACGAACTCGCGGGGGCCGAACCGGGCCATCGCCCGCGTGATCGGCGCGGAGGCGATCAACTCGAGGACCTCCTCGAGGTCGGTTCCGCGCGTCAGGGTCTGCGCCGCGCCACGCAGGAGCGCAGCGGCGCCTGGCGTCCGCTGCGCCTCGGCCTGGAGGGCGGCCCGCTCCAGCAGGTCCCTTCCCTCCATGTGGACGAGGTCGACGTCGACGTCGGCCGGCAGCTTCTTCTCGGCGGCGTGCGTCCAGGTGCCCCAGGGATCCGACCAGCCCTCGATGCGGAATGTCCAGTCTCCGGGCTCGGCCATCCGGATGTTGGCCTGCCAGATGTCGAGGCCCATGGGCTCGACCTGCGTCATGTCGATCCGGCGCTGCGTGCCCTGCGGCGACGTGAGGATCACGGAGGCGTTGACGGCGTCGTGGCCTTCGCGGAACACATTGGCCTGGACGAGGAGCCGCTCATGGGTCACGGCCTTGACCGGGTAGGCGCCGCCCTCGAGGACCGGGCTCACCCCGGTGACCGGGATGCGGCCGAAGCCCCCATCGGTGCGGATGATTCGCCTGCCGGCTCGGGCCGGGATCTGCTCGCTCACGGGTTCAGCCTAGCCGGGATGGGGCCGCACGTGTCCCAGGGCGGCGTGTGGTCAGCCTCTCGGGGAACGCCCGGCCGAGCGCTCCTTGTGTTTCAGCTCCATCAGCTCCTCGACGGTGGTGTGCACGTCGACGCGCATCATCACCACCGCCCGGGGAGGCATCAGGAACGGGGCCGCGGCGGGCATCCGCACCCCGGTGACCACCTCGTAGTCGGTCGCCGTGTGCCACACCACCTCAAAGCCGTATCCCCACGGGAGCCCGGGGAGCTTGACGACGGCCGGATCGGGGGAACTGCTGAACCAGGTGAGGAACGCCTCCGTCTCGTTGGAGACGTACATGCCGAGCAGGCGGCGGGAACCGTCGTGCCACGCGTCGTGACCCATCTGGCCGCCGACGCCGTCCATCCAGGTGAGGTCGACGCGCTGAAGGTTGCCGCCGTTGGGGCCGAGCACCTCGGTGTGGTACGCGAACTCCTCGGGCCGCAGCACCACATGGTCGCGCCGGAGCGCGAGCAGGTCGCGGATCTTCTGCTGCACGTCCCGCCACTCCGGTTCGATCGACCAGTCCACCCAGGAGAGCCTCGAATCCTGGCAGTAGGCGTTGTTGTTGCCGCGCTGGGTGCGTCCGAACTCGTCGCCCGCGGTCAGCATGGGGGTGCCGAGCGCCAGCACCTGCGTCGCCATCATGTTGAGCACCTGCCTGCGGCGCAGTGACCGGATCTCTGGATCGGCCGTCTCGCCCTCCCAGCCATGGTTCCAGGAGTGGTTGTTGTCGGATCCGTCGCGGTTCGACTCGCCGTTGGCGAGGTTGTGCTTGACGTCGTAACTGACCAGGTCGCGCAGGGTGAACCCGTCGTGCGCCGTGACGAAGTTGATGCTCGCCTGGGGAGTCCTGCCCGGGCTGTCGAACAGATCGGGCGAGCCGGCGAGCCGGGTGGCCAGCTCCTGCACGCCGTGCACCGAGCCGCGCCAGTAGTCGCGCACGTGGTCGCGGAACCGGTCGTTCCACTCGCTCCAACCGGGGCCCCACGCCCCGACCTGGTAGCCGTACGGGCCCACGTCCCACGGCTCGGCGATCATCTTGATCCCGTCGAAGACCGGGTCGGCCGCGATGGCCTCCTTGAACCCGTGGGAGTGGTCGACGTGGTGCTGCGCGTCGCGGATCAGCGTCGTCGCCAGATCGAATCGGAAGCCGTCGACCCCCATCTCGGTGACCCAGTAGCGCAGCGAGTCGAGCACCAGCTGCAGCACCATCGGGTTCGACGTGTCGACCGAGTTGCCGCATCCGGTGACGTCGTAGTCGTCACGGAGGTCGTTGGTCAGCCGGTAGTAGGCGATGCTGTCGATACCGCGCATCGACAGTGTGGGCCCCTCGATCCCGGCCTCCCCGGTGTGGTTGTAGACCACGTCGAGGATGACCTCGATCCCGGCCCTGTGCAGGGCGGAGACCATCTGCTTGAAGTCGTCGACCTGGCTGCCGACGGTGCCGCGGGGCGCGTAGGCGGCCTGCGGCGCGAAGAAGCCGATCGTGTTGTAGCCCAGTAGTTGCGCATCCCCTTCTCCGCGATGAAAGGTTCGCTCACGAAATGCTGCAGGGGAGGAACTCGACGGCCGTGATGCCGAGCTCGACAAGGTGTTCGATCACGGCGGGTTCGGCGAATCCGAGGTAGGAGCCGCGCAGGTGCTCGGGGACATCGGGATGCAGCTTCGTGAAACCACGCAGGTGGGCCTCGTAGATCACGGTCTCTGCCATGGGTCGCCGTCGCGCGACGGGCACGGGTGGCGCGGAGTCCGCCACCACGACGCCGACGGGGACCGCCCCGACTGAGTCCTCCGTCGACATCGACTCGACGTTGCCCGGCGTGTGGTCGAGGATGGGGCCGTGGAAGTCGATGCCGCCCACCACGGCGCGCGCGTAGGGGTCGAGGAGCAGGCGGTTCGGGTTGAAGCGGAGGCCCTCGTGCGGGGCCCATGGGCCCGCCACCCTGAAGCCGTAGTGCTGGCCCTCGCCGATGCCCGCCACATCGACCGACCAGATGCCGTCGAGGTCACGCGTCATCGGGTGGCGCGACTGATTGTTGAGCGAGTCGATCAGGACCAGGTCGACCCCCTCGGCGCGGGGGCCCACAGCGCGAAGGCCACCCCGTCCGGGGTGACGTGGGCGCCGAGGCGGTCGGTATCGGGAACATGCATGGTGCGGATCAGGGCCTTAGGGTCTTCCGGCGTAACTCGCCAATTCTGTCAGCTTTCCGGCCAGGAGGCACGATCGGCCGGATCGGTAGAGTTGCGGACATGTCGGTCTATCTCGATCACGCGGCCACCACGCCCATGCGGGCCGAGGCCGTGGAGGCGTTCGTGGCGGCCTCGGGGATCGTCGGCAACCCCGCCTCGCTGCACCGACCCGGCCAACGGGCCAGGGCCGCGCTCGAGGAGGCCCGCGAGGAGCTCGCCGGGGCGGTGGGTGCGCACCCGAGCGAGGTGATCTTCACCTCCGGGGGCTCGGAGGCCGACTCCATCGCCGTCCTGGGCGGCGCGGCGGCCCGCCTCACGGAGGGCCGCGACCGGATCCTCGTCTCGGCCGTCGAACATCCCGCGGTGCTCGGCGCGGTGCGGCGCGGGGCGCTCACGCTGCCCGTCACACCCGAAGGCCTCGTCGACCTCGAAGCGGCCGCGGCCCTGATCGACCCGCGCGTCGCGGTGGTGTCGGTGATGACGGTCAACAACGAGACCGGCGTCGTGCAGCCCGTCGAGGAGATCCGCAGGCTCGCAGTGCGGGCAGGGGCGTGGATGCACAGCGATGCTGTGCAGGCCCTCGGCCACCTCGAGGTGGATTTCGCGGCAGGGGCGCTCGAACTGATGAGCCTCTCGGCGCACAAGATCGGCGGCCCCGTCGGCATCGGGGCGCTGCTCGCCCGCAGGGCCGTCGTCCCCTCTCCCATCGGACTGGGCGGGGGCCAGGAGCGCGGGGTGCGCTCGGGAACCAACGCCGTCGCGCTGGCGGCCGCGTTCGCGCGGGCCGCGACGCTGGCCGCCCTCGGGCGGGAGGCGGAGGCGGAGCGGCTCACCGCGCTGCGCGACCGCGTGGCGGCCGCGGCCCTGGCCGCGGGGGGCAGGCTCAACAGCCGGCCTGACGGCGCCCCGCACATAGTCAACGCCACCTTCGACGGGATCCGCGCCGACGCGCTCCTGTTCCTGCTGGATCAGCGCGGCGTCCACGCCTCCGTCGGTTCCGCCTGCCGGGCGGGCGTGCACCAACCCAGTGACGTGCTGCTCGCCATGGGGCGCAGCGCCGACGAGGCGGCCCAGTCGCTGCGCTTCTCGTTGGGACGCACCACGACCCCGTCCGACATCGACCGGCTCGTGGAGGTCCTTCCGCTCGCGGTCGATCAGGCGCGCGGCGCGTAGACTGGCCCGGCTCACTGACTTCAGAAGAGGAGATTCGTGCGGGTACTTGTCGCCATGTCGGGTGGGGTCGACTCCGCCGTCGCCGCTGCGCGCCTCGTCGCGCAGGGCCACGACGTCACCGGCGTGCACCTGGCGCTGTCGCGGAACCCCGCCTCGTACCGCTCCGGCGCACGCGGCTGCTGCTCGCTGGAGGACTCACACGACGCACGGCGCGTCGCGGACAAGCTCGACATCCCCTTCTACGTGTGGGACTTCGCCGAGGAGTTCCACGAGGCCGTCGTCGAGGACTTCGTCGCCGAGTACCGGGCAGGCCGCACGCCCAACCCGTGCCTGCGCTGCAACGAGAAGATCAAGTTCGCCGCCGTCCTCGACCGCGGCATCGCGCTAGGGTTCGACGCGGTCGCCACCGGGCACTACGCCGACCTGCGACGCCACGACGACGGCAGCGTCACGCTGCACCGCGCCGCAGACGGCGCCAAGGACCAGTCCTACGTGCTCGGCATGCTGAACCGCGACCAACTCTCCCGCTGCCTCTTCCCGCTGTTCGACGTCGAGAAGCCCTCGTGCGGCAGGAGGCCCGCGCCCTCGGGTTCGGGGTGGCGAAGAAGCCGGACTCGCACGACATCTGCTTCATCGCCGACGGCGACACCCAGGGCTTCCTCGCGCGCCACATCGACGACGCGCCCGGCGACATCATCGACTCCTCCGGCGCGGTGCTCGGCACCCACCGCGGCACGCACCGCTACACCGTCGGCCAGCGCAAGGGCCTCGACCTGCGCGTGCCGGCGCCGGGCGGCGAACCCCGCTACGTGCTGAGCATCGAGCCCGTCTCCCGCACGGTCGTGGTGGGGGCCCGTGACGACCTCGCCGTCACCCGGCTCACCTGCATCCGGCCCACCTGGACCGGCGACCCCGTCGAGGGCGCGTTCCGCGGCTCGGCGCAGTACCGGGCCCACGGCCTCGCCCAGGCCGCAACGGTCGAGGCGACCGACGGCGGCCTCACGGTCGCGCTCGACGAGCCCGCCTCGGGAGTCGCGCCCGGCCAGACGGTGGTCGTCTACGAGGCCGACCGCGTCGTCGGCAGCGCCGTCATCGCCGGGGCGCTCTGATGCGGATCACCGCCTCCGGGTCGCTCCCGGGCACGGACCTGCGCGGCGCGCTGGCCGCGATGTCCGAGCTGCTTGCCGACCTGCTGCCGCTGCCGGAACTGCCCGCCCGCGGGTAGCCTCCGCGATGACGGGCCGCGCGCTCGGGCTGATCGACGGGCTCGGGTTCGACCTGCAGCCCGCCGGCTGGCGGCTCACCCCACACGCCAGCGCCGAGCACCGGCGCGCCCGCGCCCAGTGGCGCCACGACCTCGATGACGCCGAGGAGCTCCTGCAGGACTTCACCGGCGTGCTCAAGGTCGGCGTCGCGGGCCGTGGACGCTCGCCGCGACCGTCGAGCGACCCGCCGGCGACCGGCTGCTGGCCGACCACGGCGCCCGCCGCGAACTGGCCGAGGCGCTCCGGGAGGGCATCGCCGGGCTTGTCGCCGACCTGACCCGCCGGCTCCCGGCCGCCCGCCCGCTCATCCAGATCGACGAGCCCGCGCTGCTCGCCGTCGCCGGGGAGCGGTGCCAACGGCGTCCGGCTTCTCGAAGCACCGCAGGGTCGATCCGCCGGAGCTCGTGGGGCACTGACTCCGTTCGGGCAGGGCGCCTGGCTGCACTGCTGCGCGCCCGGCCGCTGGCTCGACGTGGCCCGCCGCGCAGGGTTCGCCGGCGTCGCCGTCGACTCCCGCCTTGTCGACCCCGACGAGCTGGCCCGGTGGTCCGACGAGGGACGAGAGGTCGCGCTCGGTGTCGTCGACACGGCCTCGGCCACCCCACAGGGGTCGACCGGCTGGTCGACGAGGCGCTGCGGGTGTTGCGGCAGATCCAGGTCGCGCCCTGGCCGGGGCTCGTGCTCGGCACCGCCTGCGGCCTTGCCGGCTGGCGCAGGGACGACGTCGCACCGCAGCTGCGCGCGCTGGAACGGGCCGCCTTCCTGGTCGAGGAGGCCGCGGAGCGCGGCTGAACCGGTGTCCCACCGCCCGGTTGAGCGCCTAGACTTGCCGCCATGCGCGTGTTCTCCGACCTGAACCTCAACGGCAGTGGACCCACCCGGGCTCAGGCCGGCAGGGGCAGCTGGGGACCGTCCGGGGTGCCGACTACGCGGTGGAAGAAGATCCAGCGCATCATCGTGCCCGTCGTCGTGGTGGGCATCGCCGTGGCGCTGTTCTTTCTCGGCCGCATGTTCTACCTGCTGCTCACGGGCGCCTGACCACACCCGGGACGCCGGGCGGCCGATCGGGCCGGGGGCCCTAAGATGGGCGACGCCGCCATCGCGGCGAGAAGCCAACCTAGGAGCACGAAGTGGGTCTCACCGCCGACGACGTGGCTCGCCTGGCAGCACTGGCGCGCATCCAGCTCACCGAGCAGGAGTGCACGGAGCTCGCCCCGAGCTGGACGTCATCTTGGAATCCGTAGCGAGCGTCTCTGAGGTGGCGGGCCGGACGTGCCGCTCGCGACCCACGCGATGCCGATGAGCAACGTGTTCCGCGCAGACGTCGTCACGGCCTCCCTCAGCCAGGAGCAGGCCCTCTCCGGGGCACCCGACGCCGAGGACGGCCGGTTCCGCGTCCCCAGATCCTGAGCGAGGACTGACCCGACATGAGCATCCTCACCCGTTCCGCCGCCGACCTCGGCCGCGCCATGGCCGCCGGCGAGCTCACCTCCGAGCAGCTCACCCGCGCCTGCCTCGAGCAGATCGAGGCCCTCAATCCCACCCTCAACGTGTTCCTCAGCGTCGACGCCGACTCGGCCATCGCACAGGCCCGCGCCATCGACGCCCGCCGCGCCGCGGGCGAGGAGCTCGGCCCGCTGGCCGGCGTCCCGATCGGCATCAAGGACAACTTCTGCACGGTCGACTTCCCGACGACATGCGGCTCGAAGATGCTCGAGGGATGGATCCCGCCCTACGACTCGACCGTCGTGGCCCGGCTCCGTGGGGCGGGGCTGGTCATCGTCGGAAAGACCAACATGGACGAGTTCGCCATGGGCTCGTCGACGGAGACCTCCTACTTCGGCCCGACCCGTAACCCGTGGGACACCGACCGCATCCCCGGCGGCTCCGGCGGCGGCTCCTCCGCGGCCGTCGCGTCGTTCATGGTGCCCATCGCCGTGGGGTCCGACACCGGCGGTTCGATCCGTCAGCCGGGGCCGTGACCGGCACCGTCGGCGTGAAGCCGACCTACGGCGGCGTCTCCCGCTACGGGGTGGTCGCCATGGCCTCGAGCCTCGACCAGCCCGGCCCGGTGACCCGCACCACCGAGGATGCCGCGCTCCTGCAGGAGATCATCGGCGGCTACGACCCGCACGACTCCGCCTCCATCAACCAGCCGGTGCCCGACCTCGTCGCGGCCGCCGCCTCGACCGACCTGACCGGCGTGCGCGTCGGCGTCGTCACCGAGTTCCGCGGCGACGGCTACGAGCCCGGTGTGCTGGAGCGCTTCGACGAGGCGATCGAGGTGCTCCGTGGGGCGGGTGCCGAGATCGTCGAGGTGTCGTGCCCCGCGTTCACCTACGCGCTGCCCGCCTACTACCTGATCCAGCCCGCGGAGCTCAGCTCGAACCTCGCCCGCTTCGACGGCATGCGCTACGGCCTGCGGGTCGGCGACGACGGCACCAACTCCGCCGAGCAGGTGATGAACCTGAGCCGCGAGGACGGCTTCGGTCGCGAGGCGAAGCGCCGCATCATCATCGGCACCTACGCGCTGTCGGCCGGCTACTACGACGCCTACTACGGATCCGCCCAGAAGGTCCGCTCCCTGATCCAGCAGGACTTCGACAGGGCGTTCGGACAGGTTGACGTGCTGGTCTCGCCGACCACACCCACCGTCGCGTTCCGGATCGGTGAACGCACCGCCGACCCATGAGCATGTACCTGGCCGACCTGTGCACCATCCCGAGCAACATGGCGGGCAACGCGTCCGCGTCGTTCCCTGCGGGGCTCAGCGACGCTCTGCCCGTCGGCCTGCAGGTGATGGCGCCCCGATGGAGGACGCGCGCCTCTACCGCATCGGCGGCGTGCTGGAACGGGCCCTGGAGGCGAGGTGGGGCGGGCCACTGCTCGCCCGGATGACACAGATCGACGGATCGAAGGCGGTCACGGCATGAGTGCAACTGTCGACTACGACGTTCTGCTGACGCGCTACGAGCCCGCGCTGGGCCTCGAGGTGCACGTCGAGCTGAACACGAAGACCAAGATGTTCTGCGGCTGCGCCAACGAGTTCGGCGGCGAGCCGAACACCCACGTCTGCCCCGTGTGCCTGGGCCTGCCCGGGTCGCTGCCTGTGATCAACGGCAAGGCGGTCGAGTCCGCCATCCGCATCGGACTGGCGCTGAACTGCTCGATCGCGCAGTGGTGCCGGATGGCCAGGAAGAACTACTTCTACCCGGACATGACGAAGAACTTCCAGACCTCGCAGTACGACGAGCCGATCGCGTTCGACGGCTACGTCGACCTCGACGTCGACGGTGAGACCTACCGCGTCGAGATCGAGCGTGCCCACATGGAGGAGGACGCGGGCAAGGCGACCCACGTCGGTGGCTCGGGCCGCATCGTCGGCGCCGACCATTCGCTGATCGACTACAACCGGGCGGGTGTGCCGCTGATCGAGATCGTCACCAAGCCGCTGCGCGGGGCGGGGAGAAGGCCCCCGAGGTGGCCAAGGCCTACGTCGCGCACCTCCGGGAACTGATGAAGGCACTGGGCGTGTCCGACGTGAAGATGGAGCAGGGCTCGCTCCGCTGTGACGCCAACGTGTCGCTCGCCCCATCGGGTCGGAGACGCTCGGCACCCGCACCGAGACGAAGAACGTCAACTCGCTGCGCTCGGTCGAGCGCGCCATCCGCTACGAGATGACCCGCCAGGCGGCCATCCTCGACGACGGCGGGACGGTGAAGCAGGAGACGCGTCACTTCCACGAGGCCGACGGCACCACGTCGTCGGGTCGTTCGAAGGAGGAGGCGGAGGACTACCGCTACTTCGCCGAGCCCGACCTGATGCCGATCGCCCCGAGCCGTCAGTGGGTCGAGGAGCTGCGGGCCACGCTGCCCGAGCCGCCCGCCGAGCGTCGCGCCCGCCTGCAGGGTGACTGGGGCTTCAGCGACATCGACTTCGCCGCAGTCGTCAACTCCGGTGCGCTGACGCTCGTCGAGGAGACCGTCGCGGCCGGGGCCACCCGGCGGCGGCCCGGAAGTGGTGGGTGACCGAGCTGGCACGCCGCGCCAACGAGGACGGAGTCGAGCTCGAAGGGCTCGCCATCACCCCGACGCAGGTCGCAGGCGTGCAGGCGCTCATCGACTCGGGCACCGTCAACGACAAGCTCGCCCGTCAGGTGATCGACGGCGTGCTCGCGGGTGAGGGTGAGCCGGCCGAGGTCGTGGAGAAGCGTGGCCTGGTGGTCGTCTCAGACGAGGGAGCCCTCGGCGCCGCGGTCGACGAGGTCATCGCGGCCAACCCGGACGTGGCGGACAAGATCCGCGCAGGCAAGGTGCAGGCGGCCGGCGCCCTGATCGGGCAGGTCATGAAGGCGATGCGCGGCCAGGCCGACGCGGGCAAGGTACGCGAACTGGTGCTGGCCAAGCTCACCTGAGCCCGGCCGGGAGGAGGTGACGGGCGCCCACGACGGCATCGCGGTGCCGATCGTGGGCGCCCGCTACCGCTCACTCCATCCCGAGGCGCTCCGCGACGAAGTCGATGTCCTTGTCGCCGCGGCCCGACAGGTTGACCACGATCACGTCGTCGACCGACAACGTCGGAGCCATCGCGATGGCGTGGGCCACCGCGTGGCTCGACTCGATGGCGGGATGATGCCCTCGGTGCGGCACAGCGCCCGGAACGCGTCCATGGTCGCGTCGTCGGAGGCGGTGACGTAGGAGACGCGGCCGAGGTCGCGCAGGTGCGCGTGCTGCGGGCCGACTCCCGGGTAGTCGAGGCCCGAGGCGATCGAGTGCACCGGCCACGGGTCGCCCGCCTCGTCCTGCAGAACGAGGGTCTTCATCCCGTGGATCACGCCGGGGGTGCCGAGCGTCATGGTCGCGGCGTGCTCGCCCGGGGTGTCGAGGGAGCGACCGGCCGGCTCCACACCGTAGATGGCGACCTCGGGGTCCTCGAGGAACGCGCTGAACAGTCCCATCGCGTTGGACCCGCCGCCGACCGCGGCCACCAGCGCGGTGGGCAGCCTGCCCTCCTTCCCGAGGATCTGCGCGCGGGCCTCGCGGCCGACGATCGACTGGAAGTCGCGCACCATGCTCGGGAACGGGTCGGGTCCGACGACCGAGCCGATGGCGTACATCGTCTCGCTGAAGTCCTCGGCCCAGACGCCGAACGCCGAGTCGACGGCCTCCTTCAGGGAGCGACCCCCCATGTCGACCGGGATCACCTTGGCGCCGAGCAGGCGCATGCGCACCACGTTGGGGTGCTGCTTGGCGATGTCGATGGCACCCATGTGGATCTCGCACTCGAGGCCGAGCAGGGCGGCCGCGGTGGCGAGCGCGACACCGTGCTGGCCCGCGCCGGTCTCCGCGATCACCTTCTTCTTGCCCATCCGCTTCGCGAGGAGCACCTCGCCGAGCGTGTGGTTGATCTTGTGGGCGCCCGTGTGGTTCAGGTCCTCGCGCTTGAGGTAGATCTTCGCGCCGCCGAGCTCGGCGGTGAGCCGCCTGGCGAGGAAGAGCGGGGACGGGCGTCCGACGTAGTCGGCCAGGAGCGACTCGTACTCGGCGATGAACTCAGGGTCGTCCTTGGCCTCGGCGTAGGCCGTGGCGACCTCGGCGATGGGTGCCTCGAGGTGCGGGGGAAGGAAACGTCCGCCGTGGGCGCCGAAGAAACCGGCTTCATTGGCTTGGGTCAGCGATGTCATGGGCGGATGTTACCGCCCGCGCCGAACCGGTGGGTGCCCGGCCCATCGGGTGGATGGCCGCGGAGGTCACAGAGTGAGCAGCGAGCGCAGCCACTCGTCGAGCACCGGGGGGTCGGCGATCATCTCGACGTCGGAGTCGCGGCCGGTCAGGTGCAGCAGCAGCTCCGACGGAAGGCCCCGCAGGTGCAGGATCCGCGACCCCGTGCCGATCTGCGTCTCGTCGCCGGTGTCGGAGCGGCCGATCCGCACCTGGACGCCTGCCTTCGCCTGGACCCGGCGGGCCATCACCGTGACCATCGGCCACAGCTTCGCCTGCTCCTTCGGCGTGAGCTTCTGCGAACGGTCGTTGGCGCGCAGCACGTCCTCGTGGTGGATGAACATCTCGGAGGTGTTGACCAGGTCGTCCAGCGGGCGCATGATCCAGCCGGGCCGCCTGATCTCGCGAACGAGGTCCGGGTAGTCCATGGAGTGCAGCGCCTCCTGCTGGATGGCCGCGGTGCGTTCGGCGAACCGCTCGAACCCGATGCCCGGCAGCGCACCCAGCTTGCGCTCCCGGACGTACAGGTGGGCGGCCAGATCCTGCGTGCGCCACCCTCGCACCGTGTGGGGGCGAAGGGGCCGAGCTCATCGAGGAGATCGGCGAGGGCGGCGCGTTGGCGCGAGGCGAAACTCATGGACCAAGCCTAGTGCCGATGCGGTCCCGCCCTAGGCTGTCGGGCGTGGAGACCAGGCTCGGGACCGTGTCCGCCGTGCGTACCGGCAAGGTGGTGACGCAGCCGTGGGGTCCGCGCGGCGTGCCGAGCGCCGCGATCAAGGAGAGAGTCGTCGGCGGTGTCGCGGTGGGGGCCTCGGCCTGGCGGGCGACGAACATGGAGACACCGTCAACCACGGCGGGCCGGACAAGGCACTGCTGGTCTTCGCGCGACACCGCTACGACGACTGGCGCTCGGTCGGGCTCGACCTGCCCGACGGCGGCTTCCTCGAGAACCTCACCCTCGACGTGCCCGGCACCGACGACGACTCCGTGGTGCTGGGGAGACGTGGCGGATCGGCGACGTCGTGGTCCGGGTGACCCAGCCGCGCAGCCCCTGCTACAAGCTCGCGAAAAGGTGGGGGATCGACGACCTCGTGCTGCGGGCCCAGGCCACGGGCTGGGTCGGCTGGTACCTGCGCGTGCTTGAGCCCGGGACCGTCACCGCAGGTGCCGAGGTGGTGCTGCTCGACCGGCCCGGCGGCGCGCCACCATCGGCGAGGTGTTCCGCGTGATGGAGCGCGACCGGGGCGACCTCGACGCTGCCCGTGCCCTGATCGACACCCCGGGGATGCCCGCCCGGTGGGTGGCCAGGCTCGTCCGCCGGCTGGAGGGGCACCCGTCCGACGACACGGCCCGTGTGGAGGGCCCGCCGGACGCCTGAGCGGGCACCTGCCACCAGTTGGCACAATGGGCCCATGCAGGACATCGCGTACAACGCCGACGGGCTCGTGCCCGCCATCGCCCAGGACGAGGAGACCCGGGAGGTGCTCATGCTCGCCTGGATGGACGAGGAGGCGCTGCGCCGCACCCTCGCCACCGGCCGGGCGACCTACTGGTCGAGGTCGCGGCAGGAGTACTGGGTCAAGGGGAGACCTCGGGCACCACCAGAGCGTCGTGTCCGTCGCGCTGGACTGCGACGGCGACACGATCCTCCTGACGGTGCGTCAGACCGGGGCCGCCTGCCACACGGGCAACCGGACCTGCTTCTTCACGGAACTGACCGCGGAGGACGTCGCGTGATCGTCGAGCCCGGCCTCCCGAGTTCGCGGCCCTGGCACGCGACCGCCGGGTGATCAGCGTCTACGCGCGCCTGCTCGCCGACGACCTCACCCCCGTCAGCGTCTACCAGGCGCTGTGCGGCGCCCGCGAGTCGACCTTCCTGTTCGAGTCGGCCGACGCCGGGGTCTGGTCGCGCTGGTCCTTCATCGGCGTGCGGACCGCGGCGACGCTCACCGAGCGCGACGGCCGCGCCGCCTGGCTCGGCCGCGAACTCGTCGGCATCCCGGAGCACGGCGACCCCTGACCGTGCTGGCGGAGACGCTGCAGGAACTGGCGAGCGAACCCGTGCCCGGGCTGCCGCCCTTCCACTCCGGCCTGGTCGGCTACCTGGGCTACGACGTGGTGCGGCGCCTCGAGAAGCTGCCCGACGGCGTGGAGGATGACCTGCACCTTCCCGAGCTCACGATGATGCTGGCCAGCGAGTTGGCCGTCTTCGACCATCACCGCGGGGAGCTGTGGCTGATCGCGAACGCCATCAACTTCGACGGAACGGACGAGGGCGTGGAGCGGGCCTACTTCAACGCGGTTGCCGCCGTCGAGGCCATGGCCCAGCAGTTGAGGCAGCCCCGCGTCTCGCTGGCCTGCCAGGAGGGCGAGCCCACCACCCGGTCATCGCAAGGCAGCGGACCGCCGAGGAGTACATGGCGCTGGTCGAGGCCGCGAAGGAGGAGATCCGGGCGGGTGAGGCCTTCCAGATCGTGGTCTCGCAGCGCTTCGACATCCGCACCGACGCCGACGCGCTCGAGGTGTACCGCGCTCTGCGGCTCACGAACCCCAGCCCTACCTCTACCTGTTGAGGATGCCGGGCTTCGCCATCATCGGCTCCAGCCCTGAGGCGCTCGTCACGATCTCGGACGGCGTCGCCACCACCAGGCCCATCGCCGGCTCGCGGCCCAGGGGAGCGACGCCGGAGGAGGACCGCCGCCTCGCCGAGGAGCTGGTGGCCGACCCCAAGGAGCAGGCGGAGCACCTGATGCTCGTCGACCTCGGCCGCAACGATCTCGGCCGCATCTCGACGCCCGGCACCGTCACCGTCCACGAGTACGCGAAGGTGCACCGCTACTCCCACATCATGCATCTGGAGGCCGAGGTCTCCGGCCGCATCGCCGCAGGCAGGAACGCCCTCGACGCCGTGCTGTCCTGCTTCCCTGCGGGCACCCTCTCCGGAGCGCCCAAGGTGCGTGCGATGGAGATCATCGACGACCTCGAGGCAACCCGGCGCGCCCTGTACGGCGGTGTCGTCGGCTACTTCGACCTCGCGGGCAACGCTGACGTCGCCATCGCCATCCGCACCGCGGTGCTGAAGGACGGCGTCGCCCACGTGCAGGCCGGTGCCGGCATCGTCGCCGACTCCGACCCGGCCACCGAGGACCAGGAATGCCAGCACAAGGCGCGCGCCGTCGTCACGGCCATCGCACGGGCCGAAGCGATGGCGCGGGCGTGACCGGGCGCTGGCCGGTGACGCTGCTGGCCGTGGCCGGCGCGCTCATCGCGGGGGTGGCGGCGCAGACCGCCGGTTCGTCGCTCGCCTCGCTGGCCTGGGCGCTCGCCGCCGGGGTCGGGCTCTCGCTGATGCTCCGCGGCTTCGGGCTGCGGATCGTCGGGATCCTGCTGGCCGGGCTCGCGGTAGCGGGCATCGGCTGGGCCGCGCAGTCGGGGCAGTGGACCCCGCTCGTCGGCTTCGTGGCCACCCTGATCGCCTCCCTCGGCTTCGTGGTCTGGGGGCCCGCCTGGCGGCATCGCAGGAGTACAGGGCGTGAGGCCCCGGCCGACCTGTGGAAGGCCATGGACGAGGGGTACGACCCGACGGGTGAACAAGGCTCGCCCGACGCCGCCGATTGAGGGTAGGCTCGGCAACCACACGATCCCTCCCGGAAGGCTGGACTCATGGCGCAGACCCCGAAGTACTACCACCACGGCAGAAGCCCTGCCGCGTGGGCGGGCTCCGTCACCGCCGCGGTCGGCTTCGTCCTCGCGGCGATCGGATCCGCGGTCGGCCCCACCTGGGCGTTGGTCATCGCGGGCGGGGCGATCGTCGTGCTCGGGGCGCTCGTCACCATGGTCATGAAGGCCATGGGCTACGGCCAGCCGTGAGCGTCCTCGACGCCATCATCGACGGAGTACGACTCGACCTTGAGGCCCGCAGGGCGACCCGCAGCCTCGAATCCCTGATCGGGGACCTCGACGCCGTCGCGCCCGCGCTCGACCCGATGCCCAGGTTCCGGGCCCCGGAGCTGGCCGTCATTTCGGAGGTCAAGCGGAGGTCGCCTTCCAAGGGTCACCTCGCCGACATCGTCGACCCCGCCGCGCTCGCGTCCGAGTACGCCGAGGGCGGTGCGGCCGCCATCTCGGTCCTGACCGAGCAGCGCCGCTTCAACGGCACGCTGGGCGACCTCGACGCCGTCCGCGCGAGGGTCGACGTGCCCGTGCTGCGCAAGGACTTCATGGTCGACGAGTACCAGTTCTACGAGGCCCGCGCCCACGGGGCCGACCTCGTGCTGCTGATCGTGGCCGCCCTCGACGACGCCGACCTCACGCGCTTCCTGGCCCTGACGGCCGACCTCGGCATGACGGCGCTGGTCGAGACCCACACCGCCGAGGAGGTCGACCGGGCCCTCGCCGTCGGAGCGGGCCTGATCGGTGTCAACAACCGCAACCTGTTGAACCTCGACGTCGACCTCGGCACCTTCGGAACCCTCGCCGAACGCATCGGCGACGCGGCGGTCAAGGTCGCGGAGTCCGGAATCCTCGGCACCGGCGACGTCGCACGCGTGGCGGCCGAGGGCGCGGACGTCATCCTGGTGGGCGAGGCGCTCGTCAGGCACGGAGATCCACGCGCCGCCATCGGAGACTTCATGGCGGCCGCAGAAGGGGCCACGGCATGAGCCAGCCAGATTCCACCGGACACTTCGGACGCTACGGGGGCCGCTTCGTCCCCGAGGCGCTGCAGGCGGCGCTCGACGAGCTGACCGTCGCCTTCGACGAGGCGATGTCCGACCCGTCGTACCACGCGGAGCTGGAGAGGCTGCAACACGACTACGCCGGCCGACCCACCCCCATCACCGAGGCGCTGAACTTCTCGAGCCAGTGCGGTAACGCCCGCATCCTGCTCAAGCGTGAGGACCTCAACCACACCGGCGCCCACAAGATCAACAACGTGCTCGGCCAGGCTCTGCTGACCAGGCGGATGGGCAAGACCCGCGTCATCGCCGAGACGGGGCGGGCCAGCATGGCGTCGCCACCGCCACCGCCGCCGCGCTGCTCGGGCTCGAGTGCCGCGTCTACATGGGTGAGGTCGACACGCGGCGCCAGGCGCTCAACGTCGCCCGCATGCAGCTGCTGGGGGCCGAGGTGTACGCCGTGGCCGCCGGGTCGCGCACCCTCAAGGACGCGATGAACGAGGCGATGCGCGACTGGGTCACCACCGTCGACTCGACGCACTACCTGATCGGCACCGTCGGGGGCCGCACCCCTTCCCCTACCTCGTGCGCGAGCTGCAGCGGATCATCTCCACCGAGGCCAGACAGCAGATGCTGGACGCCTACGGGGCCCTTCCCGACTACGTCGCGGCCTGCGTCGGCGGCGGCTCCAACGCCATCGGCATGTTCGCCGACTTCATCCCCGACGCCGACGTGCGGCTCTACGGCTTCGAGGCGGCGGGTGACGGCGTCGAGACGGGGCGCCACGCGGCCACCATCACCGCAGGCACCCGGGCGTGCTGCACGGCGCCCGCACCTACGTGCTCCAGGACGAGGACGGCCAGACCATCGAGTCGCATTCGATCTCGGCAGGCCTCGACTACCCGGGTGTCGGCCCCGAGCACGCCTGGCTCGCAGACACGGGCCGCGC
Source organism: Tessaracoccus coleopterorum (assembly GCF_011174705.1). Taxonomy (GTDB): domain Bacteria; phylum Actinomycetota; class Actinomycetes; order Propionibacteriales; family Propionibacteriaceae; genus Arachnia; species Arachnia coleopterorum. The sequence continues at coordinate 3,329,368 of NZ_JAANIJ010000001.1, forward strand.
CGTCTACGAACCGGTCACCGACGCCGAGGCGATGGACGCGTTCAAGGCGCTGACCCGGACCGAGGGCATCATCCCGGCCATCGAGTCGGCCCACGCGGTCGCGGGCGCCCGACGCCTCGGGCTGCGGATCGCCGAGACCGACCCGGACGCGCGTCCCACCATCCTCGTGTGCCTGTCCGGTCGCGGAGACAAGGACGTGGCCACCGCCTTCGAGTACTTCGGGCTCGCGGGCGAACCGGACAAGACAGTCGGAGGACTGGAATGAGCACCTTCACCGATCCGGCCCGGCTCGGCATCTCCGGACGCGTCGTGGCCGACCGCCTCGGCTCGGGCCGACCGGCGCTCGTCGGGTACCTCCCCGTCGGCTACCCGTCGGTAGCGGGGTCGATCGAGGCGGTCCGCGCGATCACCGAGGGCAGCGAGGGCCGGGGCGTCGATCTCGTAGAGATCGGCATCCCGTACTCCGATCCGCTGATGGACGGGCTCGTCATCCAGCACGCCACGACCCGTGCCCGCGAGCGGGGCGTCCGCACCCGCGACGCCTTCACCGCCGTCGAGGCGGTGGCCGCCACGTCGGCCACCCCGATGGTGATGACCTACTGGAACCTCATCGAGGCCTACGGCCCCGACGCGTTCGCCCGCGACCTCGCGGCGGCGGGCGGTGCCGGCGTCATCACACCCGACCTCCCCCGGACGACTGCCCCGAGTGGTTCGCGGCCACCGACGCCCATGGCCTCGACCGCGTCTTCCTGATCGCGCCGTCGTCGACCGATGCCCGCATCGCCATGACCATGGAGTCGTGCCGGGGCTGGGTCTACGCCTCCAGCGTGATGGGCGTGACCGGCACGCGGGCCGCCACCTCCGACGCGGCCCCCGTGATCGTGGACCGCGCCAGGAGCATCGATTCCACCCTGCCGATCGGCATCGGGCTCGGGGTCAGCAACGCCGACCAGGCCGCCGAGATCGGGGCCTTCGCCGACCTTGTCATCGTCGGCTCGGCGCTGCTGAAGTGCCTCGACTCCGACGGGGTGGATCTGCAGGGCGATCTCGCGCGGCTCCGCACCCTCGCCGGCGACCTGGCCGCCGGCGTCGAGCGCTCCCACCGCTAGCCACCCACCCCGGAGTGGGGCGCGCCGGTCACGTCCCACGTGACCGGCGCGTTCTCGTAGTGTGCCGACACGCGGGGCGCGGATGGACGAGTCCCCGCGCCCGCTGGGGCGCCATGTTTCGGCGGCGTAACAATTATGCGAAGAGAAATCGCTGCGCCCTGAACATGGTCGGTCGTACCGATCCGCGGCCTTACTGTTTTCCCGCTGGCGACGCCATGCCCGCCGATCAGAGGAGGTCATTTTCATGACTCACAGCGTCTTTCCGCACCGCGAGAAGGTGGGGTTGTACGACCCCGCATACGAGCACGACGCCTGCGGTGTCGCGTTCGTCGCGCACCTCGACGGCAGGGCCCGCCACGAGATCGTGGCCCGGGCCTCGAGGCGCTGCGCAACCTCGACCACCGCGGCGCCACCGGAGCCGACGAGGCCGCGGGTGACGGGGCGGGCATCCTGATCCAGATCCCCGACGCCTTCCTCCGTGCCGTCGCGGGCGTGCGGCTCCCCGATGCGGGCGAGTACGCCGCCGGCATGGCGTTCCTGCCCACCGACGAGGCGGAGCGGGCGCGCGTCAAGGCACACATCGAGGCGCTCGCAGACGAACTCGAGCTCGACGTGCTCGCCTGGCGCGACGTCCCGGTGGAGACCGCGACGCTCTCACCCATCTCGCTCGGCGCCATGCCGCACTTCGAACACCTGATCGTCGCGGGCCGGGCCGGGCAGCAGGGGATCGAGCTCGACCGTTCCACCTTCGTGCTGCGGCGCCGCGCCCAGCACGAGGTCGGCGTCTACTTCGCGTCGCTCTCGTCGCGCACGATCGTCTACAAGGGCATGCTGACCACCTCCCAGCTCGAGGAGGTCTTCCCCGAGCTGCACGACGAGCGGGTCGCCTCGGCCCTTGCGCTGGTCCACTCGCGCTTCTCCACCAACACGTTCCCGGCCTGGGAGCTCGCCCACCCCTACCGGATGATCGCCCACAACGGCGAGATCAACACGGTGCGCGGCAACCGCAACTGGATGCGGGCGAGGGAGGCGCTGCTCACCTCGGAGAGCTTCCCCGGCTCGCTCGAGCGGCTGTTTCCGATCTGCAGCCCTGACGGCTCCGACTCCGCCTCGTTCGACGAGGTCCTCGAGCTGCTCCACCTCGGCGGCCGCTCGCTCCCGCACGCCGTGCTGATGATGATCCCGGAGGCGTGGGAGGGACACGCCGAGATGGAACCCGAGCGCCGCGCGTTCTACGAGTTCCACTCCATGATCATGGAGCCGTGGGACGGCCCCGCCTGCATGACCTTCACCGACGGATCCATCATCGGTGCCTGCCTCGACCGCAACGGGCTCCGCCCGGCCGCTACTGGGAGACGCGCGACGGCCTCGTCGTGTTCGCCTCCGAGGCGGGGGTGCTGCCGATCCCCACCGCGGACATCGTCTCGAAGGGCAGGCTCCAGCCCGGCCGCATGCTGCTGCTCGACCTCGAGCAGCACCGCATCCTGTCAGACGACGACGTGAAGGGGCGTTGGCCGCCGAGCAGCCGTACGGGAAGTGGGTCGCCGAGCACAAGATCGAGCTGGACGCGCTGCCGGGCCGCGCGCACATCGTCCACTCGCACAGCTCCGTCACCCGCAGGCAGCAGACCTTCGGCTACACGCACGAGGAGCTGCGCCTGATCATCGCCCCGATGGCAAACGACGGCGTCGAGGCGATCGGCTCGATGGGCACCGACACACCGGTTGCGATCCTGTCGGAGCGACCCCGGCTCATCTTCGACTACTTCAAGCAACTCTTCGCCCAGGTGACCAACCCGCCGCTCGACGCCATCCGCGAGCAGCTCGTAACCAGCCTCACCGCCAAGATCGGCCCGGAGCGGAACCTGCTGGCGCCCAGCCCGAGGCCGCCCGCATGATCACCATGTCCGGCCCGATCCTCGACTCCGAGCAGCTGGCCAAGATCGTGCGGTTGAAGGACGGCAACCTGCCCGGCTTCTCCACCCACGTCGTGAAGGGCCTCTACAAGGTCGCCGGGGCGGCCGGGCGCTCGGCTCCAGGATCGCCGAGCTGTGCGAGGAGGTGTCGGCGGCCATCCGTGGCGGCGCCCGCGCCATCGTGCTGTCCGACCGGCACTCGACAGCCGAGCTGGCCCCCATCCCGTCGCTGTTGCTGACCGCGGCCATCCACCACCACCTGGTGCGGGAGAAGACCCGCACGCAGGTCGGTCTGGTGGTCGAGGCCGGAGACGTGCGCGAGGTGCACCACGTCGCGCTGCTGCTCGGTTACGGGGCCGCCGCCGTCAACCCCTACCTGGTGTTCGAGTCGGCCGAGGACCTGGCGCGCCGCGAGATGTACGTCGACGTGGCCCCGGAGAAGGCCATCGCCAACGTCGCGAAGGCCTTCAACAAGGGTGTCCTGAAGGTGATGAGCAAGATGGGTGTCTCCACCGTCGCCTCCTACACCGGTGCCCAGATCTTCGAGTGCATCGGGCTCTGCGCCGATGTCGTCGACACCTACTTCACCGGCACCTCCAGCAGGCTGGGAGGCCTCACCCTCGACCAGTTGGCCGAGGAGATCCGGGCCCGGCATCTGAACGCGTACCCGTCCAACGGCATCCCCCTGGCGCACCGCGACCTTCTGGGAGGCGGCGAGTACCAGTGGCGCCGCGAGGGCGAGCAGCACCTGTTCGACCCCGAGACCGTCTTCCGTCTGCAGCACTCGACCCAGACCGGCGACTACGCCGCGTTCAAGAAGTACAGCGCGCTGGTCAACGACAACTCGCGCCGCATCATGACGCTGCGCTCGCTCATGCGGTTCGCGGGCGACCGGCAGCCGATCGACCTCGACGAGGTCGAGCCGGCCACCGAGATCGTGAAGCGGTTCTCCACCGGGCGATGAGCTACGGCTCGATCTCCATGGAGGCCCACCAGACGCTCGCCGTCGCGATGAACCGGATCGGCGGCAAGTCCAACACCGGCGAGGGGGTGAGGACGCGGAGCGCCTGCACGACCCGGCGCGCCGCTCCGCCATCAAGCAGGTCGCCTCGGGCCGCTTCGGCGTCACCTCGGAGTACCTCACCTACGCCGATGACATCCAGATCAAGATGGCCCAGGGGCCAAGCCGGGTGAGGGCGGCCAACTGCCCGGCCCCAAGGTCTACCCGTGGGTTGCGCGGACCCGCCACTCGACCCCCGGCGTCGGCCTCATCTCACCACCGCCGCACCACGACATCTACTCGATCGAGGACCTCAAGCAGCTGATCCATGACCTGAAGTGTGCCAACCCGTCGGCCAGGGTCCACGTCAAGCTCGTCTCCGAGATCGGCGTCGGCACCGTCGCGGCCGGCGTCAGCAAGGCGAAGGCCGACGTCGTGCTGATCTCCGGCCACGACGGGGCACCGGGGCCGCCCCGCTCACGTCGCTCAAGCACGCCGGGGCCCCGTGGGAGCTCGGCCTCGCCGAGACGCAGCAGACGCTGCTGCTCAACGGGCTGCGCGACCGCATCGTCGTCCAGTGCGACGGCCAGCTCAAGACCGGCCGCGACGTCGTCATCGCGGCGCTGCTCGGCGCGGAGGAGTTCGGCTTCGCCACCGCCCCGCTCGTGGTGTCGGGCTGCATCATGATGCGCGTCTGCCACAAGGACACCTGCCCGGTCGGCGTCGCCACCCAGAACCCGGAGCTGCGCGGGAAGTTCCACGGCGACCCCGACCACGTCGTCAACTTCTTCATGTTCATCGCCGAGGAGGTCCGCGAGCTCCTCGCCGGGCTCGGGTTCCGCACCCTGGAGGAGGCCGTCGGCCACGTCGAGGCGCTCGACGTGAGCGACGCCGTCGGACACTGGAAGACCCAGGGCCTCGACCTCGCCCCGGTCCTCACCCGGATCGACGTGCCCGAGGGCACCCGGCGGCACCGCACCACCACCCAGGACCACGGGCTCGGCGACAAGCTCGACGTCGACCTGATCCGGCTCGCCGAGCCGGCCATCGCCCGCGGCGAGCGGGTGCGCGCGACGGTGGACGTCCGCAACGTCGACCGCACCGTCGGGACCATGCTCGGTCACCAGGTCACCAGGGCGACCGAGGGCCGCGGGCTCGAACCGGGCACCATCGAGTTCACCCTCAACGGCACGGCAGGCCAGAGCTTCGGCGCCTTCCTGCCGAGGGGCATCACACTGAGACTGATCGGCGACTCGAACGACTACACCGGCAAGGGCCTCTCCGGCGGCCGCATCGTCGTGACGCCCCGGCGGAGGCCGGGTTCGATCCCGCCACCCAGATCGTGGCGGGCAACGTCATCGGCTACGGCGCCACCTCCGGGCAGCTCTTCCTCCGCGGCGTCGTCGGCGAACGCTTCTGCGTGCGCAACTCGGGCGCGACGGCGGTCGTGGAGGGCGTGGGCGACCATGGCGCCGAGTACATGACCGGTGGCGAGGTCCTCGTCCTCGGCCCGACCGGGCGCAACTTCGCGGCGGGCATGTCCGGGGGAGTCGCCTGGCTGCTCGATCTGAACCCCCTGCGGCTCAACACCGACCTGGCCGATCCCGTCGCCATGGCGCCGGGGACATCTCCCGTGTCCGGGAATTGCTCACCGAGCACCGCGACGAGACGGGCTCACTGATCGCCGACACCCTCCTGGCGTTCGGCGACGGCGAACTCGCTGAGCGGTTCACGAAGGTGCTGCCCCGCGATTTCGCCCGCGTGATGGCAGTCAAGGAGATGTCCGTCGCCGACGGGCTCGATGACACCGAAACCACCAAGCTGATGATGGAGGCCGCTCATGGCTGATCCGTTGGGATTCATGACCACCCCGCGCGAGGTGGCGGAGCGCCGTCCCATCGAGGAGCGGGTCCGTGACTGGAAGGAGGTGTACCCCGGCACCCCCGGGCGTGCCCTGCTCCCGATCATCTCCAAGCAGGCGGGCCGCTGCATGGACTGCGGCATCCCCTTCTGCAACAACGGCTGCCCGTTGGGCAACCTGATCCCGGAGTGGAACGACCTGGTCTGGCGGGGGAGTGGCAGCCCGCGCTGGAGCGCCTGCACGCCACCAACAACTTCCCGGAGTTCACGGGCCGACTCTGCCCGGCCCCCTGCGAGACGGCCTGTGTGGTCGGCATCAACCGCGACGCCGTCACCATCAAGAACGTCGAGGTCGCCATCATCGACAAGGCCTGGGACGACTCCCGCGTCACCCCGCAGCAGCCCGCCTGGCACACGGCCAAGACCGTCGCGGTCGTCGGATCGGGCCCCGCGGGGCTCGCCGTCGCCCAGCAGCTGACCCGGGCCGGCCACACCGTGGTCGTCTATGAGCGCGCCGACGCCATCGGCGGGCTCCTGCGCTACGGCATCCCCGAGTTCAAGATGGAGAAGTCGGTCGTCAACCGGCGCCTGAAGCAGATGGTGCTCGAGGGCACCCAGTTCAAGACCGGCGTGAACATCGGTGTGGACATCATGGGCACGGATCTGCTGGAGCAGTACGAGGCCGTCGTGCTCGCCATCGGCGCGACGCTGTCGCGCGATCTGCCCGTGCCCGGCCGCGACCTCGGCGGCATCCACCAGGCGATGGAGTTCCTGCCGCAGGCCAACCGGGCCGCCCTCGGACAGCCGGTCGACAACCAGATCACGGCCGAGGGCAGGGACGTGGTCATCATCGGTGGCGGCGACACCGGCGCGGACTGCCTCGGCACGTCGATCCGGCAGGGGCCCGCTCGATCACGCAGCTCGAGATCATGCCGATGCCGCCCGAGGCGCGGCCCGGCAACCAGCCGTGGCCGACGTATCCGATGACCTTCAAGGTCACCTCGGCGCACGAGGAGGGCGGCGACCGCGTCTACGCGGTGTCGACCACCCGGTTCGTGGGCGATGAGGCGGGCGACGTGGCGGGGCTCGACATCGTGGAGGTGCGCTTCGAGGCCGGTCGCTTCGTGGCGGTCGAGGGCACCGAGCGGCATCTTCCCGCCCAGCTCGTGCTGCTGGCGATGGGCTTTTCCGGCCCGCAACAGTCGGGGCTGGTGGAGGAACTCGGCCTGGAGCTCGACCCACGCGGCAACATCGTGCGCGACGACGACTACGCGACCAACGTGCCGGGGTCTTCGCCTGCGGCGACGCGGGACGCGGCCAGTCGCTCATCGTGTGGGCGATCGCGGAGGGTCGCAGCTGCGCCAACGGTGTCGACGCCTTCCTGAGCGGCTCGTCGAAGCTGCCGCGCCCCATCGGTCCCGAGGTGCGCCAGCTCCTCGTGTGACCCCGGACGCGGCGGCATCGCCCGGGGTGATGCCGCCGCGTCCGTCCATCAACTACGCTGGGCACGTCGAAGGAGGACACGTGCGGGTAGTCATCGCGAGCGATCACGCGGCCATCGGGTTCCGGAAGGAGCTGGCCGAGGCGGTCCGCGGCCTCGGCCACGATGTGACCGACCTCGGGACCGACGATCCGGACCGCGCCGACTACCCCTACTGGGGCAGCTGGCCGCGGAGGGGTCGCCGCCGGCGACTACGACCGCGGGATCATCATCTGCGGCTCGGGGATCGGAATCTCGATCGCGGCCAACAAGACCCACGGCATCCGCTGCGTGGTGTGCTCCGAACCGTACTCGGCGGTGCTGTCCCGCAACCACAACGACACCAACATGCTGGCGCTCGGCGCCCGGGTGATCGGCGTCGAGCTCGGCAAGATGATCGCCTCCATGTGGCTCGAGGCCGAGTTCGAGGGCGGCCGTCATCAGCGCCGCGTCAACCAGCTCGGTGCGATCGACGACGGCCTCCGGGTCGAGGATCAGGTCGATCCGGGTCGGTGACCCCTGACGACGGCCAGGTGCCGCCGGTGGAGCCCGCGGACCCGGTCGGTCAGCGCCGGATCGGGGCCCGCCACCTCGGCCGCCGGAACGACCACCCGCACCGGTAGCGTCGCCACGGGGGAGCGGGAACGCCCCAGGCCCGAGCCAGCCCGAGAGCTGCTCCGACGACGCGGCGTAGACGATGCGTCCCAGGCCCACCCAGCCGTGCGCGGCCGCGCACATCGGGCAGTGCTCACCAGAGGTGTAGACCACCGACGCGGCGCGCTGCTGCGGCGTCAGGTGCCCCGCGGCCCAGCGGGCGATCTCGAACTCGGGGTGGCGGGTGTGGTCTCCGCCCTTGACGCGGTTCCGGTCGCGGAACACCACCTCGCCGTCCGCCGACACGAGCACCGACCCGAACGGCTCGTCCCCGTCGTCGAGCGCCTCCTCGGCCAGGTCGACCGCCAACGTCAGGAACCGGTGGTCCACGGATGTGATCTCCATCGCCCCAGGCTAGCCGGGACGCCCGGAAACGGGTTCGGTAACGGTTCGGTAACTTCTGGCGGATCGGGTTGGTCCGAGTAAGTACATATGCTTTACTAACAAACATGAACCCGGTGAACACGACCACGAGGAACGGCCTCCAGGCCGCTCAGCCGGGCGTGCTCGGGCTGGCCAAGGTGCTCCCGAGGACGCCCGCAGGTACAACCGCTCGCTCGTGCTCACCGTGCTCTTCCGGGAGGCTCCCATGAGCCGCGCCGACCTGGCCCGCGCCACCGGGCTGACCCGTGTCACCATCTCGGCGCTGGTGGCCGACCTGCTGGAGGACCGCTACGTGGTGGAGACGGGGCTGAGGGACGATGTGCGCCCCGGCAAGCCCGCCACCCTGATCGACCTCGACTGCGACAGTTGGTGCATCGTCACGATGGACCTGTCCGGCAACGACGTCCTGACGGGGCCCACCTCACCATCCGGGTGACGTGATCCACGCCGAGTCGCGCCCCGCCCCACCGGGGCTCCGAGATCCTGGACGCGGTGCTCGCGATGGTCGACGACCTGGTCCGCACCGCCCCCAGCCCGATCATCGGGATCGGGGTGGGCAGTCCGGGCATCGTCGACGCCGACGGCACCGTGCTGAGCGCCCCGAACTTCGGGTGGGAGCGCGTCGAACTGGCACGGCTGCTCGGCGAACGCGTCGACGTGCCCGTCATCGTCACCAACGACGCCAACGCGGCAGTGCTCGGCGAGTACATCTTCGCGGGCGCGGCGCAGGACGTCCTCCTGATCCGCGTCGGTCGGGGCGTCGGCTCCGGGCTGCTCACCGGCGGGCGCCTGCTGACGGGCGCACACCTGGCCGGAGGTGAGCTCGGCCACGTCACCATCGGCACCGACGGCGGCCCGCGCTGCGCCTGCGGCAAGGTCGGCTGCCTCGAGGCGTGGCTCGCCGCCGGCGCCCTCTCGGCCCGCCTGGCCGCGGGGGACTCCGGGCGCTCCGCGAGGCGGGGGAGCGGCTCGGCATCGCGCTCGCACCCGTCCTCGGTGTCCTCGACATCTCCGAGATCCTCCTCTCCGGCCCCCGGAACTGCTCGACGGCGAGCTCCGTGATGCCACCCTCGAAACCCTGCGCTCCAGGACCCTGACCGACTTCCACGATGCGGTCGAGATCCGGATGGCGGGGCAAGGCGACGACATCGTGCTGCGCGGTGCCGCCGTCCCCGTCCTCACCTCCCAGCTAGGGTCTTCTGACCCACCCCGCCCGCATCCGCGGCACCCAACCAACAGGAAACAAGGACGCGCGAAGCGTCCAGACCGAACGGAGAACGACAATGAAGTTCAAGCTCTCGGCAGTGGCCCTCGTCGGCGCCGCTGCGATGGCGCTGACCGCCTGCGGAGGCACCACGACCCCGAGGCGACAGGCTCACCCGCAGGCAGCCCCGACGCGACGTCCTCGGCCTCCGCCCCGGCGCCCGCGGCCGCTGAGATCCGCGTCTGGCTGGTCGGCACCGACACCCCCGCCCTGCGCGCGAGTACCTGACGAAGACCTTCGCCGAGCAGAACCCGGCAGCAAGATCGTGATCGAGGAGCAGCAGTGGACCGGGCTGGTCGACAAGCTGACCACCTCGCTCTCCTCCAACGACAGCCCCGACATCGTCGAGATGGGTAACACGCAGGCCGCCGCCTTCACGTCGGTCGGTGCCCTCGCCGACCTCACCGGCATCAGGGACGCCATCGGCGGCGACGACCTGCTCCCGGCTTCGTCGAGGCAGGCTCCTACGACGGCAAGCTCTACGCCGCCCCGTACTACTCGGGCGCCCGCCTCGTGTTCTACAACACCTCGCAGTACGAGGCCGCAGGCGTGAGCGTCCCCACCACGCTCGACCAGTACGTGTCCAACTCGGTCACCCTCACCGAGAAGCTCCCCGGAGTCTCCGGCGTCTGGTTCCCGGGCAAGGACTGGTACAACGCCCTCCCGTTCATCTGGGAGAACGGCGGCGAGATCGCCGTCGAGAAGGACGGCAAGTGGGACGCCCAGTTCTCCAGTGCCGAGTCGCAGGCCGGCATCAAGCAGGTCCAGGAGATCATGACCAAGGGCTCCACCGCCCCCAAGGACGGCGACGAGCGTGACGCCTGGGTGCCGCTGCGCACCGAGAAGGCCGCCAGCCTGTCGGCCCCGAGCTGGGCGTACTGGTCGATCATCGCCGACGAGGACCAGAAGGAGACCGCGCTCACGAACACGCTCGGCTACTTCAACCTCCCCGGCAAGGACGGCGGCGTCGCCTCCGTGTTCGCCGGCGGCTCCAACATCGGGATCTCGGCCAAGTCGGCCAACCCCGAGCTCGCCGAGAAGGCGCTCGAGATCATCATGAGCGAGGAGTACCAGACGATCCTGGCCGAGGGTGGCCTCGTCCCGGCCCGCACCTCGCTCAGCGGCAAGGTCGCGGCGGCCACGCCCGAGCTGGCCAAGCTGATCGCCGACGCCGCCGTCAACGCGCGACTCACCCCGCCCAGCGCCAACTGGGCCGAGGTCGAGGCGCAGGGCCTCCTGCAGGACTTCTTCGTCCAGGTCGCCAACGGTGGTGACACCGCGGCGCTGGCCGCTGATCTCGACACCAAGATCGAGGCGATCCTGAACGCCTGATCCGTTCGCAGCCACACCAGGATGGGGTCCGGGGACACAATTCCCGGGCCCGTCCCATCCCGACAAGAAAGCCCGAGAGAAAGGGAGAGACCAATGCTGGCTCCCCGCGGCACCTCCGCACCGAGCCCCGTGGCAGAGCGGGAGCGCAGACGCCCGTTCACACCCCTGGCCCTGCTCACCCCCGCCTTCGTGATGTTGGCCGTCTTCATCGGCTGGCCGGTCGTGCAGATGGTGATCATGAGCTTCCAGGAGTACGGCCGCGCGCAGATATTCGGCAAGCCCGCCGAGTTCATCGGCGCCGCCAACTACGTCTCGGTCCTCACCGACCCCAGCTTCTGGGCGGTGCTCGGGCGCAGCGTCGTGTTCGCGGCGGTGTGCGTGGCCCTCACCATGCTCCTCGGTGTGGTCATCGCCGTGCTGATGACCAGGCTGGGGGCCGTCATGCGCACGGTCGTGTCCGTCGGACTGCTGCTCGCCTGGTCCATGCCCGCCCTGACGGCCACCATCGTGTGGGGCTGGATCTTCGACACGTCCTACGGCCTGGTCAACCACCTGCTCACCCGGCTCACCGGCGACGACTGGATGGGCTACAGCTGGCTCATCAACCCCCTCCAGTTCTTCACCGTGGCGGGCATCATCATCGTCTGGGGCGCGGTGCCGTTCGTCGCGCTCAGCCTCTACGCGGCGCTCACGCAGGTGCCCGGCGAGGTCCTCGAGGCGGCCTCCCTCGACGGCGCGGGCGGGCTGAAGCGTTTCTGGTTCATCACCGTGCCCTACATCCGCTCGATCCTGGTGGTCCTCCTGATCCTGCAGATCATCTGGGACCTGCGCGTCTTCGCGCAGATCTACGCGCTGCAGACCATCGGCGGCGTGCGTGAGACCACCAACACCATCGGCGTCTACATCTACAACGAGTCCATGGCCTCCGGGAAGCTCGGCACGGGCGGCGCCATCTCGGTGATCCTCGTCGCCATCATGCTCGCCATCTCCGCCTACTACATCCGGATCACCCTGAAGCAGGAGGATGACCAGTGAACACCAGGAAGCTCCTTACCCGCGGCGCGCTGAATGTCGCCGCGCTCATCGTCTTCGCCTGCTCGGCGTTCCCCGTCTACTGGATGGTCAACACCTCGCTGCTGCCCGGCTCCGCGATCAAGGGCGACACGGTGCACCTGTGGCCCGACCAGTTCACGCTGCGCAACTACGCGAGCGCCTGGGATGGTGGCTTCCTGCCCGCGCTGAAGGTTTCGCTCTCGGCCACCCTGATCACGCTCGTGGTGGCCCTGCTGTTCGCCTTCATGGCGGCGCTCGCCCTCTCCCGCTTCAAGTTCCGCTCCCGCAAGTCGATCATCGTCCTGGTCCTCGTGATCCAGATGATCCCGGCCGAGGCACTGATCATCTCGACGTTCCGCGTGCTCGACGGTTGGCACGCCCTCAACACGGTCCTCGGCCTCGCGGGCGTCTACATCGCCATGGTGCTGCCGTTCACCATCTGGACGCTGCGCGGCTTCGTCAACGGCGTTCCCGCCGACCTGGAGGAGGCCGCCATGATCGACGGCTGCAGCCGTTCGGGCGCCTTCTGGCGGATCACCTTCCCGCTGCTGGCCCCCGGCCTCGTCGCCACCGGGGTGTTCGCCTTCATCCAGGCATGGAACGAGTTCGTGTTCGCGCTGGTCATCATGACCCGACCCGAGAGCCAGACCCTCCCGATCTGGCTGCGCACCTTCGTGCAGGCCACGAAGGCCACCGACTGGGCGGTCGTGATGGCGGGCTCCACCCTGATGGCGATCCCCGTCGTCATCTTCTTCCTCATCGTCCAGGGCCGCATGACCTCATCCATGGTCTCCGGCGCAGTGAAGGGCTGACCGGCATGTCAGGGCTGCATCTCATCCCCGCTCCCGCCCACCTCGAGCGCACCGCCGGGCCTACCCGTTGGACGGTGCCCGGGTGACCGGGCCGCTCGCGCAGCTGCTCGTCGATGAGCTCGGCGCCGACTGCGGGGTCGCCGTCGGCGCAGCCACGGAGGCAGGCATCCAGCTCGCCATCGACGGTGGGGCGATCCGGAGTCGTACCGGCTCACGGTGACCTCCGCCGCGGTCCGCCTGACGGCCGCCGACCGTGCGGGCCTGCGCTACGGCATCTTCACGATCGGTCAACTGGCAGAGCGCACCGCGGGCGGTACCGTGCTGCCTGCGGTCGTGATCGAGGACCGGCCCCGGTTCAGGTACCGCGGGCTGATGGTCGACACCGTGCGGCACTTCTTCGACGTCGACACCATCAAGGCGGTCATCGACCGCGCTGTGCGGCTCAAGCTCAACGCGCTCCACCTCCACCTGACCGATGACCAGGGCTGGCGCATCGAGACGCCGTCTCGTCCCGAGCTCACCGAGCGCGCGTCCGGGACGGCCGCGTTCGGAGGCGGGGCGGCTTCTACTCCGTGGCCGACTACGCCGGGATCGTCTCCTACGCGGCCGCCAACGACATGGTGGTGGTTCCGGAGATCGACCTGCCCGGGCACACCCACGCCGTCTCCCTGGCCTACCCCGACCTGGTCGAGGCCCCGGTCCTCCTCGACAGCGTCACCGAGACCATCGCGACCTTCGGCGGCGGGTACCCGTCACGGGTGAGCCCTACCAGGGCATCGCCGTAGGCTTCTCATCGGTGCGGATCGACCACGAACCCACCTACGAGTTCCTCGGCGACGTGCTCGGTGACCTCGCCGCCGCCACGCCCGGCCCTGGCTGCACGTCGGGGTGACGAGTGCCTCGGCACCGATCCGGCCGACTTCTCCCGGTTCATGTCGCGCGTCACCGGCATGGTCGCCGCGCTCGGGAAGACCCCGGTCGTGTGGCACGAGGCCGGCGCGGCCGAGGCCCTTGCACCGGGCACCGTCGGCCAGTTCTGGGGCTGCGATCCAACGACGCCGCCGTGGCCGCAAAGGCCCGTGCCTTCCCGGCTGGCGGGGCTCGCTGATCCTCTCACCCGCGGACTGCGTCTACCTCGACATGAAGTACGACCCGGACACCCCCTACGGCCTGGTGTGGGCCGACGGCCCCACGAGCGTCGAACGCTCCTACGACTGGGAGCCCTCGGAACTGATCGACGGGGTCGACGAGGCCGACATCCTCGGGGTCGAGGCGGCCGTCTGGACCGAGACCCTGACCAACCTCGCCGAGCTCGACCACATGTTCTACCCGCGGCTCGCCTCGGCCGCCGAGATCGCCTGGTCACCCGGGCGTGGGACCCGTCCGGAACGCACCTGGGAGTCGTTCGCCTCCCGCGTCGCGGGCCTCGGCCCGCTGTGGGAGAGCCAGGGGATCGCGCTCCGCCGCGATCCGGGGGCCGACCTGGCAGGCGCCTGAGCCGAGGCCATCCGTCCCTGCCCGCCGCCCGGGCAGGGACGCCACGACCAGCCAGTCGATCGGTCCGGTTCCGGCGCGCCGGGTAAGGTGGGACGGCGTCACCGGCTTGGAGGAACAGTTGTCAGCTTCGTTCGTGCACCTGCACACCCACACCGAGTTCTCCATGTTGGACGGGCGGCGCGGATCAAGGACCTGTTCCAGGGCGCCGAGAAGATGGAGATGCCCGCGCTGGCCATCACCGACCACGGCAACCTGTACGGCGCCTACGAGTTCTACAAGGCCAGCAAGAGCTTCAACGTCAAGCCCATCATCGGGCTCGAGGCCTATCTCACCCCCGCACCCACCGGTCCGAGCGCAAGCGCGTGCAGTTCGGCGACGGCACCGGCGACGACGTCGCGTCGAAGGGCGCCTACACGCACATGACGATGTGGGCCGCCAACCCCGAGGGCATGCACAACCTGTTCCGGCTCAGCACCCGCTCCTCGCTGGAGGGCTTCTTCTACAAGCCGCGGGCCGACCGTGAGCTGCTGAACCTGTACGGCAAGGGCCTGATCGCCACCACGGGCTGCCCCTCCGGCGAGGTGCAGACCTTCCTCCGGCTCGGCCAGTACGACAACGCCATCGCCGCGGCCGCCGAATTCCGCGACATCTTCGGCGACGGCAACTTCTACGTCGAACTGATGGACCACGGCCTCGACATCGAGACCCGCATCCGCCAGGATCTCCTCAAGCTGGCCAGGGACCTGAACCTGCCGCTGGTGGCCTCCAACGACCTGCACTACGTCCACGCCGAGGACGCTGACTCCCACGACACGCTGCTCTGCGTCTCCTCCGGGTCGCGCAAGGCGCAGACCGACCGGTTCAAATTCGACGGCAACGGTTACTACCTGAAGTCACCCGAGGAGATGCGCCACCTGTTCCGGGCCCTGCCCGAGGCGTGCGACAACACCCTCGCGATCGCCGAGCGCGTCGAGACCGTCTTCGACGAGGGAACCGGCACCTACATGCCGCGCTTCGACGTGCCGGCCGGGAGACCGAGGACAGCTGGTTCCGCAGGGAGGTCGAGCGCGGCCTCGACTACCGCTACCCCGACGGCTATGGCCAGGACGTGCGCGACCGCGCCGAGTTCGAGATGGGCATCATCGTCCAGATGGGGTTCTCCGGCTACTTCCTCGTCGTCGCGGACTTCATCAACTGGGCCAAGCACAACGGGGTCCGGGTCGGCCCCGGCCGCGGCTCGGGCGCCGGCTCGATGTGCGCCTACGCGATGCGCATCACCGACCTCGACCCCTCGAGCACGGCCTGATCTTCGAGCGCTTCCTCAACCCGGAGCGCGTCTCCATGCCCGACTTCGACATCGACTTCGACGACCGTCGCCGCGGCGAGGTGATCAACTACGTCACCGAGAAGTACGGCTCCGAGTACGTCGCCCAGATCATCACCTACGGCTCCATCAAGGCGAAGGCCGCCGTGAAGGACTCGGCCCGCGTGCTCGACATGCCGTTCGCCATCGGTGAGCAGATCTCCAAGGCGATGCCCGCGGACGTGATGGGCAAGGGCGTCCCCTGAGCGACCTGTTCAACGAGGAGCACAAGCGCTACGCCGAAGGCGCCGAGTTCCGCGAGCTGTACCAGTCGTCACCCGACGTGCGCACCGTGGTCGACACCGCGAAGGGCATCGAGGGCCTGAAGCGGCAGTGGGGCGTGCACGCAGCGGGCGTCATCATGAGCCGGGCGCCGCTGATCGACATCGTGCCACTGATGAAGCGCGAGGCCGACGGCGCCATCATCACCCAGTTCGACTACCCGGGTGCGAGAGCCTCGGGCTCATCAAGATGGACTTCCTGGGCCTCAGGAACCTCACCGTGATCGCCGACGCGCTCGCCAACATCAAGCTGAACCGCGGCGTCGAGGTCGAGCTCGAGACCCTCACCCTCGACGATCCGTTGACCTTCGAACTGCTGCAGCGCGGCGACACCCTCGGCGTCTTCCAGCTCGACGGCGGGCCCATGCGGGCGCTGCTGCGTTCCATGCAGCCCGACTGCTTCGACGACATCTCCGCCGTCGGTGCCCTCTACCGGCCCGGCCCGATGGGCGCCGACTCGCACAACAAATACGCGCGCCGCAAGACGGGCCGCGAGCCCGTCGAGCCGATCCACCCCGACCTGGCGGAGGCCCTCGAACCGATCCTCGGCGAGACCTACGGCCTGATCGTCTACCAGGAGCAGGTGATGGCGATCGCCCAGCAGCTGGCCGGCTACACCCTCGGCGGCGCAGACATGCTCCGCCGCGCAATGGGCAAGAAGAAGAAGTCCGAGCTGGACGCCCAGTACGCCGTCTTCTCCGGAGGCATGCTCGAGCGCGGGTACTCCAAGGCATCCATCCAGACGCTGTGGGACATCCTGCTCCCGTTCTCCGACTACGCCTTCAACAAGGCGCACTCCGCCGCGTACGGCGTCGTGTCCTACTGGACGGCGTGGCTGAAGGCCAACTATCCCGTCGAGTACATGGCGGCCCTCCTGCAGTCGGTGCGGGACGACAAGGACAAGTCGGCCCTCTATCTCGCCGAGTGCAGGCACATGGGCATCGAGGTCCTCCCGCCCGACGTCAACTCCTCCGAGGTGATGTTCACCCCTGTCGGCCAGCACATCCGCTTCGGGATGGGCGCCGTGCGTAACGTCGGAGACAAGGTCGTCACGGCCTGGATAGAGGAGCGCAGCAGGGTCGGGCGCGCCACCGACTTCTACGACTTCCTCGACAAGGCCCCGCTTCTGATGTGCAACAAGCGCGTCATCGAGTCGCTGATCAAGTCGGGTGCCTTCGACGAGCTCGGCCACACCAGGCGGGCCCTGATGGGGATCTTCGAGACGGCCGTCGACTCGATCATCGACCTCAAGCGCAACGCCGAGAACGGCCAGGACGGCTTCGACTTCGGTTTCGAGACGGAGACCGACGCCGACGAGGACGCCTCCCCGCACGCCCAGGTGCCCGACGTCGAGGAGTGGGACCGCCGCACCAAGCTCGCCTTCGAACGCGAGATGCTCGGCCTGTACGTCTCCGACCATCCGCTCAACGGCCTGGAGCACGTGCTGCAGGCGGGCGGCGACCGGTCGATCGCCTCGGCGGTCGCCGAGGACGGCTACCGCGGCCCCGCGAAGCTCTGTGGCCTCATCACCTCCGTCAACCGCCGCGTCAACAAGGCGGGCAACATCTGGGCCCAGGTGGTGCTGGAGGACCTCACCAACTCCATCGAGGTGACGGTGTTCCCGCGCGTCTACGACCAGGTGGCCCAGCACCTCGCGCCCGACACGATCGTCTCGGTCGACGGGATCGTCGAGTCGGGTGAGGACCGCGGCCGCGTGCGCGCGCAGGGCGTGACGGTGCCGCACATGAGCGCCGAGGGCAACACCGGGCCGCTGGCCATCAACCTGCCCGCAGTGCGCTGCACCCCGGGCGTGGTCGGCGAGCTGAAGCGCATCCTCGCGCAGTACCCCGGCTCGGCCGAGGTGCACCTGAACCTCCGCACCGGCGAGCAGGTCAAGACGTTCCGCCTCGGCGACGGGTTCCGCGTCGGGCTGACCTCCGCCCTGTTCGCCGACCTCAAGGCCGTCCTCGGCCCGCGTCCGTCGGCCTCGAGCGGGAGTCGCTGTGAGTGAGCCGGCGCTCGCGCCCGCGCCGTCCGGGCAACTGGCCACGCTGTGGGGAGGACCCCGTGGAAGGTGGTCGTGTTCACCGCGGGCTCGGTGCTGCTCGGCGCCGTCGGCGGCCTCATCTGGGCGTTGACGACCACCCCGCCGTCCTACCTGATCCGCGAGGACCTCTCCGCCACCATGTCGGAGCTCAACCTGGCCGACATCGTGGCCGCCGACGTCAACTTCACCATCATCACCGGCGTGATCGGCCTCCTGATCGGTGTCGCCGGATGGCTCGTCCTGCACCGCGCGGGCTGGGTGGTGACGCTGATTCCCGCGCTGGCGGCCCTGCTCGCATCCCTGATGGCCTGGCGGATGGGCGTCGTGATCGGGTATCCGGGTTCGAGGAGCGGCTCGCCGCCGCCGCGGCGGGAGACCTGGTGCAGGTCGACCTCCAGTTGCGCGCGCTCTCCGCGCTCATCGTCGGCCCCTTCGCCGCTGTCACCCCCATCATGCTGCTGTCGGCCTTCTGGCCGGAGCCACGCAGTGAGCAGGTGGAAGGGGACCCCGTCCCCACCTACTAGAATCGGTTCTCGTGCTCCGAACTCTAGATTTCACGGGCGTCGACGGCTCCTACCGGACGCGGCTGCCCCGCGGCCGGTTCGACGTGGACGCCGCCCTCGACGTCGTCCGCCCCATCGTGGCCGATGTGGCCCATCGCGGCGAGGCCGCCATCCTGGAGTACTCGGAGCGGTTCGACGGGTCGCCCCGGCCTCGATCCGGGTGCCGGCCGAGGAACTGCGCAGGGCCGCGGACGCGCTCGACCCCGAACTTGCGGAGGCCTTCGCCGAGTCGATCCGCAGGCGCCGCGCGGTGGCCTCGGAACTGGAGGTCGACACCGACCCGGCGCCGACCAGGCTCGCGGACGGTGCCCACGTGGCGCTGCGCAACGTGCCCGTCGACCGGGTGGGGCTGTACGTGCCCGGCGGGCTCGCCCCGCTCGCCTCGAGCGTCATCATGAACGTCATCCCGGCGCAGGTGGCCGGCGTCGCCTCGATCGCTGTCGCCTCCCCGCCGCAGCGCGGCTTCGGCGGGCTGCCGCACCCCAACATCCTGGCGCTCTGCCACCTGCTCGGCGTCGACGAGGTCTACGCCGTCGGCGGCGCCCAGGCCATCGCCATGTTCGCCTACGGGGTCGACGGAGGCTGCGAGCCCGTCTCGCTGGTCACCGGCCCGGGCAACATCTATGTGGTCGCGGCCAAGCGGCTCGTGCGCGGCATCGTCGGGATCGACTCGGAGGCCGGGCCCACCGAGATCGCCGTCGTCGCCGACGACTCTGCCGACCCCGCCTTCGTGGCCGCCGACCTGATCTCCCAGGCCGAGCACGACCCGCTGGCCGCCTCCGTCCTGATCACCGACTCGGCCGACCTCGCCGACCGGGTGCGGGCCGAGGTCGAGCGCCAGGTGGCCGAAGCCCCGCACGCCGAGCGGATCCGCACCGCGCTGGGTGGCGACCAGTCCGCGGTCGTCCTCGTGCGAGACATCGACCAGGCGGTCAAGGTGGCCGACGCCTACGCCGCGGAGCACCTCGAGATCCAGACCCGTGACGCGGCCGCCGTCGCGGCCCGGATCCGAAACGCGGGCGCCATCTTCGTCGGCGACTACTCGCCTGTCTCGGTCGGCGACTATTCCGCCGGGTCGACCCACGTGCTGCCGACGGCTGGGGCGGGCAGCCACTCCTCGGGGCTGACCGTGCGCTCCTTCGTGCGCACCGTCCACGTGATCTCCTACGACGAGCAGGGCCTGATGGCCATCGCCGACGGCGTCGAGCGGTTCGCGTTGGCCGAGGACCTGCCTGGGCACGCCGCCGCCGTGACCGTCAGGAGGAGGGCATGATCCGCCTGTCCGATCTGCCGCTGCGCGCCGACCTCGTGGGGGAGGAGCCCTACGGGCGCCGCAACTCGACGTGCCGGTCGTCCTCAACGTCAACGAGAACCCCTATCCCCCTCGCCCGCGATCCGGCACGAGATGGCCGCCGCCATCGTCTCGACGGCGGGCGGCCTCAACCGTTACCCGGACCGCGAGGCACTCGGGCTCCGCGCCGACCTCGCCACCTACCTCGGCCATGGCCTCACAGCCGACAACGTGTGGGCCGCCAACGGCTCCAACGAGGTGATGTCGCACCTGCTGACCGCCTTCGGCGGGCCGGGCCGCACCGTGCTCACGTTCACGCCCACCTACTCCATGTACCCGGAGTACGCGCGCAACACCTGCACGAACTACGTGACGGTTCCGCGCCACGACGACTACACGCTCGACGCTGACCTGATCCTTGCCGCCATCGGACGCCACGACCCGACACTGGTGCTCATCACCACCCCGAACAACCCGACCGGGACCTCCGTCGACCTCGCCACGGTCGAGGCCGTCGCGGCCGGCACCGACGCCCTGATCGTCGTGGACGAGGCCTACCAGGAGTTCTCCAGCCGGCCGAGCGCCCTCGAACTCCTCGACCGGTACCCGCGGCTCATCGTGTCGCGCACCATGTCGAAGGCCTTTGCGCTGGCCGGCGGACGGCTGGGCTACCTGGCCGCCGCGCCCGCGATCGTCGACGCGTGCCGCATCGTCCGCCTGCCCTACCACCTCAGCGCCCAGACCCAGGCGATCGCCCGGGTGGCGCTCGCGCACGCCGACGAACTGTTGGCCCAGGTCCGATCGCTGGCGGCCGAGGCGAGGGGCTTCGAGGCATGGGCCCGCGGCCGCGGCTATGACGTGGTCGACTCCGAGGCCAACTTCTCGCTGATCGGGCGGTTCCCCGACAGGCACCGCGTCTGGCAGGATCTACTGGACCGGGGATCCTGATCCGGGAGACCGGGCCCGCCGGCTACCTGCGGGTCTCGGCGGGAACCCCGGACGAGATGGCACTCCTGCGCGCCGCCCTCGACGAGCTCTCACCCACCCTGGAAGGGAACGCCCCATGAGTCGCACAGCCACCGTCAGCCGCTCCACGAGCGAGTCGACGATCACCGTCACACTCGACCTGGACGGCACCGGCACCTCCGACATCTCCACCGGGGTCGGGTTCTACGATCACATGCTGACGGCGCTGTCGAAGCACTCGCTGATCGACCTGACGGTCAAGGCCGAGGGCGACCTCCACATCGACGGCCATCACACCGTCGAGGACACCATGATCTGCATCGGGCAGGCGCTGAAGCAGGCGCTCGGCGACAAGTCGGGCATCCGCCGCTACGGGCACGCCGTCGTACCGCTCGACGAGGCCGTCGCCGATGTGGTCGTCGACGTCGCAGGTCGCCCCTACGCCACCTGCAAGGGCGAGCCCGAGGGCCAGCCCTACGCGCTGATCGGCGGCAGCGGTGTGCCCTACGCCGGATCCATGACCTACCACCTCTTCGAGGCGCTGGCCCTCAACGCGGGACTGTGCCTGCACCTCACGCTGCTGTCGGGCCGCGACCCGCACCACATCGTCGAGGCAGAGTTCAAGGCGCTGGCCCGCGCGCTGCGCGAGGCCGTCGAGGTCGATCCCCGGCAGCCCGGGATTCCCAGCACCAAGGGCGCGCTCTGAACCGCCGCATCGGCCTCCTCGACTACGGATCGGGCAACCTCCACTCGGCCGCCCGGGCGTTCGCCGACGCCGGCGCGGACGTGGTCGTGACCTCCGACCCGGCCGAACTCCGCAGGCAGGACGGGCTCGTGGTGCCCGGGTCGGCGCCTTCGCGGCATGCATGGCCGGCCTTACCCGGGCCGGGGGAGTCGAGCTGATCCGCGACTGGGCTGCCGCGCAACGTCCCCTCATCGGCATCTGCGTCGGCCACCAGATCCTGTTCGAGACGGGCACCGAGCACGGTGTCGCCACCCGGGCGTGGGCCTCCTCGCCGGCGGGGTGGTCGGACTCGACACCCCCGGCTCCCGCACATGGGCTGGAACACGGTCGAGGCGCCAGCGGGTCGCGGCTGTTCGCAGGCCTCGCGGGGGAGCGCTTCTACTTCGTGCACAGCTACGCCGCCACGGCGGCACCCTCCGGCGCGGCCACGGCCACCGCCGAACATGAGGGCAGGCGCTTCGTCGCCGCGGTGGAGCGGGGCAACCTCGCCTCCACCCAGTTCCACCCGAGAAATCGGGGGCCGCCGGGGCGCGACTCATCGCGAACTGGCTCGAAACCGTTGGATGACCTGTCGGATAGGGTGTGGCGTCGTGGAAACTTTGCAGTTGTTGCCTGCGGTCGATGTGCAGGGCGGACAGGCCGTCCAGCTCGTACAAGGCATCGCCGGGACCCAGAAGGAGTTCGGCGACCCCCTGGAGGCGGCGCTGCGCTGGCAGGAGGGCGGCGCCTCGTGGCTGCACCTCGTCGACCTCGACGCCGCGTTCGGCCGAGGCTCCAACGCCGACCTGCTGCGCGACATCGTGGGCCGGTTGGACATGGACGTGGAACTCTCCGGAGGCATCCGTGGCGAGGAGAGCCTCACCCGCGCCCTCTCGACGGGGCCCGCCGCGTCAACATCGGCACGGCCGCGCTCGAGAACCCGCAGTGGTGCGACGACGTCGTGTCCCGCTACGGCGACCGTGTCGCCATCGGCCTCGACGTGCGGGGCGAGAACCTCGCCGCCCGCGGCTGGACCACTGAGGGCGGCCCTGGGTTGAGACCCTCGACCGGCTGGTCGCGGCCGGCTGCGAGCGTTTCGTCGTCACCGACGTCAACGCCGACGGCATGCTCACCGGCCCCAACGTCGACCTGCTGAGGGCCGTGGCCGAGCGCAGCGGCAGGAAGGTGATCGCCTCCGGCGGCATCGCCACGCTGGACAACCTGCGCGATCTCCGCGCCCTCGTCCCGCACGGCATCGAGGGGCCATCATCGGCACCGCCCTCTATGTCGGCCGGTTCACGATCGAGGAGGCCCTCCTGGTCGCCGAAGGGGAGCGGTGATGGTGCGGCCACCGGCCAGCACGTTCGGCGACCGCGCCGGCCTGACCGTCCATGTGCCCCGCTGCTGGACGGGCGCATCTGCGATCTGCTCGCAGGCAGGAAGATCGTGATGACCGGTGTCACCGGCTTCATCGGCGAGCAGATCCTGTGGAAGGTGCTCACCGAGTGCCCCGACACCACGACCGGGGTGCTGGTCCGCCGCAAGGGCTCCGTCACGGCGGAGCAGCGCGTGGCGAGCCTGCTGAAGAAGAAGATCTTCGCCGACCTCGTGCGTGACGCGGGCGGCGTCGAACAGCTGATGGCTTCGCGGGTCCAGGTCATCGAGGGCGACCTGCCCCAGGTGCCCGACCTTCCCCGCGACCTGGACGTCCTCCTGCACTGCGCGGGCGACGTGTCGTTCGACCCTCCCATCGACCAGGCGTTCCAGACGAACGTGGTCGGTACGAAGGCGCTGCTGACGAAGCTGCGCGAGGCGTGCTCCGACGAGGACGGCAATCTCGTCCGGATTCCGCACTACCTGCACGTCTCGACCGCCTACACGGCGGGTCGGCGCAGGGCGCGATCCCGGAGGCGGCCCACGTCCACGACATCGACTACGAGGCCGAGACCCGCGCCGCGCTCGCCATGAAGGAGCACGTCGAGGCGCGCTCCCGCAGCTCCGAGCAGCTGACCATCCTGCGGCGGGAGGCCGAGGCCCTGCACCGCCAGGCCGGCTACCTCACCACCTCCGAGGACACCGAGCGGCGCCGCCAGGAGTGGGTCAAGCAGGAACTGGTCGCGGCTGGCACCGAGCGGGCCCGTTCGCTCGGCTGGACCGACGTCTACACCTTCGCGAAGGCTCTCGCCGAGCGTGTCGTGGTCGACCTCGGCGGCGACTTCCGCACCTCGATCGTCCGGCCCGCCATCGTCGAGTCGTCCCTGATCCATCCCTACCCCGGGTGGATCGAGGGGTTCAAGATGGCCGACCCCATCATCCTCGCCTACGGCCGCGGGCAGCTGCCCGAGTTCCCGGCCTCACCGGACGCGGTGATCGACATCATCCCGTGCGACTTCGTCGTCAACGCCATCGTCGCAGTCTGCGCAACGGAGCCCGAGGTGGGCAGCACCGAGTACTACCACTGCAGCTCGGGTGCCAGGAACCCGCTGACCTTCCGCGGGGTCTACGAGCACGTCCGTAACTACTTCAGCGACCACCCCTACACCTCAGGGCAGGGCTCGACGCAGCTGGCCACCTGGAACTTCCCGGGTGCGGAGCCGATCGAATGGTTCCTGAAGGTCGCAGACAAGGGTGTCAAGGTCGGAAACGCGGTGCTGAGCTTCGCGCCCCGCGGCAAGAAGACGAGGCAGCTGGCCTCATCCCTGGACAAGACGCGCAAACAGCTCGACTTCCTCGGCAAGTACCTGACCCTCTACGGCGAGTACCTGCAGTCCGAGCTCCACTTCGTCGACGACTGCACGCTCGCCCTCCACAACTCGCTGCACGGGGACGACCGGGAGCGGTTCGGCTTCGACTCGGCCAGCTTCGACTGGACCCACTACATGGAGGAGGTCCACATCCCGGCCATCACCGACCCGGTGCGGCGCCTCGAGGCCGCCCGGAAGCGTCGCCAGGGCCGCTCGACGACGTTCCGCGACCTGAAGCCCGCCGAGCCGGGCACCGTGCTGGCCGCCTTCGACCTCGACGGCACCGTGATGGCAACCAACGTGGTGGAGACCTACCTGTGGGCCCGGCTGCCCGAGCTGTCGCCGTTGCGGCGGGTCGGGGAGGTCGCGAGCCTCGCCCTGCAACTGCCCTGTACCTCGGGCCGAGCGACGTGACCGCGGCGTGTTCCTGCGCTCCATCTACCGCCGCTACGCGGGCGCCGACCTCGCGGCCCTCGAGGAGTATGTCGACGAGAAGCTGTCGCCGCTGATCCTCGACCGGATGTCGCCCGATGCCATCCGCCGCATCCGCCAACACCGCGACGCGGGCCACACGACCATCCTCATGACGGGCGTGATCCGGCCGCTGACCCGGCCCTTCGAGGGCTCTTCGACACCGTCGTCGCCGCGGAACTCGCGACCGACGACAACGGCGTCTGCACCGGGTTCCTGAGCGGCCCGCCCATGGTGGGGGAGTCGCGCTCCGCCTGGCTCCACCACTACGCCAAGCTGCACGGCATCGATCTGGCCAACTCGTTCGGCTACGCCGACAGCCATGTCGACCTTCCCATGCTCAACGCGGTGGGCAACCCGGTCGCGGTCAGCCCCGACATCGGCCTCATGCGGGCCGCCAAGTCGAAGGGCTGGTCGATCGTCGAATGGCCGGAGATGTCCCCGCTACCCCGTCTGAAGATGTCGTGAACGGAAAGGACCACTGATGACTCGTCCCGGGTTCGTGCTGGAGGTCGACGATAGGACCCCGCACCTCATGACGATGTCAGGCGCCGAGCTTCGGCTCGAGCGCTTCGGCATCGGCACCCAGGTGGTCTACACCGCCGACGCCGTCGGGTCGTCCGACCCGGTCGGCCTCATCGACGCCGCGGTCGGCGCCCCGATCGGCTCGGCGCCGTTGGCCGACCTGCTGCGGCCGGACACGAAGCTGACGCTCGTGATCGTCGACGCCGACGCGCCGCTTCCGCGTCCCCACTTCGACCCGCGCCGTACCCTCACCGAGCGCGTGCTCGAGCTCGCCGCCCGTGGCGGGGTCGACGATGTCGAACTCGTGGTCGCCAACGGACTCAAGCAACGCTGGTCGATCCAGCAGGTGACCCGTGTGCTCGGCGACCGGATCGCCACCTCGTTCCTGCCCGACGGGCTCATCACCAGCCACGACGTGACAAGCCCCGACCTCGTCACCATCGGCCAGGTCGACGGCACCCCGTCCGCCTCAACAGGCGGGTCGCCGATTCCGACCTGGTGGTGGTGATCGGGCTCTGCGGAGACGCGTCCCGGCGCGACCCGCTCCTGCTCGGGCTGACCGACCTCGACACCCTGGACCGCGTCGGAGGAGTCGTGCCCGACACGGCCTTCGCCGACGGCGTCGGGGCGCTGATCGCCTCACGGGTGCAGAGCTTCGCGCTCTTCGCCGTCCTCGGTCAGCCGCTGCTCAGCCGCGGGTTGCGCTTCCTCTCGGCCCGAGAGTGGGAATGGAACCTCACCGACCGGCTCGCCTTCGCCGGCTCGCGTCAGATCATCGCGGGCCTCCCACGGCAGGGCGCCCAGTTGGTCAACGGAAACCCACGGGCCGACTACGCCGTGGTCGACGTCGTCGGCGGCGACTACACCTCCGTGCTCGCCGACTCCCGCGGCGTGTGGCAGGCCGCCAACGCCGTCGAGGTGAAGGGCTCGGCCGACGTGCTCGTCACCCCGGTGTGGGGTCCCTCCATCGACCCCGTCGACGCGATCGGCTCGCCGTTGGACGCCGCCCACCACGCGCTCGTCACCCGGGCAGGCAGCCATCTCGAGGCACCCCTCGCCCGCCCCGGCGGCGCGCTGATCGCGTTCCACCCCTGCGCAACCGCTTCTCCAACCGGCGCCAGTCGTCGGCGGCCGACTTCTTCGCGGGTGTGCTTCCCGCCACCACCGACCCGGCCGAGATCGCGCGGGCCCACCAGCCCTCCGCGGTCTCCGACGAGTGGTACCTCGACCTCTACCGCAAGAACTTCGCCGCGCACCCGCTGCGCACGTTCCAGCGCTGGTACGAGACGGCCCGAGCCATGGCCGAGTTCTCCGAGGTGATCTGGGTGGGCGGCGACCGCCGCTCGGCCGCTCTGCTCGGGCACCGGGCCGCCACCACCTACGCCGACGCCCTCGAGATCGCATCCGGGACCGTCGGGGTGCACCCGACGATCACGATGCTCCGCGGGCCCGGCCCGGCACTCGGCGACGTCCGATGAGCAGGGAACTCCCGTCCTGGGCCCAGTCCAGGCGCCGCAGGCGCAGGCCGCGGCTGACCCTGCACACCGACCTCCTCGGGGGCCTGAAGGGTGCGCTCCGGCGCGGCAGGCCCGCGGGCAGCCCGCCGCGGCCGGTGGTCGGGCGCGAGCTGGGCTCCCGCGCCGAACGCCCCGGCAGGCACCTCACCCTGCGGCTGCTCTCCCTGCGCTTCGACATCGAACTGGTCGGTGACGACTCGCTGACCGGCCTGCGGCGGCCGTTCGTGCTCGCTGCCAACGAGCAGGGCGCCATCGACTACCAGCTGCTGCGGATGGCGCTGCCGTCGCGCCTGCGGCCGACCAACATCACGCCGTCGCGGTCGCTGGCCCGCGGCCACAACGTGGTGATCTTCACCGACGAGCCGCTGGCGGGCCGCCAGGTGGGCGAGTTCTCCGACGTCGCAGCCGGCATCGCCGGCCAGCACAACGTGGCGGTGGTCCCGGTCGGGCTCGTCGGCACCTTCAAGCTGAAGGAACTCCTGAAGCTCCCGCTGCGCGCCAGGCCGAAGGTGTCGATCCGGTTCGGCGCACCCCTGTACCCGCGGGGCCGCGGACTCGAGGAGTCGACCGCCGAGCTGCAGCGTCGCGTCGAGCAGTTGGTGCATGAGGGCGACCTCAGCTGGTGGGCCGTGGAACGGCGGCGCGCCGAGGGGCCTGCGGTCCCTGCGACCGACCCCGTCCCGCGCTGGCGACGCCTGTGGGACCAGGCCGCGCCCACCAGGGAAGCCCGCCCGCGGATCTGGCGGTGAGACTAGAGTGTCGGGCATGGAAGCCTATGTGGAGCCACACCTCAGGTGGAGACTCCTGACGGCAGACGACATGCCGGCGATCGAGGCCTTCCGGGCGCAACTCGAGGCGCTGGACAACTCCGTCCTCTCAGGGATGACGGCCACGATCGTCGACCGCGCGCTCGAACCGGCCGAGGGGCTCTCGGTGGGGGCTGGGACGACTACGACTCGCTGTGCGCGCTCGGCACGGCCTTCATCGGCGGGACAGATCCCCTGAGGGTCTACCTGCTCGGCGGCGTGCACCCCGTGCACCGGCACATGCTGGTCGGCACCGCCCTGTTGAAGTGGCAGGTCGCGCACGCGGAGGCATGGCGCGACCGGGAGCACCCGGGCCGGCCGCTCTGGCTCGGCTGCTACGCCGAGGTGGGCAGGCACGGGCTAGCGGGGGTGGCCGCGCGGCAGGGTTTCGAGCCGGAGCGCTACTACTACGACCTGCACCGCGACCTGACGCGCCCCTCAAGGTGCCGGAGGCCGACGGGATCACCATCGAGGCCTTCCGGCCCGACGATGCCGAGGCCGTGCGTGAGCTGCACAACCTGTGCTTCACGCCCTTCGGCGGGGCCGAGGTCAGCGCCGCGGAGTGGCACGCCCACCTCGAGGAGGCATCCTTCCGGCCCGGATGGTCGTTCGTGGCGCGCGACGGGGACCGGATCGTCGGCTACGAGATGAGCGTGCTCGAGGACGGCACAAGCATCGGCTGGACCGAGCGTTTCGGCGTGCACCCGGACCACCGCGGCAGGGGCATCTCGCTCGCGCTGCTCGGCAACTGCCTTGCCGCCATGCGCGACTCGGGTTGCACGGAGGCAGGCATCGGGATCGACACCCCGGACGGGCTCGCCCTCTCCCGCCTGAGTTCGGTGCTCGGCTACCGGCAGCGCGACGCGGTGGCGCTGCTGAGCAGGGTCGTGTGACGACCCGATAAGCTGGCCCGAGAGCAACGATCACATGAGAGATGAAGGTAGGACCGGATGAGCGGCCATTCCAAGTGGGCAACGACGAAGCACAAGAAGGCCGTCATTGACGCAAAGCGCGGCAAGCTCTTCGCCAAGCTGATCAAGAACGTGGAGGTGGCGGCCAGGCTCGGCGGCGGTGACCCCTCCGGAAACCCCACCCTGTACGACGCCATCCAGAAGGCGAAGAAGTCGTCTGTCCCGAACGACAACATCGACCGCGCGGTCAAGCGCGGCTCCGGCGCGGAGTCCGGCGGTGCCGACTACGAGACGATCATGTACGAGGCCTACGGCCCGGCGGGCGTCGCGATCCTCATCGAGTGCCTCACCGACAACCGCAACCGGTCGGCGTCCGACGTGCGCGTGGCGGTCACCCGCAACGGCGGCACCATGGCGGACGTCGGCTCGGTGCAGAGGCTGTTCTCCCGCAAGGGGATCGTCGTGGTGCCGAAGAAGCAGGCAACAGGTGAGCTGTCCGAGGACGCCCTGCTGGAGGCGGCCCTCGAGGCCGGCCTCGACGAGGTCGCCGACAACGGTGACGAGTTCGAGGCATACACCGACCCCAACGACCTCGTCGAGGTCCGCAAGGCCATCGAGGCCGCCGGCCTCGACTACGACTCCTCCGAGGTCGAGTTCGTCGCCTCCTTCGACCAGGCGGTCGACTCGGTCGACGTGGCGCAGAAGATCGCGCGCATCATCGACGCTCTCGAGGACTCCGACGACGTGCAGAACGTCTTCACCAACGCCGATCCGACTCCTGAGGTCACCCAGGCGCTCGAAGAAGAGGACTGACGGTTCCGCGATGCGCGTGATGGGGATCGACCCCGGCCTCACCCGCTGCGGTGTCGGTGTGGTCGACGGGACGGTCGGGAGGCCGCCCACGCTGGTGGCGGTGGGCGTGGTGCGCACCCCCGCCGGCGAGGACCTCGCCAGGCGCCTGCTGCTGCTGGAGGCCGGGCTCGAGGAATGGTTCGAGGAGCACCGGCCCGAGGCGGTCGGCATCGAACGCGTCTTCGCGCAGCACAACCTCAACTCCGTGATGGACACCGCCCAGGCTTCCGGGGTTGCGGCCCTGACCGCGGCCCGCAGGGGCCTTCCCGTCACGTTCCACACGCCGAGCGAGGTGAAGGCTGCCGTCACCGGTTCCGGCACCGCAGACAAGGCGCAGGTGGGGGCCATGATCACCCGGATCCTGCGGCTGACCTCCCCGCCACGGCCGGCCGACGCGGCGGACGCGCTCGCCATCGCCGTCACCCAGGTGTGGCGCGGGCGGGGACGAATCGATACGCCGCAGCGGTTGCGGCAGCCAAGGGGAAGCGATGATCGCACAACTCACCGGCACCGTGCTCAGCGCCGGCGCCACGTCCTGTGTGCTCGACGTCGGCGGCGTCGGGTTCCTGGCCCACGTCACGCCCTCGACGGCGGCGGCCCTGCGGCCGGGGGAGCCGACGACCCTGCACACCTCCATGGTCGTGCGGGAGGACTCCCTGACCCTGTTCGCGTTCTCCGGCGAGGCGGAGCGCGCCGCGTTCGAACTGGCGCAGACCGCCAGCGGCGTCGGGCCCAAGCTCGCGCTCGCGATCGTGTCGGTGCTGACCCCCGGCGAGTTCCGCAGGGCGGTCCAGGCCGAGGACCTCGCCCGGCTGTGCACCGTTCCCGGGATCGGGAACAAGGGCGCCCAGAAGCTCGTCATCGAGCTGAGGGACAAGGTGATCGTGCTGGCCGACGGTGCCGACGAGGCCCCCCGTCGGCCGCGGCGGCCGAGCGTGAGCTGTGGCGCGCGCAGGTGGCCGAGGGCCTGACAGGGCTCGGCTGGTCGGCGCGAGACGCCGACGCCGCAACGGACAACGTCGCGCACCTCGTCGAGGAGAACCCGGCCATCGGCGTCGGGCAGCTGCTCCGCGCCGCCCTCAACTCGCTGGCGAGGAAGTAGTGGAGCACTCCGAGGTCGATCCCAGCGCGCTCGTGGAGGAGCGCGACTACGAGGCCGCGCTGCGTCCGAAGCGGCTCTCCGAGTTCGATGGGCAGCCCCGGGTCCGCGAACAGCTGGGCCTGGTGCTCGACGCCGCGCTGCACCGCGGCACCGCGCCCGATCACGTCCTGCTGTCCGGCCCACCCGGTCTCGGCAAGACCACACTCGCCATGATCATCGCCGCCGAGCTCGGCACCGGACTGCGCATCTCGTCCGGGCCCGCCATCCAGCACGCGGGCGACCTCGCCGCCATCCTCAGCGGGCTCGACGAGGGCGACGTGCTGTTCCTCGACGAGATCCACCGCCTGGCCCGCCCCGCGGAGGAGATGCTCTACCTGGCGATGGAGGACTTCCGCGTCGACGTCATCGTGGGCAAGGGACCGGGTGCGACGGCAATCCCCATCGCGCTGCCCCCTTCACCCTCGTCGGCGCCACGACGCGGGCCGGCATGCTGCCGGGACCGTTGCGCGACCGGTTCGGCTTCACCGGCCAGCTCGACTTCTACGATCCGGGCGACCTCGCGGGCATTGTGAGGGCCTCGGCGGGCAAGCTCGGCATCCGGATCGACGCAGAGGCCGAGGGCGAGATCGCGCGCCGCTCGCGCGGCACCCCCGCATCGCGAACCGGCTGCTGCGCAGGGTGCGCGACTTCGCGCAGGTCAAGGGCACGAGACGGCGCACCGCGACGTCGCCCGCGCGGCCCTGGAGCTGTACGAGGTCGACGAACGGGGCCTCGACCGGCTCGACCGGTCCGTCCTCGACGCCCTCTGCCGCCTCTTCGACGGTGGCCCCGTCGGCCTCTCCACGCTCGCGCTCAGCGTCGGTGAGGAGATCGAGACGGTCTCCGAGGTGGCCGAGCCGTTCCTCATCCGCGAGGGCCTGCTGATCCGCACGCCGCGCGGGAGGGTCGCCACCAGGGCCGCCTACCGGCACCTCGGGCTCCGGCCGCCGGCCACCATGCCCGCGCTGTTCGACGAGGCCGACTGACGGCATTGCTGAACCCTCCAAGGCTCCGCTATTCTGAGCGGTGGCCCAGAACTCAAACCGGGAGTGAACCCCATGGAAATGATCCTGCTACTCGTCGCGATGTTCGCGATCATGTACTTCCTGATGATCCGTCCGCAGCAGAAGAAGATGAAGGAGGACATGCAGATGCGCTCGCAGCTCGCCGAGGGCGACCGCGTGCTCCTGACGTCCGGAATCTTCGGCACCATCGCCCACGTCGGCGAGCGTCAGATGATCATCGAGCTCGCCCCGGGCGTCGAGATCACCGTGCTCAAGGGCAATGTGGCGCGCCAGGTGCTGCCAGCCGATGAGGAGTTCGAGTTCACCGACGAGGTCGGGGCCGATGAGGCCGGTGACGCCGCCGACGCCGTCGATGCCGTGGATGCCGTCGATGCCGGTTCGGACGACCTGACCCGTGAGAACTTCGACAACATGTTCGACCCCGCGGCGACGTCGGGGCCACCGATGTGGTGGCCGACGAGACCTCAGAGCCGACCATCGAGCCGACCGCCGAGGGCACCACCTCCGGTTACCAGCCGTGGGAGCGCACCGAGGACACCCCGCCGACGACGATGAGCCCCGCTCGGGAGACAGCAAGTAACCGTGGCAAACACCGCCAAGCGGCGCCGCCCGGGCGTCGTCCTCACAGTATTTCTCCTGATCATCGCGGGTCTCTACGTGATCATGGCCGCAACCAACACGTGGACCCCGAAGCTGGGGCTCGACCTGCGCGGCGGCCAGACCATCACGTTGACCGCGACCAACAAGCAGGTGCCGGTCGAGTCGCTCGAACTCGCCCGCGACATCATCCAGCAGCGCGTCGACGGACTCGGGGTGGGCGAGGCCAGCGTCGCCACGCAGGGCGACCGCAACATCGTCGTGTCCGCCCCGAACGTGGCCCGCGACGACCTGGCCCAGCTGGTCGGCACCACGGCGCAGCTCGCCTTCCGCCCGTGCTCCAGGTGGCCCAGGGCTCCGGCGTGGAGCCGAGCGCGACGCCGTCACCCGACCCGAGCGCCTCGCCGCTCCCCGGGCTCCCGACGGCCGTGCCGACCCCGCAGCCCACCCCGACCGGGGGAGCTGCCGCTGATGACGACACGCTCCTGCCGATGGACAAGGTGCTCGCCTACGAGCCCACCGAGGCCGATCTCCAGGCGCTGAGCGACTTCACGTGTGGCGATGCCACCTCCAACCCCGCGGGCAGCTCCGTGATTGCGTGCGACGAGGAGGGTGTCTACAAGTACCTCCTCGGCCCCATCGCCATCCGCGGCCAGGACCTCGACACCGCCTCGTGGGGCATCCCGCAGGGCGACCTCGCCTACGCCGTGACGCTGTCGTTCAACTCGGAGGGCGCCTCGAGGCTCTCCGACCTGACCGGTGCGCTGGTCACCCAGACGCAGCCCCGCAACATGTTCGCCATCGTGCTCGACGGCACCGTCGAGTCGGCGGCCACCGCGCAGGACAAGATCGCCAACGGCGAGGCCGTCATCCGCGGCAACTTCAACGCCGAGTCCTCGGCGGCGCTCGCCAACGTGCTGAAGTTCGGCTCGCTGCCGCTCAGCTTCGAGCCGAGCCAGGTCGAGACCGTCTCCCCGACCCTGGGCGGTGAGCAGCTGCGCGTCGGCATCATCGCGGGCCTGATCGGACTCGCCGCCGTGGCCCTCTACTCGTTCCTCTACTACCGGGCCATGGGCGCGGTGGTGGTCGCCTCGCTCATCGTCGCGTTCGCCGCCACCTACGCCATGATGGTGCTGCTCGGATCCGTGTTCGGGTTCGCGCTGAACCTGCCCGGCATCGCCGGTGCGATCGTGGGTATCGCGGTGACGGCCGACTCGTTCATCATTTACTTCGAACGCATCAGGGACGAGATCCGGGAGGGCAAGTCGCTGAAGTCCGCGATCCAGTCCGGCTGGGAGAAGGCCCGCGGCACCATCGTCATCTCGGACGCCGTCTCGCTGCTCTCGGCGGTCGTGCTGTTCATCCTGGCCGTCGGTTCGGTGAAGGGCTTCGCGTTCACGCTCGGCCTCACAACCCTGCTCGACCTCGCCGTCGTGTTCTTCTTCACCAAGCCGCTCGTCGAGCTGCTCGGGCGGACCAAGTTCTTCGGTGAGGGCCACAAGGGATCCGGTCTCGACGCCACCCACATGGGTGTCACGGTGGAGTCCCTGCTCGGACGAAGGACCCGCCGCTCCACCCGTCCGACGATCGATCAGGAGGCCTGATGTCCGAGAAGAAGCTCAGCGTCGCCGAGCGGCTCTACACGGGGCAGCTCTCCTACGACTTCATGAAGAACCGCAAGAAGTGGTTCACCTTCTCCGCGGTGCTCATCGTCGCCACTCTCGCGGTGCTGTTCGGGAAGGGATTGACGCTCGGCATCGAGTTCGAGGGCGGCACCGACTTCCAGGCGCACATGACGATTGGTGCGAGCACCGTCGACGACGTGCGCTCGCACCTCAACGAACTCAGCGTCGACGACCTCGGGGCGCAGGTGTCCTCGCTCGGATCCGAGTCGATCCGCGTCCAGACGCGCTCGCTCACCCTGAAGAGATCACCACCACCCGCGCCGAGATCGCCCAGATCGCGGGCGTCGAGCCCGGGAGGTCACCTACAACTCCATCGGTGCCTCGTGGGGCAAGCAGATCTCGCAGAGCGCGGCCATCGCGCTCGTGGTGTTCATCGGGCTCGTGATGGTGCTGATCGCCGCCTACTTCCGCGACTGGAAGATGTCGGTGGCGGCCATCGTCGCCGTCTTCCACGACCTCATCGTCACGGTGGGCGTCTACGCGGCGGTCGGGTTCACCGTGACCCCTCGACCGTGATCGGCGTGCTGACGATCCTCGGCTACTCCCTCTACGACACCGTCGTGGTGTTCGACAAGATCCGGGAGAATGTCCGGGGTCTCGAGCACACCAACCGCACCTACTCGGAGCAGGCGAACCGCGCGGTCAACCAGGTGCTGGTCCGCTCGCTGAACACCACCGTCATCGGCGTGCTGCCGGTGCTCGCGTTGTTCATTGCGGGCACGGCGCTGCAGAGCGGCCCGCTTGCCGACCTCAGCCTCGCGTTGCTCGTCGGCATGATCGCGGGTGCCTACTCGTCGATCTTCATCGCGGCCCCCTGTTGGCGTGGATGCGTGAGCGGGAGCCGAAGATGGCCGAGCACCGCGAGCAGATCGAGCGCCGCAAGGCCCGTTCCGCGGCGAAGGCGGCACACCGCGAGTCGATCGCGGCCGTGGGGGCGCGGGTGACGTGGCCATCGACGTGGTGGACGCTCCGGCGTCGACCAGGCCGAGGCAGCAGCGCCGCACCAATGAGAGCCGCGCCGACCGGAAGAACAACCGGTGAGCGGGCAGGGAGCGGCCGACCTCATCGGTGGGCTGATCGTCGACGTGCCGGACTTCCCGAAGCCGGGAGTGGTGTTCAAGGACATCACCCCGCTGCTCGCCTCGCACGAGGGATTCCAGGCGACGGTCGATGCGCTCGTGGAGTCGGCCCCGGAGGGGATCGACGTGGTGGTCGGCATGGAGGCGCGCGGATTCATCTTCGCTGCCC
This sequence comes from Tessaracoccus coleopterorum, assembly GCF_011174705.1. GTDB lineage: Bacteria > Actinomycetota > Actinomycetes > Propionibacteriales > Propionibacteriaceae > Arachnia > Arachnia coleopterorum. Next base: position 3,364,485 of record NZ_JAANIJ010000001.1, read on the forward strand.
CGTCGCGCTCGCGCTGGGGGCGGGCTTCGTCCCGTCAGGAAGCCGGGCAAGCTGCCCGGTGAGACCATCAGCCACTCGTTCGAACTCGAGTACGGCTCGGAGACCCTGACGATGCACCGGGACGCGATCCGTCCCGGGCGCGGGTCCTCGTCGTCGACGACGTCCTCGCCACCGGTGGGACGATCGGGGCCACCGCCGAGCTCCTGAAGAAGCTGGGCGCGGAACTGGTGCACGTCAGCGTCGTGATGGAGCTGAGCTTCCTCGACGGTCGTTCCCGGCTGTCCGAGGCCGGCATCGACAACTGCACGGCCCTGGTGACAGTCTGAGCTGATGGCCAAGCTGCAGTCGGGCGCGTCGAAGGGCGGCATCCTCTCGCTCGTGTCCATGCCGAGGATCGCGACGAGCCCGTTCAAGGAACTGGCCCGCCGCGGGACCCTCGCGCTCGGGCTGCTGTTCGTGACCACCATGCTGGTGTGGCTCGACCGTGGCGCCTACGTGGACAACACGGGTGGCGACGGCGTCTCCTTCGTCGACGCGCTGTACTACGCGACCGTCACGGTCACCACCACGGGCTACGGCGACATCACGCCGTTGGCCCAGCACGCGAGGCTCATCAACGCGCTCATCATCACGCCGCTCAGGATCACCTTCCTGGTCGTGCTGGTCGGCACCACCATCGAGGTGCTGGCCAACCAGGGCAGCCGCGCGCTCAAGGACTCGATCTGGAGGAGAAGGATGCGCAACCATGTGGTCGTCATCGGCTACGGCACCAAGGGCCGCAGCGCCGTCAACACCCTCCGCAGGCAGGGGGAGAAGCCGGACCGGATCGTCGTCATCGACGCAAACACCAGCGCGGTGAACGAGGCGAACTTCGACGGGTATGCCGCCTTCCAGGGCGACGCCACCCGACGCTCGCTGCTGCGGCGGGCCGAGGTGAGCAAGGCGCGGCAGGTGATCATCTCGCTCGACCGTGACGACGCGGCGATCCTGACCACGCTGACCGTCCGCCAGCTCAACCCGACGGCCGGGGTGATCGTGTCGGTGCGCGAGCACGAGAACGTGCCGCTGGTCAGGCAGTCCGGTGCCTCGTCCGTTGTCACCAGTTCGGAGACGGTGGGTCGCCTCCTCGGCCTGTCCGCGATCGGGCCGGAACTCGGCACCATCATGCAGGACATGCTCACCGGCGCCGAGGGGCTCGAGGTGCACCAGCGCCTCGCGACCGCGAACGAGGTCGGGCAACCGCCGTCGGCCGTCCAGGGTGAGCGGGTCATCGGCATCATCCGCAACGGGACGCTGCGGCGCTTCTACGACAAGTCGGCCACACGCATCGAGGTGGGTGACGATCTCATCGTGGTGCGTCGCGCGCAGCCGCCGTCGCCGCGGGACAAGGGACTGCTGCGCCCGCTGGACGACTGACCCGGTCAGGTCCCCACCACCTTGGCCTCTGACACTAGACTCTGCGCATGGCTGATGAGGCGGTGACGGGTGCGTCCCGGTTGGTGACCGGGCCCGAACAACCGCGCCTTCGGATGCGGCACCGTCTGGCCCGCCTGGGGGCGGTGCAGTCGAAGTCCGCGGTGCTGGACCCCTGTTCCGGATCGTCAGGTCAAACCACCCCAAGGCAGATCTCACGCTCATCGAGCGCGCCTACCGGACGGCCGACCACCACCACGAGGGGCAGACCCGCAAGTCGGGGATCCTTACATCACGCACCCGCTCGCGGTCGCGACCATTCTCGCCGAGCTCGGCATGACCGAACCCGTGCTCGTTGCCGCGCTGCTGCACGACACGGTGGAGGACACCGCCTACTCGCTCGAGGCGTTGCGTGCCGACTTCGGTGACGAGGTCGCCCACATGGTCGACGGCGTCACGAAGCTGGACAAGCTGACCTACGGCGAGACCGCGAAGGCCGAGACCATCCGCAAGATGATCATGGCCACCAGCGAGGAGGTCCGCGTCCTCGTCATCAAGCTGGCCGACCGCCTCCACAACATGCGCACCCTCGGCTATCTGAGGCCCGAGAAGCGGATCCGGATCGCCACCGAGACGCTCAACATCTTCGCCCCACTGGCCCACCGCCTGGGCATGAACACCATCAAGTGGGAACTCGAGGACCTGTCGTTCGCGACCATCGAACCCAAGGTGTACGCGGAGATCGTCGACATGGTGGCGCAGTCGGCGCCCGGCCGCGAGCGCTACCTGCGCGAGCTGATCGCCGAGTTCCAGAAGCTGCTCGCCGACGCGAAGATCCGGGCGACCGTCTACGGCAGGCCGAAGCACTACTACTCGATCTACCAGAAGATGATGGTGCGCGGCCGGGACTTCCGCGACATCTACGACCTGATCGGGCTGCGGGTCCTCGTCGACGACGTGCAGGACTGCTATGCGGTGCTCGGCGTCGCACACGCGGGCTGGAAGCCGATCCCGGCCGGTTCAAGGACTACATCGCCGGCCCGAAGTTCAACATGTACCAGTCGCTCCACACCACGGTGCTCGGCGCGAACAACGAGCCCATCGAGTTCCAGATCCGCACCCACGAGATGCACCGCAGGCCGAGTACGGTGTCGCGGCCCACTGGAAGTACAAGGAGGATGTCCGCAGCGGCGTCTCCCCGGAGGACGCGGGCCTGAAGGCCATGCACCAGCTGGGCGTGATGAGCAAGGAGACCGAGGACCCGAGCGAGTTCCTCGACTCTGTGCTCTTCGAGATCAACTCCGACGAGATCTATGTGTTCACCCCAAGGGCGAGGTGATGGCGCTGCCCGTCGGCGCCACCCCGGTCGACTTCGCGTTCGCCGTCCATACCCAGGTCGGCTACCGCACCATCGGGGCAAGGGTCAACGGCAGGCTCGTCTCGCTGTCGACCGCACTGCAGCAGGGCGACAAGGTGGAGATCCTCACGTCGAAGGCCGAGGGCGCCGGCCCCAGCCGCGACTGGCTCTCGTTCGTCGTGTCGTCGCGTGCCCGGCAGAAGATCCGGCAGCACTTCTCGCGGGAGCGCCGCGACGAGGCGATGGAGCAGGGGAAGGACACCCTCGCCCGCGACCTGCGCCGCACCGGCCTTCCCATGCAGCGGCTCCTGACGTTGGAGAACCTGACCGCGGTGGCCAACGAGCTGGGTTACAAGGACGTGCCCAACCTGTACGTCGCCATCGGCGAGGGACAGGCCGGGGCCCAGAGCGCGGTCGAGAAGCTGGTCCAACTGCACGGCGGTGAGGAGGAGACGGTCGACACCGTCACCGAGGACGTCGTGGTGCGTCAGCGCAGGCGCCCTGTCAGCGACGGCGCCCACATCCTTGTCGACGGCGATGACTCGGTGGTCGCCAAGTTCGCCAAGTGCTGCTATCCGCTTCCCGGCGACGAGATCGTCGGTTTCGTCACCCGGGGCGACGGCGTGTCCGTGCACCGCGCCGACTGCACCAACGTGCCGGCGCTGCGCAAGGAACCGGACCGGCTCGTGCCCGTCTCCTGGTCGGGCCAGGAGAAGGGCACCATGTTCGTGGTGACCATCCAGATCGAGGGCCTCGACCGGGCACGGCTTCTCTCCGACGTCTCCTCGGCGCTCTCCGAGCAGCACCTGGACATCCTGAGCGTCAACATCTCCACGAACAAGCACCGCCAGTTCACGGGCAAGTTCACCTTCGAATCGGCCGACCCCACCCACCTGCAGCACGTCATCAACCAGGTCCGCCGCGTGCCCGGTGTCTACGACGTGTTCCGGGTCACCGGCTGACCACACCACAGACGAGAGGGCGCGCATCGCCGAAGCGATGCGGGCCCTCTCGGTTCCTGGAACTACTTGGTGAACTCGCTGAGCGTCTCACGCGCCTGGTCGAGCCAGCTCGTGTACGTCTCGATGGAGCGGGCCGCATCCTTGGCCTTGCGGGCCTCGCCCTTGGCCTCGGCCGCGGTGAGGTCGGCCTGCAGCTTCGCGATCTGCGTCTCGAACATCGCGACCGTGTCCTCGGCACGCCTGCGCGCCTCCGGATCGGTGCGGCGCCACTCGTCGGCCTCGAGCTGGGCGATCTTCTCGCCGATGGTGCGGACCCGGCCGTCCAGGTCGCGCATCGCCGCGCGCGGGACGTGCCCGAGGTCGTTGTACTTCTCCAGGAAGGCGCGGTGGATCTTCTTGGCGGCCTCGATGTCGGTCACGCCCTCGAGGTCGTTGGTGACCTGCTCGACGAGCGACTGCTTCGCCGCCAGGTTCTCGGACTGCTCCCCGTCGACCGCGCTCTGCGCCGTGGTGCGGGCGTCGAAGAACCGGTCCTGGATCGCGCGGAAGCGGGTCCACAGCGCGTCGTCGTCGGAGCGACGGGCGCTGCCGGCGGCCTTCCAGCGGGTCATCAGGTCACGGAACGCCGCGGAGGTCGCCCCCAGTCGGTCGAGTCGGCAAGCGGCTCGGCCTCGGCGATGATGGCCTCCTTGGCCGCCTTCGCCTCGTCGCGGCGGGAGTTCAACTCCGAGAAGTGTGCCTTGCGACGACGCGTGTACTGCGTGCGCGCAGAGGAGAACCGGTGCCACAGTTCGTTGTCTGTGGTGCGGTCCACGCGGGGGAGCGCCTTCCACTCGTCGAGCAGCACCCGGAAGCGGTCGACACCGCCGCGCCAGTCGTTGCCCTGCGACAGCGTCTCGGCCTCGACGACCATGGCCTCCTTTGCGGCGACCGTCAGGGCATTCTGCTCGGCGCGGGCGGCCTTGCGGGCCTCGATCTGCGCCGGGAGCACCTCACCCAGCGCGTCGAGCCGCCTGCCGAGCGACTCGAGATCGCCCACCGCGTTGGCGTCGGTGATGGTGGTGCGTGCCGCGGCGATCGCGTTCTTGGCCTCCTCCGGCGACATCGCCTGGGCCGCGACGCGCGACTCGAGAAGGCTCACCTCCGCCGCGAGGTTCTCGAAGCGGCGGACGTAGAACGCCATGGCCTCTTCAGGGTGGAGTCGGGGATCTGTCCGACACTTCGTTCGATGCCACCCGTGATGACGTAGACCGTGCCGTCGGGATCGACACGTCCGAAATCAGAGGGCGCTTGCGGTTCGCTCATGGCACCAATCTAGCCGGATAGGCTGGCCTTGTGCTCATCCAGCCCATCACTTTGTCCCCTGGCAGTCGAACTGTTATCTTGTGCGCCGCGACGCGGAGGCGGTGGAGGCCCTGATCGTCGATCCGGGCGTCACCGCCGCCGGGGCGCTGAGCGGCCTCCTCGAGGACACGGGGCGCGGCCGGTGGCGCTGCTCGCGACGCACGGACACTTCGACCACATCGGCGACGCCCACCTGCTGGCGGCGCGCCTCGGCATCCCCTGTACCTGGCCGCGGCCGACCAGCACCTCGTCACCCGCCCCGGCGCGGGCCTCGGCCCCACGGAGACGCGATGGTGGAGCGCCTGACCGGTGCAGTCGACGCGCCTGCGGTGGCCGACGTCCGCGACTACACGGCGCCCTTCGAGGCGGCCGGCCTGACCGTCGTACCGTTCGCCGCCCCGGCCACACCGCCGGATCAACCCTGCTCAGCGTCTCCGACGGTGAGGTGGGCGTCGTGTTCACCGGCGACGTGCTCTTCAGCGGGACCATCGGGCGCACCGATCTGCCCGGCGGTAACATGACCGCGATGCGCGAGACACTGACGCGCATCGTGGGGGAGTTCCCCGGCACCGCGACGCTCCTCCCGGGCATGGCGGCCGACCGACCTCGCCACCGAGATCGCCTCCAACCCGTATCTTCAGCCAGAGACCCTGTGAGGACCAGTTATGCCACGCCCCAGGCCGCTCAGCGGCTTTCCCGAGTTCCTGCCCGCCGGTAGGTTCGCCGAACTGGCGGTGCTCGACGTCGTCTCGTCGACGTTCGAGCTGCACGGCTTCGCGCCCATCGAGACCCGCGCCGTCGAGCAGTTGGAGCAGCTCTCCCGCAAGGGCGAGATCGACAAGGAGATCTACGTGGTGCGTCGGCTGCACGCCGACGCCGGCGATGCGGACGAGCTCGGCCTCCACTTCGACCTGACCGTGCCGTTCGCCCGCTACGTGCTGGAGAACTCCGGGCACCTCGCCTTCCCGTTCCGCCGCTACCAGATCCAGAAGGTGTGGCGCGGCGAGCGCCCCAGGAGGGCAGGTACCGCGAGTTCACGCAGGCCGACATCGACATCGTGGGCCAGGGCAGCCTCGCGGCGCACCACGACGTCGAGATCCCGCTCGTGGCCATCGACGTGTTCGAGAAGCTGCACCGCGACCTCGGTCTTCCTCCGGTCACGCTGCACGTCAACAACCGCAAGCTGTCGGAGGGCTTCTACCGGGGCCTCGGCATCGACGACCCCGCCGCCGTCCTCCAGCGGGTCGACAAGTACGACAAGATCGGCCCGGATGCCGTGCGGGAGCTGCTCACCGCCGAAACCGGGCTGAGCCGCTCCCAGGCCGACGCCTGCGTGGCGCTCGCCGGCATCGCCTCGGCCGACGAGTCCTTCGTCGACGCTGTGCGGGCCCTCGGCGTGGAACACGAGCTGCTCGACACCGGCCTCGAGGAGCTCGCAGCGCTGATCCGCGTCGCCGGGCGCTCCGTGCCCGACCGGGTGCTGGTGGACCTCAAGATCGCCCGCGGCTCGACTACTACACCGGCACCGTCTACGAGACGCTGCTGCGGGGCTCCGAGAGGCTCGGTTCCGTCGCCTCCGGAGGCCGCTATGACTCGCTGGCCAGCGACGGGAAGACCACCTTCCCCGGCGTCGGCTACTCGTTCGGCATCACCCGCATCCTCGCCCTCTGATCGGGAAGGGTGCCCTCACCGCATCGCGCAGCGTTCCCAGCGCCGTCCTCGTCGCGGTCGACAGCGAGGAGACCCGCGAGCAGGCCATCGGGTGGCCGGCGCGCTGCGCTCCCGCGGCATCCCCGTCGAGGTGGCCCGAAGGCCGACAAGTTCGGCAAGCAGATCCGCTACGCCGAACGGCGCGGCATCCCGTTCGTCTGGTTCGGCGCCGGCCACGACGACTCGGTCAAGGACATCCGCTCCGGTGAGCAGACCCCGGCCTCGCCCTCAGAGTGGTCCCCGCCTGCCGAGGACCTGTCGGTCACCGTCCACGCATGACCACCCTCGGGATCATCGGGGCGGGCAAGCTGGGCACGGCCATCGGCCGCCTCGCCCTCGAGGCGGGGCACGCGGTGCTGCTCACCGGGTCGACGCGCCAACCGATGCTCGCCCTGATCATCGAGACCGTGCTGCCGGGTGCGCGCCTCGTCTCCGAGGCCGACCTGATCTCCGCGGCGGACATCGTGGTGCTCGCGGTGCCGTTCGGTAAGGCGGGCAGCATCGATTTCCCGGCGCTGACCGGCAAGGTCGTCGTCGACGCCATGAACGCCTGGGACGCGGCGGGCGGGCACCCCGAACCCGGCTGGGACGGCACCACCAGCTCGCTGATCGCCTCCCGCAACCGGTCGATGCGGCTGGTGAAGTCGCTCAACCACATCTCCTACACCGACCTGACGGCCGACGCCCTCCCGGCGGGCACCCGCTGCGGCGGGCCGTCGGCGTCGTCTCCGACGATGCCGCCGCGAGGGCCGAGGTCGCGCGCCTGATCGACAGCCTCGGCTTCGACCCCGTGGAGGCTCCCGCGCGGCGTCGCGCTGCCTCGAACCCGACTCGCCGCTCTTCGGTGCGCCCGTCGACGCCGGGTCGCTCAGGGCGGCATTCGCGGCGGCGCTGTAGAGTGGGCCGCTGCTGAGCTGCACCGTCTATGCAGCCGGAACTGAAAGGAATACCGTGATCCGCACTCACGAAGCCGGAGCGCTGCGCGCCTCCGACGTCGGCCAGGAAGTCACGCTCGCCGGGTGGGTGGCCAAGCGCCGCGACCATGGCGGCGTCGCCTTCATCGACCTGCGCGACGCCTCCGGCATCTGCCAGATCGTCGTCCGCGACGAGTACCTCGCCTCCGCGGGCATCCACGACCTGCGCAACGAGTTCTGCATCAAGGTGACAGGTGTCGTCGATGCCCGCACCGCCGAGAACGTGAACCCCAACATCCCCACCGGCGAGGTCGAGGTCGCGATCCGCGAGCTCGAGGTCCTCAACGCCGCCGCGCCGCTGCCGTTCCAGATCGACGAGCGCACCAACGTGGGGAGGAGGCCCGCCTCAGGTACCGCTACCTCGACCTGCGCCGCCCCGCCAGCACGACGCGCTTGTGCTGCGCTCGAAGGTAACGAAGGTGATCCGTGACGTGCTCGACCGGCACCGCTTCTACGACATCGAGACCCCGACCCTGACCCGCTCGACGCCCGAGGGCGCCCGCGACTTCATCGTCCCGGCCCGCCTCCACCCGGGTAAGTGGTACGCCCTGCCGCAGAGCCCGCAGCTGTTCAAGCAGTTGCTGATGGTCGGCGGCATGGAGCGCTACTACCAGATCGCCCGCTGCTACCGCGACGAGGACTTCCGCGCCGACCGGCAGCCCGAGTTCACCCAGCTCGACATCGAGATGAGCTTCGTCGACCAGGACGACGTCATCGCGCTGGCCGAGGAGGTCATGGCCGAGTGCTGGAAGCTGATCGGCGTCGACATGGTGGCCCGCTGCAGCGCATGACGTGGCACGACGCGATGAACAACTACGGCTCCGACAAGCCCGACCTGCGCTTCGACCTGTTGATCCGTGAGCTGACCGACTACTTCTCCGGGACGCCGTTCCGTGTCTTCCAGTCGGCCTACGTCGGGGCGTGGTCATGCCCGGCGGTGCCTCGCTGCCGCGCCGCCAGTTCGACGCCTGGCAGGAGTGGGCCAAGCAGCGCGGAGCGAAGGGTCTCGCCTACATCACGGTGCAGGACGACGGCACGCTCGGCGGCCCCGTCGCCAAGAACATCAGCGAGGCGGAGCGCGACGGCATCGCCGCGGCCATGGACGCCAAGCCCGGCGACGCGATCTTCTTCGCGGCAGGCGCCCGCGAGGCCTCGCAGGAGCTGCTCGGTGCCGCCCGCCTCGAGATCGCCCGCCGCACCGGCCTGATCGACGAGAACGCATGGAGCTTCCTCTGGATCGTCGACGCCCCGATGTTCAAGTCGACCGCCGACGCGGAGGCCTCCGGTGACGTGGCGCTCGGCCACGGCAACTGGACGGCCGTGCACCATGCGTTCACCTCGCCCAAGCCCGAGTCGATGGACACCTTCGACACCGACCCCGGCTCCGCGCTCAGCTACGGCTACGACTTCGTGTGCAACGGCAACGAGGTGGGCGGCGGCTCGATCCGTATCCACCGCCGCGACGTGCAGGAGCGCGTTTTGAAGGTGATGGGCATCTCCGAGGATGAGGCGCAGGAACAGTTCGGGTTCCTCATCGACGCGTTCCAGTTCGGGGCACCGCCGCACGGCGGCATCGCCTTCGGTCTCGACCGGCTCGTCATGCTGCTCGGCGGATTCGAGACGATCCGCGACGTCATCGCCTTCCCGAAGAGCGGCGGCGGGTTCGACCCGCTGACCGAGGCTCCCGCCCCATCACGGTGCAGCAGCGCCGCGAGGCCGGCGTCGACGCCAAGCCCGAGAAGAAGGAAGAGCCGAAGGCCGAGGCCGGCGCGAAGGCCTGACCGACCGCAAACGCGCTCGGCGGCGGCGGGAGGATCCCCACCGCCGCCGATCGGCGTTTCCGGGCCGCCTCAGCCGAGCGCGACCCGCGGGTCGCGGTGGGGCGCAGCACCAGCCACAGCACCGAGGTCGCGACCAGGGCACAGGCCAGCATCGACGTACCCATCGGCACGGCGCTCGTCATGGGCACCAGACCGATCAGCGGCCCGACCGCCGAGCCCACCACCTGGGTGGTGGCGCCCATCAGGGAGGCAGCGGTGCCGGAACGCTCCCGGTGGTTCTGCAGCACGAGCAGCTGTGTGCAGGGCGCCGAGGAGCCGAACCCGAACGTGAACATGAACAGCGCGGGACCAGTGGCAGATAGCCGACGTCGGCGGCGTTGACGGCGAGCACGGCGAGCGCGGCGGCCACCATCAGCGTCGTCGACGCGATGAGCACACGGGGGCGCCGATGCGCTGCGCAGCCCGGCTGCCGAGCTGCACCCCGATGAACACGCCGCACGAGCAGATCGCGAACACGGCACCGAAGCCGCGCGCGCTCAACCCGTAGACGCTCTGCAGCAGCACCGAGGAGCTCGCCACATAGGAGAACAGGCCGCCGAATGCGAATGCGGCCACCAGGATGCCGCCCAGCGACGTCCGGTCACGGGCGACCAGCCCGAAGCCGTTCAGCAGTTCGCCCAGGCCGCCCGGGTCCGCTGGGCCGGGGCCTGGTTTCCACCGTCATCACGAGCACCAGGGTCACCACGAGGGCGCCGTAGCCAGCCAGCCCCCAGAAGATGCCGCGCCACGGCATGAAGCTCACCATCCACGACCCCACGATGGGCGCGATGATCGGCGCCAGGCCGGAGATGAGCGCGAGCCTGGACAGCATCACCACCAGCGGGCGCCCGCTGAACAGGTCGCGCGCCATCGCCATTGCCACCACCGAACCGCCCGCGGCCCGATGCCCTGCAGCACCCGCATCGCGGTGAGGAACCCGACGCCTGGGCGACCGCGACCAGCACGGACGACACGACGTGCAGCGTGGAGCACACCACCAGCGGCCAGCGGCGGCCGAGCCGGTCGCTGAGCGGCCCGACGATCAGTTGTCCGAGGGCGAACCCGAAGGTGGTGGCCGACAGGGTGATCTGGATCTGCGCGTCGGTCAGCGTCCACTCGTCCTTGATGACGGGGAAGGCGGGCAGGTACAGGTCGATGGTGAAGGGGCCCAGCCCCGTCAGGAGACCCAGAGTGACGATGATGGCGATGCGACGACGGCGCGAGTAGCGCCGTCCGAGGTCAGATTCCATGGTGGTGGCGCCGCCCGGGATAGTTGTGTGATGGGACGAATGGAGATGCTATGCCGGTTTTCAACCATCTCCAAGCTGAGGGCAGCGGGTACAGTGACGGGCGTGTCGACCGACCTCTTCGGAAACCCCGATCCGACCCCGCCCAGCGGGGTGGCTCGCTGAGCGACGCCGCCAACCCTCAGGCGCCGCTCGCGGTGCGGCTCCGACCCCGCACCCTCGACGAGATCGTGGGGCAGCAGCACCTGCTCGCGCCCGGCTCGCCGCTGCGCAGGCTGGCCGACGGCCAACCCATGTCCGTGTTCCTGTGGGGCCGCCGGGCGTGGGCAAGACCACCATCGCCTCGGTCGTCTCGCAGGCGACCCAGCGCCGCTTCGTCGAGCTGTCCGCCGTCACCGCGGGAGTGAAGGAGGTGCGCGCCGAGATCGAGGAGGCCCGCCGCCAACTCGCCCGGGGCGCGCCACGGTCCTCTTCGTCGATGAGGTGCACCGCTTCTCGAAGGCGCAGCAGGACGTGCTGCTCCCTGCCGTGGAGAACCGGCTGGTCACCCTGATCGCCGCGACCACGGAGAACCCTTCGTTCTCCGTGATCTCACCGCTGCTGTCCCGCTCGCTGCTGCTGCGGCTCCAGCCACTGACCACCGACGACCTGATCGACCTGCTCCAACGGGCCCTGACCGACACGCGCGGACTGCGCACCGCGGCAGGGGAGCAGCTCAGCCTCGACGAGGCGGCCCGGGACATGATCATCCGGCTCTCCGGGGAGACGCGCGGCGCGCCCTCACCTACCTTGAGGAGTCCGCCGCGGCCACCGACGCCGTCGGAGGCACCGCGATCGACCAGGCCGCCGTCGAGTCGTCCGCCGACCGGGCGGCCGTGCGCTACGACAGGGACGGTGACCAGCACTACGACGTCATCTCCGCCTTCATCAAGTCGATCCGCGGCTCCGATGTGGATGCCGCCCTGCACTACCTCGCCCGGATGCTCGAGGCGGGGAGGACCCGCGCTTCGTCGCCCGGCGCCTCATGATCTCCGCCTCCGAGGACATCGGCATGGCCTCCAGCGGTGTGCTCCAGACCTGTGTGGCCGCGGCCCAGGCCGTCCAGCTGCTCGGGATGCCCGAGGCCCGCATCACCCTCGCCCACGCCACGGTCGCGGCGGCCACCGCACCCAAGTCGAACGCCGCATACGTCGCCCTCGACAAGGCGATCGCAGACATCCGGAGGGTAAGGGCACAGGCGTTCCCGCTCACCTGCGCGACGCGCACTACTCGGGGCGAAGAAGCTCGGCCACGGCGAGGGATACCGGTACCCGCACGACTTCGAGCACGGTGTCGTCGCCCAGACGTACCTGCCCGAGGACCTCGAGGCCGCCCGGTACTACGAGCCGACGGTCAACGGGCAGGAGGCGGTCATCGCCGAGCGTGTGCGGCTGCTCCGGGGCCTGCTCGGGCGCGACTGAACCGGTGGCGGGACGGGCAGGTACCGCCCGGGCATGCGGGTACACCGCCTGCTCATTCCGCGGCGGGTCGGCTACAGTTGCGCGCATGACCGTTGGTGAAATCGCTGGCCTGATCGCGGCCGTGGCGCTCTGCGTCTTCGTCGCGCTCGCGGCCGTGCCTCTGTTGAAGCTCGGCCGGACCCTCGACGAGGTGCGCCTGGCCGTGCGCGACGTCGGAGCAACTCGGTGCCGATCCTGCAGGAGCTCAAGGGCACCGTGGTGGCGGCCAACGACGAGATCGGCAAGCTCAGCGTGGTCACCGAGGACGCCTCCAAGGTGTCCGGCCACGCCACCGTGGTCAGCGAGAACGCCGCCCAGCTGTCGACGCTTTTCGCCGCGACACTCGGCGGCCCGCTGGTCAAGACCGCGGCCTTCACCTTCGGGTCCGGCAGGCGCTCAGCGGCCGGAAGAAGGCCAGGAAGTGAAGCACCTCTTCTGGATCCTGGTCGGCGCGGGCCTCACCCTCTTCGTGGTGCTGCGCGGGAAGGAACTCCTCCACCGGCTGACGCCCGCCGGCGTCGCCCAGCAGGTCGAGAAGAAGGGCATGAGACCGCCGCCAGCTTCGGTGACTTCATGGCCACGTTCCGCGCCTCGATGGCCCAGCGGGAGGCCGAGCTCCGCCGCGAGCTGAACATCCCCGACAACGACTGATCCTCACAATCTTCCATTCGCAAGGAAACCTCTGATGAAGACCTCCGAGATCCGGAGCAGGTATATCGACTTCTTCGTGCGTAACGGCCACGTGGACGTGCCCAGCGCATCGCTGCTGTACAACGATCCCACTCTGCTGTTCGTCAATGCGGGCATGGTGCCGTTCAAGCCGTACTTCCTGGGTGATGAGCCGGCCCCGTTCGCGCGCGCCGTCTCCGCGCAGAAGTGCGTCCGCACGCTCGATATCGACGAGGTCGGCAAGACCACCCGCCACGGCACGTTCTTCCAGATGCTCGGCAACTTCTCCTTCGGTGACTACTTCAAGGAGGGGGCGATCACCTTCGCGTGGCAGTTCGTCACCTCGAGCGAGGAGGACGGCGGCCTCGGGTTCGACCCCGGGAAGGTGTGGGTCACAGCCCTGCACGGGATCAGGAGACGATCGACCTCTGGTTGAAGGTCGGCATGCCGCGCGAGCGGATCCAGGAACGCGGGCTGAAGGACAACTACTGGCACATGGGCGTTCCCGGCCCCGGGGGACCCTGTTCGGAGATCTACATCGACCGCGGCCCCGAGTTCGGAGCCGACGGCGGCCCAGAGGCCGACGAGGACCGCTTCCTCGAGATCTGGAACCTCGTGTTCCAGCAGGAGGAACTCTCCGCCGTCCGCGCAAAGGACGACTTCGACGTGCTGCGCCCCTACCGTCGAAGAACATCGACACCGGCGCCGGCCTGGAGCGCATCGCGTTCCTGAAGCAGGGCGTGAACAACATGTACGAGATCGATGAGGTCTTCCCCGTCATCCGGAAGGCGGCCGAGCTGTCGGGCCGGCGCTACGGCGACGACCCCACCGACGACGTCCGCTTCCGGGTGGTCGCCGACCATGTGCGCTCCTCCCTGATGCTGATGACCGACGGCGTCACCCCGGAAACGAGGCGCGCGGCTACGTCCTTCGCCGGCTGCTGCGCCGCGTCATCCGCGCCATGCGCCTGCTCGGCGTCACCCAGCCGGTGCTCTCGGAGCTGCTGCCGGTGTCACGCGACCTGATGCGCGTCTCCTACCCGGAGATCGACGCCGCCTGGCCCGGGTCGCGGAGTCGGCCGAGGCGGAGGAGAATGCGTTCCGCCGCACCCTCCAGTCCGGCACCGTGCTGTTCGAGTCCGCCGTCGAGGGGCCCGTGAACAGCACGCCACCGCCCTCCCGGCGACAAGGCCTTCCAGCTGCACGACACGTACGGCTTCCCGATCGATCTCACCATGGAGATGGCGGCCGAGCAGGGGCTCACCGTCGACCGGGCACAGTTCGATGCCCTCATGCGGGAGCAGAAGGATCGCGCCCGCGCCGACGCAAAGGCGAAGAAGGGTGGGGCCGCGAGCCTCGAGGCCTACCGTGAGCTGCGTGAGGCGGGTGAGGTGCCGTTCCTCGGCTACACCGACCTCGACGTGTCCACCGTCGTGCGCGGCATCGTCGCCGACGGCGTGTCCGTCGACCGTGCCACCGATGGGACCACCGTCGACATCGTGCTGCGCGAGACGCCCTTCTATGCGGAGTCGGGCGGCCAGGACTCGGACCGCGGCGTGATCGTCGGCGACGGCTTCAACCTCAACGTCATCGACGTGCAGCGGGTCGTGCCCGGGCTCGTCGTGCACCGCGTCGAGGTGCTCGGAGAGCTCGGCCTCGGCGCCGACGCGCGGGCCACGGTCGACGCCGTCGCCCGGCACGGCTCGCAGCAGGCCCACACCGCAACCCACATCGTGCACGCAGCGCTGCGGGAACTGGTCGGCCCGACCGCGACCCAGGCCGGCTCCTACAACAAGCCCGGCTACATGCGCTTCGACTTCTCCTCGACCCACGGCCTGAGCGACCAGCTCAGGGCCGAGATCGAGGGTCGCGCCAACGAGGCGATCGGCGCCAACTATGCCGTGACGGCCCGGGAGATGCCGCTCGAGGATGCCAAGGCGCTCGGTGCCATGGCCATGTTCGGGGAGAAGTACCCGCCGATCGTGCGGATGGTCGAGCTGGCAGGCCCCTGGTCGCGTGAGCTCTGCGGCGGCACCCACGTCGGCACCACCGCCGAGATCGGCATGCTCAACCTGCTGAGCGAGTCGTCCATCGGATCGGGCGTGCGTCGCGTCGAGGCGCTCGTCGCGGGCGACGCGTTCGCCAGGTTCGCGGCGGAGCGGGCCCTCGTCAACACCCTCACCGACAGCCTGCGGGTCCAGCCCGACCAGCTCGTCGGGCGCGTCGAGCGGCTCATCTCGCAGCTGAAGGACGCCGAGAAGCAGATTGCGAGGCTGAACGCCGAGAAGCTGCTCGCCGGTTCCGCCCAGCTCGTGGAGCAGGCCGTCGACGTCGGCGGCGTGCGCTACCTCGGCGTCGCGACCCCGGGCGTCGGGGCGGCGAGCTTCGCACCCTCGTGCTCGACCTGCGCGAGCGGCTCGGCTCCGGCCCTGCCGTGGTGGCACTCGTCGGCGGGGTCGACAAGCCGACCGCGGTTGTGGCCACCAACGAGGCCGCCCGCGGCCTCGGCCTGCGTGCCGGTCAGCTGATCGGGCTCGCCAGCGCGGCCCTCGGCGGCAAGGGCGGCGGCAAGGACGACCTGGCCCAGGGCGGCGGCACCGACGCCTCGGCAGCCCCGGCCGCGCTCGCGGCCGTCCGCGGAGCCCTGGAGACGCGTGGCTGACGGGGCACGGCTCGGCATCGACTGGGTAAGGCACGGATCGGGTGGCCGCCGCCAACCGCGGCACCACGTTCGCCTACCCGGTCGAGACCGTCCCGGCAGGGTCCGGGAACAGCGGCGCCTCGTGGTGCTGGTGGAGGAGTACGGCGTCGACGTCGTCTACGTCGGACTGCCGCTCACCCTCGCCGGTGAGCGGGGCATCGCAGCGAACTTCGTGGAGGAGAAGGCGGCCGCGCTGGCCGGTGCGATCGCACCGGTGGAGGTGCGTCTCGTCGACGAGCGGATGAGCACAGTCTCGGCGTCGCGTAGCCTTGGTAGCGCCGGGCGTCGCGCGCGTCAGCAGCGCAGCGTCATCGATCAGGCCGCCGCCGTCGAGATCCTGCAGCGGGCGCTCGACGCCGAGCAGCGCGACGGTGGACCTGCAGGCGAGCGTGTCGAGAAGGAGGAACGGTGAGCCCAGCGTTCATTGACAATGACGGGCGGCTGAACTGGCGCAAGATCGCCTACCACGGCCGCAGCGTCTTCGCCGTGCTGCTCGCGGCGGGCATCCTCTTCGGTGGCGGCTGGTTCGTCTACTCCAAGGCCAACGACGCGTATGTCACGTGGCGCACCACGGACGACTACATCGGGAGGGCACCGGCGAGAGCGTCGAGATCCTCATCCCTCGCGGCGCCACCTCGACGCAGATAGGCGACATCCTCACCGAGGCGCAGGTCATCAAGTCCACCCGCACGTTCCGCAAGGAGGTGCAGAGCAGCGGCGCCGCCAACGAACTGCAGTACGGCAGGTACAAGCTCGTCAAGCAGATCCCGCGGAGACCGCGCTCAAGATGCTGCTCGATCCCGCGAACAAGGTCAACCTCTGGGTCCTGTTCCCGAGGGAACCACGCTCGCGGAGCAGCAGCAGATCACCGCGAAGGCCACCAAGCTCCCACTCGACGAGGTCGTGGCCGGCGCGGCAGACACCAGCATCTTCAAGCTGCCTGACTACGCGCTCGGCAAGCTCGAAGGTTCCTGTTCCCGTCCAAGTACGCCGTCTCGGAGCCCCTGTGCCGGCGTGGATCTACGCCACCCAGATCGGCCAGTTCAACCGGATCGCCGAGGAGCTCGGCCTGGAGGCCGGCGCGGAGGCCCTGGGCAGACCCCGCTCGCGGTCGTGACTACCGCTTCCATCATCGCCTCGGAGGTGACCAAGCCCGAGGATCAGCCGATGGTCGCGTCGGTCATCTACAACCGGCTCGCCCAGGGCATGATGCTCGAGATGGACTCGACGGTGCACTACGCCGTCGGCAAGTCCGGCAAGGTCACCACCACCGCCGAGGACCGGGCAGACCCGTCGCCGTACAACACCTACATGCACAAGGGACTCCCGCCGGGTCCGATCAGCAACCCGGGCCGGACGGCGCTCGCGGCGGCGCTCAATCCGGCCGACTCCGACGCCCTGTTCTTCGTGACGGTCAACCCGGAGACCGGCGACACCCGGTTCGCCGCCACCCTCGAGGAGCACAACGCCAACGTCGCCCTGTTCCGGCAGTGGTGCTCCGCGAACCCCGGCAGCTGCTGATGCTCACCGGGTCGTGGGCGATCCCGCGGGCCACTCACTCTCGCCCGCGATCCACCGCGCCGGCTACGCCGCGAACGGGCTCGACTGGAGCTACGACGCGTACACCGTCGCGCCGAACGACCTGGCCGCGTTCGTGCAGGCCAGGATCGACGACCCGGCGTGGGCGGGGCTGAGCGTGACGGCGCCGCACAAGGAGGCCATCCTCGCGTTCGGGGCCGCCGACGAGCCGAGCCGGCTCGTCGGCGGCGGCAACACGCTCGTGTTCGGCGCGGATCCGACGGTCCACAACACGGACGTGCCCGGCTTCGTCCGCGCATGGCGGGCCCATGGGCTCGAGGCGCCGCGCAGCGCTGCGATCCTCGGCAACGGGGCCACCGCCCGCTCCATCGTGCTCGCCCTCGCCGGGCTCGGGACCCGGGAGATCGTGGTCCTTGCCCGCCGGCCCGAGCGTGCGCGGTCGCTCACCGACCTTGCCGGGCTGCTCGGCATGACCGCCGAGGTGCGGCCGCTGGCAGAGCGGCCCGACCACGTCGACCTCCTGGCCAGCACGATCCCCGCCGCCGCGGCCGCCCCGCACGCAGGGCGGCTCGCAGGCTCGGCCGGCGCGGTCTTCGACGTCGTCTACGACCCGTGGCCCACCCCGCTCACCGCCGCCGCGGAGGATCACGGCCTGGTGGTGCTCAACGGGCTCGACCTGCTCGCGGGGCAGGCCGTCGACCAGTTCCATCTCCTGACGGGTCGCCGGGTCACCTTCGAGCAGTGCCGTTCGGCTGCCGGTCGCGAACTGAGCCGACGCTCCGCACTCTGACACAATGTCGGACATGCTTCGATACCTGACCGCCGGGGAGTCCCACGGCCAAGCCCTGATCGCCACGATGGAGGGCATTCCCGCCCACGTGCGCGTCGGGGTCGACGAGATCGCCGAGAACCTGCGCCGCCGCCGGCTCGGGTCGGGCGTGGCGCGCGGATGAAATTCGAGGCCGACGCCGTCACCCTGCTCGCCGGTTTCCGGCACGGTGAGACCCTCGGCTCACCCATCGCCATTCAGGTCGGCAACACCGAATGGCCCAAGTGGCAGCAGGTGATGGCGCCGGGGAGGTGGATGAGGAGACCCTCGCCAGCCTCGCCCGCAACGCCCCGCTGACCCGTCCCGCCCGGGCACGCCGACCTGGCGGGCATGCAGAAGTACGACTTCGACGAGGCCCGTCCCATCCTCGAGAGGGCATCGGCCCGTGAGACCGCGGCCCGCGTCGCGCTCGGCACCGTTGCGCAGGCGTTCCTGCGCCAGGCGCTCGGCATCGAACTGCTCAGCCACGTGGTCGAGCTCGGCCCCGTCCGCGCCACCAGAGAGGATCTTCCGACCAGGTCCGACCTCGCGGCCATCGACGGGGATCCCGTCCGCTGCTTCGACCGGGACGCCTCCGTCGCCATGCAGGCGGAGGTCGACGCATGCCACCGCGACGGCGACACCCTCGGTGGGGTCGTCGAGGTCGTGGTGTGGGGCCTGCCGCCAGGCCTCGGATCCCACTCGCAGGGCGACCGCCGCCTGGACGCGAAGCTCGCCGGGCCCTGATGGGCATCCAGGCCATCAAGGGTGTCGAGGTCGGAGACGGCTTCGAGCTGGCCCGCACCCGCGGGTCGCTCGCCCACGACGAGATCCTGCCCGGGAGTCGGGCATCCGACGCGCCTCGCACCGCTCCGGCGGCACCGAGGGCGGCATGTCGACAGGTGAGGTGCTGCGCGTGCGCGCCGCCATGAAGCCCATCGCCACCGTCCCGAGGGCGCTGCGCACCATCGACACGGCCACCGGGAGGCCGCGGCCGCGCACCACCAGCGCTCGGATGTCTGTGCGGTGCCCGCGGCGGGTGTGGTGGCCGAGGCCATGGTCGCTCTCGTGCTCGCCGAGGTGGCGCTCGAGAAGTTCGGCGGCGACTCCGTCGGGGAGACCCGCCGCAACCGTGACGCCTACCTGGAAGATGTCGCGGCACGGGACTGGAGATCGGCCGATGAGCATCGTCCTGATGGGGCACCCGGGGCAGGCAAGTCCACCGTCGGCAAGCGGCTGGCCAAGCGCCTCGGCCGGACCTTCGTCGATGTGGACAGCCGCATCGAGGAGGTGGTCGGCAAGCCGATCGCCGAGATCTTCGCCGATGAGGGCGAGGCCCACTTCCGTGCCCTCGAGCAGGAGGCCACCATCGAGCTGCTCGGCTCGCACGACGTGGTTGCGCTCGGCGGAGGGCTGTGATGAACGAGGCGATCCGGGACGCGCTCGCCGGTCACGAGGTGATCTGGTTGAAGGTCTCGATCGGTCAGGCCAGCCGCCGCGTCGGGCTCAACACGGTGCGCCCGCTGCTGCTCGGCAACGTCCGCGGGCGCCTCATCGAGCTGCTGCGCGAGCGCACCCCCGTCTACGAGGCGATCGCCACCCAGATCGTCGAGACCGACGGGCGCGGCTCCTCCGAGGTCGCGGACGAGCTGGCGCGTGAGCGCGGGTGGGAGCCCGGGCAGTGACCGCCACCGTCCGCGTCGCCTCCGCGATGGGCCCCTACGATGTCGTCGTCGAATGCGGGCGCTGGGCCGGCTGCCCGGCCTGATCGGTGACGCCACCAGGGTCGCGGTGATCCATCCTGCCCGCTGGGAAGGCTCGCGGGCCGCGTCGCGGAGCTCGCGGGGTGCCCGCCACCCTGATCGCGGTGCCCGACGCCGAGGCCGCCAAGACCCCTCATGTGCTGGCCGACTGCTGGGACGCGCTCGCCGCGGCGGGATTGACCCGCAACGACCTCGTGATCGGGGTCGGGGCGGCACCACCACCGACCTCGCCGGGTTCGTCGCCGCCAGCTGGCTGCGCGGCGTCGCGTACGTCTCGGTGCCGACGTCGGTGCTCGGCATGGTCGACGCGGCCGTCGGTGGCAAGACCGGCATCAACCTCGCGGCCGGCAAGAACCTCGTCGGCGCGTTCTACGAGCCGCGCGCCGTCCTGTGCGACCTGGCGCTGCTCGACTCCCTGCCCACTGCCGAGGTCGCCTCGGGACTCGCCGAGGTCGTCAAGTGCGGCTTCATCGCCGACCCGGCGATCCTCGACCTGGCGACCGCCGACCTGACCGACTGCCTCGACGTCACCGGCGACCGGTTCGCCGAGCTCGTGACGCGGGCCATCCGGGTCAAGGCGACCGTCGTCGCCGCCGACCTGACGGAGCGGACCTCATCTGGCGACCGCGTCGGCCGGGAGGCCCTCAACTACGGCCACACGCTGGGACACGCGATCGAGAAGCACGCCGGGTTCTCCTGGCGGCACGGCCAGGCGATCAGCGTCGGCATGGCGTGGATGGCGCGCGTCTCGCGTGACCTGCTCGGGCTCGACGGCGCCACCGTCGACCTGCACGACCACCTCCTCGGGGCCTCGGCCTGCCGCTCAGCTACCCGGCCCCTACACCGACCTGCGCCCCATCATGAGCCTGGACAAGAAGGCACGGGGATCCTCGCTCCGGCTGGTCGGCCTGCGGGAGGTGGGCCGCGTCACGCTGCTTGCAGCGCCCGACGAGGGAGTGCTCGCCTCGGCCTACGCGTCGCTGTGGTGACCATGGATTTCGACAGCGGTGATGTCATCGCGCGCGAGTCGCGCCGCTTCGCCGACGTGCTCGCCTCGGTCGCCTCGGATGCCCGGTGCCGAGCTGCCCCGGCTGGTCGGCGGCCGACCTGCTCTGGCACCTCACGGAGGTGCAGCTGTTCTGGGCGGCGGTACTCGCCTCCGGTGCCACCACGGACGAGCAGGTCCACGCGATCGAGGAGCGGCAGCCGGTCAGGCCCGCCCGGCGCGCCGAGGCGCTGGCGCGACGCGAGCGGGCGACCGAGGACCTCCTCGCCGCCCTGCGCTCCGGCCCGCTCGACGCCCCGCCTGGAGCTGGTTCGCGCCCGACCAGACGGCCGGCTTCACCGCTAGGATGCAGCCGCACGAGGCCACCATCCACCGGGTCGACGCCGAGCTCACCGCAGGGCTTCCCGTCACCACGATCCCGCCGGCGGTGGCGGCGGCGGGGATCGACCACGTCCTCGACGTGATGTGGAACTGGGTACCCGCGGAGGCGCGGCGCACCGACCTGGGGGTCGTCGAGCTCCGGCCCACCGACTCCACCGCCCGCCTCGCCCGCGTCTACCGGTGGACGGGGAGGCGTGGGCACCGACTTCACCGATCAGATCGGCGGAGGTCGCGCACCCGAGGACGCGCGGCCGACCGCCACCATCGAGGGGCCCGTCCACGAGCTGGACCTGCTGGTGTGGTCCCGACCCGCGGCCGTCACCCGATCGGGCGACCCAGAGCTGTTGGCGGCCTTCGACGAACTGATCGCCTTCGGCATCCAGTAGCAGGGTCGGCCGGACACCGGCCACGCATGCAATAGGGTGTGCCGCATGGAAGAGGTCTTCCGCCTGCTGGGTGGAGCATTGCGCCTCGACCCCGCCATGTTCGCGCGCGTCGACGACCAGCCACTCACCTACATCTGGCCCGCGCTGGGGGTCGCGCTGATGGCGGCCGCCTCGACGATGCTGGGCAGGTGGCCGTGCTGCTGCTCAACCGCATCCGTGGCTGGCGGCTCGCGACGAGTCTGCTGATGGGCGCCGTCCTGATGGCGGCCCTCTACGTGATCCAGATGGTCGTGACGTGGAGCGTCGCCTCGGTCGCCCTCCGTCGTCCCTGCCGCTGCTCCCGCTCGTCGTCGTCGGCCTGCTCGCGCTCGCGCCGCAGGTGTTCAACTTCATCACCGCCTTCCCCACCTCGGCATGCTGTTCGGGCGTGTCCTCGGCGCCTGGTCGTATCTCGTCATGGTGGTCGGCGTCGCCTACGCCTTCAACCTCCGCTTCCTGTGGGCGCTCGGCTTCACCCTCACGGGCTGGTTGCTCGTCCAACTCGCCTCACGGCTGCTGCAACGACCGCTGAACCAGGTCTTCTCCACCTCTGGACGATCGCAACCGGCCGCCCCACCATGCTCACGGCCAGCGACATCCTCGCGGGGTCGCCCGTCGTCCCCGTCACGCTGCGCGACGAGGTGACCCGGTGATCGCGTGGACGCTCGGGATCCTGGCGCTGATCCTGTTCCTGTTCGTGCTGCTCTCACCGCTGGAATCGTTGCGCTGGTGGGCCGACCGCGGTGAGCAGGAGGTGCGCCGGACCTTCGAGTCCCTTTCCGAGGACAGGCGCGCCAAGACGGACTCGCACCGATTCGTCGTGTACCTCTCCGGCGTCGGCGTGCTCGGAGGCGACCAGCTCTCACGCCGCGAGCTCGCCTGGCTCGACAGCCTCGACGACGACCTGACCGACGTGGTCGTGGTCTCCGACGTCTTCCCGTACGCGGTCGACAACCGTGGGCTCCTGCAGAGGGCGACCGTGTGGCTGTGGTCGTTCCTCGACCGGGCCCGACGCGCCTGGAAGGGCAACCCTCTGCAGTTCCTGATCAATCTGCGCAACATCGCGCAGGTGATGGTGTCGTCCGACCCGCGCTACGGGCCCACCATCAACATCGGGCTGGCCCAGGAGATCTGGCACTCTCTGCAGCGGCACGGCTACGTGCCCGGCAGCGGAGACCCCGTCGTGCTGATCGGCTTCTCGGGCGGGGCGCAGATGGCGTTGGGTGCGGGCTGGTACCTGCACGGTATCGGCGTTCCCGTCTCGCTCGTCTCGATCGGGGCATCTTCTCCGACGACCCGGGGCTCGACCGGATGAGCCACGTGTGGCAGCTCAGCGGAGGGCGTGACCGGCTGCAGCACCTCGGGACGGTGGTATTTCCGGGTCGTTGGCCCACCGCACCGCTCTCACCGTGGGGAAGGCCAGGCGCGAGGGCGCGTGAGCGTCATCGACATGGGCCCCATGAAGCACGACGGCGGACAGGCCTATTTCGGTCGGAGCCGGACGCTCGCGGACGGGCGGACCTTCGCCGAGGCCACCAGGCAGGCCGTCCTCGGCATCCTCGGGGAGCAGCCCGGGCGCTTCCCCAGGCGGCCACGCAGCCCCGTGAGTCCGGCCGGGCCGGGATGCGGCAAGCTGGACCCATGCGCGTGTTCCTTGCCGAAGACCAGTTCCTGCTGCGCCAGGGGCTCGAGAACCTGTTGCGCAGCAACGGCGTCGAGATCGTCGGGAGCCGACCCGATGGCGATGGTCTTCCCGATCTTCTCGCCTCCTCCGGGGCGGACCTGGCGCTGCTGGACATCCGGATGCCGCCGACCAACACCGACGAGGGGATCCGCGCCGCGCTCGAACTGAGGCGGCGCCGCCCCGGGTTCCCGGTGGTGCTGCTCAGCCAGTACGTCGAGCACCTGTACCTCGACGAACTGCTCGGCGACGGTGGGGGAGCGGTCGGCTATCTCCTGAAGGACCGCGTCTTCGACGATGTCAGCTTCGTCGCGTCGCTGCGTACGGTCGCGGCCGGAGGCACCGTCGTCGACCCCGAGGTGATCACCTCGCTGATGCAGCGCCAGGTGCTCACGAGCCGGCTCTCGGCGCTGACGGCCAGGGAGACCGAGGTGCTCGCCCGGATGGCCGAGGGTGAGGCGAACGCGTCCATCGCCCTGCGCCTCGTGGTCACCGAGAAGGCCGTCCAGAAGCACATCAACGCCATCTTCACGAAGCTGGACCTCAGCGAGGAGCCCAACTCCGCGCGGCGGGTGCTCGCGGTGCTGGCGTTCCTGCGCGGCCGCTGACAGGAAAGACTCAGCCGACAGGGCGGGGCACCGAGACGGCCACCACCGTCGGACCCCGACCGGGCTCGCCAACTCGAGGGTGGCGTCGAACGGATCAAGCCGGCGCCGCAGCCCTGCCAGGCCGCCGTCCGGCGTCTCAACCGCCCCACCGATGCCGTTGTCGGTCACGACGGCGGTCACCGTATCGGGCGTGCCGCCGAGCTCCACCACGATCTCCGAGGCGGCCGAATATTTGACGGCGTTGGCCAGCAGCTCGGCGACCGCGAAGTACAGAGCGGTCTCGAGCGTCGGCACCAGCCGGTCGCCCAGGGTGCTGACGATGCGGGTGTCGATCGCCGAGCCCGCGGCCAGCGACCGCAGCGCCTCGGCGAGGCCGCGGTCGGCGAGGATCGGCGGCCTGATCCCGCGCACCAGCGAGCGCAGTTCCGACAACGCCGCCGACGAGTCGCTCTTCGCCTCCTGCAGCATGGCGCGGGCGGCCTCAGGGTCGACCTCCAGGAGCCGCGACGCCTGGGTCAGCGTCATGCCCATCGTCACGAGCCGAGCCTGCGCCCCGTCGTGCAGGTCCCGCTCGATGCGGCGGATCTCCGCCTCCTGCAGCTCCAGCGCCGTGCGCCGCGACGCGGACAGCGTCGCCACCCGCTGCTCGAGCGAGGCGCTCACGTCGGTGGCGAGCATGAAGCCGACCCACCGGGCGTGGATGCGTTGCACGATCCGGGCGGCCACGGGGGCGGCGGACAGGAGGGCCAACCCACCCAGTGCCGCCAGGAGGGTGACGGAGGCGTCGTAGTAGTAGAAGTAGTACCCGTCGGCCAAAATGAACAAGGAGTCGAGGAACAGCCAGAGCCCGGTGCCGACCATCACCAGGGGCAGCGCGGCGCCCAGCAGGGTGGCCGCCGGGTTGACGATGTGCCAGTCCAGGTCGCGGGCCCGAGCCCGGTCCTGCAGCTGGGCACCCAGCTGGGTCAGGCCGGGCCCTTCGTGGGACCGACCGCCTCGTAGGTGGTCGTCAGCGCCCGGCCCCGACGCTCCGACGCCCAGCGGCGCTGGCGGTCGGCGCCCCGCTCCAGGGCGGTGAAGCTCCGGGCCACCGATCCGATGCCCAGCAGCGACAGCAGGGTGGCGCAGGTCCACCGCAGCATGGTGAGGACCTCGAGCAGTGCGTAGCCGAGCAGCCTTCCCAACTCGATCATCGTGCTGGTGTCGCGCAGCAGGCGGCGGCTGATGCCACCGGAGGCGGATCGGTGCTGGTTCGGTGTCGGCTCGGGCATGGCACCAGCATGCCCGGCCCCGACGGTGGTGTCCCGGGTGGGGCACGTGTCCCGAGGTGGTGCCTGCACCACCACGAATCCGGGTGGCAGCGCTCCAGACCCGGGAAGACCCGGCCCGTAGCGTGTGGGATCATGCCCTTCACCAGCGCCCAGGCGATCGCCCTCATCCTCTGCGTCGCCCTCACCTGCGCTACCTTCCGGATCTGGCCACGATGTGGTCAGGGGATCCGCGCGTCTTGGGCGATGGGGACCCGTGCGGTAGAGTGCAACGCTGGCCGCTTGAGTGCCGCAGTCCGCGACGAGGAGTTCCAAACATGGCGTCAACCAACGATCTGAAGAACGGCATGGTTCTGGATCTCGATGGTCAGCTCTGGCAGGTTCTGTGGTTCCAGCACCACAAGCCGGGCAAGGGCAACACCGTCGTGCGTTCGAAGCTGAAGCACGTGCTGACCGGCAAGATCATCGACAAGACGTTCAACTCCGACACCAAGGTCGACACCGCAACGGTCGACCGTCGCGAGATGCAGTACCTGTACATGGACGGCGACGACTACGTGTTCATGGACAACACCTCGTTCGAGCAGTTCATGATCTCCGCGGAGACCGTCGGCGACGCCAGGGACTTCATGCTGGAGAACCAGAATGCGATCGTCGCCACCCACGAGGGCAACCCGCTGTTCATCGAGCTCCCGGCCTCGGTCGAGCTCGAGGTGACCTACACCGAGCCCGGCCTGCAGGGCGACCGCTCCACCGGCGGCACCAAGCCCGCCACGCTGGAGACGGGCAAGCAGATCCAGGTCCCGTTGTTCATCACCACCGGTGAGCGCATCAAGGTCGACACCCGTGAGGGCGGCTCCTACCTGGGTCGCGTCTCCAGCTAGATGGCAGAGGTAAGGCCCCACTACAGCTCGCAGACGAAGGCGCGCAAGGCCGCCCTGGACATCTTGTTCATGGCGGAGCAGCGCGGCGACTCCATCAGCGAGACGTTCGCCGAACAGCGCTCCCTCTCCGGTAGTACTGTGCGGGAGCTGACCACCGACATCGTGCTCGGCGTCGCCGCCCACCTGATGGAGATCGACCAGCGCATCGCGGAGTCCACCAGCATGGCGTGGCCCCTCGAGCGCATGCCGTCGGTCGACCGGAACCTGGCGCGGATGGCGATCTTCGAGCTCGACCACACCGACACCCCTCCGCCGGCGGTCATCTCCGAGGCAGTGCGCCTCGCGGGTGACCTCTCGACGGACGAATCCCCGGCATTCCTGAACGGACTGCTGTCAAAGGCCTTGGCGGCCAAGCCGACAACGAACTGAAGCCCTAGAGAGGTACGCATGAGTTCCCTTCCTGCACTGTTGGTTCTGGAGGATGGGCGCGTATTTCGTGGCCGTTCCTACGGCGCCGCGGGTGAGACCTTCGGAGAGCTGGTCTTCTCCACCGGCATGTCCGGCTACCAGGAGACCCTGACCGACCCGAGCTACCGGGGGCAGGTCGTCCTGATGACGGCCCCCACATCGGCAACACCGGGTGGAACGACGAGGACGGCGAGTCCGGCCGCATCTGGGTGCAGGGCTTCATCGTCCGCGACCCCGCGCCGCGACCGTCCAACTGGCGCTCCCGCCGGAAGTTGGACGACGAACTCGCCGATCAGGGCATCGTGGGGATCAGCGACATCGACACCCGTGCCCTCACCCGCCACGTCCGCGACCGCGGCGTGATGCGGGTGGGTATCTCCACCGAGACGCTCAATCCTGAGGAACTCCTCGCGAAGGTCGTGGCGCAGCCCTGATGGCCGGCCGCGACCTCGTGGGCGACGTCACCACCGACACCCACTACGTGGTGCCGGCACAGGGTGAGAAACGCGCCACGGTCGTGGCCGTCGACCTGGGCATCAAGTCCATGACCCCCACCCAGCTCGCGGCCCGCGGCCTCGAGGTGCATGTCGTACCCGCGCACACCACCTTCGAGGCGCTCATGGAGTACGCCCCGACGGCGTCTTCTTCAGCAACGGCCCCGGTGACCCGGCCACCGCGGTCGGCCCCATCGGCGTGCTGCGCCAGGTGCTGGAGGCCGGGGTGCCCTACTTCGGCATCTGCTTCGGTAACCAGCTCTTCGGCCGCGCCCTCGGGCTCGACACCTACAAGCTGAAGTTCGGCCACCGCGGCATCAATCAGCCGGTCGTCGACCGGACCACCGGCAAGGTCGAGATCACCGCGCACAACCACGGCTTCGCCGTCGCCGCCCCCTCGACGCCGCCATCCCCACCGAGTTCGGTGACGTGACGGTCAGCCACGTCTGCCTCAACGACGACGTCGTGGAGGGCCTCGAGCTCCGCCGCGACGGCCGCCTGGTCGCCTTCTCGGTGCAGTACCACCCGAGGCTGCCGCGGGCCCGCACGACGCCAACTACCTGTTCGACCGGTTCGCCGACGTGCTGTCGGCCGGAAAGGAAGCCTGATGCCCCGCCGCACGGACATCTCCTCGATCCTCGTCATCGGCTCCGGCCCCATCGTCATCGGCCAGGCCTGCGAGTTCGACTACTCCGGCACCCAGGCCTGCCGCGTCCTCCGGGAGGAGGGCTACCGCGTCATCCTGGTGAACTCGAACCCGGCCACGATCATGACCGACCCCGACTTCGCCGACGCCACCTACGTCGAGCCCATCACCCCGAGTTCGTCGAGCGCGTCATCGCCAAGGAGCGACCCGATGCGGTGCTCGCCACGCTCGGCGGCCAGACCGCGCTCAACACCGCGGTCAAGCTGCACGAGGGCGGCGTCCTCGAGAAGTACGGGGTCGAACTGATCGGTGCCTCCATCGAGGCGATCCAGCGCGGTGAGGACCGGGAGCAGTTCAAGGACATCGTGCTCGGGTTGACGGACGTCGCGGGCGGTGTCGCAGAGGTGGCCCGCTCAGCCATCTGTCACACCATGGACGAGGTGCTGGCGGCGGCGGACGGCCTCGGCTACCCGGTGGTCGTGCGCCCCAGCTTCACCATGGGGGCGTCGGCTCGGGTTTCGCGCACGACGAGGCGGAGCTCCGCAACATCGCGGGCGCCGGGCTGTCGGCCTCGCCGACCACCGAGGTCCTCATCGAGGAGTCGATCCTCGGCTGGAAGGAGTTCGAGCTGGAGGTGATGCGCGACAAGGCCGACAACGTCGTGATCATCTGCTCCATCGAGAACTTCGACCCCATGGGCGTGCACACCGGCGACTCCATCACCGTCGCCCCGCCATGACGCTCACCGACCGTGAGCTGCAGCGGATGCGCGACGTCGGCATCGGCATCATCCGCGCGGTAGGCGTCGACACCGGCGGCTGCAACATCCAGTTCGCAATCAACCCCGTCGACGGTCGCATGATCGTGATCGAGATGAACCCGCGCGTGTCGCGCTCCTCGGCTCTCGCTTCGAAGGCGACGGGCTTCCCGATCGCCAAGATCGCCGCAAAGGTGGCCGTCGGCTACACGCTCGACGAGATCCCCAACGACATCACGAAGGAGACGCCTGCCAGCTTCGAGCCGACGCTCGACTACGTCATCGTCAAGGTGCCCCGGTTCGCCTTCGAGAAGTTCCCGGCGGCCGACCCGTTCCTGACCACCCACATGAAGTCGGTGGGCGAGGCGATGGGCATCGGCCGCAACTTCACCGAGGCCCTCGGCAAGGCGCTTCGCTCCATGGAGGACCCGAAGGCACCCTTCGAGTTCGGCCAGCCGATCACCGAGTCTCTCCAGGAACTCCTCGAGACGATGAAGCGCCCGTTCGACGGCCGCATCCAGGTGGTCATGAACGCGCTGCGCGCCGGCGCCACCGTCGAGCAGGTCTTCGAGGCCACCGCCATCGACCCCTGGTTCCTCGACCAGCTCGTCCTCATGCTCGAGGCGGCCCGCGAGGTGCGCGACGCCTCCGACCTGACGCCCGAACTGCTGCGCCACGCCAAGCGGCACGGCCTCTCCGACGCCCAGATCGCGAAGCTGCGCAACCTCAGCACCGACGTCGTGCGCGGCGTCCGCTGGGCCCTCGGCATCCGCCCCGTCTACAAGGCGGTCGACACCTGCGCCGCCGAGTTCGCGGCCTCGACGCCGTACCTCTACTCGTCCTACGACGAGGAGAGCGAGGTGCCCAGGCGCACCAAGGAAGCCGTCCTGATCCTCGGCTCCGGCCCCAACCGCATCGGCCAGGGCATCGAGTTCGACTACTCCTGCGTCCACGCCACCATGGCGCTGCGTGAGGCCGGGTACGAGACGGTCATGGTCAACTGCAACCCGGAGACGGTCTCGACCGACTACGACACCTCCGACCGCCTCTACTTCGAGCCGCTGACGGCCGAGGACGTGCTGGAGATCTACCACGCGGAGCTCGCGGCCGGCCCCGTCGCGGGCGTCATCTGCCAGCTCGGGGGCAGACCCCGCTCAAGCTCGCCCAGACCCTGAAGGACGCGGGCGTGCCCATCGTGGGCACCTCGCCCGAGGCCATCAACCTGGCCGAGGAGCGCGGCGCGTTCGGCCGGGTCCTCGCCAACGCAGGACTCGCGGCCCCGAAGCACGGGATGGCGTCCTCGGCCGCGAAGGCCAAGGCCATCGCCAAGGAGATCGGCTACCCGGTGCTGGTGCGCCCGAGCTATGTGCTCGGCGGCCGCGGCATGCAGATCGTCTACAACGACGACTCGCTCGAGACCTACGTCGCGAAGGCCACCGAGGTGAGCCAGGACCAGCCCGTCCTGATCGACCGGTTCCTCGACGACGCCATCGAGATCGACGTCGACGCCCTCTACGACGGCACCGACCTGTACATCGGTGGCGTGATGGAGCACATCGAGGAGGCGGGCATCCACTCCGGCGACTCGGCCTGCTCGCTGCCGCCCATCACGCTCGGCGACGCGGTGATCGAACAGATCCGGCACGACACACTTGCCATCGCCGAGGGCGTGGGCGTGCGCGGCCTGCTCAACATCCAGTTCGCGCTGCACGCCGACACCCTCTACGTGCTCGAGGCCAACCCGCGCGCCTCCCGCACCGTCCCGTTCGTCTCGAAGGCCACCAACACCTCGCTGGCCAAGGCGGCCGCCCTCGTGATGCTCGGCCGCAGCATCGCCGAGCTCCGCGCCGACGGCATGCTGCGCGCCGAGGGCGACGGCTCGACGCCGGTGCCCGGCGCGCCGGTCGCCGTCAAGGAGGCGGTCATGCCGTTCAACCGGTTCCGCACCACGAGTGGGCCTTCGTCGACACGCTGCTCGGCCCCGAGATGCGCTCGACCGGTGAGGTGATGGGCCTCAGCGACCACTTCGGGACCGCGTACGCCAAGTCGCAGGCAGGCAGTGGTGGGCCGCTGCCCACCTCGGGCAACTTCTTCGTGTCGATCGCGGACCGTGACAAGAGGCACGCCATCTGGCCCATCAAGCGGCTCGTCGACCTCGGCTTCCGGGTGCTGGCCACCCGCGGCACGGCCTCCGTGCTGCGGCGCAACGGCATCGAGGCGCAGGAGGTGCTCAAGCTCTCCGAGATGGGTGAGGGTGAGACGAGGCCCAGCATCGTCGAGATGATCCGTTCGGGCGAGATCGACCTGATCTTCAACACGCCCGAGGGCGGCTCGTCATCCGGCGAGAGCACCCGCGAGGACGGCTACCTGATCCGCACCGCTGCCGTGCTGGCCGACATTCCGCTCATCACGACGGTGCCAGGGCTCGGCGCCGCCACCCAGGGCATCGAGTCGCTCCAGAAGGGCGAGATCGAGGTCCGCTCGCTCCAGGACTGGGCCGCCAGGTGAGCGCGCTCGGCACCCGGATCCTGCGTTCCGGTTACCACGTCCTGCGCGCCGGCCTGTTCCGCTACGCGGGTGGGACGCGGAGCGGGTGCACGAGCAGACCATCTCCCTGCTGAGCCGGGTGCCGGGGGCGCCCGGCCCGGGTGGCCGACCCGTCACAGTGGCGGGGTCCGGTTCCCCAACCGGGTCGGCCTCGCCGCCGGACTCGACAAGGACGGCGTCGCGGCCCAGGCGTGGGCGCGGTTCGGGTTCGGCTTCGCCGAACTCGGCACTGTCACCGCCCAGGCCCAGCCCGGGAACCCGAAGCCCCGCATGTTCCGGGCCATCGCGAGCCGCGGCATCATCAACCGGATGGGTTTCAACAACCGGGGCGCCGAGGCGCTCGCGCAGACGCTGCGCGACAAGGGCGTGGAGCGCGGCAACGGGGCCCTCGGGATCCCGCTCGGAATTTCCATCGGCAAGACGAAGGCCACCCCCTCGCCGATGCCACCGCCGACTACCTCACGTCGCTGCGCCTCCTGGCCCGCTGGCCGACTACGTGGCTGTCAACGTGTCGAGCCCCAACACCCCGGGGCTGCGTAGCCTGCAGGCGGCCGGTGAACTGGCCGACCTGGTCGGAGCACTCACCGCCGAGGCGGCCGTTCTCTCGCAGCGGCCGGTGCCGATCTTCGTCAAGCTCGCCCCCGACCTCGAGGGGAGCGACCTGACCGAGACGCTCGCCGTCCTGAACGACTCGGCCGTGAGCGGCCTGATCGCCACCAACACGACGCTGTCGCGGGCGGGCCTCGCCGACGCCGACCGCCGGCTGGCCGACGAGGCGGGCGGCCTGAGCGGCGCCCCGCTGACGGCCAGGGCTCTGGCCTTCGTGGAGCGGCTCGCCGGATCCACCGACCTGCCCGTGATGGGCGTCGGCGGCATCATGAGCCCGGCAGACGGGCGCGCATGCTCGACGCGGGCGCCACCCTGCTGCAGCTCTACACCGGCTTCATCTTCGAGGGCCCCGCCCTCATCTCGGGCATCAACGACGGAAGGACCACCCCGTGACCTACGCGGAACGCCTCACCCGGCTCACGGCTGAGCGTGGCCGCCTCTGCGTCGGGATCGACCCGATGCCCGGCGTGCTCGACGCGTGGGGCCTCACGCGCGACATCCGGGGCCTCGAGCGCTGCGCCCGCGGGATCGTCGAGGCCCTCGGCCCCCGGATCGCCGTGTTCAAGCCGCAGTCCGCGTTCTTCGAGGCCTACGGCTCGCGGGGCGTCGCGGTCCTCGAACGGGTCCTCGCCGACATCAGGGCCACTGGCGCCCTGTCCATCCTCGACGTCAAACGCGGCGACATCGGCTCGTCCATGCAGGGCTACGCCGACGCCTTCCTCGGTGAGGGCGCCCCCTGTGGGCCGACGCCGTCACCGTCAGCCCCTACCTCGGCGTCGGGCCCTCCGGCCCGCCATCGACGCGGCGGTCGCGGGAGGGCAGGGGTCTACGTGCTGGCCCGCACCTCGAACCCGGATGGCGCACCCGTGCAGCTCGCCCGGGCGGGGAGTCCACCGTCGCCCAGCACGTCGTCGACGAGGCGCGGGCCATGAACCCGACCCACGACGGCGCCGTCGGGCTCGTCGTCGGAGCCACGCACAGCGACCCCGGCTGCGACCTGTCCGGCTTCAACGGGTCGATCCTGGTTCCCGGCATCGGTGCGCAGGGCGGCACCGTCGAATCCCTGGGGCGGTGTTCGGTGACGCGTTGTCCCATGTGCTGCCGACCGCCAGCCGCGACGTCATCGGATACGGTGCCGGTGAGCTCGAGGAACGGGCCGCAATATTGTTGAATTCGGTGGGTAAACTCTGAATATTGCCGGATAGCTACTGACTTTCGGCCAGAACCCGGTAGATTCTACTCGGCACCGACGGTGCCACTTCGAATAGTCATGTGTTGAAGGGACATTCAATGACGATTCCTCAATTGAGCAGCGAGCAGCTGGGCGCAGCCCGGGAGGCCGCGACGCAGGCCCGCAGGGCCCGCGCCGAGCTCAAGGACCAGGTCAAGAGCGGAGAGCTGACATTCAGCCAGGCGCTCGAGAAGGCCATGGCCGATGAGACGTTGTCGAGGATCAAGGTGGTCGACCTGCTCCGCTCGATTCCGCGCATCGGCGTGACCCGCGCCACGGAGACGATGGAGAACCTCGAGATCGCGGCCAACCGCCGCATCCGTGGCCTCGGACGTCATCAGGTTGAGCGACTGCACGAGTTGTTCAACTGAGCACCCCTTGACCTAAGCTCGGCCTGGTGACTACATCCCATGTGTGGGTGATCTCCGGGCCGAGCGCGGTCGGAAAGGGAACGGTCTGCGCGCGGCTCAAGGAGCTTCACCCCGAGTTGTTCTACTCGGTTTCGATGACGACGCGCGATGCGCGACCCGGTGAGCTGGAGGGCGATTCCTACCACTTCGTGGGGTCGACGACTTCCAACGGCTCATCGGCCAGGGCGAGTTCCTCGAATGGGCCGTCGTACACGGCACCAACTTCTACGGCACCCCCGCGGCCCGGTCCTGGAGGCCCTCGGGCAGGGACGCCAGGTGGTCCTCGAGATCGATCTCCAGGGCGCCCGCCAGGTCAAGCAGAACCTCCCGAGGCCCGCCTCGTGTTCCTCACCCCGCCCTCCTGGGACGAGCTCGTCCACCGGCTGCAGGGCAGGGGCACCGAGGACGAGTCCACCCAGGCCCGCCGCCTCGCCACCGCAAAGGTCGAGCTCGAGGCGATCGCGGAGGCCGACCACGTCGTCGAGAATCGCGACATAGAAGACACCGTCAAGACTTTGGTAAGCTTGATGGGCTTGTGATCAATCCCCGTTATCGAAGGATCACCTTGAACACTCAGCCTGAAGGCATCACCAATCCGCCGATCGACAACCTGTTGGCCGGCATCGACTCGAAGTACCGTCTGGTCCTGTTCGCCGCCAAGCGCGCGCGCCAGATCAACGCCTACTATTCGCAGCTCGGTGAGGGTCTCCTCGAGAACGTCGGCCCCATGGTGCCCGCCGCCCCGAGGAGAAGCCCTCTCGATCGCGCTCCGCGAGATGAACGAGGGCCTCCTCCAGTTCACGCAGATTGATCCCGAGGCCGAAGAGGCCGCCCGCGTCAGCGAGGCCGCCGATCCCGCGTTCACGTTCGTCGACCCGTTCGCAACGGACGACACCTCCGCGTCCTGACCGACGCACCCGGGGGCGGCTTGTTGCCGCCCACAACACCCATCACCGACGCGGCTTGTCGCCGCACTAAGGAGCTGGCCATGAGCCGCCTGTTCACGTCGGAGTCCGTGACCGAGGGTCACCCCGACAAGATCGCCGATTCCATTTCCGACGCCGTCCTCGACGGCCTCCTCGAGCAGGACCCGCGGGCGAGGGTCGCCGTCGAGACCCTCATCACCACCGGCCTCGTGGTCGTTGCGGGTGAGGTGTCCACCACCGGGTGGGTCGACGTCGCCAACCTCGTCCGCGAGCGGATCCTGTCGATCGGCTACGACTCGTCCCGCAAGGGCTTCGACGGCGCCTCGTGTGGCGTGTCGGTGGCCATCGGCAACCAGTCGCCCGACATCGCCCAGGGCGTCGACGACGCCTATGAGCACCGTGTCGACTCCGATGCGGACGCCGTCAGCCACCAGGGCGCCGGCGATCAGGGTCTGATGTTCGGCTACGCCTGCAACGAGACCGAAGCGCTCATGCCGCTGCCGATCGACGTCGCGCACCGGCTCGCGGAGCGGCTCTCCGAGGTCCGCAAGGACGCGACGCTGTCGTACCTGCGGCCCGACGGCAAGACGCAGGTCACGGTCGCCTACGACGCGGACGGCCGCCCCTCCGGGATCGACACGGTCGTGGTCAGCTCCCAGCACGGCGAGGACGTCAGCCAGGCGCAGATCGCTGCCGACCTCCGGCGCGAGGTGATCGCCCCCGTGCTGGACCGGTACGGTTTCGCCGTGCCCGAGCGGGTGCTGGTCAACCCCACCGGCAAGTTCGTGATCGGCGGCCCCATGGGCGACGCCGGAGTCACGGGCCGCAAGATCATCGTCGACACCTACGGGGCATGGCCCGTCACGGCGGCGGCGCCTTCTCCGGCAAGGACCCGTCGAAGGTCGACCGCTCGGCCGCCTACGCGATGCGTTGGGTGGCCAAGAATGTGGTGGCGGCCGGCCTCGCGGAGCGCTGCGAGGTGCAGGTCGCCTACGCCATCGGCAAGGCGCATCCGGTGGGCTTCTACCTCGACACGTTCGGCACCGCCGTGGTGCCTGAGGACCGGATCCGCGCCGCTGTGCTCGCCACGTTCGACCTGCGGCCGGGCGCCATCATCCGCGACCTCGACCTGCTGCGTCCCATCTACAGCGACGTGACGGTCTACGGCCATTTCGGCCGCGACCTGCCCAACGCGACCTGGGAGCGAACCGACCGCGCAGAGGCGCTGGCGGCCGCCGTCAAGGGATAGCGTGCCCGCCCCACGGGTGGCGCGGGTCGCCGTGGACGTCCCGCTGGCCCATCTGGACCGGCTGTTCGACTACGAGGTTCCAGACGCCCTCGTGGAGGATGCCGTGGTCGGCGCCCGCGTGAAGGTGCCCTTCTCCGGCCAGCTCCGCGACGGGTGGCTCATCGAACTCGTCGACGAGAGCGAAGTGCCGCACCTCGCGCGGCTCCGCAAGGTCGTCTCGCCCGAGCCCATCGCCGTGCCGGCGGTGTACGGGCTGATCCGGGCGGTGGCCGACCATTACGCGGGAACCTGGTGGGACGTCGCGCGGCTGGCCATCCCGCCCGGCACGCGGCCACCGAGAAGGCCCCGCAGCGGGTGTGGCCCGAGCCCGCCGCGCCGCCGGAGGCCTCCGTTCTGCCCGCCTACCCGATGGCGCGTCCCTGCTCGGGGCGCTGGCCGAGGGCCGCTCACCCAAGGTGCTGTGGCAGGCGGCCGCCGTCCACGGCGGCCCGGGTGACCTCCTCGGAGGGTACTCGAGGCGGTCGACGCGACGCTCCGTTCGGGTCGCTCCGCGGTGGTCGTGCTGCCGACGGTCCGGGAGCTGAACGTCGCCCTGCCCCGGCTCCGGGAGGCCTTCGGGCACGGAGCCGTCGGCTCGCTCGCCTCCGAGAACGGCCGGAGCGCCCGCTACCGCGCCTACCTCGCCGCCTCGCGCGGGAGGCCCGCATCATCGCCGGCACCCGTTCGGCGGTGTTCGCGCCGGTGGACAACCTCGGGTTGATCGTGGTGGTCGACGACGGCCACGACGCGCACGAGGAACTGCGGGCGCCGCACCATCACGCCCGATCCGTGGCGATCCTGCGCGCCTCACGCGAGGACGCCGCGCTCCTGATCGCCGGCCACGGCCGCAGCACGGACGCGCAGGCGCTGCTCGAGCGCGGCTGGCTGCGCGATCTCTCCCTACCCCCCGCCGGTGCCCGCCGGGTCTCCGCACCCGTGCGCTCCGTGTCGGAGGCCGACCGGGAGCGGGACCCCACGGCGGCCCGGCTGCGGATCCCGTCCGTGGCGTTCCGGTTCCTGCGCGACCATCTCGTCCGCGGCCCGGTGCTGGTTCAGGTGCCGATGGTCGGTTCTCCGCCTCACTGACCTGCGTGCGGTGCGGAAACCGGGCCCGTTGCCCCAAGTGCGAGGGACCGATGCGGGAGCGGACCCGCGGCGTGCCGGAGTGCGGGCTGTGCGGCTTCCGCCCGACCCGGTGGTCGTGCCCCCACTGCCACACCTCCGCGCTGCGCAACCCGCTGCCCGGTGCCGCCCGCACCGCGGAGGAGCTCGCGCGCGCCTTCCCGGGGTGCTCGCCGTCAACAGTTCGGCCGACCGGATCCGTGACGAGGTGCCCGACGCCCCGGCCATCGTGGTGGCCACGCCCGGTGCCGAACCCGCCGCCGTCGGCGGCTACGCGGGCGTGGTAATCCTCGACGCCGACGTCATGCTGGCGCGCGCCGATCTGCGCGCGGCAGAGGAGGCTGTGCGGCGCTGGTCGGACGCGGCAGCGCTAGCCCGCGGCCCGCTGGAGGGCGGGTCGGTGCTCCTCGTCGGCACCTCGACCCACCCCGCCGTGCAGGCGATGCTCCGCGCCGACCTGGCCGGCTTCATCTCCCGCGAGCTCGCCGACCGTGCCGAGGCGGGCCTGACCCCGCCGTGAAGCTGGCCCGCATCGTCGGCGAGGGTGACGCCGTGCGCGAGTTCCTCGACAACGACGACTGGGACGGCATCGACATCCTCGGCCCACCGAGGTGGGCCCCGACCGGTGGGCCGCGCTGCTGCGCACCCCGGTCGACCGGGCGCGCGACCTGACCCGCAGGGTCAAGAGCGCCTCCGCCATCCGGTCTGCCCGCAAGGAGCGCGGCATGCTGAGCATCACCGTTGACCCCGAGTCCCTGGAGGACAGATGAGACTGGTTTTCGCAGGCACCCCCGAGGTGGCGGTGCCATCGCTGGAGGCCCTGGTCGGCTCCGCACACGAGGTGGTGGCCGTCGTCACCCGCCCCGACGCCCCCGCGGGCGGGGAAGGAAGCTGACGACCTCGCCGGTGGCCGCCCGCGCAGCCGGGCTCGGCCTCGAGGTCCTGAAGCCCGACCACCCCCGCGACCCCGCCTTCCAGGACCGGCTGCGTGCGTTGGCGCCCGACGCGTGCCCCGTCGTCGCATACGGCGCGCTGCTTCCGCAGGCGGCCCTCGACATCCCGCGCCACGGCTGGGTGAACCTGCACTTCTCGCTGCTCCCACGCTGGCGGGCGCCGCGCCCGTCCAGCGGGCCGTGATGGCGGGCGACGCGACCATCGGCACCGCCACGTTCCGGATCGTCCGCGAGCTGGACGCCGGCGACCTCTACCTGGTCGAGGGGGCCCGATGCCCGACGCCACCGCCGGTGAGCTGCTCGGCTCGCTCGCCCGCAGCGGAGCGGCCCAGCTGGTCCGCACGATCGACCTGATCGCCGACGGCGTAGCGCCCACCCCACAGGCCACCGAGGGGTCACCATCGCGCCGAAGATCACCGTGGATGAGGCACGCCTCGACTGGACGCTCGACGCGGAGGCGCTGCGCAACACCATCATGGGCTGCTCGCCGGACCCCGGCGCCTGGTGCGAGCTCGACGGCGCGCGGTTCAAGATCTACCGGGCCCGGCCCGCCGGCGGACCCGACCTCGCTGCAGGTGCGCTCGCAGCCACCAGGCGGCAGGTGTTCGTCGGTACCGGCGACGGCACCCTCGAGCTGCTCGAGGTGCAGGCCCCGGCCGGAAGAGGATGCCCGCCATCGACTGGGCCCGCTCGGGCGTGGAAGGCAGGGTGCTCGCATGAGCGGCGGGCCGCGCCGCGTCGCGTTCGACGTGCTGCGACAGGTGACGGGGGAGGACGCCTACGCCAACCTCGCCCTCGCGAAGCGGCTCGCCACGGCGGGCCTCTCCGCCCGCGACGCTGGGCTCGTCACCGAGCTGGTGGCGGGCACCTGCCGCGCGATGGGCAGCTACGACCGGATCATCGAGGCCGCCTCCGGCCGCACGCTCACCACGCTGCAGCCCGCGGTGGTCGACCTGCTGCGCCTGGGCACCCACCAGGCGCTCGGGATGGGCATGAAGCGCTACGCCGCCGTGGCCACGACCGTCGAACTGGCCCGGGCGACCGTCGGCCAGCGGGTCACCGGCCTCGTCAACGCGGTGATGCGCAAGATCGCGGCGCGAGACCTCGATGCGTGGCTCGACCAGCTGGCGGCGGGTGAGGACGAGTTGGGCGCCATCGCCGTGCGCGGCAGCCACCCGCGGTGGATCGTCGAGGCCTACGACGAACTGCTCCCGCGTGCCGAGCTGCCCGCGGCGCTCGAGGCCAACAACGTCGCCCCCGGCCGACGCTGGTGGTGCGACCCGGCCTTGCCACCGTGGCCGACCTGGTGGGGGCCGAACCCACCCGCTTCTCGCCGTTCGGCGCCACCGCCACCGGTACCCCGTCCGATCAGGCCGCCATCCGCGACGGCCGGGCGGGCGTGCAGGACGAGGGCTCGCAGCTGGTCGCCTGGGCGTTGGCCTCCGCCGACGCGCCCGGGGGCCATGGCTCGACATGTGCGCGGGGCCGGGCGGCAAGGCCGCGCTCCTGGCGGGCCTCGCCCGCGAGGCCGGCACCTGGCTCCTGGCGGGAGAGGCCCAGGAACACCGCGCCAGGCTGGTCGCCGAGGCGCTCGCTGCCTACCCGGACGGCCACCAGGTCATCACCGCCGACGGCACCCGGCCCGCATGGGGCAGATCATTCGCGAGGGTGATGGTCGACGTTCCGTGCTCGGGCCTCGGCGCGCTCCGCCGCCGACCCGACTCACGCTGGCGCCGCGACCCGTCCGCGGTCACGGCGCTCGGCGACCTGCAGCGCGCGTTGCTGCGCACCGCCATCGCCTCGACCGTCCCCGGCGGGGTCGTCGCCTACGTGACGTGTTCGCCCCACAGGGCGGAGACTACCGACATCGTCGACGCCGTCCTCGCCGACACGGCGGGGTGACCCGGCTGCCGGCGGCCGACCTGCTGCCGGACGTGCCCGATGTGGCCCTGGGCCACGACGTGCAGCTGTGGCCGCAACGCCACGGCACCGACGCGATGTACCTCGCGCTGCTGCGCGTCGACGGCTGACCGGCGGATCGCCGGACCCGCCGGACAACCCTCCACCGACGCGCTTGGCCTCATACCCCTAGGGTATAAGGTCGGGTGCGTGGCGATACCCTCATGGGGTATCGGAACGGAAGGTGACTGACGTGACGTGGAAAAGTGGCAGCGTGGGTTCCCTCGCGACACCCCTGAGGCTCGCGCTCTACGCTCTGGTGCTCGTCGCGGTGTTCCTCGGGCCTTCGGCCTCGGCGGATGGCGGCTCCGGGCGGGCAGGGGGATCGCTCGCCGGTCCCCCGGTGGCCACCCACACCGCGGGGGCGCACGAGCCCGGGGAGGCCGACGATGACGAGCACTGAAAACACCCGGCAGGCCCCGCTGAAGGGGTCGAGCTGGAGATCGGCGGCATGACCTGCGCGTCGTGCGCCAACCGGATCGAGAAGAAGCTCAACAGGCTCGACGGCGTCACCGCCACGGTGAACTACGCCACCGAGAAGGCGAAGGTCACCGTCCCTGAGGCCTATGATCCGGCGTTGCTGGTGGCCGAGGTCGAGAAGACCGGCTACACGGCGACGCTGCCTGCTCCGAAGGCTCCGAAGGAGGCCGGGCGCGCCCGGAAGGGGATGAGGATCCGGAGCTCAGGTCGCTCAGGCAGCGGCTGATCGGCGCGGTCGCCCTCAGCGTGCCGGTGATCGCCATGGCTATGGTGCCCGCGCTGCAGTTCACCTACTGGCAGTGGGCCTCGCTGGCGCTGGCCGCCCCCGTCGTCGTGTGGGCCGCGTGGCCGTTCCACCGCGCCGCCTGGGTCAACCTGCGTCACGGCGCGGCCACCATGGACACGCTCATCTCGGTGGGTACCGGCGCTGCGTTCCTCTGGTCGCTCTACGCGCTGTTCCTCGGCACCGCGGGCGAGCCGGGCATGAAGCACCCCTTCGAGCTGACACTGGCCCCCTCGGACGGCGCGGCCAACATCTACCTGGAGGTCGCCGCGGGCGTCACCATGTTCATCCTCGCGGGACGCTACTTCGAGAAGCGCTCCAAGAGGCAGGCAGGGGCCGCGCTGCGCGCCCTGCTCGAACTCGGGCCAAGGACGTCGCCGTCGTGCGCGATGGCGTGGAGGTGCGGATCCCCGCGGATGAGTTGGTCGTCGGCGACGAGTTCATCGTGCGCCCCGGCGAGAAGATCGCCACCGACGCAATCGTGATCGGCGGCACGTCCGCCGTCGACGCCTCCATGCTCACGGGGAGTCGGTCCCGTCGAGGTCGGGGAGGGTGACCCCGTCGCCGGGGCGACCGTCAACGCGGGCGGGCGGCTCGTCGCGCGGGCCACCCGGGTCGGGAGCGACACCCAGCTCGCCCAGATGGCGCGCATGGTCGAGGAGGCCCAGACGGGCAAGGCCGAGGTGCAGCGCCTCGCCGACCGGATCTCCGGCATCTTCGTGCCCATCGTGATCGCTGTCGCGGTCGCGACGCTCGGCGCCTGGCTCGGTGCGGGTCACCCCGCTTCCGCGGCCTTCACCGCGGCGGTGGCGGTCCTCGTCATCGCATGTCCCTGCGCCCTCGGCCTGGCCACCCGACCGCCCTGCTGGTGGGAACCGGTCGCGGCGCCCAGATGGGCATCCTCATCAAGGGGCCCGAGGTGCTCGAGTCGACCCGCCGCGTCGACACCGTCGTGCTCGACAAGACAGGCACCGTCACCACCGGCCGGATGACCCTCGTCGCCGCCGTCACCACCGATGACACCGCCCGTGCCGACCTGCTGCGCCTGGCGGGCGCCACCGAGGATGCCTCCGAGCATCCCATCGCCCAGGCCATCGCCAAGGGCGCCACCCAGGAGGTCGGCGCGCTGTCGACGGCGCTGGGTTTCGCCAACATCGAGGGCCGCGGCGTCACGGCCACCGTCGACGGCGTCGATGTGCTGGTCGGCCGCGAATCGCTGCTCGACGAGCGTGGGGTCGTCGTCCCTGACGCGTTGCGCTCGATCAAGGCGGAGGAGGAGAAGAAGGGACGCACTGTCGTGCTCGCCGCGTGGGAGGGTCGCGCGCGCGGCCTCCTCGTGGTCGCGGACACGGTCAGGCCACCAGCGCGGAGGCGGTGCGGGGGCTGAAGGCGCTGGGCCTCACCCGGTGCTCCTGACCGGCGACAACGAGGCCGTCGCCCGGCAGATCGCGGCCGAGGTCGGGATCGACAGGGTGATCGCCGAGGTGTTCCCGGTGAGAAGGTCGATGTGGTCAAGGGGCTGCAGGCCGAGGGACGCGTCGTCGCGATGATCGGCGACGGCGTCAACGACGCACCCGCCCTCGCGCAGGCCGACCTCGGACTGGCGATGGGAACCGGCACCGACGTGGCAATCGAGGCCTCGGACCTGACGTTGGTGCGCGGCGACCTGCGGGCGCGGTGGACGCGATCCGGCTGTCGCGCAAGACGCTCGGCACGATCAAGACGAACCTGTTCTGGGCGTTCGCCTACAACGTGGCAGCCATCCCCGTCGCGGCCCTCGGCATGCTCAACCCGATGCTCGCCGGGCCGCGATGGCGTTCTCCAGCGTGTTCGTGGTCGGCAACAGCCTGCGGCTGCGCGGGTTCCGCTCGGTCATCGCGAGCTGAGCAACTCCCGGAGGTAGTCAGCCAGCACCGTGGCGTTGTTCAACGGGTCGTGTGCCGAGAAGAGCAGCGTCACGGTGTCCTGGCCGGCGGCCTTCGCGAGCAGCGCCTCCGCCGCGCCCGAGTCGTCGAGTTCGGCCCGGTACCGGCGGACGAACTCGTCGTAGGTGCCGGGGTCGTGGTTCCACCACTCGCGCAGCTCGGTCGATGGGGCGACGTCCCTGTCCCACAGGTCAAGGTCGGCACGGTCCTTGCTCACGCCCTCGGCCACAGCCGGTCCACGAGGACCCGGTAGCCGTCCGCGTCATCCGCGGGGTCGTAGATGCGTCTGGTCACGATGTCCATTGCGCTCACCTCACCCCCGACTCTACGCACCGGACGCTTCGCTAGGGTTGGGCCATGCGAATCACCCCAGCATTCTCAACGCCGATTTCGCCCACCTCGCCGACGAGGTCGCGCGCATCCCCGGCGCCGATGCCGTCCACGTCGATGTGATGGACAACAGCTTCGTGCCCAACCTGTCGATCGGGCTGCCCGTCGTCGAGTCGCTGCGGAAGGCGACCGACCTGATGCTGGACATCCACCTGATGATCGATGAGCCCGACCGTTGGGCGCCTGCCTACGCCGAGGCGGGGCAGAGTCGGTCACCTTCCACGTCGAGGCGGCGAGGGCCCCGATCCGGCTGGCCCGCGAGCTGCGCGCCAAGGGCGCCCGCGCGTCGATGGCGTTGAGGCCGGCAACGCCGATCGAGCCGTACGCCGACATGCTGGACGAGCTCGACATGGTGCTGCTGATGACGGTGGAGCCCGGATTCGGTGGGCAGAAGTTCCTCGACCTGGTGCTGCCGAAGATCCGCCGCACGCGGGAACTGCTGGGCGACAGGCCGATCTGGCTCCAGGTCGATGGCGGTGTCAGCGCCGAGACGATCGGCCGCTGCGCCGAGGCGGGCGCCGACACGTTCGTCGCGGGCTCGGCCGTCTACAGCGCGGACGATCCCGACGCGATGGTCGCCACCCTGCGCGACCTGGCCGTGGCGGCCTGCCGGCACTGACCGACGGCGACGCTCAGCCCTGAGCCTGGCCGTCGTCTCCCTGCCTGCGCAGGAACTTCTCCAGCTCGGCGGCGATCGTGTCGCCGGTGGCGCCCTCAACCTCCTCGGCGTCGCGCGCCTCCTCCAACTGGCCGATGTATTCGGCGATGTCGGGGTCCTGCTGGCTCAGCTTGTCTACGGCGAGGCTCCACTTCTCGGCCTCGTCCGGGATCTCGGCGTGGTCGAGCGTGACGTGCAGGACCGACTCGAGCTCGGTGAGCAGCGCCTCCTGGGCCTTCGGATTGGGGGAGTGGACACATAGTGCGGCACCGACACCCACAGCGACGCGCTCGGGATGCGCTCGTGCAGCAGCAACTGGCTCGCCACGCCGATCATGCCGGTGGGGCCGGTGTAGTCGTTGGGCTCCATCGCGTACCGCTTCCCGACCTCCGGATCGGTGGAGTAGATGCCGACGGGCAGCGGCCGCGAGTGCGGCGTATCGCTCAGCATGGCGCCGAGGAACAAGACGATCTCGGGGTCGATCTGGCGCAGCGCCTTCACGAGCTCCAGCGAGAAGGTGCGCCACAGCAGGTTGGGCTCGGGGCCGAGCACGGTGACCAGGTCGCGCTCGGGTGGTGCACCACCCGCATCCTGAGGGCGGGCCACTCGATCCACGGGCCGTCAGCCTCGCGGTGCAACATGGGGCGCGTCTGCTGGAAGTCCCAGTAGCGTTCGTCGTCGATCACGCCGAGGTCGGTGCCGGGGTACGTTGCCGCCAGATGGCGCAACAGGTCGCTCGCGGCGTTGCCCGCGTCGTTCCAACCGGAAAACGCGATGGCGACGGCCGGGTTGCGGAGGTCATCCATGGGCGCGAACTGCATTGCACAAGCCTACCCGGAACCCACGACCGGACCCGGTCGATGCAACCCTGTGGTGGTCGATCTCCCCTGTCGGGCAGCGACCGGCCCGACGGCACCGCTCACGTACACTTCCCGGTGCCTGAAACCCTGAAGCAGATCCTCAACCGCCGTGTCCTCGTCGCCGATGGTGCGATGGGCACCATGCTGCAGTCCTTCGGTGAGTTGTCGATCGAGGAGGACTTCCAGGGCTCGAAGGGTGCAACGAGATCCTCAACGTGACAAGGCCCGACATCGTCGCGGCCGTGCACCGTGCCTACTACGAGGCGGGCGCCGACGCCGTCGAGACCAACACCTTCGGGACCAACCTCGCGGCACTCGCGG
The DNA here is from genome assembly GCF_011174705.1 of Tessaracoccus coleopterorum. Taxonomy (GTDB): domain Bacteria; phylum Actinomycetota; class Actinomycetes; order Propionibacteriales; family Propionibacteriaceae; genus Arachnia; species Arachnia coleopterorum. Next base: position 3,408,870 of record NZ_JAANIJ010000001.1, read on the forward strand.
AGTACGACATCGTCGACCGGCTCGAGCAACTGGCCGAGGCCGCGGCCCGCGTCGCGCGGGAGGTCGCCGACGAGTTCGCTACGGACGAACGGCCTCGTTTCGTGCTCGGCTCGATGGGCCCGGCACCAAGCTGCCGACCCTCGGTCACATCGCGTTCGCCGACATCCGCGACGCCTACCAGCGCCAGGTCGAGGCCATGATCCGCGGCGGCATCGACGGCGTGCAGATCGAGACCTGCCAGGACCTGCTCCAGACGAAGGCCGCCGTCATCGGCGCCCGTCGGGCCCGCGAGAAGGCCGGCGTCGAGCTCCCCATCCTCGTCAACGTGACGGTGGAGACCACCGGCACCATGCTGCTCGGCTCCGAGATCGGTGCCGCGCTCACCGCGCTGCAGGCCCTCGGGATCGACTGCATCGGCCTCAACTGCGCCACCGGCCCCGCCGAGATGAGCGAGCACCTCCGCCACCTGGCCCGCCGGGCAGGCATCGCGGTCGGCGCCATGCCCAACGCGGGCCTTCCCGAGCTCACCGCCGACGGCGCCCGCTACCCGCTCAGCCCGAGGCCTCGCCGACGCCCTCGGCCAGTACCTCGACGAGTTCGGCCTGGCCGTCATCGGCGGCTGCTGCGGCACCACGCCCGAACACATCCGGCTGCTCGCCGAGCGCTTCGGCGGCCGCGAGGTCGTCGCCCGCGAGATCGAGGACGAGCGGGCATCGTCGAGCCTCTACATCGAGGTGCCGTTCGCGCAGGACGCCAGCTACCTGAACATCGGTGAGCGCACCAACGCCAACGGCTCCCGGGCCTTCCGTGATGCGATGCTCGCAGGCAACTGGGACGAGTGCGTCGAGATCGCCAAGGCGCAGGCGCGCGACGGCGCCCATGTGCTCGACCTGTGCATCGACTACGTCGGCCGCGACGGCGCCGCCGACATGGCCGAGCTTGCGTTCCGGCTCTCCACCGCCGTCACGCTGCCGATCGTGCTCGACTCGACCGAGCCGCACGTGCTGCTGGCAGGCCTCGAGCGGCTCGCGGGCCGCTGTGTCATCAACTCCGTCAACTACGAGGACGGCGACGGCCCGAATCCAGGTTCGCCAAGGTGATGCCGCTGGTCAGGGAGCACGGCGCCGCAGTGGTGGCGTTGACCATCGACGAGGAGGGGCAGGCCCGCACCGCCGAATGGAAGGTGCGTGTCGCGTCCAGGCTGGTCGACGACCTCGTCGGCACGTGGGGCATGGACGTCGGCGACATCCTCGTCGACTGCCTCACATTCCCGATCGCCACCGGCCAGGAGGAGACCCGCCGCGACGGCCTCGAGACGATCGAGGCGATCCGCGAGCTGAAGCGCCGCTACCCGGGGGTGCGCACCACGCTCGGCGTCAGCAACGTCTCCTTCGGCCTCAACCCGGCCGCCCGCATCGTGCTCAACTCCGTGTTCCTGCACGAGTGCGTCCTGGCCGGCCTCGACTCGGCGATCGTGCACAGCGCCAAGATCCTCCCGATGGACCGGATCCCCGAGGAGCAGCGCACGGTGGCCCTCGATCTCGTCTACGACCGTCGCGACGGCGACTACGACCCGCTCGTGCGTTTCCTGGAGCTGTTCGAGGGCGTCACCGCCGCCTCCGCCAAGGCGACCCGCGCCGCCGAGCTGGCCGCGCTGCCGCTCGGGAGAGGCTGCAGCGTCGCATCATCGACGGCGAGGGCAAGGGCCTGGACGCCGATCTCGACGAGGCGCTCGCGGGCAAGCCCGCCCTCGACATCATCAACGAGGACCTCCTCGCAGGCATGAAGATCGTCGGCGAGCTGTTCGGCTCCGGCAAGATGCAGCTCCCGTTCGTGCTGCAGTCGGCCGAGGTCATGAAGACCGCCGTCGCCTACCTCGAGCCGCACATGGAGAAGTCGGAGTCGGACACCGGAAAGGGCACGCTCGTGCTGGCGACGGTGCGCGGCGACGTGCACGACATCGGCAAGAACCTGGTCGACATCATCGTCAGCAACAACGGCTACACGGTGGTCAACATCGGCATCAAGCAGCCGATCCAGGCCATCGTCGACGCCGCCGAGCAGAGCGGGGCCGACGCGATCGGCATGTCCGGGCTGCTCGTGAAGTCGACGCTCGTGATGAAGGACAACCTCGTCGAGCTCAACCGGCTCGGGCTCGCCGACCGGTATCCCGTGCTGCTCGGCGGCGCCGCGCTGACCCGCACGTTCGTGGAGCACGACCTCAATGACATGTTCGACGGCGAGGTGCGCTACGCGAAGGACGCGTTCGAGGGGCTCGCCCTGATGGATGCCGTGATGGCCGTCAAGAACGGCGTCCCCGGCGCCAGGCTGCCCGAGCCGAGGCAGCGTCGGATCGCGAAGACGGCGCTCATCGAGATCGCGGAACCGGAGCTCGGGGTGCGCTCCGACGTCGCCCGCGACGTCGACGTCCCGACGCCGCCGTTCTGGGGTCGCGCGTCGTCAAGGGCATCTCGCTGGCAGACGTGACCGCCTGGCTCGACCACCGCGCCACGTTCGTGGGCAGTGGGGGCTCAAGTCGCTCAAGGACGGCCCCTCCTACCAGGAGCTCGTCGAGACCGAGGCGATGCCGCGGCTGCGGATGTGGCTCGACCGGATCAAGACGGAGAGCCTCGCCAACTTCGGCGTCGTCTACGGCTACTTCCCGGTGCACTCCGAGAATGAGTCGCTCATCCTCGGTGCCCCCGACGACCCGAGCCGGGAGATCGCCCGTTTCACCTTCCCGCGCCAGCGCCGCGGCCGCGCCCTGTGCCTGGCCGACTTCTTCCGCGACCGTGAGGAGGCGGCCGAGCGCGGGCCCGACGTGCTGGCGATGCAGCTCGTCACCATGGGCTCCGAGGTGGCGCAGGCCACCCAGCGCCTGTTCGAGGCGAACTCCTACCGCGACTACCTCGAGCTCCACGGCCTGTCCGTGCAGCTCACGGAGGCGCTCGCCGAGCTGTGGCACTCCCGGGTGCGCGACGAGCTGGGGCTGGGGGCCGCCGACGGCGCCGTCGAGGCAGCCATCCGCGACCAGGCCTACCGTGGCTCGCGGTACTCCTTCGGCTACCCGGCGTGCCCGAGCTCGAGGACCGGCGTACCCTTGTGGGACTGCTCGATCCGTCGCGGATCGGCGTCGCACTGAGCGAGGAACTGCAGCTGCACCCTGAGCAGTCCACCGATGCGATCATCCTTCACCACCCGGAGGCGAAGTACTTCAATGCTGGCTAAGCCCAAAGCGGTCCTCTGGGACTTCGACGGAACACTGGTCGACACCGAGCCCATCTGGGCTGAGATCGAGGCCGAGATGCTCGCCGAACACGGCGTCATCTGGGACGAGGAGATGATGCGCTCCGTCATCGGACAGAACGCCTTCGTCACCACCCGGCAGATGGCCGAGTCCATCGGCATGCCGGAGCGGCAGGAGGAGATCCACGCCGAACTGCACGAGCGGATCGTCGCGCGCCTGCTCCGCGACGGGCTCCCGTTCCTGCCCGGCACCCGCGAACTGTTGGCGGCGGCGGAGGCTGACGGGGTGCCCGCCGCGGTCGTGACGGCCTCCAACGGCTTCATCATGCAGGCGACACGTCACCTGCTGCCCGACGTGGTGCGGTTCGTCATCTCGGCCGACGATGTGGCGGTCCCGAAGCCCGATCCCGAGGCCTACCTTCTCGCGCTGTCGCGGCTGGGTGTCGACCCGGCCGAGGCGATCATCCTGGAGGACTCCGTCCCTGGCACCCGGTCGGCGCTCGACTCCGGGCCTTCGTCTACGCTGTACCCGCGCTCGCCGAACTCGAGCCGCATCCGCGCATGGTCGTCTCGGACGACGCCCTGCGGAGCACGACCTGGCCCGATCTCGTGCAGATCTGGCGCGAACTTTCCAAGGTGGCCTGTTGATGGACCTCTCCGGAGTCGACACCGGTGCCCTGCGCGCCGGTGACCGCGTGACGCTGACCGACAGCAAGGGCAGGCGCAAGTCCGTCGTCCTCAGGGAGGGTGGAATCTGGCACACCACCAAGGGTGCCGTCGCCCACGACGACCTGATCGGCGGCCCGAGGGGTCACCGTCACGTCGGTCGGAGGCATGACGTACCTCGCCTTCCGGCCACTGCTCAGCGAGTACATGGTCTCGATGCCGCGCGACGCGGCCGTGGTCTACCCGAAGGACGCGGCCCAGATCCTGATGTGGACCGACATCTTCCCCGGGCACGCGTCCTCGAGGCCGGCGTCGGATCGGGCGCGCTCACGCTCGCCCTGCTGCGCGCGATCGGCCCGAAGGCAGCCTCCACTCCTATGAACGGCGCCAGAAGTTCGCCGACGTCGCCCGGGCCAACGTCGCCAACTTCCTCGGCCGCGAGCATCCCGCGTGGACGCTCACCGTCGGCGACCTGCAGGACGCCATCACCGACGAGCCGATCGACCGCGCGGTGCTCGACATGCTCGCGCCGTGGGAGTGCATCGACCAGGTGGGGAGCGGATGGTGCCCGGAGGCGTCATCACCTGCTACGTCGCCACGGCCACCCAGCTCGGGCGGGTCGCGGACACACTGCGCGCCCACGGCGGCTTCACCGAGCCGCACGCCACCGAGACGACGGTGCGCGACTGGCACGCGGAGGGCCTCGCCATCCGCCCCGGCCACGGCACCTCGTCGCACACCGGCTTCCTGATCACCTCGCGCAGGCTCGCGCCCGGTGTGTCGGCCCCGATGCGCAAGCGCCGCCCGGCGCCCGGCGCCTACGGACCCGACTACCAGGGCCCCCGCCCGGCGAACATCCCCGCCGAACTCGGTGGCGCCGTCCCGGCGGCGGACTGACCTCCGGGGTCAGTGCATGACCGGAGCCGCGTGGCGGGCCCGTGAGGCCACCACGCGGCGGGCGATCAGGCGCCAACCGAGCAGGGTGACGCCGGTGAAGATCGTGGCGACGACCATGAACGCGACAGCGGCGGTGTCACCGGCGGCGACCCGCAGCGCCATCCCGCCGATCAGGGTCACGAGCCACACGATCAGCCCGGCCCGCCAGCCGAGGCCGTCGTCGCCGAGGATCAGCAGCACCACCCACGCCACGAGGCACGCCACGACGAACGGCCAGGCCGTCAGGAACGTGCCCGCGACCGACTCCCCGTGTGATGCCCTCCCACCGCGGCGAACACGACGACGGACACGAGATCGATGAGCAGCCAACCAAGTCGAACCATGACCCCAAGTCTAGGCATCCGGCGCGGCATGAGGTCGAGGTCTTTCACCCCTAGGATGGACGGGTGACCCATCAGCCTGACGCCCGTCCCTCCTTCGTGGAGTACCTGCGCAGGGTCGCGCCCGAGGCCCTCCCCAGGATGGGCACCGATGCGCTGCCCGCGGTACACGGCACCACCATCGTGGCGGCCCGGTATCGCGACGGCGTCGTGATGGCGGGCGACCGCCGCGCCACCATGGGCTCGGCCATCGCCATGCGCGACATCGAGAAGGTGTTCTCCGCCGACGGCCAGTCGATCATCGGCGTCGCGGGCACCGCCGGGGTGGCCATCGAACTCGTCCGGCTCTTCCAGGTGGAGCTCGAGCACTTCGAGAAGGTCGAGGGCGTCGGGCTCAGCTTCGACGGCAAGGCGAACCGGCTCGGCGCCCTGATCCGGGGCAACCTGCCGCAGGCCATGCAGGGACTCGTCGTGCTGCCGCTGTTCATCGGCTGGGACGACCGCGCGGCCAAGGGCCGGATGTTCACCTACGACGCGACCGGCGGCCGCTACGAGGAGCAGGAGTTCACCTCCGTCGGCTCGGGTGCCGCGTTCGCGCGGGCGCCCTGAAGAAGCTGCACGACCCCGACGCCGACGAGCACTCCGCCGTCGCCGCCCTGCTGCAGTCGCTCTACGACGCCGCCGACGACGACTCGGCCACGTCCGGGCTCGACCTGACCCGCGGCATCTTCCCGCTCGTGATGCGCGCCTCCGCCGAGGGTGTCGCGCGGTGGTCGGAGGACGGGGTCCGTGAACTGGCCGAGACCATCATCCGGACCCGCACCGGTCGCCCCGACGGACCCAGGGGTACGCGCTGTGAGCATGAACTTCTACGTCAGCCCCGAACAGCAGATGCTCGACCGCGCCGAGTTCGCCCGCAAGGGCATCTCGCGCGGCCGCGCCGTCGCCGTCGTGCGGTACGGGGGCGGGATCGCGATGATCGCCGACAACCACTCCACGACGCTGAACAAGGTCTCCGAGATCTACGACCGGATCGGGTTCGCCGCGGTCGGCCGCTACAACGAGTTCGAGGCGCTGCGCATCGCGGGCATCCGGCACGCCGACCTGCGCGGCTACTCCTACGACCGCCGCGACGTGACGGGCCGCAGCCTCGCCGGCGCCTACTCGCAGCAGCTCGGCGGCGTCTTCGCCTCCTCCGAGAAGCCCTTCGAGGTGGAGCTGATCGTGGCCGAACTGGGCGAGGAACCCTCCGGCGACATTCTCTACCGCATCGGCTACGACGGCGTCATCAGCGATGAGGCCGACCTCGTCGTCATCGGCGGCGACGCCGAACGCATCGCGGCCGAGCTGCGCGACGGCTTCGACCCCGACCGCGACCTCACCGCCGCGATCGCACAGGTGTCCGCGGCCCTGCACTCCACCCAGTTGGAGGTGGCCGTGCTCGAGCGGGGCACCGGCCAACGCCGCACCTTCCGCCGTCTCGACAGGGATGAGATCGAGCGTGGCTGACAGCGTCCTGATCCTCGGGCCGGGCTCGTCGGCTCATCGCTCGGGCTCGCCCTCACCCGGGCCGGCTACGAGGTGCTGCTGTGGGATGTCGCCACCACCCACGCCATCGTCGCCGCGGGGCTCGGCGCCGGTCGGGTGGCCGATGAGCGCACAGACAACCCCGACATCGTCGTGGTGGCCACCCCTCCCGACGTGATCCCCGAGCTGGTCGCCGAGGTGCTGGAGAAGTTCCCCGGCGCCGTCATCACCGACGTCGGGTCGGTCAAGGCACCCATCCTGCGCGCCATCAGCAGGCTCGCCCGGAACACCGCCGCTACGTAGGGTCGCACCCGATGGCCGGCTCCCAGTTCACGGGGCCCTCACGGCCTCGGGCGACCTGTTCCGCGACCGCACCTGGGTCGTCACGCCCGAGCCGGGCAACTCCCGGAGGATGTGGCCGTCATCGAGAGGCTCGCCGGAGACGTCGGAGCCAGGGTCGTGACGATGCCCGCAGCGGAGCACGACGTCGCCGTCGCCCAGGTGAGCCACGTGCCGCACCTGATGAGCATCCTGACCGCCTCCCATCTGCGCCAGGTGCCCAACGGCAACCTGCGGCTCGCGGGCAGGGCATCCGCGACGTGACGCGCATCGCGGGCTCCGATCCGGCGTTGTGGCGTCAGATCCTCACCTCGAACGCGGCCGCGGTGCGCCACGAACTGCTCGAGGTGGCGCAGGATCTGGCGTATCTGATCGACCAGCTCGATCGGCCCGAGGCGCTCGAGAAGTTCCTCGGCACCGGCCAGGCCGGAGCCCTCTCGCTCGTCGGCAAGCACGGCCAGGACCCGATCGACATGCTCGAGGTCACCGTCGAGATCCCGGATGAGCCGCGCGCGCTCGCCCGGCTGTTCACCGACATCGGCGAGGCGGGGTTCAACGTCGAGGACTTCGAACTCACGCACGACCAGATCCGGCAGGTCGGTTACCTGTCGATCGCCGTCGAGCGCGACGACGCAGAAAAGCTCAGAGCACGAATCGTTGAGGGAGGCTGGCACGCGTGGGCCGGGAGCAGGAAATGAGTGGATCGATGCTGTTTGCGATCGACGGGCCGAGCGGATCGGGGAAGTCGACGACGGCGAAGCTGTTGGCGCGACGCCTGGGCCTCGGCTATCTGGACACCGGCGCCCTGTACCGGGCCGCCACCACCGAGTTCCTGCTCAGCAGGCCCGACGGCGCCACCCCGAGGAGGTGGCCACGTTGGTCGACGAGTCGGACATCCTGTGTGAGACCTCGCCGGACGGGCCGCGGTTCCTGATCAACGGCCGCGATGTCACCGAGGAGATCAGGGAGCCTCGCATCTCGGCCGCAGTGTCCCAGGTGGCCACGAACCGCGAGGTGCGTCGCATCCTCACGGCTCGGATGCGTGAGGTGATCTCCGCGCACGACCGCCGCATCGTCGTCGAGGGCCGCGACATCACCACCGTAGTGGCGCCCGACGCCGACGTCCGGGTACTGCTGGTGGCCGACCCGGAGGCACGGGTCGCGCGACGCGCGGCCGAGGTCGCCGGGAAGGCCACCCGCTCCGAGGTGACCGACCAGGTGCTGCGCCGCGACCGTGACGACTCGACGGTGTCGAACTTCACCGACGCGGCCGAGGGCGTCACCGTCATCGACTCGACGTTCCTGACCCCGACGAGGTGGTCGACCGGATCGTCTCACTGTTCGACGCCCGCTGAGGATCAGCCGAACGCCACGATCGCGGTGCTTCCCCGCCCCAGGACGCGATGAGGGCCGGCCCCTGCGGGTCGATCGACGAGGTGACCTCGAGCCGGTGCACGAGCACCAGGTCGGAGGGTCGCACCCGGGTGGTGCGGGCCTGGGTGATGACGACGGGCGGGGTGCGCCTCTCGACGAGGTTGCCCTCCTCGTCGTGGACGAGCAGTTCGGCCTGTGCCTGGGTGCCCGCGAGGGCCCGCAGGAAACAGTCGACCGCGACCGGGTCGTGGGCGGCGTCATAGACGAACCGCTCACCCAGTACCGAGTGGCTCATGGTCGAGATGAGGTGGGCCTCCGCGCCGGGCAACGCGGCGTCGCGGTAGGTGACGGGAATGTGGAACGCGTCGCCGCCGCGGATCGCGATGAGCCCTCGACGCCCACCTCACCGGCGGGATCGTCGAAGCGGTAGCCGCCGACGAGCTCGACTGCCCGGAGCCGAGGCCGAGGGCGTCAAGCCGTGCGGTGACGAGCTCCAGCTTGGTGGGGAGAGGGTTGCCCGGCGCAGGATTGCCATGCCCCGATCCTAGGCGCGTCCGGGCCGGGTGGGCAGGCCATCGCGGTGCCCGGCCAGGCGCCGCCGACGCCCTTTGGTCCGAACCGATAGCATGAGTTGTCCGTCCCAGCCTGAGGAGCAAGCAGTGACCGAGACAGTCAAGCCGATCGTCGCCGTCGTCGGCCGACCGAACGTCGGCAAGTCCACGTTGGTCAACCGCATCCTCGGTCGCCGTGAGGCCGTCGTCCAGGACACCCCGGCGTCACGCGTGACCGCGTCAGCTACGACGCCAACTGGAACGGCCGCGAGTTCGTGCTGGTCGACACCGGCGGCTGGGTCTCCGACGCGAAGGGCATGGCCGCGCAGATCGCTGAGCAGGCCGAGCTTGCCATCGCCACCGCCGACGCCGTCCTCTTCGTGGTCGACGCCACCGTCGGCACCCTCGACGAGGACGAGGCCGTCGTGCGGGTGCTGCGCCGCTCGAAGAAGCCCGTCGTGCTTGCCGCGAACAAGGTCGACGATCAGCGCCACGAGGCGTTGGCCGCCACGATGTGGAACCTCGGGCTCGGGAGCCCTACGCGGTTTCCGCCATGCACGGACGCGGCTCGGGCGACCTTCTGGACGCGCTGCTCGCGGCGCTGCCCGAGGCCCCCGGGAGGCCGAAGACATCGAGGACGGCCCGCTGCGCGTCGCGATCGTCGGCAAGCCGAACGTCGGCAAGTCGTCCCTGCTCAACAAGCTGGCCGACCAGCAGCGCGTCGTCGTCTCCGACATCTCCGGCACCACGGTCGATCCCGTCGACGAGATCGTCGAGGTCGGCGGCCAGGTGTACCGCCTGATCGACACGGCGGGCATCCGCCGTCGCGTGAAGGAGGCCAGCGGCCACGAGTACTACGCGAGCCTGCGCACCCAGGGCGCGATCGAGCGGGCGCAGGTGTGCATCATGGTGATCGACGCCTCCGAGCCGATCACCGATCAGGATCTCCGCATCCTCAACTCCATCGAGGATTCGGGCCGGGCGCTGGTCATCGCGTTCAACAAGTGGGACCTCACCGATGAGGAGCGTCGTCGCTACCTCGAGCGCGAGATCGAGCGCGACCTGATCGCGTGGCGCTGGGCGCCCACCGTCAACATCTCGGCGCTCACGGGCCGCAACGTCGACAAGCTCAGCAAGGCGATCGAGACCGCGCGCGCGGGCTGGGAGACCCGCATCTCCACCGGCAAGCTCAACGCGTTCCTCGGGCGCCTCGCCGCGGCGCACCCGCACCCGGTGCGCGGCGGCAAGCAGCCCCGCGTCCTGTTCGGCACCGAGGCGCACAACTGCCCGCCCACGTTCGTGCTGTTCACCAGCGGCCAGATGGACGACACGTACAAGCGGTTCATCGAGCGCCGTCTGCGTGAGGACTTCGGGTTCGCCGGTTCGCCGGTGCACGTCGAGATCCGGGCCCGCGCCAAGCGCGCCGACCGGACGTAACGGGTGCTGGCCTGGGTGCCGCCGCTGATCCTGCTGGCGGTGTTCGGGATCGGCGTGCGCTTCGAGTCGCGACGCTTCGGGCTCGGGCTGATCCTGACGGCGGCGCTGGGCTGGCTGGCGCTGCTCGGGTTCGCCTGGCTGATCGGGGCCGTGGGCACTCTCGCGGATGAGATGGCGGTGGCCTGGTTCATCCTCGGCGCGCTCGGCCTCATGGTGGCGCTGGTGGCGGTGCTCGGCGTCTTCCTCATCGTCAACGCGATCACGATGCACCGCAGGGAGGGCCTCGGGTCGCGCCGCTGCTGTCGGGAGGTATCGGCATGGCGATCATGGTCTACGTGCTGGCGGCGATCCTGGTGGTGGTGACGAACCGCCCCGATTTCGTGGGCTGGATCCTCTTCATCGGGTTGCCTGCCGGCTACGTGGCGTTCCTCTTCGTCTCGTACCTGCTCTACTCCCAGCTGTACCAGTGGGGTACCCGCACGTTCGGTGGCCCGGTGGAGGCCGTCGTCGTGCTCGGTTCGGGGCTCGGCGGCGGGGAACGCGTCACGCCCCTGCTCGCCGGCCGGCTTGAGCGTGGCCGCGCCGTGTTCGACCGGTCGGTCGCGGCGGGTCGTTCACCGATCCTCGTCGTCTCGGGAGGCAAGGGCTCCGACGAGCGGCTCTCCGAGGCCGAGGCCATGCAGGGCTGGCTGCTCGAGCGCGGCTTTCCGACCGACTCGGTGGTGCGGGAGGACCGCTCGACCGACACCGAGGAGAACCTCGTCTACTCTGCCGAGGTGATGCGGCAGTGGGGCGCCGACGGTGAGGTCGCCGTCGCGACGAGCAACTACCACTCCTTCCGGGCGGCCGTGATCATGCGGAAGGCCGGGATCCCCGGCTACACCGTCGGCTGCAGGACGGCGCGCTACTACTGGCCGAGCGCCACCATCCGGGAGTTCATCGCGATGCTGCTGGAGCACGCGCGACTCAACACCGTGCTGGTCGGCCTGCTGTGCGTGCCGCTGCTGTTCCTCCTCGTGCAGTCCGTGGCGGGCCTGTTCTGAGCCGGGCTCTGCAGGTCCCGCTCAGTGTGACTGGGGCGCCACCAGCACCGTCGGCCGGTAGTCGAGGATCTGGATGCGGCCGTCCAACGTCCTGGCCTCGATAAGTTCGAGGGCCACGTCGGGGAAGCCCTCATAGATTCTCTCCATGCCCGTCGCCCCGGTGATGACGGGGAACACCCCACCCTGAAGCGGTCGACCAGGCCTTCCTGCAGGAGCGAGCGGCACAGGGTGAGGCTGCCGATGGTGCGGAGGCTGACCCGTCCTCGAGCAGATCTCGCACCGCGTTGATCGGCTCCTTGTCGATCAGCACCGTGTTGCTCCAGGGGAAGGGTTCCATGAGGGTCGAGGAGACGACGTACTTGCGGATCCGCCCGAGTTCCTCGGTGCCCGGCTCGCCGGAGGCCGCGAACTCGGCCATCATCTTGTATGTGTTGCCTCCCATGAGGATCGGCCAGGCCGCCTCGGCCTGGGAAGCGAGCCAGGCCAGATACTCGGGCCCTCCAGCCCCCACCAGCCCGGCCAGCCCTCTGCGGCGCCGTAGCCGTCGAGGGAGGTGATGAAATCGACCAAGAGCATCCCGTCCATGTCCCGACGCTACGCCGGGACCCGGCCCGAGTCCAGAGCCGTTCGGTTAGGTTTGTCCAGAGCCCACGGGAAGGGGATCCGGATGTCGCATCATGACCACGCCGACGTCGAGCCCAGGCAGTACTGGGACGAGCGCTACGGCGACACACCGATCTGGTCGGGAAAGGTGAACGCGGTCCTCGGCGAGGTCGCGACCGGCCTGGAGCCGGGACCGCGCTCGATCTGGGCTGCGGCGAGGGAGGTGACGTGATCTGGCTGGCGGAACGCGGGTGGCGCGCCCTCGGCGTCGACATTTCCGACAAGGCGCTGCAGCGCGCCCGTGGGGCGGCCGCGGAGCGGGGCTCTCCGAGGAGCAGGCGGCCTTCGTGAAGAAGGACCTCACCCACCTCCAACTGCCGGAGCGCTTCGACCTGGTGACGGCGAGCTTCCTGCACTCGCCGGTCGCGCTCGATCGGACCGCGATCCTGCGGCGGGCGGCATCGTATGTGCGGGAGGGCGGTCACCTGCTCGTGACGGCGCACGCGGCACCGCCTCCCTGGGCCAACGACGAGCACCGGGCGACGTTCAAGGACGTCAGCCCGGAGCAGGAGATCGCCGACCTTGACCTGGTGCCGGGGAGTGGGAGACCGTCATCGCCGAGGTCCGGAGCCGCGCGGCGGTCGGCCCCGACGGCAACGAGGCGGAGCTGGACGACTCGGTGGTGCTGCTGCGCAGGGGAGCGCCGCGCCGGCCGCGTTAGGTGGTGCGTCGCGACGCCCGTGCCGCGGGATGAGGGACGCGCCGGTTGGACCGCGACGCCCTCCGTCCGCTAGAGTCTCTTCTCGGATCGGAAACGATCCGGGCGGGCTGTAGCGCAGCTTGGTAGCGCACTTGACTGGGGGTCAAGGGGTCGCAGGTTCAAATCCTGTCAGCCCGACCGAGAAGTCCCGGAAACTCTAGGTTTCCGGGACTTTCTGGTTGGTGAGATGTGATCCGGTCATCGAAAACCGTGCCGGTTGCCCCGAATCATGGGTGGCAGTGGGACGCACCAGTTCAGCATGGACACCGAACACAGCCCGGCGGGCAACCCCTGGGCCCGGAGCCGCTGCTAGCCGTCGGCGAGCTCGCCGCCGATCTGGGCGTGGGTCATGCCCGGCGCGGTCGTGTATCAGTGATTCTTCTCAGGCGGTGAGTGCTTCGGTGTTGTCCTGTTGGTCTGTGGTGCCGGGGATGCTGGGAATGCGACCGAACGACATCGACACGGTCGCCCGGTACCTCCAGCGCAGGAAAGAAGGTCGACGCTTCAACATTCAGAGCTCCTACCGGACCTTTCAGTTCAACTGAGCGGTGTTGCCAAGGCGACGCCTCCTGCTGTCCGCTGCTGGAGGCATCGGCCGTCCGCCAGGGCGTTGATTGACCCCGCGCCCGAGCGGCTGGGCCAAAGGAATCCGGCTACCCAGCGATGCGCGCATGCCTTGCCCCGCCCAACCCTCTACAGGTACTCTTGATGTGTTGAGAGTTAGGAGGTCGGGGTGTCGAGACGCGAGCTTGCGCCAGCCTTCACGCTTGAGGACGCCCGTGCGGCGGGCTTCACCAAGGACCAGGTGTACTCCATGCTCGAGCGGGACGAGGTCGAGCGCGTGGGGCGGGGGTCTATGTGCGCCCCGAAGTGCTTCAGCCTGCGTTCACCGCGCTCGCTGCGGCGACCGCGCTCCGCGACGACGCGACGCTATGCCTGACGAGCGCTCTTGTCCACCACGACCTAAGCGACGCGATCCCGTTCGCCTCCGACATCGCGCTGCCGCGCGGGACACACCAGCCCGTCAGCCTCTCGAACGTGAGCTGGCACAGTTTCGACCCGGCCACCTTCCCGATCGGGCGTGAACATGCCGACGCAGGAGGAGGGCCAGAGTCGCGATTTACTCTGCAGAGCGGAGCATTGTCGACGCCTTCCGGCTCATGCACCAAGAAGGCAGCGATGTTGCATATGAGGCGCTTCGACGTTGGCTTCGACGACGAGGGAACACGCCAGCAGGTCTGCTGAAGGTTGCGGGATCGTTCCCGAAAGCGCTCCCTCGGATCCGGCAAGCGTTGGAGGTGCTCCTGTGACTCCGCCGACACCATCCAGAGACACCCCGGCGGGGCGCGCGTACAATGACCTCCGCAACCTCGCCAGGCGACAGAACCGCGACCCTGCGGAGTACATCACTTTGTACGCTCTAGAAGGTTTCCTGGCCCGACTTGCAGCGTCCGAATCTGCTGCAGACTTCGTCCTCAAAGGTGGCGTCCTCATGGCCGCCTTCGCGGACCGGCGACCAACCAGGGACATCGACTTCGCCGCTCGAGGATTCGTCAACGATATCCCGAGGTTGATAGACGCGTCAGAAGCATACTCGCCGTTCCTCGTGATGACGGGCTTGAGTTCGACCTTGACTCCGTCAGCGGAGAGCAGATCCGTGACGAAGCTGACTATAACGGTGTGCGGGTCAAGATGACTGCCCGGTTGGTGACCGCCCAGGTGGCGTTGCACATCGACGTGAACTTCGGCGACCCCATCTGGCCTGCGCCAACAGAGGCTGTCCTACCGCTCTTGTTAGGGGCACACTGCGACTCCTCGGATACCCGGATCACATGGTCCTCGCGGAGAAGATCGTCACCGCGCTGGAACGAGGAGAGCAGAACACCCGCTGGCGAGACTTCACCGACATCGCGGCCATTGCCCGCTCCCGCACCATCGAAGGAACAGACCTTCAGGAAGCGATCGGTGTCGTCGCCCGCTACCGTCATGTTGAGCTGGAACCACTCGGCCCGTTGCTGTCACAGATGGCAGCACTCGCGCAACGCAAGTGGGAAATCTGGCGAAGGAAGCAGAGGCTCGAGCAGTCGACCCCAGCGAGTTTTGCCGATCTGCTCGCAACATGTGTGGTCTTCGTTGAGCCGGTTCTCGAAGGCAGTACGGACCGATTGCAGTGGAACCCTTCTTCCCAAGCCTGGGAGGAGCCGGCCTCAGCAAGTACCGAGCGGGCGCTTGATGGTTCGTCGAGCCTCATCGTAGAGGAGCGCACCAGTGACTGAGCGGGCAAGACTCGGCGAAGAACAGTTACGGATAGCACAGCGCGCAATATCGGAGTAGGGACTGCTGCACGGATAGGTGACAGTTCCTAGTCACGCCGCCAGTGCGGCGGTCGTGTTCATGATGGTCTCGAACTCGATGGGCGTCAAACGGCCCAGGCGTGCCTGACGGCGTCGCCGGTGGTAGGTCCGTTCGATCCAGGTGACGATCGCGATGCGCAACTGCTCGCGGGTGGTCCAGGAGCGGCGGTCGAGGACGTTCTTCTGCAGCAGCGCGAAGAAGCTCTCCATGGCCGCGTTGTCCCCGCTCGACCCGACTCGGCCCATGCTCCCGACCATGCGGTGACGGGCAAGACCGCGCAGGAATTTCCGACTGCGAAATTTGACTGCCCTGTCGCTGTGGACCACGCAGCTGGCGACGTCTCCGCGCATCGCGACAGCGTTCTCGAGCGCCTGAACGGCCAACCGGGACTTCATCCTCGAGTCGATCGAGTACCCACGATCTTGCCGGAGCACGCGTCTTTGATGGCGCAGCAGTAGAGCTTGCCTTCCGCGGTCTTGTGCTCCGTGATGTCGACGAGCCAGAGCTGGTTCGGCGCATCGGCGGCGAAGACGTGCCGGGTCCGGCCGTCCTCGTCGACGACCGCGCAGAGGTCGTCGTGGACCGGCGGGCCCGGCTTCTTGCCGTTGCGGCCCCGCTTCTTCCCGAACGCGGACCACCAGCCGTTGCTCGACGCGATCCGCCACGCGGTCCGGTCCGACATCCCCTTGCCCGCGTCGCGGGCCTTGTCGGCGAGGAGCCGGTGCCCGAACACTGGGGTCGTCACGGTGCGCGTCGAACAGCGCGTTAGCGCGATACGCCTCCACCACCTCGCTCTCGGTGATGGGCCCTGCAGCCACCGGTAGTAGGGCTGGCGGGAGAAGCTTGAGTACCCGACACGTCACCGTCACAGGGATCCCTGCGTCGGCGAGCTCTGTCACGAGCGGGTAGAACCTTTTCCCGGCAGGTTCGCCTGCGACAGATACGCCGCCGCACGACGCAGGACCTCGTTCTCCTGCTCGAGGAGCCGGTTCCGCTTCCGCTGCTCACGGATCTCGGCCGCCTCGGTCCGAGTCTGACCGGGCTTGGCGCCCTCGTCGATGTCGGCGCGATGCATCCACTTCTGCAGCGTCATCGGGTGGACGCCGAAGTCTTTCGCGATCTGCTCGATCGTCACTCCGGGCTCGCGGTTTCTCGCGACGCGCACGACGTCGTCACGGAACTCGGACGGGTAGGGCTTGGGCACAGCAACATCCTTCCAGGCACACCCCACGGGCAAGCCAGATCAGATGTCACCTACTCGTGCAGCAGTCCCGTCGTCCGGGGCTGTTCCGAGGAGACAATATGGGCCAGAAGTGACCCGGAACCGACTGCAGAATGCGTTCGCGCAGGAAGACCGCTTCGTCGCGAGTGAGGTCGAGGCCACCGGTGATCTGATCCGGGAAGCCCTGCGGCACCCTGAGCGCGGGGTGCCAGTCACTCGGTGACCGTGAGGCCAGCACATCGGACTCGGTGTCCCATGGGCGCCTAACGTTCACATGCTCCGGAGTGACATCTCGTTGGAGGATCCGGTACGTGCGCAGGGCGTTCCAGTAGATGGCCGAGGGAAGGGTCTTCACGCCAGCGCCCGCCCGTGCGCCGATGATGCCGGTCTGGGATGACCGTCGCGATCCAACCTCAGGAGGGCCTCAACGGTTTGGCGCTGATTCCTGTCGGCTCTCTGCCGGGTCGTCGTTCCCGCCTGCGCTGCTCCCCAGCCTTGAGGAATGCCCATGGGACGAGTAGGAGATAGCGCGCCCGCGTCTGGGTCACCGAGGTGCCGGGGAAGAGAACATTGCTGAAGACGTCTCGAATCTGTCCGATTCCGAGCTCGTCCAGGGTGTCCTTCTCGGTGTGTCAACGCCGGGCCAAAACTGACCCCCTGTGCTGATTGAAAATTGACCCTCTCGGTGGGTTTCTTGTTGGTTGGTTACTTGGTTTGCTGGTTGATGGTGTCGCGGTGCGCGGGTTCGGTAGGAGTCGCCGTCCAGGCCGATGACGTGGGCGTGGTGGACGAGCCGGTCGATGGTGGCGGCTGCGACGACGTCGTCTCCGAGGGTTTCGCCCCAGCGGCTGAAGGGCAGGTTCGAGGTCACGATGATCGAGCCGGTCTCGTAGCGGGAGGCGACGAGTTGGAAGAACAACGCTGCTGCGGCGGCGTCCAGGGCAGGTATCCGACTTCATCGATGATGAGCAGGCGGTAGCGGTTCAGTCGTCGTAGTTCCCGCTCGAGGCTGCCCTTGGTGTGGGCTTGGGCCAGCCGGTGGATCCAGCCGGTGGCGGAGTCGAACAACACCGGGTAGGACGCTTCGGCGGCCTTGATGCCCAATGCGATCGCGAGGTGGGTCTTGCCGGTGCCGGGTGGTCCCAGCAGGACCACGTTCTCCCGTTTCGCGATGAAGGTGCAGGTTCCCAGATGCGCGACCACGTCCCGGGGGCGGCTGGGATGTGGTCGAAGGTGAAGTCCTGCATGGTCTTGATCTGTGGGAAGTGGGCTGCCGAGATCCTCATCCTGGTGCCGTTGGCGGTGCGGGATGCGACCTGCCTGCCCAGGACCGCGGCGAGGTATTCCTCGTGGGACCAGCCGGCCTGGCGGGCCTGGTCCCCAGAGCGGCGAAGGTCTCGGTGATAACCGGGGTCTTCAACTCCCGAGCCAGGAACGCGATCTCGGCTGCGACGTCCTTGCCGGTGGCCATCACGCCACCTCCTTCACAGACAGCGCGGGGCAGTGTTCAGGTTGAACAACTCGTCGTAGTCACTCAGTGACCGCATCCCCACCTGATGCCCAGGCTCCACCCTCTCGGCCGTCGGGGTGTTGCGGGACTGGAAGGCCGCCCGCAGCTGCTTCGCGGCCGCGACATGAGCTGGATCGGTGATGGTGCGTCGAAGGTCCCAGAAACGCCCGTGCAGGGCCACCATGGCCCCGCGCAGCGGACAGTGACGTGGTCGAGGTCGCAGGTGATGTCGACGAAGCGTCCGATGGCTACGGGGTCGACGGAGTAGTCGTTGCCCATCACCCGCACGTAGTAGTCACGCCCCAACCTGACACGATCGGTGAACCCGACCGCAGGCGGCACCGGCGGCAACGCGCCCATCGCCGCAGCATCCGCAGCGAGCCGGTCTGCGGGTCTAGCGCCGGTGCGGCGCAGGAGCCGCTGGTTCGCCCGCGGCAACCATGCTGCCAATTGGGTGTTGAACTCGGCCGGGGACCCGAACTCGCGGCCCGGCAGGAACGAGGTCTGCAGGAACCCGTTGGCGCGTTCCACCACCCCCTTGGTCTCCGGATCCCTGACAGGGGCCTGGTAGATGCGGGTGCCCAACGTCCCAGCGAACGCCCGCGCCGCCACCGTCAGGCGACGGTGCTGCCCGATACCCGGTTCGTTGTCCCAGACCAGCGTCTTCGGCACCGCCTTGAAGTTGGTCGACAACAGCTGCCACATCCCAGCCAGCAGATCCCCGTGGTCCGGGACGGCAGCAACACCGCAGCGATGAACCCCGACCACGCCGCCACCATGGTCAGCACCGGCGGCGCCACCCAAACATCCGCAGCCACCCGCACGATCTTGGGCGGGAACCACAGATCACACTGCACGATCTCACCAGGCTGGTACTCGGTCCGGTCGGCCGGGTCCGACGGCGCGAACAACGGCCGTAACTCAGCGACCCTCGCCCGCAGCACCGACGCTGATCGAGTCCACCCGATCCGCTCCGCGATCACCGTCGCCGGCATCGTCGGCGTCTTGGACAGCAACGCCCAGATCTGCGGCTCGAACGCATCCACCGCCGACCCCGCAGGAGCACGCTCATACTTCGGCGGCCCATCCGAGGACAACGCCGCCCGCACCGTGTTCCTCGCCACCCCCAACTGACGGGCGATCGCCTTGATCGCCATCTTCTCCGACTTGTGGAGCCGTCTAATCTCGGCCCAATCCTCCACGCTGATCACTCCCTCACTCTGACCGAGGGGGTCAACTTTCGCTCGGCACCTGGGGTCAGTATTCAGGCGGCATCGACACGGTGAAGAGCGCAATGAGTTCGCGCATTCGGCGTTGCTCGTCCGGTGACGAATCCAGCCAGGCAATTGTCGACGTCATCGTCTCTCCTGTGGCTACCGCGTGATCAGGACGCTACCAGAGCCACATTGAGGGGAAGGGATGGCCCCGACTCACCGGGTTACCTCGAATCCCATCCTCTCCAGCGGTTCCGTCGTCTGGTGCCCACCGCTGAAGCTCTTCCAGTGCAGCGGCTCGCCGTGTTGGTAGCCGTGGGCGGCTGGATCTCGACGGCTACGACGTCCAGGGCATTGACCTGGTCCTCCAGACTGCCTCGGACGTTTGTCGTGCCCTGCGTCCGGTCGAGGCGTCGGATATCCTCGTCAGCAAGGTGATGCTGGGAGTGTTCGGCTGCGCGCCGGCGTTCGACACCTACTTCAAGAAGGGCTTCGGCGTCTCCACGCTCGGCCGCGGAACGCTGGAACAGGTCGGCGAGTTCTACAGAGCCAACAGTCACCTGATCGACGATCTGCGGGCACCCACTCTCGATTTCGCCACAGGTAACCCACGACCGTGCTCTACACGCGGGCGAAGATCGTCGACATGGTCTTCTTCATCGAGGGCGGGTATCCGGGGTAGCTGCGACAAGGAGCCCTGGGCCTCGGTCCGGTTGAGCCCTACTCCGCATGCCGTGGTCCAGCGTGGCGCGTGGGGCGCTAGGCTCCTTGCCACGATGAGTAGTACGAACACCTTCGCGCCCGGCAACGTCGTCGTGGTGCGGGACGAGGAATGGCTGGTCACCTCGATCGACGAGTCGGCCGACGGGCCGGTCCTGAACGCCCAGGGGCTGTCGGACCTGGTGCGCGGCCAGGACGCCGTCTTCTACCCTCGCTGGACCGGATCAAGCTCAACGACCCCCGCGACACTCAAGTCCGCGCCGACGACTCACCCAAGTACCGCCGCTCCCGCCTCTGGGTGGAGTCCACGCTCCGCAAGACCGCCGTCCCCTCAGCGACGACTCGCTCACCGTCTCGCCCCGCATGCTCGCCCGCCAGCTCGGCTACCAGCACAAGGCCGTGGCCAAGGCCCTCGACCCCGCGACGCTGCGGCCCCGCATCCTGCTCGCCGACGCCGTCGGCCTCGGCAAGACCCTCGAGATCGGCATGATCCTCTCCGAGCTCATCCGCCGTGGCCGCGGCGAGCGGATCCTCGTCGTCACCCCGCGACACGTGCTGGAGCAGATGCAGCACGAGATGTGGAGCCGCTTCGCCATCCCGTTCGTCCGCCTCGACTCCCAGGGCGTGGCCCGCGTCAAGCAGAAGCTGCCCGCCAACCGCAACCCGTTCTCCTACTTCCGCCGCGTCATCATCTCCATCGACACGCTGAAGCAGGAGCGCTTCGTCCACGACCTCCGCCGCCACCACTGGGACGCCGTCGTCATCGACGAGTCGCACAACGTCACCAACACTGCCACCCTCAACAACCGGCTGGCCAGCATCCTCGCGCCGCAGGCCGACGCCCTCATCCTCGCCTCCGCGACCCCGCACAACGGCTCGCGCGAGTCGTTCGCGGAGCTGGTGCGCCTCCTCGACCCCACCGCGGTCAAGGCCGACGGCGACCTCGACGCCAAGCGCGTCGAGCAGCTCACCATCCGACGACACCGTCACAGCGCCGAGGTGGCCGAGGAGGTGGGCGCCGACTGGGCCGAGCGCCTGGAACCCGACAACCGCCTCATCGACGCCTCCCGCAGGAGGACGCCGTCGTCGACGAACTGGTGGACACCTGGCTCCGCCCGACGACCACCTCGCCCTACTCCGGCGCCAACGGCTCGCTGTTCCCGTGGACGCTGGCGAAGGCCTTCCTCTCCTCGCCCGCCGCCCTCCGCGACACCCTGCACAACCGCATCGAGCGCCTCGACCACACGCCCGCCGCCCACCGCGAGGCAGTGGCCCTGCGCCGCCTGGCCGTCCTCAACGACGCCACCATGGCCGCCTCCTCGAAGTACCAGGCCCTCGTCGCCTACCTGCGCGACGAAGTCCGCGTGGGCAAGACCTCACCCATGCGCGCCGTCGTCTTCTCCGAGCGCGTCGCCACCCTGCACTGGCTCCAAACCAACCTCCAGAAGGACCTCGGGCTCGAAGAAGACCAGATCGACGTCCTCCACGGCGGCCTGGCCGACGACCAGCAGCAGGCCATCGTCGAGAGCTTCAAGCAGACCAGCTCGCCCATCCGCGTGCTCGTCACCGGCGACGTGGCCTCCGAGGGCGTCAACCTCCACAAGCAGTGCCACCACCTCATCCACTACGACATCCCGTGGAGCCTCATCCGCATCGAGCAGCGCAACGGCCGCATCGACCGCTACGGCCAGAAGCAGCCCCCGCAGATCACCACCCTCCTGCTCAGCACCGCCAACGAGCGCTTTTCCGGCGACATCCGCGTGCTCACCGCCCTCGTCGCCCGCGAGCACGAGGCCCACCGCGCCCTGGGCGACGCCGCCAGCCTCATGGGCCGCTACAGCGTCACCGCCGAGGAGGAGGCCATCCGCCAGGTGCTCGCCGGCTCCAAGAGCTTCGACGACGTCGTGGCCAGCCCCGAGGACATCGCCACCAGCGTCGACGACTGGCTGGCCCAGTACCTCGACGACGACGCCGACGATCTGCCCGAGCCCGCCGTCGTCGGCGACCACCTCCTCTACGCCAAGCCGGTGGACTTCCTCCGCGACGCCCTCCACGAGTACTACCCCTCACCCGAGGACAGGCCGCTCCCGCGGGACCTCGGCGGCGTCGCGTGGCGCGAACACCACGCCGAGCACATCGTCGAGTTCGTCCCGCCCGCCGACCTCCGGCAGCGCTTCGAGGTGCTCCCGCAGAGCTACCTCGCCGACCGCAACGTCCTCGAGCGCCTCCAGCTCGTCACCGAGCCCAACGCCGCGAGCACCATCCTCGACGCGGCCCTCACCGACACCAGCGCCTCCTCCTGGCCGGAGGCCCACTACCTCGGCCCCCTCCACCCGGTGCTCGACTGGGCCGCCGACCGCGCCCTGTCCCGGCTGGCCCGCGGCGAGATCTTCGCCGTCCGCGGCGACGTCGACGTGCCCACCGTCCTGCTCAACGGCACCCTCATCAACCGCCGCGGCCAGGTGGTGGCCTCCTCGTGGCTGTCCGCCCAGTTCCACGGCACCACGCCCTTCGTTGAGGTCCACGCGACGGCGGGGGAGATGCTCGCCGACGCCGGCGTCATCGGCGAGCGCAGCAATCCCGGCCCCGTCCAGCTCCCGGACATGGACCTCGTCCGGCCCGCCGTCGAGCGCGCCGAGGACACCCTGCGCTTCCAGTTCCAGGCCGCCGCGGACGCCGCGAAGGCACGGGTCGACGAGTGGGTGGCCCGCGCGGAGGAGTGGCAGTCCGAGGCCGAGGCGCTCATCCAGCGCGACCAGGTGCGCCGCCGCCGCGCGCTCGTCGACGCGCAGGAGCGGCTGAGCCGCGACATGACCCCCGACCGCCAGCTGGTGCGCCCCTGCTGGTGGTCCTCCCCGCCGACACCCCGGAGGAACCTAAACCCTGCGTGTCTACCAATCCCACCAGTTCGGTCGCCGACACATCGGAGGTCACGCATGGCTGACAGCGACGCCCTTCTCGTCGTCGAGGACTGGATCAGCGAGCACTTCTTCACCACCGACGCCCGCAAGGAGTCGTACCTGGCCCGCGCGCTGGACCGGGTCAAGCAGTGGCGCGACGCCGAGCACCCCACCACCAAGTCGCGGTTCACCGCCGAGCGCTCGAAGCTGGCCACCGCGATGGCCGCCCTCTACGCCGACGACGACCCGGACCCAGACGCCGCCGCGGCCCTCCACTCCGACCTCCGACGCATCCTCGGCTACGAGCCCGGCCCCTACGAGACCACCGTCAACGGCCCCGTCCGGCTGCTCCGCTCACCCGGCCTCGAACCCACCCTCGCCATCGTGGAGGCCAAGCCAGCCGCCACGCTCGACGAGCTGTTCGCCCGCCACGCCGACACCCTCGCCGAGCCGTACGTCCTCGACGACGAGGACCCGATCACCTCGGCCACCAAGCTCGTCTCCACCCTGTTCCTCGACCACGAGGAGACGAAGTTCGCGCTCATCATGGCCGGCCGCTGGCTGGTGGTGGCCGAGGCCTCCCGCTGGCCCGAGGGCCGCTACCTGGCCGTCGACCTCCACACCGTCGCCGAGCGCGGCGACACCAAGCAGGGCGGCGAGATCGACCGGGCGCTGGTGGCGCTCGACGCCGAGTCGCTGGCACCCGACGCCGACGGCAACATCTGGTGGGACGCGACGCTGGAGGCGTCCGTCGCCCACACCGTCGGCGTCTCCGCGGACCTGCGCGAGGGCGTGCGGGAGTCCATCGAGCTCATCGCCAACGAGGTGGTGGACCGACGGCGCGCCCAGGGCCTCGACCCGCTGCCGCAGAGCCAGGCGCAGCCGCTGGCGCTGCAGTCGCTGCGGTTCCTTTACCGGGTCCTGTTCCTCCTCTACGCCGAGGCGTCGCCGGAGCTGAAGATTCTCCCGTCGGGGACCCGGACTACGCCCGCGGTTACTCGCTGGACCGGCTCCGGGAGCTGGTGCAGGTGGAGCTCGCCTCCCCGCGCGCCCGCTCCGGCACGCACCTGTACGAGTCGCTGGCACTGCTCTTCCGCCTCGTCGACCGCGGCCACACCGTCGACGTCGAGGCCGACCGCCTTGTCGAACGAGGTCTCGAGTTCCAACCCCTCCGCGCAGACCTCTTCTCTTCCCAGGCCACAGCACTCATCGACGAAGTCGGCCTCGGCAACCACGCCCTGCAGGAGGTCCTTCGCCGACTGCTGCTGAGCAAGGAGCGCTCTGGCAAGGAGCGCGGTTTCATCAGCTACGTCGAACTCGGCATCAACCAACTGGGCGCCGTCTACGAGGGCCTCATGAGCTACACCGGCTCCTTCGCCGACGTCGACCTCTACGAGGTGGCCCGCGACGGCAACCCGGAGAAGGGATCCTGGGTGGTCCCAGTTGACCGCGCCGACCACTTGGCCGACAAGGACTTCGTCCTCGACACCGACCCCGTCACCGGCCAGAAGAGTCGCCGCCGCTACACCCGCGGCCAGTTCGTCTTCCGGCTCTCCGGCCGCCAGCGGCAGCGCTCCGCCTCCTACTACACCCCGAGGTGCTGACGAAGTTCACCGTCTCCGAGGCGCTCGCTGAGCTGCTGGACCAGGACGGCCACACCACCACCGCCGAGGAGATCCTGGGCCTCAGCGTGTGCGAGCCCGCGCTTGGCTCGGGAGCGTTCGCCATCGAGGCCGTCCGACAGTTGGCCGAGCAGTACCTCAAGCGTCGGCAGGAGGAGCTGGGGGAGCGGATCGACCCCGACATCTACCCGGCCGAGCTGCAGAAGGTGAAGGCCTACCTGGCCCTGCACAACGTCTACGGCGTGGACCTCAACGCCACCGCCGTGGAGTTCGCCGAGATCACGCTGTGGCTGGACACCATGGCCGAGGGGCTGCAGGCCCGTGGTTCGGGCTGCGGCTGCGACGCGGCAATTCGCTCGTGGGGCCTCGCGCTCCTTCTACACGCGCGATCAGGTCAACGACAAGCGTTGGCTCACCACCCCGCCTACTGCGGAGCCGCTCACCGACATCGCCGCCCGCATCGAGCAGGACCGCCCCGAGCTCAGCGGCTCCGGCGGCCGCATCCACCACTGGCTGCTGCCTGCCGCA
Organism: Tessaracoccus coleopterorum; assembly: GCF_011174705.1. Lineage (GTDB taxonomy): Bacteria > Actinomycetota > Actinomycetes > Propionibacteriales > Propionibacteriaceae > Arachnia > Arachnia coleopterorum. The sequence continues at coordinate 3,433,764 of NZ_JAANIJ010000001.1, forward strand.
GGCTGGGGAGCGACGTCCGAATCCAAGGAAGCCAAGGAGCTCGTCCCCGACCGCGTGGCCAAGGTCAAGGCCTGGCGGAAGGCGATCAAGGGCAAGCCGACGAAGAAGCAACTCGACCAGCTGGTGGCGATCTCCCACCAGGCCGAGGAGTTGTGGGCGATGGCCTACCGCCGCCTCAAGGTCGCCGAGGAGCAGTCAGCCCGCAGGATTCCGTTGTGGGGATGCCCGCTGATCTGGCGGACGGACAGACCCCATCCTCCGTCACTCGTGAACAGATCGAAGAATCCCTCGCTGACGACGATGGCGCCTACCGCCGACTCCGCCGCATGATGGACGCCTGGACCGCGCTCTGGTTCTGGCCGCTGACCGGCGACGAGGTGGCCCCACCTACGCTCGACCAATGGATCGACGCCGCCCAGGGCATCCTCGGCACCCAGAAACTGTCCTCCCGCGGAGCTAAGCAGGGGATGGGCACGCTGTCCCCAGCCGACCAGTGGGAAGCGATGGCTGACCAAGAGAACTTCGAGCTGGCCGGTGCCGGAGCCAGACGAGTCAAGGACGTGCTAGTCGAGCACCCATGGCTCCGTGTATGCGAGGAAGTGGCACGTGAACAGGGCTTCTTCCACTGGCACCTAGACTTCGCTCCAGTCTTCGGCCGGGGTGGTTTCGCGCTTCAGCTTGGGAACCCACCATGGGTTCGACCGCGTACCGATACCGAAGCCCTGCTGGCGGAGACTGATCCGTGGTGGCAGTTGGCGAATAAGCCCTCCGAGGTCCTCAAGAACTCTCGACGCCCGATGACACTTCTCTTGCCTGGGCCATGCGAGGCGTCATCGAAGGCGACGGGGAGGTCGTCGCGCTGGCCGAGTTCCTTTCGGCTGCGGAGAACTTTCCCGTCCTTGGTGGGCAGCCGGACCTATACCGCTGCTTCCTGAGCCGAACGTGGGACCACGCAGATCCTCGAGGGATTGTCGGGATGGTGCATTGGGACACCCACTTCTCTGATGACCGAGCGAGAATGCTTCGCTCTGAGTGCTATCGGAGAATGAGACGGCACTGGGAATTTGTCAATGAAAGGGCGATTTTTCCCGAGATTCAGAATCAAAAGCACTTCAGCGTTGCGATCTACGCCCGAAAGGGAGAAGTCGATTTCATTCATGCTTCGGGGCTATATCGACCGCAGACCGCCAGTGCGAGCCTGCGACATGATGGCAACGGAGAGCAACCTGGTATCAAACACCAAGGTGTATGGGACGAGAGGCCACATGCCTCACGTATCCAGAGGGTGTCTACCCGTACGCTCCAAGAGTGGCAAGGAATTTTGGGCGATACGAGCTCTGATCCCTCCACGGTCTTCATGGTGCACGAAATCAACGCGTCGACACGTGGTGTACTCCGGACGCTGTCAACTGCCCCACGGCTGGCCCAGTTTGACTTGGATTGGTCCCGGGGATGGGACCAATCGATCGATCGAAAACGCGGGCGGTTCATCCAGCGGTGGGGTGGAGCAGGAACCTGGGATGAGGTCATCCTCCAAGGTGGACACCTACATGTTGGAAACCCCTTTGCCGGACAGCCCAACGAGACCCTCCGCAACCAGCGCGACTGGTCCCAGGTGGATTTGGAGGTTCTCGATCCTTCTTCGGTTCCTGTAACTGAATTCAAGCCCGCCGGCGACCCGACAGAATATGCGGCTAGGTACGGGAAGTGGAATCGAGGTGCCGTGCGCGATAGCTACCGGGTCGCGTGGCGGGCGATGGCAGACGGCTCTGGGGTTCGAACTCTCTTCCCTGCCATCATCCCGCCAGGTGCGACGCATGTTCATGGGGTCAACTCCGCCAGTCCTGCCGTGGAGCGGTTTCTGCCGATCGTTGCAGGTGCCATGTCATCGATCCTCAACGATCTTGCTATCCGCATTTCTCAGAAGAGTGCCCTGACGATCGACAGCGTCAGACGACTTTACGCGCCGGACCCTTATCACCCGCTCGTCCCAAGATTGATCTTGCGCGTACTTCGACTCACTTGCCTGACAGATGCATACGCGGCGCTCTGGGAGGATGCGTGGGATGAGGGGTTCATCAACGACGAGTGGTTGTTGGGCAAGACTCATCCTGGCGCGCCAGTTCTCGGCGATGTAGGGCCGCACTGGACAGCATCCACTCCACTGCGCCGAGACCTCGACCGCCGCAACGCCTTGGTTGAGATCGACGCCCTCATGGCCACGATGCTAGGCGTCACGGCCGACGAGCTCAGCACGATCTACCGTACTCAGTTTCCGGTTCTGTACGGCTACGACCAGAACGACTACATCTACGACGCCAACGGCCGCCTCGTCCCGACCCAGGTCCGCCAGCTGTGGCGCAAGAAGGGCGACAAGCTCACTGTGCAGGAGCGCACCGCCACCCACCCTGCCGGGACGATCTACGCCTACGAGCTCCCGTTCGCCCCCGAGACCGCGAGGCCGACTTCCGCCTTGCGATGTCGCGGCTCACCGGCAAGGCTGATTGACGGATGACCAAGTGGCACTGCCCGTTCTGTGGTGGTTTCGGGAAGCCGACGGACGAGCATGTATGGGCGAAATGGCTGCGCAAAACGCAAGGGGCCAAGAAGCTACTTCGGGATCATAACGGTCAACGGATGCCCTTGGAATGGTCCTCTATGCAAATCAACGAGGAGGGACGCTACCAGTCATCCTCTGAGCGCCAACGTGACTGGGCCACCCTCTTACCCCACGTCACTGTCAAAGTGTGCAAGGACTGCAACAACGGCTGGATGAGCGAACTAGAGCGAAGGGCCCAGAGCATCATTGGCCCCTGGTGCTGGAGGGGCGAGGAATCTGGCTCGGTGCTGAGGAGCAGATGGCGCTAGCCCAGTGGGCAATCAAGGTGTTCATGGCCTACGCATTGACTCTCGGTCCCCTGGACAATCCATTCCCCGAGTCGGCCTACGGGACCTCATCGAAGGTCGGCTGCCGCCGGGCTGCCGGATCTGGCTTGCGCACTTCGACTCGCGGTTTGCTCACGTTGGTCTGGTGATCAAGGCCACCGCACTGCTCAACAGCTTCGACCCAATCCGTGACCAGAACAACGCGGCACTCGGGTACTTGGCGGCGGGAGGTCTCGTGTTCCTGCTTGTGTTGGTACCTGAAGCCCTCGAAGAGTTGGGCGCGGCGCTGTCGCCGCCCATGGCAGCGGAAAATGGGACCGCCTTCCCCATCTCTCAGCCGACTGGTCTGATCGCACTGACCGACCCAGCCTTGGACGAGGACGATATGGCGCTGGTCATGTCGTGGCTTGAGTCCATGCGCTTGGTGAGGATGCCGGCCGCCGAAGGGTTGACCCCTGCTGATCTCGAGCTATTCCAAGGGCTATTTGAGGGAGGGGCTGATCCCGCGGCGATCCGAACGCTCGTGCCAGAGGGGCCGAACCCAGCTTTTCTCGAGCAAGCGGCGAATCACGAGCAGGACGCGATGGCTGAGGCCGGCCGTTACCGAGAGGCGGGAGACCTGATAGGAGCTGGTCTGATGCTGACTCATCAAGGAAGACAGCACTTTCAGAATGGTGACTTCGAGGGGCGAGCCGACTGCTCATTGCCGCCATCGAGTCGCCTGGCTCCGGCCTCGATCGCGACGCGGAGGCCGCCTATCGAGTTGGCCAGTGCTTCTGGAGCCTGCACGATGCACGTGCAGAGAGTTGGTACCAACGGGCAATTGAACTTGGACTCGATCTTCCGGGGCCACGGTTCGGAATCGTTGATACGCGGGCGAGAAACGGCGACTACGTCGGTGCTCTCGAGATGCTCTGGTCCATCGAACCTGACGATCTTGAACAGCAAGCAGTCCTGTGCCTGGCTATCCCCGCGTTCGATTTCCTAGTTCATGAGCTGGGTGTTGGACGTCAGCGTACCGCTGTCATCGAGCACCTCATCTCCGATAAAACGCTCGCCGACGAAGAGCTGGTCGACCTGGTTCAAAGGTTCGGCGCCCGCAACAGGGAGATGTGGCGTCGCCTCATAGGTAACGATGAACGAGTCAGCTTCCACTTCGCTCGAGCTTGGTTCGGTGACCATCCGGTCTCCTGGGTGGCATCAGTCATAGTGCTCGCTGACGCGGAGCCGGAAGCAGTCGTTGCAGCCGCGCTCAGGCTGGGTCTCCAGCGCATAGTGGAACTCCCGTCGCTATTGCCCTCGATGCTGGACGCTTTCCACGCCACAGGGATGGGCGCCCACCCCGGTGTCCGGATCGTCGAGCGAGTTGCTCGTACGCACTCCATAGCGCCCTCGGAGTGAGGACGGTCCTCGGCCCGGCGGCCGAAGTACGAACGAGCGCCGGACCGACCGTGCTCACGCCTTGCGAGGCGCAGGTCGGGGCGGAGTGGTGGAGGATCCGGAGATGCCGTTGTGTTCTGACTCCCTGGCTGCCCTACGGCCATTGTCGTCGCGCATCTGGGCTTGTCCAGTGAGCGTTGCGGCCAGTCCCAAGCTCCGGGACACTCAGATTGATTTGGCGTGACGGGAGAGCGCGCCCACGCGGCAGAATCGGACGTTTGCCGTCGGCCACCAGCTGTTCACCGGGCGCGGGCCTGCCAACCTCGGACACCTGGTGCTCCGGTTCGCAACGCCATGCCCGAGTCCGTGATCGGGCTCTACAAGACCGATTACGTCCGCCCGACGGGCCGTTCCGCCCCGTCGACCACCTCCAGATGGCGACGCTGTCCTGGGTGCACTGGGTCAACGAGCACCGCCTGCACTCGGCACTGAACTACCGAACCCCATCGACTACGAAACCGAGTACTACGATCGGCTCAACACCTCCCCACGGCACCCGCTGTCGGGAGAACTCGCCCTCCACTGAAGCCGGGGCGGTCCAGAGGGCGAGTTGGCGCGCATGCATGAATCCGGACGCGCTCGGACCAAGCACACAACGGCGCACTCGACCGTGCTGAAGGAGACCGACACGGGCTCCTCGGCCTGTATGGCATCGACTCCACAGCCTCTCTGGAGCTGGTGGAGTCGCCCGTTCTCCGCCTTGATGGGAATCGTCTCCCAACGGCTGACGAACGTTGCTCTGACTTGAGTTATGGACCCCGTGGCAGAAGTGGTCTCGAACAATCGGCTCAGAGTGATCGCCCTCGGCGCGGCGGATCCGGATGTCCGGCGGCACGACCGCTATCCCTGAGGTGCGAAGCGGCGGCCTCAGCCCATCGCACCCGACGCCGCTGTCCGGTCGCTTCCGAAACACCAAAGCTTCATCTTCCAGCGAGTGTCGGCGGATCGAGGCTCAGCCGTGGCCAACTGGCTGCCCCGAGTCACGCCTCCCGAGACACGGAGAGGCCGAGATCGCGCGCGGTTCTCTCGTAGACGAACTGGCCTAGGTCGTCGCGCCACCTGTTCGGGTCGCGCTGCACCAACGCACGGGCGACATCGCGTTCCGCCAGCAGGCCGTTGCGTGGATCCACCATGGCAGGATCATCGCCAAGGAGGTTCGCAGCCCTACGGTGCCTCAGCCCGCCGACCATGAGGTTACGAGCCGATAGGGTGTGGACCCCATAGCGGATGAAGTCGGGCAACATCGTAACCGCCGGGGCCAGGCCCGGATCTGAATCGGCCAGCAGCTTGCCCAGAACAACGACCGCTTGCTCGACGAGGGTGCTGAACGCGTAAGAAACGGCGCCAGTGTGGATACGCAGCAGACGGTCGACGTCGCTCTTCATCTCCACGGACATCTGGGCGAACGTCTGTCCAGCCAGCCACCGTCGCAACTGTTCGAGAAGGTCTCCGGGTCGGGTAGCTGAGTGGTTGGGATGAGTTCCTTATCTGGGTAGGCGTCACGGAGCGCATTGCCGAAGTCGGGCTGACGCCACGCCCAAGCAAGCAACACCGAGAGAAGCTCGACGTCGTCGGGGTCCTCCACGGTTCCCCAACGGTCGAAAGCTGGCGCAAGTGAATCCGCGATGGAGTCAATTACGCGCGCCTTGACCCCAGTGCCCGACGCCCAGCTCGCTCGGCCGCTGGTCCGCAGCCCGCTGAGCCGTTCGGCGCGCAACGTGAACACGGTCTCCAATGCGGAGCGCTCGTCTTCATCTGACCGCTGCCATCCGTAGGTGCTCGAGGCCAGCGATGCTGCGACGCTACGGAACTCCTCATCGCCCATGTCCTCGCGTAGCAATTCGATGAGGGTGGCATCGATACCGTCGACCAACGGGTAGAGCCAGGAGGTTGCCTCCAGAGCAACGTTGTCTAGGTTGCGATTGTTCAAGGCGAGCACTTGGACCAGGTGCTCGATGTTCTTCAGAAGCGCGCCCTCGACAGGCTCGCCAATTGCACCTTCGGCAACGTGGTCGATGATGTCCCACTGGTTGTCGTTCACGCAGATGACGAGGCCTTAGTAGCGCTGCCGGGGCGTCCTGCTCGGCCCACGAGGTTGCGGATCTCGCGAGCCAGCATCGGCACGATGGTCCCTCGGCAGTCGAGATCTGAGTCGTGTAGACGACCAGCGTCCGGATCGGCAGGTTCACCCCTTCGGCAAGCGTGCTCGTGCACAGCACCATCCGGACATTACCCGCAGCCAAGATTTCCTCGAAGACATCGCGCGTCTCCTGAGGAATATCTCCGTGGTGAACCACAGCGCCCGCAGCTAGAGCAGTCGTTCCTACCCATGAGTTGCCATACTCGACCGCCAGGTACGCGCCAATATCGGCGAGCAGGTCCTCGCCGGTGACGAACTCAGCGGGCTTCGGCAGTGATAGCGAAACCGCGAGTTGGTCGGCGAGTTCCTCAGCGAGTGAGATGACGCCTTGGGTTCCCCGCTTGGTCCGGGTGAACACCGCAACAGTGCCCAAGGGCAACGCCTTCCGGGCCGCCGCGATGGCGTGCGTCTTGTAGGAGTCAAAGTGGCTCATCACAGATGAGGGTGTAGGGGGCTGTTCGGCGCGTCGGGCCGGGTAGGGGTCGAGGTCTCCCGATGATGGAAGTTCTCACACTGCCCATCTGGAAGACCTCGACGTGTCTGATGCTACCCCTGTGGCGGGGTTCGCCTGCCCTGACCTGACCTCGTTCTGTCGGCTCGACGAGCTCGGCTTGGAGGTCACCGGCCAACTGCTGGAGCCTGGCCGCGCGGTCCTCGCCTGCCGGGTGGTGGAGCCGGATCAGTGGTGCCGACGTTGCGGCTGCGAGGGCCTCGCGCGTGACACCGTGACGCGGCCGTTGGCCCACGAGCCGTTCGGCTGGCGGCCGACGACGTTGCTGGTCACGATCCGCCGCTACCGCTGCACCGGCTGCGGGCATGTGTGGCGACAAGACACCAGCCTCGCCGCGGAGCCGCGGGCGAAGCTGTCACGCCGCGGGCTGCGGTGGGCGTTGGAGGGCCTGGTAGTTCAGCACCTCACCGTCGCCCGCGTCGCCGAGGGGCTGGGGGTGTCGTGGAACACCGCCAACACGGCGGTCCTGGCTGAAGGCAAGCGGGTCCTGATCGATGACCCGACCAGGTTCGACGGCGTGAAGGCCATCGGCGTGGATGAGCATGTGTGGCGCCACACCCGCCGCGGTAACAAGTACGTCACCGTGATCATCGACCTGACCGGCATCCGCGACCGGACAGGGCCTGCCAGGCTGCTCGACATGGTCGAAGGGCGCTCCAAGCAGGCGTTCAAGCAGTGGCTGTCCGAACGCGACCAGGCATGGCGCGACAGAGTTGAGGTCGTCGCGATGGACGGGTTCACCGGGTTCAAGACCGCCACCACCGAAGAGTTGCCCGACGCGACCGCCGTCATGGATCCCTTCCACGTCGTCCGCCTCGCCGGCGACGCCCTCGACCGATGCCGGAGACGCGTCCAACAGGCCATCCACGGACATCGAGGACGCACCAGTGACCCGCTCTACTCGGCGCGCCGCACCCTGCACACCGGCGCCGACCTCCTCACCGACCGGCAGAAGGACCGGCTCACTGCCCTGTTCGCGGGCGATGATCATGTCGAGGTCGAAGCCACCTGGGGTATCTACCAACGGATGATCGCCGCCTACCGTGAACCCGACCGGACCAGAGGCCGGGCCCTGATGACCAGCCTGATCGCCTCGGTCAGCCACGGCGTCCCCGCCGCGTTGAGCGAGGTGATCACACTCGGCCGAACACTGAAGAAGCGAGCAGACGATGTGCTGGCCTACTTCGACCGGCCCGGCACCTCGAACGGTCCGACCGAGGCCCTCAACGGCCGCCTCGAACACCTCCGCGGATCGGCACTCGGCTTCCGGAACCTCACCAACTACATCGCCAGATCACTGCTCGAGACCGGCGGATTCAGACCCCGACTACACCCTGGATTGTGATGAGCCGTCAAAGTTATAGGTGCGGTGTCGCTTCGTTGTCTCGTTGAAGTATTCGAAGTCGCTGACGGAGATGAAGTCGGGGATGCTGCGGGTCGGTAAGTTCGTCCCTGACGGTGCGCGTATTTCGAGAGCCATACGCATGTTGCGACCAGTGCCTTTGTTGCGACGCAGCACCGAGTACTCGGCTCCGGCCGGACGGAACTCCGATCGCACCACTGTCTCCTCAGAACCGCCCAGCCAGGCGTTTATCTCCTCAATATTGGGGACGACAGCAGAAACGAACACCGTCCGAGGCGCGCTTGGTGTTCGTGCACGGAACCTTGCCAGAAGAAGCTCCAGCCCAACACCTCGTCCCTCCGCGTCGAGCAAGTGTCCCTCGTCGCACACCAAGAGCGAGATGCGTTCAGCGAACCCCGGCGCACTGCCGAGCAGACCCGCCATCGCCTCCGGCGTCGCGATTACGGCGCGAATGGTGTCAAGGTCTTGCGTCTCTTCAGGGGTAGGGACCGTGCCGCCGTACACAGTCCTGGTCCCAAGCCCCATCTGTGTCAGCCGCCTACCCATGGTCGTACGCAGTTCGCGGGCCAGCGAGCGGTAGGGAACGAGAAGTGCCGCGACATCATCCGGCCGGCCGACCAGATGGTCGTAGATGAGGGTCTCGGTGAGCGCCGTCTTTCCAGCCCCCGTCGGCATCTGCATCGAGTACGTGCGATCCGTACCCAGCAAGCCCGCTTCGATGGCTTCGATCTGAGAGGGGAAGAAGTCCCACACTGGAGGCCGGCGCTCCAGCAACGACTTCACCAAGGGTGTCCACCTCTCCGAGTCGCCGTCGGGCAAGACAGCTCGGATGTTGCTGTCATGGAACCGGTCGAGGAGAGCAGCCAGCAGGCGCGCTGAGACCCACTCGTCAGGTCCCAACTGCAGGGCAAGCGCAGCGGTGCGTTTGGCGGTGGCCAGCACGGCGCTGATCTCGTCGGAGTTGCCGTCTGCCAGCGCATCCAGCAATGCGGCGACTTGAGGAGACTGAATCGGCTGGCGGCGAGCAAGCAGGTCGTAGCACGCACGAAATGCGTCGAAATCCCAGAGTCCCGGCTGCGCACGATTCATCGTCAGGTAGGCGGAAGCGGACATCCCGCCCAAGTAGTAGGCAGACGCAGAGTAGAAGAACGCGTCTGCCTGAGTCCGCCCCCTCCACTGCGACGCGACCAGGGCGAGCCCGTTCCCGACGGAAGCCCAGTCGCGTTGGTCGGAGACCTCGGACGTCCGTAACAGATCGAACAACTCGCTCACCAGTGATGCGTACAGATCCAAGAGACGCCCCTCCTGGTACTGCAAGTCTGGCAAGGGGGTAAGCGCAAACGCAGCGACGCTCTGTCGTGTGTCAGCGTCAGCGATCCAGCGGCTCAACCGCGCCCTCAAGGCGACACCCGGGAGCCGGCGTGGCGGTTGTCACTGATTGTCCGGGTACAGAGTCGGGCGTCCCGCCGGGTTGGTCGGCGCAGGCCACAATCGCATCAAACAGTTCGGTGTAGCGCTTCTTGAGTTCAGGGACCGAGATCACGATGAGAGCGCACTCTCCGTGCGTGGGCGCAGTGCCCTTGGCAATCTCGTCACGAACGAAATCGGAGTCGATTACCGCGACCGCGCAGAACTCCCAGGACGCTTGAGGATGATCAATCGCCTGGAGGAAACGGTCAAGTTGAGCAATCTCGACAAGATCGGAGCCATCCGTGAGCGCCTTATCCTTGAGCCATTCCAAAGTATTCACAAGTCGCCCGCCGCGATCCGTAGCCGACCCAGCGCCCGCCGCCTCGATCGGATCAAAGGACCCTTTTGTTGCCTTAGTCTTGACCTCGGCGCAGAGGATACGATCGTCAGCCGACGAGTCAGGCCACCTCGGAAGCATCATCTGCACCACGTCGGACCCCGGTGCGGCCTTCCTGCGGTCCGCCTTGTATCTCCATCGAGCAGGATCGATCACCAAGGCAGGGCGCGAGCGGATCGCCAGGTAGAACGCGGTGAGGATCTCGCCGAAGTCACCGGACATCACCGAACCAGGATCGGGGATCTTGGCAGCAGTGATCACAGAGCTCGCGACATTGCCCGCTTGCGCTCGCTCGACAAGTTTGTCGTCCGAGATGTAGCAGCGGCGGGCGGGAACCCCAAGGAGGTGGCTCCACTTCTGGCTTTCCTTGGCGTCCGCGCGGACAACAAGGAAGGGCGTGTCGCTCACATCGACGAAGGATGCGGCGAAGGCGTCGAGGTCGAGTCCTAGAATGATGGCGCTCCTCGCCACGACAACGTCGTGCGCATAGATGGCAGGCAACCCGCATTATTTCACCCTTCCCTCGCCTCTGCATGCAGCGAGCCCACAGGGTGCCGACGTCGGCGTCGCCGCACGCCCTTCGGGCATCTGCGGACATCCACTCATCGGAAGTTTGCGGACATTCTCGACACGGCATGAGCGTGATCCCGCACGGCCCATCCTTGTCATCCCGCGAGGACACACCCATGAGCAGGGAGCCGCCACCGCAACAGGAAGGCCCATCCCGACTCTCGACGAATTTCCGCCCGGGCGTCCCGATCTACACTGCCGAGCGCATACGCCATTGGGCAAAGCCCAGCTCGACACCTCGTCCGTCCTGCAGAAGCGACCAGCTTTGTCCGACGGCCACCGTGGTGCGGACCATATGGGACGTCTCGACGGCCAGGAAATGCATTCACGGGCCGGCCACTAACCCACCGCACTCTATACGGGACTGCTAGCTATGGTGGGGACAGGGTGATTCAAGGAGGAAGCTCAATGGATGAACCACAGGAGTCGCAGGTCCCACCGTGGCCACGGCTGACCGCACCGTGCCTGAGAGCGCTTAGTGATGGGTCGGTGAAACAGCGGCGGGCCGTCCGATCCGAAGCCGTTCAGTTGGCTGACCTCCCTCCCGGAGCGGAAGAGGAAAGACTCAATTCCGGTGGCACGCGCCTGCACCAACGCCTCAACTGGGCCATCACCCACCTGAACAAGGCTGGCCTGATCGAGCAGATGGGCAGGGCGCAGTACCGCATCACCGACAAGGGGCGCCAGTGGCTTACCGCGCACCCCAACGGGATGGACTACTCCGAGGCGAACCTCTACTTCAGCCCGTACTGGCCCGAGAAGACAGCCCGTCCAGTCCCGAAAGCAATCGAGACGGCGCAACCCTCCGCCATCGAGGACCCGGATGAGGTCATGGACGCCGCCCAGGCAAGCAACCGTGCCGCCGTCGGAGAATCGCTGCTGGAACAGTTGCGGGCCTCGGATCCCAGTTTCTTCGAGCAGGCGGTGGTCGATCTGCTCCTGAAGATGGGGTACGGCGGCGCCGAGAAGCGCGGCACGGCTATCGGGAAGAGCGGGGACGGGGGCGTCGATGGGGTCATCGACGAGGACGTGCTGGGCTTGGACCGCATCTACATTCAGGCCAAGCGTCATGCCGATGGAAACAACATCCCCGCAGATCGCATCCAGGCATTCGTGGGTGCATTGCATGGACGGGCAGCGACCAAAGGTGTGTTCATCACCACGAGCAAGTTCACGCCGGCGGCTTTGACCTATGCAGAGAACTTGCCCACCCAGGTGCGCCTGATTGATGGTGAACGGCTGGTGGCGTTGATGATGAAGTACGAAGTCGGGGTGCAGACGAAGACGACCTACACGACGGTGGAAGTCGATCAGGACTACTTCGAGTGAACAGGTAGAACTCATGGTTGGAGACGGGCTTGAGGAGTGACTTTCTAACGGGTTTGCTCCCGTGCTTGGGGCGTCGTCGGAGCTCGGCTTCAACGTCTTCGACGTCATGCACCACGGTCTCCATGAGAAGCAGATCTCCAACGTCTTCCGGTGGCTACTCGACTCCGGAGGGACCCACCGCATGGGTGACACGTTCACCCGCATCTTCATGGACGAGGTCAACCGTGCCAAACCATCTGAGGATCCGTTCCCTCTCGATGGTTACTGGGTTCGGCAGGAGGTGAACACCTCGGATCCGACCGACCCCGAGGACATCGCCGATTTGGTGTTGGAGAGCCGGACCTCTGTGGTGGTGATCGAGAACTTCGTCACCTCCGACGGGCACGGACACGACTACGACCGCTACTTGGCCTACAGCCAGCGAAAGGGTGGGCGAGGCGTTGTGGTGCTGCTGTGCAGGGACGAGGACCGCTCGCTCCAGACGAACGGCTGGCAACATGCTTGCGTCGTCACCTACGCCACCCTGATCACCCGCCTGCGGGAGGAATTGGCCAGCGACGGTAGGTGGGGACGAGACAATCCAGAGGCGTACACGTTCATCGAGCAGTTGTACCGCAAGTTCGTAAGGGGGAGAGGGCCCGTGCAGGATGGGAAGTGCTGGATTTCGTGGTGGCGATGTGCCAGACGGGCGAGGCGCGCAGGTACCAGATATCGAGCAAGGCTGTCGCAGCCGAGCAGTTCGCCAGCGACGTCGCCGAGCAGGCTCGCGAACGCTTTGGCGAGGGGCGAGAGCTGCTGCAGCGAGTCAGGACGAAAGTCAGGAATTTCGGCGCTGACGTACTCGCACCCCAGCTGAACGCGACCCTCGGGAGGGAACAATCACCAAGGTCGGTGCAGCCTTTCGAGGGATCTACCAGTGGACCGTCAACTTCGATCTGGGTTCGGAAAGCGGAGAGTTCGGTGAGCCTCCCCTTCAGATCAAGTTTGGACCGTCGGCGTGGTTCGCCATCGAAGAGGACCCTAACTGGCAGCACACAGTCGACCCGGACGTCGCGGACTACTCGCGTTTGTTCCTCACGAGGTCAGCGCAGCGTGAGATCCGGCAGTCAAGCGTCACCTTGCAGGAGGTCCTCGACGGGCTAGAGCCTACGGATCGCCGACTTCACGATGAGATCCTGCAGCTGATCAGACCTCCGGCTACTGCGCCTGAGGGTGGCGCATTTTCATGATGCGTCTGAACATGGCTGTCTCTCGGGAAGTCCGCGCGGAACTCGAGCGTCAGGAGTTGAAGCCGAAGGCCCTCACCTTCTGGCTGGGCGTGGGAGACGCCAAGGCGCGGTCGCTCTGCGCCGGCAAGTCGGTGTGGACACTGGCTGATTTGGAGTCGGTCTCCGATGGGCTCGGCGTCGATCTCCCGGAGATGCTTGCTCGATGTGCCGCTCGGCTGCAACCACAGTAGAGGGGGCGCATCCGACAGGTTCGTCAGCGGTACTGGCGTTGCTGAGCTGAAACGATGGCCGCGACCATGTCCGAGGGCAACTCCACTACTTCGATGGTCACTCCCAGATCCGAAATTGCCGCCGCTTGCCAGGATGATCCTTGTAGATGCCGGACGGCAGCCGCGTCGCTGACGCAAAGCACAAGCCGTTCAGGAGGAGGATCAATGGAGCGGGCCACCCAATGGAGCTTCACCGCATCGGTCACGAGTTTGCTCTTCTGAGCGACTTTGGCGGGCCCCTGATGTGCCCAGCACTCGACGAGGACGGTGAGGTCCTCGTCAGCGCCGTCCAGCTCAACCCGCGGCCCGGACGGGTGTACGAAGCGTCGAGGGCGGAGGGTGACTCCGAACCTCTCCGAGAGGCGATCCAGCATGATTCTCTCGGCGGCTCGCTGCTCATGTGACGACCCTGCTGGTGGCGTGGCGGAGGAGGCTGTTCGATCTAGTTGCTGTGGGGCGTCCACCGGTGTGCTGACTCCGTAGACCATCGCGGTGTCGTTGGTTTGATCGAGTATCTCGTTCACGATCTTGCCGGCTGGCCCGATGGCTCTGCGCACCAAGCCCTCGGCTGCGAGCTGTCGGCAAATGGCGTTGACGGCTTGGCGCGGCTTGACGCCCGTTCTCTGGGACAACTCATCGTCGTCCAGTGGAGTACTGGAGGTCTCGATCGCACGCAGAACCTTGTGACGATTACTCAGGACAAGGCCATGGTTCACGGGTTTCTCCTTCGGGCGACCCCTGAGGCGAATCCACTCCTGTCATTGACGTGTCTCGATCTCAAATCCGAGTCGCTGCAATTGCGTTGCTGCCGCAGGGTCGAGACCCATATCGACGAGGTTACAGACATGTCCGCGAAATCCTCCCCATTCGCAGAGGATCCGTCACGCCGATCTTCGATAGGTTGGTGCCATTGAGGGAACTCAACGTCCGATGCAGGAGGAAGATTAGTGGCTCATCACAGATGAGGGTGTAGGGGGCTGTTCGGCGCGTCGGGCCGGGTAGGGGTCGAGGTCTCCCGATGATGGAAGTTCTCACACTGCCCATCTGGAAGACCTCGACGTGTCTGATGCTACCCCTGTGGCGGGGTTCGCCTGCCCTGACCTGACCTCGTTCTGTCGGCTCGACGAGCTCGGCTTGGAGGTCACCGGCCAACTGCTGGAGCCTGGCCGCGCGGTCCTCGCCTGCCGGGTGGTGGAGCCGGATCAGTGGTGCCGACGTTGCGGCTGCGAGGGCCTCGCGCGTGACACCGTGACGCGGCCGTTGGCCCACGAGCCGTTCGGCTGGCGGCCGACGACGTTGCTGGTCACGATCCGCCGCTACCGCTGCACCGGCTGCGGGCATGTGTGGCGACAAGACACCAGCCTCGCCGCGGAGCCGCGGGCGAAGCTGTCACGCCGCGGGCTGCGGTGGGCGTTGGAGGGCCTGGTAGTTCAGCACCTCACCGTCGCCCGCGTCGCCGAGGGGCTGGGGTGTCGTGGAACACCGCCAACACGGCGGTCCTGGCTGAAGGCAAGCGGGTCCTGATCGATGACCCGACCAGGTTCGACGGCGTGAAGGCCATCGGCGTGGATGAGCATGTGTGGCGCCACACCCGCCGCGGTAACAAGTACGTCACCGTGATCATCGACCTGACCGGCATCCGCGACCGGACAGGGCCTGCCAGGCTGCTCGACATGGTCGAAGGGCGCTCCAAGCAGGCGTTCAAGCAGTGGCTGTCCGAACGCGACCAGGCATGGCGCGACAGAGTTGAGGTCGTCGCGATGGACGGGTTCACCGGGTTCAAGACCGCCACCACCGAAGAGTTGCCCGACGCGACCGCCGTCATGGATCCCTTCCACGTCGTCCGCCTCGCCGGCGACGCCCTCGACCGATGCCGGAGACGCGTCCAACAGGCCATCCACGGACATCGAGGACGCACCAGTGACCCGCTCTACTCGGCGCGCCGCACCCTGCACACCGGCGCCGACCTCCTCACCGACCGGCAGAAGGACCGGCTCACTGCCCTGTTCGCGGGCGATGATCATGTCGAGGTCGAAGCCACCTGGGGTATCTACCAACGGATGATCGCCGCCTACCGTGAACCCGACCGGACCAGAGGCCGGGCCCTGATGACCAGCCTGATCGCCTCGGTCAGCCACGGCGTCCCGCCGCGTTGAGCGAGGTGATCACACTCGGCCGAACACTGAAGAAGCGAGCAGACGATGTGCTGGCCTACTTCGACCGGCCCGGCACCTCGAACGGTCCGACCGAGGCCCTCAACGGCCGCCTCGAACACCTCCGCGGATCGGCACTCGGCTTCCGGAACCTCACCAACTACATCGCCAGATCACTGCTCGAGACCGGCGGATTCAGACCCCGACTACACCCTGGATTGTGATGAGCCAGATTAGTGAGCGAGTTGCTGCCCGGCCTCCAGGCCATGCGGCTGCGCGCCGGTCTGATCGACTACCTCACCACTACCTTTGCTCTCGTCGACTCCGATGCGCAGGCCGCGCTTCGCGAGCTCCTGGAGGACGAGGCAGAGGGGATGTTCAAGGGCCCCTATCTCCGCACCGGGATGCCGTTCAGCGCAGCCCCACGCCGAGCAGTCTCTCCGTTGGACTGGATGCCGCCCGGCTTCGACCCCTACGCCCACCAGGCAGCAGCGTTCCGGCGGCTCTCCAGCCTGAACGGCCATCCTCGGCCCACGTTGGTCACCACTGGTACCGGCTCGGGGAAGACGGAGGCCTTCTTGCTACCCATCCTGGACCACTGCCTGCGTGCCCGTCGGCAGGGCGTCGCTGGCATGAAGGCGCTCATCCTCTACCCGATGAACGCGCTGGCCAACGACCAGGCGCAGCGCCTTGCCCGCCTGATCACCCGGTGCCCGCACCCCGAGGCGTCGCGGGTGCGGGCAGTTCCGTCAGGCCACCCGGAGCGTCGTCACGCAGGTCGGGTCGTCGTCGCTGGTGCCGAGGTTCACCTGGCCGGTGCGGCCGTCCTCGGTGGTGACGGACAGCGTGCCGGTGGTGCCGCGTGGCAGCCAGGTGCCGACGAACCCGTTGGCGCCGGTGCGGGTCTCGGCGGTGTGGACGACGGTGCCGTCCCGTCCGTGACGGTGAGGGTGACGGGCGTGTCGACGAGCTCGCCCTGGCAGGTGGTGAGCGAGTGGTAGAAGCACTCGTGGGTCGTCTCGGCGAAGGGTGCGACGGAGACGTAGAAGAGGTCGGCGGGCAGCGGCAGGGTGGCTTCGCCGGCGTCGGTCGTGAGGAGTAGGTGGTCGGTGCGGACGCTCGCCATGAGCTCGCTGGGGCGGTCGTCGCCGCCGAGGGTCTCGAGGTGGTCAACGAGCTCGCGGCCGTCGCGGCCGGTGAGGTCGAACGGTGCGAGCAGTGCTGCGGCGTCGATGGCGGCCGGTGCGGTCGACGGCGCGGTGGGGCGGCGTCGGGCCCGGGGGTGCAGGCGCTGAGCACAAGGGCTGCGGCCAGGGCGGGTGCTGCGGTGAGCAGGTGGCGGCGTCGCACGTGCGGTCTCCTTCTGTCGGGACTCAAGGCCCTAGGCTACCCAGCCGGGGTATCGTGCGCGGGAGGGACGAAGGTCCTTCGAATCTGACACGCGAGCAACGTTGCAGCGAGCACGCATATGCTGGGTGCGTGACCCGCAGAGCGCCCAGACCACGCCCGCCACGACCCAGCCCTGGTGGCGCGAGGCCGTCTTCTACCAGGTGTACCCGCGGTCCTTCGGGGACACGACGGGCGACGGTGTCGGCGACCTCGCCGGCATCACCGCCCGCCTCGACCACGTCGCCTCGCTCGGTGTCGACGCCCTCTGGCTCTCGCCCTTCTACCCGTCGCCGCAAGTCGACGCGGGTTACGACGTCGCCGACTACTGCGACGTCGACCCCATGTTCGGCACGCTCGACGACCTCGACACGCTCGTCGCGGCCGCGCACGCGCGCGACCTGCGCGTGACGATCGACCTCGTCCCCAACCACTGCTCCGACCAGCACCCCTGGTTCCAGGCCGCGCTCGCGGCCGGCCCCGGCAGCCCGAGCGGGAGCTCTTCCACTTCGTCGACGGACGCGGTGAGCGCGGCGAGCTCCCCCGAACAACTGGCGTTCCGCGTTCGGCGGACCGTCGTGGACGCGCGTCACCGAGCCCGACGGCACGCCGGGCCAGTGGTACTACCACCTCTTCGCGCCCGAGCAGCCCGACTTCAACTGGGGTCGCCCCGAAGTCCTCGCCGAGTTCGAGCGCATCCTCCGCTTCTGGCTCGACCGCGGTATCGACGGCTTCCGCATCGACGTGTCCGACGCGCTCATCAAGGACACGGCGTGGGAGGACACGCCTGACGGCAACCCGCTCATCCCCAAGGACGACGCGAGCGGAGTCCACGAGATCTACCGGGCGTTCCGCGCCGTCATGGACTCCTACGACGGCGACCGCATGGCCGTTATCGAGACGGGGGCGCCCGACGATGTCGTCGCGCTCTTCCTCCGGCCCGACGAGATGCACCTCGCGTTCAACTTCCGCTTCGTCAAGGCGGGTTGGGACGCGGCCGCGATCCGCGCGGCGGTCGACGACTCGCTCGCGGCGTACGGCGCGGTGGGTGCGCCGACGACGTGGGTGACGGACAACCACGACACGACGCGCTCGGTGACGCGCTACGGCGCGGACGTGCGGCTCGAGGGCGAGTACGTGCCGGGCTCGACTGCCGAGCTCCCGCTCGACGACGCCGCGCTCGCTCGCGGCACGCGCCGCGCTCGCGCGATGGCGGTGCTCCTGCTCGGGCTGCCGGGCGCGGCCTACGTGTATGCGGGCAGGAACTTGGGCTCCCGGAGGTCGTCGACCTCCCTGCCGAGGTCCTCCAGGACCCGATCGTCGCGCGCTCGGGCGGCACGTCGCGCGGGCGCGACGGCTGCCGCGTGCCGCTGCCGTGGGCGGGCTCGCGGCCGCCGTTCGGCTTCGCGCCCGACGGCACGACGACGTGGCTGCCGCAGCCGGAGGACTGGGCGTCGCTGACGGCGGAGTCCCAGGCCGACGACGACGCCTCGATGCTCGCGCTCTACCGGGCGCTCGGCACGCTCCGGCGTGCCGAGCCCGCGCTGCGGGCGGTGACGTCGAGTGGCTCGAGCAGACGGCGACGCGCCTCGTGCTGCGCCGGACCCCTGCCGCGGGCGTCGGGGGCCGGGCGCTCACGCTCGTCGTCAACCTCGGTGAGGAGGCGGCGCCGCTGCCCGACGGTGAGCTGCTCCTCGCGACTGCGCCGCTCGTCGGGGGATGCTCGCGGGCGAGTCTGCGGGTGTCCTCGCCTGACCGCGGGCGGTCGGGCGGGTGAGGGTGCTCGGCGACGGGTGACCCACTTCTGTACCGGTTGCTGACCCCCGTGCGCGTTGTCAGACTTCTGAGTGCACGACCCCTGTCCGCTCTGCGCCAGGGAAGGCGGTGCGCCCGGAACGATCCGGTCGCCCTCACACCGAGGAGTCCTGCGATGGCCGCAGACACGACGACGCACTCGCACCCGACGACGGTGTCGGAGCCGCGCGACGCAGCGGAGGATATCCGCGTCGCCCTGCATCGGCTGAGCTCGTCGGCGCCCGAGGAGTTCTTCAACATCGCCAACGACCTGCGCGCGCTCGGCTGCGACGACGCGGCCGTGCCGTTCTACGAGAAGGCCATCGA
This sequence comes from Tessaracoccus coleopterorum, assembly GCF_011174705.1. Classification (GTDB taxonomy): domain Bacteria; phylum Actinomycetota; class Actinomycetes; order Propionibacteriales; family Propionibacteriaceae; genus Arachnia; species Arachnia coleopterorum. The sequence goes on from NZ_JAANIJ010000001.1 coordinate 3,452,968, forward strand.
GGCGGGTGTCCCGAGGCCACATACAACCTCGCGCTGCTCCACCACGAGCGTGGCCGCACCGAGATCGCGCGCTCCGGGTTCGTTGCGGCCTCGGAGGCGGGTGACGCCAAGGGTGCGTTCATGGCGGCGCAGATCTTCGAGGCCTGCGGTGACGACGACCGTGCGGCGCTCCACTACGCGCGGGCGCTCGAGCTCCCGGAGACCCCTGTGCGGCTTGCGTGCGTCCTGCGTCGCATCGGCCTCGCACAGGAGGCCGACGACATCGTCGCCGAGTCCGCCGCCATGAGCTGGGAGTCCGCCGTCGAGCACGCGCTGCGCGACGCGACCCGGTGGCCGAGGGCTCACGCACCTCGACCACCACTGGTCGCGCGGCGAGACGCGCGTCGCCGTGACGCTTGCGCTGCTCCTCGAGGAGGACGGCCGGGCCGACGACGCCGAGGCGGTGCTCCTCGTCGCCGCCGAGGCCGGTGACGTCCAGGCGCTCACGAACCTCGGCACGCGCTGGCGTGACAACGCATCCATCACGCCGATGTTCGATAGGTTGAGGCCGTCGAGGGAAACTCATCGTCCAGTGCGGGGAGGGTACGTGAGCGAGCTGCTGCCGGGGTACCAGGCCACGCGCCTGCGCGCCGGTCTGATCGACTACCTCACCACCACGTTCGCTCTAGTCGACTCCGATGCACAGGCCGCTCTCCGCGAACTCCTGGAGGACGAGTCGGAGGGGATGTTCAAAGGCCCCTACCTCCGCACCGGGATGCCGTTCAGTGCAGCCCCGCGCCGTGCCGTCTCACCGCTGGACTGGATGCCCGCCGGCTTCGACCCGTATGCCCACCAGGCAGCGGCGTTCCGACGGCTCTCCTGCCTGAACGGCCGTCCCCAGCCGACGCTGGTCACCACTGGTACCGGCTCGGGCAAGACGGAGGCCTTCCTGTACCCGATCCTCGACCACTGCCTCCGCGCTCGCCGGCAGGGCGTGGGTGGGATGAAGGCCCTCATTCTCTACCCGATGAACGCACTCGCCAACGACCAGGCGCAGCGACTTGCCCGGCTGATCACCCAGCGGGACTCGGACGGGCACCAGCCCCTCGGTTCGGTCACAGCCGCCCTCTACACCGGAGAGGCGGCCGTCTCCGCCGATGGGAAGCGCTCCGGTCCCACCACCAAGGTCACGGAGACCGGGCTCATCACCGACCGGGCGATCATCCGGGACGACCCACCGGACATCCTGCTGACCAACTACAAGATGCTCGACCAGCTTCTGCTGCGTTCCGTCGACCAGAAGCTGTGGGAGAAGTCGGCTGATTCGCTGACGTACCTGGTGCTCGATGAGTTTCACACCTACGACGGGGCGCAGGGCACGGATGTCGCGATGCTGTTGCGTCGGCTTGGTCTGGCGCTGAAGTCGTACTGGCCGGAACGGGGAGCGCTGGCGACACCCACAGTGTCGAGGAGTGGGGTCGGCCGCTGGGACGAATCACGCCGGTGGGGACGTCCGCGACACTCGGGCCGCGGGAGGATGCGCCGTCGGGTGCGATGGACATCGTCGATTTCGCCACTCGGGTGTTCGGGGAGAAGTTTGATGACGGCTGTGTCGTCGGCGAGCAGCGTTTGGCTCCGGATGAGTGGTCGGATGTGGGGCTGGGTTGGGCGGTCGGCCGCCGGTTTCTGAGGCTTCGAGGCTCGCTAGCGCTCGCACCTCAGCCAGCGGGAATGGAGCTCGCACGTCAGTCGGCGGAGTTGGCGCGAGTCAGGAGGCTTCGAGGCTCGCTGGCGCTCGCACCTCAGCCAACGGGTTGGGGAGGTCACGGAGCAGGTGGCCGCCGACGTCGTGGCTCAGATTGACGACGACACCGATCCAGCGGAGCTGTGTCGGATCGTCCTGACCGCTCTTCACGAGGATCCGCACACCGCCGACCTCAAGACGCTCGCGAAGTCCAGCGCATTCATCCGAGACTTCCTGGCTGCCACCGCCCAAGCTACCCACGTCACCGAAGTCGCCCGGCTCATCCGTGGCACCCGGAGACGCTGGACGTTCGCCGTCGGTTCGTCATCGCCGTCCACGGGCCCTCGGTCACCTGCGGGCGCGCGGCAAGGACGGCGGGCCCGATCGCGACATGCCGTCCACCGAGGCGCACATGTGGGTGCGGGAACTCAGCCGCATCGACCGCTACGCCGACTCCGCCGCCCGCTTCCGCTGGGGCGACGACGGTCCGCCCGTCGCGAGCGAGGACGCCACCCAGGGCGGCGGTATCGCGTTCCCCGCCGTCCACTGTCGGTTCTGCGGCCGTTCCGGCTGGGGTGTGGAGCTCGGACCGGTCGGAGACCAGCTCGCGGCCAACGACGAGAACATCCGACGCCACCACGTCACCCGCGAGGGCAGGTTCAGACCCTCCTCAACGCCTCGGCGGATGTCGACTCCGACGCCCCACCCGAGACAGGCCTGGCCTGGTTCGACCCCGCGAGCGCCGGATCACCACCACTCAGAGTGACGTCGACCCCACCGCCGTCCGCGAGGGCCGCGTGCTGCGCGTCGTCACCCACGTCGGGAGGACGCCGACGACGACTCCGCCAAGGACACCTGCCCCAGCTGCGGCCAGACCGACGCCATCCGCTTCACCGGCAGCGCCATCGCCACCCTGATGTCGGTGACGCTGTCCAACATGTTCGGCCAGGCCACCCTCGACGAGGCCGAGAAGAAGTCGCTGGTCTTCGTCGACTCAGTCCAGGACGCCGCCCACCGCGCCGGCTTCGTCTCCTCCCGCTCCCACACCCTCACCCTGCGCTCCGTGCTGCGCGCCGCCGGCGACGCGCCGCGATCGCTGCCCGCGCTGGTAGAGCACGCCGTCGAGCAGGCCAAGGACGACAAGTTCAAGCGCTACCGGCTGCTGGCACCCAACCTCACCGCCCGCGAGGAGGAGTTCAAGCCCTTCTGGGAGAAGGACAACCCGCCGGCCAAGCTCACGGCCATCGCGCGGGAGCGTCTCCTGTTCTCCGCCACGCTTGAGTTCGGCCTCACCAGCAGCTTCGGCCGCACGCTGGAGCGCACCGGCACCATGAGCGCCCACGTCGCCATCGACGGCGCCGACCTGTTGCGCTCCGCCAGGAAGGCACTCGACTCGCTCGACCCCGGCCTGTTCCCCACGACGTCGACGACTGGATGCTCACCGCCTGGGCCCGCGGCGCCGTCGAACGCATCCGCACCCAGGGCGGCATCTGGCACCCCTGGCTGCAGAGGTACGTCACCGAGGACGGCAACCGCTGGCACCTGTGGAGCCGCAAGGGCCGCGCCAAGTACATGCCGCCCTTCCCTCCCGGCCGCTCCACGCCCGCCTTCCCGCGGGTCGGCGGGGCGAAGATCGAGCCGAACAAGGCGCTGCTCGACCCCGTCACGGACACCCGGGCCTGGTACGCCCGGTGGGCCAGGCGCTGCCTCGGCTTGGACGGCGCCGCCGGGGAGTGCTCGCCCGCACGCTGCTGGACCAGCTCGCCAAGGATCAGCTGCTCCGAGCCGTCGAGACCCGCAGCGGCGCCACGGTCTACGCCATCGAGCCCGCGCGTGTCGTCGTCGCCCCACCGAGGATTCGGATGTCGACGCCGGCCGCCACACCTTGCGCTGCACCACCTGCCACGGCGAGTTCCCCGTCAGCCTCGCCACCGGCGCGGAGCTCGCCGGCGGCCCTGCCTCCACGCCACCTGCGCCGGCACCCTCGCCCCGCACCCGGGCGACGCGGACAACTACTACCGCCGCCTCTACCGCTCCTCCGAGGTGCGGCGCGTCGTCGCGCGCGAGCACACCAGCCTCCTCGATACCAAGAAGCGCCTCGAGTACGAGAACGCCTTCAAGTCCAGCGCCGACGACCCCACCGCGCCCAACGTGCTGGTGGCCACCCGACGCTGGAGATGGGCATCGACATCGGCGACCTGTCCTCGGTGATGCTCGCCTCCCTGCCTCGCACCGTCAGCAACTACGTCCAGCGCGTCGGCCGCGCCGGCCGCCTCACCGGCAACGCGCTGGACCTGGCGTTCGTCCAGGGCCGCGGGGAGTTCCTGCCCCGCCTCGGCGACCCGCTCTCCCTCATCAACGGCGCCGTCACCCCGCCCGCCACGTACCTCAGCGCCGAGGAGATCCTCCGCCGCCAGTACATCGCCCACCTCGCCGACAGCCTCGCCCGCGACCCCGACGCCATCCACCCCGCACCACCGGCACCGCCCTCGCGCAACCCACCGGGGGAAGAACACCTTCCTCGACCAGCTCGTCGAGGCCTCCCGGAAGCCCGGCGCCGTCGACCGCTTCCTGGCGGCGTTCGCCGTCGACGGCGACCTCACCGCCACCCTCCGCCCAGACGCCGCGGAGGCGCTGCGTGCATGGGCCACCCGGGGCCGGACGGCTCCAGCGGGCTGGTGGCCACCATCGGCCGCGCCGCCCAGCGCTGGCACGCCGAGCAGCAGGACCTCAAGGACCGCCTCGACCAGCTCGTCGGGAACTGCCCGACCTTGAGGCCCGCGAGCAGGACAGCGACGACGACGCCCGCGCGCTCAAGGAGGCCCGCGCCGAGCAGCGCATGCTGGAGGCCCAGATCGGCGCCGCGTACGGCGACTTCTGGATCTCCGCGCTCGAGCGGATCGGGCTGCTGCCCAACTACTCGCTGGTCGACGACTCCGTCCAGCTCGACGTCACCATGAGTTGGATCGACTCCGACACCGGCGAGTACCACTCCGAGGCCGCCGACTACTCCCGCGCCAGCGCCAACGCCCTGCGGACTTCGCCCCGGGGCGTCGTTCTACGTCGGCGGCCACCAGATCGACATCGACGCCGTCGAGGTGGGCCACGACGGCTCCGCCATCCGCACCGTGCGGCTCTGCCCCACTGCGGCTACAGCCACGACGGCGACGACACCCCACCACCTGCCTGCGCTGCGGGAAGTCCGGCATCAACGACGTCGGGCAGCGGTTCGAGACCATCGAGCTCACCCGCGTCTCAGCGTTCGTGCGGCGCGACGAGTCCCGCATCGACGACTCCAACGACGAGCGCGTCCGCGCCGGGTTCGCCATCGTCACCGCCGCTGACGTCGACCCGCAGACCGTCCAGCACCGCTGGTACACCACCGGGGGCTGGGGTGGCGTACCTCAAGGGCATGGACGTGCGCTGGTACAACCTCGGCCCCGCCGCCACACCGCCGGCGAGATCACCATCGCCGGCAACCGGCTCGCCGGGCCGCGGTTCCGGATCTGCGAGGCCTGCGGCCACCTCGACCGCACCGGGCTGGCCAACAAGCGCGACGAGCACCGGCCCTGGTGCAAGCACCGCCACAGCCACGAGGAGCACACCCGCTCCGTGCTGCTCACCCGCAAGCTCACCACCGAGGGCGTCGTGCTCACCCTGCCGCAGGGCATCGCGTTCGGCGACGACGTGTTCGCCGTGCCCAGCCTCACCGCCGCCGTCCTGCTCGGGCTGCGCGAGAACTACGGCGGCGCGCCCGACCACCTCGACGTCGCCTTCATCAAGGACCCGCTGCTCGACAACCGCGACGCCCTCCTCCTGCACGACCTCGTCCCCGGCGGCACCGGCTACCTGGCCGAGCTGGCCGACCCCGCGAGCTGTGGCAGGTGCTGATCGGCGCGCTGGAGCGGGTCAAGGACTGCGCCTGCGCCGAAGAGGGACGGCTGTCCTGCCACCGATGCCTGCTGCCCTTCGCCGCCCGCACAACCGCGAGGTCACCTCCCGGGTCGCCGCCGAGCGGCACCTGCGCACCCTGCTGGGGATCGACGGCGGGGAGCCGCCGCTGGTGCCGTCGTGGAACGTCACGGAGGCCCGCCGGCGCCGGATCCGACGGGGAGTCGTGGCTGGAGGAGCGGTTCCGCGCCGCGTTCCTGCGGCTGGCGGCCAAGCTGGGCGGCACCGTCAAGCAGACCCCGAGCATCTCCGGCGGCAACATCATCACCGTCTCGCTGGGCTCCCGTACGTTCCGGCTCCGCCCGCAGGTGCACATCGCCAACTCCAAGCCCGACTTCGTCCTCTCCAGCGAAGGTCTGCCGGACGTCGCGATCTTCACCGACGGCTGGCAGTTCCACGCCTCGCCGAAGTGCAACAACATCGCCGACGACGCCGCCAAGCGCCGCATCCTCCGCCAGGGCGGCACGCTGGTGCTCGCGATCACCGCGCAGGACCTGGCGCTCGATGAGGCGGGCGACGCGGCCACGGCACCGTCGTGGTTCAAGGCGCCGCTGGTGCAGAGGCTGAACGCCGAGCCGGCGATGCAGCACACCGCGGCCGCACGCGAGGCGCTACTCGGCGGGCCGCTGGCGTTCCTGGCCGGCTGGCTACAGCAGCCCGACCCCGACAACCTCGAGCGCTTCGCCCGGGCGGCCGCGTTCTCGGTGTTCGCCTCCGGTGCCCCTGGGGACAGGTCGGTGGACGAGCTCGCCGTCGGCCTGGTGTCCGGGTCGGGCGTGCAGACCCGCGTCTGGCGCCACGGCAGCCTCACCGTCGCGGTGGGCGTCCCGGCCCCGGGCTCGGTGCGGCTGGCCGCGGTGCTCGACGACACCGTCGACCTCACCACCCCGAGGCCAAGGAGGCCTGGCGCGAGTGGCTGCGGCTGGCCAACGTCCTGGCGCTGCTGCCCGCGTCGATCGCCGCGTTCGAGGCCCGCTCGGCCGCCGCGCTCCCGGCAGCCCCGGTGGTGGACATCGTGCACGGTGGAGTCGTCGTCGGCGCCGAGTGGCAGCCCATCGTCGAGGAGCTGGCGGGGGAGTCGGCCGAGGTGCTCGACCTCATCGCCGCGCTGAGCGACGCCGGCGTGGCCGCGCCCGACGGCGAGGTGGGATACGAGCTCGACGGAGTGCCGTTCGAGCTGGTGTGGACGAGCGAGAAGATCGCGGTGCAGCTGGACCCGGCCCCGGGCGTCGAGGTGGACGGATGGCGCATCCTCGCGCCCGACGCGGCTGTGATCGCGGGTGCATGGAAGGAACGAAGCGATGCCTGAGAGCGTCATCATCTACCCGAAGCAGGACAAGCTGCTCGACTCGTCCATCAAGCAGAAGGCCTACAGCTTCCTCGAGAAGCTCGCCCAGGACGACAGCGCGCCCGGCCTGCACATCGAGCCCGTCAACAACGCCGCCGACGCGCGCGCCCGGACCGGCCGGGTGGACCAGCAGTACCGGGCGCTGCTGTTCAAGCTCACCACGCCCACCTCCACCGCCTATGTGGTGCACGGCATCTACAACCACGACGACGCCTACAAGATGGCGGCCAAGGTGCAGCTGACGATCAACCCGATCAACGGGCTGCCGGAGTACAGCTCAGTGGCCGCAGCGGAGCCCGAGCTGACGTGGGCGGAGCCGGTGGCCGTTGAGGCGCTGCCGTCGGCACCTCAGCCGCTGATCGCGTTCAGCGCCGCCGACCTCACCGTCTCCCTCGGCATCCCGCCCGCCACCGCGGAGCAGGCGGTCGCGCTGACGAGCAAGGACGCGATGCAGGCCTTCGCTCAGACGCTGCCCGAGTGGCAGGGCCTCGCGCTGCTGTTGCTGGCCGACGGGGAGTCGATCACACAGATCCAGCAGGAGCTGGAGATCATGAACCGGCCGATGAGCCCCGCGGAGGCCGCCACCCGGTTCGTCGAGCCGGAGCCGGTCAGCGACCAGGAGCTCCTCGACAGCTTCGACCACCCCAGCGCACAGATGGGATTCGCCAAGCTCGCCGGCGCCGACGAGCTGCGCCGGGTCATCACCGGCGGCGACTTCTCCGCCTGGCGCGTGTTCCTCCACCCGCAGCAGCGCACCTGGGTGCGGGGCAGCTGGAAGGGGCCGTACCGGATCTCCGGCGGCGCCGGGACCGGCAAGACCGTCGTCGTGCTCCACCGGGCGCGGCGGCTCGCGGTCGAGGACCCGGACGCGCCCATCGTCGTCACGACGTTCACCACCAACCTGGCCGCCGAGCTGTCGCGGAGCCTCGAGCGCCTCGACCCCGACCTGCGCTTCGCCGACGCCCTCGGCGCGCCCGGCCTCCACGTCAAGGGAATCGACGCGCTCGCCCGGGCGGTGGTGCAGTCGGCGGGTGCGGAGGTGAGCGAGGCCGTCGCGGCCGTGCTGGGCGTGGGGCGGACGGACATCGGGGCCGGACCGACACCGACGCCGCCTGGCGTCAGGCGGTGCTGCGCGCCGGTGAGGACCTCGACGAGAAACTGCGCAAGCCCGCGTTCCTGGCCGCGGAGTACGAGATGGTGATCCTGCCGCACCGCATCACGCAGCTGGCGGACTACCTGAAGGTGGCGCGGCCGGGTCGCGGAGTGCGGCTGTCGCGGGCAGGGCGCAAGGCCGTGTGGGCCGTCGTCGAGGCCTACCGCGGGGCCGCCCGCGAGGCGGGGACGCTCGACTTCGCGGAGGCCGCCTCCATCGCCGCGGCCCACCTCGAGGCGACGGGGGAGCGACCCGCCCGGCACGTGCTCGTCGACGAGGGGCAGGACTTCAAGCCCTGCCACTGGCAGCTGGTCCGGGCGCTGGCGGCGGAGGCGCCCAACGACATCTTCATCGCCGAGGACGCCCACCAGCGGATCTACGGGCAGAAGCTGATGCTCTCGGCGTACGGGATCCGAACGCAGGGCCGGTCGCGGGGCTGAAGCTCAACTACCGCACCACCGCGCAGAACCTGGCGTGGGCCGTCGGCGTGCTGACCGGGCAGGAGGTCGTCGACTCCGACGGCGAGGCCGAGACCATGGCCGGCTACCTGTCGGCGCGCACCGGCCCGAAGCCGGAGGTGCGCTCATTCCCGACGCTGACGGCGGAGCTGGACTTCGCGGCGGACCTGGTCGGCTCGTGGGCCTCCAGTGGCGAGGTTGCGCCCGAGACGATCGCGGTGCTGGTCCGCGACCGGGTCACGCGAGACCGCGTCGTCGCCGGCCTGGGGAGCGCGGCGTCGACGTCCGGGCCCTGGAGGCCGGCACCGTCAAGCCCGGCTACCCGCTGGCGCTGACGATGCACCGCGCGAAGGGCACAGAGTTCACCCGGGTGCTGCTGTTCGGGCTGAATAGGGACTCGATGCCGATGGGGCTCAAGGCCTACGACTACGACGACGAGGAACTCGGCGAGGCGCAGCTGCGGGAACGGTCGCTGCTCTACGTTGCCGCGTCCCGTGCCCGCGATGAACTGGTGGTCACCTACAGCGGCACCGCGTCGTCGCTGCTGCCGCCAGTGGGGTAGCCCACGCCGGTTCGCTCCCGGCCGACGGCGCCGAGGTCAGCCGGATGCCCCGGTTCGCTGACACTGTCGGTGCCAAGCGGCAAGATGGCGATCGTGGAAACCGCAGTACGAACGCCGATGCAGATCTTCAACCTGCCCCAGCAACTGGTGGTGCCGCTATTCCAGCGGCCGTACGTGTGGGATGAACAGAATCAGTGGTCCCCGCTCTGGCAGGACATCCGCCGCCTCGTCGAGGCCCGGGAGCGGGATCCCTACGCTCAGCCGACCCACTTCCTCGGCGCGATCGTCGTGCAGGCCAACGACATGCAGCTGGGCCATCTTCCCGGCAGCAACATCATCGACGGCCAGCAAAGGCTCACCACTCTCCAGCTCCTCATGGACGCCGCTGCCGGCGTGCTCAAGGAGAACGACCTCGATACCCTCGCCGGGCAGCTCGAAACCCTGACCCACAACCAGATGAACTTCGTCGGGCCCGACGACTCGGCGCTGAAGGTTCGCCACACCAACAAGGACCGGGCCGCGTTCGACGAGGTCATGGAGGCCGAGCCGCCGGTCCCACACGAGGCATTGAAGCACTCGGGGTCGACCATTACCCGGGCCCACGGCTACTTCACCCGGATGGTCTCGGACTGGCTCGGTGACCCCGACTCCGAGGGTTTCTCGCGTCGCGCCGACAGCCTTGTCTCGGCGCTGCTCAATGGCCTGCAGTTGGTCGCGATCAATCTCACGGCGGCCGAGAACTCCCAGGAGATCTTCGAAACCCTCAACGCCCGCGGCACCCCGTTGACCGCGGCCGACCTGATCCGCAACTTCGTGTTTCAGAGGCTCGCGGCCGAAGGCGCCGACACGCGACGCGCGTACACCGAGGACTGGCCGTTCGAGAAGAGGTTCTGGGAGGACGAGCTCAGCGTAGGACGCAGTCTCGTGAGCCGCAGTTCGCTGTTCTTCAACCAGTGGCTCGTCTCCCGGGTGGGGGAGGAGGTCGGCCCCAGCAGACCTTCACCCGGTTCAAGGCCTATGTCGAGCACGACGGCAATCACCGGATGACCGAACTGTTGCCGATCATCAAGGCGCAGGCCGATCTCTACGAGGCGTGGACCAAGGCTGCGAACGACACTGATCGGCAGCTCACCGTGGTGGAGATGGCCGTCTACCGGATGAAGGCAAACGGTATCGAGCTGCTCAAGCCCCTACTGATCTGGCTGCACTCGCCCGAACGGGACCTGCCCACACAGGTCATCGACCGCGTCGTGGCCGCGGCCGAGAGCTGGCTCATGCGCCGCCTCATGCTGCGGCTCGCAGGTTCTGACCTCGGGCGCGTCGTCGCCGACGTGATCCGGGTCTTCAATCAGACACCTGCGGCAGATCTCGTGGACGGCGTCACCTCGTATCTCTCGCGCCTGGACGCCGTGAGCACCTACTGGCCCGGCGACGAGGAGATCAGGACGGCGCTCGCCACGGAAGGCGTGTACCGGCGCTTCCGGCGTGGCCGGCTGAGGGTCCTGCTTGAGGCGATCGAGAACGACTTCAGGGCGGGCACCGACCAGCCGCAGGTCCCGCGAAGGGGATACCCCATCGAGCATGTCCTCCCGCAGGCATGGTCGGATCACTGGCCGGTCGAAGGGGAAGCTGCGGAGGCGGAGCGTGCCGCGCACGTCCACCGACTCGGCAACCTGACGCTGTTGACGAGGTCGCTCAACTCCAAGGTGTCCAACGCGGACTGGACCAGGAAGCGCGAGAAGCTGCGTCTGAACGACACCCTGCTGCTCAACAGCCGCCTACTCAACGGTGCCGGCGACGCAGCCTGGGACGAACAGCAGATCGACGCACGCACGCCCGCCCTGGTCGACGTCCTTCTCTCGACCTGGCCCGTGCCCGCCGGCCACACGGGAACCGTGGTCGATCCGCACAACAAGGTCAAGAGCGATTGGATCGAGGTCAAGCACCTCGTTGCTGCGGGCCTCCTCGCCCCGGGACCGTCCTCACGCCAGGTCCCGACGGACCCTGGAGGCACCGGCATGCGACCGTCCTCGCCGACGGTCAGCTCGCGGTTGAGGGCCGGCACTTCGACTCGCCGTCAGGTGCGGGGAAGTTCGCAAAGGGCGGAGTGACCAACGGCTGGTCTTTCTGGAAGTTGGCCGACGGCCGTCGGCTGCTCGACGTCCGTTCGGCCTTCACCGGCAAGCACAATCCCAGCGAGCGCGCGGGCTACTTCGACTGGTCCGCGCTGCACACCATCCTCGAATCGCTCCCGGCCGGTCACTGGACGACCTACGGCAGCCTGGCGGAAGTGATTGGCACCTCGCCCCAACCGCTCGGCGGTCACGTCGCTGGCTGCGGCCAATGCTCGAACGCCCACCGGATTCTGCAGCGTGACGGCTCCGTCTCTCCGGGCTTCGCATGGACGGATCCCGATGACACCCGCAGCCCGATCGACATGCTGGAGGACGAGGGCCTGGTGTTCTCCAACGGCAAGGCCGACAAGGACCGCGAGTTGTCCGCAGACGATCTCGCCGCTCTGATCGACGACTGACGAAGCTGCGAGTGATGGAGTCTGCGCCATCATCTGCGCCATCGCCCTCCCGGTGCGCTCGATGGAGGCCGGTGGGTGCTTACGATCGACAACGGAATGCCGTCAGTGCCGACTGGGACCATGGAGGTGTCGAGGGGAGAAGCGTTGAGGGAGATCGCTGAGGTTCCGTTCTCTCTGGCCGGGCTGCAGGTTGATGCCGTGGTCGAGGTCGAGACCTGGCTGCAGACCCAGGCGGAGCCCGAGTTCGCGCTGTGGTGGCGTCCGTCCGGCGCCCGGAGTGTTCGGGTGCGCAGCACCGCGCAGCTCACTGACTGCCTTGAGGGCTGTGGGGCCTGACCGCCTGGGGGTGTTGGAGCGGGAGGGCGGGAGCCCGTGGGGCAGACGATGCGCGTCCGGGCGGTTTCGTCGTGGAAGTGACGGGGACGGTTGGGCGCAGCGCGTCACACCGATCGGCAGCCTTGGCCCGGACGGGTCCCCGTACCCGGGCCACCAACTCCGACAGTGCGAGCTTCTCTGGGACCTCGTTCTTGGAGGGGGAGAACATTCCCACGGCCTCGGGTGTCGCCCAGATCCTGTGGGGTTGGGTGTGCGGTGGCATTCTGCCGGCGGGCTATCAGCTGCGCGATGTCCTCGACCGTGGCGAATGACCATTTGCAGCCGCGGCTCGTCGAACTGCCCGGGCGACTCGTCGATCGGGTTCATGTGGTGTTGGACAGACTCCCAAAATGAGAATGTTCCGCCCCGGGATACTGGAGACAGTGAAGCCACGGAAAGGAAAGTTGACTTCATGCCAGCACCCGTAAGTACCCCAGGAGTTGCGTGAACGCGCGATCCGGATGGCCCTGGACATCCTCGATGAAGACCCTAACGCCCGTGGCGTGTTCAACCGGATCGGTCACCAGCTCAACGTGTCTCCCGAGACCCTGCGCGGCTGGGTCCGGCAGGCCCAAACCGACGGCGGACAACGCCCCGGGACCACCACCGCTGACGCCCGCCGGATCGCCGAACTCGAACGCGAGAACCGTGAACTCCGACGCGCGAACACGATCTTGAAGTCGGCCTCAGCTTATGTGGGTGATCGCTGTCAAGCGGTGGCTTGATCGAGGCCTTCGAGGAGGTTGGTGTAGATCTCGGCGCGGCGGGTTTGGCCTTTGGCGCAGGCGTCGTCTCGTTGGGCGATGAGGGTGGGCCGGTGCTGCTGGGTGGTGAAGAACATGGGGCAGGTTTCGCAGATCGTTTCGTAGCGGCAATCGAGCTCGACGGGCCGGCGGCAGTAGCCGTTGCCCAAGAGTCGTTTGTTGACCTCCGCATGCAGGGCGGTCATGGCTGGCCCGGCGGCCTCGGCGGGCAGGACGGGGATGGCGGGCTCAGCATCTTGGTAGAGGGCTTCGATCTTGCTGGTGACTTGGAAGTACTGGTCGGCGACGGTGCGGTCACCGATGCGGGCGTAGACCATCGTCATCGACAAGTCGGCGTGGCCCAGTAGCGCGGCGATCGCTTCGAGGCTCATGCCGCGGTTGATGGCTTGGGTGGGGGTCTGTCAAATTAACGGTGTATCTCATGGTTGTTTGACTCTCAGTATCGGCGGCCGGCGGAGAGCCGTCCGTCGAAGGTGATCTCGAACGCGTTCAGGGCACCCTTCCAGCGCTGCGTCCAACGGGCTCTGCCCTTCCCGGTGGGGTCCAGCGCCATCACAGCGAGGTAGACGCACTTGAGCGCGGCCTGCTCGTTGGGGAAGTGCCCACGGGCCTTGACGGCCTTGCGGATCCTGGCGTTGACCGACTCGATCGCGTTGGTGGTACACACGATCCGGCGGATCTCCTTGTCGAACTGCAGGAACGGAACGAACTCGGCCCACGCGTTCTCCCACAAGCGCACGATCGCCGGATATCGGGTGCCCCACTGCTCGGTGAACTCCAGGAACCGGTCCTCGGCCGCCGAGACGGTGTCAGCGGTGTAGATCGGCCGCAGCGCGCGGGCGATCTTGTCCCAGTCCTGCCTTGCCGCGTAACGGAACGACCCGCGGATCAGGTGGACCACGCAGGTCTGCACGATCGTTTGCGGCCACACGTTACCCACCGACTCGGGCAGCCCCTTCAGCCCGTCACACACCAGCATCAACACGTCCGTCACGCCACGGTTCTTGATCTCGGTCAGCACCTGCTGCCAGTACTTCGCGCCCTCGCCGCCGTCACCGGCCCACAGCCCGAGGATGTCGCGGTTCCCGTCGACAGTGACCGCCAACGCGACGTAGATCGGCCGGTTCGCGACCTGCCCGTCACGGACCTTCACATGGATCGCGTCGATGAACACCACCGGATACACCGGGTCCAGTGGTCGGTTCTGCCACTCGCCCATCGAGTCCAGGACCTTGTCGGTGATCGTCGAGATCGTGGTCTTCGACACCTCAGAGCCATAAACATCGGCCAGATGCGCCGCGATGTCGCCATGGGTCAGCCCGCGAGCCGACAGCGACAACACCACGTCCTCGATCGCCCCAGACGCCGTTGCCGCTTCGCCACCACGACCGGCTCAAACGACCCGGCCCGATCCCGAGGCACAGCGATCTCGACCGGGCCGGCCTTCGTCAGCACCGTCTTCGACCGCGTCCCGTTACGGGCATTGTCGCTGCCCTCGACCCGCTCGTGCTTGTCGTAGCCCAGATGCGCGGTCATCTCGCCCTCCAGTGCCGACTCCAGGACCAGCTTGGTCAGCTGCGCCAGCAACCCGCCCTCGCCCTCCACCGACAGCCCCAGCCGCTGCGCGTCGCCCACGAGCTGCGCCACCAAATCCTTGTCCACCAGCGGGGCCGTTCCCGTCGCCGTCACCTCGTCACCCTCCATCACGACCGCCTCAGCGACCGGCTCAACCTGCATCCTCATCGGGTACCTCCTACATCGGAGTTACACCGGAAAACGTACAGTCCCGCGATTGGGCCGATCACGTCGTTCACTGGAGCCGCGGCGGCCGCACCGAGCTTACCAACGGCCAGATGCTGTGCCGGGAGCACCGGAATGGCAAGGCTCACAAGATGCCGAGCCGCCTCTACCGTTGGCACCTGGCGCGATGTCGCTGGCGCTACTAGCGGGATCCCTCCGCCCGGCGACGGGAGGGTGAGACCGGGGCCTGGCTACTCTGGCCCCCATGACTCGTGATGGAAGGCCCTCCAGGCTCAAGGATCTCCGACTCTTCGGTGCAGACGCCAAGAGACCGGGCATCGCCGAAGCGACAGCATTCGGGCGGCGCCTGGCATGGTGGCTGAACGGCGAGGAGTTCGCGATCGGCCACGAGCCCGCCTCTACGTCACGTTCGACCCCGCTCTGCCCGAGGGCAGCCTGGAGGCCAAGCCGCAGAGGTTCACCCGGACGACTGGTGGTTTCGGGAGGTGTCGGTCGGCGTGCCCGGCGACTTCCCCGGTGACGACGACGCAGCTGTCGCTAGTGCAGGCATCATCGCCGCCCTGCGGATGCTGCGACCCGACCAGACCGAGCTCGTCGAGCGTGCCGCGCAGACCGTTGCCACGGAGGGCGAGCGCTGCCGGTTCCTGCTGCGCGTCAAGGAAGGGGCCAAGGACATCCTGGAGATCTCCACCACGATCGGCACCTGGCCTGAGCCTTCTCTGTTGTACGCGGGCGTCGTCGACAAGGCGACGGGAAGCTATCGTGAGGCGCCTCCGGTGGAGTTGGGGTTCTACGACGACGGGGTCCTGTTGGCCGGCAAGGTCAAGGTGGCGCGGCGTGGCGTCGATCTCGTCCCGCGCACCTCAACTCCCGGCGGATGGTGGCCGACCGGCACGGCGGGGG
Source organism: Tessaracoccus coleopterorum (assembly GCF_011174705.1). Taxonomy (GTDB): domain Bacteria; phylum Actinomycetota; class Actinomycetes; order Propionibacteriales; family Propionibacteriaceae; genus Arachnia; species Arachnia coleopterorum. The sequence continues at coordinate 3,468,499 of NZ_JAANIJ010000001.1, forward strand.
AGTCGCCTGGCACATCGACAACTTCGTCGAGGCGCAACGCCCTGCGATATCGGGCCTGTTGAAGTTCAGGTGACCGCCGCAGGCCGTTGTCAGGGCCCCGGCCTCGACTGAGGATCCGCGGGTGCGGAGGAGGCTTCGGTCAGCCTGCCGTCGCCGGTGCAGGTGGGCGCACCGGGCAGGCAACCTGCCCCGGAGCCGCCCGACGAGCGCCACGCCCGTCAGGATCAGGGCGCCAAGGGCGAGGAAGGGCTGCAGTGGGGCGAACCAGGTGATCGCACCGGAGTAGCCGAGCGCCAGCAGGGCGATCTTGTTGCACACCGGGCACCCGACGGCGAACCAGGCCAGGATGCCGCCGGCCATCCCCATCCGGCTGCCCGGGGATGCGGTTCCTCCTCGTCGGCTGCTGTCGCCGCTGCGCCGCCGGGGCGCTTGCGCACGTAGGTGGCGATCAGCATCCCCGAGAGCGCCGAGGTGACCAGCCAGACGGGGTAGTTCCACCACACCGGCGCGATCTCCCGCCCGAACACCGGATTGGGGATCAGGACGGTCGCCGTGCCGATGACCAGCGCGACGACCACGCCGGAGACGATCGCCGCCCGGGCCTGGCTACCGGTCCAGAGCCTCAGTGCCCGGCCCGCGAGCCGGAGGCTCTCGCCCAGGTGCTGTGCCGACGGGCGCGAAAGGAAGGGCATGCGGACGGTCCTCTCGCGATCAGGCGGTGACGATGTCAAGGCCGGTGGCGTCGGATGCCGCCTGCAGCCCGCCGGCGTCGCTGACGTGCTCGAAGCCGAGGTCTTCCATGATCCCCACCGCCTTGCTGGAGCGGTTGCCTGAGCGGCAGTAGACGACATAGTCGCCCGCCGGGTCGAGGGTGGAGATCTCCTGCTCGAAGGCGCCCGAGTTCAGGTCGACGTTCACGGCGCCCTCCAGGTGCCCGGAGCCGAACTCGTCGGGCGTCCTGACGTCGACGATGACCGTGTCGGCCCCGACCGCCAGCGGCTCGGGGGCGCTGCACGCGGACAGCGCGACGGTGGAGAGAAGGAACAGCACGGCAAGGAGGGCGCGGACGCGGGTCATGGTTCACCTCAGGAGAGCGGTCAGATACCCCCAGGGTATCGGAACGGCAGCGTGTCCGCGAACCGGCCGCGGCCCGCAATCCGATCGAGCCCGCTCCCGTGGGCGTAGGTTGACCGACATGTTCATCCTGATGTCCGTGCATCACCCACACCCGAGCACCGCGGGGCGCTGATCGCATCGATGCACCGGTACGGTGCCGCGATCGTGGGCAGGCCGGGGTTGGTGTCGGTGCACACCCTCGAGGATGTGGGCTCCGAACGTCTCGTCGGGTTGGCGATCTTCGAGTCGGAGGCCGACTTCGAGGCTCTCGCCCCGGTCGCCCGCGCCGCGGTGGCCGACGACCCGTTCGAGGTCTGGGAGAGGCAACCGATCGAGGGGTTGCGACTCACCGATGTCTAGTGTTTGGTGTCAGAGGTTGGTTGGTGCGCAAGGCGTGGGGCAAGGGCATCGGCGCCACCGTCCACCTGATCATCGCCAAGGGGGTAGCCGCCGACCCACAAGACTCCTTTCCGTGATGATGCCCGGTGGGCCGCTATGGCTCCTCGTGGGGCCCCGTTGGAGGGCGGGGAGGTCGTCATGGGCGAGCTGGTTCCACGTCCGTTCGCCGAGCCGGGTGAAGATGAATGCGGCGGCCGCAGATCCGAGGATGACGGCCACCAGGGCAGCGAGGATCACGAACTGCCACCCGCCGGTGACGAACATCGCGGTGGGGATGAGGGCGAGCGCCGCCGTGATCAGCGTGTTCACGCCGGAGCGGGCGGCCCGGGTCTGGGCCTCGGCGCGGGCCACCCGCTTCGCAACGGACGCCTCCTCCTGCGCTCGGCGGGCCGGGTCGACGGTGAAGCCGTAGCGCTGGCCGAGGCGCGACAGGCTGACCGCGTCGGGAGGCCGGGCCGGATCGCCTCCCACTGCGCCAGAGCGCTCATCCCAGCCCGGTATCCCTCTGCCGTGGCGTCGTCCCACCGGCCGAACTCGATGGCGCCCGCGTCGAGCAGGCCCTCGTTGATCAGAGCCTTCTGAACCGCCTCGACCGGCACGGGGAACGTCGGACCGACCTTGTCGTGATGGTCAACGGTGGCGGCGATCGCCAGGTCGGAGAGCCGGATCCGGTTGTGTAGCGGAGAGATCACCTGCGGGTAGGGGAGCCGCCGGCCGACCTGCATGCCGGTGAAGGACTCGACCGCCCCGACCACCTTCTCGGCCGCCTTGGCGGCCAGGTCGGTGAAGACGGAGACGGCCGGATGCGTGCCGGGAGCCTCGATCTTCCGGCTGCTGAGCGCGACCTCGGGCCAGGGGACCGGCAGGTCTGCGAACAGCCCCCGTAGCTGGGTTTCATCCTCGGCGGCCAGCGCCTGCTCGACCCGTCGCAGGAACGTGGCCTCGTCCATCCGGCCGGCGACGCGGTGCTGCGTCAAGGCCTCGACGGCCTCGTCGCGGTCTGCGTCGGAGATCCTGACGGACACTGAATCCTCCCTGCTCTGGCACGGACAGGATCAATCGTGCCACCCGCCCAGCCGGTCGGCCACCATGCCGGGGTCTGGTCCCGCTGCAATGCCTGGCTTCTGTGGGTTTCGGGAGTGTCGCGGGGCCACCAACTCCTCAGCGGTCAGCCACGGTGGTCAAGTGATACTTTTGCCCGGTCCGTGCAGCAGATGGAGGAGGTGAGACCCGTGATTGTTTCGACGTGGGTGCTCCTCTCTGGAGTCACGGTCGGGCGATAGGTCGTCCGGGAGCGCCCACCCCTCGGCGCTCCATCCGAAAGGCACGACCATGCACCTCACCTTCACCTCTGATCCAACACTCCACGACGGCGTCGTCGAGCGGGAGTTCACCCTTGACGACATCCCAGGAATCCTCTGGTTGCCCGAGGAGGTCTCGACCCCTCGACCGCTGATCCTGCTCGGCAACCCGGGCGACCTGGGCCGGATGTATCCCCGGCTGGCCGCCCGCGCACGGCAGTGCGTCATCGACGGCTACGCCGCAGCCACCCTCGAGCTCCCGGGAAGCGGCACCCGCCCGCGGCAGGCCGCCCTCGAGGAGGCGCGGACCGAGCTCCGCGGTGCGGTCATGGCGGGTGAGAAGGTCACCGCCGACGTGACCGACCGCCTCGTACTACCCATCGTCGAGCAGGCGGTGCCCGAGCTGCGGGCCCTGATCGACGCACTGCTGGCGGTGCCCGGGGTCCGCGGGCCGGTCGGCTACTCGGGCGGCGTGCTCTCGATCGGTGTCCGGCTCGCGGTCGTGGAGCCGCGCATCGTCGCAGTGGGTTTGTTCGCCGGCAGCTGGATCCCGCAGAGCATCACCGAGGAGGCGCGTCGGATCACGATCCCGGTGCACGTCCTTCTCCAGTGGGACGACGAGGGCAACGACAGGCAGCAGGCGCTCGACCTGTTCGACGCGATCGGCTCGCACCACAAGACGCTCCAGGCCAACATGGGCGGACACACCGGCGTTCCGGGGCACGCGGGTGAGGATGCGGCCAGGTTCTTCGACCGGCATCTGCAGGGCCCCGCCGTGTGACGGTGCCGCGGCCGTCGGTTTCCCCGTCAGGGGTGCCGTTGCGCCTGGCGTGTTCGGAGGCGCCCGGTTCCAGGCGAGCACCCACCCGGGCACCCCCTGCATGGGGAAGGCCGCCGAGCGCCGCCTCGATCTCGTCGTGCTCGACGGAGCCGCCGGTCTTCCTGAGGAACCGGGCCCGCACGATCGCCTCGGCGCACAGGACGTCGCCGCGCACGAAGCGCTGCTCCAGGTAGATCCAGCGGTCGTCGAGGCCGAGCACCCGCGTCTCCAGCGTGAACCTCTGCCCGAGCGTGAGCGACCTCCGGTACGTGATCGTCTGACCGGCCACCACCGGATACCAGCCACGGGAGGTGATCGTCTCCCAGAAGCCCGAACGCAGCATGAGATCCATCCGGCCCAGGTCGAGCAGCGAGAGGTACTTGCCGTTGTTCATGTGCCCCAGCACGTCGAGGTCGGTCGGCACCACGCGGAAGGGGGTGCGGGCAGTGTCCCACAGCTCGAGCGGGCCGCGGCGGCGTGATGCGAGGCGTAGGAGGAGCAACCGGAAGAAAAGGTTCATGGACGCCTCAGCCGCGAAGAGCCGTGGCGATCGGCGTCGCCCCGTTGCCGAAGGCGATCGTGCGGCCCACAGTGGAGGCGTCGGCCAGCGCCTCCGCGACCACGGCCGCGACGTCGCCGCGGGTCACGCGCCCGTCGCCTGGAGCCTCATCGCTGACCAGGTCGATGAGGCCGGTCGGGTCGTCCAACGTCAGCGGGCCCGGCGCGACGATCGTCCAGGCGAGAGTCGATGCGCGGAGGTTCTCGTCGGCGGCGGCCTTGGCCTCGGCGTAGGCGAAGAAGGAGTTGTCCGCCGGCACCCCATGGTCGGGGCGGGAGCCGAGGTAGGAGACCATCACGTAACGCGACACCCCGGCGTCGGCGGCGGCGGCCATCGACCGGATCGCCGCGTCACGGTCGACGGCGTAGGTGCGTGCGGGGTTGCCTCCCCGGCGCCAGCCGACCACACGACCGCGTCGTTGCCGCGGAACAGGTCCGCCAGCTGCGGGGTCGTGAGCAGTTCGACGTCGGCCAACACGGGCACCGCGCCCGTCGCCTCGACGTCGGCCTTGTGATCGGGATTGCGGATCAGGGCGGTGACGGTGTCGCCGCGCCCGGCGAGCAGTGGCGCCAGCCGCAGCGCGACCTTGCCGTGTCCGCCGATGATGACGATTCGAGCCATGCGCGAGAGGCTACCCGTCCTGCCGCAGGCGCACGGCGACGGCGGTGGTTCCCTCGTTTCGGAGCTCGTATTCGGGCAGTCCCTTGAGTACCTTGCTCCAGGTCGCCTTCCCATGGTCCTTTGCCGACTGTCCGTGCTCCTGGCTCATGTTCTGCGCCACCGAGTTGAGGCGTGCCCAACCGTGCTTGTCCGCGTTCTTCGTGATGGACGTCGCGAGCAGTTCGGCCAGGGTTGGCGCCTTCGGCTCGGGCTTCGGCCTGGTCTCCACCTTGGCGGGGAGACCGACATAGGTGGTGCAGGCCGCCTGGAACGATGCCGGGGCGTCCGGACGCCCGAACCCGAGCACCTGGTGCCCTCGCTCCCGGAGGTAGGTCGCGAGCGGCGTGTAGTCGCTGTCGCTCGACACGATCGCGAAGATGTCAGGGCGCAACGTGTGGTGGAGGTCGACGGCGTCGATGACGAGGGCCAGGTCGGTCGCGTTCTTGTGCTTGACGGGGTCGGACTGCTGAACGGCCCGGATGCCGCGGCCGGTCAACCCCGCATCCCACTTGCGGAGCGTGGGTTTGAACCAGTTGCCGTACGCGCGACGCACGGTGATGACTCCCGCTGGTCGAGCTTGCCGAGCACCTTGTCGAGGGTCTCGAGGGCGGCGTTGTCAGCGTCGATCAGCACGGCGATCGTGGGTTGATTGGTCACGACTTCGACTGTACGACCGTGCTCACAGGGGGGCGTGGCGACACACGGTCGGCTAGGGCTCGGAGCCAATCAGGTCCGCAAGGCCCGCCAGCACCCGGTCGAGGCCGAAGCGCCACGCGTAGGACGCGTCGTAGGGTGAGCCGGTCACCTCGCCCGCCGCGCGGCCCACCCGCTGGGCAAGCGAGAACCCGGTGCCCAGATACCGCGCCAGCGGAGCCACGGAGTCGGCCCAGGTGGCCGTGAAGTCGACGGCAGGCGGGATCAGTCTCGCCGCGGATGCCCGCACGAAGTCCAGCACGAACGAGAGGGCCGCGTCCCGCTCGAGATCACCCAGGCCGGTCCGGTCGAAGGCTCGAAGCTCGTGCTCGTAGCGCTCGATCGTGCCCGGCCCGAGCGCGATGCGCGGGTCGTCGACCTCGAGCAGCCAGGGGTGCGCGCGCAGCATCGCGAGGTTGTCGTCGGCGACCCGGCGCACCCTGGTCCGCCAGCCCGAGCGCCCGAACCCGGTTCTCGGAGCGGCCCCATGGACCAGATCCGCCATCAACACCAGCAGCTCGTCTCGGTCGTTCACATAGGTGTAGACGGACATCGGCGTCACCCCGAGGGCCGTGGCGAGGGTTCGCACGGTGACCGCGGAGAGGCCTTCGGCATCGGCCACCCGGACGGCGTGCGCGACCACGTCCCCGGTGGCCAGCCTTGCCCTGGGGCCGCGGCGACGGGGTGGGGCGGCTGCCGGGTGGTCGCGCCACAACAGGTCGATCAGCGGTGCCGCCATCTCCGCTCCGTTCGCTTGAAGACACCTTCTATACTGTACTGCGTATAAAGAATAAGCGAGGAGTCGCCATGCAGATCACCCAGACCGCCATCTCCCTCAACGTCGCAGATGTCGCAGCGTCGGCTGCCTTCGCGACCGGCCACCTCGGCTACCGCATTGCGATGCAGCAGGAGGGGTTCATCTCGCTGGAACACCCGACCGTCGGCACCAACCTGATCTTCCTCGCGACCGGCCTTCCGACCTTCAAGCCGGCCGAGGCAGCCGGCGCGGCGGGGCAGGGACTCCTCCTGGTCTTCGTCGTGGAGGGGATCGACGCAGAGTTCCGTCGGCTCGAGGCGGCCGGGGCGCGCGTGGTCACCCCACCTGAGACCGAGCCCTGGGGCGAGAGGTTCTGCCAGTTCGCCGATCCCAACGGCATTATCTGGCAGCTCGTGGAGTGGGTCGCCTGACGGGCCTCCCGTGCGTCGCGACCACCGGATCCGTGGGAGCGACCCGAACCTCGGCACCCGCGTATACCTTGACCCGATACGGGAGGTGGTGCCAATGGCGAGGGTGACCTGTGACGTCACGGTTTCGGCGGACGGATTCGTCGCGGGCCCGGGCCAGACGCTGGAGTTGCCGCTCGGACGCGGCGGCCTGGCCCTGCACCGCTGGCAGTTCGAGCCGCAGGAGGAGAACGCGGCCGACCTCGCGGGCATCCTCGAGGCCGGGGCCTACATCATGGGGCGCAACATGTTCGGGCCGGTGCGCGGCGCCTGGTCGGACGACTGGAGGGGCTGGTGGGGCGACGAGCCGCCCTACCGGGCCCCGTGTTCGTTCTTACGCACCACGCGCGGGAGCCGCTTGTGATGGCGGGGGAACGACCTTCCACTTCGTGACCGGGGGCATCGAGGACGCCCTCGCGGCCGCGATCGCCGCGGCGGGGGAGCGTAGCGTCGCGATCGCGGGCGGGGCGGCCACGATCAACCAGTTCCTGGCCGCGGGGCTCATCGGGGAACTCAGGCTGCATGTCGCGCCGATCCTGCTCGGTGAGGGCGAACGGATCTTCGACGGCGTGACGACGCCCGAGACGACCCTGACCCTCTCGCGGCGCGGGTCACCGAGCAGGTGACCCACATCACGTACCTGGTGACCAGCGGCGACGAGGTGGGGGAATGACCGCTGCCCGAAACCGACGCGTCCCGAGGGAGACGCCGTAGAGTGACGGAGCCGGGCACGGTGGCCCGGGCAGAGCAGGGGGACAGCATGGGGACGAAGCCGGGCCACAACGGGCCCCCGTCAATCATGGCCGGCGTTCGAGCGTTGCGGCCGCGGAGGCGGGCCGCCTCCGCAGGGTGACGACCCCCGGAGCGACCTCGGCGTGGCTCCGTCCGGCCCGCGCGACCCGCTGGGCATCCTCGCCGAGCAGAACCGCACCAGGCTGCAGGAACTCCTGCCCTGCGTCGCGAACGCATGAGCCAGAGTGTGTTCACGTTCTACCGCGGAACCGCCGCCATCATGGCAGCCGACCTGGCCAGCGCCCCTCACAGCGGGATCCTGGTCGCCTCCTGCGGCGACGCCCACATCAACAACTTCGGCTTCTACGCCTCCCCGCAGCGCACCCTCCTGTTCGACCTCAACGACTTCGATGAGGCGGCCTGGGCTCCCTGGGAGTGGGATCTGAAACGCCTGGTCACGAGCGTCATCCTCTCCGGTGAGTCCGCTGGCAGAGACGCGGCGGTGGTCGCAAGGGCGGCGAGGCGCACCGTCAACGCCTACCTGGGTGCCACGCGCGGCATCTCCGAACTCGACCCCGTTGACCGCTACTACACGCACTTCGACCCGACCGTGACCATGGCACATGGCGACCGGTCGACCCGGCGTGTGCTGAAAGCCGCCGTGGCGGACGCGACGAAGCGGACGGGTGCCCGGGCCGCCCGGCGCCTCACCGAACAGGGCGTCGACGGCGAGCTGCGGTTCATCGAGAACCCGCCGGTGGTCACCCACCCGGCCGGCGACACCGAGTCGGTCGTCCGGTGGGCCTACGCGACCTATCTGGCCTCCGCCAACGCCGATGTCCGGCTCCTGCTCAACACCTACGAGGTGACCGACGTCGCGCGCCGCGCCGTCGGAGTGGGCAGCGTCGGGACGCGCTGTTTCGTGGTGCTGGTGCGCGACGGGGACGGCCACACGCTGATCCTCCAGACCAAGCAGGCCAACCGCAGCGTCCTCGAGCAGTACGGCGGGATCGTCCAACCCAGGGCGGTCGCCTCGGGGTCCGCTCGCACGGAGAGGGTGCCCGCGTCGTGAGCCTGCAGCGGGTGCTGCAGGCGTACTCGGATCCGTTCCTCGGGCACCTCGCGGGCGTGAAGGGCGACTACTACGTGCGTCAGTTCCACGACATGAAGGGCGGCATCGATGCAGGTGGCCTCGACGACGCGGCCAGCGAGCGGTTCGTCGAGGCCTGCGCCGTCGTGCTCGCCCGCGCGCACGCCCAGTCGGGCCTGTCCGCCGAGATCCTCGGCTACGTGGGACGCGGCGGCAGGCTGACCTCGGCGATCCTCGACTGGTGCCACGCCTATACCGCAACGGTGAAGGCCGACTTCGAGGCCTTCCTGGCGCAGCCCTGACCGGGTCTGGTCTCGCCGCAGCGACGAGCGCACAGGTTCTCCACAGGAGAGGTTGCTACCTTGGAACCCGGACGGGCCACGGGTATCCCGCGACCCCCCCGGATCCAAGCACCCCGAGCGGCCGAATGCGGTTGCGGAGAGAGTTCCCATCCTGATGAAGCTCAAGAACCTGACTATTGCCGCCCTCGGCCTGCTCCTACCGCTGAGCGCATGCGGCGCCCAGGACGCGGCCCCCGAGTCGAGCCCGAGCGCCTCGGCGAGCGCGAGCGCCGACGCGGGCGGCGACGTCGCGGCGGCCCCCACGGTGAACCGCGCCCCGACGGCGCGCTGCCGGAGATCTCCTTCAGCGATGACGGCATCCCGACCATGGAGGCGATCCCGGATGCGGCTCCCACCGACATCACCGTCAAGACCCTCGCCGAGGGCGACGGCGAGACCGTGGCCGCCGGAGCCTACGTCACCGTCAACTACGCGGGCTTCCTGTGGACCGACGGCACCCAGTTCGACTCCTCCTTCGACCGCGGTGAGCCCACCAGCTTCTCGCTCAACCAGGTCGTCGACGGCTGGAAGTACGGCCTGATCGACACCAAGATCGGCGACCGCGTCCAGATCATCGTCCCGGCCGAGTACGGCTACGGCGATCAGGAGAGCGAGACCATCCCGGCCAACTCGGTCCTCGTGTTCGTCGTCGACATCGTCTCGACCACCAACCTGAGCAGCGACATCCTCGCTGAGGCCTCCGCGACGGGTGCCGAGCTTCCCGCCGGGCTCACCGTCTCCGGGGAGATCGGCGCAGAGCCCGAGATGGTCTTCGAGGAGGGCTCCAGCGCACCCGCCGAGGCCCAGGTGGTCGTGCTCTCTGAGGGCACCGGGGCGGCCATCACCGAGAACGACACCGTGTTCTACCTCGCCGCCGGTGCCGAGTGGGGCGGCGAGACGTCGACCACCTGGCCCGACGAGTTCCAGCAGGTCTCCGGTGGTGGCGGTGAGGAGACGATCGGCAGGAAGATCGGCTCCCGGATCCTGCTGGTCTATCCGGCGAGTGAGGAGAACGGCACGGCGGCCCAGGCCCTGATCATCGATCTGGTGGGTGCCGTCCCGCAGCCTGATTCTGAAGGCCCCGACCGGCCGCGTCCCAGCCCGGGACGCGGCCGGTTCTCTTTGTGGGTGCCACCCGGGCATCACACGGCGGGACCGGCGGGGTACGTGACTTGGCAGTCGGTCCCCACGACCGCGCCGGCGCTGAGCAGGGCGTCCGTGTTCCGGCCGGGGCCCATCAGGTGCACCACCGGTACCCCAGCGCGATCAGATGGTCGGCGATGATGCGCCGGTGGCATCGCCACCAGACGGCCTCGGAACACATGACGGCGGTCGGCGCCGCGGCGCCCGCATCCAGCAGGAGGCGCAGCGCAGCGGCGAACTCGACGGAGAGCGCGTGGTCGGCATAGTTGTGGAAGCTGCGGTTCTCCCACCAACCGTTGACGGCGGGGTCGACGCCATGGTCGATCGGGCGCCGGCCGGTCAGCGCGGGGCTCGCGGTGAGCTCGACGCCGACGTCCCCCAACGTCTCTCGCAGGCGACCTGCGTCGAACTGCGGATACCTCTCCGAGCCGCGGAGCCTGCGCACATCAACCACTCGCGTCACCCCGACGGTCTCGAGGGTCAGGGTGAACTCCCGGATGCTCCGGTTGGAATGACCGACGGTGTAGATCGGCGTCACCCCGGCAATCCTGCCGCCTGCTCAGGCGCTCCGCAGCGACTCGCGCGTCACGGCGAGCGCGCACACCGCGCAGACGCAGGCCACCACGAGCATGGTCGCCGCGTAGCCCGCGAACGGAAGCAGCGCGGCGAGCACGCTCGGCAGCAGGAAGCCGGTGTAGGTGAGCGCGTAGTAGATGCCGGTCAACCCGGCCAGATCCCGATCGGTTGCGATCGCCTGCACCTGGATGAGCCCGGACGTCACGCAGATGCCGTAGGCGAGCCCAGCAGCACCGCCACCGCCAACGCGAGCGCCGGTCGCTCCAGCCGCGCGGCGAACGCAGCCAGGAACATGCCGAGACACATCAGCCCCATCCCGAGCATCAGGGAATGCCCGCCGACAAGGCGGTTGATGGCGGGCACGAGGTTCTGGACGGAGGCGCCCGCGCCGAGCGTCGCCACCGTGAGCACCGTCGCATAGAGGGTGTTCCAGTCGCCCATCCTGCCCTGCACCGTCGCGGGCATGATCGCGTAGGCCGTGGCCGCCGCCGCGAACACCCAGGGGCCGCGGGGACCACGAGCCGCATGAACCGGCGGTGACCGGCCGAGGGAACCCTGAGGTCGCGCCACCACGGCCCGGGGTTGCGGCGGCCGACCGGGAGCGACTCGGGGCAGGTGAGCAGCACGGCCAGCGAGCCGAGGGTGAGGACGCCGTGCACGAGGTAGGGCGTCACGGACGGCGCCGGGCCCCACTGGGCGAGGACGCCGGTGACGGCCGCGCCGATGCCGAAGCCCGCGGTCAGGGTCAGCAGCGCACGCCGGGCGCCCGCAGTCCGGCCGGCCGCGGTGTCGAACGGTGCCGAGGACAGCTCCTTGACCCAGCTGGAGCCCACCGACATGGCCGCCCCGACGCCGACGCCGGCAAGCACCCGTCCGAGGCAGAGCAGCGGGAACGACGCCAACCCGGCGGCGAGCAGGACGCTCGCGAGCAGGCTGGCCACGACGCCGGCCAGCATCGCGGGACGACGGCCGTGACGGTCCGAGATCGGCGCGAGAAGCAACAGGCCGGGATCAGCCCGGCGACGTAGGTCCCGAGGAGGAGGTTGGCCTGCCAGGGGCGTAGTGACCGAGGGTCTCGTAGAGGTGGAGCAGCGGGTGAAGTGGTTGCCACCCCAGGCGAGCATGAGCATGGCGGGCAGCGCACGACGCCAGGCCTTGGCCCGGTCGGGGCGAGCGGGCTCACGAGCGCACCCCGTCCGCGTAGTACGTGTCACGGATGTGTGCGTGCATGGTGGCGGAGAAGCCCGCGACGTCGCCGTCACCGGCCCGCACGGCGAGCGTCTCGTGCTCCCGAGCAGTTGGGGAGCGACCAGGGTCGATCGAGGCACGCCTGATGGGTGAGGCGCGCGAGCCGCGGGGCGAGCGTTGCGAGGAGCTCGCGCACGACGGCGTTGCCGCCGGCGAGGATCACGGTGGCGTGGAAAGCGTAATCGGCGGCGGCGAAGGCCAGCAGGTCGCCGGCGTCGAGTGCTGCCCTCTGCTCGTCGAGCCGCACGCGGAGGGGTTCTGCCAGGGCGTCCAGGCCTCCGCCGTCGGCGGTCAGCGACGCGACGGACTCGACCTCGAACATGGTGCGCACCGCGAGCAGGTCGTGCCTCTCGTCCGCGGCCACCGGTGTCACGACGGCGCCCTTCTTCGGCATCAGCCGAACGAGCCCCATGCCTCGAGCTGCAGCATCGCCTCCCGGGCCGGGGTGCGGCTGACGCCGTGCTCCGCAGCCAGGTCGAGCTCAGTCAGGAGGGTGCCGGGGAGAGGTGCCCTGGATCACCTGGCGGGCGGCGTCGGCGGCCACCCTTTGGGCGAGGGGCCGTCATCGCGGTGGTTCCAGGGCAGTGCCGGGTCGTGCATGGGGTCGATCCTACGCCTCATGTATGCATCCATGTATGCATGAGGGTCGCGGTGGACACCCGTCGACCCGAGGAGGGGTAATCTGGCGAGAATGCCGGGGCCCCGACCCGGCCGACGAGGAGGATCACTGTGGCCGACCAGGCCGGACGCGATGAGGCGACGGCGCCGAGGCAGGTGGGACGCCCGCGGAACCTCATCCGCAACGAGGCCACCCATCGGCGCACCCTCATGACGGTCAGCAAGGCGTTCTACGTCGAGGGCCGCTCGAAGGTCGAGATAGCCGAGCAGTTCGGTATGTCGCGTTTCAAGGTGGCGAGGGCCCTCGAGGAGGCAAGGGAGGTGGGCATCGTCTCGATCACCGTCAACAGCAACGCCCCGCTTCCCGAGCTCTCCGACGAGCTGGCCCGCCACCTGCACCTGCGCCGCGCGTGCGTGGTGGAGGTCTACGGCGATCAGGAGAACGTGCGGGCGGCCGTCGGACGCACGGCGGGCACCTTCCTGAGGGAGGGACTCGACGACGGCGAGGTGCTCGGCATCGGGTGGGGTCGCACGCTCAACACCATGTTCGACAACATCGATCACCTGCCCAGGTGGAGATCGTGCAGCTGTCGGGCCGCTTCGGCGGCGACGTGCACAACTCGGCCAACGAGCTGACGCGCCGCACCGCGGCCCTCACCGGAGGCAGCGTGCGCGTGATCCGCGCCCCGTTCTTCATCGATGACGCCCGCCAGGCCACCGCGGTGCGGCGGCACCCGAACGTCGCCTCGGTGGTGGCCGACTTCGACCGCATCACGACCGCGGTGGTCGGTGTCGGGCCGTTGTGCCCACGCCGATCTCGGTCGCCTACACCGCGGTGCCTGAGCGCGTCTTCCAACGCGTCGTCGCATCGGGGCCGTGGGCGAGGTGCAGGGCTCCCTGTTCGCCGCGGACGGGCACACCGTCGACATGCGCCTCTGGCGACACACGCTGGGCGTGGCGCCCACCCAGATCGCGCGCGTGCCACGCGTGCTTGCGGCCGTGGCGGACGAGCGCAAGGCGCAGGCCGTGCGCTCGGTGTGCTGCTCGGGGATCCTCACCGACCTCGTGGTCGACGTCGAACTCGCTGTCAGGCTGCTTTCGATGCCGCAGGTGCGAAGTGTCCGGCACAGGTTGCGCGGCGACGATCCACCCGGTCCGGGCCGGGCGTTACCAATTAGTTATTGCTCGTTTGAGCACAACGGGGCCAGCTGGCCCGGTCCCCGGTCGATGGCGGCGTAATGTCCGTCGACGTCGGGACAGAACGCACTGCCCCACAAGAGACAGAACACGCAGGGCCGCGGGCCACTGCCGCCCGGCGTCGACGCCCCGCGGCCGGCCCCTGGGTCCGATCAAGCACGACCATGGAGCCCACGTGAGCATCAATATCAGGATTCGGGACGCCGTGAAGCGCTACGGCGACACGACGGTCATCCCCGGCCTTGACCTGGACATCGAGCCGGGTGAGTTCTTCACCCTCCTCGGCCCTCGGGTTGCGGCAAGACGACCCTGCTGCGCATGATCGCGGGCTTCAACTCGATCGAGGGCGGCGACTTCTACTTCAACGAGACCCGCATCAACGACACCGAGCCCTCGAAGCGTCGGATCGGCATGGTGTTCCAGAACTACGCCATCTTCCCGCACCTCACCGTGCGCAAGAACGTCGAGTTCGGGCTCCGCAACATGAAGTTCCCCAAGGAACAGATCCGCGAGAAGGCGGAAGAGTACATCAAGCTCGTCCAGATCGAGCGCTGGGCCGACCAGATGCCCGACCGCCTCTCCGGTGGGCAGCAGCAGCGCGTCGCCCTCGCCCGTGCGCTCGTCACCAACCCGGATGTCCTCCTGATGGACGAGCCGCTCTCCAACCTCGACGCGAAGCTCCGCATCGAGATGCGCGACGTGATCCGCGAGATCCAGCGCGAGGTCGGCACCACCACCGTCTACGTCACCCATGACCAGGAGGAGGCGATGGCCGTCTCCGATCGGATCGCGGTCATGAAGGACGGCATCATCCAGCAGCTCGGCACCCCGCCGGAGCTCTACCACCGTCCGAGCAACCTGTTCGTCGCCACCTTCATCGGTCGCTCGAACGTGCTGCCCGGCACCCTCGAGTTCCGAGGGGACAGGCGCTGCTCCGCGTCGCGGGCGGCGAGTTCGTCATCCCCGGCATCCGTGAGGGGTCGGCCACTCCCGCGGCGGTCCAGGTTTCGGTGCGGCCGGAGCAGTTCATCCTCGACCCGCACGCCACCGACGGCATCCCCGCCACGGTCGACCACTCGATCTTCCTCGGGCTCAACACCCACCACGTGCTCCGGCTCACCGACGGCACCGTCGTGGAGGTGACCCACGAGTCCGAACTCGAGGACGTCCTCGAGCCCTGTGCGCGCGTCTTCCTCGACGTCAAGCGCCACAAGGTCAACGTCTACAGCCAGGACGGCGAGACCAACCTCACCGGCGTCCTCGGCGCCGTCCCCGCTCGCGAGGCGGTGGCCGCATCGTGACCACAATGACAGCCCTCCCGGCGGAGAAGCTGCATCGGCGTCGGCTTCTCCGGCCCGACATGTGGACCTTCGTCACGATCTTCATGTTCGCCGTCTTCGGCCTCTTCCTCGTCTACCCGCTGTGGGGCGTGCTGAAGGAGTCTGTGGTGGCGGCCGACGGCGGCTTCACGCTCGAGTACTTCGTGAAGTTCCTGTCGAAGACCTACTACCTCGGCACGATCCGCAACAGCTTCCTCGTCAGCATCGCCGTCACGCTGGTATCGCTGGCGATCGGCATCCCGTTCTCGTACTTCTACACCTACTTCAAGCTCAAGGGCGCCAAGTTCCTGTTCGTCGGGGCGGTCCTCTCGTGCATGTCGGCCCCGTTCATCGGCGCCTACGCCTGGATCCTGCTGATGGGCCGCGGCGGCATCGTCAACACCTTCATCCGCGACTTCACGCCCTTCTCCGAGGTCAGCATCTACGGCTTCGGCGGCATCGTCTTCGTGCTCGGCCTCAAGCTCTTCCCCTCGTGGTCGTCTACATGAACGGCGCCTTCCGCAGCATCGACACATCCCTGCTCGAGGCCGCCTCCATGATGGGGAGCACCGGCATCAAGCGCATCGTGCAGGTGATGCTCCGCCTCACCATGCCCACGGTGCTCGCCGCCTCGCTGCTGGTGTTCATGCGTGCGTTCGCCGACTTCGGCACCCCGCTGCTGATCGGTGAGGGCTACCGCACCTTCACCGTCGAGATCTACAACCAGTACCTCGGCGAGACCGGTCAGAACCACAACTTCGCGGCGGCCATCGGCGTCATCGGCGTCATCGTCACCGCCGCCGTGTTCCTGCTGCAGAAGTACGCCACCAGCAAGTTCAACTTCACCATCAAGTCCAGCCGTCCGGTCGAGCAGAAGAAGCCCAAGGGCGTCGCCGGGGTCCTGATGTACATCTACATGTACGTGGTCGTCGCGCTCGGAGTGCTGCCTCAGCTCTACATCATCTACCTGTCGTTCCGTAACAGCAGCTCCGCGGTGTTCCTGCCCGGCTACTCGTTCGACAACTACCGGGCCGCGGCCGACCGCCTGCTGCTCCGCTCCACCTGGAACACGCTGTGGTTCGGCTTCGCGGCGCTCGCCATCATCATCGTGATGTCGATCCTGATCGCCTACCTCGTGGTCCGCCGTTCCAACTGGGCCAACAACCTGGTCGACACGCTCTCGATGATCCCTACATCCTTCCCGGAGCGGTGATCGGCATCGGCCTCGTGCTCGCCTTCAACGGGGGAGCCCTCGCGCTGACCGGCACTGCGACCATCATCATCATCGCGCTGGTGATCCGACGGATGCCCTACACGATCCGCTCGGCGACGGCGACCCTGATGCACATCCCGATGTCGGCCGAGGAGGCCGCTCGCAGCCTCGGTGCCTCGAAGCTGAAGACGTTCTTCCGGATCACCACCCCGATGATGGCCTCCGGCATCGCGTCGGGCGCGATCCTGAGCTTCGTGGCCATCGTCACCGAGATGAGCTCGGCGATCATCCTGTACAACAACAAGACGATCACGCTGACGATGTCGGCCTACGTCGCCATCTCGCGCAACAACTACGGCCTGGCCTGTGCCTTCTCGGCGATCCTCACGGTGCTCACCGCGGCCATTCTGCTCATCTACCTCCGCTTCACCAAGGAGGAGGACATCAAGATGTGATCCCGCGGGTCGGTCACCCGGCCGGCCTGCCCGCCCATACCCGTCAACGACGACACCTTCACAACAACAGGGAGATACACAAAACATGTTCGGCAAGAAGTTCCTGGCCATCGGCACCGCGCTCGCGGCAAGCCTGGCCCTGACCGCCTGCGGCGGCGACAGCCCCGAGGGCGCGGACAACATGAACCTGGTCCTCTACTCCTCGATGACCGAGAACGACCTCGGCATCCTCCAGGACCTCCTCACCGAGAAGTTCCCCGGCATCGAACTCGAGGTCGTCAACGGCTCGGCCGGCGAGCTGACCACCCGCATCGCCTCCGAGTCGGGCAAGCCGCAGGGCGACATGATGTGGGCGGCCTCGACATGGCCGACGGCGACAAGCACAGCGAGATCTTCGAGCACTGGCTCTCCGACCATGAGGGCGACGTGCAGGACGCCTACAAGTCGCCCAACGGCTTCTACAGCGTCGATCACCTCTCCAGCGTCGCGTTCGCCGTCAACAACAACCTCGAGAAGGAACTCGGCCTCGAGATCAACGGCTACGAAGACCTGCTCGACCCGGCCCTCAAGGGCAAGATCGTGATGGCCGACCCGACGTCCTCGTCCTCGGCGTGGAACAACATCTCCAACATCATGGCCGTCTACGGCAACGACACCCCGAGGCGTGGGCCTTCATCAAGGGCCTCCTCGAGAACGACATCGTCATCGCAGGGTCCTCCTCGGCCGCCTTCGGCAGCGTCGAGGACGGCGAGTACGTCGTCGGCCTCACCTATGAGGACGGCATCGCCTCGCTCCTCAAGTCCGGAGCCAAGAACATCCGGCTGCAGTACCCGAGGAGGGAACCAGCGCCTCCGCCTTCGGCACCGCCGTCATCAAGAGGGGCCCGAACCCCGAGCTGGCCAAGCAGGTCATCAACTACATCATGAGCCCGAGGGCCAGGTCGCGTTCGGCGAGGCCGTCGGTACCGTCCGCATGACCACCACGGCCGAGGTGAACTCCGAGTTCCTGCCGAAGCACTCCGACCTCAAGTGGGTCGAGCGCGACGTCACGTGGCTCACCGAGAACCGCGACGCGGTCGTGGAGAAGTGGACCGACCTCTTCACCGAGGTCAACGGCTGATCCAGCCGCCAGATACCTGTCCGTGGTCGGCCCGCTGAGCCGGGCCGACCACGGGCGAGCTCGACACAGCGGGCCCACCAGCGAGGGTGGGCGGCCGACGTGCCGAGGTGCATCCGGGAGGGCGAACCTCCCTCCCTCACGTCCAGACCCTGGCCCCGCCATGCCCGAAACCGGGTCCGCGGGCGTCACCTGGTCCCCGCAGTTACACCCAGACCGTTCCCCGATACCCCCACATGGAGGAAGACAACAATGGGATTCAACCGCACAGGAGCCACGAAGCGGTGGCTCGGAATCGGCATGGCGGCGCTGCTCGGCGCCGTCGGCTTCATCGCCCCGGCCCAGAGCGCCGCTGCCGACACCTTCGACGGGCTCGAGCTCACGCTCAGCAACGGCCCATGGCCGACGTCACACGTCCAGGGCATCGCCGTCGATGTCGAGAAGGGCTACATCTACTACTCGTTCACCACGCTGCTGGTGAAGACCGACCTGCAGGGCAACCTGGTCGGCACCGTCGGAGGCTTCACCGGACACCTCGGTGACCTCGACATCAACCCCGCCGACGGTCGCGTCTACGGCTCACTCGAGTACAAGGCCGCGGAGGCCTTCTACATCGCGATCTTCGACGTCGACAAGATCACCGAGGTGGGCATGGACGCCCAGAACTCGCACGTGGTCTCCACCGTCCACCTGCAGGAGGTCGTCGACGACTACGCCGCGGACATGGACGGCGACGGCGACTTCGACGGCAACATCGGAAACACCCCGATCACCGGTACGGCAGCTCCGGCATCGACGGCACCGCCTTCGGCCCGAAGTTCGGCAAGACCGGCGGCAAGCAGTACCTGACCGTCGCCTACGGCATCTACCGCAACGTCGACCGCGTCGACAACGACCACCAGGTGCTGCTGCAGTACGACACGAGCAAGTGGGCCGCCTACGAGCGTCCGCTCACCGAGGCAGATCCCCACCGGTCGGGGCCCGCCAAGGTCGACGGGAAGTACTTCGCCTTCACCGGCAACACCCACTACGGCGTGCAGAACCTGGAATACGACCCGTACCTGCAGCGCTGGTGGATGGGCGTCTACCGTGGCACGAAGACCCAGTACCCCAACTACCTGATGTACGCGGTCGACGCCAAGGACAAGCCAAGGATGCAGACGCTGACCGGTCTCGACGGCGAGAAGGGGCTGTTGCTCCCGCTCGCCCAGGACGGCCTGCTCGATGAGGCCACCGGTATCCGCGGCTGGCAACAGGACGCCTCCGTCGGCATCCAGAGCCTCGACAACGGCCTCTACTACCTGGCGACGCAGACCAAGGTCGACGGCAAGCAGGCCTCCGTCATCAACCTGGAGACGTGGAACGGTGATGCCGCCGACCCGTTCGTCCCCGTGACAAGCGACTTCGAGTACCCTGGCAGCCCGGAACCGTCTACACGGCCGGCCAGGAGACCCGGTTCGCCGGATCGGACTGGAGCGCCGCGTGGTGGACGCAGAACCAGCGCCCCGGCGACGTCAACGGCCCGTGGGAGCAGATCGTCACCGCCGAGGACGGCACGGCCGTGTGGACCCCGACGCGGATCTTCACCGCAGGTGACGTCGTCGTCCATGACGGCAACACCTTCACCGCCAAGTGGTGGACCCGTAACCAGGAACCGGGCGACCCGTCCGGCCCCTGGCAGCGGGCCTGAGCACAACCAACCGCCTGCCCCGGGCACACCCGGGCAGGCCCCCAAACGGAAGGCAAGAGATGGACCCGATCCGGCCCGGACGACCCACCGGATTCCACGACGCGTACCTGTTCGACCTGGACGGGACGATCTACCTGGGTGAGGAGTTGCTGCCCGGCGCCCTCAGACTGATCGACGAACTGCGGCGTCGCGACATCCCCGTGCGCTTCCTCTCCAACAACCCGACAAAGGCCCGTGGCAGTATGCCGAGAAGCTGGCGCGCCTCGGCCTTCCGACCCCGTCTCCGACATCGCCAACACCGTCGCCACCATGACGAACTGGCTGACGGCCAACCACCGCGACGCCACCGTCTACCCGATCGCGGAGCAGCCGCTGATCGACGCGCTGCGGGAGGCGGGCATCCGGATCAGCGATGATCCGCCGAGATCGACATCGTGATCGCCTCCTACGACCGTGGCTTCACCTACCAGAAACTGCAGATCGCCTTCGACGCGATCTGGTACCACCGGCGCGCCATGCTGGTGGCCACCAACCCGACCGGTACTGCCCGTTCCCCGGCGGACGCGGCGAGCCCGACTGCGCGGCCATCGTCGCCGCGATCGAGGCCTGCACCGGTGCCGAGTGCCAGCAGGTCGTCGGGAAGCCCGACCCCAGCATGGTGACCCAGGCCCTCGCCGGACTCGACGTCGACCCTCGCCGCTGCGTGATGGTCGGCGACCGGCTCGGCACCGACATTGAGCTCGCCGTCCGGGCGGGAATGAGTTCCGCGCTCGTGCTGACGGGCGACTCCACAGTGGAGGACATGTTCGCCGTGCCGGCGGCAGCCAGACCGACGTACGTGCTCGACCGCGTCGACCAGCTGATCCCATCGACAGCCTGGGCCGATCTCGGCTGGAACGAAACCGGCGCCACCCGATGACCACGACCAGCCCCAGCACCAGACGGGCGGAAGGACACCCATGACACAGCTTGAGCGCGCCCTGAGGACGGCCGACCAGACGAGGGCGATCGAGTTCGGCCCGGGCGTCCTGGACCGCGTCGGCGAGATGTTCGCCACGCTCTTTCCCGGACGCAGCGTGCTCGTGGTGGCCGACGGCAACACGTTCGCGGTTGCGGGGAGAGGGTGATCGCCTCCCTGCTCGCCGCGGGTGTCGAGCCGGCCGCTGCACCGCTGGTCTTCCCGGGACCCCGACGCTGTACGCCGACTACGGCAACGTGTCGGTCGTGAGGGACCGGCTCGCCGAGCTGCCCGGCGCGGTGGCCTGCTCCATCGCGTCAGGCTCGCTCAACGACATCACGAAGCTGGCCTCGGGTGAGATCGGGCGACCCTACCTCAACGTCTGCACCGCTGCCTCCGTCGACGGGTTCAGCGCCTACGGCGCCGCCATCTCCATCGATGGATTCAAGATCACCCGCGACTGCCCCGCCCGGCCGGGCTGGTCGCCGACCTCGACATCATGTCGGCCGCGCCCTCGCGCCTCACCTCGACCGGCTACGGCGATCTTCTCGAGAAGATCCCGGCGGGTGCCGACTGGATCCTGGCCGACGAGCTCGGCATCGAGCCCATCGATCCCGACGTGTGGAGCCTCGTGCAGGGCGAACTGGCCGAGGCGCTCGGTGACCCGTGCGCGGTCGCAACCGGCGACCCCGAAGCCATCGCGAAGCTTGCCGAGGCGAACCTGCTCTCGGGGCTCGCCATGCAGGCCGTGAAGTCGTCGCGTCCCGCGTCGGGCGCGGGCCACCAGTTCTCGCACACCTGGGAGATGGAGGGCCATGGCCTCGACTGGGAGCCGCCGCTCAGCCACGGGCACAAGGTCGGCATCGGCACCCTCGCCTCCTGCGCCCTGTGGGAGGAGGCGCTCCGGATCGACATGGAGGCCATCGATGTGGAAGAGGTGGTCGCGACGGCACGGACGCGGGACGACCTCGTCTCCAGCATCGAGGCCCTCCTCCCGGAGCAGATCCGTGAGGCGGCCGTCGGTGCCACCCTCTCCAAGCACATCGAGGGTGACGAACTGCGTGCCCGCCTGGCCACCATCAAGGAACACTGGGGCGTCATCCGGGAGCGGGTCTCCGCCCAACTCGTTACGCCCGAGCGGGCGGCCGCCATGCTGCGTGCGGCCGGGGCGCCGCACCATCCCGAGCTGATCGGGATCGACTGGGACCGGTTCCGTGGTACCCACCTCAAGGCGAACCTGATCCGCAGCCGCTACACGGTGCTGGAGCTCCTCGTCGAGACGGGCCAGTTCGATGCGGTGGTGGACCGGCTCTTCTCGCCGACCGGCTTCTGGGGCGTCACCGCGACCCGGATTCCCTGGGCGGCTGAACCCACGGTGGGGAGCGCAACCTCTGCGGCCCCACCCACCAAGATCCGGGTGCCCGGCAGGCTCATCTCCCGTTCCCTGCCGGGCATCCGACCGACCGGGCGTGGTCACCGTCCAGGAAGACGACGATCGGACCGTGCACGACAACCGCCCGGCCCGATCAGGATGTGACCGGGCGTCCCGGGTGGTGAGGGGCGGGTCATGGACTGGGCAGCGCCCCACGGGGCGTCCCGACGCGCTATCTTCCGGATCACCCGACACTTCTAGGAGACGCGATGACCCACCGACCGGAGACCCTGGCCGTGCACGCAGGCCAGGAGGAGGCCGACCCGGCGACCAACGCCAGGGCCGTGCCGATCTACCAGACCACCAGCTACGTCTTCGACGATGCGCAGCATGCCGCCGACCTGTTCGCGCTGCGCACCCCGGGCAACATCTACAGCCGCATCATGAACCCGACCCAGTCGGTGCTCGAGGCCCGCGTCAATGCCCTCGAGGGAGGCGTCGGCGCGCTCGCCACGGCATCGGGCGCGGCCGCCGTCACGTACTCGGTGCTCAACCTGACCTATGCGGGCGACAACATCGTCGCCCTCGCCACCCTCTACGGCGGCACCTTCGCGCTCTTCGCCCACACCCTTGCGCAGTTCGGTATCGAGGCCCGCTTCGTCGACCCCGCGAAACCCGAGGAACTGCGCAACCACGTCGACGAGAAGACCAGGCTGGTGTTCGGCGAGACCGTGGGCAACCCGGCGCTGAACGTGGTCGACCTGGATGCCTGGTCGGCCGCCGCGCACGAGCTCGGCCTGCCGTTCATCGTCGACAACACCGTCCCCACGCCGTACCTCACCCGGGTCTTCGACCACGGCGTCGACGTCGCGGTGCACGCGGCCACCAAGTACCTCGGCGGCCACGGCAACTCCCTGGGTGGGGTGATCGTCGATTCAGGCCGGTTCGACTGGACCGCACACGCCGACCGGTTCCCGGGCCTCACCGGGCCGGATGACGCGTACCACGGCGTGGTGTGGACAGAGGCCGCCGGACCCGCCGCCTACATCATCCGCGCCCGCACCGTCCTACTGCGTAACACCGGGGCGGCGATCGCGCCGATGAACTCCTTCCTCCTGCTCCAGGGAATCGAGACCCTGCACCTGCGCATGGAGCGCCACTCCACCAACGCCATGGCGGTGGCCGTCCACCTCGAGAAGCACCCCAAGGTCGCGTGGGTGAACTACCCGGGTCTCGAGTCGAGTGACACCCACGAGATCGCCAAGCGGATCCTCAAGGGCGGATTCGGCGGCCTCGTGTCGTTCGGCGTGGCCTCCGGCCGCGAGGGAGGCACCCGTTTCGTCGAGGGCCTGAAGCTGTTCAGCCACCTGGCCAACATCGGTGACGCGAAGTCGCTGGCGATCCACAACGCGTCGACCACCCACTCGCAGCTCAGCGACGAGGAACTGGTGGCTGCGGGGGTGCCCGCCGAGATGGTGCGCCTGTCGATCGGTATCGAGAACATCGACGACATCCTCGCCGACATCGACCAGGCGCTGGAGCAGCTCTAGCTCTCGGGTCGCCGTCGTCGGCTTCGCGCGGGTGCTCGGTCAGCGGGAGCCCTGGGTCCGCGGATGGTCCTGGTGTTTTCGTCGCGGGTGGACGTGTTTGTTTCTTCCATCGCACCGGCGGTAGTTCGCGGCGGCTCACCGGCAGCCAGGCAAGCCTTTCCTGGGTGGAACGAAACGGGGAATCGGCAGAGAATGGGCCCATGACGACGATGGAGGACACCACGGACAAGCGGCACTCGACGGAGTTCTCCGACCGCCTCAACTGGCTGCGCGCGGGGTCCTCGGGCCAATGACGGCATCGTCTCGGTCGCGGCGACAGTGGTCGGCGTGGCCGCCGCCGTCGACAGCGTGACGCCGATCCTGCTGGCAGGCGTCGCCGCCGTCGTCGGCGGGGCGATCTCGATGGCGTTGGGGAGTACGTCTCCGTGTCCAGCGCCGCCGACTCCCAGCGCTCCGTGATCGCCCGGGTCGGCGGCCTGTTGCGGGGTGACCGCCGCGCGGCAGACGAGCAGCTCGTCGAGACCTTCCGGTCGCAGGGCCTCAGCCAGACGACCGCGGAGGCGGTCGTGGCGGAGTTGTCGGATTCCAACCGGTCGAGGGTGCTGCTGTCGCAGCGCTACCACCTGGCCGAGGATGAGGTCCTCAACCCGTGGCACGCCGCGATCGCGTCGGCCGTGGCCTTCCTGGCCGGGGCGATCCTGCCGTTCCTGACGATCCTGCTGGTGCCCTACCGTGGCGCATCCCGGTCACGGTGCTCGCGGTCCTCGTGGCCCTCGCCATCACCGGGGGCTCGGCGCAAAGCTCGGCGACTCCCCGGTCGCGCCCGCCATCCGGCGCGTGGTCTTCGGAGGCCTGCTGGCGCTCGGCGCCACCTACGGCATCGGAGCGCTGCTCGGTGTCGCGGTCGGTTAGCAGCCGCTACACGATGCAGAACTCATTGCCCTCCGGGTCGGTCATCACTATCCAGTAGCCCTTGAAGCCCTCGTCGACCGTCCGCACCCGGGTCGCTCCGGCGGCGACCAACTGGTCTGCCTTCTCCAGCATCCCGGCCCGGTCCTTGTCGTCGGGGCCGCTGGAGACGCGGACATCGAGATGCATGCGATTCTTTGCCGTCTTCGGTTCCGGCACCTTCTGGATGAAGATCCGGGGCCGATGCCGTCGGGGTCGACTATGGCGTTGGCGTCGTTCCAGTTCTCCCGGGCAGGCCCCAGGCGATCAGTGTCTCCTCCAGGTGGCGTGCGGCGGCGGGGAGGTTCACGCACGTATCCCAGTGCAAGGGCCCAGAACTCGCCGAGGGCGAGTGGGTCTGTCGCGTCGAAGGTGACGGTGAACTTCGCAGGAGTCATCCCCCAACACTGGTACACGGCGGCCCGGCCGCTGGCGGTTTGCCGGCCCGCACGTGGTCTCGTGCGGGCGTCGGCGCGTCGTTGCGCAACAATGGGGCATGTGAGCGGAACTTCCCTCGGCCTCGTCGAGACACAGATCGCGACCGTCTTCGGCCCCGGCGACCCGTTGCGGATGCGCAGCGGCACGACCCTCGCGCCCGTGGAGGTCGCCTACGAGACCTATGGCGAGCTGAACGCTGAGCGCAGCAACGCCATCTACATCTGTCACGCTCTGACCGGCGACGCGCACGCCGCCGGCTACCACGAGGGCGACGAGCGCCCCGGCTGGTGGGACAACATGATCGGGCCGGGCAGGCCCATCGACACCGACCACTGGTTCGTGGTGGCCTCCAACATCCTCGGCGGTTGCCGCGGCACCACCGGCCCCTCGTCGATCAACCCGGCGACCGGCGAACCGTACGCCCTCGACTTCCCGCTGCTCGACATGGCCGACTTCGTCGAGGTGCACCGCGGGTTGGCCCGCCACCTCGGCATCGAGCGGTTCGCGGCCGTCGTGGGCGGATCGCTCGGCGGGATGCAGGTGCTGCAGTGGGCGTTGACCCACCCGCGCGAGATGGGGCGCGCCCTCATCTTCGCGACGTCCTCCCGGCTCACCGCCCAGAACATCGCCTTCAGCGCCGTCGGCAGGCAGGCCATCATGCGTGACCCGGGCTTCAACGAGGGCCTGTTCCTCACCCGGGGCACCACACCGTCCCGGGCCTCTCCGTCGCGCGGATGATGGCGCACATCACCTACCTGTCCGAGGAGGCGTTCCAGGAGAAGTTCGGCCGCTCCGCCCAGGAAGGCGAGCTCTCCCCGAACTTCGGGATCGACTTCGCCGTCGAGAGCTACCTCGAGTACCAGGGGCAGCGGTTCCTGTCGCGGTTCGACCCTCTCAGCTACCTGTACTTGACGAGGGTGATGGACTACTTCGACCCCTTTGCCGACGACCACGTCCTTGACGCGCTGGCCGCCGACCCCGTCCGGTTCCTGGTGGTCAGCTTCGATTCCGACTGGCGGTTCTCGACGGCGCACTCGCGCCGCATCGTCCGCCACCTCGAGGGGCCCGGGTGCCGACGTCCTTCCGCGAGATCCATTCGCCGTGGGGACATGACTCGTTTCTTCTCGAGTTGGAGCAGTACCACGACACCGTGCGTGCCTTCCTCGACAGGGCAGCGGAGGAGATCCTGTGACCGAGAGATTCCGGGCCGACCTCGCGGTCATCGCCGACCTCATCCCGGAGGGTTCCCGTGTGCTCGACCTTGGCTGCGGCAACGGCGATCTGTTGCGGCTGCTGATGGAGAAGGGCTGCACCGGCACCGGCGTCGACCTCGATCCGGCCAACGTGCTCGAGTGCCTCCGGGTGGTGTCAATGTGATCGAGCTCAACCTCGACACGGCGCTGGGCGAGTTCGGGGACGACAGTTACGACTTCGTGGTGCTCTCCAGGACGCTGCAGACGGTGCACCGGCCGCGGGCGTGCTCGCCGAGATGGGGCGCATCGCGCTGCACTCGATCGTGTCGATGCCGAACTTCGCGCACTGGCGCAACCGGGTCCGCCTGCTGGGCGGCAGGATGCCGATGTCGAAGGACCTTCCCTTCGACTGGTACGACACACCCAACCTGCACCACTCGTCGATCCCCGACCTCGAGCCGCTGTTCGAGAGCCTCGACATGGTCATCGACCGCAGGATCGCCCTGGACGCCGACGGCCATCGGCTGCGCACCGGCAGGATCGGGGCGAACCTGCTCGCCAGCTCGGCGATGTACATGCTGCACGCCGCCCGCTGACCCGGAGGGGGAAGCCCCACAGACCCACCGGAAAAATCGGCCAGTAGCCGATTCTGGTCGGTCCGGCCGAAACTATCGGCCACCGACCCTCTCCCGGGCTTCCGTAAAAACCGGCCAGTGGCCGATTCTGGTCGGTCCGGCCGAAACTATCGGCCACCGACCTCCGGCGTGTCGCCGCGGTCGGGTTCCGGTCAGCCGCGCCCGTCCTCCCGACGCTGCCGAAGCAGGGCGACCAGCCGCCCCATCGAGCCACCCAGATCGAGTTCCTCGGTGATGGCGTCGACCCGCTCCTCATCGATGGGGCCCCGGCGCACGGGCGGAAGCGGCAGGGTGTCGACGCACGTGACAACCTCCCGTGCCTTGACGAGGTAGTCGACGTCGGCGAGCAACTTGGAACGCATGGACGGCGACATCTTCGACGCCGGATCGGCTGCGGCCTGCACCATGTCTTCGAGCGTCGGGTAGGTACCGACCAGCGATGCGGCCGACTTCTCGCCGATCCCCTTGACACCCGGGAGCCCGTCGCTCGGGTCGCCCCGCAGGACGGCGAAGTCGACGTAGCGCTCCGCGGCCAACTGGTACTTCGCCGCCAGCACCTCGGGGTGACGAGTTCGTGCTTCGCGACCCCGCGGGCGACGTAGACCACAGAGGTCTCCTGGTCCACGAGTTGGAACAGGTCGCGGTCACCGGTCACGACGAGGCTCGTGCCGTCGTGTTGCCGGGCGAGCGAGGCGAGGACGTCGTCGGCCTCGTGCCCGGCCACCCGACGACCTGGATGCCCAGCGCGTCCAGGCAGGCCCGGATCAGGGGCACCTGGATGCTGAGGTCGTCCTCCACCGACTCCTGCGCGACCCTTCCACCTCGACCACCCGGTGGGCCTTGTACGAGGGATCAGGTCGACGCGCCAGGCAGGGCGCCAGTCGTCGTCCCAGGCACAGACGAACGAATCCGGCCCGTACTGGTCCACGAGCCGTGAGATGAAGTCGAGGGTGCCCCGCACCGCGTTGACGGGCCGCCCGTCCCGGGCCCGGAACGTCGCGGGGACGCCGAAGAAGGCACGGAAATACAGATACGAGGTGTCGAACGCCATCAGTGTGCTCACCCGACACATGCTGGCACATGTCCGGGCCCGGGTAGGCTTCGTGCGTGCTGACCCGCTCCTCCCTCCCGCCGCTGCTGATGCTCGTCCTCTCGGCGGCCACCGGACTCCTGCTCGGCGCAGGGCAGGCCCCGATGGGAGTCTGGCCCGCGACGATCGCTGGGGTTGGTCTCTTCGCGTGGCTGATGCTCGGCTTACGTGGCAGGGCCGCCTTCGGCTGGGGCTACCTCGTGGGCCTGGTGCACAACGCGCTCACCATCTCCTGGGTGTCCGTTCTCGGTGTCTGGGTCGGGGTTGCGCTGGTGGCCTTCATGGCGCTGTGGTGGGGGCTGCTCGGCCTGCTGGTGGCGCGGCTGATGCGCCTGCGGGCCTGGCCCTGCTGGTGCCCGCAGCGTGGGTCGCCGTCGAGTACGGCTCCGGGAAGGTCCCGTTCGGCGGATTCCCGTGGACCAGGCTTGCCTACACCGCCATCGACCAGCCCATGAGCGGCCTCCTCGCCTGGGTCGGTGTGACGGGCGTCAGCTTCATCGTCGCGCTGGCCGGGTGCCTCGGGCTCCTCGCGGTGGCAGACCGCGCGTTCCGGCTGAGGGCGCTCGCCGTTGGCCTCGCCCTGTTCCTCGTCGGCGGGCTGCTGAACCTCGTGCCCGTGAGCACCCAGGAGCAGAGCGTCACCGTGGCCATGGTGCAGCCCAACGTGAACCGCGCCGAGCACGGCACCGCCAGCTACGCGCGCTCCGTCACCAACAACGCGCTCAGCGAAACCATCTTCGCCACCGCGCTCGCCCGCACCGGAGGCACCGAGGTCGACTTCGTGCTCTGGCCGGAGAACGCCACTGACGTCGATCCGGTCCTCGACGCCGAGACCCGCCGCCTCGTCGAGCTGTCGGCATCAATCGCGGGCGTTCCCATCTTCGTGGGGCCGTCACAGACGGGCGGAGCCCGACACGCGGCAGACCTCCAGCATCTGGTGGGACCACGAAAGCGGGCCCGGGCGACCTACAGCAAGCGCAACCTCGTCCCGTTCGGTGAGTACATCCCGTTCCGGGCACAACTGCTGCCAGTGCTGCCGATCCTCAAGCAGGTCGGGAGGGACTCGATCCCGGGGAGGGCCGGGTGTCGTGGAGGCCTCAGCGGGCGGGTTCGGGGCGCTCCGAGTCGGCACGATCATCTGCTTCGAGCTCGCCTACGACGAGACCTTCTACGACCTCATCCGCGGCGGGCGGAGGTCGTCGTGTCGCAGTCCAACACCAACACCTACGCGGGCACCTTCGAGCCGCACCAACAGCTCGTGCTCAACCGGGTCCGCGCCATGGAGAGCGGCAGGGAGATCCTCGCGAGCACCCTCAACTCCTACTCCGCGGTGATCGACGCGAAGGGACGCGTGCTCCAGCAGACCGACGAACTGGACGCCGTCACCATGTTCGCAACGGTGCCGCTCCGCTACAACAGGAACCTCTCGGTCACGCTCAACCCCTGGTTGTCCTGGTTGGCGGTCGCTACGACCGTCGTCGCCATCGGAGTGACGCTCGTCCGCCGGGAACCGGCCCCGGTAACATGGGATAGACCCTCGACCACAAGGAACCACATGACCTCCAAGGAAGCGCTCGGCCGAGTGCTCGTGATCATCCCGACGTACAACGAGTCCCAGAACATCGAGAGCATCACCAACCGGCTCCGCCGGGCCGTCCCCGAGGCCGACATCCTGGTCGCCGACGACAACTCGCCCGACGGCACCGGCCGCATCGCCGACCGGCTGGCCGCCGAGGACAGCCACATCCTGGTGCTGCACCGCAAGGGCAAGGAGGGCCTGGGCGCCGCCTACCTGGCAGGTTTCCACTACGGCCTCGAGCGCGGCTACGGCGTGCTTGTGCAGCACGACGCCGACGGCTCGCACCAGCCCGAGGAACTGCCCCGCCTGATCCAGGCCCTCGCAGACGGCGCGGACATGGCGAAGGGTCCCGCTGGGTCAAGGGCGGTTCCGTCGTGAACTGGCCGAAGTCGCGCGTGTTCATCTCCAAGGGCGGGTCGCTCTGGACGAGGTTGTGGCTCGGCATCCCCGTCAAGGACGCCACCGGCGGCTTCAACGCGTACCGGGCGGACACCCTGCGTGGCATCAGCCTCGACGAGGTGGCCTCGGCCGGCTACTGCTTCCAGATCGATCTGGTGTGGCGGACCATCCGCAACGGCTTCAAGGTCGTCGAGGTGCCCATCGAGTTCGTCGAGCGGGAGTTCGGCGATTCGAAGATGAGCCGCAACATCGTCGTCGAGGCGCTCATCCGCACCACCCTCTGGGGTGTCGAATACCGGTTCGGGCAGCTGATCGGGGCGCCCGCAGGGCGATCGGCAGGAAGTAGCTGGAAATGAGGAAGGGACTGACGCAGCGATGAAGACACAACGTGGTGGTGGCGTCCTGCTCGCGCTCACCGGCGTGGGCTGCTCGTCTATGTGATCGCAGAGGTGGCCGCACTGATCTGGGTTTCCGGCCAGATCGGCTGGTGGACACTGGCCGTTCTTGTCCTGACGAGCCTGCTCGGCATCTTCCTCCTCGGGCGGGAGTGGACCAAGACATGGGGAAAGCTGTCGGAGTCGCTGCGCTCAGGTCAGCTTCCATCAGGTCAGCTCGCGGATGCGAGCCTCGTGATCGCCGGTGGCATTCTGCTCATCCTTCCCGGTCTGCTTTCCGACATTGTCGGCGCCCTCCTGCTGCTGCCGTTCACCCGTCCGTTCATCCGGTCCGCCATCTCGTGGTGGGCGAACAGGACCCTGCAGCGCAGTGGGGCCGCTCCCACCGTGATCAAGGGGAGACGGTGGACGAGCCGGGCGGGTCGCTGATCCCCGGGATCGGGGCCGTGGCCGACGAGGAGCCGGTGTTCGAGGGAACGATCATCGAGCAGGATCCACGCGACTGATCAGGCACGCCTGTTGTGAGGGAACTGTAAGGAAAACGACAGCGAAGAGTCAGTGAGCTCCCCGAAACTGGAAGGCGTGAATCAACATCGTGTACCGGTCATGCCGGCCGATGTCACCGGGCCAGGGAGACCACGATGCACACTGCGGCGACAGAGCATGAGCACCTCATGATCACGCACTTCAGCGTGATCGAGGGTGGCTTGCGCTGCTCGAGGACGGGATACTCGACGACGCCGCCCGCAGCCGTGCCGCACGGGTCATGAACGAGCGGATGGTCACCATGCGCACCGACATGATGACGTTCCTGGCCGACCTCAAGGGCGGCTGCGCCTAAGCCTCCTGGCCCTCAGACTGACCACGAACTCGGCCCCGCCGCGCCCTTCGACGTTGTGGCCGGTCACCTCGCCGCCCATCGCCTCGACGAGGGTCCGCACCACGTGCAGTCCGAGGCCGTGCCCGAGCGACGCCGATCCCTTCGAGAACGGCACGAAGATGTCATGGTCGTCGGGCAGCCCCGGTCCCTCATCGCGCACCACCAATTCGGCGCCGGCCGACGTGGTCCGCGCCAGCACCTCGACGGTGCCGCCGTCGGGCTGTAGCTGACGGCGTTCTCTATCAGGTGCCTCACGACGGTGTCGAGTGCCACCGTCGCGCCGAGCGCGGGGACAGGGCCGTCGGCCACCATCTCGATGTGCCTGTCGGTCAACCCACGGTAGTCACGCGCGGCCGTCTCGGCGACCTCTGCAACATCGACCGGCTCGAGGACGATGGCCTCCGCCATCGCGTAGTGGGCCGACTCGCTCATCAGCGACTTCACATGCCGACGAGCGCGGTCGCGTTCCTGCGGATCGCGCCGAGCGCGCCGATCCGGGTGGCCTCGTCCATCTGGTTGGAGGCGGTCTCGAGCATGCCTGACCAGCCCTCCACGACGGACAGGTGGGTGCGCAGAGTGTGCTCCGCGCGGGCCAGGTAGTCGGCATGGGCGGACACCCGACGCGCGCGCGCCTCCTCGGCGCGGTGCATCTCGGTGACGTCGATCGCGGTGCCGCGTAGCCGCTTCACCCGGCCTCGGGCGTCCCGCACGGCCGCGATCCGTGCCTGGACCCGTCGATAGTTGCCGTCGGAAGGTCCACCTCATAGGCCAGCTCTGCGGTCTCCCGGACCCGACCACGGCGGTCACTGCATCACGGAGCTCCCGTCCGCCGTCGCGCAGGTGCGCTGTCAGGTCACCCAACCCGGAGTCGTCGTCGCTGGGACCCAGTGCGTGGATCCGGCCCAGTTCCACGGTCCAGCCGCAGCGGCCGGTGGCGAGGTTGTAGGTCCAGCTCCCGGTGCTCGAGAGCTGCTGCGCCTCGTCCAGCTCGGCCCGCGCCGCCTCGAGGTCCTCGAGATCGCGTTGCTGCTGCGTCACGTCGCGCACCAGTCCGCTGATGTGCTGCACGCCCCTGCGCTCCCACACCGCGAAGGTGACGTCCGCCGGAAAATCCGACCCGTCGCGCCGGTCGAGCCAGACGCGGTGGATGTGGCTCGTGCCCTCGCGCACCTCTTCGGAGCGGGGCGAACCCAGCCAGCGTAGCGCCATGTCAGCGAGTCGCTCCGGCACCACGAGCTGGAAGGGACGACCCAACGCCTCGCTCTCCTCGTAGCCGAACATCCTTGCCGCCGCATCGTTCCACTGGACGATCTGGCCCCGGCGGACACGGAGACCACTGCGTCGATGGTCGAGTCGGTGATCGCCTCGCGGCTCGCGGTCTCATCGCGCAGTTCGCCGCGGACGGCGACCTCTGTCTCAATGTCGCGCCACGTGCAGATCCGGGCCACCGGCTCGCCGCCGGCGTCCACGGCGATCTTCATCGTGATGCTCATCCAGCGGTGCCCGCCCTGCGCATCCCTCACCCGCGCCTCGGTGTGGCAGACCCTGCCGAACGCACCCATGGACTCGTGTGCCGTCGCGAGGACGCAGCTGCGGTCGTCGGGGTGGAT
Source organism: Tessaracoccus coleopterorum (assembly GCF_011174705.1). Taxonomy (GTDB): domain Bacteria; phylum Actinomycetota; class Actinomycetes; order Propionibacteriales; family Propionibacteriaceae; genus Arachnia; species Arachnia coleopterorum. Next base: position 3,501,056 of record NZ_JAANIJ010000001.1, read on the forward strand.
CAGGTCGGGTAGGGGAGTGCCCTGCAGCTCGGCAGGGTCCATCCGAGCACCTTCTCCACCGATGGTGAGATCCACTCGAGAATCCCCGGGAGGTTGCTCCGGATCACCACCTCCGAGGCGTTCTCGGCCAGTAGCTGGAAGTACCGGCGGGCCTCATCGACAAGGTGCGCCGCCTCGTGCCGCTCCGTGACGTCGGCCCAGGTGAGGGCGAACTGGGAGCGGCCCATGGCCGAGACCCTGATGTCGTAGCGGTGCGTCTTCCCGTCCGGCCCGGGAAGGCATGGTCATAGACCGCGGCGTCGTGCCCGTTGAGCAACGCGGAGTAGATCTCACCGATCATCGAACCGTCGGCGAGGGCGGGCACGATGCTGGCCAGCGGCGCGCCGATCACGTCTCCGCGGTCCAGTCCCAGTAGGTCAGGGCGGCCTGGTTGACGACGAGGATCTCCAGGTCGATGTCGGATGGTCCCTCACCAGGAGTGACCTGGAGCAGCAGATGCGGGTCGAGCACACCCTCGAGCGCCGCCCTGAGCTTCGCCTCCGACGCGACGGCCACGTCGCGGGCCGTCGCGAGCGACCGCTCGGTCTCGGCCAACCGCGCCCCGTGGACTCTGCCCTCTGCAGGGCCCGCCGCTCCGATGAGACGTCGTCGAACACCCAGGCACGCACGTCGGTGTCGTCGAGCATCATGGGAAACGTCGTGACCCGGAGGGTGGTGATCGGCCCTTCGAGGTGCCATTCCCAGTCGGTGACCACGGCGTGCGGATCGGCTGCCAACGCGACCCAGCCGCTGTCGTCGGCCTCGGCCGACTGCAGTGACCGCAGCGTCGAGTCGAGGCAGGAGGGCGGATCGAGCCTTCAGGGAGTGAGAGGAGTGTCCCCGCGCTCGCGCTGAGCCAGGCGAGCCCGCCGTCCATCGGGGCGAGCACGACGGCGGCCCCGATGCTGGAGAGCACCGCGGCCATGTCGCGGATGAGCTGCGGGTCCATGGACGCGGGCGGGGTGTCTGCGCTCACCGGGATGCTCCCTCGAGGAGGCGACCGATCAGGGCGGGCAACGCCATGGGGTTGAACGGCTTGGAGATGGCCGCCGCGAACGACGGGTGGGGATGCAGTGTGTCGGGTGGCGCGTCCACGGAGCCGCTGAGGAGCACCACTGGGACGCCATCCGCAGCGGCGAGCACATCGTCGCCGGAGCCGTCCCCGAGGTCGCCGTCGGTGATGATGACGTCGAGCTGCACCTCGCCGAGCCGCTCCACGGCCCGGGCGGCGCCGTCCGCGACGGAAATCTCCCAACCGCCCGACAGGTTGAAGGCGACGCGCAGCAGCGCGAGGAGGTCGGGATCGTCATCGACCAGCAGGACACGTCGGGTCATCGGGAACTACTCCGTGAACCGGAAGCCGACGCCACGCACTGCGTGCGCCACGCGTGGGCCACCGGCCTGGTTGATGCGCTGCCGCAACCGGGAAAGATGCACGTCGAGGTGGTGGTCGGTGCCGAACCAGCCACCCCAGACGCGCTCGACGAGTTGTTCCCGCGTGAGAACCCTCCGGGGTTGTTCCGCCAGCGACGCGAGCAGGTCGAACTGGATGCGGGTCAGGTCTACCGTCTCGCCGTGCACGGTCACGCTGCGGCCGGCAAGATCGATCGTGAGACCGTCGTGGACCAACTGGGTGGGGCGGCCTCGCGGGCGGACGGCCCCGCCTGCGGAGGATGGCGGCGAGACGGGCCAGCAGCACCCGGTGGTTGATCGGCTTCGTCAGGTAGTCGTCGGCCCCGGTCGAGAACCCGATGATCTCATCGATGTCGTCTCCGTGGCTCGTGAGGAACACCACGGGGCCTCGCTGGAGCGGCGGATGCGGCGGCACACCTCCAGCCCGTCGATCGAATCGGGTCCGAGCGAGATGTCCAGGAGCACGAGGTCGGGTGACTGGGCGTGGAACTGGGCGAGGGCGGCATCGCCGTCCGGTGCGGTGATCGCTCGGTATCCGGCGCTGCTCAGCGTCAGGGATACGAGTTCACGCAGATCGGCGTCGTCCTCAACCAGGAGGATCAGCTCTCCACTCATGCGGCGGGCTCCCCGTCGGCTCCGAGCAGGCGGATCAGAGCGTCGATGCGGCACACAACGGCGTCGCTGTTGAGCCCCTGCAGGTCGCTCAAGAGGACGCGGGCGGCTTCGCCCGCGTCGCGGTACCCGAAAGTGCCCAGCTTGCCCGCGAGGCGGTGCAACAGGTACGGAAGCTCATCAACGCTGGATCCCCCAGTTCCTGCGCCGCCACGCGCGCGATCTCCTCGCGACGCCCGGCAATCAGATCTGCCACTTCCGAAGGCAGATCGTCCACAGAATCGTCGATCATCAAGTTCCTCCGCGGCATAGCCTAGCGAAGGATGGGACGCGGCGTCCCGATAGGGTCAGCTGGCCTGCGCGTTGCGCCCAGGATCCCTTGAAGTGCCACCACCCGGGCCGGGGCTCAAACCCCCAGTCCGCCTCACGACCCGGTGGTGGTGCCGCGCGCAGGGCGCGGCAGCCAACAGGAAGTTTTCGACCTTGCGCCAGGAACAGCTACGTTGGAAAACGCTGCTGCGTTTCCCAACGTCGATCCCCCAATCGACCCTGGCGCCCGATCACTTCTGTCGGAACGGATTTGCGGCCGTTCCCCGGCACAACCCATATGCAACAGGGCTGTCCTTGCCGTTTCGCTGCCTGATCCTCACGGCCCGCGCACACATTTCTCTCAAATCGTGAGCTTCGGGCTCTCCCGATTCGTGAGCTTCGGGCTCTCCCGGTTCGTCGGCTTCCGGGGGCCGGTCCGGTAGGCGTGGCCGGGAATGCGAACGCCCCACCGGGTCACTACCCGGTGGGGCGTCGCGACGAAGTTCGTCCTAGTAGATGCGGTCCGACTCGCGCAGCTTTGTGAGCTGCTCAGCGAGGATGTCCTCCAGCTCAGGGATCGAGCGACGCTCGCGCAGCATGTCCCAGTGGGTGCGCACGGGCTTCTCGACCTTCTCCTCCCCGACGACGCCGTCAGAACGCGTGGCCAACTGGCCACACTTCTTGCACTCCCACTCGGTGGGGAGGTCGGCCTCCACGGAGAAGGTAACGGTGAAGTGGTGCCCTTGGGACAGTCAAATGCGAGGCTCTGACGCTCAGCGAACTCGACGCCCTGTTCGTCCTCGAAGGTCTTCGACCCGAGACCGACGCCGCGTAGTGCACGATCAGCCATGTTCCCTCCTTCGTTTCTCCCTTGTTACAACGACTCGGAGGGCCGAATCGTTCCCTACCGAGTAGACCACATACCCCTTGCGGCAAGAACCTCTTTCAGCAAATCGGGTCGGTCGGTGATGATGCCGTCGACGCCCCAGTCGATCAGCCGGTGCATCGTGATCGGATCGTCGATCGTCCAGGCGTGCACCTTGCGGCCGGCACGGTGGGCCCGGGCGAGCGTGGCGCGCGTGATGACGGGGAGGTTCAAGGGCCCCACCGCGTGTCGGACGGGGATCTGGTAGGCCTGCCCCTCTGCCGCGATCCGCCCGCGAGGAGGGCGATCACACCGACGTTCGACGCGGCTGTCACGACGCGGGGAGCAGGCTGCGGAACTTCTTGATCCTCGCCCGGGAGAAGGACCCGACGCACACCCGTCGTTCCGCGCCATGACGGCGGATGGCATCGGCAAGCAGCGTCACGGCCCGGTTGTGCTTGATGTCGATGTTGAAGTTGAGATCGGGAAACGTCTCGAACAACTCATCCAGCGAGGGGACCGGTTCGCGCCCACCCACGAGGAGTTCGCGCACCTCAGCGGCGGAGAGCTCATGGAGGCTGCCCTCGTACCCGGTCACCCGCTCGAGCGCCCCGTCATGGAACGCGAACAACTGGCCATCCGCCGAGGCGTGGATGTCGGTCTCCAGGTACCGGTAGCCGAGCTCGACGGCATTGGTGAAGGCCTTCACCGTGTTCTCGATCCCGAGGTTGGCGGTGAGCAGAGAGCCGCCCCGATGGGCCATCGCGATGAACTCGGGGACAGGTAGTCTCCATACACCTCGGCCATGTCCGCAGAGTCTATTGCGGACGGGGCCCATTTTGCTACCGGCCGGATCCGGCGGTCGCGGTTGCGCTGGGCGCGTCGGCCCAGCAGCATGTCGGCATGACAACTGTCGTGTCGATCCAGTCAGCCGTCGCGTACGGACACGCCGGCAACTCCGCTGCGGTGTTCCCCCTGCAGCGATTGGGCGTCGACGTCTGGCCCGTATACACGGTCAACTTCTCGAACCACACCGGATACGGCTCGTGGCGTGGCCCGCACATCCCGGCAGACCAGGTGCGGGAGGTCGTGCGAGGCATCGGTGAACGAGGCGTTCTCGAGCAGGTCGACGCCCTGCTGTGCGGGTACCTCGGTACGCCTGAGGTGGGTGACGTGATCCTCGAGGCCGCGTCCGCGATCAGGGCGGCCAACCCGGGCGCGGTCTTCTGCGCCGACCCGTGATGGGCGACGAGGACACGGGCTTCTACGCGGCACCCGGCATCCCGACTACTGGCGCGACAAGGTGGTGCCCGAGGCCGACATCATGACGCCGAACCTCTTCGAGCTGCAGTTCCTCACCGGGCGCGGCACCTCGACCCTGGACGAGGTGCTTGCGGCGGCGCATGAACTGCGTGCCCGCGGGCCGGAGGTCGTGGTGGTCACCTCGGTTGTGGGCGAGGGGATGGGCGGCGACGCGATGCGGATGCTCGCCGTCGGCCCGGATGCGTCCTGGCTGGTCGAGACGCCGCTGATCGGCCGCCGGTTCACCGGGTCAGGGACGTGACGACCGCCGTCTTCCTCGCCCACTGGCTCCGCACCGGTGACCTGGGCGGTTCACTGGGCCAGACGGCGTCGGTCGTCTACTCGCTGCTCGAGGCCACCGCGTCCATGGGGCACGACGAGCTACGGCTCGTCGCCGCCCAGGACGATCTGGTCGCTCCGAGGCACCGGTACCCGGCCCGACGGATCGGGTGAGGATCAGGCGTCTGAGGAGGGGTCGCCCCAGAACACGTTGATGCTCGCCCCGAGCTTGTTGAGCCGATGGGGAGATCCTCGTACCCGCGGTTGATGACATAGACGTCCATCAGGTTCGTGGTGCCACGCGCGGCGAGGGCGGCGAGCAGGACGCACACCGCCGGTCGGAGTGCGGGAGGCGTCTCGATCTGGCGGCCGCGCCAGGCGGTGGGCCGATGATGAGGAGTCGGTGGGCGTCCATCAGTTGGATGTTGGCGCCGAGTTCGGAGAGCTTGGACAGATGGATCGCGCGGTTGTCGTAGACCCAGTCGTAGATGACGCTCTGGCCGGTCGCGGTCGCGCAGATGACCGCGAAGAACGGCAGGTTGTCGATGTTCAGGCCCGGGAACGGCATCGGGTGGATCTTGTCCATCGGCGCGGACAGGTCGGACGGCTTCACCGTCACGTCGACGAGCCGGGTCTTGCCGTTGTGGCTGGTGTACTCGTCGGACAGCTCGAGCTTCTGGCCCATCTCCTCGAGGACGGCGAACTCGACCTCGAGGAACTCGATGGGGCAGCGACGCACAGTGATCTCCGACCTTGTGACGATGCCGGCCGTGAGGAGGCTCATCGCCTCGATCGGGTCCTCGGAGATGTAGTACTCGACGTCGACATCGATGGTCTCAACGCCGTGGATGGTGAGCGTGGTGGTGCCGATGCCCTCGATCCGCACCCCGAGCAGCTCGAGGAAGAAGCAGAGGTCCTGCACCATGTAGTTGCCCGAGGCGTTGCGCAGCACTGTGGTGCCAGGTGTCCGCGCCGCGGCCATGATGGCGTTCTCGGTGACGGTGTCGCCGCGCTCGATCAGGGTGACCTGCCGCTCGGGCACGGTGCTGCGCACCACGTGCGCGTGGTAGTTGCGGTCGGTGGCGGTGACGGTCAGGCCCATCTTGCTGAGCGCGGCCATGTGCGGGTGCACGGTCCGCGCGCCAAGGTCGCAGCCGCCGGCGTAGGGGAGTTTGAACTCGTCGAACTCGTGCAGCAGCGGCCCGAGGAACATAAGGATGCTGCGCGTGCGCCGGGCGGCGCGCTCGTCCATCTTCTCCGGTTCGAGGTGCTCGGGCGGATGATCTCGAGGTCGCTCCCGTCGCCGATCCAGGTGAGGCGCACGCCGATGGAGGTGAGGACCTCGCTGATCCGGTCGACCTCCTCGATGCGGGCAAGGCCGCGCAGCACGGTGCGGCCGTGGTTCAACAGGCTGGCGCAGAGGACAGCCATGGCGGCGTTCTTCGAGGTGCGCACGTCTATCTCGCCGGAAAGTGTGGTGCCGCCCTGGATCTCGAAGTTGACGCTGCCCTGGGTCGCCGACTGGATCAGGGGCATTTCCAGGGCCTCGGCCAGGCGGTCGATCATGCTGAGCGACAGGTTCTGCTGCCCTGCCTCCATGCGGTGCACGGCACTCTGGGCGGTGCCGAGCTCCTCGGCGAGTTTCTTCTGCGACCATCCACGAGCCGTGCGGGCGTCGCGGATCATCCGGCCGATGGAATCACTAGTTGCGCTCATCCATGCAGCATATCTCATTTGTGAGATTGTCCGCGTAGGCGCCTGTGAAGTGTGCCGCGAGCTCCGTCGCGGAGAGATAGAGTGTTCGCCATGAGCTCAGAATTTGACGTCGTTGTTCTCGGCGCCGGACCGGGCGGCTACGTTGCCGCCATCCGCGCCGCCCAGCTTGGCCTCAAGGTCGGCATCATCGAGAAGCGGTACTGGGGAGGCGTGTGCCTCAACGTCGGCTGCATCCCCACCAAGTCGCTGCTGCGCAACGCGGAACTGGCGCACATCTTCACCCACGAGGCCGACACCTTCGGCATCGAGGGGAGGTGTCGTTCAACTACGCGAAGGCATACTCCCGCAGCCGTGCCGTGTCGGACAGGATGACCAAGGGCATCCACTTCCTCATGAAGAAGAACAAGATCACCGAGCTCAACGGTTGGGGCACCTTCGTCGATGGCAACACCGTCGAGGTCGAGTCCGATGCCGGTGAGAAGCGGCGCGTCACCTTCACGAGCGCAATCATCGCGGCGGGCGCCACCACGAAGATGCTCCCCGGCACGCAGCGTTCTGCCAATGTCGTCACCTACGAGGAGCAGATCCTCTCCGACAACGTTCCCGGCTCCATCATCATCGGTGGCTCGGGTGCCATCGGCACCGAGTTCGCCTACGTGCTCAGCCAGTTCGGTACCGACGTGACCATCGTCGAGTACCTGGACCGCATGGTGCCCACCGAGGACGCCGAGGTTTCGGCCGAACTCGCCAAGGCCTACAAGAAGCTCGGCATCAAGGTGCTGACCTCCACCAAGGTCGAGGGCATCGAGGACACCGGTTCGGGCGTCCGGGTCACCGTCAGCCCCGCGAGTGGAGGAGCACAGCAGGTCCTCGAGGCCGACCGCTTCCTGTCGGCCGTCGGGTTCGCCCCCGCGTCGACGGGTACGGCCTCGAGAACACCGGTGTCGCCCTGACCGACCGCAAGGCCATCGCCATCGACGACCAGATGCGCACCAACGTGCCGCACATCTACGCCATCGGCGACGCCACGGGCAAGATGATGCTCGCGCACACCGCCGAGGCGCAGGGTGTGGTCGCCGCCGAGGTCATCGCCGGCGTGGAGACCCATCCGATCAACTACGACATGATCCCGCGGGCCACCTACTGCCAGCCGCAGGTCGCGTCCTTCGGGTACACCGAGCAGCAGGCCAGGGACAAGGGCTACGAGGTCAAGGT
>NZ_JAANIJ010000002.1 GCF_011174705.1 Tessaracoccus coleopterorum
ACGGTTGTCCACGCTCCTGGTCGATCCATCCAGGAAGGTTGGGACATGTTCTTCAGGGCTCGGGCCAGCCTGTAAGTGGCGAGTAACAGGACCGCGCTGGAACGTCGCGCGGTCCTTTGTTCTGCCCACTCGCCCGCTCATTCCTGAGGGAAGTTCATGTCTTCTACCGATTCCTCTTCTTCTCTGCGATCCTCGCTACCACGGCCCAGGTGGCCATTGCTATTGTCCAATGCCTTGGATGCCGCTGGGCGTCGGGGTGTCGACTTCGTAACTGATGTCTTGGCGGTACTGGTTCTTGGAGCCAGTGCTGCGCAGATGGGTTTGCTCAACGCCATCGGAACACTGGCATTCCTCGTGCTGGGGATCCCGATTGGGGTCCTGGTCGACCGCTCGCCCACGGTGCGGCTGCTCGCTGGCTCTGGCCTGGTCCGAGCAATGCTGCTGGCGACGGTGATCACTGCCCTGGCACTGGACTCGCTGACCATGGTCCACTTGTACCTGGTCGCTGGGTTAGTCGGCACCACTACGGTCGTCACCGAGACCACACAGACTGCCATTGCCCTCGAGTCGCCGGACAGGACGCGGTGGCCGCCCTGGAGATGCTCGATCCTCCACGCGATGAGTTCCCGCCTCGCCCCGACGAGACCTGTCACTATTACGAGGCGGAAATCAGCTTCTTCGAACGAGTCGACGTCCACGTCGTCTGCTTCGCCTCCGACCAGGTCAGCAGGATCGGAACGGTTCCCGCGCCATGACCCGGAGGATCGCACCGACACCCCGCCGATCCGTGTCCTGATCGCGGATGACGACCAGCTCGTCCGCACCGGCGTCGCCGCTATTCTCGCCTCCGCCACTGACCTTGACATCACCGCCCTCGCCAGCAACGGCCACGAGGCCGTCGACGCCGCGGCAACACACCGCGTTGACGTCGCACTGCTGGATATCCAGATGCCACGACTCGACGGCATCGGAGCTCTCCGTGAGATCCGGCACCGACTGCCCGAGCTTCCGATCGCCATGCTCACCACCTTTTCCGACGACCATCTCATCGCCGATGCGATCAACGCCGGCGCCCTCGGTTTCCTCCTCAAGTCCGACGAACCTCAGCAACTCATTGCCGGCGTCAGGGCCTCGCGCACGGCGGAGGCGCGTTCTCCCCTCGAGTCGCCCGCTGGCTCGCCGCCGAGCAACGAGCGGGCCACCGCACCCGAACCGCGCGAGACGAACTCACTGCCCTGCTCACCGAGCGCCAGATCGAGCTCCTCACCCACATCGCTCGCGGACTCTCCAACGCCCAGATCGGCAGGGCCATGCATCTGTCCGAAGGCACCGTCAAGCAATACGTCTCCCAGCTCTTCAACACCCTCGGCATCGACAACCGTGTCCACGCCGCCATCACCGCCTACCGACATGGACTCATCACCTGAAGCCGACCCTGACCACACTAATGGTGGGTAGTGGCGCACTCGAGAGCATGGTCATCGTCGGCATCTAGATGGCGGTCGTCTACAGCGGCGCAATCTTTTAACCAAAGTGGACAGCGCGTCCGCGATCAGTCCCCGCTCCCCTGATCGTCGAAGGCAGTAGCGTCGTGACGGTTTCGATGCGCGTGATGATCGCGAGGGATGGCTACAAGCACCTCCTGCGCACGGTCGCGGCCAAGGACGACGACCGCGAGCCAACCCCGTAGGGCCGGCAAAGTAGTTGCGTTTCGATCGGGTAGTTTCTGCGGTTCCCAGATTACGGGCTTAAGGGTCGTTCGTGCTGTCCGCACAGGCCTCAGTCAACCTGCGTCTCGATGCAGTAGCGTCGCAGTTCTGCGATCATCGCGGTCTTGGGGGTGCTGACGAAGCGGAACGCATGGCTGAAACGGACGCGCATTCCTCCAGCCTCGAGGTAGCCGTCGCAGGAAGCGCGTCGTCCGTGGGTGACGACAGAAATGACCTCCACCCGCTCGGGAGAACGGCGGGCGCACCTCTCGGGCTGCACTGGGCCGCTGTGTGTGGATTTCTCGATGAGCGTCCAGCTCATGTCATCGGCAAGCCACTCGGAGAGGGCCTCCAGCTCTCCCTTGGCCCGGTTCACAACGAAGTCTCCGTCAACGCACTTCCGTGAAGACTCATGGTGCTATGGCTCGATCCGATGCGCCCGGCCTTTCTCCGCGATCGGCACGCACATTTCGATGGGTCTATCAGGCTCCCAGCTGACCTGTCCTTGGTAGATGATGCCGAGTTTCCCGTGGCGCCGTCTCGCTAGTCGGCCATGGCGAAGCAGTGTCGCCGCCGTGTTGCTCCTGCTCACGTCTCACAACTCACATCGAGTCGCCGCTCGCCCATGAGCCGAACTTCGGGGACGCTGCTGTACCACGCATGATGAGAATCACGCAGGGCACGTAGAGTGCTGCGGCGCAGAGCCAGAGGAAGCCGTCGGCGTTGATGTAAGTGAGCGCGAAGATCGTTGTGAAAGCGACCGGTCCGAAGATCGATGTGACGCTGTTGATGCTGGCGAGCACACCCTGGAGGCGCCCTTGGTGCTGTTCATCGACGCGCTGGGAGAGAAGGGTTTGCAGAGCGGGGAGGCCGATGCCACCGATCCCCAGTGCCGCCAAGATAGGCGCCATGGAAAATGCGTCAGTGACAATCGCCAGGCCTACGAGACCCAAGGCGTCGGTAACACACCCGATGATGACTGTTTTTGCCTCACCGATCCACTCCACGATGCGGCCAGTAAGGAGGGCCTGCACGAGAACCTGTACGATCCCGAAGACGGACAGGGAGATTCCAACTTCGACGGGACTCCAGTCGAGGCGGTGTTCAGTAAACAGCACCCAGGTCGCACCTGGAGCCTGCCCAATGAATTGAACAAGGCCGAATGCGACTAATAGGAAGGTAATCCCAGGCACCGCGCTGAGGCCGGGGCGACCACGATGCTGAGCGAGCGACGCAGAGCGCGCAGGGGAATCAGGACGGGTCTCGCGTAACAAGATAAAGGTGAGTGCCAGATTGCTCGCTGAGAGAAGAGCAGCGAGCAAAAACGGCAGATGTGGCGAGATGGCACCGAACAGTCCACCCATGGCTGGCCCGCGATCATTCCGCCGCCATAGCAGGCACTGAGTAAACCGAAACGCTTGGCGCGCTGGTGGGGTGGCGTGATGTCGGCGATCACGGTGGCGGTGACCGCATTGGTCGCTCCGGTTATCCCAGCCACTGCACGGGCGATATAGAACACCGACAGAGCGGATGTCGTGGCGAGCACGAGATAGTCGACGGTCGCACCGGCCAGGGAAACAAGCAGCACCCGGCGGCGGCCGAATCGGTCCGACAGTGTTCCCAGTACGGGGGCAAAGATGAACTGCATTACCGCGTAGAGCGCGATCAGCACTCCGACGTTCAGCGGAACCGCATCAGCGGTGACCCCTGCCTCGTGTAGCAGTGCGGGGAGAATCGGCATCACCAGGCCCATGCCGGCGGCGTCGAGGCTAGCCGTGATGAGGACCGTGGCCAACGAGCCACGAGCGGAAGTGAGAGATGACACCTTATCAACGATAAAGTTATCGATGATAAAGTGCAAGCATGGCTCAGAAACAAGCGCGACTCGATCGTGCAGCAGTCTTGCGCGGTGCGAGGCATGTGCTCAATAACACGGGATCGACGGTTTCACCACGCGGGCGCTGGCTGCGCATCTGCGGGTGCAGCAGCCAGCGCTCTACTGGCACTTTCGGACAAAGGGCCACCTGCTCGGATCGCTCGCAGCTGATGTGCTTGATCGCGAACACCACGCCTCACTCCCAGAGTCAGGGAGCGCTGGGACGACTTTCTCCTGCGCAACGCGCGGAGCTTCCGGACAGCGCTTCTGGCAGTCCGGGATGGAGCACGGCTGCACGCAGAGTTTCACCGTCAAAAGAGTGACCAGATGCCAGCGGGCTCGGATGCCCCGAAAGTCAGATCGAGTTTCTCGTGTCCGAAGGATTCGCTGAGGTCTCTGCGGTCCGAGCTCTCATGGCTATCAGCCGCTATACGGTCGGTTTCGTACTAGAAGAACAAACAGCGCTCGACAACGGATGTGAGCCTGTCGATCAAGACCTAGATTTCGAGTTCGGGTTAGTTGCAATGGTTGAAGGGCTGGCATCAAAGCGATGAGGGATGCTCGCGCTTTGGGTCTCTGCGTCAGTAAGGTCAATCCTTTCCCGCTCCCGCAGCAGCTCCTCCGCGATACTGACGTTTTGCTCATGGCTACGGAGCTCACTAACGAGCAAATCAGGGACCGTATGCATGTCGCGTCGCGATCGCGGAACGGCACATCAGCAGCATCTTCACCATGCTCGACCTTAACGAGCGCACAGGAAACAAGCGCGTCATCGCCGTCCTCGAGTACCTCAAGAACTAAGCGTCGAGTGCGTGACCGGCGCGATGACCATAGGTAACGGCGGTTTAGCATCGGTGCCGCATCTTGACACGACTCAATCCGCGACAGCTAACCTCCGCATATGGAGTTCGACGGAATGGAGATCCCCGACGATATCGAGGTCACGGTCTGGGGAGCAACGAGCACCGGCTCTGTAACGTCTGCCGCGCAGAATGCGACCCGAGCCGAGCGGCGCCGACGGGTACGGCGTGTGAATCGTCTACGTCTGCCGCGACCACGGAGTCCAATCCGTCGTGGACCCATTCGAGCATCTCCGTTGAAGCGCGCTCTTCGCTATCTCCCTGCATTGACGCAAACATCGCGCTCTCCGCCTTCCGAGGGTAGATCCCAAGATCTGCGGCGCACCTGCCCAGTGTGACGATCTCGATCAGGGTCATGACCGCTGGGGACGGGTACCGGTACCTGCTGAACGCAGTTGTCGCTGGCGACGGGGATCGCGATGCGTCGTCAGCGCTGACAAGGTACTACCTTGAAGCAGGAACGCCTCCCGGCATCTGGCTCGGGCCGGCCTCCCAGGACTCGCCGGAGAGATCGCCGTCGGTGCCTCGGTGAGCGAGGAGCAGTTACGGCGCCTCATGGGGCACGGGCAGGATCCGAACAGCGGCGAGCAACTGGGGCGTCCGTACCGAAAGTTTGCCACCGCGGGCGAGCGGACGCAGCGCCGCCTCGATCAGCTCCCGAAGTCCCTTACCGCAGGTGAGCGTACCGCGCAGCAAGCGCTGATCGAGGCGGAGGAAGCACAGAAGCCAACGAATGCGCCGGTCGCAGGGTTCGATCTCACGTTCTCGGTCCCGAAGTCCGTCTCGACCCTCTGGGCAGTTGCCGACGGCGGCACGCAAGCACTCATTGCCCAAGCTCACCACGCAGCGATCCGAGACATGATCGCCCTACTCGAGCGCGACGTCGCGATGACCAGGGTCGGCGCGAAAGGGGCGCGTGGCGCCGTCGCGCAAGTCGACGTGCGGGGTGTGATTGCGACTGCCTACGATCATTACGATTCTCGGGCCGCGGATCCACAACTCCACACGCACATTGTCGTCGCCAACCGCGTGCAAGCAGCTCATGACGGGAAGTGGCGCACGCTCGATTCTCGCGCTATCCACGCCGCCGTCACCGGCCTATCGGAGCATTACAACGCGGTCCTCTCGGACCATCTCACTCAGATCCTCGGCGTCGGGTGGGAAGCCCGTGAGCGCGGTGCGGGGCGCTCCACGGCGTGGGAGATCGTTGGCGTGCCGCAGGAGCTGATGGACGAGTTCTCTTCCCGTACTCGCGATATCGAGCAGGTCAAAGACCGGCTGGTCGACGACTACGTCTCGAAGCACGGAGGCAGCCGTCCCGAAGCTGGTGTGGCAGTTCCGGCAGCAGGCCACGCTCGAGACTCGGCCCCCGAAGCAGCAGCACTCTCTCAGCGATCTCACCTCCCAGTGGCGAGAACGCGCGACCGCGTTGCTGGGTGAGGACGCGCCAACCTGGGCGTCGGCACTGCTCGCCGGTAGTGAGCACGAACCGTTGCTGCGGGCAGACGATATCCCGTTGGAGGATCTCGAGGAGGTCGCCGAGGTCGTGGTGCAGCAGGTCGGTGACCGGCGAGCGACGTGGAAACGGTGGAACCTCCACGCGGAGGCCGTGCGACAGACGATGGCTCTCCGCTTCGCGTCCGCGAACGACCGGGACGTCATCACCCAGCAGATCGTCGATGCCGCAGAACGGGTCTCGCTGCGCCTCACTCCGCCCGAGCTCGCGAAGAGCCCCTCGCTGTTTCGTCGCGCGGACGGGTCGAGCGTGTTCCGACCCAAAGCCGGAACGGTGTTCTCCTCCGAGCAGGTGCTCGCGGCAGAAGACCGACTCCTTGGCGCGTCGAATGATCGGTCGGCGCCGACCGTACCGCTGGCATGGATCGAGGACGCTGCCAGAACGAAGAACCGCGACGGGCACACCCTGTCGGTGGACCAGGAGCAGGCGATCGCGAAGATCGGCGTCTCCGGCCGCGTCCTCGACGTACTCGTCGGCCCCGCAGGGACTGGGAAGACCACAACGATGCGTGCCCTGCGCCGAGCCTGGGAGCGACGCTACGGGCCAGGCTCGGTGACCGGGCTCGCGCCCTCGGCCGCTGCCGCCGACGTCCTCGCCGGGGATCTGGAGATCGGGACGGAGAACACGGCGAAGTGGCTGCATGAGCATCGCCTCGGGAAATGGAACCTCACGCGCGGACAGCTCGTCATCATCGACGAAGCCTCCTTGGGTGGCACGTTCGCGCTCGATGCCATCACCAGTCACGCCCAGCAGGTCGGCGCGAAAGTGCTGCTCGTGGGCGATTGGGCGCAACTCGCAGCGGTGGACGCGGGCGGCGCGTTCGGGATGCTCGTGCGTGACCGCGGCGACGCCCCGGAACTGGTCGATGTGCGTCGCTTCCGAAACGACTGGGAGAAGCAGGCGTCCCTGCAGTTGCGGATCGGCGACACCGACGTCATCGATACCTACATTGCGCACCAGCGCGTCACGCCGGGCGGATATGACGAGATTCTCGAAGCCGCCTACCAAGCCTGGCGCACAGACCTCGCAGCGGGAAAGAGCACGGTGCTGATCGCGGAAACCCTCGACACGGTCTCTGCGCTCAACACCCGCGCCCGCACCGACCGAATCCTCCAGGGCGACGTCGCTGTGGACGGCGTCAAACTCCATGACGGCAACGAAGTTTCCCGCGGAGATCTCATCATCACCCGCGAGAACAATCGGCGCCTCTCGCTCGGGCGAAGCTGGGTGAAAAACGGCGACCGCTGGCACGTCGCCCATGCGAACGACGACGGATCCCTCACCGTGCGGCGGGCAGGATCGAAGCGGCGCACCACGATCACGCTGCCCGTGAGCTACGTCGCCGAGCACGTCGACCTCGGCTAGCCGAGGTTCCCCAAACACACTCACCTGTGAACGTGCGCGTGCGCGCGGTTCTATTCTACCGGTCGCCGTGAGGACGCTCACGCGACCGACTCGTCATCGCGGGCCGAGAGACCACGAATCGCGAAAGTTGTGTCGTGCATGGTGGCTCTGGGGTGGCTACTCAGGTATCGCGTTCCAGATTCCGGCCCACTGCTCCGGTGTCAGGTCCCTCGGCAGTGCGCGTGTATCGACGCCGCACTGCCTCAGGAGTTGCCGGGCTCGGCCGGGGTCGATGTGGCTCGCGTTCGCGATGACACGGTCGAGGGTTCTGCCTCGGCCGGTGAATACCGCGCGTACGAACTGTTGGTACCGGGTGCGCTGCGAGCCGGGAATCAGCGGATCTTTGCGCCTGCTGATCTGGATGATGCCGCCATCGACGCTGGGGCGTGGTCGGAAACCCAGGAGGGAACCCGGCCGTGGAGGTCGAAGGTGAACCAGGGCGCGGTTTGTGCGGTCAACATGGTGGAGCCACCGATCCCGCAGCGTTTGCGGGCGACCTCCCATTGCGTAAGGAGCACCGCCTGAGTCCAGGTGCCGACGCGGAGAAGTCGGCGCAGGATCGGGGTGGTGAGATGGAAGGGGATGTTCCCACGATCACGGGTGGTCGAGAGGGACGGTGAGCGCGTCGGCGTGATTGATTTTCACATCCGGCAGCGCGCGGCGGAGGCCAGCGATCCGGTGCTCATCGAGGTCAATCGCGGTCACCGGCCTGCCGAGCTGGGCGAGAGGTCTCGTGAGTGCGCCGTCTCCAGCGCCAAGTTCGAGTATCGGCCCTTTCGTCGCGGTGACTAGAGCGGTGATCTTGCTGATTGTGGGTGTGTGGATGAGGAAGTTTTGGCCGAGTTCGTGGCGGCCACCGTGGGATGAACGAGGCATGTTCGCGCTCCAAGAAAGAAAGGATGGAATGAACCGCACTGGGTCTGATGGAGACTCGTGCTATTTGATTCCGACCAGCTGTTTGCGGTCGGTTTGGCCAGCATAGAACGCCTGCTCGAACTCGGCGGGCGGGATGTCGCCGAGGTAGCCGTGGAGGCGCTGCGTGTTGTGCCAGTGCACCCAGCCCAGGGTTGCGAGTTCGAGGTCCTCCGCGGTCTTCCAGGGCCTGGTCGGGCGGGTCCGCGGACGAGTTCGGCCTTGTAGTAGCCGTTCACGGTCTCGGCGAGGGCGTTATCGTAGCTGTCGCCGACGGTCCCGATCGAGGGGTGGCGCCGATCTCGGCGAGCCGTTCGCCGTAGCGGATCGATGTGAATTGACTGCCCGCGTCGCTGTGACAGCGCAGGTCGTCGTGGTGGGTGCCGCGACCCCAGCGGGCCATCTCGATCGCGTCGAGGATCATCTCGGTGCGCATGTGTGAAGCGCATCGCCAGCCGACGATCATCCGGGAGAACGCGTCGATGATGAAGCACACGTAGGCCACCCCGGCCCACGTCGCCACGAACGTCAGATCGGTCACCCAGAGCCGGTTCGGTGCCGGCGCGGTGAACTCCCGCTGCACCAGGTCCGGGTGCCTGGGGGCGGCTGGATCGGCCTTGGTGGTCGTGACTCGCCTAGAACGCGTGGCGCCCTCGATACCGGCGGCACGCATCAACCGGCCGGTCTGGTCACGGCCGATGTCGATCCCGGCACGACGGGCGGCTTTCCACAGCTTGCGGACACCGTAGACGCGATAGTTGTCCTCCCACAGCCTCACCAGCTCCGGGACCAGGGCAGCGTCGCTTATCGACCGCGCCGACGGGACACGATCCCTGGCGGCGTAGTAGGTGCTCGGAGCCACCTGCAACACGCTGCAGATGGGCTCGACTCCGAGCGGGCGACCCTCAACCATGTCGTCCTTGTTCGCGTCGATGAATGCGACTACTTCCGGTGTTGGCGGTCGAGCTCCGCCCCGAAGAAACTCGCTGCGCGCTTGAGTATTTCGTTGGCTCGGCGAAGCTCGCGGACCTCCTGCTCGAGCTCCCGCACGCGCCGGGCCTCGACGGTCGTCACGCCGGCGACGTGACCCTCATCGATGTCGGCCTGCTTGACCCACGACCGCACCGACTCGACGCCGTATCCGAGTTGCGCCGCGACGCGCTGCACCGTCCCATGCTCGGTCCCCAGCTCGGCCCGCAACGTTCGCACCATCCGGACCGCGGCGGCCTTCTCCTCCGGCGAGTACCGACGCGTCGTCGGCTTCCCTGCTGTCTGCTCTTTCGGCATAACCCCATCCTCGTTTCCAAGGTTAGGAGTCTCCAACAAACTCAGTGCGGTTCAGAACGCCTCGGAAACAGGGCAGAGCGCAGACGGAGAAAATGGATGCGCAAAATCGCCGTTCCGAGACGCGAATGGTCTCTCGGATGGACGACGCGCGAAGCGTTCAGCGAGGCGCGCCGTCAGGCGCGGCGGTCGCGAACAGCAAGCGTGTGCGTCACAGCGAACACGCAAATCAAGTTACCCATGCCGATCATCTTACCCGATCGCAGCACAGAGTTCATCGGAGCAGCAAACCCGGGAATCACAGGCCGCGTGCTGGCCCGTCACGACCTGGGTCGCTGCCGGGGTGGTGCGCTGGAACGGGTTGAGTTGCCGCTCTCGCTGCTCCAACAGCCGTCGTGTCTGTTCCTGCTCGGCCCGCTTGGCTGCAATGATTCGTGCAGCGTCGTTGACTGAGAGGTTGCGGAGTTCGTCGGCTTCGGCGCGCGCCAATGTTGCTCGCGTGAGGGCGTCTCGGGCGGCACGCTGTGGGTTGACGGTGCGCATTCCGAACTGATCGCTGCGTGCTTGCTCGGTTCCAATTTCACGAGCCAACAATGCGAACCGTTCTTGCTTGTGTCGCCGCGAGGTTTTTCCTCGGTCGGTGCGCGCAGCGTCGGCGGCGCGGGCGGCTTCGGCCACGCGGGGGTCACCTTTCGCTTTCTGTGCCGCTGTCTGGGCTGCCCATCCGGGGAGTGCTTGGTGATTACGGGGCGGTGCGCTGCCCCAGTTGTCGCGCACTCGCGCCCGTTGAGTCTGCGTCTGTTCCTTCGCGGCCTGGTGCTCGGCGCGGGCTTTGCGCCGACCGAACCTGCCGACGGCCGAGAGTCGGGTGCTGGCGGCGGCTTCGTCCTCGACAGCGGCAAGGTAGGTCGCGCCGTCCTGCTCTGCTCGTTGGACGAGTGGCCTGGTGACTTCGGTACGGACGTGCTCGGCTGCGTCCTCAGCAGCGTGGATTACGGCGTCGGCTTGCTCATCTTCGGCACGGTGGGCGTCTCGTTGGGCGTCGAGGCGCGCGGCTTTTTGCTCCCACCGGTCTGCCTGCTCCTTGGCGCGCTCGGCTACCTGGTCGAGGCGAGCGAGTTCTTCGGTGACGAGCTTGACCGGGCCATTGGCGACGAGGCCGCGTACGGCTTCTGCTGCTTGGGCTGTGACGTGGGCGAGGCCTCGGTCTGCAGGGTCGCGTTCCAATGCCTCGATGAACTGTGCTCTGGCATCGGCCATGTCTTCGGCGATGACATGCAGCCGGTTGGTCTCGCGGCCTCTGGTCATCCCGACGTAGACCCGGCCGCGGTGGTCGCCTCCGACAGGATTGTGTGGGAGGTGGTGACGGTTGCGCCTTGGACGCCATACGCGGTCGCCGCATAGGACAGGTGCGCATGCCCGGCCACATACTCCGGCGGCAGGGTGACAGTGCGGGGGTTCTTGCGGCCGCTGCCAACCTCGCGGGCATAGACGGTGCCGTCGTCGGCGATGTGCTGGACGATCCATTGCTGTCGGTTTGCGACTCCGAGCGCGGTGTCATTTCTGCGGGTCTGGATCAGGTCACCGGCCCCGATGGGCAGGCCGTCGCTGCCGGTTGCCGTCACCTCGTCATCAACCTCGCCACGCTCAACCCGGCCGGTGCGCATGCGCTCATTCAACTCCGCCGCCTCGTCGTTCGTAACGACCGTGATCGCCTCGCCATGGTGAGCGGTCTCGGTGATACGCTCGCAGGCTTGCTCATCATCGGCGTGCAACGTCACGAGCCCCAGCACGGCAAGCTGGTCGAACACGTCGCCAGGGGTCTCGCGATCGCGCAACGCCAGCGTGAGTGCTGCGTACTCGGCATCGGCGAACCTGTGTAGTTCGGTCATGTCATAGGTTCGGCCACGTATCTGCGCGGCCATTTCGAGCACCCCGCCTCGGCCGACGGCGGGGAGTTGGGCGCGGTCGCCGACGAGCGCGACGTTCGCGCCTGCCTCGGCAGTGACGGCCAGGAGGGCGTGAGCGGTGTCTTGGTCGAGCATCCCGGCCTCGTCCACGATCACCCGCTCACCCCGCGACAAGCGCGTATCTTTCGGCGGGCCGGTGTAGGCGCGACCACTCTCGGGGTCGGTATCGCCCACAGCGATGCGTGTCCATACGCCGTCAGCATTCCAGCGCCACCCGTGCGCATACACGAGCGCCGCGACGCTGGTTGCGGGCACCCGAGTTCTTCGTGCGCGACCTGCGCGGCGCGCAACGTCGGGGCAACCACCCGCGACGGTCTGCCATGCTCGGCGGCAACGTCGATGGCGGTGCGGAGCATGGTCGTCTTTCCGCTGCCTGCTGCTCCTTCCACGATCACCAGCGCATCGGCAGATGCGACGGCCGCTGCCGCGACCGTCTGCCCTCTATCGAGTCCGGCGGCGATCGCCGCCTCTGTCACGTCGGGGTGCTCCGACTTCCGCTTTGGCTTCGTGGCGGTGAGTTGGTCGCGGAGCGCGGCCTCTGCGGTGAGCACGCTGAGGCTGGTCAGGTGCGCGACATGCTCCGGCGTCGCCGCGCCAGGCGGCAGCACCGAGAAGCAATCCGAGACGGCAAGCTCGGTCGCCAGGGTGATGAACTCCCGTAACTCGGCAGGGGTTGCCTGCACACCTGCTTCGGTGGTGATGCGGGTGACGTGCTCCTGGAGCGTGTGCCTCGTCCACGCCGAGGATGAGGCGGCGCTCCGATCCAGCGCCCGCGATGCAACCTCCTGCACTGATAGCTCATCCACCGCGACGGCTGGTTGCGAGGTGCGGTGCTCAGACGTTGCGGGGTCGTATCCGGCCTCACGGAGTTCCTGCACCCACCATTGCTCATCCTTGAGGTCGACAGGCTTCTTGCCAGGCCGCTGGTGCGTCCACGCGATGCCTTGCAACCGCGCCGTCATCACCCGCCCCAGCTCCTCGCCCGGATGCGCGGCCTCCCACTCGGCTTCGAGCCGGTCGAGGTTGCGCCTGATCTGCGCCGACCGCTTCGACATCATCGCGTTGAACGGCTCCAACTCCCTGATTTCGCCGCTGGCCGGGTCGAGAGCCAGGCCATGCCTGGTAAGGGTCTGCGCGAGCTGCGGGTGCGCAGCGATCACCGCCGTACCGAGGGCGCGGATCGCGCCCTGCTGCTTGAACAACGCTGCCGTATCCAGTGCCCGCCACTTCCCAGCCGCCCACACCCGCATGCCGATCTGCATATGGATATGCCGATGCGGATCACCCGCACGCGAGGTCTTATGACGGATACCGACGACCTGCATCCGCTCGATAGGCAACACTTCCCGCGCATCACGCGGACCGACCCGAGTGACCGAGTGCTGACCCAGCCACTGGCGAATCTCCGCAAGGGCGTCCTGCTGCGCAGCGTCGAGTGCCACCGATACATCGGGGTGGAGTGCAGCGGCAACCGACAGGCTCTTGGGGCATTGATCGTCATCTCCGCGAACAACGGCGACCCTTCATACCCACGGCCGCCGCGCGCGGAGTTCCCATCGACTCGCCCGTGCCGGGATTGATCCAGTCCACCCACCCCTCGTACTCATCCGCCGACAGAGCGTGGGTAGCGGTGACTTCGCCGCGCCCGTCGAGTACCGCGTACTCGGCCACGGCATCATCCGCGCCGAGGTAATACTCATCCGCGCGGGAACGGTCGGCTTCGATATAACGGCGCGCGGCAGCACCGTTGCCGCGAAACAGGATCACCCCGCCCTTCATCTCGGCCTCCCTCATGAGTTGTCTCATGAGGGAGGTGCGCACGCCCCACCCACGGTGGCATACGTGCATAGATTTTGTAGATGTGAATGCCGAAATCGAGAGCGGCGGAAACGAGGGTGGGCGCGCTCGGAGACGAACGAGGCCTGTGATATGTGCGCTTTGACCGGAGAGCTATACACAAAGTCGTAATGATGCCTGGATAGGCTAGATGTATAGATACGCAGCAGGTGGTGTTCCTCCACGGCATCGGCGTCGGACCCGACTCGTGGACGAGCAGCTCGCCGCGCTCCCTGAGGGCTTCACCGGCATCGCACCCCAAATCGCGGGACTCACCGACACCGACCGCAGCACATTCACTCTCCGCGGCGCGGCGGCAGACGTGATCAGTGATCTCGATGGCCGAGAGATCGACCGGGCTCATCTTTGCGGGTTATCGCTTGGGGCACCGCGGGTGCTCATGGCAATGCAGTCCGCGCTCATGCGCGTGCTGCCCGCACGCGTGGTCGCACCCGATGGCACTCACCGTACTCGGAGAAGTTGCACGCATTCGCCCGCATCTTGCACGCATCAACGTTCCGACGCTTGTGCTGTGTGGCCCGAAGGACCGCGCGAATCTGCCCGCCGCCCGCACGCTTGCAGCGGGCATGCCGCCCGCACAGTGGTGCGTCATCGGCGGTAGCGGGCACGAACTCAACTCCCAGAAGCCCGACGAAATGAACACCGAGATTACTGCGTTCCTCCAGCAAGTCGCGTGTCCCGCCGGAAACCTGCGGGCCGTGCTGTATCTCTGCTGTCATGCACCGATTCCGAACCAACCAAGGTCGTAGACTGCGCGGGCGGCGAGGATGAATCCGATGATTCCGATCACCCATGCCGTTGTTGCTTGGGCGTGCTTGGTCAGCCAGGCGTCCATGCGCAGTAGAGGTGTTTCCAATGCTGATGTTGCGATGAGACGCAGGGTCAGGAGCGTCAGTGCGGGGGCGATCATGACGATGCAGTATCCGACAAGGATTAGGACGGACCCCGGCCAGCCCGGGCCTTGGGTCGTGATGATTCCGATCCCGGCGAGATACGGAAGCATTGATGCGGCCTCGATTGCTACGGCAGTCAACGCCAACCCCATCAACGCAGTAAATGAGCTTGCGCCGTTGTCATCGCGCATAATCCGGCTGCGCCAGCCGAGGAGCCTGCCGCCGCCAGTCGCGGCACGTTCGACTGCTTTCGAGCGAGCTTTCTTCGTGTCCATCAACTGACTGACCACGAGTAGGAGGACACCGAGCGAGAACTGTGCGATGAGGAATCCATCGGATGCTAAGAGATCACGGTATGCGTTTGCGAGTGCGGTCGCACCCAGGAGCAAGATGACTCCCAAGGCGAAGTAGGAGGCAGTGACGGTGCCGAGATAGATGACAAGTCTGCCGATGCGGAGCCTGCCCGGGGCGGCCAACAGCCAGATCGGGATCAGCAGGGTGCCGAAGCTCCCGGAATCCACGAGCGCGAGTACGATGAGCGACCCGAGAGAGGCCGAATCCATCATGACGGCCCCAACCGAATCCGACGCTCGCACTCCGCAAGAGCGTTACTGCCTGAACTGTGATGCGACGCGACGACCTCCTCATCGATCACGATCTCACAGCTGATGAACGTTGCTCCGTCTCCGACTTCCGCCGACGCGGTCACACCCCGGAATGGGAAGAAGCCATCCGTCTCAATCGTGAACTCTTGACTGTACGGAATATCCACGACGTCCTCACGCAGACTCTGGGGCTAGTTGAGGAGTCCACCTTGACCTCCACAGCACGAGCGGTGTCGCCGTCGCTATCGAAACGAACCTCGATCACGATTTCGTCCGCGGTCGTGGCATCCGGTGATTGTTCCTGGGTCGAAGTACCCGTCGTCATACCGTCGACCGTGTCTGCGATCACGCCGCAACCGGTCATGCCAAGTAGCGCCAGCGCAAGCACGGCAGTGAGACTGCCAACACGAAACCTTTCTCTCACAGTCATGATCCGTCCGTTTCTCAAGGCAGTCCGAAACCACCACCCTTGTAGCACGATCGTGCCACAGACAGGACTCTAGCACGGTCGTGCTAGAGTCCTGTTTGTGGCCAGAAGCATCGACAAAGAAGCTCGCAAGGAGCAGCTTGCGGAGGCGGTCTGGCAGGTGATCCTCGATAAGGGCATCGGCGCTGTCTCTGTCCGCACTGTCGCACAACAAGCGGGCCTGGTTGTCGGGTCATTGCGGTACATCTTTCCCACCCGCACAGAAATGCTTGCATTCTCTGCGGAACTCATGGTCGCCCGTGCTACTGATCGCGTGCTCTCCACACCTTGGAATGACGACGTGATTGACTATGTCTTTAACGTCATCAAACGGCTTTTACCGCTGGATGCGGACAGCCGAGCCGAACTCGAAGTGAACCTGGCTCTCGTGGGTGAATGCCCGGCCGAACCCTCACTTGTTGCTATCCGGGATTACGCACACCTGCAACTTCGGGAAGCAATCACGAAGCTCGTTGAACTCCTCACTGGCAGCACTATGCGGGATGAGGCCCTGCTTGCGAAAGCACGGTGCCTGCATGCCCTCGTTGATGGTTTCTCGCTACATCTCCTACACGCCAAAGCGGGTGACGTCCAGCTCGTGCTTGATCTCGTGCGCGAAGAGATCACTCAGATCTCCAACACTCCACATTGACCGTTCGTGCGTCGCTGCACACTTGCCCGTCCATCAGCATTCTGCGGATGAGCCCGCACCTCTCTCGTGATGAACTTCTCTGCATTCACGTGATGTTGCGAATGAGACTGAGGTGCCGTGCCCTATGTGGCCAACGTCAGTGGGGTGAGAGCGGTGGTGCCGATTCGGCACCACCGCTCATTACCGTATGGTGATGCCAATTTGGCGGGACCGCTCCTCCCGCCCAGTAGTGTCACCGTGCCCCCTGTTGTGCGGGTTTGATGCCGGTGCCGGTGACTCACCGAGACCGCAGGTGCTGCGTACCGTTCAACCCAATGCAATCATATTCCCACATATAGTAGCGGAATTGCTGTGTGACTACTAGATGTTGTGGTTTCTGGTGCGTACCTGTCAGGTATGGACCCCATCACCGACACCACACCCGGCAGAACTATTCCAACAGGTGACCGGTCGCGGTACTCGCAGACGCCGCGGGCGCAGGCTTCCGCCACGCTCGGGGCGCGGCTGGCTGCTGCGTCGCGTCACGCGCAGGGCCTGGCAGCGGGAGTGCGTGACCCGGTGGTGTTGGCCGAATTGCGGGGGCTCTGCGCCGCGCCTCGAACGACGAACCGTGCTGTCGGCGAGACGCGAGAACGCCCCGCGCCTGAACCGTCGAGTGATTCAGGGCGCAGGGAACGATCACACCTGCTGTGCTGGGTGGTCAGGCGCGCCAGATCAATTCGACCCGGTGGGTGAGAACCTCGGCCCGGTGCGCGGCACGGCGCACATGGAACGCCTCAACGCTCTCATTGCGGCGTCTGGCCGGGGCCGCGCCGTTCATGCCCTCGGGGAGCGCATGGACGAGGACGGCTTCCAAGATCAGGCTTGTCGCCTGGTACTGCCACAGTGGGGTGCGGTCTTTCCATTCGGCAGCAACGGTGGTTACATCGATGGCCGGTCCGTCCTGGTGTTCGGGCATCGTGGCGGCGTATTCGCGGCGCGTTCGCTCGATGCGCTCCGCGATCCTCGCGCGTTGCCGCACCCACATGGGCTTATCGATCAGCCCGTCGTAATGGTCATCATCCAGCTGTGCCAGACGCCCCCGATCGGTGTCGAGCGTCGCGGCCAGACCGACACGCGCAGCCAGGTCAGCACCGGATGCTTCACGTTTCGCAGGGCTGAGCGTGATCTGCTCGAATGTCGCTAACACAGCCTCTTCCACGAGCTTCGATATGTCGGCGGAGCGGATCGAACGGTTACAGCCGCCCGGCTTCGGTTGCGCACACTGATACACGTTGCCGCGGTGAACCATCGCGCGCACGCAGGCAGAGCAACGGATCAACCCCGAGAACGGATACATGCGCTTCGCCGCGCCGCTGCCGGGTTGATGGAAGTTCCGGGCCTTCTTGCGCGCGTCGAGCGCATCGGAAACCTGCTGCCAGGTGTCCTCGTCCACAATCGCCGGCCACGCCGCCTTCACCTGCATCTGCGAGGTCTTCGCACGGCTCCCGTCCGGCAGCACCGGGCGGTACTCACGCACGCCCTTATTGGAGGGGTTGCGCAGCATCAGCTTGAGTGTCCTGTCCGACCACGCGCACCCGTGGGTGGTGAGGACGCCACGCTCGTTCCAGTCCTTGCGAATCCGATACAGTGACTCACCCGCCAATACCCGCTGCACGGCTTCGCGCACCAACTCAGCGGTCTCGGGGTCGATGACCAGTGCCCCGTTCTTGGCCCGGTACCCGAACGGTACTCGGCCACCGTGCCAGGCCCCTCGATGGCTTGTTGCTTCGCAGCACGGGCTACGCGCCTGGCGGTATCGGCTGAGGACTTGTTCGCCATCGCCACCAGCACCCTGGCCATCGCCACATCCGAATCCGTGTCCAACCGCAGCGACCCGGTTACCGAACGCACCGAGAACCCGCCGAGCACTTTCGCGTCGATCAAGTCCTCTAAATCCCTTGGGTCGCGCACTGCCCGATCCAAGTCATACGCCACCATTACCTGAGGGTGACCAGCGGTGAGATGTTTGAGCATGGCACGGAACTGCGGTCGGATCACCCGCCGCACCCGCTCACCAGAGGGCAGCGTGATCGTGCGCTGCTTAAACGCAGACGTATCATTCTCACGAAACACTTCAGAGACTTCCCAACCATGCGCGGCAGCATAGGCACGGCAATCCGCCTCCTGCCGATCAACCCCACGCTCCGCGCCCTCGGGGTCATCACTGATCCTGACGTACACCACCGCCCGCAACAACGGCTCCGTAGTTTGTTCCTGCTTGTTGTGGCCCATGTCTCGGCTCCACCTTCCTACTCGTATGAGAGGTAGGTGCGTTTACAGAACCTCGGCTACGCCGTCACCGCGCACCGTGCCCAAGGGGCCACCGTCGACACCGCACACGCGGTCGTCCACTCACCGGAAGTGACCCGAGAATCCCTCTACGTCGCGATGACCCGCGGCCGCGAATCCAACCGCGTCTACGTCGCCACCGACGAGCATCACCTCGAGGAGCATCAGCACCGTGAGGACCTGCAGAACACCGCCCGGAGCATCCTCTACGGGATCCTGCAGCACCCTGGCGCAGAGCTCTCCGCACACGACACGATCACCGTGGAGCAGGACTTCTGGGGCTCACTCGAGCAACTCGCGGCCGAGTACGACACCATCGCACAAGTCGCCGGACAGGAACGCTGGATCGCCCTCCTGCACGCCGGAGGCCTCACGGCGGAGACGATCGACGAGCTCGTCGAGACAGACGCCTTCGGGATCCTCACCACCGAGCTGCGCAGGCTCGAAGCCGACGGGCACGACATCGACAGTCTTCTCCCGCGCATCATCCAGGTTGGAGGACTGGACGAGGTGCAGGATCTCGGGTCGCTGCTGCGTTACAGGCTCCAGCGCATCACGGCGGCCTACCAGCCTGCTCCGCAGCGGACCGCCAGGATGATCGCCGGCCTGGTCCCGCGCGCGACCGGGATCACCGATCCCGCGATGAGGCAAGCCCTCGACGAGCGGGAGCAGCTCATGGAGCAGCGCATCGATGCCCTGGTCGAGAAGCTCCTCAAGCAGCCAGAGCCCTGGTTGACGGGACTCGACGAGACCGCTCCCGCAGAGGGTGAGGCTGCGGCACGGGCGGTCATTGCGTACCGCGACCGGTGGGGCGTCACCTCGAGCAGCCCACTCGGAGCGGTGCCCGGCGACGATGCTCAGCGCGTCGACTACGAACGCGCCCAGGGCGTGCTCGTGAGCCTTCAGCAGACCGAGCACTCCCGGAGGAAGTGCGGTCCAGACGGAGTCAGAGGCGGTCGATTTCCTGATGTATGCGGCCGATATTCTTAGTGCATGACGCCAACGAACCGCGCGCGGATCTCTCGCCAGACGCGCTCAAACGTGTTCGATTGGCTCTCGCTTTCCGAGTACGACTGGTCGGGGCGGCTGCAGCATCCGCAGTTCCTCGCCCGGCTCTACGACTTGGAGGAGCTGCCGAGCAGAGACCACAGGTACCGCACTGCCAGCGGCGACATCTACCAGCACATGGTGAACAACTGGGACTGGGAGGATGACTGGGTCTTCAACGACGACCGTTTCCAGCTTCGTAACGGCAGCGACGAGACGTTCCTCAACTTCTTAGCCGAGACAGTCCATCCCATTGTCCGCGACGATCCAGACGCCGCTGCCGCGATGGTCGCTGCCTACAATGACACCCTCCGCCGAGATGGGTATGAGCTCATCGAGACAGACCGTTTCGGAGATCGCATCATCTATGGCTGGCGTCAGATTTCCGCGTATTACGCCCCAACCGAGCTAACGCTCGCCAAGACGCCCGACCTCACCGAGAACTCTGTGCTGCGCCGTCACCTCGATCTAATCAACCGCGACCTCAGCTCAGATCCCGCTGCGGCGATCTCCTCCTGCAAGAACCTCCTCGAGAGCCAGTGCAAGATCGTGCTCACGGATCTGGATATCGAGTTCTCCGAACGAGACGAGCTCCCGGCTCTTTTCGCAAGCACCGCATCGGCACTCGCGATCAATGCCGACGCGGTAGACGGCAGCAAGCGCGGCAGCGACGCCCTCCGCAAAGCGATGCGCGCCCTCTCCACTCTCGTGCAGTCCGTCGCGGAGGCACGCAACTCAATCGGCGACGGGCATGGCTCCGTCAACGAGAGCCCCGCGACTCCACGACATGCACGCCTCGTGTTCAACTCGACTGTTGCAGTCGCGCAGTTCATCGCCGACACCTGGCACGAAACCTCCCATGAGCAAAAGGCTGCGCTGGGCTCCTCCTTCTGACGCTTCTCCACTCCAATCCGCAAGCGGAACTCCACCGCTCTTCCGCACTCCAACCGAGCAGCGTAGACTGCGAAATGGCAGGACAGACCACGCGCGAAGCCTGACGTCGGGCGGAGCAGACCGCCCCAAGAAGCCTCGGGGCACTCACCACACAGGACCAGCCACATCGAAGTGCTCCCGTGTGAAAAGTGAGGCCATCATGAATCTCATGCAGCGTCTGTGGAACGCCAGCGTCCGCACCCGCATCTTCCTGCGCCGCCGCAGCCGTACTTGTCATGCTGACACCTATCGAGGACAGCAGACACTGACCCAGTGCGCTCCGGTGGCCACCACTTCGTGCCACCGGAGCGCGCTGACCGCGGCGGCATGCCCGGGCGCATGTCGTGCCCTGGGTTCGGTTCCGTGGTGAGGACGAGCCGCGGGCGCGGGCATCTGTTGCTGGACATCCAGCAGGCCGACGGCCAGACCATCCTGGTGTAACTGAACGCGAGCATGGCTGGGCAGATCGTGGTGGTCGCCGGCTATCGCTGGTCGCCCGCGTGGCGGGCCGCATATCGGGCCCACGGTTCTGCGGACTTTTCGGCGTGGAGGAAGGCGACGTGGTGGCTGTAGCCGAGTGCGTCGGCGACTAGCGACGGTGGGCATTGGAGGACGAGCTCGCCGAGGGCGCTGTTGCGGGCGCCGAGGAGGTTCACGCCGAGGGCTCGCAGTCTGTCCATCACGGTGTTGGGGTGGAGGTGTCGTCCGGCGAGGATGCTTGGGAACATCCAGGGGCTGTCCGTCCCTGCCGCTGTCCGGAGGTTGGGCCGAGCATCGCGGTGCTGGCGGATCATGTTGGCGAACGGCTCAGGCACGTCCACTGGATGGCGGCCGAGCTGGATTCTCATGCCGTGAGGGCTCTCGGCGATGGCCTCGGTCGTCAGAGTGACGACTTTGACCAGTGGTTGCGCGTAGAGGAGCAGGAGCATGCCGGCGACGCGGTAGGGGAGTGACTCGCTGGTCCCGGTGAGCAATTCGCGGATCCAGGCAAGTCTCTGCTCCTGGCTCAGGGACGGGCTCGATCGGGGAGTGCGATGCGCGACCGTGACACCGGTGTTCAAGCGGGACTTCTTGGCGAGCTGGAAGAAGTTCCTGATCATGGTGCGAGTGGTCGGTCCGCCTGCCAGCCACTCGTCGGCGTCTTGCTGGGTGCAGGTCGCGGCGGTGCGGTGGTGTGTCTGGTGCAGCCAGGTCAGGAACTTGACTGTCTCGGTGATCTCTTGCTTCGCTGAGTGCACCGGGCCGCGCGTGTTGGCGCCTGCTTCGGATTTGGCGCGGATGTTGCGTAGGTGGTGCCAGGTCGCGAAGTGCTGGACGGGCTGACGGACCTCGGCGGGAGCCCTTCTAACTTGACGGCGATCCACTCCTCGAATCGGTGCAGGTAGGCATCGCGGTAGGGGAGTAGGCCGTGATGTTGCAGGAGTGCTCGGATGTGTTCGGTCGGCTTGCCGGGAACGGCGTCGAGGCCTTCGTGGGAGATCGGGATCGTGCCGTCGCCAAGGCCACGCAGGAGCGTCTGGACCTTGGGGATCGCTTCCAGACGAGGATCGACTCGGGTCGCTCGGATGCGCATAGCGCGTCGACCAGACCGCGCAGAGCGGGGTGTTCCGGCTCGCCGCCGAGGACCTGGTGGAGGTCGGCGCGAAGCGCACATCGGGCGCAGAGCCGCCCTCGGTGATGCCCGGCTTCGGTGTCGCAGCTGTCGCAATGGAAGTCGTGGGGGATCTCCGCGCAGGTCGCGCAGATCGGACCGCCGCCGGCGCTTGCGGGTCCTGGTAGCAGGCGGTCTTGGAGGCACTCCGGGCAGACGCCTCGGGTGTGGACGGCGTTGTAGTAGCAGATGTTGCAGAGCCGGCCCTCCGGCCATGTGACGGCGACCCGCGGGATCTTGCGGCCGCAGCGTGCGCACGGGTTCCCGGTCGTCGAGGTGATGCGTGGACGACCCTGGATGGTGGAGCGGGGGACAGGCCTGCTGGTCCTCGACTCGCCACGGCAGCCATCCCTACTCGTCGAGAATGTTCGCGCGCCGGGGTCGAACTGATCGGTCGAGGCTGACGACGTTGGAGCCGGGCTCGGTCGCGGTCTTCCGGCGCCGGACGTCCGCGGCGGTTGTCGTGACCAGATCGGCTGGTGTGCACTCGAAGATGTCGCAGAGTGCGGCGATAACTTGGAGCGAGACGCGCTCCGGCCGCTGATTGACGAGGCGGTAGACCTGCGGTCGGGAGAGCGTGATGTCCCGTTCGCCGAGCAGCGGGATGAGATCGGTCGTGTTGTGCAGACCTCTGGCCGCCATCAGCTCGGCCAGGCGCCACTGGTAGTCGACCTTGCGTTTCATGGTGTTCCATCCTTCGTGGTGCGGGCCAGGGCCTCGTTGACGGTCCTGTCGAGAGCGCTGCGGAGCGTGCTGCGCCGGAACTCGTCGCCGACGAACTGGTAGATGCCGGTCGTCGAGGCGTACTCGTGCCCCATCTGGTCCTGGACGAACCGTGGGTCCCAGCCAGCCTCCAACAGATGCGTAGCGTAGGAGCGTCGGAACGAGTGCAGATCGAGCCCGTCCGAAAGTCCGAGCTCGTCGCAGTAGCGGCGTAGCCGGCGCAGCAGCGCCGGTTCTCCGACCAGGCCGCCGCGTTCGCTGGGGAACAGGTCGAGTGTGTCGGGCTCACCGCGACCGTTGGCGAGCCAGTCCTCGAGGATCGGAGGCGTCCATCGCCAGACGGTGAGCACGCTGCGGGGTTTGTAGGGCGAGGAGCGCTTTGACTTGCCGTAGCGGACCTTGCAGACGCCGAACCGGCCGAACTCGCGCGCATGCGGGTTGCGGGCGAAGTCGACGAGCTGCAGGTGTCGCAACTCGTTGAAGCGGAGGCCGTAGGCGTAGGCGATCTTCATCATGACCGCATCGCGATAGGCCGCCTGCCAGCCCTTGCGTCCCGACCGCCCCATGCGTTCGACCTCATCGTCGGCGTAGACGAAGAGTCGATCGAGCTCGGACCGCGTGTAGGGACGCTTCGTGGGTCCGCCGTCGTACTCCTGGACGTGCGGTGCGGAGTTCCAGTCGAAGAAGACCTGCGCCGGGTGGGTGCCGAAGTACTGCTCGCAGACCCGGTCCCATCCGTAGTCGGGTTGCTGACGTAGCTCGTGAACGCCCGAAGCGCAGAGTGGTAGCTGCGCAGCGTGGAGCGAGAGACGTGTCGGACGGTGCGCAGGTCGGCCGAGAACTCCTCGACCATCGCCGGCGTCCAGTTCCACGGATCCTCGTTCATGTGCTCAACGAACCGGCGCACACAGCGCAGCCGCTGCTCGATCGTCGCGAACTGCAGGTTCCTGGAGAGCTGCTGGTTGCGCCAGCCGTCCAGCATGAGCTGGAGCACCTGCTCCTCGGGCCGAAGGACCGGCAGCGAGGGCACCACCGAGACCCGACCCACACCGTCGACGTGCATCCGACACCTCGTTCCGCGGTTGCATCCAATGAGTCAATGATGCATCCGATGAGACGCCAAGGGTATACGTGCTGGTCAACGGCGTGTCTGCGGGCTCTGTTGCAAAGATTGGCGGCAGTCAGAGGTAGGCTGTCGCTCTGCGCCGATCAGGCGGCTGCTGCGAAATGGTGGTTGAGCATGCCCATGGCCTCCGTCAGCGCCGAGGGCCCAATGCCAAAAGCTCTCTCCACAAGGCGCACCTCGCCCCTGATGCCGGGCTGCAGGCACCAGGGCGAGCCTGTCCTTTGCGCAGGGCTCGCATGACTTCGAATCCCTTGATCGTGGCATAGGCCGTGGGGATCGATTTGAAACCGCGCACCGGCTTGATCAGTATCTTGAGCTTTCCGTGATCGGCCTCGATCACGTTATTGAGATACTTCACCTGCCGGTGGGCCGTCTCCCGGTCCAGCTTTCCTTCGCGCTTCAATTCGGTGATCGCTGCACCATAGCTCGGCGCTTTGTCGGTATTGAGCGTGGCAGGCTTTTCCCAGTGCTTCAGGCCTCGCAGGGCCTTGCCCAGGAACCGCTTCGCTGCCTTGGCGCTGCGGGTCGGCGACAGGTAGAAATCGATCGTGTCGCCCCGCTTGTCGACTGCCCGGTACAGGTAGGTCCACTTGCCCCGCACCTTGACGTAGGTTTCATCCAGGCGCCAGCTCGGATCAAAGCCACGCCGCCAGAACCAGCGCAGCCGCTTCTCCATCTCCGGGCGTAGCACTGGACCCAGCGATAGATCGTCGTATGGTCGACCGAAATGCCGCGTTCCGCCAGCATTTCCTCAAGGTCGCGATAGCTGATCGGATAGCGACAATACCAGCGCACCGCCCACAGGATCACATCACCCTGGAAATGGCGCCACTTGAAATCCGTCATCGTTCCGTCCGTCCAATCTCCGCCAAGCATGCTCAAGCTTCACGATTTTTGCAACAGAGCCTCACATCACCCTGGAAATGGCGCCACTTGAAATCCGTCATCGTTCCGTCCGTCCAATCTCCGCCAAGCATGCTCAAGCTTCACGATTTTTGCAACAGAGCCATATCGACAACCTCTCGCGCAACCAAGACATCGCGGTCGGACTGCAAGTGATCTTGAAGCCACGGGCCCGTCCCACCCCGACATGGACCTCGATGCCCGAACGGACGTTAGATTTCGAGTTCTAGGCGTTCTGCGATGAAGGTTGGATCCCAGCCGGGATTGAAAGTGTCGACGTGGGTGAATCCGAGCCGCTCGTATAGGCCACGCAGGTTCGGGTGGCAGTCGAGCCGCAGCTTGGCGCACCCCTGCGTTCGCGCGGCATGGCGGCAAGCCTCGATCAGCGCGGAGCTGACACCCCGGCCCGCATGTGTCCGTCGCACCGCGAGCTTGTGCAGATATGCGGCCTCCCCTTGAGGGCGTCGGGCCAGAACTCGGGATCCTCGGCCGACAAGGTGCAACAGCCGACGATGCCGTCGCTGCAACTCGCGACTAGGAGCTCGGATCTCAGGACGAAGGTCTCCGCGAATGTCCGGTCGATCCGCGCGACGTCCCAGGCGGGCGTTCCCTTGGCGGACATCCACGCCGCAGCGTCGTGCATCAGCCGCACAACCTCGTCGATATCACCCGAGCAGGCGACCCGAACGTTCGGAGGCTCCTCGCTGTCCATTCGCTCCCCTGGCGCGGTATGAACCGCCGCCTCATAGTGCAGTTTGATCCTGACGAGCCCAGCATGTCTGCGCCCACCTTCGCGGAACCTGACCAGGGTCCGCTAGCGGGCGGCCGGAAGGTGAATGCTAGGCATGATCTAACCCTCGGTCTCTGGCGTCGCGACTGCGAAATTTCGCGAGGGTTTCCGAGAAGGTGATTGCGCTTCGCAGATCTCCAGGCGCGTGGGTGCGGACGTAGTCAGCGCCATTGCCGATCGCGTGAAGTTCCGCCGCAAGGCTCGCTGGACCCAGATCCTTTACAGGAAGGCCAACGGTGGCGCCCAAGAAGGATTTCCGCGACACCGAGACCAATAGCGGAAGCCCCAACGCCGACTTCAGCTTTTGAAGGTTCGACAGCACGTGCAGCGATGTTTCCGGTGCGGGGCTCAAGAAAAATCCCATCCCCGGATCGAGGATGAGCCGGTCGGCAGCGACCCCGCTCCGTCGCAAGGCGGAAACCCGCGCCTCGAAGAACCGCACAATCTCGTCGAGCGCGTCTTCGGGTCGAAGGTGACCGGTGCGGGTGGCGATGCCATCCCGCTGCGCTGAGTGCATAACCACCAGCCTGCAGTCCGCCTCAGCAATATCGGGATAGAGCGCAGGGTCAGGAAATCCTTGGATATCGTTCAGGTAGCCCACGCCGCGCTTGAGCGCATAGCGCTGGGTTTCCGGTTGGAAGCTGTCGATTGAAACACGGTGCATCTGATCGGACAGGGCGCCTAAGAGCGGCGCAATACGTCTGATCTCATCGGCCGGCGATACAGGCCTCGCGTCCGGATGGCTGGCGGCCGGTCCGACATCCACGACGTCTGATCCGACTCGCAGCATTTCGATCGCCGCGGTGACAGCGCCGGCGGGGTCTAGCCGCCGGCTCTCATCGAAGAAGGAGTCCTCGGTGAGATTCAGAATGCCGAACACCGTCACCATGGCGTCGGCCTCCGCAGCGACTTCCACGATGGGGATCGGGCGAGCAAAAAGGCAGCAATTATGAGCCCCATACCTACAAAGCCCCACGCATCAAGCTTTTGCCCATGAAGCAACCAGGCAATGGCTGTAATTATGACGACGCCGAGTCCCGACCAGACTGCATAAGCAACACCGACAGGGATGGATTTCAGAACCAGAGAAAGAAAATAAAATGCGATGCCATAACCGATTATGACAACGGCGGAAGGGGCAAGCTTAGTAAAGCCCTCGCTAGATTTTAATGCGGATGTTGCGATTACTTCGCCAACTATTGCGATAACAAGAAAAAGCCAGCCTTTCATGATATATCTCCCAATTTGTGTAGGGCTTATTATGCACGCTTAAAAATAATAAAAGCAGACTTGACCTGATAGTTTGGCTGTGAGCAATTATGTGCTTAGTGCATCTAACGCCGGAGTTAAGCCGCCGCGCGTAGCGCGGTCGGCTTGAACGAATTGTTAGACATCATTTACCAACTGACTTGATGATCTCGCCTTTCACAAAGCGAATAAATTCTTCCAAGTGATCTGCGCGTGAGGCCAAGTGATCTTCTTTTTGTCCCAGATAAGCTTGCTTAGCTTCAAGTAAGACGGGCTGATACTGGGCAGGTAGGCGTTTTATTGCCCAGTCGGCAGCGACATCCTTCGGCGCGATTTTGCCGGTTATTGCGCTGTACCAAATGCGGGACAACGTAAGCACTACATTTCGCTCATCGCCGGCCCAGTCGGGCTGCGAGTTCCATAGCTTCAAGGTTTCCCTCAGCGCCTCGAATAGATCCTGTTCAGGAACCGGGTCAAAGAATTCCTCCGCTGCCGGACCTACCAAGGCAACGCTATGTTCTCTTGCTTTTGTAAGCAGGATAGCTAGATCAATGTCGATCATGGCTGGCTCGAAGATACCCGCAAGAATGTCATTGCGCTGCCATTCTCCAAATTGCAGCTCGCGCTTAGCCGGATAACGCCACGGGATGATGTCGTCATGCACGACAAGGGTGACTTCTATAGCGCGGAGCGTCTCGCTCTCGCCAGGGAAAGCCGAAGCCTCCATAAGATCATTGAGCAATGCTCGCCGCGTCGTTTCATCAAGCTTTACGGCCACAGTAACCAACAAATCAATATCGCTGTATGGCTTCAGGCCGCCATCCACTGCGGAGCCGTACAAATGCACGGCCAGCAACGTTGATTCCAGATGGCGCTCAATGACGCTTAGCACCTCTGATAGTTGGTTCGAAATTTCGATGGTCACCGCTTCCCTCATGATGTCTAACTTTGTTTTAGGGCGACTGCCCTGCTGCGTAACATCGTTGCTGCTCCATAACATCAAACATCGACCCACGGCGTAACGCGCTTGCTGCTTGGATGCCCGAGGCATAGACTGTACAAAAAAACAGTCATAACAAGCCATGAAAACCGCCACTGCGCCGTTACCACCGCTGCGTTCGGTCAAGGTTCTGGACCAGTTGCGTGAGCGCATACGCTACTTGCATTATAGCTTACGAACCGAACAGGCTTATGTCCACTGGGTGGCTCTGTTGCAAAGATTGGCGGCAGTCAGAGGTAGGCTGTCGCTCTGCGCCGATCAGGCGGCTGCTGCGAAATGGTGGTTGAGCATGCCCATGGCCTCCGTCAGCGCCGAGGGCCCAATGCCAAAAGCTCTCTCCACAAGGCGCACCTCGCCCCTGATGCCGGGCTGCAGGCACCAGGGGCGAGCCTGTCCTTTGCGCAGGGCTCGCATGACTTCGAATCCCTTGATCGTGGCATAGGCCGTGGGGATCGATTTGAAACCGCGCACCGGCTTGATCAGTATCTTGAGCTTTCCGTGATCGGCCTCGATCACGTTATTGAGATACTTCACCTGCCGGTGGGCCGTCTCCCGGTCCAGCTTTCCTTCGCGCTTCAATTCGGTGATCGCTGCACCATAGCTCGGCGCTTTGTCGGTATTGAGCGTGGCAGGCTTTTCCCAGTGCTTCAGGCCTCGCAGGGCCTTGCCCAGGAACCGCTTCGCTGCCTTGGCGCTGCGGGTCGGCGACAGGTAGAAATCGATCGTGTCGCCCCGCTTGTCGACTGCCCGGTACAGGTAGGTCCACTTGCCCCGCACCTTGACGTAGGTTTCATCCAGGCGCCAGCTCGGATCAAAGCCACGCCGCCAGAACCAGCGCAGCCGCTTCTCCATCTCCGGGCGTAGCACTGGACCCAGCGATAGATCGTCGTATGGTCGACCGAAATGCCGCGTTCCGCCAGCATTTCCTCAAGGTCGCGATAGCTGATCGGATAGCGACAATACCAGCGCACCGCCCACAGGATCACATCACCCTGGAAATGGCGCCACTTGAAATCCGTCATCGTTCCGTCCGTCCAATCTCCGCCAAGCATGCTCAAGCTTCACGATTTTTGCAACAGAGCCTGTCTGCGTAACCGGCTCAAACGCGTCCACGCACAGCCCCGGGCGCCTTACCGCTGCTCGACATCGTGTACGGAGAGGCATCTGCGCAGGTCAGAGCCCTCGCCAGACGTCTCGCAGCACCATGTCGCCCGGGGACCGTGGTGATTCATCTGATGCAATACGCAGACTAGGTGTGTTCATAATCGTGCTTACAGGCTAGCGGGCCTCGACTCCACTCCTGCCGCCGACACGCCCACCGTCGGATCCACGCTCACACCACGGGAGCGGCCGCAGCAGCGGCTTCTCCTCACCCTCGAACACCGAAAGCCTCGACCCGGCGCGTTTCTGAAACGGCTTCGCGTTGTAAGCGGCGACGCGTTCGTAGACCGCGGCCCGCAACTCCGGCAGCGTCGCGAAGGTGCGGTCGCGGAGAGCCGCGATCACCACCGTCGCAACGTTCCCGACCGTGCCCTCGACACTCGGCTTGTCCTTCGGCTTCTTCACCCGTCCCGGCAGCACCGCCGCCGAATAGTGCGCCGCGAGCTCCCGATACGCGTCGTTCAGCACCACCTCGCCCTCGGCAGGGTGCTTGATCACACCCGCCTTCAGGTTATCCGGGACGATCCGGGGACACTGCCGCCGAACCAGTCGAACATCGCCGTGTTCGCGCGCAGCCAGGTGTCCTGCTTCATATCCAGCGTCGGCTCGACGAACGAGTAGCGGGAGAACGGCAGCGTCGCGACGAACAGGTAGACCCTCGTCGCCTGCCCGGTGACCGGGTCGCTGAGCTGCATAGTCTTGCCCGACCAGTCGACCTCGACCGTCTGCCCGGCCTTGTGACCGACCCGCGATGCCGCCCCGATCACCAGCACGTGACGCTGGTAGGTCTTGCAGAACCGGTCGTAGCCCATCGCCGTCTCGCCCTTGGCCCGGCAGGCATCGACGTACTCGCCATGCAGCAGCTTCAACGTCACCCCGACCCTCGCGAGCTCCCGATGTACCTTGTCCCAGTCCGGCTGCGCGTGAACACTCTCGTGCTCACCACGCCCGGGAACAGCCGCGCATACACGTCCGCCTCGTCGAGCTCCGCGACGTCGTCCCAGCCGACGCCCTCCCGGTCGGCGGCGTCGAGCACCGCCGACACCGAGTGCCGAGACATACCCTGCGCCGCGATCTGCCGACCCGTGAGCCCCTCCGCGCGAAGCCTCAACACCAGCTTCGCCTTGATCCTGCGTACCATCCGAACTACTCCTTCTGCCGCGTGATCAGCCACGCGGCAGAAGGAGCCTAGGAAGGTGGCGCCGAACCCGAATACCCGGTGGCGCTCAACGACGCGAACGCGCCCACGAGCAGGTGGCGCTCAACCGCAATACTCGTGGCGCTCAGAGAAGCGAATATTCACTTACTTCCTGAAGCCCACGCCTACTGCCGACACTGCGATCTCCTGGTCGGGCTTGT
Organism: Tessaracoccus coleopterorum; assembly: GCF_011174705.1. Lineage (GTDB taxonomy): Bacteria > Actinomycetota > Actinomycetes > Propionibacteriales > Propionibacteriaceae > Arachnia > Arachnia coleopterorum. The sequence goes on from NZ_JAANIJ010000002.1 coordinate 30,277, forward strand.
CGGTCTCCACGTGATCGCGCATTCCCATGGCCGGCAGCGGTTGATCGGATAATGGTCAGTTCGGTTGGCTTGGTGCTCGCTGTAGAACCTCACCAGCGCCTCGTCCGGGATGGGACTTCAGTCCAGAACTCGATGAAGTCCTCTGTCGTTGAGACGTTGGCTGGGAAGTACCAGGATCCGTCGCGCACGCTGCTCTCCCTCGGGTCAACAACACCGAGAGATTCGCTGCGGTACTCGTGACCGAACTTCCAGTTCCCGCGGCTGCACACCGGTGGGGTCCGCCACGGTGGCGCCCCTTGACGCAGCATATCCACCAGTTGTCACCACGTGGTCCCCGGTGGGGCGCGTTCCGGGACCAACCCTTCGCGCGCCCGCCACACGCCATCGGCCGACGACATCCCTGCCGTGGTAGTCCCGAGGACGTTGGGGCCTTTCGGCCGCCTCACATGCTAGACCAGAAGCTGCTCTCGTAGCCACGCAGCTGCCTGAGGCAACACCAGGATGCTCTCCACCACGATCCGATGCCTATCCACCTCAGCGATCACAGCCGCAGCCTCGTCATGGCCGACGAGCACGAAAACTCTGGGCCTAGTTGGTAACGCCGGCAGATCTTCGAGGGCTGGTGCAGTCAGCACCACGATCCTCGCCCCGTCCCATCTGGCGGTGAAGTCGTCGACGCTGTCGAGCCACTCAATGCCCCCAGATCCTCGGGCTTCCAGCCAGCGGGCGGAGCGTATCCGATCGCTTCCTCCACCGGTCTTTGCCAAACCCATGGCGACAACTCGTATCCAGGCATCCGCATGGCCGCTGCCTTCGCGACGCCGTCGAGGATCCGCTGCTCGGCTGATCCGGCCCAGAGCCTGGTATCGCGATAGGCGAACTGCGCCGCATGGCAGGCTTTGAGCACATCACGCACGTCGAGTGGTCCCGCTACGGGTCTGAACCGGTAGCCGGCAGGGTCAACGATCTGGTTCCTCAGGAACAGCCCAGTGCCCAGGCGCTGCGCCACTGCTGTGAGCACCTGCTGGGGCGAGGGGTACCTGGCTGGGTAGAGATAACGCCGAACTCAATCGCTGCGGTCAGCAGTAGATCGATGTGGTCGGCTGGCAGGCTGCGAAGTTGGTGAAGGTCCATTGGTTTCCCTCAGTTTGGGGCTGGTTAGACCACCTCGGATGATTGATCCCAAGTTTAGATGCACGCTGGCTTGGTGTAGCGCGTGAGAGCGCGTGGGACGACAACCGGCGCGGTGTCACAACGCTGGGAGGGTGGAGTCCCGGGCGGCGAAGATCGTCCGGCTCGAGGATGAGGCGCGCGGGGAACCTCGCGATACGTCGCGCGCCTGGATTGCCCGCATGGGCTAGAAGCAGAAGTCTCCCCTGCTGGCCCGCCGCACACCTGGTTGGCGTATACGGCATAACCACCGATGAGCGTGATGACGTAGGCCAAGATGTATCCCCAACGGCCCCGGAGCCAGTGGTTGCCGTCCAACTCGCCTCCTCCGAGGAGCCACCTCACAGCTAGTAGGAGCAACCACACCGCGGTCGCCGGGAAGGTCACCAAGAAGAAGACAAATCCCCACGCGGCCACGCCGTACCCGGCGATCTCCACGTCCATCCTCCATCTTTAGGTCCCATATCAGTCTAGGGAACCGTCCGTCCCAGTGTTGAGCGAGCTGTCCGCTTGGGGCGCGTCCCGCCGCTGACAAGCGCGACAAGGCCAGAGGCAGGGTTACCGGCTCCTCACAGATGAGTGGAGGTTGGGGTCCGAACCCACCGGCCTCGAGGAGTGATCGGAGCCGGTAGTTGGCCAGGTTCCTGAACCCCAACGCGATGCCGCGGAGATGTTCCAGCCTGCCGTTCACAGCTTCGGTAGGACCGTGCGAGGTCCCGGGATGGTCGAAGAACGCCAGGACATCATCGCGACGCTTGTGACGTGTGCGGCCGAGCTGCGCGAGCTCCTCGAGCCCCTTAGAGCCGGCTTCCTTCGTCAAGGGCAGTCGCACTGGTACCAGTTGTCTCCGCATATGCTGCACTGGATCGGTGCGGCTCCCGGACAGGGCTCGACGTGGGCGTAACGTGAGATCCTACCCCTCGGGTTTGCTCGATTTGCTCTCCCGCCTGGATCGGCTCGTCGCATCGCGTGCACACGCCGCTATCGAACTCAGCTGTGAACCCGTCGTGTCGGTGCCTCATGTCTGGATAGTAACGGCCTCTGGCACCGTGAATGAGAGTCCATGAACATGACCTGGGTCAGGCAATGGATCAGCTTGATCGCGCAGAGGGCCACATTTTCTGCTGCACTTCGACCTCCAGCCCGAGGACGTCGACCCGAGCGAACGTTGAGCAGGAGTGGATTAGGCACTCACGTCCTCTCAGCGAGAAGGCTCCCATGTCTACCCGCCCACGCAGCACCGTCCCACTCTCGATTGGGAAGAGCCAGGTTACCCCTCCAGCCTCCCGCTCCGTTGTCGACGTTGAGGGCTTCCGTGTCCAGGTCAGTGTCTGGGTGTGTCGCTGTCGGCGCCGGGGGCCGGCTCTAGGAAGGTTGACGCGCGAGGTGTGTCACTCCCCGGCGAGTCCCGACGATTGCTAGCCCTGGCATCTCCCTCACATACTGCTCGGCCAGCGCAGGAACTCTCGTGTCCATTCGGATAGCAACACCGGCCTGGTCTGCCTCCGACATCAGATGTGGCCACACGACAGCGCGCAGGGAAGCGCCGAGCCCACGGCCACGATGTCGAGCGTGGTGCTCGCTGAGCACCCAGGCACCGCGCTCTGGATGCACCAGCTGCGAGGCGTCAGGCGTGAAATAGCCAGCCACCCAGCTCACACGTGCCCAGCGCCGCACGGCGAGCAGGTGTACGGCGGCAACGCCTGCGCCGACGCAGAGGTAGAACGCCGCAAGGCCGGTACACGCCAGAAGGGTTGCCGCGCCCGCGCCCAGTGGCCACGCGGCGATCATGGTCATGAGCGCAGTGACGATCACCAAACCGTTGATGGATGGCTTCTGGAGATACTCGCGCGTCACCCACCAGGCCAAGAGTAAAGCGGTGAAGAGGTTGTAGGGGTCGGTCCCGGGGCATGGCGCCGGTGGTGTGGGATCACCAGACATCGACGTCGAACCCGACGACAATGAACCCACCTTCGAACTCTGGGTAGCGGCCTTGGATCTGCCCATCAAGCCATTCAAACGCGGTTTCCGGGTTGGATTGCAGGGCATCATGGATCGACTGGGCCGCGTAGCCACCGTGCCCGCCGAGCTGGACAGGGATCCTGTCTCGGCTGCCGTCCTTGCGGCGAACTTCAGCCCACACCGTGCCGGAGATCCGTTTCCCGGTTGCTGCGGCCCGGGCGACGACGTCGGCCATGATCTTGCCGCCGGCGGAGCGGTTGTTGGCTCGGTCGGTCTTAGGGACGGTGACTCGGTGCAGCTCACGCCCATTAGGCAGCCGGTTCTCCTGGTGGGAGAGCTGGTTACGTGTCCCGGTCGGCTTCCTTTTGGGCAGTGCCGGCGGTTGGGCGGTCGACTTGGTGACTGTGCGGATCCGCTGCCCGGGCGGAGCGGCTGGCACCACCGATTCCTGGCCCTTGGTGGCTCGGACCTTCGCCAGGGTGCCGTCGGATGAGGTGCGACGGAAGGGCGGGTCTTGACCTCGCCGCGGGTGGCCAGTTCGGTGAGGGCCTGGTTGAGGTTGTTGCCGGGTTTGCGGCCGTTGGCGATCTGGCCGATCAGGGAGCTGTCACGACCGAGGCGGCGGCCAATCTCAGCGTTGGAGAATCCTTGGGTTTGGAGCTCGAGGATGAGGTCTTTTGATGTTGACATGGGCTACTCCCAGCCTGCTATCTCGGCTTGGTTGGATAGTTGCTGGCGCACATCCACCGTCTGCGGAGCTGGGAGCGGGCCGGGAGGTAGCCCTTGATCCTGATGCGGCCGTTAGCGCCGTCGTCGGCTCCTCCCCGTGATTCGGGAGGGTCCAGGGCTGGATCCGCGTGGTGTAGATGGCGTCGCCCTGGATTCCGATCAACTCTGAAGGCTCGACCTGCAGGGCGCCGTAGATGGCGGACTTGGCCTTGGTGGGGCGGTTGTCCCGTAGGACACGCGCGCGGGCGGCTCCCCACACCAGCGCCGCGATCTCGGGTGCCATGTCTCGGCGTCGTCAGGGCGTGACTTCGATGGCACCTGGTAGACGAAACCACCATTGGGTGAGGGCTGGACGCGGCCCACGGCGGCGTCGGAGACCTTCTCGAAGGTAGTGGCGAACCTGGTGGTGGTTCGGCTGCGGCGCGAGAACGAGCCGACGGTGACGCGGAACATGTGCTTGATCGCCGAGGCGGCCGCTGAATGGGCTCCCGGGCCGATGGCGCCGCGCTGGAGCCCATGGTCAAGGGCCTCGAGCATCTTGCCGGTGGCAGTGGCGAAGGGTTCGATGGCGTTGGATTTCTTGGTGAACGCGATCCCTTCAAGGATCTCGATTTGCCAGTCGCTTTCGAGGCTGGCTGTGCGCAGTTCGGTGGAGTTGATCCAGGTCTCTCCGACGAAGCCGGGCTTGTTAGGCCAGTGCCAGCCACGGCCAGCCCCTTCGAGCTTGATGGGGAACAGTCCGATGTGGTCCCACCAGTCGGAGATCCGGTAGCGGATCTTGTAGCGGGCTGGGTGGTATGGGTCGCGGGCCCACAGTTCCTGGGCTTGGCCGGCGGTGAGCATGGTGGCTGGCGCTGAGCCACGCAGTCCGCGGCACACACCGTGATACATGAACCGGCCGTCTGCGTAGGCAAAGCCGGGCAGTTCGCTAGCGGATACCAGAGGGACGCAGTCGCCGCAGCCGCACATACCGGGCCCGGCCACGTAGTGCTCAAACCGGTGTTGTGGTTCGGTGGCTTGGATGAGGTGGCCGATGTCGGGATCGATGGGCTCCATGAGGAACTCACGGACCCCGTCGAAGCGTTGTTTCCACACGTTGAGGCCGGTTGCTGAGGGGCTGCGCATGAGGCCCCAGTCAGGTCGGTCGATGGCGTGGGCGACGACTCGTGCGACGGTTTTGTAGGCGAACTCGGCCTCGATCGGGGCCAGGACCCGGTCTCCAAACCATTCGGCTGTGGTGGTCACGGTGATGCGGTGTTGGGTCTCTGTGTGCAGGAACCGGCCACGGGGCGGGTCGCCAAGGTAATGGCCGACATCGGTCCAACCGGGTGTTGGGTCGATGCCCTTGGCGATCTGGGTTTCGGTTGGTAGCAGCCAGGCGTATCCGGTTGGGACAGTGCCACACAGCATGAGGCGGGTAGCTCGGGCGTAGCGGGCAGTCTCGAGGAGATCAAACAACGTCGGATTCTTCCTGCGTCCGCCGATGATCGGGAGATGGCTTGGCCGGCGGGTCGAGTCCTTGGCCGGTGTTGAGGTCAAGCCAGATGATGGCCTCATCGGGTGGACGCACTGGCGTTGGGCGCTGGTTCACTGGGGTCCCTGCCGCGGCGGATCTCGGTGAGAAGCGCGGTGTCATCTGCTGACAGGTCGTCGGTGCGCATCCGGTAGATGGCGTGGCGGCCGCGGCCGGAGATCTCGGCCAGTTCGTGGACCTTCAGGCCTCCGGTGGTGTTGGCAGCGTTGATCGCCAGGCGCCAGCTGCGGTCGACTTGGGAGGCGTAGGTGAGGGCGCTTTCCCGCAGCGCGGTGGCATCTTTGACTATTCGTTCCCAGTCGTAGGGGAACATGTCCTCGAGGACCTGGATGCCATCTTTCCGGGTACGGGCCACCGTTCGGTCGGGGTGATCCAGCCGTGGGCTCGGGCGGATTCGGTGATGGCCTGCTTTCGGTGCCGAGGTTCCGGTGCGGGTTCGGCCCAGCGTTGGGTGGGCAGCCACTCATCCGTGTGTAGCTGCTCGATGGTCAACACCAGCTCGCCGCCCGTGCTGGTCGGGGCAACTGTCAGTCGCCATCCCACGCCGTCGTGCTCGACTGTCTCTGTCATGGTGTCCACTCTAGGCTCAGGTGTTGCGTGCTAGCTACAACCCGTAGCGTGGTTCATGGCTGGGGCGGGGTGGGGCAATGTCGGTGACGAGCCAGCCGGTGATGGTGCCGGGTTCAGCGATCAGGAGGATGTCAACTGTCCGGCCATCGCTGAACTCCTGGCGCAGCATTGCGTTGGTAGAGGCTAGCTCGACGATGTCCGGGAGCGGAGTGCGGTAGCGTCCCATGTCTTTAGTGGGTGTGCCAGGTCATCGATGAGCGCCTGAGCTGCAACCGGCACAAGTGCCTGGGTGCGCAGCTGTGGGTCAGGTAGCAGCCAGGCTGCGACGAACTGCGTGGCAGTGTCGATCGCGAGCTGACGATCTGCTGCTGGCACGGTCCAGTCGAGCTGTTCACCACCTTCGTATTGGGGGTCGCGACGGTGGGTTCATGTGGTTCTTCGGGCTCCCTTCGCGGGCGGGGCGGCGGTTCCTGGCTGCGACTCGGTTGCACCGGCCGGGGCGGGGTTCACTTGTGCGGTTGTCGTGGGCTAGGGGTGGGCGTCGGTTGCTTGTTGCCTCCGAGGAGGATCCCTGCAGCGATGATGAGGGTCATGATGATGACGGCGGTCTTGATGTTCTTCATGGGTGATTCCTCGTGTGGCGAGCCAGGTTGCGGGTCGACGGTGCGCCCGGCAACGCGGACTTCGAGGTGGAGGTGGGCGCCGTAGGAGTTGCCGGTGTTACCGACTGTGCCGATCTGCTGGCCGGCGGTAACTCGTTGGCCATTGCGGATGGTGCGCGTTGCTTGGTGGGCGTAGTAGAAGACGGTGCCGTCGTCGTTGGTGATCTGGGTGAGGTTGCCGTAGGCAGAGTGCCATGAGGCGTTAGTGACGGTGCCGTCGGTGATGGAGCGCACGGGGTGCCTTCTGCGGCGGCGAAGTCCAAGCCTGTGTGGTATCCGGAGGACCAGGCAGATCCAGCTTGGTTGTAGCGGGCTGTGATGCGGAAGCTACCTCTGTCGACGGGCAGGGATACCCCGGCGGAGTCCACAGGGCGGTTGGGTTGGCCGGGACGCCTGTGCCCATGGCGCCGAGGAACGAGATGTGGACGTGGTCGAGGTGTGCGGCAGAGGGGTCCACGCCGGAGTAACACGAGGCGTTCACCCCGCAGGTGCGCCATCCTTCGGAGGCCCGCTGCATGCTCCAGATTTGCTTACGCCAGATGATGTAGGTCACGCCGAGACCCTCCGCGTTGGCCTTGGCCCATTCGGCAATCTGGGTACCCAGTTCGATGCCGGCAGCGGATCTGTAGTCGGGGACCATCGCGTCGATAGCGTTGCCGACGTGGTGGTCTGAGCCCGGGTCGTTGCGGAGCCCGCCGATGACGGTGATCTGGGGCCAGTTGTACTTGATGCAGCGCAGGCCCCGTAGCGCGTCGGGGTGAGTCCTGCTTCCGTGCTCATTCCGGTTGCTGGACAGTCGAGAGTGCTACCTACCGCGCCGGAGCACAGGATCTGTCCTGCTGCCCGCCGCTGAGTCGCTGCACCAAGGCACGGGCGAAGGCTTCATGCTTGGCGTAGGCATCGGGGAATGCCGAGCGTTGCACGGCTTGAGCAGCGGCGGTCACTGACATCGTGCGCCAGCCGTCGATGTCGGTCAGGCCAGGGATGTGATAGCCCGCGAGGGTGGTGTTGCCGAGGAAGAAGGTTCTGGCTGCGTAGGCGTGGTCGTTGAGAGTGGCGATGTTGGCTTCTTGGGTGGCCCCATTGGCGTACCAGCCGACCAGGCTGCGCTGTTGGAATAGTCCAACGTCGCCGTCGCTGTTAGGTGTGAGGGTGCGCGGGTCGGCACCGAGGTTTGATTCTTGTGCGGCGGTGGCGATTCCCACTACTGCACCTTCTGGGCCGGCTCCTGTTTCGGTGGCCGCTGCGTAGATGGTGGCTGCTGCGTTGAGCTGTCCTGCCGTGAGGTTTTGCTCCGAGAGCCCGCTGTCCTGCCAGCTGGCTGAGCACAGCGAGGCGTTGCTGGACGAGACATGCTGTTGCGCTCCGCTGATCGCAGTGACCATCGCCATAACGGCGGCCATCGGTACTGTGCCCCCATGAGCGTCACGATGACGGCCAGGGCGATCCACTTCTTCATCGTGCTCGGCGCTGCGTGGGTCGACTGCGCAACGCCCGGGAACTGCAGCGGCGGCAGTCTTTGTCATGGCGGGGTTGACCGGTGTACGTGGCGGAGGCTCATGCTGGGGCGGCGGGCGATGTGAGGCGGGCCGCTCGCCGGGTTCTTCGTTGCCGCCGTCGGGCGGGTGAGTCTCGGTGTGTGTGTCGAGCCAGGTGGCAGCGGGGCCGCGGGCGGGTGGGTCGCACGGTGAGGGGTCGTGACGGCGGCGGGGACAGTGCGATGACGCGTCGCATCGGCAGTCGGTGCGGTGTCGGCTGGGGACCTTCAGTGGAGTCGACGATCACGCCTTCGATGACCTCGTCATCGGTTGGGTGGCTGCGGGCACGGCTAGTCGAGGTGGTCGTTGGAGCAGAGGAGGCTGCGGCGGGCCAGGTGCGGGGGCGGCTCGACCGCTGAAAGCTAGGTGGCCGTCTGAGGTGGCTGAAGGTTTGGCTGCTGTCGCGGCGCGGCCCGCCAGGGCCCCTTGGCCCGCTTCATGGCGGCGTTGTTGAGTACCACCCGCCCAGCCAACGCGGGTTACCGGTCAGTGCGGCGGCACCCACCATGGCTGTGTTCTTGAGGGCGGCGCGGCCTTGGGGCGAGGCTAGTACCTTCCCGGCTCCGTAGACGCCGGCGGCCTTCATCCAGTGGGCTCCTTGCCCTGCAGGGGCCAACGGGCGCGGGCGGCGGCGCCGGGACGCGACCCCATCCAGTCTGTGAGCCGGCTGGTGGCGGCTTTGAGGCCTTTGCGGTAGCGCAGGAACGCGATCAGCCCCAGAACCATGACGATGATCACGATGGCGAAGGCTTTGGAGGGCTGCCCCTCGTTTGCTTGGAATACAGTTTGGATCACCATCAGGTAGACGCCTAGGAAGAATATGGCGAAAACGAATACGGCGATCCCGATGAACATCTCCGCGAAGGCGTGGGCCAGTGGACGCCGTGCTCCACCAGGCAGTACGGCGAGGACTAGGTTGATGATCGCCTTCAGCGAGGCCAGGACGGTTGAGACCAGCGCAAGCATCACGGTGCCGCCGATCATGATCGCGATCAGCAGCACGATCAGACCGGCCGGGGCTTGGATGAAGGCCGAGGACACCATGCCGCCGTTGGGAGTGTTGGCGTACTCGCCGGCGGCGTCGTTGCAGCTCTTGACTGCGTTACGCACGTCGTCGGTGTAGCCATATGGGCCTTGACGGATGGAGTCGTCGTAGGCCGCTTCGCAGGCAGTGCCGTCGAGGATTTGGCCGAAGGAGATCAGCTGTACGGGCTGCCGCACGAACGTGGTTATCAGTTCCGATGTGATCGCATTCTGATCGGTGTGCGCTTGGTCGCCCATTGCTGCGACGAGCTCCAAGGTGTGGTCCCGGGCCTGGTAGATCCAGCCGCCGGGCCCGGCCACCATCTGAATGGGGTTGCTCAATGCGGTGGCTGATAACGCCACGATCAGGCAGCCCACGATGATCTCATAGACGCCGCGGGCGGTCTTGCCGCGCATGATGAAGATTCCACCCGCCAGGCCAGCGATCATCAGGAACATCGGCGCGAGCCCGAATCTCGCGATCACGTCGCGCAGCGCGTCGCCGATGGCGATCAGTGGGCCGGTGAGCATGGTGAGCCAGTCGAAGGACAGCACCCAGTCGAGGAACCAGATCGCCACCGCGGTGCAGCCCAGGTAGCCGCGCCAGAGGAACTCGGTGAACATTGCCGAGATCGCGGTGCCCGGTTCGAAGATGTCGGACTTGAAGTTGATGGCCAACTCATAGTTCCACAGCCCAATTCCCTTGACGTCGGTGAGCTGGATCCACGACAGGGTGGGGATCGTTTGTCCCATCGTCGTGGCGTCGTCGGCGGTGGCGAACACGACGTTGCCGAACACCACCAGGACGACAGCACCTATCAGGGTGCGGATCAGCATCCTCACCCAGCGAGGTCGTCGAGGTGTGAGGCTCACGCGGCTACGTCCTTCCTGCCCCGGTGCGTCCTGCCTGGTCGCGGCTGGCCAATGCCGGCGGCAGGATCCGGGCACGGCCGATGGCTCCGGAGGCGTCCCGGATGAGGCATTCGCCGCGGCGATGGACGGGAACTTCGTCGCCGACCTGTGGGGAGGTGTCCTTGGTGATGAGGTCGATGAGGGCAGGGTCTGTGTGGTCTAGGTCGAGCCAGCGCAACCCGTTCTGGGCCAGCTTCTTGTCCTTGTGGCGCATCAGGACGCGGAACGGGATCAGGCCTCTCATCGTTTCGGAGGGGAAATCCTCGTCGGGGTCGTGGGAGCCGAGGTAGACCACGGCACGGTGCTTGCGGCCGTCACGGATGAAGTCGACCAGTTCGTTGGTGCCTTCGGTGGAGCTGGTCACCGCATGGGCTTCGTCGACGACGAACGCAGCCAGTTGGTCACGGTCTCGGAAGCACTCGTGCTTGGCGATTGAGGTGATCAGCGCGAAGACTGCCCGTCCAAACAGCTTCTCGATGCCCATCTGCCTGAAGAGGTGCTCGTGATCCAGCTCAGAGCGTTTCGGCAGCGACAGCTGATGGGTGCGCACGACGATTGCGGGATGGTCGAGGTCGAGGGCAGGCAGCGAGTCGTCGAAGACTACGCGGCCCAGGTCTTTGCGGCTGAACACGCGGATGAGACGTGCCAGTTCCTTGGCCCCAGCGATGCTGCATGCGGTTGCTAGGTGGTCGACCAGGGTTCCGAATCCGGTGATCGAGTGTTGGGTGAGGTAGTCGACCTCGAGAACCTCCGACAGCAGGACGCCTTGTTCTGAGGTCGGGGCGATGTCTAGTAGAGGGTGAGGAACGACTGAGCCACACGCGATCCGGTGGCCGGGTCGAAGATCCGCAGGGGTCAAGCGACCAGGCTGGCTGGGAGACGTCGACGATGCGCGGATCGGTCAATGCCTCGGCCCACACCGCCCACTCCCCATGTTGGTGCGGTCGGTAACGATGATGCGGCCGCCGCGGTCGAGGATGGCGCCAGCCTCCTTCTTCAGCGCGAAGCTCTTTCCAGATCCGAGGTCGCCGATATAGGCGGTTGAGCCGGAAACGTTGCGGTCGGTGGCTCCGTCGGGGTTGTGGAAGATCAGCGGCGAGGACCCGCAGGGGTGTTCTCGTCGAGCATCGGGCCGTTGTTGATGTTGATGGCCAGTAGGGTCCCGGCGTTGTCTCCGACGAGGGCGGTCGACAGCGGCACCAGTGCAGATAGCGCTTCGGAGGTGGCGAGCTGGGCGTACTCACGGCTCAAGGGTGAGTTGGGGACCCCTGGGTGGCATTGCCACCACAGTTCTTGCTGGTAGCCAACGGGCTGGGCCAGTTTGTATCCGGCTTCGCTGAACCAGCCCGCGAGGGCCTTGGCTTGGGAGCGAACCTCATCGGGAGCTGCGGCGGCCACGCTGAGGATGAACGTGGCCTGGCATTCGACCTCGAGTTTGTTGGCCTCCATGACGGCTGCATACTCGGACAGGTCTTCAGCGTGACGGTCGAGCGCCGAGACTCCGTGGGAGAGTTCTCCCTCGCGTTGGTTGAACTGTTCGTTCAGTGTTTCGAGTGCTCGTTGGTTGGAGCGCAGCACTTCGGCTGAGGACCGCACGGTCAGGCGCATGGCCCAGTCGACAGCCAGTCCGCATTCGTCGAGACGCCCCAGGATCTCCCGCCCGGGAACGGCAGTTCCCGTCAGGGACGTCAGCCACGACAAGCATCGACTGGTAGGCGGCCGCGTCCTCATCCCCGGGGCTGGGGACTGGACCTTCAAGTAGCGGCGTTTGAGTGGGTTGAATGGGGTCTTCTTCTCGTCGTCGGTACGGCCACCTTCATCGAGCAGCGGCGCCAGCAAAGCGGAGCGGCGCTTGGGCAGGTTGATCGGGCCCTGTTCAGGGAGCAGGGCATCAAGATAGAGGCCGCGGTCGATCATGTGCTGGTGCAGCCATACCATCTGTGCCGGTGTGGCCGGGTGGGGTGGAAAGGTGCTGGGATTGATTCGGCCACCTGCCTGGCTTTCATCTGCGCAGCCTTGAGTTGCGTCGTCGACGGTTTAGCCGCTGGCAGGCCAAGTGCGATTTCGAGGCTGGTGCGTGCTGCGGTGAGGGTCGAGGAGATGGCTGTGCCGGCGGTGGACAGTGGAACTGATAGCCAGAAGATCCGGTAGCCAGGGCGCAGCTGCTCGATGGTGCCCAGTGTGGCTTCGCATTCGGCCAGCCAGTCGGGGCACTGGTTGGTATCGAGGCCGTCAAGCATCCGTTCGACGACCTGGTGCGGGTCCAGCGTTGAACATAGTCCCAGCATTAGCGACTCCCCAGGCAGCGCCCGGAGTAGTGCTTGGTGAAGCAGTCTGACTCGTTCCTTCTCATCGGGGCCCGCAGCCCGTAGTTGACGCCGGTGAGGAGGAAATCGGCCCATACCTGGCCCGAGGTGGTGAACCGCAGGTTTTCGTAGAGGGCGACGGTGGGGATCTTCATGATGGTTTTCCTAGTAGCAGGCGCTGCACTCCGGTCAGCTCTGGTACCTGTCGGGGTTGAAGTTCGAGCACCTCCACGCCGTCGCTCTGCCCATCGTCGCCGGCGGGCTGGGTATCGTCAGGGCCAGTCTGGGAGGCTTCGAACACTGTGATCGGCCCAGGGTGGTTGCTGTGGTGGGTTTGGGATGAGGGATGGCTGCGCCGCCGATTCGGTAGCCGGGCTTGAGCAGGTTCAGGGCGCCAGTGGCCAGCACCAGTGGATTTCGCATCCCGGGGGGCAGCTTCCCTGTGGCGATCACTGCTCCGATGACGGCGCCGATGTAGATGGTGGCGTTGAGCAGCAGGCTGCCGTGAGCCCACAACCAGGTGGTCTGCGCCATAACGATCGCGGTTCCCACCCCAGCGGCAACCTGGGTGTAGGTGTAGGGGCCGCCAGGGATTCGGGTTCCGTCAGGTGTCCTGCCGATCAGTTGAGGGAACTTGCGTGCCCTCGTGTACCACTTCAACGCCATCGCAGGTCACTTTTGGAGTTCGGTGGTGAACATGCTCGCGACGACGTCGATACCCAGCACACCAGCAATTAGGATGCCGGCCGTGACCAGCGCACCGATGATCTTGGCCACCGACAGCTTCGATGCGATCGCGTTGACCACGATGAAGACGATGGCCAGGGCAACGACGACGACGGAGATGGTGCTCTTAAGTTCAGCGGCCAGACCGTTGACAAAGTCGAAGACGCCTTCCAGAAGGTTCATGGGTCGAGTCCTTTCACTCAGATTGGGTTGGTTTTCTAGGGTGGGTAGTGGTGGCAGTGTCAGCCGGCGCGGCAGCCGCAGGGCTGTCCTGCTTCTGTGGGGTGGGTGGGGTGCCCTTGATGTGGGTGATCTCCCAGCGGGATGCTCGAACCGTCAACTGCAGGACGTAGTCGAACCGGGTTGTCGCTTCAGTGGGGTCGGTGGCGCGTGCGCGAACCACCACGGTGGTGGTGTCGCCTTCGATGGGTTCCTCGGCCGGAACGGTGTCCGTGGTGACCTGCTCGATGACCACTTGGCTGTACGGAGCTGGGTTCACGGCCCTGATCTGGGAGCCGGGTGAGGTGTAGCGGGTGATATCTCCCCGCCGGCCAGTAGCGCGGTCAGGAACTCTCCCACCGCGACAGCAGCCGGATGTGTCGCTGGAAGGGTTGCGCGGTAGCCAGGCTCCGGCACAGCGGCCACGCTGGGACCAGCCACCTCTGCAGGCAGAGCCAGCACAGTGGCCTGGCCACTCTCATCGACGGCGACCGGGATCTGGAAGTAGCGGCGCTGCGTGAGCGCCTGAGGCTTGGTTCCATCATCAACCGGCAGGATGCTGGTGACGGTGACGCCAACGGTGACCACCCACGCCGACCCGTCGAACTCGGAAGAGACGGCACTGGCGTTAGACACGTCGAGCGCCTTCGATGGGAGATCCGCCTTGGGTGCGATTCCTTCAGCCTGAGCTTCAGTGTCCCGGGTGGCGCTCAACCAATCCACGACAACGAGCTCGGCGATCCCGGTTGCTTCGATCCTTCCGGCTGCTTCCGTAGGACCAGCCGACACCACTGGAGGGAGGGTACGGGCAGATGCCGTGTACGCAACAGCACCGACCACTAGGCCGAGCGGGGCACAGGCGACAAGGCCCACAGCACCACGCGGGCTGCCGTGGTGGTCAGCTGCTGCCCACGCGTCCAATTGGCGGCGCTGATCCTCACCGGCTCGGCATCAACGTCCCGGGCGGCCGAGGTGTGGCGCTTGTTGAGAAGCTTCATGCCTCTAGCCCTCCTTTCGGGTCGTCCGGCGGGACCGGCCGGTCCCGCCGGACTTGGTTGAGGTGGTGCGGCGAGCAGCGATGAGGACGGCTCGTATCTCCTCGGCCAACGCGATGTCGAGCGGGCTCGAGGCCAACTCCCCTACTCGATAGCGGGTGGCCCGGTCGATGCCTCTCATGTCCACTTCTTCTCCTCCTTCACCTCACAGATAGAAGGCACGTTCTTGAGGCCCTCCTGTGACAGGGTTACGGGAACTTTCTTCAGGCCCCGCCGCGGCTAGGCGTGTGCGGGTCCGTTCGCAGCGTTTACGGACAGCGGCAGAGGTCATGTTTCGCCGCGCTGCTGCTTCAGTCGCGCTGTACCCTGGACGTAGACCTCGAGGAGCAGTTCGACATCTGCCTCAGACACCGCACCCGAGTCCAGACCTGCATGGAGGACCCAGCCCAGTTCACGTCCCGGGGTGTCGTCGGTTTCAGTTCCTATGACCGAGTCGAAGAAGTCAGCCACTGGTGTGCACAGGGAATCGCCGGTGCGGTCGAGTGCCCTGGTCCGGGTGAGGTTGAGAGCAACATGGTTGGTGCGGTGTTCCGGATAGGTGGCAATGGCCTCCCACACCTCGCAGATGAGCGCTTGCAGATGATCTTCGAAGTGGCCGTCGAACGTGGCGCGGCCGCGGGCCACCTTGAGCACTCGCGGCATGACCGCCTGGAGGGCCATCCGAGACGACAGATAGCTGTCGTGCATGACCAGCCGGTACAGCAGATCGTTGGCGGCCACATCGTCGGCAGCGTCGATCAGGTCAAGCACGTCACCCGGACGGCTACAGCCGGGGATCCCCAGCTGGGCGACTTGACGGTGGTGCTCAGCGGTAGCGTTGATCGTCACCCACTCCTGCGCCAGCGACCGCAGCGCTGGCGAGGTGATGGAGGCGGGAACGGTGTCGTGGGAGCGGAAAACCTGCACGGCAGCCCCTTTCAGTTGAGTTGGCACCAGCCACTCAACTCAGCCCCCTTGCCCAAAGCCTTGCCCAACCTGGCAAGGCTCATGAGCACGCGTAAACCGCCCATCTTTTGGAGGAGCTGACGCTGCAAGGGGAGACCGGACCCTGTTCATTTCACTGGGCTACCGCAGGCCCGGCAGCCTGACCGATAACCTCGGCACGAGAGTGGGGCCTGTGACCGGGTTCTTGCTGTAGGGCTGCGTGGTAGGAGGAGTGGCATGGCCACGGTGGGCGAGATCATGGCGACGTTTGATGCTGCGGGTTCGCAGTCGGAGCGTGGTACGAAGTTCGAAGAGTTGATGGTCGACTACTTCCGCCTGGATCCGACGCTGGCGGCCCGCTACACCAAGGTCTCGCGCTGGGTGACTGGCAGCATCGCGGCACGTCACCAGACGTCGGCATCGATCTGGTGGCCCAGGACCGTGAATCGGGTGAATGGACCGCGATCCAGTGCAAGTTCTACGCACCGCACCAGTACCTGGCCAAGGAGGACATCGACTCGTTCTTCACCGCTTCCGGGAAGAAGTGGGACGGGGTCGCCTTCACGAACCGCATCATCATCTCGACCACCGACAAGTGGTCCACCCATGCAGAGTCCGCGCTCGAGGATCAGACCATCCCAGTGCAGCGGATCGGACTGGCCGACATCGCCGAGTCGCCCATCGACTGGGCCTTCGCCGACCCGAAACACCCGCTGGAGGTAAATCTCTCCCGGGCAGCGAAGTTCACGACCCGGCCCCATCAGGACCAGGCAATCGCAGCCATCCGCGACGGCTTCACCCAAGGCACGCGGGGCAGTGGATCTCGGCGTGTGGCACTGGCAAGACCTTCACCTCGCTGAAGCTCGCCGAGCAGATGGCCGTGGAGGCCGGCGGCTCATTGCGCGTGCTGTTCCTCGCCCCGTCGATCCAGCTCGTTGCGCAGACGCTGCGTGAGTGGACCGCACAGAGTCAGACCGATCTCCGTGCTTTCGTCGTCTGCTCCGATACGAAGGCATCCAGAGCCGCAGAGGACATCTCACCCCACGACATCCCCTGCCAGCCACCACGGACCCAGCGGAGCTGAAGGACCGACTGGCGACAGCCAAACGCGCCCAGGGACTCTCGGTGGTGTTCTCCACCTACCAGTCGATCGACGTCGTCGCCCAGGCCCAGAAGCTCGGCGCACCGGAGTTCGACCTGATCCTGTGCGACGAGGCCCACCGCACCACCGGAGTGACCCTCGCAGGCGAAGACGAGTCAGCGTTCGTCCGCGTCCACGACAACACGTTCCTCAAGGGAACCAAGCGGCTCTACATGACCGCGACCCCGCGGATGTTCGGCGATGCGGTGGTGGCGAAGGCTGAGGATCACTCGGCGATGCTGACGTCGATGGACGACCTTGCCACGTTCGGCCCGGTGTTCCACCGCCTCGGGTTCGGTGAGGCCGTCGAACAGGAACTGCTGACCGACTACAAGGTGATGGTGCTCGTCGTCACCGAGGAACAGATGGCAGCGCCGGTGCAGTCGATGATGGCCGACGATAACGTCGAGATCCCCTCGACGACGCGGCGAAGATCCTGGGCTGCTGGAACACCCTCGCCAAGCGCACCCACGGAGGGGACCTGAGCCCCGCGTTCCCACCCGACGCCGCACCCATGCGCCGCGCCGTGGCGTTCCTGGAGAACATCAAGAGCTCGAAGCGTGTGGCTGAGGCGTTCGAGTTGGTCGTCGAAGCGACCGGCGGTGCGGACGCAACCGCACAGCTGAACTGCGAAGCACATCACGTCGACGGCACGATGAACGCGCTGGTGCGCGCGGAGGAACTGGCCTGGTTGAAGGCCCCGGTCCCGGAGCGGCACTGCCGCATCCTGACCAACGCCCGCTGCCTGTCCGAGGGCGTCGACGTTCCCGCACTCGACGCGGTGATGTTCCTCTCACCCCGGAACTCGGCCGTCGACGTGGTCCAGTCCGTGGGCCGCGTTATGCGCAAGGCCCCGGCAAGGAATACGGCTACATCATCCTTCCCGTCGCGGTCCCGGTCGGTGTCGACCCCGCCGACGCGCTGCGTGACAACAAGCGCTTCAAGGTCGTCTGGGACGTCCTCAACGCGCTGCGCGCCCACGACGACCGCTTCGAGGCGGTCATCCAGTCCATCAACCTCAACGCAGGCAAGGACCCTCGGGCCGGTTCATCATCGACACCCCCGACCACCCCTCCAGCGACGGCACCACCTCCGATCCGAAGGCCGTGCAGCTCCCACTGTTCCAGCTCGAGCAGTGGCGCGACGCGATCTACTCCCGCATCGTCGACCGGGTCGGCACCCGCGAATACTGGGACCGGTGGGCCGCCGACGTCGCCACCATGTCCGGCGCCCAGATCGCCCGCATCAAAACGATCCTCGCCAACTCCAGCAAAGACGTCACCGACACGTTCGACGCGTTCCTGGCGGGCTACGCGCCAACCTCAACGACTCCATCACCCGCGACGACGCCATCTCCATGCTGTCGCAGCACCTGATCACCGCACCCGTCTTCGACGCCCTGTTCGGCGGGTCCGGGTTCGCCGCCTCCAACCCGTCTCCATCGGCATGCAGGCCATGCTCGACGTCCTCGAAGGCCAAGGCCTCGAGAGCGAGACCGAACACCTCGTCCGGTTCTACGACTCCGTCCGGACCCGCGCCGCCCAGGTCACCGACGCCGCCGGCCGGCAGACCGTCATCCACGACCTGTACGAGAAGTTCTTCAAGAACGCCTTCCCCAAACAAGCCGAAGCCCTCGGCATCGTCTACACCCCGTCGAGGTCGTCGACTTCATGCTGCGCGCCGCCGACGAACTGAGCCGCGCCCACTTCGACCAGGGACTCACCGACGAAGGCGTCACCATCCTCGACCCGTTCACCGGCACCGGCACCTACATCGTCCGGCTCCTCGAATCAGGCATCATCCGCCCGAGGACCTGGCCCGGAAATACACCTCCGAACTGCTGTGTAACGAGATCATGCTGCTGGCCTACTACATCGCCTGCGTCAACATCGAAGCCACCTACGAATCCGTCACCGGCACCAGCAGCTACATCCCGTTCCCCGGCGCAACGCTGACCGACACCTTCCAGATCAGCGAGCACGGCGACCGGTCAGACACCAGCCTGCTACCCGCCAACAACGAACGCATCACCAAACAGCTCGCCACCGACATCACAGTCATCATCGGTAACCCGCCCTACTCCGTCGGACAGACCAGCGCCAACGACAACAACGCCAACCTGGGCTACCCCACCCTCGACACCAGCATCCGCGACACCTACGCCGCCCGCTCCACCGCAACCAACAAGAACAGCCTCTACGACTCCTACATCCGCGCCCACCGCTGGGCCACCGACCGCCTCGGCCAACGCGGAATCATGGCCTACGTCTCCAACGGCGGCTGGCTCGACGGCAACACCGCCGACGGCATGCGCCTCACCCTGCAAGAAGAGTTCAGCCACATCTGGATCTTCAACCTCCGCGGAAACCAGCGGACAGCCGGAGAGCTCTCCCGCAAGGAAGGCGGCAAGATCTTCGACTCCGGCAGCCGCAACACCGTAGCCATCACCCTCGGCATCAAAGACCCGGCCCACACAGGCCCCGCCACCATCCACTACCGCGACATCGGCGACTACCTCGACCGCACCACCAAACTCAACATCCTCACCACCGCCACCCTCCACGACGACCCCTGGACCGAACTGCAACCCAACAACCACGGCGACTGGCTGAACCAACGCGACGACACCTTCACCCAGTTCACCCCGGTCAGCGAGATCTTCACCACCCACGGACGTGGGGTGGAGACGACGCGCGATGCCTGGTGCTACAACTTCGACACAACCGCCGTCGAGAGCAACATGCGCCGCATGATCGACACCTACAACTCCCAAGCCGCCAAGCGCTTCACCACGGAAGCCGACCTGCTTGACGACCCACGTCAGATCAAGTGGTCAAGCAGTCTCAAACCACGGGCACTACGAGGCGAGCAGCATTCCTTCACGGGTGCGCCCGTCCCAGCCTCTACCGGCCATTTACCAAGCAGGCGCTCTACTTCGATGATGTTTTCAACCACCGCCCCGGGAAGAACCGTCAGTACTTCCCCACGTCTGTAACACAAAATTTCGGATTCCAAGTTATCAGTCCTCATTCGCAGGCCCACTTCTCTGTCTTGGCCTCAAGTGAACTCGTGGATTGTGCCACCTTCGTCATAACATCGCAGTTCTTCCCACGCTGGACCTACGAGCCCGGTGCAAAGCGTGCGGAGGACTCCGGCATGCTCTTCGGCGGTGAACAAGACGACCTGATCGACGGCTACCGCCGGATCGACAACATCACTGACACCGCCCTGCTGCAGTACCGCGAAGCCTTCGGGCCCAAGGTCACCAAGAACGACATCTTCACTTATGTCTACGGCGTCCTCCACTCCCCGCAGTACAGGGAACGCTTCGAAGCCGACCTGAAGAAGATGCTGCCCCGCATCCCGCTCGCCGCCACCACCGACGACTTCTACGCCTTCGCCTCCGCCGGCCAGCAGCTCATGGACCTGCACATCAACTATGAGACGGTCGAGCCCTACCCGCTCGAGGAACTGGTGGCACCGGCCGCCGGCCTGGACGAGTACGAACTGTTTGCCGTCACGGACAAGAAGATGAGGTTCGCCTCGAAGACCGACAAGTCCACCCTCATCTACAACCCACACATCACACTGCGAGGCATCCCCGACGACGCCCACACCTACCAGCTCGGCTCCCGCTCAGCCCTGGAATGGATCATCGACCGCTACTACATCAAGCCCGACAAGCCCTCTGGGATCGTCAACGACCCCAACGCCTGGCCCCGTGAACAGGGAGATCCGCGGTACATCGTCGACCTGATCAAGCGCGTGGTGACAGTCTCCGTCGAGACCGTGAGGATCGTTACGGCCCTACCTCAACTCCCATTGGACTAAGTATCCCTTGACCCGTTCAGACAGGGACGGCCCACCACTTTGCGCAAGTGATGGGCGTCCATCACCCTCCAGCTCGCTGAGGCGGTCTCTCCAAACCTGAGCCTCGTCGTAGCGCCCGGCCTGCTCTAGAAGGTGGACCAGTGCACGCACACTCTTGATGTGGTTGGCCTCTGCTGCT
Source organism: Tessaracoccus coleopterorum (assembly GCF_011174705.1). Taxonomy (GTDB): domain Bacteria; phylum Actinomycetota; class Actinomycetes; order Propionibacteriales; family Propionibacteriaceae; genus Arachnia; species Arachnia coleopterorum. The sequence continues at coordinate 50,757 of NZ_JAANIJ010000002.1, forward strand.
CGGTTGTGCCAGCGTTCGGCCTCTTCCCGATTCCCCACCTCCTGCCGCAGGGCACCGAGGGCGAACATGGAGACAGGGGGACTGCTGCACGGATAAGTGACAACTGACTTGTAGTGCCAAGTGGTACCAATAGAGAAGGATGTCATCATGCCCAAGCCCTATCCGCGTGAGTTCCGCGACGATCTCGTGCGGGTGGCCCGTCAACGCGACGACGGCGTCACGATCCGGCAGATCGCTACCGACTTCGGGATCAGCGAGACCTGCCTGCAGAACTGGCTCAAAGCAGCCGAGTTCGACTCCGGGACCCGTCCCGGCGGGACCAGCTCTGAGCTTGCGGAACTGCGCGAGCTCCGCAAACGCAACCGCCTGCTGGAGCAGGAAAACGAGGTCCTGCGGAAAGCCGCCGCCTACCTCGCGCAGGCGAACCTGCCGGGAAAATGATGTACCCGCTCGTGACAGAGCCGGTATGCCGCTGTGATGTCGGCGTTGCTGATCGGGGTGTTCAGCCAGCGGTAGTAGGGCTGGCGGGCGAGCTTCAGGACCCGGCACGTCACCGTGACGGGGATCCCGTCCGCGGCGAGGCCAACACATTATTCGACGCCCACCGCGATGACCCCGAGTTCGGGCACCGGCTACTCGCCGACGAGGCCCGCCACGCCGGTGAGGCGATGTCGCACCGGACAGCATGGAAGATCGCGTCGGCCAACCACCTCCCGCAGCCCCGCGGTCAGCCCGACCCGGTTCGCCATCAGCCGAGGCAGCACCACCCCGGCATGAGCGACCAGGCCCTGCCCGCCCGTGCCGATCTTCAACCGTTTCGACCATCCCAGCGCGGCATCCCGCACGCCCGATCCCCGAACCACACCAGCAGCGGTACGCTTCACCACGAGGTGCTCCGATCCTTGGACGACTACAAGCCTTAGCAACTCGTATTCTCCCAGGTCAGAGCACCTTTCCGCGTCCAAACGTGCACCTCTGACCCCGCCCTGTGAATACTCCAGGTCAACGGCCTGATCGAACTCGCCCGACGTATCGCCAGAGGGTTCCGCGAACCCGACAAAGTACCGCCTCCGCATGCTCCTCATCGGCGGCGGTCTACGCATCAAACCCACGCTCAAGTCAGAGGAGCCCCCAATTCCGGGGTGCTACCAAGGCAACGGTGGGGCGGTACCGCGACGAAGTGCTGCCTGATAATCTGCCCTCAGGACCATCACACCGGAGGAAACCATGGACTTCCAGCATTCACGAACGCCACTCCTTCCAGACCCTGACTCTGCTGTGCTGACCATTCCCGCCACTGAGGAGGAGTTGCGCAGCGACCTCGAAGCTGTGCTTTCCGAACTCCACACCGCGGGCGTTCTCGCGTCAGTCGGATCGGTCAGCGTTTCGCACAAGCCTACGATCAATTCAAACAACGGGGGCTGAACCCGATGCCCCTCCCGTGGCTGCGAGGGCAGAAGCGCTTGAGAAAGACAAGTACCCTCTTGTCCAGCGAGTGGCCCTGTACGTCACCCTGAAGTGCAATCTACGCTGCCGACACTGCTACATCGACGGGTCACCCGCCGGATCCCGTCTGGCTCCCGTCGATCGATCCAGGCTGGTCTCGCTCGTGGCGTCCATGGGCAAACCTGTCGACCTGACAGGTGGCGAACCATTCATGGTGAGTGATCTCGGGGACTTAGTACGCGAGCTGACGACCGCGGGCGCCACGATCGGGAGTGTGTTCACCAACGCTACTCTTCTTCGCCGCCGTGATCGTACGCTGCATGAGATCATCGATGCCGTCGGCCGAGTGCGTTGGTACGTAAGCCTCGACGGCGATGAAGTGGCTCACGATCAATTGCGCGGTCCTGGCTCCTTCCGTGCCGCGTTAGAGGGAGCGGACAGACTTCAGAAACTCGGCCAACAGGTCTTCATCAACACAATGTTGCACTCGGGCGTGGACACGCATAGCCTTGAGCGGCTCCACCAGGTGGTGGGAAGTCACGGCTTCGAGCGATGGCGGTTGGATTCGCCGTTCAACGGTGGGGCGTGGATCGACCACCGTGAAAGCGACTCACTTACCGATGAATACACGATTGACCTATTGTCCGAGGTTGTGGGGCGCTGGGCCAGCCAGGGCATGCCTTTCGAACTGGAGGCAGGGCATGTACTGAAGTACCTTGACGACACCCTATACTTCCTCGACTCCTACTCTCCAGACGACCCAGTGTGTCCGTGCCGGACCTTCCCTATTTGGCCCAACGCCGACGTGTCATGGTGCCAGGACCTGTCTGAGGGAGAGTTTGTTGTCGGCAATCTGCTGCGGGACGGCCTAGCCCATGTCTACGAGGCTTATGCACCGTTCAAGACCCGCACAATCTCTGATGTCGCCTCAGCCAATGGCGTCTGCTCATCCTGCAACCTACTATCGTTCTGCGGCACTGGTTGCCGAGTGGGTGCATTAGGGGACGGGTCTGGCCTCGACGGCCCAGACCCAGGTGCGTGCCGCCTACACACTGAACGCTTGTACCTTCCCGTCGCTCGGTCGCTCTGCGGATCCATCGCAGCGCGACCGACCCGCTGAAGAGACTGAAGGAGCCGCACATGGAACATGTGTACGTGACCGACGAAGACCGCCTGTACTCCTTCGCCTCGTCTAGCGTAGTGACGCTGAATGAGCCCCGCCCGCGCCCGCAGAGCGCACAACACCGCTTACCAGGAAATGCTCGGCTGCGCGTGGTGAAGGGTGAACCGATCTTCTACGCTGGAATCGCGATCACCAACGTGTGCAATCTGACTTGTAAGCACTGCCCCGTGTCAGTCACGACAAGTGGAACTCTGCGCCAGGAGTGGGACACAAAACGCTTCTCTCGCATGATTTCCGATTTGGTTTCACGCGGGCTAACGCGGGTGTCCATAACCGGCGGCGAGCCCTTCCTTCACAAGAATATTGAGGCACTCTACGACGTACTCGCAACCCATGGTATCGAGTCTAAGATCAACACGAACGGACTGTTGGCAGACCCAGATTTGGTTGCGCGTCTCGTACCACGCGGCCTCATCGAGATCGACGTGAGTATCAACGACCCACTGGACGATGCCGACAGCTACCTACGGGGTCGGACTACGCTCGAGCACGGATTGAAGCGGCTGAACGACTCGTGGGCGCCCTTGGAACCTCAATCACGGTTACTGCAAGTTCGGTACTCACCGTCGGCTGCTCGGTAGACTCGAGGCCACCGAGGATCGACTGGCGGCGGCTGGCGTACGCAGGTGGCGGCTACGTGAGATGCTTCCTAACTTGGACCGTGAACCAGACACCTCTCTCGTTCCATCTCTGTCCGAGGCGAGATTTGCTCTCAAGGAATTCGCGCTCATGCCGCGTAAACTGCTGGTCTATGGGTACCTGATCGACGCGGTGCGGGGCACACCGGCTGGTAGGCGCTGCCGAAACTTGGAGAAGCATTACTGCTACGTCTCCTACGACGGCCAGTGCTGGTGGATGGCGGGGCTCAGCGGAGCCCCCTCGGCCACATCGAGACCGATGGAGCGGTGCAGATGAGCGCGCGCTTGCGGCAGTATGGGACTACCATGGACCTTCCAGTGCGCTGCGTCACATGCCCGGCACGGTACATCTGTTCGGAGTCACCTTGGATCGAGGTGAGTGAGTAGGCTACTGGTAGTTCCCAAGGGTCAAACAGCTACGTATTGCACCGATAGCCTCGAGGGCGTCACTCGTGCCCAAAACGGCGCAACTCTTCCTCGCCTTTGAGGAACTGCAGGAGCGTACGTACTGGCATCCCAGTGGCCGCCATCCTCTCTCCGGTTGGGCGGGCTACCTGTCCACCGATGTCGATGTGGGCCCATGACACCCATCAGGCACGAAGTGCGACAAGAAGGCACCGCCCTGGATCATCGGTGAATCCCATTCCTGTCCTGGCAAAACCTGATGAAGATTCGCGACCGTGGCCCGCAACCCCTCGCGAACCTCCACCGGTATCGGCAATGGCCAAAGTCCCTCCCCCACTTCAGCCGCAGCGGCGGCGAGTCTCCCAACAAGTTGCTCCTCGCCCATGACGCCCGAGACGTATCTGCCTAGTGCTCCGGCACCACTAAGGGTCGAGACTTCAACAACTGTCTGCGCCCCATCCTTGAACGCAGTAGCCAGTGCTTCGGCAAGAATCAGACGTCCCTCAGCATCAGTCGTGTCGATCTCGACAGTTCGGCCTCCGAACAAATCCAGCACGTCCCCAGGCCTGTATGCCGAGCCCCAGGCATGTTCTCTACGACTGGCAAGTACGCTCTAACGGGGATGCCTAGGCGAAGGTCACGGAGCGCGAACATAACAGCCGCCACCGCTGCGGCGCCGGCTATGTCTCGCCTCATTGAGGACATCATCGATGCACTCTTCAACGACAACCCCCGGAGTCGAAGGTGACCCCTTCCCCACCAATGCGAGCGCCGGCGCCAGGGAATCGACGCCAGTCGGGCAATAGTCAAGCCGCACAAGCCATCCCGATTCGCTCGATGCCCCAGCGACCGCGCTTAGACCTCCATAACCGCGAGCGACCAACTCTTCACCACCCACGCACTCCACGTGCAACCCCGCCGCCTCAGCTTCTTGCCTCAGCATGTCAACAAAGGCGGTGGGCCCAAGGCGATTCCCAGGGGCGTCCGTCCACAGGCGTGCGCGACCAATTGCTCTCGCGAGCGTGCGCATGTCGTGCTGTTCCGTGCCTGAGGCCCGCACGTTGTCCGCCACCAAAACCTGGAACGACACAGAGCCCAGATTCTCCTCGGACTGCGCCGATGCGGCCAAGAGCGCAGATGTATAGACCGCCTCGAGGAGGCCTTGGTCCTCGGGCAATGTCGCTGCAACGGTCACCATCACTCGTCCAGTGCAGGTCCCCAATGCCTTCTCCATCGCTCGCCATATGTCTCCGCGGGACGCGCCTCCATTCAGGGAGATCGCACTCACGGAAGACCAGGGGCCAGCAGGAACATCGAGGCGGCGCATGACGCCAGCTCGACTCATGTCTGTATCCACAGACAATAGGTCATGCACTGGCCCTGCGAGTTCACCCAGAAAGGCGGATTGAAGTGTGCCCAAGCCTCGTGACGGCCCAAGCCAACCTAGTAGGAGGTGCCCCGCCCGTTTGGCCCCCATAGCGACAAATTCCACAGACATGGAACCACCATATGCTGCTGTCCTCTTGGAGCTGAGGTGTTGTTGGGGCCAGCCTCGATCTTTTTTGGCTGTGACTTCCTCTGGATCGTGCCTGTCCCACCGGCACGTCCCTCATCCACGGGAACTCTGCGTCGTGGTCGGCGACGATGGCCGGGCCCGGCACGAGCTCGCCGCGATCATCAACACGCCGGCCAGGACCAACGACACCTGGAAGATCCACTCCCGCATCCCCAAGACTGACCCCATCCACCTCAAGGTCCTCGTGCAGCGCCACCGCCGTCTCGAGGCCATCGACGCCAAGCGCCTCACCGAGCTCGCCACCGTTGCCGCGCTGCCCCTCCACCCTTGGCCACCCAGCCCAAGTAGACAACCAACACATCATTAGTAGGGGTCCCGCGCAACAGCGCGGGACCCCTACTGCGTCTTGACAACCGGCCCCCTTGGTAGGGGCACTCAAACCGTCTACGGGTTAACAACGACTTGGATCTCGCCGATCCTGACCGTTCCGCTGATCTCTCGTTGGAAGGGGATGACCCCAGATCGACCGATGCCGTTCCAGGTCACTTCCCAGTTGGAGGTGGCGGTGATGGTGTACTCGCCCTGTTTGCTGTATCCCGTTTGCCTGCCGCAGGCCACCGGTGTTTGGGGTCCCATTGAGCGTGGGTCGAACCGCTGCCCGATGCCACATGTGATGGCCGCGGAGCCGTCCCCAGACTCCATGTGATGTCTTTCAGGCGGGCTGTGATGCTGACGCTGTATCCGCGTTCGGACGCGGAGTCTGAGATCGGACCGGTGCTGTTGGGGCTCGTTGAGTCCGCCCATAGCCACACTGGCAGGCCCACTGCGCCAAGCGAGTTGGGGTTGGTGGTGAGGGGTTCGGGTGCGATGCCTAGATCGATCGGCTGCAGGTTCACCTGCGCGATGGCGCGCCAGGCTAGGACTTCTGGGTCTGGGGTGGAAGGTCAGGTGCAGCAGCGAGCCACCGGTAGAAGGCCAGTCCGAAGTCGGGGTCGGCCTGGTTTGTGCGTGGTGGTACGCAGTAGTAGATGGATCCGTCGGTGTTGCCTGCCCAGACTGAATCGGTCTGGGGTGGTTGGGGGTTCGCGGGTGAGCACCAGGCGCTGACTGCGGTGCTCCATGTGCCGCCGCCTGCCGTTGAGCAGGGATCTCGCGTCCCTGGTAGAAGCACTTCGTCGCTGCGCCGCCACCGCCGCTGGGGTCACCGGCACCACCACCGCCGGTGTCGCTTCCTCCGCCAGGCTCACACTCGACGACCCAACAGCTTCCACCGAAATCGCATTCCTCCCGTGGGCATGCCGCCGATGCTGTCGGCGCCCAGACGACGCCGATAAGGATGATTAGCGCGGCAGCGGTGAGGAGTCGCTTCAACATTTCGCCAGCTCGGTGTCAGTCAGCGCGGCCCGCCAGGAGCCGTCCTTCATCTTCTCCATGAGGTCCTTGACCTTCATGGTCTGATCTGGCTTGATGGCATTGGCTGCAGGTTCCCTGTGGTCGCATCGACGATCCGAAGATGTCGGGGGTCGAAGCAGTAGTTGACCTCAGCTGTTGTCACTCCGTCAGAGTTGGTGACCGGATCCGAGATCACCGCGTCCCTGAGAATCAGGTCCCCTGGCGGACCTGGTTGTTATCCCTGTGTCTCACGACTACCTCAACGACATCAGTCGCTGCCTGGCCTGTTGTGACGTGCTGGAGCTCGGTCAGGTCCTTCAGCTCTGGGTCGCGCAGGAACTTGTCCAGCACTGTGTAGTAGTTCTGCCAGCCGGTCCGGATCTCGGCCTGGACGGGCGAATCACCGGCCGGGTCGTCGGGAAGGACTCGATGGCCGTCGGCGTCGGTGTCGGTGTCGGTGAAGGGACGGCGTCACGGGCGGGGAAGGGACAGTTGTGGGTGTCGTGCTGATGGATTGGGTGGGGCTCGGGGTGGGCCCGGTGCCGGGGTGCAGCCGACCAGCGTGATGATCGTGACGGCGAGGGCGATCGCGAGGCGGGTGTTCATGGCTAGATCATCTCCATCAGGTCGGTTACGGGGCGCCTTCGTCGAGTCGGCTGAGGAAGTCGATGGTTTCGGGTTCGGGTGGGCAGTCGAATACTTCAAGCTGCGCGAACAGGCGGCTGATTGCTTCCTCGACGGCGGCTCGGTTGTGCCGGGCATAGGCGGTCAGGATCCGCATTCGCCACAGCTGTTCGTCCCCGTGTTCTATGTCGATCGCGGTGGTCAGAGTTGCCTCGCAAGCGAGCCATTCCTCTTCTACGAGTTGGCGAAGTGCGAGTTCGTGGCAGACGTCGACGATCCGTGAGATCATCCGCTGCTGGATGGGTTCGGCCCATGAGTAGTAGGGGTCTTCACGGCGACCTTGAGCGGGGTCCCGCGAACAAGACTGATGGCGCCTGCGAGCTGTTCAGAAGCGATCGTGCTCAAGGTGCCGCGGGTGGCTGCCTCGAACTGATGCCAGTCGCAGTCAACGCCTGAAAGTTCGAAGGTGTTGAGGTCGAGGCGCAGTTGCCCGTCGTCCTTGGTGCCGAGCCATTTCCGCAGCCTCGAGGTAGCGGGGTCGCGGGTGGTTGCGTTGTTCTCCTTCTTCCGGTTCGGCCAGATCGCTTCGTCGATGCTGCTTGCGGTGATGGCGTCGTCGGTTAGGACTAGGTAAGCCAGGTACTCGGTGAGTCTGGCGGTGCGGTTAGCTTCGACAACGCCGCCGGCGCCCGTCAGCTCGACTGTGCCCAGGACCCGAAGGAACGGCACGCCCTCGGATGGGCCGAACGCGCCGGTCAAGGTGTCCGTGTGCGCGCGGGCAGTTACGGGCTCCGTCGGGTTCTCCGAGTGGGGCGGGTCTGCAGGAGTGGGTGTGTCGGCGGTCGTCTCCGTCTCTGTGAGGTGACTGTTGAGCCAATCGGTCGCGTCGTCGACGAGAGCGTCGATGACTTCGGGCTGGTTTCGTTGTGGATGGCTTGGCCGTTGTTGGAGACGTCGACAACTTCGAGGACGCGGCGGTATCCCTCGGTGGTGATGCGTTGTGGGACGATCGCCAGGCCGAGGGGTTCGAGGATGACGCGGTCGGGGTCTCGCATGTTAATGGTCCACTCCCCTGCGGGGTGTCCGATAGCTATGGAGGCGATCGCCACTCGTGGTAGTTCCGTCAGCAACCGGTCGAGTTGGTCTTGCTGTAGCTGGGTGAGTGGCTGGGTAAGCATGATCACTTCGGGGAACCATGTTGATGGGGCCACTGCGGTGATGCGGGCGTGGTGCAGGTCTGTTGCGTCGTCGAGTTGCATCGAGAGGCGGTCGTCCTCTGCACGGCGCTGCATCTCGTCGAAGAGCCTGCCAACCGTGGGCAGGTAGCGGATCCGGCCTGTCTTGAGGACGTCCTCCATCTCTGGGAACGCACCGACGATGGTGACTGTCAGGTCGTCGGCCCAACTGGAGGTAGCCAGTTCCAGGGCCATGGCAGCCAGAATCTCTTCAGCCTGCTCGTTGGGGCCGTCGATGTTGACGGACCCAATGGTTTCGAGGTCAACCAGGATGTGCGCGTCCTCGAGGTCCTGCCCGAGGCACACTAAGGCTGGGTAGGGAGCCGGGATTTCAGAGAGTGCGTCACGGTCGAGCTGCTCGGTGTCGTCGGCGTGATAGGACCACAACATCCCGTTGGCTGTACCGACCCATGGTGCAGGCAGCTGCTCCGATTCGAGGGTGTAGATCTCGAAAGTGGATCCTGTGTGGCGGGCGACCCGAATGTCAGGCAGAGATGTACCGGTGTCGCGGCAATGACGGGCCAAGCTTCGTAGGGCCAGGTCGATCTCCTCGATGGCCAACGGGTTCTGTACCGCTCGCAGCTCGCGTTCCACGGTGGCGGCGGCACCGTCAGGCATAGCCAATTGCGCACCGCGGGCGCGGTGGCGGCGCTGGAAGAACCGGCGCGAGGCAATCAGCCCCACGACGCCGGCAGCGGCCAGGGCTCCAACGCCAAATGATGCTCTGATCCCGACAGCGGGTTCCTCGTTGTCTTGGTCGTTGTCGTGAATGATCGGCTTGGTCGTGCTTGGCTGCTCGGTGGTTGTGTTTGTCGTGGGTGGGGCAGGTGTCGGCGGTGGAGGCGTCGGTGTAGTGGTTTGTTCTACGGAAGGCTGGTTCAGGGCTTGTTCCGGTGCCGGGTCTACCACTGCGGCAGGGATTTCGGCGGGGCTGGTCTCGGCTGGTGCGGGGTGATCTCGACGGAGTTGGGGTCCAGGGTGATGGTGAGCACCGTGCCGTCGACGATCAGGTCCGGGTCGGTCAGCCGGGCACCGTTGGCCTGAACGATTCCCTTGTTGTCGTTGAAGATCTCCATGTATCGGTCTCCGGACCCAAGGTGGGTCTCGGCGAGCCTGTAGAGGGTGTCGCCTGGTCCGACGGTGTGGGTGGTGGTCTTGGTGGGCCGAGTCACGGGCTGCGGGACTGCTGGGGAATCGGTCGTGATGGTCAGCGCTGTACCGTCGACGATCAGGTCCGGGTCGGTCAGCCGGGCACCGTTGGCCTGAACGATTCCCTTGTTGTCGTTGAAGATCTCGGGCCACCGGTCGCCGTCGCCAAGGTAGGTGGCTGCCAAGCTGTAGAGGGAGTCCTTGGGGCCGACAACGTGGATGGTGGTGGCGTGTGAGACCGTCGATTCAGCTGCAGTGGTCTCGGTAGCACTCGGCGCGGTAATGGTGGCTGGTGCGGGATGTGGCGCGTCGTCAGCGTTTGCTGTCCCAGCGATCGCAGGGACAGCGATGAACGCGAGCATGGCCGCGCTGACGAGTCCCTTCGCCGCCCCCTGCGGCAGCCTGAAGCCAGGCATCTGTGGGGCTGGCACCCGGCGGATCGCAGCCACAATCTCGACGACCAACGCGACGGCGAGGTACGCCCAGGAGAGCCATCCGACGACGATCAGCACCACCGCGATCAGGGTCCCATCGTCACGGGCGGTGAACGCACCGATGATCTGGTCAGGGGTTGGCATTGTGGTGGGCAGGAAAGGCTGGGTTACCCACCACAGCACGAGGGGAACGCCGGCTAGTAGTCCTGCGAGCAGCAGCAGCGCCAGGATGCCCATGATTCGCCGTGTGAAGTTCATCGGGGCTCTCCTTGATAGACCTGCTTTGCTTCGGCCTGTGCGGTGCCAGTGACGGTGACAGTTCCCGCCCCTATCGCGGTGAGGAAGACGGGGTGTAGCGCACTTGTGTGGTGATGGTGATGGTTGCTCCGTTGACGGCGATGTCTCCGGTAACGCCGGCGGCGCCAAGGTAGGCGGCCGCTGCCTGGCGGCCGCGGGAGACGTCGACCAGTCCGGGGCGGCCAAGGATCGGGTCACCCGAGATCGCTTGGCCTGCAGCGCGTGCTGCTTCGCGGGCGACCTGATCGGCGCGCTGGGTAGCGCGCAGCTGCGCGCCGCCGTCGACGACGAGTCCGACAATCATCAGCACTGCGGTGGTGATGATGACGGCCCACAGCGTGACCGATCCGCGTTCGTTGCGCCTGTTCATCACCGCTCCCGGTAGGTGTCGATGGGGCTGGATGCGTCTGCGGTGAGGGTGACGGTTCCGGGTACCCCGGCAGAGACAGGTCTCCCAAGGGCAGGGTGCACGTCACGGTTGTTGTCACGGTGGCGGCCTGGCCGGCGCTTCGTTCGAAGCCGGAGGTATCAACGTTGATGGTGGTGCTGAGGCACGACAAGCCGTTGGAGGCCAGAGTGAATCCGGCAACCCGGTTCGCGTCGCTGGTGGCTGCGGCTCGGTCCCTGGCCACTGACGCAGCCCGGGCGGTGTCGTAGGCGACAGCCTGGATTGCTTGGTTGGCTAACGCCAGGCGCCCTGCCATGATGATGGCGCTGATGATCAGCAACGTGGCGGGGATCACAATCACCAGCTCAAGGGTTGCCGAGCCTCGTTCGTCATGTCGTTGTGAAGCACTCATTTAGGTGATCCTCTCCAGCGGCATGGTGGCGCTCTGGTGGATCGGCATCGCAGGGATGAGGAACGGGATCAGGTTGGGTGCTTCAACACTGACGATGACGGTGGCCGTGGTGCCTGTGGCTGATGCTGTGACGGTGACGTTTTTCGCGCCGGCCTGGGCTGCGAAGTCACGTGCAGCTGTGGCGCCCATCCCTGTGGTTGATTCGTAGGCAGCAGCGACCCGGGCACCCTCCTGGGCTGCCGACATGGCGATGCTGCGGGCGTGGAACCACAGCCCGCCCTGGACTGCTCCGAACAGCATCATGAGCAGCACGGGAAACAGGATGACCATCTCGATGGTGACCGAGCCACGCTGCCGGCCGGTTGCTGGACGTCGAGCCACGATCGGACTTACGTGGGAATCCTCGCGACGTAGCCATTGATGATGGCCACGATGGCGGCGATGACGGCCACAGCGGCCACAGCGATGCCTGCGGCCCAGATCACCTGCTGCAGTGTGATGTCGCCGCGTTCCTTCTTGTGCCGCAGCAGTGCGGGCGCGGCGACGAAGACCCCGACGATCCAGTGGAGTGCGGACATGTTGCTCCTATCGGTAGGCGGGGTGAGCGTCCTCACTAGTAAGAAAGCCACCTCCAAGGGCCAGCTGTGACACCGGTTCTTCTTTGAATCTTGCCTTGCGTGCGGTCCATGAAGCTACGAGGCGTAGCGATGAACGTCACACCATTGTGAGCATCGACAGTAGCGCTGGGGTGATGAGCAGTGCGAGGAAAACCAGGCCGAGGAGCGCGATGGGCGCGTTGCGCTTGGTGGAGGTTTCGTTGGCGGCGGTCAGCTCCCGGGCCAGGTGTGCCTTGCGCATCGCCTTGGAGCGCTGTTTGAGGGTTTCGTAGACTCCCGCTGATTCGGTGCCAGCGATCCTCATGATGTGGGCTAGCTCGGTCAGTTCGGTGACCATGTACCGCTCCCCAGCGTCCCGAGCCGTTCCCATGGGGCAACGCCCGACAGACGGGAGTGGGTCAGTTCTTCCGCCAGTCGCTGGAACACCCACGAATCAGCTACCTGGGCAGCGTCTTCGAGGGCTTGGCGCGGTGAGGTGCCGGCACGGCGTTCCATCGCTACAAGATCCATGTAGGAGCCCAGGACGAAGGTGAACTCGGCGCGGGCCTTCCTCGCGTTGTCCCGCACGTTGTAGTCAGGGATGAAGCTCAAACCGATCGCCAGCAGCAGGCTTCCGATCACGGGAATCCCGATGGGGAGCTGAACCCCAAGGACGAACAAGAGTGCGGACATCACGGTGGGTAGGAACAGCCCGACCGCTGCGAACGTTGCCTTCTGGGCGAGGAACTTGTGGACGGGGATCCGCAGCATCTCCAGTTCCACCTGGGGTACTTGGATGTATCGGCCAAGTCGGCGTTGCAGCCAGTAGCCAAGCTGGTCTTCCATCGACCGTCGGGCCACTGCGCTGGTGTCGCTGGTCAGCTCAACGCCGGCGCTACTGCCTGATGATTCGAGGTATGCCCCCAGCGCGGGGTGGCGTGGTGCGTGGCGTACGATTAGGAGCGCGGGACCGACAGCAATCAGGATCCCGGCCAGCAGCGCCAGTTGCAGGTCGGTCATCAGGACACCTTCTCCAACAGGCGCGGGAGCGGTTCGGCTCGGTTCATCTTCCTCAGCCAGACCAGGACGCCGACGTAGGCGGCTAGGAGGACAGCGAGGATCGGTTGCCCTAGCGCAGTGCCGTAGGGGGCGACATAGGCCCCGCCTAGCAGCAGGAACCCGCCAAAGAACACCACGGTGATGAGCGTCACGTAGCGCACGGTGGTGGTTTGCCTAGCTCGTTCAGCTTGGACCATGCGCCGCGCGGACACGTCCTCAGCGACGGATTCCGCCAGGTCCTCGAGGATGCGGGTCAGGCCCACGTTGCGCCGGCGGGCGCCAAGGATCAAAGTGGCGACGATCTTGTCTGCGGTGGTGTCCTCCAGCTCGTCGGCGAACCTTCGCAGCGCTTCCTCACTGCTCATCCGGGAACGTAGCCGTGCGGCCAGGTTATTAATCTGTTGCTCGATGGCGGCAGGAGCTGAGGCTTGGGACACGACGATGGCCTGCTCGAGGCTGACGCCCGCGCCGAGCACACCCGACAGCGACCGGGTCCATTCCTCCAACGCGTCGAGCTGCTTGATGCCAGCGACATCGCTGCCCGATCCCAGTAGATACGGCACCCCGACGATCGCAGCAGGCACCATCGCGACGAGGACCACCCAGCCGGTCAGCAGGGCTGCCACCAGCCCGATGACGGAACCGACACCGATCTTGATCCACGTAGCGCGGGTGATCTTTGGCCTGTTCCCGTTGGTGTGTCGCGGTCTGGACACGGGTATGGCGGCGGGCATGAACCCCATCACAGCGGTCACGATCCCGACACCGATCAGGACAGCGGAGATGACGGCGATCGTGGCGGGGTTCATGCGTTGCCTCGTTCCCGGACGAAACCGTCGTAGTCGAAACCGGCATCAACCAGATCCTCGACATAGGGAGGGACGGTGTGAGCCTTGGCTACGCCGCTACCGTCGACCTTGAACACGTCAGTGAACGACACCCCGTCAGCGGTCAGCTCGATCGCGATGATCTCGGTGACCCGTCGGACTCTGCGGACCCGCTCTCCCTTCGCGCCAACGTTGACCTTCTTGATGAACGCGACGTAGTTGATCGCTGATGCGATGGTGCGGGTGGCGTATACCTCTGACACCCCTGGGACCTCGAGACAGCAGGTGACGAGCTTGTTGTACGTGTCGCGGGCGGAGCGTGCGTGGGTGGTGGAGATCGAGCCGCGGCCGCCCTGCATCGCCTGGATCATCGCCATGATCTCGCCCCCTCGGACCTCACCGACCAGGAGCCGATCCGCGTTGTGACGCAGCGACCCCACCAAGGCTTCGGAGATCTCGAACTTGCCTGCCTCACGGCCATCTGGACGAAACTCCCCTGTCCTTGGCGGGCTTCAATCCCGAACACCCGGGGTGCTTGTAGGGCATCTTCTCAAGATGCAGCTCACGGTCCGTCTCGAACGTGATGATGCGTTCGGTCGGCGGTAGGGCTGCGCAGAGGGCACGGCACAAGGTCGTCTTACCAGCGCCCTGCGCACCTGACACCACAATCGATTCACCTGCACGCACGATGGCAGTAAGGAAGTTCGCGGCCAGTGGGGTGAGGGTGCCCTTGGCGATAAGTTCGTCGAAGGCCACATCGACCAGGCCGTGGAGTCGGATCGTGACCATGGGTCGCAAGGTGACCCAGGCGAACGCGGCAAGTCGTGCCGACTGTCCCAGCGGTAGGTTCAGTTCCGGAGTCGACGGGCTGAAGGGGCGAGGTTGCTCCTTCGAGCGGGATGCCCAGAACTGCAAGTCAGCGATCAGCTCGTCGTCGCTGTCAGCGACGGCTGGGCCGTCGCACATGGTGCCGTCGATGAGTTCGATGTGCACCACATCGCAACCGTGCATCTCGATGTTCTCGATCCACTTTGAATCGATCAGTGGTTGCAGCCGGCCGAGCCCGAACAAGGCGTCGTACACGGCCTTGCGGATCTTCTCCGGTCTCCCCTCGCTGGGGCGCATCCCCAGGCGCATCTCGTCGGCGACAAGCCGTTCTACAAGTTCCGCGATCACCCGCTTCCCAAGGGCCCGCTCCTCTTCGTCGGTGGCGTTGGCGGAGCGCTGCTCCGTGATCGCGTTGGTGGCTGCGATCCGCAGCGACTTGATCTGGGCCCAGTCGAGGTCACTCTGTTCCCACACTTCGTCGACATAGGCCGGTGGAGGGCCGAAGCTATACGTGCCCGCGTCAGGGGCTTCTGGACGCGGGTCCATGCCGCCGGGAGCCCGGGCACCACCGACGTAACCGGCTGCACCTGCGCTGGGCTGAACCTAGCGGGGTTTGGTGGGGTGGGAGCGTGCAGCGGGTCCATGTCGCGGTCAAGCCGGGTCCAGTCGTCGCGGAAGAACTCGAGGCTGCCCAGGGGACGGGCGGCTGGCTCATGCCTGGTCTCCTAGCAGGATGCGACGCGTCGCGTCGAGCTGGCTTTGGATCGCTGACACTGCCGGCGGAAGTGACCGATACAGCGGGCTGCGGGTGAAACGCCGCCCCGGCTCTGCCCCAGGTGGAACACCTCAGCGGTAGCAGGATCGTTGGGCAGCGTCGTGACCACGGGGAGCTTCAGTTGCTTGGAGACCTCGTCCGCTGAGTAGGGCTGCCCGGAACCGATAAGCAGCAATCCGGCTCGCCCGGTACCTGCCCCGGATGTCTGGGCCAGGTGATCTGCCCAGTGCCGCGCCGGCACTAGCGCCGGCAGGCTGCTACGGGTCACCAGCAGGGTCAGATCTGAGCCCTCTAGGACAGGTGCTGGGCTTGCTGCCATCCCCAGCCGGCCAAGGTCTGTGATGACATCAATGCCCGCCTTGTCCAGTTGTCTCAGGTCGGCCACCAAAGCGTGCCAGGCATCGGTCATGGCGGCTGCATGCGCTGGGGTTCGCACGCCGGACAGGAGGCGGATCTGACTATTGGGTACGGGGGTGGCTGCATCCAGCAGCGGCGGGATGGCACCGGTTTGGCGATAGCGCACTGCCAGGTCGAAGACCGACACCACCCCGTCGGGTGCGTACTGGCGCATGTATCCCGTGAGGATCGCCGAAGCGCCCGTGGGATCAGCCTCGAGCAGCAGGCACGGCTTGGTCCAGGCCAGGGCCAAGCCGATGGCGGTGGAAGATACGCCCGGTGACCCAGCGGCCGAGCAGAGGGTGATGACCGCCATCTCAGATTCCCTTCACGATCAGTGCCAGTCGTCCCGTTGCCGACATGGTGGCCACGAGCGGGGCCTGGTCTGCAGGGACAGTTACGTTGACGACCGTCATGTTGGTGTCGGCAATCGGTTCGGTCGTGACCACGACGGCCTCCACGTCGATGACTGCAGCATCAGCGACGATGTCGTCGCCTTGGCGGGGTGTGGAGATCAGTTGCACCAGCTGGCCCTGTTTGAGACCGCCTGCGGGCATCTGTGCCGGAGTCAGCGCTACACCAACCAGGGACTGCCCATCGACGGGGTGATCTCGCCGCCGGTTGAGCCGGGGACCATGAGTGCCCCCTGCGGTAGATCGACCAAGGCGGTCTGCCCCACCAGTCCGCTCAGCTCTGCGGCGGGGATGGTGCGCATCGCCGGGTCTGGGTGGACACCGACGGTGGTGAGGTCGTCAGCGGTGAGTTGGGTTCCGCGGGCCACGTCGCGGTTGACCACGACCACAGGCACGGTGTCTTTGACCATGTTGACCACAGCCCCTGCCAGCAAGGCGCCCAGTGCGATCAGCAGCGCCGACAGCACCCACAGCCACGGGCGGCGGCGGTGCTTGACCTGCGCCAGAGCCACATCAGCTGCAGGCTCGACCGGGGCTTCCTGGGGCTTGATCTTGTTCATGGTCACTCCTTGAGGTAGGCGGAGAGCGCTTCTCTGATCAGATGGGTTCGGTCACGGGCCCCGAGCTGGATCACCAACCGATCGAGGTAGTCGAAGTCCGTTTCGGTAAGCCGGAACGCGAGCAGCTTTGTCAGGCCGGTTGCCTCAGTCTTCACAGGCCGAGGGGAGAACCCTGTGGCAGGTGCCGGGGAGGTCTGAGGTTCCACCAGGAGAGCGGGGAGTTCCTCCATGTGTTTCAGGATGGCGGCGACGATGGTGTCGCCGGCGGACATCCCTGTGAGTTCGCGATTGCGGCCGAGGGCCACCACCAACTCGATCGGAAGATTGGCCGATGAAGGGCGGTGCAGGTTCCTGGCCCGGGTGGGCGTGGGCCCATCACCAGCTGGTTCAACATGTTCCGGTGCCGGTTCTGTTGGCGTGTGTGGAGTGGATGCCGGAGGTGGTGCGGTTCTCTTCCGGGCCAATCCCCTGACCGGATTATCGGGAACTGGTTCAGGGGTGGACGCGGCAGGTTGGTCGGTGGTGCGGGCTTTGAGGAAGTCAGGCAGCGCTCCGAGGTCCTCTACGTCTTCGGGGCGGGTGAGCCGGCTCTTGGCTGGGTAGGCGTAGCGATCGTTCACGATTCCTCCGCTGCGAGGATCCGTGCGGCCACTTCGGCGGCGAGTTCGGCGTAGTCGCCAGCCATCGAGGTCGAGGACTGTGGCAGCGACTCGGGGATTGCCACCGTGGGGTCGCTGCGGCGGGCCCGCAAGGCCTTGAAGCGCTCGCTTGGGTTGGAGGCTGCCTGGTCTACCAGTTCCCGCACCAGCAGCCCCCGCAGGCGACACTCCTGGGCCGTTTTCTCGGAGGATCTGATCGAGGTGTTCAGCAGGTGGATCGAGCTGTGCTCATCGGCGAGGTTGTCGAGCACGTTCTGGCGGACTCTGGTGGCGGTGCTCTGGTGGCCGAACAGTGCCATCCCGAGCCAGGCCAGCTCGGGGTTGTCTCTGCGTGCGTGCCCGACGAGCGGGCCCAGTACCTGCAGCCCCTCCCACGAGGCAGGGTCAGATTTCATCGGGACCAGTATCCAGCGGGCCGCGGTCAGAGCCATCTGCTGGAGTTCACGGTTCCCGGGTGGAGTGTCGACCAGGACCATGTCGTAGTCGCCGGCTTCTACGGCTCTGCCGAGGGCACGCCGCCACCCCTCCCCCACCGAACCAGCCGGGATACCCGGGCCGGCACCATACGTCATAGGTAGCAGCCAGTTCAGCCGTGGACCACCCGGGACCCAGTCGATACCGGGACGCACCTCTCTGACGATGTGGAGTGGCTTCTCATCGACGATGGCTTCCACGATCCCCTGGCCCGCATCGTCGCCGGCGTGGTCGACCAGGCCGAGGTCGAGTTTCAGGTTGCCTGAGATGTCGAGGTCGACAACTAGGACGCGTGACCCCTCGCGTGCGAACTCGCCAGCAAGGTTGGCGGTCAGGCTTGTCTTGCCCACCCCGCCCTTGCCGTTGGCGAGTGCAACCACTCGTGATAGGTCCATGTCGATCCCTTCCACTCCTAGAAGGCCGAACCGGCGCCCGCCTTGTGACAGCTCACTTTGCTGCTGGCGCTTCTGACAATCCTGGTTCGGCTGCTGGCGGCTGCGCTACGGCTTGTAGCGCGGCAGAGCCCCCAACGAGGATGATCGTAGCACCCAGACCCCCTATATAGGGCCCCATGTAGCACTCTATATAGGGGGTCATACGGCACAGAGACCTCCCATCCCACCATATAGGGGGTGATACAGCCCCCTATATGGTGGGATGTATGGGGCCCTATGTTGCACGCTATATAGGGCTGTCACATGCCGGGGATCAGAGGGGCCTTCTAGGGGCAGGAGAGGAGACCCGATGGCAAGGAAGACCCGCAAGAGTGTCCTGGAGATGGACGCTGGCATCGGCTCGTACCCTGGTCTGGCGATGGCAGCAACCACTCCGCTGGCAGAGTTCATGGACAAGGAAGCCAACCGCGAAGGACTCGCTGAGCTGGACAGGATGACAGAGGCTAGCGATCGGCTCACTCGAGCGCAGAAGGACCGCGAACGTATCCTCCCTCGCGACGCGGCGCGTCCAGTCAACGCTGCGACCAAGACCCGGATTCCGGAGTTCGACGAGCTGCGCACTCCGATCTCGGGACGCCAGATGAGGGAGCGCTCAAAGACGAAGCGCCGAGCTCAGACTCGTTGGACCAAGGCCCAGCTACGAGCGATCCAGGAAGCCACGAGCAGCCCCGCTGCTTGGCAGGCGCTCACTGACCAACTCTCGGCCTCTCAGGGTGACCTGGACGGGTTCAGTTCCAGGGACCGTCTGACTGTGCAGCGAATCGACCGGTCGATTCGCCAGTACGAGGAAACCAACGATCGCCGGCACGTCGTGTACGCCAATGTTCAACTTCCGCCGGGCTTCAAGGCAGCAGACCTGGAGTCCCAGCCGGTGGTTCACCTGGACAGGTGGACCGCGGGGGCCCACAACCTCCACCAGTTGTCGGGACATCACGACCAGAACACCTACGTAATCGAGCTAGCCACCAGTCGAGGTATGTACCTGGGACAGTCTGATGGAGGAACAGACACTGCCCATCTGCTGCCTCGGGGGATGACCTTCACCATCGAGAAGGTCTACCTCGCGAGGTGGAAGGGCCCGATGGGCAGACAGGAACAAGGCGTGTGATCCGCCTTCAAGAGATCGATCCGGAAGGATGACGACGACATGACCCGCAAGAACCCTGATGCGCCGAAGGAACGGCGCAAGCCCCCAGGCTGCCCAACGGGCAGGAAGAGTTCTTTCTACCCGCCTGGCTAGTCACCGGCAGTTACAGCCCGATGAGGGTTGATGAGCAGCCGCGACCAGCACAGGAACCCAAGAAGTGATCCTTCCTCTCGTCCTCGTCGGCTCCGTCGCTGGGGGAGCGCTGGGTGTAGCCCTGCGGGGCCGGCGTTATCTGGCAGACCGCGAGCCTCTGGGCTGGTGGTCAGTGGCGGTGGCCGCAGCCGCAGCCGCTGCGGCCACCGGATTGTTGGCCTGGCGGGTCGACGACCCGTGGGTACTGCTGGTTGGCTGCATCTTCGTTGTTGGGGAGTGGCTGCGTCCTGGACCGACCTGGATGCTCATCTCCTACTCGATGCCGTGACATGGCCGCTGGCGGGAGCCCTGCTGGCAGCAGTCAGTGCGGCTGCGTTCGGCGAGGGGATCTGGGCCGCTGGTGGACGGCCGTGGGGCAGCTGGTGCTGTGGCTGGAGTGTTGTTGCTGTGGGCGATCTTCGGTTCCCTGGGGTTGGGCGACGTGAAGCTCGGGTTGTCGGTGGGGCTGGCGCTTGGATTCAGCGGAGGTTGGGCGGGCACGCTTCGAGGATTTCTGATCGCGCTGGTGCTGGCGGCCTTGTTGGCGATTGGTCTTCTGGTGGCAGGGCGCTCACGCAAGGCGCATCTGCCGCTGGGCCCGCCTTGGTTGTGGGTGTGTTGGTGTCCCTGGCCTGGTGATCGGGTGTAGCCTGAGCTCACGCGGCAATCCACCGCACACCACGGGTGCCTGACCAGCACCCAACCAACGCGGAAGGGCGTTTCGAAATGTATCCTGAGATCACTGAAGTTAACCTGGTCGCGTTGGAGGCTCGTCCCTCCAGCGCGCCTTTGCTTGTTGGGGCTGCGTGCGCCGGCAACACTCAGTTCGACTGGATTCCCGCTGTCGAGACCGACACCGTTCCTGTTGGGATGGCGGCCTTGTGCAGCAGCTGTCCCGCTCGCTCCGAGTGTTTGGCTTGGGCGCTGTCGTGGGACGCTGATGGGTACTGGGCTGGCACCACCACTGCCCAGCGTCGCGGCCGCGGCCGCGCTGATCAGCCGGCCATCCATGATGGGCCGGGCAGCTCCACGCTGTACCGCCAGGGATGTCGCTGCCGCGGCTGCAAGGACGCACAGGCCGACCGGATCCGCACCCAGCGTGCCCGCAACAGAGGAACTAGATGACCTGCACCCCGTGGGACCGTCACGATCCCGCTCCCATCCCCGATCCATGCACAGCAACAGCGCTGCGTTTGCTCCCGAGGAAGGGTACGGCGCGGTGGTGAGGTCCAACCTTGTACCAGGAACGGACCGGCACACTTTCGATGAGTTGTGGACCCTGATCGCGTTCAACGATGACCTGGCTGAGCGGTGTTTCGATCATCTCGAGGCCTGGTTGGAAGCGACCGACGTTGCGCTGCAAACCGACCCTGGCACTCCGAGGGCGAAGAAGTTTCGACGTATGTGTGACGACGCGTGGAACCGACTGACCAGAATCCGCGACCTGGATGTCAGGCAGGACCGCACCGAACCTGGACCCCACACGACCGCGGCGCAGTTCGCCGCGGCGATCGCCACACACCATTCTCAGCTCGACGTCCACGGTCCACTCGACGATGCCTTGATGGCGGCCCTACGGTTCGCACGCGATCGCGCCAGGCGATCGGGGTCCACGAGCAAGTTGTGGCAGTCCGCGCCGGTGTTCACTACGCAACTGATCGACGCGGTGGCTGAGCACCGTCGGCTTAACGTGGCCCCACGGCCAGCCGATGAGGTGCTGTACCGGTTGCTGCGGGATTAGGTGAACTCGGCTGCGCGGGGGAGCGCGTCGACGATGCTCTGGTAGAGGCTGGGCCATCCTCGCTTGAGCCAGACCAGCCTGCCGTTTTCCAGTTGGGTGGCGTCGATCAGGTTTGATACGCGTACGGCGGCGGGTGGGCCCCGAGGCTGATCAACTTGTCGTAGACAGGGTTGCTGGGAAGCCGATTGCGAGCGATGTGGCCCCAGATCTCGTCGTGATGGAAGTTCCACACCGGGAGAAGGTGACCGTGCCGTCCTTGAGCTGGCACACCCCACCAGCTGGATCGTGTCGTTTCGCGGTGGCAAACATGACCCGACGTGAGCTGGATTCTTGCGCGCGTAGCCCCCATAGCTGGCCGGCTCCGTAGCGGTCATGCGCGATGCCGGCAGGGATGGTGATGTTGTTGGTGAACAGGTTGGCGCGGGCACCTACGGTGCGATGGTGTGACCATGTGCCGTTGGCGACCAGGACCTCGAGGGTGGTGCGTGGGCTCTGATCACGTCGAGGTTGAGGTGCCACGCATCGGCGAGGTCGGCGATGTAGCGCAGTGTTTCTGGGTATTCGAGTCCGGAGTCGAAGAAACATACGGGCACGGTGGGGTCGGCTTGGCGGGCCAGGTGGAGCGCGACGAGAGAATCCTTTCCGCCGGAGAAGGCCAGGTAGCCGTCGTTTTGGTCGAGGTGGGCAGCGATCCGGTCGACCAGGGCTGTGGTGGGGTGGGTCTGTCGGCGGAGTCCGGCGAGGTGGCGCAGGTCAAGGCCGGGATCAGCTGACGGGAGCCTGACATCCGTCCTCCTGGAGTAGTGCATGTGGGTGGGCGGATGGCTGCGTATCCGGCGCCACCGTCGACGATGCCGTCGCGGCCGGCGAGGCATGCCTCGGGCAGGGGCGGGCAAGGGATCCGGCGGCGGAAAGGTGGCCGGCTGCGAAGTTGTCCAGTGTGTCGTCGACGACGATTGTCCAGGCGTCGACGCGACCTTCGCCTTGCGAGCGCTTCTTACCGATCGCTGTGACGGGTGTCAGGAGTCGCTGGATAGTTTCAGGGTCGCCGACTGCGTGCCAGGTGAGGGTTCGCGTCACAGTTACCGGCAGCGGCATCCAGTAGGCCTTCCAGCGGCCTTGGCTGTCGGGGAGATTCTTGGGTAGGGCTGTGGCGTTGTGTTCGGCGTGACGATGGTCGAGTCGGGTGCCCCAGTATCGGATCTCGGGCGGTCGGGTGTCTGGTCGGGCCATCCGCAGGTAGCTGCCCAGTGCCACCACTGCGGGTCGGCTGTGCAGCGCGCCAACGGCAGCTCGAGATCGGGCGGGTCTGGTTGGTCTAGGGCAGACGTCTCGGGTGTGTGGTTCGCCTTATGTTGGGCCCACAGTTGTGCGGCGAGTAGCCCGTCAAGGGAAACCGTCCATGGGGAGGCGTGTGCGATGCCGTGACGCAGGGTGGCTGTGACACGGATTGGTTGGAGGAGGTAGTCAGTCATGTTGGTCACAGCTGGTTGAGCGCATCGATTGCTTCGGACGCGGCGGAGGCGATCTCTGAGCGCCAGTCGATGTCTGGGGCGGAGTGGTGCAGGTGAGGTCGACCAGGAGGCGTCCGTGGCCGATGGCGCTGCGACCGGCGATGGTCGCGGTCATGCTGTAGCTGTCCAGGAGCTCGGTGAAGAAGGCGATCTCCAGGTCGGTGGGGAGGTTAGGTTGAGCCAGACGTCGAAGCGGGTGCCGGTGCGGAAGGTTTCGAGTCGGTACTGCAGCTGAGTGGCGGGGCGTCGTCAGGGTTGTCGGAACCGTGGCGGTAGGTGTCATCGACTCGGCTGTAGGTCTCGATCTGAGTGAGGTCATGCACGGACAGGGTGGATGGCTGGCCGGTGAGGTGTTGGGTTTCTGTGGCGTGGGGATGAGCTTTCCTACTTGGAGGCAGCCGTCGATGATGCGGCCGGCACCCGCGGTTCCGAAGATCCCGATCAGGGGGACTAGGCGGCGGAGGTCGGCTAGTCGGGATCCCGATATGGGGGCGGCGTTGGTCTTGACCAGAGATCCGCCGCTGCGCAGGGCCGCGGCGGCTGCGAGGGTGAGTTTCCCGTGGTAGCCCAGGACATCGGCCAGCTGCTGTTCGGCTACGCGGCGGAGGCGCCCGCGGAAGGCGTTGCCGGAGATGAGCGGGATGGTGATCGGGGTTTGGTCGGGGCCGATGATGGTTTCGCGCCGGAGCATGGTGATCAGCCCGCGAGTTTCGCTGCCGTGGCTGATGGAGGATTGAGCGGTGGCGGTGCCGGTCCAGGTGATGTTCATCGGTTCTTGCGGCTCTCCGTGACGATCCTGGTTCGCAGGACCAGGGCGAGGGTTTCTTGCCTCAAGGTTCGTAGGACTGAGGTGGGGTCGGGATGGTCGAGCAGCTGCGCCAGCTCGTGACGAGCCGCCGGGGTGAAGGGGAACGCGTGGAGGTCGTCTGCGAGTTGGGTCCACCATTGGCGCAGATTCGAGGCTTGTTGGGAGGCCACCAGCACGCGGTCAGGCAGCAACTTGTCCCAGTAGGTGGTTCTGTAGCTGGCTACCCAGCTGTGGTCCCAGTCGATGCTGTAGTGCAGCAGCAGAAGTAGTCGTTCCGCGGTACCGGCGGGTCCGTCCAGTGGGGCATGAACGATGCGGTTGCTGACAGCCAGGTTTGGGTGGGTCGGGTTTCGGAGAGTGTCATCGGGGGTCCTTGAGTGTCAAGGCTCTGGCGGTCGCTCCCTTGTCCGCCCGAGTTGGCACGCCATGGAACCGGTGTCTAGCCATGAGCGCGACCAGGTCGCTTTGGTAGTCGAGGGTGCTCACGGCAGTTGCGTTTCGGTCCAGCTGGGAAGGCCCAGTAGCCCAGTGATGCCAGCAGGCAGTCTCCGCATTCGACGTCTACGACCGGCAGTGCGGTGTCGGAGGCGAAGTTCGCCCGCACAGCACGTCTCGGTCAGTTGGCCGGTTCCCGGGATGGAGGGGGAGGTCACGATCAGGTGGGTGGTGTTGGTGTCGTCGCGGACCACTAGCAGCGCCGCAGTGATGTTCATTGGTTTCCTTTCAGGTGGTGGGTTGCTTTGATGGCCAGGTGCAGATAGGGCGTGGCGCGCCAGGGGTCGAGTTCGCGCCACTGCTGATAGGTGGACTCCCAAGTGGATGGGGGTTGGGTGGTGAGCCACCGCGACGGTGGGGACGGTTCGTGGAGGGCTAGGGCTGGGGCGCCTCGTAGCCGCAGCTCGGCCACGAGTAGCAGTCGTTTGGCGTCGGTGGTTCGCCAGCTCAGGTTGATGTCGTCGACCCGGATGGTGCCCCATTGGGCGTAGGGCAGCACATGCTTACGGCCGCCGATCGGGACCACCAGCGCGGCTTGGCCAGCGGGATGCTGCAGACATTGGAACAGGCTGGGGGTGTCGAGCATGGTTGCGGCCATGGGAGTGATGGACAGCACCATCGGACGAGCTGCGGCGCTGAAGGACCAGGCACAGCAGGCGCAGAGCCCTTCGCCGTCATGGAACTGGTCAAAGCCGGTGAACTTGGCCGACACCACAGCCCGAGTTGGCAACACCTGATCTCGTCTGCCGCACCTGCAGCACATGCCATGCAGCTGTTCGGATCCGGGGCCAGCGCATGCGTGCTGTCGGTATGCGATTTCGACTGGGTCTAGCACCTCGGAACCTCCCTCACCACTAGAAAGCCCAGCGGGCAGAGCAGTTGTGACAGGTCGCCGCCAGGGAGCCGCTGAAAAAGTTGCCCGGTTCCTGTCACACGCCGGACCTCAGACGGGCCTTCTCAATAGTGAGGCGGGAGGGAGGCTTGGTCGCCGGTGACTGATTCAGATTTCGATTTGGGCGTGTCGCCATGTCCCACCAGGGCACAGGTGCGGTTGGATGGGCGCATGGCAAGTCCAGGACGCAAGTTGAAGGGTGGGGTCGAGAGGACCCGCATCATGGTGCGGTTGCTCCCCGATATCCACGAGGAGTACCAGCGGCTCGGCCGAGAGCTGGGTCTGCCTATGACCGACGTGATCGCCTACCTGTCGGCTAAGGGCGCGGGGCATCCTGTGCCGGCCTACATCGAGGAGGCCATCCGTCAGCACAAGGAGCAGCTCGAGGCAGAGCGCTCCAACCAGCCCGTCCTGGTCGCGTCGTGACCAGGCCAACTACTACTCCGCCGAGGAGGCCCATGATGTAAGAAAACCGGCCCCAGACGGGACCGGCCTTCCTAGTAGTTCAGGGAACCGCTAGATCGTTACGCTTCGACTCCCCTCCGCAGGGAGATGTCACCCTTCGAGTTGGCGCTCAAGGTGACGCGTCGAAGATCGTCGATCTGTCTCTGATCCTACCCCCTATATCTGGCGTGTCTAGCACGTCTGGTTTTGTGCACCCTTTTTCGGGTGCCTGGGAAGCCGCCGGCCCGTCTGTCTCACTGATCAAAACCCGCTTTGACTAGGACAGATAGGACTCAGCCCATGGCTGCACCCCACACATCCCGTGCTCCCCTCACGTCGGATGCTCCGGCGAGTCGGGACCCCTGCTCCGTACTCCTCCGCACGATCGGGCCGCCGAGCAGGCGGTCTTAGGCGGGATGATGGCGTCAGGCTCACTCATCGACGATGTCACCGAGATCATCACCGGAGAGGACTTCTATGAGCCTCGCCACGAGATGGTCTTCAATGCGGTCATCGCTCTTGCCCACGCCGGACGTCCAGCCGATCCGATCGCTCTGGCGGACGCTTTGCAGAAGCGCGGTGCCCTAGAGACCATCGGTGGGCACGTCTACCTGGCGGAGCTGCTTGCTGCGTCCTCGATCGCCGCAAATGCCACCTACTACGCCGGCATCATCCGAGACCACGCCCTGCGACGCCGGGTCATCTCTGCTGGCGTGAAGGCGACGCAGCTGGGGTTCGACGCGCAGGGCGAGGCAACCGATATCGCCGACGAAGCCCAAAAGGTGATCTACGCTGCCACCGCCAACAGCCGGCGCGCGACCACGCCAACAGCAGGAACTCTGCTGGGGAGACGTTTGATTGGCTGGAGTCAGACGATGAGCCTGGCTTGTCGACTGGTTTCGCTGATGTCGACAAGCTGGTTGGTGGCTTGCAGCCCGGCAACATGGTGATCATCGCTGCTCGTCCGGGTGTCGGGAAGTCGACCTTCGCGATGGACATCGCCAGGCACGCCGCTCTCCACAACAGGGTTCCGACCCTGTTCGTGTCGTTGGAGATGTCTCAGCGCGAGCTGATGTTGCGTCTGCTGGCAGCCGAGTCGTCTGTTCCGCTGCAGGCGTTGAAGGACCGCAAGCTCGACCCGCGTCAGTGGGACACGATCAGCAAGCGAAGTGCCGCGATCCAGGACGCTCCGTTGTGGCTCGAAGACCAGCCCGGGGTGACGCCGTTGGAGTTGCGGTCCAAGGCCCGCCAGCTCAAGCGCCAAGGTCTCGGGTTGATCGTGCTGGACTACCTGCAGTTGCTGACCTCCGGCCGGCGTGTCGAGTCGCGCCAGGTGGAGGTCTCCGAGTTCTCCCGTCAGATCAAGTTGCTGGCCAAGGAACTAGCGCTTCCTGTGGTGGCGTTGTCGCAGCTGAACCGTCAGGCCGAAGCTCGCGCCGACCGGAAGCCCGCTCTGTCGGATCTGCGTGAGTCAGGGTCGTTGGAGCAGGACGCCGACATTGTGATGTTGTTGCACCGCGACGACATGACGGATGCTCAGAGTCGCCGGCTCGGTGAGGCCGATGTCGTTATCCCGAAGAATCGAAACGGTCAGACCGGGACCGCCGCATTGGCGTTCCAGGGTCAGTACTCCCGGTTCGCCAGCCTGGCCCGGCCATGAACTTCGGGAGTCTGCTCAGCGACGTCGTTGAGCAGCTACGCACATCCGAGGCCGCTCCACCAAACGCCATGGCCCCTAGCTGGGTGACGGAGCAGATCATCAGCGACGCCGGTCTTTTGGTGTTGGCCCGCGCAGGGTTGGCTGACGACATCGACACAGTCCTTGCGATCACTGCGCAGCTGAGCAGGGAGGGACGGAGCTCTACTCGTAGTATCGCAGCGAAGCATGGGTGGACGATGCCGCTGGTGCGACGGGTCCGACATGCTCTGGCCCAGATCTCGGGCCTTGGGCAGTTGGGGCGCTCTTGGGCGCCCGAGCCGGTCGGCAAGGTCGGCGTGATCCCGTATGGAACGGGGCTCGCCGCTGGTTGATAGCGGTGTCGATCCAACTGCAGAGCATCCATGGCAAGGCCGTCATCGCTCATCACAAGTCCAGCCGGCCACTGGTTATGCGCGTTGCCAGACACGATGCAAAGACCGCCGACGGCCGCTCCGGCCGGGGTGTTCGCACTTCACACGAGACCGTCGCCCGCCAACTCGGAGTGAGTCGCGATGCAGTCCGGCATGCCCGCTACGTCCTCGAGGCGATCGGTATGTCGGTCACAGTCGTCCAGGGCCGGTACCTCACCACGGCCGAGCGGGTCGCAGCACACAAACACCACGGCGGGCGGCAGCGGCGGATCGCCTCGACCAGGCACCTGACCATGCCCCGCGGATGGCCCAGGCCCTGGCCCGCCACCTACCACGTAGTGGTTCAGTTAAGCCTTCACCTCTAGAGAGTTCTAAGTCACCAAGACGCGCAGGTGACACCAAGCGACGGTCCACCTTGCCTCCCATCCCGCTGGTTTGGCAGAAACTGGCCGGACAGGTGGTCTCCGTCCTGCCACACCTCGGCGAAAAACACCTCGGGAACCTCACCCGTGGGCTCATGCGGCTACCCATCAACCCCAACCAGTGGACCGGGCATCGTTTGGTCCAGCTCGTCGAACTCGCCAACCGTCACCGCGGACTAACCCAGCCTGACAACGCCCGCAGCCAGCTAGGCCTGTTCCTGCACCAAGTCCGCATCGGCCTGACCGTGATCTAGGAACCCGCACCCTTCCCGCTGGTGCGGACGAGTAGGACGAACCAACTGCTGACGGAAGAGCTCCCACGCCTGGGAGTCAGGACTGGGTGGTGGACGTAGGTGGGGTATGTGCATCAAGGGCTCGGGCCTCGACCCGTGTCGAGCCGCGCTTCACTCTGTGGACTTCTGCGCTCGGTAGTTTGTAGATCGGGACGCTCGGGCGGAGATTCGTCAAAGTAGGGAGTGGGTCTTCCTGCGCTGCGGTGGCGGCGCCCGGTTCGCACACATCTTGGGCCTGGAGGGATGTCAGGGGATGCCGTGCGGTTTCGCGCTCATGCCGAGAGTCGGACGTTGTCGCTGTAGGCAGAAACCGCATCGCCGAGGCCACTGGAAGAACAGCTATGGTCTCGTCATGCCGTCGTTTTCAGATGAAGTCATCAAGTCCCACGGGGTCGTACTTCGCCCTCTGACCGAGGCGGATGTGCCGGCGATCGCGATCGCCTGCTCCGACCCGCAGACCCAGAAGTGGCTTCCCCTGCCCCAGCCCTATACCGAGGAATCCGCACGGTTCTTCGCGCTGGAGATCGCGGCTCAGGAGTTGGCCAGCGGCACAGCCTTGGAACGAGCTATCGAGGTCGACGGGCAGTTCGTCGGCGTGATCGGACTCAAGAACACCGACTGGGACGTGGCCAAGACTGAGGCCGGCTACTGGCTCGGGCCTTGGGCCCGAGGCCGCGGCATCACCGCG